>CAWAHD010000005.1:0-3664795 GCA_963781785.1 uncultured Isosphaeraceae bacterium | reverse complement strand
CCATGACGAGGGCAACAACACAGCCAGTTATTCCGGGTACCGAAACGCCGAATGCTCGTGGCGGGATACTCTGACCGCAGAGCTGAGTCGAGCCCAGAAACAACGCCGCTACGAGGAGCCCCGCCACGAGCCGGTTGACCGCGGCCTGCAAATGGCGATGCTCGAGTTTGATCTCGAACTGGCCCGACCGCAGACGTTCCAGAAAAGTAGTTAGATCCTTGGGACCGTTGCTGAGTAAACGATCCACGTCACGGTGGGCGCGGCGCAACTTGGCCAGCCAGCGCTTCGGTTTGAAACGCTCGCTCACAAGTTGATCCTGAAACGGTCCGACCAGTTCCATCAGATTAAAGCTCGGGCTGAGCTGTCGAGCTGTCCCCTCGAGGACGATGAGCGTTTTGAGTACCAGGGAGACACCCGATGGCAGTATCAAGTGATGCCCGCGGATGATCGTAGTCAATTGCTCGAGCGCGCCCCCCAGGTCAAACTCCTTGATCGACTGGTTGGCGTACTCTGCGAGGAAGTCGTTCACGTCCGAGCGGAACGCGCCCTCGACAACGTTCGCCGGAGCCGAGCACACTCGCAGGAGGAGTCCGCAAAGCTCTTCGCTGTCCCGCTGCGAGAAAGCGATCAGCAGATCTTCGAAGGTCTCGCGTAGCTCATCGTCGATTCGCCCCACCATACCGCAGTCGACGACTCCCACCACCGTTTCGGGCAGCAGCATGTAATTACCTGGGTGCGGGTCCGCATGGTAAAACCCGTCGCGGAATATCATGTTCAAATACATGTTCGCCGCCCTGTGTGCGAACTCGTCCAGGTTAACCCCAGACCGGTGCAGTTCCCCTTGGTTCGAGCCAGGGATTCCGACCAGCATTTCCATGGTTATCACTCGACGACTGCACAGCTTCGGGTACACCGTCGGGAAGCGGACGGTTGCGTCGCCGGCGAAGTTCCGCGCGAATTCCTGCGCGTTCCGCATCTCCGAGGAGAAGTCCAGTTCACGGAGCAGCGTCCTTCGAAACTCGGTCAGCGTGACGACCGGCTGGTAAGCCCGGGCCGCCGTCACGTGATTCTCGACTAACTGCGCCAGCGCCATCAGGATTTCGAGGTCCGGGCGTATCTTTGCCTCGATTCCCTCGTGCTGAACTTTGACAACCACCAACTGCCCTGCGGGTAACCTCGCCCGATGGACCTGGCCGATCGAGGCCGACGCGAAGGCATTTGGCTCGAACTCCGTGTAGAGTTGCTCTGGCGGCTGACCCAACTCCGCCTGGATCATGCGCTCTACGACCTCAGGAGGATCGGGGGGCGTACCGCACTGTAGCTTGCAGAGTTCGGTGGCCAGACCGACCTCAACGAGGTCTGGACGTGTGCTGAGTATCTGGCCCAGCTTGATGAACGTGGTCCCAAGATCTGTGAGCGCCAGCCGGATCCGCTCTTCCCAGGGTCGTTCTGCCATGGACTGTGTTTCATGGCTAGCCAGCAGATTGCGAATTTCTCCCGGCGGAATGTTCTGGACCCAATCCGCCAGATCGTAACGGTGGAGGACGCGAGCGATTTCGGTGATCCGTCTCAACTGGTCTCGACGCCGGGACAGGCCCAGAAGGTCCATGCTTTTCCACCATCGTGTTGTTTATCCGTCTTCGAGTGATCTGCTGGGGAAATTGCTCAGGCGGACAGGACTCGATAAACCTGTGCCCGCGCTCTGTCTTCATTTCCGCGCGATCCGTCTATTTGGCGGCCAGCTTTTTTTCCAGGGCGTCGAAGCGAATGGTGAGGGCTTGCACGTCGTCAGCCCGGGCCACTCCCATGCGCTCGAGTAGCTGCTCGACTTGCGCCTCGATGGCCGCACGCAGCTCTGCCTTGGCTGCCTCGGTCTCCTTCTTCACGCCAGCCTTGACGATGCCCAACTGAATGAAGGCATGGTCGATCCGACGATCGATCTCGGAGTCGAGTTCCTGACGGGCCTGTTCGGTCCGGCTGGCGAGCTCGGCTTGGAACTCTTTCGACTCCTGTTCAGAAAGCTTGGCCCGCCGCGCAATCTCGTCAGCGAGTTGTTCGGCTTTTTCCCGGGTCAGGCTCGCCAGGCCAAGACCGATGAAGACAGCCTGCTTGAGTACGTCGAACATGCTTCGTCCTTTCGTTTGATGAGATTCCGCGTTTGGTGAACTGACAAGTTCGGTCCAGCGGCGGCTCGTGAACAGCGGTGACGCAGTTCAGAAGTTGATGCGCGCTGATGCACGTCGTCAGCAGTTTACCAGTTTGATCGCTGGCGTGCTCTCGGGTCTTGACCGCGTTCGGTTCACGGGCCGCCTACCTATCTCTTTTGGCGCGATCATTATTCGCGCCGCTTCACGGAACCAGGCTCTTGCATCTTGACTCGCTCAGCGCGATCGGCTATACGGGACACTGAGTCATTGCTCGCGATGGGCAATGACCACCCGGCTAAGACGGCCCCGCCTTGCGAATCTGCGCACGGTCGGGGTGTTTTTGTTGGTTCTCCGTTCTCCAGGCGCATATCTTCGATTGCTCACGTCGGGCGGTCTCACTCGGCGGTAATGGCTGCCGCACACCGGGCACCGGTCCAGCTTTCGCGCCGTTCGGCCGCCAAGGAATCTGCACCATGACAGCGCCCGATCCGATCGGCTCTGATGCGAACCGGCCCGCTCTAGAAAGGTGCACCATTTGCTCGTCCGTCCAGCTCCGATTGCGGCGAAGTGGGTACGCGGCTCTGGGCCAGGTGTACTTCGAGTTTGAAACGGAAAGCGGTGTACTGCACTTGCGCGGCGCGGTGCCGTCGTATTACCTGAAGCAACTCGCCCAGGAGCTCGTTTGCAACCTCGAAGGTGTGCTCCTCGTCAGTAACCAGATCAAGGTCACCCGACCCTCAACTAACAAGATGTGAGGACAACGATGTCATCGACCAGTTGGATCACAGACAGGCTAGTGGAGAAGCGGGACGTGGCCTACGAGTCGTTGCACCATCGCGCCGAGGAGTCCCTGCGCGAGCGAGCAGACTCTCCGGATGTTCGCGGACCACGCCTCGGACGCGTTCTTCCTCTTGGACGACGATTGGGTATTTCTCGACGTCAACCGCCAAGCGTGTCTTAGCCTCGGATACACGCGAGAGGAGCTGATCGGAATGACCCCGGCAGCCATCAACCCTGACATCACACCATCTGCCAGGGAGAGCCTCGATCGGCGGCTGGACGCTGGAGAGGTCATCGCGCTCGAGTCGTGGCATCGCCGCAAGGACGGGACGGTTTTCCCGGTCGAAGTCCGCGCCCAGTCGTTTCGCGAGGACGGGCGCCGGTTCGGGGTGGCCTTGGCGCGCGACGTCAGCGATCGCAAGCGGGCCGATGAGGCGCTGCGCAAGCGAGGAGCGGTACCGCGGCACATTCGAGCATGCGGCCGTCGGAATCGCCCACATCGACGCGGAGAGCCGTTGCCTGCGCGCCAACCAGAAAATGTGCGAGATCATCGGCTGCTCGATCGAAGAGCTGGTCGGCAAGACTCTGCCCGAGGTGACACATCCCGATGACCTGGCGCCCAAGCTCAGCTTGTTCGGAGCGCTCATGCGGGGGGAACTGCCCACCTTCACCATGGAAAAGCGATTCCCTCACAAGGATGGCTCGACTGTCTCGACATACCTGACTGTCTCGCTCCAGCGCGACGAGGCGGCGAAGCCCGCCTACGCCATCGTGATGGTCCAGGACATCTCCGAGCTCAAGCGGCTCGAGGGCGAACTGCGGCGGGCGAAGGAAGCCGCGGAGGCTGCCAACCGCGCCAAGGACGAGTTCCTCGCTAACGTCAGTCACGAAATCCGCACCCCCATGAACGCCATCCTTGGCATGACCGAGCTGGCCCTCGATACACCCCTCGCCGAGGACAAGCGGCAATTCCTCAGGACGGTCAAATCCGCGGCGGAAAACCTTCTGGGCATCCTCAACGACTTGCTCGACTTCTCCAAGATCGAAGCGGGCAAGCTCGAGCTGGATCGGGCCGACTTCTCCCTGCGCCGACGCTGGGCGACACCCTGCGAACCATGGCGATGCGCGGTCACAAGAAGGGACTGGAGCTTACGAGTCATGTCCAGCCGGACGTGCCTGACGCATTGATCGGTGACGCCGGCCGGCTGCGGCAGGTTTTGCTCAACCTCGTCGGCAATGCCATCAAGTTTACGCAGGAGGGAGAGGTGGTGGTAGGAGTCGAGGCCGTAGACGAGGCGGCGCCGGACGGAGAGATCAGGCTCCGCTTCGTCGTCAGCGACACGGGCATCGGCATCCCGCTGGATAAGCGGGAGACGATCTTCCGAGCCTTCGAGCAGGAAGACAACTCGACTACTCGGAGATATGGCGGGACCGGCCTGGGCCTGACGATTGCCACCCGTCTGGTGAATTTGATGCATGGCACGATCACTGTGGAAAGCGAGTCCGGCCGCGGCAGCACGTTTGCATTCACTGCGTTGTTCGGGCGTCAGCCGCACCCTCCGGAGACCGTTGCGAACGGGCCTCCGGTCCTGCTGCACAACTTGCCGGTGCTGATTGTCGATGACAATGCCACCAACCGTCGAATCCTGGAGGAATGGCTGCGCGGCTGGCAGATGGAGCCTGTGGTGCGGGGTGACGGGCTCGCGGCCCTCGACGCCATCTGGCAAAGCGCTGCGAGCGGTCGGCCGTTCCCGCTCGTGTTGCTGGATGTCCGCATGCCTGACACGGACGGCGTGACCTTGGCAGCCATCATTCGGGAAAGGATTGAGCTGGCCGCCACGCGGATCATCTTGTTGACCTCCGGCGACATCTCGGGCGACCTGGCCCGCTTCCGCGAGCTGCGGATCGACGCCCACTTGCTCAAGCCGGTTCAGCAGGACGAGTTGCTCGAGACGATCTACCGCGTGATGGGCTGCGCCAAGGCCGATGCACCCTCCGCAGGGCGGCCTGCGCCGGCCCGGGAAACCACTCGGGCACCCGCTCCCGCTGGGGGATCATTGCACGTCCTGGTGGCCGAGGACGATGAGTTTAGTGCCCAGCTCGTGGAGCAGCTTCTCCTGCGGCGCGGCCACTCCGCCCGGTTGGCGAGCAGTGGCCGAAAGGCACTCGGCCTGGCGCTAGATCGAATCTTCGATCTGCTGCTCCTGGACGTCCACATGCCGGAACTGGACGGCTTTCAGGTCATCAGGGCGATCCGAGATCAAGAGCGAGCGTCGGGTCGACATTTACCCGTCATCGCCTTGACCGCGCGTTCGAGAAAAGAAGACCGCGAGCGTTGCCTGGCTGCCGGCATGGATGATTTCCTGACCAAACCGATCCGAGCGGCCGACCTGTGGAGAGCGATTGACGTGGTCGTGGGCGCCCGTGTGCCGAGCGGCCGAGAGGGAGCGAACCTGCTCGCGCCGGGAGTTATCTGGGACGTCTGCGGCGGCGATGCCGGAGCCCTGGACAGGATCTGCGCGGCGTTTCAGGCCGGCGTGCCGGCTCAAGTGGCAGCCGTGCAAGATGCCGTGTGCCGGCAAGACTCGTCCCGATTGCGCGAGGCTGCTCACAAGCTGACTGGAATGCTGGCCGCGTTCTCGGACGACGCCGGCGGCGTGGCTTCAGATCTCGAAGATCATGCGGTTCGAGGCCAGCTCGATGAGGCCCGGCCGCTGGTGGATCAGCTTGAAGTAATGGCCGGGGACCTCGTACGGCTCGCAGGCAGCCTGTCGCTCGAGACCTTGCGACAACAGGCGGATGCTGCCGAGGACCGCAAGCGGACAGGCGGCGATTGAGACGCCGTTCGACGACCATGAGAAAGCCCATGAAGACCCGCGATCGTAGACAAGGCTCTCAAGTCGGGGTGAGAGTTCAGGCCATCTCGTCGAGATCTGGGTGCGCCTCAAGGCGGAATAGCGTGGCATGAAACTGGCCGACATCTCGGGAAGAACCTGGCCACCCCAGAGTGAGTGCCTCCGGCGCAGTGGCTGCTTTGCACGACGGCGGCGGCCTGGTCGTTCAGGGTCCGGCCAGGTGTTCCAGCAGGATGCGGCGCATCTCCCCCAAGGCGGCCGGGCCTTGCTCCGAGCCGTGAAAGCCCGGGAAGATGGCCTCCGACGCGGCCCCGTCCAGGCGGGCACTCCAGAGCGGGACCAGCAGGTCATTGGGGGCGTGGCCGGCGAATTGGAAGGCGATCGTGTGGTACGGCACCCCGGGAGCTACCGGCAACAAGCCGATGGCCTGCAAGAGCGGGCTATCGACCCGGAGGTTGCCGATTGCGTTGAGCGACCGACCCTGGAAGTTCTCATCCCTAATCACTGCGGGACCGTTCAGCGCCCTGAGCTCGTCAACGCGCGCGGTTTGTTCGGCAAACGGCCGGACCAGGCCGCCGAAGAACACTCCGACCATGTTGTTCGCGAGCCGGCTTCCACGGTGGGGGGTGGCGATGAAAATGACCCGACGCACGTACGCCAGCGGGTGGAAAAACAGGAGCTGGTCGACCGCGGCGCGCGTTGCGGGCGAGGCACGTAACGCCTCGGGTGGCACGCTCGAGCGCTGTCCCAGACCTGCCGGCCGGAATCCGACACGACCATGTGGGTGAGAATGCCGCCCATGCTATGCCCGACGATGACCATCCGGTGAAAGGCCGGATCGCCTCCGTACGTCGCCTGGGCCCGGCCCAACTCCTCTCGCAACCGCAGGGCCGAGTCCACGATCGGCCGGCCCGTCGGATAGATGAAGACCCAGAACTGGTAACGCGTCGAGAGCGCCGGGTCGTTCTGGAATTCGTTGATCGCCTGTAAGAACGCCACCGGGGTGGCGGCGAGGCCGTGAACGAACACCAGCGGGATCTTGTCCGGCGCGTAAGGACGGAGCATGAACAGGCCCGGCTCGATCTCCGGCCCGAATTCCGTGGCGATCACGCCGCGGATCGCCTGGACCGGGAGCCGGTCCTGCGACGCCTGCAACGCCAGTTGGGTCGTGCGGTCGGCCGCCAGCGGCAGCGCACGCCCGCCAGCCAAGGTGGAGTCGACCCGGAACGGGTCGTGGAAGAACAGGCTGAGCGGCGACAGCCGGTATGCCCCGCCTGCCAGCCCACCGCCGGGCGCGGCCAGCACGGTCGCCGCGATTCGGAGCCGACTCGGGAAGAACTGTTCATCCGTCTCGATAGGCTGTTGTCGATCGACGCAGCGCGTGCCGACGACCGGAACGCCCAATCCGCAATTCCCGAACCGGTGCCGCACCCCGCAAACCCTAACGTCGCCGGCCACCACGAGCGCCGTGAATCGCGTTGGCTCAACGAACGGGTCGCCGGCCTTCACCACGACCCCGAGCCCGGCCAGCGCCAGCGACCAGTTCCGGCCCCCGCAGACGCGTTCGTCCTGCGAGATCCGGACGAGCCGGGCCACGGCGTCGTTATGGAGAAGCACGGCGCGATCGCAGCACCCGGCGTCCGGGTTGGCCAGCGCGAGCGCCGCGGCAGCGGCTGACGCGCGCAAGGCGGGAACGGCTGACGCCGGGTCGTGGTGCGGCTCTCTCAGGGCGGCGCGATACCAGAGCTCGGCAAGGGCAAGCATGGCGCCGGGTTCGCCCTCGGGGCAAGACGCGAGCGCCGCTTCCAGCCGCAATGCAGCGCTCGCCGGGCCAACCAGTGCTGCCCGAAGGAGTCCGTGTCGCGACAGCACCTCTCTCGCACGGGCGCTCGCGCCGAGGTTGGATGCCACCCGATCGCCCAGGTCGCGCACGGCATTGCATACCGTCGCCTCGCGTGTCCGGACCCAGCCGAGCGAGAAGACCGAGGCGAGCGTGATTCGCAATCGCCAGGGCCCGGCTGCCGATTAACGGCCAGGCAGCGCGCCTGGCGGCGCCCGCTGGTCGGACGCCGTCAACGATCATGGTGCACCTCACGCGCACGGACTGAGAAGGCCACGAGGGGCTTTCCCGAAATCGACTTAAGGCGTTGGCTTGCCCGACCGCCGACCCGACGACTCAGTCGCCAATGGGGCTTCAGCGAGCCCGGGGCGCTCCGTCGCCTGTGATTGGGGTGGCCCACAATCACCCGTTTCTTCGGACTTCTCCCAATCCCAACTGAAGCACAACTGGAAAAATGGCTAGCATCCCTCACATTTCAATCGACAGCTCTTGCACGGGATCGACGGAAGATTACGTCTCGGCGCCTGCACACCTCTGCTGGGTAGCCCGCAACCACAGAATGTCGAAACGAAGCTGGCACCGGAGCTCGCCGGCCAGGTCTGCCCAGCGCGTTCACGGGCATTCGCCTGGCCAAAGCTACCCAATCCGTCGAGACGTATAATGGGGTGCCATCGGGAGCAAGGCGCGACTGAGGACTGATCGAAGTGGAGTTCCCGCAAATGCTCATGCAGTTCATGGTTGCCACCGTCCTGCTTTTCAGCGGTCTGCTGGTTTATGGCACGGCGATGCAACTCACAGTGCGTGTGGTGGTGAGGCTGATCCGAAGTGGTGCCGCCGAGCTGGGATACTGGAAGAGCACCGCTGTCATGGCCACCGTTACGGCGATCATCGCTGTGGCGCACCTGACCCAGATCGCCGGATGGGCGGTGGCATTTCTTCTGACCGGGCAGGTCTCGACCTTTGAGATGGCTTTCTGCCTTTCCGCCCAGAATTTCACCGCTTTCGGTTACGGCGACGTCAAGCTGTCCGAGAGGTGGCGGTTGCTCGGCCCGCTCGAGGCCACCAACGGCCTCCTGTTCTTTGGACTGTCCACGGCCGTGTTATTCGCGATCATGAGCGAGTTGATCGCCCATCGCCTGCGCACCGAAACTGGGTACCAGGCCGAGGCAGCCGGGAAGCTGGCGCATCTTTCGGTGGCAGGCGACCCGTGTTCGGACCCTTTAGACACCCCAGGTAGAACGAATCCCTAAGTCGCGATAAGAAAATCTCCCGAGGACAAGCCGAGCGACGGGGCTCATGTCGCTGCGGTTGCGGGCGCTCGCAGGCGAGGAGGCTCATCCTTGAGGCGGCCGTCCTCAATCTCCAGGACGATGTCGCTCGAGGTGATGAAACGCCGGTCGTGGGTCACGATCACCAACGTCTTCCGCCGATCGCGCAGGAGCCGGATGATCTCGTCGCCACCCGCGCGATCGAGGTTGCCGGTTGGTTCGTCGGCCAGGATCAGCACCGGATCCTTGATCAGCGCCCGAGCTACCGCCACGCGCTGCTGCTGTCCCCCTGAGAGCTGGTCCGGGCGGTGTTTCAAGCGGTCGCCCATCCCGACCTGCCTCAAGAGCTCTTCGGCCTTCGCCCTCAGATCGGGCGTCACTCCGAGTGGTATATAAGGGACGAGCACGTTGGCGACCGACGACAGATTGGAGATCAGGTTGAAGGACTGATAGATGAATCCCACCTGATTTCGGCGGTAGCCGTCCTGCTCGGACTCGGTCAATGCGGTGATGTCCCGGTCCTCGACGCGGATCGTGCCCGACGTCGGTCGGTCGAGCGCACCCATCAGGTAGAGCAGCGTGCTCTTACCGGAGCCTGATGGGCCGACGATGAACGTGCATGACTCAGTCGGGACCCCGAAACTCACGCCGCGCAGGGCCTCGACCGTTACGTCGCCGGTGACAAACGACTTGCGGACGTCGCTGACCTCGATTCCAGATCGCTCTCGTGCTGTGTGGAGACACTGCATACGTTACGTACTCCCGGCGTGGCGGATGGCGTCCATCGGCGTCATCGTCGAGGCTTTCCAGGCGGGGTAGAGTCCGGAAAGGACCGCGACTGACACCGCGCCGGCCAGGCTGACCATGACCAGCGAGGGCCTCAGTTCGACTTGGAAGCCGGCCAGGAAGCGGTTCGCTATGAGCACCGCGGCGACCGCGACCGCGGCAGCGAGCGCGCCCGATAGCAGGCCGAGCAGCCCGCTCTCGGTCACGATCAGGATGAGGATGTTCCTCCTGGTCCAACCATTGCCGCGCAACACACCGAATTCGACAAAGCGCTCGTAGGTGCTCATCAGCATCGTATTGGCGATTCCCACGCCGCCGACCAGAAGGGCCAGGCTGATCGCCGCAAACAGGAAGACATCGAGCTTCTCCATGATCCCGCTGACCGCAAGGCTGAACTGGCTGATGCGCTCGGCGGTCACCCCCGGCAGGGCGGCCTCGATCCGATGCGAGATCGCCTCGAAGTCGGCGCTCTGGTACGGCTCCACGGCGAATGCTGAGACGGCCTGGTCTGGCAGCCCGAGCAGCCGCCGCGCCACGCCGATCTCCATGACTATGGTCACATCGGTGGCGAGAGAGCCCGTTTCATAGAGGCCAACGATGGTAAAGTCGTCCCTGCCGATCCGGATCGTCTGGCCGACCCGCTTGGGTGTACCGTCGGTGCTCGGGTAGTCTCGGGCGATCGTCGTGCTGATCACGACGTTGCGCTTGCCGATGTCGCTCAGGTCAAGGAATCGTCCTCCACCACGTTCCTTGGGCAAGATCGATGTCGCGAACACCGTGCTCTTGAGTTTCAAGTTCTCGGGGAGATCTTGGCCGCTGATCACGACCATCTTGGCGAGGTTTTTCATCGGCGATTCGCGCGACCGGGTCAAAAGACCAATTGCCGTGGCTCCAGGACCGCCTCTGCCGTCGATGGACGGGGCGAACTTCCAGACCTGGGGCGCGACGACACGCACGCCCGGAATCCTCTTGAGGTCGTTGGCCAGATCCGGGGCCAGGTCGCTGAACGCCGGGCCCAGCGAGTTTTCGCGCAGGACCAGAACCCCCTCCATCCTGGCCAGCGTGCCACCCACCAGCTCGCGGATCCCCCGGGAAATACTGAACAACCCCAGGAATGCGAGGATCGGGATCGTCAAGCCGACGACAGCCAAGACCGTGCGCGATGGCCGCGTGATCAGGTTTTGCCAGGCGAAGCCCCACATCACCGATATCCCCGAGCGAGAGAAACCAAGAACGCGGGTAGCCTCCTGCACCGGAATCGGGTCCTTTGCGTCGTTTACTCCCGTGCCTGAGCTCTACGGCGACGCTCACGCCATGGTCCCGATGGTCTTGCGGAAGCGCGCGAGGGCGATACTGAAGAGGACGGTCCCGATCAGGGCCAGGGCGAGGAGTTGCGGCCAGACGGCGCTCAGGTCCGCGCCCCGGTACAGAATGCCCTGGGCTAGCATGACGAAATGGGTGGTGGGCGCCGCCAGCATGATCTGCTGAACAAACTCCGGCATGCTCTCGCGCGGGGTCAAACCGCCGTCAAGCACCTGCAAGGGCAGCAGCACCATGATCATGAGCAGGGCGAACTGCGGCATCGTCCGAGCGAAGGTGGCCAGGAACATGCCCAGCGACGTGACGGCGAACAGGTGGAGCGCCGCGCCGCATACGAACAAGGGGATTGAACCCTGGATCGGGACCGCCAGCCAGTCCTCCACGACTAACCTCATAGAGAGAGTGGAGGTGACCAGCACTACCAGCCCCATCGACCAGACTTTGCTCGTCATGATCTCGAAGGGGGTCACCGGCATCACCAGCAGGTGCTCGACCGTGCCCCGCTCGCGCTCCCGGATCAGCGCGGCGCCGGTGAGCAGGACCCCCAGCATGGTGATCTGGTCGATCAGCGATATCACGGCGCCGAACCAGGACCGGCTCAGGTTGGCGTTGAACCGCACGCGCTCCTCGATGTTCACCGGCGGACTGAAGTTGCTCCGGTAGCGCTGCAGCCATGACTCCACCTCGCCCATTACAATCGTCTGCACGTAGCCGCTGCCACTGAACGCCTGGCCGACGCGGGTCGCGTCGGTATTGAGCTGGATCGTGGCGCGCGCACCGGCCAGCACGTCCTCCTGGAACCTGGGGGGGATGTTGAGGGCGAACGTGTCCTGCCCGGCGTCCATCCGGGCGTCCATCTCCTCCCGCGTCACCAGCTTCGGCGGCACAAATAGCGGCGGCTGAAAGGCGTTCACGATCCGCTGCGACAGGACCGACTGGTCCTCGTCCACGATGGAGATGGGGGCCTTGTGGAGCGTGTCCGGTAACCCGGTCGCGCACGAATAGATCACGACGGTGAACGCGAACGCGATCAGCACCAGCATGATGGGGTCGCGAGCCAGGCTCCACAATTCCTTGACGCCCAAGTGCAGGATGTTACTAGCCCGCATGGCTCAGTTCTCCTGTTTCTTCAGAAAGGCCACGCTCAGCCCGATCATCACCGGGATGGTGATGAGCAGGGGGACGTACGAGGCGTACAGGGCGGCAAAGCCCAGCGACTTGTTGAAGGTGCCGCGGGAGATCGTCATGTAATAGCTGGTGGGGTAAATCTCCCCGGTCAGACGACCGAAGCCCTCCAGGGAAGAAACCGGGTCGATGAGACCGCAAAAATTCGAGGCGGGGATCAATGTGATGACGGTCGTCGCGAACAATGCCGCCACCTGGGTGCGCGTGAGGGTCGAGACGAACAGCCCGATCCCGGTGGTGCAACTGACGTAGAGCAGAGCGCCAGCAGCCGCGGCCCAGAAATCCCCCTTCAGCGGCACGCCCATGATGGTCACCGCGAGCACCGTCATCATCAGGAAGTTGAGCATCCCCAGGACCACGTAGGGGAGCTGCTTACCCAGCAGGAACTCCAGGCGCGTTGTCGGCGTGACGTAAAAGTTGATGATCGAGCCGAGGTCCTTCTCGCGGACCACCGACAGCGTCGCCAGCATCGCCGGGATCAGGAGCAGCAGGATCGGGATCACGGCCGGCACCATCGCCGGCAGGCTCTTGACGTCGGGGTTGTAGCGATAGCGCAGCTCGATCGTGGCGGGGGTGACCAGTTGGCGCTGACCCAGGCCGAGTTGCTGGCGCTGACCGAGCTGGCGCCGGGCCGTTTCCTGCAGCCAGAAGAGGTGCATCTGCTGCACGTATCCCCGAATCGTTTCGCCGCGCGTCGGCATGGAGCCGTCGACCCAGACACCGATCGCGACCGGGTTGAGCCGCCCAACGCCGGCGCCGGGCTGCCCACCCGCGTTCCCGGCCGCTAGCGCGCCATTCAGCCTGCGCTCCGTGTCGCGACCGAAGCCGGGGGGGATCTCGATGACCATGCTCAGTTCCCCCGATCGCATGCGCCGATCGAGTTCGTGGTAGTCGGCGACCGGCGGCCGCTCAGTAAAATACCGGCTCGATCCCTTAATGTTGATCAGGTAGTCGCGGCTGACGGTCGTCTGGTCGCGGTCGAGGACGGCGTATTTCAGGTGCTCCACGTCCAGGCTGATGCCGTAGCCCATGATGAACATCAGGAGCACGGTCCCCAGGCCGGCCATCGTCATGCGGATCGGGTCGCGGGTCAGCTCCACCAGCTCGCGGTAGCTGCAAGCCAGCATCCGCTGGAGGCTGAACCAGGAGCCGGTGCTGGCCGGGCCGTGGTCGGACTTCGAGGCCCCACCCACCTCGGCCGGCGTGGCTTGCGGCGCTGGTGCCGGCTCGGCGGCCTTTTTTTTCGCCTCCGCCTCTTCCAGGTAGCCGATGAACGCAGCCTCCAACGTCGCCGCCTGCCGCCCCGCGACCACCCCGTCCGGCGTGTCGATGACTAGCACCTTCCCCGCGCTCATCAGCGAGATGCGGTCGCAGCGCTGGGCCTCGTTGATGAAGTGGGTGGAGACGAAGATGGTGACCTTATCCCGACGGGAGAGCTCGATCAGGTGCTCCCAGAAGCCGTCCCGGGCAACCGGATCCACCCCCGAGGTCGGCTCGTCGAGGATCAGCAGGTCGGGCCGGTGGATCAGCGCCACGGCTAGCTGCAGGCGCTGCCGTTGTCCGAGGGGGAGCGATTCGGGCAGCGCGTCCATGATCGGATCGAGGCCGAACCGCGCGGCCGTCTCTTCGACGCGCCCTGGGATCTCGGTCTTGGGCACATCAAAGAGCTGGGCGTGCAGGACCAAGTTCTGCCGCACCGTCAGCTCGGAGTAGAGCGAGAAGGCCTGCGACATGTAGCCGACCTTGCGGCGGATGGCGATGTCATTGGCATCGACCGATTCGCCCAACAACCAGGCCTGCCCCTCGCTGGGCGGCAGCAGGCCGCACAGCATCTTCATGGTCGTCGATTTGCCGCAGCCGTTGGCGCCGAGAAAGCCGAAGATCTCCCCCCGCTCGATCCGGAAGTCGACGTGATCGACCGCGACGAAAGTGCCGAACCGTTGGGTCAAGCCGTTCGCCTCGATGACCACCTCATTGTCCGCCGGGCGCGGGGGGATCACGATCTGCTGGTGGCCGCGGCGCTTCTCCTCCGGCAGCAAGGCGATGAAGGCCGAGTCCAGGTCCCGGGCCCCGGTGCGCGACAGCAACTCCGCTGGCGTGCCGGCGGCGAGCACGCGGCCGGCGTCCATGGCCACCAGCCAGTCGAACTGGGCGGCCTCCTCCATGTAGGCGGTTGCCACCAAGACGCTCATGCCCTGCCGGTCGGCCCGGATGCGGTCGATCAGCTCCCAGAACTGGCGGCGGGACAGAGGATCGACGCCCGTGGTCGGCTCGTCGAGGATCAGCAGGTCCGGGTCGTGGATCAGGGCGCAGCACAGGCACAGCTTCTGCTTCATGCCGCCGGACAGCTTGCCGGCCGGCCGGTCGGGGAAGGGCCCCAGCCCGATGCTGTCCAGCAGCTCGGCGATGCGGCGGTGGCGCTCCGCTCGTCCCTGGCCGAACAGCCGGGCGAAGAAGTCGGTGTTCTCGAAGACCGACAAAGTCGGGTACAGGTTCTTGCCGAGCCCCTGCGGCATGTAGGCGATGCGCGGGCAGGCCGCCCGTCGAAAGCCCGCGTCGGCCATGTCGCCGCCGAGCACCTCGACCTGCCCCCGCTGGATTTGGCGGGCGCCGGCGACCAGTGCCAGCAGACTGGACTTGCCTACGCCATCCGGGCCGATCAGCCCGACCATGCAGCCGGCCGGCAGATCAAGGCTGACGGCATCGAGGGCGGCTGTCTCCCCGTACCGCAGGCTAACGTCCGTCAATCGGGCCACCGGCGCCCGATCGAACCGGCCGACGAAGGCGGCGGGGTCACGGGTCGTCATGACGACACCATCGGGTTCACGGTGCTTCATGATTGAGCTCGGCAAGCAACGCGCCGATCGATGTCCCACACACATAATCCGGACGAATGCCAGCCTGTTCCAGAGCGCGGATGACCCCGATGTGCGCCCAGCCGCGGGCGGAGCCGCTGCCCAGCGCGAGTCCTACGCGCGGTTTGCAGGGTGCGGTCATGGACTTACTCCGGAAGCCTCACCTGGAGGTGGGCGGGCCATTTGGCTTGGGGGTCAAGCTGCACGTAAGCCACTCCCGGCAACCCGGTCTTGACGTCGCGGACGTACTTCCTGAGGAGATCCGGATCGATGTGTGCCTTGATCCGGAACGTCAGCTTCTGCCGCTCCTCGGCCGTCTCCACCGTCTTGGGCGTGAACTGGGCGACATCCGCAACGAAGGTCGTGCGCGCCGGGATCACGTACTGCGGAGCGGCATCGAGCACCAGCCGGACGTCGGCCCCCAGTTTGACCCGGCCGGCCCAGTCCGTAGGCAGGAAGAAGGTCATGTAGACGTCGCCGAGGTCGACCATGTTCAGCACTTTGCCGCCAGCGCTCAGCACTTCACCGGGCTGCGCGACACGGTACTGCACGCGGCCGTCGCGCGGCGCCTTCAAGATGCTGTCGTTGATGTCCGCCTGGATTCGTTCGATCGTCGCCTGGGCGGATGCGACATTTGCCCCTGCTGCGATAATGAGCGACTTGGCCGTGGCGATGGCGGCATCCGCTGCCGCCACGTTCGCTTTCGCGGAATCGACGGCCGCCTTGGCGCTGAAGAGATTGGAACGTCGGGTGTCCAAGTCCTCTTTCGACATGGCCCCTGTCTTGACCAGCTCCTGCCCGCGGGCGAGATTCTTGGTCGCGAGGTCATGTTCGGCCTCGCGCTGTGCGACCACGGACTGCGCTGCCGCCTTCTCGCTCTCGCGCTGCGCCAGCGTGCTTCGCGCCGTGTCTACGTCGCTTTTCGCCATACCGAGCTTGGCCACAGCTTCCCGGCGTTGGGCTTGCAGCGACTCGACGTCCATGTGGGCGACGACTTGACCGGCGGTTACGAAGTTCCCCTCATCCACCAGTTCGTCAAGGATGCGGCCCGAGAGCTTCGTGGCCACATCGACCTCCGTCGCCTCGATGCGCCCGTTGCTGCTGGCGAATCCGTTCGGCAGCTTCTCGGGCAGAGAGGATTGCCATAGGAGGTAGGCGAAGGCCGCGACGACCAACAGCGCCGCGCCCACTAGCCCTCGTCGAATGGTCCTCGCCCATCCCCGTCTCCGCGGGCCAGACCGCGACTTCTCGGCGGTCCGCACGACCGCCTGCTCGGGAGGCCGGCCCGTGGCGGCGGGGACGTCCACGGCTGGCGGATTCGGCCGCTGAACGCCCTGATCGCCTTGTGGAGGCTGCGGATCGACTCCTGTCGTCGCCATGGTAACACTCCCAAGGGCTGCGCGCTTGCCCGTTCGCCGATGCGCATGAAAAAAGCCCCCCACGCGCTGGTTCGCGTGATGAGGCCGCCATAGCCATTCCGGTTCACCCGTCGCGAGTGAATCAACCAACATGTTAGCGGCCTGCTCAGTCTGTCGTCAATGACCGCGAGCCAATGTTTTCTCATCCAGCCAGCGGCGGGATCAGGAGCGGTCCGGCGCTCGTGGCGTCGGATTATTGCAGCGTGAACAAGATCTCGAGACGGCGAGGACGGCGCGAGAGTTCACCTCGTCCGGGGCGATGTAAAACCAGTGCCCCACGATATGATACTGCAACCTCCTTCCAGACATCCGGCTCGGTCCCCGTGGCCTGCAGCTCCGTGATCGCCTGCACCATCAGCCCGGGCCGAAGGCCCCGATCGTAATCCTTCTTGTCGCCGCCGGATCGGCTGAGCTGCCCTGGCGTCGGGGGCACCAGCAGTTCGAACATGAAGTGGCTGCGGCCACGAGCATGCAGGTAGTCCGACAATCCTTCCTTGAAGCCATCGTAGATGACGAGCTTCATGGCGGTGATCTGCCCGGCCTGTGCGGCGGTCAGCGTCCCGTGCCAGCCGAACATATTCTTTGGGAACGTCCCCCGATGATCGAAGGGCAGCGCCTAGAGCGGTCGGTCCTATCCGATAGTCATGACGATCGGTTCTCCTTGGGTTGGGTTCGCAATGGTGGAACGGGAGCGAACGAGCCCGCCGGGCTATCCATTCCACCGGGTCGTCACGCAGAGCCGTCTCCTCCCACGAGGACCACGACCGAGCGTGGCAGGACCCGGTATCGCAGCGAGGCCACCGCGGCCTCCTCGCCTGGGTCCGCGATGTCGAGGGGGCTATCGAGCCCTGTGTCGATCGCACGGCGCCAGCCGCCCGCAGGGCTCTCCTGGATGCTGAAGTCGAGCGGCTCGTGGTACGCGTTGATCATGACATAGACGTCGCGGTCACCCCGGGACGCGCCGTGCAAGCAATAGGCGAGGCTGTGCGATTCGTGCGACAGGTCGACGTCCGGCCCGATGCCGTACCAGCGCACATCCTCGCGCCAGAAGCACACGCGGCCGAGACTCGGATGACCCTTGCGGAAGGCGATCATCCGCTTCGCGAAGCGAAAATGGTCGGCATGCCGTTCGAGGCGCGACCAGTCGAGCCAGGTTGTCTCGTTGTCCTGGTTGTAGGGATTGTTGTTGCCGCGCTGAGTCCGCAGGAACTCGTCGCCGGCGGCGAACATCGGCAATCCGTTGGCCAGCATCAGGAGGCAGAAGAAGTTCTTCGCCTGCCGCTGGCGCAGGTCCATCACCGCGGCGGGCACATCCTCGTCTCCTTCCCAGCCGCAGTTCCAGCTCAGGTTATCAGTGGCCCCGTCGGTGTTGCCGTGGCCGTTGGGCCAGTTGCGTTTCTCGTTGTACGAGACAGCGTCGTAGAGACTGAAGCCGTCGTGGCACGTGACGTAATTCACGGTCTCGAAAGGCCGGTGTGCCTCGCGGGGGTTATCGGGGAACAGGTCGTCGCTGCCGTAAAACCGGAGCATGAGCGCCCCGACCAGCCCGGGATCGCCGCGGACGAACCGGCGGACGTCATCGCGGAACCGGCCGTTCCACTGGCACCAACCCGGTCCGGGGAACTGGGTCCCGAGCTGATAGGCCCAGCCGGCATCCCAGGGCTCGGCGATCAGGTGGACGTGGCGCAGGACCGGGTCGGCGCGGATGGCAGCCAGCAGCGAAGTATCGGCGGTCTCGAGCGTCCCGCCGGGACCGCGGCCCAGCACGGAGGCCAGGTCGAAACGGAAGCCGTCGACGTGCATCTCGGTCACCCAGTAGCGCAGGCTCTCGAGGATCAACGTCCAGGTGCAGATGCTGGCGCATGCCAGAGTGTTGCCGCAGCCGGTGTAGTCGCGGTACATCGTCCGCGGGTCGTCGGACATCAGGTAGAAGGAGACGTTGTCGATTCCGCGGTAGCTGTAAGTGGGCCCGTCCGGACCTGCCTCGGCCGTGTGGTTGTAGACGACGTCGACGACGACCTGGATGTCCGCCGCGTGCAGGGCGCGGACCATCGTGCGGAACTCGTCGCGGGCTTCACGGGCATCCGACGCATAGCCGGCGTGCGGCGCGAAAAAGTTCAGAGGCATGTAGCCCCAGTAATTGCCTTCCTGCGGGTCGAACTGCTGCACGGGGAGCAGCTCGACCATGGTGATTCCCAACTCCTTCAGGTAGGGAATCTTGTCGATCACACCGGCGAACGTGCCTCTGCGCTCGGGCGGGACGCCGCTGTTGGGATTCCGCGTGAAGCCGCGGACGTGCATCTCGTAGATGATCGCGGTATCCGGCCGAGGTCGCGGCGGCCGGTGGCCAACCGGGCCGGGGTCCGGACCTCGGCGCGGCAGGACACCCAGGGCGCTTTCCCCAGGTTCGAGCCCGGCCGCCTCGCGGCCTCGCGATCGAACCCCGGCGGGAAGAAGACCTCCTTCGCGCAGGGGTCGAGCAGGATTTTCTCCGGATCGTATGCGTGCCACATCCCCGGGCCGGCCGCGCGGGGCCCGTCGATCCGGTAGGCGTAGTACCGGGCCGCGCCGACGTCCCCGCCGAGCTGGCAATGCCACATCACCCAGGTCTTGTTCACCCGCGGATCCAGGCGGAATTCCAGGAGCGGGCTCTCGAAGTCGTCCTCGGCGAATAGCAGCAGCACCACGCTCTCGGCGTGCTTGGCGTAGAGCGAGAAGTTGTAAGCTTGCTCCGCCTCGATCCATGAGGCTCCCGGCGGCAGGATCTCTCCTTGGGACCGGGAGACGATCGCCGCCGGGGGATGAGCCTGACCGCGGCGTGCCTGCTGATTCGCCGCGATAAGAGCGGTTTCCGCTGTCATGGAGATCGCCGGACGCTGCCGGCCCCTGGGAGGATCGTGGAGGTCTCGAATCGAGGGATCGTAGCCTACAGCTCTCCGAGCGGCCCCCCCGGCGAGGGGTCGATCGTCTGGCCGGCCTCGGGATAGCGGCCCAGCCCGAGTTTCAGGAGCGACTGATAATCTTGCAAGGCCCCGTTGATGAACTCGTCCCCGAAGCCGGCCGCGACGGCCGCATCCACGGCCGCAGTGAAGGCGTCCCGCGCCGCCAGGTCGGCCGCCAAGTTCGCCAGTTGCGGGAAGGGGTTTGGCAGTCGCGTGCCCATCAGGCTGACTTCCGCCGGCTCGTCGCGCAGACCGAGGCCTTCCATCGCCGCCGCGGCCGCGTGGGACGTCCACACGACCGCGCCGACCGCCGTCTCGCGCATGGACTCGCCCTGCGCGATCGCCCGACAAGCCTCGACATCCCGGATCACGGTGGGCACGTCCCGGCAGGGCGAGCCCCTCGCGAAGTCCGCCGCCAGGCGGATCGCACCGTCGATGGCCGTCCGGCACCGATCCCTGTCCGGATGGCCATCGGGCAGAAGGCTGAGGGATTCCACCCGCCGGGCGCAGCGGGCGGCCAGGGCGACGATCGCCCGGAGAGGCAATTTCTTCAGGTCTTCCGTCGAAAGATTCGGGACGATCATGTTCACCTCACTGCACCGGGGAGTTTGCAGATGTCGCGTCCGTCGGCCCCGTAGGGAGCCGCGCCAAACGTCGTAAGCACACCCCGACGGGGGTCCCGCTGTGATTTCCATGATGGTACTGCCCCGCGCATCAGGTGGCCACGGTTTGGGGTCCTGCTCGACAGGTTGATGCGATTCCCGTGATCGGTCTTCACCCCGACCAATGAACTGGGCGCGGCCCATGGACACGGGACGTGTTGCGATCCAAGGCCATACCGGACTTGTGCGCTCGGGCGCCTCCGATGAACGAAGGTCGCACTACTGCCGTCTTAGAGCGCTACCTCGACGCGCTTGCCGAGGATTGGCCGGCCGATCCGATCGTTCGGACTCTGCTCGGCCGCGCGGTCGGCCGGCTGGAGATGCTCTGTGCCAACGTGCTCTACAATAGCCTCCGGCCTAGCTCGGCCAGTCGGCATTTGGCCCTCGCTCGGCTAGCTGGCGGCCGAACACAGGTCACTCCCTTTTTGTGCACGAGGCGAGCCGCGGCCTGGCGCCCGTAGCTCGCCCTCTTCTACAGTTGGCTCTCCGGCCAGGCCTCAGGAAGACTTGGCAAAGGCAAGCCCCGGGTCTTCCGGACCGGCGCCGGGCACTTTGAAGGTGAAATGCGTCTCGTCCTGCCAGGTCACGTTACCCACAATGGGAGCACTTGCTCCTGGGTCAGCGTCAAGATCCCGTTTCCGTAGACCATCTTTCCCTGGAGCGCCCGGCTCTGTCCCTGATGGGCGACCTTCCAGGTGAAGTGCCCCGCGTCCTGGAAAGTCAGCGTTACGGAAGTCTGCTCATCTGGCTTTGCGCTCCATACACCCTCCAAGCGCCCTTCCTTCGCGGGCACTGCCGACCTGTGAACGGTCGGGACGAGCCGTCTCGCACCAGGCGCCGGCGGCGATGACGCGGGCTGAGCCGATCCCGACGCGGAGGTCGTCTTGGCAGTCGGGTCAAGCTGTCGAATCAAGCTCGCCGAGAGCGTGTCCTTGGGCTGCAGAGCGACGACTCGCTTGAGCTGCTGGAGTGCGGCGTCGTTGTATCCTTCCGTCAGATACTGGTACGCCAGCACGAACTGGGCGGAGGACGATCCGGCGTTCTGATCGCAGTAATTCTCCAGCGCACGGAGCTGGCCGGTGTAAACCGACGTACTGGGATAGAAGCCGGCGAGGGTCGTCCAGTCCCAGCCCCGCCCGACTGAGAGCACGGGATAGAGCGCCGCCGCCGCCTCGTCGTAGCGCTGCAAAGCGAACAAGGTCAACGCCCGGAACTCGTGCAGCACCGAGTCGTTGGGCATCTCTTTGATCGCCTGGTCGACCAGTGTCAGAGCCCGGGCGTAATCGCCGCTCCTGAAAGCGTCGCGGGCCGAATCAAAGCTCGTAACCGCTTGGTCAACGATTCCAGGCTGAGGTGCCGGGCTCGTGGTGCTGATCGGCTGGGAATAGTCGTAGGAACTCGGCTGCACGGCAGCCATACTCCCCAAGCCATACCCGGTTCCATAGTACGGGTTGTAATAATTCGAGTATCCCCAGTCATAGAGCGACGAGCCATACATCCATGGCGCATAGCCGCCGTAGCCGTACCCACCATACCCGCCATAGCCGCCACCGTATCCGCCATATCCACCGCCGTACCCGCCGTAGCCACCATACCCACCGTACCCGCCACCGAAACCGCCGAGCCCGAAGCCGAGCAGGCTCCCCAGCAATAAACCGGACCCGAAGCCGCCGTATCCGAGGCCGCCGTATCCGAGGCCGCCAAGCCCGTAACCCCCCAATCCGCCATACCCGTACCCGGCGTTGCCATACCCAGCACCATAACCGCGCCCATATCCCCCGTATCCGGAGCCGCGCCCGTATCCCCCGTATCCGGAGCCGCGCCCATATCCCCCGTAACCAGCGCCGCGCCCATATCCCCCGTAACCAGAGCCGGCCCCGCCGTAATTGCCCCGGTTGCCGGAGAGACCATTATTGGAGAGCCCGCTGCGATTCAGGGATGTGGCATTGAGCCCTGTCCGGCCCAAGCCGGATGATGTGCCGAAACGAGCAGCCGTGTTGATCGGCGCTCGACCGCCGAGACCATAGGGATTCCTGGCCATCATACCGGAGTTAATCGATGGCCGAGCACCGATGCCGTAGGCATTGCGCGCCCCGGTCATGCCACGGCCGGTCGTCCCGTAGCCACCCATGCGCATTCCGCCGGTCCGAGCTCCCATGTTGATCGGTGCCCGGGCACCCAGGCCGTAGCGAGCGCCCATGCCGCTCGAGCGCGGCATTGCCATTCCGCGCCCCATTCCCCCTGGCGCGAACCCGCGGGCGCCCCCATTGCAGGCGCGCGCATCATTCCACCGGGACGAAACCCGCCACCGCCCATTCGGGCACCTCCAAAGCCACCGCCACGGAAGCCACCCCCGCCACCCCCGCCACGGAAGCCACCCCCGCCGCCGCCATGGCCACCGCCACCGTGCCCGCCGCCACCGTGCCCGCCGCCACCATGGGCAGCTTCCACCATGCCCGCGCCGGCACCGAGAGACGTCAGAAAAACCATCAGAAAAGTCACGAAGGTCCTGAGTTGGGATTTCATGGCCGCCTCCCACTATGAGGTGCAACGCCCAAGTGTGCTATCCAGCGTTTAGCCGCATGGATGCTGCGCTTGAGTAGCAATCGCTCCTGGATGCAATCATCCCCATTTCGCCAGGGTCGGACCCGCCGTTCGTGCCGGTCGGTGCCAACCCTCTATCCGCTTCTACGCTAACGCCACGCCCTCGGTTCTTCGATTTCATGCAGGATGTCGTGGATTTGAATCCCTCAACGCGTTTAAGAAGACAGCCAAAGGCAAGACACCCAAACATGCGGATCAAAGCCTTGACGTGGTTCGCCGTCTCATCGCCGTCGTGGTCGGGGCAAATTGTGAACGGTTAAACTCGCGATTCCAGACACGAATGGCACGAGGTTATTCGTAAGCTGCTTGTTCATTTGAGCTTGTGAAATGCGAGATTTCGGACTCATCGGGCGGATCGTCGGCGTGCTTCATGTGGAGCCCTTGTTTTCAAGGGCGCATCGATCATTGACGACTTGTGATATGAAAGCTCGACCGGAAGAGATCCGAGAGTTCTTGCCGCAACTCATTAAAAGGTTAGAACTTCCGCTTAACCTCGTGCCATTCATTCCAGACACCCAGGAATTCGCCGCGTCACCCTGGGTATCAAGACACCCACATTTTGCTCCCCCAAACTCGGGGCCCTGCGATGAGCTCGATCGGCGTCGACCTCCACAAGAAGATTATCAAGGTTTGCGTCATGGCAGGGAAGTCGCTCAAGGCCGCGGCGTTGAGGGCGGAAATGGACGAGAAGATTGCCCGGAAACATCGAGAGCTTGACGAGGCTTCGCGGGCAACGTCGTTGAGGCTCGCCACAGAAGAGTGTTTCGTGCTCAAAGGGGGTCTGAGCGAGATCATCGGTGCGCTCCCCGTTCCGCCACCGAGACACAAGCGGGAACGGAACGACGATCCGAGGCAGAAGAGAAAAGGCCACCGGTACGACCGCCCTTTGCAGAACACGTCGTACTTGGATTATCGTGATCGGAAGTGGGTGAATGATCATGACCGCTCTCACAGAGCCATCGCAATTCTCCCGGTCGTGTTCAGCGAGAGGTGTTCAATTACTTGGTGGGAAATCCTCATGTTCTCGCGATGCTTTCGACCTGTCTCGCCAACACTGGCTGTCCTTGCACTGATTCTCAGCACGACTGATCGTAGTTTCGTGCAGCAAAATGCTCCCAAGACAGAACAGCACGACGACGAACTGCCGGAGGGCGCGCTGGCTCGAATCGGCACGCTTCGTTTTCGTCTGGGCGGCAAGGCCTACTCGCTGACTTGCTCGCCCACTGGCCGATACCTGGCGGTGGGCGGATCCTGCTTTGGTCCGCCGATGGGCAGTCCGCTCGTGATATTCGATTCCACGACCGGCCAGGCGCTACATCGCCTGAACGCCCATGCTCATGTCGTCCGCACCGTCGCGTTCTCCGCCGACGAATCCCTGTTTGCTTCGGGCGGCGGCGACGGCAAGACGGCGGTCTGGGACATGGCTACCGGCCAACGCATTTCGATAAAAGATGGAAGAGACGACTCCATCGGGGATACGACGATCACTTTCGTCGGCCCGGGCAAAACACTGGCTGCGGATGAAAACGGCAGAGACATTCGACTGTTCAAGGTCCCAAGCGGTGAAGCGGGAACGTTGCTCAAGGGCCACCGAGCGCGGATCTTTCGAATCGCTTCGTCCGTGGACGGCAAGCAGCTCGCGTCGTGTGCGATGGATGGCACGGTTCGCGTTTGGGATTTATCGTCGGGCAAAGAGTCGACGCGGTTTTCGATTGCCGAGAATTACGGCTTGACGGTTTCTTTCTCGCGGGATGGCAAACTGTTGGCCTGCGGGACATTCACGGGCGCGATCTACTTGTGGGACCTGACGTCGGGCAAGGAGCGTTGGCATACGACTCCCAGAAATGATGTATCAGCCTCAATCGCGTTTTCACCTGACGGATCGGAACTGTACACGATTCGGCAGGAACTTAGCGTATTGGATACGGCCGACGGCAGAGAAAAACGGCATTTCCCCATGCCGGCCGAGATGCATCACCTGGCCATGACGCCCGACGGAAAACGGGTCGCCGCGATCACCGATGACCACGAAGTTCGGCTGTTCGACCTGAAAACCGGCGCTGCGGTGGCTCCCTTCGCAGGGCATGCTCTGCCCGTACGCCGCGTGGAGTTTTCGCCGGACTGCAAGAGCCTGGTGACGGCCAGTGCGGAATCTGAATTCCGGCTTTGGGACGCGTCAACCGGCAAACCCCTCAAGGATTTCCAGGGGAAAGCAGGTTCGGTCGCATTTTCGCCGGACGGCCGCACGTTGGCAACGACGGCCGAAGACGATTCGGTCAGCCTGTGGGACGTCAGGACCGCGAAGCGGATACAAAAGCTCGCTGTGGAAACCAATCCCACCAATAGCTGGATCGACTTCCTGGCAGGCGAGCCGCCGCTCTTGGTTTGCGATGTTAACGCACAATTGACCGTTTGGGACGCATCGACCGGCAAGCTTTTACCGCAGCACTTCACGAAGGGTCCCGATCCCCTTTCATCCAGCTTTCGACGTGACTTGCCCTTCGCGGTGGCCCGCGATGGCCGAACCATCGCCGTCGACAGCAAAAAACGCACGGGGCCGATCGTCATTTGGGATGCGCGGACCGGAAAGGAACTGCGGTCCACCGACAGCGACGCTTCCATTCTGGCGATCTCGGCCGACGGCCGGCTGCTCGCCGCCAATGGGCACAAGTGCTTCCTGTTGATCGATGCGATGACTGGTAAGGACAAACGGAAAATCGAGCAAATCGCCTGGACTGCGGCGGCCGCCTTTTCCCCCGATGGCCGAATGTTGGCGACGGCGGATGCCAGCGCGATCCGACTCTGGGAGACCGCCTCGATGCATCAGCGGCGCAGCTTCGTCGGGCATCAGGCGCGGGTTGGTTGCTTGGCGTTCTCTCCTGACGGCACAAAACTGGCATCCGGCAGCGACGATACGACCGCTTTGATATGGGATCTCTCCGGCGGGCAATCGGCGAAAACGGGTGCTGGTGGGACCGATCCCGGGAAGTGAGCCAGTTTCGCTGCGCTGGTCTTGCCGGACCGGAGTTTGCCATATTCTGCGAGTGCGGGTTGATTTCCGGGTCGGTGATGGATGATCCCGAGCCGCTCGCGCCTCCGGCGGCGGGAAACCTGTTGATTAGCTGCTCGCGTCTCCGGGAAGATATGATAATCGACATCGAGAAGACGATGATCGGAAGCAAGGCGCACCGAACCATCGACTCGTCACGCTGTCGGTGCACGTCCAACGGTCGAGGACTGGATATGCGATCTGATATTGTTTCAGGAGCTGTGTTCCCCGATTACGAGCTTACCGATCACACGACGAAGCGTCGGAAGCTCTCGGAACTCCAAGGAACACATCCGATGGTTCTCGTTCTCAGCCGCGGAGGTTATTGTCCCAAGGATCGCCGGCAGCACGAAGGACTTGTTCAACTTCACAGTGAGCTCGAGGTAGGCTATTGCCGGCTGGTCACGATCAGCACGGACAACATCACCGAGACGAATGAGTTTCGCTCCGGAATCGGCGCGCACTGGCCTTTTCTCTCCGACGCGGGTCGCAAAATCCAAAAAGATCTCGACATCGCCGAGTACACGGATCCGGGCCACAACCCGATGATTCCGCACACGATTGTGCTCGAGCCCGGTCTTGTCATTTTTAAGATTTACAACGGCTACTGGTTCTTGGGCCGGCCGACGCTGGAAGAGCTCCGGCAGGACCTCCGTGCCGTTACCAAGAAATGCCGGCCGGACTGGGACATCACAACCCCAGATCTCAGAGCGGCGTGGCAGCAAGGCCGCAAGGAACTCTTCTATCCGTACGGCAAAACGTACGCCCAAACTCTCGGTGAACAGGATTAGGTGCTACCCCTGCAGTTCTGGTCTGATTCGTCGAGCCCAGGCAAGGCTGCTTGGCCGCAGAGCGGACTCTCGAGCTTCCGGAGGACTTCATGATCACCATTGCTATCTCTGATCGGTCGCCTGCAACATCCTCGCGTTCGGCTGCCGCGCAGAACCTGATCGGCGGAACCTGGGTCGAGGGCCGTGGGAACACGAGCCGCGACATCTACAATCCGGCGGACACGGCCGAGATGCTGGCGCCGGTGCGCGAGGCCGCGCCGGAGCAGGTGGACGAGGCATGCGCTCTTGCCGCCCGAGCCTTCCCTGGCTGGCGCGCCACTCCAGCGCCGGATCGGGCCCACGTCCTGTTCAAGTTCCGGGAGCTGCTGGAAACGAACTTCTCGGACGTAGCACACAGCATCGTCCGCGAAAACGGCAAGCTGTTGAGCGAGGCGCGCGGTTCGCTCCGGCGAGGGCTTGACGTCGTCGAATTTGCCTGCGGCATTCCCTCCCAATTGATGGGACAGACTCTGACCGACATTTCGCGGGATGTCGACTGTCATACCATCCGCGAACCTGTGGGTGTGGTGGTCGGCATTCCGCCCTTCAATTTCCCGGCCTTGATTCCGCTGTGGATGATGTCGGTCGCCGTCGCCTGCGGGAACACCTTCCTCCTCAAGCCTGCCGAGAAGGCACCGCTCACCGGCACCCGCCTCGTGGAGCTGTTCGCTGATGCCGGCTTGCCGCCGGGTGTCGTCGGCGTGGTGCAGGGGAGCAAGGAAGTCAGCGAACGGCTCATCGCCAACCCGCATGTCCAAGCCGTTTCCTTCGTCGGCACGTCGGCAGTGGCAGAGTCGGTCTACCGCACCGCAGCGGCTCACAAGAAGCGTGTTCAGGCACACGGCGGAGCGAAGAACCATCTGCTCGTCCTGCCCGATGCCGACCTCGAGCGCAGTCTGCCCGCCCTGATTGGATCGTGCTTCGGCTCTGCGGGACAGCGCTGTCTTGCTGGGAGCGTGCTGGTGGCGGTCGGCGATCGAGTGCGACAGGACGCCGTCGCCGATGCCTTCATCCGCTCGGCGGGTGAGCTCAAGCTGGGAGACGGCCTGGACGACACCGCGACGCTCTGTCCCGTGGTTAACCGAGATCAGGAAAAGCGGATCCGGGCTGCGATCGAGCGCGGGGTGGCGGAAGGAGCCCGGCTTCGCCTCGACGGCCGTTCCCAAACCGTAGCCCACAGGCCGCGGGGTTGCTTCATCGGCCCGACGGTCTTCGACGATGTGACACCGGAGATGTTCGTCGGCCGGGAGGAGATTTTTGGCCCGGTGGTGAGCCTGATGCGCGCCCCGGACCTGGACGCGGCGATCACGTTGACAAACCGCAGCCGATACGGCAACACGGCCTCCCTTTTCACGCAATCCGGGGCAGCGGCCCGCACCTTCCGCGAACGCATTCAGGCCGGGATGCTCGGCATCAATGTCGGCGTGCCGGCGCCGATGGGGTTCTTTCCATTCGGCGGCTGGAAGAGTTCGATTAACGGTGATCTCTATGCACAGGGTGCTGACTCCGTTGCTTTCTACACGCGAGAGAAAGTGATCACGGAACGCTGGTTCGGTGCCGAGGGGCCGAAGGATGGATGGGTTTGATCGAACAGGCAAGCCGGGAGCGTCGGAGACCGGAGTTCTTTCAATGAGAATGATCACACCCCGGTTTCAAGCACGTTCCGATTATTCAGCCGCCACGCCGTAACATCCTTTGCAATCAATAATTACATCAGAAAATCGAGGTTCCGATTATTCAGGCGACACGCGTAAGTCCAACGCCTGTAAGGCCGCGGCGGCCGCGGCGGCGTTTTGGGGCCGCGCAGCTTCGCGCGCCCCTCCAGAACGGAAAAGAAGACCGAAGCTGAGCTCATGTCCGTGCCGAAAATAGGGCGCGACGAAGGGACACCGCAGGGTGTAGATCGTGACGTGATTCCTCCGCCGATTCGGTGCTCGATATTCGGCGTTGCCCATTCCTGCTAAAATACCGTTGAACCGGAATGCCAGGGTTAATCGGTCTGGGTGCACATGATCACCAAAGAAGGAATAGTGGGGATGAATCAGGCGCCAGAGCGTTCGGTGGGGATCTTGCGCCGGGAATTCATTCAGGTTGGCTTTTCCGGGTTACTGGGCTTGGGCTTGACCGACGTGCTGGCCGCGGGCGCTCGAGCCGCCCGAGGGCACACCGGTAGTCCCGGGGCGGGTGTGCCGGGGCGCGCCAAATCGGTGATCCTGGTGTTTCTGACCGGCGGGTTGAGCCACCTCGACTCGCTGGACATGAAGCCGAATACGCCCGACGGGATCCGCGGCGAGTTTCGGCCGATCGAAACCGCGGTGCCGGGCATACACATCTGCGAGCACTTGCCGCAACTTGCCGCCCGGGCCGACCGGCTGGCGATCGTGCGGTCGTTGTCTCACCATTACACGAATCACCTGAACGCCACGCATGAGGTACTGACCGGCCATTCACAGCCAGGTGCGTTCTTCGACAAGGTCGCCTCCCGCGACGATTATCCGTGCTATGCCGCCGCGACCGACGCCATCCGGCCCCGGGCCGACGGCATACCGAGCGGGGTGATGCTGCCGACCTTCTTGATGGAGGGACCGCTGGTCTGGCCCGGCCAGCATGCCGGTTTTCTGGGACCGCGACATGACCCGTGGCAGGTTCGTCAAGATCCCAATCGAGCGTCGTTTGGGTTCGAGGGGCTGTCCTTGCCGGCGGGCTTGAGCGTGGAGCGACTCGACCGGCGGAAGTCGCTGCTCGACCAGGTTGGCTCCCAGGTCGATCAACTGGCTGGGCGGGTGGCCAAAGGCAAGGATTCCTTCGCCGATCAAGCGGACCGGGCTTTCGCGCTTTTGCTCTCGGGAAGGGTAGCCCGGGCGTTTGATTTGAACCAGGAAGATCCCCGCCAGCGCGACCGCTACGGCCGGCACATGTACGGGCAGTCGCTGCTCCTGGCCCGGCGGCTGGTGGAGGCCGGGGTGCCCGTCGTCCAGGTGAACATGGGCCGCGTGCA
Source organism: uncultured Isosphaeraceae bacterium (assembly GCA_963781785.1). GTDB lineage: Bacteria > Planctomycetota > Planctomycetia > Isosphaerales > Isosphaeraceae > CAWAHD01. The sequence goes on along the minus strand of CAWAHD010000005.1, from coordinate 3,635,256 downwards.
GACCTGGGATACACACTCCGCCAACTTCAAATCGCTCAAAACCCGGTTGTTGCCGCCGACCGACCAGGGCGTGGCGGCCTTGCTCGACGACCTGGGATCGCGCGGTCTTCTCGACCAGACGCTGGTCGTCGTCACCGGAGAGTTTGGCCGTACTCCGCGGATCGGCTCGAGCACCGGCAACAACAATACCCGAGACGGGCGCGACCACTGGGCGGCCGTCTTTTCGGCGGCCTTCGCCGGCGCGGGCGTGCGCGGTGGGCAGACGATCGGCCAGTCTGATCGGATGGGAGCCTATCCGGCCAGCCGTCCTTATACGCCGGCTGATCTGGCCGCCACGATTTACCATGCCCTGGGAATCGACCCGGCGACCGAAGTTCGCGACCGCCTCGGCCGCCCGATCCGCCTCTGTACGGGCGAAACGATCGCGCCGCTATTCGACGGCTCCTCACCCGCGGGCTAGATGAAGACCGCGGCAAAGGGAGGAATACCGATGACCATCGTGGAGCGAATGCGAGCCCAGCTCACCGAGTCGATGAAGGCCCGAGACTCCGTCCGCACGGGTTTCCTCCGCTACTGGATCGCCGGCTTGACCCTGGGCACCGGCGAGGAGATGTCCGAGGCCGACGCCATCAAGAAGATGCGGGGAGTCTTGCGCGAGGCCCGGTCGGGGCCCACGACCTTCAGCCCCGAAGAGCTCGCACTGTTGCGGGAGTGGGTGCCGCCGACCTTGACCGCAGATCAAATCAAAGAAGCGCTTGCGCCGGTCGCCGATCAGATCAAGGCCGCGCCCAAGGAAGGAATGGCGATGGGCATCGCCATGAAGAGCCTTTCCGGCCAGCAAGTCGAGAGCGACGACGTGAAGGCCGCTGTCGTCGCGATCCGAGGATGATCGCCACCGAGCGGCCGCGACCAAGCACGAATTCCGTGCTTGCAGCCAGAGGCCGCCCTCTGTCATGACTTTGCAGCGAGGGTCCGCACGATCGCGGCGTTTTCCGCGACCTGGTCGCCGAGCTGCTGATACATGCCCACGATGACCGCGTCGGTGGGCTTGATGCCCGCGAAGGCTTCCGCAAAGCACTGCTTGATCTCGCCGGCATTGCCGACTCGCCGCCCAGCGGCGAGCACCTTGTACGCCAGGCATGGCTTGCGCACCGACTGGATTGTCTTGAACATGCGGGGCGGGTCAGTAGGGAGATAGATTTCTCCCAGCGGCAGGTCGCGGCCCAGGATCTGGCGATATTCGTCCTTGGGGCGAGTGAGGTAATAAAGACAACACATGTAATAATCAACATCCAACCCTTTCTCTTCGGCGGTCTCGATCAATCGCGGGTCGTGGGCGGACAGGCCGACCAGGGCACCTTGATCACGGATCCGCTTGAGAAGACCGGTCAAGACGTCGTGCTTCTTCTGACGGTGCAGCTTTTCGCACAGGTGGCCATGCGGTGCGATGCCGATGGGTTTTGACTTCGCGGCGATCTCGACGTGCTCGGGGTGCTCGTCCCAATCGGGCTTGCTCAGGCAGAGCCACTGTAACTTGCCCCCTTCGTTTCGATACCTGGCCAGGTCGGAGAGGCATCGATCCGAGTAGCTGCTCTGCCAGGTATTGAGCCCGCATTCCTCGGCGCGGCGGAGTAGTTCGATCACGCGCTCGGGAGTGTGCCACTCCGACTGATGCCGGCTCAGAAGCCGATTGAAATGAGAGTAGCCGTAGATCGGATTTGCACCGATGATCAATCGGCTGATGCGATGGGGTCCCAGCTCGACGGTGGGAAGCGGGTCGGATCTGGCGGCCCGCTCGTCGGCACCGCCAGGGCGGGGGAGCGCTGCGATCCCCGCAGTGACTCCGGCGGCGTGCTGGAGGAAGCCGCGCCGGCTGGAGCCCAACGATTCGGATTCTTTCGTCTTTAGGGCAGGTTGGTTTCCCATCAGCGTCGCTCCTGGATTGTGGAGGAAAGGAGCCCGTTGCGCGCCCAGCATAATCGATCGAAGCGCGACCGGCCAGCAGTCCGACGGTACGCTGCGGGCGGGCAGGGCGGTGGTCACACGCGGGCTCAGTGTAATGCGCTGGGAAATCGGATTGAAAGTACCCGAGGTTCGTGCTCAAGTGATGAGGTGAAGCTGCCGCCAAGAGTGCCGCGGTCCCGGTCAAGAAGAGGTGATGGCGTTGGAGTCGCTTTATCGTCGCCTCCTGGGGCGCGGTTCGAGACCTTGCCCGATGTTCTCAAGCGATTTCATGGGAATGTAACCGGTGGTCGTGCCCGAGGGAGGTTTCGGGTCGAGCGAGGGCGTGGCTGGCTGCGTGACCTGGCGGCCTCGCTATCGGGATTTCCGCAAGCCGGCGAAGACGTGCCTGTCAGCCTCGAGGTAGTCGTGCAAGGAACCCGCGAGCGCTGGAATCGGCGGTTTCCCGGTCGGACTTTCACGACGTGGCAATGGGCCGACGGAGAGCTCCTGATGGAGCGAGTGGGACCGATCGTCTTTTCGAGCTCGCTGGAGATCGACGGGTCGTTTGTGCGTTATCCGTTTCGACGAGCCTGGTTGCTGGGCATACCGCTGCCGCCCCGATTGTCTCCTCACGTCGAGGGCTGGGTGTGCGCCGGCGACCGGGGCTGGCAGGTGATGGTTCGGATCTCGGCACCGTTCCTGGGCGAGCTGGTGCATTATGAAGGATGGGTCGAGCCGGAATGAGCGACGAAACGCCGGTTGTGAGCGTGCTGGGGGGATATGGGATCTTCGGCGGACGAGTCGCCGAGGCACTGTGCGCGACCCAAGCTGCCGCGTCCGGGTCGTCGGCCGGAACGGCCGGATCGGCCGCAATTTCGTGCAGCGGATCGGCGCCGACTTCCGCGAATGCCAGGTCGAGGATCGCCACGCACTCCGGGGCGCGATTGAGGGCTCGTTTCTGGTCATCGACGCCGTAGGCCCGTTCCAGCACAGGGACTACCAGGTCGCCGAGCTTTGCCTGGAGCTGGGGGCTCATTATCTCGACCTGGCTGATGCGCGAGATTTCGTCGCCGGCATCGGCCGGCTCGACGTCGAGGCGCGGCGGCGCGGGCTGCTCGTTGCTTCCGGCGTCAGCTCGACGCCGGCCGTGACATCCGCCTTGATCGCCGAGCTCAAGCCGGAGTTTGCCCGGATCGACGAGATTCAGACGGCCTTGAGCCCGGGCAACAAGAACCCGCGAGGAGCGGCGACCATCGCCGCGGTTTTGAGCTACCTGGGCCGGACGATTCGCGTGTGGCAAGACGGCAAGTGGGTCGAGCGGCCGGGCTGGGGCGATGCCAAGCGCCTGGTGTTTCCGCCGCCGGTCGGCCGCCGCCGCGTGCACAACTGCGAAGTGCCCGAGCTTGAGCTGTTTCCCGCGGTCTTTGGAGCAAAAACGGTCCGATTCTCTGCGGGGCTGGAGTTGAGCTTTCTCAATTACCTGCTCTCGTTGTGCGCTTTGCCTTGCCGGTGGTTTGGGTGGGACTTCACGCGGCACGCCCGTTTCTTTCTGAACGCCTCGCTGATGCTCTTTCCGTTTGGCACGACCAATGGCGCACTGGCGATCTGGCTCAAGGGCATCGACAAGGCCGGTCGTGCGATCGAGCGGAGGATCGCACTCGTGACGGATTACGACGGGCCGGCCACGCCGAGTTCAGCGGCCGTTGTGCTCGCGACGAAGATACTGCATTCCGGGCCACCCCAAACCGGCGCATTTCCCTGCGTCGGGCTGCTGTCGCTCGACGAGCTTTTGCACCACCTGGATCCGCTCGGAATCTGGTGTGCCGTGGGAGACGAGACCGGATGGATCGTTCGGAACAGGAACGCACCGGCGTCGAGTGAATGCTCCCCGGCCTGACCTGACCTGACCTGACGTGACGTAACGTGACGTGACTTGACCTCCCCTCGCCTCGCGTCGTGGAACTGATCTGCGCAAGGTAGCCGAGCCAGATTGAAGGGAGCCCTGAGATGACGAGCCCTGGACACCGCTTGCGTGCCGCGTGGTCGGCGGGACCGATCATGATACCCGGTGCGTTCAATGCGCTGGCGGCCAAGCTGGCCGAGCGGATGGGCTTCGCGGCCGTCTACCTCTCGGGAGGTGCGCTGTCGGCGGGCTGGGCGGGTTTGCCGGACGTGGGCCTGTTGACCCAGACCGAGTTCGCCGAGCAAGCGGCTGTGCTGGCCCGGGCAACGACTCTGCCTGTCTTGTGCGACGCCGATACGGGGTTCGGCGACGTGGTTCAGGTCGAGCGGACGGTGCGGCTGTACGAGGAGGCGGGCGCGGCTGGTCTTCACCTGGAAGACCAGGTGATGCCGAAGCGGTGTGGTCATCTCCTGGGAAAAACGCTGGTCGATCGGGCGACGATGTCGGCCAAGATCCGGGCCGCCTGTGCGGCGCGGCGCGACCCGGGTTTTGTGATCGTCGCGCGAACCGATGCCCGGAGCGTCGAGGGGTTTGATCAAGCCGTCGCCCGGGCGCGCGATTACCTCGCCGCGGGTGCGGACATGATCTTTCCCGAGGCCCTCGAGTCGGCGGAGGAGTTTGCTCTGTTCGCGCGAGCCGTGGCGGCTCCGCTTCTGGCCAACATGACCGAGTTTGGCCGCAGCCCGCTGATTCCCTTCCCTGACCTGGCGGCGATGGGATACAAGGCCGTCCTTTATCCGCTGACAGCCTTGCGCGCCGCGATGTACGCCGCCGAGCGAGCGCTTCGAACCCTCCGCGAGCAGGGAACGCAGCAGGATCTGCTCGGTGTGATGCAGAGCAGGGCAGACCTGTACGACCTGCTGGGGTACATGGACTGGGAGGTGCGCGATAAGGAGCGCGAGAAATGGCTCGTTGAATCGACGAGGGGATTGTCGCCCGCGTGAAGATCGGCGCCATCCGAGCCTGCCCGGACACGAATCGCGCGCATGACCGCGTGGGGAAAGGCTCCCGTCCCAGCCGCAGCGGGAGACGGCAATCGCCCGGCCGAGTCGGCATTCTCGCCGGGCGGCCGATTGACCCGAGAAACTCTTCTGATACATTAGGCGATTGCCTCGCGCCCGTGAGGGCGCGGGACATCAATCCGGGGCTGTGCCGCGGCCGACTCACTCGCTTCGGGCGAGGATCGACCAGGCATTTCCTCAGACCTGAGTGACAACGATGCCAGGACTTTCGAGCGCACAATCATCGAGGTGGTTTCCGGGAGGAGCCTGAGGCGGTCGACAGGGTCCGGCGCCGACGACATTTTTCAAGCGAACGAACGAACGAACGAATCGAGACGGTCACGAGGATTTCTCGTGTGACACGCTTCTGGCTTGTGTTGATCGAGTTTCTCTGCCGGTTCCTGGGCGGGCTCTGGCTGCCCTTGGCGTGCATGATCGCGCACGCCGGGCAAGGACGCAGGCCGCACCACTCCGGCGTGGGGCCCCAGTTGGGATCGAGCCAGATGCCATACCAGCCTGCGCGTGATAGGGCGGATCGTGAGCCTGGCCTGAGCGCACCGGGATTTGCGAGCTGGACGGGGAGCAGTCTCAAGCTGCGCGCGCGTCCTTGGTTCGCCGGGAAGCGACGGGCCGCGCCGGTCCGGTGCGTCGACGTGCTCTCGAAGGTCGTTCCCGCCCGGTGGTCTGGTCAAGCGATGGCGGTGTCGCTCGTTTGAGCGGTCGGCGGCGCTGGTGCCATTCTTATGGGCACAGGATCCGGGGCGTTCGTGCCACCCGGGCTGGGAGGCTGCTCCCCGTTCTGACCTCTCTCGACTGATCGCAAAAGCGTACAGGACGCGGTCTCTTCACACCGTGGACTCGACGGGTCTCGAAGGTTTGTTCGCGGGATGAGTCAGGAGACGACGTGGGCGGGGTTGAGCTGAACAGCTTCATCGGGCTTCTTCTGGGCATGCTGATCGGGCTGGCGGCGGTGGCGATCATCGCACGGCTGCGGGCGCACATGCGCGCGGGCTGGCAGAGCAGATCATCGCCAATGCACATCGAGAGTCCGACACAATCGGCCGGCAGGCCGAGGTGGCGGCCAAGGAAGAGAGTCTGAAGCGCCGCGAGGACCTCGACGCGGAGATCGAATCGACTCGGAAAACGCTGCGCGAACAGGAGCGGCGGCTCGACAAGCGATCGGATGTGCTCGACCAGAAGCTCGAGCTCATCACCCGAAAGGAGAACGATCTGGCGATGGCCCAGCGGACGCTCTCGGAGCAGAGCGGCGAGCTGGAGAAGCGTCAGGCCGAGCTGCGGCAGACCTTGCACGCACAGATCGAGTCGCTGCATCGGATCTCGCGGATGTCTCCCGAGGATGCGCGGCTTGTTGCTCAAACGGATCGAGGACGAGCTGGCCGGCGAGGTCGGAGCCCAGGTCCTGAAATATCAAGCGGTGCTCGAAGCGAGCTGCCAGCAGAAATGCCGGGAGATTCTGACAACGACCATTCAGCGATACGCGGCCTCGCATACCGCGGAAATCACCGTGAGCACCGTCGATATCCCGAGCGACGACATGAAAGGCCGCATCATCGGCCGGGAAGGGCGGAACATCCGCGCGTTCGAGAAAGCGACGGGGGTCGACTTGATCGTCGACGACACACCCGGAGTCGTGATCGTAACCGGTTTCGATAGCGTGCGGCGCGAGGTTGCCAAGGTCGCACTCGAGCGGCTGATCCAGGACGGGCGAATCCATCCCACGCGAATCGAGGAGATCGTCAAGGAAACTCAGGAAGACATGGAGACGCACATCCACCGGCTGGGGCAAGACGCGGCGATCGAGGCAGGCGTCGTGGGCTTGCACGACAAGCTGCTCGATTACCTGGGGCGGCTTCATTTTCGGACGAGCTATTCGCAGAACGTTTTGAGGCATTCGCTGGAGGTCGCCTATCTGACCGGGCTCCTGGCCGAGGAGGTGGGGCTCTCCGGTCCGCTGGGTCGGCGCTGCGGGCTATTGCACGACATCGGCAAGGCGGCCGACCATGAGATGGAGGGAGGGCATCCGGCCGTTGGTGCCGATCTGGCCCGGCGTTACGGCGAGCCGAAGGAGGTTGTTCACGCCGCGATCGGACACCACGACGACTTGCGGGTGGAAACGCCGTATACGCTGCTCGTTTCGGCCGCCGACGCCATCAGCGCGAGTCGCCCCGGCGCACGGCGCGAGACACTGGAAAAGTACGTGCGGCGGCTCGAGGAGCTCGAGTCCGTGGCATTGGGTTTTCCAGGTGTCGAGCAGGCATACGCGATCCAGGCCGGTCGCGAGATTCGCGTCCTGGTCGATAGCCAGCAGCTCAGCGACGCCGAGTCGGCGAAGCTGTGCCGCGACATCGCCAGGTCAATCGAGAGCCAGTTGACCTATCCCGGCGAAGTCAAGGTGACCGTCTTGCGCGAGACCCGGAGCGTGGAGTTTGCACGATGACGCCCGTTGCCAGCGATTCGCGGCGCCCTGACGTGGTCCGATGAGCGAGTGAGCAATCGAATGCCCTTGAAAATCCTGTTCATCGGTGACGTTGTGGGTGCCCCGGGGCGGAAGATCGTGGGCCAGGTCGTGCCCCGGCTCATTCCGCGCTGGGGGCTGGGACTGGTCGTCTGCAACGCCGAGAATGCAGCGGGTGGGTCCGGCCTCACGACGGGGTGCTACGAGGAGCTCGTCGAGGCGGGCGTCGACGTGATGACGATGGGCGACCACGTGTACCGCAAGGATGAGGTTTTCCAGGTCTTCGATCGCACCGGCCACGTGCTCCGGCCTGCGAATTTCCCCCCTGATGCCCCGGGCCCGGAGCTATCTCTCTTTACCGCGCGTGACGGAACGCTGGCCGCAATTTTCACGGTCGTCGGCCGTACATTCATGAAGCCGGCCGACTGCCCGTTTCGAACGGCCGACCGCATCCTCGATCGAATCGGCAGTAGGGCGCCCGTGATCATCGTCGACGTGCACGCGGAAGCGACGAGCGAGAAACAGCTCATGGGCCGCTATCTCGACGGGCGTGTCTCGGCCGTGCTCGGCACGCACACGCATGTGCCCACCGCCGACGAACAGATCCTCAAATGCGGGACCGCATATCAAACCGACGTGGGGATGACCGGTCCTCATGACTCGATCCTGGGCCGGCGGTACGACCGTGTTTTGTCGGCCACACTGACCTGCGTGCCGGCGCATTTCGATGTCGCCACCGGGGATCCTCAGCTTCATGGCGCCTTGATCACCGTCGACACAATCACCGGCCACGCGCTCTCCATCACTCGAGTGAGCTTCAATCAAGAGGACACACAGCGCTTGCTTACCGATTCCTTGTGAACGCACGAGCGTGAGCGGAGCCTTGCTGTCTCGCGGTCATTTGAACAATGTGTCGTGAGCCAGGTGGGACGCGAGTCGTTCGAGTCGTCTGAGGCCGCGCGCGAGGCCGTTGCCGACGGCGTGCGGATCGTCAAAGCGGCGGTTTTCCAGGAAGTGCCAGCGGACCCAGCGCTCGCCGATCAAGAGGTCGGCCGACGATTCGAAAACGCCGATCAGGGTGATCTCGGCGGGCTTGAGCGGGCGGATGCCTCCGTACGCTTCCAGGGCTCGGCCTCGGGTCGTGGAGTCACCGTCGAGCCATTCGCCGATCAGGCGCGAGAGGTCGCCGGAGACCGTGTCGACACCCATCGCTCCAAAGTCCACGACCCCGGTCAGGCGGTCTCCTTCGAAGAGAAAATGTTCCGGACGGGCATCGCGCAAACATGGCTGGATGCGGATGACAAGTTCCGCGGCTTTGTTCAAGGAGTCGAGCATCCGTGGCGCGACGGTCCGAGCCAGCGTCAACCAGCGTAGTGCGGCCGCTGACACGCTCCTGGGAGAGCCAGGTCGGCGCTGGATGGCTGCCTCGAGACGCTCCAGACCGCCTTCGATCAGGTGGGTGACGGCCTCGGTTCGGAGCCCGAGACCCGGTGAAACCCCTTCGGTTTGCTCGCAGGCCAGACGCTGATGAAACGCTGCGAGCCCGGCGAAGGCCGCCTGGAGATGCGCCAGGGCGGGGGGATGAGAAGAGTCAGCCTGACCTTTGAGCCAGGGCGTGATTTCCCAATGAGCTCCTTCAAAATCCTGCAGCGAGTGCCCGGTGAGATCACGAACGGGAACCGGTGTGAACCCGATGTCTTCGGTCAGGAACAGCCAGCGATGAACACGTTTCAAATGCTCTCTCCCCGGTCCCTCGGGTGGCCATGCGCGCAAGACCAGGACGCCATCGCGAGAGTTAAAGCGCCAGAGTCGGGCCCCGCTCAGTCCCCCGGCTCCCCCCAGGGACTCTAGCCCCGACTGCGGCTGAACGCTCGCGGAGTAGCGTGCCAGAAGCTCGTCAAACACTCGAGGATCCACGGTCGAAACACCGCCTGAGGCGCCGCCTCGAAAGTCGCTCATTCCTCGGCCCGGAAGGCCCGCTTTTGCAAGTCGAGCAGTGCGTTCCTGAATCGTTCACTTACCCTGGCCTGTAGCGCTTTGTCTCCCGGACGCTCGTCGCTGATGTCGGACAGGTCAATCGGCTCGCCGAAGAACACCCGCGCCTGCGACGGCGTGAACAGTCCGCGACAGATGCTGTCGGTCTCGGGAGTTCCGCAGATGTACGCCGGTATCACGGGAACACGTGCATGGATCGCCAGATAGGCACTACCGGCCTTGATTTCGTCGATCCTGCGTCCCGAGGCCGGCACGATGTGGCCCTCGGGAAAGATCGGGAGAACGCGACCGTCCTTGAGGGACTTGATGGCCGCGCGAGTTGCAGCGAAATCACGGCCGTCGCGATTGACCGGGATACACCCGATGTAGCGACAAATCCAGTGAATCCAGGTCCAGTCGTAATACTCACGAGCGACCATGAAACCCAGCAGGCGGTGGCTCGCTGCCTGGAGCAGCATGTGATCGATTGCGCACGTATGGTTCGAGATCAGGATGGCAGGTCCCTTCTCCGGAATGGGCGGCGATCCCTCGGTGCGAAACTGGTGCCAGACCACGCAATAGAGCCAGTTGGCTGCGGCCAGCAATCGCAGGAAACCGTGAATCTCCCGCCCGGCGGCCCGGCGCCCGGTCGCGGCGGCCCCTGGCCGCAGGATTCCGGGGAGTAGCAACAAAGAGAACGCCAGCACGAACGAGGCACCACCGCTCATGAATGACTCTAACCCGAGAAAGACCAAGCGATCAACCGCAGCGATTGCCACCCTACCGCCAATGTACCACGGCGGGTCCGGCTCCGCTTGATGCGCGATCGTCGGGGACTGGAGCAAGTGATCGCCCGCGGTGCGGCTCCCGCGATCCACTGAGGGCGTGACTCGCGCTTTTCCCGCCGCCGCCGACTCGAGGCCGGCAAGCCGATCGACCGGAGGAAAGCTGGGCGCCGGCCTCGGAATCGATGGGCGTCACGCTGCGGTGCGAAGTCGATTCGCCAGGCTCGCGCCCAGATCCTGGACGCGGCGCATCGAGGAGATCTCGTCGGGGTCGAATTCCACCTGGAACTGGTCCTGGAGATGCAGAATCACCGCGACCAGATCGAGCGAATCGAGCGCTAGCTCGTCAAGCAGGAGGGAATTGGGAGTGATCGCCAAAGCGCGCGCCCGCATGGAAACAGTTCGAATCGCTTCAGCAATCGCAGCAAAGACTTCCGGATGTTGGGAATTGATGCTGTGGATCGAAGGGTCCATGTATGCCTCGATTCGAGAGGTGAAGGGAGATCGAGCTTCCAGACTCCGTCGTCGAGATATCCTGGGCCGCGCTCAACCGAAGCGAGCTTTCCCGATCCAATGAGCCGCTTCGTTCTCGATCGCCTTCCGAAACGCGACCAAGTGCGACTCCTCCGCGTCACGCGAGATTATCATCGAACCCTCCGGCCGACTTCTTGACCTCGATCGCGTGATGAGCGACGAAATGAATATGACGACAGACGCTCAGGCGGCTTACGAGCCTCAAGAGGGCGGTGACGGTTGTAAGCGATCTATGGCGTGGATTCTGATCGATCGATTGCAATGAAAAATGGGATTATGCGTTGCGGGGACGGACCGCATTCATCTATAATTCGAGGCGCTGACGGAATCGGGCAAGATTCTCTCGCGTGTGGTCTTTCGACTTACGGCCCAGAAGCATGTGCCAACTGGGAGAGCGAGCATGAGATTTCTCGCCTGAAGACGTGCTTTTCAAGGAGCGCATCTGTGACGGTAAAGTCTGCAATCAGAGCCGGGTTGATGGTTTCGAGCCTCATCCCCGCGCTCGTTTTCATGGTTGGCTGCAACACCGACGAGCCGGCGCCGGTTACAACGACCCCCGGCGGTCCGACGGCGAGCAAGCCCGGTGATAAGGCGGCTCCGAGCGCGACGCCAACCCCCGAGACGCCCAAGCCGGAGAAGTCGAAGTAAGAGCCGGACGGTGCGAGACTCGCTTCACCTCCGCGTATGCATGATCCCGCTGGCGTCGTTCTGCGGACGATGCTCCGGCGCACGATATCCAGAACCGCTTTCTCGTCCTGCGGGAAAGCGGTTTTTTATGCGCAACCGCGAAGCTGCTCAAGCCTTGGAGTCTTGGATGACTGGGTTGACGAGGGTTCCGACGCCGTCAATCGAGATCCGGACGACGTCGCCGGGCTTCAGGCTGAAGTCATCCGGCGGCACGATCCCCGTTCCAGTCAAAAGGACCACCCCGTTCGGGAAGCGGTTATCCCTGCCTAGCCAGCCAATCAGATCCTCGAAGCGGCGAGCCATTTTGCCGACGCTGGTTTCGCCGCCGAAAATCATGCTGCCACCACGTTCGATCTGCATGCGGATGGCGACCTCCGTCCGCGGGGGCATTGCCGCCGCGAGCGTGATCACCGGTCCGAGCGCACAACAAGAATCGTAGACCTTGGCCTGAGGGAGATAGAGAGGGTTTTCTCCTTCGATGTCGCGGCGCTGACGTCGTTGCCGATCGTGTAGCCAATGAGCTCCAGGCGAGGGTTCAAGACCAAGGCCAGCTCGGGCTCGGGAACACACCAGCTCGTGTCGCGCCGGACGCGAATCGGTGCACCGGGACCGGCCACACGGCTCGGAGTTGCCTTGAAGAACAGTTCCGGCCGCTCAGCCCGATAGACGCGATCGTAGAACGTGGCCGCTCGGTCGGATTCCTGCTCGCGAGCCACCTTGCTTCGTTCGTACGTAACACCCGCGCCCCAGACCTCCTGTTCGTCAAGAGGCGCTTGAATTCGCACCGCCGCCAGCGGATACGAGCGCGCCGTCTGTTCGTCGCACGCGCACGCCGTGTCTGCGTGATTGTCAGAGTGCAAAAACTCCGTCAAGCATCGTTGCCCGGTCCCAATCATGACGACAATGTCGTCCTTGAGGAGGCCGACCCGGGGGATCAGGTCGTCTGGAGCCGTAAACTTGAGAATCTTCATCGTCTTGCGCCTCGGTGAGGTCGACACATACGTGAAAGCCGAAGAGGTTGACCTTTCCTTTTATCGAGAATTCTCGGAGGGTCAACCGGTCGACGGTCGAAACGTCTCAAGAAGTTGTAAGGGCTTTGCCGAATATCATGAAACTGGTGTTTTTGCAAACTTGCCTGATGGTGACGAAATGTTCATTGTCAGGTGAAGCTGCCGGCGGATGAGGGTATCTGGATGCCCGAACGAATCTTCGTGGTCGGCCACGCAGCGGTGACGTGCCTGGGTCGTGACATGGACACGACGTGGACGGGCCTCGTTGCGGGGCGATCCGGAATTCGCCGTCACGCCTCGCTCTGTAGCGAGTCCTTCCTCCAAAATGCGGGGGGCATCGTGGAGGACTTCGGGCCCGGCTCCGACGTGGAGGATCCTGCGATTGCCAAGCTTTCGGCGCGGTTTCTTCATCTGGCGCTCGCCGCGGCAAGGTCGGCATACTTGGACGCCGGGATGAATCGGCTGGAGTCTTCGATTGACCCGCACAGAGTGGGAGTGGTCATGGGATCGGCCTTCGGCGGTCTCGACTTGCTGGCGACCGAGCAGGAGCGGATGAAAGAGCGCAGGAGCTTGGCGGTCAGTCCCTACCTGGTACCGGCGATGATCATCAACCAGGCGGCGGGCCAGGTATCGCAGCATCTCAAACTTTATGGTCCGAGTGCCGCGCCGGCGAATGCGTGTGCATCGGGAGGACATGCGGTCGTACTGGGGGCAATGTTCCTGAGATCAGGTGAGGCCGACCTTGCTGTGTGTGGGGCGGGCGAGAGCGCATTCACGCCAGCAATCGTGAACGGATTTGCGACAATGAAAGCCCTGCTGGGCAGGAAGCCGGGCGATCGCTCGGAGGAAGATCCTGCGCAGGCCAGCCGGCCGTTCAGCGTCGATCGGGCGGGTTTCGTCCTGGCGGAAGGGGCGGGAGCCCTCGTGCTGGCGACCGAATCGGCGGCTCGGAATCTGGGGCTGGGGCCGCAGGCCGAACTGGTCGGCTGGGCGACGAATTCCGACGGGCATCACATGGCAATTCCCAGTGGGGAGCGGATCAAGCATTGCCTGGTCACTGCGCTTTCGCATTCGCATGTGAAGGCTGAGGTGATCGGGTATTACAACGCGCATGGCACGAGCACGGTTTTGAACGACCGGGTCGAAACGCAGGTGATCAAGGATGTTTTCGGGTCACACGCAAGACGACTGCCCGTGAGCTCGGTCAAGGGGGCTCTGGGGCACAGCCTGGGAGCGGCGTCGGCGATCGAGGCGGCCGTCGCGGTTCGTGCCCTGCGCGAGCAACTCATCCCGCCGACGATCAATTTCCGGCCCGATCCCGAGCTCGATCTCGACTACGTGCCGAACGAGGCACGGCCAGTACACTTCGACTACGTATTGAGCGCCTCGTTTGGATTCGGGGGCACGAACAACGCTCTGGTTTTCAGGAGGATGGCGTCATGACCGCGACGGCCAACCACGAAAGCAGGATCGCGGAAGTCGCCGAGGTCGTGCGCAAGGCCGCGAGGATTCCGGCGCGAGTGCCGATCGGCCCCGAGTCGCGCCTGGTCGAGGACCTGGCAATCGATTCGCTCGACCTGGTCAGCGTGATCCTTCAATTCCAAGATCATTTTGGAGTTGCTATCGAGGAGGATGCTGTGCCAAACTTGTGCCGCGTTGCCGATCTGGCGAGCTATGTGGGAGCGCGGAGGGAGTCGTCGCGCTCTTGAATTTGGTGGAGTGGCGCGCCAGCCAGCGGGCTGTCGTTCCTCTCGGGAGCGATACGAGATTGGGTGGGGAGAGTCGTCGATGGAACGACGGGGGCTCAACATCCGCAAGGGGTTCCTCAAAGCCTTCTTGCCGTTTTTCCGGAACTTACCGCTGCCTTTGGCGTCGCGGTTTGTCTCGGGAATTGGCCGGATGGAGTATCGCCTGAGTCACAGTTTGCGACGCAGCTTCAACGACGCGGTGGCTCATGGCCAATCCGTGCTGGATAGCCAGTGGGACGTGCGTGCCGTCGGCCGCGAGCTGGCGGGCAACCACGTACTCTGGAGAACGAGAGACCTCCTTCTTGACGGCATCGACGACGAACGTGCCCGCGCGATGTTTACCGTGACCGGGCGCGAGCATCTGGACTCGGCATTCGGTCTCGGCCGCGGCTGCATCGTACTGGCGAACCATTTCGGGGCGCACCTTCTGCCGGCGCACTGGCTGTTTCGCGAGAATTATCCCGTCCGCTTCTACATGGAGCGCCCTCGCCACATCTCCCGTTTCATGTCTCGCCACTTCGAGACCGACGGTCCGCTCGGGCAAGACAAGCTGTTCATATCGCGGCAGGGCGTTCCTGCCGATTCGGCCAGTTCGATCCTGAGAGCCGCGAGAACGATCAAGGCAGGCCTCCTGCTCTACCTGGCGGGCGACGTGCGCTGGACCGGGCGGCTGACGGCATCGGCCCACTTCCTGGGTCGATCCATGCGATTCTCGACGACGTGGGTTGTACTCGCCGCACTGACCGAAGCACCGGTCGTCATGGTCTTCTGCCGGATGGAGCCTGACGGGCGCTACCACATCGAGTTTCGCCCTCCTTTCCATGTGCCCAAGGAATCACAGGAGACCGGGGACTCGGCGTACTGGGTCGGCCGCTTCATCGAGATCCTGGAAGACCAGGTGCGCCGCCATCCCAGCAATAGCAACGACTATTTCTTCTGGAGCGATACCGACGAGCTGGTTGCATGAAATGACCTGACCGATCGAGCGACCAAGGGCGGCAGAGACCGCAATGACTGTGATCGCACTCCTTTGTCGCGCAGGATGGCGGCTGGAACCACTGATCAGCTTCATGGAGGATACGAAATGGGCAACGGCGGCATGGCCACACGTCTGCGGTGCGCGGGTCGGAAGTTCTGGCCATGGCTAGTCCTGGCCTTGACGGTCGTTCCGGCCGTGTGGCACGTCCTCGACTTCGATGAAGACGTTGACCCTGAGTTTCCCAGCGTGGAGCGCCTCACCTTCAGCCGTTTCCCCGCGGCGGCGTACCGCCTGGCCGAACCGGGCGACACTCTCGACCGGATCATGATCTACGTGTCGGCATTGAGTGTGGTGTCGGCCGCGGCCGGGCTGATCGTCAGTCGCCCGAAGGCGCTCTGGCCGGCAGCGCTGGCCATTGGCATCGCGGCACTCTGGTACAGCGCGACACCGGGCCCGACCGTTGACGGATGGCATGGCCTCGGCTGGAGAACGATCCTCGACAAAAGCGCACCCATCGGAGTTCGATTACCGCTTCTGATTGGGGCTCTCGTGCTGGTAAGCGTTGTCGCGGTCACGATTCATGGCCATCGGCAGCAACTAGGTGAGTACTGGGATCGTACCCGGGTCAAGAAAACGCGCTCTATCTGGGTCGCGGCACTCGTCTTGTGCCTGGCGCGCCAGGTGGAAATTCCCGGCATTGGGCCTGAAGGGTACTGGCCGCGATGGGCGATGATCTGGGGATTGATCGCGCTGGACCTGGGAATCGTGGTCGAACTGGCATACGCACTGAGATCAAAGCGTCATTTGCTCAGAGCGATTCCCCTTGCTCTGGCGACCTGGGTCGCAATCGTGTTCGCAGCCGTCTGGCTCTCGTGGCTGCACCGCCCGCTGGCCCGTCTCAGAGTGGTCGCGCCGGGCCGAATTTACATCAGTGCGATGCCGACAAAGCGTGGGCTGGAGCTGTCACAGCGCCGCCATCCATTTCGGACGATCATCAATCTCTTCCCCGAAGACACCGCGCAAAGAAGCCCGCTCTTGCCGGACGAACTGAGATTTGCCCGGGAGCACGGGATCCAGTACGTTGGGAGCCCTTCCGACCCATCAGAGGCCGCTTCGAGCCGCATTTCTGGACAGGACGCTGGCCCTGGCGCAGGATCCGACCGCCTGGCCGATTCTGGTCCACTGTCATGGCTGCATGGACCGATCGCCGGCCTGGATGGGGATCTATCGGTTCGTCGTCGAACGAAAGCCTCTGCTGGAGATCATGCAAGAAATCGAGCGGCACCGTGGCTATCGGCCCAAGGCATCGGTCATCTTGCTCTACAACCGCGTGTTGCCGCTCCGTGCCGGTTCGCGGTACCGGGCCGACCCCACTGCGGCGATTCTGCGGCGGTGTGCCGAAGGAACAATCGACCCGATCATTGCATCGCAAGCCCGAGAATCGATTACAATGAACCCCGACGGCAAAGACCGTGTCACCACCAAGGCGCGGTAAGACCAACCGAGCTTGACACGTTTGCAGGCGGCGATAGAGTACGCACTCACATGCATCGTCTCGCTTTTTCAGCCGGCAAATCCCAACGATGACACTCCCGACCTCACTCAGTGCGGCCGCCCGTCGGACTCGGCCCGCTTCGATCAGCCATCTCATGCAGACGGCGCTTGAGAACCCCGGGCTGGTCTCACTGGCGGCCGGCTTTGTTGATCAGGTTTCTCTGCCGGTTGAAATCGCGGCCCGGGCTGCGGCCGTTGTTCTGGCAGATTCGGCCGAGGGGCGCCGATCGCTTCAATACGGGACGACGCCCGGTGACGCGACCCTGAGAGCCCGACTGCTCGAACGCATGGAGCGGAGCGACCGCCGTCCGGCAGGGTGTTACAAGGGGGCACTGCCCAGAACGATCGTGACAACCGGATCGGCCCAGTTGATCTACCTGGTCTGTGAGGCTTTGCTGGATCCGGGCGATATCGTGCTGGTGGAGTCACCCACCTATTTCGTGTTCCTGGGCCCGGTCGAGACGCGAGGTGCCCGTGCCATCCGGATCCCGATCGACGACGGCGGTCTGCGGCTCGATCGGCTCGATCAGGCGCTCGCCCAATTGGAAATGGAGGGAGAACTCGACAAGGTCAAGCTCATCTATACGATTCCGGAGCATGCCAATCCGACCGGGATCAGCCTGGCCGAAGAGCGGCGCCGGCCGCTCCTGGAACTTGCGCGGCGCTGGTCGAAGCGCCGCCGAATCTACGTGCTGGAGGATGCCGCATACCGAGGGCTGTCGTTCGGAGCCAGCGAGCCGCCCAGTCTCTGGGGCCTCGATCGAGAGGCCGACACGGTCATCCTCGCCGGAACGTTCAGCAAGACATTGAGCCCGGGGTTCAAAATCGGGTTCGGCGTTTTGCCCGAGGGCCTCGTCGAGCCGATTCTGTCACTCAAGGCAAACCACGATTTCGGGTCATCAAATTTCATTCAGCGACTCCTGGGGCAGATTCTGGCCGATGGCAGCTACGATCGCCACGTTGCCGGTCTGACCGACCTATACCGCAGGAAGTGCGGTGTTTTCGTGCGGGCACTCGACGAATTCGTAAGACCGGTCGACTCGGAGGTGCACTGGACCCACCCCGAAGGCGGGCTATTCGTCTGGATGACCGTTCCCGAGGGGCTCGATACCAGTTTCGACGGACCGCTTTTTTCTCAGTGCGTGCAAGAAGGCGTGATCTACGTTCCTGGCGATCACGCCTTCGCGCCTGAGCCGGAGCCACCACCCAGGAACCACATCCGCCTGACCTTCGGAGTGCCTAGCGAGGATCGAGCTGATCGAAGGAGCGCGCCGTCTGGGGGCGGCTCTCCACGCCTGTCTCTACCCGGTTGCATGAAACCGGCTCCACGGAGTGTGAGCCCGCTTTCATGAATTTCGGCCGGGACGGTTAACCTGCGGCATGGATGCAGACACACAGGAGGCCGTCGAGTTGGGGATTCTTCAGCGCTACGTGATCGGTGAGGTCGTTCGCTCTTTCGGGCTGGCGCTCCTGACCATGACCGCGATCTTCGTGCTGTTCATGGTCGCGGCTCAGGCCAGGGATATCGGCCTTTCGCCCGGTGACATCTCTCATCTGGTTCCGTACGTCATTCCCAGCACGCTGCCGTACACGGTCCCGGTGTCGCTGCTGTTCGCGGCGACGGTCGTCTACGGCCGGCTGGCCGGCGACAACGAGATCATCGCCATCAAAACAGCGGGGCTCTCCGTCTGGAGCGTCCTGCGGCCGACCTTGTCCTCGGCACAGTGCTTGAGCCTGCTGGCTTGCTCTGCGTGAGCGGCGGCTGGATCCCCCGGTGCACCCACAATGCCAAGATGGTTCTGTTCAATGACTTGAGGACATGTTTTACAAGCTGCTGGCTCGCGACCGCGAGTTCAACCACCCCAAGTGGCCGTTCTTGATCAAGTGTCCGCGACGTGGAAGGGATCGAAGATGATCGACGCCACTTTCAAGCACAAGGCCAAGGGGGGAAACGATTACGATGCCATCATCCAGGCGCGAAGAAGGCCGAGCTGCACTTCTGATCTTCACGACGAAGATGGTGCGCGTTTACCTTCGACGACTCGGAGACTCAGCATTCCGTGCGAGACGCCGACGTCTTCCTGATCAACGACGACATCGCTGGAGATTCCGATCCCGCCCGACAGCACAGTTCAACATGGAGAAGAAAATCCAGGAGTTTACCAACGCCGAGATCGCCGAAGAGCTCGCAAAGAACGCGCACTCTGATCAAGACGGTCCGGAAGAGCGAAGCGATCAAGGCTGGGTTTCGCATTCGCGACGGGCCGGATCGAGGCGATCAACTGGGGCGACGTGAATTCAGGCGTTCCGCGATCATAACGTCTGGATCGGTCAGCTGCAACGAGCTCGAGACCGAATGGCATCTGCGAATCTCGATGGCATTCGGCAGCTTGCTGTTCGTGATCCTGGGGGCTCCGGTCGGTATCCTGTTTGCCCGCCGCGATTTCTTGAGCGCGTTCATGACCTGCTTTCTGCCGATCATCGGCATTTACTATCCGCTCATGCTCTTCGGGACCAGAATCTGAGCAAGGAGGGATTGCTGGCGACCTGGTCGATGGGGTCCTCTGGATCGGCAACCTGCTCTGGCCATCGTGGCCGGGTTCGTCTTGCCGTCGGTCGTCAAGCACTGAAAAGCGCGCCTTGGCCCGAGCGCGTCTTGTGCAATCGCCCGGCCGTAGATCGGGCGGCACCGGTAGAGCGGAATCGGGCTCCGGTCGGGAAAAGGAGAAGGATCGTGCGAATCCTCGATCGGCAGCGGTACTGGTCGTTTTTCAAGGCCTACGTGATCTGCTACGTCTCGCTGGTCGGCCTCTACATCGTGATCGATGCCTTCTCGAATCTCGACGAGTTCACCAAGCGCGCCGACGGGACCGTGGAGCTGTTCCAGGTCATGGGCCGGTATTATCTCGTTCACCAGAGTCTGTTCTTCGATCAGCTTTGCGGCGTGATCGGCATGATGGCGGCCGATCTTCACCGTCACCTGGATGCAGCGGAACAACGAGCAGCTTGCCATGCTGGCCGCGGGGATCAGCACGCATCGCGCCATCCGTCCGGTGCTGGTCTCGTCGGTGATCGTCAGCTTTTTTGCCGTGGCGAACCAGGAGCTGATCATGCCGCGGTACGCCGAAGAGCTGGCGAAAGTCGCACGATGACGACGGCACAGCGCACGGTCCACGTCTCGGGCCGCTACGACGCTCGCAAGGTCTTGATCCACGGCGTGGACGCCGATCGGGCGACCAAGACCATCTTCCCGTTCTATGCCACGATCCCGTGGCGATCTTCGGCGAGATCCAGGACGTGAAGGGCGCTGCAGGCGACCTACATCCCTCCCGATCATCCCACAGCCCCGCTCAAGGGAGGCTGGCTGGTGCGCGGGGCCGACGATCAATCCGCCGCTCGAGGACGAGGCCTTGCAGGCCAGCCGGGCCGCAGAGTGCTCACCGCGTCGACGACCTGGAGGGATTTCCCGCCCCGTATGTTCCGCCCAGCGAAGGACGGGGTCGAGCCCGGCCGGCCGCGGCAACTCCCGCCCAGCGCCGCCGAGTCAGAAGACGCCGACCTTTTCGACCCCATTCGGAAATACCCTATCTTGCGTCCCTGCCCGCTTTCCGCTTGGTGCGCGAATCGCCCGTTCTTGCAAGGTTAACAGGCTGTTGGATCGGAAGGTCGACTTGAGCCGCGGCAACTTACTTCTTGAAATCGAGCCTGACTTTTCAGGCGATGACGCGCAAGGCCGATTGGTATCAGTTTGCACCAACGCGGCGATCTGATTCGAGGGTCTGAGCGATCCGTCGACCGAGGGTATCGGAACGCAATGAAGTGGCGATGTTCGTGCACGGCCGGATCCTGCGGCCGTTCCTGGGTTTGAATCTGCTGTTCATGAGCTTGCCGCTGGTGCTGGGAGGTTACGGGCGCAACACGTTCATCAACCTGGGCTTTGCGCTCGGCAACTCGGCACTCTTTTATGGAGCGATCCTCTTTTGCCAGTATCTGGGAACGTTTCAGCGACATCCCTCCGGAGCTGTCAGCCTGGCTACCGCTCATGGTCTTTGGCACGATCGCCGCCTATCGCTGGGGCCAGATCCGCACGTGAGAAAGCGAATCGAGGAGAGCCGGCATGGCCGGCCCGCACGTCCGGTCGTTTGAGGTTCCGGCACGCGGGGGTCAACCGAGGATTCCGCCGTCGGCAGAGCCGATCAATCGCGCGACATGTTCCAGATCAGCCAGAGACTGAGAATCAAGGCCGGTCGCGCAGACCCGCGTAAGCGAACGCGGTTTGCCCGGACCGGAGCAAGAGCGACGACGCGACGAACAGGCCGGCGATGACGATGCCGACGGCCAGGCTGTTGCTTGCGCGGGTCAGCTTGCCGTGACCAGCCGCTCGAAGCCCTGGAGGTCGAAATGCACCCGCCAGCTCGCCGCGCTTGATCGATTCGAGCGACTGGCTCAAAAGGTCGGGCAGCAGCGTGGCGATGCGGTGCAGGTCTTCGGTGGTCCGGACCGTTTGACTCAAGATGCGGTCGGGGCGGAACCGGCGGAGCGTCAGATCGCGGAGGAACGGGTAGAGCTGCGCGGCGATGTCGAAATGGGGGTCGAGGTTGCGGCCCACCGACTCGATGGTCACGAGCGAGCGAATCAAGAGCACCAGATCGGGTGGGATGTGCAGGTGGTGCGTCCGGATCACGCCGACCAGGTCTCGCAGCAGCACGCCCAGGTCGATCGTATCGAGCGTCAGCTCGGAGTACGAAGACGACCAGCTCGCCGACGTCGCGGCGGAATGCGCGTGAATCGAGCTTGATCCCGTCGTATATCCAGCGACTCCAGGTCGCGGATCACGCGGTCGGAGTCCTGCGCGAGAAGTGCAGCCAGGAGACCGGCGATTCGCTCCCGCGTCCGGACGTCGAGATGGCCGAACATGCCGTAATCGAGCGGGGCGATGACTCCGCCCTCGAGGACCCGGAGATTGCCGGGATGCGGATCTGCGTGAAAGAACCCGAATTCGAAGATCTGTCTGAGCAAGTATCCGCACTCCCGTGACCGCGATCTCCGCCGGCTCGACGTCCATGTCGGCGGATCCCCTCCAGATCGTTGATCGATACCCCCTCGATGAACTCCATCGCGATCACGCGCGGCGTCGAAAGCTCTTCGAGGACGAACGGGATGTGAGCAGTCGGATCGCCGGCGAACTGGGCTCGACAGCGCTGCATCGTGCGGCGCTCGGTCGAGAAGTCGAGCTCGCGCTTGATCGTGCGCTCGAATTCGCGCGCCAGCGACAGCGGTCTGTACGACAGCCAGGTTGGGCAGCCGGCGCTCGACGAACTGGGCCAGGTTCTTGATGATGTCGAGATCGGCTTGGACGACCTTGGCGATCTCTGGCCGTTGCACCTTCAAGGCCACGACTCGCCCGTCGCGGAGAACCGCACGGTGGACCTGAGAGATCGAGGCGGAAGCGACCGGATTCTCGTCGATCGACGCGAACACCTCCGCCAGGGGCCGATGGTATTCCTCGACCAGGATGGTCTCGACCTGGTCTCGAACGGGAACGGTCGCACATCGTCACGCAGCGCAGCCAGCTCGTTGGTGTAGGCCTCCGGCAGAAGATCCGGCCGGGTGCTGAGCAACTGACCGAGCTTCACGAAAGTGGGCCCGAGCTCTTCGCAGACCAGGCGAAGCCGGCGGGGACGATCGTGAAGCGGAACCTCGTTGCCAAGTGCAACCCGTTCGATCGGCCGCGCGATTCCTTCCAGATGGAGAGCGGCCACGACGTCCTGGTAACCATAGCGCACCAGGGTGGTCAGAATCTGGCGATAGCGTGGAAGATCTCGAAGATGGCTGACCGTTTCTCGAATCACCGAGAACCGCCTTCCGTCAATAAAGTAGGAGTCGCCGGCGAATTCACAAACCCTGGCGCGCGCCCCTGATGCGTCTCGACCGGGAGTCCGCATCTGACCTCGCGTCCGTCTTCGTCTTGCACTCGGAGCGCTTTTTGGTTAAATTATCGTTTATGATTCAAATGTAGAAACTAGATGGATTCGGGAACCATTCATGCCCACCAAACAACAACTTCCGCCCGTTCGGAACCTCGAATCAATCGAGGATTTTTCCGAAACTCGTCTGGAAGCCATCGGATTCATTTTCCACGGGACGGTCAAGGATGCCAACGGCAAGCCGCATTCTGTGCCGCTCGCCATCCAATCTGCTCCATTTCGCCCGTTGCGTCAAACTGGAGAGGGCGGGCGAGAACGAAACGAAAATCTGGTTTCGTTCGCGTGCGAGTGGCTCTCGCCCATCTTGAATCGAGCACATCGGGCACCCAGCATTGGAAGTGGTGCAAGATCTGCGAGCGCGAGATCACTCAGCGAATTCTCGACGAGAGCTAGGCTGGCGATGGCGTCCGGCCTCCGGCCTGCGACTTGCGACAGGCCGTGTTATCAGGTCTGGGGTGCGCAGCCGCGTACAAGTCGATCAAACAACGGGTTCCCACGCAGGTGGTCGAAGTCGGACTCCTCCGCCACCAGCGACCGAAGTTCGGGGTCAAGGGCTAGCGCGGCGGAGAGCTCGTCCAGGGCTTTCACGTCATTCTCCGCCAGACTCCAGTAGCAGGCCAGGTTGTAGTGCAAGAGCGGCTCGTCAGGATGCTCGCGGAGCGCCCGATCGAGCGAGTCGATCGCTTGCGCCAGCCGGTTGGTGCGTTTGTAGCACCAACCCAGTGCCAGGGCGACCCGGGAATCGGCGGGACGCAGCGCCGCCGCCACTTCGAGCGGTCTCAAGGCCTCGCGGTAGTGTTTCAAAGTTCGAAGCGCCTCCCCCTTGAGAAAGCTCGCCTCGAATTGCATGTTGGACCAGTCGGGTTGGCTCTCGAGAATCTGCAGAGACCGCCTCGGAAGATCAAGCATCAAATAACCTTCGGCCTCGTCCAGCAACTTGCGGATCTGGTCGAGCGTGATCCGGCTCATCTCCATGGATCTCCAGCGAAGCCAGCCAAATGGCGGCGGTCCCACCCGCAAGAAAGCACACGTCAAGCTTATCTAAACTGTACAAACCGGCCAAAACGCCGCATCGAGCCGAATTCGCGAGATCGAGCATCGGCGGTTCTTTCTCCCTATCAAGCTTACCCGAAAAAACGGGTCGGGGAAAGGGTGCCGCGCATGGATGTACTGCCAGAGATGCATGCGATCAACGTTGCGCGGTCTGGTGCATCGTTCATCATCGGCCGAGTCGAAGAGTCAAGATCAGAACAAATGGCTCGCGCCCTGGTCGCCGCTGTCCCGGCTGATGGACGCGAACGACTCGAAGCTCTTGCCCTCTTGGTGAGTGAGGGCGTGTTCGGTGGCGATCAGGTCGGGGATGTGCAGACCTCTCGTGGATCGCTGGGCCAGCGCGATGGCTCGGGCCTCGATGCCCTCGCGATTCTGAAGGCCGTCGAGCCAGCGGGTCGGTATTTCGTCGACGCCGTAATGGGCTCCGGCTATTGCACCCAGGATGGCTCCGGCTGTGTCCGTGTCTCCGCCGAGATTGACGACCTCGGTAAGGGCCTCCTCGAAGCTGCTGGTTGTGAGCAGGAGGTACAGGCAGGTCGGGATGCAGGCGGGGGGGAAGCCCATCGTGGGGCACTTGCACACGGGGTGGGCGCCGTGACGATTGGCTTCCGCGACGACGGCCGCCAGGGCACGGCCGTGCGGCAGGTCCAGAAGCGACTCGGCGTGAGCGATCGCCTGGGACAGGCACCCGCGATGGCGGTCGAGCTTGAGGACGAAGTCCGCGAATGATTCCGCGATCCGTTTTTCGTCTTTGACGACGTCAGCGGCAACCAGAAACAGCAGGCTCGGTTCACAGGTCTCGCTGGCGGCAAGGCGGCGGACCACGTGGGCGACGGCAAGCGCGCCGCCGATACTGCGGATATCGCGGTGAGTCATCAGGCTGGCCGCCATCACCGACTCGAACATCGAGATCGGTTTCGTCGCCGAAATAGAGGGGGACGGGAGCGATCCGCATGGCAGCACCGATGCCTGCGGTCGGCTGCCCAGTGAGATGGGCGGGAACACGCCGCTCCAGTGCGGCAAGCACCTGGCGAAAACTACGGCCGATTCCGCGGTGTGCGCCGCTGAAGGCGCCCTTGGGCGTCATCAAGGCCAGATACAGATCGGCCAGTCGCTCCTGATCGATGCGCTGGCAGTCGAGCAAGACTTCACACAGGGCCAAGGCTTGCTGGGTATCGTCGGAGTACAGCCCACGCAGCCTCCAGCGATGCGGTTTGCGCTTCCACGCCTGGACACCGTCGACGTAGTTTCGGACGCGGCCGTAATGCGTTTTGATCTGTTGCGCACTTAAGCCCTCGAGTGGTGCCCCCAGGGCGTCTCCAACGGCCAGTCCCAGCAAGCACCCTCGGACACGGTCGATCCGAAACAGATGAGGCATCGTGGCTGTGCTCCTCGGATGCCAACTCGCGCACCCGCGACTCCGGGGGTGACCTCGACTCGACCAGACGCAACGCAAAATAACCGCCTGGCCGAACCACGCCAACCGAAATTTGCCCGCCGGCACCCTTTTTGGCGCCTCACGACGGCATCATGGCACTGCCTGGGCTTGATCCTGTCGCTACTTAGGATCGTCCGCCGCCGCGTGTATTTTTTTCACGGTTTTCTTGGTTTCTTCATGCGCTGTACCCTCACCGGCCATCATTGCTCGCCCCTTCGACACACGCGCGATCCGTCCGACCACGTCAAGAACCCGATCGTTTCTGAACATCAGTCGATTATTCGCTGATCGCTCGCCGGTCGATTCCGCGATCGGAGACCGCCGCTTCTCGGATAAGTACGCTCGACTGACCCATTATCGACGCGTATCGGCGACATCACGAATTTCGAGCGCGATAAATCCGTTTCTTCCGTTTTCGAACCTTTCTTTTGTTCACCAAGGGCAACTGCGGCATCCTTGCTGCCCTCTCCGGGATGAGGTCTTCGAACTTGCCCTCGATGACCGCTCGCAGTCTCTGCTCGGCGCAAGACGCGGCAACGCGCCGCGACTTCCGTGATCCGCCTGGATTGGCCAAGCTGCCTGTTGCTGAGCGGCTTGCCGTTCATGCCGTATCTCTGCTCCAGGATGGTGCGGTCCGTTCGGTTCAAGCAAGCCATCGCGGCGCGAACCCGTGCGTTCCGTTCCTTCTCGAGTGCGAGTGGAACCGGCTCATCCTCCTCAGGTCCTCGCAGTTCCAGCGTCTCATCGGGATCCCACCTGTATCGATCAGAAAGCGAGATCACGTTGAGCGCGCGGTCGACGTCGACCCACCGGCTGTAGAACTGTGGGGCCAGCGCGCACAAACGTGCCAGCTCGTCGTTCGCACGACCGGGACCGTGCGCGGCCCGAAGCGTGTCGATGGCCCGGCGAATGGGAAAGAAAGTATGGATGATATGCCGCGGCAGCCGGATGTGCATGCCGACAGCCGGGGCATAACGTTGGCATACCTGGTGGACCCAGAAACGCGCGTAGGTTGAAAAGCACGTCCCGCGCTGGGGATCGAACCTTCGAATGGCGCTCATGAGGCCGATGACCGCGATTTGCGCGGTGTCTTCGATTTCCATGCGCAGCGACCGTGACAGCCGCTTGGAGGTGCTGCGCACAAACGGCAAGTGAAGCAAGACGAACGCGTGGAAGGCCCCAGCGTCGCCTCGGGCCATCGCCATGGCCAGCTCGCGACTGCGCTCGGCATACCGGGTACTCTTGGACGGCGGGTGCAATTCTGGTGCAGCGTCGCCCGGTGCGCGAGCTGGGTAGAGTGAGTTGACGAGCGTGACGTCGCCATCCTTCTTGAGCGAGATACGCAGTCTTCTCAGTCGTCTCAAAAGTGCGCGGGGCGGCGCGGAGGAGAAGAAATGGTGCTCCCCGCGCTCCAGGCGTGTGCCGTCGGGAGCGCGGACCGTCCACTGCCACGTCTGCTGGGACGGTTCGTCGCACGAGTAGATCAGGATGTGCTCTTGAATTGTTCTGGCGATTCGCCCCTGTGCTTCGCGCAGCGAAGCTCGGTTGGCAAGGAGACCGCGATCGGCGATGCACTGGAAAACGTGAATTCCGCGCTTCTCGGCGATTGATTCAAGAGCAAGCTCTCGCTCGTCGACTTGGATCGCCATCGTTCCCGAGGTTTGGTTCCAGCCGAGGTCGTCACGGAACAGCTCGGCGAACTGATGATCGGCCAGATGTTTCGACAGGTCGTCCATACACTTTGGCTCCAGCACGAAAGAGTGATCTTGGTTGCAGCTTGTCAGTTGGAACGGTTCCAGTTCGACCATCCCGTCACCCAATACGATCTACAAAAAGGCGATTTTCGTTGCATAAAAGTTGACGATTGCGTCAACTTAGCTGTTGGGGCGCTCTGGGAAAGGTTCGACGATCACGGAGGAAGGATGGCGCGAAACCGCTATTTTTCAGCCTCGGACGGGGCTTCGGATGGGCGGCCATTAGCGTGAGTCGATGGCCGTTCTATGCCCATTCCAACGGCAATTTCTCGCGCTCGCGAGGATCCCGAGACTCCGCGTCGCACGGTGCGGATCCCGGCGCGTAAGGGGTTGGGAGAATTGAAGATAGGGACGACTCGCCGGCGAATCCGGCGATCCCGTGGGTTTCGGCCGACCTGCACCAAGTTTTTTTTCGTGAATCGATTCGATCGGCCCAGTCCGCAATGGCCGGTCAATCGGCAGAAGCGTCATCCCTTGCGCTCTCATCCTTCTGGTCCGGAATTGCTCTCTGCCAAGGGCGACAGATGGACGTTTTTTGCGCTACGGCGCAGCCTTGTGAGCGGTTGCGCCGGTCACGTCGGCAGATTCTTCCGGATGACGGACGCATGGATCGACGCGAGAGTAAGGAACAACTCGATTCGGGACGAGTCTGGCCCGAACCGCTCATTCAGCTCGGCCGCTCGTGCGAGCCGCGCCGAGGACGCCGAGATCATAGCCTTGGGTCCACCGGTTCACTTTCCAGGGCAAGTACCCCGAACACGCACTCGTGGATCCGCCGTAGCGGCTCTCCACGCACGAACCGCTCCAGGCCCTCCACTCCGAGGGCAAACTCACCGGCGGCGAGTGTCCGCTTGCGACCCAGCCCACGGGTCCGCAGGCGACTGAGATTCTCCTCCGAGCTGTAGTCGGGACCATAGATGATCCGCAGGTACTCTCGCCCTCGGCATTTCACGGCGGGCTGACTGAGGCCCCGGCGACCCTGATGGATAAAGCTCAGCGGCTTGACGACCATTCCTTCGCCGCCCCGGCCGGTCAGTTCCTCCCACCATTCGGTCCCCTCTTCCTGGCTGGTGGTGTCGGTCAGATCCACGACCTTGTACCGGGTCGCGAGCAGAAGTTCAGGATCGACGTGGTAGACGTCGGCCAGAACCTCCATGTGCCAGAGGTGATCCTTGTCCACGTGGACATGCCTCTCGGTGGCGAGCAGGTGGAACGGGGCTAGCTTGAGGTCAGAAAGGGACTCCACGGACCAGCAATACTGCCGGTAGGCGTGCACGAACCGATCGATGGCCTGCTCCCGCAGGCGAAACCGAGCCTCGATTTCGATGAGTTTCTCGGTCTCTTTCCCCACGAGGCGAACACTGGTTTCCTCCAGGGCACTCACGGCTCGGGGCAGGGACGCCCTGCCCGCCGCCCCCACTGCGGCATACTGGGCCCGCAGGAGTTCCTGGGCTTTCGCCGACCAGGGCATCAGTTCGCAGTCCAGGCACACCCAAGCCGTGTCGAGCTTGCTCCAGAGGTCGGCGGCAGTGAGGGCGGCCCGCAACCGGTCGAGAAACCGATGCTCCAGGTCCAGGTCGTTGAAGAACCGACGCCCCGTCCGGGTGGTCACTACGCCGGACTCGCCGGCGGCCGCTCCGAATCGTTCACGTGCAGCGTTTTCGTTGCGGCACACGACGACCACTGCCCGAGAGCCCATGTGCTTCTCTTCGCAGACGACCTTCGGGACCCCCTCGTTGCGGTAGTACGCAAATGCCTCGGCCGGATGCTCCAGCAGCCCGGCGAGGTGACTTGTTTTGCACGGAGACATTGTGGGCGGCAGATAGATCAGCCACCTCGCGTCGGCGGCGAACCGGCTCATCACTTCCAGGGCCGCCGTAGCGTTCTCCTCCCGGATGGTGACGTTGCCCCGGAGCCGGGTCGGGATGATCCGCTTGCCCAGCACATCGTCGACATCGAGCACCTCGTCGTGAACTTGCTGTGCCGAGAGGAGCGGTGCCGGCTCTCCGGGCAGCAGAAACGGTCGAGCCGGCTCACAATACGTTCGGGCGGCGGGGACCGACACGAGCTCCTTCTCCGGATAGCGAAGAGCAGTGAGCCTGCCGCCGAATACGCAGCCGGTGTCGATGTTGACCGTCCGGTTCAGCCAGTCAGGCTCCGGAATTGGTGTATGACCGTAAACGACCATCGCCTGACCCCGGTACTCCGACGCCCAGTCAAACCGTATCGGCAAGCCAAATTCGTCAGTCTCGCCGGTCGTTTCTCCGAAGAGGGCGAAGTCCCGAACCTTGCCCGAGCCGCGCCCCTGCATCTCCTCCTTCATCCCGGCGTGGGCCACGACGAGCTTGCCGTCGTCGAGGACGTAGTGGCTCACGAGGTTGTCGAGGAATTCGGCGACGGCTTTGATGAATTCTCCGCGGATTTCTGGGGGCAAAGCATCGATCTCTTTGAGCGTCTCGGCGAGCCCATGAGTGATCTGGACGCCCGTGCCTTGCAGTTTCCGCACGAGCTTCAGGTCGTGGTTGCCTGGTACGCACAGGGCCGAGCTATGAACCACCATGTTCCGAACCAACCGCACGGAATCGAGGATTCGGGGCCCACGGTCAACGAGGTCGCCCAGGAACACGGCCCGGCGTCCTTCAGGATGAACGAAAGTCCGATTGCCCCAAAGTCGATCGTCGCAATCCAGGCGGGCCTCCACGTAGCCGAGTCGATCGAGAAGATCCTCCAGTTCCTCGCCGCACCCGTGGACATCGCCGATGATGTCGAACGGACCGTGCTCGTCTCGTTTATCGTTCCACAGAGGAACTCGCTCGATGACGGACGCCAAAACCTCCTCGAGTGAGTCGAGCACGAAGACGTGCCGGAAGCCCTCCCGCTTGAGTCCACGCAACGACCGTCTGAGTTGCGACTTCTGGTTGCGGATGACGTGCCGGCCAAAGGCCCGCTCCGCTCTCTGGCTGTTGCGCTCCAGACAGAGCTTCTCTGGGAGGTCGAGCACGATTGCCACCGGCAGGCAGTGGTACTGCCTGGCCAGTTCCACCAGTGGCTTGCGGGCCTCGGGCTGGACGTTTGTCGCGTCGATCACGGTGAGCCGCCCCAACGACAACCGCTTTCTGGCGATGAACTGGAGCACCTCGAACGCCTGGCTCGTGATCGTCTGGTCATTCTCGTCATCGCTGACCATCCCTCGGCAGGCGTCCGAAGAGAGAATCTCCGTTGGCTTGAAGTGGCTGCGGGCGAAGGTGCTCTTGCCCGACCCACTGGGTCCGATCAGGACGACGAGGCTCAGCTTGGGTATCTTGATCGTCATGGACGGCTTCACTTCCTTCTCACGTCGGCTCGCAGGAATACTCCCATCTGCGTCGGAGCCCCGACGACCTCATCGAGCGGACCAACGGGCAGAACTTTCACCGCGTAGCCGTGCCTTCCGGCAACCCCTTCAGCCCACTCCCTGAATTCCTGCCGGGTCCACTCGAACCGATGGTCGGGATGACGTAGCTCCTGCTCGCCGACGTTCGCCCATTTCACGTTGTACTCCCGGTTGGGCGTGGTCACCAGCACTGTTCCCGGGCAGGCGAACTCGAAGACAGCCCGCTCGAATGCCGATAACCGGGGCGGGTCGAGGTGCTCGACGACTTCGACCACGGCGGCCGCATCGAATCCCTCAAACCGCCTGTCCCGGTAAATGAGCGAGCCGTGGATCAGCTTGATGCGGGCAGCCTGGCGCTCGGACAGCCTGTCGAGCTTGAGCCGGTCACGCGCTTTCTCGAGCGTTCGCATCGATACGTCCATGCCGACGATCTCCTCGAATTGCTTGTCGCTGAGCAGTTCACGGAGCAGTTTGCCCTCGCCGCAGCCGAGATCAAGCACCCGCTTCGCACCGCTTGCGCGGATCGCCGTGAGAACGGCCTCGATGCGTTGTTCGTGCAGGCTTAGAGGCTTCTCAAGCACCTCCTCATCCTTGTCGGCAGGCCGCTGCTCGGCACCGTCCGATTCTGGCGGCTGCTCGTCCTGCGCCAGCCGGGAGAGTGCTTGGCGGAATAGACTTGGCTGGAACTTCAGATAGCGACGGGAAATCTCCGCTCGTTCAGGGTGGTTTGCTAGCCAGCCACTTCCCTTCGCCACCAGCTTGTCAAGCTCATCCTCGCCCACGAAGTAGTGCTTGGCATTGTCGAAGACGGGGACCAAGACGTAGAGGTGGGTCAGCAGGTCGGAGACGGTCGTCAGTTTGCTGATCGTGACAGAAAAGTACGGGCTCTCGCCCCACTCGGGGAATCGTTCGTCCAGCGGATGTCGTTCCGCCTCAACCAAATAGCCCAGTGGCTCAAAAACGGCCCGAAGGAATCGCTCATCGCCCCGCACGGGGAGAACGTCGAGCCGGGCCTCGAGTGGGAGCGGGGTCGCGACCAGCTCCGGGCGGTCTTTGCACCGTCCCTGCAGAGCAGAGCCGAAGACTTGAGAGATCGCCACGCTCATGAACGAGGAGGCTACATAGGGACGGTCGTTGACATACTGGTCAAGCAGCCCTTCCCCCTGACCTTTCCCCCGCACCATACCGACCGAATCCACGTCCAGCAGCAGGCAGACCCGGCAACGATCGGTGGAAGCCTCCGGGTAGAAGACGTGGACTCTGCCAAAACTGAGGTCGTAACTCTGAAATCGCTCGGGGTGCTTGTGGAGCAGAAAGCCGAGCTCAGCGGCGGGCCGACGCGTGTTTGTGATTGTCAGCAACATGGCTCCATCCCAAGTAAAAGCCCTGCTTGGCTTGAGAACCGGGCAACCTGCGGTCGATCCCGATGTCTGATCCCAGCACGCTCCGATGTTCTCCAGGCCGACTCGAAAAGCGAATCGGGAACTGGATCCCGATCCGATTATGACACCAGGCCACCCCCTCGGTTCGTGAAGGCAGCATTTCTGACCCACGAATTCTGGCAGGATTTTTCTTGATGGGCGATCGCGGCGTGCGACGAATAGTGTGTATGGATACGGGATGGAGGACGTTTCCCCTCACCTTCCTCGCGACCGGCCGGCCAGGACGTCGCGCCCGGTTGCAAGGCCCTCCCATCGATTGATGAGGGAGGACGAGGTGGACCATTTCGTCAAGCTGGAACATTTGCCGGAAGACTTTGTCCTGCCGCCACAGTTTCAGAATCGGCTCGAATTCGACGCGGAAGCCCGGAAGCTCGTTTTTCACGGCTACATGAGCAAATCGGAGTTCGACCAGATCAGCTCCCTGACGAAGGACTGGCGCTTCCGGCGAACTCTCGAAGAGCTGTTCTGCCTGTGTACGCCGGAAAACAAGCCCCCGCCGGCCGGTTTCGGCCGAGTACTGGCCGTACTCGGCCAGCTCTTTTCAAAAAGATGACGGCATATGGTATCTCCGCCCTTCACGAAATGGCATTGATCTTCCCGTTCTCGGGCTTTCCGCGTATAAGAACGACCCACGTCGTGTTATCGAACCGGCTCAGATTGCCTGGCCCGGGACGGGCTACTCTACTCCGTCCGCTGGCCGTGGCGATGGGGATCGAGACCGGGGATCATCGATCAGAAAGGGGCTCGAATCATGCGTCACGGAGTGACAGGCGTCCGGGCCGGCCTCTTGATGGGAGTCGCGGTTCTTGCTTTGACCCGAGATGCGCGGTCCGCAGAACCGCTGGACGACCGGCTTGGCGTCCGCTCGGCACCAATCTTCCTCTTGACCCGAGCTGACATTCAGAAGGATCTCGGGGTGGAAGCCGCTCAAATCGCCGAGATCCAACGCGAGGCAGCGGAGCTCGATCGCAAGGCGCGCGCCTTGAAGGGGAGCAAAGCCAGCGGAGTCGTGGCGGCGCGCCGCGTCATTGACAACGAATCGAGCCAATGGCTCGTCGTTCATCTCACGCCGAAACAGCGCGAGCGCCTCGCCCAGATCGAGCTTCAGTGGGAAGGACCGGCCGCGCTTCTGAGCCGTCCCCTGCTGGTGGAATACCTCAATTTAACTCCGGATCAGCAAGAAAAGGTGGCGCGGTGCATTTCAGACGCTCGCGCACAACGGCCGCCGGGGCCCTGGGATTACGACGGGCACGTCGCATTGACCCGACAGGCCATCGCGCTGTTCTCTGACAAGCAGAAAGAACAGTGGATCAACCTGCTCGGGCCGCCTTGCCGGTTCGCAATTGCCGCCAAGCCCCAAACCTCCCCGTCCGCGCGGGCTGCGGGTGGTCGATCGAGTGCACCCGGGTCAGCTCGCTGAGCCGGAGGCTCGGTCATTCGTTCGTCGGGTCCGGCCTGGCCGGCTGCTCGCGAACCTGAAACCGGAAGTCGCAGCAAGACGCGCCTTCCATGATCGTCTGGGTGCGGGTTAACTGAATATCGGGATTGAACCCCTCGACCAGGGCCCCGTCCCGCTGGCACGACAGGCTCGCGCCCAGATCGGCGAGCCCGAGCGCGCGGTACATCTCGGCATAACGACAGCGCGTGACGTTGAACGAGAGCCGCGCCGGCGTTTGTTCCAGGATCTCGATTTCGAGGGCCCCGTTCTCCCGCCATCGGTCGAGGGTTTTCGCAAACGCCTCCATGGTTTGCTCCCCGAGGAGACGAGCGAGCTCGCCGCCGCTCTGGCGGGCGAGCTCGCGGATCAGCGGGCGTACGATCGCGAGTGTTCGTTCTTCACCAATCTCGGCGGCGAAGGCCCGAATCAGCGGTCCGACGATCCGCGCCTCGATCTCACGCTGCTCCAGGAGTGGCAGAGTCAAAGTGAGCACCCAGTGTTCGGTATTCCGTGAAGTGCGTCCGCCGACGAAGTTGCACGGGCCGGCCGCCGCGTCCGATCCGTCCGATCAGATGCGGCGGCCGGCGTGGTTCTTCAGGCTAGTGTATGCTGAACACCGGAAACTGAAAACCGAAACACGGAAACGGTTCCCAATGCGCGCAGCCACGCTCACACTTCGTTTGGCTCTCTGGGCCGGCTTGGTTGTCTTCATCTCGTGGGTCTGGCGATTGTCGGGCAGCCTCGCTGGACCGGATTGGTCCGGACTGGGCGTCACACTCGTCAAGGACAAGTTCTACCGCACGGACGGCCCCTGGCGCCTCGCGTTGGATCTGTACCTTCCATCGGGCTCCTCGGCCAGGGCCAGGCCTGCCCTCCGGCGGCCAGTCGTGATCGCACTC
This sequence comes from uncultured Isosphaeraceae bacterium, assembly GCA_963781785.1. GTDB lineage: Bacteria > Planctomycetota > Planctomycetia > Isosphaerales > Isosphaeraceae > CAWAHD01. The sequence goes on along the minus strand of CAWAHD010000005.1, from coordinate 3,601,217 downwards.
CACGGCGGAAGCTGGTGCGGCGGCACGAAAGCCATGTATCGCAGCGATCCGCGCAACACGGTCATCCGTCTCGCACGTCAAGGCATCGTGGTGGTCGCAATCGATTATCGATTGGCCCGACCCGGCGCACCGACGTGGCCTGCCGTTCTTGAAGACGTGCGTGCGGCTGTACGCTGGGTGCGCCGCCACGCTGATTCTCTCGAGGTTGATCCCGATCGGATCGTGGTGATGGGCCAGTCGGCCGGTGCCCATCTTGCGGCACTTCTGGCCACCAATCTCGAAGAACCGGATCCGACTGGCGTCTCGGCGCGCGTCCAGGGCGTTGTCAGCTTTTACGGCCCGTCCGACCTTCTCCGCCTGGTCAAATTCCGCCAGTTGGGCCACGAGCCGATCCGCACGTTCCTGGGCGGTTCGGACGCAGATTTCGCCCGGCGTGCATTCGACGCTTCACCCATCAATCACGTCAGCAGGGACGATCCCCCGATGCTCCTCTTCCATGGGTCCGACGACTTGTGGGTACCGCCCGAGCAGTCGATTCTCATGTCGGAGGCCCTGGGCCGCGCCGGCGTGCGCCATCGCCTGATCGTCGTGGACGGAGCCCGTCACGGGTTCGAAACCTTGTTCGAGCAACCTCAAAAGCGTGATCTTTTGCCCGAAATCCTTGCCTTCCTGGAATCTGTATGGAATGTTTCGCTTGTAGCACCTCGATCAGCCTCGCTCGAAGATGCGAAATTCGCGCACGGTTCCCACTTCGAATGACCACGATCGATGCTCCGTGGCGGCGCCGGCTCATCCACGTATGACACCTCGATTCAAGAAGAGCACTTGTGCTCGAGCAAGCGATCCATGCGATCCAGCCTCCTACCAGCGCATTGCGTGTTTGGCGCTCGTGTCTTCCGTCGATGCTCGGGGCCGCGCCGAACTCGTTGTTTCGTTCCGCAAGCGATTGTTGGCCTTGATGATCGAGCCTTGATGTCGGTCGCAATGCCCGTCGAGGTTCCCGGATCACCGGCTCCGGCGGTTCCGCCACACGCATACCATCGTTTGCGGGTCCGCGAGGCTTCACCCGATCGGGGGCACTGGACGCTCACGCAGAATGTTTCATTTCCGACCGTCGGTGGTGATTCTGAGCAACTTGATGTTTACGCGCCGTTGAGCGCCGCCCCGCCCGGTGGTTATCCGGTCCTCGTCGCGATCCACGGAGGAGGATGGCGGCGGTTCGATAAGACCGGCTATGGCGAGCGAATTGCAAGTGCGTTCGTATCGCGGGGCTATGTCGTGGTGGCCCCAAATTACCAGTTGTCAGCGCCGGGCAGTCCAAGCTGGCCGGTGAATTTTGAAGACGTCCAGGCGGCCGTCCGGTGGGTGCGCGGAAATGCCAGTACGCTGGGCATCAATCCCCGAGAAATCGCGGCAATCGGCGAATCAGCGGGGGCCAATCTGGCTGCATTGCTCGGGACCGGCTCGCCCGACAGCAGCTTGGGCGGGGCGCCGGCTGCCGTCGAGGCGGTTGTCGCTTTTTCGACGCCGGCTGATCTCGTGGCCCTGTCGTCGCAAAGCCGGGCGGCGACCGAGGCTGCGGCGCAGTTTCTCGGCGGCTCACCCGAGCAGGTCCCCGCGAATTACGTCGCGGCCTCGCCCATCGACCAGGTTTCGCCGGGTGATCCGCCGATGTTTCTGGTACACGGGCGGCAGGATCCGCTCATCCCGGTCAGTCAGTCCGAGGACCTCTCGGCGGCCCTCGGTGGAGCTGGGGTTCGGCAACAGCTCGTCCTGGTCAACGGCGGTCACAACCTCGACTTCCCAGACCATTACGGAAAATTGATCCCCCAGATCCTTGAATTTCTGGACGTAACTTGGAAGGATTTAGGAAAGCCTATCTCCTTTTCGCAATATCAACCATGATGGGAATCGGCCGGACACCCGTAAGGCGGCGGGATCCGTGGAGTTTCTAGGGAGGCAGCGCGGTGGCAACTGTCATCCATGCCAACGGCCTGAGCGCGGCCGTTCCGGGGGCACTTGAACTGACCGGTGAGTTCGATCGTGTGCTCTACACCGCTGCCGATCGTCCTCATACCGATACTTTACCGATTCCGTGTGATCCGGCGGCCGACCACGAGAATGAGGAGATGAAACGGCGTCGCGATGACGTCGAGGAAAAACACGACCGGATCCGCGAATTCCTCGATCAGACCGGCAATGACGCCGTCGTCCTCGGGTTGACCGGTTCGGTTGCCTGGTTTACTTCCGGCGGTAATCTTGGCCAGGACCTTTGCTCCGATCACAGCTCGATCCTGCTGTTCATCAATCGCACATGTCGCGCCGTCGTCGCCGATAATGTGCAGAGCTGCCGGGTTTTTGAAGAGGAGCTCGCGGGCCTCGGTTTCCAGCTCAAGGAGCGTCCCTGGTATGCCGATTGTCACCAGGTGATCGCGGAATTGAGTCATAACAAGCGAATGGTCAGTGACCTGGGGCAGAACGTACTCTCGCACCCGCGCCGCGAGTCCGACGCGCTTCTGAATTTGCGTCGCCGGCTCACCACGCTCGACCGGCAGAGACTTCGCGAGCTGGGGCGGACCCTTAGCCTCGCGGTCGAAGCGACCTGCCGCAATTTCGTGCCGGGTGAGCGCGAGGCCGACGTGGCGGGTCACCTGGCTCACCGACTGATCCGCGAGGGTGTGACCCCGGTCGACCTCCGTATTGCCAGCGACGATCGACTTGCCCGTTACCGCCAGCCAAACTGCACCGCTTCACCCATCCACCGGCGGGCCACCATCGTCGCCACCGGCCGCCGCCACGGGTTGTGTGCGTCTGTGACCCGCACCGTCGCCTTCGGGTCCGTGGACAACGCGTTTCGAGCCAATCATTCGCTGGCGACAATGGTCGACGCCACCTGCATGTTCTTCTCCCGCCCGGGCGAAGCGATCTCCGAGGTTTTCCGGCGTGCCAAGCGCATCTACGAGAAATTCGAACATCCCCACGAATGGACGCTCGATTATCAGGGAAGCCTGATTGGTTACTCTCCCCGCGAAGCACTCTTCCGGCCGGAGAGCGGCCTGGTCCTCGACCCCCACATGGCGATCGCGTGGAACCCCAGCGTCGGCGCTGCCCGATCCGGCGATACGGTCATCATCGACGCGCGCGGCTACGAGGTTGTCACCAAGATGCAAAACTGGCCTGCCATCGAAGTCGCCGTCAAAGGCTACGTCATCCCCCGGCCGGCCGTGCTGGAGCGGTGACAAGCTCCGCTTCCTGACCTCGCCCCTCGGGGGAGACGACGGCCGGAGGCCGCGTGCGGGGGCGCATGACCTGGCGCCTGCTCTCCATCCCTGGGCCGGCTGGCAAGCGACGCCCGCCCCGGGTTCGAACTTTCCTCTTTCGCCAAACGAAGTACAATAAGAGGATGAAATCGGGGGGCTGCGCCCTCGGAGAAAGGAACCAGGCTCGAATGCGTCTCTCGTGGAAAATCGGCCGGATTGCCGGAATCAATATCTACATCCATGCGACTTTCCTGCTCGTCTTCTTTTTCATGGGGGAATACTTTGGCGGTGCAGCGCGGGCCGTCCAGAGCGTTCTCTTCGTCGGGTCCGTATTCGGCTGTGTGCTCCTGCACGAATTAGGGCACGCACTGATGGCCCGTCGATTCGGGATCGAGACGGCGGATATCACGCTTTATCCCATCGGCGGAGTGGCCAGGTTGCACCGGATGCCGCGCGCTCCGGGGGCTGAGTTGCTGATCGCACTGGCCGGGCCCGCCGTCAATTTCGCGATCGCGGCTACGCTGATCTTTCTCTCCGTCGTCGGACTGGTGCCGCTGGACTTCGCCTCCGGGAGCACGTTCCTGGCCCAGCTCCTGGCGATCAACCTGGTGCTCGGGCTGTTCAACCTGATCCCGGCTTTTCCCATGGATGGCGGCCGGGTGTTGAGAGCCCTCTTGAGCATCTGGGTCGGCCGCGCCCAGGCGACACGCGTTGCCGCCACGATGGGCCGAATCCTTGCCATCGTGTTTGGATTGACCGTGATCTGGACCCACAACCCGCTTCATCTGGTGCTCGCAGCATTCATCTACACCGTTGCCGGGGCCGAAGAGGCACAGGTTCTTTACGAGGAACGGCTCCGAGGATACCGTCCCGACGTCGCGGCCGCCGGGGCGGCTCCGCCCGGCTACCAATGGGTGGATCGCGGCAACGGTCTCTGGCAGCTTGCTCCGCGCGGGGTCAGAATGCCAGATCCCGCCCAGGGCGGCTCTCCATGGCGCTGATATCGATTCCAGATCAGGGCGTATCGAAACGCTGGGCGTTCTTCACTTGCCGGCAAACCACGACGCCCGACGACATCCACGGACGCGCACTCCCTTCCACAACGAGCTGACCTCGCCGATATGCTGCACCAGGCTGGGCGTGGGGTAATAGATCGGTCGCCTGCGCGCCCTTGCCCAAAGGCCGACCCGCCAGTCGATGTCCGCCACGGGGTTCCGATGGCGTGCCCACCGGTGCCGCACCACCTCGAGATCGGCGAGGAAACCCTGAGCTGCCTCGCGCGAGAACACGAACGCCTGAGCCCCCCAGACCCAGACGCCCGGGAACGGGTACCAGCCTGGCCGTTCCTGAGTGTAAGGGCGAGGACAGAACAGCGAGACGATCCACGGCGTCTTACCCGGCCAGAGAACTCGCTCGAGGTACGCTCGGATGTCAAGGTCGGCGGCGAACAGCGCATCGTCCTGCGCGATCAGGTAGGCATCGGCATGCGGCTCCCGCATGAGGAGCTCGCCGAGAGCCAGGTAATAGCTCGGCCAGGCGCCGAGCTGGGGATTTCGGTCCGTTCGCGCCAGGCCGGCGAAGGCCGGCGGTACGAGCACGGCACCATCGACGAACAGCCGGGGGTGATCCCATCCGGCGCTCGCCAGGCTGACCAGGCATTCGCCCAGAGTCGGTGCCAGCCTGGGCGCTGTCGTTACGCCGACAGCCCACCGCTTGACCGGGCTCCCGGTCCGCCGGGGCAGGGGGGGGATCATCTGGTCGAGCGCCCCTTCGGGTGAATGGATCCTTGCAGCCGCGGGCGGTTCCAGGCTTTCTTCCTCCGAACAGATCGAATGGAGCGCAACGCGGCTCAGCGTTTCGGCCTTGCCGGGTTCGCACCCCTCGACACCCCCCTGGCTGTCGATCCGCGAGCAGAGCCCATAAAGCAACGACGCGACGACCGGGTTGAGCTCATCGGCCGTCGGCGGAAAACTCTGGCAGCAGGCCAGGCAGGCGTCTTGGCGAACGTCACACAGGCTCAAATCGCGCACTCCCGTGATCTGCGCCACGAGGCCGCACCGCGCCCTCACGGCTTCGCCCGAACCATGCGGGAGGCGATGCGGACAGTCTTCGACCCGGCGAGCAGTACCTACCATGTCGGCTCCTTCTCCTGGGTCGCGTGCGCGATCATAACCGACGTCAAGGGATGACGAAGATCTCACGAAGCTGGGCGGCCCGTGTGGCCCAGTTGTGCTCGCTTTCGATGAACGCCCGGGCGCGGTTGCTCGCCTCGGTGACGTCGGCTCCCACGACGTCTTCGAGCAGGCTGGCCAGGCGCCGGGCGTCCATCTGTTGCCACGGAACCGGCTGTTGCGGGCCGTACAGGACCGTCTCGGCTCCGGTGACGGGGATGGGCACCCACGGATTGTGCTCATTCATGGGGGGTGCATCTGTGGTGATCAAGGGCATCCCCGCGGCCTGGCATTCCAGCAATTGCAGGCCCAAACCCTCAAGATGACTGGGCTGAACGCAGACATCGCCGTGATCGTAAAGCTTGAGGCGGTCCTCCGGCGACGAGACCAGCTCGACGTTGGGCGGCAGTGGCGGAAGGTCGGCCTGCTGGGAACAAAGCACGAACTTGACCCGCGGGGCCGCCCGCATCGCCTCGACCATCAGGTCGATCCCCTTGCGCCGATCGGGAGTCCTTGACCCGTCGAGGCGCGTCGTGCGCGGGCCTCCCCAGCCATTCACGAACAGGAATCGCTCGCACCTCCGCCGGTTCCGGAACGGAAACCGCTCCAGGTCGACCGGCCAAGGGACATGCACCACGTCCCACCCGAACCCAAACCGTTTGCGCCAATCACAGAGATAATGATACGTAAATCTCGTGGGGGCGATCAGCACGTCGGCGATTCGCAGCCAATCGGCCTGGGGGTTGAGCCATTCCCAGTTGGCAACGACGGCAATGGCGACGCCCAGCGAGCGAGCCGTGGTGGCGACGTGCTTCAGAAACGGCCGCTCGATGAACACGATCCAGTCGAGCCCGGCCATCCACTTGCGGATCGTGGCGATCCCGGCGTTGCCGGCCACCCGGTGAACCCGGCATTTCACGCGCAGATCCGCGCGGGGAGGGTCGTCCGGAAGCACCGGGATCAGCCAGCGGTCGATCTCGAAACAGCGCGCGAATTCTTCGTTCTGGTAGCCCAGCCCGGTCGCGGCTCCGGTCCCGACCAGACCGACCTTCCCGGTAGGGCGCTGTGGCGGCCGCCAGCCGGCGATGTCCTCGACGCTCTTGACGGCGTGGGCGATCACGCGCACATCGGGGCCCTTTCGACCCCAGAGCGCCGACACGCGGCCGACATGCTGGACGAGCGAGGGTGTGTGGAAGGCGATCCCCAGCGACCGTCGCGTTGCCCATCCGCTGACGACCGCGTCATCGCCGGCCTGGCCCGATTGGATCTCGCGCAGAACCTGGGGATCGGTCAGGAATTGCTCGAGCACGTCCCGGCGGAACGCCAGCGCCTGCCCGCCCCAGATCCGAAAATAGCCAGGGGACAAGACGCGCCAGCCCGGGCGTAGATCGACGTGCACCCGCGGCGTGAACAGAGAGACCAGCCCGTGCCCAGGCCGGAACAGCTCTGCGTCACACCAGGCTTTCAGCCCGGCTGCGACCTCGATGTCGTCCTGGAACAGCAGAACGCCAAGGGCGCCGGGGGCTCGCCGGTAAAGCGAGGCCAGCGCGTTATAGAAGCTCGTGAAGTTCCCCAGGCAGCGGTCGTGGATCTCGACTTCGTGGCCACGCGCCTCCGGAGGGATCGGCGAGCCCGGCTCGGCGAACAGGAAAAGCTGGTGGAAGCCCGCAGCGTGCAGGCTGCGCAGCGTCGAACCCAATCGTGGCTCCTCCCGTGGGGCGGTCAAGAGCCCGACGACCAGACCGCCGGCAGGGCGCTCCGGTAGGGCGCCCGAAGTCCGGGCGTCTTTGCGCCTCGTCATGCGGCACGGCATCGGGCGGAAAGATGCGGTCGGGAAGACCCGGGGCCACGACGCCGAGGTGCGCGACGATTCGCTCCCGGAGCGCGCAGCGCCTGCTCGCGATTGCAGCCCGGCACCCCGCCTGCTCGCAGGATCGCGCCGGTCGCACTGTACACCAGCGACGCGACGACGGGATTGAGCCGCTCACCGGGCTGGACACACCGGCAGCAGGCCAGGCAGGTCTCGCGCGAAACGCCGCAGAGCGACGCGTCGCTCACATTCATCATCCGCGCGACCACCGCGCAACGGGCTTCCTGAGGACCTCCGTCGCCATTGAGCGGTATGCGAGCACGGCACTGGTCTGGGTTGCGGCTCATCGCTCACCCGAAAAGGGTGCCCTGTTCCCGAGCTTTCGCTTGGCGCCGCCCCCACGACCCTCCGGCGACTCATGCCCCGGCTCTGGGCCAGGATTCCTTCTTGACGACCTGGCCCTCGAACGACCCCGGAATCGTCGGCGGCGACGGCTCGTAACCCGGGGCACTCAAGTCGGACTCGAGCTCCCACCGGTTGTTTCGATAGACGAATATCCCGAAGCCGCCCCGCGAGTGCGGAGGGTGGATCGCGTGGCTGCTGCCGATTTTTTCTGGGTGCTCGATGATTTGAACGATCAGAGCGCGCCCCTGTCACCTCGATTGCGATCCAGACCAGAGCCAGCCCTCCGATCAACGTGCCAGCAGCGGTCAAACCTTGGAATATCAGCGTCAGGTCCACGATCCACGCCCTCAGTCAAATGCAGGTCCAGCGCCGAAATTAACATGACTGCGCACGACGTACATGCTGCCCGGATACTTTACGGCTTGGGCAGTGTCATTGCAATTCGGAACCCCAGGAAGGCGAAGTGATTCTCGCGGTCCGTGACTTCCGGCATGGCCGATCGCAGAAACTTGACCGTGGAGCGATACCCGCCGCCCCGCACTTGACCGACTTCGGAGCTGCCTCCCGGGGGCGCGAACTCGCACCACTCACTTACGTTTCCATAAATATCAAACAGTCCCAGCGGATTGGGCCGGAGCCTGCCGACCGGCCAGGTGTGCTCGCGCGAATTGAGAGCATACCAGGCGTACTGATCGAGGTCGGATTCGGCGTTGCCGAAGAACCGGCTGGTGATCGCACCGCAGCGCGCCACATATTCCCATTCGTGAACGGTCGGCAAGCGAACCCCGTGGCGGCGGAGGAAGTCATCCGCGAGCCGGGGTCCCGCGCCGTCGCCTTCCGAGGACTGGTAGCACCGCTGGCTGTCGCCCAACCCCAGCTTTCCCGTGAGCCAGTTACAGTAAAGAGCGGCGGCGCTCCAGGAGACCGACATCTTGGGGCATTCTTCGCTGGGGGCGAGCGTGCTGTCGAGGACCGCATCGCCACGAGAGTCTTGGAACTGGGAAAAGGTCACCTCGTGCGCGCTGACGGCGAACGAATAATCGATCGTCACCTCGTGCCGGCCCTCATTGATGTCGCGCCCCGGTTCGTCGAGCGGCGAGCCGACCACAAACGTTCCCGGCGTACGCACCACGATCATCGTATGCAGGAGCTTGGGTATGATGAACCAACTCTTGCCATCCCGGGGCGTGAGGGCGAGCTGGGACTTCGCTTCCAGGACCTGCTTCCGGAAGCCCCATTTCATCAGGACCCATTCGGCGGCCCCGTGCACGCCGGAGTCAGGGTCTTCTTTGAAGAGCGATACCAGCCGCTCGGCCAATTGTGCCCGCTCCTCTCCTGTCAGGGCCCGGAACCCGCTCCCCAGGCCGATCACGATCGCTTGCCGGATCGAACCTTCTCCTTGTCGGTCGAGCTCTTGCAGGAGGGCCTCCGGGCTGAGCACCGGCTCCGTCAAGTGGTCGATCAGCCGCGTCCGCAGCCGCGGGTCGGCCGACTGCTTGAGCCGTGGCCAGAACTCCGGGGCGCGATCGAGCACCAGCAGCGTCTCGGCTGCGTTGGCCTGCCGCTCGATTTGCCGCTCGTCCTTGTTGCGGTCATCCTCGGATAAGGCAGTGAGCGGCACTGGAAGATCAAGGCATTCCTTCATCCGAACGACCATCCCGGCACGCCGCTCGCCCAGGAGCGGAAGCAGCACCGCGTATTGCTGGGCGCTTGCGTCCTCGACCAGCCGGGCCAGGAGCGCATCCGGTAGAAACAAGGGGTCGTTGTCGGCGTAACCCTTGACGATGCTCGCCGCCAGGACCTGGGGCTCGGTGGCGGGTCGGTCGGAAAACCGGTCCAGGAGAGGCTGACGCAACCGCATCCGAACGGGCCGAAGGGCCTCCACCCAATCGCCGGCAAGCAAGGGATCCTGGTTGATCAATTCACGGACCAAAGGGTCGGCGACCCGCTTCCAACGATCCGAGTCGGGGTCGGAGGACGCCAGGGCCGACGCGGCAGTCAGACGCTCTTGTGCGGCCTTGGTTTTGTCGTCGACCACCTGCCACAGCTTCGGCACGAGTTGCTGGCTGAACCGGCCTAGCTCCTCGCGGAGGACCGACCGCTCCGGAATATCGGCATCGAGCAGACGCTGGGACAGAAAATCGACGTGCTCCGGACCGTGCCGCGCCAGGGCGAGTGCCGCTCGGGTGCGCTCGTCCAGATTCGCCTTCTCATCGCGGGCGATGCGTTCGACCTTGGCTCGCCAGATCTTCACGTCGGGCGCCATGCGATCGAGGAGCCCCGGCAGATAGCGCCAGTCGCTGCTGGAAAGCTTCTGGATCTCCTGATCGACGAAGTGTTCATGCACTCGTCGGTTGGTCAGGAGCGCGCCGGCGGCGATGACCACGCCCGCGCCCAGAATCATTGCCGAGCGGATGAGGTGATGCCGGGTGGCCGCACGCATCAAAAGGCGCTGCGGGGCCGTCCACGATGTCCGCCGCGTCACCAGGACGATGCTCAGCCATTCCCGCCAGCTCGGGAGCTGCTTCGACTCGCGATTGTTGGTCCAGAGGGCCGTCCGCTCCACCAGGCAGAGCCGGGCGCGCCCCGGGATGGTTTCGCGCTCTTTGCGGGTCAACCACTGGCGCAACGGGGGCACGAGGTAGTCGTGCGTGAGCTGGTAGTGGGGCTCGCGGCCGGCAAGCGCCGGCTCTTTTCCATCGGCGAAAAGGCCTTCCAGGTCCACCGGCGTCACCATTCGCAGCTCGTGGTCGAGGATATTCATCAGGTCGGCGAATTCCGGGTCCTTGCCCGTGTAGCCGGCGGCGTCTTGAAGCATCCGGCTGCCTTGGAGCTTTCCCTTCAGGTCCGACGAGGGCCCCGGCAGCAAGGCCTCGAGCACGGCAAGGGCCGCGCGTCTGTGCACCCGGTGGGCCGGCGGCGCAGACGGGGCGGCGAAGGTCTCCTCCAGGAACGTGACACCGATCCCCTCGATCCCGCCCAGGTCCTTGAGCGTGGCGGGAGTCCAGGGCCGGTGCTTCACCATCTCGGCAAACAGACTCAATCGCACCGGCACGATCCAGCCGCCCGGCCCGGCCAGCTCGGCCACCGCTCGATCCAGGAACTGGCCCGCCTCCGAGCCGAAGGTCGGCGGCCGATCCCCCAGCCTGCCATGCGCTCGCCCCAGCTCGATCAGCACCCGCCGTGCGTGGTCGGCGTCGAACAGCTCGACGGCGGCCGAGTTGACTCCCTCCACGAGCGGCACCTCTACGGCGCGGAGGAACCGCGTGATCCCCATCCAGAAGTCGTCCCGGACCAGGAGAAGCGCCTGCAGCCGGCGGCCATCGCACTGGCGAATGGCTTGCACCAGCTCGGAGTTGGGATCGTCAAGATGGTCGTGCAGCCACTGCTCGAACTGATCCAGCACGATCAGCACCTTGGCGTCCTTCAGCTCCGGCGCTCCTTCGCGCAGGAGGGCTGCTGTCTCGGCCAGGCCGCGATTTGCCGGAATATACGGGAACCGCCGCCTGAGCGCGGCCAGCAGGCGGGCCTCGATGCCGTCCGACGATGCTTCGACATAGATGGACTTGACGTGCCCCGCCAGCCGCGGCAGAAGGCCCGCTTTCACCAGCGACGATTTGCCGCACCCCGACGCACCATAAAGCAGCCCCACCGGCAAGGAGCGCTCGGCGTCCCACGTTTCGATCCGGGCCTTCCACGAGCGGATCGATTCCGGCAGACCGTCGCGGTCGCGCGGTCCCGGCAAGAGCGACAGAAAAAAGTCGGCATCCTCGAACTCGAAAGCGCGCAGACCCTTGGGAACCACACGCGCTGCCGGCTCACCCTGCACCACCGCGGCCGGCAGCGCCTGGGGCGGAATCGTCGCCGTCGTCGCCGCCTGGGCCAGCCAGAGCTGGAGGTCGTCTGCCAGGTCCGAGACCGTCGCGTAGCGATCCCCCATCCGCTTGGCCATGCACTTCAAGCAAATCCGATCGAGCTCGCGGGGAACCTCGTCGTTGACCTGGCGCACCGGCCGGGGGTCGCGATTGAGGATCTCATCGAACAGGCTATCCCGGTTGCGGCTCTGGAACGGCATTCGCCCGCACAGCCCGAGGTAGAGGATCACCCCGAGCGCCCACACGTCGGTGCGGCCATCGAGGCGATGCGTCTCGCCACGGACTTGCTCCGGCGCCATGAACCGGGGCGTGCCGGCGATCTCTCGAGCCCAGAGGGGCTGCAGATCCTCGTGAATGGCCAGGCCAAAGTCCGTCACGAACGGCTGGCCGTTGCCGTCGATCAAGATATTCGACGGTTTTAAATCCCGGTGCACCAGACCCGCCTGATGCGCGTAGTGGACGGCCTCGCACACAGACACCAGAATCTCGGCCAGTCGTCGGGGAGGGAGCTTCTCGGCCTGGAAAACCTCGGCAAGGGTCCGCCCGCTCACGTATTCGAGCACGACGAATAGGGCGTCGTCGCCCGGTGGGCTGATGTCGAGCACCCGGACGATCCCCGGATGTCGCAGCCCGGCTGCCAGCCGGGCCTCCCTGAGCAACGATTCCAGCCGTCCGCGCGAGGCAACGACCTCCAGGTGCGGCACCTTGATGGCAACCTGGCGGTTGAGCTCCTCGTCGCGCGCCAGGTAGACCGTCGCAAAGCCGCCAGCGCCCAGGACTGCCGTCGGGATGTATCGGCCCAGCCGCTCGGGAAGCGCCGGGCCTCCACCGCTTCGTCGGTCGAGAAGCGGCCTTCTTCGGTCGCTTCGCCGTGCCCCGGGACCGCGCGAACCGTCGTCCAGCCGGTCCGATCGTTGCGTATCGCCTGTTCGATCACCTCCGCCCGGTCAGGGAAGCGATCGAGATAATCTTCACGAATCGGATGCTCACCGCGCTCCAGGCGAAGCTGGATGTCGATCACCAGCAATTCCCGCAGGAGGTCGTCGCGCTCGGCGCCGACCACTTCGTCGAGGAACACCTCGATCAACGGCGCCCCGCCCGCTCGCCACTCCGTCTCGTAGCGGTCACAGGCCGCCACGATGCGGTCGAGCCCGCTCTCCCCGATGGAATCGCCGTTGTCAGACATCCGGTTGGCTCAAGACATCCGCAGGTAGCCCAGCGATCATACACCGGCTGAGTACTGACAAACAACTCAGTCACGCGAGTTGTCGAGGGTCATTGCAATCCGGAAGCCGAGATAGCTGTAATCCTCTGCTCGCTTCTCGGTGCCGGGCATGGCCGATCGCAGATACCTCTCCATCGAACGAAAACCCCCGCCGCGCAGCGGGCCCATCTCCCAGGTTCCGGCCGGGGGTGCGAACTCGCACCATTCGAACACGTTGCCGTAGAGATCAAAAAACCCCAGCGGATTGGGCCGGAGCGAGCCGACCGGCCAGGTGCGGCCGCCCGAGTTGAGGCCGAACCAGGCGTAGTTCACAAGGTCCGATTCCGCGTTGCCAAAGAACCGGCTGGTCACCGCGCCTGAGCGGGCAACATATTCCCACTCGTGAACGGTCGGCAAGCGAAACCCGGGCCGGTGCAAGAAGTCATCGGGCACCCGGACCTTTGTCCGGTCGCCGTGCTCGGCGGGGTAACACTGCTCGTCCTCGTGCATTCCCGCCTGCTCCGTGAGCCAGTTGCAGTACCGACCGGCGCTGATCCAGGAGACGAAACTCTTGGGGCATTCCTCGCTGGGGGTGATAGCCGGATTCCGGTACGCGCCGTGGTCGCATTCCCGGTACTGGGCAAAGGTCACCTCGTGCGCGCTGACGGCGAACGAATAATCGATCGTCACCTCGTGCCGGCCCTCATTGATGTCCCGTCCCGGTTCGTCGTCCGGCGAGCCGACCAAAAACCGGACCGGGCCCCGCACCACGATCATCGTGTGCAGCTTGGGTGTGACGAACCAACCTTTGCCGCCTCTGGGCACGCCGGCGAGCCGCGACCTGAGATCGAAGACCTGCTTCTCGAAACCCCACTTCTTGAGGGTCCATTCGACGGCCCCGTGGACGCCGGGGTCAGGGTCTTCCTCGTACAGCGGCAACAGCCGCTGGGCGATGCGGGCGCGCTCGTCAAACGGCCGGGCCGAGAACCCGCTGCCCAGGCCGATCAAGATCGCTTGCCGGATCGATCCCTCTCGTTCCCGGCCAAGCCGATCCAGGAGGGCAAGTGCGCTCGTCCGGGCGCCGTCAGGCGGTCGATCAGCCGCGTCCGCAGCCGGGGATCGGCCGTCTGCTTGAGCCGCGGCCAGAACTCCTGGGGATGATCCAGCACCAGGAGCGTCTCGGCTGCATTCGCCTGCCGCTCGACCTGCCGCTCATCTTCGGGACGGTACATGAGCGGCACAGGATCGCGCAAGCGTTCCACCAGCCGATCGACCAGGCGCGTCCCGCGCTTGCGCACGAGCGGGAGCAGCACAGCATATTGCTTGGGGCTCGCGTCCTCGACCACCCGGGCCAAGAGCTCCTCTGGCAGGAACAGGGGGTCAAAATCGGCGTATCCCGCCAGGATGCTCGCCGCCAGGACCTGGGGCTCGGTGGCCGGTCGGTCCGCGAACCGGTCCAGAAGCGGCTGCCTTAGCGGCACCCGGACCGGCCGAAGGGCCTCGACCCAATCGCCGGCGAGCAATGGGTCCTGGTTCAGCAGCTCGGCGACCAGGGGCAGGGCGGCCTGGTCCCAACGATTTGAGCTGGGGTCGTAGGACGCCAGCGCCGACGCAGCAGCCAGACGACGGGTGCCGGCCTCCGTCGGGTCGGAGAGCACCTGCCACAGCGTGGGCGCGAACTGTGATCCCCACGGCCGCAGCTCCTCGCGCAGCACCGAGCGCTCCGCGGCATCGGCATCGAGCAGACGCTGTCTCAGATATTCGAGGTGCTCCGGGCCGTGCCGCGCCACGGCGAGTGCCGCTCGGGTGCGCTGGTCCGGATTCGCCCTGTCATCAGCCGCGATGCGCTCGACCTTGTCGCGCAGATCTCGAGGTCGGGCGCCATGCGATCGAGGAGTCCCGGCAAGTATCGCCAATCGATGCTCGACAGCTCCCGGACCTCCTCGTCGACTGACCGCTCGTGCAATCGGCGGTTGGCCAGAAGCGCACCTCGGGCGACCAGGGCGCACAAGCCCAGAAAGATCGCCCAGCGGATCAGATGGTGCCGCGCGGCTGCCCGCATCAAGACGCGCTGCGGAGCCGTCCACGATGCCCGCCGCGTGGAGAGGACAATGCTCAGCCATTCGCGCCAGCTCGGGAGCTGCTTCGACTCGCGCTTGTTGGTCCAGAGGGCCGTGCGCTCCGCCAGGCAGAGCCGGGCGCGCCCCGGGAGGGTCTCCCGCTGCTTGCGGGTCAACCACTGGCGCAAGGGGGGCACGAGGTAGTCGTGCGTGAGCTGATAATGCGGCTCGCGGGGGGCGGGGGGCGGCTCTTTTCCGTCGGCGATCAAGCCCTCCACATCGACCGGCGTCACCATCCGCAGCTCCTGGTCCAGGATCATCATCAAATCGGCGAATTCGCGGTCGCGCCCCTGGTAGCCGGCGGCCTCTTGAAGCATCCGGCTGGGCTGGAGCTTTCCCTTGAGGTCGGAAGAGGGCTCCGGCAAGAGCGCCTCGAGCACGGCGAGGGCCGCTCGGCGGTGCGCGCGGTGGGCAGGTGGTGCAGACGGCGCGGCGAAGGTCTCCTCGAGGAACGTGACGCCGATCCCCTCGATCCCGCCCAGGTCCTTGAGCGTCGCCGGAGTCCAGGGCCGGTGCTTGACCATCTCGGTGAACAGACTCAAGTGCACCGGCACGATCCAGCCGCCGGGCCCGGCGAGCTCGGCCACGGCCCGATCCAGGAACTGACTCGCCTCCGAACCGACTGGCGGCAACTGCTCCTCCAGCCGGCCGTGAGCCCGGCCCAGCTCGAACAGCATCCGCCGCGCGTGCCGCGCGTCGAACAGCTCGACGGCCGTCGAGTTGACCCCCTCCAGGAGCGGCATTTCGAGTGCGCGCAGGAACCGCGTGATCCCCATCCAGAAGTCATCCCGGACCAGGACGAGCGCCTGAAGCCGGCGGCCGTCGCACTGGCGGATCGCCTGCACCAGCTCGGAGTGGGAATCGTCGCTGTGGTCGTGCAGCCACTGCTCGAACTGGTCCAAAACGATCAGGACCTTGGCATCCTTCAGCTCCGGGATGCCTTGGCGCAACAGGGCGGCTGTCTCGGCCAGGCCGAGATTGGGGCTCAGGTAGGGGAACCGCCGCCTGAGCGCAGCCAGCAGGCGGATTTCGATGCCTTCGGACGTGGCCTCGACATAGATCGGCTTGACGTGCGGAGCCAGCCGCGGCAAGAGGCCCGCTTTCACCAGGGATGACTTGCCGCACCCGGACGCGCCATAAAGCAGTCCAACCGGCAACGCTCGCTCGGGGTCGGACGCCTCGATCCGCGTCTTCCACGAACGGATCGATTCCGGCAGACCGTCGCGGTCGCGCGGGCCAGGCAAGAGCGACAGAAAAAAGTCGGCGTCCTCGCCGTCGAACGCACGCAGACCCTTGGGAACGACGCGAGCCTCGTTTGACCACTGGCCGGACGGGGCCGCCGGCGAGAGGGGCCTCACGGTCGCCGTCGTGGCCGCCTGGTCCAGCCAGAGCCGAAGGTCGCCCGCCAGGTCGAGCGCAGTCGGGTACCGATCGGCCATCCGCTTGGCCAGGCACTTGAGGCAGATTCGCTCGAGTTCCCGAGGAACCGCATCGTTCACCTGCCGCGGCGGCTTGGGGTCACGATTGAGGATCTCGTCGAACAGGCTATGCCGCGCGCGGCTCTGGAACGGCATGCGCCCGCACAGCCCCAGGTAAAGGATCACGCCGAGAGCCCAGACGTCGGTACGGCCATCCAGGCGATGAGTCTCGCCGCGCACCTGCTCGGGTGCCATGTACCTGGGCGTGCCGGCGATCTCGCCGGAAGAGTCGTGCTGGAGGTCCTCGTGGATGGCCAGGCCGAAGTCGCTGACGAACGGCTGGCCATGCCCGTCGATCAGGATGTTCGACGGCTTCAAATCGCGGTGCACCAGGCCCGCTGTATGCGCATGGTGGACCGCCTCGCAGACGGAGACCAGGATCTCCGCCAGTTGCCGATGCGGGAGCTTCTCGGCCGAGAGCACTTCTTCGAGGGTGCGCCCGCTGACGTATTCGAGCACGACGAACAGCGCATCATCGCCTGGAGGGCTGACGTCCAGCACCCGGACGATTCCCGCATGGCGCAGCCCGGCTGCCAGCCGGGCCTCTTTGAGCAGGGACTCCAGCCCCCCGCGCGAGGCAACGACAGCCGGGTGGGGCACCTTGATGGCAACCTCGCGGTCGAGCTCATCGTCGCGGGCGAGGTAGACCGTCGCAAACCCGCCGGAGCCGAGGACCGCAGTCGGGACATATCGGCCCAGCCTCTGGGGCAAGGGCGGCGGTTCCTCCGCCGGGTCGGCCGCGGAGCGGCCCGCCCTGGTCATGCCGCTTTGCCCCGGCTCGCGCCCGCTGGTCGGCGTGTCCCGCCCGGGGCCGTTGTGATCCGTCGTCCAGTCGCCCCGGTCTTGCCGTAATGCCTGCTCGATCAGCTCCGCCCGGTCGGGGAAACGACCGAGGTAATCGCAGGTGGTGGGTTGCTCACCGCGCGCCAGGCGCAGCTCGATGTCGATCGCGATCAATTTGCGGAACAGGGCGTCCCTCTCGGCTGCCGTCAATCCGTCAAGGAACGCCTCGATGGAAGGCGCACGTCCAGCCTGGCAGTCGGTCTTGTAGCGGTCGCAGACCGCCACGATGCGGCTGAGCACGCTGGCTTCGATGGTAACGCCGTCGTCAGGCATCCGGATGGCTCGACTGAGTTCGTGCGATTCCCCGCCCTCTGACTCGGCCGGACTGAAGCGAGACGACGCGGCTCACCAGGGGCGTCGCCTCGACGCCAAGCGCGCTACTTCCGAGCACAGAGTTGGTGAGAACTCGCTCTTGCACAAGCGGCGTGTTCTTTCTCCTCCTTGCAAAGGAGGGGCAAGAGGGGGCTGATGAAAACTCGGTCTTGCACAGGCCGCGCGTTCGCCCCGATTGCGTTGCGCCGTTTTTTTCCCCCTTGCGAAGGGGGGGTAGGGGTGGGCTGATGAAAAGTCGGAGTTTCGCAAGCCGCGCGTTCGCCCCGATTTCGTTGCGCCTTTTTTTCCCCCCCTTGCGAAGGGGGGGTCAGGGGGGGTGGTCGCGGCACCGCCAGTCTCTAGGCCATCGCGCGCTATTGTTCTTCGATGTCCGAGGCCCCACCTCCTCCCACGATACCGATCATACACCGCGAGCCCGTTCGCGAACAACTCCGATGAGAACAGCAGGATTGATGAAACCACGATCAATTGCAGTTCGCGCAGCCGAACCTACAATCTCTGGTGGTCACGCGGCTTGGACTCCGATGCCGGGAGAGATCATGGCTGACGAAAATCTGTTCCTGGAACACCAACATCCCGCGTCGCGCCGCCTGGCGGTTCTCGAGGATGACGGTACGTCGGTGTGGCTTTATCTCACCGAACCAGATTCTCGAAGACCGGCCGCGGACGCGTGGGTTTACAGATGAAAGACGGCCCCTGGGGACATCCTTGGTCTGATGAGCTGTTCTGGTTCACGTTCGGCGCGGAATCACCTCGCGCTCTAGCGGACCTGGCCTGAGGCGATGATTGTGATATCATCGTCAGAGTCTCAGAAGTGCATTGGTCCCGAACCGAGGACCTTCGCTCTGGCGCCGCACGGCTCCGGGGCCGATGGTTCACACCGCCGGACGGAGCCGTCGCTCCGACAGCCCTGATGCTCTGATCGCAGACTTCGGCCGAATCTCGTAAACTCTCACACGGCTCGGTTGAGTCGCCGCCTCGAAGAGAGCCAGGTTCCGGCGTGCACGATCGTTCGACGGGTTGAAACGAATCGAGGTGTCGAACGACTTCCTGACGATCTCGGCGGGGAAGCCAAGCTCCGATTTAAATCGAGTCTGGGTGCTGGGTCCAAGAGAATATCAAGTCGTTCGTTGACCCGAAATGTGCCGCCTGTTGTAATGCCGTGCTAGGTCAACCGGCGCACTGCACTAGCCTGACCGGCGCCCGTGCTAGGTCAACCGGCGCGCATTGATATGCTGACCGGCTAAGTGCCCGTTCAACCGGCGCCGGTCAGCATACTCACCAGTTAGGTCCCGAGCATGGAGATCACCACCGTTGGCGAGTTGCTGCACTGGTCGTATGCGAACCTCGCAATGGCGCATTCGGCCATCACAGTCAACGCTGAAAAATACGGACACACTCAGTTCATGATTCGCTCTCGTCTCTACGCAGGGCTGAATAAGGAGACCATGAGCATTGGTGCGCTCGCGGACGACGAGCGCCTCAAGATGGTTTTGCCGCAGGCTTGTTGCTACTGCGGAAGTCGCGAGAACTTGTCGGTTGACCATCTCATCCCAACAAAGCGAGGCGGAGCAAATACAGGAGACAATCTCGTGTGGGCATGCCGGTCATGCAACAGTTCAAAGTGCGCGCGTGACGCACTCGAATGGTTGGCAGAGAGAAACCAGTTTCCACCTGTCTTGCTTCTGCGACGCTATCTCAAGTTAGCGATTGAAATGGCGCGCGAGTAACCTCATGAATGCACCGCTTGCGGCAGCACCAGAGCTTCCGTTCTCGTTGTCGGCGATTCCGAGGACGTATCCTCAACCCAGTCAATTACGGTTGTGGGTAGTCGATGTGGACTAACCACGCGGTCAACCGGACGCGCCGGTTCTGGCCTTCAACTTGCAGAGCAACCGTGGGAGCGCCGGTTACCTTGGCACGTTCGGCCCTCGCCCTCGGATCGAACCCGATGCCCGATCCTTCCGCGGAATTGGCGCTCATAGCTACGAAAGAGGAGCCCAGCCTCTACCTCTCTCGTGCCGCATGGACCCGCTTCGCCTTGCCCCGCGCCGGTTGCGTGCCGGGAACCGCTTCGGTGGTCAGAACCAGGCGCCGCCCGACTGCGGCAGCGTAACGCCAGAGCGTGTCCGGCGTCGGGTTCTTGTGTTGCCGAACGGGGAGGTCAGGATTGGCTGGCGGACCTTGTATCCGCTGATGGCACCCGTGTCGGTGCTTGAAATGTCGAGGCGATCCAGGCATCAAGAGAGACGATCAACGGAGACAGATGAACGTTGACAGTCCAGACTCATAGATCGGCAACGCCTTGGTTAAGACCTCGTCTCGAAAATAACCGCTCAGGAAATTCGGCGTGTTGAGGTCGACCTTCCGGCCGACGATCTCGCTCAGCTCGTTTTGCATGCTGAAGAAATTCCAGCCGGGAGTAAGCCCGGGCTGAAATTCGACGAGCACGTCCACGTCACTATCCGGCCCGAAGTCATCGCGCAAGACGGAACCGAAGAGGCAAAGACGTTCGATGTGGTGCCGGCGGCAAAATTCGGCGACACGCTCTTCATCGATGACGATCGGGATCGCTTTCATGGCTCAAGAGATCTCACGCTGCAAGGAGCACGGCTCGAGCGACTCCCAGGTACTCCTGATCAAACCTGGACCGGTGGCTTGACCATCAGTAATTCATTTCTTTCCCTTCGACCCGTCGCTCACCTTCCAGCCGATGCCAGCATCGCCGCGGCAAAGCTCACGAGATCATTCTGATCCCGGGCAATCCGCGCCAGCCGTTCCGGCTGGCCGGCACGCTGGCAAAGCTGAGCGGCCGAAGGGCAGATCAGCACCGAGTCGGGCACGCCCCCCAAGTGCTCGGCGGCCACATCGATCGCCGCCTCGACCTGACCGACGTCAACCAGCAGATTGACCAGCGTCTGGGCCGGCAGGGATTCGTCAGTCATGCCGTCGCGATCGCCGTTCAATTTCTGCCGGAAGTGGTCGATCGCCAGCTCGACGTCACGTCCCAGGAGCGCTCGCAGATAGATCCCATGATCGTGAAAGATTTGCTGAAACGGCGGCGGTCCATCGAAGAGCAAACGCGGCGACAGCCGCCGGCCGTACTCGGTCAAATCGGCGGCCAGAGCGATCGGGCCGTCCTCCTCGCACAAGGTCGACATGCGCACCACGGCGGATAGGTGCGAGATATCGATGTGATACGATTCATCGGTGAACAGCCAGGACCGCTCCGCAACCAGGTCGGCGATCGGGGTTCCCTCGGGTGGCACCACCTGGCCCCGGCTGGCGATCTCGGCGCGCAGGTTGCCCGTCAGCTCGCGATGCAGGTGCGCGATCAGCCGCTGGGCACACGCAATCCGCACCGCCGTGTCGGGCGGTGGAATCTGCTCGAATGCAGAAATCGCCGGGCACGTGCCGTAATGCTCCAGGATCAGCTCGAATCCGCGGCGCGTGCTCACCCCGTGGTTGAACGCCACCTCGATCACGGCGCCGAGCCGCTCGTCTTCCCCCACCGGCCGGTACGCGTCGACCGCCTGCGCAACGGGCTCGCTCTCGCCGATCGCCCGATAGTACGCCCAGGCGGTCGGGATGTCTCCGCCCGCGAGGTACTTCGAGCCCACCAGCCGGATCGCCGCGACATACCTTTCCTCGTACTGGCCGCGCACCGGTTCGCCAAGCTCCTGGAGCGACCCGGAAAAGATCAGCGGCATGCCCAGCTCATGCCGCGCCTTGAGCAGCAAGGCGTCGAGCAACGACCGATAATCCCCCGAGGCGACAAGGTGTTCGGCCAGCCGCTCGAGTGCAGCCGTGGGCCCTCCCGCCCGCAGGGCCTCGCCGAGCGAATCGAACGGGGACTCCCCTGCCGGAGCACTTGTATCTGATACCGCGACCGCCGTTTCCTCGCCCATCATCAACCCTCCTCATCCAAGGCTCCCGCCCCCAGCCCCCCTGGCCCTGGCGTGTTGAAAATCAGGCCGCCGGTTGCAAAAGACTTCCCTCCGGTTTGTCGCGTCCTTTTCCCCCCCTTGCGAAGGGGGGGTTAGGGGGGGTGGTCGCGGCATCGCTAGCCACAAGGCCGGCGCGTTCTCCCGGTTTTTCGATGTCCGAGGCTTCCCAACGCGATGGCACAGCCCCAGACCTGGCCGGCCTCTGCCAGTCCCTCCTGATAAACTCCACACTCGACGATCTTATTCTAAAGCAGCTCGGCCTGTCCCGCCCAGCACCGACCCACTTGAAATAAGGATGAAGGATGAAGGATGAAGGATGAAGGATGAAGGATGAACCGGATTTCTCGCCTTTAACGTTTGTTCTCGATCCTTTATCCTTTCCTCCCATGACGTTGCCCGCATTTCGAGGATCGGCGCAGCCTTCCGAAGAACTCGGGGATTCCCCGGAAACGCGGCAAGACGACCGAGAAAAGACAAAGGACGCACTTCGGGATTCCCCATTCCTCAAGGCTTGCCGGTGCGAGCCCACCGAGGTAACCCCGATCTGGTTGATGCGGCAAGCGGGCCGGTATATGCCCGAATATCGGGCGATCCGCTCCAAGGTCGCTTTCCTCGACCTCTGCAAGCGACCCGACCTGTGCGCGGAGGTAACCGTTACGGCCGCCGAGAAGATCGGTGCCGACGCGGCAATCCTCTTCGCCGACATCCTCTTGATCCTCGAGCCGCTCGGCTTTCAGCTCGAGTTCGCCAAGGGGGACGGGCCGATCATCCACAACCCCATCCGGACGGCCGCCGACCTTGACCGGGTCCGGCCCCTCGAAGAAATCGAGCCGCTCGGTTTCGTGATGGATGCCGTCAAGGCGATCCGCTCGGCTCTCGCTCCGGCCACGCCCCTGATCGGCTTCGCCGGCGCTCCCTTCACCCTGGCCTGCTACGCCATCGAAGGGGGATCCTCGCGCCATTACGATCAGGCGAAGGCCTTCATGTACCATCACCCGGAAAGCTGGGATGCCCTTCTGGAGCGGCTGGCTAGCTCGACCGCTCTTTACCTGAACGCCCAGGCCGCTTCGGGCGCCCAGGTGCTTCAGGTATTTGATAGCTGGGTCGGCACCTTGAGCCCCCATGACTACGCACGATTCGTTCAGCCCCACATGGCCAGCCTGTTCGCCCAGCTCGATCCCTCGGTCCCGGTGATCCATTTCGGGACGGGCACAGCGACCCTGCTGGAACTTCAGCGCGAGGCCGGCGGCACCGTCATGGGCCTCGACTGGCGGGTCGATCTCAATCGAACCTGGGAGCATCTCGGCCATGACCTGGCCGTTCAAGGCAATCTCGACCCGGCCGTCCTCCTCGGTCCACCTGAGGAGATCAAGACCCAGGCGCGCCGCGTGCTCGCCCAGGCCGAAGGACGACCCGGCCATATCTTCAACCTCGGCCACGGAGTGCTCAAGGAGACCCCCGTCGACAACGTTCGCCTCTTGATCGATTTCGTTCATGACTTTTCCCGCACCTCTTGACAAGCCACTCCCGATAGGATAGCCAGAGGAGGTAGCGGCGCATCAGGTTACGACGCACGGCAGCGTGAGTGGATTCGCCGTTTGTCTGTCCGCATTCCGAGTGACCGAAACTTGGCCGATCGTATGTCTGAGGCAGTGAAGGCTGATCGCGTGATCGTGGTTGGCGGGGGTTTGTCCGGCTTGGCGGCCGCCCACCGGATTCACGAGCGAGCGCGGACGATGCGCCGGCCGGTCGAATTGATGGTGCTGGAGGCCAAGGATCGGCTGGGCGGGGTAATCTCGACGGACCGGTTTGATGGATTTGCCGTTGAGGGAGGCCCCGACTCGTTCATCACCGACAAGCCGTGGGCGATCGACCTTTGCCGCCGCCTGGGGCTGGCCGATCAACTGGTCGAGACCGACGCCAGCCACCGCCGGTCGTTCGTCGTCAAGAGCGGCCGACTGGTGCCGGTTCCGGAAGGCTTCGTACTCCTGGCACCCCACCGGCTGCTGCCGATGCTGACGACACCGGTGCTGTCGTGGCGTGGTAAGCTGCGTTTTCTGATGGACCTGGTCATCCCGCGGCGCAGCGGTGACACCGAAGAAAGCCTGGCCGCGTTCGTGCGCCGCCGATTCGGGCGTGAGGCGCTCGACCGCCTGATTCAACCGCTGGTTGCGGGGATTTACACGGCCGACCCCAACGACCTGAGCCTCAAGGCCACCTTCCCGAGGTTCCTGGAGATGGAGCGCGAGCACGGCAGTCTGATCCGGGCCGCCCGCCGCGAGTCGCTCGCGCGCGGTCCGAACCATCTCGCACGGCGAGCCTCGGGCGCGCGCTACGGCATGTTCGTCACGCTGGCCGACGGAATGGAAACCTTCCCCGCGGCCCTCGCGAAGGCACTGCCGCCGGGGTCTGTGCACACCAGCACGGCTGTGCGGCGGATCAGTCGCAACGAGCCGGTTTCTCCCTGGCTCGTGGAGCTGCTCGACGGACCGCCCCTGGAGGCGGATGCCGTGATCGTGGCGACCGAGGCCCATGCCTCGGCGCGTTTGCTCGATGCCCAGGACCCGGCGCTGGCGCTTCAGCTTCGCGCGATCCCTTATGCGTCATCTCTGATCGTCAACGTCGCGTATCGCCGCGACCAGATCAGCCACCCGCTGGACGGCTTCGGAGCGGTGGTTCCGGCGATCGAGGGGCGTTCGATCCTGGCGGTTTCGTTCCTGAGTGTGAAGTTCCCCAATCGGGCCCCCGCCGGCACTGTCTTGCTTCGCGTCTTCATCGGCGGCATGACTCATCCCGAGCAGTTCGAGCTCGACGACGACGCGATCACGGCTCTGGTCCGTCAAGAGCTGGGCGACTTGATCGGGGCCTCAGGCGACCCGCTTTTCGTGCGGATCGGCCGCCACCCGCGGTCGATGCCCCAGTACAATCTCGGCCACCTCGACCGCGTCGCCGCCATCCGCCGCAACCTCGCCAAGTATTCCCGGCTTTATCTCGCGGGCGTCGCCTACGACGGCGTCGGCATCGCCGACTGCGTCCACGCCGCCGAGCAGACCGCCGACTCCCTGATGGACGCCCTGGCCAAACCGGCGGCGTCGGCGGCGTGACGTTCGGTAGAAGGGCTTTCTCGTTCCCACGCTCAGCGTGGGAACGTCCGTTTCGACGCTCGGCGTCTGGTTTGCGTGTCTCTTTCCTGCACAACCGACGCGACGCAGAGCGTCCAAGTACACGTGTTCCCACGCCGAGCGTGGGAACAAGGAAAGGACCGCTCGAGGTGAGCCGTGAATTGGTCGCGCTTCACGATTCGCGAGTTGATGATTCTGGGTGCCACTGGTCGTACCCGACCAGTGTCTTCATGCCTTCGATGTCGCCATTCGTCGTTCGTGAGGAGGCAAATGCGTCGATAGCATGAGAAAGTCAACTCGTGGCAATGACCGGAGGTCGTCGGTCCTCCCGCCAAGAGCACTGGTCGGGTACGACCAGTGGCACCCAAAGAATAGTCACCAGTGCCAGCCACCTGAGCGAGGGATCGTGACACAGGTCCTTTTCTGCATTCGGGTTATCACCTAGGTTTTCATCATCCCACCCGTACCCGCTCCCGATTCCCAATCACGGCAAGTACCGATTTACCGCCTCCAAGACATCGTCCGGAGACAGGCGCACTACCACCGCGGGCGAACGATAGATCCAGCGCACGGCACCTTGCCGGTCCACGAGGACCGTGGTCGGCACGTCGGCGTCGCCGCCATCGGGCGCCGCGTGGGGATGGATGAGCCCAGCCGCCTCGGACAGGTTGCGGGTCTCGTCCGTCAGCACGACCAGGTGCGGAAACTCCGCCTGCGTTTTCCGGGAGTCGTCGAGTCCATCCAGCGACGCCGCCAGCACGCGTGTGTTCCGTTTCGCAAAGTCTTCGTGGTGGCGTTCGAGCTGGACCAGCTCGGTCATGCAGATGGGTCACCATCGGCCGCGCAAGAAGACAAGGACGGTTTTCTGATCGCCGGCCAGGTCGCGCCTGCGTGAATGGCGAACCGTCGGCGCGCGAGGTTGCGAATGCCGGGAATGGCCGTCCCACCGCGATCGGCCCCGTGTACGGCGGCAGTCGCACCGCGAACAGGAATCCACACTCGGCGGCCACGAGCAGCACCACCACCAGGAGTGCCAATGCGCGCCAGATGGTCCGCCGCTCCCAGAGCGACATCACGACGAAGACGACTCCGAGCATCGCGAGCGTGGGCATGTACCACGGGGCGTTCAAGCGCGCAAGCGACATCTGCACCGCGTACCCGGCCACGCCCAGGACCGCGCAGAGAAGACCCAGCACCACGAACAGCCGACCCCTACCATGAATTGCACGAATGGCCACGAATAACACCTCCGGACGGGTTGCTCGCATCAGGGCGTTGGGAACGGGGCCGAAACAACTTCCCGATCTTATCCAACCTGGGGCTGACGCCGCCAGGCTGTACGATGTCGCCGCGTCGCGGCTGAGAACAGAATGCGCTGCGGTCGTCGAACCTGGGGCTGACGCCACCAGGCAGTACGATGTCGCCGTGTCGCGGCTGAGAACAGAATGCGTCGCGCGGTCCAACCTGGGGCTGACGCCGCCAGGCTGTACGATGTCGCCGCGTCGCGGCCCGGTATATGTTGCTTCGCTGATCTGGGCGTTGAGAGTGTTTTGGAGCCCCCGAAGCGGGGGCGGAATCGCAAAGCCTGGTGGCGTCAGCCCCAGGTATACGGATCTGGGCGTTGAGATTGTTTTGGAGCTCCCGAAGTGGGGCGGAATCGTAAAGCCTGTTGGCGTGAGCCCCAGGTATACGGATCTGGGCGTCGAGAATGTTTTGGAGCCCCCGAAGTGGGGCGGAATCGTAAAGCCTGGTGGCGGGGAATCATGGCTAACGAACGCATCAATGACCTTTCGGCCTTCAAAGGATTCATCGAGGAGAGGCTCGCCCACGGCCAAACCAACCCCACGCTTGATGAAGCCCTCATCAATTGGGAACTCGAGAATCAGACTGACGAAGAGCGGGAGAAGACGCTCCAGGCAATTCGACTCGGCCTCGACGATCTGTACGCCGGGCGCACCGTCGACGCCTTCGAGTTTGTCGAGCGCATGAAGCAGAGGCTCCAGTCCGCTGCCATGCCATGAGCCGGCTTGCAACCGATTTCCTGGAAGGCCTGAACAGCGCTCTGGCCAATGCACGAGGCGAGCGGGCGCCGGGCACCATCGAGCACGTTGTCATGGTCCCGGATGTCAAAGCGATCCGGCGTTCGTTGCGCATGTCCCAGGAGAATTTCGCGCGCACCTACAAGATTCCGGTCGCGACCCTGAGGGGCTGGGAGCAGGGCCGCCGTCGCCCCGACGCGACTATCGCAGCCTACCTGTGTGTGATCGAGCGTTACCCGAACGAGGTGCGGCAAGCCCTGGCGGCTCGGTGAGCTCGGCCAAACGCGTTTGCAATTCGCGTCGAGCTGGCCAGCGAGCGCGCCGGTGGCCTTGAGTTTCGGGGAGGGTAATTGGCGTCGGTTCACCCCGGCTTTGCGAACCAGGCTGCCATGGCGATCGTGACGATGGAGTTGCCCGAGGAGACGTTTTCCGGCCTGGGTCAGACCCCCGAGGGTTTCGTCCGGGAGATGCGACGTGCCGCGGCGATCTTTTGGTACGCGCGAGGAGATCTCTCAGGGGCAAGGGGCCGAGATCGCAGGGCTCAGCAGACGGGAGTTTATCGAGGCGCTGAGCCGTGCCAACGTGGACGCAATTCAGATCGACGACGATCAGCTAGGGGACGAGGTCCAACGTGATCTCCAGGCGCGTCGTGAACGCCTCTCCGCTGATTGACCTGACCCACGTGGGAATCCTTGAACGCCGTCCCGCGGATCACACCCGACCACGAGGGCGACGGAGAACCGCGGTTCGGCAAAGGGCGGCACTTCATGGCCGGCGGCGGCCACGGCGCGTCGATCCGCTGGCTAGCGGCTTCAGGCTCGCTACCAACAACAGGTCGACGATCTCGATCGTGTCGTCGGGATGCGCAACCGCGATGGTTCGTCCACTTCGGGATTGACCGAGCAACTCAGGATGCTCCACCGTCAGGGTCCGGCTGTCGGCGAGATGGATCTCAAATGGCTTGAACGGCTGCGCACCGTGCATCGTTCGGAGTTGTTCGATGGTCATGGTCAAATCCTGATCGGGGCTGGAAACGCGAGCGCGTGTGCCGCCCTCACGACTCATTGTAAAGCGAAAAGAGCGCTTCGGCCAACCTCGCGGGCACGCTTCGGCGCCCCGCGGATCTGGTTGCTAGCGGCGACATCCACGACCGCCTTGTGGCATACCAGGAGGGAGGAAGCGATGGCACAACCGCGGAAAACTGTCGAGAGAGAATCCGCTCAGTCACAGTGAGCGTGGCCAACATAATCGATGCGGAATTCGCGGATTCTGACCACCTTATTCGAGGTTTCGGCGATAATCACCATCAATGAGCGTGATCGAGCGAAAGCCTTCGCACGGCGTGTCCACCTTCGAGGCGTTTGACCCTGCGCAGGGACCGGCGGCATGGAAACAGAGCGGACTCGTCAAGTCGTTCCCCGTTCCTCATCGAGTGTCAGGGAACGGAACGCTCACTCAATGCACCGAGACGGGCAGCCCACGACGCCGGGGTGGAGGTGAGCGGTTCAGCCGTCTCCGTTCCTCGGGTAGAGTCTCCGACGAAGGGACAGCGAATCGCGGCACCCATTTCAGTCGCCCCCAACTCCAAGGTGCTGTCGAGATGTGCATCAATTGCCAAGTGAGGGCACGCCTGATGCTTCGCAGAAACGGCTTCGGTGTCGTCGGACCGACGCGCCAGACCGCTCCAAGGCCAAGCCTGATCTACCCCTCGGGATGCGAGGACGCGGCCGTCCTGCGCCGAGGTGAACTGATCGAACATTTCGGCTTCAACGTGGACGACCTGCGGGATGTGGCTCGTCGGGAGGCTAGTGAAGACGTGTAGCCAGGTATACGTAGCGGCCCATTGAGCACGTGGAAGCTCGGTTCGACGGCCGCCACGAGCGGCACCCCGATCCACACCACCACACGGTTCGTGCCCAGCGCACTGCAAGAGGGCCCATAGCCAGGCTCTCACAACCGTGACTCTGGCGGGAACGCAGTGTATGATACGACCGAACCGCGCGGGGGCAACGGTGCCCACGCCTGGCGTTGTGCGTCGGTGCGTTACAGTCCAGGCGATCGGTACGCTGCCAGGAACAGCTCAAGTGAACGATCTGGGGATTATCTGCGGCTGTGCTGTGGGATTCATCGGCTGGCTCGTCATACGCTACGTGGTCACTGGTTTCTTCACGGTCGATCAAAACGAAAGGGCCGTGAAAACCCGGTTCGGACGGGCCGAACGCGCTGGTACTGCGACCACGATCGACGACGCCATCGCCAAGTCCTTCGATGAGGAGGAGCGAGAGCGGTATTGTTATCCGCAGGTTCGTGTCATCGCGCCCGGTGGCCCGTACTTCAAGTGGCCCTGGGAAGAAGTCTACAAGGTCGACATCGCCACGCAGACGATGAACATGGCCTACGACCCCGAATTTCCCGCCGCCAACACCGGGGGCACGATCCTCGAAGCTGTCACGAAAGATCAGCTTCTCACCGGCCTGAAGGGCCAGATCCGCCATCGGATCTGCGAGCACAATCTCTACGCCTATCTCTTCGGCGTCAATCGCCCGGTGACGCACGTGATGGGATATTTCGTCTCCATCCTCCGCGAGCGCATCGCCAACTTCGAAGCACCAGTCTCCAGGCAACTGGAGGCCGAAGAGAAACCCGGGCACCCGACCGCCGTGATCGGCATCTCCATCAACGACCTGCGCAAGAACCTCAGCGACATCAACGACCACATGCTGCGCGAATGTGCGTCGTCGGAGGCTCGCTACGGGATCACGCTCGACGCGTCGCTCATCACAGGGATCGATCCGCCGTCGGAGGTCGAGTCAGCGCTTGCGGCGATCAACACGGCGTATAACCAGGTGTCCTCCGACATCAGCCTGGCGCAGGCCTCCGCCGATCAGAGGATCGTGCAGTCGAGACGCGCCGTGGAAATTGAAACCCTGAAAGCCGAGGCCGAAGTCGAGCCGCTCATGGCTATGGCCACGCAACTGTCCCTGCTCAAGCAGAGCGGACCCGGCGTCCTGGCCGCCTATCTCCGCAACGTCCGCCTCAGGCTGTTCAGCCGATCCCGCTCTATCATCCAGGAGGCGACCCATGATTGACTCCGTGACCCCGGCCGCCTCCTTCCTTATCGCCGCCGTCGCGACATTAATCACCTTGTTTCTGGTCGTCCCGATGGCTCTCGGTCTGGCGCGCGTGTTCGGTCTGTACACCATCGTCCTGGAGCGACAGTGCAAGGTCTACGTCTTGTTCGGCAAGGTCATCGGCCAGCTCGCCAATCCTGGATTGTATTTCCTGCTACGCGAGCTCGGTCCGGGGGCTTTGATCGTCAATTTCCTGGGACGTTGCTACACCATGGATATGCGGCTCGATCAACAGTACCTTCGGAGCCAGCCAGTCAACTCCGAGGAAGGCGCGCCGATGGGCATCGGCATCTGGTACGAGATGTACATCAGCAATCCCGTTTCCTATCTCTTCAAGTACGCCGATCCGCGCGGCTCCCTGGCCGCGAACGTGGGCAACGCCACCGTCCGCTGCCTGAACAATCTGAAGCTGGCGGAGATGCTCGAGAACCGCCACGCCATGAGCCAGACCGTGCGCACCGAGGTTTCCCCTCAATCCGAGGAATGGGGTTACAAGCTCGGCTCCGTCTACATTCGCAAGGTCCATTTCCGCGACGTGGGCATGATGCAGCAAATCGAGAAGAAGGTGGTCAACCAACTGCGCCAGGTCACCAGCGCCATCAAGCAGGACGGGGCCAACCAGGTCAGCGTCATCACCAGCGCCGCCGAACGCGAGGCCGCGGTCGAATTTGCCAAGGCGGCCGCGCTCCGCCCGCAGATCGTCGGCGCCGCGCTGCAAACCATCTCGCAGGATCCGGAGATTTGCAGGGCATTGTTCGAGATCCTCGAAACCCAGAACATCCTCGAGGGCAAAGCGGAGATCGTACTGGTACCCCGAGACCGAACATTGCTCGGCGACCTCATCGCCTCCCGAATCACACCACTCTCCCGTCAGAGCTGAAGTGCGCTGGTATTGCCTTGGAATCCAAGAACTGGAAAGTTGCGCGCGTCGGTCAGATCGACCGAAGCAACCTCGGGCCAAGCGACTTCGGTGTCGTCGGACCGAAGCGTGCAACGCGGCTCCCGGTTCGTAGGCGAGGGCGGAGACCCGAGCAGAGAAGGAATTCTGTTCGCTGGTTCCGCAGTGCGCCTTCTGCGCATCATGACAATCTCGCGATGGGCCCTGCGGTACGCATGACGATCCGGTGACCAGGGCCTCCCTTCCAGGATTCGTAGTTTGTACAATTGCGCGGTACCTGTTACCCGATGGGGAAGACCCATTTCCGCCGGTGACGAGAGGACTAGCGCCATGAGACGATCCGCACTCTCGATCGTGAACGTCTTGAGCCTGGTGTCGAGCTTATTGGGCTTCAGCGCGGTCGCGTCGGAGCCGACACGCGACGAGGCCAGTACGCCACTGACCTCGGTCTCGAAGCGAGCGTCGTTCGTCTTCGCGTCGACGCCAAACGGGCTCTTCCGCGCTTCTCTCGAAACGAAGCGCTGGGAGCGATTGAAGACCCCGCCTGAGATGCCTCCGAACGGGAGCTTCGCCGCGCAACCCGGGCGGTCGCCGGTGGTCATCTACGTCGCCGAGCGGCCGAAGTTCAACGCAAACAACGAACGGCCTCGACCCGGCTCTCGCTATGGCCTGTACGTCACGAAGGACAACGGCTTGACCTGGGAGCTCGTCTCCGAGCGCGACGACTTCGGAGCGACCTTGCTCAATCCGAGTGGCGTTCTCTTTGCCGTGACCGGCGACGAAGGGACCAACCAAAGTGTCCTCCGTTCGACCGATCTCGGCAAGACGTGGCGCAACATCACGGGCAATGCATCCGGGCAGTTCATGGGCCTCTCGCCCGATCCCGTCCACCCCGGCCTGATCCGAATCCACGCCTGGGCCTTCCGCGAGTACACGTTGGTGGCCGACGACGAGAATTACGAATGGAGAAGCGTGCACGGACGGCCGCCGGTCGCAGGCAGGCAGCCCAGTAACGACTTCTTCTCGCGAAACTCGTCCAGCACCAACCGGTTCCATGTCTACCCGGCGACGCTCTCAAATTATTTCCGGTATGACTTCGGCGACCAGGTGTCTGCGCAAGCACTCGAGGTTGTCCCCGAGAAGACGCGTTTCGAATTCGCGCGCGGCACACGGGTCGTGGTCCCGGTTCGTGTGGTCTTCCACTTTGACCCCGATACCGCGCTCGCCGACCCGCGGAAATCTGCGGCCGGCGGGCGTCCCATCCCGAAGCCGACCCCTCCCGCCGAGAAGTTCGCCGACCAGGCAGACGGGACCGACTTCTGGGGCCTCCGCGTCGAGTCGGTCGGTGATCAGATCGAGAAGTATCCCGCAGGTCGCCGGGTCGTCACGATGTCCTTTCAGACGACTGCTGACGGCAAGACCGTCTCGAGCACCCATCAGCCGGCGGCCGTCAAGTACCGGGTCGTCGACCTGAGCCCATCCTCGCCCTATAGGCGGGAGATCGACCTGGGTCGGCTCTCCGACTTTTCCAAGCCGGGGGAATACCGCGTCCAGATCATCTACGACTCGGGCGGACACCCGGAAGAGGAGAAAAGCGTGTGGGACGGCGACTTCACGAGCCCCGTCTTCACCGTCGTCATCCGGGAATAGGCCCCGCGCCGAGCCCAATCCACGCAGCCCGATCGGCGCCTGGGATCCCCGTTCGCACAGGTCCAGTCGGTAAACCGAATTTGCACTGCCCGTCCTTCGATAACCGATGCCTTTGCGCCGCAGTTGCTCGACGGGAGTTCCGCTGCCCCACCGCTCCGATTTCCTGAGGGTCGAGAAGCACTCGTTGCGCGTGCCGCGGGACAGCGCCTTGGAGCGCAAGTCGCTTGCCGCCGCCGTCTTCAGCGTCGTCGGCATCACATCCGCCCCGGCGCCGTGAGTCCCTTCCCCGCGGCCGGTCCGGTCCGCGGGGACCATCCCTGAACCTGACAGTCGGATTCAGCAGTGTTAGCCTCCCAACCCATTCACATCAGTTGGCTAGTAAATGGGTATATGGCACCCCTCGGAGTGGGCTCCGTGGTCACGTTCACAGCCGGATGATCGCGCCAGTACCCGGCCAGGGCGGCCTCGGCGGCGATCGACTTCGAGTTGAACGATATCGACCCTCTCAATCCAATCCCGGGTGAGCCCACCCATAATGGTCTTCCCGCAGCAGGTGAGCCGATGATGTACCGCCGCCTCAGTTCACGTATGACATGGGGGACTACAACGATGAGAACGGCAACGACCGCCACGGTGACCATCCATCGCCGCATCGTCATCCGGGGCAGTCGCATGGCTGGGTGTCCATCGGGTCGCACTGTCCGATTCAACGATGGTTCGCAACTGAGGAGGCGCGTCCTGCGCCCATGAACGTAGCCGCGTCGGGCTAGCGGTGCAAGGAAGGTCGAGCCCGCGCATGCTGATGATACCTCGGGCTCGGCGTCCAACAGCAGTATGAGCGCATTCATGATCGCAAACAAAAGGCGCGCAGTCAAACGTGCTCACAGCTTCGTACGTCTTCGAAGCTTGGCGTGATGTGTCATCCCGAAGCGAAAGCGTCTGAAGTATCTTCATCCTGTCAACGGTCTGGATCACGGAGATGAGCGCAGTTCCAACCAACGGTAACGGACGCTCAACAGCGGAGAAGGGGTCGCAGACACCCACCAGCCACCGGATGGGAGTGCCGGAGCGTTACATGTGGAACCTCTTTACCATCAAGACCTTGCTGGAGCGTGCCGGTCTAAGGACGGGTGCGCCGAGCATGCGTGCATTTCTGTCTGGCGCATGGGTGTCTGGAATTCCTGGGTGTCTGGAATTCCCTTGTCAGAAGCGATAAAACCTGCCGGACAAACGGCCGCATGCATTGCAGCATGGACCAAAAACTCGTTCATTCCGCGCGGCCTCTTGTCGATTCACGTCGTCTCCG
Source organism: uncultured Isosphaeraceae bacterium (assembly GCA_963781785.1). Taxonomy (GTDB): domain Bacteria; phylum Planctomycetota; class Planctomycetia; order Isosphaerales; family Isosphaeraceae; genus CAWAHD01. The sequence goes on along the minus strand of CAWAHD010000005.1, from coordinate 3,567,625 downwards.
TACGACCATTTTGTGTGACCAGTCACTCCAACGTGAGTCGGAAGCGGTCATAGACTACGCACGACTCGCTGACAGCACCAGACCCCCAGAAGCCGGCCGACGCACGACGCAAGCTGAAACGAACGAGAAATCGCGATGCCAACGGTCGCCACGGCTCAACCCAGAATAGTCTCGCGCGAGGAATGGCTGACCGCGCGCCGTGAGTTGCTCGAGATAGAGAAGGAGTTTTTCATGCCACACCGACGGTTCCTCGCACTCATCGTCATGACCGGAGTCAGCGGCCTCTACGGGCTCGACGCACGGGCCGACGAGCCGCCGCGCTACGAAGTGTATGCTGTCCGGTATGGCACGTGCCCCGGCTGTCCAGTCTCTTTTCTCGTGCAGGGGGCCGAACCGCAGCGGAAGGTCGACCTCGCCATGACTTTCTGGGTACTGAAAGGCCCAGGCGGGCGGACGGTCCTGGTCGATGCCGGATTCTACCGGCCGCAGTTCTTCAAGGAGTTCGAAGGGATCGCCGACTACATTCGACCCGACCGGGCTGTCGGGCGACTCGGGATCAAGCCGGAAGAGGTCACCGACGTCATCGTCACACACATGCACTCGGATCACGTCGATGGCGTCGATTTGTTTCCGAAGGCAACGGTCTGGATCCAGAAAGATGAGTTCAATCATTACACGCGCGATGTCAAGCCGCCGTCCGGCAAAGGCGCGGCGACCGCGCAGGATGACGTCTCGGCCCTGGTGAAGCTGAACACTGAGGGCCGTGTTCGTCTGGTCGACGGCGACGCCAAGGAGATCATGCCGGGAGTGACGGTTTACACCGGAGGGAAGCACACGTTCGCGTCGCAGTACGTGGGCGTAAATACGAAGTCGGGCCGCATGGTGGTGGCGTCGGACAACGTCTATCTGTACGAGAACCTCGACAAGCACGTGCCGATCACGGCTACGCTCGACGCCAAGTCAAACCTGGCTGCGCAGGACCGGATGAGGAAGCTGGCCGCGAGCCCGCGGCTGATCATCCCGGGCCATGACCCGGACGTGTTCGTTCGGTTCCCGAAGCCGGGCAACGGCGTGGCGCGGTTGGATTGACGCGCGGCGTAGCCGTCGACGGGGGAGTGATAGGCCGGAATCGGGCGACAGCGCCTGTGAACAGGACGCCTCCCGTACGGGGCGGGATTCGCCCTCGAAATCCTGGAGGCGAGCAACTCCAGCGCACGGTTGCACCCGGCAGGATCGCCACGACGGATCACGCGCGTTCGACCTCGGAGCAGACGGCCCGGCGACTGCTCCCTGCGTTGGGACGAGAGACTCGCGGAGGCGAGTCCATGGACGAGCGTTGGCTGATGTCGCTGGCGTTGCTGCTTTGAATCATAGCTGTCGCTGTTGCGCGCTTCGGTCGGATCGATCGACGTATCCAGGAAGCCAGTTCGGGGCTCGATGCGCTCTGACCTTCGTCGCCATCCCGGTACTCCGACCACCCAAAAAACGACCGCTTCCATCAATTAGTGTGATCGCAAATAGGTCAATGATCGTGACCACTCTCACCCAGGAATACCGATCTGTGCGTTGAGATTGTTCTGGAGCCCCCGCAGCGGGGCGGAATCGTCAAGCCTGGTGGCGTGAGCCACAGGTATACGGATCTGGGCGTTGAGATTGTTCTGGAGCCCCCGAAGCGGGGCGGAATCGTAAAGCCTGGTGGCGTGAGCCCCAGGTATTCGCCGACAATCCGTTTCTGAAAGCCCAAATGGGGGCGATATCAGTGATCGCACGAACGCGCTCACCGCCCGACGCGGGAGTCATTCGCGCTCTCGCGCGGGTCACACCCGACCACGAGGGCGATTGAGAACGGCGGTTCGGCAAAGGGCAGCACTTCATGGCCGGCGGCGGCCACGGCGCGTCGATCCGTTCGCTAGCGGCTTCAGGCTCACGACCAACAACAGGTCGACGATCTCGATCGTGTCGTCGGGACGAGCAACCGCGATCGTTCGCCCGCTTTCGGATTGAGAGAGCATCTCGGGATGCTTCACCGTCAGGGTCCGGCTGTCGGCGAGATGGATCTCAAATGGCTTGAACGGCTGCGCACCGTGTATCGTTCGGAGTTGTTCGATGGTCATGGTCAAATCCTGATCGGGGCTGGAAACTGGCGCGGGTGTGCCGCGCTCACGACTCATTTAAGCCGACGCCGGGTTCTCTTCTGGTGGTGCGCCGTGTTCGACATAGTATTGAAAATCCGCCGGGCAGACTTCCCATGCCGCCATGTACGTGTTTTCGAGCGGCACGTTGACGTACAGATCGGGGTCCAACCAGGCGGGCATGTCAGGTAGCTGAGCACCGGCGCGGAGCGGTTCGATAAACGCTTCTGGCGTGAACTCAACGAGCGGCGCGGCCGCGCGGTAGGAAACGAGAAGGAGCGGTTCGTCGGCGGGTAGCTCAAAGGGTGCGTCTTCGTCGAACTCATCCCAGATGAGCTTATGCAGGCTCTGTGGGTCTTGCGGCCCAGGCGGGAACGGATCGACGATAAGCAGATTGATCCCGCGTCTCAGGAAGTCGACGGCTTTGCCGACGAACTCCCGAACGGCGAGTCTGCCGTTCTTATTCCCCGGCGAGACGACTTCGATCACCGAGACGACTTCGCCGAGGTGGTGGCGAATCGTGATCCGGTTGGCTCGCTCGTGGAACCTGCCCTCGCGGGGTTGAACAACCATCCGCGTGCGTGGGGGCGCGAGCGTCATCGTCTCTTTTCGTGAGTGAGAGGGCTTCGCGCCGGGACGTTGCACGGTCAATACGTCGGGATAAAGTCCGGACGAGTATTGCTCCACGAGCGCGGAGTACCCTTCGGGCAACACACCGGCGTTGAGCGCGTCGCAGATCGCGATGGTCCACCGCTGGTGAAAGTGGTGGTATATCGTGCCCGGAATACGTTTCCAATTGTGCATAGGCATGGCAGAGCCTCCACTTGAATCATACCAAGGCAAACGGCTTAATTCACGGGCTAGGCCGGCTTGGCACCCGGATACTTCGCCCGCTCGGCTTGCCACTTTTTCACATCGTCCGGCTTGTTCGTAGGCGTGTGGAATTCGATCAATCGATCGAGGGCTTCGGGGATGCGCAACTCTCCACCACCCGATTTCGAGATCCTCTCCTCCCGAGTCTTCATCCCCTCGTAGCCCTTCAGCAACAGTGGCTTGGCGTCTGACAAGAAATTCCAGACATCCAGGGACTACCGAGTCCCCCAAGATTTCAGACACCCAGAGATTCGCCGCGCTCCCCTGGCGATCAAGACACCCGCATTTCATTGGCTGGCTGAAGGTTGGGTGAAATACGGCGCACATTCAGGCAACGACCAGGCGCGGATCTGATTGCCTGCACGCACAGCCGGCCGGAACGAGGGTATCCGGCAACCTTGCAGGCAACGAATAGGCGCGGGTCTGATTGCCTGCACGCACAGCCGGCCGGAACGAGGGTGTCTGGCAACCTTGGCGTCGCGGACCAACGTCGTCCAGGATCGCTTGATTCCCTTGCGAGGGGGCGCGAGAATCGGATCGACGATTGGTGCCAAGTTCGCGCGACGCTGACTGGGAACCCTGTTCTGGTTCAAATCGCTGACACGCCGGCAGGCGCGGCACATCGGCGGTCCAATGGGCGTTGGGCACGAACTCCTCTCGTAACCGTTCAGACGGACGAAATGATCGGGAGCGGTTGGCGGGACCAACTGGGGAGATTGGCCCGGCGCAGGGACGAACGATCGTTTTCCTATTTGAGGTTTCGACGATGATTGAGCGCACCAGGGGCCTGGTGTCATGAACGTGGCGTTTCGCCCGCCCGCCATTTTCGCTGCATCCGCGTGGGTTTTCGTGCTGCTCTTGCACGTCGCAGCGGTTGCGGCAACTGACGATCCGTTCCGCGATTTCGATGCGTACGCCACGGCAGCGATGAAGGACTGGCACGCGCCGGCGATGGCGGTATCGGTCGTCAAGGACGGGCGCGTGGTCCTTGCACGCGGATACGGCATCCGCAAGATGGGCACAAGAGCCGCTGTCGACGCCGACACCGTGTTTCCCATCGCGTCCTGCACCAAGGCGTTCAACGCCACGGCCCTGGCCATTCTGGTTGATGAAGGACGGCTGCGCTGGACCGACCGGGTGGTCACGCACTTGCCGGAGTTCCAGCTCCACGATCCCTGGATGACACGGGAAGTGAACATTGCCGATCTTCTCGCGCACCGCACAGGACTCGCTGACTCCGACCACTTCTATTCCGACTTCACGCGCGCCGAGCTGATCCGGCGGATGCGGTTCGTTCCGCAGGTCTCGCCGTTCCGGGTCGGCGTCCGGTACAACAATATGGGGACGATCCTGGCAGGCGAAATCCTGGAACGAATCTCAGGAAAATCGTGGTCGGAATTCGTTCGAGAGCGCGTGTTCAAGCCGCTCGAGATGACCGCCACGGTCCCCGACGTGCTCGAACTGGCCGGCGTTGAGAACGTCGCCACTCCGTATGTCGACGTCGATGGCCGATTGCTGGTCGATAGTCCGTTGCAGGAGGACCGGACCTGGGCGCTCCCCCTCACCGCCAGCGCGCGGCGCTACCGGGAGGCGATCCGGCCGGCCGGGGCGATCTGCTCGTCGGCGAACGACCTGGCGAAGTTCGCGATCTTCCAGTTGGCCGAGGGTGAATTCCACGGCCGCCGGCTCGTGAGCGCCGAAACGATTCGCCAAATGCAGGCGCTTCACAGCGTCGATCCGATCACGAACGTGCCGGAGCCTCCGATCGCTCCCTGCAAGGTCGCGCTCGGCGCGGGGTTTGGCTGGCTGATCCGGGACTACCACGGGCGGAAGCTGGTGTCGCACGCCGGCTCGACCGGTGCGATCATCGCGCTCGTACCCGAAGAGAAGCTGGGCGTGGTGGTGCTGACGAACCTGGCAACAGGCGTTCACTCCATGGTCATGTACGACCTCCTCGACCGCATGCTCGGGATGCCCCGGGCCTGGACCAACCGCGAGTTCATCGAGGCCGTGCTCGACGAGTACGAGAAGCCGCGCGACGCCGAGTACGCCCGCCTCGACCGTGAACGCCGGGCGCACATGAAACCCCACGGCCCCTTGAGCCAGTACACCGGGACCTATGCCTCGGATCTCGTGGGACAATTGATCGTCAAGGAGGTTAACGGATCACTGCAATTCCAATTAGGACCGAACGGCCACGCTGCGCTCGAGCACTGGTCCGGCGATCGGTTCCGCACGCAGTTCGTCCTACGGTTTCCGGAAGATTGGTTCCTTTCGTTCGTTCGCGACAAGGACCACGTTGTCAAAGTCATGATCGCGAACGTTTTTCCGAGCAGAGACGTGGAAATGTTTACGCGCGTCGACTGATCTTCTTGCCGATGTATGTGAACTTGGGCGAGGGCGAGTCGCCTGACGGCAGCGTCGCTACACGAGCGCAGCAGCGGCCAACGGGTCTCTTTTGGGAACCGTTCACCTGAATTTCAGTCATTCCGAAGGCTTGCGGTCGTGCCCTTCGGTCGGATCGGCCGAGTCAGCCGGCGTCGGCGAACCGTCTCCCGCAGCATGGGCACTCGCTATCCCCGCCTCGCACGATCGCCGAGAACGCAGACGGTTGTAGCAGTCTCATGATCGCCCGGAAAGCCAGCGGGGCGCGGTGGGCGTGCGCTCTCGGAATCTGCCCGGTCGTCGCGGCGTCCTTGACGACGATCCCGGCGTCCAGGTCGGTCGAGATCGGCAATCAGTGGTCGCGCCACCGGGTGGAGGGGAACTCGATCTCCTCGGCGGGCACGCGCGCCAGGGCATGACGGCCGACGAACCCGTAATAGCGACGCCAGCGGTCCCCTTCGCGGACCTCCTCGGCCTGCCAGACCCGGCCGGTCTGCATACCCTCGATATCGGGACGATCATGGCCCTCGCCATCGGAGATGCGCATGTGGGGGGGATCGTTGGGGAAGACCTCGAGCTTCGTCCAGCGGGCGACGATCGGGAACGCCGGGAGCGCAACCTTGCGGACCTCGGTCCCCACGCCATCGAGCGAGAAGATGGCGCGTCCTTCGGCCACGTCGGCGGGCGTCGCCGGACGGCCGAGCGGGTCGAACGCGAGGATCGCCTTCTCGTGATTCGGGTTGCCCGGTTCCTGGGCGCGGATCGCCCGCGACGTCTCGCTGTCGCGGAACCGGTCGCCGTACAGCGACAGGTAGGCCACGGTGGCGGCGATGGCCTCGTCGCGCCTCGCGAGCGGCCATTGCTTCTGGAACCGTGGGATGCCGTCGAGCTGTTCGAGCATCTCGCAGGCGACGTCGGCCATGCGCAGCGGCATCGCCCCCGGGCCAGGCTTGACGGGGTTCCGGGGACCGCCGGGGCCGGCGTTGACTCCGTGGTCGCTGCTCGCGTTCGTCTCGGTCCTCCGGTGGTGACCCTGGATGACGATGATCCGCCCCTGCGCATCGGTCTGGATGGTGCCGACCTCGGTCTTATCGTTCAGGGCCCGGATGACCAGCGTGCGGAACGCCTTCAGGCCAAGCAGGGGCGTGGTGAACAGGTCCCGCTGGTGCCCTTGGGCGACGTTGGCCTCGCCGCGCCAGACCGGGGGATTCCAGGGCGATCTCGGATCCTCGAACAGGGCGGCGGCCGCGGCGGCGATCGCGGGATCGCTGGGGTTTCGCCACACGGGCCGGAACAGCACGACCGGGAAGAAGTCGAAATGATCCGGCGTGAGGGTGCGGACCCAGGCGGCGTAATCGCGGAGCGCCTCGGGGTCGCCGGCGCGGCTGCGGAGATCGGTCAACTCGGCGACGCCCATCTCCAGGCCGTAGATCCTCAAGCCGGCCGCCTGCCCGGCCCGGACGAGCTGGGCGCATCGCTCGACGCGGGCCTTCAGGACCGCCAGCGCCGCCTTGATGTCCCACTCCGCGAGCATCGATGCCATCTGGTTGGCCGATGACACCTGGAATTGACCGGGCGAGTTGCGACCGACCGGGTCGCCCGGGTCGATGTCCCTCACCCGCATCGCCATCAGCTCGGCGACGCTCGGGTCTTTCCTGTTCCGGAGCGCCTCGCCGCGGAGCTTCGGCCGGGCGCCCGGGGGGAGCTGGGTCGTGACCGTCTGCGTGAACGCCGTGCTGCCGGGGACGACCGAGACGTTCTCATGCTGGACGATGTTCCCGGCAGCCTGGAGCCACGCGGCCGGGCCGGCGACGTCGTCGGCAAGGGTGCGATACCATCGCTCGACGAGCGAGACGCCCCGATTTTTCTCCCAGTAATTGAAGATGGCGGCGGCGACCGCCCTCCGCCCTTCGAGGCCCGAACTCGTCAGGTTGCCGCCGGTCGTCCCTGGGCCGAAGAACGAGGTCTTCAGCAGTCCGGTCAGCGCCGTGTAGGCGGCCTCGTGCGCCCCAAGATGGTGCGCGAGCGGAAGAAGTCGCGGTGGAAGTGGACGGCGCGGGTGAGCCGGGTGTCGCGCGCCAGGTCGTCGATCAACGGCTCGACGGCCCCGTCGCCCTCTTGGATCAGTGCCTGGACGATCGGCGATTCGCCCAGGCTGACACCCCCGGGCTGGCCGAATTGCTGGGCGAAGACCTGATCGAGGTCGGCAATTCTGGCGGCGATCCTCGCCTTCTTGTCGGCCCTGGAAGGCGGCGTCGGCGGGCGCCTCGGCTCGCGGGCCCGGCGCTCGTGGTCGGCCAGGAACTCGGGGAGCTGGCCGAGGAAATCGATGTAGGGCAACGGCTCCTCGGCGCGGTTGCCGGGCGGCCGGGGCGCGGGAAGCCCAGGGTCTCGGCCTTCGCCTCGACGGCCTTCTTGAGCGCGGTGAGGGCCCGAGCGTCGGCCAGGGCGACGGCGTCGTCGCCGCGCATGTCGGCGCAGATGGCGCGGTCGAAATGGTACCAGGCCAGGTCATTCGCCATCGTCACGTAAGAGATGCCGTAGTGAGTCAGGTCGACGCCGGGCTTCGCCTTGCCGGCCTCCGGGCGGGGCCGGCCGATCGCCGCGGCCCAGACCCGCTCGGCGAGGTCGGCACGGCCGATCCTCAAGAGCAGGGCGAGCTTGATCGGGTGCACGCCCGTCAGGGAGACCGGAAACGCCTCGTGGTTGGTCCCGAACCCCGCGAACGCACCGGGCTCGCCGAGCCCCGGCTGCCCCGCGCGGGCCTTCAGCAGGGAACGGGCCGCGTCTTCGAGGGCCTTCACGTCGGCCTCCAGGTCCGCCGGCGCACCGACCGAGACGGTCGGGTAGACCAGCCCGCTCCACGTGACCGCGAACCGGGTCTTTTCCCCCGGCGCCCAGGCAGGACCCAGCCGTGCGTCGAGAGGATCTCCCCGACGTTCGACCAGACGCCCCCGACGACGATCTCGATCGCCCGGTAGTCGCCGCCGCGCGGGTCGGCCAGCCCCTGTTCGAACAGCGTGGCCGACGCCCGGACCAGGAACCGCGGCAGCGACGTCTCGGGCGGCGTCCACGGCTGGCCCTGTCCAGGCGGGTCGGGGATCGTCGCCCCCTCGAACCGAGGCGCCGGTTGGGATGCCTTGACGAGCGGCACGAGGGCCAGGAGAAGCGCCGCGGCTTGCGGGATCCTTCGTCGTCCGATTCTCATGGAGGTCTCCTCGATGGCAATCCTGAAGGGCGAAATCAGTCGTTGAGCGCGGCGGGCCAGAGGTCGAACTGGCCGGGGCCCGAGAGCGCCTCCCTGCGGCGGGCGCCGGGGGAAGGGCGAGCGCGCGAGCGACCGCGAGCCGGGCCTTCTCCTTGGCGCGCGGCGCGAAGTCCGGGGGCCCTCGCTTCGGCTCGGGGTCTTCGGGCAGGGCGCCGACCAGGGCCAGGGCCGCGCGCGGGTCGAAGGCCGCGGCGGCCTGGAGGATCGCGCCGGCCTCCTCGATGAGGTCGGAATTGGAGTTGAGCAGGGCCAGAGCGTCGTCGGCGACCGGGGCGAAGATCGTCTCGGCCGCCTCGCGGTCGTAGCGGGCGACCAGCGCCGCGAGCCGGGCCAGGACCAGGTTGTGCTCCCGGGTCTCGAGCGCCGCCGACCCGTGGACCGCGCCCAGGCGCGCGGCGGCCGCGCCGCGATCGCCCGCCAGAGGTACTCTTTCGACCGATCCGGGTCGACCCGGACGGCCAGCGGCAGCAACCGCGCCATCGACACCGAGGGCACGACCAAGGTCGCCGTCAGCGGCTCGAGCCGGTCATATGCCTCGGCCAGGAGTTTCCGCGCCCCGCCCGGGTCGGCCGACACCTTGCTCCTGGCCGCCGCCGCCACCGTCAGGGCCGCGACCCCCGGCGCACCGGGCATGGCCAGGGCGAGCGCCCTCGGCAGGTCGCGCTCGGCAATCCCGGCGCAAAGGTCGGGCAGAACGTTGAGCCGGGCGGGCCGCTGGGTCAGCCGGGCGAAGATTCGCTCGGCGCCGGCCGGGTCGTTCGCGGCGGCCCTGCGGGCGAGGCCCGCGAGATCCGCCTCATTACTCCCCGGCTCTTGCAGAATTCCAGTGCGTCGAATACGTCCATCGGCAGGCTCCGCGAGATGCTCCTGATTCATCCCCGGCTCCACCAGGGTCAGGGCGGCCGGCAGGTCGACCCACGCGAGCGCGCCGGCCAGGTCGGCGCGGGCGTCGAGGCCGTCGCCCGGGGCCAGGTCCTTGAACCCCGCACGGGCCTCGTCGAGCAGTGGCCGGCCCTTCTCCGGCTCGCCCGCCTGGAACCAGCGGTCGGCGACCCGCGCCTTCAGCGCGATCCGCCGTGCCGGCTCGTCGACCTCGCGAGCGCGGGCCAGGGCGCGGGTCAGCAGGTCGTCGCGGACGTCGGCCGGGGCGTCGGGGAAGCGGTCGGCAAGGTCGAGCAGCGCCTCGGCCGCCATCGCCGGCGGGCGGACCGCGTCGAGCGTCGCGACCGCGTCGCGCGGATGTTCGTCGAAGAGCCCCAGGGCGACGTGCACGAGCAGCGGCCCGTCGGGCTTCAGTACCTGATCCTCGATCATCTCGACCATCCGGGCGGTATCGACCAGCGCCAGGGTCGGGGCTTTCTGGTACGGCCCCCGTTGCTCGAACTCGCCCGGCTTGAAGTCCTTCCAGACGGGCGCGATCAGCGCCCGGGCCTTCGCCCGCTCCTCGGCCCTCGACCAAGGTGCCGGGGCGGGCTTCAGTGGGGCGGGCGCAGGGCCAAGGGCCTTCGAGACGACGACCATGACCGGCACGTCACCCGCCCCGATCCGACGGCCCGCGAAGCGATACCCAGCCTTCTTGACGAAGACGAACGCCGGCGCGTCGAGGACCCCGCGGATCGTGAATCGGCCGTCGGTGTCGGTCGTGTCACTGGTCCGCTTCGGCCCGTCGCCGGACTGGAAGACCTTCGCCCCGGCCACCGCGTGACCGTTGGCGTCGACCACCCGGCCGGCGACCGACCGCAGCCGCGACGGCCGGCGGAGGATCACGTCGGGCAGTTCGCCGGCCGGCGCGTTCACCCAGCCCGACCGGGCCGGCTCCATCCCCGGGGCGGTGACGTAGGTGCCATACTGATCGGAGCGCGGCACTTCGTCCGCGATCCGGAACGTGCCGTCGGGGCCGGTCCGGATCTCCTTGTCCTTGCCGCCACCGTAGGCGTTCTGCTCATTCCCCGTCCGGAACGAGATCCACACCTCCGCCCCGGCCACCGGCCGCCCGCCCGGCCCGAGCACCCGCCCGCGCAGGGAGACGGTCGGCCGCTTGACGAGCTTGAGCACCACCGGCCCGTCCTGCACCCCCGCGCGATCGAGCCGGACGGTCACCGGGTGCGCCTCGGCGCGGGCACTGATGAACCCCCGGACTTCCACGGTCGAGTCGGGCGCCATCCGGCCCAGCGCGAAGGCCCCGCGCTCGTCGGTCTGGGTGCTGCCCGGAATCGACCGGTCGCCGAAACGCAGGGAGACGCCAGAGCCGCTCACGGGCACTCCCTCGACGGGCCGGCCGGCCTCGTCGACCACCGTCCCCTTGATCGTGAACGCCGGCCACACCTCCAGCGGGGCGAGCGTCCGCCTCTCCTCGCCCGCGGCGATGTCATAATCGGCCCAGTGGGTGTTGTCGGGCGCGTAGTAATAGCGGTCGGGCAGGGAGAACCAGGTCAGGCTCACGCGGAGGTTGCAAGGTAAGAAATACCGAGAGAAGCGGCCCTCGGCGTCGGTGACCACCTCCTCGTTCCTCTGATAGGGCGAGAGGACGGTGAGGTCGACCTGCACCCCGACCGCCGGCTTCGCACCGCCGTGCTCCCGCACCGATCCCTCGACCTTGACCCCCTTCCTGACCGGGATCTTGACCTCGACGCTCTCGCCACCGCGAAGCCCCACCTGCGCCGGCACGTCGGGCAGGGTGAGGAACGGCGAGCCCTCGGGCGGCTCGACGCGGAAGGCAATACGCCCCGCCGCGAGGGGCCCGAGCGCGACCCGGCCTGTTTCGTCGGTCCGGCCGCGCGCCGCGTTCGTCGGATGAGACGGACGGCTCGCCTCCTCGGGATGGGACCAGGCGACGACCGTCCAGCCGGCCAGGGCCTTCGGGTCGTCCGACACAATCCGCGCCGCGACCCGGCCGACCGGCAGGAGCTCCACGGTCTTCTCCGCCTCGTCCAGCGGCACGTTCTGCCCCTGGGTGCCGAGCCCAAGGGCCGTGACGTCGACGCGGTGAACCTGTCCGGGGTCCACCCCCTCGATCGTCGCGCGTCCCCGGGCGTCGGTCGTGGCCTCCAGCCTGGCCCGCAGGCCTGCGGGCCAGTCGAGCCGCGTGAGCCTCACGGTAGCCCCTGCCACGGGCTTGCCGGCGACGCCCAGGACCCGAACGGTCGTCCTCGCCGGCGGACCGAGGGCCAGGCCGATCGACCCCCGGTCGTCTTTCGGGCGGTCGAAAGGCGAGGCGATGGCTACCCTCGTCCCCGGCGAGTGGGCCCAAAGGGTCAGCGACCAGGGCCGGTCGCCGCCGCCGACCGGGGCATCGATCGTGAACCGGCCCTCGGCGTCCGTCTCCACCTGCGCCAGCTCCGCGACGTCGGCATCGAAGCGCACGAACGCCGTGAGCCAGACGGTCGCTCCCTTGACCGGTTTCCCTTCCGGATCGACAACCGTGCCCGACACCGAGGACGGCTGCACGCGGGGGCTGCGGTCAGCACGAGCCAGGCCCAGAGCGTGACAGACGACACCGGCGACCTCCTCCGAACCGCGGCCAATGACAGGATGGGCGACCTCGAAGCGGGGATGGCCTGCAGTCATCTTATCGCGGTCGATCGCCGCTTGAAAGTCCGCATGATGTTCCCCACTCGCACCAGCCGCCTCTCATCATTCGCATCCCAGCCATCCCCGCCTTTTAACCCTGACGGTCGCACGGCTTGCACCAGTCCCGCCGCCTTTACCGGTCGGCGAAGCACTGGACCCTGCGAAAAAGGCGCCGCACCGCACGCCACGTTGTAAGTTGTCTAAGTAAGAAACTCGCGACGGGCCGGCTCGGGTGAGAGCGTTTCCTCCCCGGCCGTCGCAAGCCGGGCCTAGTGATGAACTCATAAGGACTAATGACTCATGAAAGTCTCCGCCACCAAGAGAAAATCGAACAAAGAGAACGCCAAAAAAAGCACTGGGCCGCGCACAACCGCCGGAAAGCAAGCCGTTCGTTACAACGCCGTGAAGCACGGGGCCACCTCGCCGAACCTGCTGCCCTGGGAGAAGCCCGAACTCTTTCAAGAGCGGTTGATCGGCCACAAGAACAGCGTCCATCCCGTCACTCCGCTGGAGCATGAGCTCTGCGAACAGCTCACCATGAGTTCGTGGCAGCGAGAGAGGGCTTTGCAGTCCGAGGTCGCCCGCGTGACTCGTAACATCCACACCAGCCACGCCGAGGAGCGGCGGAATTCCGAGCAAGAAGTCGCTGCACTGGGCCAGCGCTTGTTCTATGACCAGCACGGGCCGCTGCCGCTTCATCCGCGCGGGGAATACGACGCGGAAGAGCCGCGCACGGTGTGGTCCAAAACTCCCGACGACGCCAATCACCCCAGCCGGCTGGTGATGTCGCTGGAGTCGACCTGGGCCGGTGTACGATTTCTGCTGGCTCGCTGGCGAGAGCTGCGTGACCGGCTCGAGAGCGGGGACTGCTGGCACGCGCCGAGAAGGTCAAATGCGTGCGGCTGCTGGGCAAGCTCCCGTATGATACAGCCGACGACCGTGAGCTGATTCAGGTTTACCTTTCTTGCCGTGCGCTGGATTCCCCCGGCCAGGACGACCCCTTCTTCGAAATCGCCTCCGACATGGAGAAAGGCGACTACAGGCGGTACCGCGAGCGGCTGGCGCGGCGGAACGTGGAGTCGCTACGTCCTGCCGATGCGGTTTCGGCGCGAGCATTCTTACTCGAGCTGGTCGATCGCAAGATTGAGCGCCTGGAGCGGCTGGCCGCCGACCGTTTGGTCTTCGAAGATTCCATGAGCGGCCTGACGACCGACATCATGGGCTTCGATGACAGCGTCGAAGGCGAGCGGCTGCGCCGGCACATGGCGACATGCGAGCGAGCGATGCACCGCGCGATTGCCACAATCATCAAAATGCGCAAAGATTCTCAAAATGCCGGCATTCGACCCGAGTGAAGACGAGTCGGCGGACGAGCAGCTTGTCCCTCAGGGCGACCCGACGCTCGAAGAGTCCGTAGAGTCAGAGGACGGGCATTCTGCCCACGCGAGCGACCCGACGCTCGAAGCGGCATCGGAGGACGGGAATCCTGCCCAGCCGAGCGAGCCGACGCTCGAAGCGGCATCGGAGGACGGGAAGCTTGCCCAGCATGATGAGCGGCCGCTCGAATCGGAAACGCCCGCCCCAACCCTTTCCCCCCCGTCTGAAGGGGGGATCACGGGGGGTGGGGTCCAAGCCTCCAAAATCGAACGGCGCATTGCGGTCGAAATCGCCGAAATCGAACGGCGGATCGCGGCCGAAGTCGCCGAAACCGACCGTCGCATCGCGGCCGAAGCCGAACGGCTCATCGCGGCCGATGCCGTCGAAATCGAACGGCACCGCCAGGCCGGAGCCCTCGGAATCGAAGAGCCGGCAGACGGCCAATTGGCTGACCTGCCGGAGCCGGCTCGCGCAGCCGAGGGCTCGCCCTTTAGTGCACTCATTCCCGATCTACAAAACAAAGCCACGGTCGCGCTCGACGGGCCACAAGTTCCAGCCGCCGCTCAAGTTCAGGAGCCAGAAATCGTCCCACACAACGACGCAGATCGGGGCCAGCACGGCGTACCCGAATTGGGCGAGCCGCCTCTCGCCAGTCAGCACCAGGAGTCAGGTGCCATCCTGCATCCGTCATCCTTTTGCGGAGGCTCTTCCCCTTCCGCTCTCCTCCCGGCTAGAATGTCTTAAGTTTGTCGGAGGTATTCGTTCGGGCCGCCTCTCCTCGCCCAAGATCACGGGCGGCACGGCCTGAAAGGGAGCCTCTATTCTCCACGGTCGGTACGGTGGCGGACGGCCGGTTGATCCTGCGTCTGCCCAGCTTGACAACGGGAGTGTTTGCATGGCGCAGGTTTCGGGCTCGCCGGCTCCAGAACGGCTGAGCGAAAATGACGTCGAGGCGATCGATCACTTACGAGACGCTTACGCTCGGCTGCGCAAGGAGCTCGCCAAGGTCATCGTCGGCCACCGCGATGTCATCGAGCGGCTGTCCATCTGTCTGTTCGCACGCGGTCACGCCCTCTTGATGGGGGTGCCCGGCCTTGCCAAGACCTTGATGGTCAACAAGCTCGCCGAGACGATGTCGCTCAAGTTCAGCCGCATCCAGTTCACGCCTGACCTGATGCCGATGGATATCACCGGCACCGACATCCTCCAGGACTCGGCCGGCGGCCAGCGTGAATTTCAGTTCGTACACGGGCCCGTCTTCGCCAACATGGTCCTGGCCGATGAGATCAACCGCGCCCCGCCCAAGACCCAGGCCGCCATGCTCGAGGCCATGCAGGAGCAGAACGTCACCGTGGTCGGCAAGAAGTTCCACCTCGAGTCCCCGTTTCTGGTGCTCGCCACCCAGAATCCGATCGAGCAGGAGGGAACCTATCCGCTCCCGGAGGCGCAGCTCGACCGGTTCATGTTCCTGATCGAGCTCGATTACCCCTCCGAGGCGGAGGAAATCCAGATCGCCCGGACCACGACCGGAGATTCGCTGCCGACCCTCGAGCACCTGATGCATCCGGAGGAGATCATTCGTCACCAAAGCCTGGTGCGCCGAGTGCCGGTGCCGGATCACATCTACACCTATGCGGCGCGGCTGGCGCGCAAGACCCGCCCGGGCGGAGCGACGGCGCCTCAGTGGCTCAAGCCGCTGGTCTCGTGGGGAGCCGGTCCCCGGGCGGTGCAGTACCTGATCCTTGGCGCCAAGGCGCGCGCAGCCCTGCTGGGAAGCTACATGGTCCGGCTCGAAGACATCCAGGAAGCCGCCGTGCCCGTCTTGACCCATCGCATCATCACCACGTTCGCGGCCCAAGCCGAAGGAATCGACTCCAAGAAAATCGTCCGCCGGCTGCTCGAAGAGACCGACGCCGAAGCGTAATTGCCTATGTTCCCCGATCGCCGATCTCGAAGCTTCCTCGACCCCGGCGTGCTGGCGCGGCTGGCGGGCTTTCCGCTCCTCGCGCGGCGGCCCATGCAGGGGACGGTTTCCGGCCGGCATCCCAGCCCTCATCGCGGCTCGAGCGTCGAATTCGCGGAGTATCGAAAATATGTGCCGGGCGACGACCTCCGGCGGCTCGACTGGCGAGCCTACGGCCGATCCGACCGGTTCTTCGTCAAGGAGTTCGAGGCTGACACGAATCTGCGGTGTTGCGTCGTGCTCGACACCAGCGGCTCCATGGGCTTCGGCTCGAAGGAGGTCACCAAGCTCGAATACGCCCGCCGGCTCGCCGCGGCACTGGGCCACCTGGCCCTCCTCCAGGGAGACGCGATCGGGCTCTCGTGCGTCGCGGGAGGCATCGTGCGCACCGTGCCCCCGCGCCGCAATCCGTCGCACTTGATGTCCGTCTTCGACGTCCTCGAGCAAACCCAGCCCCAGGGCCAGACCCAGATTGTCCCGGTCCTCCACGAGCTTGCCGAGACGATTTCCCAGCGGGCTCTGGTCGTGATCATCTCGGACCTGTTCGTCGAGCCCGACCTCTTGCGCGGCTGCTTCCAGCACCTGCGGTTCCGCAAGCACGATACCGCCGTGTTCCACTTGCTCGATTCCCAGGAGCTCGGCTTCGATTTCCGCCGCCCCATGCGGTTCATCGACATGGAAGGAGGCCCGTCCATCTTCGCCGAGCCCAGCGAGATCGCCGACCGTTATCACAAGGCTGTCTCCGGATACTTGGAAGGCCTGATCCAGGTCGTCCGGGAGTCGGCCATCGACTACCATCGCGTCTTGATCGATGACGATTACGAACAGGTGCTGATCCGTTTTCTGGTCGGCCGGACCCGTGCGAAAGGAGTGCGATGAGCTTTCTTCAGCCGATGCTCCTTCTGGCCCTGCCGCTCATTTCGCTGCCGATCATCATCCATCTGATCAACCAGCGGCGGTATCAGACGATCCGCTGGGGGGCGATGATGTTTCTGCTGGCGGCCAACCGGATGTCGCGCGGGTATGCCCGGCTGCGGCAACTCCTGATCATGCTCTTTCGAATGGCCGCGATCGCCACCTTGATCTTCGCCGTCAGCCGCCCGCTGGCAGGCGGCTGGCTGGGCCTGGCCGCGGGCGGTCGCGCCGATACGACGATCGTCTTGATCGACCGCTCGCCCAGCATGCAACAGGAGGGGGCCCTGGCCCGAATCTCCAAGCGCGAGACAGGTCTCCGTCAGCTCGTAATGGCGCTCGAGACGCTGGGCTCGGCTCACTGGGTCTTGATCGACAGCACATCCAACAAGCCCCGCGAGCTCGAGGCTGTGTCCGACCTCTTGACCTCGACCAGCACCGGCCCCGCCGACTCGTCGGCCGATCTGCCCGCCATGCTCCTGGCCGCTCGTGACTACATCAAGGACAACAAGGCCGGCCAGACCGAGATCTGGATCTGCTCCGACCTCCGCGAAAACGACTGGAATGCCGCCAGCGGCCGGTGGCAGGTGCTGCGCGATGGCTTTCTCGAGCTCACGCAGGGCGTCCGGTTCCATCTTCTGGCCTATCCCGACATTTCCCCCGCTAACCTCGCGGTGCGGGTGACCGATGTCCGCCGCAGGAAGACCAGCGACGCCGCCGAGCTTTTGATCAGCTTGAAGTTGACGCGGCAGCAGAACAGCTCCGAAGACACCATCACGGTTCCCGTCGGGTTCGAGATTGACGGCGCACGCTCCGAGGTACCGGTTTCGCTCTCCGGAGGAGAAACCGAGCTGAGAGACCATCCGATCCCGCTGGAAAAAGGCCGGGACCGCGGCTGGGGGCGGGTCTCGATTCCGGCCGACGCCAACCCGGCTGACAACGACTTCTGGTTCGTCTTCGAGCAGCCCGCGCCGCGGCGGTCGGTGGTCGTGGTCGACGATCCCCAGGCGGCCCGCACCCTGCAACTGGCCGCCTCGATCTCCCCCGACCCGTCGATCAAGTGCGCAGCCGAGTTCGTCGCGACCGGTCAGGTCCCGGCCGTCGATTGGGACAATGTGTCGCTTCTCTTGTGGCAGGCGCCCATTCCCTCCGGCGACGTGGCCCGGCAGATCCGGTCGCTCATCGATCGCGGCGGGTCGGTCGTCTTCTTTCCCACGCGAGTTCCCGGCAGCGACGAGCTCTTCGGCGTCCGCTATACCACCTGGTCCGAGGGGAAGCCGGACGTGCCCGTGGACGGCTGGCGCGGCGATGAGGACTTGCTCGCCCATACGCGCGAGCGGCATGCCTCTGCCGGTCGGGCAGCTTCAGATCCGGAAATACTGCGGGCTCTCGGGCGAGGTGACCCCGCTGGCCACCCTGCGCGGCGGAGCGCCGCTCCTGGCGCGGGTCGTCACCGACAGGGGGGCGCGCCTACTTCTGCGCGACCACGCCGGCCCCGAGCGATTCGTCACTGGCTACGAGCGGCGTGGTCTTCTATGTTTTGGTCCAGCGCGCCTGGCTGCCGGTGCTCAGGCCCTGGGAAGCACCCGTCAGCTTACCGCCGGCGTTCCGCTTCGGGATGACCCCACTCTGTGGAAGCCCGTCTCGGGCGCCCAGGAGGCCCTGTCGACGGAGTATCCGTTCCACCGAGGCGTGTACCAGGAAGGGGAACGGCTGCTGGCCGTCAACCGCGCCGCCGCCGAAGCCCAGACGCCGGTCCTGGGAGACGCCCAGGTGGCCGGCCTGTTCCGGGGTCTTGATTTCGACCGGGTGGACGACCGCGCGGGCAGCATCGGCTCGCTGATCCAGGAGATCTGGCGGATGTTCTTGATCGCCATGATGGGGGCAATGGTGGCCGAGGCCGCCCTCTGCCTGCCCAAGCTGGCGCGAGTACGGGGGAACAGCTCATGAACGTGTCCCGGTCGCTCACGTTTCTCGGGACACCCTGGTCGGTCGCGCTGTCGCTTGCCGTCGTCGTGCTCACCGCGGGCTTCTGTTTCGCGGCCTGGCGCCGCAGCGGTTATCTCCGGTCGATCGGGCTGCTCGAGTTGCTCCGGCTGGTGCTCGTCGCCTTCGTGGCCGTGCTGCTCAATCAACCCGAGTGGATCGAGGAGTTTCGCCCGCAGGAGAAGCCTTCAATCGCCATCCTCTGGGATGCCTCCGCCAGCATGGACACCCGCGATGCGGCCGCGGGCGGCAAGGGGGCGCCGAGCCGGGAGGCGGAAAATGGCAAGGCGACCGCGGAGGGAACCGCGAAACCGGTGACGCGCAGGGAAGCGATCGAGCCCTTGACGCTCGCTCCCACCTGGGACAAGCTCCGCCAGCGGTTGAACGTGGTCATTTCGGCGTTCTCCCAGCCGGAGCCGGGCCATGGCACGAACCTGAATGAGCCGCTTCTTCGTGCGCCGCAGCGCATCCAGAACCTGCGCGGCATCGTGCTGGCCTCCGACGGCGACTGGAACGAGGGTTCACCCCCGGTGCTGGCGGCCGCGAGCCTGCGGATGAGGGGCGTGCCCGTCTTTGCGGTGCCCGTGGGCAGCCGCTCCCGCCTGCCCGACGTCGAGCTCTTGAGCCTGGACGTTCCGACCTTCGGCGTGGCCGGCAAGTCGGTGCGGATCCCGTTCTCGATCGATAGCTCGCTTCCGAGAGATTTCACCACGACGGTCACCCTGACCGCCTCCGACGGCGACCAGGTCACCAAGGAGGTGAAGGTTGGCGCCATGACCCGGACGAGCGACTGGCTGATCTGGAAGCCCAAAGCAACCGGCGACTTCACCCTGACTCTCTCGGTGCCCAGGCATGGCGACGAAGCGATCGCCGATAACAACAAATTGAGCGCCCCGATCTCGATCCGGCAGGAGAAGCTCCGCGTGCTCGTCGTCGAGTCGTCGCCCAGGTGGGAATACCGTTACCTGCGCAATGCCCTCTCCCGCGACCCGGGCGTCGAGCTATCCTGTTTGTTGTTCCACCCGGAGCTCACCAAGCCCGGCGGCGGCAACAAAGATTACATCAAGAGCTTCCCATCCGGACGGGACGAGCTGGCCCGGTTCGACGTGGTTTTCCTGGGCGACGTCGGCGTGGCCGACGGCCAGTTGACGTCCGAGCAGTGCCGGCTCTTGAAGGGCTTGGTCGAGCACCAGGCCAGCGGCCTGGTGTTCATTCCGGGGTGGCAGGGCCGCGAGCTGTCGCTGCTGGATACGGAGCTTGCCGACCTGTGTCCCGTCGTGCTCGACTCGAGCCAGCCCGGCGGCTGGGGCGCGCGTGTCGCCAACCATTTCGAGCTCACCGAGATGGGCCGCCGCAGCCTGCTGACCAAGCTGGCCGACACCCAGGACGACAACGCCGAGGTCTGGGAGGGACTGCCGGGGTTCCAGTGGTACGCTCCGGTGCTCCGCGCCAAGGCCGGCAGCGACGTCCTCTGTGTCCACAAGGACGCCTCGAATCAGTATGGACGGCTGCCCCT
Organism: uncultured Isosphaeraceae bacterium; assembly: GCA_963781785.1. Taxonomy (GTDB): domain Bacteria; phylum Planctomycetota; class Planctomycetia; order Isosphaerales; family Isosphaeraceae; genus CAWAHD01. Next base: position 3,547,643 of record CAWAHD010000005.1, on the reverse strand, counting down.
TCTGGTCACGCGCACGTTCGGAGCCGGCAAGGTTCTGTTCATGGGCACCGACGGCGCCTGGCGGTGGCGCAAGGGAGTCGAAGACAAGTACCACTATCGATTCTGGGGTCAGGTCGTGCGCTGGATGGCCTACCAGAGAAACATGGCCAAGGGCGAAACGATGCGGCTGTACTACGTGCCCGACCAGCCCAGGCTCAACCAGACGATGACGCTGCATGCCAACGTCATGGAAAAAAGTGGCGAGCCCTTGCCGGGCGGCGACGTGACCGCGCGGATCACGGCCCCGTCGGGCAAGTCCGAGCTGGTGCAGCTCACGTCGGCCGGCGACGAATGGGGAGAATTCACCGGCCGCTTTACGGCCCTTGAATCGGGCAAGCACGTGGTCCGGCTCTTCTGCAAGCAGACCGGCGCGACACTCGATGCCTCGTTCTTCGTGCAGGGTGCGGCCGCCGAGCAGTTGGGCCGCCCGGCTCGTCCCGAGGTCATGGAAGAGCTGGCGCGGGTGACCGGGGGCAAGGTCGTGGACGCCGCCAGGATCGACGAGGTGGTGCGCACTCTGGCCGAGCTGCCCGAGCCGCCGCCCTTGGTGCGCCGCGTCCCCCTCTGGTGCCACCCGGTCACCGCCCTCCTGTTGATCTCGCTTCTGGGCATGTTCTGGGTAGGCCGGAAGGTCATCGGTCTTGTATAATCTTCTGACGGACGTCGAAGGCATGGGCTTCTTGCCCGTGTGAAGTGAGTGTGGTCTGGCCCGGGCGCGGTGCCCGGGCGGGTTTCCCGGGGCGTGGCGCAGTGCCAAGAGCGGCACGGAGATGTCAAGATGAGCCTCGCGTATGCACCCGATCGGCTGCGGCTTCCTGATTCGCTTCAGGGCCAGATGCACCAGTTTCGCCGCCAGGTCTGGACGATCAAGATCGTCGAGGCTGTCGCTGCGGCCGCCTTTGGCGTCCTGGTCGCGTATCTGCTCTTGTTCGGTCTCGATCGCCTTTTCGACACGCCGGGCTGGTTGCGCATCAGCCTCTTCGTCGCCGCGGCCCTGGCGTGTGCGAACATTCCGCTGGCCTTGCATCGCTGGGTCTGGCGCCATCGCCGTCTCGAGCAGCTTGCCAGGCTGCTCGCGCGCAAGCATCCCGGCGTCGGAGACCAGCTTCTGGGGATCATCGAGCTCGTGAAGAACGACTTCGAGCAGGCAAGGTCGCGTGCGCTCTGCGAAGCCGCCATCCGCGAGGTTGCGCTCGACGCCGAGCGCCGCGATTTTGGCGACGCCGTGCCGCACCCACGCCATCGGGTCTGGGGCTGGCTGACTGCCGTACCGCTGGCGGCCGCGATTGCCGTGTTCGCCCTCTATCCGGCCGCCGCTGCCAATGCCTGGCAACGGTTTCTTGCCCCCTGGGGCAACGCCCCGCGCTACACCTTCACCACGCTCGAGCCGCTCCCCGACCGGATCGTCGTTGCCCACGGAGAGCCATTCTCGCTCGACCTCCGGCTCGCGGGCAACACCGTGTGGCGGCCCGATCAGGCTGTCGGCCAGCTCGGCGCTCAAGCGCCCGTCGTCGCCCGATTGAACGACGGTCAGTACACGCTCGAGTTCCCGCCGCAGCTCGATCCGGGCACGCTCGAGGTCAAGATCGGCGACGCGACGCAAACCGCGCACATCGAGCCCACCCTTCGCCCCGAGCTGACCTCGATCGTGGCGGACGTCCGGCTGCCCAAGTATCTGGGCTTGCCCGCGCCTCGCACCAGAGACGTTCGGGGCGGAGCCGTCTCCCTGGTCAAGGGATCTCAGGCGACCTTCGTCGCGACCGCCGGCCGCGAGCTCGACTCCGCCACGGTCGACGGCAAGCAAGAGCCCCCCGCCGGTGCCAGGGTCTCGAGCCCCCTCACCGTGATCGCCAGCTCGCGCAAAATGGAGTTTGCCTGGAAAGACAAGCTCGGCCTGGCCGGCAAGGAGCCATTCACTCTGGCGATCACGGCCACCGAGGACGAGGCCCCCTCGCTCACCTGCGAAGACCTCCCCCGGCAGAAGGTCGTGCTCGACATCGAGCAGCTCGCCTTCAAGGTGAGGGCCTCCGACGATTTTGGAATCAAGCAGGTCGGCCTCGACTGGCAGGCCACCGAGGACAGTGTCGCCAGCTCGCCGGCCAAGGGAGAGCGGATCCTGGCCGCTGGCGGATTCGACAAGGACTCGCTCGATCTCCCCGGCACGTTCTCCGCGCGGTCGCTGGGCATCGAGCCCCAGCCGGTGAGCGTCCGTCTGTTCGTGGAAGACTACCTCCCCGGCCGCGGGCGCATCTATTCCCCGACTTACACGTTCTACGTGCTCACCGCCGAGCAGCATGCCATCTGGATCACCGAGCAGTTGAGCAAGTGGCATCGGCAGTCGCTGTTGGTCCGTGACCGCGAGATGCAGTTGTACGAAACCAACAAGCAGTTGCGCGCCCTGTCGCCGGAAGACCTCGACCGGCCCGAGACCCGACGGCGCATCGAGAACCAGGCCGTGGCGGAACGTGCCAACGGCCGTCAGCTTACGGGCCTGACCGCAAGCGGCGAAGACCTAATCAAGCAAGCCATGCGCAACCCCGAGTTCGGGATCGCGCCCCTGGAAAAGTGGGCCGAGATGCTCCAGATCTTGAAGGACATCGCCTCCAATCGCATGCCTTCCGTCGCCGACTTGCTGCGGGAAGCCGCTCAGGCCCCCAGCCTGGCCCAGGCAGGGGCCAGAAGCTCCGCCTCCAGGAGCTCCGAATCCAAGAGCTCCGCGTCCCAGAGCTCTCAATCCCAGAGTTCCCAGTCCAAGAACTCCAACTCCCAGAGCTCCGAGTCCAAGAACTCGGCATCCAAGAGCAACAACAAGTCGATGATGGCCGGTCAGACGCGCGCTTCCGGCAAGGGCTCGCCCTCCGAACCGGCTCCCGGGCCGGAGAAGCCGCCTTCGGCGGTTCCCCAGATTGCCGACGGCGAATCGTCACAGCAGCCTCCGGACGAGAAAGCCAATCAAAACGCGCCCAAGAGCAAGAGCAAGACGCCATCGTTGCGCCTTCCCGTCACCACCCTCGTTGGCGGCGGGGCGAGCTCGAAGAAGCCCGAAGAGTCTCCGGCGGAAGAAAAAGTGGATGAGGCGATCGCGCAGCAGCGGGACCTTCTGGCCGAATTCGAGAAAATCGCCGACGAGCTCAATCGCGTGCTCGCCAACCTCGAGGGAAGCACCCTCGTCAAGCGGCTCAAGGCCGCCTCGCGGCACCAGTACAAGATCGGCGGCCGGATCGACACGCAGTTGAGCGCGGTCTTCGGCGTGCCCGGCTACCAGGTCGGCAAGGAGCCTTCGAAAGTCATCGACGAGATGTCTGCCGAGGAAGCCAAGGCGAGCCACGACGTCTCCGACATCATGGACGACATGTCGGCGTACTTCGAGCGCCGCCGATTCGAGCGATTCAAGGCTGTGATCGACGAGATGCGGCAACAGGATGTGGTCGGCAGCTTGCGGCAAATCGGCGATGATCTCACGAAAGAGAACGGCATGTCGGTCGCCCAGTGCGAATACTGGTCCGACACCCTGGACCGCTGGGCTGAAGACCTGGTCGAAGCGAGCAAGGGCGGCACGTGCAAGGCCAAGTCCAAGAGCAGCCTCCCGCCGGCGCTCGTGCTCGAAGCCCTCCAGATCCTCGAGGGCGAGGTCAACCTGCGTGAGGAGACCCGCGTGGTCGAGCAGGCCCGCCCCGTACTGGCGTCCGACGATTACCACGGCCAGGCCCTCAACCTGTCCGGCACCCAGAAGATCTTGAGCGATCGCGTCGACAAGCTCGGCGCGGCCATCGCTGAACTCCCCGACGCGGCAACCGAGTTCGCCTTCGAGATGCGGCTTCTGGGCCGCGTTTCGGAAGTGATGCAGGAGGCGACCCAGATTCTGGCGCAACCCGACACGGGAAGCACGGCCATCGCCGCGGAGACCGAGGCCATCGAGCTGCTCTTGCAGTCCAAACGAATCAACCCCAAGGGCGGCGGTGGCGGCGGGGGAGCGACCCCCGGCGGCGGCGGTCATGGCAAGACCCTCGACTCGGCCTTGGCCCTCTTCGGCGGCGGCTCAAACGACAAGGAAGTCCGCGAAGACCGGGGCATTCCCCAGGTCAGCGGTGAATCGGGAGCCAAACTGCCCGAAGAGTTCCGCGCCGGCCTGGACGAGTACTTCAACCGGCTGGAACGAAACGCCGGAGGACAATGAGACAGCCCATTCGCACTCTCACGGTCAGCGTTGGCGTGTGCGCGGTCTTCACGTCGGCGGTCGTCGTCGCCCAGGCAACCAAGACCGGCGCGGCCCAGGCCCCCGCTCAAGCGACGGCCGCGACCAAGATCGAGGCCAAGACCGTCGCCGCCGGCGCGGCCCAAAAGGCCGCCGCTGAGCGAGCCGAGCCGGTCAAAAAAGCTCCCAGGCCGGCCGTCAAAGGAAAAGCGATCCGCGTCGTCAATCAGAACAATCGTGCGCCGATGATCCAGCAATGCAAGAACCAGGCACGGCCGGCCGTGCGGGGCGAGCTCATCCTCGTCCGCCGCGTCTGCCAGTTGAGCACCGAGGAATTCCGCCGGATCAATCGCGATGCCCAGCAGGTCGTCGATGAGGTCGTCTCGAAAGTGGTCGACGCACAGCTCCAGCCCAGGGTAATCGGACCGGCAAACGCTCAATTGCGGAACAACCTCGACGGCAGCAAGCTCCTCGACGAAGCACTCTCCGCCGTGATGAAGAAGGACCTCACTCCCGAGCAATGGTCAAGATACCGCGTCGAACACGACGAGCGGGATGCCTATCGAAAGCAGTGTACGATCCGCTTCTTGATCGACGCGATCGATCGCGTGCTCTACTTCTCCCCGCCGCAGCGCACCAAGCTCCAGGACGCGCTGTCGTCGAACTGGGAGAGTGGTTGGCAGCTCTATGTCGATTACCTGCTCTACGGCAACCAGTTCTTCCCCATGAGCATTGACCCGCTCCTGAGCCCGATCCTGACCGACGCGCAGAAGGCGGTCTGGCAAAACGTCCAGAAGGTCGACCGCTTCACGGGCTTCGGCGGGGTCTGGGGAGCCTTCGGGAATGATAGCGACGAGCTCGAAGAAGAACTGGGCGTTGAGAAACCCAAGCCGGTCATTCCAGGCATGAACATGAGGAGGCTCCAGATGCTCGAGAAGCCGGCGGCGAAGCGAGCCGATGTCAAGCAACCATGAACAATGTGAAGGTCCTTTGATCGTGATCGCCTGGACCACTTTCTCTGGGCTTCGGCGCCGGGGTGGACCATAAGCAGCCGGACCAGGAGCTGACTCATGCTCGCGATCGACCGAAACGCCCGCCGGTTGCTGCTGGTCCTTGCGACCATGCTCGCCTCGCTACAGGCTGCCGGCATCGCGCGCGCCCAGGATGACGACATCGTGGACGACACCGCGGTTGTTCCCGCGCTGCCCAGGCTGAACATGGCGCAGGTCCAGGCCCCCAATCTCGAGCAGGTCGACCAGTGGGTTTTCGCGCGCTGGGAGGAAGTGCGGCCGCGCGCAGCCGGCTCGAATCGGTGCTCGCAATCCACATCGACGACATCGAGCGCGCGTGCTCGATATCAGAGACCCAGAAAAAGAAACTGAAGCTGGCGGGGCTCGGCGACATCAAACGGTTCTACGACCGCGTGGAGGACGTGAAACGGAAGTTCCTGCGGATCAGCACCGAGCCGAACATCAACATCTGGCAGGACGTGCAGCCCATGCAAATCGAGATTCAAGCCGGGCTGTTCGGCGACGATTCGATCTTCCACAAGTCGATCAAGAAAGTTCTGACCGACGAGCAGGCGGCTCGGTACGGCGCCTTGCTGAGCGAGCGCGCTGTGGAGCGCCGCCGTGCCACGGTCGAGCTGTTTGTCGCTCACCTCGATAAAGCGCTTGGGTTGAGCGCGGATCAACGAACCCGGTTGGTCGGCCTCTTCTTGAACGACGTGCCGGCTCCGCTGAAAATGGGACAGTCGGACTACTGGTATTTCATGTTCCAGATGAGCAAGCGAGAGGAGTCCACGCTCAGGCCGATCTTCGATGCTCCGCAGTGGCGGCTGTTGAGCCGGCAGTTCCCGCAGGCGCGGGGAATGGAGCAATGGCTGAAGAACTCCGGGGTCATCGCCGGCGGCCCAGCCGCGAGCCCGCCGATCGCCGCCCCGAGGTTGACAACCAAGAAGGCCGCGGCCCGCGCCGCCGCGGCCGCCCGAGCCAAAGTCACGGGCAAGTAGCCAGCAGAATACTCAGGAAACAGATGAAGACCAGCCCCGATTCCCAACTGCCGATTCCCGATTCGGTCGTCGTGGGGCCCTCATGAACGCGATCAATAGGACACTCAGCCGTTTGCTCGCCGCCCTCACGGTGCTGGCCGCCGTCACGATGGGGCGAACCGCCTGCGCACAGGGCAGGTTCGGGCGCGACGTATTTGTGCCCATGGCTGACTCGCCTACGATCTTGCTCACTGACGCGCAATTCGAGCAGTGGGCTTTTCACGGGCTGAGCGCCGACGAGTTCCGTGCCCGGCTTGAGCGCCGCCTGACGGCGCGGGTCAATGAGATCCACCGCATCTGCCCATTGACCGAAGCTCAAAGAAAGAAACTCAACCTGGCGGGCCTCGGTGACATCCGGCACTTCTTCGCAGACGTCGAGAAAATCAAGCAAACGATCCGGGATCGTCAAATCGATCCGGCGTTCGGGGTCATCATGTTCCCGGATTCCCGGCCTTCCGAAGCCGTGGACCGCAAGACCTTCTTTGGCCCCGAATCGCTCCTCGGGAAGAGTCTGAGGAACACCCTGGGAAGCGAGCAATTCACCCGGTACGAGCGAATCCAGCGTGAGGAGCACGCCGCTCGCCATCGGGCCACGCTCAAGTGGGTTGTCGGGATCCTGGATACGACCTTGCACTTGAACGCCGAGCAGCACCGGCGGCTCACCGGACTGCTGGCCGAAGAAACCCGCCCTCCCCGAACGTTCGGCGAATACGATTACTACGGCGTGATGTTCCAGATGTCGCTGCTTCCCGATGCCCGTCTCAAGCCGATCTTCGAACCCGCCCAGTGGGCCAAGCTCGAGGTCCACTTGCATGAAGCGACTCGCTTGAAGAAGACTCTCGAAGAGCGCGGCTTCGTCCCCGAAGACGGTGTCGCCGCCCAGGCGTCTGCGCATGAGCGTGACCAGGACGTCCCGCAGAAGAAGAAAGTAGACGGACAGCGACCGCACGCGACGGGAGCACCTTCATGACACCCAGAAACCTGTTCAATGCGCGTCTCGACTGTGCCGCCAAGGCCCCGGCCTTCCGTTCCGCCCGCATTGGCCCACTCTTGCTCGTCGCCCTCGTCCTGGGCTGGCCGGGTCCGTCGGCCGCGCAGCCTCCGACCACTCGGTTCGGCGAGGTGGTCCCGCGTGACGTCCGCGAGCTCTATGAGCGCGGGCTTCAGTACATGGCCACGACCCAGTCGGAAAATGGCGATTGGCCGGCTGCCGGGGGCGAGGTCGGCCCCGGCACGACCGGGATGGGCCTCATGGTTTTCCTCGCCTGCGGCGAAGACCCGAATTTCGGGCCATACAGCAACCACATCCGCCGGTCGGTGCGCAACATCATCAAAGCCCAGGATTCCAGCACCGGCATCATGGGAATGAGCATGTACCACCACGGCTTCGCCACGCTCGCTCTGGCCGAAGCGTATGGCGTGGTCGACGAGCGCACGCTCTGGCCCGATGGAAAGGGGCCGCGATCGATCGGCCAGGCGCTCGAGCTGGCGGTCCGGGCCGCGGTCACCTCGCAGAAGAAGAACCCGCTCGGCGCCTGGCGCTACTCGCCCGACGCGCGCGACGCCGATACGTCCGTGTCGGGCGCCGTCTTCGTCGGTCTCCTGGCGGCTCGCAACGCGGGAATTGAAGTGCCGGATGAGTCGATCGACAAGGCGATCTCGTTCTACGCCCAGATGACCTCCGCGTCGGGGGAAGTCGCTTATGCCGGCGGCATGGGTGGCTTCGGGGCATCGCTCGCCCGCAGCTCGATCGCCACTCTGGTCTTCGCGGTCGCTCGCCGCAAAGACCTCAAGCAGTACAAGGCCGCCCTTGCTTATATCAAGGAGCGGATCGATCAAACCGAACAGCAAGGCTGGAGTGAGTACGCCCGCTACTACCAGGCGCAGGCCCTGTTTCAGGGCGACCCGGTGGCGTGGGAGAAATGGAACAAGCTGCTGGTCCGCCAGCTCAAGCAGGCCCAGCGCCCCGACGGCAGCTTCGTCGGCCAGATGGGCGGCTCGGTCAGTACCTCGCTCAATCTTCTGGCCCTGGCCGTGAACTTCCGATTCCTGCCGATCTACGAGAGATGAAACGATGAAACGCTGCCTCCATCACGGGCCGCTCGAGCTTTTGATGCTGTCAGCCCTGGCGATCCCAGGGCTGCCCAATGCCTCCGGGCAGGCCGTCGATCAGTTGCCGGCAGGATCGCCGCCCGTGGCCGTCCTGCATCTGAGCGACGGCGGCTATGCCGCCGGCAAGCTTGCCGACTCGCCGCGGGCTGGCTTCCTCCGCTGGCAGGCCGTCGGCCTGGTATCGCCGTTTGAATTCAGCGTGAGCCGGGTCGAAGCCGTCCATTGGCCCCCGCCTGCGGTCCCGCCCCGGCCGAGCGGAGACTTCTGCTTCGGGCTGGCTGCCGGTGATGTCCTGTTCGGCTCTCTGGCCGCGCTCGACGAGACCGAAGTCCAGCTCGACATACCCCGGGTCGGGCGCGTGCACGTTGAGCGAACCGCCATCCACCGGATCTACCGCTGGCGCGATAGCGCCGACCTGGTCTACCTGGGCCCCAACGGCATGGCCGGCTGGCACGATGCTGCTCAGAATCACCCCAAGGCAGCGGCGCCAATCACCGCCAAAGAGGCCAGAGTGGTCGAGCTCCAGCTCGCCAACAACATCCTGAGGGCCCAAGGCATCGGGGCTGCCCATCCCAACGCCCAGCCCGAGGCCGCGCCCGGCCCTCCCCCGAAGACCTGGCATGAAGAATCGGGGCAGCTCTTGACCGATCAGGCGGGGGCTGCAATCCAGGGCGATTTCAACCTCCCGGCCAAGGCGAACATCGAGTTCGAGCTCTCGTGGCGGAACAAGCCCGACTTTGTTCTCGCGCTGGGGACCAGCGATCAGCCGGAATCGGTCAAGCACGCGTTTCGCTTCGAAGCGTGGGGAGGCGACCTGATCGTTCAGCGCGAGCTTCCCAAGGAAGCCGACCTGTCTGTCGTGCAGGGAATCGAGCCAGGCCCCGGCCGGGCTCATCTCCAGGTGTATCTCGACCAGAAAGAGAGCAAGATCCTCGTCTTTTCCAGTAGCGGCAGGCAACTGGCGCACCTGGAGGTCGGCCCCCTGGGCTCGCCCGTGTTGCCGGGCATTTACCTCGCGAACCTCCGAGGCGATCTGCGTCTGGAATGGCTGCGGATCTCGAAATGGACTGGCGACCCGCCTCGCGAGGTCAAGGTCAACGAGGCGAGGATCCACCGGCCCGACGGGTCGATCGTCTACGGGCAAGTGACCCGGTTCGATCCGGCGTCTCACGAATTCGTCGTCCGCACCGCCTCGGGCGAGTCGCGCGTCAAGGACGACCAGATCTCCAGCGTGATCATTTCCTTGCCCGGAGAGGAGAAGCCACGCGCCGTCCGAGCCGTCTATCACGACGGCAACCGGCTCAGCGGCGATCTGCTCAAGATCGAGAACGGATCGCTCTTCATGAAGATCCCTGGCTTCAAGGAGACGGTGCGGCTTTCTCTCGACGGCCTGCGGTCATTGATCGCGATGGCCCATCCCGAGATCGCCCCGCTGTCCAGAGACGATTCCACCGGCCGGCTCGAGCTCGACCAGGTCAAGCTGACGGGCAAGCTGGTCGACGGCAGCGAGCAGCCCGGGGCGAGCTGTCTTGTCTGGAAGCCGCTTGCCAGCGACTCCGCAAGCGCGCTCAAGCCCGGTATCTCCGGGCGCGTGATCTACAAAGAACCGCCGCCCCAGCCGCCGGCCCAACCAGACGTCAACGTCCCTGCGGGCGTCCACGGCCAGGCTCAGATGCGGGCGATGCTGATCCAGCAGCAAAGGTTGCAGGTGCTCCAGGCGCGCCGAGCCATGCTCGCCCAGCAGCAGCAACAACAGCCGCCGGGTGTCGGCAACATGGTGTTGCGATTCGCCCAGGCCCTCGCCGAGCAGCCCGCCGAATCGAGCACCCCGGCGACGAGCGGAAATCGCTGTACCTCCGCGATGGCGACGTCATTCCCTCGATCATCACCAAGATCGATGCCGGCGGTGTCTGGTTCAACAGCTCGCTTTCCACCAGTCACTTCGTCCCTCACGACAAGGTCAAGGCCGTCGAGCTCGCCACCGTCGAGCCAAACTCGTCAACCGTCCAGTTGACGCGCAGCGAAGCTCGATCGGCTGCTCACGCTGCCCAGAATGCAGAAGGCCGACCCACCGACGCACCTGATCCGCTCCAAGAACGGCGACTACCTCCGCGGGCGGGTGAGCACGATGGACGGCAAGACGCTTCAGGTGGAGATCCGGCTCGACAACCGGGAGATTCCCCGCAGCCGGATCGCCAGAATCATCTGGCTGCACGCCGACGAGCTCGACCCGTCCAAGACGCCTGCCCAACCAACTGGCTCCGCCGACAGAAGCCGGGTGCAGGTGCTCAGGAACGACGGCATTCGGCTGACGTTCTCCCCGCAACGATTCACCGACACCGTGCTCGCCGGCAAGAGCGATGTCCTGGGTCCCTGCCAGGCCGCCGTCAAACAGATCGACCAGCTCCTGATCGGCCAGGCCATCGAGACCGCCGCCGCCGGGCTTCCGTACCAGCAGTGGAAGCTCACGAACGCACCCGACCCGAAATTCGTGACGGCCAGCGACGAAGACGGCGGCGCCGGCGGCGACGACTCGGGCACGGCGTCTCCGCTGGTCGGTAAGCCCGCGCCCGACTTCCGCCTCGACCTGGTGGGAGGAAGGAACTTCCACCTTGCCGACCAGAAGGGGAAGGTGGTCGTTCTGGATTTCTGGGCCACCTGGTGCGGCCCTTGCCTCCAGGCCATGCCGCAGGTCGAACGAGCGACGAATTCCTTCAAAGACCAGGACGTCCAGCTTGTGGCGGTCAATCTCCAGGAAACCGCCGAACAGGTCACGGCGTTACTGGAGCGTCAGAAGCTCAAGGTCACCGTCGCGCTTGACCGCGACGGCAAGGTGGCCGATCTATACAAAGCCGTCGCGATTCCTCAGACCGTGATCATCGATCGCCAGGGCAAGGTTGCTCGCCTCTATGTCGGGGGCGGGGCTCACCTGGAAGACCAGCTCCGCGAGGCACTCAAATCCGTCCTGGCGGGAAAGAAGCCTGAGTAGGCATCATCTTTGGCGACGATCCCCTTCCCACTCGCGAATGGCAGGGCAGGGGGGGCGCAACCCCTCCAGTATACCGCTAAACTTGATTCCTTCATCCTTTCGAGAGCGGCCGTCGCAGCGATCGCAGTGCGGCCGCGGCCAGGAGTCCGGCCCCCGCGACGACCATGAGCATGATGAGCGCGACTCCCGCCAGGTTGCTCTCGACGCCTGTATGCAGCAGGCTCCAGATGATGAAGGACACCGGAAGCGCCCCGGGCGGCGTCACCAGGTTGGTTGCCGGAAGCTCGCCCAGACCAATGGCGAAGGCGACCGCCCAGGCCGCCAGAATCGCCCGCCACGACAGCGGAAGCACCACCCGCAACATCCGGGCAGACGGTGTCAAACCGTCGAGAGCAGCCGCGTCGAGATACTCCTGGGGAAACGAACACAGAAAGGGCCAGAGGACCAAGAGTGCGTAGGGCAGCGATCGAAAAACCTCGGCCATCACGATGATCGCCGCTGAATTGTAGATCAGGTCGACCGGTTGGTATGCCAGGATCAGCGCCATCCCGGCAATTGGTCCGGGAGTGGCCAGGGTGAGGGCCAGGGTGACCATGGCCACGCCGCTCCAAACCATCGATCGGCGGGCGGTCCAGCCCAGCCCGAAGGCCAGCAGGGCCGCCACGGTGGCCGCAACCCCTGTCACGAGCACGCTCAACCCGAGCGGCTCCCGAATGTCAGCGGCCGCATGTTGCAAGGTACCCCAGAGCCCCGTCGCCGACCAGACCGGCAGACGGCTCGCCGTCGCCCTGCCGCCGACTCTGCCGGCGCGCCACACCAGGCTGTACAGCGGCAGTGCCACAATGTTTCCGGCCACGCCGATCAGAATGACTCCGAGCGGAAGCCGCCATGCGCCCAGAGGCCATCGCCGCGCCCGATTGAGAGACGATGCCATGCGAGCGGGGTCGAGCCGGGCAAGCACCGGCCAACGAACAGGATCAGCACTCCCAGTACTAGAAATGGAGGCAAAGCCACGAGTGCCGCCTCGCCAGGCCCCTTGCCAAGCGAGTATTGAAGATAGGCTTCCTCGGCATAGGTGCGAATCTGCAAGAGGTCGGTCACCGTCATGTCACCGGCGGCCAAGACGGCCACCGCGAGCGCGGCTCCAGCGATCGCCCCGAGCGACCGCCGCAGGGTCACTTCGAAAAGAACGCGCGCCGGCCCATGGTCGAGTAACGCCGACTCTTCCAGTTCGGGCTCGACCCCGCACAAACCCACCCCCACGATCAGCACCACCCAAGGCAGCGCCGCCGATCCTTGGACGACCGCGGCGCCGAATCGGCCAACCAGGATCGGTTGCGCTCCGAATGGCTGGAGCCGCCCCGCATTCCCGAAGGCCCCTAGCCACGCAGTCGCGTGCAAGGGAAGCGGTACAAAGGCCGCCAGGGTCAAGATCAACAGGAGCGGCCCCCGCCACGGTACATCGGTGCGAAAGAGCAAGAGCGCGATTACGATCCCGACCGGGAGCGCCAGGGCCTCGGTGCCCACGACCACGATTCCGGTCTCGATCGCCAGCCGGAGCGGCCGCGGCAATCCTGACCGGTCGCGGAGCATCTCCGCCGACCCCACGGCATCATACGCCGAGCCTGGACCGAGCTGAGCATCTTCCGGGTGAGCGAGTGCCCGCCATGCCTCGGCAACCGTGGCCCCCGCCGGCCATCCGGCCACGATCGCCAGCCCAAGACAGAGCACCATCTGACTGGCCACGCTCGCGATCCGGCTCATGCTCGCAATCCCGCCGCCCGCATCAGGGCCGATGTCTTCTCATACGCCTCGCCGACCCACTCCACTATTTTGTCGGGCTCAGGTGAATACTCCAGCTCCAGCGGAATCGTCGCCTCCGGTATATCGAGCGTTTTGATCGCTTGAAGGTACGGAGGAAAGTCGACCACTCCGCGCCCGGGGGTAGGTCGCCGTGCACCCGGCCATCGCAATCGGAAATGTGGACGTGCGCTACGCGCCCGCGCAATTGTGCGATCGATTCCGGAGCCTGCTTCGACAGCGCCAGGTGCGAGATATCGAGATTGGCCTTCACGGCCGGCCGGTTCACCTCGTCGAGAAACCGCGCCATGCTGGGCACGTCGTTCAAGAGCGACAGCGCAAACGGCTCGAGCTCGAGTGCGATCTCCAGGCCGAGCTCATCGGCCCGATCGGAGAGCGACCGCACGTGCTCGACAGCGGTCGTCCATTGAGCGGCCGCCGGAATCACTTCTTTCTGCCAGATGTACTCTCCCAGCACCAAGAGGAGATTCCTCGCCTCGAACAGGAAGGCCATATCCAGGTACGCGCCGACCCGATCGACGTGGAACCGCTGGACGCTCGGGTTGAAATCGATCAGGCCGACCGCCACGCAGGCCACGCTCACGATCGGCAGGCCCGCACGGTCGCACTCCTTCTTGATCAGCCGCTTCTCCCGAACGTCGATGTCGAGCGGGTCGGCAAAGATGTCAATCGAGTCGAAGCCGATTTCCTTTGTCTTCCGGATGCCGAATTCCGTCCCGCGGCCGGCCTGCACCCAGGCCGAATTGATCAATCCGAGCTTCATCATTTCATAAATTCCTCGATTGCGGTCGTCCGGTCGGTCGCAAACTCGCTGAACTCTCCCATCCGGATCACGTCGGCGCCGAACCGGACAAACTCGTTCATGTTGCAGAGCTTCACACGCCCGCCGGCGTCGCGCACCTTGAGAATGAACGAGACCAGGGCACCAAACGCTGTGCTGCTGAAGGTCTTGACATTCTTGAAATCGAGTAAAAACTGCTTGGGGAGCTCGGGACGGATCAGCGAGCCAAGCTGCTGACCGAGCTGGGCGGCCAAGGTCGGGTCGGCGATCGTGTGGATCAAGAATTCGACGATAACCACCTTCGGGTTGGACTCCTCGACCAGGTCATAAGCGATCAGCGCGGTGTGGCCGTCGTGCGCGCTCGTGTGATCTGACATCATGGCTCGATCATCCTTCCTTTGGCGTAACGGACTCGGATACCGGAGAGACAGGTGCCGCGGTGCGTCCCGGCTCCCGCGGGAGCCGGACAGTGAAGCAAGATCCTTCCCCTGGCACGGATTGAACGTCGATGGTCCCGTGGTGCTCCTGCACGATGCCGTAGCTGATCGATAGTCCCAGGCCGGTCCCCTCTCCGATCGGCTTGGTGGTGAAGAACGGGTCGAAGATCCGCTCGCGATTGGCAGGATCGATGCCGGAGCCCGAGTCAGAGACCTCGATTCGCACTCCGTCCGCCTCAGGACGCGTGCGGATTGTCACCGAACTCTCGGGCTTGCAGGCGTCGATTCCGTTCATCAGGAGGTTTACGACGACTTGGTGCACCCGCGCCCCGCGGCATCGAACCATCGGCAAAGGCGCAAGGTCCGTCACCAGCCGGACGCCATTCTTACGCGCATACCCCTGCACCATGTTCACCGATGACTCGATTCCCGGGTTCAGGTCAACCTCGTTCCAGTCGCCTTCATCGACCCGGGCGAACAGCCGCAGGTCTTTGACGATCCGCTCGATCCGCCGCAGGCCCTCGCGGGTCCGTTCGATCAGTTTCGGTAGATTGTTCAGAGTGTAATCGAGGTCGAGCTGTTCGCTGATCTTGTCGATCTGGATGAACACGGCGCCTTCATTCTCGGCGCCGGCATCTTCGCCGACGTCCATGTGCGGAGTCTCGACCTGCGATTTTTCCGTCCTCTCGCCGGCACGCTCCACCTGGCGGTACAACTCGATCAAGGTCACCAAGTCGCGGAGGTCGCGCTCCAGCACGGCGACGTTGTTGCTCACAAACGCCAATGGGTTGTTGATCTCGTGAGCCACACCGGCCACCAACTGGCCCAAGCTCGCCAGTTTCTCGGTCTCAACCATCCGGCTTTGGGCGGCCTTGAGCGCTTCATGAGCTTGCCGCTCCGAGCGGGCGAGCTCCTGAAGCATGACATTCTGCTCTTTGAGCTTCTCCTCGGAGCGCATCCGCTCGGTGACGTTCCAGAAGATGCCCTGAATGCCGATCGCCTTGCCGTCCTCACCAAAGAGGGGCGTCTTCATGACCTGCACGTACAGCGTTTCCCCCTTGGGTGTCACATGCTGCTCGACGACGTCGAGAACTCGCCCGCTTTCGATCACCGCCTTGTCGTCCCGGCGGTACTTCTCCGCGAGCTCGTGGGGAAAGAAATCCAGGTCGGTCTTGCCCTTGATGTCCTCGAGGGTCGTCCCCAGCTCCGCGCAGAACTTCTGGTTGGCGAAGGTAAATCTTCCGAGAAGGTCCTTGCACAGGATCATCTGTGGGATGGTCTCGACCAGCGAATGATAGAAGACTTCGGTCTGGCGCATCGCGCGCTCGGCCCGACGCCGCTCGGCGGCCCCGGCCTTGAGATTCGCGAACAGCCGCTGTTGCTGAGCCTTCCACTTGAGTACCCGGAGCATGATCCCCGCCAGCACCATCAACACCATCGCACCGAAACCAAGGAGCACGGCGGGGTCGATCCCCAGGGCAACTGCCGGGGCAAAAGCGTCAAACGGGAATGACCAGGCGAGTTTTGTCAATCGAGGCCTACCCCGTAAACTCGTCGAGACGCACCGCGCGATGGTCGCGTGCTCCGGTCAGCACGGCTTCACACAAAGCGATTGTCTTCAAGTTGTCGCGGCCCGAGATGTCGGGCTCTTTGCCGGTCTCTACCGCCTGGAGCAGTCCTCCCATCGTGCCGGCGAACGCATCGGGAAACCACGCCTTGTCCCAGCGGGGCCGGTGCCAGGAACCGCAGTCGCGGATTGTGGAGTAATCGATTGTGCTGGGAACTCGCCTCGGCCAGCCCGGCCAGCCGATCGTGCCTAGCGCAAGCCCCTCAGTGCCTTCAAACCGCCAGCGGATCGCCACGTCGGCCCCCGCCCCTTCCCGCGCTGGGCCAGCCCAGACGTCATCCCACGCCGCCGCCCGTGCACCGCTCTGATACTCAAGCATGTACAGGTTGATCCCGTCGGCATGCGGAAACCCCGTCCGAGGATCAGCTCGCGTGCTGGCCAGAAGCCGTTCCGGATCCCCCAGCCAGTACCGAAACGTGTCGAGGTGATGGATGCTCATCACAAACGTCGACAGCGATCGACCCCCTTGGGCCCACGGCATCCAGTGCGGGACGGCCCGCATCTCGATCGTCGCCAGCACCGGCTCGCCCAGTAACCCGCGCTCGACCAAGCTTTTGAGTGCCCGCACCGATTGATCATACCGCATGTTCTGGTTGACTTGGAGCACCACCCCGGCTCGTTCGCAGCTCTCGACGACACCTTTGGCCTCTCCATACGACATCGCGAGCGGCTTTTGCGCCAGGATCCCCCGCACGTGGCGACGGTGTCCAAGCACGTGCGCGATCATCCCCGGCTGCGCCAAGGGCGGAATGGCGATGTCCACGATCTGGATAGCGGGGTCGTCGAGCATCTCCTCGACGGATTCGTAGACCCTGGCCACCTCCCGGGATGCCGCGGCCTCGTTTGCCCGTTGCTGCGACCGCGACGTGATCCCTACCACGCAATACCCGGCGGCCGAGTATGCCGGTAAATGGCAGTCGCGGCACGATGAATCCCGCGCCGATTACCCCGATTCCCAGGTCTCTTTTGTGATCAGTCATCAGTGATGAGTCGCCGATCCCTTTCCCCACCTTGGCGAAGTGGGGCCCATGGGGGTCGTTGCGGCGCAATTCGTCGCAATGCCGCGGAGGGCGTTTCTTGAGCCGGCCGACCGTCCAAGCTGAACGTATTCCGTCGCGCCCGCTCTGTCCAGAGGGATGGGGAATCAGGGACGAGAAATGGGCAACCTTTCCGTCAGCGATCCGCGCGGGGTGTGGAGGCGTCGACGAAAGCCGGCCGCGACTCGTCGTGTTCTGCCCGGCCCAGCGGCTGAAACCAGCGCGTGAACTCGGCCTCGGTCGACTGTTGCGACACCGAGCGGGTGATCCGTCCGATCGCCAGGAGCGGCGCGAGCACGGCCATGACGAGCACCCAGCCGCGCCACAGGGCCAGCCAGACTGCCCCAGACGCGATCGCCGCGAGAGCCAGTGCCGTCAACCCGAGCAGCACGACATGGCTCTCGCATGCTTTATACGCAGGCCAGGTGACTATGGCGCGGCCCCGGCGCGGCCAGGGGGCCGGCGGTTGCGGGCTCCCTCCGGATCCCCCGTCGACCCGATAGCACGCAGTCGTGCTTTTGAGCCGCTGGAAAAAGGCCTTGTAGCGGCAGTCATTGTGCAAACCCAGCAACCCCCAGCCAAGTGCCAGCGCGAACCCCGCGATCGCCCACCGCAGGTCGCCGGAACACGCCGCCAGCCCGAATCCCAGCGCAAAGCCCAGGAGCATGCTCGCTGCATGATGCATGAGGTAGTCAAAATAGACCCCGTCCAGGCTGGTCGTGCCGCGCCACCGCGCGACCTGCCCGTCCACGTGGTCGAGCCAGAAGCCGAGGTGAGCCAGACCGACCCCGGCCACGAACAGGCCCCGAGTTCCACTGCCGATTGCCGCCGCCGCCCCGATCGACGCCACGAGTGCCAGCAGAGTCACCTGGTTTGCACTCAGCCCCAGCCGGATCGCCGCCCACGAGCCATAAACCGCCGTTGGACGCGCCACGCGACGCGCCAGCCAGTTGCCGATCTCTCGCGACCGCTCCTTCTGAACGCGGGCCCTCAATTCAGCGATCGTCGGTCGTTGATTCCTCATTGTTCGGGATTCCTCGCTCCCGCCAGCTCGTAGATCGCGTAATGCCTGAGCACGCCATCTCCATCGGTCAGATCCCGGCGAAAGAGCGGCGTCCGCCCCTGCAGCCACGGCGCAAGCAGCCGGCCCAGTGTCGGGTCGAACTCGACTGAGGTCTCCGGCTTCGGCGGGCACAGCAAGACGTGCGTGAAACCCGATGCGATGAGCCTGACGACGACCTCTCGGGCTGACTCGCCGTGCCGGCCAAGGCCGGTGCGCCGGCGATGGGCCAGCTCCATCGTGTAATCACGTGGGATGTAGAATCCCCGATGATCCTGCCCGATCACACGCGCGGTCGCCGGAAGATTCTCGGCCGCCCATCGCCCGACCGAAAACGTCGGCTCCCGCCGCGTCAGGAATTCATCAGAAGACTCCCTTCCCAGCACGACCGAAAGCGCATGTCGCGACCGCGCCGCGGCCACCCCCGCTTCCAGCCCGAGCGCTACGATCAAGAGCCACACCAAGAGCCGCGACGGCAGTGTCCGGCGGTCGTGCCAAACGGTTGCCACGTACGCCACCCCCACTGACAGGGGCCCCAGTGCGATCAACAGGAATCTCATGCTCTGACGCTGCGTCATGCAAAGCATCAGAAAGGCATACCCCAGCCCGACCAGGCACAGCAGCCGTCGGGGAGCACGCTCCAAGAGGATCGCCGGCAGGAACAGGAGAAAGATCGGACCGAATTGATGCGAAAAGCTGTCAAAGCGATCGGGCTCAAGCGACAGCGGTCCCAAGGCGCCGAGCAGGTTGAGCGAACTCACAGCCAGCGGACGCTTGACCGGACCCAGAACCTCGTCCAGTCCCGCTCCGCCAAATACCGTCCGGAAAAAGGGGTACACCGGATTGCCGGTGTGAATGTAAGCGCGCAGATACCACCAGCCCCCCGCCGCTGCCGCCGCTGCCGTGTAAACACACGCCAAAGCGAGCCAGCGGGCCCGGGCCGTTGATGCGTCTGACGATCGTGGTTCGAATGCTCGCAGCGCGATCGCCGGTGTGAGCAGCCCCGTCAAGACCAGCGCCGGGTATTTCACGCCGATCGCCAGACCGGAAACCAAGCCCGCGACGACCGCGGCCGTGCCGCACGGGCGCTCGTGCAGCCGCATGCAGGCGAAGATCGCCGCCGTTCCGAACGCGGCCAGCGCAACGTCGTTGAGCGGCGCCGCCATACCGTTGGACACGGCCGGCACCAAGAGCGCGATCGAGCCAGCCCACCACGCTCGCCGGCCCAGACTCGGCGCGCAAGCGCCATCACGCTCGCCGCGAACGCCAGACCCAGAAACCACTGGACCCCTCGACACGCCACCGGCCCGCGGAACTCTAGCGCGATCGCATACAACAACTCGGTCACCAACGGGTAGACCGTCTCGTGCAGATCGGGCTCAAACCTGACCGATTCGTGAATCAAGAACAGCTTGGGCACCTGAAGGTGATAGCACAGCGCATCGCCGTCGGTCACCGGAGCCAGCGCGCAGAGCATCGTCCCCACGACTGCCAGCGCGGTGAACAGGGCAATCGCCCGTTCCGGCCAGCTCATCCGATTGGCCAGGTGCAGGCTCGACCACCACGCGACGACCTCGCGGCCCAGCCTCAAGTACGAGCACGCGCCGATCTCGATCAACACGGCCAGCAATACCGAGAGCCCGATCCGGTTTAGCCAGCCCATTTCACCCAGAGCGAGCGTTCCCAGGGCCGCGACGCCCATCCCGAGCGGGAGTGCGAGCGCCAACGTATCCACCGGGTGCTCAGGCGCCTCGCCCAGCGCATCCAGAATTCGCTTGCCCGTACCGACCGAAATCAGCGCAAGGAGCGCGGCAAAGCCCAGGTCGACCATGAGAGTTGTCAGTTGTCAGTTGTGAGCTCGTTCGAAACGCGCACAGTTCCTCTTCTCGAGGAAGGCCACGCAAAACTGCGAACAGTTTGGATCAAGGTCCATCGGGATCGGGCCGGACTCGGCCAGCCTGACGCCTCGGGCACGATACCAGGCGGCAGTGTCGTAGCCGTAGCGGTTGTAGCTGACGTCGGTTTCCTCGTTGTGCGCGGCAAACCGGCGGGCCACTCGCAGAATCTCTTGTCGCAGGTGCTCGGCATCCGCTGGCGGGTTATGCAGGATCACCGCCGAGGTCACGACCATGTCGAAGGAACGATCGGCAAAAGGCAAACGCTCGCCGCGGCTCAGGATCAAGCCGATCTCCCGGGAGCTGCTCAGGAATCGGCGAGCCCGCTCAAGCTGGGTTCGGCTGAAGTCGATGCCCGCGATCGGCACGTCGACGAGCGATCCCAGTTCGCTCAGAAGCTTGCCGTATCCGCACCCAACTTCCAGGATCGATCGCGGTCGATATGTTGCAATCCGCCGGGCAATCCATTGTGCCCTAAGCCGTCTCGCCGTCTGGCCCTCTTGTTCCCGAAAATAATCATCGCCGCCCCGAAGAGTCCAGTACTTGCGAGGATCCGCGTATAACCATCGACGTTTCCAGGCCGGCCAGTCGCTCAAAGAGCGCCTGAGCATCTTGTGCCAGGCATAGTCGAATCCACGGGATCGCAGCGCTCTCCACGCACGAATCGGCAATAAATCCGGCTGGCGGTGACCGATCAGATCCATGGCACCTTCCCTGGAATTCCGGGCAGGGCAAACAACCGTGTAAACCCCGGGGCGAAACGACATGGCCCGCGATCGAAACATCGTGCTCGCCGGTCGACCTGTGCGTGCGGCGATCCCGTGCAGAGCGGAGTGTATGCGTCCCTCCCAGGGCGGTCAAGGCGGTCTCTGCGGTGGGACCATGAGGATGCCCGCAAGTCGTTTCATCGCTGCTCGTTCGGCACGGGGTGTCCGAAGGCCGGGTAAGGAGGGATTTCCCGCGTTGGAGCCGTGGCAAAAGGCCGGGAGAAGGGGCTAGCCTCTGGGACAAATGGCCTTGCGGCGCAGCGAGCCACCGAACTGTCAACTCGTCGGTCGGCTTGGTTTACCTTTGATCGCGCCGATTCCTATAATGGCATCTGGCTTCCAGGCCTTCGAGCCGATTCGCGTGGTACGCACTCGTTGCCGAACAGGGGCAATTATTGCGAAAGGACGTCCCGATTATGGGTGTGAGCTCCCGGCGAGCCAGCGTCGCTGACCTCGCGTTTCGAGTGTTCAATCGTCCGTTGCATCCGGAATGGTTTTCGACGCGGCAGTTCCGCCGCGTCAGTCACAAGGAGTGGGAGGCCGACATCCGAATCGTCGACGGGGGCCATTTCGTGATCTTCCGGGCTGGCTCGATCGCACTCACCGAGGTTCTGTCGGGCCCAGAGACCGCACTGCCCGAAGTCGGCGTGCTCTTTCACGCCCATCTCGGCCGCGAGAGGTCGGCATTGGTCCGTCCCGGCGGAATGGTCGAATATCAAAGCTGTCTGTCCACCGAACAAATTGAAGTCGAAATCTTCCGGCACCTCTCCGAAGAAATCATGCTGGACATCGGTCCCAACACCCTTTTTCAGCATTTCCCTTCGTCCAATCGCCTTCTACCTTCGCCGATCAGTCACGTCCAGATCACGGGACGAGCTTTCGACCTTTCGATCCAGTCGTTTCATACGTTCCCCGACGAGTGCGCGATCGTCCGTACGCAATCGCTGTTCGAGTTGCAGGGCCCTGGACCGCGCGGGTGATTTCGGTCGGGTCGGCGAGGATAGGGCAAAGTGAAACGAGTCAGGCCCAGGGCTTCCACCCTGGGCCTGACGATGTGCCCCGTCGGGGCTTTGCGAACCGCTTCTCCTGGATCGGAAACCGGCTCCGTGGATCAATCGTCGTCGCCCCCCCGAAGGTCGCGAAGGCTTTTCCGCTTGGGAGCGGCATTCGATTTAGCCTTCGCGGGCGTGGGGGTTGTCGACGACGCGGATTCCTCGTCGTCGTCATCCGATTTGGGCTTGGCGGCCGCGCCCTTGGCGTTGGTCGCACCGTTGTTGCGTGCGGCCTGATTCCGACCGCCCGGACCGAATCCTGGGAATCCCATCTTCGAGCGATCGAACGGGGTCCCCAGCATCTTCTTGAGGACCGCTCGCTGCTTGGGGTAGAGAGCTTTGTTGATCGCGGCAGCGTACTGACTGTCGAGCTTCTGCTGCTGGGCGCGGCTGGCGTCAATTTTGGCTTGAACGTCGGGATCTGACATGGCCTTTTTGACGGCCTCAGGGTCGTAACGAGGCTGGTTCTTCCGGTTCGCGTTGCCGCCGCCGTTGCCCGCATTGCCGTCGCGCGGCAGAGGTGTGAGCTGGCTGAGAGCGGCCGTCCTGATCTGGCGATCGGCCTTGCGGAGCTCACCCTGCATCTGGCGCTGCTGCGTACGGAGCTCTTGAAGAGATACGAGCTGGTCGTCATTGATTGCGAGCTTTGCGATCATGTCTTCGCGGAAGATCGCGTTTGGCATATCGAGCTGAAGGGCCACTTGCCGGAGGCGCGTCATCTGGCTCTTGTCGAGGATCCTGGCGAGCGCCTTCTCGGTATCCAAGCGAAGCTGGTTCATGGTTTCCCGCATCTGCGCAAATCGTGCAGCAGTCTCGGGATCCATCTGGCCGCGACCGCCGAAGCCACCGCCTCCACCGGCACCGCCGCCGCCCGCCTGACCCTGCGCATTGCCGTTTCGCCCGCGTCGCCCACCGCCATTTTGGCCACCGCCATTTTGGCCACCGCCGTTTTGGCCACCACCGTTTTGGCCACCACCGTTTTGGCCACCACCGCCGAAACCCCCGCCGTTCTGTCCACCGCCACCACCACCGAATCCACCGCCACCGCCACCACCACCGAATCCGCCGCCACCGCCACCGGCCTGCGCATTGGCGTTTCGTCCGCGGCGTCCGCCGCCGTTTTGCCCGGCCCCATTTTGCCCGCCGCCATTTTGCCCGCCGCCATTTTGGCCACCGCCGCCGAAGCCACCGCCATTCTGCCCGCCCCCGGGCCCGTTGCCGTTACCGCCACGGCCGAAACCCATTTGCCCGAAGATCTCGCGGTTCTTCTCGTTGACTTTCTCGCTCAGGCTCTTGAGCTGGGCTTTCTGTTCCTCGTCGGCTTTGAGCTCGACCTGGATAACCGGGTTGTTCGCGAGGCCGAGTAAGTTGTTCGGACCACCGAAGCCGCCGAATCCACCAGCACCGCCGCCTCGACCTCCGCCGAAGCCGCCGAATCCACCCGCGCCGGGTGGGCCGGCACCTCGATTGCCGCCGGGCTGCTGCTGGGCAAGCGAGTAATGCGTCAACACCGCAAGGGCGACGAATGCCGCCGCCGCGCTGAAGGTGAATCGTAGTCGTCCCATCGTGCGCTCCTCTGAGTCCATGCCCATTTGCCGCCCCCTCGCGCAGCAACCTTCGCTGCGGCGAGATCTCTCTCGACAACCTCTAGTGATTCTAGCGGCAGCGGCACCGAATTTGGCCACACATCTTTCTAAAAAGCACGAATTGTCTTCGAGTCTGTGAAAGAATGCATGTCCCTGTGGGTGCATAATCGAGGTAAGGTTCAGTCTAGCCTATTGTTACGAATTGTTAACTCAGCGAGCCGGGATTGAGCATGAGCCACGCGGCCAGCACGACCATCGCGGCAAGCGTGGCGAGCCGGATCAAGAGCCGATATAACGCAAATCTTTTAGTAACGGCAAGTTGAACATCTTCGTCGGCTTCGTGCAACAGGTGCTCCTCGCGCGAGGCGCGCTCGAAGCTGGCCAGGAGATTCATTCCGAGGAGATGGACGAGCCAGAGCACGAGGAACCCGACGCCATGCTCAAGCCAGGCGCGCCAGGCCAGGGCTCGCAAACGCTGCTTCCAGCGAGACGCGGCGGTTTCCGGCGGTTGGTAAGGTAAGACCAGCAGGTGAGTCGCCTGGCGGTCGGTGTCGATTCCGTCGCTCACGTGCAACTCGAGCGCGACCGGCTCCTTGGTTTCCGAGGGCGGAGTGCCGGCGATCTGGCCGGTGGGCTCGTCGAGGTGAAGCCACTCGGGGAGAGGCCCTCCGATTGACCACGACAGCGGACCGCGGCCGCCTGTGGCCGCCAGCGCGACCAGGTATGGCCGGCCGGCAACTGCCTCAGGCAATCGAGACGGGGTCGCGATTCGAAGGGGACCCTGCCCCGGCGGTGATCCGGCCTCGGGTGTGTTCTTCTCGCGGGTCTCCAGGTCGACGGCCTTAGGCAAAAGCGCCATGATGACCATGGTCAGGAGCAGGATGAACAGCAACGCTCCGGTAAGCTTGGTCACGACGACCGCGACGAACGAATCTTCGCCTGAGCTTCCGAACTCGGCACCCGAACCTCCACCCCGACGTGACCGACGCATGGAGACTCCCTATCCTCGCTTCAGATTATGTCTTCAAGCCACCCGGATCGATTCCCCGCGCGGCAACCCGTTTTCACCGCTGCGTTCGTCGAACAGCTTCTTGACGATGTTGCGATAGAGGGCATTGCCCTGCTCCATGCTGACGTTCAGCAGCTCCAGCGCGTCCTTGAGGCTGGTCAAGCTGCGAGCCAGTTGCTCCTGCGTGGCCCGGCTGGACCGCTCGTAAGCCGCCGACCACGAGCCCGCCAGCGATTCGATTGCCAGCCCGGCGCGGTCGAGCCCGGCCTTGATCTCCTCGATCTGGACCTGCGAGGACGGCATCTCCGCCAGCGTGCTCTCGATCCGGGACAAGGCGTCCATGCCGCGCCTCAATGACTCGCTGGCCGACTCCATGGCTTTCAGATCGCCACCGATCCGTGCGATTGTGTCCGCTCCTTGCTTGAACGAGTCGAGAGCAGGGGGGAGCTTCTCCAGTTCGCTCGCGAACTGCACAATCGGGATTCTCAGGCTCTCGCCGAGCTGCTGAGCCGACTCGTTCAGCGACCGCACCGCCGGTTCCAGCACGCGCGAAAGTTTGTTTCCCATCTCGTCAAGATGGGAGCCGAGCATCGCGACCAGCCGGCCGGCGATCGGATCGTGAGTACCGACCTGCGGCAGCACGTGGTCCACGAGCCAGCGGTCAACCCGGGCCAGAAGGTCCTCGGAACGACGGAACACCAGCGTCTGGACCAACATCAGCGCCGCGCTCAGGAACAGCGCCAGCAGCGTGCTGTCGAACGCAATCTGCAATGCGGCCGTCACACTCGTCAAATTAGTCAGGAACCCGTCGAGATTCTTGACCATGGGCAGCACCATGCTGATGTTCATCAGCGCTGGTGAGATCCCTTCAACGGTTCCGATAAACCCAATTACAGGAAGGAGATAGAGAATATAACGAGTCAGCGTGAAGCGACCGGCCATCTGTTCCTGGTCGAGACCCGAGCTTTCGCGGTTGACTTCCATGAGCTGGGTGACCGATGGCCGGCCACTCTCTTTGAGGTACCTGGTCAACTGGCGAATTCGCTCCGGAAGAATCCGGTTGTCGGCGGCTCCAGAAGCTGTTTCGGACAATTGAGTTGCGGCCGGCTGTGCACCATCTGCGATGGTGAGAGTGGCGCGTTTGAGCAAGGCCGGGGCGTCGTCGAAGGACTGTTCATTACGCCAAAGCACGATCAGCTCGCGCGCGAGGGTGAGCACGGCCCAGAAATAGATGGTCGTGCCGACGTATTGCTCCCAGCCGCGCTCGAACATCAAAGTGTGGTTGAAGATCATCAGACCGATGGGGAAAAGCAGCGCCAGGACCAGCATGGTCGCCGTGCTCGCATATCCAAGCCATTGCGAACTATGCGCAGTTCTCGCCATCCGTGGCCTCCTGGAAAGGCGCCGACCGAACCGACTCGCGGCGCGAACGAGTGATTTCCCACCGCGGTGGTATCGCTCGCTTTGCCTGATTCGTCAAGGTCAGGGCAGGTGAATCGTGCCGATTCACCTTTATTTTTTCACTTTCCCGGGATCCTGTCGCAGTACCAGGACGCGGTCATGAACGATCAGGACGATGTCGGTGCGGCCGTCGCCGTCCACGTCGCCGAGCGTCATGTCGCGCGGCTCGACGACGTCGCCGAAACTGCGAAATGTCTTGCGCTCGAAGATTCTGAAGGTAATTGCTCGGAGGAGTTCCGGATCGCCGGCGTAGGTTGCGATTTCGAGCGATTGCTCGCCGACGTCCGCGAAGACCACATCGGGGGTGCCGTCGGCGTTCACGTCGCCGGTTGCCAGGTCGGCGAGCTTGGCATCGCTGCGTTTCGTTTCGTACGTGGCGATCGTCTTGAGCCGTTGTCCCCGGCGTCCGGTCTGGAGCACGCCGAACCGGTCGGTCCCGGCGATCAGCAAGTCGTCTCGGCCGTCGGAATCGAAATCGGCCACGTGCATCCCGGTAAAGTTGATCGAACCGACGAGCAAGCTGCCGCTCGGGCGGTAGACGCCGTCCTTGAGCGCGAGGAACAAGAGCGATTTGGTAGTCCGGTCCAGGAGGACGATCTCCTTCGTGCCGTCACCGTCGGTATCGAGCGCGGCGGCTCCCAGGATCTGGGCGGAGTTTCGCCCGGCGTTGTATTGATCCTTGATGTTCCAGAGTCCTTCCCGGTCAAGCTCGATGCGCCGGGCGTAGGTATTGTGGGCGACCAGGACGGCGGGTAAGCCCAGACTCATGAGACTGACCCCGGCCGGCGCCACGGTCGAGAGCGGCCCCAAGCTGCCCGTGAACGGCCGGGGCGGCCCGTCTTTTTGCCCCAGGATCAAGAGCGGAGCTTGCGAATCCTTGAAGATCAACAGGTCGGCCTGACCGTCGTGGTTGATGTCGAGGGACTTGATGGCCACGGGAGCCGACTTCGTATCCGGCAGGCTGACCGCCTCGACCTGGCCCCATTTCCTGGGCCGCAGGTTTCCCGAGCGTTCTCGTGTCAGGGCGCGCAGTTCGAAGGACTCGACGCTCGGCTTGGGACCGCCGCCTTCCTTGGTGCGAGCCACATACACGATCTCGGGTTCCTTGTCTCGATCGAGGTCAACCAGATCCATTGCGACCGGATCGCCTGAAAGCGAGACCGGGCTCGGGAAGGTCAGCCTGCCGTTCTCGAAACGGCTGCGGCCGATCTGTTTTTCCTGTTCCGATAGCACGTAGACTTCGTCCTTACCCGGGCTCGGGTGGAGGAGGCGGACGGTGCGGGCGTTGCCCAGGCTGGGAAACGTTTGACCGGCGCTCAAGCCTGAGTGCGCCGTCTGGAGATAGATCCACGTTTGTGCATTCGCGGGATCGGTGGCGATCACGTCGGTCCTGTGGTCGCCGTTCACGTCGCCGACGGTAAGCGAGCGGCCGCGCTCGGACCCTTTGGGCAGCGCGAAGAACGCCAGCCGGCCGCGCTTGTTGGCCTCGTCGTCGGCCGACTGGTCCAGTGTCAGAACCTTGGCGCGGCTCGACTGTCCCTCGAGGATCAGAATCTCCTCGCCCCCCTTGCCGTCGATCTGCCCGAACGCGATCGCGCGGGGAATCTCGGTCGCGAACCGCTGCTCCGGCCCGAGCTTCTTTTCGTCGGTAGCGAATCGGACGTGGATCGGGTGATCGCCTTCGCCGTCGAGAATGACCAGGTCGCGGACTTTGTCGCCATCCAGATCCACCAACTTCACCATGAGCGGGACGGCGGCGGTGTGCGGGACGTGCTCTGGCTCGCTCAGCGTGCCGGCTGCCGGTTGATAGACGAAGATCAGCTCGTTTTCGCCGAGCAGCACCAGGTCGTCCCGACCGTCCTGGTCGATGTCGCCGACGGCGAGTGCGCCGGGCTTTTGAACCGCATCGCCGGTATTGATCTTCTTGGCGTCGCCGAACCGGCCATTTCCTTGGTTATACAGGATCACCACTTCGGCCGGTGTGCCATAAAACACCAGGTCGGGATTGCCGTCGGCGTTGAAGTCGCCGGTATCGATGCTGACGACGTCCTTGTTGACGGGGACGCTCACGAGTCGCATTCGCCGGTCGTAATCGAGATCGTTGACCTCTTTGCGGAACGGGCGGGTGGACTTTTCTTCGTCCGGTTTCTTGGTCGTCAAGAGAAGGTCGATCCGCGACCGCCCGTTGTTACTCACGATCACGTCGCCGACGTGATCGCCGTCGAGGTCCCGGATCATCAGGTTGGCGATGCGAGAGTCGAGCTTGTAAAGCTCCAGGGGCAGGAAACCGAAGTAATCGGCGATCCTCGACCGGGGAGACTGTGCGCTTGCATCCGGCCCAAGGAGCAGCCCGGGAACAACGGTGAGCAATATGAGGAGTGAACGAGGCAGGTTGTTCATTTGCACATCCTGAATGAACCTGTCAGCATTTCCTGGCGCGAATCGCTGCACGTCAAGCCGCCAATGTACGAACGTGCCTACCCCGCGACAAGAGGAGATGAGACGCAACTCCTCTTCGAGCGGGTTGGCGATTACAATGCGCCCTGCCTTGTCTCGCGCCAGCCTCGCTTGAGGGTTTGCGCTGGCTGCCTTTCGCTTGATTTCAACCTTCCGCCCGCCCGACGTTTTACGCTGGGTTCGGTCCGCCTGTCGTTCAAATGAAGACCGTTTACCGGATCTCACCCCACGAACCGTTTTGGTTATCGGTGTCCGCGGGGCGAATGCGGGCGCCATTCGCCGGACCGGGGAGCATTCCGCTCGGCGCGTTCCTCCATAACGGTCAGTCGCAACCCGAAATCGATGTGGTCCGAAAACTTGACCCAGTTCGCCAGGAGCGCGCGACTGGCGGCAAGCCGGATTGCGTCGCTGGTGCTTTTTGTGCACAGCATGACGAGCTGAGTGATCGCCAACCTTGCCCCCTCGAGCAGTCGACCGACTAGACGGTCTGCGAATCGCATGCGAGCCACGTCCACGAGCTTCCGGAATTCATTTTGCAGGGACCACTGGCGGGCCGTCTCGACGTCAACATTGCGCTGTTTGGCCCATGTGCGCACGGACCGGCCAATGGCAATGGTCAGGGCAAGGGTGTATTTCAGGCTGTCAATTTCCGCGGTACTCATCTCGATTCCTCCTCGAGCTCGCAATAGATCTCGTCAAGAAGCTTGGAAAAAACAGGTGGGGTCAAGGACGCAAGGATCGGCGAATCACCCGGTAGCCCGAGCGTTTCTGGCTTACGGAAGCCTTGCTGGCTGGTCGAACCGCGATCCCGGCGGTGGTCTCGCGGGCGGAACCCGTCCTTGATGCTTTGCTCAACTTCCCGATGGTGAAGCTCGCGCAGAATCGCCCGCTTCAGGTCGCCCGGCGTCATCGGGCCGGCGCGCGCGGCGCGGACCTCCCATTCGAGATGTGGCGGGGTGCCCGCATTGGTTTCGATGTCGGGATCTGGCACTTCGTCCCGCTGGTCTCGCGGTGGCGATTCGGCCGCTTCCGCCGGTAAGACAGGTTCTTGACGGGCAAGATGCCCGTCCCCCAAATTGGGTTCGATGTCGAGATTTGGCATGTTGTCGCGCTGGTCTCGGGCTGACGATTCGGCCGCTTCCGCCGGTAAGACAGGTTTTTGACGGGCAAGATGCCCGTCCCCCAAATTGGGTTCGATGTCGAGATTTGGCACTTCGTCCCAGAGAGCCGCACGATCACACGATGCGCTCGCGTCGAGATCGGCCGGACTGGTCGTGTCATCGTTGCCGACCGCGCCCCGAAGATCGGTCGCGATGGCTGGATCGATCGGCTCGCCAACATCGATCGAATCGATTGCCTGGGTCGCTGGATCCGAGCTTTGCTCGACTGTCATGGATGGGGGAGACACCGCGTTCCCGCAGTCCCGTTCCCCCCCTGGCGACACCCGTTCCTTTTCCCCCCCTTGCAAAGGGGGGGTTGGGGGGGTGGTCCCGGCGCAATCAGTTAGCAACGGCGCGAAGGGAATTTCTTCATCCGTCATCCTTCCGCCTTCATCCTTTCGAGCCGGGGGTGGTTCCGGCCCGATCAGTGAGCCGGGCGTCCCAGGCAGAGGGTTGTGCCCGGCGCGACCAGTTAGCAACGGCGCGAAGGGAATTTCTTCATCCGTCATCCTTCCGCCTTCAGCCTCTCCCCAACGCGTTCCCACTTCTGAATTCCCTGCGCGTGCAGCGCGCTCGGCGGCGCGTCGGAGCCTTCCCAGCTCGCCCAGGGAACGCAGCAAGGTCCTGGTGCAACTCAATTCATAGCGCCTGATCCGCTCGCCCTCGGGACTCAAGTCGATCGCCAGGCCGTTAGTCCGGCGGACGGCGGCTTGCTCGGCATTCTGCTCGAACACGGCGGCCTTCGTCTTCAGCTCGCCGATCGCTCGGTCGACGATCGACACCAGCACTCGCCGCGCCGCCTCGGGATCGCCGCAATCAAGCACGTCCGCCTTCCAGCGCCTCAGCGCCCTCTTGACGAAGACCTTGTACTCGGCCTCGTCCAGCTCGCCCTTGAGCGACGCGTAAGGTTCGTCGCCCCGGCCATCGAGGATCGCACAGGCCGCAAAGACCAGCGCCACCGCTTTCACGTTTGCGGCATCAAGAGGTTGAGATCGGAGTAGTCTTATACATTTGAGCTTGTCGTGACCCTCCCACATCTTTCCTGGCTCGAGCAGCTCTCGCAGGGCGGTCCACTCGGTCAAGAGCCAATCGACCCCGCCGGCGGTCGCCTCCAGGAGCTCCACGAGCTTCGCCGGATGGTCGGGGTCGTCGGCGATGCCGGACCAGGACGTCCGTTTGCCGCGATGATCGAAGCATCCGGTGCCATAGAGCGGTGTCGGTTGCCGGCAGTCGTGAAATAACCGGGCGCCGAGTCCGGCGATCTCGCCGCGATCCTGCTGCGCGAGGTTCTCGATTTGTGAACCGACGCGGGCTGCCTGAACAAGCTCCGCCCGTCTCACTTTCCACGAGGCCATCACGGCCGTGCGCACGAGGTCGCATTCAACCGGCGTCTCAGGATTGAGCGTATCGAACCAGTCGCCGAGCATTCGCTCGAGCTCAAGCGGATCTTCACCCGGCACGGTGTCCTGACGGCTGGCCATCCCATGCTTTAATGCATTCATGCATGCAATCTTGCGACCACGTTCTGTGCGCGGGCCTGAACTCAAGGCCGCGTTTTTACGATTCGCCGCGAACTGGGCCGGAGAAGCTGCCATTTTCGAAGTACCTCACGTGTTCGGCGTTCGGTCTTGCATTCGGGTGTCACTTGCGACGATGAACCCCACAGCAAGCGGAGTGGATTTGCGTTGTTCCGCCTTCATCCTTCATCCTTCATCCTTCATCCTTCATGCTTTGGTTTGTCCCTCACCCAGTACGATCTACAAAAAGGGGGAATTTGGTGCGAGAAAATTTGGGAATTGGCCGGATAGTTTGCGGCGCCGTTCCCATTTGCCGGATTGTTCAGGTTTTGCGGGCCGGCAATGCCGGCCTAGGCGGGCGCGCCCGGCGGTCAGGCGGCGGACCAATCCGCAGAATCGGCGAATCTTAAGGTGTTCATCGCCGAGCAAACGCAGAGAATCTAGCCAGAGATGCGCACGGACGCACACGGATAAGCCAAGCGAACGAGCTGGTGATGCAGACACGCTGACAGGGACACACCGATGAAGAAGGACCCGATCGCGCGTGTCGATCCGTCGGCCGACGGCGCAACTGCGATCGGGCGGCAGGCTCGCTTGACGGTTTGCGATGGGTGCATTTCGCTTAGTTTCAACCTTCTATCCGCCCGACGATTTACGCTGGGGCCGGACGGCCTGTCGTTCAAATGAAGACCGTTTACCGGATCTGGCCCCACGAATGACCCCACGAACGGATGGCGGGATCGTTGGGGGTCATGAATCATTCTGCCTCTCATCATCAACCTGCCCGACCACGACGACTCGCATCGGCTCCCCGCGAATGTTCGCGATCGCTTTCGCGTCGTTGAATCGAGCGGCGAACACTTCATCAGCGATGGCGGGCGGGAGGCACTCGCCAAACTTCAGGTTGGCGATTGCTTCCTCACTCGGCAGCGGAGCGATCTGCTCTTGCATCTTTGACGCGATCAGAGATTCCGCGTCGGCCAGTTTCAACGTAGAAGAAAATCGAAGGCTCAGGTTGTCCGTCTTCGCCGTCGAAAGACCGCCCAAGTGATCCCTGACGATTGAGTTTGCCAGCCCACCGGCAAACGTCCACCATTGAACCTCGCCGTTGGGTTGTTGAAGCAGGGTCGTGTGATCATGAGATGCCCACGGGTAGTCGAGTCGAATCTCGCCGATTTGGGCGGTCGCTCGTTGGGACCAGTACGGCTCGGTCGTTTCAGCAGCAACGAACGTGCCGAATGGCTTGGCAGACTCGAAAGCTCAGGAACTGCCCTTCACCAATCCAGCGCGATCGGCCTCTTTCCTCGGTCGGCTCAACGTAAGCGATACGACGATTCCAATCCAGGTGGTTCGTTTTCCAGCTTCGACCCGCCAGCACGAGAATCACCGGGCCATCTTGCTTCTTGTAGAACGTCGATTCGTGGACATTGCCAAGCTCCTTCTTTCCACTCAAGACGCGAAAGAGCGGCGGTGAGGTGAAGACTGACAGAAGCTCCAAGAAGTTCTTCCTGCCGTATGCGGCCTCACCCTCTGGCCCGAAGGAGAGAATCCCGGCATCCTCGAACAGCGTTCCGGTGATGATCAGATGGTCGACTAACGCCTTCACCTGGTCGCTGGGCATGGCAGTAAATGCCGGTACGTCGGCCAGCCACTCCATGAACGCACGTCGCCCAATTCCCCGCTCTTGCAGAATGAGCGCCATCAACTGCTGGGCAAGAATGTGGAAGGGCTTGGGCGGGGCATTCACGGGTTCGACGTAACCAGAGCCCCAGAGGTCCAGTAGGGCCGCGGCTCGCAGCAATCCCTCGTCACTCGTCGCCAAGAACAGGCAGTTGGACTGCGTCGCCGCTCGCGTCGCCCAGTGCGACCCGTGCGTTGGAGGAACGACGATACGGTGGCCGGGGCATCGATTTGAATGACCCGGTCGAGGTCACCCACATCAAGGCCGAGTTCGAGCGAACTGGTGGCGACGATGACGCAGTTCTGCTTCTGGGCGAAGGCGTTTTCGGCTGCCCGCCGCTCCTCACTGCCTAGCGAACTGTGAGAAACAAATGTCTGGACTTCTCGCTCACGCAAAAAGCAGCGCAAGCTGTTCAACTCTGGATCGGCTGTCACAGAATACGAGCCGCTTCTCGCCATGATGCAACAGCGAAATCACCTTGGCCGCATTCGGAAGCGAACCGACGTAATCCAGTTGCACGTCAGGAGCCTGCCGCGCCACTGGTGTTGGCGATACGACTCGCCGCTGCCGCTCCGACCCAGACGACAGCCACGCCAGCATCTCGGCGGGGTTGCCGACCGTGGCCGACAACCCGATCCGTTGCAGATCACGCCCCGCCAATCGTCTTATCCGGGCGAGCACCGAGAGAAGATGCCAACCTCGGTCGTCACCGGCGAAGGCATGAAGTTCATCGATGACGACAGTCTGAATGTTCCTGAAGAACTCCTGATGGTTGATTTGGAAGACACCAAAATGGCTTCGAGTGATTCCGGCGTCGTGAGCAGGCAATCGGGCGGACCGGCAAGGATTCGCCGTTTGTCGCCCTGGATGGTGTCCCCATGCCAGCACGCGGCTCGACGCCCAACCAACGTGAAATACTTCTGAAGCCGGTGTTCCTGGTTGTTCAGCAGTGCCCGAATCGGGCTGACATAAAGGACCGAGAGGCCGTCCCACCCCTCGGTGAGCATTTGGGAGATGATTGGGAAGAAAGCCGATTCGGTCTTGCCGCCAGCCGTGGGCGCGAGAACGACGAGGTTCGCCCCCGTGAGAAACGCATCAATGGACAACGCCTGCACGTCTCGCAGTTCCCGCCAACCCAGGGAATTGACGATGTGGTGTTGGAGCGCCGGGTGAAGTTGCTCAAATGCGGTCACGGGTCAAGCTCGATGTCGTCCACGCTCTGGGCTTGCGATTCTCGTTCAACGGGCGTCAATTCGTTGCTGTTGATGGTTAACTGGTAATGTTTGGTCGGGTCGAAATCTTCGAACTGGTCGATTCGATCCAGAACATCCGAGACCAGCTTCTTGAGGAATAACCGAGGTGCGATCCCGACCTTGCCGCCAAGTTTGCCGGTAACGGAACGGGCAAGCCGATCGATGTATTCATCGGAAGCAAGCCGACGGACTCGATCCGGCGAAGTGCAATCTGCGGCGAACAAGTCACGAACTTTGATGCCGACTTCCAGCAACCGCTCGTGGTCGAAGGGCGAAAGACGAAGTTGCACCGCACGGGGGTTGTCGAAACGGGGATCGGTCTGGAAGTCCACGTGCAGGCGTTGGGCCAGCGGCTCCAATCGCCGTACACCTTGCGGTCCGTCGAAGAAGGCCGGAGTTCCCGTGGTCAGCAGGTAGAGGTTCGGAAACCGCCCGCCGTCGATGTCGTCGATCAACTGCCGCAGGGCATTGAGTCCCTTTTCTCTCACGTCGCCTCGGACTCGTTGCAGCGTTTCGATTTCATCGAGCACCAGCACGAGCCCCGAATAGCCCGAGTCTTTCAGGATCAAGAGCAGCCCACGCAGAAAGCTCAGGGCGGCGTAGTGATCCACGTCGCCCTTGACCCCCGCAACTCTTTTTAACGATGCGGCGACATGGGGTTGCCCCGCCAACCAACCTGCCAAGCCTTCGGCAGTGGCGTGGTCATTCGCTCGTTGAGCCGCACGGTAAGCACGCAAGGCAGCAGAGAATTGTGGTGTGGCACGAGTGACCAGAGCGAGCCGTTGCTCCAGCAACTCATCAGCCCGCTCGGCAAGGGCCTTCTCATCAGACGGGTCGATGGTCCCTTCGGCCAACACGTCTTCTTCCAAGCCATAGAACCAGCCGTCAATGATCGACCGGAAGGCCCCAAGGAAGCAGTCAGTCGTTGAGAGCTGTTCCATCGCTCGCCGGTAAACGGTTTCCAGACGATGGAGAGGTGTTTCTGTTTCGGAGATTTGCACCTCGGCGGTGGCAAATCCCTTCTTCTTCGCTTTCTCTTGAACCCAGCGACCGAAGAACGTCTTGCCGCAACCATAGTCGCCACGCACTGCCTTGAAGGCCGCTGCACCTTGCCCCACGTCGGCGAGTTCGTCGGAAATCACCGACTCAAATCGCCCCAAGCCCACTGCAAAGAAATCGAGACCTCGCTGCGGAACGGTCCCTTTCCGCAGGGCGGCAATGATTTCTCGGCGGCGTTCACGGCTAACGTCCATAGGTCAATCCAGATCGAACTGTCGCTTCAGTTTGGTGACGTTTAGCTCGATCCGGTTCTCGGCTCGGCTCAACGTCAGAATTTCGTAGCCATCCACGTTGAGCAACCGCTGAATCCGGGCGATCAGCCCATCCAGTCGTCCGGCAGCCACATCGGCCGCTTTCGAGAATGCGGCAGGTGTCATAATGCCCCCCTGAGCATCGAGGACAGCAAGGCATCGCTGTATCAGCTCGTCCTCGGGTGCATGGCGGCGAACGAAATCCTTCTGGTCCTTGTATGCCTGGGACGAAAGAAGTCGTGCGATCCAACTGCTCGTTGTCGTCGCGGCTTGCCGGACGGGTTCGGCCGCCTTCGTCGGTTCCTGGGAAGGCCGATCATCATCCCGCAGTTTGTCGAACAGAGAGGGTGGTCCTGTGCGGATGGGTATGAAGGCGGGGGCGGGCTCGAGGGCGAGCAGCGCTCGCAGCCGGTGCCGAGGACCACCATTCGGGCGTGAGGTATTCGCAAGGATAGAGACCCGGATGAGCGTTCCGTTCGTCGCCAAGATTCGAGTCCGACAAGACGATGAGTGGGCAGATCATCTCCTGCGGCGTAGCTCCTCCGTGGTAGCCGTTCTGCTGCCGCTTGTAGTAGATCGTCTCCGTCCACGGCACGATGATGGTGTTCAGCCCAACCTCATCTCGGACCCGCTCCCCGCTGATCGAGATTTCGCCTTCGTGCAGGTCGTCCGACTTGGGCCGCCAGCGAGTCGAAGCTTCGCTATCGAGAAGCTGTGCATCAGGGCGATGCCACACATGGCCATGATCGGCTGCCAGCACCACCACGCGACCCGAGTCACGGGCCAGTTTCAGCAGGGCGCCCAGCGGACTGATCCGATTGATCGACCAGTTGTCCCGAATCTGCTCTGCACCGCTCAACCGATCGTCGATGGCATTGATCACCACGCCGACCACGCGATTGTTGGGCGACAACACCGCTTTGCTCAGATCATCGCCAACAATGCCTCGGGAGCCTTCTGTGACTTCCTTCTTGTGGAACAGCACGGGCGGGAATTTCTTGTCGCAGACGTGCCGGAGTGCCGGATGAGCCTCGAAGTTCCGCTTCTCGACCGCCGCATCGCCTTTGGTCAAGACGCCAGACAGCAGGCTCGCCCGTGAGTATTGCGTCACGCTCGGCACCGTGGCGATGACCGGCGAGGGCGTGGCCGACGATTCATCGAGGGTTCCCTCGAAACCAGTGCTCCTGGCGAATGTCGGGCAATAGTTCATGGCATACAGCCCAGCTCATGCCGTCGAGAACGACAAACAGCACTCGATTGTTGGACTCGACGATCTTGGCGACGATGTTCGACAACACATCTTCGACGCCAGTGACGCCCAGGAACTTCGAGCCCAGAGAAGTCCAGTTGGCGAGCGCCTTCGCGAATGCCCGATTGTATTCCTCTCGCCGGTGTAACACGGCCTGATCGAGCTTCTGGTATGCCTTGGTCAGCGACGGAACTTCTTCGCCCCGGCAGATCGACTCCCTCGCCCAATCGACAAACGAAAGTTCCCTTTGGTAGCAGTTGGCAAGTTCGCGAAATGTGTCTGGGTATGGTTGCCCTTGTGAGAGCCAGCGGACCAGCCGCACCGCCATCTCTGTCCGCGAAATCTGATCCGAGCGTCGTCCCAGCTTGGCAATTCTGTGTTCGGCGATTTCCGCCTGTCGCGCTTCACAGAGGCTTAGAGCTTCTTCGCTCGGTGTCTCGACCGCTGCAACGATCTCATCGCCAAAGCGGCCCAACCGTTGTTCAAAAGCCAGCAACGTCAGCCGGCCGCGATACGCATACTCATCGCAGCGGAATAGGCGTAAGAGCTCATCGGCTCTTTGAAGGTGTTGTTGGGCAAGGC
This sequence comes from uncultured Isosphaeraceae bacterium, assembly GCA_963781785.1. Lineage (GTDB taxonomy): Bacteria > Planctomycetota > Planctomycetia > Isosphaerales > Isosphaeraceae > CAWAHD01. Next base: position 3,510,516 of record CAWAHD010000005.1, on the reverse strand, counting down.
AAGGATCTTCCTTGCGATCCAGGTCGGCAATCGCTTCCGCCGCTGCACGCGACAGTGCCCCACCAATCCATTTTTGAATCGGCTTGTTGTCATGGTGCTGCTCCATGCGAGCGGCTGCGGCGTCGAGCGTGGGATCTTGGCCGTTGCCAAAGACAACCTGACAGACGACACCGAGAGCCACGGCGTCTCCGCCCGCACCGTTCTCGACGAAACGTAAGACGGAATCGGCGGCCTCACCCAGATTGACAATCAGCCTCTGTCGCAGACTCGCTTTGAGTTCGTCGGTTGCACCTGAGTAGCGGGCCGCACCGGACTTCGTGGTCGCCCAGAGCAAGAGCGACACGAGGTCGGGTTCCCGCTCTCCCATGTCGAACACATGACGGCAAATGGCCCTCCATGCGGTCCCCGCATCAAGAACACCCGTCGACACCGGGGGATACCCATCAAGAGGCCGGTGGTCGAGCAAGGCTTGAGCAATCGCCACATCGCAAATCGAGCGGTCGAGTTCCTTGGCCTTGAACAGCCCGCACAACGTGGCCCAATGGTCGATGGTAAACAGCCGGGTGCGGGCGAGCCGGGCAATGACATCATTTCCCAGGTCGCTTTGCTGCAACCTGGTCAGGAGCACGATCCGGCCTTGGGACTTTTCGGCCGCGAGCAACGCTTCGCGCACCTGGAACACGGTGTCGGCATGGACGACCTGTGCCTTGCCAAACTCGAACTCGACCTCCGCTGGACCTCGCCAAACGCTGGTTACGTGCAGACCGACGGCGAGCGCCTCCGCATCGCGTTGCCACTTGTCTTCCACCAACGAACGGAGTTGTTGTGGGCTGAGCGTGCCGGCATTCATTGCGGCTCCTCCAAGGTCCACTGGACCGTGAGCCGTAACTTCGGATTCTCTTCCAGTTGCTGCGTGAGTTTTTTCGTGGTCGACAATGCCTCGTCGTGGTTGACCCGGGTCTTGGTCCCTGAATCCACCTGCTTCCAGCCGGGCTTGGGTTGAAGAGGTTCAAATCGTGGCTGTGGCTCAACCTGATGCTTCGGAGGCGTGAGCAGTTTGATCGCTTTCGCCTCTGCCTCTGTGAGCTTCAAGGCAAGGCCACCAGCCAGCGCATGCTCGTCGGTCTTGAGCCACGTGCAGACATCTTGAAGAAGCTTGTCGGCCTCGGCCTTTTGCGTACCGGCGATCATCGCGACCGCCGAGAACAGGTCCCACTTCGTCGTCCGCAAGCTTTCCAAAATCGACCTGGCCGACTTGAGGCTCCGGCCCATCGCGGTGCTATTCGTCTCGATCTTGGCTTGGGCAATAACCCCCACCAGCGGCGTCGGCTCGCGTCCTTCGCAGTTCGCCAGCAAAGCCTTCACGGCCTTGGCTGTGAGCACACGATCCGCCTCGGCGACATCCGCTTCCGGGACACCAAGCTCCTTGAGCTTCCGTTGCAACCGATCCGGCAGGCTGTCGCATTCGGTCTTGAACTCGGTGATGCTCTCCTTCACCTTCGCCGCGAGAGTTGCCAGATTGGAGGCGTTGAGCAGCTTGGAGATTCCGTGGCCGAGGATGTCCGCCGCTCGGGGAAGAGCTTCTTGCCAGTCTTTCAAGTCGGGGAGCGTCTCCGTGACAAGCTCCACCTCATCCGGCAGGTCGTCAAGGGTTGGCGTGTAATTCGCGCCGTAGCGGACAAACGAACGATTCGTCTGATCGGCGTAAACCAGAATCAGGAGGTTCTGGATCTCCTTCGGCAACCCTCGCTCGTCCGGTTGATTCGTCCATTGCCGGAGGTCTGCAACGGCCGGATGCGGTTGCCCCGATTGAGCCAGCATCTTGTTGAAGTGGTTCTTCCAGAAATTCTCCAGCACAAAGTGCGTCTTGTCCGTGCTCTCAATCTTGCCAAGTTCAAGTGGATTACAGACGTTGATGAGCTTCTGCCGCACGGCCTTGTCTTCCACGAAGACCCGAGGGCCTTCTGCTGTGCGTGCGGCTTCCTGGCAGACTTCCAGCACTTGCCGCAGATCCTTGCCCGGTTTGATCTCCTGGCCGAACTTTGGATGTTTCGGGAACTGATGCGACAGAGCCTGATCGAGCAGGTGCTCCAGCGCTTCGCCCAGATTCGCACCCACCGGCCGCTCTAACACCAGCGTCGGGAATAACGACTGGAAATGCCTCTCCGACATGTCGTAGGCCGGATCGAGTGTGCCGGGCGTCGGCTCAGAACGAATCGCATAAGCCGCTTCGACGGCTTGCAAGAGCCGGTGGGCCAGCGCACTTTGCTGGTTCTGAAGCAGCAGCCTGGCCGTGTGCCGATCTTCGAGCGACAGGTGCTTGGCGTGCTGGTCAAGGTTGTTGCCCACGAGCAGCCGATCGATGATGACGAGCTTGCCCAGCTCCGACTGGGTGCGGGTTGAGAAGAACGAGGGCAGCCAAACGAGTGTGTGGTGCTTTTCGCGCCTCTCACCGAATTTCTCGACCCGATCCAGATCCTCGGTGGGCGAGTGTCCTTCGGAGTCGAAGGGGAAATCCAGGATCAGCTTCCAGTCCTCTTTGGACCGCAGCGATTCATCCGGCAGACTCCGCACGTTGGTAAACAGCACGTCGCAGGAACGGCGGCTACCTCTCCACAGGAAGCTGTGCGACATGAACATCTCGTCCTGCTCGGGGATGCCGAGCGACTTGAACAGCATCTGCCGGATCTTGAACTGCCGGGTGCCCATGTTGTCGAATGTCTTGGCCGATTCGATGATCGCCTCGGTATCCACGCCGGCCAGTTGAATCGAGACCGTCGGATTGGTGCGATCTCCATCAATCCGGATCTCGCCGACAACACCCGCCCACCCATCCAGCTTCTGGGCCACGACCTGGTGTTCCCGGCCCGGAATGCGTGAGCGGATCGTCCCGTGGTTCAGTGCGGCCAGTCGCAGACAGGTCATGTTCTTGAGTGTCTCGACGCCGTGGACCAAAGCGCACAACAAGAGGCTCTTGACCAGCCGGTCGTCGTTCTCGAATCGCTGAATCTTTTCGGCGATCCCAGAGTTGGTCTTGGCCCGTTCCCTGTCCACCTCCAGATCGATTTCGTGTTGCTGCTCCAGCATCGGCAGCAGTTTGTTCTGGTACAGCTTCTTGGCATTCTCGAAGTTCGTGCGCATGACATCGGTAAACGCTTCGTCGCCGTGAGCCACGACATCCCAGAGGTCGCCCAGCGGAATCACGTCTCCCAGCCGTAGCGTGTCGCGCCGATTGACCAGCAGTTGCAACATGATCTTCAGCGCCGTGCGCTCACGTTGCAGCGCACTGGAAACCGCCACGAGTGCCTGAATCAGTGCCGGGCTGAACGGGTAGACCATCTTGAACATGGCCCGGTCAGATTCTCGTGTGCAGAGGATTTCCAGAATCTCTTGACGCACCTGTGCGGTCTTCTCAAACGCCTCATCGAGTTCCGCTCGGCAGGCATCGCTCTTGGCCTTCAGCACCCGCTTCTGGGCAATGATCGGTAGGTTGCGATCTTCGAGGGTAATCGTGTGGAAGCGCCCTTCCCAGTGCGACAACACGTCGGAGAAGTTGAGCTGCGCCACGCCCGGCACGTTCGCGCCGATCAACTCTCGCAGATCGCGCTGTCGAGCCACGAAGCTGATGATCGGCACAGGCCGCCCTGTGGTGCGCGACTCGACCAGTTTGGCCAGCTTGTTCCCTTCGGTCTGCACAAAGTCGAGATTGCCGGACCGGGATGCCAACCAGAGGATCAGTTCGTCCAGAAACAGGATCAGCCCGTCATAACCGAGCGACGCGGCATGAGTGCTGATGATCGACAGTCCTTCGTCGAGATCAACGTAGGCTTCATGCTTTCCCTGGGCGATCCCACGGAAGGCCGTAAAGATGTTCTCGACCAGGGCCCCGACCAGTTGGCTGCGGTCGGATGGCGTCGCAGTCTTGGTGATGTCTCCTTCGGCCTTGGGGCGTTCGGCGATCGCCGCGTCGAAGCGTTGGGCGTTCCAACCGGAGAGCTTGCCCCATTTCGGTTTTTTGGCATCAGTGTCGCCAACACGGGGCCGGTTGAGATCCTCGAAGAACTTCTCATCCCCCAGCCGCTGCCGAAGTTGCTTGGCGTTCTCAAAAATCTCATCGGCCAGATAGACTCCCGGTAGCGGGGCGGTCGGGTGAAGCTCCATGACGTGATCGACGTAGCCGCCGAGAATGGCCGATTCCATGTTTCGGGCACCGATCATGTGATAGGGCACGAGCAGGAACTTCTTGTTTTCGACCCAGCGGTTGCCGTCGCAGACCTTGGCCAATTCGGGAATGCTGCGCACGGCGGCGTTGTGCTCCAAGAGCAGGTGCAGGACGGCCATGAAGTGTGACTTGCCGGCACCGAAGCTGCCGTGCAGGTAGCACGCCTTGCTGCTGACTGCTTCCACTGCGGACTTGATGAACCCGAGTGCGTCTTCAAAACACGCCACCAGTTGGGGCGTGACGACATATTGTTCGAGCGTTTTCTCCGGCTCGGTGACGCCTTTGGACAGATTGAGAACGAAATCGCCTTTGCGAACTCGCTCGGGGAGTTCGATCAATTCGCTGATGAGTTTCTCGGGCATGGCGTACTCCCTCATACCCATTTGTCGGAGTCGCGCGTTCAGGCGGTCCGGCGTGGGCAGGGTGCGAGTTCTGGGAGCGGCTAAAGCCGGGACTTCGGCGAGGACCCTCCGCCCGATCTGCGGCACGATACCTGGATCACTGCTCCGGCTCTAGACAATTGAAAGCCCTTGTTTTGAAAGGAGTTGCGTCACTGGCCGCTGTACGGATTGTCTAAAATCTCGTCTAACCGAAGTCTTCGGTGATGGTTTTAGACAATTGCCACCTGGCACCCATGCCTCGCTTTGTAATGCTCCTTATCGAAGGCCCGTTTCTTGATGTACTTGGCCTCGGTTTCCGTGGCCGCCGCAATCGCCGCCGACACAAACAGGTTCGGGCGACGCCCCTCGACCAGCTTCTTCGACTTGAGCGACTTGAACTCGTCGTCGGTCAGCGGCCTTCCTTTCTGCACCTTGTCGAGAGCGATCACCTGCCAGAGATCCAGATCCGTTCGGGCCATTAGCAAGCGGGTGTATCTCTCATCAGGCACCCTGCCGATGATGCGCACCTGGACCTCTCGCCCTTCGTCTAGGTCGTAGTCCGGCATCGGAAATATGGTTTTGTCAGATGCCATTTGGCCCATCATCCGTTCTTACGGCGTCAGCCAATCGTCCAGCCGGAGATCCGGGATGTTCTGAAAATCGGCCGTATTGTGAGTTACAAGCGTCAGGTTGTGAACCAATGCTGCGGAAGCGATCATCAGGTCTGTTGTGGGAACAGAGATGCCCCGCTGCAGCAGCGGGCCGCGCACCCGTCCGAATTTCTCAGCACACGACGATTCAAAATCGAGGATTTGCACCGCCTGCAAGAGGTCGGCGATCAAAGCCAACAGACGATCCGGTTGCGAGTGCTTGTAGGCCCCCGCATAGAGTTCGGCCAGGGTCACGGCGGAGAGCGCAACTTGGCCGGTGTATTGAATGAAGCGATGGGCGAGCTTCGTCGGGCGTCGCATGTGGGCCGAGCAAATGTCGGTGTCGAGGAGGAAGTTCATGGCTCTCCCAGGTCGGGTGAGTGGGGCCGGCGCTCCAGCTTACGGGCCTGGTGGATTTCCTCCATGATCGAATCCCATTCGGTATCTTCCGCCAGAGCTCCTTCGGTGCGCAGGAATCCCTCTCCAGGCACCCGGGCGATCTTGGGTATCACCTTCACGTGCACTTCGACTTCCTGCCCGTCGGCAACTCCAAGTTCTTCGTCGAGTTCGATGGTCTTGCCGTGGACCCTCCCGTGAGTCGTCATGGTCATGGGCTACCTCCATTTCCTTACTTTTTTTGGGTATTCGATTTTCCGTCTTCGTGGCGGCCCAGCGGCCGATTGCCTCATTATGACAGTCGCTCCTCGCTTCCTTGAACTCGACCCACATTCCGTCTCGGCTGGGAGTCGCAGCAATTCCGTGAGTTTGGCATCGAGTTCTGCGGAGGTCATTCGTCGTCCTCCGCTGAAGCCTTTTGTTTCCGGGTCGGACGGGCCTTTCGTGCTGTCGCAGGCGGTGCCCAGTTGCGGATGTCTTCCAGCGTCAAACCGAGTTCATGGGCGTCATGCTCCAGCATCGTTTGGAACGATTGACCCGCCGTCTCGCCGAACTCTTTGTCAATCTCGGGGTGCCATTGGTGAATCCACGGCAATAACTGATCGAGGCCAGCCAGGAGCGGCGTGAGCCGTTTGGCGTCCCAGCCTTCCCGTTTGCGCGCGTCGTAGTAGGCGACGAGGGCCGTCGCTTGCTCAAGGTGATTCCACCCGGCCCAACCGACGACGAGCGTCGGGTCGCTGTCGGTCGAGCAATGCGGATAGATGATCCAGCGTTCTTTCGGTACGTCGAGCTTGCCCCGCAGCCGCCAGTAATCGGTCTTGAGGAAATCGGCATTGGTGTACTTGGGAGGAACCGGTATCGAACGACCGTCAGAAATGGAACCACCAGAATTTGAACCACGAAACACACCAAATACACGAAATGAATCAGAAGAATCAGATTCTGTTTCGATTTCTCGATCCTCTTTCGTGTGTTTCGTGTGTTTCGTGGTTTGATCCCTGTCTTCTTCGCGCTGCATCTCCCACGTTCGTTCCCAGACTTCCCGCTTCCTTAGACCAGTTGGCTTGTATCGCAAGATCGGCAGGAACGGGACCGATTCCGCTTCGACCAATTCGGCCACGAGTGCGGCCACGTTGAAGTCGGGTCGGCCTCGATAGAGAGCGGCGACTTGCAGAAACTCTGCGTCGGCACTGGCCACGTCGGCCATTTCGGCCGTCGTTGTCAGTTCTGGGTTGTCCTTTATTCTCTTGCGGTACTTCGGTGTTTCGAGGCGATCCAGCAGCCAGTTCTTCAATGCCCGCTGCTCTTGCTCCTCCCACGGCTCGGAGTTCCAGCGGCGCTTGTATTCCGGCTTCTCGATGAGGGCGATGTCCTTGTTTGTTTCGATCAGCTTGATGCGGTGCTCGACGAGGTCCCGATAAGCGGCTGGCCATTCCCTCGGAATCTCAGTGATTGGTGTAGAGCCGTGACGGTCGAACCAGGACGTCTGCTCTACACCCGCGGCGACCCGCCGGGACAGCACGATCTCGAAAGGGCGCTGGCCCAGCGCCAGGGCTGGGATCTCAGTCCAGGGGTCCGCGTGGCCCACGGCGGACTCGTGGGACTCGAGCAGTCCATAAAGCCCATAGCACAGCCAATCCAATTCCTCCTGCAGGGCGACCATTCGGGCCTGGAGACGCTGCGCCTCGATCCGGTTGTCCGCAAGACGCGCGGCAGACGGGACCTCCCGTTTGATCAGCGAGGAGGGGCTTAAGGCCACGACGGATTGCGCCAGGGTGTCAACGACGCGGAACGGCTCAACGGCCTCATGGGCACTGTCCGTAATTGGAAATGAGTATAGCTTTGCACCGTCGAACGCGTAAAAGTTTTCCCACTTTTCACTCTTCAGGCCGCCACCGATGCCTTGTGTGCCTTTGTTATGCGAGACTTGCTTCATCCAGAAGCACGCTATCGAACTGTTGAGCAGCCCGACCAGCGCCAGGTGCCGATCCTCGCCAGCGTCGGACGGCAGCTTGATGATCGGCGCGGTTCGGTTGAACACCTTGGCGCCCCGGTCCAGTACGAAATGGTTGTGCGTTGCGACGCACGCGAAGGCGATGGCGAGCGGGGTGCGCAGCCGATCAACATACAGTTCCCGTAATGCCCACCAAGGGATACCCTTTTTCTCGACTGGCACGCCAAATGCTCTTCGCTCCTGGAGAGTGACGCGATATGACCAGCAGAATCGCAGGTGATCTCTTATATCGTCTACGCACAAACGGTTCCCGTGCTTATCGTTCGGCCAGAGGCACACTGAATCAGTAGAAAGCGACCAATCTCGAACCTCATCCCCCGAGACGAGCGGCATAAGGTTTTTCAGCCGCGAGCGGTGTGCTGCCTGCGACTCCAGTACAAGGCAGTTGTCTTCGCCCGTTATGACCAAGAAGCCAATTTCACAGTTCTCGGTTTCCAGAGTTCTCCCGTTCTCAGACTCTAGTCGCTCCCTGAGTTCGTTCGCTCCGCCTCCGCCAATACTCCACGGGTGTTTGGCGAATGTCACCCGATCCACATCTGTCACGCTAACGAACTCGTTTTGTGCATTCGGGCTCTCCAGATGTTCCACGATCGACCGCCAGACCAGTCCCTCGGCCGGGTCGTCGGGCGCGGTTGGCTCGCCGCGAATTCCGAGCACTGCGCAACTCACTGCAGAACGGCCGGCGATTGCGGCCGAAGAGCATCACAGTTGGCGTGCCGTGGCCTGGGATGTAGGCCCCCGATGCATCGATCATGTGCGTCAGATCGACGGTCGGGAAGAACCCCTCGATCAGCTTCTTGCCGAACTCCCGCTTCATGAACGAGTTGGCCGTGATCATACCGACGTGACCGGACCGCCCATTCTCCAGCGAAAGTGCAAGGTCGAAGAAGCGCTCCGTGAACGGAACTGCGAGGGAGTACTGTCGATGGCAGACCTTCGGATATCGTTGACGATACGCCTCATTGAGCCGTGAATCCTTCACCGTGATGTACGGCGGGTTTCCAACGACGACGTGATACCGCTGCCCCAGCACTTCGTTTACCGCCTCCTTGTCTTCACAGGCGTAGATTTCCGGTGCCCAGCTCTCTCCTTCTGACGCGAACCAGCCTTGCTCAATCACTTCCTCGCCCGACCGGTTCCAGCGCCTACCGAAAAGAAGACTATCGCCGGTCGCCAAGTGAATGTGCCAACTCGGTGCCTGCTTCAACCGCTTGATTCCGCAGGCTTGTACCGCCGCAACAATCAACCGAAAGCGAGCAATGGCCACGGCGAACGGGTTGATGTCCACACCCCACACGCCGTCTAGACCCAAAACAAGCGTAAGAAAAAAAAAGCGAAATTAGCTTACTGTTATGTGATCACTTCATTGGTCCAGGACGTACCTTCTACGGCTCAGGGGACGTCTGCCCCTGATACCGCCCCGACTGAGTCTCCGACATCCCTCACCCGCTTTCTCTGTTAGTGGCCCACACGGATCGGGGCATCCGGACCCCGACTTCATCCGCTCGCCGTTCAGCATAGCCAGCATTCGTGCAGCCGCTCGACCAATCGCAGGAAAACCCCCTGCCATGGATTCCATGATAGCAGTCGGTAAAGCAAGCGTCGTCCGCCCCGCACGATCTGGCAGGGCATCTGGATAAATGCCGCACGGTATGTGGCGAACTCCATCCTCATCAGCGTCCGTTTCTCGGCCTCGTGCTTGACCTGATGCCGAGGCGACACGGGAACCAGTAGGGCGCTCCAGGCCTTGAGGCTCCACGCTAACGACCCCATCACCATGTACGCCCAGTTACTGACCAGGTTATCGACGGGCGTCGTCAGCGCTCGCACGCCGTTTTTGAGCTGGGCGATCAGGTTTTCCTGGTCGCAGCGATCGTTCGCCGAGAAGACGATCTCCTCCGCGGTCATCTCGCGATCATTGGTGATGTAAAAGAAGTAGCGATATTCTTCGAACAGTCGCATCTGCCCCTTGTCGACCTGCACCCGCTTGCGAAGAACGATCATTCGGTAATTCTTTCTGCACGCAGTCGGCCGATATTCGAACTCCGCGACCATCTCCTCGAGCAGGTGGATATTCTCGTACCCTCGCTCGCGGACAAGCTCGGGTTTGAACCGCTCGGGCTTCTCGCGCGGCGTGGTCTTGATCCGGTACTGTGGCGGTCGTCTGAGAAGCCGGTACGAATTGGCCGGCAGCCCATCGGCTTCCGTCTTGAGGCCATCGGACGCGGCGTATCCGAAAATAAAGCGGATGTCGCCCGCATCATCCCACCGATCGAGATACCTGGTCTGGGCGAATTTGGTGTCCCCCCGCATCAGAATCTTGCGGAAGCCGGCTCGACGGCAAAGTGCGACGGCCTTGTCCAGGAAGATGTCCGCCCGCTCCTGCGAGGGGCGATTGCCGCTCCGGTTGAACAGGAACAACGGTTCAGCCGTGTTGGCCAGCGAGACCAAGAGCGGATGGTAGCCATATTGGCCGTCGTAGGTGAAATCCATCCCTTCCTTGCACTCGGCATCACTGGGCACGATGCTGCCATCGGCCTCGATGACCGCCTCCTCGAAGAACTCGGGCGGCTGAGAAGACCAGACTCGCAGTCGTGACTCATTGAAAATGTCCATAAGGTTCAGGACATCAGTCTCGAAAAAGCGGCGGCAAAAATCCCCGGCCGTCGTTGGGTCGGGAATCCGCGTGGCCCCGAGTGCGTCGAGATAGACCTCATCATTGCGCCGCAACTCCAGGTGCTCGATCCGTTCTCCGCCGGCGAGGCTGTTGAAGGCAATGTTCAGGACATGGTCGGATTCGTGGTACGGCCGATGCTGCTTGAGGAGGTGAAGGTTGCGGTCGATGTCCCTGACCAGTCCAATCTTCTGGGCCAGCAGCAGAATGGCTCCAATTCCGCCGGCACTGAGGCCCCGGACGCGATCGGCATACTCGTACTGGATATTCGTCGCGGTCATCATAGGCACAGACCGCTCGGGGCCGGGCGAGTTGTCCAGCCGTTTCTTGATTCGCCGTCGACCCTCTTGGAAGATTCTCTTCTTGCGTGCCACACGCTTTTTTCGGACAGTAGCACTCACTCGAAAGCCTCCTTGTTCTGGAATAGTGATCATGTGATTTCAGCTACATTATTCCAAAAACCTGCGAGGTTTTCGAGCTTTTTTCCAAAAATCGCTCCAGGCGAACTTTAAATCACGCTTGGTTGGGGTCTAGAGCCTTCTGGGCCGCTTTGATCTCGTTGCTTTCCCGTTGACACCATAAGTTGAACAGTCGCGCGAACGCACCGAGCAAGAAGTGGCCCGATCCACAGGTCGGGTCGATCATGCGGACCTGCTCTAGCCCAAACTCGTCAATCGCAGGCGTGAGCGTGCGGTCAAGAATGAACTCTTCCACGAAGACCGGCGTCTGGAGCAGAGCAAACTTTTTCTTGGCCCGTTCGGAGAGTTCCTGATACAGATCGCCCAGGAAGCGAGTGTCGCCATTTTCGACCTGGAACGATCGTTTCAGGTGGCCCAAGTCCGCATCGATTTCCCGCCAGAACTTGAGCAGGCGCATCGCCGCATCCCCACTCGGAGCGACAGCCCAGAGCGGCGTCTTTCCCTCGGCGAACAAATCCTTGGCAGCGGGAATCTTGCCGACTTCCTTGAAGACGTGCTGGAAATACTCCCGGTCGGTGTCGTGCGCGTGTTCGCGGAAGAAGAGTTCGTGCGTGTCGTCGGCCAGCCTGCGGCGCTCGCCTTCCCCGGCCAGCCAGCATTCGTCGATAAGCTGATTGTCTTCCATGAACCGGACGAAAACGCAGGCCAGCACCCATGCCACGGCAACCTGATCGAGATAATCGTCCCGCCAGACTTCAAAGGCTTGGGCAGTACGGCCCCCTCGTTCGATCTGGTGAAACGCATCTCGCAGCCCGGCGTCGATCGTGGCATCGCTCGTGGAGCGGACGAGCGAGTCCTCGGCCAGATCGGTGACCAGTTTGCGAAGGTCGGGCAGTAGGGTCTTGATGTTCATGGGCGGAGCCACGAATTGAGAGTAAACCACGAAACACACTAAACACACGAAAGAGGAACACAAACCAGAAAGTTCAACATAGCTTTCGGCCGGTCTCGACTCTTTTCGTGTATTTCGTGTGTTTCGTGGTTAATCCTCTTCATCGCACGATCCGTTCCCATTCAACGTTGGGGTAGTGTCCAAAGTTGACCAGCAGCCCGAGGCGGTGACCAGTGGCTTTCAAGTAGTTGTGCAGTTGGGCGCGGTGAACATCCGCCAGTTCGGTCACGGCTTTGATCTCCACGATGATCTTATCCCAACATTCGAAATCGGGCACAAAAACTTGCTTCAACAATCGGCCCTTGTAACGTAGGGCCAGATCCACTTGAGGTCGGAACGGTATCCCCTGCATCGCCAGTTCGATTTCGAGACTTTCCTGGTAGACCGATTCCAGAAACCCGCAGCCCAGCTCTTTATAAACCTCGAAGCAGGCTCCCATGATCACGTAACACTCGTCCTTGTAGATCGGTTCGATCATCTCAGGTCCCTGCCTTTTCTTTCGTGTGTTTCGTGTCTTTCGTGGTTTCGATCTTCCCACGATGTACGTTGTCGATCCACCCTTCCGACACCTTGGCCCGCTGGCCCAGCGTGATGAGCGGGATCACCGCATGATCGAGAATCGGCGTTTCGCTCTGTCCATCCGTTGCGACCAAGACCCACACCCCCGGACATGGCACGTCGTGCCCTACTCGGTCCCGCAGCGTTTCCAGGATCGACATCAGTTCGTACCGGGCGATCAAACCCGGATGAACCAAGAGCAGGTGATCTTCCCGATTCATCAAATCGGCGGCGATTTTGGGAGCCGCCAACCCGGCCAAATGCAGCAAGTTCGACCAATCCTGACTGGCGTGCTCGGCTCCATCGGCATGTTCAATGATGGACCAATCGACATCGAGATCCTTGGCCTCGTCCCGCAGCGCTGCAAAGAGCATCTCGTCGAACGACACCCGGCACAATTCAAAGCGGCGGAGCAATTCGTCTTCACAGCGCCGCATCCGGCTGGGCCGCACGGTGAGCACAAGGAAACCGCCGTCCGCGTGGGCATGACGCAGCCGCTCTTCAAACTGCCGGGCTTCGGCGATCTCTGGCGTGATTTCGACGTGCCGCGTGCTGGTGGCCGTCGAGCGTCGCTTGGGAATCGACGAACCCGACGTGACCAGCCGCTGTTGCTCCCGGCGTTGGTACGTAGCGGTCTCGGGGTTCCAGCGAACATCAACACCCACACGATTCAGCAGCTCATCGAGTTGAGGCCGGTTCGGCAACGGCTCAGCTTCGGGGTAGCGGCTTCGCAAGCGGTCTCGAATCTGTTCAACGCTGAGGCCACCGTCACCATCACCGAGTCCCAAACCACTGAGTGCTCCGATACCCAGCCGCAAGGCCCGCTCGGCAGCCATCCCCTTTGGGTAAAATTCCTGGCGAGAGGACACCGCTGCCGTCTGACTCATCGCCGCCGCCAGATTGAGCAACCGCTCGTTGCTAAAGGGCTGGCAGCCATGTGGCTGCTGCGGCTGGGGCACCTCATAAAGTTCCTGGAAGACTCGCAACGGCGGAGGCAAGGGATCGTCTGCGGCGAGTTGATCGGCTACTCGTCCGAGCTTTTCTGCGAAGGAAGCCAGTTCTTGCGTGCAGGCGACAGCGATCTTGCCGCCAAGGCGGCGGATCTGGAATCGGCGCTGGGCCATCGAGTCCTCGGTTTCCACGGCCGCCCGTGCTACGGCGGAAGCCATGCGCTGTTGATGCGCGGCTCCCATCGTACCGGCGGGCGGACGTAACAGGATCGTGAGGTCGATGATCTCGGCGATCGTGACGACGCCACCAAGGCGCTGGATTTGTTCGCACAATTCGTGGCGGAAGGCCGTGACCAGGGGGTCCTTGCTCCAACGACTTCGATCACCTGACAAGACCTGGCCGATCCGAGCCCGTGTCACAAGCAAACCGTCGGCCACATCGGTCTGGCTGGGCCACTGGCTGGCCGGTTGACTCTCCGGAGCCATCATGCCCAGGAACCCGGCCCGGATCTTCCACTCGGCGTCTTTCTTTGGATTGCGAAAGCCCACGATGCGATGGTGCAGGACTTCCAGGCTGGGCGGTTCCGCGAGGATGTCGATCGGCGCCTGGTCATCGGGCTTGTTCGCCTGGACGTTCGGAAATCTCTCCCGCAATTCGCCGACGAAACGAATGATTTCCCGGCGGGTCTGGTTCCCCACACCACGCATCATGTGGATATTGCTCACGGGGAACCGCAGCAGCTCGACGACCGTGATCACATTCGCACGCTCAAGCGCATTGCGGGCACGCGTGCTCAGACCCAGGGCCGAGACGGGTGTTCCGAGCGTGGCCTGCTCGAGCGAAACGCCAAGAACGATCTCCTCGCCACTCTTTGTCGTGATCTTCCGTTGCTCGGACTCCTTGAACACCTGCCGCCAGGCGGTCTGCATGTCGTAGGCATTGCCGTACCGCCCTTCGGGTTCCCTGTGCAGTGCCTTGCGGAAGAAAGCAACCAGCCCATCGCGCACACTGGCGTCAAACTTTTCAGCGTCGATCAACAATTCGTCGTCGGTCAGAGCCTCGGCGGATTTTCCGCTGCCCCACTGCGGCAGCACGCCTGCGCCGAGTGTCATCTCGTATAATGTGACCGCCGCCGAATACCGTTCAGCCGCCAGGTCCCACCTCAGCGGCTTCCGATTCACGAGGAATGGGTCACGGTAGCCTTCGGTTCCGACATTGATGTTGTCGAGCGGAGCCTTGGCCAGCGAGAAGTCAAACAGGATCAACTGGTTTCGCTGCTTCGTGAGCGACCGAATACCGATGTTGTCCGGCTTGATATCTCGATGCACGACTCCGTGACGTTCCAGCGAAGCCACCGCCGACAACAGGTCGTCGCCGTAACGAGAGAGCAGGTCTAAGCTGGGAACACCTTCGGTGCGTAGCTGGCCAGATAGTGTCTTGTCACCCGCCTTTTGGAGAACGAGCACGGTCCTGCCGTCCATTTCGAGCTCGTCTTCGATGGCGACGATGAACTCGCTGTGGATCGTTCGCAGCGCTTCCGCCTCTTCGTGCAGACGCTCGTTATTTTCCTCGCTCAAGGCAATCTTGAGGACGACCTCCTTTTCGCCCCGTTTGGCCAATAATGCCGAGGCCGTCGCACCCTGGCCCAGAACACGTTCAACGATGAATCCATGTGAAAGTCGGTCGCCGCGTTTCGCCGTGAGCGGATCAGCCACGATGACTTCGGTCGGGGCGGTGAGCTCGTCCTCAACCTCATCAAGCATCGCCAGGAAATCTTCAACCGAGCCGATCCGAGTGAGCACATCGGGATGAGTGCTCCACTGGATCATCTCTTCGAGCTTCGGCCCGGCGCCATCCAGCACGGACGAAATACTGAGCCCCTTCTGCTCACGCAGGATCTTGGCCAGCTCGGTCGGGTTGCTGGCCGGTGGCCGGGATGCAAACAAGTGGTAAGCAAGCGCCCCCAACGAGAAGACATCCGACGCTTCCGTGATTTTGCGGGCGTCGGAAATGGCCTCTGGTGACATGTAGACCAGGGCGTGGGCTTCGACCAGATCTTCGACGTTGGTGACTCGCCCGGAGGTCGACGCGGCTTCCCGCACGCCGACCTGCCAGTTGTAAACCTGGAGCCGGGGCGATGGTGAGGTGGCGTCGCTGACGAGGATGCTCTGGGGGCCAAGGGCTCGATGAATCACTCGCTTGCTATGGGCGTAGCGGATGGCGTCGGCGATCTGCCGCAACATGTCGAGCCGCTCGTCGGTGGTCAGCTTGTGGTACTTCGTCGCCAGATAGTGGTCAAACCGGACGGCCTCGGGGTCGAGGTAACGGAACAGCAGGGCGGGGCCATTCTCGTGGTCCTTGTAGTCGAGCACCGGCAGTATGCCCCGATGATCGAGCGTCTGGATAATCTGGAACTCACGGGCTGCCGCCCGTCGCAGGTGCTTTCGCTGGTCCTCGGTTGAAGCGTGGGCGACGGTGTACTGGCGGACTCGGCAGTACACGTTGTCGAAACCAGCATGCTTGGCTAGCCGATCTTGATAGCCCGGCCCATCGGCGATCAGATCGCCAAGGATGTAGTCGCCGATTCTCCGTGACCGTTGTGAAGGGCGAATGCCTGCCTGTTCCATCGCCCGTGAGAGGGCCTTGGCGACCTTGATGTCAATGGTGGCTCGTGGATCGCGATCGACTCCGTCACAATCCCGGTTCATCAGGGCGGCGATGATGCCTTTCCGTTCTGAACGCTCACCTTTCTGCGGTCGATCCTTGAGGCACACGCGATTGCGAGCCGGGCCGGTCAGGTCGCACTGGATGTCGTCTGCTGATAGGAAGACGAGGGCGTCGAGCCACGGCAGCCGGACTTTGGCCGTGGCAGCTTGGGCTTTGAGCAGGGAAGACAGGGCCTTCGCCTTACGGTTGGCCAGCAGGACTGGGTTGTCCTCTGTGCGATACTTGCCGTCGATGGAGCAGTTCCACGTGCCCACATCGCCCGAAATGCGACCATGCCACGCCTTACACTCAACCAGCCAGAAGCCCTGTTTTGTCAGGACCAGGAGATCGACCTCGTAGATGGCTCCATCATCGGTCTGGAACTCGAAATTGGTCCACGCCCGGTAAGGATCGTGATCCGGCAGACCGGCACGCACGAAATCAAGGGCGTCACGCTCGTGGTCATACTGCGACGGGGTGATGATTTTCCAGCGTGGGGGTTCCATGCGTCGCTTTCTGCCAACGGCGACTGGACTTCCTGCGGCGAATCATTTCGCTCTCCGTTGCCGTGGCGGTCGTTCAACTTTCTTCAGCACCGCATCGAGGTCTTCCTGGCGAAACAGACGGTAGTCGTTCACCGGATGCCGGTGAGCGACGATCTTTCCTGCCGATTCCCAGTTCCGCAGGGTATTCGGAGACACGCCGAGGTAGTCGGCTGCCTCGGAGATCCTGAGAAAATCTCGCAAGTTGATCACACGACGGTCTCCCCGAGGATTAATCATGCTTCCTAAACCTTACCAAGATCGTGATGAGATGCAACTCAGGCGCTCGACACCATGCGTTGCCCGAGGAATACGTCAGAATGATCGAGAATTTGGCAGAATAGTTCCTAGGTGTCTCTCCGGTCCCGCTTCATCTGTTGCGCCACAGCATACTCATCCGCCAGATCGAAACCGATGTCGGCGGTTGGATTGATGATCTTGAACGCCGCGTGCATCAGGCAGACATGTGCAAGCCGCTGAATCGCCCCGGCAGGCTGCGAAGCTGGTATTTCTCGCGAGAGTCGTTCACATCGAATCCATTCATACCCAGCGTTGCAATCTCGAGCCCAATCTTCTGGAGCTCTTGCCTCGACATCTCCCCAAACTTCTCGATTGCCCCGAGGAGGTACATCCGCGGGGTCTCCGCGGGGTCAGTCCGCGGGGTCAGGTCCGGTAAACGGTTTTCCGTTGAAGGACAAGCGGACCGGACCCGGCGGAGAACTTTGTCCAGATAGCCGGAAGTCACGGCCAGTCTGATGACATGGCGGCGGTGATCGGCCTCGTCCCGGAAGAGATTGCCGAGAATTGGTTGTGGATGGAGATTGGCCGAACGGTCGAGCGACTGATCGCACGGGTAGCTTCACGCCGCCTCGATCGGTAATCGCCGTTTCAAACTGCATCTTTAGCCACGGATGAAACACGGATTGAACACGGATACAGATAGGAACACACCAGTCATCATGCCACCTGCAGGCGTCGATCGGGATTTGTTCAGTGATCACTCCATGCTCCAGCGCCATGGCTTTTTTACCCCATCGCCGTAACTCACCGGGACCAACTCCGCGCCACTCTGCATCCTATCCGTGTTTCATCCGTGTTCCATCCGTGGCTGAATTTCCCCTTCTCTGTCTGTCGTCTCACTATCCGGGGCAGAAAGGACAAGCGCCGCGACGCCGGCATGCCCGGGTGAACGGGTCCAGGTCGACCGCGGCAACCTATTTATAGCACAACGGTGCGGATCGCTGCGCGTCAACAGCGTTCGGGCGGTCGTGCCTGAATTCCAGGCGGGGCGGGGATGCTTGAGATTGGCGGGGACGGAAACCGGGCGGCGATGAGCTTGCCCACGGCGGAAACCGGATTGAATGCGAACCTGGGATGGAAACCGGGACGCGATTGATCCGCCCAGGACGGCAACCAGGGCGTGAAACGGAGGGTTGGACGCGTTGCCGTTCGTTCGGCATTTCAGGATCCCGCCCGCTGGGACGGAAACCGGGCGGCGATGAGTTTGCCCACGGCGGAAACCGGGATGAGAATCTGGCACGGAAACCCGGACGCGATTGATCCGCCCAGGACGGCAACCAAGGCGTGAAACGGCGCGCTGGATGCTTGGCCGTTCGTTCGGCATTTCAGGATCCTGCGCGTAGCGAACATGTCTGTGGGCATCAATCACGGCTTGGGTCGCTTTCCTTGGCCGGCTTTCCGCATGGGCGGCGTGCTCCGAGCCGTGACCTCAATAACAATCGCGTCCCGGTTTCCGTCCCGATCAGCCTTGAGAGAGCCATGCGTCACATCAGCCGGCATTCGATCCGCGAAATCAGGATCTCCTGCTGCTCAATTTGGCCGGCGGTTTTCAAGATCGGCTTAAGGTCAACAAAAAAGCGGTTGGCAGCCTCGATCGGGTTGGCAAGAACTTCCACAGTGGTCAGATAGTCCTTCTCCGACTGCCTTTCCTGTGGGGGGTGCCAGAGTCCCCACAGCGGTGGTGCCGACGACGACGAGGCCACCATGCAGCCCCCGAAACGGGTGTCGAGCACCTGAAACAATTCATCGAGCACGGGATCCGTGAAGACGTGTTTCCCTTTCGCGTTGAGCAAGGGCAGAATGAGGCGAAAAAGATAGGCGTAGCCTTCCAGGCGGTTTCCTTCGAGACTGGGTAAGCGAAGGTCGTCCGCTATTCGATCGTTGAGGGCGTCAAGCCGCTCCCGAAATCTGTCAGCCGGTGTCTTTTTTCTGGCCATTTTCCTTGTTAGATATTTCCTTCAATTTCTTCGCTTCAATCAGGCCAGCTCGCTCCAGAGCTTTTTTCTGGGCGGGGTCCACGATCAACGTTCGCTCGTGTCGCGTTTGAAACGCACCGCCTCGCTCCAGGAGCAGGGCAATGGCGCTGCCGTACTTGCCCGATTTGATTCTTACTGCGGCGGGCATGGCTGTTCCCTCTCGAAGCGGACGTTCGCCCGGAATCGACTCTCAGCATAGCACTCGGCACGAAAGAACTCCAGGCATGCGGCTGCCGCAACTCAACGTTCGCCCGTGGGCTCAGATCCGGTAAGCATCCGCGAGGTCAGGTCCGCTAAACGGTTTTCAGCCCGCGGGGGGCCATCCGCGTGGTCAGGTCCGGTCCAGGGTGTCAGACCTATTGTCAAGTTATTTCGGATATTCCGGATTCATCCCACTCCTCCTCCAGTCCAGGGTGTCAGACCTATTGTCAAGTTATTTCGGATATTCCGGATTCATCCCACTCCTCCTCCAGGGCGGCTTCGCGGTGTCAGCCTTGGGCGGCTTCGCGGTGTCAGCCTTTGTTTTTGGTTTTCGAGCGTGCCGATTTCGGCGGCTTCGCGGTGTCAGCCTTTGTTTTGGCGGCTTCGCGGTGTCTGGCGGCTTCGCGCTGTCAGCCTTTGTTTTTGGTTTTCGAGCGTGCCGATTTCGGCGGAGCCGTTGTACGTTTCGCGTTGTGTTGATGGACGTCGGCGTCTGGTGAACTCGCCCGTTCGAGGATGTCAGCGAGATTGTTGGACAGCTCGGGGGATGCTTTCGGGGCGGCTTCGCGGTGTCAGCCTTTGTTTTTGGTTTTCGAGCGTGCCGATTTCGGCGGAGCCGTTGTACGTTTCGCGTTGTGTTGATGGACGTCGGCGTCTGGTGAACTCGCCCGTTCGAGGATGTCAGCGAGATTGTTGGACAGCTCGGGGGATGCTTTCAGCCGCGTCGACCCGACGCGTGCGGTTGGGGACGCTGTCGGGACGCGAAAGTCCGGACGAAGCGGCCAGCTCGCGTAGTGACGCCTCGGTGTGCCAGGCGGAAAGGACAGGGACTGCGACGCCGGCATGCCTGGGTGAACGGGTCGAGGTCGACCGCCGCAATCGATTCATAGCACAACGGTTCGGACCGCTGGGCGTTAACAGCGTTCGGGCGGTTGCGCTTGATTTCGAGGCGGGGCGGGCATGCTCGAGATTGGTGGCACGACGGGCCGCACGCGCTCTCGCAGTGACTGTCCTTTTTTGCTTGTCCTTTTACTCCGTCCGCGTCGAAGACGAAACTGGAAGCGCCCGTCAAACGAATCGACAGAGCGGGTAAGATTGATCGTGTGGAGATGGGAGCAATCCGAGAGGAGTTTGAAATGGACGCGAACGAGGTCGAGAAGCGCGGACCGCAGTCGGCACGATCTTCCAAATTGGGCAAGCGGCCGAGCCCCGATGAGAAGAACGTAGCACCCATGGCCGGTGCTTCAAGCTCCCAGGCCATCGGGAAGGGTAAGGCTGCCGGTCCCAAAGACAAGAATCCGGCCTGGAACGATGCGGTATCGAACGAGAACGCCACGAAGCGCCCTGAGACCACGGTTGGCCACGTTCCCAACGAGGAGACTGCCAAGGTTCTACGGGAAGCCCGGGAAGGCAAGAACCTGCTCCATTACGAGAGCCTGGAAGAGATGCTCAAGGACCTGGGTATCTGATGTGGCTAAACGCAAAGCGTCCTAACCGCCCCCACCCCCGCCGCCACTCGAAGCGATCGCGAGCACCAAGTTCAAGCGGGACGTCGAGCGCCAAAAGAAACGCGGCAAGGACATGGCCAAGCTCCAGGCGGTCATCGTATCGCTGTGCCATCACCGCCCTCTCGAGCCACGGCAGAAGGACCATCCGCTCGGCGGCGAGTGGGAGGGGTATCGGGACTGTCACATTGAACCGGACTGGCTTCTGATCTATCTGCGAGAAGCCGACAAGCTGCTCCTCGCCCGAACCGGCACGCACTCCGACCTGTTCCGAGAGTAGACGCACCGACCGGACCCAATGCCTGTCGGGGCGCTCAGCCTTGAAGGCACCGGATTTGGTGGGCGCATCGCGCTCCACGCAATAAATAGACGCCGGCGCGAGCGCGTAGGAAAACCCTGGCCTTGGAGGGTGGCGTGACGGGGAGCTGGCGATTCAGTCAAGGCAGAAAGGACGGGCACTAGGACGCCGGCATGCCCGGGTGACCGGGTCCAGGTCGACCGCGGCAACTTATTCCGAGCAAAACGGCTCAGGTCGCTGGGCGTCAACAGCGTTCGGGCGGTCGCGCCTGATTTCGAGGCGGTGCGGTCGTGCTTGAGATTGGCGGGGACGGAAACCGGGACGCGATGAGTTTGCCCACGGCGGAAACCGGATTGAATGCGAACCTGGGATGGAAACCGGGACGCGATTGATCAGCTCAGGACGGCAACCAAGACGTGAAACGGAGGGTTGGACGCGTTGCCGTTCGTTCGGCATTTCAGGATCCTGCGCAGCTGAGAGCCTGTAAGAAATATTGTGTCAACGTAAGGAATCGGTTATCTCACCCTAACCTACTTACCTTACGGAGACTGTCGCATGGACGCGATTTTGACAAGCAAGGCCGAACAGTTGGCACGCGAGATCGCCTCGCAGGCCACGACACTCGCGGAGCTGAACGGCCTCCTCAAGCTCATGATGGGCTCGGCTCTCGAGCGCATGCTCGATACCGAAATGGACGTTCACCTCGGCCGCAAACAGTTGCCTGGGGCCGCTGAGGACCCGTTGGTGCCGGGCGTCGCGGATCCTTTTGCTGACCCGCCGTGTAAACCCCGTGCGAAGAATCGTCGCAATGGTCGTTCCGAAAAGACCGTGCAAGGCGATCTCGGCAAGATCATGATCGCGACTCCGCGCGATCGCGATGGCACTTTCGAGCCCCAGTTGATCCTCAAACATCAACGTCGATTGACCGGGTTCGACGAGAAGATTCTCGCACTCTATGCCAAAGGGATGACCACTCGGGATATTCAGGAAGTCGTGAAAGAACTTTATAGCGTCGATGTGTCGCCGACGCTGGTCTCGGAGATCACCGCCGACCTCGACGCGCAAGTGACCGCGTGGCGCACCCGGCAGCTCGACCCGGTCTGGCCGATCGTCTATCTCGACGGCATCGTGGTGCATGTGCGTGGTGCCAATGGTCGAGTTTCGCCTCAGACAATGTACGTGGCCCTGGGGGTGAATATACGGGGCCGCAAGGAACTTTTGGGCCTCTGGCTCGGCGAAACCGAAGGGGCCAAGTTTTGGTTGTCATGCTTGACCGATCTGAAGAATCGCGGCCTGAAGGACATCTTCATCGCCTGCATGGACGGCCTCTCAGGTTTCCCCGAGCGCTCTGCGCAGCATACCCGGAAGCCAAGGTGCAACTGTGCATCGTGCATCTGGTGCGGGCTGCGCTGAAGTACGTGGTGGACAAAGACAGCGACCAGGTCATAGTGGACCTGAAAAAGATCTACCAGGCCCCGACGGTCACTGAAGCCGAAGAAGCGCTGGACGCTTTTGCTCAAGGTTGGGGTGAGAAATATCCGACCATCGTCAAACAGTGGCGTTTGAAGTGGCCGGACATCGCGGCTATGTTCGAGTTCCCGCCGGCGATTCGCAGGGCGATCTATACGACCAATGCCATCGAGTCGGTGAACAGCGTGATCCGCAAGTTCACGCGGAACCGCAAGCAGTACCCGAATGAGGAGTCAGCGCTGAAGCTGGTCTACATGGCGATTCACGAGGCGTCCAAGAAGTGGACGCTGCCAATCCCCAAATGGAGAGAAGCGCTGAATCACTTCGCGATCATCTTCGAGGATCGGCTCCCGCCCCTCGCCCGAAACTGACGCACGCAAAAGTCGTTCCCACCTGCGTTGACACAAAAAGATTTACAGGCCCGGATTTGTTCAGAGGCCTCTCTTCACGCCGATTCGATCGGTAATCGCCGTTTCAAACTGCATTCTTAGCCACGGATGAAACACGGATTGAACACGGATACAGATAGGGACACACCAGTCATCATGCCACCTCGAGGCGTCGATCGGGATTTGTTCAGTGATCACTCCATGCTCCAGCGCCATGGCTTCTGTACCTCATCGCCGTAACTCACCGGGACCGACTCCGCGCCACTCTGCATCCTATCCGTGTTTCATCCGTGTTTCATCCGTGGCTGAATTTCCCCTTCTCTGTCTGTCGTCTCGCGATCCGTGTTTCATCTGTATTCCATCCGTGGCTGGGGCAGAAAGGACAGGCACGGCGATGCCGGCATGCCCGGGTGACCGGGTCCAGGTCGACCGCGGCAACTTATTCCTAGCAAAACGGCTCGGATCGCTGGGCGTGAGCAGCGTTCGGGCGATCTCGCGTGATTTCGAGGCGGGGCGGGCATGCTTGAGATTGGCGGCGCGGCGGGCCGGATGCGCTCCCGCAGTGCCTTTACTTTTTCCCCGGATCAAAGCTGATCAAGGCGTTTCAACCACGGAAGGCAGCGATGTACACGGAAAAATCGAGAGGAGAGGCCAGAGAAGAAGACAGCGGAAAGCCATAACGCGAAGAGCCAGGCCGGCACCAACGGCCGGCAGGAGCCGGAATGGTGGACCTGCAAGCACCGGGAGTCGTGTTCGCAGGGGAGGCTGGTGAGGCAGATCAATACGAGTCACAGCGTCGTGGTCAGAACAAAGTCGCCTTTCGCTCCGCGAAAGTTGTGCATTTGTTCAAAGCAGGGATTCCAGACACCCAGAGATTTTCCGCGTCCCCCTGGGTATCAAGACACCTGCATTTCATTGACTGCCTGAAGGTTGGGCGAATTACGGCGCACATTCAGGCAACGACCAGGCGCGCATCGGATTGGCTGCACGCACGGCCCGGCGGAAGGAGGGTGTCTTAGCGTCACTTGTGCGACATACGCGCAGAGGTAGTCGTACATTCGTTTCCGAACATCACCCTCCGAAATGTAGATCAGATTTAGAGCGGCCTCGAGCACCGCTCGGGCGATCACTTCCGTCATCGGAACGGCATCGGCCGCAATGGCTATCAGCCCCGCATCTGCGTGATCGAGGCCTCGGCGCACCATCCAATGGAGAACCACCCAGAGCGAATCGTGTGCAATGGCACCGCTCTCTAGACCGCGTCTCCGGGCTTTCTAACGCGAGCGGGTTACTCAATCCTGGAAGTGATCGTGTAAGCGGGACCCGCCCTGAGAGCTTGAGCGTGGTCTGTCAACTTTTGTGGCGGACTCGGCCCCCGACCGTGGGCACTGCCGAGGTTGTTGCGGATCGCGCCCGATGCCATGAACGCCTCGGCGTAGAATGACGGGAACAGGTTGGCGGATTCACGCGTCGTGATAAGCACCCCGCCCGTGTCTTTCTGCGGATTGTAGGCAATCCCTTTGCGGTCACAGATTGTCTTGAGGACGCGTTCGAAGGGCAGAACAATGGCGTCCGGCGCCATCCTCCCCCGGCGTCACACCAACGATCGGGCTGCCGTTCATGCCCTCAGGTGCTGATCGCGTATCGGTTCGTCGCTCACTCTTTCACACCCTACGGATTGACACGACATATTGAACGGTAGCACACTATCAAAAGCAACATGGTTGTTTCGACCCCTCGATTACCGAGAGGAGCGGTTGAAAGTGGGTCCGACGGCCAGGAAGATCGCTCGGCGCAGGCAATCCAGCCGCCCGGCTTCGCCCATCCCGGCAATCGCAGCCGATCGCTTGTTTGCTGACATTCGGCTGTTGATCGAAGCCGCCCGCGAGCAGACCGCCCGCGCGGTCAACTCGGCGCTGGTCGGCCTCTACTGGAACGTCGGCAAGCGGATCCGGGAGGACGTACTCCAGGAGAAGCGGGCTGAGTACGGGGAGGCAATCGTTTCGACGGTGTCGAAACAACTGATCGCCGAGTACGGCCGGGGATTCTCGGACAAGAACCTCTGGCACATGGTGCGTTTCGCCGAAGTCTTCCCGGACGAGCAGATTGTCTCCGCACTGCGGAGAGAATTGAGCTGGACCCACTTCAAGGAAATCATTTACCTCGACGATCCGTTGAAGCGCGAATTCTACGCGGAGTTGTGCCGTCTGGAGAGGTGGAGCACGAGGACGCTCCAACACAAGATCGGCCATCTCGTGTTCGAACGGACGGCGGTCAGCAAGAAGCCGGACGAGTTGATTGCAAATGATCTCGCAGCGCTTCGCGACGAGGACCGAATGACACCGGACCTGATCTTCCGCGACCCTTATTTTCTGAACTTCCTCGGGCTGACGGGCACATACGCCGAGATGGACCTGGAACAAGCCATCCTGCGGGAGCTGGAAGCCTTCATCCTGGAGCTAGGGACGGACTTCAGCTTCGTCGCCCGCCAGAAGCGAATCTCGGTGGACAGCGAGGATTACTACCTTGATCTGCTTTTCTACCACCGCCGCCTGCGGCGATTGGTGGCGATCGATCTGAAGCTCGGCAAATTCAAGGCCGCCGACAAGGGACAAATGGAGCTGTACCTCCGGTGGCTCGAGAAGTACGAGACGCGGCCCGGCGAGGAGCCGCCGCTCGGCCTGATCCTCTGCGCTGGCAAGTCCGAAGAGCACGTCGAGCTGCTTCAGCTCGACAAGAGCGGGATCCGCATCGCCCAGTATCTGACCGAGCTGCCGCCCCGCGAACTGCTGGAGAAGACCCTGCACAACTCGATCCGCCGCGCTCGAGAACGGTTGGCCATCGCGAAGCAGGACGGCGTGCCGGAAATTCGACCAAATGGCCCCCCGCGGGCCTCGAGGCAAAGAAAGTCCGTCAAGGCACCGAAAGGGTGACTGTGATGACCCCCGTCGATGTCCGCCGAGGGTTGGTTGACGCTCTGAGAATCGATCTGGTCGGCCCCGAGAACGGGTCGGAGCTGGAAGCCGAGGTATTGCCCCAGGCCCCGTCCCGCTGGTATCTCAGCGGGTTTCTGGTCCTTCTGGAAGCCGACGAGGCGCAGAAGAGCGATGAGACGGGCCAGGACGAGCTCGACCTTGGTGGGGGGGACTCGGACGCAATCGACGACAACGCCGCTCCCGAAAGCCCTGCCGCTCGCGGGCGGTGTTTCCCTCATCGATCGGATTGAGCATGCTGGTCGCGCAAGGAACGCTGAAGCTGAACGTCGTCGTCCAGTGGGGTGACTACCGCGGTGTGGCGCAAGATGCCGAAGACGGAGCGGGGCGAGTATCCCCTGCCGAGACCGCGAAGCTCGTTCCGTTCTCCTGGAAGCGCTCACCGCGCCGGGCGGAACTGACTCTCGATTTACCCGCCGAGACCAAGGGAACGGACGGGGCAGAAAGGACAGGCACGGCGATGCCGGCATGCCCGGGTGACCGGGTCCAGGTCGACCGCGGCAACTTATTCCTAGCAAAACGGCTCGGATCGCTGGGCGTGAGCAGCGTTCGGGCGATCTCGCGTGATTTCGAGGCGGGGCGGGCATGCTTGAGATTGGCGGCGCGGCGGGCCGGATGCGCTCCCGCAGTGCCTTTACTTTTTCCCCGGATCAAAGCTGATCAAGGCGTTTCAACCACGGAAGGCAGCGATGTACACGGAAAAATCGAGAGGAGAGGCCAGAGAAGAAGACAGCGGAAAGCCATAACGCGAAGAGCCAGGCCGGCACCAACGGCCGGCAGGAGCCGGAATGGTGGACCTGCAAGCACCGGGAGTCGTGTTCGCAGGGGAGGCTGGTGAGGCAGATCAATACGAGTCACAGCGTCGTGGTCAGAACAAAGTCGCCTTTCGCTCCGCGAAAGTTGTGCATTTGTTCCAGCGGACGCCATGAGCGCAGATGAATACGGCTCACAACGCCGTGGAGAGAACAAAATCGCCTTTCGCTCCGCGAAAGTTGTGCGTTTGCTCTATCAAGAATCACGCCGATGCTCGGTAAATCCTTCCAGCCGAGTCACGAACTGTTGAACGACAAACACTGATATCAGAATAATGTCGCGTACCGCTTATTGGGAGGAAAGTCTTTCGCGGAGCGAAAGGCGACAAAAAGACGTCCGCGGCGCTGGGGTTGCCAGACACCCTCCTTTCGGCGCGCCCTGCGTGCAGGCAATCAGATGCGCTATTGGTTGCCTGAATGTGCACCGCATTTCACCCAGCATTCAGCCAGTCAATGAAATGCGGGTGTCTTGATACCCAGGGGACGCGGCGAATCTCTGGGAGTCCGGAATCTCCACGGGACTTCGCGTTCTTGCTTATCGCGAGGAATGACGACGAAAGGGATTTGTGGGACCGATCTCTGATCCGGCCCATGGTTCACGCGCCGTCGCTAGACAATCCCGGCGGGTTGCGGCTGGCTTTCGATCTGCGCACGGACCGGGTCGTTCACAATCTCGCGGACCCCGCGCCACAGCGCCCTCACGTTCGCCGCAATCGCGACACCCGCGACCACCACCAGGCAGGCGACGGCATCGACGGAGCCGCGATCGGCATCGGCGATCGTTCGCAGCGTCACCACCGGATTGACCACATCGAAGAGCTGTGGCGTGGGCACGGGCGCGCGGGAGAGGAAGTGGATCACTTCGGCCGCAACGACCAAGAGCAGGTTTGCCAGTGACCAGAATCGCGAGCACCTGAAACGAATAGATGCCTGGCGTCACGCGCCGCAGCAGTCGCGCCAAGAGCGTGCCCGCTCCGAGATAAATCAGCGAATAGGCGGCCAGGGCGATCGCGTATCGAGTGGTTTGCCGATCGTTCAAGATGCTGGTCAGCGTGAGCTGTGGGAAGCAGGACCGTCACAAACAAGCCCAGCACGAAGAGCGACATGATGGCATAGAGGAGGCCGCGCGCACCACCCGGCAGAAACGGGGCCCAAAGCACCCTCAGTGCGCGCGAGCGGGGCAGGCCGCGGCTGACGCGCCGCGACAGAGAATCGGGGACGCTGACGAACAACAGCCCCGAAACCGTGATGTACGTCGCGGTCAAGCGTCAAAATGGCGGTCGACGCGTCGGAACTCATCGGCGGCCGCTGGCGCACGATGAGAAATGCCAGCAATCCGATCCAGCAGAGAAGCCACTGCGCGCCCGCGGCCAACCGGATGCGCGTGCTGCGGTTGTCAGAATCGAAAGTGAGCTGTGCGACGGCCGCCTGCTCGCAGATATATCCGGTCGAAAGGCCGAGGAACACGACCAAGGCGAGCGCCCACCACGTATCCGACTCGTCGAATCGGATGCATTCGCCGGCCGCCGTCATGAAGCTGAAAAAGGTCATCATTCCCCCGAAGGCCATCGCGATCACGAAAAGCGACGAGAGAGTCTGCCACGTCGTGTAGCGGGCGTAGGCGCCGATTGCCAGGGCGACCATCGAGAAACACAGCGCGGTGATGAGAAGCATGGACCAGCGAAAAGGCCACGTGGACGACGTCGAAGCCCGGCAACAGCGCCGTAAACGCGATGAAGGGAGCGATCGCGCAGTAGTAAACCAGCACCTGCACCATCGCGCTCAAGGTCTTGCCGCGGACGATCTGCACGGGCGAAAGCGCCGTGATTTGCAACAGCTCAAGCGTCGTCTCGGTCCGCTCTTCGACAATGCTGCGGAACGTCGAGAACGGAACAATGACGAGCGACGCCGCGCACAGAGCGAACAGAAATCCCGCATAGAATGTCACGGCCGGCGACCCGTAGTCGATCGACTCGCCCAGATAGGACACGCCGAAAATCGATCCGGCCCACGCTGCCAGCAGCAGAAGCAGAAAAGTGCCCACGAACTGGCGGCTCTTGAGCGCCTGGCGCACGTCCTTCACGACGATGGGATTGAACCGGTCGCCCAGGCGTTCGAGCCGGGTCACCAGCGCTAACAAAACGCTCATTGCGTGATCCCCTTGGTGATGGCCATGAACGCGTCTTCCAGGCTATCGACCCGACCGCGGAACTCGACCACATCGAGCTCGGCCCGAACGAGCCGCTTGAGTATCGCTGACAGCTCCGATTCATCCCCCGTGAACTCGAACGTGGCGACCTGGTCAGCGAGCTCAACGTTGCGCACGAAGGGCTCCTGGCAAAGGAGGTGCTCGAGCTTCTCGGCGTCGCGTCAGCACGCGGACCGAAATGGCCGATCCGTCACAGCGCCCTTCCGAGGCGCGTTGTGCCTGATTGATTTCTGTCATGGTTCCGCTGGCCAAGAGGCGTCCTGCCTCGATGATCGCGGCTGAGTCGCAGATCTCGCCCAGCTCGGTGAGGATGTGCGAGCTAATGAGCACCGTCTTCTGCAGATCGGTCGCCAGCAGGTGAATCAGCCCCCGCAGCTCGATCCGCGCCCGGGGGTCCAGCCCGGCGGCCGGTTCGTCGAGCACCAGCACCGACGGATCGTGGATCAACGTTCGCCCCAGCGCCAGCCGTTGTGACATCCCTTTTGAGAGCGTCTTGATTGGTTTGTTCGCCAGCTTCCGCAGCTCGGTGAAAACAAGGACGCGCTCGACGGCGTCTCGCCGGATGGCCCCCGAAAGTCCGTAGGCCCTCGCGAAGAAGTCGACGTATTCCACGACATCCATGTTCGCGTACTTGCCGAAACTGTCCGGCATGAAGCCCACAATGCGGCGCACCTTGTCCGGATCATCGACGACCGAATATCCATTGATGAACGCCTCGCCGGCCGTCGGAACATCGAGAGTAGCCAGGATCCGCATCGCGGTCGTCTTGCCCGCGCCGTTGGGGCCGATAAACCCCATCACCTGGCCTGGATACGCCTTGAACGAGACGCCATCGACGGCGCGGAGCCGGCCAAAGTGCCGGTGCAGGTCGCACAGTTCAATCGCGGGCGTGCCGCCGTTCCCGTTTGATGCCGTCATGATCGTTCGCAGTCAGGTCAGTAGTAGCCGAACAGCAGGTGGTAGCCTGCTTGTTCGGTTGTCAGTCCGACTCCCGTGTCGACCCCGGGATTCTGGCGGAGGACCGCCAGGAAGGAGCGCGGCCTCAGGCACGTCGTTTTGGCCGTAAGGTCCCTGGACCACGTTTGAATCAGCCGCTCCATCAGGTTCGAATCGAAATGCGCCCCCGGAACGCGCGCCAACATAAAATTGAACAGTCTCCGCGAGCGGCGACCGACCAACGGATTGAAAACGGGTGAGCTGAAATTGTCGGGAAGCTCGGGACGGTTCCGGCCCAAGAGCCCGACAAAGTCCAACCGATTCTTGTCCGAAAGCGCCGGCGAGCGGCTCGGATGCGTTGGGCAAGACATTCCGCGCCGACAAAAGCCGGCCCGACTCGTCGGCCACAATCACAGCCTCCAACTCCCAGGGCAAGCCGTTTTTGATCGCGAGGCCCCCGTCTTGTCCCGGCTTGATCTCGACGCGCTCTGGCTGCTCGGCATGGCGAATGGTCAAGAATTGCGTTCGTGTCCGCGACAACAGCCAGCCCGACGTCAGGCTTTGGCTCTCGGTCCAGTCGACCGTGAACGCGCCCGGCACGGCCGTTGGCGGGAACACCGGATAGACGGCCGTTTCCGGGGAAAACTGCATGCCGCCCGCGGGCGCCACGCCGGCAAAAAGAGCCAAACGCGCGACCGTCACCGCCCTATGGCTCTTCTGGTCAAGCACCGTCAGGCTGCGGATCCGCGATCTGATGCTAAACCCGTGCGCAGCCACCGAATATCCAACGATCAGCACACTCGTCACGAGAGCCGTGGCCGGCACCGTAACAAGGAGCAGCCATAACAACCGCTTGCGCCGGAGGTAGAAATAATTCACGGGCCCGATCAAGAGAGCGAAAGCGGTGATCAAGACCATGAAGCCGTAGACGGGAACGCCGCGGATGCCGGGATTCATGAAATTGAAGAATTCCTCGGTCCCGACATCGGGCACGACGCCGTGCCGCTTGCATCCATGAGAAGCGAGGCTCGCCGACGCTAATCAAGAACGCGGACCAGGCGATCGACGAATCGGGCAATTGATCGGGAAAGGCGCAGACCAGTCCGAGCATGAGTTGGCGGGTCGCAAAAGGCGAAGGCGTTTTGCGCCCATCCGATTCCGTCCAGCTCGCACCGACCGCCGCATTTTGGGGCAAGTCGAGCAGACGTTCGAGCGTCTCAACGTCCTTGGAGGTCTTGCCCGCGTGGTGAACAATCAGGTTTCCGCCGCAATGGACCCATTTCAAGACGGCCGATCGCGACGAGGGCTTGAGGTCCGCCAGGTCGTCGCGCGAAATGGCGACGAAATCGAGTCCGCTGTAATCAATCCATGAATCGGGCAAGCTGTCGGACGGAACCACTTCCGCAACCGCGGACGCGTCAGTCGCGGGCAGCGCGCCGAGCGAAACCCGTCGCGCGGGCCGCTGGCCGCCCTGATGTAACCCGTACAATCGACCGGCCGGGACGAGACCACGAGCATTGCAGGCCCCGTCTCGACGTCCAAGAACGCCGCGCCCCCAATGATGACGCACGTGCGATTCCAGCTCGCCTCGCTGGTCGTAGACGCTTAAGCAGCCCCTGTCGGAACGCCGTGAGCGGAATGGAAAGCGTGAAACGGACCGTCGCGTGCTGATCCACGCCTACGACCCGCTTGACCGTCGCCCCGTGCGTCCGGTCGGAGGGCGTGACTTCGAGCACCAGGTCCGCGCCGGAGCCTGATTCGAGATCTCCACGCGCACGGGAAGATAGCCACCGAGAGTGCCTCCCGCCCAGCGCGTGTCCGTGCGAATCAACAGGTCATCTCCGACCGTCGTCCGCTCCTCGCCGGACGCGAAAGCCAGGTGAGGCGCGGCCAGCACCCAGGCCACAACGACGAGGAACCGCAAGAACAGGACCGAGGGCGGACGAAAGGCGGAAGAATAAACCCCCCGCCGCCCACGCCGCGAGATCCGCGCGTCAAATTTGCCCATCGGCCGTTCTCCAGGCCTCAGCGAAACAATGCCTGACAATTTATTAAATCCCGAAATGAACGGGCACGCCAGTATCGACACCGCGCAATCGAGCGCGCAATTGCTTGCTCTCAGTGGAATCTTTGCTTGCCTTCCTCGACCTCCAGCCGCCCCCGACCTCCCGCC
Source organism: uncultured Isosphaeraceae bacterium (assembly GCA_963781785.1). GTDB lineage: Bacteria > Planctomycetota > Planctomycetia > Isosphaerales > Isosphaeraceae > CAWAHD01. The sequence goes on along the minus strand of CAWAHD010000005.1, from coordinate 3,478,790 downwards.
TCCGCCGCTTGCTTGCAATTTGCTCAGGTTGCAAGTATCTTACAATAGTCGATCGCCAGTGAGACGCCAGACCATTGTCGGGGAGATCACAACATGAAACGTTTGTGTGGCCCGCTGTGTTGGATCGTGCTGCTGACTGTTGTCGCTCCCCTCGGATACCAGGCAACCGGGTGGTTGCTGCGGTACGACTGGCGACCGAAAGCGGACGCCTTGGCGTCGCAAGCCGGACGCGATCTCTTTGTCCACGAGTGGACGCACGGCGATCCGCTGGCCGCCCGAGGCGACGGTTTGGGACCCGTGTTCAACGCGTCCTCTTGCGTCGCTTGCCACCAGCAGGGGGGAGCCGGAGGGAGCGGGTCGCAGGAACACAACGTCACCGTCTTTACCCGAGCTCCCAAACCCGGCGCACGAGCCGCCCACGGCGTGATCCATCAGTTTGCGATCGACGCGGCATCTCAGGAAACGCTGCAGAACGTCTCCGCGCAATTCCCCAAAAAGACCCGGCCGACACTTGCCGATCTGGCGGCGCTTTTGCCCAAGCCCGCCAATCCGCCCACCCGCGCACCAAACCATACGAGATGCCGCTGTCCCTGAGTTCGACATCGGCCAGCGAAACACACCTGCGCTCTTCGGCGCAAGTGTCATTGACGCGATCCCGGACGAGGCGATCCTGGCCAACGAGCGGAATCAGCGGCTCAAGCTCGGTCTGTCGGGTCTCAATGGCGAACGAGTTCCCGCGGGACGTGCTGCAAAGCTCTCCCGCAAGCGAGTCGGAAAATTCGGTTGGAAGGCGAACATCGGGAACTTGTCCGAGTTCGTGCGGGTCGCGTGTGCCAACGAGCTGGGGCTCGGCAATCCTTTGCAGGCCCAGCCGGCATCGCTGTCGCAACCGGATTATCGTCCCCGCGGACTCGATCTCACGGACCAGCAGTGCGATCAGATGACGGCCTTCATCGCCTCGCTGCCGCGGCCCCAGGAAGTGATCCCCGCTTCTCTAGCCGAGGCCGCCCGCGCCGTCGCGGGCAAAAAGCACTTCAAGCAGATCGGCTGCACCAACTGCCACAATCCCGATTTGGCCGAGGCTCAAGGGATCTACAGCGATTTGCTGCTGCACGAGATGGGGGAGGGACTCGGCGGCGGTGGTTCCTATGGAGAAGAGCCGTCGGAGTCGTCAGAGCAGCCGGACTCCGACGGTGGCTCGTCGTCCCCAAGCGAATGGCGCACGCCGCCGCTTGTGGGGCGTTGCCGATTCCGCTCCCTATCTTCACGATGGCCGAGCAGCGACCCTGGCCGAGGCCATCAAGCTGCACGCCGGTCAGGCGGCCCCGTCTGTGAATCGCTTCGCGGGTCTCTCCGACGTCCAGCAAGAAGAGCTGATTGCGTTCCTGAACACGCTGCGAGCCCCGAGCGTTTTGTGCGAGAGGCCCGTCAAGGTAGAGGGCCGAATAACAAAGAATTCGGCCACCCACCCTGCCTTCGGGACCTTGTTCAAGCTATGCGTCGCACGCTTGGGCGCGGGTTCTTTTCCCGCCGCCTTGAATTCGAGTTACTGAGATCATCCGTTCTGAGGGCGGAGTCGATGGGGAGGCAAGTCCTCCCTCTCTCGGCCGGGCTGGCCGTGGCCGCGCTCCTGAGCTATCGGCCGCTGGCACCGCTTGGGCCGTAGGCGGCCCCCGACCCGTCTGGGGGTCGCGACTCATGGCTTCGACGTTGCGCGCGTGGGAACCGTGGCGGACGCCAAGGGAGTTCCAGACACTCATCTATGGGAAAAGCACCCACGCTCGGCGCACCCTTCCTCGGACTGGCACGATCCAGCAGGGTCTTGATGGTAAAGTGGTGCGTGCCCGAACTGCCTCCCGCGACGATTGCCACTTTGCCCGTGAACTGTGACATGGTTTCTCTCCCATCGTGTTGAGTGCGCCCCTACGCATTGAGCTTCATCAAGAACGAGGCGAGGGTTTTCCCGAGTCCTTCGATGCCGGCCTGCTGCTTGGGATCGATCAGCGACCCGTCCGGCTGGAACGCCTCGTGTGCCTTGGCCACGGCGATCTGGTCCGGCAGGACGATGACGCCGATGTTGCCGAGGATCGAGCGGACGTGGACTAGCCCACGCAACCCGCCCAAGGCACCGGGCGAAGCGCTCATCAGCGTGGCGGCCTTGCCCCTGAAGGCCGCCAGGGATGGCTCGCCCGCAGCCGGTCGGGAGACCCAATCAATGACGTTCTTCAGGACCGCCGGGAGCGAACTGTTGTACTCCGGGGAGGCGATCAGCAGACCGTCATGGTCGATGAAGAGCGTCTTGAGTTTTGTCCCATTTTCCGGCATCCCTTGGTCGGCTTCGAGGTCTTGGTCGAAAAGCGGCAGCGGGAAGTCCTTCATGTCGATGAGCGTGACTTCGGCTCCGGCCTCTCGTGCCCCGTGGGCGGCAATGGCCACCAACTTCTTATTGACGGATTCCCTGCGGAGGCTGCCGGCAAAAGCCAGGATTCGGGACATCATCGTTCTTGCTCCTTCTTGATGGGGTCGTCGAACAGCGTGATCTCGGTTTCATCCTTGCCCCTAAACACCAGTGTAAGCCGGAAAATCCGTGTATCCTTTCGCCCCGGTTGGCGAGGACCAGTCGGACATCGGCGCTGGTTCGGCAAGCGGCCAGCCGTTCCTGAACCGCTCCACCAGGTCTGGGGTGCTGATGAAGGGTCGCCCAAACGAAATCAAGTCGGCGTCTTCTGCGGCAATTGCCTTCTCTGCCGTCTCGCTCGTGTAGCCGCAGTTGCCGATGAGCGGGCCGTGGAACACCGTGCGGAACTCGGCCAGGGTCATCGGCTCACCGAGCTTGTGGAAGCCAAAGGCCAGGCCGTCGACGACGTGCAGATACGCCAGCCCGAGACTGTCGAGTTCATCGGCGACGAACGTGAACTGCTCCCGGTAGTCGGGCGACCCCATGTCATTGTATGTCCCGTTGGGGGAAAGGTGGACGCCGACCCGGTGGGCGGGCAACACGGACGTGACTCCTTCGATCACCTCCTTCAAGAAGCGGTAACGATTCTCGACGCTCCCACCGTACTCGTCCGTGCGATGGTTCGTCTTCGACTGAAGGAACTCGTCGATCAGGTAGCCGTTGGCTGCGTGGAGTTCCACGCCATCGAACCCTGCTTCCTTTGCTCGCTCGGCGGCTCGCCGGTAGTCCGCCACGACTCGTGGAATCTCCGACGTTTCCAGCGCCCGTGGGATTTCGTGCGGCTGCTTGCCGGTCGGCGTGTGGATTTCTGGTTCGTTGATCTTGACGGCCGACGGAGCGACGGCGGGCTTGCCGCCGTGGAAACTGCTGTGAGAGGCCCGTCCAGTATGCCAGAGCTGGAGGAAGATCACCCCGCCCTTTTCATGCACGGCGTTGGTGGTGTGCTTCCAGCCTTCGGTCATGTCGTCGGTGTAGATGCCCGGCGACTCGTTCCAGCCGTTGGCCTCCTCGGAGATCGTGGTCGCCTCGGTGATCAGTAGGCCCGCCGAACTGCGCTGGGCGTAGTATTCGGCCATCAGACGATTCGCCAGGCGAGCGGTCCCGGCCCTACCACGGGTCATGGGGGCCAGGGCGATTCGGTTTCGCAGGGTCAGGTCGTGCAGACGAAACGACTGAAAGAGAACGCTGTTCATGTCTTACTCCTTTCTGGATGTTGTGCCGCAAGAATCGCCAGTTCAGGCGGCCTCGTTTGTGCAACGCGTCGTCGTGTCTGGGATCATTTCCTGGTCAGCGATTCAGCGGGCTTCACGGCCAAAAGTGGCACGCTTCCCCGCAAGAAAGCCCCGATCCAGGTAACAGCGAGGAGGACGCTCGGGAAGACAAAACTCTCGTGATGAGCCATGTGGATGCAAATCACTCCGCCCCAAAAGCCGCTGGTGAGCAGCGTTCCGAATGGCGAAGTCCACGGAATCACCAACAGAACGGCGGCGGACATCTCGCCGAACCCGATGAGTTGCAATCGGTCGCCCAGGCCGAATTTGCTCATGGTCTCAATGACTTGGGGCGGGGCGAAACCGAAGACCTTGCCCGAACCGGCGAAGATCAACAGTGCCGCAATCAAGACGTTCAGCACGACGCCCGTCAGCTTCAGCCATTTGTTTTGAGGATTCATGTTTCGTCCTTTCCTGAAGTGTAAACCGTACTGGTTCAAACCAAAGTTGACTTATCAAGTTATTGCCAAAAAAACACGCTCTATTGGTCATTCGCTGCCCAGGGCTCTCGCAACTTCTCCAGCAGATGGCTCAGTTCCTTCAAGTCGGCTTGGGAAAGATGGCCGGTCAGTTTCTTGTGCAGCGCCTTGAGCGGCTCATCCAAGGCGGCCAGGGCCTTCGAGGCTTTCTCGGCCAGGGCCACGTAAATCACCCGGCGATCCTTTTCGCATCGCACTCGATTGACGAAGCCCGCCTGCTCCAACCGGTCGATGAGGCCGGTGATGCCCGGCACGACGGTGATCGTGCGGGAAGCGATCTCCAGAATCGGCAGCGGCTTTCCCTCACCCCGCAGAATACGAAGGACGTTGTACTGCGAAGGCGTCAGATCATGTTCTCGAAGAAGCCGAGCGAAGCGAATCTGCAACTGGTCGCTTGTCCGCACGATGTTCAAGGTGGCCTCCTCGCTCGGTGACTCGAACGGGCGCCTCTTCTTGAGTTCGTGCTGCAACTTGGTCGTCATGGTTCATACCCTCGAGCTGCTTCCCATGCAATTACATTACACGTGATCTATTGACGAGTCAAGTAGTTCTCATGAGGTTTTCTCGCGCTCGGTATAAGATTGTTGTGCAAAAGGAGTTGTGGCCACTACGTCGCAGGAGTTAGCGACGACGAGCGTGGGACACGAGCGCCTCGGGGCGACTGGGGCGGCACAATTCACAGTCCCGCGCTTGGCGGGTCTCCCGAGCAACGGAGAAGGCAGAAAGAACAGGCACTGCGACGCCGGCATGCCCGGGTGAGCGGGTCCATGTCGACCGCCGCAACCTATTCATAGCAAAACGGTGCGGATCTCTGGGCGTCAACAGCGTTCGGGCGGTTGCGGCTGAATTCGAGGCGCGGCGGGAATGCTGGCGATTGGCGGCGCGACGCGCCGGACGCGCTTGCGCAAAGCCCGTCCTTTTCCCGTGAGACGTTCGAGCGTGTCATGGTTGAGGCTCACCAGCGGCAACCCTATCCGATCCGCAATCCCGTCAGCCATGGTTGTTCGACCAACTGAAACGGCTGGGCGAGACTCGCGATTGTCTCGCCGCGCTGGGAAATGTGCCGCTCGGCGATCGGGCCCAGCCGGCCCGATGCATCCGCCAGATAGCCCACCCGCCAGGGGTCAATCCTCATCAGCCGGGCACACGTCGCGTCAACCGCCGGCAGGTTGGTGCCCATCGCCAGGAACCCCGATTGCCGGGGCGTGCCCATGATCGGGCCGTCCCCTTCCATGCCGATAATCCCGTCGACGATCGCCAGGTGAGGGCGGACCGCCGCGGCGATGTCGAGGATGCACGGCCCGATGCCGGCATAGTGGAGAACGTTCTTGGGCCAGCCGTAGACGACCCCCGGCATGACACCGAACAGATTCTTGAGCGACAAAGTCACGCCGGCCCAGTGATGCGTCTTCAACTTGGGCATCGAGACGATCAGGTCGGCCGTCACGAGCGATTGGGGCAGGGCCAGCCGCGGCAGTGAACCCCGGCCCAACCGGTTGGGCACGAAGCGGACTTCATCATGATTGAGGTCGATGAATTCGAGGCGCGACCTCTTGAGCACTTCGCCGAGCCCCGACTCATCCAGGACCCACTGGGCGTCCCGGCAGTGGCCGGGCCCCTCGGCGACGACGACCTCCCTCGCGCCCCAGCTCCGGAAGACCTCGGCTGCCGCGCGAATCACCAGAGGATGCGTATTGATCTCCTGCGCCTGGCGGCTCGGCTCGACCAGGTTCGGCTTGAGCAAGACCGACTTCCCCCTGGCCCAGGAGCGATCATGCCCCAGCTCCAAGAGCCCGGCCGCGATGACCGACTCGATGTCTGCCTGGTAGCTCGAAGCCCTCGCGATGAAAACGCGCGATCGCCAGGACCACTCGTTCCAATCGCCAGCCTGGCTGACTCCCAGTCCGGTGGCAACCGCCGCTGCCGTGCCGGTCATGAAGGTGCGCCGCTTCATCAAGTCATCCTCGTGGAGAATTGCTCCGGAGATCCGGATCGCTGCCGTGAGGGGCTGGTTTCGGCGGCTTGATCGAGCAGGTAGGTCAACGAGCGATCACTCGCAGCCAGGAGCAAGAGGGCGACGCTCATGACGGCGTCCGCGGCCCCGGCACACCGATCGTAGGATTCGGCCAGCCAGCCATCGGCCTCCCGCGGACACGCGCCATGGGCGCGGAGACCGACGACTCCCCAGCCGAGCGACACCCCGGCCCGCAGGCAGGGAAGAGTGCCGCGGAGGTAATCGATCGCGGCCCTGACCTCGCGCGAGTCGTCTCGTCGTGCAGCCAGGGCCAGAAGTGCCAGCCCCGTGGGGCCCGGCTGGGGCCGCAAGTCGCGCCCGAATACTGCCTTGTTGCCGTAATTCCAGCCTCCCGCCTTGAGCGATCGGTCCAGAATAAGCTCCGTCCCCTTTACGACACGGGGGTGCGCCGCCATTCCCTCGCGGCAGAGCGCCACGATCGCGAGCGCCGTCGGCTCGATCCAGGAATGGGTGCCGCTGACCCACGGCCAACCGATCGCGCTCGAGTCGTGGCCGATGACCCCGCCGGGCTTCTCGCCCCGAGGTAAAGCCAACCCTTCGAGTTGAACCAGCCAGGCGCGGGCATGCCGCCTGGCCTCGTCGAAACCCGAGAGCGCGCGCCATAGCAAGATCGCGTAGGAAGTCGTCCAGGCCGGCGTGGCAATGTTCTGGGAGACCGGGACAGAGCCGTCGGCTCGCTGGATCCTGGCCAGCCAGCCGGCTGCCTGGCGCGCCGCGGCCTGGTCGGCCTCGGCTGAGACTCGATCGCCCGAGGCAAGCAAACCGAGACACGCGAGCACCGACGGCTCGCCGCTGGGCGTGCCGTTTCCGCGGTAGCTCCACGCACGACTCGGTCCGCGCAGCTCGACCAGTCTTTCCCGGGCATCGTCCTTCCAGTTCTGGCTCATACAAGGAATATAGGTCAGCCTCGCGGAACGACGTCGATACTGTTCAGATGTTCATATCCAGCCCCGCCGACGGTCCCGAACACTCAGGCTGCCACTCAGGCGGGCGCTGGTGCCGCGGCACCCAAGCGCCATTGATCCAATCTCGCCACGAAGTTGTAAAAATGCACCGTGATTCTTCGAAGGCTCGGGCACAGATCGAGCCCGTGACGTACGGTTGCAATGAACCTGGTGACGCGGCAAGGCAGCCGAGTGGCTAGAGACCACGATGAGACGGAAAGTTCAGGGTTGCCAAGTGCCAGGGCTCGATGCCGTACGCCGGCTCTGGATCGGTCGTAGACCTGGTTGTCGAATCGTTTTGAGAAGGAGAAAGCGATGAGTTGCGTGATTTCCAAAGTGCAGCGGTTCCTCGTCAGCGAAGACGGTCCGACGGCCGTCGAATATGCCGTGATGCTGGCCTTGATCATCGTGGCCTGCGTCTCGATCGTCGGCGCGCTGGGCAAGAGCATCAGCGGCACGTTCAGCTCGGTCAGCAGCACGCTCGGTTCATCGTGATCCGTGCGCACCGGGCGGCCCGGCTGACCGGAATCTCGTCGTCGCGTCGTTTCGTTTTTCTTTACGGTGGATCGGAGGCACGTAACCTGCTCCGACAGGGAACTTTAACATGACCATGATCACTGATCGAATCAGACGTTTCGTCTCCAGCGAAGACGGCCCGACGGCCGTCGAATACGCCGTGATGTTGGCCTTGATCATCGTGGCGGTCGTCTCGATCGTCGCCGCGCTGGGCCAGAGCATCAGCGGCACGTTCAGCTCCGTCAGCAGCACGCTCGGCTCGGGCTCTTGATCGAGAAGAGAGCCGCCCAGGAGAGTCGCCCGGGCTGATCGGCGCGTCGTCAATCCTGATCTGTGCGGGCGTTGTGGCGAGGCGGTCGGCAAATCTCGCCGTCCCGCCCAACGTCGCTAAAGTCAAGGAGCCCCAGATGTCCATCATGATCTCCCGGATTCGTCATTTCCTGGCCAGCGAGGATGCCCCGACGGCTGCGGAATACGCGGTGATGCTCGTGTTCGTTGTGCCGGTCATCATCGCAGCAGTCAGCTCGCTCGGCACGGCGGTGAGCGGCTTGTACAGCTCGGCGAACAGCGCCTTTGGCGGGGGCTCGTGATCAACTTCCTTCCCGAGCGAGAACCTCGCGCGGGTTGGTGTGTTAGCTGTCAATCCTGATCTCTCCAGGCGTTGCGGTGAGGCGGTTGGGAGATCCCACCGCCTCGCTGGAGCGTCTTTTTTTTCTTTGACAGTGGTCAAAAAGAAACCCAAGTTTCTGGTGGACGCTCCAGACCGGATGCCCGCGTGGCATCGGTCTCGGACGATGGCAAACGTAACGAGCGGGACTGCAGAAAAGAGCAGGTGGCCGGTCAGGCTTTCGAGGCTGACCTAGGCTTGCGTGGTCGGCTCCGCTGGTGAATCCAGGCGAAACTCGAGGGGAGAAATCATTCGTGGAACACATGCCAAGGGAAGTCGCGTGGCTGGTTGCGGTTGTCCTGGTCGAAGCGGCGGTCATCGATGGCCGCACGCTCCGCGTTCCCAACTGGTTGACTTTCCATTTTCTGATCGCTGGCTTCTTCTATGCGTTCGCTCGCGGTGGCAGCCCACTCTTGCTCACCTCGCTCACGGGTGCGGCCGTGGGACTTCTGACCCTTTTGCCGTTGTACTCCATCGGTGGGATGGGAGCCGGCGATGTCAAACTGATGGCCGGACTCGGAGCCTGGCTCGGCCCCTGGCTGGTCCTCTGGGCGTTCGTGGCGACGGCTCTGACCGGAGCCGTGATCGCGGTCGCGATGATCGTGTACTCCGGTGCGCTTTACCGGCATCTAGCCATGTTTCACACCATCGGCATGGAGGTCTTGACCGTGCGTAACCCGGTCGTGCTGGCCGAGCGCGCTGCCCAGCGCAAGCCTTCGATGATGCTCTTGCCTTATGCAATTCCCATCGCGGCCGGCTCGATCGCCTATCTGGCTCTGGCAGGTTTCTTGATCTGATCCGGCCGTCCTCAAAAAGCTCGGTAGATCCTCTTGCGAAAGGAGAAAGACGGCGATGAACAGCAGATCGCTCATCACGCTGGCTGTGGCGGTCGTGATCGGCCTGGGGGCCATGAAGCTCAGCCAGCACATGATGTCTTCCGACAAGGGTAAGAAAGACGAGACCCAGGATGTGCTCGTGGCCGCTCGCGACTTCAAGGAAGAGGAAACCCTCAAGGCCGACATGGTCAAGGTGATCACGATGGTCCGGTCGGCTGTCCCGCCCAATGCGTTCTCGTCGTTCAAGGACGTGGAAGAGCGCTGGGTCAGAACGGCCATGCTGGAAGGCGACGTGCTCGTGGAGAAGAAGCTGGGGCCCAAGGGGACTCCTCCGGGGCTGGTTGCCAATATTCCCAAGGGGATGAGGGCCTTTGCGATCGACGTCACCGAGCAGTCTGGCGTATCAGGGTTCATCCTGCCCGGGCACCGCGTGGACGTGATCCGCTTCGATACATCCCAGAAGAACGAGATCCATGGCGAGACGATTCTTCAAAACGTGCTCGTCTTGGCGTCCGGCCAGGTCTTCACCCGCCCCGAGGAACGCGACGGTTCAGTCGCGGACGGTGACACTGGCACTCTTTCCCCCCGACGTCGACGTTCTGGTTGCAGCGCGTGCCAAGGGGGCTCTGTCGCTGGCACTGCGAGGGGTCAACGACCACGACCTGGTGGCACGGCCGAAGCCCAAGCCCACGGTCGACCCGGAGCACGAGAAGCGACTCAAGCTCATGGATGAAGCGCGGCTGAAGGCCGAACGTGAACTGCAGCTTCTCAAGGAGGAGCTGGCAAGGAAACCGGCTCCGCCGCCGGAACCCAAGCAGCCGGCTCGGGCACGGATCGCCACGGTCTACCGGGGACTTCACAATATGCAGCGAGTCCGGATGGATGTTCCGGGAATGGTCGAGCTTGAGCCGCTCGAGCCGGGGCCGTCTCCGGACGCGCTGGTGAGCAGGCCAGCGGCCGGTTCCCGCGCAACCCAGGTCGCCGCGGCTGGCGGCGAGACAGATCCTTGACCAGGGGGCCTCGTCTTTCCTGGACGGGGCAAGGATGGACAGACGAAGTTCTGCGCGCCGCCCTTGCCCACCAATCCGCCGGCCTTCATACCGGGCTCGTCGCCTTCGATCAAAAACCCTGGTAGGACATCATGAAGGACCTGATCCGAGTCGTCCTTATCGATCCCAACGAGGAGTCCCGTACCGCGCTCGAGCGGATGCTCGGCGGGATCGCGACGTTCTGGCTGTCCGAGGTCTTCACGACCTACCAGGACGCTGCGTCCCGCGCCACCGAGATCGTCGCCCACCTCACGATGGTCACCCTCGACGAGGATCCGAGTCAGGCCCTCGAGCTGATTCAGAAACTCACGCAGGCCAACCCGGACTCGATCGTGTTGCCCGCGAGCCGAGGCGCCGACAGCGGACTGATCCTCAGAGCCATCAGGGCCGGCGCCCGAGAGTTCCTGCCGCTACCGGCCGAGGCGACCGAGCTGATCGAAGCCGCCACCCGGCTCTTGCGGGGACGCGGTGAGTCGCAGACGGCCAGCGCCAGGGCGCGCGAATCATCACGGTCACGGGCGCATCAGGCGGAGTCGGCTGCACGACGCTGGCGGTCAACCTGGCGACGACCCTGGCCTCCAGCAAGGGCCAGGAGACCATCCTGGTCGATCTCGACCTCATGTTCGGCGCGGTCGACGCCTGGCTTGACGTGACCGAGGGCCGCACGGTCTCTGACGTGCTCCAGAACTTTGAACGACTGGACTTGACGCTGCTGAAGCGGTCGATCACTCGCCATGCCTCCGATGTTTTCGTGCTCCCGCACTCGGCGACGATGCAAGAGGCCGCCGCCGTTGACCCGGAACGGCTGCGCCGGCTGTTCGGCCTGCTGCGAGCCGCATTCGCGACGGTGGTCGTCGACACGAGCAAGGGGCTGCAAACGTCCGATTTCATCGCCTTCGAGATGTCCGACCTGATCCTGGTGGTCATCCAGCTCGACCTGATCTGCCTGCGGAACACCGCCCGGCTCCTGGGACTGTTTCGCGAGTACGAAGGAATGGCCGACCGGGTCAAACTCGTGGCGAACCGGGCCGGCTCGTTCCCGTGGGAGATCAGCCAAAAAAAGGCCGAGGAGACACTGAAAATGCCGATTTCGTGGCAGATCCCCAACGCGGCCAAGACGTTCCAGGAGGTCCGGATCAAAGGCTCGACGCTCGGGGAGATCGGCAAGGGGACACGTGCTCACCAGGCGTTCCTCGAGCTGGCGCGGTCGTTGCGGCCGGCGCCTGCGAGCGCACCCTCCAAGACCCGCAGAGGCCTGTTCGCGGCCTTCTTCTAGACTTGACGCCGTGGCGGCAAGGCGCGGAGCTTTCAAGCTAACTCAAGAAGGGAGACGACGCTGATGCTACGAGGATTGGGACGCAGTCCATTCGGGCCCCGGACAACTCCGGGCTCGGGAGCGGGTGTTGGTGTGATTGATCCGCTGCCCAATCGGACCGGGGCGGTCGAAGGGCACGCGCCTCCGGTGTCCGCGTCCGAGCCGGCGCCACCCGCGTCCGAGCCGAAGCCCGCGCAGAATCGCAGGCACGACCTCGCGAAGGATGTCGACCCGGCGCAGGAGCAATACGAGGTTCTCAAGCGCCACATCCATATGCGATTGGTCGACCGGCTCGACATGAATCGCGTCGCCGAGATCGACCCCAAGACGCTGCGGAATGAGATCCGGGGCGTCGTCGAGCAGCTCTGCGATACCGAAAACCCGCTCTTGAACCGCAACGAGCGCCAGCGGCTGGTGAATGAGGTCCTGGACGAGACGTTCGGATACGGGCCGCTCGAGCTGTTGCTCAAGGATGACAAGATCGGCGACATCATGATCAACGGCCCCAAGAACGTGTACGTGGAGAAGGAGGGGAAGATCCTCAAGTCCGAGGTCAACTTCCGGGACAACGACCACCTGCTCCAGATCATTGACCGGATCGTCTCCCGAGTGGGCCGCCGGGTTGACGAGACCTCGCCGATGGTCGACGCCCGGCTTCCCAACGGGTCCCGGTTCAACGCGATCATTCCCCCGCTGGCCCTCGACGGGCCGGTGGTCACGATCCGAATGTTCGGCTCCAGACCCCTCTCCAAGAACGACCTGCTGCGGTACAAGGCATTCACGCCCGAGATGCTGGCGCTCCTGGAGGGGGCCATGAAGGCCAGGTTGAACATCATCATTTCCGGGGGCACCGGCTCGGGCAAGACGACGCTCTTGAATACGCTGTCGAGCTTCATCCAGCACGATCATCGCGTGATCACGATCGAAGACGCCGCCGAGCTTCAGCTCCAACAGGATCACGTCGTGCGGCTCGAGACGCGGCCTTGCAACATCGAAGGGCGCGGGGCGGTGACGGCCACCGATCTCGTCAAGAACGCACTGCGAATGAGGCCGGACCGGATCATCATCGGCGAGTGCCGCGGCGCCGAGACCCTGGACATGATCCAGGCGATGAACACCGGCCACGAAGGCTCGATGACGACCGTGCACGCCAACACCCCGCGCGACGCACTCTCACGGCTCGAGACCATGATCAGCATGGCCGGCCTGGAGCTGCCCATCCGCGCCCTGCGCGCTCAGTTTGCCTCGGCCGTGGATCTGATCGTGCAGGCGAGCCGGCTTCAGGGCGGGCCGCGCAAAGTGACCAGCGTTTCCGAGGTGATCGGCATGGAGGGTGACACGATCATCATGCAGGAGATCTTTGCCTTCCGGCAGAACGGGGTCGACGCGGCCGGCCGCGCTCACGGGGAGTTCATCGCGACCGGCATCCGGCCCAGCTTCATGGAACGCCTCGAGCAGACCGGAAGCCACTTGCCTTTTGACCTGTTCACGCACCGCGTTCTTCTCAAGGACTAAGTCGATCCGGTTGGACAGCCAGCCGGCTGATTCGGGAGCTTCTGCCAGTGATTGATTCGTCATTCGTCCCGATATTGATCGGCATCATCGTGATCGTGTCGGTGGGCGGGCTCGGTCTGGTGATGTCCAGGTCGACGGAAACCCTGGCTGAAGATCGACTGGCCGGCATGATGGGGGCACGGCGGTCACGGTCCAGCAAGAAGCAGGACCTTGCCAGCGGCATCCTGGCTCGGCCGGCGGCGATCGACCTGGGCCGCCCATCGTTCTGGACCAAATTCATCCCCAACGCCGAGAACCTCAACCTGCTTTACGAACAGGCAGACGTCAGCTTCCCGTTCAAGCTGTTCATGATGGTGGCAGGCGGACTCGCGACCAGCGGCGTCGTCTTCGGGCTGGTGTTTCAGTTACCGCTCTACGCGGTCCCGATCGTGGGGGTGGTCCTGGGTTCAATTCCCTTTTTCTGGCTGATCCGCCGCCGCAAGAACCGGATCCGCAAGTTCGTCGAGGCGATGCCGGAGGCCGTCGAGCTGATCAGCCGCGCCCTGCGGGCGGGTCACGGCCTGGCTTCGGGGCTGCAACTGGTGTCCGAGGAGATGAAAGGCCCCATTGCCGATGAGTGCAACCGGATCTTCGAGGAGCAAAACCTCGGTTTTCCGATCGAGATGGCCCTCCGGAACATGGCCGATCGTATTCCGGTCATGGACGTCCGGTTCTTTGTGATCGCGGTGATCATCCAGCGGTCGACCGGCGGAGACCTTGCGGAGGTGCTGGACAAGATCGGCCGCTTGATCCGCCAGCGGTTCGAGCTGCGCGGCCTGGTGACGAGTCTGACGGCGGAAGGCCGGCTCTCGGGTATCGTGCTCCTGGCGCTGCCGCCGGCCCTGCTCGCATTTCTCTGTTATACGAACTATGAGTATATCAGCGCTCTCTTCACAACTTCGATCGGCGTCAAGCTGCTGTGCGTCACGGCGGTGGGCCAGCTCGTCGGCGCCTGGGTGATCAAGAAGATCGTTGCGATCAAGGTATAAACCTGCATGAGCCTGAGCATCGAAGCCCTGATACCGGTTGTGGTCTTTCTGGCGATGACCCTGGGGGCGTGGTCGGTTTTGAGCCTGTTCGCCGAGCGGCCGAAGACTGCCGAGGACCGTCTGCGGCGATTGCTCGATCCCCGTGCCGCGGCCACCGGCGAGGCCGCCCAGGCCAAGAAGCAGGAGATGTTCCAGGCCAGGGTGACGGCGGCCGCCAACAAGCTCGGCCAGTCGCTTCGTCCCACGGACCAGGCGCAGTTGGGGAAGATCCGGCTCAAGCTCCTGAACGCGGGCTTTCGCCAGGAGCAGGCCGTGGCCGTGTACTACGGCATCAAGGTCATCGCACTCCTTTTGGGCTTGGGCGTGACGTTCCCGCCCTGCTTCCTGCGCTGGGGATTGACGCAGAACACCTACATTTTCGCGGCGTTTGCCGGCGGTCTGGCGTTTTACCTGCCCGACTCGATTGTCGGCGGCACCAAGAAGCGGCGCAGCGAAGCGATCTTCCTGGGCTTGCCCGATGCGCTCGACCTGATGGTCGTCTGTGTCGAAGCGGGTTTGGGGCTCGATGCAGCGATGCGCCGCGTCACGACCGAACTGGCCCAATCGTGCCCGGTGATCTGTGAAGAGTTCGCCATCGCCAACTTCCAGATCCAGATGGGGCGGGCGCGGCGGGACGTGCTCCGCGACCTGGGGATCCGGACCGGCGTGGACGACGTGCGATCGCTCGCCGCGGTGATCATCCAGGCCGAGAAGTTCGGCTCGAGCATCTCGTCGGCCTTGCGCGTTCAGTCCGACGCCATGCGGCTGCGCCGCCGCCAGCTCGCCGAGGAGCGGGCGGCCAAGACCTCGGTCAAGATCATGCTTCCGCTGATCTTCTTCATTTTCCCCGGCGTGTTCGTGGTGCTGGTCGGCCCCGCCGTTCTGAAGATGGCTGCAATGTTGTCGAGTCAATAACTCTCCGGTAAGGGCCGGCTAGCCCGGCGTTTAGCGCCCCCTCCCATCCCCTCCCACCCCCGAACAGAAGGCGTGCGATGCGCAAGGTTGCTGTTCCCCTGGATCGTGAGATCAGCCCGAAACGACGCAGGTCGAAGGTGCTGCAACTCGCTGTCGTCGTCGTCCTCGGCCTCTTGCTCGCGATACCGGGGGTGGAGGGGGCCGCAGTGTGCATCGGCAAGTGGCGTGAGGTCCTGGGGACGAACACCGAGGTTCGGACGCCGATCCTGGATTCGATCAGCGCCGAGCTGCAAGCCGCCCACGATTCGATGAGTAACTGGATCCATCCTCACTTCCAGCGCCTGCCGTGGAACCCCAGCTATGTGCTGCCGATCGCCGCGGTTGTCACGGTCCTGGGGATGGGGATGTTGAAAAGGTAGAAGCCGCCCTTTCCGCGGTCGCCGCTGTGACTGCCGGGTCGGGGTTGACAGCCACTCTGCTCTGGATGATGCTGAATCAAGACGGACGAGCCGAAGTGGCGGAATGGCAGACGCGCCGGACTCAAAATCCGGTGGGGTAACACCCGTGTGGGTTCAAGTCCCACCTTCGGTAATGCAGATCCATCCAGGATCATCACCGGCGGCACTGCGTCATCAGGAGACGGAAGGACCTGCATAACGCGCGGCAGCAGACATCGCTGGGATCAGCGATCGCAGCCTGTAGTGCGACGCCGGCCGCCGCATCTCATCGGACGGATCGGACGGATCAGACGCGGCGGCCGGATTGAGCCGTTTGAGCCGATGATCTGGCTGGCACTGCACGACCGAGAGCGGCAATGATCGTTTCACCAGCAGGACTCTTTTTGAAGGGCGATTTTCGTTGACGATTCGCCGCGACGGTCCATACAATCTTGGAGATGCTGGAGGGTTTCACCCTCATTCACCGAGGTTTTCATGCTCAGACCCAACACCAATCATTCCCATTCTGAGCACGACCTCTTCATCCGCCTCTTCTTGACAAGCGGCGGCGGCTGGTAGCGCGACTTCCTTTCATGCGCACCGCGCGGTTTTCCTTTCCAGGGGCCATACCCAAGGCTCGCCGACCGGTGTCCCGGCGAAGGGGGGCAAGACTCGCCGCCGGCGGAAGCCGTCCGATTTCATGATCATCCGCCGCTCGATAAGCGTCTGTTATGGTCACTTGAAGGTCTGAATCGGGCGATCCGCTGTGACGCGCTCGCCAACGGATTCTCGGTGGAGGCCAGGATGCGCCCGTCAACGGAATGCCTCCATCTGACGAGCTGGGCGTAGCCCCTGTCACTTTCATCTCGGGGATTCCTCACCATGACAGACATGCCTGTTGATCGCTTAGCCGGACGCAGCACCGATGCGATCATTGATCGCCTCGTCCGATCAAAACTCCCCCGGCGAGATCCGACCGGCCTGATCCTTGCCAGGCAGGCCCTGGACCGCCAGCAGTTCGCGGCCGCCGAGCGGCACCTCCGGCGGGCGGTCGACATCGATCCCGATTGGGCTGAGGTCCGCAGCTTGATGGGTGTCCTCCACGAGCGGCTGGGCGAGCACCACGCCGCCTACCAATGCTACAAACTCGCACTCAAGATCGATCGAAACGACCCGATCGCGCGCGCTGGCCTGAGGAGGTATTGTGAGCGATTCAGGCTCGATTTTCAGAACAAGTTCATCAACCCGGCCGCTGACTAACGCGCCTCGTGAGCCGCGATCCGGCTCGATCCAACAGGAGGAGGCGCCTGCGTGCGTTCTGGTCCAGTCGGTCGCTCCTCAGACGTGAATCTCTGGCGGATTCCTCTGGGATTCTCGTTGGCGAGCCTCATCGTGTTCGGGCTCACGATGATCCCGGACGTGCTGGATGCTCGCGGCGTCATTCACCTCCCCGAATGGTTCACCATGGGCGGCATCGACGACGCCCGCGCCATACTGAGCGCGATGCTCAGTTCCGTCAGCACGGTCCTGGCGCTGATCTTCTCAGTCGCGCTTCTCGTGCTCTCGATGGTGGCCACGCTGTTCGGTCCACGCCTCCTCTATCGATTCCTCCAGGATTGGGTCACACAAGCCACCATCGGCCTTTTCATGGCCACTTTCATCTACCTGTGTGTGGTCTTTCTGGTGACCCATCAGGATTCGCACTCGACCTTCATTCCTGAGGTTTCTCTGATTACGAGCTGGTTCCTCGTGATCGCAAGTTTTGGTTTTCTCATCTATTACAGCCATCGCATTGCCGCCTCCATCCAGAATCCGGACATGATCGCGCGGATCGTCGATGACCTGCGGCCAACGGTAATCCAGGCGCACGCACGCGGACGCCGACAGGGCAGCGGCGCACACGTCAGTTCGGAGGTCGTCGCGCAGCAGATCGCCGCAGGAGAGGCCGTCAAGTGCAAGCATAGCGGTTACGTCCAGGAGATCGATCATGCGGCTCTGGTGGACGCGGCTTTGCGGGCGGGCACTGTCATTCACCTCCTTCACAGACCGGGACAGTTTGTACTGAGGGGCGAGCCACTCGGGTGTGTCTGGCCGTCCCACCGCCTCGCCGACTTTGAAGCATTGATCGAGCGACACGTGAGGATTGGGCGACACCGCATTCTGAAGCAGGACTGCGAATTCGGAATCGCGCAAATCGTCGAGATCGCAATCCGCGCACTCTCCTCGGCGGTCAACGACACGTTCACGGGCGTGGGGTGCGTCGACTGGATTGCGGATGCGCTGCTCATTGTCGCGGATGTGTCCATGAGCGACGGTTGCTGGTACGACCGCGGCCGCAACATGCGGTCGCGCGTGCCTCCCCTTCGGCTCGAGCGGCTGGTGAAGACGGAGTTCGACCAGATCCGCCAAGCGGCCGCCGATAACCCCGCCGTGCTGATTCGGATCCTGGACTCCGTCCGACGAATGATCCCGCGGATGCGCACCGAGGGCGCGCGGCACGCCTTGATGGCTCAGGCCGATGCGGTACAGGAGGCGGCCTCCACGAACGTCCTGGTCAAACTCGATCGGGACGATGTCGAGGCCGCGTGGCGCAGAGCGCGGGCTGCTGCTCAAGCGTCTTCGTCGAGTACTTGACCGACATGGATAACGCCGCTCACAGGCGTTTAAGAATGATCTTGATGTTGATCGAGAACGCGCCGGTCAGAGCACTCTGAGTGCCGCTGGCGGAAAAGGTCCCCGATGCCTTTGCATCCGCGCCGGCACCCCCCTTGACGGATCCCTTTACCGAGTAGTCGAAAGTCGTGCCCTTCAAGTGTCCCGTACCCGTAAAGGTAACGTAGACCTGATCGCCGGACAGGTCGGCCAGAGTTCCCACCCCGTTCTTGTATTTGAGGACGTGCTTTTTATTCGCCGAGTACGACACGCTGCCATCGAAGGTGGACGGCCCGATCACGTCTCCTGAAGTGACGAACGAGTCCGTCCCTTTCGTGGGCGTGGTCGGATGCAAAACGGCCTGACCGCTCATCGGGCCCGCGAGGACCACATGAAGCGCCGGCACCGAGCGAGAGACATCGGCGGCATGAAGATCCGAACTCCCGAGAGCGCTCAGAAGTTCGCGTGATTCGAGGGGCTCGAGCTGGAGTGCACCGTTTCGATCTGTTTGCCGGCTGCGGTTACGCACGATATGACCTCACTCAGTATGATTGTCGTTCGGGAGTGGTAGCGACCATCATGGT
The DNA here is from genome assembly GCA_963781785.1 of uncultured Isosphaeraceae bacterium. Lineage (GTDB taxonomy): Bacteria > Planctomycetota > Planctomycetia > Isosphaerales > Isosphaeraceae > CAWAHD01. The sequence continues at coordinate 3,460,050 of CAWAHD010000005.1, read as the reverse complement.
ATCACGTTCGAATTGCGCAGAGCAAGCCAACAATGCATGCATTGTGAGCCCGGCGGGACCGCTCGGGCGTCACAGTCATCATGACACATTCGTTGCCGTCGGCAGTGTGGGATGCGAGGATCGGATCGCGTCCGTGGGGTCAGCGCTCAAGCGGGTCTGCCGTTCCCGCTCACTTGAGCGTCTGGATCGCGACCTTTTCGGCAGAGGGGTCGCCCACGTGCTTGGAGACCGGGTCGGCTTTGGCGAGCGTTTGCGCCGGCTCGTTGGCGGATGGCGTCGTTGGGGTCGACATACAACTGAGGCTTGAGCGATGCAACTGCGGCAAACTGGTCGGGACCGCGCGACCTGCCGCGTGGCTTCCTCTTGTAGATGATCCGAGTTTCCCGGAGCTGGAGCTGGTCCTTCTCTCCGTAGGATTCCTGTGCGTCTGTCGCGACCCGGCGCGCTGGTAGAGATCGAAACGACTGGGAAATTTGGGGGAAGCAGTCCCCAACCGGCCGAAAGAGAACGAGTTCTGCCAAAGTGCAAGGAACATTCTGCCGCCTCCCCAAGATCTGTTCGGCACGTAGCCGATGCCAGAGCCTTGCGTGCGGCAGCCTTTACCGCAGAACCGTCACCTTTACCGGCCGCCCGGACCGCCCGGACGCGGACCCAGTGTCAACGAAAGTGGCCTGGCCGTGCAACGCAGCACTAAGGGGGCCACCTCGGCCGGGTCCGATTGCCCTTCCTGAGCAATCCGTCGGGAGATCCTAAAGGCAATCGAAGACATCGTCAATTGCGAGTCTGATGCCCGTGTCTGGAATTATCGGCTTCGCAGACTGTTGGCATGAGGCACCAGGTCGGTGCCGACGCACTCCCGCGTGCTGGCTGGCGAATGGTGAAGGCAACGGGTTTCAACCGTCCCGAGCGATTCTTCCTCTTTTACACTTGCCTTAACCGAGACGGGTTCGTTCGAATGGAGGGCGCCAGACAACCGGATTTCCCTGCTCCACGAGCTGCCCTGACCACGCATTGTCGGTTGTCAGTCGCGATGGAATTCGCGTGCCAGCGGAAGGTTGCGCCTGGGTGTCTCGACGCTGGACCCAACAAATCACTCGCAAATACCTTCGGCACGGGCCGTTCACAATTTGCAATGCCGTCGGGGCGAGACGGAGCGTCGTGGCTCACCGCCGGTGAAAGGCGAGTGTCTGGAAGTCCTTCCCTGGTCGGGTTGTTCTATAGAGATCATTTTGATGGGCGTAGGCGTAGCCGTAGATCAACTGGATCGTTAGCCTGGAGTATCTGTTGGATTCGCACCTTGAAGGGGTCGTGATGATTTGGACGTTGCCAAAGCGATGCATTCCTCCGAACATCCCGCTTCCAACAATGGCGATAGGCCTCCGCCTCAAGTTGCCTACCTGGCAGCGATTTATCCCTTGATCAGCCAGAGTTTCATCCGACGCGAACTCGCCGCGCTGGAAGTGGCCGGGATAAACGTCGAGCGATACTCGCTGCGAAGATGGAGCGGGCGACACGTCGATGCGATGGACGCGGCCGAACAGCAGAAGACGCGGGTGGTGGTCGAAGTTACGCGCCTTCAGGGCGCTCGGGGACGTGCTCTGGGCCGCGATGACGCGGCCTGTATCTTTCGTCCATACCATGCGACGGGCGCTTTGGTTCTCGGCGCGCTCGGACCGAGGTGTTTTCCGGCACTTGTGTTACTTCGCCGAAGCGTGCGTCTTGCTCTCGTGGTGCCGACGGGACGCAATCGAGCACGTCCATGTCCATTTCGGTACGCACGCGACAACCGCCGCGCTACTTTGCCGGCTTCTGGGGGGACCTCCCTTTAGCTTCACGGTGCATGGACCTGAAGAATTCGATGCACTGAAGGCGGTCGGATTAGACGAGAAGATTCGCCGGGCATCCTTCGTGGTCGCCATCAGCGAGTTTGCACGGAGTCAACTCTTTCGCTGCGTCCCGTACAGCGAATGGGCCAAAATTCAAGTCGTTCGTTGCGGCGTCGACGCGCTTTTCTTGGACGCACCGATCACGTCCCCGCCTGCGAATCGACGACTGGTCTGCGTCGGACGCCTGGTCGAGCAGAAGGGACTCATGATTCTCATCGAAGCGACATGGCGGCTCCGGACGGAAGGGATGGAATTCGAGCTGACCATCGTGGGTGATGGACCACTGCGACCCCAGATCGAACAGATGGTCCATCATTTTGACTTGGACCGCCACGTGCACCTCGTCGGCTGGCAGAGCAATGCCTCAGTACGAGAGCTGGTCCGCGACGCGCGTGCCATGGTCCTTCCCAGCTTCGCCGAAGGGTTACCCGTGGTCCTCATCGAAGCGATGGCACTGAGGCGTCCGGTGATCAGCACGCATGTTGCTGGCATCCCAGAACTCGTTGAGCCCGGTGTGACGGGTTGGCTCGTGCCGGCCGGCTCGGTCGAGAAACTGGCAGTTGCAGTGCGCCATTGCCTCGAGGCGCTCCCCGAGCAACTAGCGGAGATGGGGCGAGCTGGCTTCATGAAGGTTGCGGAATATCACAACGTCGAAACCGAGGCCAAGAAGCTCGCCGATCTGTTTCGCCATGCAGCGGGTCGCGCCGATGTCCCAACTTCCACCTTCGCGAGCGACAGAAGGGCAGCTATCACATCCAAATCGAACAGGCCGGGAAAGGGAGGCATAAATAACAAATAATGACGCCTGAACACCTCCAACGGTGGCAACACCGCGGTCGGTCAGACCCGATGCTTCGCGGCTTCGATGATGACTGAATCCCGAGTGCGATCGGGCAACTCGACGGCTTCGATGTCTCCAATCCTACTGTCGATCGGACGCCGGACTTCCGCCGCGAACCCTACGTCATTCATCAAATAAATTGAAAAGTGTCGATCCGACATGTACTTATTCGGAGAGATCCTTGCCGGGCGGTGCATGTCGCGATTGCCGGCGACTCGCCTCGAGTTGCATCATGCTTACGCACAAATCCAATCCCTCGCACAGCAAGCTTTCAACTGATCAATCGTGTAATCGATCTCATTATCAGTTAGCTCGGGGTACAAGGGAAGCGACAAGCAGTGGGAAGCGACCTGCTCAGCGATCGGAAAATCGCCACTCGTGTGCCCGAGAAACGCGTATGCTGGCTGCCTCGGAACAAGTGTTGGATAGTGCACCTTCGTCTCCACTCCTCCTTGCTTCAATCGATTCCGTACCTCATCCCGGTCTCGTAGGCGAACGACAAACAGATGCCACACATGGACCTCCGGTCGCGGCGTGAACGGGAGGACCAACTCGAGAACATCAGCGAGTCGGTCCTTGTACCGCTGGGCATGTCGTTTTCGCGCGGCGTTCCAAGCATCGAGGTATCGAAGCTTCACACGAAGTACAGCACCCTGAAGTCCTTCCATCCGTGCGTTGTAGCCGATCTCGACGTGGTTGTTCCGGCCCTGCTGACCATGGTCTCGGAGGCGCCGGATACGGTCAGCCAGGGCGCCGTCATCGGTTGTTACCGCCCCGGCCTCGCCGAAGGCTCCGAGGTTCTTGCTGGGGTAGAAACTGAAACAGCCCGCCTTCCCGAAAGAACCTACTCGGCGGTCGTTGTAAACTGCTCCGTGCCGCCTGGGCCGCATCTTCGATCAGGGAAAGTCCGTAGGTCTCCGCCAACCGAGATAGAGCGCTGATGTCCGCAGCCTGACCGTACAAATGTACGGGCAAAATAGCCCTGGTCTTTGGCGTGATCGCCCGTTCGACCGCATGAGGATCGAGCGTGTATGTCGCGGGATCAATGTCCACGAAAACTGGGCGGGCACCGACGTAACTGATCGCCCATGCAGTACTGATCCAAGTGAGGGGGGTGGTAATCACCTCATCGCCAGAACCAACGTCACAGCCCAAAAGGGCCAAATGTAAGGCAGAGGTGCCGCTATTGACGCCGATGCAGTGCCCGCAGCCCACGTAGGAGGCGAAGTCCCGCTCAAACATCTCGACCGCGTGGCCAAGGATGAAGTCCCCCGTGTTAACGACTTGATCGACGGCCGCCTGCAAATCGGCGTAGATCAACCGGTTTTGCAACTTGGTATCAAAGAATGGGATAACCATACTCGAATCCCGGTTCCGCTGGTAACGTTTCTCTCCCTCGTCTAGCAGACCGACAACGTACGTGACGCGGATAGCCGATGCTCATCCCGGGACTTCGGCCTCAGCTCTATTCGATCGGGGGCACTCCGTTCAGCAGGAGCTGCTTCTGGTTCGGCTCATCTGATCCCACTCGTCGCGAATGAGCGAGGGATCGCCGCAGCGAGCCTGCGAGAGCGTCAGGGATGCGCCCGTTCGTCGCAGATAAAAGCTCTGGACTGTCCAATCGAACAGGTTGCCCGCCCTTTCGGGCCGATTCGTAAGCTGCGAATACCATTTGCTGAGCTCTCAAGCCCGCCTCGCCGTCACCTTCGAGTGGCTTGCCTTTCTGGATTGCCTCCATAAATGCCTGAATTTCGGCCGCCCAGCAGGGGTCTGGGTCGGTGTACTCGAATTGCGCCACGTCTTCACACAGAGTCCCGGTTTTGTGGCGGACTAGCCGGGTGGACTGAGCTGCAAGATCAACCTCGATACGGCCCCCGTCGCCCAGTATCTCAAAACGGCCCCCCGTGAACGCACGGTGATCCACCCAAGAGGCGTGGAGTGAGAATAGGCGGCCCTCGCTCGAGCGGAAGATCGCCGCGCATTCTTCCTCGATAACGCTCCCCGTACCGCCCGGACGTATAACGCGTCCTGTCACTGTGTGTCCCACCACTGTGTGAAACTCGTCATCGTGAAGCGCGAGCGCTAAATTGGCTAGATGCACCATGTGGATTCCCAAGTCTAGCATCGCACCACGCCCTGCTACGTCGGGGTTGCAGAACCAGGAGCTCCCACCGGATTGATCGATGAACTGGGTATGTCCGATGGTCGCGCGAATGGTGGTTAGATTGCCGATCTCTCCGTTGTAGAGGTACTGCAATGCCCGCCTGATAGGCTCACGATATGTATAGTTGAACCCGGTCTTGACCAACCTCCCGGAGAGGCGAGCAGCCGTGACTATTCTTGCTGCATCATCAAGCGAGTCGGACAAAGGTTTCTCCACAAGCACGTGCTTGTTGTGCTCGACCGCATGCACCGCCATCGGCGCATGTTGGCAATTTGGTGTGCAGACCAGGATAATATCACTGCCCTCATCTTCGACTGCCTCCTCCCACCATGTCGTGCTGCGGCAGCCGTAGCGTTGGGCCATAGCGCCCAGTGTCTCGCTGACCACTGGAAGGTCCGCGAGACAATGCAGTCTGAGCCCACGGACCCGTGTGACAGCGTCGGACCGTCTCCGGCCCTGACGGCCTGTCGCCCCGATAACGGACACATTGAGTGGTTGTTTGTATAACATAATGATTTGTATATGAGCGATGTATCTGCCGTCGCGTGAGGCACAAGGATTGGCCACATAGGCTCTAGCGCGTGTCACTTCCCCCGAGGGGCATCCGTCCTTCGGCGGAATCTCCGACTCAAACGGCGCAAAGTTCTCGCTCCCTAGTAGGCGCCGTGGCCAGACAGCACCGCGGGGACCGTGCGGAGGATGATCACGATGTCCGTCAGGAGGCTTTGCCTTTGCATGTATTCGAGATCCAGTTTGACCTGTTGATCAAAAGACAGTAGTGCCCGGCCCTTGACTTGCCAGTAACAGGTCAGCCCCGGCAGGATCGCCAGGCGGCCCCGCTCGTTCTCGCTGTAGTGTGCAACCTCCTCGGGCAGGGCCGGCCGCGGGCCGACAATACTCATATCGCCCTTTAGCACATTTAAGAGTTGTGGCAACTCGTCGATGCTGGTTTTCCGGATGATCCGGCCAACCCAGGTAACCCGCGGGTCGCGACGCATCTTGAACGTCTTGCGCATGGATGGGCCGTAGTCGTTTTTGAGCAGAAGGCTTTCGAGCAAGCGCTCGGCGCCGACAATCATCGACCGGAATTTGTAGAAGTCGAACAGCCGACCATCCTTGCCGACCCGTTGCTGTATGACGAAGACCGGCCCACCATCGGTCAGCTTGATAAAGAGAGCCGTGACCGCGAAAACCGGCATCAAGACACAAAGGGCCACGGATGCCAGAACAATGTCGAGGACCCGCTTGGCAGCTACGTAACCTGCCCTGGGAGCTTCATCCCATCCGCATCGCTGCGCGAGCAGCGCGATGAACCGTCGTCGCAAGTTGCGGGCAGGTAACTCGAGTTCAAGCCGTGCCGACCCTTCGATCGTTGGGGACCGCATCGCGCCGGCGACGGTGGAGGCGCCTGGGTCAATCTCTATGGCCTCGCCCTCGATCACCGACAGGAGTTGTTCGGACTGAGGGATCTCGCGGCTCATGGTTGCGTTCTCCATTTTGGCCTCGTCCGTGTTCTTGGGACGGCCTCGCGGAAGCGCGGGAGCCTGCGCCGCAAGTCGCTTGCCGAGGCGCCCGACCACTCGTAGCACAGCCTTGGTCATTTCCTTGAGGACGTGAAACTCACACACATGGTGAGTGAGTTGCTCAAAAACCTGAGCGATCGGCCGCGGATAAAGGGGCGAGGCGTCGGTGTAGCCTGAGAAGTCGCACAAAGCCCAATCGATGTCGTCTGTCTCAACCCAGGCGACGGTCCACGAAGCGGTCCGGCCGCAGCCTGCCGAGGTCGTGCAAGGCGCGCAGCCCAAATGCGCGACGATAGGAAGAGCGCGCGCAACGCGGACAGAGACGCCGGCGGAACCTGCGCGATCGTCGCTCCACGAGCGCTGTTGGCAGGTCGTCGACATGCGGGATAACCTCGGTACTATCGGCAGCGTATGGTCCGAGTCACATCCTTGGCTCTCCAGGTCCATCGTGCGGGCCTGAAGAGTAATGCTCAAACGGCCAAGAAACCTCAAGGTCAAGCCAACTTCGTTATTATGGTCTCGCCTATTGCCCGCCTATTCATTTGTAGACAACTCGATGTCGCTAGCTTTACCAACGCGTCATCGGCTCTGTCAACTTTCTCGTCAACTGACGTCGTTGGATGTCTTTTTTTGTCAACATCCGTTGCTTTTTGACACAGGTATATGCGTAACTAAAAATGTTCTTGCCCGAATAAATACACAAATCATATCGCGGCGCTCCCCAACCGCGGGACACCGACGGCGCCCCCCGCGCCGGAAACCGTTGCGCAAGCGCCTCGCACTCCGGATGACGATCCCGATGGCGACTACTCGGGCGCGCTCAGAACCGCTTCGCATGATGCCTGGAGTCAGATGTCATGACAGAGCGTAGTGTGAACGGCAGTATATGACGATACTCTTAGTGCGAGCGATCCTCTGAGGATGCGCTTGACCGTCCCGCGTCCGAAGTTCCACGGCATTGAGGCAGGGAGCCCGCAGCATGATCGCCACGCTGTTGCGGGTCTTGCCCAGGTGTTCCGCGACGACACGATCGGGCATGGTGCCCGGAACCATGAGCTCTTCGAGGGTTTACTTGGACTCTTTGAGCCGTTGCGGGCGGCGGGCTTCGTCCGCAGGGGCAAGAGGCCGGAGCTACTTGGACCACGACCCTTTGCGGCAACCGACCATTCCGACCGGAGGCAACTTCACGCCGAATTGGGCTTCTTGCGCACGAATGCGGTAAGCAGTAATAAAAGAACGTGTAAAGGCGTGCAATCGACTGGCGCCTTTCACGGACGGCTCGATCTCCACGTTAGCGATGCCCGGGCGCTCGACACTGATCCAGGCCGCGACCGCGCTTGTGATCGGCCTGGCTAGAGCGCGGTGGCGCCCGGGCGGTCGATGGTGAGTGATCACGCGGCAAGCTCCTGAGAGAAGGGAGCTATAGAATCGTTTCGCAGTCGATTACGCGACGAAGTCCCGGAGAGGTTCGAATTCAAGACGGTATCGGACGCTCAGGCGAAGTGGTTTCGCCTGTACTCCAACGCGGTCCGACCGCACATTTCGCTGGTCCAAGCGACGCCGAAAAATGTCAGTGCGTCGCGAAACGGTATGTGAACAGATCATAAGCGAAATCGGAACGTAGAGCTGGTAATGTATGATCGCGCAAGGAGCTCCCATTTCAGGTGGACCAAAAAATGGAGAGCACGCGAAACTGTTTGTTCCAAGGAGCCCGGGGTTTCCACGGCCGATTCCTCGCGTCCTTCCCACTTCGACCATCCCGCAAGAACAGCGTCGGGTTGTTGATCACTCAGCGATCACCGCTTCAGGATATCGTAGCCCGAGTTCACGGTGCTGGACGACTAGCGTTCCAATTGCCCCCGTGGCCCGGAGCATCTTGGCGGATAGACTCAGGTCGCAAACCCGCGTCATGCTCTCCACGAAAGCCGTCTCACACCCCATGAATGTCCCGACTATCAGGAACGGCACGCCTACCCCGGCACCCGTAGTAAGAATGACGTCCGGTCGGTATTGCCGAATCGTCCGATACGCGAGGACCTTGTTTCGGATCAGATTGGGAATATTGCGGATGGTCGGATGGTGAGCCCACACCACGTTTTCCCTCTTCAGCATGGTACGGGTCGTCTTGTTTTCGGAGGTGGCCCAGAGCCGGCGTGGGAACCGTTCCCAATAACGGGCGAGCGTCCACATTAGCTGGAAATGGCCACCACTAGAAGTGACCAGAAGTATCCGCTCGCCTAAATGACCATGCTTGATCATGGCCTCAACAATCTTCTCAGCGCGAGATTCGTACTTGACAAAAAGAGGGTTCCGCAGAGTGTTCAGTAGGTCATCAGTGCTGAAGGCCACCGGTAATCCGGCCCTCGCCAGGACATCAACCAACTCGAGTTGATGATTGTCGACGTGTTCCCTGCGTTGCTTGGTCCGTGGCACCAGTACGAAAGGTGTGCCGAGTTCCTGAAGGAGCAAGAGGTTTCCCTCGCCGCAATGGGATACGACGACCCGTGCGCTGCCGACAGCATCGCGAAACTTCTCCGTTGAGAACAGTTGCACCGCCTCGATCCGTTCTCCCGTGGGCACGAAATTGCTATGGCCGTACTGAACGACGATCTGCTCGCTCGGGAACACCTCCCTGACTGGGCTGACCAGCCTCATGAGGTAGTCGAACTGGAACTGTTCGTGGCCGGTCGTGACGAGAATCATCTTCGCGTGTCCGATAGTCATAGTGACAGGCCTGAGCTCGCGTTTCGCGCCGGCAAAGAAGGCTCCGGTCGAGAAGCTTCGTCTTTCCCGGTCCAGCCACTCCCGAGCGGCGACACCAACAATTCAGAGAGCCGCCCGGAGTAGGTTGGAACGGACCTCCTGGCCGTACAGGACAAGGCGCGGCACCGGCCTCTTCGGGATCGGCGAGTCCAGCGATTTGGCATCGAACGCCGGCATGGTTGCCATTTCGGTTCCGAAATCGACTCGGAACGGGAGTTCCTTCCAAGCACCACGGTTGGTCTCGAGGCTCAGGACGAGGTCAGCCCAGATTACGGTATCGCCGGTGCCGCGGAACGTCCACTGGTGGAGAGGGATTTTGAGACAACTCACGGAAGCGGTGCCTCATGGGTGCTGGATCATCACGCGGCGTCCGCTACGCCACCCAGAAGGTCTTCGTCCTGAAGGCGATGACCCACGGCGAATACGATGAAGACAGATGGAAGGACGACTGCGGATGTTTTGAGCGTCCTCCGTTACCCAGGAAGAAGACAGCACCAGCCAAGCGGCCCACAAACGGGAAACGACCATGACGGTGAAGACGAAGTTCCGCTTGAAGGGGGCAGGCCGAGACTCTTACCTGAGGCTTGTGACGGCCTTTCCGCTCGCTTCGATCAAGTCCGACGAGCAGCTTCAGGAAGCGCAGAGAGCCATGCACCAGCTTCTCGCGGAAGGCGAACTCGAGGGCGGAGAGGAGATGTACCTGGATGCACCCAGTGACCTCGTTGCGATCTACGAGGACGAACATTACGCCATCGAGCCCGCCTCCGACGCAGAAATGCTTCGCCCGCGGGAAGTTGTTTCATACCGGTCCCTTAGGTCCGAGGACCTTTCCTCAAAAACGAGCCGGGGCAACATCACCTCGTTATCTTCCCGCCCCCCAGAAGCTTGACCTAGTGTTCTTCTAGCGGACTCACCCGTGCCGAGAGGCATGGATGCGTTCGCGGACTATCGACGGCATCGTAGAGGCTCCGCTCATGAGTGGTGACGCCGACGTGGTGGACTCTCTGTCGCGGGCGATCGCCGACTTCCGCGAGAAAGTCGTCGTCTGGATCGACGGCACCCTCGTTCGCCTGCGCGAGCGAGAGCAGGAGGAGCGGCTGGCCGCGCAGGAGAAATCGGCACCGGCCGCTCTCGCGAGTCTGCGCATCGATCGGGGATCCCCGACGGGATCGACTGAGACAGTCACCCAGCCGCAATCCCCACCCATGGATTCACTGAAGCGGCTGGATGCACTGGCTCGAGTGCTCGATCGGCGGCTCAAGGTGTCCGAGGAAGCAGCGCCAAACAGCTCCGGGGCCAGCGGTAGGGCCGGTAAATCAAACGGTTGAGCGGTGACCAACAGGGGGCAGCCGAGCCGCGATGGAACCAGAGAACGCATTTTGCCTGTTTGACTGTGACCTCGGGCAGATGGCCGTGTCCGTCGAATCCGTGGTCGCTGTCCTGGACATGGAATCCCTGGTTCGCCTCGTCTGGAGCCCGCCCCAAGTGGTCGGGCTGTGCCCCTATCACCGGGAGGTCGTTCCGGTGATCACGATTGGCCCAACGGGAAGCGATCGAAGCACAGAACCTGAGACCGCGATCGACCCACGTCCGGAAGTCGCGGCCGAAGCCTCCGCGGCGAAAGTTGTCGGTGCAGAAAAGACCGGGTGTGTGGTGCTGATCCTGAGAACGGAACACGACGCGTGGGGTCTGCGGATCGACCACTCGGGCACGTCGATCAGCAGGGAACGCCCCGATTTTCACGCGCCCCGGCTCGATGAGAACGGGTCCGTCTGGATCGGGCACCTTCTGCGCGCGAAACGCGCTACCCGATTCTCGACGCTGCGGCGACCTGGCGCAGACTGCGGTCGTCGGTTGCCCGCTGGTATGGACTCACGAACGAACCCGGCTTCTATCCTTCGCTCTCGGTGGGCGAAACGACCTGGCAAGCAGCCGGCACGGGCACGATGAGATAGATCCACACACACCGAATGCTGCCGAGGGGGATCATGCACTGGGAGCCACGCATCGTGTCGCGGGGAGTGGTGATCGGAGCGGCCGGAGCGGCCGCGGCCGTGGGGTCGGTGCTCCAACTGGGGCCGCGCCTGGGATGGGTGCTGGGGCTACTGGCCGGAGCGGCCGCGGGCGGATTGTGTGCCTGGCTGGCCGCCAGGCGAGTGCTCGGCGACGCCACGACTTGCCTGGCCGCTCTGGGAAGCGACGAGCGTGACCAGGAGCCTGCCTCGAGCGAGCGGTCCGTCGCAATCTCTCTTCCGATTCTCGGATCGGACATCTTCGACGCCTGGATCGCTCATCTGCGCGATCTCCTCGACCACGCCCGGCACACTCGCGCTGAGCACGCCGAGACAGAGCGGGTGGTGCGGCAATTCTGGACAGCCATGAATGGGCCGCCAAAGCCGAGCGAGTGGCTGGAAGGACCGGGAGCCATCGGCAACGGGACGACCCAACCGCTCGCGGTTCTTCTGGACGAGTTCCGCCGTTCGGCGGCCCAGATCAACCGGGACATTTCGGCACTCGAAGAGACGAACGAACGCGTCGCCTCCGGCGCCGCAGACCAATCGGAGGCCGTCTCTCGGACCGCCACAAGCGTCGAGTCTCTGTCCGAGCGAATTGACGTGATCTCGCACCATGCCGGGGAAGCAGCCGACGCCTGCGAGCGAGCTCGGCAGGAGGCGCGCCAGGGGCTCGAACAGGTGCACAACGTCATCGAGGGGATCGACCGGTTGCTTGCGCGGATCGACGCCAACGGGCGGAAGGTCCGCCGCCTGGAGGACCGATCCACCGAAATTGTCGTCACCGTGGACTTGATCCGCGGTATCTCCAGCCGCACCGACATGCTTGCCCTCAACGCCACGATCGAGTCGATCCGGGCCGGCGAGCACGGCCGGGGCTTCGCGGTCGTCGCCGAGGAGATCCGCAAGCTGGCAGAACGGACGGCCGCGGCCACCCGCGAGATCGGCACCACCGTCGAGGCGATCCAGGCCGACGCCCAGGAGAGCATCCGCGCTTTGAACGAAGAACATGCCGATATGGAGCGCGAGTCGCAACGGGTCCACCAGGCCGGCTCGTCGCTCGAACGCATCAGTCAGGTCGCCGAGCAATCGGCCAGGCTTGTCGAGGGCATCTCGCGCTCGACCAACGACCAGGTCCTTTCGACTCGGGAGCTGGTGCGGGCCATGCAAAAGGTCTCCGACGTCACCAGCCAGACTCAAGAACGGACGAACGAGGCCCGCGCGTTCATCAAAGCGCTCCGGCAGTCGTACGACCCGTGGCAGCGCCTGGCCGCCGCTTCGCCTGTCAGGGCGGCGGCCGTCCCGGCCCCGGCCGCCCCTGCGAGCGGTCCCGTCTGGTCGATCAAGGACGGCGCCCACACGACGTCGTCCCAGCCGAACCTGTCGTCTCGCCGGCCGTCCTCGGTCCGGCGCGATTCCAGGCGGGAACAAGCCGGTAGTGAGAGCTTGCAATGAACGCCTATTCGACATCCCCTGCGCTGGCCGATTCGCTGGAAACGCTGAGCCAAGACTGGCAAAACACCGCGATGGCCCAGACCAAAGGGCTGGCGCCCACGCCGGATCTTGACGGCATCCGTGAACGGTTGAATGGCCTGGCCGATGCGGCCGAAGCCGCCGAGCGCACAGCCGAGGGACAAGCCTTGCGCCGGATCGCTCTTCTGAGCGAAGTCTGGGAATGCCTTCGGTCCGAGCCGGGCCAGGAAGAGTCCGCAGCCGATCTGGCTTCCTTCTGCTCCAGGGCGATCACGCTCCTGGCCGGCGACCAAACGGAGCAGGGCGGCGACTTGCCGGGGACCGCGCTTTCGGTCCTCGAGCAGTCCTACGAGCGCTGGAGTGACTATCTCGCCCTGGTTGACCCGACCAGCCATGCCGCCGAGCTGGCCGGCGAATCAGCCGCCTGCGACGAGCAATGGCTCCCCGAAGAAACCGAGCCGCCCGCGATCGACGCCCGGACCTTGCTGCGGCTCATCGGCGGCTCCGAAGAGGTCATTCCTCCCTCACGGGAGCTGGATCTCCAGATTCCTTCGCTACCCAAGCAACTCGATCTCGACCATGATATGAGGGATGCCTTTCTTGTCGATGCCACCGAGTTGTTCGAGCGAATCGAGAGCCTCGTCGTGGGGCTGGCGCAGGACGGCGATCATCGCGGCGCGATCGCGGAGCTGGCTCGGTGCTTCCACACTCTGAAAGGAGCGGCGGGAAGCGTGGGCCTGAGCGAGCTGGCCGCGCTCATTCATTCACTGGAGGAACGGCTCGAGCAGGCGTCCGGCCGGGTGTCCGACGGCCTGAACGACCTGCTCCATCAAGTCGTCGGCTACCTGGACGACGTGATCGGGCTCTTGCGCCGCTGCCCGGGCGCGCCTGGCCCGGCCGCCGTGGAGATCTCGACAGCCCTTGGCGGGACGGTCCCCGACCCGGTGAGTGTCGAGGTCGCCCCGGAGCCCCAGGGTCCGGCAGCGGAAGGGCCGATCCGCGTGCCGACCGCGCGGTTCGACGAGTTGACCAACCTCGCCGGAGAGCTGATTGTGCAGGGGCGTTTCTGGCTGTCCCAGGCGGAATCGATCAGGACGTTCGCGGCGACCGTTCGTGCGTCCAAGAACCGCCTGCTCGGCAGCATGGAGCGGCTGCATGAGGCCGGATTGGGACGGGAGCACCGGAGGTTTCGCACACCGGCCGATCCTCGGTCGGATCTCCCGGGTCAGCTTTGCCGTCTGGCCGAGCAGGCAGACGATATGACAGTCATGGCCGAACGGCGCAGGCCTCGGCAGCCTTCATGGCCGACCGCGGCGACACGTTGGTCCGGCTCTCGCACCAGCTTTGGGATTCCTTCCAATCGCTGCGGATCGTCCCGGTCCGAGGCCTGTTTCACCGCCTGGCGCGCGTGGTGCATGATGCAGCACGGGTCGAAGGCCGGCAGGTCGAAGTCGTCATGCTCGGCGAGGAGACGGGCGTGGACCGGGCAATCCAGGACAAGGCATTCGAGCCGCTGCTCCATGTGGTGCGCAACGCGGTGGGGCACGGCATTGAATCTCCCGACGACCGCGCGCGGACTGCGCAAGCCAGCCATGGGCAAGGTCACGCTCGAGGCGCGCCGCGAGGCAAACGCAGTCGTGATCGCCGTGGAGGATGATGGGCGTGGTTTGGATAAAGAAGCCATCGCAAAGAAGGCCCGGCGACTGGGCTGGCTCGCTCCCGATGTGACGCCCAGCGCCGAACAGCTTCACGCTTTCATCTTTCAGGCGGGTTTCTCGACCAGGGCGGAAGCCAATGCGATCTCGGGCCGGGGAGTGGGAATGGACGTGGTCGCGCGTGAGGTAAGCAAGCTGCGCGGCACCATTGACCTGACCTCGCAGGCCGGGCGTGGAACCCGGGTCACGCTCCGGCTCCCGTCGCAGCTTGCCCTGGAGCCTGCGCTGATCGTGAGGGTCGCCGGCCAGGGCTTCGCGGTTCCCGCGTCGCAGATCGAATCGGTCCAGCCCTTCGAGCCTCCCGTCCCGAGCTCGGGCTCGCCCTCGGCGGAGCCAGCGCCGGCCGCCGTTTCTCCGGCCGGCGCGGGCCGCACCGTTCTGTTTCGCGACCAGGCCATCCCGGTCGTCTTCGCCAGTGAGACGCTCTTATTCGGCCGGTCGGACTCTCCGGCGTGGCCTAAGCTTGTGGTAGTCCGAACCGGCAGCCGGAATATCGGCTGGGTCGTGGACTCGATCGAAGGGAACGAAGACCTGCTCATCAAGCCGCTCGGTGCGCTTCTGGCCGGTCATCCCCTGGTTGCGGGAACGAGTCTTTCGGTCAACGGCGAGTTGATTTCCGTCATCAATCCGACGGGCCTGGAGCGATGGTTGAAACTCAGTGAAATCTCAGAAACGGTCCCCGCGCTTTCGTCGCCGCCAACGGAGCCGTGCCGGCTCTCCCGACGAGAGCGGCCGGCGGTCCTGGTGGCGGATGACTCGATCAGCGTACGCCGCGGCATGGCGCGGCAGCTCGCTCAATTGGGGATGGATGTCCACGAAGTCTCCGACGGCATGGAGGCGCTTTCCCGGCTCCGCGGCGCGAGTTATGCGCTCGTGGTCACCGACCTGGAGATGCCCCGACTCGATGGGTTTGCCCTTCTCACCGAGATGAAGCACTCGGCGCTCCTGGCGGCGATACCCGTCGTCGTGGCCAGCTCACTTACCGACGCGGAAACGCGGCGGCGCGTGCTCGAGCTGGGGGCGCAGGCCTTGCTTTCCAAGCCGGTCGACCCCCGCAAGCTCGCGCGGACGGTCGAAGAGGTCCTGTCGGGCGTGCGGCAATGAAGGATCTGGAACGAGCGAGCGGAGCCCTGGTCGCCATGGAAAAACCTCTGATCCTGATCATTGACGACAGCCACACGATCCGGAAGATGGTCGAGTGCCACCTCTCGCAGGCGGGCTACCGGATCGCCATGGCCGTCGACGCCGAGCAGGGGCTGGAGCTGGCCCGCTCCGTGCACCCCCAGTTGATCCTCCTGGACCACCAGTTGCCGGGAATTACCGGCGTCGACGTCTGCCGGAGGCTGGTCGAAGATGAGTCGACGTCCCGGATCCCGGTCGTCATCAGCTCGGCCATGCGAAACAGGGCGTTCGCGCAATACGCCGAATACCCCAACGTGGTCGACCAGATCCCCAAACCGTTCACGCCGGAGCTGCTCAAGAGCGGTGTGGCCAATGCACTGCAAATGGGCGCGATGGTCGTGCAGGCCCAGCGCACCGGCTGCGCCATGCCCGAGGCGGTCGGGGAGGTCGACTGACCCAATCCTGGAGGGGATGACCGGGCCATTCTCGCTGCGTGCTCTCCTCGACTTTCTCAACATCAGTCAGCAGGCAGGCAGGCTCACGCTCGAATCGGGCAAGGACCGGATCCGCTGGGCGCTCTCCGGCGGGCGGGTCCAGGCTGTTTATTCGCCGACGTTTCGTCCGGACCGGCTGGAAGACCATCTTCCTGCCGACCTGTCCGACCTCGGGCCGCTCCTGGCGCTCACCCTCGGCGAACAGCAGGATGCGTCGATGGCGGGACTGGTCAAGCTGCTGGAGCGCAGTCTTTCCGACCCGAGGAGGATCCGTGCCTTGCTGCGGTTCCAGGCGGCGGTACTGACCTACCGTGCCATGACCGGCGAGCCGGGCAAGTTCGCTTTCGAGCCGGTCACGACGCTGCCGCCGATGTTTCAGGCGTTCCCCTTGCAGATCAGCGTGCCGGCGCTGGTTGTCGAAGGGCTGCGCCACACCGACCACCTGGCCGATGCTGGTGATTGGGGCGACCTGGTCTGTGCGCGGCAGAACCCGCGCGGCGGAAACCCCGATCGCGCCGGCCTGGCTCCGACCGCGATCAAGATCCACACCCTGCTCGATGGCGCCCGCACCCTGGCTGAGGTGGCACGTCAGACGGGACTGGACCTCGCCGAAGTCGTGGCCATCGCGCGCGGCCTCGAACTGGCAGGGCTCATCGAGCGGCGGGCACCGAGCTCGTCGAGCTCCATTCTCGTGCTGGAAGAGGACCAGGACACCGTGCCGCGTCATCCGGCAACTGCTCGGCCCTGAAGGCGCCAATCACCAACTGAAGATCGTCCAGGACCGGATTGCCGCGCAGCTCCTGTTGCGCCGACAGCCCTTCCACCTCGTCATCCTGGCCATGGACCGCCCCGAGCAGGAGGGGTTCTTCCGAACCTGCAAGCAGCAACACGCCAATGGGACCCGGTACGTCGGCATCCTGAACATCGACGACGAGAGCGAATTGACCAGGCTCGACGCGATGGGACTCGACGGTGTGATGCACCGACCCTTGAGCGAGTCGGACCTTTCCACCACCGTCAGCCATTTGTTACCGAAAAAATGACAAACATCGACATCGACGAAACGGTCGCCGGCCGGGAAGGGCACTCGCTCACCGACTATCTCGAGACGATCGCGCTCTTGCAGGAGGAGATTGCGCGGCTCGAGGAGGAACTCCTTTTGCACACCGAAAGGGCATCGGAAACGATGGCTTCCGGTGTTGCCTCCGCCCTTGACGAACTGGCTCCGTCCGCCGCGAGCGAGAGCGCCCTGGCCGCACAAGCCGAAGTCGAGCGGCTCCAGTGCGAGGTCGCCAAGGGTGAGGAGACGGTCGCGCTCTTGCTCGACCAGCTCGGCTTGCTCGAAGAGTCGAGTGCCGCGGCCCGGGCCGAGTGGGACCGGCTCACCGAATGGGTGGCCGAGCTGGAAAAGCGAGTGGAGGGACAGGACGAAGACGCGGTTCGTCGGGTCCAGGCCCGACTGGCGGTCAAGGAGCGGGAAGCCGACGAGCTGCGATCGAAGACCGAGCAAGATCGCCGCGGGTGGGAACTCGAGCGCGAAGTTTATAACGCGAAGATCACGCGACTCGAGGCAGGGCTGGCCCAGGCCCAGGCGTGTCCCCCGGCCGCGGGGGACGACGACCAGCGGGCCGATTCGGGCCCTCACCCGGACGCCCTGGTGGTCCAAGCTCTTCAGGAGGAGAACCTCCGGCTCCGGGAATGGCAGGAAGTCGTCGAACGAACGGCCGCTGAGAACTCGGGCTCTCTGCGGTCATGGCTGGGCGAACTTCAGAATGAGCGTGACGAGCTCAAGCACCAGCTCGAGCAACTGGAGGACACGCGAAAGCGGGAGGGACTCGAGCACCAGGCAGCCCTTGCCGAGCTGCGGACCAGACTCTCGCAGGCCTCCCTGGTACAACCCAAGGCGCCGCAGCCAAACCAGGAGCGTGAACGCCCCGTCAGAGACCTGGACTCGGACCAGAGAATCCGGGCCTTGCGGCAGCATTTGCTGGAGATTCACCAGCGCGAAGAGGAGGATCGCCGGCAGAGAAGCCTCGCGGGCCGGTTGTCACGGCTCTGGAACCGAACCAGCCCGCGATAGAGGCATCGAGCGACCTCGCCTCGTTGTCGTTCCGGCGTACGCGAGAGTCCGAGACAGTCGCATTCAAAAAAACTCATACGACAAAATCCCTGACTTCAGCAATGAGTGATTGGCGGTTTGATGATGAACGATCTTCGCAGGCCGGAGAACTTGCCGCGGGACCCCGACGCCCGGCGCCCTACGGCGGCGAATTCTTCGAGTTACGCCTGGTTGATCCAGGACTTGGAGTGGGTGCGCGAACTGGTGCTGGAACGGTTGAGCTCGATCGAGACCCTGGCGCGGCAGCGTCCGGCGCTCAAGCCGCCCGGGCGGGACATTGCCGAGCTCGAAGACTCCTACAAGAAGAAATCCGATGAACTCGAGGAGACCCAGCGCCGGCTGCTGGAACAGGCCGAGCGAGAGCAGCAGGACTGGAACGCCTCGATGTCGCAACTCGAGGACGATCGCCGCTTGCTGGCCGAGGCGTGGGCGCGGGTCGAGCAAGAGCGGATCGAATCCATGGGTGCGCCGCATGAGAGCACCGCGTTTCATTCTCACGACCAGAATTCCCAGGCAGCGGCCTCGAGCGGGCTGCCTCACACAGCCCTGGCGATTCCGATCCGATCGGCCGGGAGTGATTCCGTCCCGGGCAATCCGGTCGCCCAGGCGATTCTCCAGCAATTCCAGACCCTGTGCAGCGACGTGCGGCAGAGCGCCCGGGGGCGCCGCGCCACGCGTTGAGAAGATAGAAAGGCCAGCGCCGTGAAACTCCAGGACCACCCTCCCCGTCTCGACGCGCGGGATCACGCCCCCTCGGCCCAGCTCAGGCCTGGTGCGGCCATGACTCCTCCCGCGAGCGCCCCACCAGCTCCGGCTGGTCCGCCCCGGTCGTCCGCTCCAGGGTGGACGGCCAGGCTCTTCGGCTGGATGTCGCTCAAGCGGCCGCACCCGGGGGCATTGCCGCAGGGCGGCGCATTGCTCCCGGGTTCGCCCGGCAGGAGGCAGCACAAGAAGGCGCTCAGCTCGCTCCGGCCTCGATCGCGGGACGAAATCCACGAGATGGCGAAACGCTTGATCGGCGAGGAACGCTATGCATTCGTGCTCTTGCAGGAAGCGATCCACGAGATCGCTGAATCCGATGCACGCGCGGCCTGGGACCTCCTTCGAAAGCAGATGGCGCTCGTCCCGGTCGGCAGCGTCTCCGTCGTGCAGTCCGACGGCACTTGCATGAGCACCCAGATCGCAGCCTTCTTCCTGGACCGGTACGCCGTCACGAACCGCCAGTTCCAGAAGTTCATCCAGGCCGGCGGTTACGACACGCTCGAAATCTGGCCGTCCCAGGTCTGGCCCAGCGTGGTTCGCTTCACCGACCGGACCGGGCAGCCTGGTCCTCGGGACTGGGAGAATCGCACGTTTCCCGCGCGGCAGGGCGACCATCCCGTGGTCGGCATTTGCTGGTATGAAGCGATGGCTTATGCACGCTGGGTGGGCAAGCGGCTGCCAACCGCTGCGGAATGGCAGAAGGCCGGGGGATGGCCCGAGCAGCTCTCCGGCGGTGATTGCAACCGCTATCCCTGGGGCGACCTGTTCGACCCGGAGCGGGCGAATCTCGCACCCGCTCAGATTGGCCAGACGGTGCCGGTGGGGTCGTTTCCCGGCGGTACCACACCCAACGGCATCTTCCAGATGACCGGAAACGTCTGGGAATGGCTCGACGATCCTCTGGAGACCATCCCCTGCGACGCGGATCAATCGTTCGTGCCGTGGAAACCGATGCGCCGGATTGTCGGCGGGGCGTACAACACTTACTTCCCCACCGAGGCCACGTGCCAGTTCGTCACCGGACAGGGAGAGCTCGCGCGCCGCGAGAACATCGGGTTCCGGTGTGCCGTGTCCGCCGACCAGCTTCGGCCTCTCCCCCAGATCGGACAAACGCGATGACATATACGCACCCGAATGAATTTAATCGCTTGGGCGGCTACCTCCCTTGCCCGCTCTGCGGGGCACAGGCCTACGAGAGTCAATCCTGCAACACGTGCTTCTTGCCCGCCAAGGTGATCGAATCGATCCGGGCCCGGGTCCAGCCGCCTCGGTTCGTCGGGGTGCTGGGGCCTACCGGAGTCGGCAAGACAGTCTATCTCGGCATGCTCCTGGACATGCTCGCGCGCGGTGCGGGCGGGCTGCGGGGCGTGGCACAAAGCCCATTCACGCTGACCTTGCACCGCAACCTGATCCTGGCCCTGGAACGCCAGCGGTTCCCGGAGAAGACGCCGGTCGAGGCCGACCGCTGGCAATGGGTGCATTGCGAGGTCAGCGCGGCAAAGAGCAAAACCCTCTATGACATCGTCACCCCCGACGTCGCCGGCGAAGCCGTGATGGCCGAGCTCGAGAACCCCGGATCCGACAAGACCATTCGCGCGCTCGATTGGCCGGTGCGCGGGCCTGGTGGTCCTGGTCGATGTGATCGATGTCATTGCCTCGGGCCAGGCTCAGGAGCTGTTCGCGATGCAGCTCATCAGCTATCTCGACACGCTCAAGCCACGCAAGAAGAGTCGCAAGATCGACGTTCCGGTGGCCATCGTCTTTACGAAGACGGACCTTTGCGATGAGTGGATCCGGGATCCCGGGGCTTTCGCGCGGGCCAACGTTGCGGAGCTCTACGGCCAGTGCCAGGCGCGGCTGGCGCGATTCAGCTTTTACTTCTCGGGAGTCGCCGGTTCGACGGGGCGCCTGGTCGACCGCTCTGGTCAGGAAATGCTCATCCCTCTGCGGATCGAGCCCAGGGGAGTCGTCGAACCCTTCGCCTGGATGGTCAAGACGCTCGGCTGAGCCATGAGATCTCGCTCGAAGCTCGTCTGGAAGCAAGCTCCAGATTCGGAGACTGGGTGTGTGGGCCGAACAGGCGATCTTCACGTCGCTGGTCCGCCGAGGGCGGGGGGGTTATCATCTGGTCTCCCGGTCCCGGGGCGTCGACGAGACCGACGCTCAGACCTTGGCGCGGTGGGCGCCTTCGCACGGCGCCCTGATCGTCGATGGGAATAACCGCACGAGCGTGAACTTCCATGCCATGCCCAGGGGCCGGTTCGCCCTGTCGCGCACCTGCGCAGGCCCCCCCGAGTACAGCGGACGTGGCGGTCACCAGCTTTACACCCACTTTTTGATTGTCGAGCACAAGGCCCTCGAGTCGGTCGGGTTTCAGCCGTTCGCGATCTACCGCGATGCCATGGCGCTGGGGTCTTTCCTGTATCAGCTCAACCCCAAGGAAGTTCTCGAGCCCGTTCGCCTCTCCCAGTTGCACATCCGTCGAGACGCCGGCTCCTGGGCGGACCGTGCCTGCGACCTGGGCTTGCCCAAGCCGACGCCCGTTCTGGACCGGCTTCTGTCGGGGCAGCCTGTCCAGCTCGCCTTCAGCGGTGACCGTGCCCGACTGGCCGAGTGCTTGATGGGTATGCTGCCCGACCAGGCCGTGCCCCGGGCCAGCTTTGCCACCAGCCTTGTACCCTCGTCGGTGCGTCCCTTCGCGCTCTCCCTGGTCGGGACCGATCCCAAAATCGCACAGCCGGCCCAGCACAGCGGACGCTGGCACGGTAGGTGCAATCGTGAGCTAGGATACAAATAGAGGTCGTTTCGAGTGTCTGGCGGAGAATCATATCGATGCTCGCAAGCCGCGTGATGAGGAGATCGGTGGATAGAAAGGCTCAGCGCAACGGATTGGCTGCGGCGGAATTTGCCTGTTGCTTGCCACTTCTCGTGACGATCCTGTTCGGGCTATGGGAGGTTGGCCGTTTCACCGAAGTGCAGCAGGTGCTCTGGAATGCCGCACGCGAAGGCGCGCGTGACGCGTCCCTGGGGCAGGATAACCTTCAGACGGTTGCGACGAACATTCTCACCTACCTAGAGGGCGCCGAACAAACGGCCTTCCCCAGCAGTCATTCCACCAGCATGATCTCTCCCGTGATCACGTTGCCCGCGAACACCTACGGCTACACCTGCTGGGACAACACGGCCAACAAGGAACTTTTCACGATGACGTTTACCGACGTCACCAATTCCGCCGTCACGGACCCCACGGGGATGACCCAGCTCGACCTGTACCAGATCGGTCTCTCGGTTCCGTTTTCCAGCATCAAATGGAGCTCATTGCTGCCGATCGGGGGCTTGAGCCGGCTCAGCGTCACTGTGGTCTGGACATCGCTGATCGACACCCCATTCTCGATCGCACCGGACCTCCCAGCCCAGTAATCTCGTGCGGCGCCCCAGAGAGGACGAACCATGGTTGTCCCCAAGCTTCGCAATCGGTCCCGACGTGGCGCCGCAGCGGTTGAAACCGCGCTGGTCATGATCGCGGCGACGTCCCTGGTCTTTGGCGTGTTCGAGTTTTCCCGGCTCTTCATGGACTGGAACCTGCTCAACAACGCTGCCAGAGAGGGCTGCCGCTACGCCATCGTCAACAACACGAGCACCACGATAGCGACGAGCACTCAAACGACGGTGACCAACTACATGGCGGGGCAATCCACGAGCTTCAGCAGCTTCACCGTGACCGTGAGCGGAACTCATAACGGCGTCGCCACCGCGGTCAACAGCCTGACCGCGGGTGATCTGCTCACGGTGTCGGTGTCCGGAAAATACAAGTTTATGAATATTATCCCACTTGTGCACATGCCCACAAACTTTACGATCACCAGCTCGGTCATCATGCGGTGCGAGGGCGGCGTATAACAGACTGACGTCAGGCTGAAAAGCCTGACCTACCTGACGGCTTATTCCGGGAACTTGCAATGATGTGGCGACACACACGCTCGCTCAAACGTCGGCCGGCTCTCCGTCGAGGGATCATTCTGCCGATCATGGCACTGGTCATTGTGGTCATGGTGGGATTTCTGGCACTGGCGATTGACCTGGGGATGCTGGCGATTGCCAAGACGCAGGTGCAGCAAAGTGCGGACCTTGCCGCCCTCACTGCCATGCGCACCTTGAATGGAAACTCCAGCATCAACTACAACCAGAGTGCAGCCACAACCAACGCTCAGAATGTGATCACCTACAACACGGTGCTGGGGCAGTCCCTCACGTCGTCGCAGCTTTCGCTCACCTTCGGCTCGTACGACTACAACCAGACCACGTCGTCGTTCGGGACGAATTTCCCGGCCCTGAGCGGATCGCCGGAGACGGCGGTCTCGGCGACGGTCACCACGACCAGCTTGGCGGGGGCATTCAGCAAGGTCTTGAACGCGCAATTGCTTCCCAATGTCACGGCGACAGCCCAGGCGGTGCACCGGCCGCGCGACATCGCCCTGGTACTGGACCTTTCCGGCTCGATGCGGATGGGTACCTGCCTGGGGTTCGACTTTTATACGACATCGCGCACGTCCAACAACCCCGACAGCGTGTACCCAACTTTCGGCCATTACTCGTCGAGCAGCGCCGATATGCAAGGACCGTCGACGAATCAAACATCAGCCGATGATAGTTACACGATCTCTCCGAGCAACACGACGGCCGCGAACTCCTCGTACACCAAGACATACGTGAACAACTTCTTTCAGAACGCCGCGTACGCGTCGACCCTGGTGCGGGCGTTTGATTCGTATACCAGCTCCGACGGAGGGAGCACCTGGACCGCGAATTCTTCAGGATCGCCCTTGTTGCCTCCGACCTCTTATACGTCGGTGCCGGGTGGAGACGTGCCGCTTTTCAAGTCAGGAAGCAGCACGACCTATGCCACCACGGTCAAGGACGTGCTGGGCAGCAGCACGACCAACATCCTCTGGGAGCTGGACGGATACTCGGCCTATTCCGCCGGCAAACCCGACACATCGGGGAGCGGCGGCGTCCCCGCAGTCTGGACCCAGGCGGATTACAGCGCCTCATCGGTTCAATTCAACAGTTACACCCAAGGGCCGGGTTATTACGGCAAGACGTTTTTCCTCTGGCCGCCCGATCCGCGCAACGGGTCGATCACCAACACCACGACGCTCAAGACTTACCTGAGCGACCTGGGGATTACCAGTACCACCGACCAGAACACGATCGCCAGCAACTGGAGCACGTGGCTGGGCCAGGGGACGACGACCGGCCTGGCCAACCTGCAAAACTGGTTGAAGGGAAGCACAACCAGCGGCGGCCCCTACACCACGACCAGCAAGTTCGTCCCGAACACGAGCAACCAGGCGCCGATCTATTACGCCGTTTGCCGGCTGTTCAACCGAGCGTACCCGGCGGGGAGCAGCAATGGTGCGTTTTCGGCGGATTGGCGGTCCCGCTTCTTCGGCACGACCGACAATACGGTTCTGTTCAACAGTTCCGGCGAATTGAACGTGCCCTCGAGCTCGACTTACACGATCAACTACAGCGCGATCCTCAGTTGGATCGCGCAGTCTCCGAACCCCTTTCCCACACAGCTTCGGGCGGGCCGCATCAAGTACTACGGATCGATCCCGACGTCGCTCACCGGGAGCTGGCCCAGCTACGGCAGCACCGACCAGCGGTTCTGGCAGGAAGTCATCGACTACGTGCTCGGCTTCAGGCAAACGTCGTCGGGATCGTACACGGACATCAGCGGCATGGCCGGATACGGCAGCGATTTCACCTGGGGTACGGAGAGCACCAGCACGCCGAACGCGTCGCGATTGCCGTACATGGGCTACACCGATAACCCACAGCGGCCCATGCTGCGATACTGGTTCGGTCCGATGGCCATGGTCGACTATATGCAAAACTATAATATGGAGAGTAACGTCAACAATTACTACTTCATGGAGTCAGGCGACAGCTACGAAGCGCCGACGTATACGGCCAAAGAGGCCTACATCGCGGCTGTCAACACGATGCAAACCGAGCACCCCAACGATTGGGTCACCGTTGTGCCCTATAGCTGGCCGCGTCCCTCGGCGACGGGCACCGGGCGCTTCAATAGCGTGCGCAGCCCGCTGAGTACGAACTACAACTACGCGACGGCCGCCCTCTTGTTCCCATTCGGCACCATCAATGCCGACGGTTCGGCCAATAATACCGAGATCACACCTTACACCGCCGACCCCGCCACGGGTTCAATCCCCTCGTCGGATTTCACGGACACTCCGCGCCCCGACGGCGATACCTCGTTCGCCATGGCGCTCATGCTGTGCTACAACCAGTTTGCGGTGACGCCGTCAACCGATACGACCTTGAGGACATTCGCCACGTCGTCCCCCATCACTTTCCCGAGTGGGATGGCGGGAGGGCTGGGACGCAAGGGAGCCCAGAAGGTCATCATCTTCGAAACCGATGGCCTGCCGAATTGCTCGGCGACCGCCAATCTGGTAAACGCCGGCAGTTACAGTTATTACAAGATCCGATATAATATGAATAACCCTTCCGGCAGCGAATACCCGTCGATCACCGCGACGACGATCAACAACTCGACGGTCCTGAACCAGGTTAATTCCCTGGTCTCGAGCCTGTCGAGCACTTACGGCACGTCGAGGAATCCGTTCCGGCTCTACGCGGTCGGCTTCGGACCCGTCTTTCAAGGAACCAACGCCAGCTCGGCGAAGACGACCTTGCAAACGATGCAATACTACGCGGGCACGCAGTCGAGTGCATCCACGGCGTTGCCGTCGAATCAGATCATCACGGGGACGGATTCGCAGATGTCGACAAACATGATCGACACGTTCACACAGATCCTGGAAAACGGCGTGCAGATCGCCCTCACGAAATAGCCATGCCGAACGCAGTCGCCGAATTCGTCGATGTTTCCAAGACGTACCGGGCACCGCTCTTTCCCGGCCGGTCGGTCGAGGCATTGAAAGGGGTCAGCTTCCGGATCGAGCCGGGCGAGGTGTTCGCGCTTTT
The DNA here is from genome assembly GCA_963781785.1 of uncultured Isosphaeraceae bacterium. Lineage (GTDB taxonomy): Bacteria > Planctomycetota > Planctomycetia > Isosphaerales > Isosphaeraceae > CAWAHD01. The sequence goes on along the minus strand of CAWAHD010000005.1, from coordinate 3,434,159 downwards.
GGGCCCCAACCGGGCCGGCAAGACGACCCTGCTCAAGATCCTCCTGGGCCTGTGCCGCAAAAGCGGAGGCCGCGCCCTGCGGCTGGGGCGCCCGCTCTCGGAGCGAAGCACCCTCAGCCGGGTCGGCTACATGCACGAGAACCAGGCGTTTCCCCGGTACCTGAGCGCCGTCGGGCTTCTGGAGTTCTACGGCAGCCTGTCCGGGATGCACGCCTCGGTCTTGCGCACGCGCGTGCCCGAGTTGCTCGATCGCGTGGGCCTGGCCGACCGTGCCCATGAGCCGATCGCCCGGTTCAGCAAGGGAATGGTTCAGCGGCTCGCGCTGGCCCAGTGTGTCCTTGCAGACCCGGATCTGCTCGTCCTCGACGAGCCGGTGGAAGGGCTCGACCTGAGCGCGCGGCAGACGCTCCAGGAGATTGTCGCTCAGGAGCGCCGCGCCGGAAAGACCGTACTTTTTGTGTCGCACGCCCTCGGCGAGGTGACGCAAGTCTGCGATCGGCTGGCCGTGCTCGTCGAGGGACGTCTCGCCTATCTCGGTTCCCTGGGTTCTCTGCTCCGAGATCCGCGCACGGGCCTCGAGCGGTCCCTGGAAGCGGCCCTGCGGTCGATCTATGGCTCTTGACGGGAGGACGCCATGAACCCGCGGACCAACCTCGTCGCGGTCAAGCAACTCATCCAGGACACGTTCCGGCAAGCCAATGCATCCGGGATCTGCTGGATGATGCTGGCGGTGACGGCGGTCTGCGTGCTGCTTTGCCTGAGCGTGAACGTGTCGGGAGACATTTCGCTCCATGACGACGACGAGCCGGTTCTGTTCCTGCCGCAGCCGTTGCCTGCCCAGGCTCTCTCGAAGGCGGCAGCCAATCAAACGGGCGGGCGTACCCTGAAAACCGATCCTGACGTGGCTCGGCGCGAGGGAATCGATACCGTCAGCGGCCGGATGACCCTGGGATTCGGTGCCGTTTCCTTTCCGGTCAGCCGGGAGCGGGTTGACGCCGTCCAGTTCCTCGAGTTGCTCCTGGGCGGCGGTTTCGCCGGCACGCTGGGACTGCTCCTGGCCCTCGTGTGGACCGCGGGGTTCCTCCCGGCTTTTCTGGAGCCGAGCGCCGCGTCAGTGCTGCTTGCCAAGCCTTTTGCACGCTGGCAACTGCTGGTCGGCAAGTACTTCGGCGTATTGACGTTCGTGGGGTTCCAGGTGGTGCTCTTCGTCGTCTCGACGTGGCTCGCGCTGGGCGTGCGCACCCATGTCTGGAACATGACGTACTTGTGGTGTATTCCCCTGCTGTTGCTTCAATTCGCGGTCTTTTACAGCTTCTCGGTCCTGCTCGCGGTGATCACGCGCAGCACGGTCGCGTGCGTCTTCGGATCGGTGCTCTTCTGGCTTCTGGCCTGGGCGATCAATCACGGCTGCGTGATGGCCCGCGGCGTGCTGGAATCCCAGTATTTGCCCGCCGGCACGCGCGGCCTGGCCGAAGTGGCGTACTGGGTGTTCCCCAAACCCGTTGACCTGGGACTGATCGTATTCAACGCCTTGAACGCGGAACATCATTTCGAAAAGCCGCTGGTCTTCCAACTGCTCGAATCCGGGCAAGCCTTTTCGCCGCTTCTCTCGATTCTCTCTTCGCTGGCGCTCGGGGTCGCGTTGCTGGCACTGGCCACCTACGAGTTCAATGCGCAGGATTATTGACGGGGGGGAACAAGGTCAGGAGCGAATGGTCTAGGGCACAGCGATCCTGGTACGAGGACACGGCCCCCGTCATCGATTTGGGCACGCGTCTCCAAAGGGTGCCGGCTTGATCGGCCCGTCCTCCCGGTCATTCCGCTCCTTGGAGCTAGTAGGCCGTGGCAGATAACTGCCGGGCGGCAACGACGATCATGACAATGGCGAACACGAGCGAGGTCACCAAGGAAAGTTCCGGACAGAACGCACCCAGTTCCTGCACTTTTTGGAGTTCGGACAAGGGACGGAAGGAATCGGCTGCATCCAGGACCCGGTGCAGCATCATGCCCAGGTCCACGGGCTTGGGCAAAATCCAGTAACCCGCTTCGGCCAACCCGCGAAGAACCGGGTGCAAGGGGGGCATGTCGGATTCCAGGGCCAGCAGGCAATGCCTGCCGTAATTCATCCCCCAGCAAAGAAACCAGAACGCGACCGAGCCCACGACGCAGGCCAGAATGCTGCGTGTGCATACCGCCAGGAACACCGAAAAGCCATAAATGGCCGCGAACTGCAAGAGCAGCAGCGGAATGCCCCAGAGATAGCTATTGACCCAGAACCCTGTGCTCAGGCCAAGAGCGAGCCAGGTGCCAACGATGAAGACTGAGACCTGAAAGCCAGCGAAGGCCAAAACGCCCAGATACTTGCCCATGAGCAAGACCCAGCGCGGAATTGGCTTGGACAGGAGGACCGTGGCATTGGCGGGCTGAAGAAACTCCGGCATGAACCCCGCTGTCCACACCAGGGCCAAGAGCGTGCCGCCGGCACCGGCGATCCACTCCGCAAGCAACATGAGCACGAAATGAACTTGCGCCTCACCGTCGCGGAACAGCGGAATGCGCCAGGCGCCAAAGGCCAGCGACATCTGACCGTGGGGCGGGCGCACTGCGAGATCATCGACCGGCCGCAGCGGCTCCCCTCCCTCGATGTTCACGCTCAGGCAAAAGATGATCACCAAGGCGCTGGCTGCCAGCATGACCCAGAACACGGAGTTCGCCCGGGATTGGCGAAACGTGTCCCGGATCAGCCAACGGCACGGATCGACGACTGCCCGATAACTCATATACATGTCATCGATTACTCACATTGTTTTACCTCGGCCGCCGAGGGGATCGGCGACGGGAAGTAAAGTCGATCCAACGCCTGTTCGACCGGACACGGGCCCCCCGTCCTGGGATCTCGAGCCAGGTCGGCCACTGTCCCGGAGTAGACCAGATGTCCGCCCACGAGCACGCCCACGCGGTCGCAAACCTGTTCCACATCACCGACCAAGTGGGAGACCAAGAGGACCGTGAAACCGCGCCGCCGGCGCTCGGCGATGACGTCGCGTATCAGCCGTCGGCCCGCCAGGTCCAGCCCCTCACTCGGCTCATCAAGCACAAGGAGCTCGGGATCGTTCAACAACGCCTGGGCGATGGCGAGTCGTTGGACCATGCCCTTGCTGAAACACGAAATCGGTTCGTGACCGCGGTCGGCGAGCCCCACCATGTCCAGCAGCACGGCGGCTCGGTGGCGCACCACGGACTCCGTCAAGAGCGTCAGGGCCCCGTAATATTCCAAGAGCGCCGGGGCACTGAGATAACGAGGAAAGGCGGGGTTCTCATGCACGTAGCCGACACGGGCCAGGGTCTGCCGCTCGGCCAGCGGTCGCTGAAACCGCAGTCCCCGCCCCGCCGTTGGGCTGCACAGCGACAGGAGAATCTTGACCAGCGTGGTTTTCCCAGCCCGATTCGGCCCGAGCAAGGCGAACACCTCCGCCGGATTGATGCGGAGCGAAATCTGTTCCACAGCCAATCTTCGGCTTCGTCCCCCAAAGCCAGTCGGGTAGGACATGCCGACACCTTCGAATTCCGCCACTGCCAACCCTGACATGAAAATGGTCTCCCATTCGCTACGCTTTCCTGGCTCGCTATTTGACCATGATGATGGGAATCCCGTCATCCATGATCGTGGTGAAAGCCGCTTGGAGCTTGGCTTGTCTCTGCGCCAGGGTGCCGATGCAGATCTTGTAATAATACGGACTGGACGTATCGGTCACCGAGGATGGGAACCCTGTGCCACCGATGCCGGACAGGTTTTGCAGCAATGTCATGGCCGTGGTGCCTTGCGTGCCCGAGGCGTCCGGCTCAAAAAGGGCCCCGAACGCGATGCAATGGAGGATCACCGACTTCGTGGGCGTGGCAAAACCGGGCCCATTCGTCTGGTCCGTGGTCAGGGCACAGATCTTGGTAGCCGCGTTCAACGCGTCTTGAGACGGGTCGGCGGAACTGGCCGTGGCGTTATTTCCTCCGATGTTGTAGTACGAATTGTTCGTGGGGTTAGAGCCGCTGCTCACGCTGTTCTGAAAAGCGACGGTGCTGGCTTGGTTTGCCATGCCGTCCGTTTCCAGAATCAACAGACGCTGCGCGCCCTTGCGGCCCAGCCCTCCCCCTTGGCCCGAACTCGACAAGGTGCTGCTGCTGCTGAACTGATTGTAAGCCAGCATGAGGCCGTAGCTGGTGGCGGTGTTGGAGTCGTAGTCCGCGTGGGCATGTGGCGTATTGAGGCCGTTGGAATCCCAGGGGGTCACGTCGCTGGTGCTGCTGTTGGGCGGGATCCACATCGAGTTGATCATGTTCGTGTAATTGTTGCTGAGACTGTTTACCGGATAGGTGAACTGCCCCGGCTCGGTCGGTTCCCCGTCGTAATGCGGCCGGCTGAACATGAGCATGGACACTTGATCGTTGGGGTGATTGTTCTGGATGTCGGTCAAGGCACCCTGGATGCCCAGCTTGGCCGGGAGCATCGAAATGTCGGTGGTCACTCCCGGGAAAATCCCCGTGTCCGACATGTACTGGATCATCGTCATGGGGCCGAACCAGAAGCGGTGCCGCGGGCGTTGGGGGTTATCTGACGGCTTCATGAAGGTGAATGTTTGCAAAGTCGCGGTAGCCTTGGTCGTATAGCCGCCGCCGGTGAGGGTGATCGTGGGCATCGACGTGTATCCGGAGCCCAGGCTGGTCAGCGTGATGCCGGTGACCTTGCCGCCGGCCATGGTGGCGGTCCCGGCGGCGGTGACAGGCGAGCTTCCGGTTGGTGCACTGAAGGTGACACTCGGCGCCGAGCTATATCCCGCCCCGGGGTTGGTAATGGTCACGAGGCCGTTCAAGTAAACCGTGGCATCGGGGCCGGAACCGCCGATGCTGACGCCCGTGCCGGCCGACGAGTCGCCTGCGGTAAAGTCCGGGCCGTAGCTGCACGCGGATGTGCCGGGAATCCAGATGCCGCCGCTGGGGTCGTGCCACACGCCAACCACGAAGTCGATATACTCCTTCCAGAAGCGCACGCTGGGATCGGTAATTGTGTCGTTAAGATTGGACCAGGTGTAAGCGCTGGCTGGTACGTCGGTCGGGATGGAGCTGTAAAAAATCTGGTTGGAGGACCGGAGAATGGTCGGGAACGGCCTGCCATCGCCGGCCGATTTCTGCACGCAATTGGCGTTGATCCAGGCCAGGATCGCCTTGTAATTGATCTGGTAGTTGCCGGTCGGAGGACTGTTAAACAAGCCGCTGCTCGCAAAGAGCACGTTGTTATTGGGATATCCGCCGGCGCTTGAGCTGGAGCTGGTGCTCGTGATCGTGCTGTTGCCGAGGGCATTGTACCAGGGAGCTCCGCTGGAACTCAAAAAGTAAAGTTGGCGCCAATCGTTGTTCGGATCCGGAGGCCAGGCGTAAAAGGTCATGCCCCAGTAATTGGGCCCGATGGTATAACCGTTCGGGGCGGTGTTCCACAATTCACTGCCGTTGTACGGGGCGGCACTGGTTCCAGAGCCATAGTTCTTAGGAATAAGGTCCTTGACAGTCAAGGCGGTCGTGCCCGCTGCTCGGCCGCTTGACGCGTTGGCGATCGTTTGACCGTACGTGTAGGACGATCCCGTGGGATCGGTCATGGAGGTCTGAGCCTGATCGCCGCCAGGCTGGGTGGAGGAGAGCGTGACGGCCGGCACGTTGGTGACGGCTGGCCACGCGGTGGCGGCGGCAAAAGCTTGCTGTGCGGCGCCGCCGCGCGCGTTCTGGAAATAGTCATTGACCATGGCGCCGCAGCCGGCCACGGGCTGGGTAACGTTGCAATACCCAACCAGGTCACTGGTGCTGGTGCACTGCATGAGGCTCAAAGGCGAGAAAGTGGTGTTGTAATACCCCCACTGCGGAAACACCGGGTCCGTGTTATTCGACGTGTTCTGAAAGCTTCCCTGGTAGGATTCGCAGTTCCACAGGTCGCTTTCGTTATTCATCGAGCCGGAAAAGTCGAGGACAATGGTCACATCGCGCGGCCGACTGGCCGCGATGGAACTGGCCGTGACATTGAACGACGTGATCCCGAACATTTTGGCGAAGATCGGCGACTTTCCCTGCGTAATCGTGGCCTGGGACAGATTGTAGTTGTCGGGCGCAGACCGGCGGAAACTGCGGATAGAACGTTTGCGAACTCGGGTCGTAATGGTACGCGCCGTGCGTCATGGTAACGTTCGCCGCCGTGATGGACGTGCCCAGCACACGATTGGCGGCTCCCGCGGCTTGGCCATTCGCGGTGGCCTGAGTCGTGTTGGCATTGGCGCCGCCGGTCAAGGTGCGCGCGGCCGCGAACGCGGCCGCATCGGCAGCGTTCTGTGTCTGGGTCTTGGCCACCATCACCATGCCCAGGTCGATCGCCAGGGCTATGAAGCCACACAGAGCCAGCAGGGACACGGCCACGTATGGCAAAATCGCGCCGCGGCGAGCGCTCGTTCTGACATGTATCCGCATCGTTTTCTCCGTGTCGCTTGTCAATTGGCTTCGCTCAACATCACCGCGGTGCCCCGCAGAGTCACGGTCGTTGGCAGAAATCCAAATGTCGGAAAAATGGAAGTAAACCTGGCATTGACCTGGACCATGATGCCCGAACCCAAAGGCGCGTCGTACCAGTTGCTGTCGGGTGACGTTGGGGCGCCGGTCGCCGGGTTCACCTGGATAACCACAACGTCGGATGCACTAAATGCCTTGCCGGCAGAATCCGTCAAGTTCTGGTTCGCCAGGTACTGAACAACCGTGTTCTGAATCATGGCCGTGTTTTGCGTGTTTGTATTCGCCACGGCCTGTCTGGCCCCTTCCCGCGCGGCATTGTTCACCAGTTGGCTCAACATGAAGTAACGACCATAATCGTAGATCGCCAAAGTCAGCGACAAGGCGATCAAGAGCACAAATGCCGTTTCGACGACGACCACCCCTCGACGATCAGAAGAACCCTGTTTTCTGAGTTTCATGAAAGCTCCTCGACGGTGCTGCGCACTGGTCCGAATATGTCCCGATGACTCAACTTCCTGATGGCGGCGTTATGCTGGTTGGGTAAGCCTGATTCTGATTGGAGAACCAAACGGCCTGGGCGCTGATTACGGTGTTGGGAGCGATCGGTAAGGGCGCCAGTTGAACATTGCTGTACGGCAGCGTCACTGTGACCTGCAATTGATCCAACCAGTTGGCCGTGCTGGGATCGAATCGAGGTCCCGAGTTGCCTTGCGTCATGTCGGAAACCGTCACCGCGAGCCCAGTCTGATTGGTGATGCCCGCGTTGGTCAGATAGTTTGCGACGGTCGTTTGCACATCGACATACGTATTGATTCCCGTTGAAGCCTTGCGGGCGCCTTCGCGTGCCGCATTGGAGACGATTTGACTGACTTGCACCATCCGGCCCACTCCCAGGAGGCCGACAAGGAGGACCATGACGAGGGGCGAAACGAGCGCCAATTCAACCGCGGCAATTCCGGACCGCGGCTCAAATCTTCGATGCGACGAACGAACAGAACGTTGCATTGCAGCTCCCGCTTTTGAAACGAAACAACGCATTGGTTATAGGCGGCCAAATAGTGAGCGACTTTCGCAGAGCCAGTTGGGCCATTGGTCGATCGCGGTCAGTGGTTCTCTCGATCGATTGTCTGGGGTGTTGTTGCACGAATCTGCTTGACGACACTCCGCGCGGTTCTCGTCGGAACCAGGTGCGCGGGCCGTGTCCCGTCCATCATTCCGCACCCCAAAGAGCCGCAGCTTCTCTGCGAGCCTGAAGCGGAATATTTACGAATTCCTTACATGCGTGTGACATGATACTGAACTTAGAGAATGTGATTTCGCAACCACGGCGGTGGCTCAGTTCTGGCCGCGATAATGGTTCAGTACCTGGGCGCGATCGATATTAAATCGTAGCAAGCCTAGTTCAGCAAAAGCCGGTGTCAAGCGGCCACGGAGTGGTTTTTTTTGTACGCTGAGATTGCTCAGATACGAATCGCGACATCGTGTTGCCGATTATGAGCAGCGTCCGCCTTGACCGGCGGACGGGGTAGCTAGCGGGCAACTGGAAGATCCCGCAGCCAGGGGCGGCCGTCGCAGCGACTCGCCACCGTCCAGCCCATCTTGCCCCGTAACGGTTGCAGAGCGTCGTGCTGTGCCGAGGCCGTGATGAAACCGTAGACTGGTAAAGGCGCTCAGGGTGGGTGCGTTTCAGGCGCTCATGTCCAGCGTTCAAGCGATCGGCTTTCGGCTCAGTTCTGACTCCAGCTCTGCGATCCTTCGGCTGAGCTCGCGAACGCGGTACCTCTTGGACAAGACGTCACAAAGCAGGAGCCAGTTAGAGCCGATCAAGATCAAGAAAACATCGCGGCAGTTCAAAGCCTTTTGTTCAGCACGATGCCGATCAGTAGGACTGCGAGGATAATCGCGGCGAGGATGGCGATCCTCTGTCCCGAGCCTACCCCGAGGTTCTTGAGCCCGAAATACAGAAGAGCGGACGCGGCAAAAGCAGCTATACATAATAGTATATAAATATTCGATCTTTTCAAATTGTTGAAGGTCATTGGTTTGTGGTGAGAGCCTAAGGCGTCCGAGGGCGCCGCCCCCGGGCCGGTCAGACGATCGGTCGGCATTTTCAGCCAGCTAGCGAACCCAGCGACCAGAATCCGCTGGTGATTCAGTCAAGGATACACATGGAGACGCTCCGGGGACAGGTCGGGTGACTCAGCCCCGGAGCGGCCCGCTGTGAACCGCTCCCTGAAGGCGCGGTTACAGCCGTTACATTAGTTACATTGACAGCCGCCCGCATAGCCGGGGTTCGGCATGGGCGTATACCCTCCGCCATACGAGCGACAGGTCGATGGCGGCGACGGATCGCAGACCGCAGGGCAGATGATATCGGCGCAGAGCGAGGAACCCGCACCCGCGCCAACGCACGCCGCGATGACGACATAAGTGCATGGGATTGTGTGAGAGCGTGGACGTGTCGGGCGACATCTCGCTTCAAAGCGAAGACGAGCCGGTTCTGTTCCTGCCGCAGTCGCTGCCTCCGGCCGCTCTCTTCGCGCCGCCAGCAAGTGCGAAGTATCGGCATGCCGTTGTAACCGATCCTGTTGTTGCCCGACGCGAGGGAGTCGAAACAATCAGCGGCCGGATCTCGCTGGGATTCGGCGCTGTTTCCTTTCCCGTCAGTCGCGAGCGAGCCCATGCCGTCCAGTTCCTGGAGCTACTCCTGGGCGGGGGATTCGCGGGGACGCTGGGACTGCTCCTGGCCCTTGTGTGGACCGCCGGGTTCGTGCCAACGTTTCTGGAACCGAGTGCGGCGTCGGTGCTCCTGGCCAAGCCGGTCGCACGCTGGCAACTGCTTCTCGGCAAGTACTTCGGCGTTTTGACCTTTGTCGGTTTTCAGATGGTGCTGTTTGTCGTCCTGACCTGGCTCGCCCTGGGCGTGCGCACCCATGTCTGGAACATGACCTACCTCTGGTGCATTCCACTCTTGGTGCTTCAGTTCGCCAGCTTTTACAGCTTCTCGGTCCTGCTCGCCGTGATCACGCGCAGCACGGTCGCGTGCGTGTTCGGCTCGGTTCTCTTCTGGCTTCTGGGCTGGGCGATCAACCACGGCTGCATCATGGCCCGCAGCGTGCTGGAATCGCAGTACCTGCCCACGGGAACGCGCGCCTTGGCCGAAGTGGCGTACTGGGTATTTCCCAAACCCATGGACGCCGGACTCATCCTGTTCAACGCCCTGAACGCGGAACATCATTTCGAGAAGCCGCTGGTCTTCCAGCTCCTCGAGTCAGGGCAAGCCTTTTCACCGCACCTCTCGATCCTGTCTTCGCTGTTGCTGACGGGCGTTTTACTCGCGCTGGCGGCGCACGAGTTCAGTGCGACGGATTATTGACGAGTGCGCGAGAAGACGGCTGCACGTGCAGTTGGCGAGAGCAGCCGATCGACTCGACTTTTGTTCAACAAGTCGCAATGATCGACGGCTCTCCCATCGGCCAACCTGGAAAAGGCGCTCAGGGTGGGTCCGTTTCAGGCGCTCATTTCCAGCGTTCAAGCGATCGGCTCTCGGCTCAGTTTTGACTCCAGCTCTTCGATCCTTCGGCTGAGCTCGCGAACGCGGTGCCTCTTCGACAAGACTTCACAAAGCAGGAGCCAGGTCGAGCCGATCAAGGTCAAGAAAACAACGACACCACCACCATTTGAATGAATGATGATGTCGCTGATATTGCCAATGCTGTAGATTTCGTCGCCCGTGATGGCCTTCGCGAACCGGGACCACACGAGGAGGAAGGCCCCCACGGACGCGACCAGGACGGCACTCATGAGGAAGTGCCTTGTCAGAACAAAACGGCCTGCGGTGTTCGGCAGAGTTGCCGGATTGCCTCGTTCACTCATAGAAGATCTCCCGTCAGACTCGAGCTATCGAAGTGACTCGGTACCGTGGGATAGCGCAGCCAGCATCCCTGCCCCACTCCGTAGGCTATCTCACCAGCGGCAATTCGGTCAAGAGCCGGCGCGAACCACACCGGCCTCGTCCCCCCCTTCTCCGGCAGCCCCTGCAAACCATCATTGATGGACCTCGGGTCAGTGAGGCCGAAGTCCTGGGGCTCATCCGGTGTTCGGGGCTGGGATACCCGAGAGTCTGGTTAACTTGCTGGCTTGCAGCACCGTTCCTCGAAACACCGGATGAGCTACTTCTAGGAGATCCAACAAGCGATCAGGCATGGCACGTTATAGGCTCCGATGCAGAGTGTGCCCCCACCATTAATCGTGCAGCGATTGGGCGTCAAAATGCCGGAGTAATTCGTCTCCTCGTGACGTGAAGGAGACCGAGCTGTTCGAGGACGGGTTGCGCCGCGATCCGCTCGATCTCGGCTTGGGGGTAATGCGAGAGCGCGGCTGCTGGGTCGATCATGCGCTGTTCCAGGACAGTCGCGATCTCGCTCCTTAAATGTTGCCACATGTTTTTGCGTCTGTCCAGTGACAAAACGGCGCGCACCGCCCAGGTTTCTTCCGGAGTCAGTCCCGTCGGTCCCCATGGCCGACTCAGTCGGTTGGCGCGAAGACGCGCGGTCAGGAGATCGTCGCTCGTCCAGAAGTCGCGGCGATCCGCTTGATCGGCAACGTGCGCGGTCAACTCCTTGAGCGTGCGGTTGGCACGCTCACAGCCGCCATTGTACTGGGCACAGTACGGCGGCGAGTACAAAGTGAAAACCTCCCGGCCGAGCAAGAAGCGCTTCGTCAGGTGGGCGCGGAACGCCGGACCGTTGTCACATTTCATGACCAGCGGCGCACCGTGCTCCTCAAACAAATCGGCCAGTGCTTCCACCACGGTCGCCGCGTCCTCACGCGCCACCGCCAGCCAGAGCAACTGCTGTCGACTCGCCAGGTCGCGCACGTTCAGGATCGCAGGCAAGACGCCGTCGATCAGGTAGAGGGGATGAGTGAAATCCATCGCCCACGCGCTGCCTCCGCAGAGCCACTCCAGCCGACACCGTTCCTCGACATGCTCTTGGAGCCACTCGGCACGATATTCCGCTTTGAGCTCAGCCAGTTCGGTGCGCGCGACATCGGGATACTCGGCCTGGAGACTCGATAGGCTGATGCTCGGGCCGTGCAGTTCCAAAAAGCCGGTGACCTCGGCTTGGCGCTCGACCGGGGCGATCTGCGGCGGCCGCCCCCGCGGACGCGGCGCCAGCCGATCTGCGCCCCAACCTCGATCCCAATTCCACATGGTGCGCGGTGAGAGACCAAGAGCACCGGCCGTCTCCTCCGTCGACCAGCCGTGGCCACGCGCGTAACGGCGAAACGCAACCGACCGTTTTCGCAGATCGCGCTCGCTCCATCGGCGCCATGATTGGCGATCCCAACCGCGGCGCCGTCGCTCGCGATTGTCGGGCGTTGGCACACGTTCGGCCTGACTGGCGCGATCATCCAGTGGCAGCGAGTCTCGGCGACGTGCCTCGACCGCCGCCTGACCGGCCCGCGCCTCACCACGCGCACACGGCGGCGTGCCGGCTGAATGGCCAAGGGGGTCTCCCGCGGTGGTCATCGTCCAGCCCGGCATGGCGGTCGCGATCGACAAGAGCGCGGCACCATCGTTGCCGACCCACTGCGCTCGCGATGCTGCGGTCGTGACGACGTGCCGGATCGCTGGTCTCGTCGACCACGACCGCCGCAGTTTGGCTCTCAAGTTCGAACTCGAAGTCGGTGTCGTCCCGAGCGTCTCCGGCTACGGCGTCCCGGAACAGATCGGAATTCGTGGAGGCTTTCCTGGTCTCATGGTCTCGGTGAGGGACGCTGCCTGCATCTTCAACTTGATCCCTCACCGACTCGCTTTTTTTGCGGCTTGCTTGAGCTGCGGCTTGGGCCGAGACAGACCTTGGCGCGCCAGCTCCGCCCGTAACTGGGCCCCTTTCAGCTCCAGCTCCAACCGCTCAACTTTTTGTTCCAGATTCGCGATCTGTTGTTGCTCGGGCGTTTTCTCCGCCGAGGGACGCCGGCCAGGTGATCCCGGTTCCAGGGTTTTCACCCAGCGCTCCAGGCTCTCGTGCTTGAGATCGAAGAACCAAGACTCCTCGATTCCCAGATCGGCGCACGCGTCGGCGATGTTGATCTCCCCGCGAGATTGGCCAGGATCACCCGCAGCCGGGCCTTGGCTACGGGTGATCCTGCCAGACGGTCGACTTGGTCAGCGATGCTCAATGGCTTTCGGCCGGCCGGCATGGATAGACCCTCCGTGATCGCCCTGCGCTTCGGAGCGGATCGTCTCCAACGCCGCTGGTCGATTCCCATCGCCAGCGGGCCCCGCCGCAGGGGGTTTCCCAACGGGTCCTTGTACCGCAGCCGGCCCTTCCTTGCCAGGTGAATCCGCGGTTTGCAGCAACCGCGCGGCGCGGAGTGCTCGCACGCACGGTTTCCGCCGCCGCCGTTTGGTTCCGCTTGACGCTTCCTGCGTTTTGCTGGCCGCCGGCGCCAGCCCCAACTGCGCGTTGAGTGGTTCGGGCTAGCGCCTGATGGCGAGCTAGCTCACGCCGACTGACAGACAGCTCGCGCTCCAGGCGAGCCAGCCGCCGGTCGGTCGAGACGGTGCGCCCAACCGGACGGGGCTCACACGCCCAGATCAGCCCTCGAATGGCTCGCTGCTCCAGGAGATAGTAGCGCGGCAACCGGATTCCCAGCGCCGTCGCGGCACCAGCGGGAGTCCGCACTCCGGCCAGCACTTCGAGGACCAGAGCCGCGGTGCGTCTGGCCTCAGGGCCGATGTGCGGGGCTTGGGGACAATCCGCCGTCAGTTGCCGCCGGTAGGTTCCGCGCGATCGCTGCGCCGCGGCTTCCTTTTGTCGAGTGCCGGGCCGTGCGGCCGGGCCGAGGCAGGGTTCGCCGTCATGGCTTGCCTCCTTCCTCGTTCGCTGTCTCGTCCGCCGTCGCCAGCGGGGGCCCTTGCGGCGGCAGCTCTTCGTGCGTCTGTGCCGGCACATCGCCGAGCAGTCCGGCGGCCGGAGAGCCATCCGGGCAGATGGCCTTGGGCATCGCGGCTGAGTCCGCAGGAGCGGCTGGCGGCACCAGATCCACTTCTTGTCGAACGCCCCCTTCGCGCGTCAGGAACACGCGCTCGCCTTCGGCATGCAGGCTGAAATTCTTGCCGCCCAGTTGGCCTGTCACGTAGAACGGGGGCTTGGGCAAGCCGTTGCGAGCCAGCTCCAGTGCGTTGGCGGCGACCCGATCTTTGAGGGTCAGGAGGACCTCGGGAGCCGCCCCGAAAAACCGGTCCGCCGGCACCAGGCCGTCGATCCCGCTGTGGGTGCGCTGGAAGTTATACCAGTCGATGAAGTGGCCGATCCGCGCGAGCGTCGGCCAGATCGAGGAACACAGCCGTCTCCACGCACTCGCGCCAGAGCGTTCCCCAGAACCGCTCGATCTTGCCCAAGGTCTGAGGATGGCGCGGCGCGGCCACGATCTGGCGGATGCCGCGCCCTTTGAGCTCCTTCTGGAAAGCGCTCTCGCCCCGCCAGGTCACGTACTGAGCGCCATTGTCGGTGAGGATTTCCTCGGGGACTCCGTAGGCCGCGATGCCCGCACGGAGAACCTCCAGCACCAGGGCCGTCGACTGGCTGGCGTGCAGACCGAAGCTGACGATGAACCGACTGTGGTCGTCGAGGAAGGCAACCAGGTAGACCCGCCGGTTCTGCCGCTTGAGCACGAAGGTGAACAGGTCGGTTTGCCAGAGCTGGCTGGGCCTGGCCCGCTCGAAGAAGCGGACCTTGTCGGGATGAGGTCGTGTGGGGGTTTCCTGCAACTGGTAGCCCGCCTCATGAAGCACACGGGCGACCGCTGGCGGGCTGGCCGGCAGTGCCGGGCCGCGCACCAGCATCTGGCTGATTCGCTCGCATCCCCAGTCGGGATGCGCCTGCTTGAGCAAGAGGATGGTGCGTTTGGTCAGGTCGGGCAAGCGGCTTCCTTCGCGGGCGCCTCGAGGCTGTTCGAGCAAGCCGGCCGGTCCCTGTTGGGTGAACCGCTGTTTCCAGGCATAGAGCGTATGCTTGGAGACGCCCACCAATGTTGCGAAATCCTTGGCGGGCAAGCCGCTGCGCTGCCAGCAGTCGAGGATCATGAGTCGCTGCTGGGGATTGTACGCCGCCGGCTTCACCTCCTCGGGTCGAGCCAGCCGCCGGCCGCGTTGCGTGCGTCTTTTGCCGGTCGGCAGCCCGAGCCCTTGCCGCCTGAGCTCAGCGACCGGGTCGAACTGGGCCGGCGGGCTGTCGAATTCGTTGGTCGGAACCCCGGAGGGCTCGTCCGCCTCCACACCGAGGTCGTCCCGGGCAGGCGACTGCGGGGCGTCTCCAAACTCCGGAGCGGTCTCATCCCCACGATCGGGCAGGCCCGGCGGCTCGGGTGTACGTTCATCGGGATGGACCGTCTCGGCAATCGAGGCGTCCGCATTCTCCGATTTCGTGTCGATTGCTTCCGGAAATGTGATGAGGTCAATCTGGGAATCGACCGCGTCCGGTTCACCTTCCGCCGCCGGATCATTCTTTAAATCGGATGTCGGCCGGACCAATTCTTCAGGCGGCCGTTCGCCAGGCGCGCCTCGACCACTCCACCACCGATTCCACTCGTTCCACATTTGCTCCTCGCCTCTGCGGCATTGCCGCGGCTGGGAGGAGACGTCGATTGCTCCGGTCAATTCTCCAAATTACGCAGCAAGCATTTTGGTTGGGAGGACAAGGCCGAGCGAGAGCGGGAGCGGGACTATCTGCTGAGCCGCCGCGCCCACGACGAGTTCTGGTACGCGGGGCAGTTCAGCCTGTCGTGGCCACCAGCGTCCCTCTCGGGTCGGTTCGCCCCCCAGGTGGCCATGGAGCTGCCCGCCGCAGCCGGGTCCGCACCGCAGGATCTCCGCCCTATCCCGTGCCGGGACTGGCGGGGAAGTCGACGACCCCCGCGAGCTGTTCTTGGAGCACTACTGGCACCCGCGGAACCGCCAGATCATGGGGGACCCCGACGCGGTCGGAGCGGTGGAGTCGGCTGGCGGGGCGATGTTGACTCTCTACCTGCGATTGGATCGCGGCGCCCCGGACGGCCTCCGGATCGAGCGGGCGGCGTTCCAGAGCCGGCGGTGCGGGATCGCGGTGGCGTACGCCAGCCTGCTGACGGAACTGGTCTGCGGCCGGGCCGTGGAGCAGGCCCGGCGCATCCGGCCAGTGGACCTGATGGGCTGGTTCGGCGAAGGGGCCGGCGCCGTGGAGTCGGCCTCGCTGGCCGTCGCCGCCCTCCAACGGGCGATGGAGCGCGTGCCGTAGGCGGTCGCATCGGGTTCGCCCCCCTGGAAAAAGGTGTCAGGAACCAAAAAAAAAGGCCTCAGGAGCCGTTTGGCGGAAGTTCTGATGGACTCTCCGACATCCTTGCCCGAGGGCCGGATCTTTTCCGGACTGCGCTCCGCTCCAACAGGCCTTTCAAACGCCACTCGCCCCTCGTATAGTAGAAGCAGGGCAGAGCGACTGAATGGTGCGAGCATGAATCGGTCGCCCTGGCCGCCACCCGCCACGGATCGAGCTACCTTACGACTCGGCCGCACCAGACCTGATTGACACCCCGATATCCAGGCGAGCCCGACGGTGCCGGCTGGCATTCGGTGCGCCTCGGCAATCCCAGATCCAGGATCCCATGGTACTGAGGTCCCGTACATCGGACCTCGCTTGAGTTCGCCAACCGGCTTCCCCGTTGGAGGCACCCGGTTGAGTGTTGCCAGGACACGACCGACTCGAGAGGCTCACGCATGGCGAGTTTTGGGCGAATCGCATTCTTGTTCTCGATGCTGCTCAGCATGGGGTCCGCGGCGGGGATGACGCGAACAAGATGCAGAGCAGCGGCCAGGCTCACGCGGTGAATTTCGCCCGCGAAGTCCGGCCGATTCTGTCGGACAACTGTTTCGCCTGCCACGGTCCCGACGATCACCAGCGCAAGGCCGGGCTGCGGCTCGACACGAAGGAGGGGCCCTTCAGCACGCTCAAGAGCGACAGTGTGGCCGTTGTGCCCGGCAAACCTGATGAGAGCGACTTGATCGACCGGATCGAAAACGACGACCCCGCCCTGCGGATGCCGCCCATAAAGAGCGGCAAGCAGTTGACCGCGGCCCAGATTGCGGTGCTCCGCCGCTGGGTCGAGCAAGG
This sequence comes from uncultured Isosphaeraceae bacterium, assembly GCA_963781785.1. GTDB lineage: Bacteria > Planctomycetota > Planctomycetia > Isosphaerales > Isosphaeraceae > CAWAHD01. Next base: position 3,417,465 of record CAWAHD010000005.1, on the reverse strand, counting down.
TGCGCCGACCTCCACGCACTGGGCTTTCGACGTGCCCGGGAAGCCTGCGTTGCCGGCCGTCAAGAAGGTGGACTGGCCGATCACCGAGATCGATCGCTTCATTCTGGCCCGCCTCGAGGCCGAGGGACTCTCTCCTGCGCCCGAGGCCGAAAGGACGACCTTGATCCGCCGCGTGACACTCGACCTGACCGGTCTTCCGCCGACTCTCGATGAAGTCGACGCCTTCCTGGCCGATTCCTCCGGCGGGGCTTACGAAAAGGTCGTCGACCGCCTGCTCAGGTCTCCCCGGTACGGCGAGCACATGACGCGCTACTGGCTGGACGCCGCCCGGTACGGCGACACCCACGGCCTGCACCTCGACAACTACCGAGAAATCTGGCCCTACCGCGAATGGGTGATCCGTGCGTTCAATCAAAACAAGCCGTTCGACCGGTTCATCGTCGAGCAGCTCGCAGGTGACCTGCTGCCCAACGCGAGCCCCGACCAGATCATCGCCACAGGCTATAACCGCTGCCACGTCTCCACCAACGAAGGAGGCTCGATCGAAGAGGAGGTCTACGTCCGCAACATCGTGGACCAGGTCGATACCAACGGGACCGTCTTCCTCGGACTGACGATCGGCTGCGCGCGGTGCCATGACCACAAGTACGACCCGATTCGCACCAAGGATTACTATCAGCTCTTCGCGTTCTTCAACAACATCGACGGGCCTCCCATGGACGGGAACGGAGCCAGGTGGGCACCGATCGCGCAGGTCCCCACGCCGCAACAAGCCGAGACGCTGCGCTCGATTGACCTGCGCAAGGCCGGCCTGCGCCAGAGCATGAAGAACGCAACCGCCCTACTGATCGCCGGCAATCAGCCGAAAGATGATGGACAGGAGGCGAAACCCGCGTGCAGGACGGAGTTCGTCTGGATCGATGATGCCCTGCCGCAGGGGGCCACGCCCCAGGGCGACGGCGACTTTGTCGGCAAACCCGACCACCCGGTCTATAGTGGCGCGTGGCGCTGCGCACCACGGCGGGCGGGATGAAACAGCGCTTCTTCGACAACGCGGCTCGCAAGCTAAGGGTGGGTGCGGGCGACACGCTGTTTGCGTATGTGTACATGGATGCCAAGAGCCCTGCCCGGGAGCTGATGCTCCAGTGGCACACCAAGGGCAACTGGACGCACCGTGCCTACTGGGGTGCGAACCTGATCGACTTCGGCAAGGACGGCACGTCCGAGCGGCTCCGCCTGGGCGACCTTCCTCGCGCGGGCCAGTGGACGCGGCTGGCGGTGCCCGTCGCCAAGCTCGGTATTGCTCCGGGCACGGAGATCGAAGGCTGGGCATTCACCCAACACGGCGGCACTCTTTACTGGGACAAAGCGGGTATCGAAACCGAGACGCCGCAGGACGGCCGGCTCTATGATTCGCTTTCCGCCTGGGTTCACGCCCAGCGTGTGCACGCGGACGCGGGCTTGCCGGCGAGTATCAAGAAGATCGTCGCGCTGGAGCGATCCCAGCGCAGCGAGTCGCAGACCAAGGAGCTGCGAGCATACTTCATCGAGCATGCGTACGCCGGGACCGCGAAGGTTCTGGAACCATTGCAAACGCAACTCGCGGAGACCGAGCGACAGGGCAAGCAGCTCGTGGACCAGCTTGCGACGACGCTGGTCTTTCGCGAGAAGGCCGGCGAGCCCAGGCCGGCTTTTCTGCTCAAGCGGGGTGAATACGACCAGCGGGGCGAGAAGGTCGACCGTGCCGTGCCAGCGTTTCTGCCGCCGTTTCCTGCGGGAGCGCCCCTCAATCGCCTGGGCCTGGCGGAGTGGCTGATCGCCGCCAATCACCCTCTGACGGCCCGCGTGGCCGTCAATCGGTTCTGGCTCCAGCTCCTGGGCACGGGGATCGTCAAGACAGCCGAGGATTTCGGCGCGCAGGGCGAGCCGGCCAGCCACCCGGAGCTTCTGGATTGGCTGGCCGTCCGGTTCCGCGAGGACGGCTGGGACGTCAAGCACCTCTTGAAGCGGCTGGTGATGTCGGCGGTTTACCGGCAGAGCTCGCGAGTGAGTCCCCAGGGTTTGGCAAAAGACCCCGCCAACCGATTACTGGCGCGAGGCCCGCGGTTCCGGCTCGACGCCGAGACGCTGCGCGACCAGGCGCTCTACGCGAGCGGGCTCCTGGTCGAGCGAGTGGGCGGAGCGAGCGTCAAGCCGCCACAGCCGTACGGGCTCTGGGAGGCAGTCGGTTACACCGACAGCAACACGGCCCATTTCAAGGCCGACTCGGGGGTCGAGAAGATCCACCGCCGTAGCCTGTACACGTTCTGGAAGCGGACCTCGCCGCCGCCGCAGATGACCACGTTTGACGCGCCCTCGCGTGAGGCGTGCCAGGTGCGGCGCGAGCGGACCAATACGCCACTCCAGGCGCTGCTCCTCATGAACGAGCTGCAATTCATCGAGGCTGCGCGCGGCTTGGCCGAGCGTACCTTGCGCCAGGCCGGGTGCGCGACCGACGACCGCTTGACCTTCATGTACCGGCTGGTCATCGCCCGATCGCCCGAGCAGAAAGACCTCGCCGAGCTGAGGTCGGCTCTCAAGGACCTCACGGACCACTACACGCGCCAGCCCGGCGCCGCGCAGAAGTTGCTCGGAAGCGGCGAAGCCCGGCCGGACCCGCGAGATCAGCCGGCCGAGCTGGCGGCCTGGACGATGATTGCGAACGTGATCTTGAACCTCGACGAGGCAATCACCAAGGGGTGAGCCGATCTTGGGAGCGTGACGATGGACCCGATTCGCGAACACATCGAGATGGTGACCCGCCGGCACTTCTTCGGGCGGACGGGGTTGAGCCTGGGGACCGCGGCCCTGTCGGCTCTCCTGGCGGAGAGTGCGCGGGCCGGCCGGGCACCCCTGGATGGTCCGATGCCGGCCGACTTAGCGGCGGCGACCGGCGGTTTGCCCGGCTTGCCGCATTTCCCTCCCAAGGCCAGGCGGGCGATTTATCTTCATATGAACGGCGGCCCGTCGCAGATGGATCTCTTCGACTACAAGCCCAGGATGGGCGCCCTGTTCGACAAGGACCTTCCCGACTCGATCCGCAAGGGCCAGCGTCTCACCACGATGACCAGCGGCCAGGCCCGGTTTCCGATCGCGCCCTCGAAGTACAAGTTCGCGCAGCACGGCCAATCCGGCATGTGGATCAGTGAGCTTCTGCCCTGGACGGCCCGGCTTGCTGACCAGATCGCTCTGGTCAAGACGGTCTGGACCGAGGCGATCAACCACGACCCGGCGGTCACTTACATCTGCACCGGGCATCAGTTGCCGGGCCGGCCCAGCCTGGGCGCCTGGCTGAGCTATGGCCTGGGCACGATGAACCAGAACCTGCCGGCCTTCGTCGTGATGACGGCCACCTGGTCGAGCAAGGCGGCCGCCCAGGCAATCTACAACCGGCTGTGGGGCTCGGGTTATCTGCCGACCAAGCACCAGGGGGTAGCGCTGCGCTCGACTGGCGACCCGGTCCTGTTCCTTTCGAACCCGCCCGGAGTCGATGCGGCAACTCGCAAGCGCACTCTCGACGCCGTGATCCGGCTCGACCAGAGAGAATTCGAGCAGGTCAGAGACCCCGAGACCCTGACCCGGATCGCCCAGTACGAGCTGGCTTTCCGGATGCAGACCTCCGTCCCCGAGCTCACAGACATCTCGAACGAGCCCAAAAACGTCCTCGATTTGTACGGGCCGGACGTGCACACGCCCGGGTCGTTCGCGCGCTGCTGCATCTTGGCCCGCCGCCTGGCCGAGCGCGACGTGCGGTTCGTCCAGATCTTTCACCGCGGCTGGGATCAGCATGGCAATCTGGCCGGCGACCTTCCGCTCCAGTGCAGGGACGTTGACCAGGCGACGTATGCCCTGGTTACCGACCTCAAGCAGCGCGGGCTTCTGGACGACACGCTGGTCATCTGGGGAGGTGAGTTCGGCCGGACGGTTTACTGCCAGGGCAAGCTGACCCGCGAGAACTATGGCCGCGATCACCATCCCAAGTGCTTTCCGCTCTGGATGGCCGGCGCCGGAATCAAGCCGGGAATCGTGCATGGCGAAACCGACGACTTCAGCTACAATGTCGTCGCCAATCCGGTGCACATCCACGATCTCAATGCCACGATCCTGCACTGCCTGGGCATCGACCACCGCCGCTTGGGCTTCAAGTTCCAGGGGCTCGACGTGCGCTTGACCGGCGTCGAGGAGCACCACCCGGTCACCGGAATCTTGGCTTGAATGAGGGCCGTCGGATACACTGACCGAGGGGTAGAAAAACCGATGGCAATGAGTGAGCGAGCCAGGGGAAAGCACCATGGACGACGACCCGGAGACGCTGGGGCGCGAAGTGGCGTCCAGGAGCGCTCGCGGGCCAATCCGGGCCGACCTGGGTTCAACCAATGAACTCGAGGCGGAGACATCCCCGCTCGCGCCGGATCGTCTGATCTGCCCTTCCTGCCACCACACGTTTGCGACCGGCGACGTCTCCAGCGGCAGCGTTCAATGCGAGAAATGCGGCAATTCATTCCGCCTGGAGAGGGCGGGGCGCTTCTCGCCGATCGACGAGATCCGCGTGATCGGCCGATTTCAGTTGCTCGAGCGCGTCGGCCAGGGATCTTTCGGCACCGTGTGGCGCGCGGGACACCCAGCTCGATCGAGTCGTCGCCGTCAAGATCCCGCATCGGCACGCGATCGAGTCGGGCCTGGACATTGAGCGGCTGGAGCGTGAAGCGAAGGTCGCGGCCCAGCTTCATCACCCAGGGATTGTGCAGCTCTTCGAGATGGTGACGCTCGATAACTGGCCGGTCCTGGTCTCCGGATTCATTGAGGGCGTGCCCCTCAAAGACCTGCTCAAATTGCGGCGGCTCACATTTCGCGAGAGCGCTCTTCTGGTCGCGCAGATCGCCGAGTCTCTGGATCATGCTCACTCGCGCGGGCTGGTGCATCGCGACATCAAGCCGGCAAACATCATCATCGAGTACCCCGCCGAGGACGGCGATCCCGCGGCAACGGCGGCCGAGGAGCGGGGCTCGACGCGGCTGGGCAAGCCGGTCGTCGTCGACTTTGGTCTGGCACTGCGCCCGGAAGTGGACGTCGTCATGACGATGGACGGCCAGATCGTGGGCACTCCCGCGTACATGAGTCCCGAGCAAGCCGCCGGCCAGGCGCATCATGTCGACCGGCGCAGTGATGTTTATAGTCTGGGAGTTGTGTTCTATGAGCTTTTGTGCGGCGAGCTGCCGTTTCGCGGCGCCAAGGCGATGCTGATCCACCAGGTCCTGAATGAAGATCCCCGTCCACCGCGCCGCTTGAACGATCGAATATCGCGCGATCTGGAGACCATCTGCCTGAAAGCCCTCGCCAAGTTGCGTGCGCGGCGTTACGCCACGGCAGGGGAGTTGGCGGCCGACCTGCGCCGCTATCTGCGCGGCGAACCCTGCCACGCCCGGCCGGTCGGGCGGCTGGAGCGCTCGTGGCTCTGGGCCCTGCGCAATCGCACGCTGGCCGCGGTCAGCGCTGCGGCCGCTATCGCGCTTTTGACTGTGGTGGTGTTCGCACTGCTGTTTGCGGTTCGTGAAAAGACGCACGCCGACGAGCTCGGGGTTGCCCTCTACAAGTCGAACTATCGGCTGGCTGAAAACTATCTGGATCGTGGGCAATCCCTGGCCGAGCGTGGCGAGGTCGCGCACGGGATGTTGATTCTGGCGCGAGGCCTGACGGAAGTCCCGCCCGGCGCCGGGGACTTGAGCCGGGTCATGCGCGCAAGCCTGGCCGGATGGCAAGACAAGCTCGATCCCTTGCTGACCCAGTCGCCGCCGAGTGCACCGATCTCGGCGATCGCGTTCAGCCCCGATGGAACACTGGGAGCCACGGCGAGCGAGGATGGGATCGTTCGGCTGTGGAATGGCAGTCTGTTAACACCGATCGATGGACCGCTCGACTCGTCCGGAGCCGCCCGATCGCTCGCGTTCAGCCCGGACGGTCACGACCTGGCGGTCGCCTGCGGGGATGCAAGCGTCCGGGTTTGGCAAGTGGGCCCGGATCGTCTGCCCCCCAGGGTTTTCGAGCACGGGGGGCGTCGGGTCTACGCGGTGGCTTTTAGCCACGACGGCAAAACGCTGGCATCGGGAGGGCTGGATTGCCAGCTCAAGTTCTGGGACGTGGCGACGGGGCGACAGCGTTCCCTTGTGCTCAAGCACGAGCACCCGGTCAAGACGATTGCGTTCACTCCGGACGACAAGGCCATTCTGACGACCACCGAGGACGGCGAGATTCAGCTCTGGGACGCGACGACCGGGGTCAGTCGCAGGCGGTCGACTGTCCAGAAGAGGCTGGTGGCCGCGGCCCTGAGCCCGGACGGCCGATGGTTCGCGACAGGCAGCACCGATGGCCGCGCCCGGATCTGGGATGCAGCCAGCTTGAGCGTCGTACATGCTCTGCCGCACACTGGCTTTGTGACGGCCGTCTCCTTCAGCCCCGATGGCCAGACACTTCTGACGGGCAGTTTCGATAAGATCGCGCGGCTCTGGGACGTTCGAAGTGGGGAGAGCATCGGTCCGGCTGCTTTTCACCAGCAACGCGTCACGGCGGTGGCATTCAGTCCGGACGGCACCCGCATCCTCACCGGCGGTTACGACGGAATATGCCAGCTTCGCCGGCGCAGAAACGCGGGATCGCAATCCATGGAGCTCTTACATGATGCCCCTCCTGCCATCGTGCAAATCAGCCCCGATGGCCGTACCGCGCTCTCGGGGACCAAGCCGTTCAACCTCAGTCAAGGAGACGTTCGGCTCTGGGACCTCTTTACCGGCCAATTGCTGCAACGAGTGACTCACAAGGGAATCGTCACGGCAGCCGTCTTCAGCCCGGATGGCCGAACGGTCGCGACCGCGAGCGCCGATCAGACGGCCCGGCTGGTTGATGTCGCGTCAGGCGAAATGCTCTGCCCGCCCCTGCGTCATGACGGCTGGGTGCACGCCGTCGCATTCAATTCCGCCGGAACGCGTCTCCTGACGGCTTGTGAAGACACGTTTGTTCGATTATGGGAAGTCCCGACGGGTCGCTACCTGAATCGAAGCTTCGGTCACGAAGAAGGCGTGGCGGCCGTTGCCTTCAGCCCCGATGGAACGCTCGCGTTGACCGCCAGCGCCGATCACACAGCAAAGTTGTGGGACGTTGCCAGCGGTCAGGAACGCCATGTTTTCCGCCACCGGCAGTTTGTGGTGGACGTCGCCTTCAGTCCGGACGGCAGCACCGCGGTTTCGGCGAGCATCGATCACACGGCCCGGCTCTGGGATGTGCGCTCAGGGGAGCCGCTCGGGAAGCCTCTGGTCCACCAGGATGAGGTGGTCTGTGTGGTATTCAGTCCAGATGGCGACATGCTCCTGACCGGGAGCAAGGACAAGACAGCCCAGTTGTGGCGAGTCGCCACGACAAGTCCTCTCGGGCCGCCTTTCGTGCACCTGGGACCGGTAATCGCCGTAGCTTTCAGCCCCGACCGGGCGACGGTCGGAACGGCCAGTGGCGACGCGACCGCGCGATTATGGGACATCGCCACAGGCCGGCCGCTGGGACCGGCGTTGCGTCATCGTGCCGGCGTGGATGGGCTGGCGTTCAGCCCGGATGGCCATCGATTGATCACCGGCAGCCACGATAACACGGCGCGGATCTGGGTCGTGCCGCAGGCGAAGGACGCCTCGGCAAGATGCTGGGCCGTTTGGGTCGAAACGCTGTGCGGCATGGAGCTATCCGGCAACGAGGCTCTCGACATCCTGGCTCCGGCAGACTGGGAGAAACGGCGGCAGGAGCTGCGCGATCTCGGCGGCGCGCCCATCGCCGAGCGCTCGATCCGCTAAGGTTCACGAGCCGTGATCGTGCGATCCGCGAGTTCGTCGCGGAGGACCGTGGTGCGGCCGCCCGGCCAGTGAACCTCGATCACGTCGACCTTGGCGGCCGACCCCAGCCCGAAGTGCACCTCCAGTGCGTTCTGCGACAGGTGCGACGAGCCGCTCCGGAGCTCCCTCAGTTGAAACGTTCCGCCGGCTGAGACGCGAATGCGGGCCCCGATTGAAGGACTGCCGTGGCGATTGAGCGGTCGAACCTTCAGCCAATGGGCCGACCGCGGCGTGTCATTGCGCAGGAGCAGGGGGGGTGAGTCGATTGCCGTGACGAGCAAATCGAGATCGCCGTCGTTGTCATAGTCGCCGGCCGCCAGACCGCGGGCCGAAACGGTGAGCTGAAAGCCGGGTCCGGCTTGCCGCGATAGGTCGGTGAGCCGGCCGTTGTCGTTCCGCAAGAGTAACGGCCGCTGGCGGTACGACTCCTTGAGCTCGGGTGACTGGTCGACCTGCGGATAGATGTGCCCGTTGGCGATCACGACGTCGTTATCGGTATCGTGGTCGATGTCGAGAAACGCGCAGCCCCACTTCAGGACATCGTACGAGATCGACTTGAGCCCGATTGCAGCAGACACGTCCTGGAACAGGAGGTCGCCTTCATTGCGGTAGATCGTCGCGGAGTCCTTGGCGAACGTCGTGACGAGGATATCAGGGCGGCCGTCGCCGTCGAAGTCCGCGGCGTCCACTCCCATTCCGGCCTGGGCAACGCCGGAACCGTTCAGGCCCGCACCACTCCAGGCGCCGACTTCGGAAAACGTGCCGTCGCCATTGTTGCGGTACAGGAAGTTCGGGTTGGAGTCGTTGGCGACGAAGACGTCGACGTCGCCATCGGAGTCGAGGTCGGAGGCGAGCACGCCGAGCCCGTACGACTCGGCCGTATCGGTCATGCCCACTTGATCGGTGGCGTCGCGAAAGGTTCCATCGCCGTTGTTGCGGAAGAAGCGGTCGCGGCCGCCGCGCATCCCGAACGGCCCAGCAAGCACCTTGACCTTGTCGCGCCAGACGGTCGTCCGCCGGGCCTTCAGAACTTCCTCCATCGTGGTGCTGATGTAGTTGGCAACGTAAAGGTCGAGGTCTCCATCGCCGTCGGCGTCGAAGAAGGCCGACCCCGTACCCCAGCCTTCGTCGGCGACGCCCGCCCGCTCGGCAACCTGCTCGAAGGTGCCGTCACCGCGATTGCGGTAAAGGCGGTTGGGACCGAAGTTGGTGACGTAGAAGTCGACCCGGCCATCGTTGTCGTAGTCGCCCGCGCAGACGCCGCAGCCCCAGCTTTCGTCGGCGATTCCAGCCCGGGCGGACACGTCTTCGAACGATCCGTCGCCCCGATTGCGATAGAGCGCGTTCTTGCCCTTCAAGCGGACACGAGACGGCTGCTCGTCGAGAGCCCAGGCGTTGACCAGGAACACGTCCAGGTGTCCGTCGCCGTCAAAGTCGACCAGTGCGCACCCGCTGCCGAGCGACTCGAGGATGTGGTCCTTGTCGGTGCCCCCACAGTAGAGCACCCTCTTCAACCCGGCGGTCGCGGCGACGTCGACAAACGACGGAATGGCGGGGCCGGCCCGCGCGGAATGCGCGGGCGCGGCCGCCGGAGCCGGCGGCGACGGCGCCCCGCACGACGCGACGATCGCGGCCAGGAGCAAGGGCGGCACCAGTCGTGAGACGTTCATGGTCGCGTCCTTTTTACCAGGACGAGAGCACCGGGCGCAGCGGCCCGGAAAGTCATTGTTGGCAGCGGCTGGCTGTCACTCGGCTGCGATCGCCGCCGGGAACACGCGAGCGAGATCGGCTTGCACGTTTTCCAGTTCGTTCGCCCCGGCCCGTGCGATCCGCCCCGCCAGGTCGAGAAGCTGCTTCCGCTCACGGTTTGTGATAAACATGTAGTCTCCCTTGGTCTCGACATCCGTGTTATGCGTGTGTCCGGCCTTGGCCAACCGCTGTCGGACGGCCTGGATGCGCTTGTCGCCCTCGTTGGCGATGTTCGAGACATCGGCCGCGGCCGCCTCCAGGTGCCCGGCCCGGCCCTGGGCATCTTGCTCCGCCGCCTTCATGTGCATCTGAGCGGCGGTGTAGTAGCCGATCAGGATGCTCTTGACGAGGTCGTCCTCGGTGGCCTCGATCTCGATGATCGCCGTGGCCAGATGCTCGTACGTCGCCGCGGCAACCTGGGCCATGGACTCGGTGTTGGGTTGGCTGGGCGCCTGTGGCCGCGCGGCCTGATATCCCAGGAGGAACACGCAGCAGATCGTGATCGGAATCAGGTAACGCATGGGTCGTCTCCTTGTTGAAGAAGTGAAAGAAACGTAAGCGCAGCTCTGCCTCGCGATGGCCGGAGCGGCGAGGCCGGTCGTCCGGCCAGTCACGTTAACAGGGGGAAGTATCGGTTGCCAGCATGAGATCAGAGAGAACTCCGTTCGGACAAGCGAGGGCCGGGCCTCACCGTGTGGGCACGGCGCTCGACCCGACCCTCGCGTCGATTGGGTCAGCGCCTGAGTGCGTCACGAAACACGGTCACGGAAGGACTGGTGCCGACCAGGTACCACACTTTCTTTTCGGCGGCCTTTCCGTTGTCCCTGGCCGGATCGCTCAGAGTCAGCTTGACCTGAACATGCAAGTTGGCGTCCTTGGGAGTGCCGTCGTCGACGATCTGGTAGTCGATGAGCCTGGCCCCGGAGGCCCAGTCAAGATCCTGGACGGTCATGGGCGTGGAGGACGACTCCAGCGACTTTGGACCTTCGCCCTTCTTCCACTGATCGAGCGCCGTCTTGAGCGAATCTCGAGCGAGCGCCGGATTGACCGGGTGCGACGGGCCGCCGGAGCATCCCGACAGGAGCATCGTCACGAGCAGGCCCACGCAGGCCGCCAGCATCAAGATCGTGCCGTAAAAGCTGACGTCACCCTCGTCTCGTCGAGGCAGTGGGATCGTCAGTGACATCAATTTCTTTGTGCCGAACATGGTTCACCTCCCGATGGGTTGATTGGCGGTGACATTAGTAGCTGTCGGAGCTGAGGACCTCGCCTCCGGCCCGTGTGCCCAGCGCGCCACGTCGGCAGATTGATCGAGTCCTTGATGAAGTGAACGGAACCATCGCCGAAGAGAACGTTGACCCCGCCCGGATGCCGGCTACTGGGCGGCATGACCGCGCGGAGGGCGACGAAGAACCCGCATGACCGCGAGTTCGGCGGCGAGACGTGCAGGAAGATATGCTGGCCGCACAGCCAGGGGGCCCCCATGAACAGGGGGAACTGGTTGTTCAGATCGTAAATGTTGACGGCCAGGCACTGCTGCAAGGCTTCGTCGGGAGTCATTGGGAAGTTGGGCGAGAAGAACACATCCGCGATCGGGCTCACGATCGCATTGTTGCCGTCGGCCAAGATCCGCTCACTGAAGAAGGTCGTGTTGGACAAGCCGTCGGTGATCGCGGCGAACCTGGTGGCACTGTTGCCGTAGAACACTCCGTTGGGCGGGGGCATGCCGGCATTGGGACCCACCGACGCCTGCCAGACGATGCCGCTGCCCATGTTGGCCATGTAATTCGTCTGGCCTCCGAGCGACGGAATCGGGTCCGGCACATCCGAGGGGCAGATGAAGCCGGTCAGCACGGTCATCATTGCCGTGGAGTTCGTGGGGTCCTGATAGGAGAAGTCGAAGTTGATCGTGTTGTAAACGTTGGACTGCTCCAGGTACGGCAGGATGTTGGACAGGGCCGAGATCTCGGTGACGTTGAAGACCATGTCGGCCCCCGGGAGGGCGTTGCGCGACTCGTAGTAATTGTGCAGCCCCAGTCCGATTTGCTTGAGATTGTTGACGCATTGCGCCCGCCGGGCCGCTTCGCGAGCGGACTGGACGGCTGGGAGTAAGAGCGCAATCAGAACTGCAATGATGGCGATGACCACCAGGAGCTCGATCAGTGTGAAGCCCTTGCGACTGTGATGCATGGGAATCTCCTCGAGAAATATGAAAACGATGATGAACGATGATAGGAATCGACAGGAATTCGATGACGGACCGCCGGCGCAGTGTGAAATCGCGCTCGTCTGTGACGGCGCAATCCGAGCGTCTGAGCACAGCACTATCCCACTCGCAGATGCTGCTGTCGCACCGACAAGGCCGATGCTCGAGCCGGGCTCGCACTACTCGGCACGTTCGAGGGAGCGCTGGTCGCTTGCCGGTCCGGGACGCACGCAGGCACGAGCGACCCCGGCAGCGATGCCGCAGTCAACAGGCTTACGCGCCGGCGAGAACCCCGCGCGGCAAACGAAGCGTCCGTGGCACCGGACAGGCGCGACGAGAACGAGCGGACTCGTAACACCGCCGAATCAGGCGGGCGGCGGATGGAAGATCGAACGACTGCGCCGGACGGCCTGGCGACCGACTGTTCGACCGGGCAAAGGCGCAGGATCCGCAGAACACGCTGGCCGATGGGCGCTGGGAACCATCCACTGGTCGGTGATCTGCGTGCCGCCGGAAGCCGACGGTGCGGGCGAGGGCACCCGGCTCGAGCAACCAGGCCCCGAGCACGGTAGGCGGCGATTCGGGTCGTCCGCGTTCAGTGGATTGTGAGCCCCGTCACCCGCGTGCACGGCGTCCGTGCGGCCGCTGATGAGCGGGTCGAGCCTGTCGACGTGGAAGCTTCGATCGAATTTCGAGGTGACCAGACGATTGCAGCCGGCCCAGGCGTCACGCGATGCGAGGAAGCCGTGCACGAGGAGCACCGTCAGTGCTCCCGCCCCCAAGTGCATCAAGCGTCTGAAACGTCTGGACCTCATTACGGCTTGCCTTCACAACGCAGAAGACGTCGAGGTTGTTGTTCGATCTCGCAGATGCCGGGCTGAAATGTAAATTCGTGATCAATGTGCCGCTGCCGATGCATTCAATAGCATACCGCCCGCGCAGGCGCGGTTTCAAGAGGGTCGTTAGATCGGGTCTCGAGCGCCGTCATCGGGTTGTGGAAGCGGCTTCCATTTGAGCGACCGATACGATTCGGCGAATTCGATGACTTCGATGGCCTGGTCCCCGGCGATGTCGCGGAAGACCTGGGTCGTTCCGCTGGTCGGCCAGTCGATCTCCAGAACGGCGTTTACCCCAAGCGCACGACCGTTCGGCAGCGAACTTCAGCGTCTGTTGAAGTCGAACTTGACGTAGCCCGCCTTTGCCAGTCGCACGCCGGTCTCGGCGTACGCTTGGGGGTCGCGCGGGGCCCATGTCCCCAGCCCGTCGACGTAACGGATTGATGTTCAGTTTGCGGGCCGGCTCGCGGCGACTGGCGAGTCCTGGCGGGCCTTTCCACCGCTGGCGGAGGCGGCGCGTGCCTGGCCTGGGCCGGGCCCCTGTTCCTCGAGTAGCAGGATCAGCGACTGCTCCAGCTCGGCGGGTTTGAACAAGAACGGGCCGCGCCCGCTCTTGTAGGCCACCTTGCCTTGCCGATCGATCAAGTAAAGGCGGCCCGGCATTCCGCTGTAGCGAGCGCCGACGGCGTCGTCGATGGTATCGACGAGCATCGGGAAGCCCAGTCCGAGCGTCCGCGCAAAGCTGGGCGACCTGGACCCGCTCGCCGTAGTTCCGTGGCTGAGGCGTCGCCACGTTGACGCGATCGTTGCTTTCCATTCGCCAACCGTCGGTCGGGTGCGCTTCACGGACGTAGACCATCACAAAACTGGCGCGATCCTTAAACCGGTGGTACAGCTTTTCAAGATTGCCGGCGTGGCTGCGGAACGGTCCGCAGGTGAAGTTGCCGAACACCAGGACGACCGGTTTCGGGCCGACCAGGCTCGAGAGGCTGATATCGGCGGCACCGTCGTTGGTCTTGAGCTGGAAGTCGGGCCCGGTTTCGCCGAGCTTCGGACCGGGCTCTAGCGAGCCGATTTCCTGGCGGAAAAGGCCGCGCACCAGCGTCGCCTTGGTCGGCCAGCCCGAGCCCCCCGAGCTCCTGCGCGGCGGCGGCGTCAGCGCCTCGGTCAGATCGGCGAGCGACAGAAAGCCTTGACCGCCGCTGTCGCACGCCTTGAAGAATGCGTCGATCTCTTCGCGTGTCACCTTGCCGTTGGCGTCGCGGTCGGCGCGAGCGAACAGCATGGCGCCCGGCGTCGGCTCCAGCGCGCTTCCGGAAAAGTCGAAGTCGGCGGTGGTCAATCGCCCGTCGCGATCGCGATCAAGGCGAGTGAAATCCTGGTCGCCGCCCGTGAACTCCCGGCGGTCGATCTGCCCGTCGCCGCTCTTGTCGAACCGCTTGAGCGCCCAGGCCCAATCGAACCGAACCTGCGCCACGGCGGTTCGGAACCAGCCGTCGTTCGGTCCCATCGATCGCGAGACGAGAATGTCCGTCAGCATGTCGACCCATTCGGGGTGGTCGGGCCAGGACTCTTTCAAAGCCGCGGCCACTTCCGCCGCCTCACGATCAGGCGCCGCTGCCGGCCGGCTGGGCTGGGCTTTAGGCTCGTCGGCCCGCGCCAGCGCTGCCGTGGAACAGATCGCCATGACCAAGAGCACAACTCTCGAGCAGGTTTTCATGATCATCGCGGTGGACTCCGAGCAGACAGCATTCATCGGAAACTTGTTCATTTGACGCTCTCCTTTGCCTTGTCGTCGGTGCAGTAATCAAAGAAGACGTTGTCGCGCTCCAGGCTGAGCTGGAAACAGTTGGAAATGCGGGTCATGTCGTAGCAGCGGCACGCGTAGAACAGCGTGATCATGCGGTGCGTCCGTCACGGTGGCCGTTGACAAGAGCAAGAGCATCGGCAAAAGGGCGGTCGCGTGTATCAATTCCGGCATGGGTTAGCTCCTGATTTCATTGCGAAAGATCCGCGTCACAGCCAGCGAGCGGTCACGCCCGGAGCGCGCCCGAGCGCACTGCCTCCGCGCAGCGGCAGGGGAATGCGCTCATCTGCGGAAGTGCCGTCAACCGCCCCGTACCGCACCGAGCAGCACAGTGGCCTGGGCATCGCGGCGCCAGACGTGCGCCACAGGGCCAAGGGGCGAACGACCGTTCGCCCTGGTCAGCCAGAGCTACGCGCACAATCGCGTCGTTCGTCCGGCCGCAGCCTGAGGCGGCCAAACCCTCAGGAATGTGAGGGTCAGCGGCAATCTCGCGGCGGCCGCTCGATGCGAGATGTGAGATGTCCTGGTTGGGCAACAGGATGGTCCGCCGGCCGGTCGGGGGAACTCGAGCGGAGCCAGCCCGCTGGGGCGGCGGTGAAGCAGCCGCGTTCAGTTTGGAGCGTCGACGGAGCCACCGGTGCCTGCGGCGAGCCTGGACCTTGCGAGCATGCGAGCCCGGAGCACGGAGAATTCCGCCGGGGATCGGCCGGTGTCGAATCGGCTGTTTGGACACTGGGAAATGCGAAGACTTCCAGCCTTGAGAGCGATTCCCGGGTCGTACGGCTCGCCCTCGACGTCACGCCGTGACCACAACCGGCCTGTGCCGGTGATGCGGCAATTCCGCCGACCACGAGGAGCATCAGAAATGCACCTGTGGCCCGATGCGCCGGTCGCCTGCGGGAAGAAGACAACATTTCGACTCGAATGCGCGACGGGACGAAGACCAAACTCTCCACAAAATATTAACCTGTGGACGATCGAATCGCAAGCATTCGGTCTCATGACGATCGACCGATCAGAAACGATCCAGTCGCGTCGTGGCATCGCCGAACCGGTCGAGCTTGACGCCCATCCGGTCCATGATCGCGAGATAGAGACTGCAAAGTTTGCGGTTTTCGTCGCCGTTGCCGGTGTAATCGAGGACGCGGCCGGTCTCGATGCCGCCGCCCAGGCCGCCGACCATGACGACAGGGACTTTGGTCGAGTCGTGCTTGCTGCCCGACCACATATTCGAGAGGAACAAGAGACACGAGTTATCGAGCACGGAGTGCTCGCCCTCGGGCATCGCGGCAAGGCGGTTGGCCAGGTAGGCGACCTGGCTGATGTAATATCGCGTCACACGCTCGTAGGCGTCGGACCGGTCGTCGTGGGACGCGGGGTGGTGCGTCACGCTCACGTTCAAGAATGGGTAGAAGAGCCCCGACAGGTCACGGCAGAGCAGGAGCGTCGCCACGCGTGTCTTGTCAGTCTGAAACGCCAGGGCAATGATGTCGCACATGAGCCGCATGTGCTCGCGAATGTCCTCGGGCAGGCCATTATCCGGGCGCGGCATCGTCGAGCGCAGGGCGGCCGCGATCTCGGGCCAGGTTCTCGGCCTTGTCCTTGATCGCGCGGCTGCGGCGCACCCGGGTTTCCACCTCGCGGACGCTGGTGAGGTACTCGTCGAGCTTCGCCCGGTCGGCACGGCTGACCTGGCGGCTCAGCTCGGCGGCGTCCGCTTGCACACGGTCCAGGATGCTCTGGGTGCGCCGGCTCCCCTGGTTGTCGAACAGCGCGTCGAAGGCCAGGGACGGATAGACTTCCATCGGCAGCGGCGAGGCCGCGTCGCGCCAGGAAATGTGCGAGCTGTAGGCCATCGAGAAATTCGACTCATGATAGCCGGTGATCGGCTGCTCGCAGCCCAGGACGAGGCTGGGCACCGGCGTCAGGTCGCCCAACCGGCTGGCCAGCACCTGGTCCATCGTGATGCCGCCCTTGAGGATTGCTCCTTTCTGGAGCGCCACCCCCGACAGGAGGTTGCCGGTCTGTCCCGGGTGAATACCGACCCCCGTCGCGTGCTTGTTGAACAGGCCCGAGACGACGTTTAGCCGATCTTTGAGCGGAGCGAGCGGCTGGAGACTCTTGCTGAGCTCCATGCTCGCGCCCGACCCCTTCGCCCACCAGTGGTTGGGGTTGACGCCGTTGCCCATGAACAGGGCCGCAAACCGTCTGGGAAAGACCGCCATAGCGCCGGGTGAGTCGACCTCGGCCCCCCAGACGGCAATCGATTCCAGCCACGGCAGCGCCATGACGACGCCGGCACCGCGGAGCACGGTACGCCGATTGATCCTGGCTTCTGACGCTGTCATGGACTACTCCGGGGCAGACACTGATCTCGAAATATGACGATTCTTCATTCGGAAAGAGCATTTCACTCGCGCGGGTCGTCGCGACCGCGCTTGTTGAGAAACATGGGGCTGGTGACGATCGTCTCGACCAGAACGCCAAACCGGTTGCCGCCACTGGCGAGCCGGTCTCGCATCGCGGTGATGGTCGCCTGGTCGGAGAGCTGTGTGCCTCGACCGAGAGCGTACGCCAGCAGCTTCCGGCAGAGATTGTCGATGAAGTCGTCCCGGCGCTGTTCGGAGATATACTGCCGCAAGCCGTCGAGTCCGGCGCCCTGGCTGCCGTTGGGAAAAACGGCCGTCTCATCGACGGGTCGGCCGCCGCCGTCCTTGTCGCGGCGCTCGCCGATCGGGCCGTAGCCTTCGAAGACCAGGCCGATCGAGTCGAAACGCCGATGGCAGGCCGCGCAGCTTTCCTGACTGCGGTGGCGGGCCAGGAGCTGCGGGAGCGTCAATTCGCCGAGATTCGCTTCGTCCATGGGGAGCTCCGGGACCGAGGGCGGAGGTGCGGGAATCCGCTCTCCAAGGACCCGGCGCACGACCCAGTAGCCGCGCTTGACCGGACTGGTGCGCAGACCCGGTGAGTTCCTGGTCAAGAAGACCGCCATCGGCAGGAGCCCCCCGCGTCCGTACTGATTCACGCCATCCACCTTGACCCACTCGTCAGGTCGCTGTCGTGAGACCGCGATGCCGTAGTGTTTCGCAAGGACCGGATTGACGAAAGTATGGTCGGCGTCCAGGAAGTCGAGCACGGAGCGATCGTGGCGCACGACGTCCATGAAGAACCGGATGGGCTCCTCCTGCATCGCTTGCTTGAGCTCGTTCGAGAACGCTGGGAATCGCTTGCGGTCGACGCCGTTGTGTTCCTGGAACCGCCGGAATTCCAGCCAGTTGCCGGCGAAATCTTGAGCCAGGCCCCGGACGCGGTCGTCCCGGAGCATGCGCCGGGCCTGACCGACCAGCACCTCGCTCTGGTGCAGATCTCCGGCGGCGGCATGCGCCAGCAGCTCCGGGTCGGGCATGCTCGACCAGAGGAAATAGCTCAGCCGACTGGCCAGAGCATACCCCGATACCGCTTGAGCGGCGCCACCCGCTCCGGCGGGCTCAGCGCGGTAACAGAAGTGAGGCGACACGAGAATGCGGGCGACCGAATCGCGGATCGAGTCTTCGTGGGTCAGGCCGTCCTGGGTGCGGAGGTCGTGGTAGAACGCGAGCAGATTTGCCTCTTCTGCCGCGCTCATGGGCCGCCTGTAGGCGCGGCGGGCGAACGAGACCAGCGCCTCGAGATGACTCGGCTCGGCCGCTCGCCGGGCCTCTTCGACCTTGCGGATCGCGGCCGTGATCTCGGCGAAGTATTCCTCGATTGCCTGGACCGCATTGTCGCGGGCTCCGATCCGCCGCGCCTTGGCCAGGTAGGCGTCATGCAGCCTTTGCATCTTGAGGTCGGTGATCGAGTCCTTGTCTTCGGAGCGGGCGAAGTTGAACGACGGCTCCATCATGAACCGGGGGGGCTCGCCGCGCTCGAAGAAGATGAAGTCTTTGTACTGGCGGATCGGAGCCAGCGTGACGAAATCCAGGTCCCACCAGAGCGCGTCGAGCTCGCGCCGTCCCGCATCGTCCAGGACCAGCTCACAAAGCGGCGCGTCGTCGCGGAAGTAGCCTTGCATCAAGTGGAAGCCGGCCGTCAACAGGCGCCCCTTGATGGCCCCCCTGGGGTCGAAGTAGGGCGGTCGCTCCGAAACGAAGAACGCGACGGGAAACGTCTTGCAGAACCGCTCGACCGCGGGCGGATCGACATCATTTCCGGAACCCATGCGCCCCGCGGCCACGCGGCGGTTCCACGACAAGACAAACGGCTGGCTGCCATCGGAGATCCCCTTTAAGTGGATCCGGGCCGGGCTCGGCTCGAAGGTATGCCGCAGGCGAGTGACCAGGTCGCGGATTCGCTCGCACCCGCGCCGGACCTCCTCCGGCGGTGCCGAGGCGGCCGGCAGCTCCTGCCACGCTGCCTGGACCTCGTCGAGCGGGCTCGCGGCCGGTGCGCGATCGTTGAGCGTATCCCAGATCGTGGCGAGGTATCGCTCGGAAAGCTTCGCCTCCATAGCGAAGTCACGAAGGGACGCAGCCGGCTTGCCCAGGGATACCCTGCTCTGGAACCGCCAGGAAGCGAGGAAGTAGTCGGCGTAGTCGACCTGGTGCCGCCGGTAGAAGTCGACAATTCGCCCCACGCAGTACTTGTCGCGGTCGGTGTCGGTGACCACCGGGTGAGGCGCGAATGCGAAGCCGGCCGGGTTGAGCACGATGTGGTCGGCGACCCGCCTGGCGGCGGCCAGGTATTTTTCCAAGAGGGCCGGCGACATCGCCAGCGATTCACCCGAGTTGTCGAAGCCGGCCTCGTTTGCCGGATCTACCGGGAATTCGCGGGCGGGCCGGATATCGACGCCCGTCAGGTCCCGGATCGTGTTGTCGTATTCGGAACTATTCAGCCGGCGGGCCCAGACCCGCCCGGGGTCGCCCGCATTTCGTCGAGCCTCTTCCTCGCGCACCCCGCGGACCCATTCGATCACGGCCCGACGCTCGTGGCCACCGGGCTGCCGCGGCGCTTTTGAAGGCGGCATCTCCTGGGCCTCGAGCCGGTTCCAGCACCTCGTCCCACACCCCGAGATCCTTTACGACCGCGTCGGCCGTTCGATAGAGGCTCAGGTCCAGCTTGGCTTTCGGTTTGATGGCACCGTGGCAGCCCAGGCAGTAATTCTTCAGGAACGGCAGCACCACGTTGTCGAAACCGGCCGCGCGCGCGGCCTCGTCAGCCGTGGCAGCGATCGGCGCCGCCGCCAGGCATCCCGCGAACAGAACTGATCGGGCGATCATGGATCGCAATGGCATCGGGGCTCGCCCAGGAGTGAATAACAGACCAACCATTATCGCCCAGCAGCAGAAGGAGGGCAACACCGGCGAAACGCGTTGCAGGCGTCAAACCGTTCCGCGATAGCGTGTTGACATCGCTGTCTGCACGGAATAGATTAGATGTTGCGAGGTTTTGGATGCGGGGATACGGCATGTGTCTTGCATCATTATTGCTTCGGGATTGCGAGGTCGGCGAAGCCAAATCTGGCGGGTGGCGCTGCGCTCTTGTGATTGGTGATCCATCACCCTGAGCCTACGCTAACGTACGGCTTCGCCCTAGATCTCGATCGAGTCATCGTATTTGACCGCAGTCGGACGTGAAATCTGTAACCGGGAAGCGGTGAGCGGCAACAAAGATTGGGAGCTGCCTTGTCCGATCAAGATGTCAATGCGACGGTCGTGCGTGGGCGCGTGACGACCAGCGCGACGGTCGTGCAGGGCAGATCATCAACGTTCCACCGGTTTTTCTGAGCGTTTCATCTGGGCGGCATCGACGGGGATGCGAGAGTGGCGGTCCGGCCTGTCTGTTTTTGATCCTTCCCATTGGAAATCGGGGGTTGGTTGATGAAGATTCCAGGAATTTCTCGTGCGAACCGCACGATGCGGGTGACGTTCTTGATGGGTGTGCTCGCCGGTGCGTGGGGATGCGGTGGCGAGCCTGCCGCGCCTCCCCCGGGGGTGTCGGACGAGGGCAAGGCCAAAGAGGAAGCCGAGCGGAAGGCCCGGCAGGCGGCCTATGGCCAGAAGGCCCAGATTGGCAAGGAAGCTCCCAAACAATGACGCGAAGCCACTCGGTGTGGGATCGGGCGGCGCAAGGGGCTTGCGCGACCTACCGCGAGATTGACGCCGCCCGGTCGTGGTGAGAGATTGAGGACTGACGGCCCCGGGGTCGTTCTGGACATTTTTCCAATCAACTCCTACCTCCGTTTCTTCGCTTCGTTCCGAACGCATCCAGCTCAGATGATTCACAGGGTGCCTGCCGGGCACCACCCGTACGATCCTTCGCGATTCTTCAGCATAATTCGAGCTCGGTTCGTTTCGGCGGCCCAGTGAGGAACCACGTGGCGAAACCTGGGATGTGGGGGAGAAAAGAGTCGTCTTGGGGGGTCGCGGACAGGCAGCAGTCCGGTATCTTTTTTCTTTTCCAAGGAGCTGTTCAATGAGTTTTCGAACGAGGCGTGGGTTTACTCTGATCGAGCTACTCGTGGTCATCGCCATCATCGCCGTTCTGATCGCGCTGCTCTTGCCGGCGGTGCAGGCGGCGCGCGAGGCGGCCCGGCGCGTCTCAGTGCTCCAACAACCTGAAGCAGATCGGGTTGGCGATGCACAATTATCACAGTTCGATCGACCGGTTTCCGCAGGGCCATTCGGAGGCGGCCTCCCAGCCCCCGTATGCTTCCAACGGCTATGCGGGGTGGACCGAGTGGAGTGCGCAGGCGGAGATGCTCTCCTACATGGAGGGAGGCGCCATCTACAACGCAATCAATTTCGATTTTTGCGGCGGGTACAACTACGGCGCCAATTGCAACGGCACGGCCTGGTCGGCGATCATCAACACGTACCTTTGCCCGTCAGACAACAACGCGGGATTGGGTGGGATGCCGGCGTGGGGCACTGGGACTCCCAACATCAACAGCTATCGAGCGAGTGTCGGCACGACCAGCCTGGCCGGCTGGAACAATGGGCCCGGATACGGAAGCTGCCAGCCCGATCCGATGGGCATCGCTGGGGGGCCCCCCGGCTGCCAGCCCTATTCGACCGGGTTGTTCTGTTACTGGGTTGCGTTCGGAATCAAGGACTGCACCGACGGCACTTCGCAGACCATCGCCTACTCCGAATCGCTGGTGGGCGACCCTGGGGCGGTTGTCTCTCCGTTGCGGCGGTACAACTCGGTGACAGGCGTCACGGGCGCCCAGATCGCCGACGTCCAGGACGTGAGCGCCCTCCCGATAGCGACGCTGACGCAGGCGCTCAACGCATGCACACTCGCGTACCAATCGGGCGCCAACCTGACGAATGCCAATGGTTCTCGCTGGGGTTGGGGCGCCCTGACGATGAGCATGTTCCACACGATCGTCACACCCAACTCAAAGCAGTATCAGTGGAACGCCTGCCGATCGTCATGCGGCGGCTGCGGACCGGACGACTCGTCGTATTGCAACGCCCAGAGCAACCATCCCGGTGGCGTCAATGTGTTGTTCGCCGACGGGAGCGTGCGGTTCATCAAAGACTCGATCAACCAAAAGACCTGGATGGCGCTGGGCACCCGCGCCAATGGCGAAGTCATCACGTCCGACTCGTATTGACCGGTCGTCTGCCTTTGATGTTCGCGTAAGGAATTGGCAAGGCCCGGCCGAGTCGTTTGGCTCGGCCGGGTCTTGTTGTTGACGTGGTGGATTGCGAGACACGCGATGCGACGCGGCCTGCTGATCCTTCTGGTCGGGATCGGCCTCGGTGTGGCCGTGTGGCTGGTGTTCCATGCGGTCGCCGAAGGGCGGCTGCGGGACGAGCTGCGCCTGGCTGAGCACGATTTCGCAGCGCGCCGGTTCGCGGAGGCCAGCGAGCGGCTCAAGCGGCTGGCAATTCGCTGGCCGGGGCGTGCCGACGTCGAGTACTGGCTGGGTCTCTCGGAGACCGCCCTGGGCCATCCCGAGGCCGCACTGGCCGCTTGGGGCCGCGTGCCTGATGACGCCCAGGAGGCCGCGCCCGCCGCGCTGGCGCGCGGCCGGCTCGCGCTGGAGAGAGGCCAGTACGCACTGGCTGAGACATGTCTGGAGCGCGCCAAAAAAGCCCGCGGCGACACCGGCGACGAGGCGCTGCGGCTCCTGGGCCGACTGCACTGGATCACCGGCCGGCACGACGATTATCGACGGTTTCTCAAGAGTCAGATCGAACGCGAGAAGAACCCCTCGGAAAACCTGCGCACGCTCTGGAGCATCGACACCGTCGCCTATCCGATTGATGCGATGCGCCTGGCCCTCGACAAGGCCGGGCGCATGGCACCAAACGACGACCGCGTCTGGCTTGCCCGGGCCGATGTGGCAATTCGCTCCGGTCGTTACGATGAGGCCAGCGACTGGCTGACGCGGTGCGAGCGGGTCCGGCCGGACGACCAGGCGGTGTGGGAGGCGCGGCTGCGGTGGGCCAGGGCCGCCGACCGTCCCGACGATGCGGTGCGTGCAGCCGGCCATCTGCCGGTTTCAGGCTTTTCCCGGGCAAGCGTGCTCGCGCTACGCTCGTGGCTCGCCTCCCGGCGCGGCGACCACGCGGCCGAGCGTTCGGTCCTCGAAGAGCGTCTGGCCATGGAGCCGGCCGATGGCGAGGCCATCGACCGGCTGGCTGACCTGGCCGCACAGGATGGCGACGCGGCCAAGGTTGCCAAGCTAAGGCGGCGCAAGGCCGAGATCGACCAGGCCCGGGAGCGGTACCGGGCGCTCGCGAACCTGCCCGACCTGACGCCACATGCCCTCGAGCTTGCCAGGGCAGCCGAGAAGATCGGCCGGCCGTTCGACGCCCGGGCATGGTGGGGCCTGGCCGCCCGCCTCGATTCAGCCGTCGAACACGAGTCGCTTGCCGCGAGAGTCCGGCTCAAGAGTGCCGAGCCCACGATGGAGCCGGGCAGCGGGTCCCTGGCGGGTTTCCTCGATGTCGGCCGGCCCCCAGGGATGACGAAAGCCGCGGCCATCCCAGCCATGTCGGTCCCGGAATTCCGCGATGAAGCCGGTCGCCGCGGCCTGGTTTTCACCTTCGACAACGGGAAGAGCGAACTGCGCCAGCTCCCGGAGACGATGAGCGGCGGAATCGGGCTCATCGACTTCGATGGTGACGGACGCCTCGACGTCTACGCCATCCAGGGAGGGCGCTTTCCTCCCCGATCGCCTGCGCCTGCCTTCGGTGATCGGCTCTTTCGCAACGGCGGCGACAGCCGGTTCGAGGACGTCACGACCTCGTCAGGCCTGTCCGCCCTGCCGGGCGGGTACGGCCATGGCATCGCGGTGGGCGACTACGACAACGACGGCCGGCCCGATCTGTTTCTGACCCGGTGGGGGTCGTACGCGCTCTATCACAACCTGGGCGCGGGCCGGTTCGAAGACGCCACCGCCCGGGCGGGACTGGGCGGCCAGCGCGAATGCCCCACTTCGGCCGCCTGGGCAGATTTCGACAATGACGGCGACCTGGACCTCTACGTCTGCCACTACTTGAAATGGGACCCGGCGCACCCTGCGACGTGCGAAGATCCCGGACACTCCGGCTATACCTACTGCGACCCGCGGCACTTTCCGGCGGTGCCGGACCGCGTCTTTCGCAACGACCGCGGCCGTTTCGTGGACGTGACGGAACAGGCTGGCATCGTCGACCGGGACGGCAGGGGACTGGGAGTGGTCGCAGCCGACCTGGACGACGACGGCAGAACCGACGTGTTCGTGGCCAACGACACGACGGCCAATTATTTCTTCCGGAACCTGGGCGGGTTTCGGTTTGCGGAGGAGGGGCTGCCGTCGGGTCTGGCGACGAACGCGACCGGCGGCTATCTCGCGGGTATGGGGATCGCCTGCGGCGATTTCGACTCCGACGGCCGGCTCGACCTTGCGGTCACCAACTTCTACGGAGAGTCGACGACTCTGTATCACAACCTGGGGAGCGGCTTATTCAGCGACCGGACGGCGGCCGCCGGCCTTGCCGCCCCCACTCGATTCGTGCTGGGATTCGGTCTGGTGGCTCTCGATGCCAACAACGACGGCTGCCTCGACCTGGCGCAGGCCAACGGGCATACCAACGACTATCAACCCACCACTCCCTATGCCATGCCCGCGCAGCTCTTTCTGGGTGACGGAGCCGGTAAGCTTTTCGATGTCTCGGACCGAGCCGGACCACCCTGGCTCCCGCTCCGGCTGGGGCGCGGCCTTGCCGCGGGTGATCTCGACAACGACGGCAACTGCGATCTACTCCTGGTCTCCGAGAACGCTCCCCTGGCACTTTTCGCCAATCGCTCGAGTTTGCCCGCCCGCGACCAGGCCTCCCGGAGCCATTTCCTCACGCTGGCACTGGAGGGAACCGCGTCGAACCGCGACGGCGTGGGGAGTCGCGTGGCGGTGACGGTCTCAGGGCGCACGCAGGTGGCCACGCGATTGGGCGGCGGCAGCTATCTGTCGGCGAGTGACCACCGCCTGCACTTCGGCCTGGGATCCGCACGTTCGGTCGACCGGATCGAGGTGAGGTGGCCCTCCGGCCGTGTCGATCGCCATGTTGGCCTCGCCGCCGATACGGGCTACCGGCTCCGCGAGGGAGACTCGAAACCGGTAGGGCTCCCTGGTTTCTCGCCGCAGCAGACCGGCCACAGTCTGACGGAGAAACATCCCACCGTGGAAGGAAGGAACTCCGGCCGGGATCGTGGTATCGTGTCTGAGAGAGATTGACTCCCTTTTGGCCTTGGGACGTGGCTTCCGCATGCAAACCCGGTGCTTCACCATCGTGGCTGTGGGATCGATGCTGGTGACGGCGGCCTCGGTGGCGAGGGGCGGCGGGGATGGAGGCCGAGACTTCGACCGGCAGGTCGCTCCGCTTCTGGCCCGGCGGTGCCTCGACTGTCATTCCGGAGCCGACCCCAAAGGGGCTCTCAACCTGTCGAGGCGCGCCTCGGCGTTCGAGGGCGGAAAGAGCGGAGCACCGATCGTACCGGGGAAGCCGGAAGACAGCTTGCTCTGGGAACGGGTCGACGGCCGGTGAGATGCCGCCCAAGTCGCCCCTGACCGACGGCGAGAAGGCAGTCCTGCGCCAGTGGATCGCCGGCGGGGCACGCTGGGGCAGCGACCCGATCGACCCATTTCAGGTCACGACGCCGCGCCGCGCCGGCCGCGATTGGTGGTCGCTCCAGCCGGTCAATCGGCCGGTGTTTCCCGCCGTGGGCCGGCGGGAATGGGTCCGATCGCCGGTTGACTTCTTCATCCTCGAGAAGCTCGAGGCGCATCAGCTTTCGCCTGCGCCGGAGGCCGACCGAAGGGTCCTGATCCGCCGGCTCAGCTTTGACCTCACGGGCCTGCCCCCCAGGCCCGAGGAGGTCGAGGCGTTCGTTCAGGACGACTCGCTCGACGCGTATCGCGCAGGTTGGTGGACCGATACCTCGCCTCACCCCAATACGGGGTCCGCTGGGCGCGATGGTGGCTCGATCTCGCTCGATACGGCGAGAGCAACGGCTTCGAGTTCGACGAGTTCCGCCCGGCCGCCTGGCGGTACCGCGACTGGGTGGTGCGACGCCCTGAACCTCGACATGCCTTACGACGAGTTTGCCAGGCTGCAACTGGCCGGCGACGTGCTCCGTCCTGACGACTCGGGGGCAATCGCGGCGACCGGGTTTCTCGTAGCCGGGGCCTTTGACACCGTCGGTCAGAACCAGCTCTCCAGTGTGATGAAGGCGGTCGTGCGCAGCGACGAGCTGGAAGACATGATCGGCACGGTGGGCCAGACATTCCTGGGATTGACGCTCAACTGCGCCCGCTGCCATGACCACAAGTTCGACCCGATCCGCCAGTCAGAATACTATCGGCTCGCCTCGGCACTGTCGGGCGTCCGTCATGGCGAACGGGATCTTGCCGCGACGGATCCCGGGGCGGGGGCCCTGCGAACAAGAATCGAGGCCCTCGAGGCGCAGCTCGACGCGCTGGAACGCCCCGCACGTGCCCGGATCCTGCGCGAGCCGGCCCAAACGGCTGGTTGCACCACCGCAGCCGATCGCGGCCTGGGACTTCGACGGCGGGCTCGATCGAGGCCAGGGCGAGCTCAAGACGACGCTCGAGGGAGGCGCGACGCTGACTCGCGAAGGACTGCGACTGGACGGCAAGACCGGATACGCGATCACATCGCCCCTCAAACAGAAGCTCAAGACCAAGACGATCGAGGTCTGGGTGCAGCTCGACAATCTCAGCCAGCGGGGCGGCGGAGCGATCAGCGTTCAAACGCTGGACGGTTTCGTGTTCGATTCGATCGTCTTCGGCGAGCGCGAGCCGGGCCGCTGGATGGCCGGCAGCGATTTCTTCCGGCGCACCGGCGCGCTGACGGGCGCGATCGAAACCGATGCCGTCGATCGCGCCGATTCACATGGCGATCACTTATAGCGGCGGACGGCACGATCCGCCTGTTCCGCGAAGGCGCAGCCGTACGGCGAGCCATACAAGTCGTCGCCACCGGTTGCATTTGCGGCCGGCGCAGGCCCAGGTCGTCTTGGGAATGCGCCACATTCCGGCCGGCGAGCGATCGGATGCTCGCCGGGACCTTGGTGCGCGCCCGGCTGTACGACCGGGCGCTCGACCCAGCGGAGATTGCCGCTTCGGCATGAATCCTTCGGCGATCACATCGCCCCAGCCGAGATCGCCCTAGCTTTGCCGCACGATCGCCGCGACGAGCGAGCGCGGCTCATCGAGGAGATCAAGCGGCTGCGGTCGTCGCCGGCCGGCAGGCCGTCACGCCTACGCCGTCGTACCGCGGGAGCCGGGAGCGATGCGGATTGAGGTGCGCGGCAATCCCAATCAGCCCGGCGAGGTGGTGGCCGCGGGCGGCGTCTCGGCCGTGGCGGCGCCCGGTGCCGAATTCGGGCTGGCGGCCGATGCTCCCGAGGCAATGCGCGCGAGCCAAGCTGGCGGTCGTGGATTTCCGAGCGCGCACAATCCGCTGTTTGCCCGGGTCGTGGTCAACCGGCTCTGGCAGGCCCACTTCGGTACGGGCCTGGTCGAGACACCCGAGCGACCTCGGCTTCAACGGCGGCCACCCTTCCCATCCCGAGCTGCTCGACTGGCTGGCCTCGGAGATCGCGATCCGCGGCTGGAGCTTGAAGGCGATGCACCGGCTGATCGTCATGTCGGCCGCCTATCGGCAGTCGTCGCGATCGGACCCGGCGGCCCTCAAGCGCGACGCCGGCAATCGCCTGCTCTGGCGGAAGTCGCCGGTGCGGCTGGAGGCCGAGATGGTCCGCGACGCGATGCTCGCGGTTTCCGGCGTGCTCGATACGAAGCTCGGCGGCCCGAGCTTTCTCGACCACGAAATTCACAAGGCACCGGGCACCGCCGCCATCCTTTACACTGCCAAGGGTCCGGCGGACGCCGGGCCTCAACCGGCGGACGCTGTACCGGGCCTGGCTCCGCGGCGGCCGCAGCGGCCTGCTCGACGCATTCGACTGCCCCGACCCGTCGACCACGGCGCCCCGCCGCGCGGTCACGACGACGCCCTTGCAAGCACTTTCGCTGATGAACAACGCCCTGGTCCTGCACCTCTGCGACGCCTTTGCCGCCCGGCTGGTCGCGCGAGGCAGGGCCAGTCCCCGACCGGCAGGTCGACCGCGCTTACCGGCTGGCTCTTGGCAGGCCGCCCCGAGCCCGGACGAGCAAGCGCAAGCCGTCAAGGTTGTCGAGCCGTTCAGGACTCCCGGCACTCACGCGGGCCCTGTTCAACTGCAACGAGTTCCTCTACTTCGATTGACCGGAGGTCGGGAGGCCGCCATGGACCGTCGCGAGTTCTTTTCCTGGGCCAGAGGCGGACTGGCGGGCGCCGCGTCGATGACGCTCCTCTTGCGAGACGGGACGCTCCAAGCCGGCGTACCGGGTGAGGCGAGCCCGCGGTGTCCTCACTTTGCGCCCAGGGCGACGCGCGCGATGCACATCTGCCTGTGCGGGGCGATGAGCCATGTCGACACGTTCGACTACAAGCCGGGACTGATCGCGGCCCACGGCAAATCGCTCAATTCCCCGACCAAGCCCGACGTCTTTTTCGGCCAGGTCGGCCGGCTGCGCAGGCCCGACTGGGCGTTTCGCAAGCGGGGTCAGAGCGGCCTGTGGGTCTCGGACCTGTTTCCCCACCTCGGCGAGATGGCCGACGAGCTGACGGTGATCCGCTCGATGGTCGCCGAGACCTCGAACCACACGCCGGCGACTTTCCAGGAGAATAGCGGGTTTCGGCTTGAACGGCTTCCCTTCGGCGGGAGCCTGGCTGAGCTATGGGCTGGGGAGCGAGTCCGACGACCTGCCGGCCTTCGTGGTGATCCCGGACGCTCGCGAGTTTCCGGCCGGCGGCTCGATCAACTGGACAAACGGCTTCCTGCCGGCGCGGCACCAGGGCGTGGTGATCCGGCCGCAAGGAAAGCCGATCGACGACCTGTTCCCGGCCCGCGCCGGTCGATTCCGATTCCGAGTCGGGCACGCGCGAGCTGGTCGCTGCGATGAACCAGGAGCCACCTCGAGCGACATCCGGGCGATGACGCCCTGGCCGCTCGCATCCGCGGTTACGAGATGGCCGCGCGGATGCAGGTCTCGGTCCCGCTCGTCGCCGACCTGAAAGACGAGAGTGCCCAGACCCTGTCGCTTTACGGCATCGATCGCCCGGAAACGTAGCGACTTTGGCCGGGCGTGCTTGCTCGCACGGCGATTGCTCGAGCGCGGCGTTCGGTTCGTCCAGCTGTTCTCTGGCGGCACCTTCGGCTCGCCCGCGCCGAAACTGGGACGGGCACGAAGACATGAAGGCCAATCACGGCCAGGAAGCCGGCCGGATCGACCGGCCGGTCGCGGGACTGCTCCGCGATTTCCGCCGGCGCGGGCTGCTCGATGATACGCTGGTCCTGCTCACGACCGAGTTCGGGCGGACCCCATTTTCCGAGTCAGGCGCGGAATCGTCGGCCTGGGCCGCGATCACAATCCAGCAAGGGTTCTGCGTGTGGCTCGCCGGGGCCGGGCTCAAGCACGGAATGGCGTACGGCTCGACCGACGAGATCGGCTGGAAATCCGCCGAAAACCCCGTCACCTGGCCCGATTTTCATGCCACCGTCCTCCACCTCTTGGGGATCGACCACAAGCGGCTGACGTTTTATCACAACGGAATCCAGCGGCGCTTGACCAACGTCCATGGCGAGGTCAAGAAAGCAATCCTGGCTTGAGGCGGGATGCGCGCATGAAAAGCTCTCGCTGGCGATTCGGGCCGTTGTTCTACGGGACATGTGTCGTCGCGGCGCTGTTGCTCATCAGCCGCCCGTTCTGGCAGATGGGGGCGGAGCAATTCCGGGCATGGCGACTGGTCGGTCAGTTGCGGGATCCGAGGGAATCGAGCCGTCGTCAGGCTGCTGACGGGCTCGTCCAGCTCGGGCCAGCGGCCAGACCGTGGGTCTTGCGAGCGATGCGTGACGGTGACGCCCAGGTGCGCCGCCGTGCCTGTTCCATCCTGGTACGGACCGCGCTGGACTGCCCCGAGGAGGCCCTGGCCGCTCTCCGTGTGGCTGCCAAGGACAGCGATCCGGCAGTACAAGTCAATGCGGTGGACCAGCTCGAGCTCTTCATCATTCGGTATGGGTCCGCGCCGGAGACCGACTTCCGGGAAAAAGCTCTTCGAGCGCTCGGCGACGGGTCGCCGCAGGTTCGCCGCGCCGCCGCCTGGGTGTTCTGGAACCTCGGCCCGACGGCCCGATCGGCGGTCGGCGACCTGGATCGAGCCCTCGACGGACCAGACAAGTCGGTGCGGGTCATCGTTGGACAAGCGCTCTTACGACTCGACAAGCCGGCGACGCGCTCTCGGGTTGTCACGGCGTTGTCTCCGATGCTCACAGATCAGTCGATCCGCCTGGACCATTTTCGATTGGTGCGAGTCTTGATTCTCGCTCAGGGCGAGGAGCCGACGGCGGCGATGATCATCCCGTTGCTCAAGCATCCCGATCTTGCGACCAGAATCCAGGCGCTCAACGACCTGGTCACTCAATGCGGTCGCGCCAAGGCCCTGAGACCGGTGATGATCGAGGCGCTGGCGAGCGACGACGGCGGCATGCGCGAGGATGCTGCGTTCTTCCTCCTGGAGCACGAGAATCGTATGGCTTCGCGGGCCCTTGACACGCTGGTGCAACAGATCGCCGACCCGCTCGATGGCGGCCATGGGTCCTGGGAACTGGTCGAAAGAATGCGGCGAGTGCCGTACTCCCTTTACATCAAATCTTTCGTCTCCAGGCTGGTCGAGCTTCTCCACCGGGCGCCCAAGCCCGCCAATCGCGCGAACATCATCACCGCCCTGGGGGAGGTCGGGCCTCTTGGGGTGTCCGCCGTGCCCGCGCTTCGGGAACTCTCGAATTCGGACGATCCGGAGATTGCAACAAGGGCCGCGGCGGCGCTTCGAAGAATCGACCCTGCGACCGAACGAACCCTCAGGCAGACCGTCGTGGCACCAGGTACGCCGGGATCTCAGGACGCCCGGCCACAATGACCCGATGCAAGCCGTGGGCGTAGAACGGAATGTATTCCGTCATGCGACGTAGAACGGAATTCATTCCGTTTCTGACTCAGGCGTTCACAAGAGCCTGGACGACAAGGTCGCTTCGCCGCGGTGTTCCGAGCCCCGTGACGAGGTCAAAGCCCGGCCCGGCGGAGCCGACGCCGTTCTTGCCGGAAGTCACGTCGTAGAGGTCCTCGGAGCCGTCGGTTCCGGTCGACATCGCATACAGAGCCGGCAAGGTCTGCGTGATGCTGCTCAAGGTGCCCTTGCCGATCGCGACTCGCCCCTGGTTCGCGAGTGCCAGGAGGGCCGACCACTGCGGGGCTCCCTCGCTGGTACCGCCGACCTGCCACCAGCCCGAGGAGCCGTCGTAACGCACGGAATCGTAGACCGCCACGCCGGTATTCGGATCGGCATCGTAGGAAACGTCAGGCGCCGCGCGCTTGGAGTAACTCAGACCGCTCTGGTATGACGGCTTCGACTCGTAGGCACTCACGCCGCCACCGCCGTCGGACCAGCCGGTTTCGCCGGTCCAGTCATAGGATGAGTCGTGCGAGAGCGTGGTCCCGCCGACGGCGACCACATCCGGCGACTCGGCCGGGTATTCCTGCACGCCGCTGTCACCGGCCGAGAACACGAAGGTGACACCGGTGTAGCCCGTGAACGTCCCGTCGTATGCAGAAGCTTCGTTCGAGGATTCACTGCCGCCCCAACTGTTGGAGATGACCGTGGCACCGTGGGTCGCCGCGTACGTGTCACCGCCCAGCAGGCTTGAGTAACTGGTCGACGAGGTCTCGACCAGCATGATCTTCGCCTGGGGTGCGATCGCGTGCATCCATTCGACGTCCAGAGAGATCTCCAGGTCCCATCCGGCGTTCCCGGCCGGCTTCTTGCCCGATGCGTAATCTTTGGTCAGCCAGGTCGAGCTGGCCCCATAGGCGGAATAAAGCGTGGTCGAGCCGCCAATCGTGGTCGTGAACTGCTTATCGAAGGTATCGGCGTCGGCGCCAATGTTCGGATCGTCGTAGGCGTCGACAATCGCGATCGTCTGGCCGGCGCCCAGGTTGCTGATCGCGTCGATCGAGTAGATGTGCCGGATCTCGGGCGGCGTGAGCGCCGTCGAGGGGGGACCACCTCCGGCGTTGGGGTGAACATTGGAGTCGATCTTGAGCATCGGGTGCTCGTGAATCACGGCGAAATGCTGCCGCAATGCCAGTTCGCGGTCGACGCGGATCACGTCGGCGTGGGCCCGGCTCGGAGCATGGATTGGCAGCGTACTGAGTAATTCCCGGTTCTCACAGCGCTCGAGACCTGTGAGAGGAAACTCCGTACGCGAACGCTGGCGACGCGTGGGTCGTATCATGGATGCTTCTCGTGTTGTGAGTCGAAAAATAACCGCAGGATTGGATCGTTGCCAGAGCGAGAGAGGATTGAGCGGATGCCAACTATAGCAATGCTTTGGGCGATTGCAAGTGCCCACTCGATGAAAAAAACGAAGTGCCGCAAACACCGCGCGAACAGAGCCGGCGCGTCGTCCCGGAATCGCGATGTTGATGTTCAGGCGACCGGATGACGCGAATCAAAACTGGAAGTAAATAAACTGCCGCCCGCCGAACTGGCCGGCCAGCACGATCGCGTAGAAACACGCCGTGTAGAACACGCTCCGGACATACCAGGGCGTCCGCGCGATCACGTTCAAGTCACGCGTGGTGTACTGCACAAGCTGTACGGCACAAAGCGGAATGATGAGTAATGCCGCCGGAACCAGGTACGCCGCCAGTGGGACCGCGGGTCGAAGAACGATCGCACTCAACATTCCGGCGGCTTGCTCCATCGACTCGGCGCGGAAGACCAACCAGCCGAGGCAGACGAGGTGGAACGTGACGATGATTCGCAGGCCTCTCCAGCACGCGGCTTCGACCGCGTCATCGGGACGGATTCGCTCCAGCCAGGGTGACGCGCCTCGGTGCAGGACGAGCAGGAGGCCGTGATAAAAACCCCATGCCACGAATGTCCAGGCCGCACCGTGCCACAAGCCCCCCAGGACCATCGTCAGCATCAGGTTGCGGCAGGTGAGCAGGCTGCCGGAGCGGCTGCCGCCCAGGGGGATGTAGAGATAATCCCGGAGCCAGCCCGACAGGCTGATGTGCCAGCGGCTCCAGAAGTCCTTCGGGCTGGTGGCGAAGTACGGGAGGTTGAAATTCAAGGGGATCTCGAATCCCAGGCATTTTCCCACGCCGCGCGCGATGTCGGTGTACCCCGAGAAGTCGCCGTAGATCTGAAAGGCAAAGGCATAGACCGCCAGCAGGCACGAGCCGCCAGCGAGCGACTGCCATCGGCCGAACAGATCGTCAACCAGGACTGCCAGGTTGTCGGCCACCACGACCTTCTTGAACAACCCCCAGAAAATCAGGTACGAGCCTTCGTAGAACTGGTGAAGGTTGAACCGCCGCCGCCGAGCGACCTGCGGCAAGAGCGAAGTCGCCCGCATGATCGGCCCTGCGACCAAGTGCGGGAAGAACGACACAAACGTGGCGAACTGAACCAGGTTGCGGGTCGGCTTGATCTCGCGGCGATAGACGTCGATCACATAGCTCATCGACTGGAACGTGTAGAACGAAATCCCGATCGGCAGCGCGACGTCGAGGTGCCAGCGCGAAACGGAGATTCCCGAGCGAAGCAGCAGGTCGTAGAGATTCTCCGCGAAGAAATTCCGGTATTTGAAATACCCGAGCACGCCCAGGTTGAGTGCGATGCTGATATTGAGAATCCAGCGTCGCCCTCGACGATTCTCGAATTGATCGATCCAGAGCCCGCATCCATAGTCGACGAGTGTCGATAAGATCAAAAGTGCGAGGAATCGCGGGTTCCAGCAGGCGTAAAAGTAGTAGCCCGCCCCGAGCAAGAGCACGTTCTGCGCGCCACGCCGGTTAGAGAGCAGCCAGTACGCCGGCAAGAGCGCGGCCAGGAACAACGCGAACTGGTAGGAATTGAATTGCATGCCACCTCGCATGAAGCAGCTTGGCCGAAAACCCGGCGCGCGGCATTTCCACCTTGGCGCCGGGCCCATTTAAACCCCCGGCAACATCCTGTCAATTCCAATGAACCGCGCGCCCAGGTCGCGTTACGTTCCCAACAAGCCAGGTTCAGCCAACAACCGTCCGACTCGGGATGCAATCCGGCACTGGCCTACGAGATTCGCCTTTTTAAACGCGACGGGTTCCGTATACTGCCGCTCCGGGTAATCCACTCCCCTCGTCCACGGACGGACCATATCATGACCACGCTCACGAAAACGGCTGCTCCGGTATCTCGAACGTGTCTCGGCGTCGCCGTGACGTTGGATGCGAGCCAGGTGAATCTGGCAAACGCCTTTGATGTGTTGAACCAGTGTGTGGCACAGGCGATCGACGGAGCCCGCGATCTCGTCGCAGCCGATCGGGCTGGAACGCTCGACTACAAATGCCCGTTATCACCGCTGTTGCCGAACGCGAAGGCCGTGCCGGCTGCTGCGGGAGTGTCTGTTCTCAATGACTGCGGCATACCGCTGGTCGATCAGTTCGGTCCGTTTCTCGAAAACCTGCACAACGAGCTGTCCGCCCAGACCCTGCCGCTCGTCGGGTTCGGGAGCGCGTCCCGCTACGGCAGGGACACCCTGGCGCCGCTCTGGTCGCCGCCGTTGCTCCGCGAGGTCATCCCGATCGATTTCGGGAGTTTGAAAAGCTATTACCAGCACGTCAACGACTTGACCCGGCTGAATCCGGCTGACGAGATCTGGCAGGGCCCCCGCCCCAAGCAGTGGCTCAACCAGTTCGGCACTGCGCTCAAGACCTACATGACAGACCTGTTCGCCGGCCAGTTCGTCGACCGCAACGGCAACGCCCTGAGCTTTGACCTCAATAGCCTGGTCGCCGCCCCGACTGGCCTCGACCTCAAACAAATCTCCCCACAACTCGCCGGCGCGATCGTCTCGGTGCTCGTCGAGTTTCTCGGCGATCAGCTCTTTGGGGTCAAATTCTATTCGGCCGACATCCTGAGCGCGTACCGCGACTGCCGTGCCCGCGCTGGCGCTGCCGGTGCAACGACGGACGACCTGGCCACGCTCTTGAGGGCCGTTGAGCTCGGATCGATCGCCGAGAATGATTCGATGCGACTCCTGAGCCTCACCACGATGGAGGCAAGACAGCTTCTGATCGCGGGGTACGCGGGAACCGCAGTGGAACCGGTCCCGCAGGCGATCCTTGATCTCAAAGCCGGCGACCTGATCCCGGTCGTATGCGACCCGATGAAGTCGGCCGCGGGGGTGCTCCCGCTTGTACGTTCGGGAGTGGCCCGGCTGGTCCTGGCAAGGATCGCAGCGCTCGATCCAACCTACGTGAGCCAGCTCGCGTCGGCGGTTTCCGCAACCGGCGCGGTCGCGAAGATCAAGAACGGAACGAGTGCGCTCCAGACGAGGTTTACATGCTGGAGGGCCGGAGTGATCATGGGTAATATCGAGTGCACTTTCATCAAGGATGGCACCACCGGACAGGAGCACGGAGACTGCGCGGTCGACTCGGGAAGGTCGATCGACGAGAACGGCGATAACTTTGATTACTCCGACCTGGTTGGCAGGATTGTCGCATTCGGGGGGACGAGCGCCGAGAAGAGCGTGCGCAGCATCGTCGGCGGACTGATCCGGGGCGTTGCGATCGCGGCCCTGGAGAACGAGGTGATCGCTGAAGTCGTGGCTTCGATCGCGGCGGGTCTGTCCCGGAAATACGTCGAGTACGCGACGTACACCGGCATCATGAGCTACATCGAAGGCGCGACCGGGGTCGATGCCAAGACGAAGCAAGAATCCCTGACGATTCTGGCAAGGTATCTCGGCCTGATCTCGGGATAAGAGGAGCCGTCATGACGGGGAATCGCTATTTTGCAAAGGACAGTCCGGAGGCGTTCGAGCGCGAGCGGCTGGCCCTCCTGACGCAGATCACCGACCCGATCACGACCTGCCGGCTGACCGGGCTGGGAGTCGGCCCAGGTTGGCGTTGCCTTGAGGTGGGCGCCGGCGATGGCTCCATCGCCCGCTGGCTGGCGGAGCGAGTCGGTCCCGGCGGGCGCGTGGTGGCGACCGACCTCAACCCTCGCTTCCTCGTCGGGCTCGACACACCCAACCTCGAAATCCGCCGGCATAACCTTCTCCACGACGAGCTGGAACCGGCCGAGTACGACCTCGTCCACTGTCGCATGGTCCTGGAGCACCTCCCCGATCCGTTGTGGGCCATCCGGCGGCTGTTCGATGCCCTGCGGCCCGGCGGGTGGCTGCTCGCCGAGGACGGCGATTCGCGCTCCTTCGGCGCTGCCGACCCGGAGCACCCCCGCGCCGCAGCGTTCAACCGCAGCTCGCGGGCGCTGAGGGCCGCCCTCAAGGCCGTGGGTCCCCTTGATCCCGACTTCGGCCGCCGCCTGCCCATTCTGGTGGACAGGCTAGGCATCCCGGAGTTCGGCCATGACGGCGTGACCTTGACCGGCAAGGGCGGCGGACCGATCGCGCGATTCTTTCAGATGACCGACGAGCTGCTCCGCGAACGCGTGATCGCCCAGGAAGGGGTCACCGATCTCGACTTCGAAGAACGGCGCCAGGCCTTCGACGACCCGTCGTTCTGGTTCGTCGGCCTGACGATTTTCGGGGTCTGGCCGCGCCGTCCGGGCTAGTCGATTCGCGGCAGCAATGGATGCGACGCGCCGTGCACCCCGGAGAGAGCAACTGCCCACCGCGCTTGCGAGTATGATCTGGGCACTGGCATCAGGCCCGAAGATCGGCGAGAATCACCCACTGATCGCTGACCGACCGGGTTCCGTGTTAGCACGTGGCGCGGCAGAGCGATTCTGAACAAGGACGCGATTCATCTCCCTTCGATACTCCTTTCCCACACAGCGAGGTGATCTGATGAAGCGGTTTCTCGGTGCGATTCTTGCAACGACCCTCGTGTTCGTCGTGACCAGTCGTTCCCGGGCGGAGGGTCCGGATGCGAAATCCATCCTGGACAAGGCCATCACGGCCATGGGCGGCGCGGAAAAGCTTGGCAAGGTCGAGGCGTTCTCGCTCAAAGCCAAGGGGACCGTCGTGTTTGGCGGTAACGAGAGCGACACCACGACCGAGATGACGTACAAGGGCCTCGATCATTACCGCCGGGAGTTCGGCAACGACCAGTTCCACGGCGTCATCGTGCTCGCCGGCGACAAAGGCTGGCGCAAGTTCGGCGACAACTCCAGCGACATTGAAGGCGACGCCGTCGCCAATGAGAAGCGCCGCATCTACCTCGATGTCATCCCGATCACTCTGGTGCCGCTCACCAAAGAGGGCTTCAAATGCGAGGCAGCCGGCCAGGAGAAGGTCGGCGACAAACCGGCTCTCGTCTTGAAAGTCACCGGGCCCGACAGCAAGACCTTCACCCTGTTCTTCGACAAGGAGAGCGGCCTGCCGGTCAAAGAGGTAGCCACGGTTGTCGGGTTCCAGGGGCAGGAGACCACCATGGAGACGACCTTCGCCGACTACAAAGACATGGGCGGGATCAAGAAGGCCACCAAGATCTCGATGAAACGCGACGGCGAGAAGTTCCAGGACCTTGAAGTGACGGAATTCAAGGTGCTCGACAAGGTTGATCCCGACGTATTTACCGAACCGAAGTGACGAGGCAAGGCGAGTCAACCGGCCAGGCCCGGCTTCCGGGCTTGGTCGCCGTGCCACGCGTCGGCGTGGCGCGGCCGGCCGGTCACCGCTTGGTGCCGAGCTGATCAGTGACCCCACTGCCTACGAGCATCCGCTCCCTGCTCTTATCGAGGCTTCCGCTCCGGCTCGCCGCCATCAGCGTGGTATCGCCGTTGCGGACTTACCGGGGTCCGTCGCGCGGCCGACGGACGGTCTCTTCACCCGGCGGTAATGCCGGTTGGCATACTCGACCGTATCCTCGCCGAACTGCACCGAGTCACCATCGGCCGTGAAGAACAGGCCTGGGTGGTATTCCGTCAGCTTGAGCCGGCCGTTCCAGTACAGATGGCCGTTTCTGAGCGCGACTGAACTTTCGTCGTCCTGACCGTACGCCTGGGCGTGGTACGCGCCGAAAAACCGCGCCCATTCTCGCTTGGCCGGCCCTGCCGGGTCGCGCGGGGAGTCGTTGAGCACGAGGAAGCTCACGCCGTTGTCCCCATGATTCTGGACCTCGCGCACTCGGCCCCGGTCGTCGAGCACGAACTCGTAAAGATTGAGGCCGCGACTGAACCGCGTCGGCGAGTGTGCGTCCAGGGGCTCACTGCGTTTTCCTCGGACGATGTGCAGCCGGTCGCCTTCCAGCCGGAACGTAATCAACTGACCCCCGACCAGGTAACTTCCTTCCAGCGGCCGAAGTTCTTCGAGCTTGAGTGCGATGACGGGCTCCCGCGTCCAGGAGAGTGGCTCGTCCGGAGGCAAAGCCCTCAGCTTGGCACGGATCATGTCCGTCAGAGTCTGGTCGGACAGGTCAGCCACGAAGTTATCCCCTCCGTCCCCGTTACTCAGGATGACGACGCCGAGTTTGTACCCCGGCACCCAGCGCTGGTCGGTCGAGTACCCGTAGCCCCCGCCGCCATGGAAAAGGAGCGTGGCCCCGTGATACGGCCGGTTGTTGACGCCCAGGCCATACCCCGCTTTTTGTCCCGGAAGTGGAAACTGCGGTGTGTACATGGTTTTCAGGGCAGGAGCGCTGATGACGCGTCGGCCCTGGGCGATCCCGCCGGCCAGGTGGAGCGAAATGAACTTCGCCATGTCGCGCGCGGTCGAGTACATCCCCCCCGCGGCGAGCATGGGAATCTCGAGCGGAGGCACCTCCTTCCCCTCGGTGTGGCCGCGGGCGCGGTTCGGGTTGGCGAGCGCTTCGGCCTGATCGAACGTACTCGCCTTCATGCCCAAAGGTTCGAGCAATTCCTCGCGCATCAGTCGTGGGAACGGCTTTCCCGCCCGGAGCTGGAGCGCGTAACCGGCGAGGTCATAGCCCAGGTTGGAATAGCGGAACCGTTCCCCCACGCGGCACTTCAGCCAGGTGTCGGAGATGCTCCGGACGTGCTCATCGAACTTGCAGTGCCAGTCGCCGAAGTTGTTGCCGACCGGTGCCTCATGACAGAGGCCCGCCCAATGGCTGAGCAGGTGGCGAAACGTGATCTCGTCGGCCTCCGCTTTGCCCCACCGAGAGCGGACGCTGAATCCCGGCACCGCATTCTTCAATGGCTCGTCGAGCGTGAAACGTCCCTGATCCATGGCCCTCAAGAAGAGAAGGGCGGTGTAGGTCTTGGAAATCGACTGGAGGCTGAAGGGGGTGTCCGCCGTGATCCGCGTCTTCCCGGATCGGTCGGTGAAACCAAATCCCTCTGCCCAGATGACCGCCTGGTCGTCCACGAGGGCCACAGAGGCGCCCGGGACGTGGTTGTCGGCCAGGAGCTTCGGCATGTCGCGCCGCAAGCTCTCGATGACTGACGTGTAATCCGGCCTTTCGGCTCGCATGTCCCCCGTGGGACGAGGACCGTTCCCGGCTGCCGATTCGCGGCTCGGAGCAGCAGGCTGGCTACTCAGGCCAAGGCTGACGATAGAGAACAGGAATGCCGGCAAGCGCGGGACCATGGGTTGCTCTCCAGCGGGACGGTGAACCTACTCTCCGCACAGGCCAGTGTAGACCCCGTGGGAGGGCCACGTCTTGCACCGAACCGAGC
Organism: uncultured Isosphaeraceae bacterium; assembly: GCA_963781785.1. Lineage (GTDB taxonomy): Bacteria > Planctomycetota > Planctomycetia > Isosphaerales > Isosphaeraceae > CAWAHD01. Next base: position 3,377,710 of record CAWAHD010000005.1, on the reverse strand, counting down.
GATTTGTCCGGGATTAAGCTCTGGACGTGAACAATTGCCGGTAGGCAGTGGGCGTCATGCCGGTCACGGTCTTGAAAACCCGGCAGAAATGGCTCTGGTGAGCAAAGCCGGCGTCCAAGGCGATCTCGACGAGCGGTGTCCCCGTCACGAGCCGGCGGCAGGCGAACTCGACGCGTCGCTGGCGGACGTACTCGCCGGGTGTACAACGCAGATGCCGGCGGAATGTGGTCGCCAGGTGCACGGAGTGGACGCCGGCGCTAGAGGCCAGCTCCGCGAGCGTCGGAGGATCCTGGAACCGCGATCGCAGGAGCTCCTCCACGCGAGCCAACCAGAGCGGAGGGTGGCTTGTTCCTTTGCCGGCCGCGTCCCGCGCAGCACTCGCAACCAGCTCGAGCGCCAGGCCGTCGACGACCAGGGGCGAGACGCTGTCCGGTGCCCGGAGTTCCTGGTAGAGCCGGGCGGCGAGCCAGACCGGCGATCCGCCACAGTGTTCCGCCGGTTGGTCCAGAACCTGCGAGTGTTCGCGTACATGCTGCACACAGCACGGGCCGAATTCGATGTGGAGACAACGTCCGCCCGTGCCAGCCCAGTCGTCCGAATGGGCCTCCCCCGCCGGGTGCAGCACCAGGCTTGAGGGTATGCCTGTCCGAGTCCTTGTGCCGCAAGTTTCCATACACGAGCCCGCAAGCACCAGATAGCAGAAGGGACGGTCGTGCGTGTGCGTGGGTATCTTGCACCACGGCTGGTACAATGACTCGGCGAGCAAGAGCTCGCGGGTACGGTAAGTCCTGAGCGTCTCACCGTAGAAGGAGCCGGGGCGCAGTCGCGGGCGCATGGGTTGTCAGCATACTCCCAGGTAAGGCTACCAGGCAAAATGGATACACTCGTGTCGACGAACCATCTCAATCGTAACCTTCAATCGATCTGCGCGACAATTGCGGCGCGCGCAGGATCTCGATTGGCGATCCAGTCCGCGAGCCTGACGAGGTATGAATGATGAGCGGAATGCAAATCTACACGATCGTACACGTCGTCATCAGCCTGCTGGCGATCGGCTCGGGATTCCTCGTCTTGATTGTGCAGTCATTTCAGAAGGCGCCGGCCTTGAAGGCGCTGGCTCCCACGCAGTCCGAGGCGCCCTTCGTGACCACTCAGCTCATTGCGATGGCGGCCTTTATCGTGCTGGGCGTCCTTGCAGCGATCCGGTTTCGGGAGCGGCCGGTCAGCATGGTCTGATCAGGATACCGCCGAATCGTTCCAGGGTGCGGATTGCCAGTCCGGATCTTGGCGGCGTGCTCTAGTGCGACCGAAGATCGGGCAGGGGCACGGAGTTTCTGGGCATGCACCTGGTCGACCGCCAGGGCGGTCACGACCGACTTGTCCGGGGTGCTCGATCCAGCCGGCAAGGGCGCAAGTGCCACAGTGGTCGTGGACCCGGTAGCGGCTGTAGCGGCCGATAACGCGGCAGTCGTTTTTACTGCCGGCGGCGCTGACGCGCTGGTCACCGTCACGTCGGCCGAGAATGCCGACGTGTTGTTCGCCGGGCTGGTGTCGGTCGCCGAGACGACCTCACCGGCGGCAAGCGCCGGCTTGATCGTGAAGGTAAAGCTGGCCACGCCGCTGCCGTTGGTTGCCACCGTTTTGGTGGCCAGGTAGGTCTGCCCCTGGCCGAAACCCGACGGGTCGGCTGCCGGGTTGGCGAAGAGCTGGATCTGGTAGCTCGTGTCGGGTGACGCCGTCAGCGTTCCTGCCACCGTGGTAACGGAGCCGCTGTTGACGGCGGAGGTGAGCGTCGGTGCGACCTGGAGGTCGTTGCCGTTGCCGGAGAGCACGATCCCTTGATTGGCGTTGGCGAAGATCGCGTTGGTGAGGATGGGATTGCTGACGGCACTGGAGGTCACCGCGACCCCGGTCCCGCCGTTAAAGGCGATCGTGTTGCCGTCCTTGGCCGCGGTGCCGCCGATCGTGTTGTTGAGCGCATTATCCTGGATGTGGACGCCGTCAGAGCCGTTGCCCAGCGGCTCTTTGCCGGTCAAGTCGGTGCCGATGTGATTCCCCTCGACCAGGATGCCCGCGGTGCCGCGCTCGATGACCAGGCCGTACTGACTGTTCCCCGAGATCACATTGCGAGCGGCGGCCGTCGTACCCCCCACGATGTCGCCGAGTGTGCCCAGCTCGATGCCGTCCTGGTCGTTGCCCAGGGCGACGGTGCCGGTGCTGTCGGTGCCGATCAGGTTGCCTTGGATGGTGTTGAAACCGATCGAGCCGGCATAGACTCCGTCGGAGATGCCATCCCGGCCGTTGCCGGAGATCACGTTGCCGTCGCCAGAGGCTGCGCCGCCGACCGTGTTGTCGGCACCGCTCAAGAGGACGCCGTCATACTGATTGCCGATGCCCTTGTAGCCGCGGGCGTCAGTGCCGATCAAGTTACCTTCGATGGCAACGCCGGTGGCCGAATTCTGGAGGTAGACGCCGGCCTGGTTGCCGGAGATGACGTTGGCGTCGGCGGCTTTGGGGCCGCCGATCAAGGTGCCCGATCCATAGTCAACCTCGACGCCGTTGTTATTGTTGCCCAGCGCCAGGTTGCCCTGGGCAGTCAGGCCGATCACGTTTCCCTGAATGACGGTGGACAGCGAGCCAGGCCCGTTGTTCGACGACGAAACCTGAATGCCGTCGTTGCCGTTGCCCGAGATCAAGTTGCCGGCGCCCGAAGCGGAACCGCCGATCGTGTTCGTGGGTGCGTCGTAGAGCACGACCCCGCCGCCATTGTTGCCGATGCGCATGCTGCCGGTGACGTCCGTGCCGATGTAGTTGCCTGCGACCACGTTGCCGGAGGCACCGTCGTCCAGCAGCACGCCCTGGTTGTTATTCCCCGAGATCACGTTGCGCTCTGCGGCCTTGCTCCCGCCCACGGTGTTTCCTGAGGTCTGAACCTCGATGCCGGTCTGGTTGCCGTATCCCTGGGCCGTTCCCGTGGGATTGGTGCCCAGGAAGTTGCCGGTGATGGTGTTGGCTCCGGAACCTGAAATGAGGATGCCGTCGCTGAAGTGCGTGATCGACAGGCCCTCCACCGTGATCCCGCCGCCTGCGAGGACGAGGCCGTCGGCGCCACTCGAGGTGGAGCCGTCGAGCTGGATCATGATGACGGCGTTGTCGCCGGTCGAGAGCGAGTTGGTGTGGGCACCGGGCTGGCTGTAGCCGTTGATGACGGTCGGTCGCGTGATCACAGGAAGTGCCGAGCCGGGCGTGATGACGAACGGGCCGGTGCCGGGGATCGTAAAGTTGATGGTATCGGCACCCGCACTGTTCGAGGCGTCGGCGGTGTCGATTGCCTGCCGCAGCGAGCCAGGCCCGCTTTCGTTCGTATTCGTCACCATGAGCGTCTTCGAGTTCACCGAGATCGTCACACTGGCAACATTGGACGTGTTACCGTCGAGGTGATCTTCATACGTGAACGAGTCTGTTCCCAGGAAGTTCTTGGCCGGAACGTAGGTGAATGAGCCGTCCGCGCTAAACGTCAACGTGCCGTGCGCTGGCGAAGATTCCAGGACCGATGTAAACGCCGAGCCGAATACCGAGAAATCGTTGGCCTGGACGCCGGGAGCGGCTACGGTGAGCGTGGTGTTCTCGTCGGTGTTGTAACTGTCGTCGACGGCCTCCAGCGGTGCGTCCTGCAGGACGGCGGCGAAGTCCTCAGAGAACTCGGAGGTATTTCCCGATGCGTCGGTCGCCGTTGCGGAGATGGCATCTCCGGCGTTCACCGCGACGCTGAAATTGGCCGTGAAGCTGGCGTTGCCATTGGCGTCAGTCGTCACGGTTGTGGTGCCGAGCAAGGTCTGGCCCTCGCCGTAACCGGATGGATCGGGGGTCGGGTTGTCGAAGAGCTGAATCGTGAACGTGGCATTGGGCTCGCTGTTGAGCGTGCCCGTGATCACGGTCCCCACGCCGGTGACGGTATAAACCTCGGTGAGCACCGGGTAATTCTGGAGATCGTTCGGGCCTTGGAACGGGCCGCCGGGCATGTTCTGGGTGGGCGAGGAACTGAAGCCGAGATTGATTCCCAGCTCGCCGTTGTTGTCAATGGAATTGGAGAGGATCGCGTTGCCGGGACAATCATCGGAATCGCTGACCCCGATATTGACGCCAGGACGGGTTTGGCTATTGGCGATGACGTTGTCCGCGCCCGCAGCCAAGCCGCCGATGGTGTTGTCCGACGCTCCGTAAAACGCAGAGATGCCGCCGGCCGCATTGCCCAGAGCCTCGGTCCCGTCGGCACCAGTGCCGATCAAATTCCCCTGAATCAGGTTGTCGGAGACACCGACCATGTCGACGCCGTCGGAGCCATTACCGGAGATCACGTTTCCCGCGCCCGGGGTCGTGCCGCCGAGCGTATTCGAATTGCCCAGGAGTACCACACCGCCCACGTAGTTGAAGCTCAAGTAGCCGTTGGGCACGCTCGAGGAACCCGTGACGTCGGTGCCGATATAGTTTCCCTGGATCAAGTTGCTGAGTGTATAGACGATGATTCCGCCGTTGGTGTTGCCGGAAATCACGTTCCGGTCTCCCGCCTCGGTCCCTCCGATCGTATTCCCGGGGGATTGGATCAGCACGCCTTCGGAATTGGCAAGGGCCTGTGTCCCCGATTCGTTGGTGCCGATCAGATTCCCCAGGAGCAGGTTGTTGCCGGTTCCTTGCTCCAGGAAAACACCATAGCTGCTGTTGCCCGAGATGACGTTGCCTTCTCCTGCCTGGCACCCACCGATCGTGTTTCCCGGGCACTGCACGTCCACGCCCTCGGAATTGGCAAGCGCCTGCGCCCCGTCGCTGGTGGTGCCGATCAAGTTGCCTTCAAGCAGGTTGTTGCCGCTGCCGGAGCCCAGGAAAACACCGTAGCTGCCATTGCCCGAGATGACGTTGCCTGCGCCGGTCTGGGAACCACCGATGGTCACGTAACCAGCGCCTCCGGAAATCCCTATCCCCTCATTGACATTGGGGAGGCTCTGGGTTCCCGCGAGGTTGGTACCGATCACGTTCCCCTCGATCAAGTTGCCCTGGCTGCCGCTGGTGAGGACACCACCGGGAATGATGTCGATGCCGTCGGCGTCATTACCCGAGATGAGATTGCCGGCGCCCGGGGTCGCGCCGCCGATCGTGTTCTGTACTGAGTAGACCGCCACCCCGGGTGCGATCTGAAAGCCCGGAGGGCTTCCCGCGGTTTCGGTGCCGTTGGGCAGACCAACATCTCCAGTGACGTCGGTGCCGATCAGGTTGCCCTGGACGAGCGTGCCATTGCAACCGGGGTTGATGATGAGTCCGGCGTCGATACTGCCGGAAATGATGTTCCCCGCGCCGGCCTGGGCTCCGCCGATCGTGTTCCCCGTGCCTGACTGGTAGAGCGAGATGCCCTGCCAGTTGCCCAGGGCCTGGGTGCCGGTGGCATCGGTCCCGATGTAGTTGCCTTCGACCACGTCGTTGCTTGCGTCTACGCCCGTGATCCAGACCCCATAGTTCAGGTCACCCGTTGCGCCGGTCGAAATGATGTTGCGGTCGGCGGGAGCCGTACCGCCGATCGTGTTATTCGAAATCTCATCGACCTCGACGCCAGTCCCCTGGTTGCCGCTGGGCACGGCTGTAAGGCCGGTGGTGTCGGTTCCGATGAAGCAGCCTGTCACCGTGTCGCCGCCGAACAGTGGTGCGATCGGCGTTGGGGGATTCGAAAACGGTGGGGCGTTCGGGTTGACCAGCGCAACGTCGGTATCGCTGTCATTGATCGCCAGGCCTTCCAAGGTGCTATAGCCGCCGGAGAGATAGAGCCCGAAGCCGCCACTGCCGGTCAAGACGATCTGAATGACCGCATTGTCACCCTGAGTCAGCGTGTTTGGGCTCGAGCCCGGCTGGCTGTAGCCGTTGATGACGACGGGATTGCCGGCCGGAGCGTTGGTGCCCGGCGCCGCCATCGTGAACGGCCCCGTGCCCGGGATGTTGAAGTCGATCACGTCCGGCGAGCTGGTGGAATCGGTCGTATCTTCATCGACCTGGAGGATGGCCCAGCTCAGGGACCCCGTGCTGCCATCGTTGACCGGATTGGTCACCGTGAACGTTTGCGAGAGCAAACGGCGGCTCTCCAGGAGCGACACCGGCCCGAGCAAGGCTGCGCGCCGGTGGCGGCGACGGCTGCGGTCTGGTCGAATGAGCGGCTTCCGCCCTTCGTCGGGCGAAGTGGCCCTGAGCATGTCCCATGTCATGATCCAATCTCCAGATAATTAGATGAGATGAGTATTGCGGGAATGCGACCGGACGAGACTGCGCGGGTGCTTGCTCGGGTACGTCACGACGTGCCGCGGGCTCACCGTGATCTTGGCGGCGTGTTTGAGCGGATGTGCCGCCGCGGCGCTGTGGTGGCTCTTCTTGGTGCGCACATGGTCGGCGGCCACGGCTGTTATCGCGGATTCGTCCATCGTGCTCGGTGCAGCGGTGATCGCCGTGAGCGCCAGATCGGTCAGTGCCGCTGATGTCGCAGCCGGCAGGGCGGCCATCGAGTTCACCACGGCAACCGGCGCCGCGCTCGTGACCGCGACGTCAGCCGAGAATGCCGAGGTGTTGTTCGATGGGCTGGTGTCGGTCGCGGCGACAACCTCGCCTGCGGTGAGCGTAGGCTTGATCGTGAAGGTGAAGCTCGCGACGCCGGTGGCACTCGTCGTCACCGTCTTCGTGGCCAGGTAGGTCTCTCCCAGGCCGAAGCCCGATGGGTCGGCGGCGGGATCGGCGAAGAGCTGGATCTGGTAGACCGTGTTCGGCAACGCCGAGAGCGTCCCCGTGATGGTCGTGCCGCTGCTGCCGTTTACGGCCGCACTGAGCACAGGAGCAACCTGGAGGTCGTTGCCGCCGCCCGAGAGCACGATGCCCTGGTCGCCATTGGCGAAGATGGCGTTGGTGAGGATCGGATTGCTGACGGCACTCCCGGACACGGTGACTCCGGTCCCGCCGTTAAAGGCGATGACGTTTCCATCCTTGGCCGCGGTGCCGCCGATCGTGTTGTTGAGGGCGTTGTCCTCGATGTACACGCCGTTGGAACCGTTGGGAATCGCCTGCGTCCCGGTGATGTCGGTGCCGATATCATTTCCTTCCACCAGGATAGCGCTCGAGTTGTTCTCGATCACCAGTCCGTTCTGAATGTTGCCGGAAATGACGTTGCGACTGGCCGCGCTCGTGCCGCCCACGATGTCGCCCATGGTGCCCAGCTCGATGCCATCCTGAGTGTTGGGGAGTGCGATCTTGCCGGCGCTGTCCGTGCCGATCAGGTTGCCTTCGATGGTGTTGAACCCGATCGAGTTGGCATACACTCCGTCGGAGATGCCGTCGCGGCCGTTGCCCGAGATGACGTTGCCGTCGCCGGAGGCCGCGCCGCCGACGGTGTTATCCGCGCCGCTCAGCAGCACTCCGTCGTACTGATTGCCGATGGCCTTGTAGCCGCGCGGGTCCGTGCCGATGAAGTTTCCCTCGATGGCAACGCCCATCGCCGAATTCTGGAGGAAGACGCCGGCCTGGTTGCCGGAGATGACATTGGCGTCTGCGGCCTTGGGCCCGCCGATCAAGGTGCCCGATCCATAGTCAACCTCCACGCCATTATTATTGTTGCCCAGAGCCACGATCCCCGTGGCATCCAGGCCGATCACGTTTCCCTGGATGACGGTCGAAAGCGAGCCGGGTCCATTGTTGGAGGACGAGACGAGAACGCCGTCGCCGCCGTTCCCTGAGATGAGGTTGCCGGCGCTCGAGGCGGAGCCGCCGATCGTGTTCGTGGGCGCATCGTATAGGGCCACGCCGGCGTTGTTGTTGCCGAGCCGGTTCTCGCCGGTGAAGTCCGTGCCGATGGAGTTGCCGGCGACGACGTTGCCAGAGGCACCGTCGTCGAGCAGGACGCCGTCGTTGTTATTCCCCGAGATCACGTTCCGCTGCGCGGGCTTGGCGCCACCCAGCGTATTTCCGGAAGTCTGGACCTCGATTCCGGTCTGATTGCCGTAGCCTCCGGCGGTGCCCGTGGGGTTGGTGCCCAGGAAATTGCCTGTGACGAGGTCACCGCCCGAGCCGGAGAGCAACACGCCGTCGCTGAAATGCGTGATCGAAAGACCCTCGACCGTGCTCCCGCCGCCGGAGACGACCAGCCCGTTGGCGTTATTCGAGTTGGAACCGTCGAGCTGAATCATGATGACGGCGTTATCGCCGGTCGACAGCGAGTTGGCGTGCGCTCCCGGCTGGCTGTAGCCGTTGATGATCGTGGGCCGGCTCACATCCGGAAGCGGCGAGTCGGGCGAGATGATGAAGGGCCCGGTGCCGGGAATGTCGAAGAGAATTGTATCGGCCCCCGGTCCGTTGGCAAGTGCAGCCACGCTCAGGGCTGCTCGGAGCGAGCCGGGGCCGCTGTCGCTGGTGTTCGTGACGTACAAGGTCGTCGGGTTGACCCCGATCGTGACTGTGGCGATGTTCGACGTCACGTTGCCCTGCACGTCCTCATACGTGAAGGAATCGGTGCCGGTGAAGTTCTTGGCGGGGACGTAGGTGAACGAGCCGTCCGAGTTAAAGGTGAGCGTGCCGTGCGCGGGCGACGACTCCTGCACCGAGGTGAACGTCCCTCCGGCAACCGAGAAGTCGTTGGCCTGCACGCCGGTGCCGGCACGGTAAGGGTCGTGTTCACGTTGGTGTCGTAGCTGTCGTCGGCAGCGTCCAGCGGTGAGCTCAAGGCGGCGGCTGTCACATCCAGCGCGAATTCGGACGTGTCGCCGGAGGAGTCGGTGGCGGTCGCCGAGATCGCGTCGCCGGTGTTCACAGCCGTGCTGAAGCTCGACTGGAAGCTGGCATTGCCACTCGAATCCGTCGTCACCGTGATCGTGCCGATCAGGGTCTGCCCCTCGCCGTACCCGGACGGGTCGGCGGTCGGGCTATCGAAGAATTGAATGGTATATGGCGAATTGGCTGCGCTATTGAGCGTGCCGGTGATGATGGTCGAGCCGCCGAACGTGTAGGCGTGCGTGAGCACCGGGAAATTCTGGTAGTTATTAGGCCCCGAGGTCGATCCTCCGGGATGGTTGAGGGTGACGCCGTCGTTCCCGAGATCGATGCCCAGCCGGCCGTTTGAGGAGATCGAGTTGCTCAGGATCGAGATGCCGGTCACGCCATTTTCGACGACGACTCCGGCCTCGTCTGTCGGCACCCCATTGAAGGCGATCACGTTGCCCTCGCCGGCGCCCAGTCCGCCGATCTGGACGTCGCTCGTGTTGGCGTCAATACCGGCGCCGAGGTTGCCCAGGTTCTGAGTGCCGGTCACGTCGGTGCCGATCAAGTTCCCCTGAATGACGATCCCGGACGCTTCCGGATGAATTCCTCCGTTGTTGTTGTCCGAAATGACGTTGTTGAGAATCATGGTCCCGGACGAGCCGGTGTCGATGCCCCAGCCGCTGTTACCCATGGCGACCGTGCCGGTGGCATCGGTTCCGATAAAGTTCCCGACGATGGTGTTGTTCGGCGAACCTCCGCCGAAGATCTCGATGCCCTGGCCGTTGTTGTTGGAGATCACGTTCCCTGAGCTGGCCGCTGTGCCGCCGATCGTGTTGTCCGAGGCGTTGGCCAGAAAATCGATGCCATTGGCGTTATTGCCCAGCTTCTGGGTGCCGGTCACGTCGGTGCCGATGTAGTTCCCCTCGACGACGACGCCGGTATTCGTGCCGAAGATGAAGTGGATCCCCTTGGCGCCATTCGCCGAGATGATGTTGCGGGTCTGGGCGGTTGTGCCGCCGATCGTGGTATTGTCGGTATTCCCCAGCGTGATCCCATCGCCGTTGTTGCCCTCAGCCTGGGTGCCGGTGCTGTCCGTCCCGATAAAGTTGCCCTGGATCAAGTCGTCGTTCCCCTGGTCGATCTGGATGCCGTTGCCGTTGAACTGGTCGATGATCAACGCCTGGATCGTGACATTGCCCACCTCGAGCTGGAGCCCGTTGCTGCCACCGCCGGCTTGACTGCCGTTCAATTCGACGATCGGCTGGCCCGCGTAGCCAGGCTGGCTCGTCCCGTCGATCAACACCGAGTTGGTGATCTCCGGAAGCGCCGACGTGAGCTGAATCACGTACGGTGCACTGCCCGGCAGATTGAAATCGATCGTATCCGGAGTGCTGTCACCGTTGACCTGATTGATGATCGAGCGCAAGGTCCCCGAGCTGCCGTCGTCGCTCGGGTCGGTGACCGTGTAAACCGACAGGAGACAACGCTCCTCGAGTCGCCGAAAAAGGTCGGGAGTCATCGCGAGGCGCCGTCGCCTTTCGCCCCGGTTCCGATGGCTCAAATTGCTGCGACGAGCGCTGCTCGCACCAATGTTCCGGCTCAAGAATGACATGATGTCAATCTCCCAAGATGATGATGAATGGAGCAATGATTGCTCACATCGACGCGGATGGTTGCACTGAGCGACAGGTCTTCTTCTCGAATGGACGGCTTCTGGCGCGCGGCATCTCCTCCGGCGCGTGCTGCCCCACTCTCCAAGTCGTTACGGCCCGCCGGATCCCGCGATCACGGCGTAAAGCGAGCGCGGGCCGTATGGCCTTTATGAATCGAATCCACGCATTCACGACGCACATTTCTGGATCGGCGGACCGTCACGCCGCGCTGCTATGTCCATAGGCGCCGAGGGCAGATGAACTGGGTGCGCGGGGGCGAGGAACAACCGGGAAAGGCCATCGGCGACCTCTATTGACACGAGCGCCATTCCAGGTGCCGCCGCAAAATAGGGACCAGCGACGCGGTGTTCTACCAACGCATTGCCGCCAAGCGTTACATTGGTGCGTTGAAGGGAGAAGATCATGCAGTCGCCGTTTCCGGGCATGGATCCCTACATCGAGGTGCTGTCGCCGTCCAACAAGCGTCTCGGCACAGAGGGGTGGGAACTCTACCAGCGTAAGCGGCAGAGTGTTCTGCCAGGGAATGTGAACCTCGTCGAGATCGACCTGCTCCGCGGCGGCCAGCGCATGCCCATGCTCGATCTCTGGCCAGACAGTCCTTACACGCTGCTTGTCGCCCGGGCGAGAGCTCACCTTTACCGGGTGTGGAGGGCCCACTATCGCCGTCCGCTGCCCGTGATTCCGGTGCCGCTGGCGAAACCGGACCCTGATATCCGGCTCGACGTTCAGCCGATGATCAATGAGATCTATCGGCGGTTCCGCTACGGACGCAGTATCGACTATCGCAAGCCTTTGAACCCGCCGCTTGATGCCGCGGAAACCGGCTGGCTGAAGCAACAATTACAGGCCGGCCGTGGCCGCCGATAACTGCAAGGATGAAGCGGGACTCCGAAAGGAGCAGTGCGACGACTGGCCAGGTGGCTCATTTCTCCTGCTCCTTCAGGAGCGTCGTGACGGCCTTTTCGAGCACTTCTGGACCGAAGACGTGTGTGTAGCGGATCGTTCCTCGCGCATCGATGACATACCAGTTGGGAGTCTCGGCATCCCAGCTCGCCAGGATGGATCCGGGACTGCGGCCCCACACGACGCCCCTGACCGGTGTGCTTTCCTGGTCGGGGTCCCACCAGAACCGGATCGGCAGGCCGCTTGCCTCCACCTCCTTCTTGAACCCTTCCCGATCGGTCTCGATCACCCCCAGCAAGACCACCGATTTGCCTTCGATCGTTTTGGCGAGCTGGCGAAAGTTGCCAACGATCGTCGCGGCAGCTCGTCCGGGCGAAGCATACGGGCGACCAAATCCGGCGACGAAGAGGACGACGACCTTGCCACGGTAGTCGCTCAGCTTCAAAGGCTTGCCGTCCAGGTCGACGCCCTGAACCTCGGGGGCAGGCTTTCCGATGGATAGCCGGCGTAACTCGTCGAGATGGGACTTCGCAACGTCCGTAAGCTGCATCGCCGGTCGACCCAGGACAAATGGCGGCCGCTCGGTGCGCGTATCGTTGTTCTGCACAAACGGAAACTCCGCGATCACGCGCTCGTAAAGTTGTGCGACCTCGTTCTCCAGCTTCTGCGGGTCTTGCTTCTCGACCCGTTCGAATTCCTGCTGGCTGAATCTTTCGCGCCACATCTTGGTCAACCGCGGGCCTTGGATCGGCCAAAGCCGGAGGATCTGGGCTCGATAATTGAGGATTTCCGCCAGCCAGTAGCAAGCAAGCCCCCGGATCTCGCGATAGGGGTTCTGCTCCAGAGCGTTGCGGAGCAAGTCCTCGACTGCCTGGGAGGCCCAAAAGATTTCCAGCCGTCGCGTGAACAGCGTTTTGAGCCGGTCGCTCCGCGCGTAGTCTCGCGCGAGAAGTTCCCGCGCCTTTGTCGCCTCGGGATCGAAGGAGACCTCAGCGGCCAGCCAAACCAGTGCCTGCTCGGCCGCGTTCGTTCGAGGATGACGCGTCGCCAGGTCCAGAAGCTGGCCCTTGATTGCACGAAGCTTGCGCGTGTTGTCCTGGAAAAGAGCCTGCTTGTCCGCGGCGATCTTGAAATCAGGCGCGGCCCTTCGGTTCGATTCCAGGGTCTCGTCCATTTCCCGCAAGAGCGCATCGAGTTGGTCATCGGGTGTCTGGCGGCCGGCTGCCGCCTTCCCGCCCTTTTCCTGACCGGAATCCGCGCGGCCCTGATCGGTCGATCGCCCCGACGGAGGCACGCTGGACCGTCCCTGGCCCGAGTACGCCATCAAGCCGGCGCCGGTCGTGATCAGTCCGGCGGTGAGTACGATTGCCGTCAACAAGGAAAGCTTGGCGGTCATCATGGCTTGCAATACTCCTCTCATCAAAGCGAGAGCCTCGCCCGAAACGATCCCGGTGAGCACAGCCTTTCCCGAGCCGACCGAGAGCGCGCCGCGGACCGTGGCCTCGGCCAGTGCCGTGGGGACCGAACCGGCCGCCGAGGGCGGATCCCAGGTGAGCCCTGCGTCCAGGAGCCCGGCCGGCAAGACGGCCGGCGCCAGGCCGCGGCGGGTCAGTCGCGCGCGAAGCGATCCGCGCCCATGCCAGCCGCCTGCGCACCGTCCCGACCGGCCAACCTAACTGATCGGCGGTCTGGTCGTGGGTCAGCCCTTCCAGATAGCACAACACCACAGCCTGGCGGTACTTCTCCGGCAAGCGGCCGATCTCTTCATGGAGCATCCCGTCCGGATCATCGAACGAGCTGGCGACCCCGTCTCGCTGGCGGTTTTTGGTTTGCGTCGTCATCTGGGCGTACCTCCGCTCGTGACGCTGCCGTCTCGCCTCTCGCGACCGCGAGCAGGCGGCCACGCGCAGCGCCACGCCGTGGAGCCACGCACCGACCGAGCCGTCTCGGCGGACCGCCTGAGCGCGGCTCGCCAGGACCAGGAACGTCGCCTGAAAGGCATCCTCGGCCCGGTGCGGATCGCCCAGCACCGCGCGGCAGGTACTCAAAACCATCGGCCCATGGCGCTCGACCAGAGCCGCGAAGGCGATTTCGGCGGCATCATCTTTTGTGCCGCGCCGGCCGGCAAACCGCTCCAGGAGTTCGCGGTCGCAGAGGCCGGCCGCTGTGCCCGCATGGAAGAGGGCCGAAAGATACCTCGGCGTCGTTCCGGTTGGTCCACTCGCCACGGATTGGGTCCTCCAGCGTCTCGCGTCATTTCATTGCCTCCCGTTATTGTCACGAGGACGGACGACCAATCCCACTTTTTTGGGAATTCCGGCAAGCGGCACACCGTGAGACGGCCGGTTGTTTCCCGATCGCGCTAGACCCGGCGGGTTGTCTGTTCACTGTCGATCGCCCGAGTCCATCGCCCAACTTCCATCCGGAAGCTGACGCCTGAGTTCCATGCTGTCATGGAGCACGCGCCCAATCTCGACCCGATGCTCGACACCGACGCGGTACAGGAGAAAATGACGAGGGCGATGAACCCGCCCGATTGACTTCCTGACGCGGTCCCGGCTGTGCCGAACATGGTAGGTCCGCGCGGCGACAGCGACCTCTGGACGGGCGTGACTGCCCGCACGCTCGGGGTCATCGGCCACGTCCATGATCGCGCGGGTCAGCAGGGCCTCGTAGCGGCGGCGCATCTTCGCGCCGAACTCCCGGTGTGTCCAGTCAAGGATCGTCTCGATATCCTGCACCGCTTGCGGGGATAGCCGGTACCGGGCCATCAATCATTGACCGCCGGAGCTGCGCTCGGCGCGCTTGGCCGCGTTGCGGCCGACCTTGCCGATGAAGTCCGCAAGCTGCCGCTCACCCTCAAGGATAACGCCCTGGCCACAATCGAGTGACGCGAACCCCTCTGACGCAAGGCCGCGCAGAACCGCTAATTTCTCTTCGTCTTCTTTGGCTTGCTGTTCGAGCAGCCGCAGGCCCGCGCGTAACACTTCGCTCGCGTTTTTGTACTGGCCGACGTCGATCTGATTTTGCACAAACCGATCGAAATGCTCGGTCAGATTGATATTCCGGGTCGGCACACCGATCCTCCTCTCATCATGACGACATCTCCCACGATGCCAGAACTGGCAAAATTTGTCAATTCCAGGTTGAGGCGTGTTACCCGCAGTTCGTCGAGTTCACTCGGTCCGTGGGCTGGTGCTCGCATGACGAGTTGCCGTATAACTGTATAACTGAAAAGGACAGGCGTCACGGTCGCGAACAAGGGCGAAAAAGCGACGCACGTTCTGGCGTTTGCTTCATCCGCTCTCCCTCGCTCCCGAGCTAAGCCGTTGTCCACCAAAATCACCCGCATTTTCTGTGGAGAACCCTCATTTTCTTCGGCCCGATCATGCGATTCACTGAACGAAGAGCGCGTTGCTGGGCGGTCGGGATTGTTATCTCCGCCGCCTCAGCCGTGCTCATCACGATGGTCATGAAGCGCCGCTCCGATTACTTCGCGTCGCGAGCGCTCGAATACTCACGGGCCGAGGCGGTCGGTACACAGCAGGCCGAAGCCTTCGAGCGGGAGGCCGCGGCGCTTGCTGGCCACGCCGACGCGATGCTCGACAATGTGCTGGCCGCGGACAGCAACGCCGGGCGTGCTCTACGCAGACGACACGATGCCGCACGCGCGAGGGAGGAGGCAGAGTTGTGCCGGCGGTTCAATGCGGGTGTCTTGATACCCAGGGGGACGCGGCGAATCCCGTGTGTCTGGAATCTCTTCGTATCGAGTTCCATCGGTCAGGATCATCGCGATATCAATTGGACTGGGACGCTTCGCGGTCACCAGGCGAGCGCCAGATCGCCCCGCGGCCCGTTGTAAAAGAACATACAGTGCTCCAGTAGATCCCGACCCAGCAGAGCGACGACTGTTGGTGTGGAGGGGCTGGCGGCAACCACGTGTGCCGGGATCCAATGCGTGCCATGACTCAAGCCACCGATCGATAACTGAACCTCGTAGAGCGCGGCGAGGCGGAAGCCGCTTCCGGCTCCCGGGCGTCGGATACGAATCGATCCTGTCGGCTGTATGCCAAGCTGTACGAGAACCTGCGGATGCACGACCGAGAGGTCCGAGCCCGTATCGATCAGCGCTCGAATGATCGGAGGGGCCGGCGCGGCGCTCCCTTGGGCTGAAAGCCGGCGCTGCCAAGACGCACCCACCGCGACCGCGAGATCGATCACAGGTCCGTCCGAGCCGATCATGGCAGAAACGTGCGGCATCAGAGCTCAACGTGCGGAAGATGATACATGGGCTCGTGAGCGCGGATCTCCTTGACGAGAAACGGGCCCGCGCCGAACCGGTCGTAACCCGCTTCGAGCGCTTCGTCACGCCGCTCGTAGAAGCCCACGACGTCTCGACCGGTAATGAGAACGAATTGCCCTTCGCGGTCGAGCCAGCCTGGCAGGTGTGATTCGAATGTATTGACTTCGACCGCCAATGGAAAAACTGAGCCGTTGAACGCGTCGTCGTTTTTCTTCTGTTGCCGGGAGCGCTTCTTGGTAGGCATCCGGTACCTCGGTTTGATGAATCGATTGGCTTCCGATGAGAGCTGCGATTGCCAATCCGGGCTATCGACAGGAATCTACGAGACGAGCGCGGAAGCAGCGGTCGTTTTCGAGCACTGCGGACATTATAGCCTGAGTCCTTCGGAGGTTGGGAGAACGCAGTAGGCGAGGTGCGCTGATCGAGAATCGAAAGTCTCGAGCAGATGAACGTTGCTCGAGGTCCGGGACTTCTGAGCAAAAGCACGGTGGCCAGTCAGGTAATGCCACTCATTGATCAGTAATTCGCCTACTGATTCGCCTCTGACGACTGGTGGCCGCGCCGCGGCAGACTCCGCGCACAGCAGACGCTGTACGACGCTCGGTCGGAAATCGTTTGCGTTTGGGTCCGCCGCCGGCCTTAAGGAAGTGCAAGGACACGCATCGCGTTAGCGTGGTAGCACCGACGCCTGAACTCTACCGGCCTCAGGCAAGCGCAACACGCCGGCGCAGTCAAAAGCCGCCCACCTGGCCTTCCACCGTCAATCCCACCGTGCGCGCTCGTCATCGGCCAGTTACGCGCGACATCGACACCCGATCACCGAACGCCACGCACCGCTTCGGGACGTCGAGTTCGCCCCGGGAAGGGAAGCAATACGATGTGAATTCGCTGGAGCTATCGCGCCGGGCACCCACCGAGGTTCGCCAGATGGTGCACGCGCGATCGCGCGGCGACCTCGCGCAGCCGCTCACGAAGTGCAAGGAAGTGCAAGGACACGCATCGCGTTAGCGTGGTAGCACCGACGCCTGAACTCTACCGGCCTCAGGCAAGCGCAACACGCCGGCGCAGTCAAAAGCCGCCCACCTGGCCTTCCACCGTCAATCCCACCGTGCCGCGCTCGTCATCGGCCAGTTACGCGCGACATCGACACCCGATCACCGAACGCCACGCACCGCTTCGGGACGTCGAGTTCGCCCCGGGAAGGGAAGCAATACGATGTGAATTCGCTGGAGCTATCGCGCCGGGCACCCACCGAGGTTCGCCAGATGGTGCACGCGCGATTGCGCGGCGACCTCGCGCAGCCGCTCACGGCTGGCTCCGAAGAATCGGCCCAAGAGCCGGCCACCCTTGAGCTGCGTCATCCGGCCGCCGCGTCTGATCTGTCCGATCCGACCGATCAGTCCGATCAGTCCGATGAGACGCGGCGGCCGGCGTCGCGGTTCAGCCTGGGATCGCCGATCCCAGCGGGGTACACGGCAGCGCGTTACGCGAAGAAAAGGCAAAGGACGTTGCGCGGATTCGATCGGCCAGTCACAAGCGCGTGACGACGGCCGTCGATCAGCGGTCGCGACGCGGCGTCGGATCGACGGGCGGGGAAGCGAATCGGTATCATTGCGCCTCGGCTATCGTGCCGGGCACCCCCCCAGATTGGCCAGGTGGTGCACGCCCAGGCGGGCAGCGACCTCTCGTAGCCGCTCGCGGCTGGCCGCGAAGAATCGGCCCAGCAGCCGCCCACCCTTCAGCTTCTCCAGCCGGGCCTGCCAGCCTTCCACGCTCGTGCCCAACCGAGCGAGAATTCCCGCCAGTTCGGCCGAAATCGCGGTCTTCCCCTCGCGGAACAAGCGCCCCGTGTATTCGACCAGCAGCAGATAGCTGCCCAGCGGCAGACCTTCCACCATTCCTTCGCGCGACGAATCCAGCTTGCGCCGATCTTCGATCGGGCACAGCCAGATCGTTTCCTCCAGCCCGGCCGATGCGGTCGATCCGGCCACACTGCCTTGCTCGGCCGCTTTCAAATCGCTGGTTCGGCCCTGAGCCTTCACGTGCTCGACTCGTGTCGTGACCGACGTATGCGGGCTGGCCTCCGGAACCTCCACGATTCCCGCCGCCACCGGGTTCAGATCAATGTATGCACAGGTCGCCAGCAGCGATTCCTCATCGAGGACCGCAACGCTTTTGTAGCGTTGTTCGAAAAACGCTCCCCGGACTTTGTCCTGCCTGTTCGCAAGTCGCGACAACGGCTCCTTCAAGGATTTCATGAACCAGCTCAGGCTCTGCAACCGCCCGCGGATCTTCGTCACCCATTCCGCGTCCTTGAGCCGCGACTGAACCCAGTCGTTAGATACCGGCAATGTTTGCCGGGACTTGTCGCGCGGCGGAAAAAGCCGTCCCCACCGCCGGACGACTTCCTCATCCGACCATCCGTTTGTGGCTTCCGGGTCGAGGCGTACCAGAAGATGCAAGTGATTGTCCATGACCGAAAATCCGCCCACGGAGACGGCGAAGATTTCGGCAAGTTCCTTCACGCGATTTTCGATCCATTCTTTGCGGTTCAAGGGTCCTTCGCCGAGCAAGAACGCACGGCGAACGCAGCGAGTGATGCAGTGATACCAACGGGTTACGGCTGTATCGACCAGTTGCGAACGCGCGACCGTCATGATCCAACCTCCGCGGGTGTTGTCTTCGCTGGACTACCGAACCTACCAAAACGGACGGCCCAATTCAAGACAGCATTGCGTGTCCTTTCCATTTCCTCATTTCCTCATTTCCTCATTTCCTCATTTCCTCATTTCCTCATCCGACCATCCGTTTGTGGCTTCCGGGTCGAGGCGTACCAGAAGATGCAAGTGATTGTCCATGACCGAAAATCCGCCCACGGAGACGGCGAAGATTTCGGCAAGTTCCTTCACGCGATTTTCGATCCATTCTTTGCGGTTCAAGGGTCCTTCGCCGAGCAAGAACGCACGGCGAACGCAGCGAGTGATGCAGTGATACCAACGGGTTACGGCTGTATCGACCAGTTGCGAACGCGCGACCGTCATGATCCAACCTCCGCGGGTGTTGTCTTCGCTGGACTACCGAACCTACCAAAACGGACGGCCCAATTCAAGACAGCATTGCGTGTCCTTTTCATTTGTTTCCATTTGGAGACGAGCTCGATGAGCTCGAGCCGGAGCCCGATGACGAGGAAGACGAAGAGGAGCTCGAAGAGCCCGATGAGCCCGACGAGCCGGAGCCCGACGACCCGGATGACCCCGCGGAGCCCGACGAGCTGAACAATCCCGACGAGCCCGACGAACCGGATGTTGCGACGGCACCCTCGAAGTCTTGGGACTGCTTCAGCCAGGCCATGGCCGCCGAGATCACCGACGCGATGCTGGTTGAGAAGCTATTGCTGTACGACGAGCCCCCTGATCCGCTGGTGGCCGATGCCGTGCCGTTGTTGACGATCGTGTAGGTCCACGAATTCGAGGTCGCGCCGATTGACTGGCCGTGCCGCCGGCGCTGGTCGAGTCGGACATGCTCCAGCTCGTGGTGCTCGAGCCGTAGACCTGTTGGGTCACACTGTTCACCGCGCTCATCGTCGAGAACGTCGACGTGTCCGTTCCCCCTTCGGTTTCGGAATCGAGCGAGCTCGTGTCGCTGTCGTTGGTGGCGAGTGTGTTGGTGTCGGTATACACCGAGCTCGTGCTCACGGTCGTCGTCGTCGAGTCCATCAGCCCGGTCTGCGGATTGAAGTACGACGATACCTGTGTGTACGAGCTGCTCGCCGTCGTGCTCAAGGTGCCGCTGTACGAGCTTGAAGCACTGAACACGGGCGAGTCGGAGACCACGCCACCCACGAACCCGGTGCCGCGCTGCGTGCCCGAGTCGATCAAAAGCGCGGTAGCGACACCGTTTTGTACGCCCGGCCCGTTAATGCTGCTTCATGGTAACGCTCACGGATCTCTCGTTCTTTCCGATCTTCACGCGAATGGTCCAAGTCATCGTTTCGCCAGCGATCTCGGATGCCTCTGAACCATTAACGAATTTGCACGTAAAATTGACGTAGCCCGACGTCTGCGGCGGAAACACTGGCGACGGCTTTTCATCAACGGTGACCTTCATGGTGTGGCTCTTCGTGACGACTTCCCCGCCCGAGACGACAACCGTCTTATCAGAGTTGTTGACCACATCGAAGTCATACGATGCGCTCGTGTCACCGACAAGCATCTGCAGCGTGCCGGCACTGAAGGTAACGCCATCAATCGTTTCTGACCATTGACTGACGATTTGACCCTTGGCATCCGTCGGGTCGTACACGTATCCCGGATCGCATCCGCAAATGACGGCGCACGTCAGCAACGAGGCCATGCCGACGGCTCGCATAGATCGGACCATTGAGTTCCGTCCTTTCAAGTTGCATGTTCGAGATCGGGGGTCCATTTCCAAGATCAAGCTGGGGCGGTCGCCATTGGTTGGCTTAGCTCGCGAGGATCGCCAGAAAAGGGGCAGTGTCACGCTCGGGGGTCCGGCCCCTTTCGTTCCAGCGCCCCCGCGCCAACAACCCGCGAAAGACGCACCGGCTATTCGCACGCCTAGAACGGAATGTGCGCACGTCTCAAATACTCGATGGCTAGGTATACACGGAACCGAGCCCTGATTCTTATCTTGTCCGCATCGGAGATTTTCTTGATGCGGCCCGCCTTGAAATCCTCAAACAAATTCTTGAACTCGGCGATTGTATATCCCATGGCGTACGCGTAGAGTTCAAATATATTTTCACGATATGCATCACCCCCATTCCGCCCTAGAATAATTGAATCCATCCCGTACACACCCTCCATCAGGAGCGCGTTTCCCATCAGCGCTGCTTGGATCGCATGCCAGGACTCATGCCCGATTAGAGCGATAAAACGGCTAACGTTCGCCGCGGGAACCGCGCGGTAGTATTGGTTCGGTCCAAGCGTTATGCCGTCCATTCCCTTGCGCATCGCGATGATCACCTCGATGCGCCAGCTCTGCAATGCGGGGTGCATTGTCACATTAGACAGCGCATCGGCCACGAGAAAAGGATCGAGATCAGGGTACACGGCCAGTGTGCCCCCACCATTATTCGTGCAGCGATTGGGCGTCAAAATGCCGGAGTAATTCGTCTCCTCGTGACATGAAGGAGACCGAGCTGCTCGAGGACGGGTTGCGCCGCGATCCGCTCGATCTCGGCTTGGGGGTAATGCGAGAGCGCGGCTGCTGGGTCGATCATGCGCTGTTCCAGGACAGTCGCGATCTCGCTCCTTAAATGTTGCCACATGTTTTTGCGTCTGTCCAGTGACAAAACGGCGCGCACCGCCCAGGTTTCTTCCGGAGTCAGTCCCGTCGATCCCCATGGCCGACTCAGTCGGTTGGCGCGAAGACGCGCGGTCAGGAGATCGTCGCTCGTCCAGAAGTCGCGGCGACCCGCTTGATCGGCAACGTGCGCGGTCAACTCCTTGAGCGTGCGGTTGGCACGCTCACAGCCGCCATTGTACTGGGCACAGTACGGCGGCGAGTACAAAGTGAAAACCTCTCGGCCGAGCAAGAATCGCTTCGTCAGATGGGCGCGGAACGCCGGACCGTTGTCACATTTCATGACCAGCGGCGCACCGTGCTCCTCAAACAAATCGGCCAGCGCTTCCACCACGGTCGCCGCGTCCTCGCGCGCCACCGCCAGCCAGAGCAACTGCTGTCGACTTGCCAGGTCGCGCACGTTCAGGATCGCAGGGAAGATGCCGTCGATCAGGTAGGGCGGATGAGTGAAATCCATCGCCCACACGCTGCCTCCGCAGAGCCACTCCAGCCGACACCGTTCCTCGACATGCTCTTGGAGCCACTCGGCACGATATTCCGCTTTGAGCTCAGCCAGTTCGGCGCGCGCGACATCGGGATACTCGGCCTGGAGACTCGATAGGCTGATGCTCGGGCCGTGCAGTTCCAAAAAGCCGGTGACCTCGGCTTGGCGCTCGACCGGGGCGATCTGCGGCGGCCGCCCCCGTGGGCGCGGCGCCAGCCGATCTGCGCCCAACCTCGATCCCAATTCCACATGGTGCGCGGTGAGAGACCAAGAGCTTGGGCCGTCTCCTCCGTCGACCAGCCGTGGCCACGCGCGTAACGGCGAAACGCAACCGACCGTTTTCGCAGATCGCGCTCGCTCCATCGGCGCTTGGATTGGCGATCCCAACCGCGGCGCGGTACCTCACGGTTGTCGGGCGTTGGCACACGTTCGGCCTGACCGGCGCGATCGTCCAGTGGCAGCGAGTCTCGGCGACGTGCCTCGACCGCCGCCTGACCGGCCCGCGCCTCACCACTCGCACACGGCGGCGTGCCGGCTGAATGGCCAAGGGGTCGACCGCGAGGAAAAAAGGACAGGCGTTGCGCAAGTGCATCCGGCCCGCCGCGCCGCCAATCTCCTGCATGCGCGCCCCGCCTCGAAATCACGCGCGACCGCCCGAACGCTGTTGACGCCCAGCGATCCGAAACGTTTTGCCATGAACAGGTTGCGGTGGTCCACCTGGACCCGTTCACCCGGGCATGCCGGCGTCGCAGTGCCTGTCCTTTCTGCTCTTGGTGCTCTTGGTGCTCTTGGTGCTCTTGGTGCTCTTGGTGCTCTTGGTGCTCTTGGTGCTCTGGTGCTCTGGTGCTCTGGTGCTCTGGTGCTCTGGTGCTCTGGTGGAGCTTGCGGGCCAAGGCGAGCCACTGCTCTGGCGGTCTTGGCGAGAGATCACCGAGTGAACACACCACCTTTTGTCGAGGTCCCTTCTCGGTCAGGATGGACTCGACCAAAAGGAAATTCACATAGGTTTTATCTTTGTATCGACGGACGGTCTTGCGGATGTACATGGTCACTACAGATGCCAGCTTATCCGCTGAAAATCAAGATGAGCTACATGCGGATTAGTCACTATTTCGGAACCAGCGTCGCCGGCCAGGCTGGATTCGGTTATCATTTTTATCCAGGGCTCCCAGGTTAAGGATCAGCTCAAGAGCCTGCACAGACTGCGCAAAGTGGCAGACCTATCTCCTAATTCCTTCCTACGGAAGTTGGGTTGGCGCCGTCTTCCTGCTCAAAATTGGATCTGAAATCTTGCTCGGCCCCAGGCGTCCCGTCATCGCAAAGTACGCATCCCTCAAGGGCGTACGGTTCCACAGTTGCCTCGCTGATAGCAAACGTCAATTGACCACCTGGTAACATACCGCCAAGCGCTTGCGAGTCAATTTGAACTGTCATGCCAGGATGTTCAAGAACCTTGGCCGTAACAGGGGGAAGGACAACCCCCTGCTCAAGCAGACCAGTTACATGGCAGATCCGTTTCTGCGGGTGCTGCCACACCTTGCTAACACGGAAACGAAAACTCATGCGTTACTAGCCCCCTTGGTTCCGGAGTTGTGCCAGCCGCTTCACTACTGCATCGATTTCATTCTGTGGAAGCCCCCAAGCTTTCTGGTTTTGAATGAGCCTCTCGGCCGCTTCAATTTCTAGCAACCGCTCGGCCTCAGCATTGCCGAATTGTTCGATTAGCTGATTGAACTTTCCAGTTCTGAATTGCGCCGTGTGAATGAACTCCTCAAACACTGCCGTGCGGGTAGCGTTGGTTGGTAAGAGAACCTCTTTGGCATTGTGGGTAACGCCGCCGATGTTGGTGGCACCCATTTGCTTTCCTCGCCAAGCCAAGTACGCATCAATGTCCGCGTTCTGAAGAATTGATCCGCCGTTTTTCTCGAAGGCTGCCTTCATCCTTGCCAAGTCTGCTGGATTGATTGGTTCGCCGCCGATTGTAGTGGCCAGTCCTTTTGGAGCAACCGCGCCGCCCGCAGAACCGGCCCGCGCTCCTGCAATCGCTGTTCCCGCCTCCCGTGCAGGCGCGGCAGCCTCCACAGAGAACAGTTCGGACTCCTGTGCCCCCACCATTAATCGTGCAGCGATTGGGCGTCAAAATGCCGGAGTAATTCGTCTCCTCGTGACGTGAAGGAGACCGAGCTGTTCGAGGACGGGTTGCGCCGCGATCCGCTCGATCTCGGCTTGGGGGTAATGCGAGAGCGCGGCTGCTGGGTCGATCATGCGCTGTTCCAGGACAGTCGCGATCTCGCTCCTTAAATGTTGCCACATGTTTTTGCGTCTGTCCAGTGACAAAACGGCGCGCACCGCCCAGGTTTCTTCCGGAGTCAGTCCCGTCGGTCCCCATGGCCGACTCAGTCGGTTGGCGCGAAGACGCGCGGTCAGGAGATCGTCGCTCGTCCAGAAGTCGCGGCGATCCGCTTGATCGGCAACGTGCGCGGTCAACTCCTTGAGCGTGCGGTTGGCACGCTCACAGCCGCCATTGTACTGGGCACAGTACGGCGGCGAGTACAAAGTGAAAACCTCCCGGCCGAGCAAGAAGCGCTTCGTCAGGTCGGCGCGGAACGCCGGACCGTTGTCACATTTCATGACCAGCGGCGCACCGTGCTCCTCAAACAAATCGGCCAGTGCTTCCACCACGGTCGCCGCGTCCTCACGCGCCACCGCCAGCCAGAGCAACTGCTGTCGACTCGCCAGGTCGCGCACGTTCAGGATCGCAGGCAAGACGCCGTCGATCAGGTAGAGGGGATGAGTGAAATCCATCGCCCACGCGCTGCCTCCGCAGAGCCACTCCAGCCGACACCGTTCCTCGACATGCTCTTGGAGCCACTCGGCACGATATTCCGCTTTGAGCTCAGCCAGTTCGGCGCGCGCGACATCGGGATACTCGGCCTGGAGACTCGATAGGCTGATGCTCGGGCCGTGCAGTTCCAAAAAGCCGGTGACCTCGGCTTGGCGCTCGACCGGGGCGATCTGCGGCGGCCGCCCCCGCGGACGCGGCGCCAGCCGATCTGCGCCCGAACCTCGATCCCAATTCCACATGGTGCGCGGTGAGAGACCAAGAGCACCGGCCGTCTCCTCCGTCGACCAGCCGTGGCCACGCGCGTAACGGCGAAACGCAACCGACCGTTTTCGCAGATCGCGCTCGCTCCATCGGCGCCATGATTGGCGATCCCAACCGCGGCGCCGTCGCTCGCGATTGTCGGGCGTTGGCACACGTTCGGCCTGACTGGCGCGATCATCCAGTGGCAGCGAGTCTCGGCGACGTGCCTCGACCGCCGCCTGACCGGCCCGCGCCTCACCACGCGGCACACGGCGGCGTGCCGGCTGAATGGCCAAGGGGGTCTCCCGCGGTGGTCATCGTCCAGCCCGGCATGGCGGTCGCGATCGACAAGAGCGCGGCACCATCGTTGCCGACCCACGCGCTCGCGATGCTGCGGTCGTGACGACGTGCCGGATCGCTGGTCTCGTCGACCACGACCGCCGCAGTTTGGCTCTCAAGTTCGAACTCGAAGTCGGTGTCGTCCCGAGCGTCTCCGGCTACGGCGTCCCGGAACAGATCGGAATTCGTGGAGGCTTTCCTGGTCTCATGGTCTCGGTGAGGGACGCTGCCTGCATCTTCAACTTGATCCCTCACCGACTCGCTTTTTTTGCGGCTTGCTTGAGCTGCGGCTTGGGCCGAGACAGACCTTGGCGCGCCAGCTCCGCCCGTAACTGGGCCCCTTTCAGCTCCAGCTCCAACCGCTCAACTTTTTGTTCCAGATTCGCGATCTGTTGTTGCTCGGGCGTTTTCTCCGCCGAGGGACGCCGGCCAGGTGATCCCGGTTCCAGGGTTTTCACCCAGCGCCTCCAGGCTCTCGTGCTTGAGATCGAAGAACCAAGACTCCTCGATTCCCAGATCGGCGCACGCGTCGGCGATGTTGATCTCCCCCGCGAGATTGGCCAGGATCACCCGCAGCCGGGCCTTGGCTACGGGTGATCCTGCCAGACGGTCGACTTGGTCAGCGATGCTCAATGGCTTTCGGCCGGCCGGCATGGATAGACCCTCCGTGATCGCCCTGCGCTTCGGAGCGGATCGTCTCCAACGCCGCTGGTCGATTCCCATCGCCAGCGGGCCCCGCCGCAGGGGGTTTCCCAACGGGTCCTTGTACCGCAGCCGGCCCTTCCTTGCCAGGTGAATCCGCGGTTTGCAGCAACCGCGCGGCGCGGAGTGCTCGCACGCACGGTTTCCGCCGCCGCCGTTTGGTTCCGCTTGACGCTTCCTGCGTTTTGCTGGCCGCCGGCGCCAGCCCCAACGCGCGTTGAGTGGTTCGGGCTAGCGCCTGATGGCGAGCTAGCTCACGCCGACTGACAGACAGCTCGCGCTCCAGGCGAGCCAGCCGCCGGTCGGTCGAGACGGTGCGCCCAACCGGACGGGGCTCACACGCCCAGATCAGCCCTCGAATGGCTCGCTGCTCCAGGAGATAGTAGCGCGGCAACCGGATTCCCAGCGCCGTCGCGGCACCAGCGGGAGTCCGCACTCCGGCCAGCACTTCGAGGACCAGAGCCGCGGCGCGTCTGGCCTCAGGGCCGATGTGCGGGGCTTGGGGACAATCCGCCGTCAGTTGCCGCCGGTAGGTTCCGCGCGATCGCTGCGCCGCGGCTTCCTTTTGTCGAGGCGCCGGGCCGTGCGGCCGGGCCGAGGCAGGGTTCGCCGTCATGGCTTGCCTCCTTCCTCGTTCGCTGTCTCGTCCGGCGTCGCCAGCGGGGGCCCTTGCGGCGGCAGCTCTTCGTGCGTCTGTGCCGGCACATCGCCGAGCAGTCCGGCGGCCGGAGAGCCATCTGGGCAGATGGCCTTGGGCATCGCGGCTGAGTCCGCGAAAGCGGCTGGCGGCACCAGATCCACTTCTTGCCGAACGCCCCCTTCGCGCGTCAGGAACACGCGCTCGCCTTCGGCATGCAGGCTGAAATTCTTGCCGCCCAGTTGGCCTGTCACGTAGAACGGGGGCTTGGGCAAGCCGTTGCGAGCCAGCTCCAGTGCGTTGGCGGCGACCCGATCTTTGAGGGCCAGCAGGACCTCGGGAGCCGCCCCGAAAAACCGGTCCGCCGGCACCAGGCCGTCGATCCCGCTGTGGGTGCGCTGGAAGTTATACCAGTCGATGAAGTGGCCGATCCGCGCGGGCGTCGGCCAGATCGAGGAACACAGCCGTCTCCACGCACTCGCGCCAGAGCGTTCCCCAGAACCGCTCGATCTTGCCCAAGGTCTGAGGATGGCGCGGCGCGGCCACGATCTGGCGGATGCCGCGCCCTTTGAGCTCCTTCTGGAAAGCGCTCTCGCCCCGCCAGATCACGTACTGAGCGCCATTGTCGGTGAGGATTTCCTCGGGGACTCCGTAGGCCGCGATGCCCGCACGGAGAACCTCCAGCACCAGGGCCGTCGACTGGCTGGCGTGCAGACCGAAGCTGACGATGAACCGACTGTGGTCGTCGAGGAAGGCAACCAGGTAGACCCGCCGGTTCTGCCGCTTGAGCACGAAGGTGAACAGGTCGGTTTGCCAGAGCTGGCTGGGCCTGGCCCGCTCGAAGAAGCGGACCTTGTCGGGATGAGGTCGTGTGGGGGTTTCCTGCAACTGGTAGCCCGCCTCATGAAGCACACGGGCGACCGCTGGCGGGCTGGCCGGCAGTGCCGGGCCGCGCACCAGCATCTGGCTGATGCGCTCGCATCCCCAGTCGGGATGCGCCTGCTTGAGCAAGAGGATGGTGCGTTTGGTCAGGTCGGGCAAGCGGCTTCCTTCGCGGGCGCCTCGAGGCTGTTCGAGCAAGCCGGCCGGTCCCTGTTGGGTGAACCGCTGTTTCCAGGCATAGAGCGTATGCTTGGAGACGCCCACCAATGTTGCGAAATCCTTGGCGGGCAAGCCGCTGCGCTGCCAGCAGTCGAGAATCATGAGTCGCTGCTGGGGATTGTACGCCGCCGGCTTCACCTCCTCGGGTCGAGCCAGCCGCCGGCCGCGTTGCGTGCGTCTTTTGCCGGTCGGCAGCCCGAGCCCTTGCCGCCTGAGCTCAGCGACCGGGTCGAACTGGGCCGGCGGGCTGTCGAATTCGTTGGTCGGAACCCCGGAGGGCTCGTCCGCCTCCACACCGAGGTCGTCCCGGGCAGGCGACTGCGGGGCGTCTCCAAACTCCGGAGCGGTCTCATCCCCACGATCGGGCAGGCCCGGCGGCTCGGGTGTACGTTCATCAGGATGGACCGTCTCCGCAATGCAGGCGTCCGCATTCTCCGATTTCGTGTCGATCGCGTCCGGAAATGTGATGAGGTCAATCTGGGAATCGACCGCGTCCGGTTCACTTTCCGCCGCCGGATCATTCTTTAAATCGGATGTGGGCAGGACCAATTCTTCAGGCGGCCGTTCGCCAGGCGCGCCTCGACCACTCCACCACCGATTCCACTCGTTCCACATTTGCTCCTCGCCTCTGCGGCATTGCCGCGGCTGGGAGGAGACGTCGATTGCTCCGGTCAATTCTCCCAATTACGCAGCAAGCATTTTGGTTGGGAGGACAACATTGATGCACGCGCAGCGGTTTACCGATGCGGGCGAGATTGCCGATCAGCTCTTGAGGGATCACCTGCATCGTCCCGGAGTGGGATAGGAATGCCGCGCAGACCTGGTCAAAGCTCTGCTGCGGCTGGTCTCTGACGCACCCCTCTATCGCGGGCGCGGCGACCGGCTTCACACAGCGGTGCCCGTCGGCGGCCGGCATGAATGACACCAGGCGGTAAAACCGCATATTCCGTTGCAACCGTCAATTCCTCCCGCCCCAAGACCAACTTACGTCGACGTTCCAATTGGACGAAGCGGCTTCGCCACGGAATGGGGGAGCAAGCCTGATCGATTCTCCGTTTATTCTCGATCGATTGACCGACATGATCATCCCAATTGAATGCGATTCGTCGGATTCGCGGGTTCGATGCCCCGTGCCGATCATTCCAAACCCTTCCGCAACCCAAAGTCCTCTAACGAGATATAGCATCAGTGCGCTGGCACCGTCGAGTTCCGATTATTCCAAACCCATTCACAAGGCCAAACCCGGTAAGGACATGTGCCGACACCCCCATTTTCGCCCGTGAGTTCCGATTATTCCGCCGGAATTCACAACGCCAAATCCTGTAAAGAGATGCGGCAAGGTGCCCGATTTTCGTCCGGATATGTCGATTACTCCAAACCCTATCGGAACTCCAACTCGTGTCAAAGGTTAGGAAATGAGCCTACGTTTTTCCGATTATTCCAAACCCTATCGGAACTCCAACTTGCGTAAGGGGTTGGGCAACGAGGTGGTTTTTTGCTGAGACTCGTTGTGTGCGCGACGGGGTCATTGATCGAGTTCCAATTGGACGAAGCGGCTTCGCCGCGGCATGGGGGAGCGGGCTCCATGGTGTGCGCGGGCGTGGAGCAGGTGGAGAATGCGAAACGAAACCAACTGCCAATTCGGCGCGGACTCACGAATCTCGTCGTCGTTGCGCGCCCTGCGCGCGGTTGGGACAACGGTTCGTTCGCCTTGACAGAACATCGCGGAAAAGAACAATCGGCACAGCAGGCGCGAATCGAAAAACCAGGAAAGCACGGACATTCCCGCTTTCGTCGCGATTCCTTGCCGAGCTGGTCACTCTGGTTCGCCGGACGACCGCAGCGGGCGAGCTGTTCGTCGCCGGGTGCACGGAGAATCGGAATGGGTCAAATGGCGTGGCAGGGATTGCCCTGGCTGATTGGACTCACTTTGCCCGTGTTGGTTGGCCGGATCCGCCGGCGGGGCGACCTGGCGGCCTTGACTGCCATTCTGAGCGTGTTCTGTCTATCGGCACACGTGGTCGCCGACCCGTCCGCCGATCGCTTCGGCATCGTGGCCTTGATCGGCGGGCTGCTCGTGCTCAACGTGGGATTGTGGTTCGCTCCCGCCCAGGTCGAGCGGATGGTGCTTGGAACGGTGCGACGCCCGGGTGCAAAGATCGCGCTCTCGTGCCTGGCGGCGAGCCTGGTCCCGTTCGCCCTCGCCGAGTGCGTTTGCCGGTTGCTCACCGAGTTTCACGTTTTGAAGTATCACCGGGCGATCGAGACGGTCTGGCGTCCGGGGCACGACGACTGGCGTCTGGCGACGATCACCAGTGACGAGAAACGCGAGCCCGATCCGGTCCTGTTGTGGCGGCCAGTGCCGCGCCCGCCGTTCAGCTCACAGCGGTTCAAAGGCCCGCTGGCGGAGGTTCCCAAGCCCGCCGACGTCGTGCGGGTAATGTGCTATGGAGATTCCCTGACCGATGGACCTCCCAAAGGCGGCTGGCCCACATGGCTGCAACAGCTCCTGGCGGCGCAGCCTCGCAACCCGAGTCGTCATTTCGAGGTCTTGAACGCGGGCGTCGCTGGATACTCCTCACACCAGGGCATCGCGCGCTTCCTCCAGGAAGTCGACCAGTACACTCCCGATGTGGTCCTGGTGTCGTTTGGCTGGAACGACGCGGCCCAGGCAATCGGACAACCCGACAAGTCGTTCCGGATCCCGCCCTGGCCAGTCGTCTATTGCCAGCGCGCGCTCGTCCGATATCGTGCTTATCTTGTGCTGATGTATTATTCCCGCGGATGGCGCACCGGTCCGCCCGTGCCGTCGTCCGGTCCGCTCCTCCATCGTGTCAGCGTGGAAGATTACCTGGCCAACATGGAGCGATTCCGCGCCGAGGCCCAGGCGCGCGGCATTCCAATCGCGTTCCTCACCCGCCCGCACCGGTGCCCGCCGGTCGAATTGAGCAAGCAGTCGACCTGGCGCGCGTCCGTACCGGAGTACAACAGTGCCATGATCAAGTGGGCACGAAAAAGCGGCGCCGTTCTGCTCGACGTTCAACGGGTATTCGAGCAGCTTCCGGCGAGTTTATTCGTGGACGAATGCCACTTCACGCCCGCGGGCTATGAGCGCATGGGCCGCCTGGTGCTCGATCAGCTCTTGAGGATGCCCGCCAGTCCGCTTCGCCCGGCACTTCCGGGAGGGAATTCCCGCCCCACTCGTCAGGTCACCGATAGCGGCACGAGCAGATCGAGAGTTTCCTGAGGGGCCGGGTCGTTTTCCAGCCGTACCACGCGCTCGTAAACCTGGTCGGCGCGGCTGCGCCCGAGGACCGGGTCAACCAAGCCGTGAAACTTGTCGGCGAGCTGAGGATCGGTGAGCGGGTTCTTGTCGTGTCCCGGAGGGAAAGCCACCTCTTTGACCAGTCGCGTGCCGTCTGCCAGAGTGACGGTAACCCGGTTGGGAATACCGGCGGGATACTGGGCGGTGAGCTGAGGATCTTCGACGACCCTGGTGCGAGTCAAAAGGTCGAGCAAGGCGGGGTCCCTGAGCCGTTCGTCGGTGAATTGCGCCCTTGTGACCTCGCCATCGACGAGTGCGACGGCCGTGCAGTACGGCAGGCTGTGGTCGGCCGTCTCACGGGTCTTGGGCCGCCATTTCTCAGGGTCCTTGCCGATGATCTCGACGGCCGTGCGGAAGGTCGCGATCTCGATCTCGCGAATTGACGACGCGTCGGCGATGCGTCGGCGGAGGTCGAAGGCCGCGGCGATGGCCGACTGGCTGTGGTACTCCGCGGGCACGAACTTGATCGACGTCTTGGGGAGCATCCAATCCGCGGCGTCAGGCCCGCCCAGCTTGTGGATGGTGAACGCGCCGGAAACCTGCTGGAAGAAGCCCATGTCTCCCTCGAAGAGCGGGGCAGGGCCGGTGACTCCGGCGCCGGCCAGGAGCGCAGCGAAGACGCCATTGCGGGCAGCGTGCGCGAAACGCGCATCCCTTCCACATGGATAACTCGCCGGCGCGAGTGATTCTCAAGGCCGTGCCGGTGGTGCCGGCTATTCCCAGCGCGTGGACGGTTTGCTCCGCGGACAGCCCCATCAGCCTGGCCGCGGCCAGGCTCGTGGAAAGCGAGCCATAGGTGGTGTGGTCCCAGCCCCGGGCGCGGATGCTGGCGGCGTCGCACAACCGGCACTGGACCTCGTAAGCGACCGCCGCCGCGGCGATCCACGCCTTGCCGTCAGCCCCGGCATGCTGGCCCGCGGCCATCACGGCTGACCAGTTATCGCTGGGATGGGCCGGCTCGAGCGAAAGATAGGTGTCATTGCAGTCGAGATAGCGGATGTGAACGCCGTTCGAGAACGCTGCCCAGTCGACCGCGGATCGCCCTCCTCCAATCAAGGTGACCGACGGAGATCCCTGAAAACGCGCCGCGACCTGCCGGGCCAACGAGGGAGCTGGCTCACCAAGCGCCCCGACCGAGCACGCCAGTGCATCGAGAAGCCGGCGCTTCGCCTCGCTCACAACTTCCGGGGGCAGGTCTTCGAAGCGAGTTGCCCGGGCGAACGCGGCCAGGCGCTGGGCTAGTGTGTCAGGCATCGATCGGTCTTTCTCTTCGAGTTGCGGTTCATCAAGATGGCGCGGGGCGACACCGGGGGCGCCGCGCAGAGCACGGTTCGGCGCACGTTCAAGTCGACGGCTTGCAAACCGGAATCTACCGTCTGGTCGCCGGAGTTTCCAGCTTCGTGGCGGTTTCGGCCCCGCCGGGGCCCTGGGGTGTTTGACGGCCCGGTGCGGTGGGTGAGGCGCCGACATGCTCTCGCAAGATCCGGCGCACCTCGCGGATGGCCTCGGGGTCTTTTTGCACGCCGTGGTCCGAGCGGACGACCAGTTCTGTGGCGACGCCGTCGATGTGGGCGCTCCGATACGGAACGACGCCGTCGGTGGTCTTGTCGATGCCGCTGGGGCGGAGCGAGCCGATGATCGAGTGAAACTTGGCAGATCGAGCCTCCGGCGGGGGCTGCATGCTCGAGAGTGCCGACAGAACCGGCGATTCGGGGTCGAGGGTCTCGATGCTGGTCGGGAACCGGCGGAACCGCCGCGAGTCAAACGTGTCGGGGTTGTCCTTCACGAGTTTGTAGAGCAGCTTGTGAATGTGGTCGGGGTCGGAGATCAAGTTGGAGCTAACCCGTCCCACGACGCCCCGGGAGTACTCCGAGCCGCGATGGGGCGTGGCCAGGAAGACGACGCGGCGGACGAACGGAAGCGGCTCGAAGAAGAAGTACTTGCGCAGCTCGTCGAGGACTTCGCGCGGACCGAGGACATCGTCGAACCGACGGTCCGAATAGAGCCGCCAGAGCTGGTCGCCGCTCGAAACGGCCATGGTGCGGCTCAGGAGACCACCCATGCTGTGACCGAGAAGGACCATCTGGTCGAATGCCGGGTCGCGGCCGTCCGGGTCATACATTTGCTTGGCCTGGACCAAAGAGTCGCGCAGGCTCGCCGAGGCGATCGGGATCGGCACCCCGGTCGGATACATGTACAGCAAGAACTGGTACTTGTCCTGAATCACGGGGTCCCGGAGCAGCTCGTTGAGCATCGGGATCCAGGCGAGCGGCGTCGAGATCAGCCCGTGCACCATCACGACGGGGACCTTCCCGGGCTCATAGGGACGGATCAACAGCAGGTTGGCGCGCTCGAGTGCATGCTCGGGCCGAAGCAGCCCCGACCAGCGATAGCGATCGAGGTCGGTCCGCGACCACATATACGCCAGCGGGGTCGTCAGGTCGGCCTCGAGTGCGATCCGTTTGGGGTCTTTGCCGGCGATACCACGTCCGCACGGGATCGATCAGCTTGAGCGTGCATTCCCGGGCTTCCTTGATGTCGACGCTGGGATCTTTGAGCCGGGAATTCGGCTGCAGGAACGCCGTCAGCGGGAACGCCATCTCGGCCGGGTAAAACCGCTCTTTCGGTGCGCGCTCGCCTTTCTTGGAATTCGTCTCGCGGACGGCGATCAAGGGGACGCCCAGGCCGTACTGGTACAGGCCTCGGTTCAGGCCGGTCACCTCGAAATCCGCGGCCAGCAGGATCTTGTGGACGTCAGCCGGATTCCACGGGGAATCGTCCGAGGACGATCCGCAAGGATTGCTCGCGGCCGTGGATCTTGAACGGGATGGCTTCACTGTTCTGAAGCTGGATCTGGCCCTTGGTCTGGGCAGCGCGGATCAACCGCTCCACGCCGGCGTTGTAGATCTCGCAGGCCAGTCGGAACCGTGGGTCGGACTCGCGCGCGCCCGTCTTCCAGCTCGGGGTCGGGGTCGAAGAGATAATCATGGGCATAGGCAGCGGCGTCCAGGAACCGGTCGATCGCCTGGGGCTTGCGCCAGCGATCGAGCCGCTTTCCCTCGATCCAGGAAAGCTCGGCCAGGGCATAGACCAGCTCGGCTTCGGCTCGCCGCTGGGCGTATTTCTCGAGGTGGACCAGGGCCGCGTTGACGTCGCGGCGGTATTCCTTGTCGAGGTCGAACCGCCTGAGCGTCTCGAGGGTCCGTTCGCTGGGACGATCGATTCCGGCCACGCTCCGCTGGAAGGCGGAAGACGCGATCACCCTTGCTGGGCTGAATCGTGATACCGTCGAACCATCCGAGGGTTGCCGAAACCAGGATGGCCACGTGCGCCAGGGGCATAGCGGGTCACTCCCTCGACCCACGACGAGTCGTCCACCGGCCGACCCCGTCCTTGATCGGTGTGCGAATCATGACGATCAGCCGCTAAAGGGTCAATCCCGATCGTGCCCGTCGGCTTGTTCCGGACCGTCAAGCCGACGCCGTCGTCGGAACAGGCATCGTGATCGATTCCAGATAGGCATCGATGATCGCATCGATCGGCCCGTCGGCCACCAGCCGGCCCTGCTGGATCCAGACGCCTCGCGTGCACAGCTGCCGCAGCGATTTCAGGTCGTGAGAGACCAGGATCACGACCTTCGTCCGGTCGAGCAATCCGCGCAGGCGGGCCTTGGCCTTGTCCTGGAACGCGGCGTCGCCGACGCCCAGCGACTCGTCGATCAGGAGGATGTCGGGCTCAACCTCGGTGGCGATCGCAAATGCCAGCCGCATGTACATCCCGCTCGAATAGTACTTGAGCGGCATCTCGGCGAATTCTCGCAGGCCGGTGAACTCGTGGATACGGTCGATCATGCCCAGCATGCGGCTCTCGGCTGAAGCCCAGCATGGCGCCGTTGAGCACAATGTTGTCGGTGCCGCTGAGTTCGGGGTTGAAGCCGGCCCCCATCTCGATCAAGGGAGCGACGCCCCCGCGAATCGCCACCTCGCCCGACGTCGGCGGGTAAATCTTGGCCAGGAGCCGCAGCAAGGTACTCTTGCCCGCGCCGTTGCCCCCCACGACGCCCACCCGCTCGCCCGGGCCGATCTTGAGCGTGATGCCCGACAATGCCCAGAACGCCGACGCAGGCGCAGCCGACTCCCGGCGCAGGACCAGATCAAGCACGGCGCGCTTGAGCGAGTATTGTTTGTCGGCGTAATTGACAAACCGAAGC
Source organism: uncultured Isosphaeraceae bacterium (assembly GCA_963781785.1). GTDB lineage: Bacteria > Planctomycetota > Planctomycetia > Isosphaerales > Isosphaeraceae > CAWAHD01. Next base: position 3,342,848 of record CAWAHD010000005.1, on the reverse strand, counting down.
GACACATTGTCGAGCTCGATCAGCGCGGCCGGGTCGGCCCGAAGATGGTCCGCCCGCTCGTGAAGGTCAGAGTCGAAAGACCATCTTGTTTTCTTGGGACTTGAATATGGCATAGCCGATTCCCAGGCTGGCCGCCGCGATCACGGCAGCCGCCGCCACCAGACCCACTCGCGGCCAGCGCCCTGAGTACAAGATGTCGTGAAACAGCTCGATGAAATAGAACGCCGGATTGAGACGGAGCCGTCCACTGCTTGCTCCCGAACGTCTCGATCGGAAACAAGATCGGCGTCGCGAAATACCACGCCTGCAGGAATACTGCGATCAAATGGCCGCAGTCCCGATAAAACGTGTTCGCCGTCGCCACGATCAACCCCAGGCCCAGCACGAACATCGCCAAAAGCGCGATCGCGACCGGCAAAAACAACATCGCCAGCGACGGCCGGGCACCCAGCGGCCACATCAGCACAAAAAGCGCACCGAATGACAGCACGAACGTCACCAGCCCGACCAGCACTCGTGCCACCGGAAACACCAGCTTGGGCAGATAGATCTTCTTGATCAGCCCCTCATTGTTGATGATGCAAACAGCGCATTCGTTCAATCCGGTGCTCAGAAAACTCCAGGGCAACCATCCCCGCGAAGAGGAAGAGGGGATAGTTTGCAACGTAATTCTTGTCGACCAGGTACGAGAACACCCAGGAGAGGATCACCAGCATGAGCAGAGGATTGAGCAGCGTCCAGAAGAACCCCAGGATCGATCGCTGATACCGGACTGCGCAGCTCCTGCACGACCATGTTCTGCAACCACCGGCCAGAACCGGATCAGCTCGCGACGATCCTTCGCCAGCCCCGAGAGCCAGAGACTCGGGCCGCGAGGCCGGGATGGCGGCGGAAAAAACTCCGCATGCGGAAACCTGGCACTCGCTCGAACATCCATGCCCGAAATCTTCCCATCTCCGCCGGCGTCCCCGTCGATCGGCGTCCGCTCCGACACGTCCGCAACGGCCCGGCATATTACGGTCAACCCAAACTTCACGGAAGGTCAACACCCGCAGATCGCAAGCATCCTTCTTTTCCAGGGTTCGCTAAATTGTCCAGCCTTCAATCACTGTCGTCCTGGGGAGTGACGGCGCGGACACCGATTCGGGCGGCCAGCCGAACTTTCTGGTTGTTGGGAAGTTTCTTGACGTACTGAGCACGGAGTGCGTTCAACCAGCGCATCTCGCGGCCCTCGTAGCGGATGGCGACGCGGGTGAGCACGGGACCGGGAAATGCCAGGGCCCGCTGGATTCCCGCGAGGGCGTCGGCGTTCTCGCCGATCTGGTTGAAGCCCAGTCCGACCGCCTGTGCGAACGCGGCGTAGTCGATTCTGGCGATTTCTGTTGCGGTGGTCCGCCGATAGACCGGTTGCTGGAGCATCTGCATGTAGTGGTAGGCGCCGTCATCGAAGACGAAGAACTTGACGGGAAGGCCGGCGCGGGCGGCTGTCGACATCTCGATGGCCGACATGAGAAAGCAGCCGTCGCCGGTCACGCAGACGACCTGGCGGTCCGGGCGGGCCTGCTGGGCGCCGATGGCCGCGGGGATCGCCCAGCCCATGCTCTGGTTGTCGGCCGGCGTGAGATAGCGGCGCGGGCCGGGAACGTCGATCGCCTCGGAAGCCCAGTGTGTCGCCGCGGTCACATCGACCACGATCAGCTCGTCGGGACCGAGGGCCGCCCGTAACTGGCTCAAGAAGAACATCGGATCGACGCAGGGAGCGATCCGCACTGTGGCGGCCTCGCACCGATCGACCTGCCGGTAGCCTCGAATCCGTTCCCAGAGGGCAGGGCAGGGTGCGCGGCGCACTGCTTCGCCATCAGACAGCAGCCGGTCGAAGAACAGCCGGCTATCGGCGCACAGAGTCAACTGAGCGGGGACGTTCCGCGCCAGGTTCTGGGGATTGATATCGACGTGAATCAAGAAATCGTGACGGGGGATCGCATAGGAAGCGGTCGAGACCTCGCTGTAGCGCACGCCCACGGCGAGCACCAGGTCGACGTCCTTGAAGGCCGCCTCCGCGGCCCGCGTTCCCTGCGCGCCCGTATCCCCAGCCGACAGCCAGCGGGTGCGCGTCCGGGATGCACCCTTTGCCGCTGACCGATGTGGCTACCGGCGATTGGAGCAGTTCGGCTGCCGCAGTGAGCGCCGGGCCGGCCTGGACGCAGCCCAGCCCGGCGTAGATTCCCACCCGGCGGCGCCGATCCGAAAGCTGCGCGAGCACGCGGCAGTAGGCGGCTTCGTCGAACGGAGGCGGACTTGGGGGCGGCACCGGCCGGTCGTAGTTCCAGGCCTGGGTGTACAGCGGATACGGGACCAAGACGGCCACCGGCCCCGGCTCACCTGACCGCGCGATGTCGTATGCCTGGAAGATCGCGCCGGGATCTCGGCCTGGTGGCGCACCTCGATCAACGCCTTGACGACGGGCTGAAGGATCGCCGAATTGGCCAGTCCATGAACCTGGCCGATCGGCGCGTGGCCGGAGCGATCGACATCGCTGACAATGCCGACGACCGGGATGCCGTCGAACAGGGCTTCGCCGATCCCCGTGAGGGCGTTGGTCAAACCCGGCCCCGGCACGACCGAGAAGACGCCGACTTCGCCAGTGACCCGGGCCGAGGCGTCGGCCATCACACTGGCCGAAGACTCGTTGGCCACCAGCAGGTACGGGACGCCCCGGGCCTTGAGCGCGTCCCAGAGCTCGTTTGTCTGGGCACCTGGGATTCCGAACACGCACCGGACGCCCTGGCAACAGAGCGCCGCCGCCGCCGCCTGGGCACCGGTCATCTTGCCCTGAACGCCTGCGCGGCGGGTGAATCGGCCCAGCTCGACCGGGCGAGCTTCGGCGTGCTGGCCAAAGGCAGAAATGGCCGCGACAGCTCCGATCGCCCCACCGGCGGCGAGTAGCTCACGGCGGTTCAGATCGAGCGACACGATCGGGTTCCCTCCCGGTTGATCCCCATCCCGGCTCAACCAGACGTTCCGGCTGATCAGCCTCCCTTGGTCGATCGAGGCGCACCGTTGCCGTGTTCGTATCGGCAGGAATGCCGCGCCAGGATCGCCGGAGAACGAGCCGGCTCATGTTTCGCGGCCCCGAGCATGGCATCTTCCGCGCAACCGCTTCAGACGAAACAGCAACAGGCCGGCCGCCTCGTCCGATCCGTCCGATCCGACGCAGCGGCCGAGGTCGTTGTTCGTGCCAGACACCCTGAAACTTGACGCAAGCGGTTCTGCGGCCGCGCCTAACCAGACGTCAGGCTGGAAAGCCTGACCTACAAAAAAGGACGTCAGGCTGGAAAGCCTGACCTACAAAAAAGGACGTCAGGCTGGAAAGCCTGACCTACAAAAAAAGACGTCAGGCTGGAAAGCCTGACCCACAAAAAAGGACGTCAGGCTGGAAAGCCTGACCTACAAAAAGGACGTCAGGCTGGAAAGCCTGACCTACAAAAAAAGACGTCAGGCTGGAAAGCCTGACCTACAAAAAGGACGTCAGGCTGGAAAGCCTGACCTACGTGTGTGCGATACCCCAAAGGACTTCAGGCCTGTATCTCGATGGGTCTTGACGGATCTGGCGAATGCACTCGAGCATGATCGGGCCGCGGTAGCCGATCGAATCGAGTGCATTCCCCCAGGAAAACCAATCAATGGTGCCATGGCCGGGAGGCTCGTGAGAATCCTGCCGCCCGTCATTGTCATGCACGTGCGTCGTCTTGAGCCGAGAGCCGGCCGCCAGCGTTTCCATACCGAGACCTCCACCCAGGTTGGCATGCCCGGTATCGAGGGCCAGGGCGAGCCGCGGGTGATCCAGCTCGTCCAGGATCTCGGCCAGATCTGCCATGCGGCTGCCGGGATGCACACCGGGCGGCATGTTCTCGACGCAAACCGTGACTCCGCTTGCAACGGCATGTTCCGCGAGCGCGAGAAGGCCGCGCGCGAGAGCCGCGCGGCGGTCGCGAGACTCCTCGGGAAGAGAAAGTCCGCCAGGATGGACCACCAGGCAGTTTCCTCCCGCTTCTTCCAGCCAGTCGACGCAGCGTTTCAAGTCGTCGATCGATTCTTGATGGATGGATGGGTCGGTCGTCCCGAGGTCGACTCGCCGGGCCCGGGTGCTGGTCCCGCCCCAAGAGCCATGGGCGCTATGAATCGCGAGGCCCCGGTCGGACACACCCTCGCGCACCAGTGCGGGGTCGGGGTAGCTGCTCCATTCGGGTAGGATTTCCAGGAGGGTCGCGCCCAGAAGGGTGGCCAGGCTCAGCTCATCTTCGAGCTTCCGGTTCGGGAAGCCGTAGACGATCATCGTACCCAGCGCCCGCGGGCGTACCATGTTGTGCCTCGATCCGGCTGCCGGCAACGCTGAACCTCAATTCGAATAGTCGAGGAACCGAAATCCGAAAAACTCGAAATCCGCAGGGCGGACGGGCAGCGCCGGCCGATTCCCGCCGATTTCCTGCGATCTGCAACCCCTTGTCGAAGTCGCGGCTGGAAGTCATCATAGCAACGGAACGAGTTCAGACGAACGTCTGCTTGCACGACGCTCACGCCGGAATCGATCGATCGGGGGGCTGGCCAGCGCGAAAGCCAGAACAACCGGTAACCGAACCGGTTGCTTCGCGGACTGCGCGTCACTTTCGCGCCGTGTTGCCGCCTGAGGAACGTTGACGTTGAGAAAGGAACCGCGCGCATGCCGCCAGCGCCCCTGGTCGACCCCGCCGCCATCGACACCTCGCGCGTTCTGGTCGATCAAGAGGGAATCGGCCGGTTCAATCCGCAGCGATTCGAAATGGTCCAGTTGAGCGGCATCCTCGAGCTCGACATCGAGAACAAGCTGGTGATCGGCTACAAAGACGTCGCCTCGGATGAGTTCTGGGTGCGCGGGCACATGCCGGACTATCCCTTGTTGCCGGGGGTCTTGATGTGCGAGGCCGCTGCCCAGCTTTGCAGTTTCTACAGCGGTCAAGTCCCGCTTCACCAGAAGGGCTTCATTGCCTTTGGCGGCATGGAGGACGTGCGGTTCCGCGGCCGGGTCCGGCCGGGCGACCGCCTGGTGCTCGTCGCCAAGGCCGTGCGGCTTCACCGCCGGCAGACCATGTTCGAATGCCAGGGCTTCGTGGGGACGAACATGGTCTTCCACGGCAAGATCATCGGAGTTCCCATGACCGGATCCGACGAAGCCGCGGAGCCATCCTGACCCGGGCCTGCACCGGTGCAATCGACGAGAAACCAAGGCTTGTCTCGACGCCGCCCTTCCATCGATGTCTCCGCGCACGTGATCGATCCCACCCCCGCGCACGACGTCGCGCCCATCGAGTGGACGGCCCTCTTTGGCAATGAGAACCCAGTCGAGCTCGAGATCGGATCGGGCAAGGGGCTGTTCCTGACGACCGCGGCGGCATCCACGCCCGGCCGCAATTTTCTGGGAATCGAGCTTTCCAGGAAATACGCCCGGCTCGCCGCCGAGCGGCTGGCTCGTCGTGAGCTGGCAAATGCCAAGGTTTGGCGAGGCGATGCGAGGCTGGTACTATGTCGCTTGATCCCGGCGTGCAGCCTCGGGGCCATCCACGTCTATTTTCCCGACCCGTGGTGGAAGCAGAGGCACAAGAAGCGCCGCGTCTTCACCGCGGACCTGGTCTCGGAAATGGAACGCACGCTCAAGCAAGGAGGAATGGTCAAGATTGCGAGCGACGTAGAGGAGTATTTCGGAGTGATGCAAGGCTTAATGGCAGGAAACCCGAATTTCCGCTGCCAGCCCACCCGCCAGCCGAACGAGCCCGAGCATCCGCTTGACTATCTCACGCACTTCGAACGGAAGTACCGCCGGGAAGGCCGCACCGTATTTCGGGCCGATTATCTTCTGGAGCCCTCGGACTGTTCCGTTTCCGACGGGGCGAGCTAAAGGAAACCAGGTTCCCTATTCCCTGGTCCCCGCGGCGGGGACAGGTTCATAAGCCCGATGGTCATTGGCGCGAGCCGGGTGGCCAGCCGGGTTGTTCTCGATCTGATAGAGGTACTGGCCGGTGACGGTGGGATAATGGCCGGTGATGCAAGCGCGGCAGAGCCGGTCCGGCGAGACGCTGACGGCGCGGGCGATCGCCTCGACCGGCAGGTAACGCAGGCTATCGGCGCCCAGCTCCCGGGCCATGCGAGCCTGCGCCGCCTGTGAGACCCCCGCACCCGGCTGGTCAACAAACGGAGTGGCGAACAGCTCGTCCTTGCGCGACATGTCGATTCCGTAGTAACACGGCGCGATGATCGGCGGGCACGCGACGCGGAGATGGATCTCGCGGGCTCCACCGCGGTCCCGGATCTCGTTGACAAGTGCTCGCATCGTTGTCGATCGGACGATGCTGTCTTCCACCAGGAGTACGCGCTTGCCCGCGAGGACCTCCGGGAGCGGCGTATACTTCAGCCGTGCCTTGGCCGCTCGGTCGGCCGTGCCCTCGATGAACGTTCGCCCCACATAGCGGTTGCGCATCAAGCCCTCGACTGAGGGAACCCGCAGGGCAAAAGCCATCGCATCGGCCGCGGCCTTGGCCGTGTCCGGCACCGGAACGACGATGGTGTCAGCGTCAAGCGGCACGTTTTCGAGCCGGGCAAGCTCCTTGCCCAGCGCCGAGCGGCTCAGATACACCGAGCGATCGTCGAGTGTGCTGGCCACGTTCGCGAAGTAAATCCACTCGAAAAAGCAGTGGGCCCGCCGCGGCGACGGAGCGAACCGCTCGATCCGAACGCCGTCCGCGTTGGCCACGACCAGCATGCCGGGTTCGAGCGATCGCACGTTGCGAAACCCCAGGTTGGCCAGCGGCACACTCTCGCTGGCCACCCCGAAAAGCGGGCCGTGCTCGGCAATGCAGAGCGGGCGGATTCCCAGTGGGTCGCGAACCACCACAAGGTCGCCATGTGCCGTGATCAGCACGATGTTGTAAGCGCCGTCGAATTTCTCCGCGATCCGCCCGAAAACGCCCACCCAGTCCGGCTCGTGATCCTCGAATTGCAGCTCGTAGGCCAGCGAGTGCATGAGGATTTCCGTGTCGGTGTCGCGCTTGAGGTGATAGTCACCCTTGGCCAGCAGCTCTTCCTTCAGCTCTTCATAATTGGCAAGCTGGCCGTTGAATGCGAACGCGAACCACTTCCCCTTGCGGCCGTGATCGCGCTCGAACGGCTGCGCGTCGGACCGGTCGTTTCCACCGCAGGTCGCGTACCGCACGTGGCCGATGGCGACCGGCCCGTCGACGCCGCCCATGATCAGCTCGAACTCTTCCCGGTGGTTGAGCCGGAATGCCTCGGCGACAGTGCCCACTTCTTTGTGGGTCTTGATCAGGGCGTTGCGGTCCGAGCGATAGCTCGCCATTCCCGCAGCGAGCTGACCTCGGTTCTGCATGTCGAGCAGCATTCGCGGCACGAGCCGGGCGACGCTGTTGATATCGCCGGGGATCGGGGCCAGTGTCGAGGCCGGACGACCCGCGGCGTGGTAAACGGCGGCCACGCCGCATTCGTGGTGAAGCTCACCCATCGGTTCGGTTCCACCCAGTGAAGAGGCCCCAGGCTGCTCGGGGGTTGCATGGTCGGAGACCGTCGGACGCGCCGTCTTGACTACACTAGGCCAGCCACGGCGAGTCATTATAATGCGCTCATCATCTACCGACAACCTTCATGAAGCGGCGGACGGCCCGGGTGTCCGCTCGCTCGCAGCCGACGGAAACGGAAGCCATTATCAAGGTTCATTTTCGGAATGACGACCTCGAATCGCGAATCCGAAAGTCGGTCGACCGGTGAGCCGGCGCGGCAATCACCCGCGGCGACTGCCGGCCTGCCGGGGGCGTCGGCAATTGCCGCGCGCGACCTGGTGCGGGACGACGTCGTTCTGTCGGCCAGTACGTGGGTTGTGAAGGTCGGTACGCGGGTCCTGACCGCCGAGAACGGGACGCTCGACCCGGCTCGAATCGACCACCTTGCCGAGCAAATCAGCCGGGTCATCGATACAGGGCGAAAAGTCGCCCTCGTCAGCTCGGGAGCCGTGGGCGCGGGGATGGGCCAGCTTGGCTGGAAAAGGCGCCCGGAGAACCTCCGCCAGCTCCAAGCGGCCGCAGCCGTCGGCCAGGCTTACCTGATCCGGGCTTACGACGAGGGGCTGCGCCGGCAAGGTCGGCACGCCGCCCAGTTGCTGCTCACTCACGAGGACTTTGATAGCCGGCCCCGCTACCTCAATATGCGGAACACGCTCCACGCCCTCTTCGAGTGCGATGCCGTTCCGGTAATCAACGAGAACGACACGATCAGCGTCGACGAGATCAAGCTGGGCGATAACGACCAGCTCGCGGCGATGGTAACCAACCTGCTCCAAGCGCCCTTACTCGTCATCCTGAGTGTCGTGGACGGCCTGTATTCCTCCGACCCCGCGGGTATCGAGCAGTCCGAGGTCGTTCCGGTGGTTCGGCAGATTGACGATGGTGTGCTCGCCCTGGCGGGGGGTAGCAAGAGCGCGTTAGGCACAGGTGGAATGCAAAGCAAGCTGGCGGCGGCGCGGCGGGTGACGCAGGCCGGGGGCTCGGTGATCATCGCGTCGGGAAGCATGCCCGAGCCCTTGACCCGGATCCTGGCGGGCGAGCCCGCCGGCACGTTGTTTCTCGCGCATGGCACGCGCCATCGCGCCCGCAAGCGCTGGATCGGGCTCACCGCTCGGACAAGAGGCCACTACGTCGTGGACGATGGCGCCCGGCACGCGCTGGAATCCGGGTCAAAGAGCTTGCTCGCCATCGGCATCGTCGACGTGATCGGCGAGTTCGAGAAGGGCGATGTCGTCGGCGTCCGCGACGAAGCAGGCCAGGAGTTTGCGCGGGGTCTCACCAACTACGGCACCTCCGACGCCCGCAAGATCCGCGGCCTGCGCACCCAGGCGGCTCGCGCCGCTCTCGGATCTGCCGCCTACGACGAAGTGATCCACCGCGACAATCTCCTGGTCCTCAGTCGTTAGCTCCCGGAGCCGATGGCTCGATAGTACCGGCCATTCAAGGCATGGGCACGTCGGAAAACTCGAAGGGAAGATCGACGTCCGAGTGCGAGACCGCGTAATAGCGGAGCTCCTTGGGCTGAGTCATCTGCGGCAGATGGGTCACGGTGATCGTGAAGTGAGACGTCTCGGCGTCGACGGTCGACTGAAACCAGGGAATGGAACGGCCCATCTGATCCAGGACTTCGATCTGGAGATGATGGGGATCGATCCGGCTTGCACCGGAGCCGTATACCGCCATTTCGCCCGCCGGCAACGACAGGTCAGGGTCGTCGCTGGTGACGGACAGCTCGAGCAGGGTCTTCGACGAGTTGGGCGCCGCCCGGATCGCGTGGACGGTCAGCCGCACATCCGGATTCTCAAACGTCTTGCCGGCGGTCGTCGGCTTGAGCGGGACGATGAGGGGGTCAGACTGGCGTGACGAGACCGCAAGCGGGATCACGCCGCGGAACTTCTTGATGGTGTCGCCGGCAACGTCGGGCCGATGCAGTTGGGCCTGAAGCTGCATGCCGGGACCGCTGACTATTGCGAAATCGGAGCCGAGCCCGGAAGACAGCCTCTCGCCGGCCCTCGGGAGCATCGAATTGCCGAGGTTGTCGACCGCTTCGATGACCCGCAGTGAGCCACGGTGAGTCACGGACAGCCGCGGCTCGGCGTCCACGCCGATCTGGGCCATGAAATGCACTGTGGTGATCGGGTTCAGCCGCGTCGGAAGAGCGTGTTCGGGTCGGTCGGGCTGTCGGGGTAGAGGCCGGGGAGCCGGCGGCGGCTGGTCGGGATCGCTGACTGGCCCGTAACTGAGTCGGCGCTGATATTCCATACCGAGCAGTCTGACGCGGAATGGCCCATGGTCGAACGTGGGCATGAGAGGGCGCATCGAGCCGTCGGTCAACGGCAGGATCGGCTCTCGCTGGGACCCAAAGCCGTGCAGGTTCGAGTTGTACTGAAGCCCGGCAACTTCGCAAAGCTCGTCGAGGGCCTTCCAGAACTCCACTGGCTGGGTCTGCTTGAGCGTCACGCGTACTTTTTTCCACCGCGGCGAATTCTGGGGGTAGAGCGCCAGCTTGACGCCGGTCTGGATCGCGAGCGACTGCGCGACCTCAGGCAGAGTCGCGTTCTTGAAGTCCAGGCGAAGGGTGGTCGGCTGCGTGAGCAGGGCGGCCTCGATCTTGTGGATCAGGCTGCTGGCGCGGGTCCGGACCTCGGGATCGCGGGTAGCCCGGGCGGCCCGCAGAGCGGCCAGCGCCGGCCGGCCGATGTGTTGGAGCGCCAGGGCGGCTGCTTGCCGATCGGCGTATCGAGAGGCCCCCAATCGCTCGACCAGCGCCGCCGGCTCCGACCGAGCGTCAGCCTGCGGGACCTGACCCAGCAAGAGAGCGACCACAAGCGGTGCGGCCAGCATCACGAACCCTCCAGAATTGCCTGACCCACACACCTCTCACAGTTCACGTTCGAGTCGAGTCATGGGCCTGTTTGGCAAAGGATATCCCATCATAGCCGATCCGGGGCGGGTTTCCACTGACTGGTACGCAGCCGGCAATTCGGAGTCGGGAGCCGGGAGTCGACCATGGGCGGGTCGAGGATCCAAGAATCGAAAATCCGAGATGGGTAAGCCCCCTGCGCATTCCTCATCATCCTTCGCACCGGACGGCGAAACTCCCGATTCCGGCTTGACTCGTGGAATACCTGATGGCGACGGCCGATCTGGTTGATATAATCCAAGGGAGGCGGCAGGCGTTGTTTTCCGGTAGGCGCGCGCGTTTCCGGGCAGGCCCCGGCAACGAATTTGCGGGAGACCCCGACATGACCTCCACTCGCGGCAACTGGCTCCGGCTCGTACTCGCGGCGTTGAGCGTCTTGTTGATGGGCGTGTCGACCGCCCGGGCACAGGGGTTTGGTCCCGACCCGTACCAGCCGTGGAGCTCGATGTACGAGCCTTATGTCCGCGCGATCGGGCCGGCGAGTCCGGGTGCCGGCCAAAGTGGCGGCGCGGTCGGTCGGGCTGGCTGGAGCAGTGCCAACCAGTTCCAGCAATACATGCTGGAGCAGCAAGGTGCCTGGCGGGCGGGGGTCCAACGGTATGGAATCGGCACGCCGTATTATCGGTCGGCGGTCGACCCTCTGTTCGACACCGAAGGCAAGCGAGATTATCTACCAAACCGCCAGACGGCACAAACCTTTGAAGACGGCATGGATCGGGTAACCCGGAAGTATCTCGCGTATTTCTCCGAGAAGGACCCGAAGAAACGCGCAATCCTGATGCGGGATTACAGGCTGACGGAGCGAAATTTCAACCGGCTGATGTCGAGCCGGCGCGGCAGTCTCCCGGACGAATTGGGTGGGGCGGCGCGCGGCGGCTCTGGTCTGCGGACGGGACTCGGCACGCGACTCGACGATGAGAACGCAACGGCCCGGGAGATGCTGAGATCACGGACCAGATTGTCGGACGGAGACACCGAGACCTCCCGAGGCGGGCGAGCGGCCGCGGGCGACCGAGTCATTCCGAGGGCACCGGAGATTGGTCCGTCGACCGGCCGGCGCGCTACGCCCGAGCCGCACGCCCTCCGAAACACTGGACCGGTCTCGTCGGATCGACGACGGGATGCCGTCATCCCGAGGACCGAGCACCAAGCGCCGAAGTTCCGGCTCGGGAACGATTCCGCCGGCGCCGCCTCTGGATGAATGACGACCCTCGCGCCGGGGAGTTGCAATGTTGAGCGTGCGCAAGCCGCGCACGTTCACACTGATTCTGCGGCACATTCTCCCTGTCGAAGAACGCAATGCATTCCGTTTCTCGATTCCAATCGATCCAGTGAGAAACGCGATTGTGGGGCCCGACAAAAAAGGTATTTCGTAGCCCGCGCCGTGAGGATGCGTTCCGTCGTCGACAATCGGAATGCGGATTAATTCCGTTCTTCGTGGCGAATCGGAATGAATTCCGCTCTGCGGGAGTCATGCATCCAAACGGGGCGGCGCTGTCTCGTTTAAGAAAGCGGTTCTGCGCGCCGATATCTTACTTAGGCGTCAGCGCGAAGTTCAGCGCCGTCTGAGCGGTGTGATTGGCAAGGCTCCGAATCGTCATCGATCGGAAGGTCTGCGGGGCTTCGGCCTGAAAACATCGAGATCGAATCTCGTTTGCAATGCGTGTTCGCCGGCTTTCACTCGGGACGACTGCGATGCAAGAACCGATCATTCATGCGATGCGCCAGCTTCGCGTTCTGGAGTTCGACTACGACGACCACCGGCGGATCGTGAATCCGCATGCGTTGCTGCGCAACCGCGAATCGGGTGAGACTCTGCTGCGTGCGTGGCAGACGGGCGGAACGAGCAGCAGTGGCAAGCCACCGTGCTGGCGGACTTTTCTTTTGGACAGGATCGTCGGTCTCTCGGTCCGGGACGAGACATTCCCCGGCGCAGGAGGACTTCGGTCGCGATCATTACCGGCATCTCATTCCAGTCCACTCGCTCGCCGCTACGGCCAGAAAATGAACGACGAGGTCCACGGTTGTTCTCACACGAGCGGGACCGCGCGAGAGCGCGTCGCCGGCCGCGCCGCCGTCCAGCGAACGGGCACGGCTTCCGAAAGCCGCAGACGCTCGAGATACCTCGAGATTCTCCAATCCTCGCGCCCTTGCCCCCGCCTGTTTTCTCGCAGCTTCTCGACCAGGCCCATCACGAGCTTGAGGTAGGATTGACTTGAGGAGCGTTTTCTCCTGGGCGCGCGAATTCGCGAACTCGAAGTCCGCCGCGAGCCGAGGGAACCACGGCCCCGGATCGCCAGTGCGTTGACGGTGAGTTTCCAATCCTTACAATGAACTCACGTCAGGATGAAGCTGCCGGTGCCTCGCCGGCCTTTTTTGGGAATGACTTTGTGAAAGACTTCACAAACACAGAGATTTGGGGGCCGCGTTCCGCGAGCGTTGATTCGTTACCAAGCACTACTGGCTGAAGACCAAGGACGAACTTGCGATGGGTACAGAGTTCACGCCGGTCTTTGTCTTCCTGATCGTGGCGATCGGGATGGGTGCGAGCATGGTTGTCGCCAATCTGGTCCTGGCGCCGAGGAAGACCACCAAAGTCAAGCAGATGCCTTACGAATCGGGCATGGACCCGATCGGCGACGCGCGGCAGCGGTTCGACGTTCGCTACTATCTCGTGGCGATCGTGTTTCTATTATTTGACGTCGAGTTGTTGTTCTTGTATCCCTGGGCGGTCGGTCAGTGGAGTGTGGGGTCAGCGCCTGGGGTGACCACGGGCATACCGGAAGTCTTCCGCGGCTGGGTTTTCTGGGAGATCATGATCTTCATCGCGATCCTGGCCTCGGCGTTTGCGTATGCATGGCGGAAAGGAGTATTCGAATGGCGGTAGAGCCTTCTGGAGGACGTGCGGTTTCGACTCAGCCGGTGGTGCCGGTGGGGTCGAGCCTGGCGATCGACAGAGCCGGTGCTCTGGAGCCGCCCGAGAACACCTTCGTGACCAAGCGGGACGCCGTGGTCAACTGGTGCCGGAAATACAGCCTCTGGCCCATGCCTTTTGCCACCGCGTGTTGCGGCATTGAATTGATGGCGGTGGGTGCCAGCCGGTTCGACATCGCGCGCTTCGGCGCCGAGGTGATGCGTTTCAGTCCGCGGCAGTGCGACCTGATGATCGTGGCCGGGCGGGTGGCCATGAAGATGATGCCCGTCCTCCAGCGGATCTGGCTCCAGATGCCGGAGCCCAAATGGTGCATCAGCATGGGCGCGTGCGCATCCACCGGAGGGATCTTCGATACGTACGCGGTCGTGCAGGGGGTCGATCGCTTCATGCCGGTGGACGTTTATATTCCCGGCTGCCCTCCTCGCCCCGAGCAGATCCTGCGGGCGCTCATCGATATCCAGACCAAGATCCAGGCAGGAGGAACGATGGCGGGAACCGCCGGTCTGCCCGAGCTATTGAAGCGCGAGGAATACATCGCCCAGGATCGGTGCGCGCCCCTCGGACCCGCCGCGCGCGAGCGGGGCGACGAGGATCGCTACGGATACCGCCTGCCCGGAGGCCCGGCACAGCTCGGGGCCGGCGAAGCCCTTTAAAAGAGATCGAATGGCCACACTTGCACCGGACTTGACCGATCCCCACGCCGCAACCTTTGCGATCCTGGCGCAGGCCCTGGGAGAGGGCGTGTTCAGCCTGGCGCATTTCCGCGACAACGTGCGGCTGTTTGTGCCTCCTGAGCGGCTGGAAGAAGTGCTCAGGGCGCTCAAGATCAAGTGCGGCTTCAATCTGCTTTCTGAGCTGGGGGCCACTGACTACCTTGGCTATCCGGGGCGGACGCGTCCCCGATTCGAAGTCCATTACGTCGTACGCAATCTCGATACATTCGAGACCTTGGTGGTCAAGGCAGGCGTTGCTGACCCGGACCCCGCATTGCCGTCGGCCGTGCCGATCTGGCCTGGGGCCGACTGGATGGAACGCGAAGTTTTTGACATGTTCGGCATCCGATTCGAGGGCCATCCCGACCTGCGGCGGATCTTGATGCCCGAGGAATTCACCGCTTTTCCGCTCCGCAAGGATTATCCGCTCCGCGGCCGAGGTGAGCGGCACAATTTCCCGCGGTTGTCGCGGAACGAGTCCTGACCAGCGCCCCGATGATTTTGAGCGATACAGGATCCTCTGATGTCCACCGAAGTGCTCGACCAACCCGAGACAAAGACCGACGCCAGACAGGCCACCTGGACGCTCAACTTTGGCCCGCAGCATCCCGCCACGCACACGACCTTGCGGCTGATCCTCGAGCTCGACGGCGAACGGATCGTCAAGGCGACGCCCGACATCGGCTATCTGCACTCCGGATTCGAGAAGCTGGGTGAACACCTGAACTTCAATCAATACGTCACGATCGTCGACCGCAAGAACTACATCAGCCCGCCCATGAACGAGGTCGCCTGGCATCACGCGGTCGAGACGCTGCTGGATATAAAGCTCACGCCCAGGTGCCAGTACATCCGCGTGATCATCTCGGAGCTGGCGCGGATCAGCGATCATCTGCTCTGCACCGGGGCGGCGGCCCTCGATCTGGGGGCGTTCACGGCGTTCCTGTTCGCTTTCAACCTGAGAGAACAGATCTACGACGTCTACGAGGAAATGTCGGGCTATCGGTTTCATCCCGGGTACACGCGGGTCGGCGGTCTGCTCCACGACTTCAGTGACAAGGTGCTCGACAAGGTGCGAGCGGTGCTGGCGGCGTTTCCCAGGGTCTATTCCGACATGGAAAAGCTGCTGTTTCGCAACCGCATCTTCCTCGACCGCGTGCGAAACGTCGGGTTCCTGAGCAAGGCCGACGCCATCGCCCACTCTTGCACCGGCCCGATCGCGCGGGCCAGCGGCGTCACGAACGACGTCCGCAAGGACGCACCTTACCTCGTCTATCCCGAGCTCGACTTTGAGGTCCCGTATACCGTGGAAGGAGACTGCTGGGCGCGGTTCATCGTGCGGATGGAGGAAATGCGCCAGAGCCATCGCATCCTCACCCAGGCGCTCGCAAAACTGCCGGACGGGCCCGTCAACGTGCCGATCGCTGAAAAGTTCCCGCTGCCCGACAAGCTCACGACGTACAACAGCATGGAAGGCCTGATCCAGCATTTCGAGCTGATCATGCCCAACCGGGGAGTCGAGACGCCGCGCGACGAGGTCTATGCCGCGGTGGAGAGCCCTAACGGCGAGCTTGGATATTACCTGGTGGCCGACGGCAGCCAGACCGCCTGGCGAGTGCGCACCCGGCCGCCTTCCTTCATCCACTTTTCGGTCTTCCCCCACATGATCAAAGATCACCTGCTCGCCGACGTGGTGGCCGTGCTGGGAAGCCTGAACATCATCGCCGCCGAGCTGGATCGCTGACTTCGAGAGCCCTCTACAGCGTGACCCCGCGTACGACTGAACCCTGCCCGAAGGCCGACCGAGACAACGCGATGCCCCCCGAGATTTCGACGGAGCGGATTCCGATTCTCACCGAGCCGCTCAAAGAGAAAATCCGGTCGATGTTTCCGCGCTATCCCTCGAAACGGGCGCTGACCTTGCCGGCATTGCACCTGGTCCAGGAGGAGGTGCGGTGCGTCCCGCTCCAGGCGATGGCCGAGATCGCTGAGCTACTGGAGATCACGCCAGCCGAAGTTCACGACACGATGAGCTTTTACGGCTTCTTCCCCCAGGCGCCCGTGGGCGACGTGCGCGTGTGGATCTGCCGGTCGATCTCATGCATGTTGCGCGGCGGGGACCAATTGCTCGAGCATGCTTGCCATCGGCTGGGGATCGAGCCGGGCCAGACCACCAAAGGGGGCGAGCTGACGGTCGAATTCGCCGAGTGTCTGGGCCTCTGCGACTTCGCGCCGGCGGCGCTGGCCGACGATGGGCGAGTTTATGGACCGCTTGACGAGCCAAAAGTTGATCAGATGCTCCACGAACTGGGTGGTCGCCCTGACTGATCCCTGCCCGATCACGCAAGAATATCGACTGCCAAGGAGTGCACGGCGGTGGCCACTTTTGAACCGGTCTTGAGTCGCAACTGGAACGTACCCGGAAGTCATACGCTCAAGGTGTATGAAGCAGGCGGAGGCTATTCTGCCGCGCGCAAAGCCCTGGCGATGGATCCCGACTCGGTCGTGACGGTCGTGAAAGACTCGGAGCTTCGGGGCAGGGGAGGCGCCGGCTTCCCGTGCGGCCTCAAGTGGACATTCCTTCCCAAGGACCGGAAGGAAACGCTCATGTGCGTCAACGCCGACGAGAGCGAGCCCGCCACGTTCAACAATCGCCTGCTGATGGAGAAGGATCCGCACCAGCTTCTCGAAGGAATTCTGATCGCCTGCTTCGCGACCAAGGCCACGACAGCCTATATCTACCTCCGTTTCGAATATATCGTCGCGTATCGCATCCTCGAGGCCGCGATCGAGGAAGCACGTCAGGCCGGGCACCTGGGAAAGAACATCTACGGATCGGGTTACAACCTCGACGTGTGGGTCCATCGCGGTGCCGGTGCTTACATCTGCGGCGAGGAGACCGGGCTGATCGAGAGTCTGGAGGGGAAGCGGGGGTGGCCTCGGATCAAGCCGCCGTTTCCGGCCATCGAGGGGGCATTCCGCAAGCCGACGGTCGTCAACAACGTCGAGACCCTGTGCTGTGTGCCGCACATCATCGACCGCGGCGCGACGTGGTTCAAGTCGATCGGCGTGCCCAAGAGCTACGGCCCGAAGCTGTACTGCGTGTCGGGGCACGTGAACAAGCAAGTCTGCGTCGAGCTGCCGCTGGGCATCACCTGCCGCGCATTGATCGACGAGCACGCCGGCGGGGTCTGGAAAGGGCGCAAGGCCAAGGCAGCCGTTCCCGGCGGAATCAGCATGGGGCTGCTTTCGGCCGACGAGCTCGATACCCCACTCGATTTCGAAAGTCTGCGCAAGCCCGGGTGCCTGGGCCTGGGCACGGCCGCCGTGACCGTCATCGACGACCAGACGAGCATCATCGACTACCTTTACAATACCTGCCGCTTCTTCGCCCACGAGAGCTGCGGTCAATGCACCCCGTGCCGGGAAGGGACCACCTGGTTCTACAAGACGGTCGAGCGCATCAAGGCTGGAGGCGGCCGCCTGGAAGATCTGGACATCATGCTCAAGATGGCCAACAACATGGGGATCATGCCCGGGACGACCATCTGCGGACTTGCCGACGGCGCGGCCTGGCCGGTGAAGAACGCCCTGGCCAAGTTTCGCGGTGAATTCGAAGACTATATCCGTAGCTTCCGGCCGGACGGTGCCAGGGTGACGGCGCTCCAGGAACGAATCGCGCACGGGTTCCGGGCGAAATCCGATTCCGATCACAGGGTGCTCGTTTCTCTGGGCTCCGGCCCCGGCGAAAGGGGGGCGGTTCACGAACGGAAACCCGGCGCCGTTATAGGTCAGGCTTTCCAGCCTGACACCAGGCATTCCCGGCTGACTCACGGAATACCTTGCTCAGTGGCCCCACCTTAGAGATCCGGATCGATTTAGATCGATCGCTTGACGGAAAACCAGAATTCGAACGAACCAACTCGAGCGCGAAGCGGTGAGCCCATGGCGACGATCATCATCAATCGCAGCGAATATACGATCCCCGAGGGCGAGAAGCTGAACGCGATTCAGATGGCCCAGCGAGTCGGGATCGACATCCCTTATTACTGCTGGCACCCGGCCTTGTCGGTGGTGGCCAACTGCCGGATGTGCGAGATCGAGACCGGGACCAAGGACGCCAAGACCGGTGAGATCAAGATGGTGCCCAAGCTGGTGCCTGCGTGCCAAACCCCCGCGAAGGATCTGACCGTTCTCGTGACCGACAGCCCCAAGGTGAAGGAGCACCAGCGGATGATCATGGAGTATCTCCTGCTCAATCACCCCCTCGACTGCCCGGTCTGCGACCAGGCCGGCGAGTGCGGTTTGCAGGACTATAGCTTCCGCTATGGGCAGTCCGTTCATCGCTTCGTCGAACAGCGCACAGTCAACCCGCGCAAGGACGTATCCGACCTGATCCAGCTCAACATGGACCGGTGCATCATGTGCACGCGGTGCGTCCGGTTCACGCGCGAGATCTCGCAAACCGGCGAGCTGCAGGTAATGCGGCGAGGAAGCCACGCCGAAATCGATACGTTCCCGGGCGAGCCGGTCGATAACCCGCTGGCCGGGAATGTCGTCGATCTTTGCCCGGTCGGCGCCTTGCTCGACAAGGATTTTCTCCACAAGCAGCGCGCCTGGTTTCTGTCCAAGCACAACAGTATCTGTCCGCGCTGCTCGACCGGCTGCAATATCAGCGCCGAGGAGAACCGCGGTGCACTCTGGCGGTTCAAGCCGCGCCACAATCCACTCGTCAACGATTACTGGATTTGCGATGAAGGGCGGTACAGCTACAAGGCGGCCAACGACCCCAGCCTGCTGGCAGCCATGTACGTTCGAACTGGCGGCGAGCTCACGGCGGCTCCGATCGAAGATGCCGTCAAGGCAGTCGACCGCGGATTCAAGGAGATCGCCGGCCGCGGCGGTAAGATCGCGGGTGTGCTCTCTCCGTTCGCGACTGTGGAGGAAGCGTTCCTGTTTGCCTCGTACTTGAAGACGCTGAGCCCGGCGACCGTGCTGGCTCTCGGACCGGTGCCGGCGCGGGGCCGACCAGACATTCTCGCCCGATCAGACGAAGGGGCGCACCGGTGATACCAGTTTTGTGGTACCGCGCCCATTCACGATCCACGCCGAGAAGTGCCCGAATCGCCGGGGCGTGAGCGCGATTCTCGACCATTTTGAGGGGAAAGTCATCGCGTTTCCCGAGCTGACGTCGGCGCGGCGGCCGGGGAGTTTCAGGGTCTCTACGTGATATCGGGCGCCATCGACCCCTGGATCGACGAGGCCGAGAGCGAGGCGCTCCGCTCGAAGGTCGGGTTCCTGGTGGTGGAGGACACGACGGTCACTCCGCTTGCGCACCGGGCCGACGTGGTCTTGGCTGGCGCGACGTTCGCCGAGAAAGCGGGAAGCTACGTGAACGCCGACGGGCGGCTCCAGTATTCCGAGGCGGCCCTGCCGCCGCGCGACGGTTCGCTGCCGGATCTCGATCTGCTGTCGGTTCTGCTCGACCGCGGAGCGGGGCCGGTCAGCTCCGGTCAGGTCCTGGCCGAGCTGGCCGAGCAGGTTCCGGCCTTCGCGGCCGCCAGGGGAGGAAAACTCGCCCCCTGGGGCGTGCTCCTGGGCGAGGCTGTCACGGCGCCCGGCCGCGCTCCCGCCGGCCCGAGTTTTAACGATGCCTGGTTCGTCGCGCACGGATCGGCACGCTGGCGCTAGCCGGGTGATGCCCGCCGCCGCGCCTGCTATACTGTCCGCGGTCTGGATTGGACCCCATGTGACCCGTAAGGATCGAGTTCATGCTGCTCTGGATCATCGTGCTCATCGTCGTGGTGGCCAGCGTCTTGATGGGCGCGGTCGCGTACTTGATCTACGTCGAGCGCAAGGTTGCCGCTTACGCCCAGGATCGACTGGGTCCCAATCGCTGCGGCAAAGAGGTCGGAATCCCGTTCGGGCTGCTCCAGCCGCTGGCCGACGGGGCCAAGATGCTCCTCAAAGAGGGCGTCATTCCCGCCTACGTCAACAGGCCCGTCTATCTCCTGGCTCCGATGGTGGCGATCGTGGCGGCTTTACTGGGTTTTGCGGTCATCCCGTTCGGCCCAGTGGGGGCCGGTCAGGTCATGGATTTTCAGATCGCGCCCGGCGTCGACATCGGCATCCTTTACGTCTTCGCCGTCGGCAGCCTCGCCGTCTACGGCGTGCTCCTGGCCGGCTGGTCATCCAACAACAAATACTCGTTCATTGGCGCGCTGCGCTCGAGCGCGCAGCTCATCAGCTATGAGATCCCGCTGGGGTTGTCGATCCTGGGAGTTGTGCTGGCGATGGGCACTCTCGAGTTGAACGCCATGATCAACTGGCAGGATCACCACGTCTGGGGGATCGTTGTCTCGCCGCTCGGCTTCTTGATCTTCCTGACCAGTGCGTTCGCCGAGACGAACCGGCTGCCGTTCGACCTTCCCGAGTCGGAACAGGAGCTGGTCGGCGGCTTCCACACCGAGTACTCGGGAATGTTGTTCGGCATGTTCTTTCTGGGCGAATACGTGCACGTGATCACCGTGAGCTTCCTGACGGTCATCCTTTTCGGCGGCGGCTGGGATTTCTTTTTCCTGAGCCAGGAGCAGACGGGCTTATTGAGCGCCCTCGCCAAGGTTCTGGTGCTCATTTTCAAGGTCACGGTCGTGATTCTTTTCATCATGTGGGTCAGGTGGACGCTGCCGAGGTTTCGTTACGACCAGCTCATGGAATTGGCCTGGAAGTCGCTGATTCCTCTGTCACTCGTCAACCTGGTCGCCACGGCGGCGATCATCCAGTTATTTCATAGCTGAGTGATGTTCTGATTTTCGGACCGATCCCCCAACCGGAGAAAAGCCCCAGTGCGAGCCGACGATCCCAAGCTGAAACGCCTGGATCCACCGCGCCTCAAATGGTGGGAGAATTTTTATGTCGTCCAGATCGCCGAGGGGCTCGGCGTGACAGCACAGCACATCGGGGGCGTTGTTTTCGGCAATAAGGCCATCACGATGCAGTATCCGGAGGAGCA
This sequence comes from uncultured Isosphaeraceae bacterium, assembly GCA_963781785.1. Taxonomy (GTDB): domain Bacteria; phylum Planctomycetota; class Planctomycetia; order Isosphaerales; family Isosphaeraceae; genus CAWAHD01. Next base: position 3,321,661 of record CAWAHD010000005.1, on the reverse strand, counting down.
GCACATCCCGAGTGGGAATTATCGGGGGGTGCACCGGCTCAACAAGGACGAGGCTGGGCGGGTCAAGTGCGTGGCGTGCATGTTGTGTGCGACGGCCTGCCCGGCTCACTGCATCGACATCGTGGGGGCGACCGCGCCTTCGAGCTGGCCCGACCGCGAGAAGTACCCCGAGACGTTCGTGATCGACGAGCTGCGGTGTATCTACTGCGGCATGTGCGAGGAGGCCTGTCCGGTGGAGGCGATCGAGCTGACCGGTTTATACGACCTGACCGGCCTGACGCGCGAGGAGATGGTATTTGACAAGACGAAGCTGCTCTCGGTCTACGACGTGACCAAGGACCAGGAGCCGATGCCCTATGGCAAATCGCCGAGCGGGCATTCCCCGGAGACCAAGATCCTGCCGCCGGCAGAGTGAATTGACTGCGTAAGCGACTTGATCGAGGACCGCCAGCCAAGGGTGGTGGTAACCGATCGAGAACCAGGAAGGAAATCGGGAAGGCGATGTCGACGGGCGAAGCGATCCTGTCTGTTCTTGTGGTGGTGCTGGGCGCAACTGGCACATTCTTGCTGTTGCCGCACCGCCAGGGCGCCGCCCGGCTGCGGGTTGCGCATGGAGCCGGGGCCAGTCTGGCCGGAATCGCGCTTCTCTTATATCTGGTCTTCTTCAGTCCGCCGGGACCCTTGGTGCCGACCGTGTTTTTCTACGTGTTCAGCGTGGCGGCATTGATCGGAGCGGTTCTGACCGTGACCAGCAAGAATCCGATCTACAGTGCGCTCTGGTTTGCCTCGGTCGTACTGGCGACGGCGGGCCTGTTCGCGCTGGCCGGTGCCCCGTTCCTGGCAGCGGGTACGGTCGTCGTGTACGCCGGCGCGATCATCGTGACCTTCCTGTTCGTGATCATGCTGGCCCAGATGGAAGGGAAAGCGACCTACGATCGCGCCGCCCGAGCCCCGGGGTCCGCCACGTTCTCGTGCTTTCTCCTGTTGTGGTGCCTGATCTATGCTCTGTCGGTGCTCGGGAAGGTTCCGGCGGCAGTTCCATCTGGCTCGCAGTGCGCGACGGCGCCCCCCGTCGGCTTAACCAGAGGGACCGAGATGGCCGGCGCCATTCATCAGGGAAAGGTGACCAGCGCGACACCAGTGTTCCAGCGGTCGCTGCCGCCGGCATCGCTCATCCCGGATCAAAACGGCCAGGAGAAGCCAAACGTCGCCGGCTTGGGCGAATCGCTCTACACGACGCATCTTGTCACGGTCGGGCTGGCCGGTGCGCTCTTGTTCGTGGCCTTGATCGGGGCTGTAGCGATCGCCAATCCCCGGACGCCCATCCGACCTGTCCGGCCTTGAGTGGAGGGTGCAAGTGAGACCGTCAAGACGGGTCCGTCGTGATTCGCCCGGAGACCGGAGACATCGCGTTTGAAGCTGTGCCAAGCGTGAGCAAATAAAATTATGCCTACCCAAGATATATTCACCGTGGACGTGCTGCGAAACTACCTGCTTGTGGGCGGCGGGCTCTTCGTGCTGGGCATGCTGGGCTTCCTGGCGCGACGGAACCTGATCGTGATGTTTCTTGCAGTCGAGATGATGCTTCAGGGGGTTGCGCTCAGCCTGGTGGGATTCGGCCGCTACCATGGAACTTGGACGGGCCAGGTCTTCACGATCTTGATACTCACGGTGGCGGCGTGTGAAGCGTCGATCGCACTGGCCTTGATCGTGGTTCTCTTCAACCAGCGGTCGTCGCTGGACGTGACGCTCTGGCGTGAGATCCGCGAGGATGGCCTCCCGTCGAGCGCCGTCGAGGATGAAGTGAAAGAGGCCGAGCCGATCGAACCGGCGCTCGGCCCGGAGTCGTATCCGCACCTGACTCCGGCGGGCATCGAGCCAGAGCATCCGTTGCAGCCGTCGATCGAGCGGCGGAATTGAGGAGCCGATCGGTGCCTGATTATTCCAGCCACGCGTGGTTGATCCCGTTTCTCCCGCTCCTGGGTGGGTTGGTGGCCGCGCTCGGCCCGAAGCGCGTGCGGCAGTTTGCCCATGTTCCGGTCATTGCCGGAATCGCGCTGGCATTCCTCTTGTCGCTCGACCTGCTCTACTGGGCCGGCCCGCATGAGACGGCCCGGGTGGGGCCCTGGTTGACCGTGAGCAACCTCGAGATCCCGATCGAGTTCCGGATCGACGGCCTCACCACGATGATGCTTTCGATGGTGACTTTCGTGTCGACCTTGGTGGCCGTCTTCGCGGCCGGCTACATGGCCGGCGACCCGGGGTACCCCCGATTCTTCGCGCTCATCGGCTTGTTCGTGTTTTCGATGACCGGGCTTGTGCTTTCTAATAATTACATACTGACCTATGCATTCTGGGAAGGGGTCGGGGTCTGCAGCTACCTGCTGGTCGGATTCTGGCACACGCGGCCAGCCGCGGCAGCCGCGGCGATGAAGGCATTTCTGGTGAATCGGATCGGCGATACCGGGTTTGCCATCGGCATCTTCTGGATGTGGTCGATCGTGCCGAACCACGATCTGAGCTACGGCAACGTGCTTAATCCGGCGACGCTTCACGCGCTGCCGCACGCGGCGGTTGCCGGGATCTCGCTCTTGTTGTTCTGGGCAGCGACGGCCAAGAGCGCGCAGATTCCGCTTTATACCTGGCTTCCGGACGCGATGGAGGGCCCGACGCCCGTTTCCGCACTCATCCATGCCGCGACGATGGTGACGGCCGGAGTGTACCTGATCGCGAGGTCGACACCGCTGGTCGCGCTAGCCCCCGGCGTGCTGCTCTTGATCAGTTCGATCGGCTGTGCGACTGCCTTGCTCTCGGCGGCGATCGCCGTGACTCAGACTGATCTCAAGAGGGTGATGGCCTATTCGACGGTGAGCCAGCTTGGTTACATGTTCATGGCCCTGGGTTGTGCCGTGGGCAACGTCGCCCCGCTCGCCGTCGTCGCGGCGATGTTTCATCTGTTTACTCATGCTTTTTTCAAGGCGCTGCTCTTCTTGGCCTCGGGCAGTGTGATGCACGCGATGGGCGACGTGATCGATATGAGGCGGTTCCGCGGCCTCCGCCATCGGCTGCCGTACACGTGCTGGACGTTCGCGGTGGGTGGTCTGGCGCTGTCGGGCATTTTCCCTCTGTCGGGCTTTTTCAGCAAGGACGAGATCTTGAGCTCGCTCAAATCGGCCGCGGAGGCGGCACACGTAGTTGGTCTCGGAGGTCATTGGGTCTATCTCTTGATCTACTGGGTGGCGATCTTCACCGCGTTCTTGACGGCGTTCTACACCGGCCGTGCCTTTTTCATGACATTCTGGGGAACAGAGAAGCTTCCCGCACCCGATGATCCGGAAGCGCCCCAACCGATCGAGGTAGACGCGCCCGGCGGTCAAGGCGACCACGGTCACGACGGAGCTCACGGCCATGGAGGTGACGAGTCGCACGGGCATGATTCCCATATCGGCCAGGAATCGCCGCCGATCATGACGATTCCGCTCTTCGTGCTGGCGGGCTGCACGGTCGTGATTGGTCTGGTGTGCCTCTGCGCGGGCCCATTTTCGGGGACGACCGAGTGGTTTGCCCACCACTTGCACGCGACCTTGGGATTCGAATCGCTGGGGGAAGAGGCTCACCATTTCGACTGGGCGACGGCCATCACCGGCACCCTCGCCGGGCTCCTGGGCCTGGGCCTGAGTTACCGGCTTTATGGCGAGCGCTCCGTGCGGGTCTCGGTTCCCGAGCGGTTCCGCGGCGTTTATGAGGCGTCCCTTCACAAGTTCTACGTCGACGAGATTTATGAATGGCTCGTCGCCCGGCCGACGCGCATCGTGGCGATGTTGTCTGACTTCTTCGACGCCTACCTGGTCGACCGGCTCGTGCGCGGTGTAGCCGAGCTGCCGCGGCTTTTCGGCCGCATGGTGCTGGCCCGGTACCAGAATGGCCTCATTCAGTTCTACGCGGCGGCCTCGGCCTTGAGCATCGCGGTGATGCTGCTGTTCTTCCTGCTCCCGGAACTGCTGAACTCCCTCTTTAACAGGTAAGAAGTCGACATCTTGACGGCGAGCCCGACGGGGATTGATGGATGGATAAACTCCTGGCAATCACAGTCCTGCTTCCTTTGATCGGGAGCTTGGTCCTGGTCTTGGTGCCGAAGCTCGACCACCGCACTGCGCGGCAAATCGCGCTCGCGGCAGTCCTCATGACGCTGGCGTCGAGTCTGGTGCTGCTTGTTGGATTCCGGCCCGAGCTGAGCGAGCCCCAGTTTTCAATCAATCAAGGTGGCCACTACGGATGGGGCTGGATCGACCAGCCCGACATCCGGTTCGCCCTGGGGCTGGACGGCCTGAGCCTCTGGCTTTTTGTCTTGACTTCGCTCCTGATGTTGACGTCGATCGGGGCATCGTGGGTGTCGATCCAGGAGAGGGCGGCAGCCTATTACGCGCTTCTGCTCGCACTCCAGACGGGCCTTCTGGGCTTGTTCGCCAGCCTCGACGTTGTACTTTTCTATATCTTCTTCGAGTTCACGCTGATCCCGCTGTTCTTCTTGATCGGCCTCTGGGGAGGGCCACAGCGGCGGCGGGCGGCGGTGACGTTCTTCCTCTACACGCTGGCCGGCAGTCTCCTGACCCTGCTGGGAGTCATCTCCCTGGTGGTGGTCCATTATCAGCATAGCCGGGGAAACATCCTGACTTTCTCGATACCCGAGTTGACACAGGGCCTGGCCGCACTGGAGTGGAGAGACTGGAAGACAGCCGACTCGTGGACCAGCCCGCAGGTCTTGATCTTCCTGCTCTTGATGGCGGGTTTTGCGATCAAGGTCCCGCTGTTTCCGTTTCATACCTGGCTTCCTCTGGCGCACGTCGAGGCGCCGACGGCCGGGTCGATTCTTCTGGCGGGCGTGCTCCTGAAGGTTGGTAGTTACGGGCTCCTGCGGTTCAACATCGGCATGACCCCGCTGGCGTCGTCCACGATGTTCCCGCTTCTGGCCACGCTGTCGGTGATCGGAATCATCTACGGTGCTCTCGCGGCGCTTACGCAGACGGACATCAAGCGACTGGTGGCGTACAGCTCGGTGAGCCACATGGGGTTCATCGTGCTGGGGATGTTCGCTCTCAACGCCACGGCTCTGGATGGCTCGTCGATCCAGATGGTCAACCACGGCCTGACGACAGGGGCTCTGTTCGCGTGCGTCGGCATGATCTACGAGCGCTATCACACGCGTGACATGACGAAGATCGGCGGCCTTTGGAACCGGATGCCGCTTCTAGCTTTTTTCCTGATCCTGGCGGCCTTGGGCTCCGCGGCGCTGCCGGGGCTGAATGGATTTGTCGGCGAGTTTCCCATCCTGATCGGCACGTTCGCGGCAAGCTGGAAGGTGGCGGCGCTGGCTGCGACCGGCATGGTCCTGGGGGCGTGCTACCTGTTGTGGATGATCCGCGAGGTTCTTTTCGGCCCGCTCGTCGAGCCTGCCGCGCATGTTCCCGGAGCGGCGCATTCCGCCGAACTCGCGGCACCAGCGGCCGCCGTTGCACCCGTGGGCTGGCACGAGATCGCCGGGCTGAGTCCCCTGATGTTCTTGATTGTGGCGATCGGAATCTACCCCAAACCCATTTTCGACCAGATGCGGCCCGCTCTCGCTCGGATCGACCAGGTTGCCCAGTTCGAGCGGGTTGAAGCGAAGAACCTGCCCGTGATCCCCAAGCCCGGGATGGCACACGTGCCCAGGAGCACAGGGCCGTCGAAAAAGCTGATGGGTGGGGGGGGGACCGGGAATCAGAAATCGTCTGCGTCCAAGGACGCGAAGGCGAAATCAAAAAGCAGAGGACCGTCCGGCTCGCCAGGGCCGGCCACGATGACCCCAGAGAAACGGAAATGACCCCCGCGACCTCGCTCGACGTAGTCCGGCAGACTGCCCTGATCTTGCTGCCGGAATTCATTCTGCTCTTCTGTGCCATGGCGATGATGACCGCGTCGGCGTTTGTGCGCAGACCGCGCCGCTACTGGTGCGCGGTCGCCGCCAGTGCGCTCTTGGTCGCGCTACTCGCGCTCGTGGGCCTGATGGGGAGAGACACAGACCTTTTTGCGGCCGTCGCCGTCAACGACGAGCTGTCCTTCGGTGCGCGACTTGTCCTGCTATTGACCGGGGGAATCGTGCTGGCACTGGCTCACCAGGAGCCGTCCGATGAGCGTGCGGGGGAGTTCTTCGGCGCCCTCCTGATGATCAATGCGGGGGCGATGGTGGTCGCGTCTGCCAACGAGCTGGTGTTCCTGTTCGTGGGCCTCGAGCTGGTGAGCATCCCGACGTACTTGCTTCTGTACCTGTCCCGGCGGAATCGCTCGACGCAAGAGGCTGCGGCCAAGTATTTCCTGCTGAGCATCTTTTCGTCCGCCTTGTTGCTTTACGGTCTGAACTTTCTCTATGGAACGACCGGCGTGAGCAACCTCAAGGCGCTGGCGTACCTGTTCGAGAGGCTGCCGGCCACGCAGCATCCCTATCTCGGGTTGCTGGCAGTCGTCTTCGTGCTGGCTGGGTTGTGCTTCCGGGTGGCCGCGGTGCCGCTGCAGTTTTACGCGCCGATGTCTACGAAGGCTCACCCGCCGTGATCGCGGCGACTCTCGCCTGGGTACCCAAAGCCGTCGGATTCCTGGCCATCGTGCGGACATTGACCGCGGTCCTGAGCGTGAAGGGAGCGGGAGACGAGTTGGTGCAGAAAGCGGTCATGCTCTCCTGGGCGATCGCGGCGGCGACCATGGTCTGGGGAAACCTCCTCGCCCTGCTGCAGAACAATCTGAAGCGGCTGCTCGCCTATTCCTCGATCGCCCACGCTGGGTACATGATGGTGGGCGTGACCGCGGCCTTTGCCAATGATCACCATGGCGGTGATACGATTTACGGCTCCGAAAGCATTTTTTTCTATCTGGTTGTGTACGCTCTCATGACCTTGGGTTTCTTCGGGGGCTTGATCGCACTGAGGCTCGAGAATCGACCGGTGGAATCGGTGGACGACTTGGCGGGACTGGGCGTGAGCCACCCTGCCTGGGCGCTCGGGTTAACGATCTGCCTCTTGAGCCTGACCGGAATACCGCCCCTGGCTGGCTTCTGGGGTAAGTTCGCGATTTTCGGATCGCTCCTGGCCGCCGGCGCGAGGGACGGTTCCGGATCGTTCCTCGTACTGGCGGTGATCGGCATGTTGAGCGCGGCCGCGGGAGCGTACTATTACCTGCGCGTGGTCGTCGTGATGTACTTTAGGCCATCGAAGGAATCGATCCAGGTTTCTGGCGGCTGGCCGGTAGCCGGGGCCGTGAGCACGTGCGTCATCTTGACCGTGCTGGTGGGCCTTTATTCCGCTCCACTTTCGAAGGCGGCCCATAGGGCGGCGCAGTCGGCTCTCGCCCATCCGCTGCCCGCCGAGCTTCCGGTCGCCTCCGCGGACTCCCGTGCAGAGACCGGCCGCTCAATCGAGTGATCGATCGATCCCCCATCGGGGGTTTACGTGCCGATGGAATCGAACTTCGCTACCGACACGAACGAACGCCTGGCTGTAAGGTATTCGAAGCTCTGGGAAAGCGGGCTTTCGTTGCCGGACGTGTTCGCTTTTCTGTCGTCGCATCCCGAGGTTCCCAACATCGATCGGCTCGACGTTCTGCTCGTCGATCAACAGGAGCGGTGGCGGCGTGGCCAGGCTTTGCCGCTCAGGATCTATCTCTCGGCGTTTCCCGACATCGCCGCGCGGGGGGAGATGGTGCGTGCCCTTGTGGATGGCGAGCGCCACGAGCGGCGCCGATCGGCCGGGCGGAGCGAGATATCAACGACGCAAACAGCGAACGTCGTTTCCGAAACTCCGACCCAGCCGATCGAGGGCGAATCGGTGCCTGACGATACTCAGGTGGAAGGTGAGGCGCCGGTTCACGAGAAGACGCCCACGGGCTTGCTGCCGGTCGACGAAAAGGATATGCGCCACCACCAGCCCGTCGCGGGCCACCGAGACCCAGGATCGGCTGTCGTTCTCGCTCGATGAGGCGCATTTCCTGCAGTCGGAAGCCGAAAGCTTGCGGAAGATGTTGAACGCGGTCCGCTTCACCCTGGTACGGCGGCTCGGGACAGGGGGGATGGGCGTCGTCTACGAGGCCTATGACCGGCAGCGTGGCGAGCTGGTGGCGCTCAAGACGATGAAGCGGGTGGACCCGACGGCGCTGGTGCGGTTCAAGCAAGAATTTCGGGCCTTGAGCGACATCACGCATCCCAATCTGGTCAACCTTTACGAGCTGTTTGCGGTGGAGGACCGGTGGTTTTTCACGATGGAGCTGGTCGAGGGATGTAATTTCCTCAACTATGTGAAGCACAAGCGCCCTGGCGCGCGGGGCGCGAGGAAACCGAGCCGGGGACGGATGACGGCTCGGCCAGCGGTGCGCCGGCGGTGCTGCCGGGCGGAGCGGCAACGCAACACGATTCGTTCGACGAGGCCCGGCTTCGCGATGCACTTCGGCAACTTGCCGAAGGGGTGAGCGCGCTTCACCAGTCGGGCAAGCTGCACAGAGACATCAAGCCTCCCAATGTGCTCGTCACGGTCGAGGGCCGCGTGGTCCTGCTCGATTTTGGTCTGACGGCTGACCTCGAGGGCGGTGGCCACACCACCGATCGCCAGGTGGTGGGCACGGTCGGTCACATGTCGCCGGAGCAGGCGTCCGGCGAGCCCGTGACGGCCGCGAGCGATTGGTACAGCGTCGGGGTGATGCTTTACGAAGCCATGACGGGCGAGCTTCCGTTCGCCGGCTCGGCCGAGGGAGTCCTGCTGGCCAAGCAGACCCTGCCGCCGCCGTCGCCGCTCGCACTCGTCGACGGGTTGCCCGAGGATCTCGTGGAGCTTTGCACGGCGGTCCTGGAGCGGGATGCGACCAGACGTCCCACGGGCCGAGAAGTGATCGCGCGATTGAGCGGCCAGATGCCAGCCCTTTGCGACGCTCCCGAGATCAACCGGGTACTGCCGTTGATCGGTCGGTCGCGGCATCGCCAGGTGCTCGAAGGCCTGTTCAGGTCGATGCGCAAGCGGAAGACCGAGTCGGTGTTCGTGTTTGGCCGGACTGGCACGGGCAAGACGACACTGGTTCGATCGTTTCTCGATGAGCTGGTTGCGCACGAGGAGGCGGTCGTCTTGTCGGGGCGCTGCTACGAGCGCGAATCGGTGCCGTACAAAGCTCTCGACAGTCTGATCGACGCATTAGCGCGATATCTGAAGGAGTTGCCTACCCACGAGGCGGAGCGATTGCTGCCGGAAGACGCGGCATTCCTCGGCCGCGTTTTTCCGGTTCTGGAGAGCGTGGAAGCGATTGCAACGGCCCGACGCAGCGCCCGGAACTGCCGGACCAGCAGGAGCTGCGCCGGCGCTCGTTTGCTGGTCTCCGCGAGCTGCTCTCGCGGCTGGGGCAGCGGGCGCCTTTGATCCTGGCGATTGACGACCTTCAATGGGGTGATGTTGACAGTGCGATCCTGCTTTCGGACCTGATCCTGTCGCAGCGAGCGCCGGTGTTGCTCTTCATCGGCTGCTTCCGCTCGGAGGATCTGGAGCAATGCCCATTCCTGCATGAAATCCGCAAGTCGATGGCGCAGGACCCGGGAGCTCTTGGCCATCGTGAGCTGGCCGTTGAAGCGCTGACGCAGGCCGAGGCTCGCGAGCTCGCACTGGCACTGCTCGGTCGTGACGACGCACTGGCGCTGGCCCAGGCTCACATGGTGGCACGGGAATCTCGAGGCAACCCTCTGTTCATCGATGAGCTGGTGCGACACATCCAGAGCGGCGAGCCGACCGAGCGGTGGGAAGACATCGGACAGTTGGATCTGGACGAGGTTCTCTGGGAGCGCATTCAATGGCAGCCGGAGCAAGCCAGGCGATTGCTTGGAGCCGTTGCGATCTCCGGGCGTCCGATCCGCCAAGCTCTGGCGTTTCAAGCCTCGGAACTGGGGGCAGGCGGCCGAGTCGCGATGGCCTCGCTGCGCTCGGCCCGGCTGATCCGCTTGATCGGTCAGACGCAGCAAGATGAGATTGAGGTTTACCACGATCGGATCCGCGAAACGGTCGTTGCTCATCTTTCGCCCGAGGTCCTCAGGTGGCATCACGACCGAATGGCACGGGTCCTCGCGGCGTCAGGACCGGTGGATGCCGAGATCCTCGCGGAACATTATCGGGGTGCCGGCGATACGGCGCGTGCCTGCGAGTACTATTCGCGCGGCGCCGACCAGGCAGCGACGGCGCTGGCATTCGACCACGCCGCGCGGCTCTACCGGATCGCCGTGGAGCTGAGCGAAAGGTCAGCTCGCCATGCGGGTCTGCTCTGGAAGAGGCTGGGCGATGCGCTGGCCAACGCCGGTCGGGGGGCCGAGGCGGCCCAAGCTTATTCGAAGTCGGCCGAAACGGCGACTGCCGCGGAGACCCTCGAGCTGAAGCGGCTGGCATCGACGCAGCTCCTCTTGAGCGGTCATGTCGACGATGGGCTGACTTTATTGCGCACCCTGCTGGGGCCGCTGGGGCTGTCGATGCCACACACGGCCAGGCAGGCCCGGCTCTCGCTCGCGTGGCACCGGACCAGGCTTCGGTTTCGGGGTCTGGCCTTTCAGAATCGGGATGAGAGCGAGATCGCCGCGATGGACCTGACCCGGATAGACCTCTGCTGGTCTGCCGTTGCCGGGCTAAGCATGAGCGAGCCAATCCGGGGGGCGGACTTTCAGACGCGAGGACTTCTCCTGGCGCTTCGGGCCGGCGAGCCGCTCCGGATCGCACGAGCCCTTGCCATGGAAGCTGGCCACCGGTCGACCGAGGGAATCTCTGCCGCCCCGCGCGTCGCGAGTCTGCTGAGTGCGGCTGAAACGATCGCGCGGCGAATCGACTCGCCTTACGTGTTCGGCATGATCGAGATGGTGCGCGGATTCGACGCACTCATGCTCGGCGAGTGGACGGCTGCCCGGTCTCATCTCGACCTTGCCGAGAACCTGTTCCGCGATCGTTGCACCGGCGTAACCTGGGAACGCGACACCGTGCACAATTTCACGCTCTGGTCACTCGTCCAGATGGGTGAGATCGCCGAGCTCAAACGCCTCTGGTCGGTGCTGCTTCGAGAGTCGCAGGAGCGGGGAGACCTGTACGCAGCCAAGATGCTGACCGCGTTCTACATGACCATGATCAAGCTCGCCGGCAACGAGCCGATCGAGACGGAGTCCGAGCTTGAAGCCCTGGTCGACCGGACCCAGGATCGCGGGTTCAGCCTCCAGCACTCGTCCGCGCTCCAATCTCTCGTGCAGATCTACCTCTATCGGGGCGACATCAACCGAGCGTGGGCGCGGATCGCCGCGGCATGGCCCGGGTACACCAAGAGCATGTTGTTGCGCATTCAGATGATCAGAATAGACATGCTGGAAATACGGTCGCGGTGTGCACTCGCGATGGCCGAGAAAACGGACTCTCCGGAAGTTTTCCTTCGCCAGGCCAGAAGCGATGCTCGCCGGCTGGAGAGTGAAGGACAGCGATGGGCGGTTGCGCATGCGCACTACCTGCAAGCGGGCATCGCGGCCTGCGAAGACGACGCCGCCCGGGCGGTCGAGAAACTGGTCCTGGCAACCGATGACTATTTCGCCGCCGGAATGCCCCTGCGAGCCCAGCTCCTCCGATATCGCCTGGGCGAAATCCAGAGCAGCACCGAGATCAGAGCACTCCGGGAAGAGGCCGAGGCGCTGGATCCGCTCTCAGGGAATCGTCTCGACTGCGCGGTGGGCCGGCATGTTCGCTCCCGGTTTTGCCAGGGTATCCAGTGAATCGATTGAGACCAGCTTCTGATCCTCACCGGGCACGCCGTCTCCACGACGTCTGCCACGACTTCGTGGTCGAGCAGGGAAGATTGGAGACACCTGGGCTTGACCTTTGGCTCCCCATCTCAATCGCTCTCGCCGGGATAGCGCAAGCCCCAGGATCGGCGCAAAAGGTCGGTAGTGCGGGCGATGGCGAGCGATTCCTCCAGGGGCATGAGCGGGCTTTCGAGCTCCCCACTCCGGAGCCGGCGCATGACCTCCTCGGCCTGGAACTGATAGCCTTTCCCGGGCGAGTAAAAGACCTGGCGGGACACGCCCCGCAGGTTTTCCAATACGGGTCTGCCGAGGGTGTCGAATAACCGGCGGACGAGCTGGTGCCGCTTGATCCGGGTCTTCCAGTCGTCCTGCGCGATCTGGTCCGCGGAAGCCGGCGCAGATGGTTCCTCGAAACGTCGAATGGACACGCGATGGGGAGCGTAGAGCGGCTCGTGAATCCGGATCTGCCCATGGGTACCGACGATCACGGCTTCGTTACGGAGGTGGCTCCGCAACGATGCAGCCAGCATGGCGAGCGCCCCGGTGGAGTAGGTGAAAACCATCGCGTCCTGTTCATCGACGCCCGTCGCTCCGATCGAGGCTCTGCCGGTTATTTCGGCGGGCGGACCGAGCAGGAAATAAGCCAGGGAGATCGGATAAACCCCGCGATCGAGGAGGGCACCTCCGCCCGATCCCAGATCGAAGAACCGGCTTCGAGGGTCGTAGGGCGTCGGATGACCGAACTCGGCCGTGAGCATGCGCACCGTCCCGATCTCACCCGCCTGCACCATCGATCGCACCTTGAGGACCAAAGGGTGGAATCGCGTCCACATCGCTTCCATGCAGAACCGCCGGGAGCGTCGGGCATGTTCGACGATCTGGCCGGTTTCGGCCGCATTGAGCGCGAACGGTTTCTCGCAGAGAACCGGCTTGCCGGCATCGAGGCATGCCACGGCGTGCTGGCGGTGGAGGTGATGGGGCGTTGCTATGTAGACGACGTCAACGTCATCGTCCCGGACAAGCTGGTCCAGGGTGTCATGAGCGCGAGCCGCACGGAAACACGTAGCGAACTCGCGGGCCCGCTCGGGCCGCTGCGAACTGACCGAGGAAAGTGCGGCGCCGGGGAGCAGGAGCAGGTCGCGAGCGAACGCCTGGGCGACCATTCCGGTCCCGACGATTCCCCATCGTGTGATGGTGCCCGATTTCGCGTGCTTGCCTTCCAAGGTTGTGGGTCTTTCGTTTGGTTAGCCCGTCTGCTTCGCGGTTCACGGCACCTGGATGCTTCGGGGTATGGCCTGGCTGGGATCGAATGTGGTGGTCACTGTATAGGCCGAGCCTGTCTCCCTTGCCGCGTCGATGGCGATCACCAGCTCGTTCGTGTGGAGGCAGTACCGTTCCGAGAGCACGCTGGGACGATGCTCGGGGATCGAGGCAGCCAGCTCGGCCACACCCCGGGCGAAGTCCATCTGCTGGGACCCTCGGTACTTGTACTTGCCGGAGGCGCGCGACGACACGAGCGGATAACGCGACTTCCACGGGGACATGAACGTTTTGCGGCGAATCGTGATCGGGCGCCGGACGTAGACGGGGGAGCGGTAGAACCAGCAGTCCTTCGTGCTCAGGATGCCCCGATCGCCGATGATCGAGAGCGTATGATCATGAGGAGCGATGATGCTGCAAGTGAGCCGGGCGACCACGCCCGATTCGAAGGTGATGCAAGCGACCGAGAAATCAGGGGCCTGATGTTCCAGCGGCTCGTCCGTCCCCTTATCGGGCACCAGGCACGACGAGAACGCGGTCACCGACTTGGCCGGCCCGAAGAACGCGGGAAACCAGGTCAGGTAGTAGCCCGCGTGCTCGAACGTGCAGCCGACCTCGAACTCATCCTTGGCCGGCCAGGGGGTGCCAGAGAGGCTGGCCCACTTGCGGTACGGCATTCGGTACACCATTCCGTCGTCCATCTCGGCGTAGACCAGCCGCGGCGTGCCCACCTGGCGTTCGCGGAGTGCCTTCCACAAGGTCTGGGCCGTCTCGCCCAGCAGGCTGCACGGTGCCGACGACATCCGCAGACCCTTCGCCTCGGCAAGCTCGACCAGCATCTTCGCCTCATCGAGCTTCATCGCCAGCGGCTTCTCGCTGTACACGTGCTTGCCAGCGAGAAGGCAGGCTTGGCTCACGGCGAAATGGCTGCTCGGATTGGTAAGGTTGAGCACCAGCTCCACCCGGTTATCGCCGAGCAGGTCATCGAGCGAGGCGAACTGTTGCAGATGGTGGAACCGGGAGAACCGGTCGGCGCGCTCCGGGTCCCGATCGGTGACACCGATCAAGTTCAGCTCGGGGTAGCCAGCCAGTGTGACCAGGTATTAATCCGCAACGAACCCGCAACCCACAATGGCGATATTCATGAATCGACTCCGATCCGCCGACCATTTGCCGAACTCGTGCCGCGAGGTAAATTCCAGCGCCCGCAAGATCCACGAAATCCATGTTCGATCAATCTCCAACCAGCGCTCGACGAACTCGGCGCACGGTCTCGACGTACGCTGGGGGAAGGTCGATCGTGCCGTTTTTCTCCGACCACCATCGCGGTTTCTCTGCATAGATCCAGACATATTCGTCGGATTGTTCGATCGCAGCTCGGAGGCTGGTCTCGAATCGGTCGGGGGAGAAGTAGTTGCTCTCAGGTCGGCGCGTATTCCAGCCGTGCTTCTGCCAGTCGAAATCGAGCCAGATCCCGAACGCTGCCGAGACCGCCCGGGCGTAGCCCGGTCGATCCGCCGCGAGCCGGGCAGCACCGTTTCTGATGGTCTCACGGGCTTGCACGAAATCGCTCGCGTCCCGGTAACCGTAGGACAGCTCATGACCGTCGACCAACTGGGTCTCCTTGCTGGCGGCGGCGATCATGCCGTCGAAAAAGGGCACGAGCAAGCCATCGGGGCAGTCCGCCACGGGTGTTCTTCCCCCGCCAATCTGCTTCCAGACCAGGCTGGGACCGAAGGTAACCAGGATTGTCAGGCCGGGAAAGCCCTCCTGGAAGGCCGCCATCACCTCTCTGCCGCGGCGGCGAGTCTGAGCCGCGTATTCGGCCCAGGAGTGATCCGCAGCGCCGTGCTGCTTTTGATAGTCGAACAGTTTTCCCTGGTATTGCTCGGTGTCGAGCAAGATTCCCCGGCAATGTCCTGCGCGGGCGAGCTGGGCTGCGTGCAGGGCATTGCTCGTGACGGCGGTGAAATCGTCGAACCAATCGACGTCGCCGGGTGTGACGTTGAACCTAAGGAAGTTGTCGCGAAACCGGGTTCCTTGCGTAGATTCAAGGTCCGCCCGCGCCCCGGCGAACTCCGAGGGAGTGAACCGCCGGCGGCCCCAGCACAGCCAGGTGAAATTCTGCGGAGGACCGGAAGAGCCCTGGGCAAGAACATGGAACACGCAACCGTCGAACGGGGCTTGTTCGAGCTGTTGGCGATGCCGGCGCAAGAAACCAGTATCCGGCTCGTCCCAACCGAACTCGATGAGCTTCCGCGCGGCGGGCCGGGGACGGCTGGGGCGGGATACCGGTTCCTGTCCGGGAAAGTCGTTGCGGTATCGCGCGTGCAACGCGGAGAGATCGGCGGGCATCAGGTAGATCTTTCCGCGGATCGTCTTCGATTCGCCTGGCTTCAAGCCGCCGATGCGGAAGTCGGAGTGAAGGCAGACGATGACTCCCTGAAACAGCTCCTCGTACGGCTCCCAGGCGGTCGCGACCAATTCCTTTCCGTCGGCCGAGACGCAGCCGATCAGACCGCTCGACGGAACGATCGAGCTCAAGGGCCGCGGGTTGACGTCGTCGCGGCTGACGCCCTCCGGGCACCAGACCTGCCCAGGCGTGTAGATCGCCTGAAGCGCCCAGGGGGCAGTGGGAAGCCGCACCGGCTGACCGTCGACATCGATGAAACAATGACGGAGGTAAACCTCGGAGTTGTGCTCCAGCTTGGTGCCGGCGTAATGGTCGACGCGGATGCAGGGCTGCGCCCAGTGTGCCTGCGACACGATCTTCGTCGGGTTCGTGGCGACCACACGGAAATCGACCGAGTCATGTTCCGCACGGATCGCGTGATCGACGACGACACCGTCATCCAATCGAGACCGCAGCTTGATCAGCCGGCCGTCGGAGCTGACCTCAACCTGCTCTGTTCGGTGTGGAATGACTGTTTTGGCCCAATCGCGCCGAGTCGAACCGGGACGACAGAACGCCTCGATATACCAGACATCGAGGGCTCCGCCGGGAAGATGCTTCCCGCGGATGGTTAACATCTCCTTGTCCCAGCTCAAGGTAAGATCTCGGTCGGCGCCGAACACCTCGCGCGGCCCTGTGATGAGGACGTAGGCGAGGAGCGCCGTTCCGATCGTAGCCCAGGTCCGCCTCAATCTATGCTGTGTCATCGCCTCGTTCCTCCGAGCTCAGCTCGCGGACTGGTTCGGGGACTGCATTTTGCTCGCGCCATCTTCCAGGGTTGTGCCTGGGACCGTGATATCTCGAAAGAGTCGAGACTCGACGAATCGAATCAACGGCTCGACGAATGGCGCCGCGGCGAGCCCGACGAGGACGCCCGCGGCATCTGTGAGTGCGTCAAGCAGATTGCAGTCTCGACCGACGATTGGCAAATTCTGGAGCAGCTCCGTCCCAGCGCCGAGCGCGATTCCGGCCAGGGCAACCCAGATGTAACGGCGGGTGGACGAGCCGAGGCGAATCCAGAATATCGAAAACAGGACAAAGATTCCGCAATGCACCAACTTGTCGAGATTGGGAATCCAGATCCCGGATTTCTTCTCGACTGCGTTAACCCAAAGCCCGGGGAGCAGGCACAACCCGAGGATCACCAGCGTCCAGAGCACCGCCGCGATGAGGCGCGCCAATGTGACGATACGCTGTACCGGCACGGCAGGCCGCGCTCGATCAGATGCCTGGTGAATCAGAGGGTTGGATTCCAAGGGCTTGGTACTCCACGGTCGCAACGAAAACTGCTGGAAAGCGTTTTATCCTACCAGGCGCTGGTGGCACCTGGCTACGAATCCTGGACTCGAGCGGGTGGCGGTCCGAACCCCCCGTGGAGTCCGCCGTCGGCGACGGTTCGAGTTCCCGCTGCCCCAGGGCCAAAGGCCGGGGACCTGCCCGCGAAAGGAGAATAACCATCGCAAGAATACTCGTGGAACCCAGCACGATGGTACACGCACCGATCTTGGGCGAGGCGTTTTCACGACGAAGGGATGATTGACTCACGAGCCCGAGCCAGGCGAGTGTGAAAAGTCGCTCAAGGAGACGCTCAGCGGGCCCCGGGTCGATTCAGCTCATCCTCAGAACGCTCCACTCGTGTTCTACCAGCCCTTCTTTGATATAGTGCAGTCGATCGGGAACCGGTCTGTGCCGGCGCTATCTCTCTCTCCCCAACAAAGGAGTACATCCGTGAAATGCGTGCACTCTTCTTCGCTGTCGCTCGCTTCGTTCACACTCGTCGCCTTGGCCGGGCTCGGCCTGATCGTGGCGGGGCGGGCACCTGCACGCGCCGACGAGCCGTTCCGCGCCGCCGCTGCGGCCAGAGCCTCTGCCCTGGCAAAAACCGTCACGATCGAACGGGACGCCTTCGGCGTGCCGCACGTCTACGGGCCGACCGATGCCTCGTGCGTGTTCGGCTTTCATCTATGCCCAGGCCGAAGATTACTTCTGGCAAATCGAAGACAGCTATCTCCGTTCGCTGGGCCGGGCCGCCGAGGTCTACGGCGACAAGTCCCTGCCCGACGACCTGGTCAACCGAGCACTCGAGATTACAAGGCTCTCCAAAGAAGAATATCAGAGCGCCTCGCCGAAAACCAAGGAGATCTGCCAGGCGATTGCCGACGGCTTGAACTATTACCTCGCGGTCAATCCGCAGGTCAAGCCCCGGCTCATCACGCACTTCGAGCCCTGGCATCCGCTCGCTTTTCGCCGGTTTATCCTCTATCAGTCGTTCATTTACGGCAAGTCGGGCTTGCACGCTGCCGATATCCTCTCGGCCGTGCAGGAAATTCGCGACAACAAAGTCGGCGCGGTCGCATTCCCCGCGGATCTGCGCGGAGCTGGCCGCAATGGAACAGGACCGGCAGAGCATGTCGGAGCACGTTGGCTCCAACATGTGGGCCGTCGGTCCCGGCAAGTCGGCATCGGGCAAGGCGCTCATGTTCATCAATCCGCACCAGCCTTTTTTCGGCCCGGGACAGTGGTATGAAGGCCACGTGGTGAGCGGCGAAGGCTGGAATCTGCTTGGAGCCTGCTTCTTCGGCTCGCCGTTTCCGACGCTGGGATACAACGGCCACATCGCCTGGAGCCACACGGTCAACAATCCTGACATCGTCGATCTCTACGCCATCACCTTTGACGACAAAACCGATCCTCTCAAGTACCGCTACGGCGATGGCTCGAGGCAGGCCACCGCCTGGACCGAGGACGTTGTCGTGAAGGATGCGAACGGGACCCGTCAGCCGCCGGTTCCGCTTCACCAAAACCCACCAGGGTCCCGTGGTCGCCGTCCGCGATGGCAAGCCGCTCGCCATCCGCCTGGCCAAGCTGGAAGAAGGCGGGGCGATCGACCAGGCGTACGCCATGGGGCGGGCGAAAAGCGTGGCGGAGTTCAAAGAGGCCATGCGGCCCTGCAACCTGCCGATGTTCAATGCGATGGTCGCCGACACCGGCGGCAACATCTTCTACGTGTACAACGGCGCCGTGCCGAAACGATCCGCGAAGTTCGATTGGACAAAACCGGTCGACGGCTCGAACCCCGAAACCGAGTGGCAGGGCTACCTCCGTTTTGACGAGCTCCCGCAACTCGAGAATCCGAAGTGCGGCTTCTTGCAGAACTGCAATCAATCGCCTCTGTCGCACAACGCCGGTGGCCAGGGAATTGAAGGCGGGAGAAGTGGATGAGAATCCCAAGGCGAGCGAGTTTCCCGCCTATGTGATGGCGACCGAACGCGAACGCGACAACCCCCGGGCCCAGATCTCGCGCCGCATCCTCCATTCGACGCGCAAAATTCGCATACGAAGATTGGACCCGGGACGGCTTCAACACCAAGATCCTCGAAGCCGAGCTTCGTATTCCTGATCTGGTGAAGGAATGGGAATCACTATCGTCAAAGGAGCCGGACCGGGCCGCCAAGCTGAAAGAAGCCGGTCGAGCTGCTCAAGAGTTGGGACTGCATCAGCGCCGTCGATTCCGTCGCCGATGACGCTGTTTGTCGAAACGTATGATCGGGCCCTGAAGATGATCGCGAAGCGGGACCTGCAGAATTATCCGCGCATTCGCGCGCTGGAAGCGACCCTGGCTGACCTGGAGAAAACGCGAGGCACCTGGAAAGTGGCCTGGGGTGAGATCAATCGTCTCCAGCGGATCCATGGCTCGCAGATCGACCTGCAAGGCCATGGCGCGTTTCGCGACGATCAGCCGAGTTTGCCCATCGCCGGCGCACCGGGGCCCCTGGGCGTCGTCTTCAATTTCTACACGCTGCCTCAAGCGGGCCAGAAGCGCCGCTATGGGGTCGCTGGCCATTCCTTCGTCGGGGCCGTCGAGCTGGCGGCTGCAGCCGAAGGTGAAAACGATTCTTCAGTTCGGCGAATCGGGCGATCCCGGTTCCCCTCACTGGTTCGACCAGGCTGCGCTCTACGCGAAGAAGCAGTTCAAGCCATCCTGGTACACGCAGGCCGACGTCGCGGCCCACAGCGAGCGCAGGTACCATCCGGGAGAGCGCACTCCCGGCGGGTGAGGCTGATCGTGCGGATTGATTTGCAATTCCCCGCACGTCACGCGCTGTTCAGCCGCCACCTGGACGGCGAGCTTTTGTGCCCCCGATGATCATTGGCCTCTGGTCGAAACGTGAAGTAAATCCGTGTCTCGTGCTACTTCGCCGGCTTGTCCGGCGGTACGACCAGGTCGGTAACTTCAATCGGATCCAGGTCGCTGACCTCAAACGGCACGACGGTTCGGGGGCCGCTGCGCTCGAACGCCACTCTCCTCGGATCATCCTTCTCGTGAAAGGCCTCGAACTCACCGGTTGATCCCACTGGAGCATCGGTGTAAGTGAACCGTCCGTGGTCGTCGGTCATGAGGACGGAGACGGCGAAATGAGCGGGCGAGGTGGCATACGCGCCATTGGCCAGTTGGACTCGGACCCTCCGTTTGGCGAGCGGCTTGCCGTTCGAATCAATGACCCGCCCGGTTACCGTGCCGGTTTTGGAGACCACCACTTTCGCATTTTTAGCGTCAGCGGCGAGACGGGCGAAGCCGGCAAGCGACTTGCCGGGGAGCAACGCGTAGAGCGTCGTCTCGCCGGGCGATCGCTCGAACATGAACTTTCCCTCGTCGTCGGTCCGGTGCATTCCATAAACGGGCCATCGGAACGCAAACGCGCCGCCAACGGCCCGCTCGCCGGTCGCAGTCTTCTCGACCACGACGCCAGTGATGAATGTCTCGCGCACGCGGGCCGTTGCCGCCAGATCGCGGGCGATTTCTGCCTGATTCTGCACGTCGATTACCACGGGCTCGCCGGCGTCGAGACCCGATGTCCGCAACCGGTAATGGCCCGGGCCGACCCGGAGCCGGTAATTCCCTTGAGCATCGGTAAATGTGAGATGGGACATCTGGTATGTGCCGGTGCGCACCGTCCGAAGTTCCTTTGGCAGATGCCCCCCTTGCTCGACGAGCGCCACGCCCACACTCCCCGCGGGACGGTGCTCCGGCCCTTCAGTGACCCGCCCGTGAACCAGTGTGCCTTTGATGAGCGTGAAGTCGAGCCCGCGTTGCTCTTGACCCTCGGCCAGGACATCGCTGGTACGGCCCGGGGCAGCCCAGTTCTCGTCGTTGACGATGATCATTCGGGAAGCCCCTGGAGCGACAGGGTCGAAGAAATACCTCCCGCCGTCGTCGGTCCGCGCCCCTGTGGGAATCCAGCCCCGCGCAGTCAATCCCGCGATGATCAGGATCCCCCGCGCGGGGCGGCCATCGGTGAATCGCACCGTTCCGGACAGCCGCGCCGAGCGCCGAAGCTGGCTCGTCGAGCTGATTGTTCCGGCGGGTTCCGAACGACGTTCTGGAGGGAAGAAGCCAATCGGAGGCTCGATGAAGAAAGACGTATCAAACCCGACAGCCTGGCCGTTCGCCTCGATTTTTGGAAGCCAGTCGAAGACGGCGACGCCCTGAGCGTCGGTCGTGGCGCTCGTCGTCGCCCCGCGAGCGATTTCGATGGTCGCGATTTTCCCGGCCTTCTTGGGTCTGAAGGGCTTCACCACGACGCCGGGGACCGGCCGGCCCGTCGGATCGACGACCTTGATTCTTTTGGTTCGTGCCCCGTCCAGGGTGAGGGTTATCTCGCCAGGCAGTGGAGGAAACGCAAAAGAGGGGGATGGTGGGTTCGTGCGGTAGTTCTCGAAGTAATCGAAGCCGGCGCCGGACTTGAGGCCGACCACGCCCTGGATCCGGGCGTCGGCCGGAACGCGGAGGGTCGCAAGGCCGTCCGGTCCGGTCGCGGTATGGTAGTGATATGCGAAATCGAACGCCTCGACGGCCGCCCCGGGGATCGGTGCTCCGGCTGCGTCCTTGACTCGAACCAGCACGGTCCGCGCCGGTTTGATCACCAGACGCACCGGATCCTTGGCTGCGAACTGGCGCGGCGGGTCGAATTGGACCAGGCCGATCCGTGCGCCGCCGTCCGCATGGGCCACCAGCTCCCTGGTATACAGAGGCGCCGACCCAAGCCAGAGCGTAAACGTGCCATCGGCGGCCGTCTTCGCACCGACCGGATCGGCCTCTTCCCGCGCGTGGATGACGGCACCGGGAACGGGCTTGCCCTGGTCGTCAACGACGACTCCCTCGATACTCCAGACCGCGTTCCTCGGCTCGGCGGGCCGGACCGGTTTCGGATCGACCTGATTGCCGATCGGTTCGCCGGCCCCGGCCGCGCGGTCGAACCGGAGCGATGAAACGGTCAGCCCCGTCGTGGCAAGCGCGACGGCCATGGCGATCTTCATGCGAAAAGTCGTGCGGGTCATCGGAATTCTCCGCGGGTCGAGGAGCCCTGCGACGCGATCAGCCAGCGTCCATCGGGCCCCGAGTAAACCAAGCCCCGCGCGCAAGCTGCCAACGGCCAAATACTGTTCGGTCATCGCCAGCAGCGTTCGGGCGTAACGCGGGGCAGTGCCACACCGAAGCACGTAGTTATCGCAAACCTCTTCTCGTGCCCGCGTGAGCTGGCCGCTCAGGTAGTGAATCAGCGGGTGGGGCCAGAGGAGCACGCGGGCGAGTCGTTGCAACAAGCCAACCCACGCGTCGCAACGCATGACGTGTGCGCACTCGTGTACGAGCACGTCGCAAAGCGCGTCGCTCGCCAGCGTGTCGGCCAGACCATCGGGCAGCACGACGCTGGGCCGCAAGAGGCCGATCGCGACCGGACCGCAGGCTATGGGCGACGTCACGATCGGGGGCAATGTGCCGCTGCCGAGCGCCGCTTTGACCCCTGCGAGGGCCGCGCCGTGGCGGCTGGAATCGAGCGGCAGGGCCGACTGCCATAGACCCGCGAGCCGCCGCCATCCCACGGCCATGCGCCCCAAGCCGGCCAGCGCAACGAGGCCCCAGAGCACAGTCAGTCCGCCGATCAGCGGGCTGCCTCGGCGTTTGGTAAAAGGGGCCGCCACGAGCTGGGACTCCACGCGCCGGACTGGGCGCGAGGCATCGCGATGAGGTCTTCCGGCGGCGAGGCTTCAGCCGCGATGGGTCCGTCACGCAATGACGTTGCCGCCGTCAAGGAGTCGGTCGGGAGAGTAGCAGGATTCGATCCTTGGTCCGCCGCCACCGGCCCCGCCGCCCAACCAGGGATCGGCAGGGTGACGACCCAGGGGGCCAGATTTGAGCGGTCGGCAACGACCGCCAGGCCGGGACAAATCAAGACCAAGATCAGGGCCCCAAGCCAGATCGCGTGGCGCAACTCCGGCCGCCGCCGCAGCAACGTGCGGCCGCAAACCGCGGCGAACAGGATAATCACCGACGTCTGCACCAGGGACACAATAACCACGCCGGTCACGGCGTCGCCGGGGTCGAATCGGGCCAGCAGGCTCATGATGTCTTTTCCTCCGCGCGGTCGATCATCTGCTTGATCCGTTTCGCTTCTCTTTTCGAGACTCCTCGGTCGTGCAAGAGGGCCATGACCAGCCCCTCGGCCGAGCCGCCGAACGCGGTGTCGACCAGTCGGCGCACCACCTCGCCCAGGGTCGCCTCGCGCGGCACCGCCGCCCGGTAACGAAACGCGTGGCCCTCGTCGTCACAAGATAGCCAACCCTTCTCTTCCAGCCGCACCAGCATCGTCACGACGGTGCTTCGCGCGACCTTGCGCCGAGACACGAGTGCCTTCCAAACCTCAGCAACCGTGGCCTCACCGCGGCTCCAGACGACATTCATGATCTCCATCTGAGCCTCGGACAGAGGCGGTAGCGCCCTTTGCTTGGACATGGCACAGGCTCCGCGTGGACCAGGTTAACGACAGTAGTCAACAAAATAACGACGAGCGTCGTCAATTGCAAGAAGGGACCGTCGTCGTATTCGTCTTTCTTCAGTCGCTTGTATTCTTGAGCTCTTTCAGTCGGTCGGCCCGCTGGTGAGCTTGACGCCTGCTCGATGGCGCGGCCGCACGTGGCGGCCGCGGAGGGCAGCGACGAAATCGGAAATCGAATGGATCGGCATTTCGAGTTCGCTGAAATAGCAGCCGACGACGCCAATCTCGTGGGCATCGCTTGATCCGGTCGCGGCCATGGGGTGGATGCGTAGCAAAGCCTCGGTTTTCGAGCGGATATCCGGCGTGATATTGTTACTCACCAGTTCCAGCGCATCGAATGCCGCACCATGTTCGGCAATGATCTCACCGAAGGGCTGGTCCCAGCGAAACGGATGAGCCGCCACGATGGCGGCCTGATGGTTGCGTACGACCGCGAGCAAATCCTCGATACCGATACCCGGCGGCACCTGGTCGAGGGCGGGAAGGCCATAGACCAGGAAGTGGCCCTCGCGAGCGGAGATCTCTGCCCCGGAGAACACGCCGAGCGGGGCAGCCAGCGCCGCCAGCTCGGCGAGCTCGTCTGTATTCCATTGGTAGTCGTGCTCCGTGATCACCACTGCGTCAAGGCCGATCTCACGGGCCCGCACGACCAGCGCGCGGGTCGATCTCGCTGTCCGGCGAATGACGTGACGTGTGGATATGGTGATCAATTTTCATCACTGCTGACCTCATGAATGAGAAGACGGAAGGCGAACGTTTGCCGTCATCGGATTGCCGGCCGGGTCGCTTTCGATGTGTAAGACCGCTCCGGTTTCGTCGACTTTCAGGTAACTCGAGCGGCTCTGCCAGCCTCCCAGGACAATCAAGCGCGGATGCGAGTCAACCAGGTCGGCCGGAGCGTGCACGTGGCCGACCAGAACGACGTCGGCGACGTCCTGGCAACTTTCGGCATACGTCCGAAAAATCCGCATATGCCGCGCCTCGTCGTCGGCGAGCGTTCGTGCGTTGCGCCGCGTGAGGAGGTGATCGAGCAGGATCGCCATCGGCCGGGGCGTCCAGCCGAACGCTTTGAAGAATGCCTGACTCTCCAACCAGGATTTCCAGGCCTTCCGCGCACCCAGCAGATGGCCGTGCACGAGCCGCAGCCGCAGTCCGTGGATTGTCTGATCAAAAGGTTCGGGAATGAATCGAGCGCCCAGCGCGGCTTCGTAGAACGGGCAGAGCCAAGCGTCGTGGTTCCCGGGCATGATCGCAAGCGAGCCCCCCTGGCGCCGGAAATCTGCCAGTGCGCGCAGGCTTTCCGAGCGGAGCAGATCGATCTCGCGGCGCCGGGCCGCCATCCAGAAGTCGCAGAGGTCGCCGCCCAAGACCAGGGAATCGTCAGGGTTCAGCCTGCTCACCCAGGCATGAAACCGCCGATCTCGGTCGGGCTGATCAAACCGCAGGTGGACATCGCTGGCGAAATAATGCGCCACGTTCAGATTGTCCCCACGGCCGTCGGGTCCTGATCCGAATCCCAGCCGAAGCGGCCGGCGACATCTCGCGAGCGGTCTGGAGCCGGTGCCGCTCCTGGCCGTGTGGCCCCAACCGTTTCGGCGCGCGCAGGCCGGCGGGCGGCCGAGCGCGCAGCGGAGCGACCCGAAGGCTTGGAAACGGGACGCTTTGCTCGGCCGCGTGGACCTTCGATTGCCGCCCGGCCGCGCGGAGAGCTTCCTGGGCGGCCCTGATCGCGAGATCGGGCTGGTTGCACTGTTCGCTCAGATGCAAGAGCACGACGTCGCGAACCGTTCCGGTGCGGGATCTCTTGAGGACCGCAGCGAGCAGCTCGGCACCTTGCGCGTTGGAAAGATGCCCGTCGTCGCCCAGGTTTCGCTGGATCAAGAACTCGGGTCTCCTTGATGCCCGTTGCAGGCCGACGTCGTGATTGAACTCGATCCCGAGCACGTCGACGTCCGCCAGACTTTCGGCCATTTTCTCGGACCAGCACCCCGTATCGGCGACATAACCCAGGCTGACCGGCGGCTCGCGGCGCTCCGCCGACGCCTCGAGCCGGAATCCGAAGGTCGGGCCTCCGTCGTGACGAAGGGTGATCGGCTCGACTCTCAGGCCGGTCGTGGCCAGAAAGGGATGCTCATCATAAAACCTGATCAACCCGGCCGCTTCGAGCCGCACAAAACCAGGGTCGGCGGCCAGCCCGTCGCGATGCCCCTCGTGGCAGTGGAGCGTGATACCGCGCCGGGCCAGCTCGGTAAAAGTCGACGTATCGACGTGATCCGCATGGGTGTGGGTCAATACCACCGCTCCGATCCGCGACCAGCTCGAGCCGACGCTCTTGAGCCGCTCTGCCAGCCCCTTGGGGCCGATGCCGACGTCGATCAAGAGGCCGGCCCCCCGGCCACAAACCAAAGTGGAATTGCCTCGTGATCCGCTGGCGAGCACGGCGAAGTGAACGGACATGGCTGGCGACATCCTTGAGTTTCGGTCCTGGATCCTGATTAAACGTCGTGCCGATAACGGGAACCTGCAAATCTCGGTTGGGGGTCTTCGTCTGGCCGGGTTGTTCCGGCGCGGCCGCGAGGGTGCAAAAGCCTCCCCGCGGAACGCCCTCACGGAGCCCCAAGACAGTCTAGGGTGAATGCCGTCCTCGGGGCAAGACGAGCCGTGACAGGGTACCCAGAAGTTGAGCCGAAGAAAATCCGGAAGGAGGGTTCCCCAGCCAATTCCGTCGTGTAACATGATGTCGGTCTGGCGTCGGAAGATGGTAGCAGACACCGGTCTTCGATCGGGATGAACGGGCAGCTCGTGCGAGACGAACGTCTCGTCAGCCCGAGTTGGAGGAGGTTTGAGTGCCGTCGGTCGTCGTTTCATCGCACCCGATTGTGCAGCACAACCTTGCAGCGCTGCGGGACCTCCGGACGGGCCCGGCTGATTTTCGCCGGGCGGTCAAGACGCTGGCCATGCTGCTGGCGCACGAAGCGACGGTCGACATGCCAGTCTTGGAGAGCCTCGTCACGACGCCGCTGGGGCCAGCGGAGACCCGCGTGCTCCGGGATGTTGTCGGCATCGTGCCGATCCTTCGAGCCGGCCTGGGGATGGCCGAGGGGCTCATCGAGCTGCTTCCGCAGGCCGAGGTCTGGCATATCGGGCTGTTCCGCGACGAGGCGACGTTGCGGCCGCACGAGTATTACAACAAGTTTCCCGCCCGGCCAAGAGTCACGGTGGCCCTCCTCGTCGACCCCATGCTCGCGACCGGGGGCTCGGCTGTCCGCGCCTGCGGAATCATCAAGGCCGCCGGAGTCCCCCGGCTCAAGCTGCTTTCGTTGATCGCCGCTCCCGAGGGGATCGCTCGCTTGACCCGGGCGATGCCCGACGTGCCCATTCACGTCGCCGCTATCGACCAGCGCTTGAACGACGTTGGATTTATTTTTCCCGGGCTCGGCGATGCCGGCGACCGCCAGTTTGGAACCGCCACCGAGTCGTGACGTGCATCGGGATGTTCAAGCCCGAAGTCACGCCAGACACCGGCGAAATCACCGTAGAGCTTCCAGGCCGCCAAGATCTATTGATGGACACATGCGAGCCGTCGACATCATTCGCAAGAAGCGTGACGGGCACACACTGACTGCGGCCGATATCGCCGCGATGGTGGCGGGCGACGTGCCGGGGGGCGTGACCGACTATCAGTGGGCTGCGCTTTTGATGGCGATCGTCTGGCGGGGCATGGATGCCGCCGAGACGGCCGCTCTGACCGACGCCATGATGCACTCCGGGCAGGTGGTTGACCTGTCGCACATCCCGGGTCGCAAGATCGACAAGCACAGCACCGGAGGAGTGGGTGACAAGACGTCGCTGATCCTGGCGCCGATTGCGGCGGCGGCTGGAGTGCCCGTGCCCATGGTATCGGGACGAGGGCTGGGGCACACCGGGGGTACTCTCGACAAGCTGGAGGCGATCCCGGGGTTTCGCGTTGAACTGGATCTGGCGGAGTATCAGGAGGTCCTTTCATCGTGCGGTCTGGTCATGATCGGCCAGACCAAGGAGATCGCGCCCGCCGACAAGTTTCTCTATGGTCTGCGCGACGCGACGGCGACCGTCGAGTCGATTCCGTTGATCGCGGCATCGATCATGTCGAAGAAACTGGCCGAAGGCATCGACGGCCTGGTGCTCGACGTCAAGACGGGGGGCGGAGCATTCATGCAGACGCTCGAAGACTCGCGGACCCTTGCCGAGGCGATGTGCTCGATCGGTCAGAACCTGGGCAAGGACATGGTCGCACTGATCACCCGAATGGACGAGCCCTTGGGTTGCGCTGTGGGAAATGCGGTCGAGGTGGCCGAGTGCCTCGAATGCTTGCAAGGAGAAGGGCCCCCGGATCTGATGGGCCTCTCGATCGAGCTGGCGGCCGAGATGGTCCTTCTGGCACGACGGGCGGCGACGCTCGAAGAAGCGCGCGACCTGTGCTGGAAGACGATTGCCGACGGCAGGGCATTCGACCGATTCCGCCGATTGGTTGCCGCGCAGGGAGGCGATCCGCGAGCGGTCGATAATCCTGCGCTCCTGCCGTCGCCGCGCAGGAGGGTCATCTTGGAATCCCCCGCCAACGGCTTTGTCGCGGCATTGTCCGCGCGGCCGATCGGCCATGCGACGATGCTCCTGGGCGCCGGCCGGGCACGGATGGACAGTCCGATCGATCACGCGGTCGGTGTGATCCTCCACAAGAAGGTGGGGGCGGCCGTGCACGCTGGCGAATCCTTGTGCACGTTGCTGGTGAATGACGAATCCCGGCTCGCGGAGGCGTCTGCAATGATCCTGGGCGCGTACACGATCGCCGCTCTTCCTCGTGAATTGCCACCGCTCTTGGTCGAGCGGATCGCGGCATCGTCCCGTGGCAGCGGCGCCTCTCACCTCGTTGTTTGAAAGTAGTCAAGGATGCAGATGCTTTTGCTTCGATTGGTCATCGCGGTTGCGGCCGTATCCGTCGTGGCGGCTGGCGGCGCCCGGGCAGAGGTCGCCGCGGCGGACGGCCCCGGCCTTGAGGATCGCTCCCAGGCAAACCCGACCACTGCCGGCTCGACCTCCGCGAAGGCAGCGGTACAGGAGAATCGAGGGCCGGGGCAAGCCGGCGAACCCGGTCGGGTCTATCAGATATCGCTCGGGCCGTGGTCCCGCCAGCTCGTGGTGCCCGAATGGCTCGACTTGCTCGATGTCGCCGATCGAGTTCGTGGATTCGTTGGGGCGTTCGCGATCCTGGGTGTCGCGGTATTTCTGTCGGAGAACCGCCGCGCGATCTCGCGCCGCGTCGTCCTCTGGGGGTTGGGCTTGCAGTGGGGCTTTGGCATCCTGGTGCTGCGGACTTCCGCCGGGATCGACCTCCTGGGCCGGGCCGGCAAAGGCATCGAGGCGATGCTCGACTGTGCGCTGGCGGGAGCACGGTTCGTCTTCGGCGAGGCGCTCGTCGATGCTGGTGGGCCGGCCGGATTTGTGTTTGCGTTCCGGGTCTTGCCCACGGTTGTGTTCGTGGCGGCACTGTTCGCTGTCCTGTATCACCTGGGCGTGATGCAATGGGTGGTGCGCGGCTTCGCCGTGGTCATGGCCTGGTTGATGGGCACGAGCGGCGCCGAGTCGCTGAACGTAGCTGCATCGCTGTTTCTGGGACAAACCGAGGCGCCTTTGACCATCCGCCCGTACCTGGCGAAGCTGACCAGGTCGGAGCTCTTGACCGTGATGACTTCGGGTATGGCGCATGTCTCCGGCGGCGTCATGGCCGCGTATATCGGGTATGGCATCGAGGCGCGCCATATCTTGACCGCGGTGATCATGACGGCTCCCGGCTCGATCCTGGTCTCGAAGATCCTCGTTCCCGAGACGGGCCTCCCCGAGACCTTGGGGAAAGTGCACGCCGCGGAGAAAACGAGCGATGCAAACCTGCTGGATGCTGCGGTGCGCGGCACGCGCGACGGCCTTCATCTGGCACTCAATATTGCCGCGATGCTCATCGCCTTCGTGGGACTGGTTGCGCTCGTGAATCTGGGCCTGGACCATGTCGGAATGTCGCTCCAGAAAATCGTCGGTTGGGTGATGGCCCCGGTGGCATACATGATGGGCGTGGCCTGGCAGGATTGCCGGGCCGTGGGCGAGCTGCTCGGCACGCGCACTGTGCTCAACGAGCTGATTGCCTTCAAAGACCTGGGCGCGCTCAAGAGCCAACTGATCGATCGATCCGTGGTCATCGCGAGCTTCGCCCTGTGCGGGTTTGCCAACATCAGCTCGATCGGCATCCAGCTCGGCGGGATCGGCGCACTGGTGCCCGAGCGCCGCCACGATCTCGCACGCCTGGGAATCCACGCCCTGTTCGCCGGCACACTGGCGAACTATCTGTCAGCCTCGATCGCGGGAGTCCTTCTATGATATCCCGCGAACCCTCGGGCTCTGCGCCAAAGGATGTGCGCACCCGCGCATCAGAAGCGGCCGCGGTGATCCGGTCGACTGTCGAAGAGATCCCGCGCGTCGCGGTGGTACTCGGATCGGGACTGGACGAGCTAGCTGGACGGATCAAGTCTCCCACGACAATCCCCTACGGAAAAATCCCACACTTTCCCGAGACCCGTGTCGCCGGACATGAGGGAAAAGTGGTTGTCGGAACCCTGGGAGGCGCAGCCGCCATCGCGTTCCAGGGACGATTTCATTACTACGAAGGGCACGACCTCGAGACCGTGACATTTCCGATTCGCGTGCTCCAGGAGCTAGACGTTCCGGTCTTGATTCTCACGGCGGCGACTGGAGGGATTCGCACCGACCTTGAACCGGGAACCCTGGTCGTGCTCTCCGACCATCTCAACTTGATCGGATCCAACCCGCTCCGCGGGCCGAATGACGATCGCCAGGGTACGCGGTTTCCGGACATGACGGAAGTCTATTCGCGCCGGCTGCGGACAATCGCGATCGAGGAAGGAAGAGTCATCCCGCTTGAGGTGGTCTCTGGGGTTTACGCTTGCGTGCCGGGGCCGAGCTACGAAACGCCCGCCGAGATCAAGATGCTGCGGACCCTGGGCGCGGATGTCGTCGGGATGTCGACGGTCCCCGAAGCGATCGTGGCCCGCCATGCTGGGATCGAGGTTCTGGCCATCGCGCTCGTGTCGAACGCCGCGGCGGGCGTCGTGGGGACGCCGATCACCCATGCCGAGGTCCTCGAGGCCGGCCGAAAGGCCGGCCCGGCGCTGGCGGGGTTGATCGAGCGGATCGTGAGCCGTGTGGCTGCCGTGGATTCCAAACGCCTCGTGAAGGAAAAGGACTGAATCGTTCTCGCGAGATACGACTGGCAGAGCGAAAGCTCACGCGAGGGTTTCCTTGCGGAGCATTCGCAGCCACGACAGCAACGGTTTTGGGGCCTGATTCGGGCGGAGCAGGCCAGCGTGCGGATAAAGATGAGGGACGGCATCGCTGGCCTGAAGCCAGCTCACCGTGCGAACAAACGGCTTGGAGACCGCCAGCGCAATCCACTTGGCTCCCCAGGTCGCCTGCATCGATTCGTCGATCGGGTGAGGCCACTGCCCGGATTCGAGCTGGATCGACGAATCCGCGAGTGCATCGGGTCCGTCGGCTGAGGGGAGGACCATCCAGACAAAGAGCGGAACGTTCAAGAGCGAATAGAGGTCCAGCAGCTTGGAGAACTCGAAAAGATCGCGCATGTAGCTTCCCGGCGCCGAGTAGCCCGGTGCGATCTCGATCGCGATGCCGGCCAGACCCAGATCGGCGCGCAGCAGGTAATCGCAGAGATGAAGCGGGCCGAGCTGGAAGTGGCTGGTCCCCATCCACTCGGCCCACGGCCGGTCGATGCCGATCGTGAATTGAGCCGATGGGTCGGCCTGACGCGCTGCCTGGACGGCGCGGGCCGTGATCCGGATTTGTTCTTCCTCGGTCAGGCCGAGGATTTCACTGCCAGCCGGGCGATGAACGACGTGCCAGACGGGGATCTGGCCGCGATAGCGCTGAACCGCCTGCTGGACAAAGTCGGCCACGAGGCCGCCGATTGTCTCGGCGTCGCCCTCCCAGAGCCAGATCCAGTCCGGGAGAGCTCCGTGCCGGAACTCGACGAGCGGGCCGACTTCGAATGTCAGGCCTTGCTTCTTGCACCACGTCAACTGGGCGTCGAGCTGGTCCCACCGGAACTGGCCCTCGGAAGGGGCGATTTGATTCCAGGGAACAGAGAGGTGGCAGGTGTTGAATGTACCTGGCCAGTCGATCGGCGGCGGCTTCTTGGGCGCTCCCTCCAGGACGCAGCCGAGATGGGTCGAGAGCTTCGACGTTGCTGCCAGCCGGCTTTGCAGGATCTGGGCGGTGTAGGCCTCGATGAGCAGATCGCCTGCCCTCGACGACCACTGAAGGCACATCTGGGCAGCCTGGGCACATTCCTCCGGCCGATCGGAAGAGGTCGCCGCCCGGACGAACGCGTGCTGGGCCTCGGTCAAGGCCTGCTCGAGATCGGGGGTCGAGCGCAAGCCCATCTGGATCCAATCAGCGAGCTGGTTGCGGATATCGTTGAGCTTGCCCCTGGCGAGTTCGACGGGAAGTACATAGGGGTCCGGGCGCTCGGCGAGCGTGGCCGTTCCAATCAACGGCATGCCATATCCTTCGACAGGCCAGGGAACGAACAGGCGCCCGCTTTCGGTGGTATCGCGCACGCAAGTCATCAGCCCATTACGGAGCTCGACGGCGAGCCGCCCCGGGGTCCGATCAAGGCCCGTGATGTACGCCTTTCGATAATCCGGGAGCTTCCGACTCAGTTCGCTTGACGGCAGCCGAAACTTCATGACCCCCATTGTACGTCTTCCGCGCAGCGGAGCGAGGCCGCCGATAAAGATGTTTGTTCGATGATCGACCCGAAGGGTTGTTCCGCTGGACGGCTCGATGCGATCACACGGGAAGCGAGCTCACCGGCGAAAGGAGGTTGCCGAACGAGTTCGATGAGAATAAGTTGAGCTTCTGGCCGATGCAAGCCGGCGGCGGCCTTGAATCGGCAAAAGCGAAACCACCGCGCGGAAAGGCGCGTATCGAATCAATCTTACACGGAACCCTGTCGAGATGACCATGCCTAGAGTTTTGATCGGCCCTTATCTGCTTCGCAATCAACCCGGGCGTTTTCGCCAGATCCTGACCGAGGGGGGCTTCGACCCAGTGGATCCCGACGGAGACTTCGCGCTGACGACCGAACAGCTTCGTCCTCATCTGGCGAGCATTCACGCCATGATGGCTGGGGGCGAGCGCATGACGCCCGACCTGTTCAAGGAGGCCCCGAATTTGCGCGTGATCGCACGAACGGGCGTCGGTTACGACCTGATCGACGTGGACGCAGCGACCGCACATCGCGTTGCGGTGACGATCACTCCCGGCACCAATCAGGAGAGCGTCGCCGAACAAACCTGGGCGCTCCTCCTGGCGCTGGCCCGGCGGGTCGTGCCCAACGACCGGGTCATTCACGGCGGCGGCTGGGACCGGGCCCTGGTCGCTCCGGTCCGCGGAATGACCCTGGGCCTGGTGGGCATGGGTCGCATCGGCCGAGCAGTAGCCATTCGCGCCGGCGCCTTTCGGGTGCGGGTCGTTGCCTTCGACACCTTGGTCGACGCCGAGTTCGACCGCCAACACGGAATCGACCGGCTCTCCCTCGACGCACTCCTGGCGACTTCCGACGTCGTCAGCCTGCACGTCCCACTCACCGAGACGACTCGCGGAATCGTCAACCGCGACGTCCTGGCCAAGATGCAGCGCGGCTCGTACCTGATCAACACGTCGCGCGGGGGGCTGGTCGTGGAGGCCGATCTCCGCGACGCCTTGCGGTCGGGCCATCTCGCCGGCGCTGGCCTGGACGTGCTCAATCGCGAGCCGCCGGAGGCGGGCAACCCGCTCTTGGGCCTTCCCAACGTCATTCTTTCGCCCCACATCGCCGGCACCGATACCCAGTCGATGCGCGACATGGCCGAGCTGGCGGCATCCACCATCGTGGAACTCTCGAAAAACCACTGGCCGGTCGACTGCGTCGTCAATTCCGAGCTGCGCGGAGCGTGGCGGTGGTAATGGGCTGTTCCGAGCGCCACGACCGCGCCCAGACCAACCCAGCGCGCTGGCGGCGGGCGCTGGCCGCGGCGAGCGAGGCACGCGGCCGTGAGCGCGTAACCCCCTCTGCTGGCGCGTGACGCGCCGCTGGCCACCTCGCTGGCGCGTCGGGCTGGCGTATCCGGCCTGCTGAGCGTTTCTCGTCAAACCTGGAACGAGCTTCCGCAGCCGCAACTCTTCACGACGTTGGGGTTATTGAAGACGAACCCTCGTTTTTCCAGACCGTCGTAGTAGTCGACGACGGTTCCATCCAGGTAGGGGTCAAACTTCTTGTCGACGACGAGCCGGACACCATGGACTTCGAGCACGCGATCGCGCTCTGAGGTATCCGTGTCGAACCCCAAGCTGTAGGAAAAACCGCTGCAGCCGCCACCTTGCACGCCGACCCGGAGAACGGTGCCCTCGGGGAGGTTTTGCTCGGTGATGATCTTCTTGACTTCGCTCGCGGCCTTTTCGGTCAGGGTCACACCCATCGAATCTTCTCCTCTTTTTGACTGGGATCGCTGCTTCTTCTATTTTGCGCGACGGTCGCTCCACAATCAATCATAGCGTCTGGTCAAATCACACCCCATCCCGAATTGTCCACGCCACACCCAGACCCCGCAGCCGCTCGACGGCGTCCGCGACGGCGTCGACGGCAAAATCGATTTCCTCGGCGGTGGTAAATCGACCGAGCCCGAATCGAAGGCTGGCCCGTGCCAGGTCTTCACTCAAGCCCATGGCCATGAGGACGTGGCTGGGCTCCGGATTCGCCGAGGAGCACGCCGATCCGGAGCTCGCGGCGACGTCGCGCATCGCCATCATCAGCGCTTCGCCATCGACGCCGCAGAAGCTGAGGTTGAGGTTGCCGGGCAGGCGATTCGTGACGGGCCCGTTGAGCTGAATATCCGAGATCCGGCGCGTGATGCCTTCGTGCAGCCGGTTGCGCAAATCGAGCACTCTTGCAGCCTCGTCCGGATACTCGCGGGTCGCCAGCTCGGCGGCTGCCCCAAGCCCCACTGCCAGCGGAACGGGCACCGTGCCACTGCGGAGCCCGCGCTCGTGCCCGCCGCCGTCGACGAGCGGCGACACCCGGATCGGGGGCTCGCCGCGCCGAACGTAAAGGGCGCCGATCCCCTTGGGCCCATAAAACTTGTGAGCCGATAGGCTGAGCAAGTCAGTGCAGTCGGTCTGCACGTCAAGGGGCACCTTGCCCACGGCCTGAGCGGCGTCGGTGTGGAACGCAATGCCTCGGTCGCGGCATAATCTTCCAATTTCCGCGATCGGATTGAGAGTACCGACCTCATTGTTGGCGGCCATGATCGACACCAGCACGGTTTGGTCGGTGAGTGCGTCCTCCACCGCCTGCGCCGAGATCCGGGCGTCCCGGTCGCAAGAGACGATCGTGCAGGTCCATCCCTCGCGCGACAGCCGTTTCACGGGATCGAGGATTGCCTTGTGCTCGGTCGTCGCGGTGACGAGATGCTTGCCGCGCCGGATCGATGCGTGGGCGACACCTTTGATCGCCAGGTTATTCGATTCCGTGGCGCCCGACGTAAAGACGATTTCCCGGGCTTCGGCGCCGATGGCCTGTGCGACCTGCTCTCGGGCGTGCTCGAGGGCGTCGCTGGCATCCCAACCGAAGCGGTGCGAGGTGCTCGCCGCGTTGCCGTAGATCTCCGTGAAATACGGAATCATCGCCGCCAGGACGCGGGGGTCTGTGCGTGTGGTCGCATGATTGTCGAGGTAGACCGGCCGTTGCAAGAAGAGTTCCCGTCTTTCTTTCTGAACAGGAGTGCAATGAACCCCGTACGGGTGGGTACGATCCATTATCAACGATTGCGCCGATCACGTCACGTCGGTAGCGAGAGCGCACAGAAAAGAGGCGACTAGAGCAGGGCGGGTTCGGTCGAGTCCGCGCCAGCAAGTGAGCCGCCAGCCCGGAAGCCTCAAATCGGAGACGTCATCCTGTGGGCGTCGACCACCAGAACCCCGAAGCTGTAACCCAATCTTGAGCCAGCCAAAAGCTCGAAGCCGATCCTGAATCGTGCGTGACAGCGTCACGCCTTTACAGGCATTGGAGTTACGTGTGACGTAGACAAGAAAAGCCTGCGTCACGCAACGTCACACCGAGGGGGTTTGTTGGCGAAAAGAAACGACGGGCACTTTGCGAGGGAAGAGAAACAACGGAATCGCACGCCGAAATGAGAAGGCTGAGCACGGAAAACCGACCTCCAAAAAGTGAGAAAATCGAGGATCGATGGCGCACCCCCCTGCGCCGAGAGTTCCAGTCTGCGCAACTGCGAACTTCACAAACATTTGCGTGCATCGACGAGACGTTTGCGTGTGTCCAAGAATGTCCACCAGTGTCTCACTATTGGCGATTTTTCGAGCAAATGATCACTAGCCCGGCAGCGGCGAGTATCCCGGGGGTCTGACGTCTTGCTGGGTCGTCTGGCAAGTCGTTGGACGCGAGGCGCAACTCTGCCAGTCATCCAGTTGCTTTGCGGGAGAAAAAGCGGCGTGAATTCGGGTTGAGCTGCACGACAGCGTGTGGGCGTTGCCGGTTGTGCGGGATGAACAGTCGTGATGGGCTCAGTCTTCATTTCGCATGATACCTCGGCGCCGTGAAGGTTTGTCCAAGATCAGTCGTCAGTCTCGGTCAGTTCATTGTTCCCGAAGTGGTTAGCCCAACCTTCGCAGGAGAGAATTAAGAGATAGCCGATTTTCGGCTGTGCACCTACTTATTCTTAAGCGTTCTTTCACTCATTCGGCCGTTATAGTGACTAAAAGTGGCGAAGCTTCCCTTGATTTTTTGGGGAGACCAGGTACTCATAGTGGCTATGTACGTCCGCAAGACTACCCGCCGGTACAAGGACAAGACCTATACCAACTATCTGTTGGTCGAGTCCGTCCACACGCCCAAAGGACCGCGGCAAAAGGTCATCTGTTCGCTGGGCGACCTCTCTCCTCGGCCTGCCGAGGACTGGCTTCGGCTGGCCCACAAGGTCGAGGAAGCGCTGGTCGGTCAGCGCGATCTCTTCTCAAACTCCGATCCAGAAGTAGAGCAGATCGTCCGCCGGGTTCGTGTTCGCGGGGCTCGTTCGTCTCCTGAGCCCATCGAGCCTACCCGTGATTCGGATCGGTCCGGCGATCTCGTCACCGTGCGTGTAGACGGGGTCACTGCCACGCAGCACCGCACGGCTGGCCCAGTCCATGTTGGCTTCCAGTTCTGGAAGCGGTTGGGATTCGACGCGATCCTCAAGCGAAGGGGTTTCTCCATCAAGGCCATCCAACTCACTTGCGCCATGACCTTGAACCGGCTGATTCATCCCGACAGCGAGCACGCCATGCCGGATTGGATCCGTTCCACAGCGCTGGGAGACATTCTCGGTGTGGATTTCACAACCTTGGTTGACGATTCCCTTTATCGCAACCTCGATCGGCTCCATCCCAACCGCGCCACCATCGAGTCGGACTTAGTCGAGCAAGAGCGGCGTTTGTTCCAGCTCGACACCACGATCTACCTCTATGACCTGACCAGCACCTATTTCGAGGGCCAAGCCAAGCGAAATCCCAAGGCCAAACGCGGCTATTCGCGTGACAAACGCCCCGACTGCAAGCAGGTCGTGGTGGGCTTGGTGATCGGTCGGGAAGGATTTCCCATCGCACATGAAATCTTCGAAGGCAATGCCCAGGATCGCAACACGTTGGGGCGCATTCTCGATCTCCTCAAAGAGCGCGTCGGCATGCCCGAGGGGTCCACGGTCGTTGTCGACCGCGGCATGGCCTTTGCCGAGAATCTCACCGAGATCCAACAACGCAAGCACCACTATGTGGTGGCAGCTCGGCAGCCCGAGAGAGACAAGTGGCTGGACCAGTTCGAGGAGCCGGAAGGCTTTGAACTGGTTCCCCGTGAACCATCGCCCTTGAATCCGTGCCAGAAGAAGTCCGTAGTCCGAGTTAAATCGGTCCGCCAGGGAGCGGAGTTAGTCGTGCTGTGTCACAGTGAAGAACGAGTGGCCAAAGACCGCGCGATTCGCGAGAAGCAAGAACAACGCTTCCTCGCTGATCTTGACCGGTTACAGCAGCGGATCGAGAAGGGTCGGCTCAAACGCGAGATCGCCATTGGAGAGGCAATCGGGCGACTTAAAGAACGTTATCCCCGCGTTGGCCGTTATCACACGATCACCTGGGATGCGACCAGCGGGAAGCTGACTCACGAGCCCAACGCCGACAAGAAAGCCAACGCCGAATTGCTCGATGGCGGTTACTTGCTACGCACCGATCGCATCGACCTTTCCGCCCGCGAGGCGTGGTTGATGTATATGACGCTGACTCGGGCCGAGAATGCCTTCCGGATGATCAAAACGCCGTTGGCGGAACGGCCGATCTTCCATCACCTGGAACATCGAGTGGAGACTCATATTTTCTTGTGCGTGCTCGCCTATCACTTGCTGGTCGCGATCGAGACCACGTTGTTGAATCAGGGAGTTCACACCTCCTGGGCAACGGTACGCCAGACTCTGGCGACACACCAAGTGGCGACGATCGTCCTGCCATCGGACGGCGGAAAGCTCCTTCGCATCCGCAAAGGGATGACACCCGAACCGGAGCATCTGGAACTCTACCGGCTGCTGGGTGTCCCACTGGAAATAATGCAACCAATCAAGACCTGGAGCTGATTGATCCTGTTCGATTATAGTGACTGAAAACGACGTTCGCCCCTACAAAATAAGGGGTGATCTCATCTCGGGTGCGAAAGTTGGGTTAGACACAGGGCGCGCGACTCCGCCCGTTCCTTGGTTGCATTTCGGAAGCGAAACCGGCGGGGATTTGTTCTGCATTTCAGGGCGCCCGGTTGGTTTTGCCGATTGTGCCGAACGAAAGGGGGCCGGCGGCCATTCGCATCCTTTCCCACCACGCCGCACGACCCGCCATGTGATAGAATTGGAGAAGTCCGCGCCTCGGTGACGGCTCTCGGCATCGCGACATATCTTCGGACTTCGCACATGAGCTGAGCTGCGATCCTGGACTGCGAGACTCTCGCACATTGCCAGGACGATTAACAGCGTGCGAGGACGGAGCGTGCTGAAGTTAACATTCGCCCCCAAACCCTGACAAAAACGCAGGGGGGTCGGGGGGCGTATTGACCTAGAATGTAGCATGGATCAGACAACTCGCCCCTTTTGGCCCGCTTCTGAACGACAATTCCCCGAGGTCCCGCGAACTGCTTGGTTCGATCCGGAAGTTCATTACTCTCGCCGTGTTTCTTGATTCTTCCGCCCTCGTGTCTTGGCACGGGGTTGCAGTGGAATTTTTCAGCCCGGTTTTGTGAGAGAATTCCTCGGCCACCACGAATTAAGATTTTCACGGAACAGAGAGAGGCTAGCCTGGGGTGCAGGGGGCGGCAATGAGCGCCCCTGCTCGACGGCACGATGCCGTCGAAATTCCCGCCACGACGGCCGCCTCACGCCACATCCTCCAACAACGTCTCCAGCCGCGCGCGTGCAGCGCGGGCCCAATCCTGCCAACGCGGAATCTGAATGATTCGCCCGCCTGCGTACACCTCAGCGGGCACCCACGGACTCCTCCTTCCTCGGGCACCAAGGCCCAATGAGGACGCAGGGTATTGTATCGGGCGCGGAACTCCGTCAGACACGCTCGGGCGTGCTGAGGATTCTCATATAATCTCCAGTAGACCTCCTCGACCTTCAAGGTCTGGTGTAACCGCTCCAGCAGTCCCAATTGCTGCGGCGTGCGGTACTGGATTCGCACGTGACTGTAGAGGTCGCGCACGAAATCCCCGAACCGCCGGGCGATGAACGACGGTCCGTTGTCGGTCACGAGAAACGGTCGTCTCGGCAGCGGGCCGCTGACCAACTCTGCTTCCTCTCGGGCCAGCTTGAGCGCGTAGATCACCTGCGTAGCGCTGTAACTGAACGTGAGGTGGCACGCCAGGAGGTAACGCGAATAATAATCGATCGTCGTGATCGCGTACCACCAGCCGTGGCCTGGGATGTGGATATAGGTAACATCCATCTGCCACAGATCGTTGGGTTGGTGCGGCAACAACTCAAAGAGCCGTGCAGCCTGATACAGTTCGGCTGCAGTTTCCCGAGGCTTGTGCAGCAACCGATGATCGCGCATCACCACGTATGCCTCTCGATTTGCCACCGCGTTGCCTGCGCGACGACACATCACCGCGATCCGCTTATAGCCGTACCAGGGGTTGTCTGTTGCCATCGTCACCACGGCGTCTACCACCTCACCAGGAATCGGCTGCGGCGCAGGACCAGGACGCTTTCGCAGGCTCTCGTCCAGTGCCGGCCGGTACCAACTACTCGTCGCGATTCCCAAATGCCCGAGCACCTGAACGAGCCGGGGCGCTGCGGCGGTCTCTACCGCCGCGATCTCATCCGCGATCACACGACGGGTATCCGCCGTCAGTGGGATCGCGCCGAGAGTTTTTTTAAAACGCGGTTGGCGATTGTCAGTTCACCGATCACCTGGTCGCGGCTCTCGATCTGTCGCTCGAGTTCAGCGACTTGCCGGTCATGGGTACCTGTTCCGTTCCGCGTGCCGCCAGCCAAGGCTGCCTCGCCAGCGGTCAAGAAGTCATCGCGCCAACGGTACAGCGTCGCCTCTGCGACGCCGTAGCGACGCGCGATCGCCGCGCCGGTTTCATCTCGACGCAATAAGCTCAACACCGCCTCGCGACGCTCACTCACGGGTACTTCGCTGCGCCTTCCCATCAATCAACTCCTCAGGGGTCTTTAGCCTTGGCTGTTTGACAGCCGCAGCCTTACCATTTTCCCCCGAGAAATCCTCTCACGCCACGATTCCCAGAAACCTTGGGCAAGACACTCGCTTCTGCGCACTTCTCGACTGCAACCCGCCCTCGACCGTGGCAATGTAGCCTAGGTCTGACCGGCTTCGATCCGCTGGCCAATAACGCGCTCCCGCCGAAGCACCAAAGCCCACGTTTTTTGAACGTCTGAACACGGAAGGATTGCCACGGAAAAGTGGCACAATTGGCCTTCGTTGGCTCGCCCCCACGTGGCGACGGCAGTCCCCGGCGCAAGCTCAAGGAAGAATTCGGCTTTCGTCGCGGCGCTTTGTGCTCCAGGAGCGGCACAAAATGGCACTCGATGGCACTTTTCAGGGCATGGTTCAATGGGTCATCCGTTCGGGTAACGCTTTTCGGACGCGTCCTGAGCGATCACACCAGCCCGACGCGCAAGCCAGGGTTCAGGTTACCCTCGCGTGCGCGTCGGGCTGATCTACCGGGATTGTTACCCCGCTTTGAACCATGTCCTTTTCAGCAAGTGTCCATGTCGCCCTGCGCACCGTGCGAGGGCCTGGGCTGGCCGGCACGCCTTCGAGGGACAAGGAAGTGGAAAATTTGCCTCAATGAGCCTCGGGCTCTCCGGAACGCCCACAATGCAATCGAAGTCTCTCACGAAATTGGAACCCAGATGAACGCGTCAAAGCACACGCGAGAATGCGACGGCCGCGACGGACGGCGCTCTGAAACCTGGTCAGGTGATTGCACACGAAATTGACCCCAGCTCGTCGGGCGCGCACGCTCTCTTCGCGCGCGTACAATCATTTTACGACAGAGTCGATAATTCGACCGACCTACCGCACGGTATACCGCGGAGCCTGTAAGAAATACTGTGTCAACGTAAGGAATCGGTTATCTCACCCTAACCTACTTACCTTACGGAGACTGTCGCATGGACGCGATTTTGACAGGCAAGGCCGAACAGTTGGCACGCGAGATCGCCTCGCAGGCCACGACACTCGCGGAGCTGAACGGCCTCCTCAAGCTCATGATGGGCTCGGCTCTCGAGCGCATGCTCGATACCGAAATGGACGTTCACCTCGGCCGCAAACAGTTGCCTGGGGCCGCTGAGGACCCGTTGGTGCCGGGCGTCGCGGATCCTTTTGCTGACCCGCCGTGTAAACCCCGTGCGAAGAATCGTCGCAATGGTCGTTCCGAAAAGACCGTGCAAGGCGATCTCGGCAAGATCATGATCGCGACTCCGCGCGATCGCGATGGCACTTTCGAGCCCCAGTTGATCCTCAAACATCAACGTCGATTGACCGGGTTCGACGAGAAGATTCTCGCACTCTATGCCAAAGGGATGACCACTCGGGATATTCAGGAAGTCGTGAAAGAACTTTATAGCGTCGATGTGTCGCCGACGCTGGTCTCGGAGATCACCGCCGACCTCGACGCGCAAGTGACCGCGTGGCGCACCCGGCAGCTCGACCCGGTCTGGCCGATCGTCTATCTCGACGGCATCGTGGTGCATGTGCGTGGTGCCAATGGTCGAGTTTCGCCTCAGACAATGTACGTGGCCCTGGGGGTGAATATACGGGGCCGCAAGGAACTTTTGGGCCTCTGGCTCGGCGAAACCGAAGGGGCCAAGTTTTGGTTGTCATGCTTGACCGATCTGAAGAATCGCGGCCTGAAGGACATCTTCATCGCCTGCATGGACGGCCTCTCAGGTTTCCCCGAGGCGCTCCGCGCAGCATACCCGGAAGCCAAGGTGCAACTGTGCATCGTGCATCTGGTGCGGGCTGCGCTGAAGTACGTGGTGGACAAAGACAGCGACCAGGTCATAGTGGACCTGAAAAAGATCTACCAGGCCCCGACGGTCACTGAAGCCGAAGAAGCGCTGGACGCTTTTGCTCAAGGTTGGGGTGAGAAATATCCGACCATCGTCAAACAGTGGCGTTTGAAGTGGCCGGACATCGCGGCTATGTTCGAGTTCCCGCCGGCGATTCGCAGGGCGATCTATACGACCAATGCCATCGAGTCGGTGAACAGCGTGATCCGCAAGTTCACGCGGAACCGCAAGCAGTACCCGAATGAGGAGTCAGCGCTGAAGCTGGTCTACATGGCGATTCACGAGGCGTCCAAGAAGTGGACGCTGCCAATCCCCAAATGGAGAGAAGCGCTGAATCACTTCGCGATCATCTTCGAGGATCGGCTCCCGCCCCTCGCCCGAAACTGACGCACGCAAAAGTCGTTCCCACCTGCGTTGACACAAAAAGATTTACAGGCCCTACCGCGTGCGATGCCCTCCCAAGTGTTTGGCTAATTGGCGGTTGTGGTGTTTTCCCGAATATTGTTCGACGACACGAAGGAAAGGTCATGCGCGCGGGAGTGATTTGCGCAGTCTGACCACCACGAGGCGTCGTGCCGCACGAGTGATGCGATCAGCTCGTCAGGGAAGGCAGGGAAGGCAGACACCCACCGTTGATCTCGCCCTGACGGGAACATGGCCACGATGGTGCGGCCAGCCCTGTTACGACGCGCGTTCGTTCGCGCCGGCGTATGCCCTCGCGCTACACGTCGCAGCCTGGGCGAGATTCTCTTAGTCCGCATGCTTGACAATCCGGAGCGTTGTGTTATTCTGTCCACTTCTGTTGATACGAACACAGCGCTTGTGTCGCGCACCTGCTCACACCCGGAGCCGCTCATGCCTGCCTACGCCCGCCGCGACGTCGTCGATGAACACGTTGTTGGCGTTTACCACTGCATTGCTCGCTGCGTTCGAAGAGCGTTCCTCTGCGGTACCGATTCGTGCACGGGGCAGGATTATAGCCACCGGAAGGCCTGGATTCTCGACCGGCTTCGCCAGCTTGCAGGGCTTTTCGGCGTTGAGGTTTGCGATTATGCTGTAATGAGCAACCACTTACACATCGTGCTTCGCAATCGACCCGACGTCGCCCGGGAGTGGTCCGATCTTGAGATCGCGATCCGATGGCGCACGCTCTTTCCCCAGCGCGACGAGCGGACTGGCGAGCCACGTGAGCCGGACCGCCACGACGTGGCCATGCTCGCCGCTGATGCCGATCGCCTGGCGATTCTGCGGTCGCGGCTCGCGAGCCTTTCCTGGTTCATGCGGTGCTTGTGCGAATGGGTCGCCCGCAAGGCCAATCACGAGGAGGGCTCGTTCGGAAGATTCTGGGCCGGCCGGTTCAAATCGCAGCCCTTGCTCGATGAGTCTGCACTACTGGCTTGTAGTGTCTACGTCGATCTCAACCCGGTCCGGGCCGGGATCGCGGCCACTCCCGAGGAGTCGCAGTTCACGTCGGGCTTCGACCGCATCCATAGCCTGGCTCAACATTCGGCCGCTCTGTCGTCATCGCGCGGGGAGAGCGGTATCGACACTTGCGGTCATCCCGAACCCTGGCTTTGCGAATTGACACTGCAAGAGACGGACGTGGTATCCACAATGCCGCGCGCCGAGCAGTCGCTGTCGTCACCGCAAGAAACGGCTTCAGCCGCGGACCCAACAATTCCCAATCGTCACGAGCCAGAGGTTTGTGCGGCACCTTTCACTTCCGGCGACGCCCTGCCGCCTATCCCACTCGTCGCTCAGTCACCGGGAGGTCTGCGTGCTCGTGCGTCGGACCAAGGGTTTCTGCCGATCGACACCCAAAAGTACGCCATGCTGCTCGATTGGACCGGCCGGGAGATCCATCAGAGCAAGTCTGGGGCAATCCCGGAACACCTGGCTCCGATCCTCGACCGGCTGGGGCTCAATCGATCGAATTGGGTGAAGACAGTGCGCGAATTCGGCCGCATGTTCAAGCAAGCGGCCGGTCGCGCGAGTTCGCTCGCGCGAGCCGCGCCGCGTTGCTCGCGACGATGGTTTCAGGGAAAGGCGGCCGCTCAAGCCGCTTTTGTCTAAGCAAGCGGATTGATGCCGCGCGGCAGCAGATCTGAGTTCAGGGCCGGCTGCGTTTTTGCGTCTCGAAGCATGACCATGCGCGGGACGCTTGCCG
This sequence comes from uncultured Isosphaeraceae bacterium, assembly GCA_963781785.1. Taxonomy (GTDB): domain Bacteria; phylum Planctomycetota; class Planctomycetia; order Isosphaerales; family Isosphaeraceae; genus CAWAHD01. Next base: position 3,277,401 of record CAWAHD010000005.1, on the reverse strand, counting down.
GCGAGTGTGTGGATCGCGCCGTACTGCGATCCGCCGAAACAGGCGAGCAGTGCCGAGAACGCCTGGCTGATTCCGTTCGCGGGCCTTCGGGGGTCGCGCGTTCAATCGGCATCCAGATGCCGCGCGCTGGCTACGCGAGTGGATGACCCCGTGCTCACCGCGTGCTTCTCTCTATCTTGGAGCCGGAACTGTCTGGGTGTCTCGAATCCCCTGTCTGGGTGTCTGGAATCCTGTCCGGGTGTCTGGAATCCCCTGTCTGGGTGTCTGGAATCCTGTCCGGGTGTCTGGAATCCCTGTCTGGGTGTCTGGAATCCCCCGCGCGCTGGCTGCGCGAGTGGATGACCCCGTGCTCACCGCGTGCTTCTCTCTATCTTGGAGCCGGCACTGTCTGGGTGTCTCGAATCCCCTGTCTGGGTGTCTCAAATCCCCTGTCTGGGTGTCTCAAATCCCCTGTCTGGGTGTCTGGAATCCCCCTGGGTGTCTGAAATCCCCCCTGGGTGTCTGGAATCCCCTGGAATCCCCCCTGTCTGGGTGTCTGGAATCCCTGGGTGTCTGGAATCCCCTGGAATCCCCTGGGTGTCTGGAATCCCTGGGTGTCTGGAATCCCCTGGAATCCCTGGGTGTCTGGAATCCCCTGGGTGTCTGGAATCCCCTGGAATCCCTGGGTGTCTGGAATCCCCTGTCTGGGTGTCTGCAATCCCCGGTTGGACGGCACGGTGCGTCGGTTAGAGCGGATCAACCCAGACGCGGCGTCGAGCCTGCGCGAAGGCCGGGAAGAGACACTGACTCTAGTGAGGCTGGGCTTGCCTGCGTTACTGCGCAAGACGCTCGCGACAACTAACCCGATCGAAAGCGCATTGAGCGTAACGCGCCGCGTCACGGCTCGTGTGACGCGCTGGCGTGACGGTGACATGCGGCGGCGATGGTGCGTGGCAGGCTTGCTGCGTGCCGAGAGCAAGTTCAAACGAGTGAAGGGCTATCGCGCCCTCCCAACCCTTCTCAAGGCTCTGGAGTCTTTTGTTCAGAAGCGAGGGACTGGAAACGATCGAGAGGTCGCGTGACAATGTGCGTGAGGATCTGCCTCACATTTCAACTACAGACAGGACACCCTCTCCGACGATCTTGGCCGCGTTCTGGCGCGTGACTCCGTTATGCACCGGCCAGAGCACAAGCATCTTCTCCCGGATTCGCGGGTTGGGATGAACGGATCGTTCCTCGTTGACGACTTGCTGCTGGTCCTCCGTCAACTGAATGCGAAGCCAAGCCGTGGTGCGCCTCCTTGCACTCCAACACAATCTCGCTGAACACCCTTGCCGGCAAGGTCATCGGTCTACCATAATCCGTGGGACCTGGGAATGCCTCAATCGCCCCCGCTCTGAGTATCATATCGAGGTGCGCCATGGCGAAGCCACAGGGTAAGGAGATGTTTCGAACCGCCACGTTCCAAGACCTGGGCTTCACCCGCGACGGTGAGCTGGAAGAGGGGGTTTGTTCATCGTTGACGGCGTTATGGATCCGCCGCACATTCGAGCTGGGGGATATGACCGCCGCGAGCCAATTCGGAAAACTCATGTTTATCGAGATCGCACAGGCAGCCTACGAGTTCGGCCAGTTAGGCAAGGGGAAGACAGACGAGGATGATATCATCTCGCTTCTCGAGGCGAACAATCTGAAAGCCACTTACCAGAAGGATGTCTTTAACCGGAAGCGGGTCGAGTATTGCCTGCGGTCCATGCTGTACAACTTCGGGTGCTATTACTTCACCATGGAAGAAAAGGACGATGACGGCGGGCACTCGGTAGGTTTCAAGGCGGGCGGCACTGGCTTTTTCATTTTCGATGCGAACCAAGGGCTCTACAAGGCTACCGACTCGGAAGCCTTCGTGAAGGACTACTCGCAATACTTGCTGAAAGACTATCCGGAGATGAGGGATGCTCCCACCTATTGCTACCGATGTAAGCTCGACGTGGCGCCCACTCTGTAGCGCATCTCGCGTGCGATAGTCCGTGGAGGCCGCATCCGGGCCATACCCCGCGAGCCGCGACCGGCTTCGCAGGGCTTGACCCCGAAAATTGCCAGCGGGGAGTCCGACGGTACCGACGCGCGGCTTGGAGCTTGCGGCTCTGGGCAGCTCTCTTCTCCTGTTAGCCGTTTACCTTCCCGGTTCGGAGTCTGCTCATGCCGCTCACCGGAGAAGGGATTCACGGCAAGTTGGAGCGCGGCCTGTTCGGGTCCACCCAGATCAGGCGACTGGTGACCCGCTCCCTGATGAACGCTGTGTTTCCACGCTCGGCCGACCCCATGAAAATTGACCTCGTCGAGGAGGCGGGCTTTAAGGTCAGCGCGGAATGGGAAGCTGACACGGGAACACTGACCGTCAGCGGGGACGCGGACGGACAGGGATTGCTCTTGCCGTGGCTCGAGCATAGGCCGAGCAGTCGAAACGAGCGGGTCCCGAAGGGGAGTTACCTCGGGCCGATACCACGGGGCGACGTGTGTAGATGGGTCTTCACCGGCCCGTTTTCGGGGTGTCATGCGGTCACATTCACGAACGATCGAGGTGTCGCTTTTGCCCACGTTGTCACCGGGGCGGGTGCCCCGCCGGTCGGGCACCAGATCCTGACGATCCTCGGGGTGCTGGGGGCCAACTGCGCCGTGCGCGACGACGTACGGGTCCGCATCAGGGGTACCAGCCTGGGTGCTGTGTTCTGGACCGAAGCGGAGGGCGGTTGGCACCGGCGCGTGCTCCACGTCAACACCTTTAACAACAACAGGGTGACACACGTGGGCAAGCGATCGCAGGTAGCCGGGATCATCAATCCCCCAGACGCATGACGGTCGACCGCGGCGGGGTCTCCGGCGGAGGTGTCAGTCCCGGCAGACATTGCCGGTATCCAACGACTGGGTTCAGTCGCGGCTCAAGGACGCGGAATGCGTAGCGAAGATCCGTGGGCGATTGCAAAACCTGGGCTGGTTCATGAAATGCGATCTTCTTTCCTGAGACCGAGCGGAGCGCGGAGCAGAAGTGTGACGACAAGCTGCGTCTTCCGCCCGCTCGCCTCAGTTTCTGACCCTCGTTCTTCGTTCAACGAGTCAGATCTTGCTTTGAGCTCGGGATGACTGATGCCCCGTCCAGCCAACTCCCACATGGCTGTCTGGTTCGGTTCAATCGCGCGCATGTTTGGGCAACACTCTTCGGACGTGTCCCGGCGTTCACACTGGCCCGAAGCGCAAGTGAGGGTTCGGCTTACGTCGCTTGCGCGTTGGGCTGGTTCTGCCCGGAGTGCTACCCCGCGCTGAACCACGCCCGCTTTTTCGCTCTTTTGTTGCCGCAATGGATTCCGGCGCATCATGCTGCCGGTTTCCTGGCCGTGTTTCGTGTCATTGAAACCCCGCGTCAGTGCCGGCAACTCGCCGTCCGTTTCCGAAGACTGATCAGGCATTTCCCCTGTCACCGTTTCTTGACGACGCCGGGGCCGCAATCACGGCAACGCCCTGCGGTGCGGATCCTGCCGGAATGTCAGCAGGAAGGAAGAGCGGCGAGGCGGCGCTCTCGGAAAGCGTGCCGTCCGGCGCAACCGAAAGAACGTGCAGAGCATTCCCTTGCGGGAAACTGCCTGCCGCATCGGTCTGATGGTCGATGACATAGAGAGTCTTGCCGCTCGGATCGAGAGCGAACTCAAAGTCCGTGGTTTCGCGCAGCCGTGAAGTCACCAGTCGAATTCTGCGGGCCGCCCAGCACGAACTCCTGGATCTGCATGGGGTGCAAGGGATCGGCCAGCGAGAATACCCCGACGCTGTTCGTGCCGGTATCGACCGAGTAAAGGAACTGGCCGTTGGCGCTCACAAGTGTCCAGCATGGACCACCGCCCTCGATGGTAACGGTATCGGCAAGGCTCAGCTTGCCGCTGCGATCGAACGCGAACACGCCGATCTGGCCGGCCCCGGTGAGTCCGGCGTAGATGATTTCCTTGGCCGGGTGCTGAGCAAGCCCCAACAAGAGCGGTGGAGTCACCGGCGCCCCAACCCCTCCACTGGAAACGGGAATGAGCTTTCCATTCGCAGCGATCCGGAAGGGCAGCACTTCGTTCGCGTCGGTCACCGTGTTGAGCGGCGGGGGCGTGAAGGTGTCGACAAACGCCAGACCCGACCTGGACGAGATCAGCACCTGGGACGGGGAAAGACCGACCGGCAGCGTGGTCGTCGCCGCGAAGTCGCGTGCGAGAACACCATTTTGCCCGATGTTGAAGACCGTGATCGTGGGAGCGATCGTGCCGGGCTGACCCTGGATTTCATCTCCACGATTCACGACGTAAAGCCGGCCGTCGCCAATCGCAAGGCTCACAGGTTGCGTGCCCCCGGAGTTGACGGCCGTGTCGTGGATGAGCGCCAGCGAGCCGCTTCGCTCGACGCGGAACACGGCGATCGAGTTGCTCCCCTGGTTGACTGCAAAAACCAGACGTCCGTCAGGACTGGCGATCACTTCCTTGTCGGAATCGTCGGGCCCGAGCAGCCCCTGCGGGTCGGAGAAGCCCGTACCACCAGTCTGGAATGCTCCGATTTCCGTTACCTGGCCGTCAGAATCTTGCCGATAGGCAATCACGCTGTTCTGGCCAGGATTGGAGTTCTCTGTTTCCGTGTAAACAAAGCTTTGGGCTCGCTGCAAAACAAGCGGGGAGGCGGACATGAGTTGACGGGATTCCAGCATTTCGAGACGGCAAAATAACGATCTACGCTTGTTCGAACGATGACGATCCATGGGTGTACCTCGTATTGGCTTCAAGAAGCAAAACACCGCCACGCTACGAAAACAAATCCAAGCGCATTCCACACCTGATTGGTGGCGCGGTTGTGTCTATTGGTCGTTTGCCAATTGAAATCCTGACACCCAATCAAGAATCCTCACCATCGGCTATACCTTTTCCAGGCCCCTGATATCACCTATATTGACAAGCTGGGCACGCGGTCTTCGGCCGTTTTCGATCAACGACCCGACTCGCGGCGAGACAACCAGGCCTCTTTGTATGTCAGGCTTTCCAGCCGGACTCTTAGAGGACGTCAGGCGGGAAAGCCTGACCTACCGCTTGGGACGTCAGGCTGGAAAGCCTGACCTTCAGCTTTGTAAGATAGGAATTCATCACGATCTCGGTCGATTCCGGGTTGCGAGATCGCGCGACATTGGGTAAAGACTTGGGGGGGAATGGCTCGACGGAAACCATGCTCACGACAGAGATTTGTCTCACTATGGGCCTCGGGTTCTCCCGGGCAGGAAGAACCGGCTCCCCGCGGCGAGAACGGTTGTTCAGCCGGCAGAGACGGCACGGAGGCCATCGTATGGGTTACGACAAGCAGCAGGTTGCCCGGGAGTTCAAACGATGGAGTGACAGTTACGACCGGAGCATCCTTCAGTGGCTGTTGTTCTCGCCGTCACACCGGGTTCTGATCGGCCGGATCCGCGACGTGGCGGGTGACCGTCCGCTCAAGATCCTCGACGTGGGCTGCGGCACGGGGGTGTTCGCAACCAAGGTCCGCGCTGCCTTGCCGAGATCGGAGGTTTGCGGGGTGGACCTGGTCTCCGAGATGCTCCGCGAGGGCCAGTCGCGGTGGCGGCGGCACCCGGGCCACGTGTTCCCCGTGCGAGGAGACAGCGAACGCCTACCATTTGGTTCCGGATCCTTCGACGTCGTGACCTGTGCCAACAGCTTCCACCATTACCCCCGCCAGGATCGCGCCGTCATCGAGATGTCGCGCGTTTTGAAGCCGGGCGGACGGTTAATGATCATCGACGGATATCGGGACAGCATCTGGGGCTGGTTCATCTATGACGTCTGCGTGGCCACGGTCGAGGGAGACGTCCACCATGCCTCCGCCCAGCGGTTCCGCGGTCTGATGGCCCAGGGAGGTCTCGAATCCATCGCACAGCGTGTTTTCCACGGACCGGCTCCATTCCTGATCACCGAAGCCGTGGCCGCCGAGCGCGTCACGACCATTCCGGCTCCCCATTTTCGGTTTCAATAGAGTACCTTGGACAGCCGCCTGCGGACTTTCTGCGTGAATGGCATCATCCATGCTGCCACATTGATCGAGCTGACTGATTGCGGAGCAACCTAGTGGTCGTGGCCTTGGCCTCGGTTGAAACTTGGGAGCGAGCACTCTCGCAGCTCGGCGAGCCGTTTCGCGTTGTGGAGCGAGCGGGCCGTCACGAGATTCTGGAAGAAGGCCGCTCCTGGGGCAGAGATGAAGCCGGAGAACGTGCGGCGATCGTGCCTGCCTGCCGGCTCGAGGACCTGGGGGATTCGCGGTTCCGGGCCGAGCATCGGCTGCGTTATGCTTGCATGTCGGGCGCCATGGCCAATGGTATCGGCTCGGTTGGGCTGGTCGAGGCGATGGGTCGAAACGGCCTGCTGGGTATCTTCGGCTCGGCCGGGCTGTCGCTCGAGGCGATCAAGAAGGCACTCGATCAATTCGATCGCAGCCTGGGGGAACAGATCCCGTTCGGAATGAACCTGATTCACAGTCCGGGCGAGCCGGAGCTGGAGTCGGCGGTGGTGGATCTGTATCTGAGGCGGGGAGTGCGGCTGGTCGAGGCGTCGGCCTTTCTGAACCTGACCCTGCCGGTTGTGCGGTATCGCGTCGCGGGAATTCGCCGGGATGGGTCCGGGCGGATCTTTGCGGCCAATCGGATCATTGCCAAGGTGTCGCGGGTGGAGGTTGCCTCGAAGTTCATGGCACCGCCGCCGGAGCCACTGGTCAAGGAGCTCCTGGCCAGGGGCCAGATCAGTGCGGAGCAGGCCGAGTGGTCATCGCGCGATTCCGATGGCCGATGACATCACGGCCGAGGCCGACTCGGGAGGGCACACCGACAATCAGCCGGCGATCGTCTTGCTGCCGACGATGTTGACCTTGCGTGACCAGATGCAGACGCGGCACGGCTTTGAGCGGCCGGTGCGGGTCGGAGCTGCCGGGGGAATCTCGACTCCGTGGGCGGCGGCCGGGGCCCTGGCGATGGGGGCGGCTTACATCGTGACCGGGTCGGTCAACCAGTCGTGCGTCGAGGCCGGTACCTCGGAGGCCGTGCGGCGCATGCTCGCCCAGGCTCAGCAGGCCGACGTGGCGATGGCGCCCGCGGCGGACATGTTCGAGATGGGAGTCAAGGTGCAGGTGCTCAAGCGTGGCACGCTGTTCGCCATGCGGGCGGCGAAGCTCTACGAGCTGTACCGGGCACACGACGGCCTGGACCAGATTCCCGACAGCGAGCGGGCGACGCTGGAGAAGACGATTTTCCGGGCGCCCATCGCACGGATCTGGCAGCAGACGCGCGATTATTTCGCGGACCGGGACCCTTCGCGAATCGAGCGATCGGAGCGGGATCCCAAGCAGAAGATGGCCCTGGTGTTCCGGTGGTACCTGGGGATGTCGTCGCAGTGGGCCAACACCGGCGAGCCGTCGCGAATGGTCGACTACCAGATCTGGTGCGGGCCGGCGATGGCAGCCTTCAACGACTGGGTACGGGGCTCACACCTCGAGCCGCCCGAGAATCGGCGGGTGGCGGCCGTCGCGCTCAATATTCTGCACGGCGCGGCCGTGCTCAACCGGGCCAGGATCGCAAGCGTGCAGGGAGTGAATCTACCCCCGGGAGTGCCCCGCTTGAGGCCCTTGGAGCTCAGCGAGATTGAGAACCGGTTCTGCTTATCCTAACATAACACCTTTGCCGCGCGGCACCCGCGCGTCTATTTCCCCCCGGCTCTTCCGGCCTTTGACGGTCGTTCGAAAGGGTAGAGACTTGAATTCGTCCGCTTTCTCGCCCCCGGTTCCGGTGGCCATCATCGGAATGGGCTGCATGTTTCCTCAGGCGCAGGACCTGGCGCGCTACTGGGCCTTGATTCGCGATCGCGTCGACGCGATCACCGAGGTGCCGGAATCGCACTGGCGGGTTGCGGACTATCATGACGCCGATCCCCGGGCCGCCGATCGCACGTACGCGCGGCGAGGTGGATTTCTGACTCCGGTCGACTTTCCCCTCCTGGATTTCGGGATCGCGCCTCACTCGCTGGAGGCGACGGACACAACCCAGCTACTGGGCCTGATGGTGGCCCGCGCCGGCGCTCGAGGATGCCGGTTACCCGGAGAGCCGCGCATTCGAGCGGGACAGGGTGAGCGTGATCCTGGGGGTGAGCGGGACGCTCGAGCTGGTGATCCCGCTGGGGGCGCGGCTGGGGCAGCCGATCTGGAGACGCGCGCTGGACGCGGCAGGTGTCGACGGCCCGACAGCCGACGACGTGGTCCGGCGGATTGCCGCGTCGTACGTCGGCTGGCAGGAGGGCTCCTTCCCCGGGCTGCTGGGCAACGTGGCGGCCGGCAGGATCGCCAACCGGCTGGACCTGGGAGGCACCAACTGCGTGGTCGATGCGGCCTGCGCAAGCTCGCTCGGCGCGTTGAGCTGGCGCTGCTGGAACTGGCCTGCGGCCGGTGCGACCTCGCCGTGACCGGAGGCATCGATACATTTAACGACATTTTTGTCTACATGTGCTTCAGCAAGACGCCGGCCTTGTCTCCGACGGGAGATGCGCGGCCGTTCGACGCCGATGCCGATGGGACGATTCTGGGCGAGGGGCTCGGGCTTCTGGTCCTCAAGCGGCTGGCCGATGCACAGCGCGACGGCGACCGGATCTATGCCGTGATTCGCTCGGTCGGGTCTTCGAGCGACGGCAAGGGGCAGGCGGTATACGCTCCCAGCGCGGCCGGGCAGGTCAAGGCGTTGCGCCGTGCGTATGACCTGGCGGGAATCGCCCCCGAATCGGTCGAGCTGGTGGAGGCCCACGGGACCGGCACCAAGGTGGGTGATGCGACCGAGCTGGCGGCCCTTGACGAGGTGTACGGAACCGGAGGGCGCGAGACCCCCTGGTGCGCGCTGGGCTCCGTGAAATCGCAGGTGGGGCACACCAAGGCCGCCGCAGGCGCGGCGGGTTTGATCAAGGCGGCGATGGCGCTATACCACAAAGTCTTGCCCCCGACTTCCAAGATTCGCCGCCCGGTCGAGCGGCTGGCCACGGGCCGATCGCCATTCTACGTGAACGCCGAGGCCCGTCCCTGGCTGACCAGACAAGGGCACGCCCGTCGCGCGGCGGTGAGCGCGTTTGGGTTCGGCGGCAGTAATTTCCATTGCATCCTGGAAGAGGCCGGGCCCGGCAAGGCGGGTATCGACTGGGACGGCGACATCCAGATTCTGGCATTCTCGGCTGATCTCCCATCCGAGATCGGCGGTTTGCTCGAGCCCTGGGAGGGGCGGGCCGACTGGGCCGAGATCCGCCGCGAGGCCGCTCTCAGCCGGTCGCTCTTCCGTTCCGAAGATCGATGCCGGATGCTGCTGGTGGTGGAGCGGGGCAAGACCGATCTGGCGAGTGTCTGCGCCGCGGCAAGAGATCGGTTGGAGTCGTGGCCGGCGGCAAGCTTCGGGAGGCGGTCGGCGGCGATCACGCCAGGCGGCACCTCCGGCGACCATCCGTACATTTTTCTCGGGAACGGCCGGCCGCCGGGGCAGCTTGCCATGCTCTTTCCCGGACAAGGCTCCCAGTACGTCGGAATGCTTCGCGACCTGGCATGCCGGTTTCCCCGGATGCAAAACGCTCTGATCCTTGCCAACGACGTCGGCGGTCAAGCCGGAGGTCTCCTTTCCGACCGGGTTTATCCTCGCGCGGCGTTCCAGGACGAGGATCGGCTCGAGCAGGAGCGCTCCCTGCGGGAAACGCACCGCGCAGCCGGCGATCGGCGCAGTCAGCCTGGGGTTGCTGGGGATTCTCGAGGAATTCGGCGTCCGGGCCGACCTCGTGGGAGGGCATAGCTTCGGCGAGCTGACCGCGCTCAAGGCCGCCGGCCGAATCGACGACCGTTCCTTCCTGGAGGTTGCACGGCACCGCGGCGCGCTCATGGCCCGGCGAGCACACGGAGAGGATCCTGGCGCGATGCTGGCCGTGTTCGGGTCACTCGAGGAAATCCAGGCCGTGCTCTCGGCACAGCGGATCGACGTGGTGATCGCCAACAAGAACGCTCCGCGCCAGTATGTGCTCTCCGGGGCGACGGGCGAGATTGAGCGGGCTGCGGCGAGCTTGCTCGCCCGCAAGGCCGCCGTCGTGCCGATCCCGGTTTCGGCGGCGTTTCACAGCCCGCTCGTCGCTGGTGCGGAGGGGCCGCTGCGCGAGGTGCTCGAATCGATCTGGTTCTCGCCCTCGGCCGTGCCGGTGTTCGCCAACACGACGGCTGCCCCTTATCCGGCTGATCCCGCGGGTGCCCGCGCGCTCCTGGCGGGGCAGCTCGCCCGGCCGGTCGAGTTCGTCAGGCAGATCGAGTCGATGTATGCGATGGGGGCTCGCACGTTTCTCGAAGTCGGGCCTGACTCCAAGCTCACTGCGCTCGTTCGCGCTATCCTGGAGGGGCGGGAATCCCACGCCATTGCCGTGGATGCGTCCCGAGGCGGATCCGGCAATCTGCTCGATCTGGCCTGCTCGCTCGCGTCCTTGGCCGCACTGGGGTATGCTGTCGATCTTGTTCGATGGGACGACGGAGATCACGGCCTGGCCCGAGACGCGAAAAAGACGGGGTTGACTGCCAGGATCTGCGGCGCCAATGTGCGGCCGAAGGTTGCCCCCGGCGGTGAGCCGGCTCGGGACGCGGCGCTGGAAGGCACCCTTGTTGACACCGTCGAGCAGAAATGGCCGGCGGCCAGGTCTGCGCCCGATTTTTTGAGTGCCGGCGACATTGGCTCGACGGTGAATTCGTATCTTCGACCGCGAGATCGCATCGAGATTGACAGGACCATGAATCAGCCCGAAGGAACGAGCTCGCACCATTCGAATGGCCAGGCGGCAGCGCACGCCAAAGCTCTGGGCACGACCGGCGAAGGGCGCGCGGCGGGGGAGCCCGCGCGGCCATCGATCGCTCCAACCGCCGCCCCGGTGGGATGGCACGAGGCGCTCCGGCACACACGAGAAAGCCTGATCGCTCTGGAACGACTGGCCGAACAGACCGCCGAGCTGCACCGCCAATTCCTGGAGGGCCAGGAGAAGACGCAGCGCACATTCCTCAAGCTGTTTGAGCACGAGCAGCGGTTAAGGGCGGGGCGGTTCGACTCGCCGGGTGCCGGGCCGCCGGAGCTTGCCGGGCTGGCCGCCCCGACGCCGCGAGACAACATCGCCCGATCCGATGCGGTCGTTCCGGCTGTCGAGCGGCCGGCGCCGCCACCAGTGCCCGACCAACCACCTGCAATGACGGCGCACGTCGCCCCAGGACGCGACTTCGCGGCGACGAATGGGCAGGAGCCGCCCGGAACGCCCGATCAATCGGCGGCAGCCGGGTCGCGCGCGGCCGTCCTGATCGAGGTCGTCGCCGACAAGACGGGTTACCCCGCCGAGGTGCTGGATCTCGACATGCAGCTCGACAGCGACCTGGGAATCGATTCGATCAAGCGGGTCGAGATCCTGTCGGCCCTGCAAGACCGACTGCCGGGGCTCACCCCGCTCGAGCCGGACCGCCTGGGCTCATTCCGCACGCTGCGCTCGATCGCCGAGCACCTTGTCGCGGCAGAGAACGGCGAGTCGTTCTCGCCGGGGCATGAGCATGCGGCGAAGTCGGACGGCACGCGCGTTCTGCCCGGCGAGATCGAACGGATCCTGCTCGAGACGGTCGCCGACAAGACGGGATACCCAATCGACATCCTGGAGCTGGGGATGCGGATGGACACCGATCTCGGAATCGATTCGATCAAGCGCGTTGAGATCTTCTCGGCGATTCAGGATCGGCTTCCGGCCGCTCCCGCGCCGGCTCCCGACCAGATCGGGGCGCTGAGCACCCTCGGCGAAATCGCCATTTTCCTGAGCGGAGCCGCCGGCGAGCCGGCGAGCCAGCACAATGCGGCTCCGGCTGGCTCCCAGGCCGATTCCCCGCTCGATTCGATGGCTGGCGGGCACTCGGAGGCGGTGGCGGAGAAGACACGAAATCACGTCGACCGGCCCAATCTCGACGTGCGGCCCAACGTCGACCAGGGCGGTCCCTTGACCCTGAGCAGGCTTCATCCTCGCGCACGTCCGCTCGACGGTCCGGATCGGCGAGACAAGGTCGTTCTCCCTGCCGGGGGTATGGTCTGGGTCACTGCGGACGGGTCGCGGCTGGCCGAAGCCGTGCGCTCCGAGGTGCACTTGCGCGGCTATTCCTGCCGCGTGGTGGCACTCGATGATTCCCGGCCTTACGGGGCGGAGGATGCGCCTTGTGCTTTGATAGTCCTGGCACCGGCGAGCTTGCGAGATGACGAGTTCGCCGGCAAGGCGTTCCGGCTGATGCGTGCGTGCGCAGCCGCTCTGCATGAATCGGCCGCGCGGGGAGGCGCGGCGCTCGTGACGGTCGCGCGGCTGGACGGCTCGTTCGGTGCGGGCGGGATTGCTGCGGCCGCGAGTCCGATCTCAGGCGCCCTGGCGGGAATGACCAAGACCGCCGCGCGGGAATGGCCTGGAGTTCACTGCAAGGCGGTGGATCTCGACCCGGGTTTCGAGCCCGCCGAGGAAGCCGCGGCGCTGATCGTCGAGGAGATGCTCCGGCGCGGTCCGGTCGAAGTCGGCTTGAGCAACGCTGGCCGCATCACGATCGAGCTGGAGCCCGTCGCGGGTCACGGTGCCAACGGCCGGCCGGCCCGGCCGCTCGAGAAGGGCGACCTGGTCGTGATCAGCGGCGGGGGACGGGGCATCACTGCACAGGTCGCGGTCGCGCTTGCCGAGGCGTTCCAGCCGCGGCTTGTGCTCCTGGGCCGTTCTCCCGAGCCGGTCGAAGAGCCAAGGTGGCTGGCCGGACTGGTCGACCAGGCCGACCTCAAGCGAGGCTTGCTCGAGCGGTCGACGAGGCGGCTGACTCCCCACGAGCTGGGTGAGGAAGCGCGCCAGGTGATGGCGAGCCGCGAGGTCCGCCGCAGCCTGGCACGGATCGCGGCCGCAGGCTCGCCGGTCGTCTACCGGTCCGTCGACGTGCGGGACGCAGAAAGTGTGCGATCCAGTATCGCGCGAATTCGCCACGAATTCGGGCTGGTCCGGGGGCTGATTCACGGAGCAGGGGTCCTGTCCGACCGGAGAATCATCGAGCAGACCGATGCGCAGTTCTCGCTGGTGTATGACACCAAGGTCAAGGGTATCGAGCGCCTGTTCGAGGCAATCGATCCCGGCTCTCTCAAATTCCTGGCGCTATTCTCTTCCAGCTCGGCGCGGTTCGGCCGCGTGGGCCAGGTGGCTTACGCTGCGGCCAATGAATATTTGAACAAATGGGCACAATGGCAGGCGGTTCGGCTGCCGCATTGCCGGGTCGTTTCGTTCAACTGGGGTCCGTGGGCCGGAGGCATGGTTCAGGGGGCCCTCAAGCCGTTGTTCGAGAAGGAAGGGCTGAGCCTGATCCCGCCTGAGGACGGTGCCAGGCTGGTTGTTGATCTGGCGGCGGGGGCAGGGGAGCGCAGCATCGAAGTCGTCGTTCTGGCCGAGGCCAAGCCGGCTGGCAACGCGTCCTTGACGATACCGGCGGCTGCGCCTCGGCTGCCGCGCGACGAGAGCCTGGGGAGGGTGTTCGAGCGATCGGTCGACCTCGAATCGCTGCCGGTTCTGGCGGCGCACGTGATTGACGGCCATGCCGTGTTGCCGGTGGCGATGATCCTGGAGTGGATGGCCGAAGGGGCAGTGCACCGCAACCCGGGGCTGGTGGTATGCGGCGTCGACGATTTTCGCCTGTTCAAGGGGGTCATCCTCAGGGAAGGCAACGGTGCGACCGTGGAGCTCTGCGCGGGCAAGGCCGTTCGACGGGGCGATCAATTCGTGGTGCCGGTCGAACTGTTGGGAACGCTTGGCAGTGGGCGGCAAGTTGCTCATGCCCGCGCCGGCATCGTCCTGGGCGATCGCCATCCGGCCGATTCACCACGGATCGCCGATCTGCCGCTGGCCCCTTACTCTCGGGCTGGAGCCGCCATCTATCAATCCGTGCTGTTTCACGGCTCGGCCATGCAGGCGATCGAGTCGGTCGAGGGTTGTGGCGAGCGAGCCATCGCCGGCTGGGTCAGGACTGCGCCTGATCCTTCGGAGTGGATCGACCAGCCGGTCCGGAGCACCTGGCTGATCGATCCTCTGGCCATCGACGGCGCATTTCAGCTCGTGGGACTGTGGACGCGGGAGCAGCTTGGATTCAACTCACTCCCGACCGCTCTTTTCTGCCTCCGGCAATTCCGCCGTGACTATCCCGCCGGCATTGTGCGCGTCGTGGTCGAGATCCGGAGCTCGAGCGCCTCGCGCGCCCTTGCCGACATCGAGATCCTTGACGAGCGAGGCAGGCTCGTGGCGCGGCTCGAGGGCTTCGAGTGCGTCGTCGATTCGTCGCTCAACCAGGCATTCCGGCGCAATCGGCTTCCCTCTGTCGCTTCCGCCCTAACGAGCTGAGTGATGCCGGCCGATCCACCTGAGGAAACCGACGACTTGATCGCCATCGTGGGCATCGGGGGCCTGTTTCCCGGCTCTGCGAGCCTCGATCAATTCTGGTCAAATATTTGCAATTGCGTTGACTCGACCACCGATGTTCCCCCCGGGCGCTGGCTGATCGATCCGTCTGAAGCGTTTGATCCGCGCGTTGGGCTCCTGGACCACGTCTACTCACGGCGCGGGGGGTTCATCGCTCTGGAGCGACTGGATCTGACAGGGCTCGAAGTCGACGGAATGACGCCGGATCGACTGGACCCCGTTTTCCAGGTTGCACTCCACGCGGCGCGGCAGGCTTGGCATGACGCTCGCACCCGGGATATCGATCGGCGGCGAGCTGGCGTCGTCTTTGGCAACATCGTGTTGCCCACGGAGACCGTTTCGGCATGGTCGCGTGAGGTTCTCCTGACGGCGCTGGCGGAGCAGGCCGGAGTCGAGTCGAGCGAGCCGGGCCCGATCGACCCGTGGAACGTGTTTCCGGCCGGTCTGCCCGCGGCGGCGGTTGCCCGGGCGCTGGGGCTCGAGGGGGTGGCGTACACGATTGACGCGGCATGTGCGACGTCGCTTTACGCGCTGGAACTGGCCGCGGCGGAGCTTCGGGCCGGCCGGGCTGACGCCATGGTTTGCGGAGGAGTTTGCCGGCCCGACCCTCTTTACATCCAGATGGGGTTCTCGCAACTTCGCGCGCTCTCGGCGCGCGGCAAGGCGGGTCCCTTCGACCACCGTGCTGACGGGCTGGTCGCAGGCGAGGGGGCCGGAATGTTCGTGCTCAAGCGATTGAGCGACGCCCTGAGCGCTGGCGATCACATCTACGGGATCGTGGCCGGCGTAGGATTGTCGAACGACAACCAGGGGGACCTCCTGGCTCCGAGCAGCGAAGGGCAGCTTCGAGCCATGCGTCTGGCATACGACCGGGCGGGCTGGAGCCCGACCGACGTCGACCTGATCGAATGCCACGCCACCGGAGCCCCAGTCGGCGACGCCGTCGAAGCCGCCAGCCTCAAAAGCCTGTGGGGAAGCGATGGCTGGCGGCCCGGTCAGTGCGTTATCGGATCGGTCAAGTCCAACATCGGCCACACGCTCACCGCGGCCGGCTCCGCCGGCCTCTTGAAGGTCTTGATGGCGATCAAGAATTGCCAGCTTCCGCCGACGGCCAACTACGAGCGGTCGTCGCCGGCCCTGGGCCTGGGCGACAGCCCGTTCCGCGTCTTGACGCGCGCGATCCCCTGGACCACCCGAGCAGAAGGCCGGCCCCGGCGAGCGGCCGTCAGCGGCTTCGGTTTTGGAGGTGTGAATGCGCATGTATTGATTGAAGAATGGATTTCAGGCAGCTCGGGCCGGGGCGTCACGAGACGCGCCGGGCCGGCTGGGCATCGGGACATTTCTGCCAGCGCGGGAACTGCCGGCGGGCCGTCGGCCGCGGTCTGCCGGGGTCCGTGCGGCACCGGTTGCGATTGTGGGGATGTGTGCGCAGTTCGGGCCGATTGACGGCACGGAGGCATTTCGGGAATGGGTGTTCGGCGCTCTTCGGGAGACGGTTCTTGACCCGCCTCGATCGCGGTGGGGAATCGAGCAAACCGCGTGGTATCGCCGGCAAGGATGGGATGAGCATTCCTGCGGCGGTCTGTCCGTCGATTCGCTGGAGTTCCCGGTCGACACGTTCCGGATCCCGCCCAGGGAGCTGGCCGAGATGTTGCCTCAGCAACTGCTGATGCTCAAGGTCGCCAAGGCGGCGCTTCGCGACGCGCGGTGGAGCTCGCGGCTGGCTCGAGACCGGGGTGCTGATCGGCATCGGGCTCGACTTGAACACGACGAACTATCAGCTTCGCTGGTCGCTGCCGGCGCTCTGCGGAGAATGGAACGCTCGCCTGGGTCTCGGCCTTTCGCCCGAGGACCTCGGTCGCTGGATCGACGAGCTTCGCGAATCGGCCGGCCCGGCGCTCACGGCCAACAGGACCATGGGATCGCTGGGTGGAATGGTTGCCAGCCGGATTGCACGGGAGTTCCGGATCGGCGGCCCGAGCTTCACAGTCTCCAGCGACGAGACGTCCGGAATTTCCGCTCTCCTGATTGCGCGAGTGGCTCGAGTGGGGCGAGCTCGATGCGGTCGTCGTCGGGGCCGTGGAGCTGGCCGGCGACGTGCGCAGCATGCTGGCGCGGAATCCAGTGCCGGCCGCCGGTGCGGTGCCAAGATCATCGACCAGCCCAGTCGAGCCGAAAGGATGCCGGCAGAGCCCTGCGGCGTCTGATGGCGCGGTTTGCCTGGTCCTCAAGCGGCTGGCCGACGCCCAGCGCGACGACGACCGGATCTATGCCGTGTTTCGCGGCGGCGACTCAGGCTCACAACGGCTGGAGAATGTCCTTCGGGATGATTGCGAGCCGCTGGCGCCCATCGGTTATTTCGACGTTCAGTGGGCCGACCAGACGCAAGCGCGCAAACAGGCTGCCGAGATCTCCGCGCTGGCTGCAAATGGCTCTGGCGGGGTCATGCGGGCCTCGTGCGCGGTGGGTTCGATCCTGGGCGACCTGGGATGGGTCGGCGCCGCGACGGGCCTGGCCGCGGTGGCCAAGGCGGCAATCTGCCTCGACCAGCAGATCCTGCCGGCGCCGCGCACGCCGCTTGAGCCGCTTGAAGCCATCGCGACCCGGGCTTCCGGGTTCTTCATTCCCGGTGGAGCTCAATTCTGGCTAAGGAACCGCGCATCGGGCCCGCGACGTGCGTGCGTCGCCCTTTCGAGCCTGGGTGGAAACTCGCAATACGTGGTCCTCGATGAATATGAGCCGCGAAAGGTGTCAGGAACCGAATCGAGTGTCGAGGTGCCTGCCGTCGGGCGTTCCCAGCCGCTGGGCGCGCGGCGGCTGGGGCTTTTTGTCATCGAGGCCGAAGACGAGCGCGGGCTATTCGAGCAGATCGACGCCCTTGCCGCGTTCAGCCGGGTCTCGCCTACGAGGCAGGTTGACCTTCTGGCGCGAAGCTGGTGGCAGCACCGTCCCAACGATCCCGGGCGCCGCCACGGCATCGCGATTGTCGCGGACGGGTTGGATTCGCTGGAACGAAATCTCCGCCTCGCCGAGCGGCGGATCCGTGAAGAATTGCCCGAAGAACATCGCGTCCTTGAGTCGAGCCGGGTCTACTTTCGGCCGTCTCCCACTCTGGATCCGAAGCGAGTGGCCTTTGTCTATCCGGGCCTTGGTAATCAATCCGCGGGCATGTGCCGGGCGATTTCGGCCTTGTGGCCCGATGTTCTCCGGGCTCAAGACGAGCGGACTGCGTATCTGAGGGACCAGTTCGACCCGGGCGTCTGGTGGAGCGCTAAACCGCCGGCGCCGTTCGACGACCATCGGACGGCGATCCTCGGCAGCGTTTCGGCCAGCAGCCTGATGACCGACGTGCTGCGTCACTTCGGAGTTCGACCGGCCGCCGCGATCGGCTACAGCCTGGGCGAGACGGCGGCTTTGATTGCGCTCGGAGCATGGACGGACCGCGATGGACTCAAGGACCGGCTCTGGTCGTCGCCCCTCTTTCACACCGAGCTTGCCGGTACGTGTAGCGCAGCGCGCCGGCTTTGGAGAATTCCACCGGGCGAGCCGGTCGACTGGGTTGCCGGAATTGTGCCGCTCTCTCTGGAAGCCGTGCTCTCGGCGATCCGAGGAAAGAGGCGGGTGTACCCTCTGATCAAGAACGCGGCCGACGAGACGGTGATCGGAGGACGCCGCCGTGACGCGGAAGACATCGTGGCATCGCTCGGCTGTCCGTTCAGCGAGATTCCCACCGTCAGCACGGTTCATTGCGAGCTGGGAACGAGCGCCCTTGCCGACTACCGGGCACTTCACGATCTGGAGACGGCGGCACCCCCGGGAATCACGTTCTACAGCGGGATCTGGGGGCGCAGCTACCAGGTTGACCGGCGGTCAGCCGCAGACGCGATCGCCGCACAGGCGAGCCGGATGGTCGACTTCCCCGCTGTCATCGAACAAGCCTATGAGGATGGCCTGCGCATTTTCCTTGAAGTCGGCCCCGGCAGCTCGTGTACGCGCCTGATCGGCCGGATCCTGTTCCGGCGGCCGCATCTGGCCTGTTCGGCGGCACCAATCGATGGAGATCCCCTTGGTGCCGTACTCGAACTACTGGGCCACTGCATCGCGGAACGAGTACCGGTCGACCTCGGTCCACTGTATCGCGGGCCGGCGTCAGGCGGCCCGGAAGATACCAGCGCATTGCCAGATCACGACCGGACGGTCCGGCGCACCATCCGAATCGACGTCCGGGGGCAGCCGTTCCAAGTGCCGGCGCTTCCGTCTTCCCGGGTCGGGATCATCGCTGGCACTGATCCGGATGATTACGGGGGAAGAACAGAAGTCGTGAGTTCTGGATCGACAACGAGCGGTTCCCTGGCGCAGGTGTTCCTTGACGCCGAACGAGCGACTGCCCGCGCACACAGAGCCTATCTGAGCGCGACGCAGAACTCGCTCGACCTGATCGGCATGCAGCTCGCGCATCAACTCGAGCTGATCGAGCAATGGAGTCGCCAGAGCGCCCTTGCGAGCGCCGCCTGGGCGCCGCGAGTGATGGAGCATCCGCGGGAATCCTTCGGGATGAGCCTTCGGATCCCGCTCCACTGGACCGATCGGCATGCCTCGAGTTTGCTGTGGGAACGATCGCCGCGGTGTTCGGTCCGGAGTTTGCGGTCGTCGACCGCTTTCCCACGCGGGTCCGGCTGCCGGACGAGCCCTTGATGCTGGTTGACCGGGTGCTCATGATCGAGGGCCGGCGGCGCTCGCTCGAAGGCGGGCAAATCGTCACCGAGCACGACATTCGCCCCGATGCCTGGTACCTGGACGGCGGTAGAATCGCACCGTGCATCGCCATCGAGGCCGGCCAGGCTGATCTGATGCTGTGCGGCTTTCTGGGTATCGACTTCGAAACAAAGGGCCTGGCGGTTTACCGCCTGCTCGATGCGACCGTGACCTTTCACCGGGAGCTTCCCGGGCCGGGAGAGGTGATCCGCTACGAGATTCGTATCGAGAGTTTCTTCCGTCAGGGCAAGACGATCCTGTTTCGCTTTAGGCTTGATGCCTCTGTGTCCGGCGAGCTGCTCTTGAACATGCGGGACGGCTGTGCCGGCTTTTTCACGCCCGAGGAGCTCACGACCGGTCGAGGGATCATCCCGCACGCACTCCCAGGCCGGGCTGCCGGCGAGCGTTCCGTCGAGGAGGTCAGCATTTCGATCCCCGTTCAAGCCGCAGCCCTGGACGCCCGCCAGGTGATGGCCCTCCGGGTCGGAGATCTCGCGACAGCGCTGGGTCCACCGTTTGATCGACTCACGGTCGACGCCCCGCTGCCCTTGCCCGGCGGCCGGATGGCCCTCGTGGATCGCGTCGACATCGTTGACCCGAGAGGAGGCCCGTTCGGCATGGGATTCATCCGCGCCGAGGCTGGAATTCAGCCGGGCGATTGGTTCATGACGTGCCATTTCGTCGACGATCGGGTGATGCCGGGCACGCTCATGTACGAAGGGTGTCTGCACTCCTTGCGGATCCTGCTCATGCGACTGGGCTGGGTTGGCCGGCGCGGTCGCGTGCGTTTCGAGCCTGTGCCCGGGGGTGCCATCCGGCTCAAATGCCGGGGCCAGGTCGTGGAGTCGTCGTCAACCGTGGTTTACGAAGTCACGATCAGGGAACGAGGATTCCGGCCGCAGCCGTACGCGATAGCCGACGCGCTCATATCGGTGGACGGCAGACCGATTGTCGAGATCACCGGTGTCGGTTTGCAGCTTTCGGGCACCAGCAGGCAGGAACTGGCGGCGCTGTGGGCTTCGGCTGCGGCCGCTTGCACGGCTCTACCACCAGCGGGAGGCGCGAGCGATGGAGCGGGGGGGGTCACGGAAAAACATGATGTCCTGTTTGACCACCACCGGATCCTCACGTTCGCGGTGGGGAAGCCTTCAGAGGCCTTCGGCGAGGCTTACCGTGCGTTTGACGAGGGCCGGTTTCTCGCGCGGCTTCCCGGACCGCCGTACCAGTTTCTCGATCGGGTGGCGTGCACGAGCGCCACGCCCTGGGTCATGGCGGCAGGATGCTCGGCCGAAGCCGAGTTTGACGTCGATCCCGACGCTTGGTTTTTCGCCGCCGATCGCCAGGAACGGCTGCCGCTGGCCGTGCTGCTCGAAGCGGCACTTCAAGCCTGCGGCTGGCTGGCTGCATACATGGGCTCGGCCCTGAACAGCGCTGAGGACCTCAAGTTTCGCAATCTGGGCGGGCGAGCTTGCCAGCAACAGTTGGTTCGCCGCAGAAGGGCGACGCTCAGAACGAAGGTCAAGGTTACCAAGATCGCGCGCGCCGCCGGCATGATCCTCCAGTTTTTCGAATTCGAGATCCGCTCGGGGGATCAGATCGTCTACGAAGGTGTCGCGGAATTCGGATTCTTCCCGTTTCGTTCGCTGGAAGAGCAGGTGGGGATTCGCGATCTTGGCCATCATGTCTTGACGGCGCCGGAACGCGCACGCGCCGCTTCGTTCCCGTATCCATCCGGCTCGCCGTACCCGGATAATCGGTGGTGCATGATCGACCACGTGGACGAGATGGTCAGGGACGGCGGACCGCACGGTCTGGGCGTTGTGCGCGGCAGCACGCTGGTCGACCCCGGGAGGTGGTTCTTTCCGGCGCATTTTCCATAATGATCCGGTATGGCCTGGATCATTGGGGCTTGAGTCTCTGCTTCAGCTTCTGAAATTCGTGGCCGTGGACCGCTGGGGCTTTGCGGAGGGTGGTGCATTCGAGTCACCAGCACTCGGCCGGCCTCATTCGTGGACCTACCGGGGCCAGATCGTTCCATCGGATCACCGCGTCATCGTGCAGGCGGAGATCAAGGCACTCGACCTCAAAGCCCAGATCCTGCTGGCTGACGGCCATCTCGAAGTCGACGGCAAGATCATCTATCGGATGCACGACTTCGCGCTGGGATACTCCACTCGAGAAACGGCAACAACATCGCGGCAGGCGCCTGCGTTCTGACCCTCAACATGGCTTGATTGCGTCCATGAAATATTCAAATGTGTATCTTGATACGATCGGTTATGAGATCGCTCCCGTGGTGATTTCCTCGGTGGCGATCGAGCGCCGGCTCAAGGATCTTTACGCCGTGCTTCACCTTTCCGAGGGGCAGCTCGAAGCGTTGACGGGAATCGCGGAGCGGCGGTGGTGGCAAGAGGGGCATCGCATCTCCGATGGGGCGGTTCTGGCGGCGCAGCGCGCCCTCGGTGCGTCACCGGTGGATGCATCGGAGCTCGATGCTTTGGTTTACGGAGGCGTGTGCCGCGAGTACTTCGAGCCGGCGACGGCGTGCCGAATCGCATGGGAGATCGGTGTGAGCCCGAAGGCGGCCGTCTACGACGTGAGCAATGCGTGCCTGGGCGTGCTCAACGGCATGGTCGAGATTGCCAATCGGATCGAGTTGGGCCAGATCCGTGCCGGGATGGTCGTTGCATGCGAGACGGCCCGTGAGATCAACGACATCGTGATCGAGCAGTTGCTTTCAGACAAGAGCATGGACTTCTTCAAGCGGTCGCTGGCGGCCTTGACCGGAGGCTCGAGTGCCGTCGCGGTGCTCTTGACCGACGGCTCGTTTTCGGAAGCCGCGGGGCACCGTGTCCTCGGGGGAGTGACCCGGAATGCGCCCGGGTTCCACGGTCTCTGCCGCTGGGGCATTGAAGCCGACAATTCGGGGACAGGTCATCAATTTCACCAGTTCACGTCGACCGACTCTGCGGCCGTGCTGACACACGGAATCGAGCTCGGACACCAGACCTGGAAGTCGTTCCTGGGGCAGCTTGGCTGGACGCGAGACGAGGTCGACAAGGTGATCTGCCACCAGGTGGGCTCTGCCCACCGCCAGACCATCCTGAAGGTGCTGGGGATTCCCGAGAAGAAGGATTTTCCAACGTACCCATTTCTCGGTAACACGGGGACCGTGGCGCTGCCCTTGACGGCCGCGCTGGCGGAGGCGCGGGGTTTTCTCGAGCGAGGCGATCGGGTGGGGTTCCTGGGAATCGGCAGCGGGCTCAATTGCTTGATGCTGGGACTGGAGTGGTAAATAAGCCGGAGCCACGACCATGATGAGCACCGTCCTGCAACGCTTCCTCGACGATCATCCGGGGCGGAACTTCGACCGTGACGGACTTCGGCTTCACTACATCGACGAAGGATCAGGTGATCCGGTGGTGATGCTTCACGGCAATCCGACTTGGTCGTTCCTCTACCGCCATCTGCTGGGCGATCTGGTTGGCTCCAACCGCGTGATCGTCCCCGACCACATTGGCTGCGGGTTGTCAGACAAGCCTGATGATTCCCGGTACACTTACACGCTGGCCAGCCGGGTCGACGACCTGGAGCGATTGCTGGATCACTTGGGGCTCACGCGCGAGCTGACGCTGGTCTTGCACGACTGGGGGGGAATGATCGGGATGGTGTACGCGGCCAGGCACCCCGAGCGGATCGCCAGGCTGATCGTGACCAATACGGCGGCGTTTCACAAACCAGCGGCGAAACGCCTGCCCCGGGCGCTGGCGATCTGCCGATCGGGCGCTCTGGGTGCCCTGCTCGTCCAGGGATGTAACGTGTTCTGCCGCGGGACGGCCCTGATCGGCTGCAAGAAACGGCCGATGCCCCGCGCGGTCAAGGCCGGGTATCTGGCTCCCTATGATTCATGGAGCCGCCGGGTCGCGATTCTCCGATTCGTTCAGGACATTCCGCTCTGGCCGGGGCATCCGAGCTACGAGACCGTCTCCTGGGTGCAGGACCGTCTTCCGCTCCTGGAATCGATTCCGATGTTGATACTCTGGGGAATGAAGGACTTCGTGTTCGACCATGATTTCCTCGACGAATGGGTGCACCGGTTTCCTCACGCCGAAGTGCATCGATTTCCCAAGGCAGGTCATTACCTCTTCGAAGATGAACCCGATTCGATCAACGACCTGGTGCGGTCGTTTCTCGCGGCCCGCCCCAGGGTCCGGGAGCACGCTGGTTGAGCGATTCGTCGATTCTTGACGGGCCTTTGAACATCGCCTCTCACCTGACGGCAATGGCCGCGCGGCAGCCCCACACGCCGGCCGTGTTTGCGCCGGAGGGGAGGTCCCGGGGAGGCCGCGCTCGCTATGTGCACCTCACTTACCGGCAGCTCGACGAGGATAGCGAGCGGATCGCGCGCGGCCTGGGGGTGGCTGGGATCGCCCGCGGAGCGCGGGCCGTGGTGATGGTTCGGCCGGGTCTCGATTTTTTTTCGCTCGTTTTCGCCCTGTTCAAAGCAGGCGTCGTGCCGGTATTGATCGACCCGGGGATCGGCCTGCGCTGTCTGGCCCAGTGCTGCGGTGAGGCCGCGCCGGAGGTGTTCATCGGGATCCCCAAGGCGCTCTGGGCGCAGCGGATCTTCGGCTGGGCGGCCCAGACAGTGCGCAAGCGAATCCTGGTCGCCCCGGGCGCGCCGGCGCGATGACGCTCGATGGCATGCGGCTCGCCGGCCAGAAAGACCTGGAACGGCGGCGCGAATCGGCGATGGTCCC
Source organism: uncultured Isosphaeraceae bacterium (assembly GCA_963781785.1). GTDB lineage: Bacteria > Planctomycetota > Planctomycetia > Isosphaerales > Isosphaeraceae > CAWAHD01. The sequence goes on along the minus strand of CAWAHD010000005.1, from coordinate 3,253,355 downwards.
CGTTTGCTCATCCGCCGATCTCACCGCGGCAATCCTCTTTACGAGCGGCAGTACCGGGCCTCCAAAAGGGGTCGTCTACACGCACGCGATCTTCGAGGCTCAGGTGAGCATGCTTCGTGCGCTCTATGCGATCGAGCCCGGCGAGATCGATCTCTGCACGTTTCCGCTGTTCGCGCTCTTCGCCCGCCCTGGGGCTCACGGCGGTCGTGCCCGACATGAACCCGACCCGTCCGGCCCGGGTTGACCCGGAGAAGATCTTCGAGGCGATCGAAGATTTTGGTGTGACCAACCTGTTCGGCTCGCCGGCCTTACTCTCGCGGCTGGTCCAGGGAGCCGAGGCTACCGGCATGAGGCTTCCGACGCTCAAGCGGGTGATCTCGGCAGGTGCCCCTGTCCCGGCCTCGATCATGGAGCGACTGGCGCGCCTACTCGACCCGCGCACCCAGATTTACACACCCTACGGCGCGACCGAATCCCTTCCGGTGGCATCGATCGGCAGCGACCTGGTGTTGCGCGAAACTCGCCAGGCCACAGACCAGGGCCGGGGCGTGTGCGTCGGTCATCCGGTGCACGGGATGGTGGTCCGGATCATCACGATCCGCGACGATCCGATTCCTACCTGGTCGGACGACCTGCTCGTCCCCGATGGGGTGATCGGCGAGATCGTCGTGGCGGGCCCGGTCGTGACCCGGGAGTATTTCCATCGATCCGAGGCGACATTGCTTGCCAAGATCGATGACCCTGCGCGGGGGATGTTCTATCACCGGATGGGCGACGTCGGATACCGCGACCTGGAAGGGCGGCTGTGGTTTTGCGGGCGCAAGTCACACCGCGTGATCCTGGGCGAGCAGACCCTGTACACGATCCCCTGTGAGGCGATCTTCAACCGGCACCCGGCGGTCGCGCGGACTGCGCTCGTCGGTGTGAGTCGTGGCGGGCAAGTCACACCAGTGATCTGCGTCGAGCCCCGCGAGCCGCTGTCCCGCGATCAAGAAGTCAAGGTGAAGGGCGAATTGATCAAGGCCGGCGCTGCATTTCCTCATACGAGCCGCATTCAAACATTCCTGTTTCATCCGTCGTTCCCCGTCGATGCTCGTCACAATGCCAAGATCTTTCGTGAGAAACTCGCCGTGTGGGCATCGAGGAGACTGTCGTGAAGACCGAGGGTCTGGGCAAGGTGCTGGTGACGGGGGGAGGGGGTTTCCTGGGCACGGCGCTGGCCAGGGCCGCGCGGGCGCGAGGTCTGGCCGTGCGCAGCCTATGCCGGCGATTGTATCCTCAGCTCGAAGCCCTCGGGGTCGAGCAGGTGCAAGGCGACATTTCCGAGTTGCGAGACGTGAGCCGCGCCACGGCGGGTTGCGACACGGTCTTCCATACCGCGGCCAAGGCCGGGCTTTGGGGCCCGGAGGCTGAGTACCGGCGGGTCAACGTCCAGGGAACTCGCCATGTGATCGCAGCCTGCCGGGAGCACGGTGCCCGGCGGATCATCTACACGAGTTCTCCCAGCGTTGTCTTTGACGGCCACGCGATGGAAGGGGCGGACGAATCGGCCCCCTATCCCAAGCGTTTCGAAGCCGCGTATCCCAGGACCAAGGCGCTCGCCGAGCAGATCGTGATCGCGGCGAACGCTCCAGACCTGGCGACGATTTCGATCCGACCGCACCTCATCTGGGGGCCCGGCGACAACAATCTCCTGCCGCGCATCATCGCCCGCGCCCGTCGAGGGCAGCTCCGGCGGATCGGCCGGGGAAACCCGCTCGTCGATCCGATCTATATCGACAACGCGACTGATGCTCACTTCATGGCTGCCGATCGCCTGGAACCCGGATCATCCGTCGCCGGGCGCACTTTTTTCGTCACGCAGGGCGAGATCATCCCGCTCTGGGAAATCATCGATCGATTGCTCAAGGCCGCGAGCCTCCCGCCGGTTCGCGGCACCATCGCCCGCCCGCTGGCTTTCGCGGCCGCGGGTCTTCTGGAGTTGTTCTATCATTTGACACGACGGCAAAGTGAACCGTCGTTCACGAGGTTTCTGGTGCGCCAGCTTTCGACCACGCACTGGTTCAACAACGACGCGGCCCGCCGTGATCTGGGCTACAAGCCCCGCGTTTCGATCGCCGAGGGGCTGCGCCGCCTGGAAGCACATCTGCAACGCGTCGGATCCTGAAGAACACGAACCGGGGCGCATTTCGAGATCGATGTCCAGGTTGCATTCAGAAATCGGGCCGGCACAACCGATACAATCCGAGTAACCCTAACACGGCCCTGACGGGCGGGAGGACGATATGCCCGCGTGGCCGGGGCGAATCCGAGCCGTGTTCGCACTCGCCGGCGGGCTGGCGCTCTTGACAGGCAACGGTGGATGTACGTTCGGGCCAAGAGTCTTGGAGCTTTCCCACAGCCGTTACAACGACGCGGTGCGGCGTGTCAATGAAGAGCAGCTTCTCGAGAACATCATCCGCTGCCGTTACAACGAGTCGCCGTTCAAGCTCACGGTGTCGTCGATCGCCGCCCAGTACGAGCTATCGGGCGGTGCCGAGGCCCGTCCGTTCTTTGTGGCTCCAAACTCCGGCAACGGGATTTTCAAGACATTCACGTCGGTATTGCCGGACGTCACGGTCGGCGGGGCCAATCGGCCGACCATCACCCTGATCCCAGCCGGCGGCGAGGCCATCCGGCGGTTCATCACACCGATTCCGCCGGAGACGCTTGTCTACCTGGGCTCGACCTGCTGGCCGATCTCGACCGTTCTCCGGCTCTACGCCGAGCGCTTGAACGGCGTGCCGAACGCTCCGTCGGCCAGCGGCCCTCAGCGGGAATTCGCACCCAATTTCGCGCGGTTCCAGCGAGTGGCTTATTTGCTGCAAGTGGCCCAGGACCTCAATCTGGGATACTTCGAGGCCGACGATCGTCCGACCGAGCTGGGCGCCCCCATCGCCGCAGCCTCCATTACCCCGGGAGCGGCCATCGAAGCGGCAAAAAACAGCCTGGAATACCAGCCCAGCGGCGACGGGAAGTCCTGGGTTCTCGTGCGTAAGGACCGCAAGCTCGTCCTGGAGTTAAACCCCACTGACGTCGAACACCCTGTCATCAAAGAGCTGATGAGCTTGCTCAACCTTGAGCCTGGGCAGCAGGAATTCGAGATCGTTCCATCGAGGGACGTCGCCGATCCGATTCGATTTCCCAGGCCGCCATCCCGCGAGCTGCGGATCACACCTCGATCGACGGCCCAGGTGTTCTTTTATCTGGCCAATGGTATCGAAGTACCGCCCGACCATGTCGCAGCGGGCCTGGCGCCGATGCCTCTGGCTCCCGACGGTACCCCGTTTGACACGCGGGCCGTCACTGACGGCTTGTTCATGGTCCATACCTGCAAGGGACGCAAGCCGCCGCCGACTGCCTATACTGCTGTGAAGTACCGAGGTTACTGGTATTACATCGATGACCGCGATCAAAGTAGCAAGGCGACGTTCGCGCTCGTCCTTCAGCTCGCACGTGTCGATTTCGGAATCCAGGAGCCCACGGGGGGACCATTCCTCACCCTGCCTGTGGGTCGGTAAGTCCCTGGGAATCTGGGCTGGATAAAATGACACGTCGCGCCCCGGTGATCCGGATCGCCATGGCATCGATCTGCCCTCGCACGATAAACCCACTCTAAAGTTCAAGATCGTTGTAACCGATACATTCGACACAGTTTCTCGATCGCCGTCCGATCCCTGCCCGGAGTCCGGCGCGCATGCGAGCCCGTTTATTGATCGTGTGTTCAGCAGTCCTTGTTACGGCGGCGCTGATGTCTGAGGCCCACGGTCAAGGAATCATCGTTCCCAGTGCCGGCCCGATCAACAGCTCGATGGCGGGGGCCTCGACGGCCGCCCCGGTGGATTTCGGGGCCAGTTACTGGAACCCGGCGATCATCAGCGCGCTCGACGACGAAGTGCTGATCGGGTCTGCCTTGGGGCTACCCAGCATCCACCTCCAGAGCGGATTGCCGGCCGGCTCGGTCGGCGGCATCTTTCCGCCGACGGGCCGTTATGGCGAGGCGCGTAGTGACAGCGGCGTGGCCGCGGGCCTGGCGACCGGTTTCTCATTTCGCTTGAATGAAGACTCGCCCTTGACCATGGGGCTGGGCGTCTTTAGCCTGGCCGGGGGCGGCGTGAATTTCGCAGGCAGCTACTCGACGCCGATCCTCACGCCCCGTCAGCCCCCCAACTTCTTCGGTGTAGGGCCAATCTTTTCCAGCGTCGCGATGCTGGGGATCGCGCCGATGGCGTCGCTCCAGCTCACGGACAAGCTGGCCCTGGGCGGCGGCCCGATCATCTCCTCGGGTTCATTGAGCTTCAATCCGGCTTTCTTCGCCCCGGGGCCCAAGGGACCGCTGGGACTTCCGACGTTTCCCGGCGCCACCAACTCGCGGCCCGAATGGGGCGCGGGGTTCCAGGTCGGCCTGTTTTACGAGCTCAATCAGAACTGGAACCTCGGATTCTCGTACAAGAGCCCGATCTGGCAGGAACGCTGGGATTTCAACGCCACAACTCCAACTCTCGCCCCGCGCAAGATCGGGATTCAGGCAAGTCTGCCGGAGATGTTCTCCTGGGGCGTCGCCTACAAGGGATTGCCGAGGACCCTGATCGACGTCGACCTGCGCTACATCGACTATGCGAACTCGGAGCTCTTTGGCCAGAAGGTCGTCGACGGTGGTCTCGGCTGGCAGAGCGTATTCGCCGTGGCGATCGGTGGACAGTACCAGGCGACCGATAAGCTGACGCTCCGCGCCGGCTACCTTTACAACACCAATCCGATCCGCAATGAGGCCACGCTGTTCAACGTGCAGGCGCCCGGGATCATCACGAACACAATCACTCTCGGAGCTTCTTACCAGTTGACCGAGAATATCACAGCCTCGCTGGCCTGGATGCACGGATTCCGCAACGCCATCGAGGGCCCTGTTCTCCAGGTCCCTGGCTCGTCGGTTCGGCTCGATGCGCAACTCGACACTCTCTGGCTCGGCTTTAACATCAAGTTCGGCGGGCCGAAGAAGCGGCAATCCACCGGCGGGTCGGCCATCGGCAGCGACTTTGTGACACCAGTGAACGGAAGCACTCCGTACGAGCCGAACCCGCTGCCGCCCGGCGTCGACCCGGTGGGCTCCAGCGGCACCGTGAGTCCGGACGAGGCCGCCGCGGCTGCGGCTGCGGCGGCGGCCGCGAGTCGCCCGCCGGCGGCAACACCGTCACCGTGAGTATGCGAGGTGCAGCTTCCCTCGGAACACACCAAATGAAGACCTTATTCGCAATCACCGCCGTCATCGAGGCCGGTACCGGACTCGCGCTTGCCGTCGCACCGTCGGAGGTCGTTCGGGTGCTCTTGGGATCTCCCCTCGAATTGCCCGCGGGCCTGGTGATCGCTCGCGTTCTCGGGGCGGCGATTTTCTCGCTCGGGGCGGCTTGCTGGATGGCGCGTAACGACGAAAAGGGCCACGCCGCCGCGGGTCTGGTTGGCGCCATGTTGCTGTACAACTTCGCGGTCGCCTCGCTCCTGGCTCACGCCCGCATCGGATCCGCTATTTCGGGCATCGGCTTGTGGCCGGCGGTCATCCTGCACTCGGCGCTCGGATGCTGGTGCGTCGCCTGTCGATACGGGGCATGGATTCGTCGTCGTTGACGCCGAATGAAGGGGCAGGCGATCCGACCGGTTCATCGTGCTCCCAAAAAGGCCCGTCGCCCCAAGCGCGGCGAACTAGGCTCAGACCTCCTGATCTGCGGGAATTTGATTTGGAGCCAGTTCCGGGGTTTGTACCAAGCCGGCGATCGAGTAGGCCAGTTGCAAGTTGGTGCCCGGATATTTGAACTCGGCCGCATTCAGATGTTCCAGCAGATGAGTGATCGCACGGTTGGCCCGGGGGTTCGACATCGGGTGGACTTGCACCTTCAGCACCCCTTGGGCGAGATCAGGGGTGAGGTCGGCCTCTGAGCAAAACAGATCACGCAGCAGGCTGCGAGCGTCGTCAGTCCGGGCGAGCTCCTCGCGCATGATTGATGCCAGCGCCGTCTCGGCGCGATAGGCGATCATTTTCACCGTATCGACCAGTTGCTTGCGGCTGGGTGCCAGGCGCTGGAACTTTTCGTTCTCGGGCAGCTTGTCCCAATCCAAGTGGCTGGGCGTCGCCTTCAACTGGCTGTCGATGCCCGTCAGTTCGTGTTCGAGCTGCTCGATCTCCTCAAGCAATTCGGCTTTCCGCTTTTCCCACTTCGCCTGTGCGGATTCGTCGGATTCCGGGTGCAACGTCAGGGCCGCAAAGCGAGCTTGACGATGGTTTAGCTTTGACTTGACCGAGCGCTTCCGGCGGTCCAGCTCCCTCCACCGCGGGTTAACGACCGGCCGCTTGGTCTCAAGAATCTCCTCCGTTCCGTACTCGTTAAGCAGATCAATGGCAAAGTGTTGCATCATGTAATGGAAGAAGTTTTCCTGGGACCATCGACTGAACAACCGGACAGAATCCTCCCGCGCCGACTCGCTGTAAGCCGTGCTGATCAGGCTTACCTGGTGCCCGCTGGTGGTCAGCTTGCGGGTCTCCCGCACCCAGAGCCCGCTCCTCTTGTCGCCGATCCACGTCCCTCGCTCGGCCAGTTTCAGTGAGACCTGCTCCCCGCTCGGCAGCGTCGTTTCGATCTCCTCGAACTCGGTGGTCGGCCAATCGTCCTTGGGGTATTTGTGGTAGGTGATGCAGGCAATGCGGTGCGTTCGCCACATCTCCTTGAAGTACTCCGGGCTGTACCCCTCGCGGTCGAAGAGGATCACGAAACGAGCGCGATAGCGGTCTGTCTCGAGCTCGGCTGCACTGGGCTGGCCGGGGACCTCCTGAAGAAGACGCGGCACGATGTCGCTCCTGAGTGCTTCGAGAAGCCCGTGGTCGATCGGCCGTTCGACGGCGAAGAACGGCTGGCCCAGGATGTCATTGACCCAGTAGTCGGTGGTCCCTCGCAGGCACAACCGCTGCCGGGCGATATAGCGTTTGGGCAGCGCGGTCAGGCCGCCGTGATAGAGGCGAACGTGACCGTCGACGTAGAGGCGCCAGCCAGTTCCGGCGCGGCCTCCAGCCAATCTCGCGATAGCAGCCCAGCCCATTTTTCCGGGCCGTCGTCGCTGCTCAGGGCGGCCAGCTTATACCGCAGACAACGTACCTCGGGGACGCGGTCCAGCCCCAACAACTTGCCGAGCTCGCCTGGGGGCTGGTACTGCAACTGCTCGACGGCCTTGATCCGACACAGCGCCATGTGGGCCAACAGGACGATTACGTGCAGAGTGCTGTAATAACCGCGCAATTGTCGCAGGCAAGCGTCGATGTGTCGAAAGAGGCCGTTCTCCGCCAGAGCCGGTAGAGCGCATAGCACGCCACCGAAGGAGACGTCACGGCAGGCTTCAAAGCGGGTCGACGCCCCATTCAAGAAACCGAATGCTGCCAAGACGCGTTCGTCGGGCCTGGTGCAGGCCGTGCCCATTTCCGCCGTGGCGTCAAGGGCGGCGCGTGTGGACTTGTCGGTGGGGGCTGGCAGCTGCGGAGCCGGTGGATTTTCGGGTGTCGTCTCTCCGAACTGAGGTAAAGCGAGCTTGGTCAGCCGGCCCTGCTGGATCGCCTTGCGGAGTGTGTCGCACTTGAGGCCTAGGTGATCGGCGACCTCTCTTGGGCTCAAACCCGCTTCCAGTAGCTGTTGTGCCTGGGCCGTGACCTCGGGCGTCAACACCGAGGCCCCGCGACTTGCGCGGCGCGTAGAACGCTCCCACCCCGCCGGCGTGGTAGGCGTCAACGCCACGAATGACGCTGTTCTTCGACACGCCAAAGGCCCGCACAATGTCCACCTGACGGCAGGCGCCTTGGCAGATCAGTTGGGCGGTAAACATCCGGAAAGCACGGCGGTCGTTTTCGGCGTGTTGAAATACCGGATACACGCCGCAGAAGTATGTCCACTGGCCATTTTCGCGCACGACACTGATTGAGTCGCTGATGCGCGTGGCACCGTCAGGGATAAGCGGCAATAATGCTTGGGGAATGGTACCTTCCTCCTGGTGAGTGCCAGGTGATCTCAGCAATCACGGAAGGTACCATTTCTATTTCCCGCCACCTCATCCTTGTCTGCTCAAACAAGGATCCCACAAACCTCATCCCTGCTAGCACATAAGCTCCACACCCCACAAGCTACTCTGTTCGCAGATCAGGAGGTCTGAGGCTAACGGGAGATGTACATCGAGCGGATCCCGGAGTCGTTGCGCCGCGAGCTCTGGCGGGAAGTGAATGCGGAGCGCGTCCCCTTGGCTTGCTGAGCGGGTCATGCACCGGGCTGTGCGGCTGTGCGGCGCGACAAGTTTGACCTTTCGAGGGGCTGCTTGTGCGGCTATGATGGCATTTTTGTGGTCTCGTGAGCCGAGGGAGCGTCCCCGCCGAGAATGGATTCAGTGAGTACGGCTACTCCTGCGACCACACGCGGTGCGCTGCCGCCGGTCCTGGGCCGCCTTTTGAGCGGAACATTTTGGTTGGCAGCGAGGGTTCCGCTCCAGGTCGTATTCTCATTCTGGACAACGCGTCTGATCCTGCAGACGATCGGGCCAGTCGAGAACGGTGCGTATGGTTTTGCCTGGGGGTTTGGGTTCTTTCAGTTCCTGTTCGAATTCGGCGCGAGCTCGGCGCTACAACGCCAGATCTCGGATGCGTGGACGCGCGGTGATCGCAAGGGCGTCGACCGGGCCATCGCCTGTGGAATGACGTTCTACGCGGCGGTGGCGATCCTGCAAATGGCGGCGCTCATGGGAGTCGCCTACTGGGGGCTGCCCCGCAGCACTCTCCACGCCGGGTCGTACGTTCTGGTTCGGAAGCTCCTGTGGCTCCAGGCGATCACGGCCCCGTGCTTTGGATTCTCGGTCGTCATCTCGAGCGTACTCCAGGCTGCGCGGCGGTATGACTTCGTCCCGCGGATCGAGCTGGTTGCTGTGATCCTCCGGTTCGTCGTACTCTTGGTTGGACTGAAGTCCGGGGTCGAGTTCTTCTGGGTTGTGGTGGCTCAGACCTTGGTCCAGGTCAGTCTCGGTCTCGGGCCGGCGCTCTGGGTGATGGTCCGGGAGCTGGGTCATGTGCCCCATTTCCAGGGAGCGCGATGGGTCGATTACAAGATGCTCGGCCATTTCAGCTTCTACATCGCACTCATCCAGATCAGCGTGGTGATGGCTGATAAGCTCGATACCACGGTGCTGGGTTTCATTCTCACCGACAAGCCGGAGCCGGCGATCACGGTGTACAGCCTGGTCAGCAAGCCTTTCCTGCAGCTCCGCCAGACCGGCTGGATGCTCGCGTACATGGTGATGCCGGCCGTCGCGAGCCTTGCCGCCGCCGGCGATGAGCGCGGGCTGGAGCGGGTCAAGTACGACGGCACCCGACTGCACATCGGTGTCCTGCTGCCGGTGGGGCTTCTGGCCTGGATCTACGCCAGCCCGTTCTTGTGGCTCTGGATCGGAGACCGGGAATGGAACGCAATCGGCGAGTTGGGCTACAACCTCGCGAGCGTCGTGAGACTGATGCGGCTGTTCCTCATCGCGGCCATTCCGCTTGTGCTGTCCGTCCCCGTCCAGATGGCCATCGGTGTCAACAAGACCAAGGTGGTTGCACTGTCTGCGCTCTGCGGGTCACTCTTCAACCTGCCGATCAGTTGCTATCTGACGGCACGCCTGGGCGTGTCGGGAGTGATCTGGGGCACCATCCTCACGACGATTTTCTCGAACTTTCTCGTGCCCGGTTTCTACGTCTTCCGTGAGCTGAAAATCCAGCCGCGGGTTTATCTCAAACGGACCTTGAGCGCTCCGTTCGCCGGCGCCCTTGCCCTGATCGCATCGACCTGGATTCTGCGAGCCGCGATGCCGGTTACTACAATGGGCGTGACCCCATGGATCCTTGCGTTGTCGCTTGTCTTGCACTTGAGTGTCGGCACCCTCGCATATGTGGCTGCCTATCTTTTCGTGCCCGTCGGCCGGCGGGACCTGAACGAGATCGTCGGCAAGATGCGAGGCAGATGAGGAATGCCTTGCGATGCCAAACTGGCCTGCCGAGCCAGCACGAAACGGCTCGCGTATCGTTTACGAGACTCCCCGAGCCAGGCCAAGTCAGGAGCTTCGTTTGAGTTACGACGCGGATGTGATCATCGTGGGAAGCGGCCTGGCCGGCCTGGTTGGCGCAGCCGAGCTGGCCGAAGCCCGCAAGCGCGTAATCGTCGTTGACCAGGAGCCGGAGCAGAGCCTGGGAGGCCAGGCATTCTGGTCGCTCGGGGGATTGTTCCTGGTCAATACTCCCGAACAGCGCCGGCTGGGCGTGAAAGACTCTTACGAGCTCGCCCTCGACGACTGGATGGGGACGGCCGGCTTTGACCGGGAGGAAGACTACTGGCCGCGGCAGTGGGCGGAGGCCTTCGTCGCTTTTGCCGCAGGTGAGGCACGGCCCTGGCTCTACGAGCAGGGGATGCGCTGGTTTCCAATCGTGGGATGGGCCGAGCGCGGGGGGTACGGGGCCTATGGCCATGGCAATTCGGTACCGCGATTTCACATCGCCTGGGGCACGGGGCCGGGCGTGCTCGAGCCGTTCGTGCGCCGCACGCGGGAGGCCGAGAAGAGAAGCTTGATCGCCTTCAGGTTCCGGCACCGCGTGGACGAGATCTTGCTGACTGGTGGGGCGATCGACGGCGTACGCGGGGCGATCCTCGAGCCAAGCGACGTACAGCGCGGAGTGAAGAGCTCGCGCACGGTCGTCGGTGAGTTTATATTGCGCGCCGGCGCGGTCATCGTCGCCTCGGGCGGCATCGGCGGCAATCTCGATCTCGTGCGCCAGAACTGGCCCAAGCGACTGGGCGAGCCGCCCGTGTTCATGGTTCAGGGTGTGCCGGATCATGTCGACGGACGCATGATTGGCATTACCGAGGCCGTCGGGGCCCGGTTGATCAATCGCGACCGGATGTGGCACTACACCGAGGGCCTCAGGAACTGGAATCCGATCTGGACCAACCACGGGATTCGCATCCTCCCCGGTCCGTCGTCGCTGTGGCTGGACGCGACCGGCAAGCGGCTGCCGCCGCCGCTTTATCCCGGCTGCGACACGCTGGGCACTCTCGAACACATCGCGAAGTCGGGCCATGAGCACTCCTGGTTCTTGCTCAATCAGGCGATCATCAAGCGAGAATTCGCTCTGTCGGGCTCCGAGCAGAACCCGGACCTGACTGCCAAGGACTGGCGCCGGACGTTTGGCCGCGCCTTCAGCAGAACCGCCACGGGACCGGTCGAGGCGTTCAAGAAGCATGGCGCCGACTTCGTGATCAAAGATAATCTCGCCGACCTCGTGGCCGGGATGAACGCCCTCACGGCCGCTCCGCTCATTGAGTACGCCACAGTCGAGCGCGAGGTAATCGCTCGCGACCGGCAGCTCGACAATCCCTTCGCCAAGGACTCGCAGCTCGCCCTGATTCGCCAGGCACGCAAGTATGTGGGCGACAAGCTGATCCGCGTGGCCAAGCTCCACGCGTTACTCGATCCCAAGCACGGGCCACTGATCGCGGTCAAGCTCAACCTCCTCACTCGCAAGACCCTGGGGGGTCTGGAGACCGACCTCGCCGGCCGCGTTTTTGGATCGAATGGCGCGGTCCTACCCGGTCTGTACGCGGTGGGTGAGGCGGCCGGCTTTGGCGGCGGTGGAGTCCACGGCTATCGGTCGCTCGAGGGCACTTTTCTCGGCGGCTGCATCTTCTCCGGCCGCAATGCGGGCCGGGCGGCCGGCGCGAGCGTTTGAAGCAAACGATCCTTGAAGGAACAATTCTGATGAGCCGAGCCCGCGGCGCTCCCGTCGGAGCGATCGTACGGAGCGCGATGGCGGCGGGATCGAAGTGGCCGATCGTCGGTCTGTGCCGCGTGACCTCACTCCTCGGTGACGCCTGGAGTTGGGTCGACGGGAACCCAGCGCGATTCGCCGCTCGGGAGATCGAAGACGGCCAGGTCACCCCCGCCGACAGCGACGAACTGTCTGTTTCTGCGGAACAAGTTCCACGCCTCATACCCGGAGGAATCCGGAATAATCTGAAGAACGTGTCCCGTGCTGAATGTAAGCTCCAAGTCCAGAGTGCCCTGCCGCAGCTCCACCGCCTCCACGGATACTTGCGCAAGCCGGCTATTGACTTCGGCCTCCGCGTCCACGGGGGCCGGAAGGCCAAATTGTTGACCGTCATCGTCACTTGTGAATCGTATGCGCCCCGATTCGACAAGCCGCCAAAGACACGCAATCACAAGACTCACGTCATTGTCGAAGGCAATCACCCACTCGTAATCACGCCGCGTGAGTGATTGAAACCGGTGTCCGGAAAGCCATGCGAGTTCAATCATAGGTTGCGTACATTCCTTGGAGCGCGTTGAGGCAACTAGGCCCAAAACAAGCGTAATATATTAATCAACAATATTACAAATCATTCTATTATATTCTTTAGTAAGAGACGTACCTTCTACATTCGGGAGGCGTGGCTCCCGTTTCTCACCCGCAGCTTGTCTACCTCATGTGTCCCTCCCCTTTCTCTACTCGGCGGCCCAAACGGATCGGGGCATCCGGACCCCGACTTCAAACCTCAATCGCCTCAGCACAACCAGCAACTGTGCAGCCGCTCCACCAGCCGGAGGAACACCCCTTGCCACGGGTTCCACGACAGCAATCGGTAAATCAACCGTCGTCCGCTCCGTACGATCTGACACGGCATTTGGATGAAAGCCGCGCAGAAGGTCGCGAACTCCATCCTCAACAACGTTCGTTTCTCCGTCTCGTGTTTCGCCTGGTGCCGAGGCGATACCGGCACCAGCAGGGCGGTCCAGGCCTTCAGGCTCCACGCCAACGACCCCATCACCATGTACGCCCAGTTGCTCACCAGGTTGTCCACCGGCGCCGTCAACGCATGCACCCCATTCTTGAGCTGGGCGATCAAGTTTTCCTGGTCGCAGCGATCGTTGGCCGAGAACACAACCTCTTCGGCCGTCATCTTGCGGTCATTGGTAATGTAAAAGAAGTAGCGGTATTCCTCGAACAGCCGCATCTGTCCCTCGTCGACTCCCACCCGCTTGCGGACGACGATCATGCGATAGCTGTTCTTGCAGGCGACCGGCTGGTAGTCGAACTCTGCAACCATCTCCTCGAGCAGGTGAATCGTCTCGTAGCCTCGCTCCCGGACAATCTCCGGTTTGACCCGCTCGGGCCTTTCGCGGGGAGCAGTCTTGATCTGGTACCGTGGCGATCGTTCCAGAAAGCTGTACGCGTCGGCTGGGAGCTCGTCGGCTCTGGCCTTGAGGGAGTCGCGGGCCTCGAACCCGAAGATGAAGCGGATATTGCCCGTGGCGTCCCAGCGATCCAGATGCTTGGTCTGAGCGAATTTGGTGTCTCCCCGCAGCAGGATCTTGCGGAAGCCAGCCTGAAGGCAAAGCGTGACAGCCTTGTCCAAAAACACGTCGGCCCGTTCCTGCGAGGGGCGGTTGCCACTGCGATTGAACAGGAACAGTGGTTCGGCGGTATTGGCCAGCGAGATCAAGAGCGGATGGTAACCGTACTGACCGTCGTAGGCAAAGTCTGCCCCTTGCTTACACTCGGCATCGGTCGGCACGATGGTGCCATCGGCATCCAGGGTCGCTTCCTCGAAGAACGCAGGTGGCTGCTGGGCCCAGACTCGCAGGCGGGCTTGATTAATGGCGTCCATCAAGGTCATGACATCGGACTCACGGAAGCGGCGGCAGAAGTCCCCGGCAGTGGTGGGGTCGGGGATGCGCTCGGCTCCCAAGGCGTTGAGATAGACTTCGTCGTTGCGTCGCAGCTCGATGTGCTCGATGCGGTGGCCGCCGGCGCAGGAATTGAAGGCAACGTTCAGAACGTGGTCGGATTCGTGGTAGGGAAGATGCACCTTGAGCAGATGGAGGTTGCGGTCAATCTCGTTGATCAGGTCGATCTTTTGAGCCAAGAGAAGGATGGCGCCGATGCCGCCGGCGCTGAGCCCCTGCACGCGATCGGCCAGTTCGTATTGGATATTGGTCGCGGTCATCATCGGTACAAGCCGCTCGGGTCCAGGCACATTGGCGAGTCGCTTCTTAATTCGTCGTCGCCGTTCCTGGAAGATTCTCTTATTGCGAGCCTCGCGCTTTTTTCGGAGAGTAGCACTCACTCGAAAGCCTCCTTGTCTTGGAATAGTGAGGACGTGTTCTCACCTACATTATTCCAAAAACACGGGAGGTTTTCGAGTTCTTTCTGAACAAAAAGCTGGGGCAAACTAAAATCACGCTTGGTTTGGGACTAGGGTGGAACCGGAGGGTGTCGCCGGGACGAAGCCAAAGTCACGACTGCCGATTCTAACCTCTGCGTTTCACCATCGCTGCAACGACGAGACGACCGACAGCGCCGGATTCGCCAAACCCGTAGCGCGACGCAGCAGCACGCAGGTTTCATTCCTGGTCACACGTAACCCAAGTGCCCGTAATGCCGCGATACGGTGACGATGGTGAACCCGCCTTCGATCCATTCTCTAAATCATCCTTCAACCGTCATCCTTCCGTTCGGTATCATCGAGGATGTCCGTGGCTGGGTCGAGGCGACCGGCGCCGCTGGGATCGGGACGCGGCCCGATCGATGATCGTGAGGAACCTCCGACACGCGGTCTCGAGCACGGAATCGAGCGTACACATGAATACGGACAGGTTCACAGCGGAAGACGCGTTGAGAGCGCCGTCGGCGTCGAAAGATGATGAGATCGTCGCCTTGAGGGCGATCGTCGAGGGAACCGCCAGAAGCACAGGCGACGTCTTCTTCAAGTCCCTGGTCAGCCAGCTTGCCTCCGCGGTTGGTGTCAACTATGCGTTTGTCGCCGAGTTCGCCGGTGCCCGGACGCGGGTACGGACGATCGCCTATTGGGGACCCGGCGGGCTGCAACCGAACGTCGAATTCGACCTGGACGGAACACCTTGCGAGGACGTGGTGCGCGGGAACCTCTGCCACTACCCACGCGGTGTCAGGGAGATGTTTCCGCTCGACCAGGACCTGATCAAGCTGGGGATCGAGAGCTACCTGGGTGTGCCCTTGCTGGACGGGGAGGGGAACGTCCTCGGGCACCTGGCTGTTTTTGACGGCCGGCCGATGCCCGCCGAGCCGCGCCTGCTGTTCATCTTCCGGATCTTCGCGACGCGCGCGGCCGTCGAACTGGAGCGTCTGCGCGTCGAGCAACGATTGGTGGAGAGCGAGCGGCGGTACAGGGACCTGTACGAGGAGGCTCCGAACGCTTATGTGTCACTCGGGAGGGACCGGAAACTCCTCAATGTGAACCGCCGCTCGACTCAGCTTCTCGGCTATCCCGCGACGGAGCTGATCGGCTCGGACGTGATGCGCTACTTCGCCGAGTCCTCTTCCGGGCGCCAGCAGGCGGAGCAGGCGTTCCAGCAGGGCTTTGGGGGTGAGGAAGTTTCCGGCCTGGAGCTCGAGATGAGGCGAAAGGACGGGAGCCCACTCTGGGTCAGCCTGTGGATGCATCCGATGCTCGACGAAAGCGGTGCGGTCCATGCCGTTCACTCGATCTGGGTCGATGTCACCGACCGCGTCCTCGCCGAGGCCGAGCGGGGCAGGCTCCGGGACCAGAATCTCTACCTCCAGGAGGAGATCAAGTCGGTCCACAACTTCGACGAGATCGTGGGCCGTTCCCCGGCTCTCTTGGCGGTGCTCGACAAAGTCAGCCGCGTCGCGCCGACCGATGCCACCGTCCTGATCTGCGGCGAGACGGGGACCGGCAAGGAACTGATCGCCCGGGCGATCCACTCCAACAGCCGGCGGGCGGCCAAGCCGCTGATCAAGGTCAACTGCGCCGCTCTACCGGCGGGACTCATCGAGAGTGAGCTGTTCGGGCATGAGAAAGGGGCCTTCACCGGCGCCATCGCCCGCCGCGTCGGCCGTTTCGAGCTGGCCGAGGGGGGTACCCTCTTCCTGGACGAGATCGGGGAGCTGCCCCTGGAGACTCAGGCCAAGCTGCTCCGAGTGCTTCAGGAGCACGAGCTCGAGCGAGTGGGCGGGGGTGCCGTGATCAAGGTCGACGTCCGGATCATCGCCGCGAGCAACCGCGACCTGCTCAAGGCTGTACGCGAGAAGACGTTTCGCGAGGACCTCTATTATCGCCTGGGAGTCTTCCCCATCCAGCTCCCGCCACTTCGCGACCGCGCCGAAGACATCCCACTCTTGGCGCGGTTCCTGGTCGAGAAGTTCGCCGCTCGCACCGGCCAGCGCATCGAAGGGACCAGTGATGCGACGATGCGACGCCTGATCGCCTATCGCTGGCCAGGCAACATCCGCGAGCTCGAGAACGTCCTTGAGCGCGCGGTCATCCTCGCGACGGGTCCCACCCTCCACTTCGAAATCGACGTCGAGGCCTCCACCGGCGCCGGCGCTCCAGCCGACGCTTTGCAGCCCCCTTCTCTCGAAACGATCGAGCGCCAACATATCCTGGCCGTCCTAAGGCAGACGGATTGGGTCATCGACGGGCCCCGAGGCGCTGCCCACGTCCTCGACCTGCACCCCAACACCCTCCGCAGCCGACTCAAAAAACTCGGCATCAGCCGCGCATCCCACGAACGATCGTAGCGGCCACGACATTTCGTGATTCCGGTCTACGCCCACGGCCGGAGACTTTCCTCGCGCGGGCGAACATCGGTCAACTGAAGCTATAGGCCTGCTAGTTCTTATGGCCAATTCATCCGCTCGAAAACGATTTGGCACCGCTCGTGCGAATGGGGATCATTCTAAAGGCTGCAGGAAAGGGACGTTCGCTGGGGATGGGCCATGTTGAGGATCGCACGAATCGACCTGGGTGGGACCGACCCGATCCGGACGCTCAGACTGGAAGGAAAGCTCCGGGGTCCCTGGGTCGATGAGCTGATTCGCGCGTGTGGAGAGCCACCGACCCCACCAAGCTGCCTACGTCTTGACCTGAGCGCCGTGACGTTCATCGACTCGGCTGGGGCCGAGCTCCTCGACGACCTTATCCGACAGGGAGCGCGGATCGTCGGCTGCTCGAGCTTCATCGCGGCTATGTTGAATTTGAACAGATCATGAACAGTTTGTTTGAGGATGTGACAATGCGTTCGCTCGTTCGGAGTTTCGCGCTCGCCGCATCTTGCCTGGTCATGGGCTGGGGGTTTGCGGGCTGTAGTCCCGGCGAAGACGATGCGGACAAGATGGCCGGCCCCATGGACAAAGGCAACATGGCCGGTCCCATGGACAAAGGTAACATGGCCGGTCCCACGGACAAAGGCAAGATGGATGGTGCCATGGACAAAGGCAAGATGGATGGCGCCATGGACAAAGGCAAGATGGATGGTGCCATGGACAAAGGCAAGATGGACAAGTAAGAACCGTCCACCAACGCCCGGCGATCGCTGGCCGGCCCGGGCTGGCGATCGCCGTTCAACTGGAAACATCGCCGGCGGTGGCGCCGCCACCGGAGACATCGCCGGCAATGGCGTTGCCACCGGAACCACCGCCGGCGGTGGCGCCGCCACCGAATTTCGATATCTCGAGAACTCAAACAACGGAGACTCAGCCATGACAACACGAGGATGGAGCAGATTGTTTTCGATTTTGGTCTTTGCCCTGGCGCTGGCCACAACGGGCAACGCCCAAGCGCAATTCGCTTGCGCCAGCAACCCAGGCGATTCGTTCGGCAGCTCGGTCGGCTGGGGCTACGGAATCGGGACTGTCCACGGATTCTCGCCGTTCGATTACGGCTCATTCGGAGCAGCGAACTACGGCGGCCTGGGCGTCATCCGCGGGTTCCCCCACCCCGGCTATGGCCGGGCCATCGGTCGGAGGCCGCAGACAATCACTTCGTATCAGTCGGTCTCCGACGTCGTCACACTTGTCCCCGGCTGGAACGGCTCGGCGCATCGGGTTCGTCGCAGACATTAATCGCGACCGAGTCTTCCCCGCGCCGTCGCGGCCGGTCATCCTGGCCAGGTGCGGGGCATCAAGAACATCAAATTGTTCTCTTGCACCCCGAACCATGAGGAGACGAACGATCCGCAGGCTGGCACTCGCCCGTGCGACCTGTGGGATCATGCTCGGCGCGACCTCGCGTGCCTCGGCCGTGTCCGATGCGCCGAAGGTCGAGGAGAGGCACCCCAACGTCACGTGACCCACCATCGGCGATCGCGCGCCCGTCTCCTTGTCGGACTTCCGCGGCAAGAAGGTGCCGCTGATCCAGTTCGCCTCCTGGTGAGTAGGCTGCCGCCAGCAAGTGCCGGTCTGCCACGAAGCGACTCGCGAGTGGGTGAAGCAAGGACGTCTTGTACTCTGGGGCGTCGACCAGGAGCAACACGCCGATCGCTGCCGGCTGTTTGCATCTTCCTCCGCCAGGATCTGACGATCGAGCTCCAGGCTGCGAAGTGACGGCGCCTCTTCGAGTCGGAGTGGCCGGGATTCCGCCCTCAGCGGCTTATCTGTGGAGGTCACCTATGAGCCCCGGTACCTCTCTGTGACTATCGCCAGCGGGGCGGTAAGCTCATTGCCGCGGCTCGACGAGGCTTTCGATCGCTCTGAGGAGCAACGTAAACTCCTCGCGGCACTCGCCGCAGACTTGCAAATACTGATGGGCGAGGTCATACGCTTCCGCGACGGGCCGGCCGGTGAGGGTCAGTTGCGCGAAACCGCCCAGTTCCCCCAGGCACTCGTCGCAGTTCAGCTCTTGTTCCCGCGTGCGGCTGACGGCTCGCCAGAGGGCGCGGATCTGGTCGTCTGATAGGTTCATGGCATCTGCCTCTTCGTCAACTGTCCCACGCCTCGAACAAGCTGTCAGCACCAAATCCCGCGGATTCGAGCCCTGCCCTGAGATTACGGCGGGCGTCGTGGGTGAGTTTGTAGACAGCGTTGCGGTTGCTGCCGAGCTGCCGGGCGATCTCGTCCTGAGGCATCCCGTTCAGCTAGGCGGTCAGGGCGAGCCGCTAATTGTCGGTGGGCTGCTCGCCGATGACCCGGTCCAGCGCGGCCAGCAACTCCGAGCGGAGCGATGCACGCTCCGACCCCGGGGACCGGTCGGCAACGTCAATGGCCGGGCCGCTGCTTCCCTCGTTGAATCGGTCCAGCGATACGCCCTGCCACCGCCGCTGCCGTATCATGGTCAGCGCCACGCGCACCGCGATGGCCAGGGCCCAGCTCACGAACCAACCCCGCCCCGCGAACGATTCCAGGCGGTAGAGCACCTTCAGGAGCGACTCTTGCACAGCGTCTTCCAGGAACGAATCGTCCACAGGCGCACGCCCCCCCAGCGCGCCGCGCATGCCGCGGAACAGATCGCCGCGCAGGTCTGCCAGCGCAGCCTCGCGGCGCGGGCCGGGTTGCCCTCGCTCCTCGATCCAGACGTCATTCGTGCGATCCATTGGTGGGTCTACCCCAGCCCTCGCCGAGCGACCAGAGGGCCGCCCCCGGCAGGACGCTGTTCGTGAGAAGCAACTGCCCGGGCACGACCGACAGCGACGGGAACCCACCCGCCGAGGCCCCGCAGACGCCCGGCGTCGTCGCCATGAAGCTAAGTGTCGCAAGGAACATGACCACTGCCAAGGCGCTGCTCGCGACGGCGAGCCGGGCCGCGAACGGCCGGGCCGCGATGAGCAGGCCGATCAGCTTGAGACCTTTCGTCACCCGCCCGACTGCGGACAGGTATCGTTCTACCCACCAGACGCGCGTCGGGGCACCGGTCTTACTCCCGATCACTGCCTTGGTCGATCAGGTTGTACACGCACTGCGCGAGGTCCCCGTTTTGGTAGACAGGGACGGTGGCCAGGCCCGCGAAGGCGTCGAGGCAACTGAAGCCGAGCGAGTGCAGTTCAGCCATGGCTTTCTGGTACACCGCATCCGCTCGGGATGCCCCGCGGGCGGTCCCATCCTGGGCGAGCAGTGTGTCTCGCCTCGGCCAGCCAGCAAGCCGTTTCGCGGCCAGGTGGTGGCGCAGCGCGTCCAGCCTGTGCTAACGGAGTGAGCGCATGATTGAGGCGACGTAGGGGAGCATGGCCTGCGCCTGGGCGTAAGTCCAGACTTGGTTGACACGATGGCGACGGTAGGTCGGGCTGCTCTTGCTTGTCATTTTATCCTCGGCTTGCGATGCCGGTCCGATGGTTCAGGCTTCAGCTTGCAAGCCCCAAGGTTGGCAGGCGTCGTTCGACGCACCCGGCGCACCCCGCGGTCAGCGAAGGTGCTCTTCGAGTGCCCCCAGGAGGCGAGCCTTCAGCACCACTCCCGAAAACTTTTGTTGGACATTACCTCCACGAATCACGGCGAAGGTGGGGATCGACGTGATCTCGTACCGAACCGCCGTGGATTGCGCCTCGTCAATGTTCACCTTGACGACGCGGGCGCGGTCGCCGAGCTCCGCGGACAGCTCATCGACGATCGGCGCCATCAATCGGCATGGGCCGCACCACGGCGCCCAGAAGTCAACGAGGACTGGAACCTCCGACTGAAGAACTTCCGCGGCAAACGTGCGATCGTTCACGTTCAAAGCAGACATGGTCATCCCCTTTTCCATTGTGGTCGTGAATCGGTCATGCGAGATCGTGATCGCGAGGGCAGCGCTATCCGTCAATTGCCGGAGCCGATCTGGTGGCGAGCCTCGCGGCCCTTGTGCGGCGTGGGATCGTTCACCAACATGGTGTACCTGCTCCCCGGACTTTACCGGGATGCTCCTTCGGCATTTGTAATCCCGTTCACTCTCGCCCCCCTTAGGACGGAGCCGGCCTTCGATCTCTTACCCCGCGAAAGCAAGATTCAATTGTGACGCGTGTTCTGGTCGCTGGAGGTAAGAACCGGCGCGGTAGCGACATCTTAAGAGTGAGCGCTCACGGTGGCTCTTCGCTTCGGGTGATCAGTTGCCGTCGGGCGACTCGGATGTGGCTGAGATATCTGCTTCACTCGCTGATTCACCAAAGGAGAAGACCATGAGTCGTGTGTTGCTCGATCGCTCCAAGGTACTGACAGGATCACTGCTCGCTCTGGCCATCCTCGCCATTGGGAGCCTGCAAACAGTCAAGGCGGGACACGAGCAGGAGTCCCGGATCGGCCTTGGAGGCTACTGTCCTGTCTGCATCGTCGATGCCAGCAAGTGGGCGAAGGGGTCGCCTGAGCATCAGGCCACTTACGACGGCGTCACGTACTATTTCCCGGACGATACGATCAAGCAGAAGTTCCTGGCCAACCCCGCAAAGTATGTGCCCGCCTTGGGCGGCGACTGCATCGTCTGCTACGCCAAGCTCGGGAAGCGCGTTCCCGGGAATGTCAACCACACCGCGCGGTACGACAACAGGCTGTACCTGTTCCCTGGCGCGGAGCAGCAACAGGCCTTCCTCAGCAAACCCAAGGAGTTTGCCAACGTTGACCTCGCGCTGAACGGTGACTGTGCGGTTTGTCTGGTCCGCCACAACAAGCGTGTTGCCGGCAAGCCCGAGTTCGCGGAGATCAAGGACGGGTTGCGCTATTTGTTCGTGTCCGATCGCGAGCAGTCCGCCTTCCGCAAAGACCCGGCCCAGTATGTCGCGGCGGCTCCAAAGCCGAATGCCATGGAGTCGAAGGCGAGCCAACGACCCGAGAGGAACGGCTCCCTGACGGTCCTGGGGAGAACCACGTGCGCGGGCTGCGAGCACGGTGTCTCGCCGATCCAGAACCCCGATGAGCTCGGGCTGGCCGTCAACACGGACGACGGAAAGGTGGTGATCGTCGAGCAGGCGCACAAGCTTTACCCCAGCGTATACGAGAACCGCTACACCGGACAGAACGTGCGCGTGAGCGGCCATATCATCAAAGAGCGTGGTCGCTTCACCTGGATTGAGCCGACCGAGCTGATTATCCAGAAGTAAGTCCGACCCCAATCGCGGCGAGTGCGCCCGCCCAAGCGCCGGGCACTCGTCGACGGGGCGACTCGATCCGATCGACCTGGCACGCCTCTTCCGCAGACTTGCCCACGGCGGCATGGGAACATTACCCTGGTAGGTCGCGGTCGGCAAGCGCGAACCTACCAGGCAGGAAACGCCCGATCAAGGCTTGTCCGATCGGCCCGTCCGCGCAGAAAGGTTGCCCAGCCATGAGCCCCACCCTTCGACTCTTGACTCTCGTCTTGGTACTGGCCTTCGTTGGTCCGTCGCTCCGGCCCGCCGCGGCTGGCGACGTGCCTCCGGTGGTGGGAATCTCCTCGACGTTGACACGCACATCGGATCGGGTGGGCCAGCTCTCCGTGACTGCCGACGTCGCGACCGGATTCCACATCTACGCCCAGTCCCAGCCGCGCCCGTTCCTGGCGACGAGGATCACCGTGACCAAGTCCACGCCGGTGCGCGTCACCGGAGCGTTCACCCCATCTCGGCCGCCGAAAATCGTCAAGCATCCAACTCTGGAGGTCGAGCTCCACGAGTACGAGGGACAGGTCACCTGGACCGCCCCGGTGGCCTTGTCATCGGCACCGAATGACGAGCTCGTCGTGCAGGGGACGGTCTTCGCTCAAGCCTGCCAAGAAGATCGCTGCCTGGCCCCAAAGACATACGAGTTCAAGGCCCTGCTCCGTACCGATCTCGTACCGTCGCCCGGCCACTCCGGCCAGGACGCAGCAGTCGGCAAGGCTGACGCGTCGAAATCCGTCGTCGGCGCTCTTCGCGCTCCCACCGAGGCCATCGCGGGGACGGCAGCGGGGCCGCGGGCGGATCCGGGATCCTCGACCGGGAGCTTTTCGCTCGATCAGATCGAGATCGCCGCCGCGGAACCCGGTTCTTACTCCGTTTGGGCGATCCTGCCGCTGGCGTTCGTCGCGGGTTTCCTGCTCAACCTGATGCCCTGCGTGCTGCCGGTGGTTGGCCTGAAGCTTCTCTCCTTCGTGCAGCAATCCCACGACAAGCGACGGCGAGTTCTCCTGCTCAACGTCGCCTACTCGGCTGGATTGATGTCCGTGATGCTCGCGCTGGCCACATTCGCCGTCTTCGCCGGTCTGGGCTGGGGCGAGCAGTTCAGCAGTACCGCGTTCAGCGTGACGCTCGCCGCCATCGTGTTCGCTTTCGGCTTGAGCTTTCTCGGCGTCTGGGAAGTCCCCGTGCCCGGATTCGTCGGAACAGCCGGAGGAGCTGCCGGCGGCGAAGGCTATGGCGGTGCGTTCAGCATGGGCGTGTTGAGCACGCTCCTGGCGACCCCGTGCAGTGGTCCCTTTCTCGGCTCGGCCCTGGCATGGGCGATCGTTCGGCCGGCGTATCTGACTTATCTCGTTTTCGCCTTCGTCGCGCTGGGCATGGCCAGCCCATACCTGCTGGCCGGACTGTTCCCGCGGCTGGTCCGGCTCCTGCCGAGGCCGGGTAACTGGATGGTCACGTTCAAGCAGATGATGGGCTTCGTGCTCATGGCGACCATCGTTTATCTGCTGAGCTTCATTCCTGCTCCGAGCGTTGTTCCCACAGTGCTCTTGCTGTTCGGCGTCGGCCTCGCATGCTGGTGGGTGGGCCGAGATCCGCTCTTGGAATCGCGTGGGCGGCGGCTGCGAGCATGGGGCGTTGCCGCGGGAACCGTCGCGGCAGCAGCTTGGCTGTCATTCGGCTGGTTGGATGACGTGATGGCCAAGCGGTTCGAGCGCAACCTGGAACGAAAGCTCTCGGCCTCGGCTGATCCCTCCGGGCAGGTTGCGGTGTTCCCCCGGCGCAATCTCGACGGCATCACGTGGGAGCCGTTCTCGAGACGCAGACTCGAGGAGCTCGTGAGCGCAGGCAAGACCGTGTTTGTCGATTTCACGGCCGACTGGTGCTTGACCTGCAAGGCGAACGAAGCGGCGGCCATCGAACGAAAGGAAGTCGCCCGGTTGATTCACGAGAACGGTGTCGTCGCACTCCGGGCCGACAAGACCAAACCGGCCCCGGAGGTCGATGAAACCCTGCGTCGCCTGGGCAACAAGGCTGCGTCGATACCGTTCTATGCCATTTTCCCGGGCAGTTCCTCCCGCAGGCCGATTCTGTTGGATGGGTTGCTCGCAAGCCCCGAGCCGATCGTGCGAGCCTTTCGCCAGGCTGGACCGTCGCGCGGCGCCAAGACTTCCCATGTGACACGGACAACTGACCAAACTCGGGTGAGCCGGTCCAAGAAGCTCGGCATCGCACGCTCGACCCACGAACCGTCGTAGCCGGCCACGACATTTCGTGATGCCGATCCCCGGCGTGCTCGCCGGATATTCCTCCGCCATCAGGCGAGCGTTCGACTCACGTTTTTCATTTGTTGTGGGTTACGACCAAATTTACCTTAGACAGACGGCCCGGCACCGGCGTTGCAATTGCTTGTGACGAGCTTGCTGCCGGAACGGGGCATTTAATGAAACTCGAACGCAAGGAGCCTTGTCCATGCGTCTGCGGCTGAAACTCTTGGCACTGGTGATACCGCTGTTGTTCGCCGGCGGGCCGGACCGGGCCGTGTCGGCCGCCCTAGGCGATGAGCCGAAGCGAATGGTCCTGGTCGAACTTTATACCTCACAGGGTTGCGACATGTGCCCTACGGCCGAGAAAATGCTCGGCGCGCTGGCCGAGCGAGAGCGCAGAATCGTACCGATCGCATTTCATGTCGATTACTTTAATGATCCCTGGAAGGACGTGTTCTCCGACCCGCTCTACAGCCAGCGGCAGATGATTTACAACCAGCTCTACACCAAGCCCAAGAATGCCGACTACGGCCTGTATTACACGCCGATGCTCATGATCGACGGCGAGCAGTCTGTGAACGGACGAGACCCCGCCTCGGCCGAGGCGGCAATCCGTCGTGAGCTCGCGAAGAAACCCGGCGTGAGCCTTGACGTCGCCCTCGCCCTCAAGGGCGATGGGCTCTCGGGCACGGCGACAATCAAGGTGGCGAGCCGGTCTCCCCGGACTGAGAGGACACCGCTTTTGGTCTGCGCCGTGCTCCGCGAGGACGGCGTTGTCACCAACGTCCCTTCGGGCGAGAATGCGGGTAAGTCGCTCGTCGCGCGCTTCCCGGCGCGTCTGACCAAATACGAGTTCATCGAGCTCGACGGCAAGTCACCTTTAGCGCGAAAGTTCCCGTTCCAGATCGAGCCGACCTGGAAGCGTCAAAACCTTCGTCTGGGCGTGTTCGTGCAGGACAAGCGCACCGGAGTGGTCCACCAGGCGGCCGACCTCCCCTGGCGATCGACCACGACGAGCGGAATGCCGGCGACCGGCGCTGCCAAGGCGGTGGCCAAGGCGCAATGAATTCCCGGATTTCACAACGTCCGTCCGAGCAGTGCGGAGTACCTGATTCGACCGATTCGCTGGTTCGTCCTTATTTTGGAAGGAGCTTGAATGTTATCCCCGATCCGATCGATGACATTTGCGGCGACGGTCGTGCTGCTCGCTACCTCTACCGCTTGGTCCCAAGGCAAGGCAAAGCCCTCGCCCGAGGAGCAGACGGGCCTGAAGGTCGGCGAGAAGGCGCCGAAGTTTACCCTCAAGGATCAGAAAGGCACGGAGCGCTCGCTGGCCGAATTCCTCAAGAAGGGCAAGGTCGCCCTCGTGTTCTACCGTTCGGCCGACTGGTGACCATTCTGCCGCAAGCAACTGGTCCAGTTGCAACGCGACCTCAAGTCCATCGAAGACGCAGGAGTGCAGTTGGTCGGCATCAGCTATGACGACACGAAGGTCTTGAAGACCTTCGCCGACCGCAACAAGATCGGCTTCCCGATGCTCTCCGATCCGGATAGCAAGACGATCGAGGCCTACCACATCCGCAACGAGGCCGCCAAAGGCAAGGCTGAGGGCGTGCCGAACCCCGGGACATTCCTTGTTGATCGAGAGGGCGTGATCCGCGCGAAGCTTTTCCTCGAAGGGTTTCCGAGAGCGCCATTCGACGGACGAACTTGTCAAGGCGGCGAAGAAGGTCAAGTGATCGCTTTCGCCCTGAAGAATGAGGAGACGAACGATGCGGAAGCTGGCCCTGGCCCTGGCAGCCTGCGGGATCATGATCGGCTCGACCTCGCGTGCTAGGGCCGTGTCCTATGCGCCCAAGGTCGGGGAGCGGCACCCCGACTTCACGCTACCCAGGATCGGCGATCGCGCGCCCGTCTCATTGTCGGACTTCCGCGGCAAGAGGGTGCTGCTGATCCAGTTCGCCTCCTGGTGAGTCGGCTGCCGCCAGCACGTGCCGGTCTGGCACGAAGCGACTCGCGAGTGGGCGAAGAACGGACGCCTGGTACTCCTGGGCGTCGACCAGGAGCAGCACGCCGACCGCTGCCGGCTGTTTGCCCAGTGGAAGCGGTTCGACTGGCCGATCCTCCACGACCCGATCAATCTTCTGGAGGCGCCGGCCGTCCCGATCGTCCTTGCGATCGACGAGCACGGCATCGTACGCGCCATCCGCCCTCGCCCCGAGACGTTCCAGGCCGAGTTCCTCGATAAGACGTTCGTTGACCACGCGCCGCCCGGTGCGCCGCGGTCCAGCGGACCTCCGGACCCGGCCTCGCTGCGCCGCACGGCCGAGGCGAACGACGACGTCGGCGCCTGGCGGGCCGTGGGCGACGCCCTGACAATCTGCGGCGGCGCCGGGTGGGTCGACGAGGCGATCGACGCCTACGCCCGTGCCCTGGCGCTCGATCCATCGGACAAAAACGGGTGGTTCCGGCTCGGAGTTGCCCGCCGAATGCGCCACGAGTCGGCGGCGCGACGCCCCGGCGACTTTCAAGCCGCGATCGACGCCTGGAGCCATGCCCTGGCGCTCGACCCGAACCAGTACATCTGGCGTCGACGCATCGAGCAATACGGCCCGCGCCTGACCAAGCCCTATTCGTTCTACGACTGGGTCGCGCAGGCCAGAGCGGAGATCTCGCGCCGCGGCGAAACGCCTTTCCCTCTCGTTGTGGAGCCCTACGGTTCCGAGCTCGCCGGCCCCGTTCGCGAAGTCGTGGCTGACGCCGCCCCGGTCGAGCCCGATCCGAAAGGACAGATCCACCGGGACAAAGAGCGGCTCATCGAGGCCGAAGTGGTCGTTGTCCCTGCGCGGATCGGGCGCGGCAAAGCTGCACGGGTCCACCTTGCCTTTAGCCCCAACGCGGCACACGCCGGACACTGGAACAACGAGTCCACCCCGCTGCGGGTCTGGATCGGCGGGGCCGAAGGCTGGACGATCTCGACTCGCCTGCTGGAGGCACCGCAGAGCGACCGGCCCGAGTCAGACGAGGTTCGCCGCCTCGACTTTGAGGTTAAGGCGCCGTCCGCCGCTACGGGAAAGACTCGCCTCGCGGCCTATGCCCTGTACAACACCTGCGAGGAGGCAGGAGGCCGCTGCCTCTTCCTCCGCCAGGATCTGACGATCGAACTGCAAGTTGGGAGGTGAGGGCGCTCCTTCGAGTCGGAGTGGTGCTCAAACGTCGGGCTCCCAGAGACGCTTGCACAAGAGCTGATGACGGCCAACGGTTGTGGCTGGTCCAGATAGCTCGGCGCGTCCCGCTCATACCACGAACCCTCGTAGTCCCCACGATCGGTCGTGGCGCCTTCCGCCCGTCGGACTGTGGTTGTATTCCTCGGCCCGCCTCGCAAAGAAGAATCATCTCTCAGCTCACCGGAGAGTTGTGGCGACCGCGTGGCCCTCCTCGAGGCGACTGGCATGGAGATCGCTAAGTAGCTCCCACGTGTTTTCGGGGGCTTGCCATGCTGATCATCATGCGATCCGACATTGACTTCCGGCTCGGTCCGAGTCGCGGACGTTCCGCGTTTTCGTTCCGGACGATCCGCCTCACTGGAGTTCACCGATGCGTTCCAATTCCCGATTTGGTTTCCAAAGTGAAATTGCCACGAGAGCGTCAGCCCCAAAGGAGGCAGCAGCGATGAAATCCGCAGCGAGTCGTAGGACGATCATCGTGGTGGTCATCGTGGCTGCGGCCGCCTTTGGCTTTGGGCCGCGCCGGGCCGAGGCACAATTCGGACCCGGACTGGGAACGGGCTTCGGTGGCTACGGATTCGGTCTTGGGGGCTTCAGCCAAGTGCCGAAACCCGAGAGCTTCCTGTATCAGAAAGCGCTGTTTGATGCCGGGCGCGACACCCATCTGCCCTCCCGTGGCGTTTACGCCAACAATCCCAATTCCTACATCAACCACATTCGTGACAACGGGTTTGTCGAGCGCCACCATGCTGCGCACAGCAATGACCCGGCCCGCTACGGCCATCGGCCCCCACGTCCCTCTCCGGCCACGACTCGCACGGCGACGAACGTCGCTCCGCAGATGCCGGTTTTGCCCCTTTCCAGCTTCTACGACGAAACGAACCAGCTCGTCTGGCCCGGCGATGCCCCGACGGCCGGAGAGCTCAAAGCGAAACGGACGATCTTTGATCGGGCGAGCGACGTGGTCTTGGCCGAGACGAAGAGGAATGGCGTCGCTTCGTTGGCCACGGTGACAGATGCGCAGAAAAAGCTGCTTGATTACGGGCGGCCCGCGCTGCAATATCTCCGCGCCCACGAGAGTCCCCGCGTTCTCGACACCTACCACGTGTTCCTGCTGTCGCTGTACGAATCGTTGGCGCAGGCGGTCAACTCGCCGGCAGGGGCCGCCGCGCCCACGCCACCCGCGGCCCGCGCATCCTGAGCGCTTCGGAGCTGGTGAGGACGCAATTGCCGCGAGCCTTCCGCGTTACGTCGCGTGATCTTTAACAAGAACCGCTAGATCGTCTCGCAACACGGCACGGCATATCGCTGAGGAGTTGAGGTCTGTCAGGATTTCGGGGCCGACTGCGACAAATTCAATAGGCCGGAGCCGAACGACTGCGCCGGGGCTTGGCAAGCTTGCGAGGCAGCGTTCCGCTCAAACGTCGGGCTCCCGGAGACGCTTGCAGAGTGATAACGTGCCGTGCGATCGTCAAGTCCGCGGGCGGAGATTATCGTGGATTTGATCGTGCTTCGTGTCGAACCCGGAGTGAGCCATGATCCCCGACGACTCCGACCGACAAACGACGCCCCTGCCGTCTGGGAAAGACCCGTGCGGAGACCAGGATCCCCAAGCCACAGTCGCCTATACCCCCGGGGTCCTCTTCGCCCCAGAGTGCAACCGAGGGTGAATTTCCGTCGACCAGGCACGAACGCTTCGACTTCCTGGGCTCGCCTCGAGCCGCCGGAGAGTACGGCTGGCTTGCTCATTATCGGGTTCTGACGCTTCTGGGCGAAGGTGGCATGGGCCTTGTCTTCCTGGCCGAAGACAGCCTCCTCGCTCGACCCGTCGCCTTGAAAGTCATCCGGCCGCATATCGCGGATACTCCGGGGATCGCAGAGCGGTTCATGCGCGAGGCACGGGCTACAGCCGCGATCAAGCACGACCACATCGTGACCATCTATCAGGTCGGGCAGGAAAGGGGTGTCCCCTACCTCGCGATGGAGCACTTGAAGGGAGTCTCCCTGGCCAACTGGTTGGATCAAGGCCACAAGCCGTCAGTGGAAATCGTGCTGCGAATCAGCCGCGAAATCGCCGGCGGGCTTTCCGCCGCCCACAAACGCGGCCTGATTCACCGCGACATCAAGCCGGCCAACATCTGGCTCGAGGCACCCGCGGGGCGAGTAAAGATCCTCGACTTCGGGATGGCACGGTCGCAGCGCGAGGACGTTCAGATTACTCGTTCCGGGACGGTCATGGGCACGCCGGCCTACATGGCTCCGGAGCAAGCCCGCGGTGAACCGGTGGGCGCCGGGTCCGATCTGTTCAGTCTCGGGTGTGTCATGTACCGGCTCTGTGCCGGCCGGTTGCCGTTCGACGGAGAGTCCATCATGGCCGTGCTGACCGCTCTGGCGACGACCACGCCGCGCCGCCCCCGAGACTGGCATGCTGAACTGCCGCCGGCACTGGACGAACTGGTCATGCGCCTGCTGGCCAAAGACCCGGCGAACCGCCCGGAGTCGGCCGAGGTGGTCAAGGAGATCAGGGCCATCGAGCGCGAGTTGCATGCCGCGCGGCAGAAGGCGGAGCTCTCGACGACCGGGCCGTTCACGGGCGCCGCGGGACCCATCACCCAAGCTTCGCGCCAGTTCGTCGCGGAACCGAGCTCGGCGCAATCGGTGCCAGCGCGTCCATCTCGCCGGCGCGGCGCTCGTTATCACGGCGGCAGTGCTGGCGGTGCTCGCCGCGATGGCGGTCGTGGGCTTCGTCTTCGCCCCGCCTGGTGAGAGCAAGGTCAGGACCATCGGCGGTGGGTCCACATCTCACCTGGCCCATGACCAGGGGGCCGTTGCGCCAATCACGACTCCGAAGACCGGAGCCGAGCGGACAGCTCAAGGGCCGGCCGGCGCGAAACCAGTCAGTCCGCGGACCGATCGGGGCGGAGCCTCGAAGCCGAGTGCTGTGAGCGGTCTCGACATACCGCGTGCCCAGGCTGCGACCAAGCCTGGGCGACCTCGCGCGCAGCAGGTTTCCCGGCGCGAGGAGCAGCGGGCCAAGCCCGCCGCCCCGAGTGCGAGAAAGATCGGCGACGATCGACCGGCGGCGAGCGTCGCCGCAACCGCTCGGGTGCCGAAGGGCCAGGCCGCGACGGCGCTCGAGAACGAGCTTTGGGGGGATGCCGTCGACCCCGACGGCGATTGCAAGTTTGAGCGGGTGCCGCGTGAGGACAAGGTCAGGATCATCGTACCGGGCAAGCCCCATATTCTCAGCGCTGAAATTGGTCAGGTGAACGCACCGCGTGTGCTTCGCGACATCAAAGGCGATTTCGATGTGAGTGTGCGGGTCTCCGGCACCAGCCACCCGGGAGGGAAAGCGACGACGGCCCTCTATTCCCCCTATCACGGGGCCGGGCTCCTCATGTGGCAGGACCCCGAGAACTACGTCCGGCTCGAGATCGCCGCGGATCTCCAGCACGGCAGGCCGCGCCCTTACGTCAACTTCGAGTACCGCAAGGACGGCGCCTTGGCCGTTTCGAGCGGCCTCAAGAACGGGGACGGCTGGAATCATCTTCGGCTCAGGCGGCGCGGCGACGAGATTGTTGCGTCCTTCGGGCCCGACGGGGTTCGCTGGACCTCTTTCACTCCTCTGACCGTCAAACTCAACGACCGCCTGAAGGTTGGCGTCGCTGCCATCAACAGCGCCTCGAAGCCACTGGCTGCGGAATTGGAGGCCTTGGAGGTCTCGGAAAGACCGCCGCCAGCACGCGACCCAAAGTCTGGCGGGCTCAAGCCGTGACCGCCACCGTGCGGGTGGTCAATCCGAGCGGAGGGCCTGCTTGATCCGCTCGCGAGCGTCGTCCGGGAGAGTCGTGTCGGGGAAGGGCTCGCCGGACTCGACCTGAGTCAGAAGATGCCGCATCGCGTCTCGTAGGAGCCTGATCTGCCGCAAGTAGCGGCGGCACGCCGAGCAGTAGAGCACGTGCGAGCGAAGCGCGAGCCGCTCGAGCAGGTTCAGGTCACGGTCGAGCGACTCCGAGGCGAGCCGCGTCATCCCGTCGCAAGGGAGGTTGAGGAGACGCCAAATCTCGTTCGGTCGGCTCATGAGTGGGGCGCGCCTTTCTTGCTGACGGGGTGGTTCCCCGCCAGCGGGCCGAACCAGCCGGATTCGAGGCATTGCCGCAAAAGCATGCGTGCGCGGTGGAGGCGCTTCCAGAAGTTTGCCGGAGTGATCCCGAGAGTTTGCTGGACCTCGTCGGCGCCCAGGCCGTCGAGCTCGCGGAGGAAGAACGCGTCCGCAAGCCCCTGGGGGAGTCGAGACAGGCAGCCGGCGAAGACGTCCCAGAACTCGCGCAACTCGATCTCGCGGCTCGGGTCGCCCGCCCAGGACGCGGGCGCGAGCCTCCAGTGGCCGCGGCGGTCGAAAGCCGGCTCGTCGGAGACACCCGGCGCCACACCATTGCGGGTCGCGCTGTCCCGGATCGACCTGCGCATTTGATCGATGATCTTGTGCCGCAAGATCCCGATCAACCAGGTCCTTTCGCTCGATCGTCCCGCGAACGACTCCCGTGCACGGAGGGCCTCCAGGAACGTCTCCTGGACGACATCCGCGGCAAGGTCGGGTGCACGCAGGCGCAAGAGCGCGTAGCGGTAGAGGCTGTCGCCGTACCGATCTACCCAGGTCTCAGGGTCTGCTGCTTGCGCTTCGATCATCGGTCGCCGCTACGTTTCCGGTCGCTTCGGTCGCAACCTCATGATGGTGAGTCGTACAGAACCCGTGTTTCCTGACGTGGTATCGAGAATTTCGAGGGACTGGCCGCACCATTCGACGAGCGCTCGGCAAACTCGACCGAAACCGCCCGGCCATGCCGGCATCGCATCGGTCCTGGTCGTTGGCTTGGCCTCAGCGGGCTGAGTGGACTTCATCTCTCAGTGGCGTTGTTCCAGAGTCGAGAATGGGCGTCAGGGCGTGTCCATGACTGCCGCGCAGGCCTGACGCAGGTATTCCTCGAATGGCCACTCACCGCTCTGGCCGGTGTGGCGCGTGACGACCAGGTCGAGGCTCGGTACGAACGCGATATACTGACCTCCCGATCCGGGCTTGGCGCGGGCGTCGCCGGGAATTCCTCGGCCGCTCCGGCTTCCCTCGCCGGTCATGCGCGCGGGCAGCTCCCAACCATGAGAGAAGATCTGTGCGTTGAATTTGAAACGCATTTCCGGTCCGTGGACATCGTGCGTCGACGCGGCCGTTTGGGCAACAAACCATTTCGGGATGACCTGCCGGTCGTTCCAGCGGCCATCGCGGGCCATGCAGTACGCGACGCGGGCCAGGTCGCGCGCGGGCATGCCCAGCGCGTGAGATGGATGGCGGCCGCACGTCGGCCCGCCGTCGAAATACTGAAACCACCAATGCTCGATACCCAGCGGCTTGAACAATGCCTCGATGGCAAACTGATCGTATGGCTTGCCTGTGACGGTCTCGCACACGAGCGCCGCGTGGGCCAAGGCATGTGTGGAGTAACCGCAGGCACTACCCGGATCGAACGCGAGCTTCGCAGTCCGGGCGTCGCCGCTGTGCCCCAGGATATACTCCCAGTTGCCATCATTGGGTGCGCCCAATGCTTCCGGACAGATGCCCGAAGTGTGATTCAGCAGTTGCTTCACGGTGATCCGGGTCTTGCGCGGATCGCTGAGTGGCCGTGCCCAAGGGACGAAGTCAAAGGCGTGATCGTCGAAAGTCATCTTGCGGGGCATATGTCCCGCCTGACTCTGCTCGGAGGCGATGGCCAGAACCGTGGCGCAGATGGCCTTTGAGCACGAGGCAACTCGACGGGTGTTCGAGACGGAGCTGATGCCGCGTTCCTCTTCCAGGACAATATAACCGCGCCGGATCACGACGGCGGCGAACCCGCGACGATCCGAATCGCGAAGCCATGCCCGTAGGATTGTCAGCTTCGCCGGATCCATGCCAGCGACGCGTCGGATCGAGTCCGGGTCGTTGAGCTTGCGCCATCCGCCTCGGGATTCCGGCGGCGGGAAGTAGGCCGTCGCGGTCGACGATCCAGGCCGCGGCCGCGATGATTTCAGTGCTTTCAGTTCCGCCGGGAGCAGCCCGACCATGCCGACCCCCACGGCGAGGACGAACAGGCCGGTGCGGATCGGGTGCCGGCTGGCATGTGCGTGCTTCGAATTCAGAGGCCCCTCGGGTTGAAGGGTCACGACAGCGCTCCTTGCTCGCCGATGGCGATCATGCGCTCTATCTCGTCGGTCTTGAATCCCAAGGCCATGGGCCGGGAAACCTGGGGAAGCGCCGCCACATCGTAGAGCTCGCGCACCATGCCCTCAATCCGCAGCCAGTGAGCAACGGTGCCTGTGCGCAGCTCGATGACCAGCAATCCACACCGAGCGTCGGCCGCGCGTCTGGCCAGCTCTTCGTCCAGGGCAAGGCCGCCGAATGTCTTCTCGTCTCGCGGACGAGACAATCCGACCACCGCGTAATCGCCAACGAACGCGAGACCGCGCAAGTAGCCCGGGCAGAACACGAGCGGCTCGAATCGCCCGTCGGCGGGATCGATGCTGCCGAAATGGCCAGTGCCGGAATTGTGGAGCCAGAGGCGGCCGCGGTACAGCCGCGGCGAGTGTGGCATCGACAGGCCGGATGCGATCACCCGGCCCTCAGGGATCTCGATCACGACGCCGCCACTCTGGCGCCGGTCACGCCAGCCGTCGACGACGTCGCTCGTACTCACCGCCGTGGCATAACGCGGATGGCCTTCCGCCAGGGCCAGTCCGTTCAAGTGGCAGCGATCCTCGGCGGCGAGCTTGCTCAAGAACGGCGGATGCCAGAGCGGCGTGAAACTGGACTGCTCCGAAACGGTGGCGATGCATCCGAACTTCGTGGCGACGAATACGGGGCGGCCGCTGTGGTCGATCGCGATGTCGTGGATGTCGAGATCGCCGGTGGTGTTGGCGATCTTCGGCACATAGAGCCGGTCGCGTCCGTCGTAGAGCTCGCCCGGACGGAGCATGTTCTCGAACCGCCAGAGCTGGTAAAGCGTGCTCAGCCAGATGGTCTGGCCGTCCGCCCAGAGGCCCATGGCGCGATTGAACGTGCGCTCGAAGACGGCGAGTCTGCCGTCGGGATGGCGGCCCAGGAGGAAGAGCTTGCCCGTCTGATACGTGGTAAAGGCGAGACTGACCTGCTCTTGAGCCAGCCATGCCGAGAGATGCGACGAGCCCGTCACCTCGACCCAGGGCTCGTTCCTGGCGTCGGCTCCGGAAGAAGATGCGTCGCTCATCGGGTCGGGCTCACAAAAGGGCAAATTGGCTCAGTGTTCATCTTGGCACCCCCGCTTCGGCATCGACGAGGCGTTCGGGGTCTGCCGTCTTCCTGGCGACGCATCGGGAGTTGGCTGGCACGAGCAGCATGGCGACGAAAAGACCGGCCAGCGCCTTCAAGCCCGCGACAATTCGAGCGGCGGCTGCCGAGGACCTGATGCCAGCTTCGGCGGGTCGTTCATCCGCGAATCGCGCCAGAGCGTCCCGATCATTCTCGAGCGGGTTCTGGTGCGGGTCGGCCATCATCGCCTCGGGGATGCCGGCTTTCTTTGCGCCTTCCCGTTCCTGGCGGAGAAGCGGCGGCTCCACAGGTTGACGTCGGTAAAAGAGGTCTTCGTCCCAGGGATCATGGGATCGGCCGACGTTTCCCGGCAGTGCATCGTCCGAGCCGCGATAGCCTCGCAAGGCCTCGTCGAGGCCGATCACGAACCGCGTCAAGGCAGAGGTGTCGCCGAAGTTGTGGAGGGCGGAGAGCCATGGCATGCGTCCCTCGCCTTTGCCGGCGTCATCACCACGGTCGGCCCCGAAGTCGAGGATCGGCACGCTCAGGTACGTGTTGCCCTCTACCGAAACCAGGAGGGCACTGCCGGTCCCGTTTGCGGAGCCAAAGCCGACCGAGGAGAAACCGCCGAGAGACAACCCCACCGTCGAGGTGACAGCCACGGACGGCGCAGCCGAGCTGGTCGAGGCTGAAGTGCTAGCGCTCGCCGCCGCCGCGGACGCACCGGTGGCGTTTGTGGTCGACGTCACACTGACGAACTGGGATCCTGTGATCGTCGGGGTTTGCAACGAGTTGAACGGTTGAGACGTATTCAAAGCAGGCGACGAGCCACCCAGCGACGAGGAAATGGTCCCCGATCCGCTACCTCCCTCCGAGAACACCGAAATAATGTCAGAGCCCTCGCTGCTCACCAGCACATCGAAGTTCCCGTTGGACCTTGTGACCACGTCGATCGCGCTGGGGAAAGCGGGCGTCTCTCCCTGCGGCAAGAGTTCCGACGCCACGCTCAAGCCGTTGCCTTGCGGATCCAGGATATTGACGATCCCGCTCACGAGAGCCACCACGACCTGCCCGCTCGGAAGGGCCTGGGCAGCCAGTACCTGCTGGCCAGAGAACACCACGGAGGCGCCGCCCTCCGGGTTCGAAAGGTCGAACCGGACCAGATCACCTCCGGCCGTGACCGCGTAGCCCAGACCCGTGTTGCCCACAAAGGTGGGAGGCTGCACAAGCGCGCTGCCGAGGTTGAACAGCGTCTGCGGATCTTGGTCATTGAAGAATCCCCGTCCGACGCCGGGCAATTTAGTGACGGTGCCACTGCCACCGTTGAAGACGGCGAGATCGGGGATACCGCTATTGCCAAGATCCTGGACGGCCACCGCGAGCGGGCCGTCGCCGCCGGATTTGAGACGCGGCCCGGGGATGCCCACCCAGTCGCCGCTCGCGTTAAACGAGCCGAAAATCTCCGAGACGTCGTTGCTGCCCTGGTTGGCGATCAGCATGTCCGGTATGCCATCGCCGTTCAAGTCAGCCACGGTGATGCTTGACGGGGCGGTGCCGACAAAATACGTCTCCACGGTCGGAGCAAACGTGGGCGCGCCGTCGTTGATCGACGTCGTGCGATAAACCTCCACCGAGTTGCTGCCGGTGCTCACGACAATCGCGTCGGGCAAGGTCGCCCCCCTGTCGAGAAACGCCCACTGCACAGCCCCCGGCGCGAGCTGCGCGGACGACGACGAGGTCGCGCCCAGGGTCTGCACGGGCGTGTACTGGTTGCCGCTCGCCGAGGGCGCCTGCACCGTCACGCGGTTGTTCTCTTGGTCGCCGACCAGGACGCCGGCCTGGCCGGGGCCCAGCAAGTCGGGCACGACCGACAGCGAAACGCGACTACCCTGGATCTGGAACGTCCCATCACCCTTGCCGTCCAGAATCAAGACGTCGCCATAGCCGTTGCCGACCAGCAGATCGATCAGGCCCGGTCCATTGCCGGGCACGACCGATAACCCGGTGGCCTCCTCACCGACCGGGATGCTGAAGGTGTGCTGGAACGTCCCATTGCCGTTTCCGGTGTAAATCCAGATCTGTCCCGTGTCCTCCATCAGTACGGCCAGGTCGAGCTTGCCGTCGCGGTTGAAGTCGCCCGCCACGATCGCACCGGGACGTTCGTTGATGTTCAAACCGTCGCTCGTCGATGTGGTCAGGGCGAGCGCGGGCGTCGCGAAGCCGCCGGACGGGTCGGCGGTCAGAACGGTGAAGCTGTGCGTGGCTTGATTGACGACCGCGACATCGTCGCGGCCGTCGCCGGTGAAGTCTCCCACGGCCAGGCTGACTGTCTGCGCGAACGAGCTGACGGCGGGACCGGCGGACGTTGTGCTCAGGCCGTAGAGCCCCGGGCTGGCGCGGAACCGCAGCGACTGGCTGAACAGGTGCGCCGGATCGTTGAGCAGAACGGCCACATCGCCGGATGACTGGTCGCTCACGATGATGTCGGGCAGGCCGTCGCCATTCACGTCGCCCACCGCGATGTCCGACGGCGCAACGCCGGTGGGCACGGTCAAGGGGGCCGCGAAACCACCGGTCGTTGTCTCGAGAGCGATCGTGACACTGTCATCGAGAGCGTTGGCTGCGATCAGGTCGTCCAGCCCGTCGCCCGTGAGATCGGCGGCGGTGAGGCTGGTGGGCAGGGCCGTGGTCGAGAACGCGGTACGGCGCGTGACGCTGCCGTCTTCGCTCACCGTGTAAATCGAGACGGTGAAGACAAATTGACTGGTCGATAGGGTGGGATCAAAGTGAAGGTCCGCGGCGGCGACTGCGAACCGAGACCCGATCTGCAAGATCGTGATCGCGCGGGCCGGCCGCCCGGGGTTGAGGACGACGGGGGGCGCGAAGGTGTCCAGGGAGCCGGGCAGTCCCGCGCGGAAGAGAATGTTGCCCGACTGGTCCAGGACGACGCTGTCGGGGATGCCGTCGCCGTTGAAATCGGCCAAGAGCGGTGTGTCCGCAAGACCCACGCCGCTGCCGGCCGGCGCCGGCTCGAACGTGCCGTCACCCTTACCCAGCAGCACGCCGGTTGCGCTGTCGTGGTTGCTGACGGTGACGAGGTCGGGCCGGCCGTCGCCGTTGACGTCGGCCACGATGGTCTGGACGGGCGCAAGGTCGGTGGCGAAGGTCTGTGGTTTGCCGAAAGTTCCACCGCCGTTATTGAGCAGGACGCTGACGCTGTTGCCGCCGTAGTCGGTCGTCACGATGTTGCGCTTGCCGTCGCCGGTCAAGTCGGACAACTCGACCGAATAGGGCCGAGATCCGACTCTGTAAACTTGCTGGGTTTGAAACGTCCCGTCGCCGTTGCCCAGAAGCAGGCTCACCGTGTTGTCGAAGGCGTTGGCCGTGACAATGTCGGGAATGCCGTCGCCGGTCAGGTCTGCCAGCGCCACCGAAAACGGCTGTCTGCCGGTCGCGTAAGTGCGCCTCTGGTGCGAAGTTGACATGGTCTCTGCTGCCGCCCTGATTCAAGAGCACGCTCACCGTGTCGCTGGCCGAGTTGGCGACGACGATGTCGAGCCTGCCGTCGCCGGTCAAGTCCGCTACCGCCACCGAGTACGGCTTATCTCCGACCGCGAAGACTTCCTGCGGCAGGAAGGTGCCGTCGCCCTTGCCGATGAGCACGCTGATGGTGTCGTCGTTGTAGTTGGCGACGACCAGGTCAGGGATGCCGTCGCCGGTCAAGTCGGCCACCGCGACAGTGCGCGGGCTGCGGCCCACCGGAAAGGTCTGCTGCACGCTGAAGGTACCGTCGCCGTTACCCAGGAGCACGCTCACGGAGTTCCCGTCGGAATTGGTCGTCACGATATCGGGCCTGCCGTCGCCATTCAAGTCGGCGACCGCGACGGACGTGGGCGCAGGGCCGACGGCCACGGTTTGCCCCGGCTCGAAGGTGCCGTCACCGTTGCCCAGTTGCACGGTTACCGAATTCTGGCTCACGCTCGTCTTGATGAGGTCGGACTTGCCGTCGCCGGTGAGGTCGGCCATCGCCGCCGAGTAGCGGTTCTTGCCCTCGCCGAAAGGTATCGGGGCTCCGAAGGTGCCGTTGCCGTTGCCAGGCAGCACGCTCACGGTGCTGGCGTCGCGGTTCGCCACGACAAGGTCGAGTTTGCCGTCGCCGGTCAGGTCAGCCACCGCCAATGATGCCGGGCCATCGCCGGCGGGAAATGTCCGCTCTGGCTGAAAAGTTCCGTTGCCGTTGCCCATGAGGACGCTCACATCGTCGCTGCCGTAATTGGCGGTGACAATGTCGGGGATGCCGTCGCCGGTCAACTCCGCCACCTGCACCTCATTGGGAGCCTTTCCGACCGGAATGATCTCTGGAGGCCCGAACGAGCCGTGGCCGTCGCCCAGCAAGATGCTGACGTCATCGTCGCGGTAATTGGCGGTGACGATATCGGGGATGCCGTCGCCGGTCAAATCGGCCACGGCGAGCCCGTAGGGGCGGGAACCCACGGGGAATTCGCGCGTGGGCTGGAAGGTGCCGTTGCCGTTGCCCATGAGCACGTCGACGACCGTTGCGCTGAAGTGGCTGATGACCAGGTCGGGGATGCCGTTATCGGTGAGGTCCGCCACCACGACCTCGAATGGGCCGGATGCGACAGGGTAGGGGACCATCGGCTGAAACGTGCCGTTGCCGTTACCCAGGAGCACGCCCACCGTGTTGTCGTTCTTGTTGGTCACGACGAGGTCGGGGACGCCGTCGCCGGTGAGGTCGGCCACCTTGACATCATAGGGATCGCTGCCGACGGGAATGTTCCGGGGGGGCTGGAACGTCCCGTCGCCATTGCCCAGGAGCACGCTCACGCTGGCGCCTTCGTAATTGGCGGTGACGATGTCGGGGATGCCGTCGCCGGTCAAGTCGGCCACCGCCACGGAAAACGGGCCCTGTCCCGTGGCATAGGTCTCTTTCGTCTGGTACGAGCCGTCGCGGTTGCCCAGGAGCACGCTCACACTATTGTCGGGCCTGTTGGCGGTGATGATGTCGGGGATGCCGTCATCAGTGAGATTGGCCACCACGACCTGGAACGGAGCCAGAGGAGCGGCGGGGGCGGACTGCTGGGCACCGAAGGAAAACGTGCCGTCGCCGTTGCCCAGGAGCACGGTCGCCGTGTCGTCACCGAGATTGGCGGTGACGATGTCAACCTGGCCGTTGCCCGTAAGGTCCCCCACCGCGACGGCACGCGGGGTGATTCCGGTGGGAAACGTTTCCTGCGGCCCAAAGGTGCCGTCGCCGTTGCCCAGGAGCACGCTCACCGTGTTGCCGCCGCGGTCGGACGTGACGATGTCGGGGATGCCGTCGCCGCTCAACTCGGCAATCGCCAGCGAATAGGGATTCAAGCCGACGGGATACACCTTCTGCGGCTGAAAGGTGCCGTTGCCATTTCCCAGGAGCACGCTCACGGTGTCGTCGACCGCGTTGTCAACGACGAGGTCGGGCTTGCCGTCGCCATTCAGGTCCACCACCGACACCTGATAGGCGCCTTTTCCGGCCGGAAAGGTCTGCACAGGCCCGAATGTGCCGTTGCCGGTACCCAGTCGCACGGCCACATTTCCGGCGGCGTAGTCGGGATAGATCAGGTCGGGGATGCCGTCGCCGGTGAGGTCGGCCACCGTCACCGGCGACGGGCCAGCGAATCCCGGGCCCTGGGTGGCGGGGTAGACTTCCGGCGCCTGGAACGTGCCGTTGCCGTTGCCCAGCAGAACCCAGACCGTGTCGGCGGCGTAGTTATCGACGACCAGATCGGGGATGCCGTCGCCGGTCAAGTCAGCTACCGTCACCGCCGACGGACGGGTGCCGACGGGGATGACAACCTGGGGCTGGAATGTGCCGTCACCGTTGCCCATCAGGATGCTGATCGTGTTGGAGCCTTTGTTGGCCGTGAGGATATCGAGCCTGCCGTTGTTGGTGACGTCGGCCAGCGTCACGTGCCAAACCCGCGCCTCCGATGGCGTAAGTCTCCGGGGGCAAGAACGTGCCGTCGCCGGTGCCCAGGAATACACTCACGGTGTCGTCGACCCGATTGGCCGTGACGATGTCGGGAATGCCGTCGCCGTTCAAGTCCCCCACCGCGACCGAGGCGGTGCCTGCTCCCGCGGCGAGCGGGGCAAAAGGCAAACTGGTCTGGGTGAACGCCGTCGTGAGTCGATAGCCGCCGGCGCCCGCCACCTGCGAGACCGTCAGCAGATACGTCCCCGGCTCCAGCGACTGGACGATCTGCCCGCTATCCGACTGAATCAAGACCTGGCCCGTCGCTCCCGACAGCGTGAGCCGCGGGAGCAAGTCTCCGCTCGCTGCGCTGACTTCGGCTTTCAGCTCGCCGTCGCCGAGCGTGCCGCTCAGGGTGAACGTGTACGCGGTCACGGGGCTGGCGCTCGAGAGCGTGCCCGTGGCTTCGGTGTTCAGCCCGGCGCTCACCGCGGTCAGGTTGGTGGCGCCTGCGGCTGCGCGGGTGACATAGGTCAGCGGCCCCCAGTCCGAGCCACGATGCACGCTGCTCTTGTCGTACAACCCGGCCTCGGGGACCTGGGGATCCGGGATGATGCGCAGGCCCAGGTCGGCTGGTCCCGGCGCCCAGCCGCTCGGCAGCGTGACGCGGAAGCCGGCCGGCGACGAGAAGTCACGACCCGTCGCGCCGGCCACCAGTTCCGACCTCGTGAATGTCGCCAGCACCTGCGAACCACTGCCGAAGAGATTGCTGTCGCCCAAGACCACCTGGACCTCGAAGTTGCCGGGATCGGCGCCGCCCTCGTTCTGCACGGTGAAGCTGACCGGGATCGTGTCGCCGGAGGCGGCCATGTCCACGCCCGTGCGGAACGAGCTGCCGGTCAGGTCGGGCATCAGAGGCCCGCTCGTCTCCCGAACGTGCAGAGTATAAAGCCCCGTGGTGTCGCCCGGCACGCCGCGATATGCGACTGCCGGGTTGTAGTTGTTGTCCGGAGCGCTGCTCACGCCAATAAAATAGGTACCCGCGGTCGCCGCCTGGAACGTCAGCTCCGGGTCGCCCCCCTGCTGGTTGTCGAGCGCCAGCGGCGTTCCGATCGAATTGAAGACGCGCAGCAAGCTTGCCAGGCCGCTCCCGGCCGCCTGGGCGCTCACGCTGGCGTCGAGCGTCTCCCCTTGCTCTAGCGTCACGGAATAGAGATCAAACTCGTTCGGAATGGACAGGAAGTGCGATACCTCCGCGTCATGGAGAGCGCCGAAATTCAACGGCACAGCCTGATCCAGCGGCGAATTCGCGAGCAGCGTGCCGCGCTTCCAGCCACTCTCCGTCCGGCAGCCAGAGTGACCCCCGAAGTCGTGGTTGACCGCGGAATCGGGCAACTCGTCCTCTATGACGCATGAATAACTCTCAGTGCGACAGCTCGGCGTCCAACCTGGCGAACAACGGGTAAGGGCGCAGTGCGGCCATGGCCGCATCCGCTCGAACATTGGCGGACCAGAAGGAAGGGCGTTCGTCCGCGGAGAGCATGCTCAAAGCCTGCTGGATCAGATCCAGTGCGCGTTGCGGACCGCGGCCGGGGCACTGGGCAAAAATCCGCGCGGCATTGTAGAACAATCGTGGCGACTGCGGTCCGAGCCGGAGCGCTTCCGCCGCGTCCTGCATGGCGTCACGATAACGACCCAGGTTGGCACGCGCGAAACCACGGCCGTTAAACGCATCGCCGCTCTTGGAATCGAGCTCGATCGCCAGCTCGAAGTCGCGCAGGGCCAGCTTGGGCGCGTCCAGAACCAGATAAGTCCAGCCCCGGCACGCGTGCACGGCCGAGGTCGGGTGCAACTCGAGCGCCTTCGTGAAATCTTCGATGGCGCCCGGATACTGTCCCAGCTCGGCCTGTGCCAGGCCCCGGCCCCGATACACCGACTCCAGCGGGGTCCCCGTCTCGATGTAGCGGTCGAACGCCGCGATCACCTCCTGGAATCGGCGCAGCCGGAACAACGTCTCCGCCCGCAGGCGCAGTGCCAGCAAGTGGTCTTTTTGCAGCGCGAGCGCCCTGTCGAGCGAGCCGAGCGCTTCGGCGTACTTCCCGTCGGACAGCAACAGGCGGCCCCGCTCGACGTGATCGTCGACCTGAAACGGGCTGTCCGCCCTCTCGCGACTGATCGTTTGGTCGAAGTCGGCAAGAGCCAGCGCTGGCTCTTTGCGCTCTGCGTAGAGCCGGGCCCGCAGACGATAGACGTGGGGGAGCCCGGGCTCGAGCTGGACGGCGCGATTCAGCTCGTCGAGGGCCAGGTCGAGCT
Source organism: uncultured Isosphaeraceae bacterium (assembly GCA_963781785.1). Classification (GTDB taxonomy): domain Bacteria; phylum Planctomycetota; class Planctomycetia; order Isosphaerales; family Isosphaeraceae; genus CAWAHD01. Next base: position 3,210,311 of record CAWAHD010000005.1, on the reverse strand, counting down.
TACCCAGCTCTCGGTAAGCCAGGGCCAGGTTGACATGGGCCTGGTATGCCTTCGGCTTCCGCTCGATCGCTGACTTCAGGTCGGCGATTGCGTCTGCAAATCGCTTCTGCCGGACGCGGAGAACCCCGCGATGGACCAGGAGCACATAGCGGGCATTGTCGTCCAAGGGCAGTTGCGCCGCCTTCTGAAAATCGGAATCCGCCGCGCCCAGCGCCTTGAGCTCCTCTTGAGCGAAACCGCGCAACAGATAGAGCCAGACGAAGTCGGCGCGCTGAGCCAGGCAGGCGCTCAATAACGTTCGTGCTTCGGCGGGCCTCGCCTGGCGCAGCAGGCAGATCGCATTGACATACTGCGCCCAGAAATGCCCCGGCTTGCTCTCCAGCACCTGATCGAATTCCTTGATGGCATCGCCGAAGTTTTCGCGTCGGTACAATTCATCCGCCATCAGAAAGTGATCGAGAACACGGTCAACGGCCGCAGTCTGGGCCGCCTTGTCGGCTTCCGCGGCGGCTGCGCGATCCCCGAGCATGTTCAAGTATCGTGCCCGCCGCAGGTGAAAGGCGCGGGAGGGCGAACCGACCCGCCGGGCTTGTTCGAGGCACGCGAGGGCCGTGCGCAGGTAATGGTCCTTTTCGGCCGGCTTCCGGCCGGCCGCCGACACAGCCTCAGTTTCCGCGAGGATCAGCAGAAGTTGATAGCAGTCGGCCAGGATCTCGGCCTTCTGAGGGTCGCTCAGATAGGAATCGAGTCGAGGTTGACCGTCCCCCTTCGCCGGGAGGTCATAGAGCGCAAGCGCCGCATGAACCGCGGTGCGTGCTGCTTCCAGGTTGGCGGCGAGATCCATTCCCGTGTACAGGGTGCCCAGGAACTGGGCCTCGTCGCGGGCGCTGGCGAACTTCCGAAAGCGAACCTGAGAGGCCCGTCGATCTGCCTCGACGCGCAGTTCTTGCTCGACCTTCTTCAGGAGCACCCGGGCGGGCTCTCTCACGTCTTCCATTCCCGCATTGCCGGCGATGGTCGTCAACGACTTTTCCAGGTCGAGCCGCGCGCTCGACCAATCATGCGCAGCCGCAGCCACCCGGGCACTATCGAATAGCTTCTCTCCCTCGTACCTCAAGCTCGAGAGACGTCGCTCTTCCTCGGCCTCTTTCTCCCGCTGCCGGAGCCGGCGCTCGGCCGCCAGCGCCACGTCGAGCTTGCCGCGCAGCGACGCATTGTGCCAGACGATGCCCAGTCCCCCGCCCACGATGGCCGCGGCGGTGACGGCCAGGAGCGCCGCCGCGGTTGGCCGGCGTTTGCCCCATTTCCAGGCGCGCTCCCAGGCCGGAGTCGGCCGGGCCAGGATCGGCTCACCGTCGACGAACCGGCGGAGGTCGTCGGCCAGCTCTCCCGCGGTGGCAAACCGCCGTGTGGCCTCCTTCTCCAGACATTTCAGACAGATGGTCTCCAGGTCATGCGGAACCCGCGGCTCGAGCTGGCGCGGCGGGACCGGGTCCTGCTCGATGACCTGGCGGACCGTGTCGATCGGACTACCCGCCTTGAACGGAGGACGACCCACCAGAAGCTCGTAGAGAATGGCGCCCAAGGAGTAAATGTCGACGGCCGGCCCGATTTCCCGGGTCTTGCCGCCGGCCTGCTCGGGCGCCATGTAGCTGGGAGTCCCGAGGATCGTGCCGCTCTGCGTCTGGCTGGAATCCTCGTCGACCCGCTTGGCCAGACCAAAATCTGCAATCTTCGGAACCGTGGTTCTGGACCAATGATCCGCGGGGAGCGACGCCGAGTCGACGTCCCGGGCACGGACGAGCGACGACTGGCTGTCGATCTTCGCCAGCAGAATGTTCGCCGGCTTGAGGTCGCGATGGACGATGCCGCGCTGGTGGGCCACGTCCATCGTGCGCGCGAGTGTCTCGACGAGCTGGGCGGCCGCCCGAGGACTTGTGGGCGATTCGCGCATCCGCTGATCGAGGCTTCCTCCGTCGACGTATTCGAGCGAAAAATAGGGCCGCCCTTCGTGCTCGCCCGTTTCGTAAATCTGCACGATGTTGGAATGCAGCAGCTTGGCCACCGCTTCGGCCTCGGCGCGAAACCGCGCCAGGCCCACCTTGCCGGCATGTGCTCCCGCCAGGACCATCTTGAGCGCGACCAGACGCTGCAGCCGGCGATCTCTCGCCTTGTAGACGACCCCCATGCCCCCGCGGCCGAGCTCTTCCAGGATGTCATAACCCGGCACGGTCACTCCCTCGAGCCGGGTTCCTCTCGAAGGCGGCAGATCTCGGTCCCCACGCCGCTTTGCCGTTGCCGCCGTGTCGGGCGGAACGATCGGACTCGGGTCGTTCCCCCACAGCGTGAACCGCGTCTTCGGCGGCTTGTCTTCTCTCTCTCGGCTCGCCTCCGGCAGGGATTCCGAGAATCCGAGTGAGTCATCCTCTGCGGCTCTCCGTTCTGGCCACAGCACCGTGGTCGCGGCTGGCGACCGCGCGCTGGCGTCGCTCGCTGGAAGCATGACGGTGGATTCCGTGCACGCCGGCACCGGACGCGAGAACGTGCCGGCCTGATCCGCCATCGTGTTCTGGTCGAGGTACGCGGATTGAATCCGTGTCGCGACCTCGTTTGTTGGAAGGATGACCGTGGTGTCCGCGGGCGACACGGCCGGCTGCGCGGCCGCGACGGCCTGATCCGCGATCGTTTTCGCGCTGGGATCTACGGCCTCAAGTCCCGCCGAGCTCCCGCGCTCCGGCAGGATGACCGTGGTATCCTCGGACGACATCGCCGGCGATTCCGTGGTGCCTGCCTGATCGGTCATCGTCATCTGGCGATGGCCGGCGGCCTCGGTTCCCGCCGAGTTCTCAGACACCGGCAGGATGACCGTGGTGTCCCCGGATGACGTCCCCGGCGGTGCGGTGGTGACACCCTGTTCCGCCGCCACGTGCCGGCACTGGTCCGCGACCATGGCGCCGGCGGAGATGACATTCCTTTGAGGGCTGGTCCTGCTGCCCGCAGACGACATCACCGGCCGTGCCGGCGGGAGCCCGTCATCCGGCAGTGTGTCGTCGTTGTCGTCCTCCTCTTCAAGCTCTGCCACAATCCCACGGCAAACGTCGCATTGCCTGACGTGCGCTCGCAAGAAATCCGCCTCGGTCGTCCCCGGCGGCTGTTGGAAGAACAGCCGCAAGTGCAACGGATCAGGACAAGCGGTTGTCGCAGCCATGGTCCTCTTTCCGACCCACACTCTGTTCCATGAAGTGTCAAGGACGCCTTCGTCGTCGCGACCGCACGGCTCGCTGAAAGCACCCATTCATGATAATCAGAACAGTTGCACTTCAACAGCGACGACATGTTGCGCCTGGCAACTGCCCATCAAGCGATTGCTGGATCTGACCTAAGAGGCTGAAGATGAATAGGTTAACCCAAGGAGAGGCACTTCATGATATCAACTCCGGTCGTGACAATCTACCCCTGAGCAGGGATTGCGCGAAAGCCGAAAGGAATACGGTTTGCTGGTCAAATCGTGTGTTCCCAGCCCTCGGCGTCGAAGGAATTGGTCACGCGAACAGGAGGGCTTTCGATGCACACGTCTCGACCGCCGGTCAAGAGCATTTTCTTGTACGACAGCGCGGAATTCGTAGGATCCGCCCGCATCGGCATGGTCAAGCAAAAGCGACTGGCCGGCGGAGCGTCCGGACCGATGCGGGCTGGCGAGATCCTGAAGCCGCGTGACTTGAAACGGCTCAAACTGGACCCGTCGTCCATCATTTACGTGACGTAGCTCGCTCTCGCCCCCCCTCTCCCCCTGGGAGAGGTCCCCACAGGATGTGGGGGGTGAGGGGACGGGAGAGGTCGGCCGAAGGTCGGGTGACGGGGCCCAAGCCGATGCCGCGCGGCCGCGCTCGGGCCGGAGACCTGCTGCCAGGAGACTCGATCCAGCGAGCAAAAACAGAACGGACAGGATCAGCTCCCGCGCGAATGGAACCTGCCGTATCGGATCCGCCTCGCTCGCAGCCACGTCCCGATCGCCGGATTGACCGTGCGACGGAGCCGGCTCACGGTCGCTGGGTTCGTTGGGAGATTCAGCCACCTCACCGTCGTTGGGTTCGCTGGGAAATTCAGCCACCTCACCCTCGTTGGGTTCGTTGGGAAATTCAGCCACCTCGTGGCTTCCTGTCTCCGTCGAGAATCCAGCCACCTCGAGATTGCCGGGCTCGAGTTCGGTTTTTATCGATTCCGTCGAATCAACCGGCTCGGGATGATCCGAAGCGATCATATGATCGGGATCGATCGTGACCAGCGTGGCGATCGTGCTGGTCGGATCGAAGAGACCGGGATCGTTCTCAGATGCTGGTTGAACGTCGTGAGATTGCGGATCGAGGCAGCCCTCTGTGGCCGGCAGTCCGATTTCGGATTCCGTATTTAGGGTTTCGGATTTCGCCCACGGACCGGTGGAGCTGTCACAGTACTCCCGTGTGTGTTGTCCGAGTTCGGATTTCGTGTCCCACTCGTCGAGTCGCCCATAAGCCTCCTGGGCCGCGATCCGGGCCCGGTGCTCCATCTCCGCGACGTAGCCCTCGTTGGGCGTATCGTAAATCTCATCCCAGGGTCCCGGGCCGCTCGGATCGCGGAATTCGCGGGCTTCGCGCCGCGGCTCGCGGTCGTCGTCCTTGTTCTTGCGACGAAGCTTCGCAAACGCCTCCAGGGATTTGACCATCGCCCGCTGGCTGCTCGTCGAATAGCGCCTCAGAAGTTCTCCGGTGTGGCTGTCGTCGAATGACAGGCAGGCCACCTTGCGGTCTGCCTCCGCCAATGCGCGTTCTTCAGCCAGAGCGAGTTTTGCCTGAAGCTGCTCGACCGCTCGATCGACGATCGATCGCAACACCTGACGCTCTTTCTCATCGTCACCCGAGTCGAGCAAATCCGCGTACTGCCGGTCGAGGGCTCGTCGATAGCGCTTGTACTCGACGCGCGTCAATTCGCCCCGGAGCTCCAGCCAGGCTTGGTCGTGCGCCGGGTTGGTCGTCCAGGCCCTGAAGTGGATTTCAAGTACCCGACGGTCCCAAATCGCGGCAAGCGGATTTCTACCGAGTAATCGAATGGCCCGGAACCTGTGGACCGCTTGCCAGCGACCGGGCGGCTCCAGGAGTGCCCTGAGCTCGGCCCACTCCGCAAGCATAAGCCGGCACCCGGGCACCGTGCGCTCCAGGGAAGAAACCAGGGTCTCGGGGTCCTCCGGATCATCCGGGATGGGACTATACGAGACGCGCTCTCCTCCACTCAAATATTGCTCACTTCCGTAGGTTTCAATCGGTCCTTGGCGACTGTGGAAGAGCCGCTTGAGCAGGCCCTTGGCCTCGACTTCCAGACGGTGGTCCGCGTCGTCGATGTTGGCGGAAATGTGCGCGGCCTGGGTGGCGAGAGTGCGTTCGAAAATCACGGAACATTGAACCGCCGAAAGGAGCAGCGAGCGCTCGCCCTCAGTCCTGGGCCCCATCGAGGAGAGCATCTCGTCGATGCGCTCTTCGACCTCCGCGTCCTGCTCGCCTGGAATCAGAAAGCGGCGCGAGCGAAACCCATGAGTCTCGGCGTTTTTCCGAGAAATTAATTTTCCAGCGACTGTCGTCGGGCCTTTTGAGCGGCTCCCGTTCAAGCGACTGGAATCGATACGTTTTTGTGATGTTGGCATGTTGTTGTATTCCTTGATGATCGAAAGGAGTCAGGAACTGGGTGAGAATCCGTTACTGGGACTGTCGTCGTTTGCGGGGTGAAAGAGAGTACTTTCGCGGAGCGAAGAGCGACACTGACTTTCGCGGTGAGAAAGAGAGTACTTTCGCGGAGCGAAAGGCAACGCTTACTTTCGCGGAGCGAAAGGCGACGCTTACTTTCGCGGAGCGAAAGGCGACACTTGACCTCGATTTCCAGCTCTGGCGGGAGGCCGTACATTTTGCTCGCTCCTCAGACTTCGCCTAGCTTTCCAACTAGTACGATCTACAAAAATCGCGAATTTTGTGCGTAAATCCGCGCGGGGCCGGGCGAAAACGGCAAAAAATCGGTCATTCCGGGGCAGCGCGCCCCGTCGCAACCCGGTGCGTCCCTGAGTTCTTGGTCCAGAATCGCTACAATCGGACCGCTGTTCCTGTAGGGGGTCTGCACGGGCCGATTTTTCTGCACATACGACCACCTGCCGGGCACATCTCGCTGCGGGACGGCGCCCTGGCGGGGGACGAGGTCGAGATCTGACTCGGATCGCGCCTGCTGGCGGAACGTGTTGCGCCACAGGGCAGGAGCCCCCCGCTCGAACGACATGAGGAACGCAGGAAGGCAGGAATCGCCCCAGGACGTGATGGCGCAGTCAAAGCCTCAGCGAATTCTTCGTTTCCTTCGTTTGCTTCTGTTCCAAGATCAGACCTGCACGATGCGCCGGCTATATTCGATTCGAACTGCTGCCAATACACCTTGAACAGAAGGGCGCGAAGGGAACGAAGAGAAGGATACCAGCCAGATGCAGCAGCCAGACAAGGCACACAAGATCAGAATGTCGGCGAGAATGGCCTGCGGGCCTCGACCCGAAGAGCGACCACTGTAAACGGCCAGCGTGTTACCCAACCTCCGGATCTTCTGGCCTCCTGCCTTCCTGGATTCCTTATGTAACTCTTCCAGGAACGGCAATTGGCACAGCAGAATTGGTGGGAAGCGCGGAATGCTGCGGGACCAGTGATCGACGACACCGATTCACCGGCCGCCGCGAACAAGGCCGGGGCGCTGGCGGCCAGACGATCGACCGACGCGACCCGCCTCGCGGTCGCGACCGGGCCCAGAATCGTGATCAGGTTGGAACGGCGTGAAGAAAGACAGGATCTGCCGTGACTGGAGCGGCTCGATGCCCGGTGCGAAAGAGCGCCCGCGACGGCGCAAGCGGTCCATGATCCGGATCCCTTCCGGGGGTTGATGCCGTGATTGAGAGCGGCCGCTGCCGCTGCCGCCAGCGGGGGGACAGGACAGCGTGCGCGGATTTTTTTGTTTTTTTGTGAGATCAAGGACAATCCGCGTCCGTCCGCTCTGTTAGCACTGGAAAGTCCGGGCTCGAACCGATCTCGACGGTCGGTCAAATCTGACAGGTACGCTTCGTGGGGGTATGCCTCTCCCAGGCGGCCCTGATAGTTGCGGACCTGCGACGTCGCCATGCCAAGGTCTCTTTCGACGCGGTCGCATTCCGGACGATAGCCGGCGCCAGGCCGATGCGGTGCGCCGGCACCAGGGACTCGCGGACTAATCCCAAACCAAGCGTGATTTTAGTTTGCCCCAGCTTTTTGTTCAGAAAGAACTCGAAAACCTCCCGTGTTTTTGGAATAATGTAGGTGAGAACACGTCCTCACTATTCCAAGACAAGGAGGCTTTCGAGTGAGTGCTACTCTCCGAAAAAAGCGCGAGGCTCGCAATAAGAGAATCTTCCAGGAACGGCGACGACGAATTAAGAAGCGACTCGCCAATGTGCCTGGACCCGAGCGGCTTGTACCGATGATGACCGCGACCAATATCCAATACGAACTGGCCGATCGCGTGCAGGGGCTCAGCGCCGGCGGCATCGGCGCCATCCTTCTCTTGGCTCAAAAGATCGACCTGATCAACGAGATTGACCGCAACCTCCATCTGCTCAAGGTGCATCTTCCCTACCACGAATCCGACCACGTTCTGAACGTTGCCTTCAATTCCTGCGCCGGCGGCCACCGCATCGAGCACATCGAGCTGCGACGCAACGACGAAGTCTATCTCAACGCCTTGGGAGCCGAGCGCATCCCCGACCCCACCACTGCCGGGGACTTCTGCCGCCGCTTCCGTGAGTCCGATGTCATGACCTTGATGGACGCCATTAATCAAGCCCGCCTGCGAGTCTGGGCCCAGCAGCCACCTGCGTTCTTCGAGGAAGCGACCCTGGATGCCGATGGCACCATCGTGCCGACCGATGCCGAGTGTAAGCAAGGGGCAGACTTTGCCTACGACGGTCAGTACGGTTACCATCCGCTCTTGATCTCGCTGGCCAATACCGCCGAACCACTGTTCTTGTTCAATCGCAGTGGCAACCGCCCCTCGCAGGAACGGGCCGACGTGTTTTTGGACAAGGCTGTCACGCTTTGCCTTCAGGCTGGCTTCCGCAAGATCCTGCTGCGGGGAGACACCAAATTCGCTCAGACCAAGCATCTGGATCGCTGGGACGCCACGGGCAATATCCGCTTCATCTTCGGGTTCGAGGCCCGCGACTCCCTCAAGGCCAGAGCCGACGAGCTCCCAGCCGACGCGTACAGCTTTCTGGAACGATCGCCACGGTACCAGATCAAGACTGCTCCCCGCGAAAGGCCCGAGCGGGTCAAACCGGAGATTGTCCGGGAGCGAGGCTACGAGACGATTCACCTGCTCGAGGAGATGGTTGCAGAGTTCGACTACCAGCCGGTCGCCTGCAAGAACAGCTATCGCATGATCGTCGTCCGCAAGCGGGTGGGAGTCGACGAGGGACAGATGCGGCTGTTCGAGGAATACCGCTACTTCTTTTACATTACCAATGACCGCAAGATGACGGCCGAAGAGGTTGTGTTCTCGGCCAACGATCGCTGCGACCAGGAAAACTTGATCGCCCAGCTCAAGAATGGGGTGCATGCGTTGACGGCGCCGGTGGACAACCTGGTGAGCAACTGGGCGTACATGGTGATGGGGTCGTTGGCGTGGAGCCTGAAGGCCTGGAGCGCCCTGCTGGTGCCGGTATCGCCTCGGCACCAGGCGAAACACGAGACGGAGAAACGAACGTTGTTGAGGATGGAGTTCGCGACCTTCTGCGCGGCTTTCATCCAAATGCCGTGTCAGATCGTACGGAGCGGACGACGGTTGATTTACCGATTGCTGTCGTGGAACCCGTGGCAAGGGGTGTTCCTCCGGCTGGTGGAGCGGCTGCACAGTTGCTGGTTGTGCTGAGGCGATTGAGGTTTGAAGTCGGGGTCCGGATGCCCCGATCCGTTTGGGCCGCCGAGTAGAGAAAGGGGAGGGACACATGAGGTAGACAAGCTGCGGGTGAGAAACGGGAGCCACGCCTCCCGAATGTAGAAGGTACGTCTCTTACTAAAGAATATAATAGAATGATTTGTAATATTGTTGATTAATATATTACGCTTGTTTTGGGACTAATTAGGCCCCGTCAGAGGCGCGACAGTCGAATGCCTCGTTGGGCTCAAGGACTCCCGCATCCGCCGATTTCGCGTCGGCGCGAGGTGGCCTATCGGCCTGGGCAGGAGAAGAGGTTAAAATGGAAATTGGCGCGTGAAAGGTGCGGCCTTTTTGCGGAACTGTTTTCAGTCGGCGAATGCCTTGAAAGCGCGGGGTTCAGGATCATGACTACAATCGGACACCGCTGCGCTGTCTGCGGGGTCGAGCTCAAACTGAGCGCTCCGGGGCCGTTCGCGGCGGCGCAGGTTGTCGGAGCTCTCTGTCCGTCGTGTGTGGACCGCCAGTTCATAGACGGTGGCGGTTGCGTGCTTGTCCTCCGAAGGGAGCCGGAAGGAAGCCGTTTCCCGCTGGGCAAGGTGACCGTCACCCCGGGCGCGGTTCGGCGCTCGCCGCTTCTGCCGAGCATGCGGCGACGTTCCTCGAGCGCCATGTTCGGGGTGACTGGGGAGCAGTCGGAGACTGCGACCGCATCGAACTGACCGAGGACGAGCGGCGGCGCGAGTGGGAAGCGACCGAGGATGACGCAAAGATCAACAAGGGCAACCTGTCGAATCGGCGCGATTCGATTATGAGCAGATACACCACGGACCTGGGGACGCGTCTCTGGGTCGTTACGCGCCTTGACGGCAGTGGCGGGACGACGGTGCTCTTGCCGGAGGAGTATTGATTCGGTTCAGACTGGGCTTCACTCCCTTGAGTACGTCGCAGTGGACGGGCACGCGGCGATTCCCAGGGGGCGGAGCCTCGCGACGGCGGTTGGAGGTGTTTGGAATTGAATCGGCTTCGTGAGAAGTGTAGTCCCATCTCACGTGAATGCTATCAACCGACACTTGCAGCCACGTCTGCCCCCTCGATCTCGCGTTTCTGATGACAAGATCGACCTCTTCTATACCGGCAACCCGGCGACCTGTGTGCGCAGCGTTTGTACGTCAGGCCGCTCATCCGGATTTACCGACAGGCAGGGCTTGATGATCGACCACCAATTCGCTGGCAGGCCGGAGTAATCTTCCACCTTCACCGACCCGGTGAGCAGGAATGCGATAATACGGCCAACGGCGTAGACGTCGGCGGAGGGATGCGCCGGAGCGCCGTCCCGCTGCTCAGGGGGTGCCCAAGGCATCGAATGGGCACCTTGCATGGTGAACCCCGTGACCGGACTACTCCGCAGCTTGCTGATGCCAAAGTCAGCGATCTTCCAATCGTCATCGCAACGCAGGATGTTTTCCGGTTTGATGTCCCGGTGGACGATGTCGTTCTCGTGGAGTGCGGAAAGCCCGTCGAGGACGGCCAGCACTATCTGCTTCGCCGTTGCTTCGTCCAACGCTTTTCGCGGCCCTTCGGCGGTGTCCCCCTCCGTCAAATCCCAGAGCGTACCCCCGTCGGCATGCTCGGTGACGAGGGCGTAGCGCCCCTCGTCACGAAAAATGTCACGGACCGCGAGTAGGTGCGCACTAGGGATTGACTTCAGCCGCTCGTAAATATCCATCTCGCGCCTGATCGCTCGCTCGTCGTCTGACTTGCCACCGGTGGTAGCCATTTTGACCGCAACTACTGTCCCAGATCGGGTGTCGACGCCTTTGTACACTTGTGCGAAGCCGCCTCGGCCGATCTCTTCTACTAGGTCGTAGTGCGCCAGCCGGAGGAGCACCTTGCTCGGGTCCGCGCTGCCTTCGATGCGGCTGCTTAGCAGTTCGGCCGAGTAACCGTGCGGGTCGAGTTCATGGAGCTGGCTGCGCACGTTTTGCCGCATCTTCTCGGCAGGCTGCACGACTAGCTCTTCGGGGCGGCTTCGCGGTGTCAGCCTTTGTTTGGCGGCTTCGCGGTGTCAGCCTTGGCGGCTTCGCGGTGTCGGCGGCTTCGCGGTGTCAGCCTTTGTTTTTGGTTTTCGACCCGGGCGGCTTCGCGGTGTCAGCCTTGGCGGCTTCGCGGTGTCAGCCTTTGTTTTTGGGAGGGAAACAGGGACGCGATTCGTTTCAAGGAAAAGGCAGCCAAGTGGCAGTTGGCAGGACGGTCGTTCAGGGACGTAGGGACGGGGCGGCTTCGCGGTGTCAGCCTTTGTTTTTGGGAGGGAAACAGGGACGCGATTCGTTTCAAGGAAAAGGCAGCCAAGTGGCAGTTGGCAGGACGGTCGTTCAGGGACGTAGGGACGGACGCACGGGGTAAGTGGCGTTGTGTTCACTGACCAGCGCGTAGACCGTTCGGACAAGAGGCCGCCTCTGTCGTGTGGTGATCACACCCGGCCGTACTCGCCCGCCGTCGCCTCGGCGGCCCTGAGCACCTTCAGCGCGGCGCAAACCATCACGACGTCGAGCGGCAACAACGACGGGGCCAATGACACTCTCACAGTTCCGGAAGCGCGAGTGCCTTCGACTTGCCCGGCGCGACGGGAACGTGGCCGGCGGTCACGAAAACGGCGACCTCGACGGCGTTCCAGGGATCCGCGTCGGCGTCGACCTCGGTGATCCGGGCGTAAACTGGCGCGCGCTGGTCGAGCAGCGCCGCGATTGTTCGATTGCGCTGCGCGGAACGTAGCCCAGATGAGAGCCTGCGAAGCGAAATGCCACGGCACGCGGATCGTGGGGATTGTCGAGCTCGTGGATCAAGGTCAGATCCATTCCGGGCTCGAGCCCCTCGAGCAACTCGGGGCCGTCGTGATACTGAAAGCCGGCAATGAAGAACCGCTCCAGCTCGTAATCGGCGGCAATCGCGGCCGTCCGCCGCTTCCAGAGGCGCGGGATCTCCAGCGATAACTCGAAAGCGAACAGCCCGCGAATCGAGAACACCATGCCCAAGCTCCGCAGTGCATCACCGGCTGGTTTGTCGGGGCAGATCACGGTGGAGACCAGTCGCTGCCAGGTCCAAGATACCAGAATCGCGCAGAAAGTGAGCCCAATAAATACCGGGGTCGAACTAGAGAGCGTTGCATAAAGAAAGTAAGTCACCTACGTCCGCTCCGATCACTTGGCTCGAAATGACCAGGTGCCAAGCCCCAAGTTAGCGCTGGCAGGCTTACTTTCTTTATGCAACGCTCTGTAAACCGCTCCGCGGTGGGCAGCGGCGATCGGTGCGCATACTATAGGACTAGCTGCTATCATAAGGGTTGGTGTCAGAGCTTAACGAGGAGGGTGCCTGGCGATGAAGGTCAGTACGTATGAAGCCACCGTCGAGAACGGTCAGATCAAGCTCTCCGAGGCCGTGCGTCTTCCCGAACATGCGAGAGTCTACGTCGTTGTTCCGGGTGTTGAGGAGATGTCCGAATTCCACGTCGGGAGTCCGCGCCTCGCTGAGCCGGAGCGCGCGGCCGACTTCACGAAGGAGGTCGCCGAGGAACCCGCAGATGCCGGCATACGATGACAGCCAGTTTGCTCCTCCTGCTCCAGTCGCAAGAGTCAGCCTCCGCGACCCTGACCGCGGGGCGAACATACGGGATGTCCCGATGTTGATCGACTGTGGTGCGGACGCGACCTTGTTGCCCAAAGCGGCCATCGCGTCGCTGGGAATCCTGGGCACAGGCGAGCGGTATCAGTTGGTGGCCTTCGACGGTACGACCAGCGAGTCGGAAGCGGTTCGCGCCGACCTCGTCGTTCTGAACAGGAGATCCCGCGGACGCTTCCTACTGCTCGACGCCGAGGTCGGGGTATTAGGTCGCGATGTCTTGAACCACGTTCGGCTGTTGCTTGATGGCCCCGCTTTGCGCTGGGAGGAAAGTCCGGCGGCGGCGAGGGACGCCTGACCTGGGCGGCTTCGCGGTGTCAGCATTTGTTTTTGGTTTTCGACCGTGCCGATTTGCAACGATTGACAATGACTATGCGCCGTAATTCACCCAACCTTCAACCAGCGAATGAAATGCGGGTGTCTTGATATCCAGGGTGACGCGGCGAATCCCGGGGTGTCTGGAATCCCCTTCAGCCAGTCAATGAAATGCGGGTGTCTTGGTATCCAGGGTGACGCGGCGAATCCCTGGGTGTCTGGAATGCCTCTGGAAGAAGTTGAAGCCGCAGGCGAGAAACCTGTCCTGGCAGCCCGCATTGAAACCTGACGGATTGACCTGCCCCGGAACAACCCATGAAGCGAGATCCGTTATTCTTCCGGTTGTTCAAGGAACTGCCGGGCTGTTTCTTCCAGCTCGTCGGCCGATCCCAGCGCAATGCGCAACGCTATGCCCTGGAGGCGATCGAATACAAGGCCACGTCCGTACGGCTGGACGGTGTCTTCCGGCCGCTCCAACCTGGAGACGATCCGGCCTACATCTGGGAAGCGCAGTTCTACGCTTCGGAAAAAGTCTACGCGAACTTGCTGTCGAAGATCGGGCATTTCCTCGAGCACGGCAATGCCGAACAGGATTGGGTCGCCGTGGTGATCTATGCCAACCGCGAACTGGAGCAGAAGAACGTGCAGCCGTATCGGTGTTTGCTGGAATCGGATCAACTGGTGCGTATCTATCTTGACGAGCTGCCGCCCGCGCCGCCCGATCAATTCGAGATGGGCATTTTAGAGCTCATTGCCGCCGAGCCGGAGACCGCGCTCAAAAAAGCCCAGGCGATGGTGCCCCGCCTGCGCGTATCGAAACAACCGAAGCAATTTCAGCGAACGCTGCTACAATTCATTGAAACGATCATCGTTCACCAGTTCCCGACCTGGTCCCGAGAGGAGATTGAAAAGATGCTACGGGTAACCGACGTCAGCCAGACCCGCGTCTTTCAGGAAGCCTTGCAAGAGGGCTTGGAGAAAGGACGAGAAGAAGGAATCGAGAAGGGAATCGAGAAGGGAATCGAGAAGGGAATCGAAAAGGGAATCGAGTCCGTGGCGCTGCGACTTCTCAAGATGGGTCGACCCGTGACGGAAATTGTGCAGGCAACGGAATTGACCCCGGCGCAAATCCGCAAGCTGAGTAAGAAGTCCCAGAAGTAGCCGCTTCCGACGGCGCGTGACCGACCTGGATTCCGGGGGATTCCCCGGCGGATTCTGGGGACACCATACCCAATGCCGCTTCGCGGCGGGCTTCGCGGTGTCAGCCTGGCTGGCTTTGCGGTGTCATGGCTTTGCGGTGTCAGCCTTTGTTTTTGGTTTTCGACCATGCCGATTTGGACCAAGCCGCTTCGCGGCGGGCAACAACGGGGGTTTCCAGACACCCCCGTTTCGGTCGTCTGTGCGTGCAGGTAATCTGGGACGTACCCACCGATCCTCCAGCCGTGCAACGATTGACAACGAAGATGCGCCTTGATTCACCCGACCTTCAGCCAGCGAATGAAATGCGGGTGTCTTGATATCCAGGGTGACGCGGCGAATCCGTGGGTGTCTGGAATACACGGATACAGATAGGGACACACCACTGATCATCCCACCTGGGGCAACGAGCGCACAGACTTCTGCAGTGGCCTCGGCTAACCCCGCCTCGATCGGTCAGCGCCGTTTCAAACTGCATTCTCAGCCACGGATGAAACACGGATTGAACACGGATACAGATAAGGACACACCAGTCATCATGCCACGTGGAGGCGTCGAGCGGGAATTGTTCAGAAGACAAGCCTTTTGAACTCGGATGGGCCTGTAAATCTTTTTGTGTCAACGCAGGTGGGAACGACTTTTGCGTGCGTCAGTTTCGGGCGAGGGGCGGGAGCCGATCCTCGAAGATGATCGCGAAGTGATTCAGCGCTTCTCTCCATTTGGGGATTGGCAGCGTCCACTTCTTGGACGCCTCGTGGATCGCCATGTAGACCAGCTTCAGCGCTGACTCCTCATTCGGGTACTGCTTGCGGTTCCGCGTGAACTTGCGGATCACGCTGTTCACCGACTCGATGGCATTGGTCGTATAGATCGCCCTGCGAATCGCCGGCGGGAACTCAAACATAGCCGCGATGTCCGGCCACTTCAAACGCCACTGCTTGACGATGGTCGGATATTTCTCACCCCAAGCTTGAGCAAAAGCGTCCAGCGCTTCTTCGGCTTCAGTGACCGTCGGGGCCTGGTAGATCTTTTTCAGGTCCACTATGACCTGGTCGCTGTCTTTGTCCACCACGTACTTCAGCGCAGCTCGCACCAGATGCACGATGCACAGTTGCACCTTGGCTTCCGGGTATGCTGCGCAGAGCGCCTCGGGGAAACCTGAGAGGCCGTCCATGCAGGCGATGAAGATGTCCTTCAGGCCACGATTCTTCAGATCGGTCAAGCATGATAACCAAAATCTGGCCCCTTCGGTTTCGCCGAGCCAGAGGCCCAAAAGTTCCTTGCGGCCCTGTATATTCACCCCCAGGGCCACGTACATTGTCTGAGGCGAAACTCGACCATTGGCACCACGCACATGCACCACGATGCCGTCGAGATAGACGATCGGCCAGACCGGGTCGAGCTGCCGGGTGCGCCACGCGGTCACTTGCGCGTCGAGGTCGGCGGTGATCTCCGAGACCAGCGTCGGCGACACATCGACGCTATAAAGTTCTTTCACGACTTCCTGAATATCCCGAGTGGTCATCCCTTTGGCATAGAGTGCGAGAATCTTCTCGTCGAACCCGGTCAATCGACGTTGATGTTTGAGGATCAACTGGGGCTCGAAAGTGCCATCGCGATCGCGCGGAGTCGCGATCATGATCTTGCCGAGATCGCCTTGCACGGTCTTTTCGGAACGACCATTGCGACGATTCTTCGCACGGGGTTTACACGGCGGGTCAGCAAAAGGATCCGCGACGCCCGGCACCAACGGGTCCTCAGCGGCCCCAGGCAACTGTTTGCGGCCGAGGTGAACGTCCATTCCGGTATCGAGCATGCGCTCGAGAGCCGAGCCCATCATGAGCTTGAGGAGGCCGTTCAGCTCCGCGAGTGTCGTGGCCTGCGAGGCGATCTCGCGTGCCAACTGTTCGGCCTTGCCTGTCAAAATCGCGTCCATGCGACAGTCTCCGTAAGGTAAGTAGGTTAGGGTGAGATAACCGATTCCTTACGTTGACACAATATTTCTTACAGGCTCTGTAATTGTCGTCGATCATGGGCTCGCTCTAGAAGCTGCGCTTCATCCTCCGTGTGATACTCCCGACCGACTTTGAGCTCGACGATGACGCTGTCGGCGACCCAAAGGTCCGCCTGATCATCGCCCACCAGTTCCTTCTTGTACCAGACCTTGATCTTGTCCTCGATCTCGGCCTTGAGGCCGCGTGCCCGAACTTCCACCTGCATGGACCGCTGGTACACCCTCTCCAGGAATCCGTACCCAAGGATCGAGTACACCTCGAATGCCGCGCCGATGATTTGTTCGGTGATCAATCTCCCCATGCTCCAGCGCCATGGCTTTTTTACCTCATCGCCGTCACTCACCGGGTGGGACCGACTCCTCGCCACCCTGCATCCTATCCGTGTTTCATCCGTGTTTCATCCGTGGCTAAATTTCCCCTTGTCTGTCTGTCGTCTCACGATCCGTGTTTCATCCGTGTTTCATCCGTGGCTGAATTTCCGCTTTTCTGTCTGTCGTCTCACGATCCGTGTTTCATCCGTGTTTCATCCGTGGCTGAATTTCCGCTTTTCTGTCTGTCTTGTACTCTCCGCGACTCTCTCCACTCTGATGCGGCCAGGCTGAGGAGCCGCTCGGCGACGGATTGAATTTCCTCCTCGGTGACCCCGGGGCGTAGGGTTGCCAGAATCCTTTCTCTCTGGCACATGGGTGTCTGGAACTCCCATGGGCGTCTGGAACTCCTCCGCTCCGCTCTTGCATCATGGACGGGTGTCGTCACTTCCTTCCCGTTCACTCGCAACGGAGCCTCACATGACATCGTCGCGCCGCCCTATGATCGACGACATGACCCTCCGCAATTTCACGCTGCAAACCATCCAGTCCTATGTCTGGTGCATCGCTCGCTTCGCCCGCTACTTCAACTTGTCGCCGGAGCACCTCGGCCCCGAGGCACGGATGGACGATGACCTCATCGGTGTATTGGTCGCTCTTCTTGATGGCCTGGGGATACTCGTACTCGATCCTTCGGGCGGACTTGTTGCTTTCGATTCCCTTCGAGCCAACCGCCGTGCTATACTCACATCCAAGCAGTCATCGCAACGAGAGGATTGTCCATGCACGTCAGCCACGCCGGTAACAACGAGGTGTCAATCTTGAACCGAATCCTGCGGCCGAAGTCACCGACTTTTTCGCGTGAGGCTGCACAGGAAATCCTGGCTCTGGACTTCGACCAGGTCGACAAGGACCGAATGCGCCAGTTGTCGGCCAAGGCTCGTGCGGGAACGCTGACTGCCAAAGAGGATGCCGAGGCAGGCAAATACGAGCTGGTCGGCCACCTGCTGAACATCATGCAGTCCAAGGCTCGCCGGTCGCTCAAGACCCGTCGTGACGAAAACGGGAAGAAGAAGCCAAGGACGCATTAAGCACGCATGGAACGCTCACTGCAGGAACTGATATGGCAGCGGGCGAGCAATCGCTGCGAATACTGTCAGGTTCCGCAGGAGCGCGACCGGCTCCCCTTCGAGATTGATCACATCATCGCGGAGAACCATGAAGGCGCGACTGCACGAATGAACCTATGTTTGTGTTGTTTTGCATGTAACCGTCACAAAGGGCCGAACATCGCGGGGGTTGATCCCAAGAGCAAGAGGATCGTTCCGCTCTTTAATCCGCGCCGACACAAATGGTCACGGCATTTCCGCTGGAACGGGCCGGTGCTCGTTGGCAAGACACCGATCGGCCGCGCGACCGTTCGCGTGCTCAAGATCAATCTCGATCATCGCGTTGGGTTTCGTCGGGAACTCGTGGAGGAGGGCGTATTCCCTCTTGGATGATGCAAGTGCGCGGATAACCGAACGGTCGCCCCTAACCCAGCTTCTGCCGTTCTGCGCGATCCCAAACCGTGGCCCGTGGGTTACGGACATACCATTCCCAACGCGGCATAGCCGCAACCATGCGCGAAATCCGAAATCTCAAATCCGAAAAGATGCGCGCACGGGACGGAGATGTTCCGGATTCAGAAGCTAGGAAGCAATCTTGGTCGCATCGAGCAGGTCGGCCACTTGGGTTTCTCGTGGAGCTTCGGTTCAATCATCACCCGCTTGCGGAGTGCCCAGGCGCAGGGAGCCGGTAGACTCTGATCTCATGCCCGAGATCCCTCAACTCCTCGACGCCGCTGCGGCCGGAGACCGCCAGGCCGCTACCCAGCTCTAGCGACTCGTGTATGACGAGCTACGGGAACTCGCCGCCGCGATGACGGCAGCGGAGAATTCCGGAGACACACTCTTTGCAACCGCTTTGGTAAAGTATAGGGGAAGTCCGATTGAAAAGTCGGCGAACGAACACGAGCGAACCGACCTTCCCGCTACCAGAGCGTCGCCTTCGTTTCCACTTTGGGCCGAGAAGATAAGCACGCCGCGTTTCTCCTTCGATCCAGAGTTCTCCTCTCCACGGCGAGGTGAACCATGACACGAACAAACCGCGTCACTTTTGCGTCCATCGCCCTTTGCGTGTTTGGCCTCGCTGGAACAACTCGAGGTGCCGGACAATACCTGACGGTGGATTATCCTGCATCCGCCGTCGCGGGCGAATTACCAATCGCCGTCACATATACCATTTGGATTCCCGATGGAGCTTTTCGGCTGCGCGGCGTCATCGTCCACCAGCACGGAGCCGGCACAACGGCATCGATTGAGGGATCGACCGCTGCCTATGATTTGCACTGGCAGGCACTGGCGAAGAAATGGGATTGCGCTCTGCTCGGCCCCAGTTACCACGTGTTGCACGACAAAAACGATCTCTCTCCTGGAGGTTCGGAACTCTGGTTCGATCCGCGGAGAGGCTCGGAAAAGACCTTCCTCAAGGCGCTAAGCGAACTCGCGTCCAAGTCCGGCCACCCGGAATTGGAGACCGTCCCGTGGGTTTTGTGGGGACATTCCGGCGGCGGTATCTGGTCGGATGTGATGTGTGCCCTTCACCCGGACCGCGTCGTCGCGGTTTGGATGCGCTCGGGTTCCGCGGCCATGTTTGTCAGTCATCCCGAGTTTACCCGGCACACAATACCGAGGGCTGTCTACGGGATTCCGATGATGTGCAATCCCGGCGTGAAGGAAAAGCAAGTCGCCCACGAGAAAAACACGCCTGAGCAGAATATGAAAGGCCCGTGGCTGGGGAATCTGGCGACTTTTCATGAATATCGGGCCAAGGGCGCGCCCATCGGCTTTGCGCCCGACCCGCGCACCGGACATGAGTGTGGCGACAGCCGTTATCTGGCCATCCCGTTCCTCGATGCCTGCCTGGCGATGCGATTGCCGGACAAAGATGCAACGGACCAAACTCTCAAGCCCGTAGACATGAGCAAGGCATGGTTGGCTCCTTTGATGGGCGACGAACCTCGACTGGCCGCGGAACTCCCAGGCGATCCCAAGGAAGCTGTCTGGTTGCCGAACGAAGCAGTGGCGAAAGCGTGGGCGGAATACGTGAAAATCGGCTCATCGAGCGATACCAGTCCGCCGTCGGCTCCGTTCCACGTCAAGGCATCACCCAAGGGCAACCGGGGGATGGAGATCACATGGAGCGCCGAGGCCGATTTCGAGAGTGGCATTCGCGGTTTCATCGTGTTGCGCGACGGTCAAGAACTGGCGAACGTTCCCGAAAAACCCGTTGGCAAGTTCGGACGCCCGTTGTTCCAGAACATGACGTATCACGACACTCCGGGTCAGCCAATGCCCGAAATGCGCTACCTCGATACGTCGACCAGGTCCGATGAAAAGCACATCTATTCCGTCGTCACCGTGAACAGCGTAGGGTTGAAGTCGGAGCCGTCGGCAAGCCAATCGCAGAAGGAGGAGACTTCTGGCCAGGCAAAAGACTCGGCGACTCCGGGACGTGCCGTTGCGTATGTGCCCTTCGATGGCGAGAAGACCACGTGGCACGACGGATTTGATCGTTACGATTTCGTGATGGACGAGGAGAGCCTGGCCATCAAACCTTTCAAGAGGGACGACGCCGAAAGTTATGGAGTCAAAGCTCCCGCGAAGGGCCTCCGACGGTGCATCGTGGTTGTTCCGAAGCAAGTGGCGGCCGGCAACCCGTGGTCCTGGCGAGGCTGTTACTGGGACCACCAGCCGCAAGCCGAAGTTGAGCTGCTCAAGCGCGGGTTCCATATCGCGTTTGTCGCACCCGACGCCGGCAGGCAAGCGCAAAGCGTGGGACTCGTGGTACAAGTTCCTGACGGAGAAGCATGGGCTAGCGAAGAAGGCCGCGTTCATCGGGATGAGCAAAGGCGGCGTGAATGAGTTCAACTGGGGCGTCGTTAATCCCGACAAGGTTGCGTGCATCTATGCCGATAATCCCGCGTTGTACGACGAGGACTTTGCCAAACTTCCGGAGCTGGCCAAGCATGACGTACCTCTATTGCACGTTTGCGGCACTGAGGATTTCTTGTTGCAGCGGCACACTCTGGTCGTCGAGAACACGTACCATCAGTTGGGCGGCCTGATCACGGTGATCATCAAGGAAGGCCACGCCCATCACCCGCATAGCCTGCAAAACGCCAAGCCGATTGCCGATTGGATCGAGCAGCATATGGCACCGTCCACGGCCAACCGGCCCGCTTTCGTGGATGCGAAGTTCGCGAAGGGGTATTACTACAGCCTCGAGCCTCGCTTCATCTATCTGAAGGAAGAGGACACCTATGCCACGGCTCGGGGGCCAGGGTTCACCGAGTGCTACGACCGCTATGACGGAGGCACTTCCGGCACCTTCAGGACGGGCGGCATGTCGATTATCGTGCCCAAGACCGTGGCGCCGGGAAAACCCTGGGTGTTCACCGGGGACCCTATCGAGAGGGATGCGACCGTCGAGCAGGCGCTGTTGGCCAAGGGCTACCATATTGTGATCGTCCCGCCCACAGGATCGGGTATGTCGCGAAAGCAGTGGGACGATGCCTATAAACTCCTTGTGGATCATGGATTCTCGAAAACGCCGGTGTTGAAAGGGACCGGGGCGATGGCAGGCGAAGCATACGCTTGGGCAGTTGCAAACCCGAGCAAGGTCTCCTGCATTTATGCCCGGAATCCGCTTTTGAAGAGTCTCATGGCGGGCAAAGAGCAACCGATTGACAACCTGGCGCCGCTCGCAAAAGCAGGCGTGCCGGTGCTGCACGACTGCGGCGACTTGGATCCCTGGTTGGACAGCCAGACTCGCGTCGTCGAGAAACGTTACAAGGAGCTCGGCGGAAAGCTCACGGTTATCGTCAGGTCGGGCGAAGGGCATTTTCCGCTTTCGCCGAAAGACCCGAAGTCGGTCGTGGATTTCATCATCAAGAGTGCCCCGATCCCGGTCAAAGGCGACGCCCCCACATCCCTGTACGGAGGCGGAGCGGCCTCGACGGACGATTGCCTCAAGGCACAAGCCGGCGACAGCTTCCGTTGGACGGGCAGCGGACAGATTACCTGGAAGGTACAAGTCGACCGGGCCGGAGAGTACGAGGTCGCCCTCTGTCACGCCGCGGAATTGGGCGCGGTTGGACAGCACTTGCAGGTCAAGAGTGGTGACAGCAGGGTCGGGTACACGCTGGCGATGACCAGAGGGGTCTTTGGGAACAAGTCGTATGAAATGACGCCGATCAAGGACCGGCTCCGCCTCGAGGCAGGAACCCAGTCGATCACGCTGAGCATCCCGGACGCGCCCAAAGCGATGGTTGTGCTCGCATTTCGCAGTCTGGAGCTGATTCCCGTCGCCGCGAGCGCGGCCATCGAGGTAGAGCGACAGGAGGCGCGGCGCGCGAGGGCCAGCACGGACTGGCTGGCCAAAGCCGGCTACGGGCTGATGTTCCATTGGACCTCGCAGAGCGTCGGCAAGGACGGAACACACAAGCCGTATGCGCAGGCCGTTGACGAATTTGACGTGAACCGATTTGCGGAAATGGTAGAAGCGACGGGAGCGGGCTACATCATTCTCACGATTGGCCACGCCGAGTCCTATTGTCCAGCACCACTCAAAGCCTGGGAGAAATACCACCCCGGCAAGACAACTCGACGCGACCTGATTGCCGAAATGGCCGATGCGTTGAACGCCAAAGGCATCAAGCTGATGTGCTACTTGAACGCGGCCAGTCTCGGCAGATACCCGAAGGCCGGCGAAGAGGAGTTCAGCCGGATCATGACGGAGGTCCTGACGGAGTTCGGCGAGCGTTACAAGGAAAAGGTGGCCGGCTACTGGATCGACTGCTGTTATCAAGCGAAAGAAAAATACCCTGGCTTCTCCTTCCGCGAGTTCTTCAAGACCTGCAAAGCGGGGAACCCGGATCGCCTGCTGGCGCTGAACTCCTGGATCTACCCGAACGTCTCAGAATGGCAGGAGTACTGGGCCGGGGAAACCGCCAGCCCCGTCGCGTTGCCGCTCGATGGCACGACCCAGGAGCACGGCCCCGGCGCGGGATTGCGCTACCACGCCCTGCTGATCATGGAGCCTTATTGGGTACAGGACAAGGTTGAAATGCCCAAGCCTCGGTTCACGGCCCAACAGTTGAGGGATTACATTGGCCGGTGCAAGGCCAACGGCGGCGCGGTGACGATCAACCTCGGTATCTATCAGGATGGCAAGGTGGATCCCAATGCCGTTAATGTGCTCAAGGAAGTTCGCAAGCAACTTCGATAACCGTCGGATTCGACTCCTGCACAGCGCGAACACCAGTAGTCTCAATTGGCCGTGTTCCTGGCCAAGATAATCGAGGGCGGCTTCGCGGTGTCAGCCTTCGGCGGCTTCGCGGTGTCAGCCTTGGCGGCTTCGCGGTGTCAGCCTTTGTTTTTGGTTTTCGACCGGGCGGCTTCACGGTGTCAGCCTTTGTTTTTGGTTTTCGACCGTGGCGATTTGGACTAAGCCGCTTCGCGGCGGGCAAGAACGAGCTCCCGCTCGACCGCGCACGGTCGTTGCATCTGGAGTTCCTTCGGTCCTGCTGTCACTCCTGCGGTTCCCTCGTCTGACCCGGCGCTCTTGGGGCGCCGCGGTCTCGAAGCGCCTCTTCTCCGCTCCGCTCTTGCATCATGAACGGGTGTCGTCACTTCCTTCCCGTTCACTCTCGCCTCCGCAGTTCCACAAACTCCCCAACCCACTTGAAAACCCAACCGGCGCTTCCTACAGTTAACGCCGTCACAACGACTTTGCTCGTGGAAGCCATCTGGCTGCCGCTTGGGCGAAACTGGGCAAGGACGAGTCCAGAGCATCGATCGCGCCCACCGAAGAGAACGCAACCGTAAATCGCTCGTCGCCCGCCCTCGTATACAACCAGGCCGCGGTCTAAGTGCGCCTGGCGGGTGGATGCTTCCGGGCCGCGACCGCGACCTCTCAACCCGTGTCTGTCTCTCGATCCGACGAACTTCCGTGTGAAGGGGTTCACTATGTGGCGTATCGGCTCTCCGAGGAACTTCTCGCGCTCCAGGACGCGTGACCGCCGCCGACGTCCTGACACACTGCGGCTGGGCTGGAACCGCGACTTTGTTCTGGAAGACCGCACTTTGCTGTCCGGCATAGTCATGCCGTCCTGCACCGTCCCGTCCAACATCGGCGTCAGCGGCGTGCTCTACGACGGAGTGACCGGGCAATACGTCAAGCAGATTGCGATCACCAACAACAGCACCCAGACAATCTATCCATTCCTGGAGGATGCCAACAATCGCACGGCGACCGCGGGTGATCCCAGTCCCGCCCCTTCCTATACCGGAACAGGGATGTTTGATCCGTTCGACGCCCTGAACCAGGAATACCGCGGCTACATCGGCTACACGCAGGAGGTCAATGGTCAAACCGTCACCTACGCGGGCCTCTTGCCCGGGAGCACCATCACGGTCGACGTGCCGCTGGTCTTCTGGGACGCAGGCCG
Source organism: uncultured Isosphaeraceae bacterium (assembly GCA_963781785.1). GTDB lineage: Bacteria > Planctomycetota > Planctomycetia > Isosphaerales > Isosphaeraceae > CAWAHD01. Next base: position 3,186,288 of record CAWAHD010000005.1, on the reverse strand, counting down.
CATCATCATCACGACCGATGGCGCTGACCTGTTTGGAACCGGGACCAATGGGAACCCGTTCCTCTATCGTGACCAGAGCACCCAGGTGACCTATTTTGGATCCGTGAGCAGCCAGACCCTGACCTTCGCGCCGGTTTTTAAGTCCTTTGCTTACAACAGCACCAACCAGGACTATGAGCCGTCGAGCGGCAAGCTGGACTCCGCCCACGGATTTGACCACCGGGATGTTGGTGAACGGCCCCGGCATTCCCGCCAACACGACCATCACCGTGGGGAGTGATCACGCCTTCGTCACTCTGAACCCGCCGGCGGGTACTTCGATCACGACGCCAGCGGGAATAGACGGTTTCACGTTCACCAGCACCACGCCGATATCTTCATCGCTTCGCTACACCCAGGTCGGCTACACCATCACCAGTGGGGGTGCCTCGACCACCGACGGTGCGGTCATGTGGTACCATTCACTGACTGCCGAGAACCCCAACAATAGTGCCCCCTTCCAGCTCATCGAAATGAGCTTCCGGGGCACGTTCTACAATCCAGATATCAACGTGGGAACGGGGTTCAACTACCTGATTGGCTTTGACACACCGACGCAGAATTATATCAGTGCCAATGATTTTGATCTGGTCAATTACGACGTCTCGTACGTCGATTCGTTTTCTCTGCCGGTTGCCGTCGAGGCGGCATCGGTTCCTGTTCCCAACAGCCAGCCGCCGGCGTCGCCCCCCTTCGGCTGGGTTGGGTCGTCGCAAACGATTGACCAGCTCCAAGCGGCATTCCAGAGCTTTACCAGCTCGGACGGCAGTCTGGGATTATACTTCGGCGGTCAGGGCTACCCCACCTACTACGCGCCCGCCGGCGTCAACACCCTCAAGCTGCCGTCGGGCCAGAATCTCTTCCTTCAAAGCCCTTTTAACACGGGAAGCAATCAGTCTGCGTTTGCTCTCCAGGAGACCTTTGCGGACGGTTCGAGCGTTTATTTCCCCCTGTACGCGCTGACCGATGGCGGCTCGGGCCCTTACTCGATACCGGCCGGGGGCTCCACGGACCCCAACATTCCCGATCCGACCGCGACACAACTGATCCTGTCTCACAGCACCGACGCCGACAACTATAAACTTCAGCTCCTGGCCACTGCGCTTTCTACCGAGCAGTTTGTAGTCACGTCCAGTGAAAGCGGTGCCATTCCCGCTGGGACGGTAATTACCAGCATGCTGAGGGACCCGGTCACCAACCAGATTGTGGGAGTCAATCTCAGCCAGGCGATCAGTTCAACCAACCCATACCTGTACGTGTATACTTTTACAAGACCCGTCTCGGATCCGATCGCCACCGCGATCGCGAGCCTGTGGTATAGCTGGGCGAACTACTACGCGACGAACGTCCAGTCGACGCCGGAGACCAACATTGCGGGCACCATCAACTCGAACATCCTGACCCTGGCCGGTCCTGTCCCGGGGTTGGTGCCCGGAATGGCGGTGACCGATGCGCAAGGCAACTCCCACGGCGTGATCACAGCCGTCGCCGACGACGACAAGATCATCACGCTCAGCCAGGCATCAGGAGCCCTGGCCGACTCATTCAATTTTGCCGCGCCGGCCGTCAGTTCGATCACAGGTTACGACCCCTCGGGCCTGACGCCGATCAAGGATCTCACGTTCGACGCCGCCCAGGAGGCCTACGCCCTGGCATTCGCGCAAAATGTGTACGTCGTAATGAGCACCATGAGTCCCACTGTCGCGGCCGGAACGCCGAATGCTTCGATTCCGCTTCTGGCTAACATCATCGGCGGCAACGTCGGGCCGACTTTCCTTCCCCATGAAAACGCTGCGATTCAGGCCCTCATCACGAATCAGATCAAGTCGGCTTTGCGGGGCGTCCCTGATTTTACGAACCCGCTCTACTCCAACCCGTCGCAGTGGTATCCGGATCCGGCCCTGATGGAGGGCGGCCAGGACTTCAACGTTTTTAACCTGGATCCGTTCATCTGGTTCATTCACCAGCAACTGGGGCTGTCGGCATATGCTTTCGCGCTCGACGATGACATTGGTGACGTGGGCGCGGGGGCGCGACCCAGATGGATGTGAGCGTCGGCGGTCTGGGCGGGCTGCCGCAGCAGGCCCCGTTCGCCAACACCGCAAACTGGGGTCCCGTGTCGGGCACGGTCGCGACAGCCCCGCCGGTCGCCTCCAGCGTGATCACCGGCCTGCCTCTGACGGTGGTCAATCAACTGACCGCCGCCAACTTCAGCAATATCACTCCCGGGACGCTCGTCAATGGCCCCGGCGTGCCCATCGGCACGACGGTCCTGACCGTGGACAGTACCAATGGCACGGTGACACTCTCCACGCCGGTGACGAGTTCCCCGGCCGGCCCGGTCACCTACGACTTTTTCGGCCCGGTGGTCGGTACGGGGACGGTGCTGGGAGCCAACCAGCCCGCGAACACCATCCAGGGCCTTGACATGAACACATACGACACCCTGCAATTGCTCGGCCCGCTATCGAATGTCCAGGTTACCGGCCCAGGCATTGATCCGGGGAGCGTAGTCACGGTCACCGGGCTGGCCATGGAGAATGGCGTTCCCGTGGTGACACTGTCGGCCAACCTGGACGCCAGCCAGATTTCCAAGGTCGGCGGCTCGTTCGCCTACACCTTCGGCTATGCGACGCTCAGTCCGATTGGCGACGCCGGCTTCGAGCAGCCACCTGGCGTGGCACAGCTCACCGACGGCTACCTGCACGGGACTCAGCTCAAGCCATCCGGAGACCAGCCCTGGACGTTTACCGACGGCGACCCCGACAAGCATATCTACGCCGGGATCGCGGGTAACGACAGTATTTACACCAAAGGAAATGGCCCGGCGCAGCAGGGGCTTCAGGTCGGCTTCATCCAGGGCAACAGCAAGATCAGCCAGGTCGTTACCTTCGCTGCGGGCACCTACCAGCTCAGCTTTCTCGCCGCCCAGGCTAAGGACAACACCGATCCCCAGTCGCTGGACTTGCTCATCGATGGCATCAAGGTGGGAATGGTCGCCATCACGCCAACCAGCACGCGCTATGAGCGCTACACGACGGCGACCTTCACGGTTACGTCTGGCCAGCACACCATCATGCTCCGGGGAACAGACAAGGACCGGAACACGGTACTGATCGACGCGATCGCATTTAACCCTGCGTCTGTTCTCCGAACCGCCGTGCGGAATACGGTGCCGGCGAGTCTCGTTTTCGTTTCACCGCCCAGCAACGATGTACCCCGCGCCATCCTGGAACCGGTACGCGTGGTCGTGCTGAACAAATTCGGCCGCCCCGTGAGCGGCCTGAAGGTCAGGATCACTCTGATCCGTATCGGTGCCCACTCGCGAGGCCACTTTGTGCGCGGCAGCAAGCTGCGGGCCAGGACGAAGGACGGCCTGGCGACCTTCAGCGATCTGGCGATCAGCGCGCCAGGCCGTTATGAATTGCGAGCGGTGGTCGGCGATCGGCATGTCCGTTCCGAAGTCTTTGACATCGACTGATGAAAGTCCGGTTCCGGGGGGCACGGACAAACACCGCGCGCGTGTCTTTTTGCGGATCGCCGGAGCGTGAGATTGGGCGTGGAACGTATCGCAATGAACCATCTGGACGCTTCGTTGAGATCAAGCCACATCTCGTTGGTTCACGTCGCGTTCAGATTGGATCGTGCACCGCCAAGGCGCCTCTTGCGCATCGAAGGTCAGACCGGCGGCTCGGCTTGTCGCGCTTGGCAAGACCCAGATACAATTTGGCAGTAGAGTTGGAGGGCGAGAACACGGGGTTTTAGACTGATGGCCTTGCACGTCGAGTTCGTGGTTCTTGGCCCGCCAATCTCGAACCAACAGACCACGCCCCAAGGAAAAGCGAACTTGACAGCCTGGCGTTGGACGCTGGCCGGAGAGGCACAGAACCAGTGGGCAAAGCCGCTCCTACTGGGAGAGTTGAAGGCGATCATCATCAACTTCTTCGTCGGCGACAAGCCATCTGTGGACGTTGACAACATGTCAAAACCGATACTGGATGTCATGCAAAAGATTGTTTACCAGAACGATCGCCAGATCAGGCAGGCCGAGATCAGTCACCTCAAGATCGGCGCGCCTACTCGATACTAGGGGTCTCCAAGATCCTCGTGGACGCGCTCCAGGCAGGGCAGCAGTTTGTGTACGTTCGTCTTGAAGACCCGGCGAACCCACTCCCACTGCCAAAGTGATGCCATGAACATCGAAGAGCGACTCAACCAGGTGGCGGGCAGATACCGTGCCCAGGGGTACCAAGTGGTCGTCCAACCTGGCCCGGACGCACTGCCGCCCTTCGCGAAGGACTTCAGTGTGGAGATCCTCGCCACGCGAGCGGACGGCAACGTCCTGGCGTCGGTGAAGGGTAGCCAGTCGGAGATGGAGGCCGACCCCAACCTTTCGAAGTATGCGGAGGTCATCGAGAAACATCCCGGGTGGAGGTATGACGTTTTCGTCCTCGGGCCCGACTCTCCGGGGAAGCCAGAGAAGCAGGACATCGAGGAGCAGTCGGAGGAAGAAATCCGCGGGTCACTGGTCGACGCCGAGCGCATGATCCAGGCGGGCTTTGTCGCACAGTCTGTCATTGCCGCCTGGGGCGCGCTGGAGTCGGCGATGCGCCAAAGTCTGCGGGATCAGGGGAGCGAGGCGGGTTGGGAGACATCCCCGCGAACGATGCTCAACGAGCTCGTCTCGTCGGGAGTCCTCTCGAACAGTGCGTTCCGGGCTCTCGAAGGCTCGTTCCAACTGAGGAATGTCATCGTCCACGGGTTCTCCCCACCAGCCATTCAGCCGGAGGCCGCGCAGTTCCTCGTCGACACCGCTCGGCGTCTCTTGGAGTCGCGTCCTGCAAAACAGACTGCTTGAAAATCGAATCCGCCGAGCGGGTTCCGGGGGCAGGATAGTCAGTCATTCACGCCCGGGCGTGGCTGCGCGGGAATCCGACTTTCGGGTTGTCGGCTTCATCGTCCAACCACGATTGTGGCGGCCGATGGGTCCTCTGCACCCGGCTCCAATCAAGCTGTGCTGCAGACCTCTCCACCTCCTGACGTGCCAGGATTTCTCGAACCAACTCCAGACGCTCCAGTACAGGTCAATGAGCGCCGTGTTGGCGGCGACGGCCGCCTGGGTTCGCGCGGCCAACCCGGGAATCCCGACCGAATCATCGCGAGTGTTACCCGGGTGAAGCGGGCCGATTCGGGTTCGCGATGCCTTTCAATCTTGCAATCCAGGTCCCGTAAATGCTAATGCTTACGAACTGAGGCAGTGCATCGTCGGCATAGACTCCCCCTCGACTTATCAGACCAGGAGGTGTTCTCGGTGACACTACGAAAAACTGCTTCGCTCCTGCTTCTCGCTTTGAACGTCGTTGTTGCTCAAGGGGCCGAATCGGAAACCCTTTCACAAGGTGCTCATTCTTTCCGGAGGCGAGCTGCGCTTTTCAGCGGGCCTCGCGATGCTGGCCACACTTTATCAGCGGGGCTGGGTTCCCGATGTGACCATCTACACCTGCGGATTCTCCAAGATCCCGGGCGCGTACCTGAACTCACTCACCGAGCTCCAGCCCGGTCAACCCGATCCGGCAAAATGGTACGAGGCCGCTTTGTCGGACGAGTACTTCCGAATCATGCGCAGAGTCAAAGTCAACAAGGATTTCTTTTCTCGAGTCGTGGATAAAGACGGAAACACCGCTTCGAGCCTGCTATACGGGCAAATCATTTCCCGGATCGCGGGAACGCAATTGAAGAAAGGGGTCAACAAGGCAAGCGAGCTCCCGTTTGTTTCTTCCCTGTTGAGAACGAACCCAAACCCATTGAGAGTGACACCGGTAGCCATCTATCCCGCCCTTTACCGAGACAACAAAGACACGCTCCTTGATGTCCCGTACGATCTCAGTCCTCCCGGAATGAATATCCCGTTTTCAGCAAACAAGATGTGCGCCATTTTTCTGGCGACAAAGGTCCTCTACCCGCGTGCGCTAGAAGGTAAGCCTCGACCGGCGAATTCTCAGCCCCTCTATCAAGAGGTGGTTTTCACCGATCGGCTCACAGCAGACGAAATCGCAGGGGTGAAATACGAAAAGTCGCCGATCGCCAAGATGTTCCCGAAGGCCCCGATCCATCCCGACGTCGAGGTCCGCAGTGGTTACCGAGTCTGGGATGTGGCCCGGGCCGCACTGGCAGATATGTACCTTACGGCGCCCATGTGGCTCGAAGACCCCACGGGCGCTCATCCCAAAGAACTTTTTATCACAGGAGCGCTGAACATTTCGCCCATCGAATTGGCGCTTGCGCTGGGCGAGGAGGTGATGGCCATTCGAATGAAGGAGCTGCGAGCGTCGAATCCCGCCGAGAGAATCGAATCGTACGTTTATGAAAATACATTCGGATTTACCAACGACGAGAGAAGACTCGAGATCAAGAAGCGTTTCGGCGACAAGGTGATCTGGATCGATCTCGAAGGAATCCAGGAAATGGAGAAAACGAACGGTTTTTCCCCGCTGCGCGTTGGAGACGGGCCGAAAATGCATTTGGAGGATAACATCCCCAGTGATCCCGCCGAGTTCAAGCGGCGGAGCAAAGCCCAGTGGGAATGGGGTGTGGAGCAGATCAAGCGGGTTGATCTTCGAAGGAACGGCGGCTAAGAGTTCGGGAGCGTCTTGCTCGGATCACGGTGCCGCCAACGAGTTGAGAAAGGACTGCACCTGGAGCCGCTCCCTGAGCTTGAGCTGGAAATACATCTTGGCCGAACGGTCAGCCTGCCCGCCGTGGAGCGCAACCGCCTCGTCCAGCGTGTTCGCCCGGCCGTCGTGGAGATAAGGGCCAGAATCACGGAAACCCCACAGAGGCGGCGTTCTCCACTCGGCGGACTTCGCGGCTTCGGCCGAGGGTGACTCGATCGCCCCGTAGTAATTGCCAGAGTCTCCGAGGTCCGCGCCCATGTTGTGCATGAGCAGGTCGCTAAAGATCCCATCCACCGAGCCGAGCTTGGGCATGTGGCAGCCCGTGCAACCGACACTGGCGAACAGCTCACGGCCTGCCTTGATGTCAGGCTTCATTCCCTTTCCCGGAGAACTGCGCTCGATCGGGGCGGGAAGTCGCGCGACGAACAGTGTGAGCGCGTCGCACTCGTCTTGAATCAAGTCCAGGCCGTGCTCTGTCTTCGTGAAATCCAGAGGCGGCTTCGCCTGGTGGTGAGCGGGAACCTCAAGGCCGAGCTCCATCGCGCAGGCCGACTCGACAAATTCGTTGAGCGAGGGCGTTTGCGACTTCCAGCCAAAGCGGCCGATGCGCCCATCCTTGAGAACGACCAGTCGGCCCTGGATCTCGGGAAATCCGGGAATCCGCCGCCCGGCCGCCGCACGCAAGACCTCCTCAGGGATTGAATCGATCAATCCAGCTCCGAACAGCGGGGGCGGGTTGCGCCGGGACAGCGTCGCGACCGAGCTGAATAGCAATGTGCCCTTGACACGCGTCCTGCCGCGAGAGGTCGGCCGAACCAGGTTGAACAGGCCTCCCCGGGGGTCCGGCTCAAGACCGATCATGTTCCGGATCTGTTCCCGCTCTGCGGCCCCTCCCTGTTCCGCCATGTCGGCAAGCTCCACTCCTGCGACCCGGCGCAACCGCCAGGATCTGTACTCGGCGTCCGTCCCGAATCGGTGCAGGAGCACGCTGGGCGAGACCGCAAAACCTGGGTGATATTCGTCGAGCTTGGTACTCTTGGGGGTTATTCCACGCATCAACGTCACAATCTCGACGTTCTTGCTCGAGGCGCCGCCGCCTCCCGGCGCGCCCAGATTGTGACACCCAACGCACGATGTCTCGTTGTAGAGCGGTCCGAGCCCGTCGCCCCCGTGGCTCCTCGGGTCGCCGGGATCCCACTCCCTGAGGAACAGCTCGCGGCCCTGAGCAACTCGAGCCGTGTCCGGCTCCGCCGCCCGAGCACCCCCGGGGAGTGACCATGCCAGAGCAAGCATCCCCAGCCACAACGCCCTTGAGACTGCGTTACGAAATCGCATCATGGCGCACCCCCGTGGCGAAGCTCCGAACGTGAGTACCTCAGAAAGATGAACTCTCTTTGTACCACGGAGTTTACACTGCGAACAGGCCGAACCCAATTCCCGGCAGGCACTGGCCGCTCTGGCCCAACGAGCCGTCATTGTTGGATCGCACGCCTCGGAACCGAGCCAGCCGACCCGGCATCGAAGCCCGTCAACGTGCCGTCGCTGGACCCAAACGTGTCGGTTTCCACTCCGAGGCGCTCGAGCATCGTGACGAACAGATTGCAAAGCCGCGTATTCTTGTTCGAGTCGAACGCGACATGCCGGCCGTGCTTGAAACCGCCGCCGGCGAGCAGGATCGGCAGATTGCGGGTGTCGTGCGAGTTGGCATTTCCCAGGTTGCTGCCGAATAACACCATCGTTTTGTCCAGCAGCCGCGAGTCCCCGGCCTCTTTGGTCTTCAGCTTGCCAAGCAGGTCGCGCAGCACGCGCAGCTCGGCCTCCTCGATCAGTCGCAACTGCGCGATCTTGGCAGGATCTCGGCCGTGGTGCGAGAGGTTGTGGTGATCCATCGTGACACCTTTCACCGGCGGAACACCGTTGCCCCCTTGCAAGAGGATCGTGAGGATTCGCGTCGAGTCGGTTTCGATCGCCAGCGGGATCAAATCAAACAAGAGCTGCATCCGGCCGATCAGATCGGTTCCGTTCGCGATGTCGCGCGGCGGCTCGACGTGGAGCTTGGGCTTCGGCTTGTGCGCCGACGCTTCGGACGTCGCGAGCTTGTGCTCGAGCTCGCGCACCGAGGAGAAGTACTCGTCGAGCTTGTCACGATCGGAAAGGCCGACCTTGCGTGTGAAGCTGCGCACCTCGTCCTGCACCGTATCCATGATGCTCTGTCCCTCGCGGAGCTTCTGGACCTGCTCCTTGATCTCCGCCGGCGTGCCATCGAGGAAAAGCTTGGCGAACACGCGGGAGGGACGGCTCTCGGCCGGGATCATCACGCCGCCGCGCGTGTACGAAAGGCTCGGAGTACCCGTCCCCAGCACCAGCGACGGAAACCGCGTCTGTGAGCCGATCGTTTCCGCCCCGAACTGGTCGAGTGAGATCGTGTTCTTGAATCCCCCCAGGCCCGGAAACCTTGCCGCGGTCAACCAGCTCATCTCCGAGGTATGGCCGTTGGCACCGATCTGATCGGGATGCGACAGCCCGGAGAAGAGCGTGAAGTCGTTTCGAACGTCCTTGAGGATTTCCAGATAGGGTGTCAAAGCGTAACCTGCGCCCGTCTCGCTGGGAAATAGCAGCGGCGCGTGCAGGCCGAGCGAAGTGCAAATGCAAACCATGTGTGTCCGGGACCCCGCGGCGGTCGCCCCCCTGGTGCGAGGCAGGAAAGCGTCGAGGATCGGTAGCGCGAGCGATACGCCCGTGCCGCGGAGAAACCTGCGACGGTCGATTGCGGAAGATGAGATTGGATCGTTCATGTCGCACCGAAAAGGGACACAGCGGGTTACTTGGTCTGGAACGTGTTGCTCTGGACGATCTCGTGGACGAGCGTGCGCAGGCCTCCCCCCTGAGACTGTAGCCGCGCCGCGATCGCTGCCACCACCTCGCGATCAGCGAACTGGATGCCCGCGCCCGTCGCATAGGTGAGTAGATTCTGCGTCAGGTTCAAAGCCACCTGATCCTGACGCTCCATGAGCAGTTGCTTGAAGTCGTCGATGTTTTTGAAGCGATGTCCGTCGAGCAGCTCGCCCGAGGCGTCAACCGGCGGGCCGAGGCCATATTCCCAGATCCTTCGTCCACGGAAGCGCTCCCGGGGAGAATCCCCCTTTTCCGCACGATAGCGGTCTCGCCAGCCGCCGATGACGTCGAAGTTCTCGAGAGCGAAGCCGGGGGGATCGATGCGGGAATGGCACGAAGCGCAGCTCGCCAGCGACCGATGCTTGGCGAGTTGCTGTCGAATCGATGTTGCGCCGCGCGTGTCGGGCTCGAACGCCGGGATATCGGCGGGTGGGGGATTCCGGCGGTTCGCCGAGCAACCGTCTCATGACCCAGGCACCCCGGATCACGGGGGATGTGAAGGTGCCGTTGGCGGTCACCTTGAGGACGCTCGCCTGGGTCAGCACGCCGCCGCGATGGCTCCCGGCCGGCACCGGCACGCGGCGAAACTCTTCGCCGGTCACGCCGCCAATCTTGTAATGCTCGGCCATCGCGCGGTTGAGCATCAGAAAATCGGATTGAATGACGTTGCTCAGCTTCGAATCGTCGCGGAGCATCTGCGTGAAGAATGCGTGCGTTTCGCCGACCATGGCCGCTTTGAGGATGTCGTCGAATTCCGGGTAGAGCTTCCTGTCGGGCAGGGTGAAATCGATCTGCCGCAGATCGAGCCACTGGCCGACGAAGTTCTCAACGAACGCCCGGGCTCTGGGGGAGGCCAGCATCCGTTCGACCTGATCGTGCAGGATTCTGGGCTTCCGCAAGGTACCGTCCGAGGCGAGCTTTCGCAGCTCAGCGTCCGGCTGCGTGCTCCAGAGAAAATACGACAAGCGGGACGCAATGGCCCAATCGTCGAGATGCCCTGGTGACTCGTCGAGAAACAGAAATCTTGGCGACGCGATCAAAGCGCGGAAGGCCACGCCCAACGCGTCCTCGAAGGCCAGGCCGTCGTCGAGGCCCCGATGGGCCAATTTGACAAAACGCTCGACGTCAGCCGATGCGACCGGGCGCCGGAACGCGCGCGAGGCAAATTCGCGCAACACCTTCTCTGCGGACGATCGTGGGTCCGAGGCTGCGATCGTGTAGGTCTTGGACCGGCGGCCAGCTCCGCCTCTTTTGGCCGGCTCGACCGGCTTCACCGGAAGATCGTCGAATAAGCGGCTGACGGAGGGGGGCGGCCAGCTTTCGACGAGAGGACCTTCGACCTCGACCCATTCGATGGCGACGCCTCGGCCGGGATACGTTTCGGCACCGATTCCCCAGAAGCCGCTGCGCCGGCCTTCTTCATCGTAGTTGGTGTCGAACGGACTGAGATTGAGCAACTGCCCGTGTTCGAGATGCGCGACCACTTCCATGACACGCGGCGTGCTGGCCGGCATGTCAAAGTATGCGAGCAACTGTTGCGTTTTGAAGTCCGTGGCGTACAGCTTCAGCCAGACCGGCCGTCCGGCGGCCTGGTATGCGTAACCCGCAATGCGAATCCGGTATCGTCCCGAAGTTGGCACAATCCACTGCCGGAGCACGGTGGGCGAATTGTCGTCGAAGATCACGACGGCGTCCGGCAACACGCGAAAAGTCTTCTTCTCTTTCTTCTTGGCGTCGTCGCGGACGCTCTCTTCGTCATGGTATCGCAGGCGCCGATGGATGCGTGCCGGCCTGGGGTGAAGCGCCATCGCCGCGGAAATCGCGACGTCGGCGGCTTCCAGGTACTGCTCCATCTGAAGCATCGATAGCCGCAAGCCAGCGGCCACGTTATCGAAACCGCTGGTCGCGGTGTCTTCGGGAAGAATGTGCTGTAACGGCACGTCGATCGCCAGCAGGTCGTGGAGCGTGTTTTCGTACTCGACACGATTGAGGCGCCGGAGAACGACGCGTCCGGACGCCTGCTGTCTGGCCAGGTTTGCGGGCGCAGCTCGCCGCCGAGCCCAGCCAGGAATTCTGCGCGGGCACCCCGGTCGGGGCGTTTCCGGGTCGGAGGCGGCATCTTCCCCTTGTCAACCTTGTCGAAGATCTCGACCCATCGATCGAATATCCGGACGTCTTCCGGTTTCCAGGGAAGCGTGCTGAGATCGAGGCCGCCCTTCTGCGCATCCGAGTCGTGGCAAACGAGACAATTTGTGGAAAAAAAAGCCTGCGCGCCCCTCGGGAGATCGGCTGTGGCCACAGCGCCCGTCGGCCCGAAGGAGATCAACATCACGATCGCACACGACCGCGCGAGAATTTCCAGAGTTTGCGAAGTTTCGATCATCGGGCCCCGGGCTCGGAACGAATCAGCCATTCGGCGTCTAAACTGATAGAATAATGCCCGGCGAGCCAGAGTGACAGCGATGTGTAACCGAGATTTACAGGCACGGCAGAGAACGACCTTGCCCAGGCCGTTGTGGGAAAAGTCATGCAAACTCACCTGCTGATCTACGGGATGGCCTGCCTGGCATGGGCGCCCCAGCGCCGGCCTCTGGCGCCGGCTCCTCCGGTTCCAAGCCAATCACGGCTCCGCTCGTGGCCCATGCCACAAATCCCAATTACTTTGCCGATGGCACGGGCAAAGCGATCTACTTGACGGGGTCTCATACATGGAACAACCTCCAGGACTGGGGAACGAATGGCTTGGTCCAGCGTCTGGACTTCACGGCGTATGTGAAGATGCTCGTCGACCACAACCATAATCTCACGTTGTTATGGTCGACAGAGCTGCCGGCGTTTCGAGGATTGCCTTCGACGGAGAGCTCTCCGCCCGATTTTTTCGTCGCTCCCCAGCCCTGGCAGCGGACCGGCCCGGGCAACGCATCAGACAGGAAATTGAAGTTTGATTTAACGAGATTCAATCCCGCGTATTTTGACCGGCTGCGTGACCGTGTGGAGCGGCTGAATGCCGCTGGCATCTACGCCGGGGTCTATCTCTTCAGCGGCGAGTTTCTCCTGCGTTTTCGATTTTCCGGCGACGGTTATCCCTTTACGGGTTCAAACAACGTGAATGGAATCGACGATGGCGGGGGAACAAGGTCCGTGACGATGACTGCACCTGATGCGATCACCGCGATCCAGGACGCCTACGTGAAGAAAGTGATCGACACGCTGAGCGATCTGCCGAATGTTCTGTGGATTGTGTCTCAAGAGGCTCCTGCGGACTCAAAATGGTGGAACGGGCATCTGATCGCTCTGGTCCGTAGCTATGAGGCCGGGAAACCGCTGAAGCACAAGATCGGCTACGGCGTACCGGCAGACAACAACGATGCCACGATCTTGAACAGCGATGCCGACTGGATTGCTCCCGCGGCGAGAATCTCTCCCACGAGCAGTTGTGGCAGCGGTCATCCTCGCTGCAAAGTGAACATCAACGATTCCGACCACAGCTACTTCGGGATGTGGAACGACTCCCCGCGGGCGAACCGGAATTACTTCTGGATCAACTTTACAAATGGGAATCAAACATTGTTCATGGACCCCTATGTTGTCTACTATCCGCGAGAGAATCGCAACCTCTGCCCGTCTCCGGTGAATGGTATTGGCTCACGGCCGGATCCGCGCTGGAACAATGTGCGCGCGACCATGGGTTATATCCGCGGTTATGCCGACCGGATCAATCTCGGCGCCATGACCCCACAGGGGAAGCTCACTTCGACCGGCCATGCTCTTGCGAGCACCGACGCGACTCGTCCTGAGTTTCTGGCCTATGCGCCTTCGGGCGGTGAATTCACCGTGAATCTCCAGAACACGCGCGGTCCGTTCGCGGTGGAATGGATGAACGCGGGGACGGGCGCGAAGTTGAGCGGTGCGGATGTGATGGGGGGCGCAACGATCACTTTCACGCCGCCCTTTGGTGGGGATGCGGTCTTGTATCTCAGAGTGAAAGGAGAGAGCTGCGGTGAGCGGTCGGTCGCAGCAATACCGCCGCTCGAATTGAAAGATTCGCAGCAAGAGACGGTGGCCAGCGCAAGAGCCGTGGCGGCGCCAGATACTGGCTCCCTCTCCCTCTGGGAGAGGGCTGGGGTGAGGGTCCGGATGACCAGGTGGAGCGAGGATGCGCATCCGGCGATTCAACTTGCGAAGGCTCCCGGTGGCGCTGGCCCCTCACCCCAGCCCTCTCCCCAAGGAGAGGGAGCCAGAAACAATCCATCGGCAGCCGGTGTGTTGTGGCGGGGAGTATGGTCTGCCTCGCGGGTGTCAGGAAAACCCCTGCCTGTGATGGGGGCAGACGGGACGGTCGCGGCACCATCAGTGACAATGCCTTCACCGTCTCTCTGCCTTTCGATTTCCGAAGCTCCGGCACCACCCCGCCTGACCCCCCCTTTGCAAGGGGGGGAAAGAGTTCGGGGGCCCGCGCACTCGTTCGACCGCGCCAACAAGAACAGCCGTCTCGAGACCGTCCCTCCGGCGCGGCTAATCGCAAAGTCTCAGCATCCCAGGCCAGCGCCACCACGGGGGAATACGCACGGTTTGCCCGGTCCGCCCGCGGCGAGGCGTCCCGAGGCCGCGCGCTGTTCGCCGATCCCAAGCGGCTGGCCTGTTTCAAGTGCCACCGGGTCCGCGGCGAGGGGGGCGAAGCCGGGCCGGACCTGTCGGACGTCGGCGCCAAGTTCAACCGGGACCTGCTGATCGAGTCGGTGCTCGAGCCCTCGCGCCAGATTGTCGAGGGCTACCGGCCGGCGGTCGTCGCCACGGCCGACGGGCGGGTGCTGACCGGGGTCGTCAAGGAAGAGTCGGCCGCCGAGCTGACGCTCGTCGACGTGGATGCCCGGCGGCAAGTCGTCCGCAAATCTGACATCCAGCAGCGAAAAATCGGCGACATTTCGATCATGCCCGCGGGGCTGGCCTCCGGCGTGTCGCGCCAGGAATTCGCCGACTTGATTGCGTACCTGGAGACGCTCCGCTCTGCCGGCCAGGGCACGCCCGGCAGCGGGGTCACTGGGCCCCTCGCGCTGCCGCCGGGCTTCGCATCCGTGATCGTCGCCAGCGGGATCACCGGCGCTACGGCGATGGAGGTCGCCTCTGATGGCCGCGTGTTCGTCTGCGAGCAGACGGGCACCCTCCGGATCGTCAAGGATGGCGCTTTCGTGGCGCAACCATTCGTCAAGCTCGAGGTAGACAGCCAGTGGGAGCGCGGGCTGATCGGCGTGGCACTCGACCCGGACTTCGAGAAAAACGGGTACGTCTACGTCAATTCCGTGGCGCCCCGGCCGTACCCGCATCACCGGCTCAGCCGCTTCACCGCCCGAGGCGACGTCGCCGTGCGCGGCAGCGAGGTCGTCTTGTTCGACGGAGACGACCAGACGAAGATGGGCGGCGTGATACCGGCTGGGCACCAGGGGGGAGCGATCCATTTCGGCAAGGACCGCAAGCTTTACGTCGCCCTGGGCGAGCAGACGGCCGGTGTGCCCGCACAGCGGATGGACTCGCTCCTGGGCAAGCTCCTGCGGCTCAACCCCGATGGCTCGATCCCAGAGGACAATCCGTTCTTCGAGACGGCCCGCGGCAAGTACCGCGCGATCTGGGCGCTGGGGCTGCGCAACCCGTTCAGCTTTGCGGTTCAGCCGGGAACCGGCCGGATCTTCATCAACGACGTCGGGGAGGCGCGCTGGGAGGAAGTCGACGAGGGGTTCGCCGGGGCCAACTACGGCTGGCCGGCTGCGGAGGGGCCGTCCAGGGAGCAACGGTTTCGCAATCCGATTCACCATTACCCGGTCGCCTCGGTCGCCGGGGGCGACTTCTGCCCGACCGACCGCGAATATCGGTTCCCACCGCAGTACCGCGGAAAATACTTCTTCATGGACTTCGTCAAGGGATGGATCAAGGTCCTCGACCCCGATCGCCCGGAGCGGGTCGAGACGTTCGCCACGGGACTGACCCGCCCGGTCGATCTGAAGTTCGCCCCTGATGGGAGTCTCTATGTGCTCGAGCGGGATGCCTGGGTTGTCGATGGAAGTTTCCGTCCGGGCACCGGGTCGCTGCTCCAGATCCGACTCAGCTCGAGGCCGGTACATAAAGCAGGAACTCGGGCGAGTCATTGAGCACGCCGGTCGTCCACAGCGGTGTGGTCCAGTCTTTGGGCGAATAGGACAGGATCTCCTTGCCGGTACGGTTGGCGATGGTGAAGTTCCCGAACGGATCAACCACCATGCCGGCAACTGCGCCCGATCCCAGCTTGAAGAACGGAGCCAGCGAGAGCGAAGGCTGGCCGCTCTTGTCGATCTCGAGAGTTCCCGTATAAATGTGGCTCGAAAACGAGACGTAGACCGTGTTGCTTCCCACCACGAGGAGATGGGTCGGTGAATCGAGGATCACCCCGGGGGCACCTTGCACCTTGCTGGAGCCCCAGTAGTTTCCGTTCGACGGGTCATACATCCGGACCAGCCCGCCCGCCTCGTCGACGACGAGGAGCACGCCGTTCACCAGTGCCAGGTCGCGAACCGAGTGCAAGACCTTGTACTTCACGGTGTCCTTGCTGCTCGAGGCCTTGTCATCCGTGGAACTCGAGCTTCCTGTATCGGGCCCCATGATCACCGAAAGACCTCCGTCCTTGGCGGAAACGGGCGGCGGGTTGCGGGGCACCTTGGGCAAGGGTCCTGCGCCGGAAGCGACCAGCGTGCCGTGCAGGAAGTCGCCGTTGGGAAAGAGCGTCGTCAAGGCAGAAGCGACTGGCTGGCTCTTCGAAGACGGCTTCGACGGATTCGAGATGTCGATCGAAAACGAGGCCACAACGTTCGAGTCCTGGTTCGACACATAACAGAGCGACGGACTTGCCGCAGAGTCGAATACCAGAGCGAACGGATGATCGATCGAGTCGGCCTTTTTCTGGTCTTGCGAGATCAAAGTCACGCCCGGGCCGTAGGGAGGGCTTGAGGTCGTCTTGGGGTAAAGATAGACCGCGCTCGAATTCTTGTATCCGTCGATGACATAAAGATTGCCGTTACCGTCGAAGTAGATTCCCCGCGGTTCATTCAGCTTGATGTTGGTGGCGACAAAATTCTCGGTGATTGCTTTGCCGGTTGTCGCGCAGAACGCCTGCACGGTCGCGGTGGAATGAAACGTGGCAAAGATCATGGCGCATTGAGCATCGTTCGACATCGGTCGGCTCCTCCGGTTGTCGTCAGTCCAAAGTCAAGGGCGCGGCGGCCACTCGCGCCTCGCCCCAGGCGGACGCGGTTCAGTGTCGCGCCGGGGACGGGCCGATGCAAGATCGCAGTCAACCGATTCCTGCGCCTGGCGATCCACTTGCCAGCGGCATCAAGGCGGTGTGGGATGGGGCTCTCGCGAAATCTCATTTTTTCTTTGACTCTGCCCATCTCTGCTGGACACAATCTGCCTCGTCGTGGAATGTTCGTCGTCCGCTCGCGGACCCGTCAAAGGCGAGAACCGTCTCGCAGGGCTATCCCGTCACCACGACCGACCAATCCATTTTCAACTGAGCGTGTATAGCGCACTTTCCCGGAGAAGCACCCAATGCAAGACCCTTGGCTCGGTGAGATCGCCCTGGTTGCCTTCAATTTCGCTCCGCAGGGCTGGGCATTCTGCAACGGACAGCTCCTGTCCATTTCGCAGAACACGGCGCTGTTCTCGTTACTCGGCACGACCTACGGAGGCGACGGCGTGACCAACTTCGCACTTCCGAACCTCCAGAGCCGTGTCCCGCTCCATTTCGGCCAGGGGACGGGACTCTCCCCGTACACCCTGGGCCAGACGGCGGGCGTCGAGAGCGTCACCTTGCAGACGCCCCAGATTCCGGCGCATGCGCATAGCTACACGCCTCAGGCGACCACTGCGGCCGGGGCTGCGATCTCTCCGGCCGGCGCAGTCTGGGCGGCATCGGGCACCGGCGACACGATTTACCAGAAAGCGGCGTCGAATACGACGATGGCGGCCCAGACCATTGGAAACACCGGCGGCGGCCAGGCCCACGAGAACCGCCAGCCGCTCCTGGCGCTGAACTACATCATTGCCCTGGCCGGTATTTTCCCCAGCCGGTCTTGAAGGTGATGACACGAAAACGAGCCGAGACGAGGGCGCTGGTAGTCTCCCGCCGACATTTCGCTTCCAAAAGGAGAGTGCGCCGATGTCTCGCGCCATCTATGCCTTGCTGATCGCCCTGGACGAGTATCCCAGGCCGATTCCGAGTCTTCGGGGCTGCGTCAACGATATCGACGCCTTTGCGGCGTACCTGGATGAGCGCGTCGCCAAGGACAAGGGAGTTGCGCTCAACCTCAAGACGCTCAAGAACTCCGAGGCGACCCGCCAGGCGGTCGTGGATGGGTTCCGAACGCACCTCGGCAATGCCCAAAAGGGAGACGTTGCCCTCTTCTATTACAGTGGGCACGGCTCGCAGGAGAATGCCCCCGAGGAGTTCTGGAAAATTGAGCCGGACCAGCTTGACGAGACCCTCGTCTGCTTCGATAGCCGGGACCCCGGAAACTGGGACCTGGCCGACAAGGAGCTGGCCAAGCTGATCAGCGAGGTCGCTGCCAGGGGGCCCCATGTGGCCGTCATCCTGGACTGCTGTCATTCCGGCTCGGGCACGCGTGACGTCGGGACGGTGGTCCGGCGCGCTCCCACCGATCTCCGCCATCGTCCCATCGAGTCGTTTCTCGTCTCGGCCGACGAGGCACTCGCGGCGGCCGCGACCCGCGACGTGAACGCAAGCGGCGGGGCCTGGCAGGTCGCAGCGGAGGGGCGGCATGTGCTTTTCGCGGCCTGCCGCGACGACGAGGAGGCCAAGGAATATGTCGGTGACGGCCGGCACCGCGGGGCGCTCTCGTACTTCCTGGGCGAGGCCCTCAAGAGCGCCGCCGGAGTGCCGACCTATCGCGACCTGTTCGCCCGCGCCTCCGCACTCGTCGCCAATCAGGTCACCAACCAGGCGCCGCAGCTCGAAGCCAGCCGCAATGACGACCTCGACGCCATCTTCCTCGACGGCGCGATCCAGCCGGCCCCCGCCTCGTTCACCGCCAGCTTCCGCGACGGCCGCTGGACGATCAATGGCGGCTTGACGAATGGCATTCCGGCCCCGGCCGGTGCCGACCAAGTTCGACTCGCCTTCTTCCGATTCGACGCGACCGCTCAAGAATTCCACGATCCCGCCCAGGCGCTGGCAACCGCCGTGGTGGAGGAAGTCCTCACGGCGACCAGCCGGGTGTCGATCGAGGGCGACGCTCAGCTCGATCCGCGCCAGACCTACAAGGCCCTCATCATCAGCCTGCCCGCGCCCGCCTTGGCCGTCGGGCTGGAAGGGGACGCGGCGGCCTGCGAGCTGGTCAGTAAGGCCGTCGACTCCGCGTCGCCGGAAGGTCAGCCCTCGCTCTTCATTCGTGTCGCGCGACCAGAGGAGAACTCCGATTTTCGCCTGGTCGCTCGCAACGGCCAGTTTGTCATCACCAAGCCCAACGACGACCGGCCGCTCGTCGCCCAGGTCGACGGCCTGAACGAGGCCGGTGCCACCCTGGCGGTCCAGCGCCTGGAGCACATCGCCCGATGGACGCAGACCGCACGGCTCAACAACCCAGCCAGCACGATCCAGCCCGGTGACGTGAAACTGACCATCCTGGTCGACGGTAAAGAGGTCTCCGGGCGCGAGGTTCGACTCGAATATCAGATCAAGGACGGCAAGGAGGTCCCCCCGGCGTTCCAGGTCAGCATGACCAACAACTCCGAGCGCACCCTGTTCTGCGGCCTGCTCGACCTGACCCAGCGATTCCGGGTCGATGCCGGACTGCTCAGGGCCGGCTGCGTCAAGCTCGAGCCGGGTAAGACGGCCTGGGGCAACATGGGTAACCCGATCCCGGCGACGGTCCCCGACGAGGTCTGGAAGCAGGGCATCATCGAATACAAAGACTTGCTGAAGTTGATCGTTTGCACCGAGGAGTTCGACCCGCGGACGCTCGAGCAACCGTCGCTCGACATGCCGAGAGCAGCCAGCTCGACCCGCTCGATCGGGACCACGGGCGGCGGCCGCAATGGCAGCCTCAATCGCCTGATGCAGAAGATCCAGACCCGCGAGCTGGGCGCGGACCCGCCCGCCGCCATCGACGATTGGCAGGCGACGGAAGTCTCATTCACGACTGTCCGGCCGCAGAAGACAACGGCCCTTGCCGTGGCCGGTGAGACGATCACGCTCGCCGGCGGCGTCAAGCTCCTGGGGCATCCCAGCGTCAAGGCGACCGCACGGCTGACCACGGCGCCGCTCGCCACGCGCGACCTGGGCAGCCGCAGGCTGCCTCGACTGCTCTACGACGACCCGAGCGTCGTCCAGCCTTTGCCGTTCACCGCCAGCCGGGGCAACGATCCCGGGCTGAGCGTTCTCGAACTGAACGATGTGGCCGATCCGTCAGTCGTCACACCCGAAGCGCCGCTGCGACTGAGCGTGCCGATCGCGCTTTTGCCCGATGAGCATGTGCTCCCGGTCGCCTATGACGGCGAGTTCTTTCTCCCGCTCGGCCGAGTGGAGAGCCGATCCGCGGGTGAGACCATGATTGCCCTCGACCGGCTCACGTCGCCGCTGGTTGATTCTCGGTCGCTCAAGGGCGCGATCAAGATCTACTTTCACAAGGTCATCGGCAAGGCGGCCGGGGCGAAGGGCACATACCCGATCCTGGGTGCAGCCGATGTGTCGCCCGAGGGATCCGTCAAGCCAATCCGCGACCCATCCGAGGTCAGCGGCCGCGTGAAGAAGGCCAAGCGCATTCTCTTGTTCGTGCACGGAATCATCGGAGACACAGAGAGCATGGTCCCGAGTGTTCAGCTCGCCAAGCTTTCGAGCACCGGCCCCTGGCCAGCGCGTATGACCTGGTGTTAACGTTCGACTACGAGAACTTGAGCACCACGATCGAGGACAATGGGCGCCAGCTCAAGGAGCGGCTGGAAGCAGTCGGCCTCCAGGCCGGACACAAAACGACGCTCGACATTGCGGCGCACTCGATGGGGGGGCTGGTCTCGCGCTGGTTCATCGAGCATGAGGGCGGCAATCAGATCGCGCGCCGGCTCGTGATGCTCGGCACGCCCAACGGTGGATCGCCCTGGGCCAAGATCGGGGATTGGGCGACTCTCGCGCTTTCGCTCGGGCTGAACCACGCCACGAAAACCTCGTGGCCCGCCGCGGTCGTCGCCAGCCTCGTGAAGCAAGTGGAGAGTCCGACCGTGACTCTCAACGAAATGCTTCCCGACTCGAAAGTCCTGGCGAAGCTGAAGCTTAGCCCGGACCCTGGCATCCCCTACATCATGCTCGCCGGCAACACGTCGATCATCGCGGCGGCGGTTGCCGACCCAGGCGCCGGGAAACCGAGCTTCCTCGCGCGGTTGCTGTCGCGCCTGACCGGTTCCAAGCTGCTGCACTCGGTCGCGAACCCATTTTTTAACGACCAGGAAAACGACGTGGCTGTCTCGGTTGCGAGCATGAAAAATATCGCGCACGGACGGAAGCCTGCCTTCGACGTCCGGCCTGTGGCCTGCGACCATCTCAGCTATTTCCGCGATCCGGCGGGGCTGAAGGCTCTTGCCGACGCGTTGTCTATTCCGAAGGGTCGAGGGAAATCTCGCTGAAATCTTCCAGCTCGCGCTCGTCGCCGCCCTCTTGGGTCGCCTCGAACAGGCCGAGCTTGCCGGTGGGGTCGCAGTCTCGCAACTGCCCAAAGTCCAGCCCGGTCAGTTGCTCCACCTTGCGCACGTTGACCTGGAACACCCGTGCGACGGCCGCCAGGTCCAGCTCCTCGGCCGCCGCCTCGAACAACGGCCGGATCAGGTCCTCCTGGTCGACGATATAGGCTGTCGCGTTCAAGCGGCCCGTTTTGCGTACGGTCACGGCGACTTTCCAGAACTTCTTGGGGATGGGTAGCCCGCGGTACTCGGGGTCACCCTTGGCGAACACTGGGCCCGTGAACACGGTGATGCGGCGGCGTTCGTCACCGCTGGTTTTCAGCAGGTAGTCCTCGAGGCCGGCCCAGAGCTTCTTGCCTTGATTGAAATTCTCGTGCTGCGGGCTGCAATTCGTGAAATGGAAGGTATCGTCGTTGGCAGCCTTCGCGACTGTCGGGCCGCGGCCCCACGCCGGATCGAGGCGCCGGACCAGGTGGCCGCGGTTGAACACCGTGCCTTTGTAGAACGGGTCGCCCACCTGGGCCTCCCTGGCAACGCGTGGGTCGAAGATCCACTTATCCTGCTCCCGCTTCGCGCCTCCCGGGGTTCGGCCGTCGATGTTGACCGCTGTGAAGATCGCAAGCCGGCGCTTGCGGCTGAGCACGACGCTGAAATGATGGTAAGGCAGCTCATAGCCGGGCATGTCCGGTCCGGCCTCGCGATTGATGGCTGCGTCGGCCTCCAGGGCGCGGCTCAGCTTGGGCATCGGGACGGCCAGGTCTTTGGCGCCCAGGAACTCCGGGTCGTACCCCTCGCGCGTGCCGTAATCCGGGTCGATCTGGATTTTTTCCTCGGCCGCCTCTGCCTGCGCCGAGGCTGTGCCGGCGAGCGTGCCTGGCGCGATCGGCGCGAGCAACCGCACCGTCACTTCGAGAGGGATCGTCAGCGACACGCTCCCATCCGGCAGAAGAGCACCCGGTCGACCGGGCGTCGACACCGTCGTCGTCTCGACCGGCGCCACAGCCGGTGACGGCGCAGTGCAGCGCAGCCACCGGAGCAGGTGTCGGGTCGGAGAGGAGCACGCTCGGGCTCGGGGCGGCGGGCGGCCCTCCTAGAGTGGGCGCGCCGGCCATCGATGTGGCGGTGCCGGTGGCCGGCTGGGCCGCCCCGACCGCGGGACTGTCAGGTCGAGGCTTGGGAGCCGGGAGAGAGCCGAGCGCGGGCGCAAGCAATGCCTTCTGCGACTCGGTCAGATTCTGCCTCTCCAGGAATTTGACGATGGCGAGGACGCGCACCCCCTCGTTGGCCAGCCACTTGATCCGGTCGAGCCCCATGTCGGGCGACCATACGGTGCCGTCTGCGGTCAGGTAGTTCCCCTTGCTGTCGACGGCCGGTTTGCCGGAATGGTGCAGAGCCACCACCTCCCAGCCGTCGTTGAAGACGGGAGAACCCGACGAGCCGGGGTTTGTGTCGGTCTGGTAGTGGAGGAAGCGGTCCTGGTCGTCGGGGAGCCTGATCACCTCGTTCTTGCGGAGGGCGACCTGCTTTGGGTCGCCTTTGGGATGCTGGATGATCGTCACACACTCGCCGGCCAGGACCTCGTCGGCGACGGCGTTCAAAGGCAGATAGCCGAACGTGTCGAGCCGTCGGCCGTCGGCCGAGGTTTCCGCGACCGCGACCAGCGTGAAGTCGAGCTCCTTGACCGGGCTGGTCACGAAGAAGCGATCCTTGTCGAGATTGAAGATGGCGGATCGTTCCAGCCGGCCGTCCAGACTGCGCTGGTAATTGAATTCAACCTGGCTGGCGCCGGCGATGGCGGCCGAGGAGAGGACGTGATTGTTCGTCATCAAGAGCCCGGGCGCGACGAGGAAGCCGGTCCCGAACCCCAGTGAGCGATTCTGGCTGTCGCGGATGAGCACCCGGCCGACTGCGCGTGCGGCGACCCCTCCGGCCTCCAGGTATTTGACCTCCATGAGCATGTTGCGGCCGATGATTCGCTCCAGCCCATACCCCTCCATGGAGGGATTTGAGGATTCGACTGCACGACCGGCGGTCTCGGTCCGGGGACCGAGCGATCGGGTGGCAACCGCCGGCGGCAGAACACCGAGCCGCCGCAGCCTCCGCTCCACGGCTCCGGCAGGATTGCTCCGCAGCCTCTCAGCCGAGACAGCCTCCGGGGCAGGCGGCTCGGCGCTCGAGCCGGCACGAGGGAAGGGCGACCTGGTCACGCTGCGCGACGCACCTTCCAATCCTTCGACCGGACTCAAGGCTTGGTCGGTTCGCCGGGCCGATTCCTGGAGCAGCTCCAGGAGCGACTCGGCCGGGATCGCGGTCCCCGGCGCGGCGTTGGCGGTATTTGTTGGTGGCTCGATGGGCACAGTTCCTCCGTTCGACTCAAGGCGCTCCGGCACGCGCTCCGATATAGCGGGTTCGGTCAAGGGCGCCGCGGCTGGTTTGCGACTCATCTTCGTGTCCTCCTGGCTCGGGGTAACGCAAGGATCCCGTGCAGCCCGGTCGACGGCTCCGTGCTGCAAGGGAACAGGTGTCCGGAGCCGGTCCATTCACCATTGGACGCGCGCGGTACGCAAACATCGCTGATTGTCCGCGATCCCGTCAAGGGCTCAAGTGGCGATCTGGTGTCGATTGGCGGCAGGCCAGGTTCGCGCGCGAGTTCGGCCCCTCGGGGCGTGAGGACGAGGCTCATGGGGACTTGCTCGAGGCCGAGGCGGCGTCGAAACGCGCCCATCCATCGATCGATTGGGCTGGACGCTCATTTCCGCGTGCTCAGGGTCTTCTCCAGATCGGGCAGGCGCTTGGCGTAGTTCTTGAAGTCATCGGTCGGCTCGAGCGCGGCTCCGGGCGCCACTTGTTTGATGGCCGAGGTGATCAGCGGGTCCTGTTTCAATTCCGTGTAGGCCTTCTGGACCCCGGTGATCCCCTTCTTGAGCTTCGCGACCGCCTTGGACATCGCCTGGCGATTCGCGGCCCCATTCGGACCGGAGAGCTTGGATTCCAGGAGCCTGGCTTGGTAGCCGAGCGTGCGGATTTCCTTCTCTTCCTTGGCCAGACTGATGCGGGGAACCTTGACCTTCTGGGTGCGACGGCCGACGCGCTTGGACACGGTGACGTACGACACTTCGAGCCCCGCGTAGCTCAGGATCCCCTGGGCGAGCGACCTCACGTTATCGTCGTATTCCCAGGAGGGACCGATCATGACCCAGGGCCGCGCCGAATGATTGAGCTGCCGCAGCGCCTCGATGACCTCGGGATCGCTCTTCAAGGGCTGGTACGCCGCCTTCACGTCGCCGAAGCGCCGCTCGTGGGCGGACTTTTTCGAGCCGTACTCGGTCTCGAGGTCTCGGAGGCTTGCCTGTTGGTTCTGAAGCTGGGTCTGCGCGGCAGCGAGGGATGGATTGAGCCGATCGATCGAATCTTGCTCTTTCCTGACCTGGCTGTCGACCTGCTGCATCTGTTTCCTGATAAAGGCGACGGAATTCGCGTCGTCGACCGCGGCGAGCTGGTCGCCGAGTCGCTGTTTCTGCGTGTTGAGATTCTCGCGCTGTTGCTGATGCGTCTTGATCTCCTGATCCATGGTCGACACCCGTTCTTGACTCTTGGCGACCGTCTCCCGGAGCGTCTTCCCCCTGGCCTCGATTTGCTTCAGAGCGTCTTCCCCCTCCTTGATTGCGTCCTTGTTGTCGATCTCGGCCTTCAAGAGATAGACGTTGCCCACACGCGTGAGCCCCCGACTGGTCAAGACGGCACTGCCGTCGACTGTCTTCGATCCCGACGTCCGGCCACTCTCCTGAGGCCGTGCCGGAGCGGGCCAGATGCACAGACCGGTCGCCGTCAGAATCATCGAGAGGCCGAGGAGCGGAACGCACCTGGTTTGATCGGAACACCGCATCAATAGTGACTCCGGAAGTGGGGAGTGTTCGACCGAGACCCCAACAGGGATCAGGCACAAGAAGAGGTGCCTGAAAAGTCGTCGGCAACGGTTGGACGACATCTCGGAACGCCAGCAAGGGACTTAGGGCAAGAATCGAATCTGACTCGGACGCGTGAGGGGCATCATCGCTGACTCGGGCTGATCCTTCATGGGGTCGAGCTCGGCGAGTGGGCCGAACGAGATGGCGGTGCGCCGTTCGATCTCCTTGATGGACCGCTGATTGCTTTCGTGGCTGCCGAAGACGAACTCTTCCTCGCCCAGGAACGACTTCTGCGACATGGTATAGCCGGTGGCGCACAGCTCACCGGTCTGGTCGTGGATGAAGGCGATCACCTTCCAGAACATGATGGGAACCTTGACGTCAAAACGGATGGGGTCGTTCTCTTCCAGGAAGGGGCCGGTGAAGACGCTGATCTGCATCTTGGCCTGGCGCGAATTCTGCAAGGCGTAGTCCTCCAGGTCCAGCCAGATGCCGCCGTTGAAGGGTTGGATCTGGGGAACCGTGTTGGTGACGTGCATGGAATCGCGATTGCCGAGCTCGGCGTCGCTGCCCCAGGCGGGATCTTCGCGGCGCGTCATGTGGCCGCGGCTGAATCTCGGCTCGGGGCCGTAGCATTCTTTCATGATCTGGGCCTTCTGCGGGATGCGCGGATCGAACTGCCAGCCCGACCGGCCGGTCTTCTTCGACTGGTTGCCGTCGATATTGCAAGCGCTAAAGCGGCACATGCGCCGGCTCTTGCTCATCAGCACGGAGAAGTGGTTGTAATCGAGTACCTCGCGAGTCTTGCCGTCGTATTCGAACTTCAGGATGTCATCCTGATTTCTGGTCAACACGGGCAAGGGGACGAGAAATCGATCGCCCAGAAACTTCGCTTCGTATCCTTTTTGATTGCGGTAGTCCTCGGGGCGGGCTTCGGTGGTCTCGATGAATTCGTCGTCGGCACCGCGATCCATCGGTGGACGAGCGGGAATCACCATGCGCAGATCGGTGGGCATCGAGTAAATCAGTTCGCCAATCTCGACGCGGACCTTGATCGGGATCGTGACCTCGGCGCAGCGCGAGCCCGCGACCTGGCCTTTCGCCGCAGCTTGCAGGCTTGAGCTCTCGGGCTCTTTGGTTACCGGACTCGAGACGCGACCGGCTCGGCCCTTGAGCGCTTGATCCAATCGCTGGGCCACGACATCAATGGGCACGGCATGATTCTTGGTGAACAGCGTTCCCGCAAAGTGCAGCGCAACGGCCTGGCCCGTCTTGAGCGCGACGACCTCGCCGCCGGAATTTCCGCCCAGGGTCGAGCAGTCATGGAAGACGCGGTCGCCGGTCTTGCCGGTGATCAGTCCCGGAGCCAGTCGTTTCTTGTCGTAGCGATGGTTGAAAATGCGGTCCATCAGGCCCGGATCAAGAAAGAAAGGATCCCGAGCGGGATAGCCGATGACAGCGATCTGGTCGCCCGGCTCGGCCGGTGTTGACGATAAAGTGACCGGCGGCGGCAACGACTGGCCGGTGACCGGCTCGATGCGCAGGAACGCCAGGTCGGGACCGCCCTTCGGCTCGATGTGCATGATCTTGAAGAGCGGGAACTCGTGACTGCTGTCGCTGCCGAACTCCTCGAGGAAGTCAATGCTGGCTCGCATCGAGGAGCCGTCGAAGCCCGTGCGAAAGATGAAATCAGCGCCGTCAAGATCACCGAAGATCTCGGCCACATGCCGATTCGTGACCACGACATTGTCGCGGATCAGCCATCCGGTGCCGATCCACGGTGTGCCACGCGGATGATTGACTAGCTCGATCCGTCCGACCGAGGGAATATTCGGTGAAAGCAAACTGTTCGCGGAGCTCAGTCGCTCTCTCCAGATCTGGCTTTCGACATCCGAGAACTCCACCACCATGGCGCCCGACTTGATGTCCAGGACGGGCCGCCCTGTCGTCAGAACGATGGCTTCGCGAGTGATCAACAAGTCGTCGTCCGACCCGCCGCCGATCGATTCGTTCACAACCCGATCAGCCAGCGCGGCATCCATCTCTTTGCGAAGGTCGGGGTCGGATTTCTGGAGCTCGAGGTAGTATTCATTGAATGACGGCTTGGCGTTTTTCACTGGAGTACCTTGTCGATGGTTGAGTGGGTTGTTTTCGCTTGTGTGATCCGTAGTGATCTGGGGCGGGCAGGACGGATTCGTTTTCACCGACTTTCCCCGGGACCCACCGGACGCGGGGCGGGGCGGGGCGGGGGCTTCGGGGTGGCGTCGGTGGTGGAGGAGACGAGCCGGAGCTTCCAGTCTTCGATGGGCGTTCCCTTCGTCGCCAGCCGGCTGGCCAGGTAGTAGAGCCGCCGGGTGGCCTCTCCTTTGGGCGCGATCTTGAATCGCTGCGCCAGGAAGTACGGCGGGATCGACTGGTAATAGATCGTGGCCGTCACGGCGACGTCGGCGTTATCGACTCCGGCGGGCAGGCTCATGACGTATCGGATGTGGTCCATCCCCGAGGCCCCCTTGCCGCCGTTGTCGCCGAAATCTGGGTCGCCGTGGACACTTTCCCCTTGAGGGTCGGTCGCGGCCAGGAACTGTTTGACGATCGCGCTTTTGGTCGCGAGGTGCTCGCCGGAGAGCCAACCTCGGGCAAGGAGGCGGTTGTTCTTCTTGTGCGTGACTCGGTGGATGAAGCTGGTGGTGAAATCGCGCCGGGCGTTAAGGGTCAACTCCTCGTAGATCTGCACCTGGTCCTCGCCGCGGATCTCCTGGTAATGGGGCTGGAAAGTGTTCTCATTGGGAAGGAACTCCGAGGCAAGCGGCGTCCCCTTGCCGTCGACGATCACTCCCACGGAATTGGTCCGGCCGGAGCCCCAGACGACCTCGCCGGTGGACTTCTTCCTGGCCAGGACCTCGAGGAACGCGCGGCGGAACCCGACGCCGCTCGGGAACCGGTGGCCGACCTTGTTGGTCACGATGACCTCCGCGACCAGCGGACCCTTGACGGGGACGTCGACCAGCGCCAGGGCGAGGTCAACCGTTGCCTCACGCGCCTGGCGAACCATGTTGTCGATGGCCAGGCTGTTGCCGGTCTTCGCATACGTCATGGGGTCGACCTTATCGACGCCCAGAATCGGGTAAAACTGTCCGAACATCGACTCGACGAACACGTTGAGCCCGACCATTTCATGGCGCCTAAAGTCGCCTCGGACCGGGATGTGCAGAGCTTCGGCCGGCGCTGTGGTCGGCCATCGGGTAGGTCGAGTCCTGGATCGTGGCGATCTGGGTGGCGATCTGGTCGACCATCTTTTCTTTCGAGACAAAGCCGCCGGGCATGTGGCAGTCCTGGCAGCTCTTGTATTGCCCGGCATTCCCCTCGTTTGCAAACACGCTGTTCTGCCATTCGACGAAGGTCGCCTGCTCCAGGCTGTGCGGGAACGGCTTGAACTCGGGGATGGTCTCGGCCTGGTCGAGGTACGCGAACTCGCGGTGTTTGGCGTCGACGTTGGGCAGGTTGATCGTGTGGCAGGTCCCGCAGACCCGCGAGTCCTTGAGGTAGGGGCTGAACTTGGGAGTGATGCCCAGCGAAGCCTCCATCGGCAAGACGGCAACCTTTTCGAATGGGCCGTTGAGCGTGTTGTCCGGACCCCGCTCGAATCGTCCCGTCGTATTCTTCATCAAAAAGTATTCGAAGTCACTCAGCCCCGACGCCTTCACGCTGGCCGGGTCGGGTGGGACGATGTGGTGGCAGACGGTGCAGCTCACGCCTTCGCGCGAGGTTGCCGTACTTGTGGTACTCATAATCCTTTTGCTTGAGGCCCTCGGCATCGAGGGCGGTCGTGAGGTCGAAGTACTCGAGCTTGAAGTTGCCGTCGAGCCGCTGGCCTGTGGCCTTGGAAGTGTGGCCGGCGTGGGCGTCGATCGCGAGCTGGCGCTGACCCATGGCGCCGTGGCAGCCCACGCAGAGATTGATCAGGGCGGCCTTGGCGGGCGCGGCCTGGTCGGCGGGGAACTCGGCGCCGAAGAGCGCCAGCTCGCTCTCGATCTGCGAGTGGAACACCGGGTCGCGGCCGGCCAGGCCCATCGGCGACCACCGCCATTCGCCGTACTCGGAGACGTTGTAGCCCTGGCCGTATTCCTTGCCGGTCGGGACGAACATGGCCAGACCGGCGGGAGCGCCGCCCAGGCCGCCGTGGCAGCCCAGGCAGTTGTCGGAGGTGATAAACGCTTCGGCCCCCTTCGGCCCGGCGACGACGTGGTCGGCCCACTGGCCGGGGAATCGCTTGGGATCGGTCGTGGGCGAGGCAAAGGGAAAGGTCGCGACGAACTCCGGGTTGGGCGCGGGCGCCGGCGCCTTCGGCGCCATCCGCGCGCGGCAGGTGAGGGCATGTACGGCTCGGCCGGCGGCCGGTGTCCGGGCGAGATGAAGTACTCATCCGGATCCTGGCTTGCGTCGCGGTTGATCGGGACCGGTATCGCCCGCGCGATGGCGCGGGTCGAGGCGAGCGGTGCGGCGGCGGTGACGAAGATCTCGGGTAAGCGTTTCCGCAGCTTGAAGAGGAATTCCTCATGGCGCCAGGAGTCGTCGATCCGGAACCTGAGCGGCTGGCCCGGGAAGTCTCGGACGTTGGCAAGCGAGCTGAACGTCATCTCACCGGCGGCTGAGGCGTGGCACCGCTGACAGGTGCCGAGCGCCGTGCCGGCAGCCGGAAACGACGACCAGGGCGAATTGACTCTCAGCTCGTAGCGGTCGAGCGCCTGCGAGACCGCGTTCTCGACGGCCTCCTCGTGCTCCCCGGACGTCTTGGTCGTCTTGTCGATCTCGATCTTGGGGTTGTTGACGTCGGCATAGAACCAGCCCCCCTTGGCGACCGAGCGGTCCTTGACCATCACGGTCCAGGCGAAATTCAGGCGGTCGAGCATCGAGGCGCGAGTCTTCACGTCTTTGAGCGTAGGTTCGCCGACCGTCGGTTCATAGTACAGGGCCGCGGGGGGATAGAACATTTCCTTGATGATGATCGCGCCGTCAGCGATCTCACCCATGCGGCCGGAATCGAGCCAGCTCTTCACCTCCGGCGAATAAGAAACGCGCACCGCCGGGTGAGTGCCGTGATACTCGCCGGCGATGAACGGGCCGGTGTCCCGGATCTCCTTGTCCTGGGTCCAGGAATTTGGTGCCGCCGCGTACGCCCGCGTGAACAGAAACTTGTAGAGGACGCGCTCGTAGTCCTGGAGGGGCAGCTCGTGCGGCAGCGGCAAGCCGGCCCTGGCCCCTACCGGATGAGTACCCTGGGGCGGCGCTGCCGGCGCGGCCCAAGGGCAGAGGACAAGAAGGACGCTCGCGACGATGCACCAGAATGCCCGATCAGTCGCGGTCCTGGCCACGGCCAACCCCCTTTGATCTCTCACTGCGGGCGCATCGTCGTGCAGCCTCATGCTCCCCAGATCAGTTGATCTCTCTGGGCGAGTCCCGGAGGAACGGGGGCACCGATATCCTTGCAAAACTTCTTGGCCGTCTTCCGAACCCAGAACTGGATGTCACCCTCCGCTCTTCCCATCCCATAGATGAACCTGTCTCTGGGCTTGATCGGGTCGTCCTTGAGCTTGCAAATCCGCATCAGTTCCTTCACGACCCGCGTGGAGAATTCCTCCTTTCGCGCGGCGAGTGACTTCTTGCGCACTCTTCGAGCCTCGTTCGCAGCTTCGGGAATCTTCTCGGTGAGGAAGTAACCGGGCCAGTTCTTATCAAGCGGCTTATATTCGTGGTAGAGGTCCCAGTTTTTCACGATCAGGCAGTCAAAAAAATCGAGACCGACAGGTCCTTCTTTGCCAATAATGACGTTTCCTGGGTTAATGACGGCCATATCGTGAACTTCGGGATCTTTTGGTGCACCGTGCATCGCAAATGGATCAAGTCGATCCGTATTTCCAACAAACATGTCCACTGTGGCAATCGACCCGAGATCCTCCCACACGCCTTTTTTGCGGAGCGCTTTCTGGGCCGACGTCTGCCACGCGCTCAGCCACTCGTCCTGGTCTAAATCTCCCCTCTGTTTCTTGCGTTGCAAGATCCGATGGGTATCGAACTCGACCAAGTCTTCCAGCTTCTCCATGAGATACCAGACTTGCGGGGAGTCTTTCCGTGCTTCATAGCGCTCATTCAGGTCGGACTTTTGCTCAGTGGTGAGCGCGCCGCTCTTCGTGACTGCCTCTTTCAGCTTGTCGACTTCAGCGGCGTTCAGGCAGCGAAGCTGGCACAATCGCTTGGCCGCCACTCGGTACAGTTGGGCCATGATGAGAAGATTATGCTGGAGATTCTCCGCACGTTTTTCGGTAATTTTCTTGGTTTCCTCCTTTGCCAGAGCCGTGTTGACCTTGACAACGCACGGTTCCTTCAACTGGCCTTGCACCGCAGTGAACATGAATGTTTGCACCGAGCCGGCGTCTGGTATCTTCAGTGATTCCGGCGGAATGACCACGGTCTTATCAGTCAGTCGCGCTTTCGTGAATACGGACATCACCTCGTCCTCTGGGATGGAATGGAATGATCTGACAAACAGACCGTTACTCATGCCTCACGTTCCCAATATCAACCGAGATCGCTCCGCGAGTCCCTTGGGCACGGGGACGCCGATATCCTTGCAGAACTTCTTGGACGTTTTTTGAACCCAGAACTGGAGGTCGCCGGCGGCATATTGCATCCCGTCCATGAATTGGGTTTTGGCCTTCGCAGGGTCGGCCTTCAGATCGGACAGCCGCATCAGCTCGTTCACAACACGCAGGGCAAAGTCGTTCTTCCGGGCTGCAACCGACATTTGCCGCAGCCATTTCTTGGCATAATTTGCAGTATCGGGAATAGGCTCGCACAGGAAGTAACCGTACCAGTTCTTATTTAATGTTTTGTACTCATGGTAGAGATCCCAACTACTCTCCCCCGAGAAGGGATCGAAGAAGTCCAGCCCAACCGGTCCGTCCTCGCCGATCAGGACATTACCTGGATGACCAACGACTTTATCCTTGACCACAATCGTACTATCCGGGTCGCGTGCCGGCGGACCGACCCACATATTAAACCGATCGTTGTTTCCGACGAACATATCGACGAGGGCAATACGCCCCAGATCTGCCCAGGCGTCCTTTTTTTCAAGTGCTTTCCGGGCCCAGACTCTCCAATCTCTCAGCCAGCTCGCCCACGGCAAGCCGTCCAGTCCCAGTCTCCCTTTGGTGTCTGCGAGCCCGAAGTCCTGCAGTACTTTGACCTTTTCCATGAGAAACCAGACTTGAGGCGCAACCGCGCCTTGATAACCGGTTGTACCATCGTTGTAGCGATTCTGGAAATCGTCCCGGCCCTCCTGTGTGAGTGTGGTATCGTTCGCGACTGCAATGCGAGATTGTCGACTTCTGCAGTGTTCAGGACGCGGATCCGACACAACCGTTTGGCGGCCACCCGGTACAGTTGCGCCATGATCAAAAGGTTCTGCGCGAGATTCTTTGATCGTTTCTCCAGAGTTTTCTTTGCCTCACCTGGATTACCTTTGGCTGAGTCCACCTTGACAACGCAGGGCTCGGCGAGCTGGCCTCGCACCGCATTGAACATGAATACCTTCCCCGAGCCGCCGCTCGGGATTTTGAGCGCTGCGATTGTCACGGACGGATCAGTCAGTCGTGTTGTCGTGTAGACAGACATGGCGCGAGCTCCTCGGTTTGGATGGACCTGCTTGACTTGCCTGGACTATGAGAAATCGTCCGTCTCAGGTGCCTGAACCTGTCGCGATCGGCGTGGAGACCACGTCCAGCCTCATTTCCCCCAGATTGATTGTGCTCGCGCGGCAAGTCCCGTGGGAACCTTGACACCGATATCCTTGCAAAACGCTTTTGCTGAGTTGCTCACCCAGGTCTGGATGCTCGTCTCCGCCGATTGCATTCCAGCAAGGAATTGCGTGCAAAAGCCATCCATAACACTCTGCTTAACAACTTGAACGTCGCAAAGCCGCATCAATTCCGCCACGACACGCTTGGCAAACTTTTGTTTCCGCTCGGCAAGCGGTAAATCAAAAGCCTTCGGATAACGTGGAACCCTGATCTGCCAGTTGGACTCGCTCAGAAAATATCCAAACCAGCCCAAATCATTTTTGTCTTTGCCATGTTCGGCGTACAGATTCCAGTAACTTCCCGAAAGACTGGAGGGATCGAAAAAATCGAGCCCGACAGGTCCGTCATCGCCGATCAGAACATTACCTGGCATTCCAACTACAACATCCCGAGGCCTCTTCGTAGGAGGAGGAGTATAGGGATCGAATCGATCGCGGTTTCCAATAAAGAAATCCACGGCACAAATTGAACCCAAGTCTTTCAAGACGCCCGGCTTTGTGATCATAAGCTGTGCCCACGCTTGCCAGAGCATTTGCGCGTTCTTGATCCTCTCTTCTGACTCCCCCCTGTCTTTTCTCTTGTCAATGGTGTCTGCAAAACCCATGTCGTCGATGCTCTTGAGTTCGTTCATCAGGTACCAGACTTGGGGCGCAGTGGTACCATCTCGATTACGATCAAGAAAATACTGCTTCGCAGTCTCAGTGGCACGCCCCCGCTCGACATGCGCTTTCAACGCGGCGACCTCCGCAGGGAGGAGGCATCTCAACTTGCCCAACGGTTTTGCTGCCACCTTGAAAAGTTGAGCCATGATCACAAGGTTTGCCGCCAGTTCGGCGGAATACTTCGCAAGAGTCTTCGGCTTATCGACGGGGACGGTTACTGCGTTCTGAGTGTCTACCTTCAGTACGCATTTCTCTCTCTTCTGACCTTGCGAAACGGTGAACATGAACACTTTTCCTGAGCCACCCACCGGGATCGTCACTTGTGAGACCGTGACGCCGTCACTCGTGAACTTACTCGTCGTGAAGATCGACATGAACGGGACCTCTCGGTTTGGAGGGAGGGACTCTGCTTGATCGGATCGAAGGGGCACGTCTCTACCGGCGGAACGTGGCCCGATCGTCCCGGGATCCGGGCGAGCGGAGGGCCCCCAAGGCCCGGACCGTGGGATTTCCCTCAAATCACTGCACGCTGGTGTGCGGCTGATTTTAGCCGGTGATATGCCGGGCTCAAGTGTCGATCTGGTGGCGGTCTGGTGTCGCTTTCTTCGTGTGGCGGTGCGACTGAGCAACGTCACTCAATTTGTGGTCAAATGATCGTGACAATTTGTGTGCACGGGTGGTACAGTACCGCGGTCGCGGAGGTGGGCCGGCGTGGTCGTGGCGTACTCTCCTGTCGCGAGCCCTTCTCGACTTGCTCCGATCCGATCGAGCGCACAACGGGACTCCACCATGTCGATCACACGCTCGCCCGCCGCCGAGACAGTCGCCGCGATTGGGACCATGTCCACGACCGTGGGCGTGCCCGACGCGCCTGAGGAACTGGCGGGCGTACTGGAGGGGGCCGGCGAGTCGGTCGCCGCGCTCTGCCGCCAGCGCACCGGGCTGATCGACGCGGCGCTCAGGGCGCGCGTCGCGTTGGGCACGGGGGCGCTCCGCGGCCCGGTGGCCTACGTCCTCGACACGGGCGGCAAGCGGTTCCGGCCGTTACTGACCCTGCTGGCGTGCGAGGCCGTCGGAGGCTCCGCCGAGGGGGCCCTCGACCTGGCCTGCGCCCTGGAGTTCCTGCACGCCAGCTCGCTCCTCTTCGACGACCTCCCCTGCATGGACAACGCCGACCAGCGGCGCGGCGAGCCGACCTTGCACCGCCGCGACGGCGAGGCGGTCGCCGTGCTGACGGCCATCTTCTTCCTGAACAAGGCCTACGAGCTGGCGATTGTGGGCAGCGGCGGCGACTCATGGGTGCCCCTGGCCATCAATCGCTGCATTGGTCAACACGGGATGGTGGAAGGCCAGCTCCTGGACCTGGCCGGCCGCCATACCGATCGCGCAGTCCGCCGCATGAAGACGGGCTCGCTCATCCGCGTGTGCGTGGAGCTGGGGGCGCGCAAGGGCGGCGCCTCCGAGAGTCGAGCGCCGGGCGCTCATCGAGTATTCCGAGCGTCTCGGGCTGGCGTTTCAGATGCGCGACGACGTGCTCGACGGCGAGGCCGGCCTGTCGTCTCTGCCGGCCGCGAGCGAGCTCGCCGGCCAAGCCGCGGGGATCGTCCGCCGCGCCCTGCGGCCGTCGCCGGCGGCCTCGGCCCTGGCCGCGCTGGCCTTCTACGCGGTCGAGCGACAGGGCTGATCGATCGGTCCTCGCGCCGGCGTCAAGTGCGGCCTCACATCACTCCTCCACCATCGTGAACTCAAAACGCTTCGGTTCGCCTGCCAAGCTTCTCACAGAGGCGACGGACGACATTTCCAGAGTGAGTTTGCGCTTCTGGAAGTCTGGGTAGTCGAGGAGTGACGCGACCGTGGCCATGATCTCATCCTCCTGGCTTCCGGTAAGCGGGTGAGGACGAGGTGGCGGGTAGAAAGCGCCCGGGTGGCCCCTGAGTTGATCGAGTAGCCGATTGAGAGCAAACCAGACATCAGGTTTGTTGCCCATCAAGTACCCGCCTCGGCCTCCCCTGGCAATTCGACCGTGATCGTCGAAGATGTTGATCGTTAGCATTCTGCCCGCACCAGAGACCACCTCGGCAATCTGCATCATGTTTCTTCCGCCCTGACGGATATCACGGGCGTTCTGCGTGTCGTACCAATAGAGATCATACCGCTTGTACCGGAATATCACGGTGTCGCGCGTGTTGAATTCGGTGTCGACCTCGGACCCCTTGTCGACCACGAGCTTTCCAACCCATTTGACGGCGCCATCGATGAATGCTTTGACGGAGATCTCGTTCAGAAAGGGGTTGTTGCCGTCGTCAAAAATCTTCTTCGTTTTCGTCCCCTTCTCCATTTCGAACGAGACGACCTTGAGGGGAGGCTTGTGCGGGTCGTTGCCCGTCCGGACAGCCAGCGACACCTGAAGATAGACGCCGGTTTCGTTGACGAACTCCTTGGTGCCTGGCTGGAGTCGCATGCGACTGGTTCCTTCAAATCGTGACTCACAAGTGACTCGAGGGTCCTCGAAGATTGGCGACGGCTGGACGTGGTGCCGCGCGGCCTGACCTCACTCCAGCTTCGTGAAGGCGAACCATGCCGGTTCGGCCGCAACGGCCCGGGAGCCTTGCTTCGTCATCACCAACCCGAGCTCGCGTTTCTCGTACCGGAAGCTTGCCGTATCATTCGTGTTGAATTCGATGTCGACAGCGGTGTCACGCTCGATCACGAGCTGTCCAAAGTATTCGATCGTGCCGGCGATGAGCGCTTTGACCTCGATCTCGTTCAGGTACGGGTTCTTGGCATCGCCGAATTGTTTTGTCGTTCTTGTGCTCTTCTCCATGTCGAACGAGACTTTGTCTGGGAGAGATTGCTTGGGATCATTGCCTCTGCGGACCACCAGGGTCACCTGAAGGTAGTAGCCGGTCTCGTTGACAAACTCCTTCGCGCCGGGCTGGAATCCCATCAGTCGGGCTCCTTCATGGTGAGTCACCATTGAGCATGGTGAAGTCAAAACACGCCGGTTTGGCCGCCAGGCTCCTGGTGCGGACCCGGTTCACCGTCATCTCCAGACTGAGGACGCGATTCGTGTACTTGAAGGTCGCTGTCTCGTTATCATTCAATTGGACGTCAATATCGGAGTCCGGCGTGATCGCGAGTTCTCCAGCCCATTTTGCCCCGCCGTCGACGAGTGCTTTGACGGAAATCTCATTCAAGTACGGGTTGTTTCTGTCGCCGTACTGAATCACGAGTTTCTGGCCCTTTTCCATCTCGAACGGGAGCGTCTTGAACGGAGGTTTGCTCGGGTTGTTGCCGCTCCGGACGACCAGCGTCACCTGAAGGTAGGCGCCGGTTTCGTTGACAAACCTCTTCCCGCCCCTTGCGATAGGGATGTCTCCCACCGGTCGCCGGCGATTGAGAGGCATGGGTCAGACTCCTCAATGATGATTCAAAGGTCGCTCGGTAGGGCGCCGGGGTCTTCGAGACGATCGCATCCCGGCCGGCCGGACTTCACGAGGGCTTCGCGAACTCGTAACGCCTCGGTTCGGCCGGTCCGCCGGTCCCGGCGACTGCTACGGCCATTCGTTCGCCGATTCCGGCGCCCTGGTTCCTCACTTCCATGAGGATGGCGCTCGATTTGTACAGGAAGACCATCGTGTCGTGCGTGTTGTAGTCGTTGTCGACAGGAGAGCCCCGCGCAATCACGAGATTTTGCCTTTCTGGTATGCTGCCCTGTATCGTTAATACGACCACGATGTTGTTCAGGTACGGGTTGCTTTGGTCCCCGTATTGCTGCACGATTGTTTGCCCCTCATTCAGCTCGAACGAGACGGACTTGAACGGAGGTTTCTTGGGGTCGTCGCCGCTCCGGACAACCAGGGTCACCTGAAGGTAGCCGCCGGTCTGGTTGACAAACCGCTTGGTCGCCGCTGGGAACTGTTTGATCGGGGCAGGTTTTTGACCCCATGCCATGCGTCTGACTCCTTGGATCGTAAGTCGAATATCAATCCGGGCCGAGGCCCGGCCATTCAGTCGTTCAAGTCCTCTGGAAGGATCCACAGGCTTGTTGCATCGGACGTCATCTCCTTGGTTTTGGCCGGTCCTCGGGAACGGATGACGTTCACCTTATACTTGTACGTGTTATAACCGTCCGGCTCGGTCGTACCCAGGAGGACTGACGACACGGTTCTCTGAACCGTGACTTCCTTTTTCACAAAACTCTTCTGGTGGTCTTGAAAGTCGGACGGGTCGAAGTCGACCGCGGCATTCTCGTCATCGGCGAATCGGACCTCGACGGCCTCCACCGTGTCGGGTCCGCCGGCCTGTGCTGCGAAGATCGCACGCTTGGCATTGACGGCGATCTTCCTCTTGTACGTGAAGGTCGTGGGGCGGAGCAGCTTGTAGTAATCCTGCTCCGCGAGTCGATCGAGCCGCAACTTGACGGGAACTTGCTCCTTGATGGTTCCGTCCTCCAGCTTCACGTCGATCCAGCCGGTGAAGATTTGCTGTTGCTCGATCTTCGAGAAGATCGCGTCCCACACCGCCTTGAATGCCTTGAATGTGAGCGTGATCTGCCCCCGGATGTCCTTGGCGAGGTCCACCTCGGCCTTGGGGATCTTCTCGATTGTGCTGTCCCGCCCTTCGGCGTTTGGGACGTAAAGGCTGAGGCTGGTTGCGACCCCCTTCGCGTTCTGCACCGAGAGCATCTCGGGAGTCTGCCCGATGGCCTTGGTCAGATCGGCGCGGGCGGCCTCCAGCCGCGGCTTGGTTTCTGTGTCCTCAGGGACAGCGTAGAACAGGAACGTGACGCTCATCGCGCCGATCGTGCCATCCTCGGACTCGAACTTGAGAAACGACGCGTCCGGCCCGGCGGGCGACGAGGCGAGCCGGAACCCGTCAGGGAAGAAATAAACTTTGCGGGGCTCCAGGTCGTCCTGGTAGTAGCGGTAGGTCTTCCCCTTCCAGTCCAGCGGACGGGGCACGACCCCCGGGATCCGCGGGCATGGGATCCGGTCGCGATAAACGCATTCGAGGATCATAAATTCGTCTTTGGTGGATGGGTAAGTCCGATCGACCATGTTGTAGTAAAGCTGCGCGGTAGGAAACGTCATCGTGCCGAACCGCTCGAGCAGCTTCTTGCGGACCTCGGGGTGCTCCGGGTTGTCCCACCAGGCCGTCACGAAGTCCCGCGTGAGGCGGGCGGCCAGCTTGATCCGGCGGCGAATGATCAGGGCCGCGGCGGGCACCTGCTGGTGGAGGACGATACGGAGCGCCTCAAGATTGGATTCGTCATGGGTCTGGAGGGTGGCGTACCAGACGCCCCCCTTTTCCTTGAGTTCAAGCGGCCACTTTCGGGTCGAGCCCTGATAGTCGCAGAAGAATTCCACCGACGTACCCGACGTGAGCGGATCGGCACTTTGGACCGCCCCGGCCAGCTCGGCAGCCGGAACCGCCTTGAGCGGTATGGTCAGGAGGCCATCGTGAGAGAGCGCAACGTCGAAGGCCCGCTGTCCGCCGGCGGCCTGCGCCGCAAGCTCGTATCGCGGCAGGAAGCACTGGCGGTCCCGCGCGTCGGTCAGGAGCGTGTTGTCTTCGAGCAAGGTGCCGGGGCTCTTGAGGGCGTCTCCCAGTTCGGCGCTGGCGACGAAGGCCGCAATAGGCGTGAGCTCCTGGGGTTTCATGCAAAGCCTCCTGGATGCCCGGCGGCGCCGGGTGAAGTGTCGAACGGGTCGGGTGGCAAACGGTCCCACGCGGGACCGTCCCAGGCGGCGGCGGGAAGCGGGGGCTGTGGCCGCTCTAGCAGCGTGCGGAGGGTTTCGACAACGGTGGCAGTCGTGAAGATGCGCTCCTGGTCCAGGCTGATGGCGCCCTCGATTGTCCCGCCGAGCTTCCAGCCGACGTGGCGCTCGGGGGCGGTGTCGCCGGGGTATGGAACCCGCAGGCCCGCCGAGGAGACCCAGGAACCGTCGGGCCGTTGCTGCTCGAATAGCCAATCGACCGCCCGCCGCGCCCGGGCGGCGTTGTCGCCGCCCTTGCCACCGTGGCCGAGCGTGCGGAGAGCCAGCGCTGTCGCGAACGGCGAGCCAGTCGGGCAGACGGACGAGACGGCGTAGCCGTTGCTGCCCAGCCGCCCCGCGGCCCAGGCGGCCGCCTGGGCCACTCGCAAGTTGTCGTCGCGGTCGCGGCCGTGGCGGCCGAGGGCCGTCGCGGCCATGGCGGTCGCGTACTCGTCTTCGCACCACCAGTAACTGAGCCAGTGGCCGTCGTCCTTCTGCGCGGCGCGGAGATAGCGGAGCGCTGCGCCGTCGCCCAGTCCGCCGGCGGCCGCCGCGGCTGTGACGCAGGGCTGCGGCCGACACCAGCCGTCGAACCGAAGGCCGGCCGGGGCGCCGATGAAGGACCGGATCGCCCCGTCATCGCCATAGGTCGAGACGCCGCCATCGGGGTGGACGTGGGTCGCCAGTAACGCCCGGGCCCGCGCCACGCGCTCGGTGTGACCGGCACCCACGACCTCGGCCAGGCGGATCGCCCACGCCGTGCTGTCGGCGTCGTCGGGCGTGAGCCCGTTGTAGCCCCATCCCGGTGACGGCCGCCGCGCAAGCCACTGCCACGCGGCGCAGGCTGCTGACCGCGAACCGGCGTCGCCGGCCGCCGCGACCACCCCGCCGGCATACGCCGTCACCCAGCCGTCGCTCTTCCCCGGTGAGAGCCAGAAATCGGCCCACCAGCCCTCGCCATGCTGCGTGCGGAGCAGGAACGCGTGCCCGCGGGAGACCGCAGTTTCCAGGTCGGATGGGTTCATCGGGGCATCGCCAATGGGGGACTGAGTGAGATGTGCATTCCGGTTTGGCCCCCGGCGGCCAGGAGAAAGCCGACCACGTTGTGCGAATCGCAACTGGTGAAACGTTCCGCCAGCGGCTCAGTCAGCGCCGCGTAGGCCCCGAGCCGCCAGTCCCGCAGCCAGGCCAGCCGGAGCATGCTCCAGCGCGCGAAGGCATCAGCCCCCATGAAGCTGCTGGCGTGCGCGAAGACCGAACAGACCGGCGCCGCGCCGCCGGGCAGCACCGAGACGCTGAAGCCGTAATCGATATCCGGCAGGGTCGGCCCTGCCGGCACCAGAGCTGCCTGGGCAAATCGCATCAGATCAAACAGAAGGGCGGCGTCGGCCCCGAGGCCGAACGGCCCGAGCAGCCGGTCGATGGCATCGGCGTCGAGGCCGACGCCCGAGAGCTCGAAGTAGACCTCGGTTCGCGGCGAGCCGGGCACACGGCCGACCGCGACGGGCTCGAGGCGGCGCCCGGCGGCGAGCACGGGCACGGTGCCCAGGACCTCGCGGATGAACTCCGCCGCGACGGGGGGCGTGTCGCGTGGCAGCTCGGCGTAAACCTTGAATTCGTCACCCTCCGGCATGTGGCGGACTCCCAGCCAGGCCCCCCAGCGCAGCGACTCGGGGTCTTCCTGCTGGAGGCCGCGGAAGAGACCGACGACCTCGTCGCCGAAGGGGCCGACGCCGGCCTGCCCGAGCAGTCGCGCGCAGACGTCGAGCCGCCCCGAGGCAGGCACGTCCGGGCCCCCGACTTCGACCGCGTACCGCACGTCGTCGCTCAGCGTCGAGAACGTGAACTCCAGAGGCGTCTTGCTGTTGTTCAGCATGCTGAAGTTCCAGGCGCGGTCCTGGTCCTGGTGGCGGCGGATGTCGTCAAGCACCAGGTCGAGCCCGCGCGACAGCCGGCCGGCGATCTCCGGGTGATACTTCCCGATCACAGCCGCCGCGCGCTCAAGGGCCAGCCGCGGCGCCGTGTCGCTCGTCATCGTTGGCATCGGAGATCACCTTTCCTGACGATTCAGTGCCCGCGGGGCAAACAAAAACTCCAGTTCCGGTGGTTCGGAACATCCGCCGAGTCCAGCGTCGCGCCGGGTCAAGGGCGCGCGCTCGGTCGTTTGATCTGGTTCGACCCCCCGCTGCCGTTGATTGTGAATGGATCACCGCCGCTGGCCTCCGCGGGCGTCACGCTGATCGTCAAGGGGAGGTCCTTGACCTTCTTGTACTTTTTCTTCGTCGGGACGGAGCCTTTCCAGATCGCGCCCGCCCTGTCGAGCACGATCGAGTCGTCGCTCCAGGAGTCGTCGTTTGCCGTGTCCTCGAAGCTGAGCTCCACGAGGACCTTGCTGGTGATGAGATTGACGAGTGTGACCGCGACTTTGTCGGCGAACGCGTCGTGGATCGTCAGTTTCTCGCCGTCGACGCTGCCGGTCCGGGGATTCCCCACGTTCTCACCGTTCTCCATGAGCTGGGCCGAGTGGGTGAAGGTCCGACTGCCGCCGAGTTCCTTGGTGAACCGGAACTTCGCTTGCTGAGGGCCCTTCTCGGCTTCGGTAAATTCCAGGCGCCTGGATTTGCCAGGGACGCCGCTCGTGATGATGACGACGACCGTGTCGACACCCTTCCAGATGAAGCCGGTCTCGAGCATGACGGTGATCTCGGTGATGTCGAGGTGTTCGCCGGGAATCAGGTTGATGACCCCGCCTTCTCGCGTGCCCTCGACCTCGTACCGGGTGGCGTTCGACACCCAGCCGGTGTCGCTATCCGGATCGAAGACCAATTCCGCCTTGAATGCGACCTTTCGGTTCCCGTCGCCGTCCAGGCGGAAGTCCAGGGTTCGATTCGAGGCCTCGCTGGCAGCCCCGTCGAACTTTTGAGGCTTGTTCGTGCGCTTGCTCTCGGGGGCGTCCGCCGGGTATTGCGCCTGGTGGAGGTTGACAGATCGGAGTCCATACTTCCTGAAGTGTTCCGCCTTCGGCCCCACAACTTCCACCGGGTAAGCCTGTCCATACGAGATCCGGTCGCGATCCACTTTGAAGACGTGCTTTTCGACCGGGGGATCGGCGAGCCCCTCGAGGACGAAGCCTCTGGCCCCGGCCCGGCGCTTGATCGCCTTCATTTCCGCGTACATGTAGTCGAGGTCCCTCCTCATGTAGGTGGTGGAGGTTTTCAACTTGAAGGTGAGCGTGGGAATCACGGACAGGGCTTTCTTCTCGGCCTTGCTCTCTTCGGATTTCTTCTTGGCCTTGGGCGAATCTTCATCGTCTTCATCGTCATCATCGCCGTCGTCGTCGTCCGCGAGAGCATCGTCGAGATTGTCGTCGTCATCATCGTCGTCACCCGCACTCGGCGAGTTCGTGAGTTTGTCGGTGTCCTTGAGTTTGTCGCCGTCCCCGGGGGCCCTGGCGAGGCCGGGCACACTTTCCTGTGTCGTCTCGATCGCGCTCGTGAAGAAGTCCTTGAGGAGGAATTCCACGAGGATCTTCTTGGCCCACTTCAGCGACTTCTTCTTCTGCTTGTCGTCGCCGGTGAAGTCGACAAGCTCGATATGGAGCTTTCTCTTCGAATAGCCAACCTGGCCCTTCGTCTCGATCCCGATGTCAGCGACAATGACCTCCAGGGGAATCGGCACATCGAGATTCGCCTGGTATTTGAAGAGGAACTCATCGAGGCTTCCCACCACCTTGAATCGGATCGCGGGGCGCATGGCCAGAAACTGCAGCACATAGACGGCGGCGGCCGTGTTCGCCTTCAAGGCGATGGCTTCGTGCATCGCGGCGGCGAGCTTGCCCTCCCTGGTGAACCGCACCGAGCAGACGGCCGTGTTGTCGCCGACCAGCGATGGCGAACCGGCCTGCCAGACGATCTGATCCTGGGAGCGGTGGACGACCGCCGCTTTGCCCGGCTGGACCTCTTCGGTCGCCGCTGCCGCAAACGACGTCAGTGCCGAAAACGCGACCTTCCCCTTGGTGTACTCGACCTCGTTAAGGATGATGTCCGACTCCGCGACCTCTCTTGTCTTCGACAGCCTTTCCCACAGCTTGCGCTTGATCTGGTTGAGAACGTTCTGGGAGACGGCCGTATTGACCTCGAAGTTGAGAAAGCCCTCACCGATCGTGTCTCCTGGATCGATGAGGTACCACATGTACGAGAGCACCGGTTTGCCGTCGCGACGCGCGAGCTGGAGCTTGCCGGGGATGTACCAGAACTTGTTCGGGCTTTTCTCGGAGTCGTGGTCGGGATAGACGTCGATGCCTTCATGGGTCAACGTTTTGTCTAAAAGAAGCATGAGCGGGTCTCCACAACGGGGGTCAAGTTTGGGGGGGATAAACCAGGACGATCGAGCCCGACGGCGGCTGCGCGGGAAGCTTCGACAGGACCTCGCCACCCGAGCCGAAGAATGTGGCCCTGTAAATCAGCCGGGGCTTCTTCGAGCCGGACGTGAGAGACAGCAGCTTGATCGCTGGCTGAGGGCCCTCGAGGAGGATGCGCTCGGTCTTCTCGGGCGCCGAATCCGGCAGCGGGGGTGGCTGCATCGGCGGCGCTGAGCAGGATTCTCCACTTCTGCGGGAGCACGTCGTTGCCCGCGGGGGCTGCCAGGTTGACGTCGAGGCTGATCAATGCCACGCGGCTCCAGTCAACACCACTGGCGCTGACCGGGTAGTTGTGCACAACCGGGTTGCAACGGATCGACTTGTTGCGCTCGATCCAGTTCGTGACGACTCGTTGATAAGCCTTCGACTCGTAACTGATCTGGACCACGAAGCGGGCCGGGTCGGTGGTAGGCCGGAAGAGGTTCCAGGTCGCGCTGGGTTCCTTCTGCGTGAGGCTGAACACTTCCAGGGGTTGCGGATCGTCCTTGTTCCAGCGGAGGTCGACCAGCACCTGCTTGACGACCTCCCACGGAAACGCGGTAACCACGTCCACAGAGATCGCCCGGCGCGTATAGAGATCGCGCGGGATGATGTCGATGAACCTGGCCTTCCGGTCCAGTGGCGTGATGGGGGAACGAAGCGGGCGTGGCGTTCCACCCTTGAAGGAGACCTGGTACGACCAGTCGTACCGCTCCGAATCGCCCGAGCCCTGGCTGTAGGAAAGCTGGACTGGCTGCTTCAAGGGCCCGGACTTGTTGAAACGGATCTCACGATCGCTCGCGGTCGGGGTCCTGCGGAAGAACACGGCGATGTCGTCGATCTGGTCGGCTTCGAACTCCGCATGA
The DNA here is from genome assembly GCA_963781785.1 of uncultured Isosphaeraceae bacterium. GTDB lineage: Bacteria > Planctomycetota > Planctomycetia > Isosphaerales > Isosphaeraceae > CAWAHD01. The sequence continues at coordinate 3,141,512 of CAWAHD010000005.1, read as the reverse complement.
CAGGCCACCTGGAGTTTGGGGAACACCGGCATGTCCCCGCCCAGCACGAAGTCTTCCGTGCCCTCTTTCTTGTACGCCTCGGCCAGGTCTGTGAGCACCGACTGGATGAAGACCGGGCGGGACACCGCCTCCTCCACTTCCGACTTCATCTCGCCATGGCGGTTCGATTGGGCGATCTGCTTGAGCTCGCTATAACTGAATGCGACGTCCCCTTCCTCGCCATCGCCCGGGCCATCGCCCGGACCGGGTGCTTTCAGGCGGGGCAAGGGAGTGAACAGCATTCCCAGACTGGCGAGGAAGAGCCGCCTGATGGCTTCGGTCAAGACGCTGTCCACGCCGTACTGCTCTGCCTTGATGGTGACGACTTTTGCCTCCTCGAGTTTCTGGACGGTCTCGACGCTCGAGATCTTCAGAAAGAACAGGTTGACCCCCCATTTCTTCTGCACGAACTCTTCAAACCTCGTCCAATCGATCGTGGCTGTCCAGGAGGACACGGGTTGGATCACTTCGTATGCGAGCTTGTAGACGACTTCCAGCGGCGAGGCGCCCTGGTTCAGGGATTCGACCAGCCCGATCACCTCGGAGTCGAGGTTCAGCTCGACGAGCACGGAGTTCCGCCCGATGAGCGAGGCGCGAGCGGGCGCATTCATCATCTGGCCATTCAGGGCGTAGGTGACGGTCCCGGAGGTCCAGGGGATCGGCTCCAGCGTGGGCTTTACTTTGTTGCGCTTGAGGAGCGCCTGCTCGATCTGGCTCTCTTCGTCAGCGGTGAGCGCGAGGTCCACCGTCAGCACGAGGCGGCCGTACTCGCCCTGATCGGGATCGCGGTAGCGGACCAGCGCGAAGTGGTAGCCGCCGTCGCCCCGCCGCGCGATCCGCGGCCGCAGCGAAGCGCAATAATAGAGCGAACTGTTCGGTTGGTCGTCGCGCAAGACCAAGACATGCTTGAGCCCGGGAACGTCGAACTGGCCGTTGAATGCGATCATACCCGTCGCTTTCGCATGAGGCCCGGCGGTCCCGCGCTCAAGGCCACGGACCACCGGGATACGGCTGTGAAGTTCAGAACGACATGCTGGTCTCGATCTCCGTCAGGCTCATGGTGTAGCTGTCGTTGTTCGCGTCAACACTGCTGTACTTCGGCTTGTGCTTCTTGTTGCTCTTGTCGTATGCGACCGCATCCGTGACGTCGAGTTTTGCGCCTTCCGCGATGGGAACCTTCCATGTCACGGACGCGACCTTCTCCAGCTTGAGAACGGTCTCGAAGCTCTCGTAAGTGTCGCGCTTGCCCGTCACCGGTATCCTGTACAAGGCTTTGATCATGCCTTTGCTCACGTCGTCTCCTCGGGCGAACGTGTACTCCTTCGACCCATTCTGAGCGAAGGGGATCAGGAGGTGGAGGAAAATCGTCGGCACCGTTTGAACATCGGAGTCATCCTTGACGGCGCCGTATTCGGCATAGGTGTCGCTGGATGGGTACACGATCGGATCTCTCCCTTTGAGCCGGAAGGTGACCCTGTACTCGAGCGGCTTGTCAATCGGCTTACCCCAGGCCTGGATAAACTCCTTGGTTGGTGTTGATTTGTCGAGTTTTAGCCCATCCAGGTCCTGATCGTTGTACCGGACCCAGACGTCCACGGCGTCCAGCAGATCCCAGGGCAGAAACCGGCCGTCGAACTTGGTGTAGAGCACACCGAAGCTCTTGATCGACCACGTGACCTTGGCGCTGGAGATCTGATCGGATGTCGAGCTGGTCCCCATGCTCGTGCCCTGGTTGGTGACCTGGTACGCGCCGGGAACGCCACCCGTGTACGAGACCAGGTAGTCGTATGTGAATTCCGCATCCCTCTGGTCGCTCTTGAATTTCCCCCCCAATGTGACGGCGCCTGCTGCCATCTCGGTAGGGCCGAAATTCACCTCGTCGGTTTCTTCGTTGGTGCCCTTCTTCCTGAGCAGGAATCCGGCGTATCGGGCGTTCGAGATCCAGACCGACTTGACGCCCAGCTTCTCGCAAAGCGTCTTGTCCGGCGGGTCGATGGAGATGTCCTTGTCGGCGAACGCCTGGACGTTGAGGTCCCATATCTGGAACAAATCGTTCAGGATCTCGTCGTCGTTGTCGACGAGTGTCGAGATCTTGGTGAGCTGACCTTGCGGACCGGCACCGAAGTCGATTCCCTGGGAGAGCTTGATGGTCCTTGTGTCTTCGTGGAGGGCTTTGACCTCTTTGGGCTTGTTGCTGTCGGGGCCGACGCTATCGAGGTTCACGGTCGGCAGTTGTGCCCTGATCATGTCTGTGAGCTGCGCTGTGGCCCAGTTTTCCAGGTACGTCTTCACCTCCTCAGCCGGCCTGGCGCCGGCAGCGGTCGTGTAGAGTTTCGCCGAGGCCGGGATCGTGATCGTGGTTGCCTCGGCGACCTTGTCCTTGTATTCCTTGCTCACGACGTTCGTGCGCTCCTTGCCCCATGATGTGGACGTCGAAGTCTTGATCATGGAGAGGATCGATTGATTGAGTTTCACTTCCGCCGTGGCGGCGGGCAGCATGGCCGGGAAGGTGACGTCGTAGGTCACCGTCACGACGCTGTCTGCGTAGGACTTCTTCGCCGCTAGAAGGGAGTCAGACTTCTTGGTGGGGTCGGGCCCACCGAAGGCATACCAGAAGAGCTGGGCGCCCGTTTTCAGGAGGTTGAATGAGACGACGGCCGCGTTGTTGCCGAGCAAGGAGGGAGTGACTTTCTGGACTCCGGTGAACTTCACGAGAGTCGTGTTTCCCTGGCTTGCACCCGGTTTCGTGAACTGCTCGTAGAGCTTTTCGGTCTCGAAGGCCCGCACGGTCACCGTTCCGCTGGTGTACGGAGGCGGCTTGATCTCCACATTCTGGGGTGGGAGGTAGATGTTGGCGTTTTTCTCGCCGGCGTTCTTGTACTTGTCGCAAATCGCTTTGAACTGCGCATCATCGGTGATTCCGAGCTCCTGGCGGAGGGACGCGGCCTTCTCGGTCTCGCCCTTCGCATTGGCCTCGGCCATCTTGAACTTGGTCTGGGCCAGAGTGGTGACGGTTGTGTTGCCCTTGAGCTTAGCGGCCACCTCGCTCCGGACCTCATCACTCAAGACCGGCTGCTCCAGGGCCACCGTGAAGGTGCAGAGGCCCTTTTCGCCGTCGGGGTCGTTGTACCAGGCCATGGTGAAAGCCGGGATCTGCTTCTTCTTCGTCGTGTCTTCCCTGGTGAGGAACGACGGCTGGTCCGGCAAGCAGTAATAGACATCGTCGCGCTCGGAGTCGGCGAAGAACGTGTAGTCCTTGTTCTTGATTTTGACGGACACTCGGTTGAAAAGGCTCAGCATGGTCAAGCTCCTCTGGAGGTGTTCAGAAGGTCTCACTGGGTTCGATTCGAATGGATCGGCGGCTCTGGGGTCGGCGGAACGCTCCGGGACCCCTCACGCGCCGGCCTGCGTCCCGAGCCATTCGCCCAGGTCGATCGCGCCGGCGATTTCATAGGTGTTTGACTCCGTGTCCTTGGTCTGGAACTGCACGCTCTTCTCGGTCAGGTCGCGGGCCCCGGCGCCGAACCGCTCCAGGGTCCTGGCAAGCTCGCCGGCCACCTCTTCGCGGCACCGAGCCTCGACCTTCTGGCGGAGGGCAGGGCTGGCTCCCGGGGTGGCCCGCAGGTCGATTTGGAGCCGGCCCGCCGCGATGGCCCGGCCGACCTGCTCCAGGCATTCCGACCGATTTGGCGGCGCCGGCGGGGCCGGCGGGTCCCTGGGGCCGAAGAAGCTCCAGCCCGAGCTTTTGGGCGGCTGCGGCGCGAGGGCCTTGAGGTCAAGGGCGACGTCGCCGCGGATCGTCAGGTCGACCTCCTCCGTCAGCTCGAGCTGGCCCGAGTAGCGGATCGAGAGGTGGCCTGGCTGGTGCTCAAATGCCCGGGCAACGTCGGGAACGACCGCGGCGGGGACCGTCTCCGAAAAGGCCACGCGCTGGGGATCGAAGCCCAGGGCCGGCCTCGGACCGAAGGTCGTCTCACCTCCCTCGCCGGTGACCACGAGGCTGGCCGTGACATCCGACAAGGGCGCCATTTCGAGAGTGACCTCGCCGTCGCCGGGATTGTGTCTGGGGATCTCGGCCCGAAGGTCATCAAGGTCGGCGGCGGCGACCGTCCAGACGGCCTGCACGGAAACCTGGGCCGCCCCGGAGTCGATCATCATCAGGGACGCCCGCGGCCGGCCATCGTCGTCGAGCTCTACCCGGGGCTTGCCGGGCAGCGCGTAGAAGCGGCGGTCGCCGGGTTTGCCAACGGGAATGCAGTCGATGTCGCGGATGGTGAAGCCCGCGGGCCGTTCCTTCATGGCGATCTCCAGGTGATCACAAGGCGTTCTGATGCCGACGGCTGGCGGAAATCCGACCAGGCCGGGGAATCCACGCCGGCGGCCGCGCGGAGGCGGTAGCGATAGCGCGTCTCAAACAGAGACCGCGGGGTAAAGCTCACGTCTTTGTTGTACTTTCCGGCGCGAGTTCCCAGAATTGCGGTGTGTCGGTCCCTTCCGGGAGGATTTGCAGCTCGGCGCCATCGCCGGGTCCGGAGACATCCACGGCCAGGGCGACCGTCTTGGGCCCGGACTCGGGGAAGCTCTCGATGTCGAGCAGGAGCGATCGGGCCGGAAATGTCTTGCAGATCGATCGCGATCGGTCCCGGTGCGACCTGGCTGTGACCTTGAGCTGGGCCCTGGCGAGGCCGTGCTGGGTGACGATAAAACCTTTGGGTGTCGAGCCGTCGATCGTGGCGCTGCCCCAGGCGGCATCACCGGGGCCCAAGAGCGCGGCCTCGATCGTGCATTGCTCGCGCAGTCGTTCGGTGGTGCTCACTGCGACGTGGCCCGCGGGCAACTCGTTCAGTCCGATGATCAGGATCTCGTCCAGCGGATCGTCCCACGTTCTCTCGACTTTCGTCCACGTGCTCCTCAGCTCCTTGCCGGCAGGGGGGATGACGCTGATCTGGTAGCAGTACGTCTTCGCCTTGGACCCGAACTTGAGCACCTCGACGCTCGGGTTTTCGGTCTCGGCCGGCGCGAGGGGGTAAACGTCGATGGTCGTGCGGTACGGCCGCCCGTCATCGGTGTAGGCGGCAGTGATCTTCAAGTCGACCTGGAGGGCCTCCACGCCCTGAATCTTGGGCGGGAGGCTTGGTCTGATGAACAGATTGAGGTTGCCCTTGTTGAGGGAGGGCACGCGCGTGACCTGCTGGAATTGCTTCTCCGGGTCAAGCTTTTTCGATTTGACCAGATCGCTCGCTCCCTGGAACGGGTCGAAGCGAAAGCTGAGCGGCGTGGCGGCGAGGAGCGGCTTGCTCAGGTCCCAGTTGACCTGGTCGGGGAGCGGCTTGCCGGGCCCTTCTTGCACCTTCAAACCGATGTACGGTGCTTTGTCCATCGCGGGGGCCGGCACGAACGCACCCAGCTTCGTGCGGATATTCCCGAGCAGCGCGCGAGCGAAATCGTCGCGGTTCAGATTCGAGGGACCTTCGTGTTCTTTGACAGTGATCTTCGACCCCAGGACCGTAGAGCCCTTCGGTCCGACGAGCGCGGTGCGCAAGAACTCGTACGAGACGCCCGCCTCGTCGCCCGAGAACTTTCGGATCGCATCCAGCAAGTCGACGGTCTTCCCCGAGACGGTGACCGGGACCAGCGGCAGGATCCCGGCCACTTCACATTCCACCGCCGCCTGAGTGAGGAGCGCGCCGCTCTTCAGAACCCTCAGAAGATGCTGGTAGAGCACATTGCCCAGGTCGGCATCGAGCCGCTGGGCCACGGTCGCGGTGTCGACGCCCTCCCAGGCAAACTCGCGCACCACCTCGGGGCGGTTGGGGAGCTTGAGGCGCCAGTACGCCGGCGATGAGAGCGGGGCACCCACCAGACTCGGCTCCGAATGTTTCTGACGCAAGCTGGCCAGGGCGTCCTCCCGGTTATGCGTCGCCGTCAGACGCATATGCATGACCGCATTCACAGTTTTGTACTCACCGTCGCGGATGAGAAACTCGAGCCGGAAATCGGGGACGCCAGCCGCGCCCATGGCCAGCCGTACTGCGGTGGGAATCGTGAAGAACTGACGCGCGTTCCCGTAGGTTGGCAGCACTCGGGAGCCCTCGACCAGGAATGAGCCGGTCCAATCGGGATAGCCGTCGATCAGGGCCATGCTCGTCACACCACCGGTGGTTCTGCACTGATCAGCGTTGTGAGTTTTACGTATCGCCGGTCAAGCTTTTATCGATGTCGGTAATTTTGAAACATGAATGAGTGTTGCGAGCTCGTGGCGTGGCAGCGAGCCCGCCGGAACCTTGTCGGCCTGGCCATCCTAAGGACAATGTCTCCCTGGGCTCAAGTGTCGATCTGGTGTCGATCTGGCGTCGGTTGCCTCTTGTGCCTTCTGCCCTGTGAGATGCCGCCTCGCATGGCGTGGAAGATGAGGTCCCGGCCGGACGAAGAGCGCGCAAAGGACGGCGTCAGGGCAGGGCGGGGATATGGGGAGCGACCTACCTGGCGACGGATTCTCTCAAGACCTTGTCTGCGAACTCGGCGCCCCTGGGCGTGAGGACGAAGCAGGTCGTGGCGACGAAGTTGAGCCCGGTGCTCGGGCGGAACGAGCGATGAGGGTCGCCGTAGAAAGAGGTTTCCTGGCCGTGCTCGGCAAGTCCTTTCGCAACCAGCCAGCGGAGGTCGCTGGTCGTCAGCGCGGTCTCGTAGAGCCGGTCGCTTTCAACGGCAAAGTCCCACCGGTCCGCGGCGGCGTCCTGGGCGTAGATGTACGCCTGCCACAAGAGCGCGAGTCCAGCGCGGAACTTGTCGTCGATCAGCGGGAGCGGCTGTTCCCCCGAGCCGTCGATTGCGGCGCGGTTGTTGTTGGTCATCAAGGGCTCGCTCGCAAATCACGAAGATCTCCGGCCGGCATTCTCTTCAGGGCAGTCGGTGAGTCAAGTGTCGATCTGGTGTCGATGATTCACGCACGACGATCGCATGGCGGTGACGGCACGTTCCGGCGAACTGCCCCCCGAGGCCGGCACGGCGCCTGTCGCCTTCCATGGCTGGGGTTTTTTGACTTTCAAGACGCACCCGGACCTGCCTTGGTCTGGAGAGGTTCCCAGAAGACTCCGGTTCCGTTGCCGTCGCCCTTGAAGCGGAGCAACCGATTGGTCTGGCGGCCGTTGAGCCGATGGATCGCGTCGTGCAGCCGGATGCGGGGGTCGATGTCATGAGTGACCGGCAGCGGATCGTCGATGTGCTCGGGCCAGCCTTCTTCTTCGAATGCCGAGAGGACCATTTCTTGGTTGTAGGCCGGTACGCGGAAACGCTTGATGATCGTGCCATAGAGACTCAACTCGCGCCGCGATCTATTCCAGGACGGCCTCAGGATGGCATCGATCGAGCTGCTCTGATCATTCGGTTCTCTCAAGAAATGGTCGACGAATGCGGCCCCGGTGGGCGTGAGGACCACAGAGGTCGTGTGATCGAAGAAGAAGCCTTCGGCCTGGCGGAACGAGCGATGGGGACTACCGTACACAGACGATTCCTGGCCGTGCTCGGCGAAGTTCTTGGCGACCAGCCAGCGGAGGTCGCTGATCGTCAGCCCGGTCTCGGACAACCTGTCGATTTCCATGGCAAAATCCCACCGCTGGGCCCCGGCATCGTGTGCATACTCGAAGGCTTGCAAGAGCAGGGCCAGCGCGATGCGCGCGGCGCCGTCGATCGGAGCGGTCCCCCGGAGCGCAGCACCATTCTTCGACGGGGTGTCCCTGGTGGTCATCGCGGCACCTACTCCCCATTCAAATCGAGGTTTGTGCGTGAAATGGTCATCGAAGCGACTGGTTTTTCTGCGCTTCTGTTATACATAGCGATCGGGGCGGACAAAACCGATCACTTTTCCGCACCAAACACGGGTCGACAGGTTCTTTTGCCAAAATCTTCTTGCGCAGAAGCGCTTGGCTTTACTCACTTTGCCCGGAAAAGATTGGACACGTCATCGAGCGGCCCGTATCATGTTTTTTCCTAGACCAGTGCAGCGATTCTCCGCCTTGCCAGGGGCGACGCAGGTGTCCAAAGAGGATGACCGGACAGTCGAGCTTCAGCGCCTGATCGACCGTGCAAACCGGGGCGATCACGAGGCGCGAAGGGAACTGATCCATCACGCCTATGAACGCCTTCGCCACCTGTCCGCGATCATCCTACGTCGGAGTTTCCCCCGCCTCAGGGGGGCCCCGGGCCTGGTTGATACGACCGATGTCGCCAACGAAATCGCATTCCGGCTTTTTCACGCCCTGGAGGAAATCAAGCCTGCCACAGTCCAGGACTTCTTCCGCCTGGCGGCCCAGCGAATCCGCTGGCTGCTCCTGGACCTGGCCAGGCAGGTCGACCGCGCCGGGCGGAAGGAGCGTGGTGTCCAGCAGCCCGTCGCAAGCTACAACGACACCGCGAGATCGGATCTCCCACGGGGACTGGCCGACCTCTATCAGCAGGTCGAGGGCCTGCCCACCCATGAGCGAGAAGTCGTCGACCTGCTTAATTTTCACGGGCTCACCCAGACGAGACGGCCACCCAGATGGGGATCACCGAGCGGACCGTGCGCCGCTACTGGACGATCGCCCGAGCACGGTTGTTCAACGCCCTCAAGCAGAACCTGCCCCCCGAGTCCGCGCGGATCACGATCGAAGCGGAACGCTTTGGTCCCGTCTGAGCGAGCGCCGGCAATCTCGCGCTCCAAGCGATCGGTCCTGTCCGCCCCGGTCGCTTGGTACAATGGCGGGGAAAAATGAGCACCGATCTTGGCCAGAAGCAAACCGACGAGCGGCCTGGGAGCTCCCAGTACGACGTCTTCATTTCGTACGCGGACGCGGATCGCGCGTGGGTTGACGGCTTCCTGATCGATGGGCTCGAGCGGGCCGGCGTGCGCTGCCATCGCGAGGCGGCCTTTGCCCTGGGCGTGCCCAGGCTCGTCGAATTCGAGAATGCGGTCCGCTCCAGTGCGCGGATCCTGCTGGTCCTCTCCCCAGCGTACTTCTCGACGGATACGGCATCCTTTGTTGATCTTCTGGCTCAGACGTACGGGCTGGAGACAGCGACCTGGCCGGTCATTCCGCTACGGCTGGAGCCGGTGAAGCTGCCGACGCGGCTGGCGATGCTGACGGCGCTCGACGCGACCGACCCTGATGAACGCGAGCGGGTGCTCGACAAGCTGAGCAGCCTGTTCCAGCGGCCGATTCCGGCCGCGCCGGCACGGCCGGCGTGTCCTTACCCCGGGATGCGGGCGTTCACGCTGGACGACCGATTCCCCTTCTTCGGCCGGGACCGCGAATGCGAAGAACTGGTTCAGCATTTGCGACAAAGCCGGTTCCTCACGGTGATCGGCGGCTCGGGCAGCGGCAAGTCGTCGCTGGTCTTCGCGGGACTCGTGCCTCGGCTCAGGCAGACGAGCCTGTTCGGACCGGGCAAGTGGCTGGTGCGGTCGATGCGTCCGGGCGAGCGGCCGCTCGATGAGCTGGCGCAGGCCATGGGCGCCGACCCGGGGAACCCGGCCGCCGCGGTGGCCCACGCGCTCGAAGCCGACCCGGAGGCGAAGCGGCTGTTGCTGGTCGTGGACCAGTTCGAAGAGGTGTTCGCGTCGGACGAGAGGAAGTCCGACCCGTCAGCTCAGGCGGCGAACTGGAGTCTTCAGACCCTGGGGGGCAAGGCGACGCGGGATCGGTTGAAGTCGCAGCAGTTATGTCAGGCACTCGAGGGGCTGCTGAAGGTCGAGAATGTGGCGGTGGCTCTGACAGTCCGGGCCGATTTCTACGCGGAGTTGATGGGCACATCGCTCTGGCCGCAGGTCAAGGCGAACCGCGTCGACGTCGGCCCGCTCGATGAGGCCGGGCTGCGGGAGGCGATCTACCGCCCGGCGGAGACGGCCGGAGTCTATGTGGAATCGGCTTTGGTCGAGCGGCTGGCCTCCGATGCACTCGAGGCACGATCGCTGGGGATCTTGCCGCTGGTCCAGGAGGTTTTGGTCCAGCTCTGGGAAAAACTCGAGCGGCGCGTCCTGCCACTGCACGCGTACGCCGAGTTCGTGTTGCCGCGCATGGCATACGATCAAAATCATGACGGCCGGGAGCGTACGGGGCTCGAGGTCGCCATCGCCCGGCATGCCGACGGGGTCTTGAAGCGGCTCGCGGTCGAGAACCCGGGCGACGTCGAGATCGCGCGGCGCATTTTCGTGCGCCTGGTCCAGTTCGGTGAGGGCCGCGCGGACACCAGGCGCCAGCAGCCGGTCGGCCAGCTTCGCGCGGGCAACGATCCGGCCCGTTTCGAGTCGACCTTGAAGGCCCTCGCCAAGAACCGCCTGATCACCCTGACCGCTGACCTGGCGACGGGCCGGCGGCGAGCCGATATCGCACACGAGGCGCTGATCCGTGGCTGGCCGCAGCTCGAGCGCTGGATCGAGGAATCTCGCAAGGCCGAGGAAGTCCGCCGCAAGCTGGAGCGGAAGGCCCAGGAATGGGTCGACGCCGGTAAGGGAACCGAGGGATTGCTGGGCACCGGCGGTCTGGTCGAAGCCGAGAGCTTCCTCACAAGCCCCGACGGTCGCGAGCTGTTGGGCGACGACCCGATACGCCACTTGATCCGGGAGAGTCAAGCTGAGATCCATCGTGCCGAATTCGAGCGTGAAAAGGCGCGGCAGCGGGAGCTTGCTCATGCGCAACAACGCGTCAAGATTCTCTTGCGGTCGGCGGTGTTCCTGGCCATCTTGCTGGCCGGTCTCATCGGTGTGACCATCTTCGCTGTCCAGGCCCGCCGCCAGGCGAATCTCAATCAGGCCGAAGCCGAGAAGCAAGCCCGGATCGCCGCGGTCAATCAGAGGAAAGCCGAGGCCGAGGAGGCCGAGGCCCATGCGAGCGAGACCAGGGCGAGACAGACGACTGTCAACGTCCTGATCAATTCCGGAGCCAATGAAATCGGCGCAGGGTCGAATTCGGCGGCGCTCTTGCTTTTCGCTCGATCGCTCACTCTCCAGGCCGACTCCCCGCGGGAGCAGGCATTAAGTCGCCAGCGACTGGGCTTCCTCGGGCAGGAGATACCACGCCTCAAAGCCATCCTGGAGCACGATGGTCCGGTTGACACGGCCGTTTTCAGTCGGGACGGAACTCGCGTCCTGTCCGCGGGGCTCGACAAGGTGGCACGCGTCTGGGATGCTCACTCGGGCAAGGCGATCGCGGTACTCAAGGGACACACAGACGCGGTCACGAGCGCGGATTTCAGCCCCGATGGTGCACGCGTCGTCACCGCCTCGAAAGATGGCACGGCCCGGGTCTGGGACGCCAGCTCGGGCGAGACCATTGGCCAGCTCAAAGGGCACAGGGCTCCAGTCTTGTCCGCCGTATTCAGCCCCGACGGCACCAAGATCGTCACCGCCTCGGAAGACCACACGGCCCGAGTCTGGGGTGCCAGCTCCGGCAATGTCAACGTCGTGCTCGAAGGACACACCGCGGTCGTGAGGTCTGCCGTGTTCAGTCCCGACGGCGCCCGCGTGGTCACGGCCTCGGACGATCAAACGCCTCGGGTCTGGGACGCCAGCACAGGCAGGATCGTCGCGGAGCTCAAAGGGCATACTGGCGTGGTGAGGTCGGCCCTGTTCAGCCCGGACGGCGCTCGTGTTGTCACCGCTTCCGATGATCGGACGGCGATGGTCTGGGACGCCGGCTCGGGCAAGATCATCGCCGAGCTCAAGGGGCATGAAGCCCCGGTCGTCGCCGCCGTATTCAGTCCCGACGGTGCGCGGCGTACTGAGCGCATCTTATGATGTCACGGCGCGGGTCTGGGAGACGAGCTCGGGCAAGACTCTCACCGTGCTCAAGGGACATACCAGTCTCGTCATGTCGGCTGTGTTCAGTGCGGACGGCCGATTTGTCGTCACCGCATCGGCCGACTTCACGACCCGCATCTGGGACCCCGACTCGGGCAAGAGCCTTGCGGAAGCCATGGGACACCGGTCGATCGTCCAGGCGGCGAGTTTTAGCCCGGACGGCACACGCATCGTGACTGCCTCCGCTGATGGCGCCGCGGAATCTGGGACATCACTCCCCGCACGTCCATCGCCACGCTCACCGAGCATACCGATGAGGTCAGGTTCGCCGCCTTCAGTCCCGATGGTGCCCGTCTCGTAACCGCCTCAGCGGACAAGACAGCCCGGATCTGGGACGCCGCATCCGGCAAGACGATGGCGGTGCTCAAGGGCCACGTGGCTCCTCTCAACTCCGCAACGTTCAGCCCCGACGGCACCCGCGTCCTCACGGCGTCGGAGGATTGCACGGCCCGGGTCTGGGACGCCCGAAAAGGCGAGACGCTGGCTGTGCTGAAGGGGCACACAGCATTGCTCAACTCCGCCGCGTTCAGCCCCGACGGTGCACGCGTCGCGACGGCGTCGGACGACCACACGGCCCGCGTCTGGAACGCCCGATCGGGACAGAGCCTCGCCGTGCTCAGGCGGCATACGGGCCCTGTCTTCTCCGCCGCGTTCAGCCCCGATGGCACGCGAATCCTGACCACATCGGGGGATGGTACGGCGCGGATCTGGGATTCCGCAACCGGCCAGGATGGCACCGAGCTCGGAGGGACCCTGCTCCCCGTCAGAACCGGCGCGTTCAGTCCCGACGGCGCAAGGATGCTGACTGCCGGCTATTCCGGGGTTGCTCGCGTGTGGGATTCCGCGACCCGCAAAACGCTCACGGTGCTCAGGGGGCACAGAGGGGTAATCTGGTCGGCCGCGTTTGATCACGCCGGCGTCCGGGTGGTCACCGCGTGCACCGATAGCACCGCACGGGTTTGGGACGCGAAGAGCGGCCAGCTTATCGTCGAGCTCAAGGGACACACCGCCATGCTCATGTCGGCCGCCTTCAGCCCGGACGGAAGCCGTGTCATCACCGCGTCCGAGGACAAGACCGCGCGAATCTGGTTGCTCGATTCGATGCCTTTTGATTCCGGGGCCATCTCGCTCTGGGCCGAGGTGCTCACAGGGACCGAGCTCAACGGCGACAGCGGGCTGACCGCCTCGGAGTGGAATGACCGCCGCCGCCGACTCAAGGCCCTCGGGGACAAGGCCCCGCCCACCCCCTGGCTGGAAGACGTGGAGCCGTAGATCGATTCATCTTTCTGTCATTTCCCGGTGATGGGACTTCCCGGATGCAACCACTCGAAAACGCTCACGCCCTGATCATCGGCATCGCCGATTACCACGGAATTCGCAAGCTGCCCAGGGTCGAGGATGCCCGCGATCTTGCCGCGGTGCTGGCGGATCCGGCGCTCTGTAGCTACCCCAGAGACAACGTTCAGCTCATCGAAGAAGGTCAGGCCACGAACGAGGCCATCCGCGCTGGACTGGATCGCCTGGCCCAGAGAGCAGGGCCGGACGCCACCGTGTTCCTCTATTTCTCCGGCCATGGCGGGCAGATCGACGACGGTCCGCACCGCGGACAGTACCTGCTGCCGGTCGACACGATCTATCCCTCGGCCGACGACCTGGCCCGCACGGCGATCTCCGGGGCCGAGTTCACCGCCGCGCTGGCTGCGATCAAGGCCCGCCGGCTCACGGTCGTGCTCGACTGCTGCCATGCCGGGGGGATCGGCGAGCCCCGCGACCTGGTCCCGGCGGAGACGGTCGAGACCGGCCTGTCGGACGGTTACCTCGACGCCCTCAAGGCAGGCGCAGGCCGGGCGATCATCGCGGCCACGCGCGCGACAACTCCGGCTTATGTGCGAGACAAAGCCAGGTACGGCGTCTTCACTGGACATTTCCTGGACGGCCTGCGAGGCGGCGCTCCCGGCGCCGGAGGCGTGATCCGGATCTTCGACCTCTATGATTACACCCAGCGCAAGGTGGTCGCCGATCAGCCCAACCAGCATCCCGTCTTCAAGGCCGAGCTGGAGGAGAACTACGCGCTGGCGTGGTATCACGGCGGTCAGGCTCCCGCCGCTGCGACCACCGCGGCTGTGCCGCCGGCTGACGGATACGCCCACGACGCCTACATCTCCTTCAGCAAGGACAAGCTCGACAAGACCTGGGCCCGCAAGGCGTTTCTCCCCGCGCTCAAGTCCGCGGGCCTGAACGTCGTCAGCGAAGACGATTTCGCGCTGGGCGCCCCGCTCATCAACGAGATGGAGCTGGCGGTCGTCCAGAGCCGCTACACGATCGGCCTCTTGACGCCGCGCTCGCTTGCCGACAACTTCGCCGACTTGAACGGCGTGCTGGCGCGGCACCTCGGCCTTGAAAAAAGCCAGCGCCGGTTCATCGGTGTGATGCGCGAGCGCTGCTCGCCCCGATTGAGCATCCGGGCCCTGTATTACCTCGACATGACCGACGACGATGAGTTCGACTTGAACGTCGCCCGATTGGTGTCCCAACTGCGCCAGGCACCCGATATCCGCCCGACGAGCGATTGAGGAATTCCGGCGGGATCGCGAAGAATCAAATGCGTGTGACGGCGTTGTAGCTGGCGGTGCCACGACCACCCCCCCTTACCCCTCCTTCGCAAGGGGGGGAAAAGACGGCCCACAAAACCGGATGGAACGCGCCACTCCCGAGGATCCACGTTTTCAACACGCCACCCGGCGGCCGGTGCCAGCGAGCGCTTGGGCGCCGACGGAATCGCCGGCCGTCCCGATCGTCACCACAGGTTCATCCCGTTGATCGCGACAATCCGCGGCGACTCCTTGAGCGTCTTGTAGCGATCGACCCATTCCTCCGTGACCTGGTTGGCCTGCTTCTCCAGTCGAGGCGGTGCGATCTTCAGGCCCTCGGAGATCGGCAGGTCCAGATAACGCGGGATGGTGCGCACCGTCGAATCGAGGTCCTGGGCCAGATCTTCATAAGCGATTTCGAGCGTTCACAAACGTGCTGGCGGGGATATTTTTGCTCGTCTTCGAAACAACGTCCATGAAATCGCGATTCAAGGCGGCGTGGCTCAAGCCATGGGCCAATCGTTCGACAGCGTAGCTCAGCTCGGCCGGTTGGGGCTCTCGGTGGAAGTACTTGATATACAGGCCGGTCACGAACGCAGTCTGCTTGCCGGGTTTGCCCAGCTCCGGCGTGCGGGTCTCGGCCCCACCGGCTGCGGGCTGCACGCGTTCCACGACGGATCCGGCCACGCCCGAACCGGAGAGCATCGATCGGTTCTCGAGCCCGAGCACCTGCGGCGTGCTCCGCCGTGAAGCACGCCCCAGGCTGCGGAACGCCGCAAGAACGGCCTTCTTGAGCGCGCGCAGCATCACCAATGACTCCTCAAGATGAATGACTCACGACCTCACATTCACCGGAAACGGCCGTTCATAGATTAGAGTACCAAATTTGACCCGCCGAGGAAATTTATGCAACGCGGCGCCCCCTAGAGAGCATGCTATCGTAGGGTAGAATGTCTGGCTCGCGGCACGATTGGCTTGGGAGGATTGGGGATGCGCTGTTTTTCCGGAAGAAGGTTAGGCGGGACGACGAGATGACGAACAAGAGCCTTGAAGAGTTGCGGGGAATTCTCATCGAGGGCCAGCGCCGGTCGATGCAGGGCTCGTATCTGAGGCGAAACCCGGCACCGGCGGCGATCCCATTCTTGCTTGAGGCTCGTTCGGGTCTGAAGGAGTACGTCCGGGAGCACGATACCAACACCGAGGCTTTGCGTTTGCTCTCGCTCGCCGAGGAGTGCCTCCTCAATTATCCGGCTGCCCGGCAATCCCTGGAGCGGACCATCAGCCTCTCCGGGCAGAAAGACAAGAAAGACATGAAGAGGCTCGCTCTGCTGTCCGAGTACGCGAGTCAATGGACGGAGCTGGCCCTGACGCCGTCCCAGCTCGAAGACCTCGGAAACCATCTGCGCGCGAAGCTTCCCGAGAACGGCTGCGATCACACGCTGCGATTCACCCTTCTCTGGCTCCGAGAAGCCGGTCATGGGAAGACAAAAGGCGTTATTGAAGCGCTGCGCAATCGGGGTGGTTTCTGTGATTGCGAAGTGCTGAACAACGTCGTCACTGGCTGACCAGACAGTATGTACGCGGAGGTATAGTTCACTCGCCGGGTCTCGGAGCTGGTCCGTCGATCCACAGATGATGACCGTCCTCTCGTTCACTGGCGAGGCGAATTACGGGATAGACTCCCGGCTGATTGTCGAAAAGTCGACCCAGGAAGCAAGGAACAGCGAGATGCGCTCGCTCTGGAAAGTATGGGTCGACGCGAAGACCACGAGCAAGGCCCATCGAGTTGTTGCGCGGGTCTATCGTAATTTGGGGGGAGACGTATCAAATCAATGCATTGAGCCGTATTCGAAGATAGGCGGTTTCGTCGTAAGTTTTGAGATGGATCACGCAGACAGCACCTGGAACGACTGCGTCATTGAAGTGATCGAGCTGGGGCAGAGGGTTGGATACGGATGGGTTTTCGCTGGGGACGTTCGGCAAGACCCGAGCGGTTGGTCCAACAAGTCGAATGTCTCCGGGGTCACGGCCATCGAGTGGATTCTCATTCGCCCAAGACTTTCTGATGACGTCCGACCGTGAGTTCAAGTGCGGAATGCTGACTCGCTCATTTTCGGCTGCCGCCCGCTTCATCCGGCGATCCCGACTTCAAGCAGCTCGGGCAGTACCACGGAGCCGGCGTCTTTACCGGTTTCGGGCTTCGTTTGCGGCACCTGGCGCAGAGATAGCGTTTGCCTTTCACGGCCGTTTTCGGGCGTAACTTCTTGCCGGTCCTGGGAAGATTCTTCACGGCATCAAGTCCACGGTAACCTTTCTGCGCTGGGCGTCGATCGAGGTGATCTTCACGGCACGCCTGTCGCCGCTCTTGAGCTGCCCGGCTTCCAGTCCACAGAGCATGACGAGCGCTCCCGGTCGCAGGGCGAGTAGATAGCCACCCGCATCGCCGCAGCGATCCGCTTTTTCAACCCACCGAACCACGGACGCTTCCAGCACGTCGCCGAGCTTGAGTTGCCACTTCCCACTCCAGGGGTCGTTCTCGGGGTGAATCGCCCGAATGCTCCCGTCGTTCTGATTTCGCTGTTCGTCGATATGCACGAGTTTCAGTTCCAGCTCATCACCGACGGCAGCAACTTGCTCGCAACTGGCGAAGGACGGAATCCACGAGATTTCCGGGATCCGGACGAGAATCTCGTGCGTTCCATACTCACAGAAAAGCCCGAACACGGCGATCTTGCGCACGACGGCTCGCACGACATCGCCGGAATTCAACGCCGCTGCGACCTCACCGCACTCCCGCAACATCCTCTCGAGCGGCTCGTGATCTGCGAGTCGGTGATCGTTCCCGATTTCGATCAAAGCCGACCCCGGCAGCCCACTGTTATTGACCAGTTCTTCGGAGTCGGCAAACGGGATCACGTCGTCGGCCCGGCTGTGCAGGATCACCGTGCCGGGTTTCACCGTCCTGGCGGTTCCCCAATTCTTCCACGCCGGGCACATCAGGACGAGCTTGGCTGCACCGCTATTGATATTCATCGCGACGGCCCCGCCCCTCGATGATCCCACGACAACCTCGGGCTGATGCGTGTCAAACTCGGCCTGGGCCGTCGCAAGAGCCGCGGCGAAATCGTCGTCATCGAGGGCGGGGTTGAGGACTTCGTGGCCATGGTCCCTCAGGTAGGACGGTTTCAGGCCGCCTGGAACCGAGTGCCAGCCGTGCAGGAAAAGAATCTTCATGCGTTCCCCTCCGCGTGCGTTCAATCCAGAGTAACCGATCGCCTTGCGGACCGGTATCATGGATCTCAGCGAAAGGGATGATGGATTCGACGGCAGGCATGACGCCGTTTCGCAAAGTGTGTTCCGGGCGGCCGATGGCAGACGCCCGCCGCGACGGTTAGCATGACCGGGGAGACTGCCAATGGCTTCGGAGTCGGGAGTTCAACCCATGCTGATCACCGTGACCGTACTCGCCCTCCTCGTCGGCGCTGATCAACCCGAACGTAAGGAGCCGCCCACAAAGGAAGAACTGGCGGCGATCACCCAGCGGGGGCGTGACCTCGCCGGTTACGATGCGGCAGCCTGGCACAGCTCCGACGCCGTCCAGGCAAAGCAGCCTCAAGAGGGAAGCGTCGTCCGGTACATCGCCCGGAAGGTCGACAAGAAGTGGGTCGTCGCGTTCGGACGGCTCGATGAGAACGGGGAAAAGTTCCTGATTACCTACGAGGCAATCCAGGGCGACAAGCCCGACGTGTTCGACGTCAAGGAGATGACCCCGCCCAAAGAAGACACGAGGTTCTTCCTCTCGGCGGCGAAGGCCATCGAGACATCGCTCAAGGATTTCGTCAAACATTTCGAGGGAGAGCGCCGACCCTACAACGTCGCTGTCCTTCCTGCCGACAAGGGGCAGGTCTGGGTCTATCTGGTTCCGGCACCGACCAAGCCGGACGTCTGGCCGCTGGGAGGCGACGTTCGCTATGTGATCTCAGCCGATGGCACGAAGGTCGTGTCGAAGCGTCAGCTTCACAAGTCGGTCATCGAGGTCGAACCGCCCGAGGACAAAGCCAACGTGCCGATGGGGGGGGTGCATACTCACGTGCTGGATGACGCACCGGAGGACACCGATGTGTTCCACGTCCTCACGAGGAAGCCGTCCATGCCCGAGATGATCTTCACGAAGCAGTTCGTCTTCGAGGTCAAGCCCGATGGGAGTATCCAGTACGTCGGGAAGTCCGAAGACGTGCTGAAGAAGAAGTGAGCGTGGCCGGTCACCATGGGCGGGGGAAAGGATGGACAGGGCTAACCTTTGAATCGCTCGAAGGCGTTCGACGCCTCCGCCAGCACCGTCGATACCATCTGGGCGTCGATATCGACCAGCGACAGCAACATGGTGTTCACATCATTGATGATCTCGCAGGCTCTCTTGAATAACTGCGGATGAGCTGCCCAGAACGCTTCCTCGACTCGCACCACAACCGCCAAGAGATCCCCTCGGAAGTAGCATGCTTCAACCAACGGGTCTTCTTCAAGACGTTCGATTGCCAGCGGGATGAGGTATGGCAACGAGATCTTCTGTCCGATCATGAGCCGGAGGTCTTCCTCCGTAAATCTGTTCAACGGTTTGCGGCGCAGCCGATGACAGGTGATCACGAGCGATGACTGGTAGGTCGGCTCGCCCCAGTCAACACCCTCCAGTTCCTCGATTGACTTGTCACGGTCAAAGCCCCTTTTCACAGACCACCTCCGACCTTCCAGGTCAAGGCTGACATGGCTTGCCTTTACGCGGCAGCCCTTATGGGTCTCTTGCTCGTCGCCGCTTACTCAGACCGATTCCACCTTTCCGTCCGAATTTGCAATCAGCCTTCCACGTCGTGGCGTCGAACGCCGCTGTGAGGCAGTGTACCGAACGATCGCCGCGAACGTCCCGCTCATCGTCCTCATCTTTTCACACGGAGCGAAAGTCAGGGGTTCTTCAACCACAGATCGAGCTTCCTTTGAAACGTATCGTCCATCTCTCGACGGGAATCATCGAGCGCCTCGATGATCGCTTGCGTCTCCTGACGTGACGGCGTTGTGAACACACGGTTGCACCGGGGCGGGACGAACCATGTTTCAATGAATCCTTGGGCGAGCTGCGCCGTCGGACGATCTGGCTGGACAGAGGCCCGGATGGGCCAGGGCAGGCAGCGCCATTTCCCGAGCGCGTAAATGAGCCGGACTGCCGTCTCCCTGACATGACGCCGCTGGTCCTCGATTGCCACACGACATAACCATTCTCCGCGGAGTGAGGCGGGAGACGCTTCGAGGTTCTTTCTCACTTCACGGGTCAAGAGGCGTAGGGCCTCATGCCGCACATAGCCATTGTGGTGGAAGGTGAGCAGCCCAAGGACGGACGTCCGGGTTGATGCCTCCGTGATCAGAGCGTGGACATCTGCCGGTGTCAGTCGTTGCCACGCGTATCCGATAAACCAACTCCACGACGCGCTGAGCATATCGCCCAGATGGCGAAGTCGTTCGGGTGATAGCCGAACAACGAGCGAATGGACTGTCCGGGAAGCTGCGGTTCTCACTTCGGCTGATGGGGAAAGACGCAATTCAGCACCCCCGAGATCGCACCGGGTTCGCCTGGAACAGCGACCTGTTCGAGGATCTTGGCAATTTCGGCGTTACGGTCACTTTGAAAGAACCATGAAGTCTTGGCTTCGAGATCGAACAGACGCATCAAGAGATGGTAGGTCGCTTCCGAAACCTTCTGCATGGCCGGCACTCCTGATCGATGGTCTTGAACAACATGCTATCTCTGCGCTAC
The DNA here is from genome assembly GCA_963781785.1 of uncultured Isosphaeraceae bacterium. Taxonomy (GTDB): domain Bacteria; phylum Planctomycetota; class Planctomycetia; order Isosphaerales; family Isosphaeraceae; genus CAWAHD01. The sequence continues at coordinate 3,121,243 of CAWAHD010000005.1, read as the reverse complement.
GGAAAAAGCTGCCGCATCTGGTAGACGGGTTTCCATGTTGGGGAACCTCTTCGATATGAACCGCCTGCGGGCTCGGGACGATCATCCCTGTCCGCGTGCCTGGCCGTAAAAGCTGGCCCCGCGACTTCCCCGCTGGTTGAGGGCGGCGCGCACGTCGCCGCCGACGTCGCTCGAACAGGTCTACCACCGCTCCCTCCTCGTGTACCGCCGGACCGACACCGACCCCATCCTCCCCGCCGCCGTCACCGACGACGAGCGCAAGGCCGCCGCCCTTCCCGAAGCCGAAGCGCCCGTCCCTTCCCCCGAGGCCAAGCCCGACAGGGCCGCCGCCGTCCTCGAGCACTCCCCCTCCAAGCCGTGAGAATGAAAACCTCGCGAAATACTCGCACAAAATATCGAGCCGGGACGAACAAATTGAAGCGAGGGTGATCGGCGTGGCGAGCGAAGGGTCCTTCCGATGGTCCTGCTTTTCCTCTTGCGCCTCGACGAGGCGGTGAGCCGCCAGCCGACGTGCAGTCTGTAAGACGCATCCGTTGTTTTTGCAACGCACAGTCATTGGATTGGGTTTTATCGGAACTGACGCGAAAGGATGGGACGAATGTCCTCTGACACGACGCTGGTCCTCGAGCGACGCCCTGGAGGACTCCGGCTCTACCTTGGCGGCGACCTCCAGTTCGACACCGACGATGAGGCGATTTATCACGAGCGGCTCGCCCATCCCGCGCTGCTCGCCGCGCGGGCGAGGTTTGAAGGGCCGCTTGACCTGCTCGTGCTCGGCGGCGGCGACGGCCTGCTCGTCCGCGAGCTGCTCCGGCATGAAGGCGTCGCGTCGGTCCGCGTGATCGACTTTAACCCGGAAGTTCTGGCCCTTGCGGGCACCGAGCTCGCCCCCTGGAACGGGTCGAGCCTCGCCGATAACCGGGTCGTCGTGGAGGTCGCCGACATCCGGAAGGCGCTCGCGACGACCGGCTCGTTCCATGCGATCTTCTCGGACCTGACCGCTCCCGGCACCCTGGCCGACTGCGGCCTGTTCACGCGCGACTGGTTTCAGGCGCGTCGCTGCGCACCTGGAGCCCGGGGGCATCCTCGCCCTCAACGGGCTCTCTCCGGTAGAGACGCCCGCGGCGTTTTGGTGCATCTACCAGACCCTGCGCTCGGCTGGACTCGCCGCGCTCCCGGGCCGGTCGCGCGTTCCCAGCTTCGCCGAGCTGGGATATGGCGACTGGGGGTTCTTTCTCGGCTCGGACCGAGCCATCACATCCGTCGAGGTTTGTTCGGTACCCCTTCCCCAGGGCGTGCGGACTCTCGACGGGCCAGGCCTCGTGGACAGCTTCGAGTTTCCCGGCCAACAGGCCGACTCGCGGACGACGATCCGACCCGCATCGGACGCGGGGCGGACGCTCTATGAGTATCTGCTCGATGCGACCGCGATCGAGCCGGGAGAAGCCGGGGAGACGGTGTGCTTTCTCGGCTTCGACGACCCGTTCCCGCCGCCTGAGCCGGCCACCGCGATCGTTCCGAGCCCGAAGCTGAAAGCGTGGCTCGATCGCCAGCCCGGCACCGGGATCGACGACCTGCTGATGTGCGTACCGCTGAGTCACCGGATCGTCACCCGAGAACTGGTGATGGAGTGGGCGGGCCATCTGATTCAGGTCGCAAGCACCCTGGATCTGCGCCGATTGATCAGGGCTTTGCTCCGCCGCGCCAAAGCCTTACCCGGGCGGCTCGTGGCCGAGCTGAAGCGGTTCCGCGCGTTCCTGGCGCAAGGTGAGGATCCCGCGGCCAACTTGATGACCTGGGGTTGGCGGTTCTTCAGCATCTTGATGCTCGTGCTCGTGCTCGCGCAGACGGCCATGCCGACGGCCGTATACGCCAAGGGGATCGGGAGCGGTGTGGGTACGTCCGGACATGGAACCTATTTCGGAGGTCACGCGTATCCCCCAGCCTGGTCCGCTCCGTTCTGGGGTATGAACCGCCCGATGAACCCACAGCCGCGCTGGGGCGGCGGGTATGTGTTCGGAGGCCCGGGGGCAGTGCCCAGTCCGTACTACTATTGGTATTCCGATCCCTTTTTCGACTTCTACCTTTCCTATTACAACGGCAGCTACTTCTACTATCGCATTCCGCGGTAGGAGTGATGTCCGATGTCTGGCCTGCTCCAACGCACCAGGTTCAGCGACGAGTACCGTGACGCCTGGGAAAGGGCGGTGCGTGAGAACCCTGCATGCGGGTTCATGCAATCGCTGACGTGGGCCGAGCTCCAGGCGTGCCAGGGGGTCGAGGTCTATCCGCGGCTCTGGCTGCGCGACGGCCGGATCGAGGGCGGGGCGATCTTCCACGCCGCCCGCTCGCTCGACGGGCCGGGCGTCCTGGTCACGCCCGGAGGGCCGCTCGTCCCCTGGCATGACCCGGGGCGCGCAGCCGCTCTCTTCGCCGCGATCCGGCGCGAGGCGTGCCGGCTGCGTCGGCGGACGGACAGCATCCTCTGGCGGATCGAGCCCCGGCTCGCTCCTCCACTGCCGCCTTATCTGCGTGGGTTCGTCCGCGCACCCGTTGATTTCGACCCGTTCGAGACGAACGAAGTGGACCTCTCGGGTGGGATGGCCAGCGTCCTCGCCCGGATGACCTCAAAAGGCCGCTACAATGTCGGGCTCGCCAGGCGGCACGGGGTCGAGATCGAGGTGACGACCGACCCGGCCTCCGCCGCGCGGTTCCATCCGCTGCTCGTCGAGACCGCGGCTCGTCAGGGGTTCGCCGCGGAGCCGCTCTGCTACCTGATCGACCTGGCGGCGATCCTGTTCCCCGCCCGGATGGCCGCGGCCTTCTTCGCGACGTATCGGGGCGAGACCCTGGCCGCTGCCATCGTGGTGTTCTTCGGCCCCCGCGCCACGTACCTTTACGGCGCCAGCCGCCGGGAACACCGCGAAGTGATGGCGCCCTCCGCCCTTCAGGCCGGCATCATGGCCGAGGCGATCGAGCGCGGCTGCGCCACGTACGACCTTTACGGGATCGACGTCCAGGGCGACCAGATCGACCACGCCTACCGCCGGCTCTCGCAGTTCAAGCGCCGATTCGGGGGGGCGAACCGCGTCTACGTCGGCGCACACGACCTGTACGGCTACGACCGCATCGCCGATGCGATGCTCCGGTTCCTGCCGCACCTGGCAGTCGAGGAGGAACCCGCTTGCCGGCCCGTTCCGTGATCCTGCACACGACCTTCGTTGCCGCCGGCCTGTGGTGGTCGCCTGGAGCATTTCCTGACCGCAAGAGGAAAGGTCTAATCATCAATGATCGGTCAACACTTGCTCGCCGACCTTTACGACGTTGCCTCCGACCGTCTGGCCGATGCCGGGCTCTTGGCCGGTTGTCTCAACGATGCGGCGCGTCGGGGTGGGATGAAGCCGATCGGCCCTCCGGTCTTGCACCGGTTCCAGGGGGGTGGCCTCACGGGCTACCTCCTCCTCTCGGAGTCTCACATCGCGTTCCACACTTACCCCGAGCACCGATATCTCGCTCTCGATATCTTCTCCTGCGGACGTGCCGATTCGAAGGCCGCGCTTTTGGTCTTCCTCGCCGCCCTCGAACCCGGCCGCGAGCACCTTACCACGGCGCCCCGAGGCGCGGAGATCCTCGAGCGCGATTGAGAACCTCTGATCGGCTCGCACCATCTCAAGAACGTCGCACGATCTTCCGGAACGTCAGGTTGATCCGCTCCCCGACGTTCTCCTTGGTCTTCGGAACTTCGTGTTTCCAGAACTGCTGCATCGTTCCCGCCATGATGATCAGCGTCCCATGAGAGACAGGAAACGTCTGGAGTTCCCTGGTGATATTGTGCCGGATTCGAAACGTCCGGGTCGCTCCCAGGGAGAGGGAACCGATCACGCTGCCCATCCCGGGCTCGTTGTCGGCGTGCCATCCCACGCTGTCTGATCCCGAACGATAACGGTTTGCCAGGCAGTAATTGTACTCGCCCTGCACGGCCTCGATCTTGTCCTTGATCTCCAGCAAGGCGGCGGTCCAGGGCAGAGCCACGTAATCGTGACCGGAGTAACGATAAGTCAGGCCTTCATCGCCGTAAGTCGCGATCAGGCGGGGTTGCACGTGACCGAAAATCCCGGGTTTCTGTTCCCAGGCCAACGTGTCCCGCAAGTCGACGAAGTACCGATCCGCAGCGCCGGGCGACAAAAAGTATTCGTCGTAGAGCACGATGCCGCCGTCTGCCAGATTGATGGTTTCCATCGGTCGTCACTCCAGCGTTTGTGCGGCCCGGATCGAGGATACCCATCATTTGACCCGGAGGAGAGGGACGGCGACAATCGCAGCCCGGCCTCCATACAAGTTTGTTTGGGCTGCACGAGTCGGCAGGTCAGTTGATTCGCACCGCGGGCCAACCGATTGTTTCTGGCTCCCTCTCCTTGGGGAGAGGGCTGGGGTGAGGGGCGAGCGCCACCGAGAGCCCTCGCAGGTTGAATCGCCGCTTGCGCACCGCGCTGAACCTGATGACCCGGACCCTCACCCCAGCCCTCTCCCTGAGGGAGAGGGAGCCAGTATCTGGCGGCGCCATGGCTCACACGCTGGCCATGGACCCTCACCCCAGCCGTCTCCCGCGGGGAGCGGGAGCCAGTATCTGGCGGCGCCACGGCTCGCACGCTGGCCATCGCCTCTCACCCCAGCCGTCTCCCGCGGGGAGAGGGAGCCAGTATCTGGCGGCGCCACGGCTCACACGCTGGCCATCGCCTCTCACCCCAGCCGTCTCCCGCGGGGAGAGGGAGCCAGTATCTGGCGGCGCGACGGCTCTCACGGAGGCCATACTTCAGTCTGCCCGCCGCGCCTCGAGGCGGCGGGCGACCGGGAATGCGTCCCAGAGCCGGACCGTGCCGTCGCCCGAGCCCGAGACCAATGTCTCGCCGTCCGGACTGAACGCCAGCGAGAAGATATACGAGGTATGCCCCGTCAATCGCACCAGCTCCTCGCCCGTGGCCGTGTCCCAGATCAGGATGCTCCGGTCGTGGCCGGCGGAGGCGATCCTCGTCCCATCTGGATGAAAGACAGCCGAAAGCACCTCCCGGCTATGGCCGGCGAACGTTTTCACCAAACCGCCGGTCTCCGTGTCCCAGAGCCGAACCGCCCTGTCCATGCCGGCCGTCAGGACATGGCGGCCGTCGGGACTGAAGGCGATCGATTGAATCCGCCCCGTGAAGCCGGACATCTCGGCGAGCACGCCGCCGGAAATCGCGTCGACGACAACGACCTTCGCGTCATTTCCCCCGGCCGCGAGCCGACCGCCGTCCGGGCTGAAGGCTGCCACCCGCGCCCTCTGGAGCGGGAGCCAGAGCGACGGAAGCTCCGCCCCGGTCGCGAGGTCCCAGAAGCGGATACACGACCGGGCGGCTGTGCCGCGGGAGCTGCCCTCGTCGCTGACACCGTGCCCCGCGACGGCACCCAGCCGCTTGCCGTCCGGGCTGACGACCAGGCTGTAAACCGAGTCCCGCTCGTACATGCTCAAATGTTTAAGTAATGGTGTGCACTCCGCGCCCTTCAACGTGTCCCAGATGCGAATGGTCGCGTCCTCGGCCCAGGACGCGAGGCGGGTCCCGTCGGGACTGAACGCCAGCGCTCCCACGGCCTCGGTGTGACCTTTCAGCACGCGCACCGGGCTAATGCCCGAGGCATCCCAGAGGCGGACCGTGTTGTCCCACGACCCGGAGGCGATAGAGCGCCCGTCAGCGCTGTAGGCGACCGGATAGACGTAGCTCGTGTGACCGCGGAGCACGCACGCGTCATCCAGGCGGGTCGCGTCCCAGAGGCGGGCGGTGCCATCCCTGGCGGTCGAGGCGATGGTGCGGCCATCCCGGTCGAAGGCGACGCCGGTGACCTGTGCGCTATGTCCGCTCAGGACCAAGAGCGCCTCTCCCCCGTCGGCGTTCCAGAGCCGGAGGGTGCTGTCGCTGCCCCCGGAAACGAGCCGGCGGCCATCTGGGCTGAACGCGACGCACGTGACGCCTCCGACATGACCGCGCATGCGTGCGCAGCACACGCCGTGTTCCGACCTCCCACACACGGATCGTCTGGTCATCCGCGCACGTGGCCAGGCGCAGGCCGTCTGGGCTAAACGCCACACCGCGGACGACGCCCTGGTGGCCCGTGAGGACTGTGGCGAGCTTTCCGGCCGCCGAATCGTAGACGAACACCTGGTGGCTCTCCTGGACCGCCGCGATCTGGGTGCCATCAGGGCTGAATGCGAGTCCCAGGAGATTGGCGCTCTGTCCGCCACATGTCGCAGTCAAGAGCCCGGTGGCGGTATCGAAGATCTCGATCAGCGGCGAACGGGTATAGGGCACGCTCTGGAGCGCAAGCCGGCGGCCGTCGGGGCTCATCGCCATCACGAAGACGACGGGCGCTGGCCGGCTTCTGTACGCGGCCGGCAGCGTGATCCGACTCAAGACGCAGCCGGCTTGATCGGTGACGGCGAAGGATTGGGTGCTCTCCGATTCGTCGAGCACATACCGCAATCCCGCGCGCGTTCCAAACGCGTAGACCCCGCGGCACGGCCCCACGGCGGGGCGGACGAAAATGGGCTTCCCGGTGACGGCGTCGAGGATCCGGTACCCGTGGCCGTTGGCCACGGCGATCCGCTGCCCGGGGGGGCAGAAGGCGACAACTCCCCGCTCGGGCAGACCGGCGACGACGGCGAGGCACTGGTCGAGCCGGCCCCGGAGGTGCCGCCACTCCCAGCCGCGTTTCTGCGGTGGTGCCGCCTCGAGCTGGCGGCCTGCTTCCCGGATGTCGCGCGCGCTCATTGCGGCCAGGGCCGCGGCCAGCCGTGCCTGGTACGCCTCGCCCAGAGCGGCCGTTCGCAGTGTCTCGGCTTGAAGGGCACTCGCCGTGGCCCGCTGGGCGCTCAAGTCGGCGCGGTGCCGAGCCCGCGACTCGCGCACGGCCATGACACTGGTCGACGCAATCCCCAGGGCGAGTACCGCCATGACCGCGGTCACGCCTGCGACGAGTGCCCGGTGGCGGCGGGCGAGCCTGCCGCAGCGGTCAAGGGCCGAGCGGGGCCGCGCCGGACCGGCTCACCGGCCAGAAACCGCGCCAGGTCGTCGGCCAGCGCCTTGGCGCGGGCATACCGCCGGGCCGGGTCCTTCTCCAGGCATTTCAGGCAGATCGTCTCCAGGTCGCGCGGGCAGCGCGGTTGGAGCCGCCGAGGCGCGATGGGCTCCTCGCGCTGGACACGCGCCGCGAGCGCCTCGAATGAGGCATCGAGAAACGGCGGACGGCCGGTCAGGGCCTCGTAGAGGATACAGCCCAGCGCGTAGATGTCCACGCTCGGCTCGGTCGCGCCGCCCTTGCCGGCGAACTGTTCAGGAGACATGTAGGTGGGGGTGCCCATCACCTGGCCGGTCCGGGTGCCCAGGGTGTCGCCGACCCGCTTGGCCAGGCCGAAGTCGGTGATCTTGGGGACCAGGCCCAAGCGGGTGCGCTCAGCTTCCGGATCCGCCGGCGCGACCGGCACCGTCGCCTCAGGCCGGGCATCGGCGGGCTCGAGCAGGACGTTGGACGGCTTCAAGTCGCGGTGGACGATGCCATTCTGGTGGGCGTAGCCCACGGCTCGTGCCAGAGCCTCGATGAGGGCTGCTGCCGCGCGGGGACTTCGGCGCGTCCACCAGCCATTCTTTGAGAGTCACCCCCTCGACGTACTCCATCGAGAAGTACGGCAGCCCGCCGGATTCTCCGGTCTCGTAGACCTGCACGATATGGGGATGGCGCAGCGAGCCGGCGGCCTCGGCCTCGGCCCGGAACCGCGTGCGATCGTTCAATCCGGCGTGCTCGCCGGCCAGGATCATCTTCAGCGCCGTGATCCGCCCCAGGCTGAGCTGCCGGGCCTTGTAAACGACTCCCATGGCGCCACGCCCCAGCACTCCGAGGATCTCGTAGCCCGGCACCGCGGCCGGCGCGTGGAGCGGATCCGAATGGTCCCACCGGTTGGACCGGTCGAGGTGCCGGTGCGACTCCGTCCAGGGCGGCGGGCGCCAGTCCGGGTCCATGATCGTCTGCTGCAAACGCTTGAGGAAGGATGTGTCGAGCTCGAGCTCGAGCTTCCCGACGTGTGCTCTCGGCTCAGGCGCTGAGCCCGCGACCAGTTCGTCCAGCTTGCCCTGGCACGCGAGGCACTCTTCGACATGCGCGCAGAGTTCCTCTTCCTCTCTATCGTCGAGCGCGCCGGCGAGGAAACGCTCCAGTGTCGAGCGCGGGGGGCAGTCGGGTTTCGCTTCGCTCACTTCCCGGGCCCTCCTCAGGAGCGGGGCTGTGGGCCGCGTGCGGCCGACGGGGACCGCAGAATGGGTTGGGGCGATGGTCAGGTTTTCAGCCTGAAGAACCATGGCGGCCGCAGCTTCGGATCAGACGGATCAGACGGATCTGACGCGGCCGGCCCGCTCAGCTTGATCGGCGTACCCATTCAGTGCGACATTTCAAGCATCCGGCATTCCTCCTGTAATCGCTGCTGGATCGTGCTGCGCACGGCGTACACTCGCGCGATCTTCATCCCCAGCCGGCGCGCGACCTCCGGCGCGGCCATGCCTTCCATCGCCGTCATCGAGAAGGCCATCCAGGTGTGTGGGGCCGCCCGGAGCCGCACCCGTTGCATCGCCGTCTCCAGCAATTCCAGGTCGAAGAGTCCCTCCAGCTCATGGGTGAGGTCGTCGCGCGCCATGACCGAGTCCAGGCTCTGCTCCGGCGCAGTTGCCGCACGTCGTGAGCGTCGCGGTCCGCCGGCTCAGGGCGAAGTCCCGCCAGGCATGGTGCGTTACCGTCTTGAGCCACGCCCGGAAGCTCCGCCCCGGGTCATACGTGAAGTCCTTCATCCGCTGCGCAGCTTGAGGAGCACGATCTGGGTCACGTCTTGCGCGTCGGCATCCTGGAGCCTCCACCGCAAGCACCAGCCATAGATCCGCCGCCCGTACCGGTCGACGAACTCCGACCAGGCCTCCTGGTTCCCGCCGCCGGATTGCGCCAGTCGCGCGAGCAAAGTCCGGTGGGTGCGCGACTCGCACAGGTCCGCAAAGAGATTACGGTCCGAACAGCCGGATTCTCCGAGGCCGTCTGCGATTTCGAGGAGAGTTTCCATGACGCCGTTCCTCTACGCCTTGGCGAGAAGATTGCTTGTCATCATCGAGGAATGCTGACGCGGCTCCCGCCGCGCCGGGCGTCCGGCGGCGGGTCGGTCTGGCCCGGACGTCGAACGCACATCTTGTACATGGCTTTCCGCGCGACCGGCCCGTCACCGCAGGCAAAGAATCTCGCCAGAGGGGTCGGAGATTCCTCGGATCGCTCTCGTAATCCCCTCAGAACGTCAACCGGCGGACCGGCTGGAAACGAGCCTGGGAAGGTCGGCGGGCGACATTCGTTCCTTGCAATTGTCGTCGCGAGCTGATCGCCCGACCTCGCTGGGCGGCTCCCACTGGAGCCGAGATCCGCTCCAGCCCGCCAGGGGGAACCGAACCGGCCAAAAGCGGCCATGCGACCCGGCAAGATGCCCGGTTCCGATCGCCTGCGCAGTCGCGGAGCGGCCGTGGTAACGCGACAGCCGGTTGGGCGTAAACGTCATTCCGAAACCACTGTGGGAGGCCTTGAAATGACCACCGCTTCCGAACCAGAAACCCAGGATGGACCGCTAGCGCCCTTACGTAGCGTGCACACAGCGAATTTCCCCGCGATCCTGGAACAGTTAAACCTTTCGGTCCTCGTCACCACCTACCAGGCGGGCAAGCTGGTGATGCTTCGGGCCGATGACGGCAAGCTGAACACGCACTTCCGCGGCTTCAAGAAGCCGATGGGCCTGGCGGTGGACGGGGACCGCCTGGCCGTCGGCACCGGGCTGGAGATTTGGGAGTACCACAACGTCCCGGCGGTCGCTCGCCGGCTCGAGCCCGCCGGCCGATACGACGCTTGCTTCCTGCCCCGTCGCGGCCACTGCACCGGCGACATTCAGATTCACGAGATGGCCTGGGGCGGCGAGGATTTGTGGTTCGTCAACACGCGCTTTTCCTGCCTTTGTACCCTCGATCGGATTCACAGTTTTGTGCCGCGCTGGACGCCGACGTTCATCACCGAGTTGGCCCCGGAGGACCGCTGCCACTTGAACGGCATGTGCCTGGTAGAGGGCCGGCCCACTTTCGTCACTGCCCTGGGCGAGACCGACACGAAGGGCGGCTGGCGTGCCAACAAAAAGGATGGCGGCGTCCTTGTCGAGGTAGAGACCGGCCGGGTGCTCGTGCGTGGCCTATCGATGCCGCACTCGCCGCGCTGGCACAACGGCAAGCTGTGGCTGCTGGAGTCGGGCGCTGGCGGCATCGGCTACGTCGATCCGCGGACGCACCGCTACGAGCGGATCGCCGAGTTGCCCGGCTTCACGCGCGGCCTGGATTTCCGCGGCAATCTGGCGTTCGTCGGCCTGTCGCAGGTGCGCGAGACGGCCGTCTTCAGCGGCGTCCCCATCGCCGAGCGGCCGGTCGAAGAGCGCCTGTTGCGGCGTCTGGGTGGTGGACCTCACCACCGGCGCGACGGTCGCCTTCGTCAAATTCGAGGACGCGGTGCAGGAAATCTTCGCCTTGCAAACGCTGCCCGGAATCCGCTACCCCGAGCTGATTAACGACAACAACTCCTTGATCGCCGATTCGTTCATCCTGCCCGACCAGGCGCTGGGCCTCGTGCCGGCGCCGCTGCGTTTCCCTGCCCGTCAAACGATCGCATGCTGAATCACACGTTCAGTCTCTCACCTTTAGGAGGTAAATAACCATGACTGCCTCGAACCAGTTTCCCAAGCGATTCGGACGCAAAGACGCTTCGTTTCTCCGGCCGGGGCGCGCGGTCGCGTCGCGCCGGTCACAGGCCCGGCGAACGCGCCCTGTCCTCGACCTGCTCGAAGAGCGAACGATGCTATCGACGACCATCACGGTCAACACACTCGCCGATCAGATCGATCAGGCCGGGAGCCCGACGGTCTCCCTGCGCGACGCGATTGCGCAGGCGAACGTCGACTACGGTGACACGATCGTGTTCGCACCCGGTCTGACCAGCCAGAACGCCGGTTTCGGCGCGGGCGTCATCGGCCTGACGAGCGTCGGCGACAGCACCGCCGGCCCTTCCGCCTTGGGAGTGAGCAGCAACGTCCGCATCGTCGGCCCGTCCACGGGCCCGGGTATCACCGTCGAGCGGCCTGCCACGGCGCCAGGGATCAACGTTCCCAACATGCGGCTGTTTTACGTCGCCCCTACGGGTAACCTGACCCTGGACAACCTCACCCTGCAAGGGGGGATCGCCTTGGGGGGTAACGGCGCCGGTGACGGCGGCGGCGGCGCCGGCCTGGGCGGAGCCGTTTTCAATCAAGGCGGCCTGAACATTCAGAACAGCCTTTTGACCGGCAACACGGCCCGCGGCGGCGCGGGTTACAGCGCCGGTAACGAAGGCGGCGGCGGCGGCGGCGGCGGTATGGGTGGCAACGGCACAAACGGCCCCGGCCGGGGAACGACGACCCCACCTTACTTTGGCTACGGCGGCGGTCCCAACGCTGGCAACCCCAACGGCGGCCCCGGCTACTCGCACGGCTCCTACGTGGGCATCAATGGCGGCTTCGGCGGCGGCGGTTCCGCCGGTACGACCTTCGGCGCCAAGGGCGGCTTCGGCGGCGGCGGCGGCGGCAGCGGCAGCAGCGGCAGCGGCGGCTACGTGAGTGGGTATGCCGTCGGCGGCGACGGAGGCTTCGGCGGCGGCGGCGCCGGCGGCCGAACAGACCCCAACGGCGGCATGGCCGGCGTCTCGGAGTTCGGCGGCGGCGAAGGCGCCACGGGCGTATTACTGACTGCCATTGGCTCCGCCGTCGGCGGCGGCGGCGCGGGCTTTGGCGGCGCCATCTTTAACGACCAGACAAGCGTCACGATCACCAACACCACCATCACCGGCAACCTGGCCGCCGCCGGTCCCAGCCCCGTCCATGCCGGCATGGGCGCCGGAGCCGGTATCTTTAACTATAACGGCACCGTCGCCGTCAACTACAGCACCCTCGTCCAGAACTACGCCGCCCAGGGCGGCGCCGAGATCTACAACCTTGCCGACGGCGTGGGCAGCGAAGCCGTTCTCATTCTCAACGACAGCATCCTCGCCGACAGCCAAGGCTCCAGCGAAGACTTGCACTCGGCCAGCAACAATTCCGGCATCCCCGGGGTGCTGGGCACGAACAACCTGATCATGTCCTTGGCGGGAGCGCCCACCACCAGCCCATTCCTCATCAGCACCGCCAACCCCATGCTCGGCCCGCTCCAGAACAACGGCGGCCCGACGCGGACCATGGCCCCGCTGGTTGGCAGTCCCGTCATCAACCAGGGGGCCAACTCCGCGGCCCTGGGAGTGACGACCGATGCCCGCGGCCTGCCACGCATTTACGAGTACCCTAACGTCGCCAATTCCCCCAACGGTGACGGCAGCGACCTGGGCGCCGTCGAGCTAGAGCCCCCGTCGATCCAGCTCGTGGCCGGCTCGGGCCAGAGCGCCAACCTCAACACGGCGCTGGCGCAGCCCTTGCAGGTCCAAGTTTTCGACGACGGCGAACCGGCGGCCGGCGCGACGGTAATCTTCGCGGCCCCGTTGGGCGTTTTGATCAACCCCAATCTGCCCGGAGGGTCATTCCCCACGGGGCTTACGGCCAGCGTGGCCACCAACACCAACGGCATCGCCATCGCGCCGGCCTTAACCGCCAACGGCAACGCCGGCTCGTACTCCGTCACCGCCGCAGCCGCGGTCAACAACACTGACGTCGGCCCGGTCTCCTTCACAGAGACGAACACCGTTCCTCCTACGGTCGTCACCGGCGGGCCCTACACGATTGCCCAAGGCCAATCGCTCTCACTCAACGCCTCGGGCTCGACCGACCCGTACGGCAAGACCCTGAGCTACTCGTGGACGATTAACGGCCACGCCAATGCCGCCACAGGCATAATGGCCACGCTGACCTGGGCCCAGATCCAGGCCCTTGGCCTCGACGTTGGAGTCGGAACCTTCCCAAACGTCATCAGCGTCCAGGTCTCCGACGGCGTGGTACAGCCCTACACCGTCTCGACCTCGCTGACGATCACGGACACGCCGCCAGTTCCCGCGATCATGGGCGTGCCCTCGGGCAACGTGTCCGCGGGCGTGCCCCTGACACTCACCGGGTCCGTCACCGACGTGAGCACGGCCGCGACCGCAGCCGGGTTTGACGATGTGTGGGAGGTCAGTGGCGGCACCGGTCAGACAGTCGTCGCTGGCCAGCAGCTTGTCTTCGACGGCAAGAACCCGGTGGCCTTGCCTTCGGGCCTGATCGCGGGCGCTGCCTCTCTGACCATCGACGTGACGTTTCAGACCACCTCGGACGGTGTCATCCTCGGGTATCAGAACCAGCCGGCCGGCACCGCGCCCAATGCCTACATGCCGGCCTTGTACGTCGGCGCGAACGGCCTGCTTTACGCCGAGATCTTCGATGGCAGCTTCCGGCAGATGGTCAGCAGCACCCCGGTCAACGACGGACAGGAGCACACTGCGGAGCTGATCGAGACCGGCAGCGCCCAGTCGTTGTACCTGGATGGAGCTCCGGTCGCCACGCTGAATGGCGTCCCGAACCCGCTGAACATGACGTACGACCAGCTCGGCACCGGCTACACGGTCGGCTATCCGAATACGTCCGGCGGCTACTTCCCCTTCGTCGGCACGATCGACAAGGTACAGATCACCAGCGGGGGTCTGCTGACCGGATCGATCTCGTTCCTGACCAGCAGCAACAATTCGATCACATTCACGCCGCCGGAAGCCGGGATGTACTCGATCGGCCTGTCGGCCACCGACGCCTATGGCGGCACGGGCGTGACGACGGCGCCCTTGACCGCGACGGCGGTCCCGTTGGTCAATGTCGGAGGTAACGCGACCATCCCCCAGAGCACCGCCTTGACCCGCACCGGATCGTTCACCAATGCCCCTGGCGACGGTCCCTGGACGGCAACCGTGCGGTACGGCGACGGCACCGGCCTTCACCCGCTGACACTGAACGCCAACCAGACGTTCACGCTCCGCTACGCGTACGCCAGCGCGGGTACCTACACTCCAACGGTCTCGGTGACCAATCACGATGGCCTCACGGGAACTGCCAGCTTCACCTTGACCGTGACCGGTCCTCTGGTCAGTGCCGGCGGCAGCGCGACCGTCCAGCAGGCAGCGACGTTCACCCGGAACGGGTCATTCACCGATGTCAGCGGGAGCGGTCCCTGGACCGCGACAGTCCGATACGGCGACGGCACCGGCTCCCATCCGCTGGCCTTGAACGCGAACCAGACCTTCACGATCAGCCACGTTTTTCCCAATGCGGGGACCTTTGGCATCACGGTCACGGTGACGGACGCGGCCGGGAACATCGGCCTGGCCGGCTTCTCCGTGACGGTGAGCGGGTTCACGGTCAACGACGGCAGCCCGCAGGATTCGATGGTCAGGAGCCTGACCTACACCTTCCCCTCGCCCACGGCGGTCGAGCCGGGTGCGTTCGAGCTTTTGAGGGACGGCAAGCCGAGCCAGATCAAGCTGAACATTGCACCGCAGCCCGACGGCATGACCTACGTGATCACGTTCAGCGGGCCGGGCGTGATCGGCGGTTCGGTGCCGGATGGGAAGTACACGCTGATCACGCGGTACAAGAAGGTTCACGTCCTGTCAGGCCCGCCGATGACAGCAAACGATGTGAACACGTTTGACCGCCTATTCGGCGACTTGAGCGGCGACGGCGTGGTGAACTCGCTGGACAAAGTGTACTTCCTGGAGGCGGAGGCCAACCCGGCGTCACCGTACGCGCGTGACTTCGAATACGACGGCAAGCCCGTGATCGACAAGACCGACATCGCGCAGTTCGACAAGCGGTACATGGGGCCGGCGGATCCTCCGAAAAAGGCCCCGGCCAGGTTTCCCGGACGAAAAGTCGTGCATCACGTCGCGGCCCATCACACAAAACCGCGGTGATCCCGCTTGAGGAGCCAGTCTCATGCCCACTCTGCTCGCCGTTTTCAGGAGGTCCGCAATTATGGGATCATCAGCGTGCATGCGAGCCGGCACTCTGGTTTGCCCGCCGTGCCTCGAGGCGGCGAGCGACAGGGAATTCGTCCCAGAGGCGGACCGTGCAGTCGCCCGAGCCGGAGACCAGTGTCTCGCCGCCCGGGCTGAACGCCAGCGAGAAGATGTACGAGGTATGGCCCGTCAATCGCACCAGCTCCTCGCCCGTGGCGGTGTCCCAGATCCGGATACTCCGGTCGTGGCCGCCGGAGGCGATCCTCGTTCCATCGGGATGAAAGACAGCCGAGAGCACCTCCAGGCTGTGGCCGGCGAACGTTCTCACCAAACGGCCGGTCTCCGTGTCCCAGAGGCGAAGCACCCTGTCCATGCCGGCCGTCAGGACGTAGCGGCCGTCGGGGCTGAAGGCGAGCGATTGGATCCGCCCCGTGAAGCCGGATATCTCCGCCAGCAACTCGCCGGAAATCGCGTCGACGACGACGACGCTCGCGCCATCTCCTCCGGCCGCGAGGCGGCCGCCGTCGGGGCTGAATGCGACGACCCGGACGCCCTCTATCGGCAGGCGCAACGTCGCCACCCCCCGGCGTGTCGCCAGGTCCCAGAATCGAACCCCTCCCTGGGTGACTGCCCCGATCCGCTTGCCGTCCGGAGTGATGACCAGGCTGTATACCGAGTCTCGATGATCCATGCCATGGTGCACGAGGCTCGGGCCAATCTCCTTGCCCGTTTTTGTGTCCCAGAACCGGATTGTGCCCTCGTTGCCCCACGAGACCAGGAGAGTTCCGTCGGGGCTGAATGCCAGCGCGCCGAGCGGGTTGGTATGCCCCTCCAACGTATGGATCGTCGCGCCGGTGGCCGCATCCCACAGGCGGACGGTCCAATCCCACGAACCCGTTGCAATCTGGCGGCCGTCGGGACTGAACGCCACCGGGTAGACGTAGTTCGTGTGCCCGCGCAAAACGGAGGCATCGTCCGGCGCCATCGCGTCCCAGAGCCGAGCGGTGCCGTCCAGGGCGGCGGAGGCGATGGTGCGCCCAAGGTCGCTGAAGGCCACGTGGTTTACCGTGGAAGTATGGCCACGCAGGATGAGCGCCGCGTCCCCGCCATCGGCACTCCAGACCCGGACCGTGCTGTCGTCGCCCCCCGAGACCAGCCGGCGGCCGTCGGGGCTGAAGGCGACACAATGGACGCCACCGACATGGCCCTTGAGGGTGTGGAGCACCTTTCCCGTCGTGATGTCCCACACCCGAATCGTCTGGTCATCGCCGCACGACGCCAGCCGACGCCCGTCTGGCGAATAATCCACACCACGGATCATGGCGTGATGACCCGCAAGGGCCGCCACGCTCTGCCCCGAGTCGGCATCGAAGATCAGCACCCGGGAATCCTCACTGCGGGCCGCGGCGATCCGCCTGCCGTCCGGGCTGAAGTCGAGCCCCAGGAGCATGTTTTTCAAAGGTTCGCCGCACGTTGTCGTCCTGTCTCCGGTCGCGGCGTCGAATACCTCGATCAGCGGTGAATCGCTGTAAGCCGCGCTTTGGAAAGCGATCCGTCGGCCGTCGGGGCTCATCGCGATCGCAACGCCGCACCGCTCGCACTGGGGCGTCGAAATCATGGGCCGGCCCAGCGCAACACCTTCCCCGTCGGTGAGGGTGAACGAAGAGGTGTTCTCCGACGACTGATCGAGGAGGAAGCGCAGCCCCGAGCGGGTCCCGAAGGCGTACACCTGGTGGCACGGGCCGTCGGTCGTGCGGGCGGCGAGGGGATGCCCGCTGAGAGCGCTCAAGACCGAATATCCCCGGCCGTCGGCCACAGCAAGCCGCTCTCCAGGCGGACAGAAGGCGATACTTCTGAACTCGGGAAGCCCCGCGACGACGGCAAGGCTCTGGTCGAGCCGGCTGCGGAGATGCCGCCATTCCCAGCCCCGGAGGGCGACCGGGGCCGATTCGAGCTGCCGCGCCGCCTCGCGGATGTCGTTTTGCCCCATCGCCGCCAGCGCGGCCGCCAGCCGCGCCTCATAGGCCTCGCGGAGCGCTGCCGTCCGCGCGGCCTCGGTCTGGTGCGCGCTTTCGATCGCTTGCCGCGCGCTCTTGACCGCTTGCTGCGCGCTCTGGACGGCGAGTCGCCGGGCCGTCGCCTCGCGCGCGGCCATGAACGTCGTCATCGCGATCCCCAGGGCCAGCGCCGCCATGACACCCGCCACGCCCCCGACCAGCGTCCGGTTGCGCCGGGCGAACCTGGCGGACCGGTCGAAGATCGAGGGCGCCTGCGCGCTGATCGACTCTCCGGCCAGGAATCTTGCCAGGTCGTCGGCTAACTCCAAGGCACTCTCATATCGCCGGGCCGGCTCCTTCTCCAGGCACTTCAGGCAGATCGTCTCCAGGTTGCGCGGACATCGCGGCTGGAGCCGCCGGGGCGGGACCGGCTCCTCGCGCCGCACGCGGGCGGCCAGCGCCTCCAGCGACGCATCGAGGAATGGTGGCCGGCCGGTCAGGGCCTCGTAAAGGATGCAGCCGAGAGCGTAGATGTCCACACCCGGGCCGGTGGCTTCGGCCTGGCCGGCGAGCTGCTCCGGCGACATGTAGCTGGGCGTGCCCATCATCTGGCCAGTCTGGGTACCCAGGCTGTCGCCGATCCGTTTGGCCAGTCCGAAGTCGGCGATCCTCGGGACGAGCCCCTGCGCCCTGAGATCTCCATTCGACTGACTGGACCGGGCCGGCGTCGCCAGGCCGGCATCGAGCAGAACGTTTGACGGCTTCAGATCCCGGTGCACGATGCCATTCTTGTGGGCGTAGTCAACGGCGCGGGCCAGTGCATCGAGGAGGCCGGCCGCCGCCTGAGCAGACTTTGGCGTGCCCTCTAGCCACTCCTTGAGCGTCGGCCCTTCAATGTACTCCATCGAGAAATACGGCAGCCCGCCCGCCTCGCCGGTCTCGTAGATCTGCACAATATTGGGATGGCGCAGCGACGCCGCCGCCTCGGCCTCGGCCCGGAACCGGGCGCGGTCGTTCAGCCCCGCGTGCTCGCCGGACAGAATCATCTTGAGCGCCGTCAGCCGCCCGAGGTTGAGCTGCCAGGCCTTGTACACGACTCCCATCGCGCCGCGGCCGAGCTCGCCGATGAGCTCATAGCCTCGCACCGCGCCCGGCGACTCGCCGGGCAGGCGGCCATTTCGTCCAGCGGACCGGTCGAGCCCGGATGTCGGGTCCGTCCAGCGCGGTCGATGCCAATCCCTGTCCGAGAGGGTCTGTTCGAGGCGTTCGAGGAAGGAGGAGTCGAATTCAGGCCTCGGGATGGCGGCAAGCTCGGCGGGCCGCGGTCTCGGCGCCGTGGCGCCAACAAGCTCGTCCAGCTCGGCCTGGCACACGGGGCACTCCTCGACATGCGTGCAAACGTCTTCTTCGTCTCCGTCGTCGAGCGCTCCGGCGAGGAAGCGTTCCAGGGTTGAGCGCGGCAGGCAGTCGGGCATGGTTTCGCTCACTTCCCGGGGCCACTTCGGGAACGGGGCCGCGGGCCCAGCGCGGCCAAACGGGCACAGCAGAACGGCTTGGGTCGAGGATCAGGGATTCTGGCCTGAAGAGCCACGTCGGCCGCCGCATCGGATCGGACGGATCGGACGCGGCAGCCGGCCTGTGCGGCTTCTTGGGCGGGCCCATCAGTGCGAGTTTTCAAGTTTCCGGCATTCCTCCTGCAATCGCTGCTGGATCGTGCTGCGGGCGGCGTAGACCCGGGCGATCTTCATCCCCAACCGGGCGGCGACCTCCGGTGCCGGCATGCCTTCAACGGCCGTCAGCGAGAAGGCCCGCCAGGTGCGAGGGGCTGCACGGAGCCGGACCCGCTGCATGGCCGTGTCGAGCAACTCCAGGTCATAGAGCTCCTCGAGCTTGTGCGTCAGGTCGTCGTGCGCCGCGATCGATTCCAATCGCTCCCTGGCGATATCGCCCCCCCTCGCCATCGCGGCCGTCCGCGGGCTGTCGACGAAGTCTTGCCAGGCATTGCGCGTGATCGTCTTCAGCCACGATCGGAAGCTCCGCCCGGGGTCGTACGTAAAGTCCTTCATCCGCTGTGCCAGCTTCAGGAGCACGATCTGGCTGATGTCCAGGGCATCCGCCTCCTGGAGCCCCCATCGCAAGCACCAGCCAAAGATCCGCCGCCCGTAACGCTCGACGAACTCCGACCAGGCCGCCCGGTTCTGACTCCCGGATCGCACCAGTCGCTCAAGCAGCGTTCGGCGCGTTCGAGAATCAGAAAAGCGAGCGATTGCAGTACGGCCCGAGCGGTCGGATTCTCCGAGCTGGTCGTCGATTTCGAGCAGAGATTCCATGAAGCGGCCTCGTCAGTATTGGACTGGAAACCGATTGCCATCATCGAGGAGTGCACGGATGAATGCTGCGGGGTCGAGCATCTTCGGGCATGTGCGGTTATCGCCGATCCTCGAAGGAACATCCTGTTGATAGCTTTCCGGACGACCGGTCGGTCACGAAAGACAAAGAATCTGGACCGAGGGGGTCGGAGGATCCTGATCTTCGGCCCGTATTGGCAACCAGCACGAAACGTTCGACCGGCTGGAAACCTGGATGGGCCAATGGGCGGGCGATCTCCTTTCCTGACGTGATTTGTGGAGGCATCGATATGACCACCGTGTCCGAGCCCGAAACCCAGGAGACACCGCTCGCGCCCTTGCGGAGCGTGCACACCAAAAGTTTCCCGACGATCCTCGACGAGCTGGGCTTAACGGTCTTCGTCACGACCTACCAGGCGGGCAAGCTGGTGATGCTTCGCGGCGACCTTGGCAAGCTGAATACGCACTTCCGCGGGTTCAAGAAGCCGATGGGACTGGCCTTGGGTGGCGACCGGCTGGCGATTGGCACTTCGATCGAGATCTGGGAATACCACAACGTCCCGGCCGTCGCTCGCCGGCTCAAGCCCGAGGGCCGGCACGACGCCTGCTTCCTGCCGCGGCGCGGTCACTCAACCGGGGACATTCAGATCCACGAGATGGCGTGGGGCGCCGGCAATCAGCTCTGGTTCGTCAACACGCGGTTCTCGTGTCTCTGTACGCTCGACGGCATTCACAGCTTCGTGCCGCGGTGGCGGCCGCCGTTCATCACGGAGCTCGCCCCGCAGGACCGCTGCCATTTGAACGGAATGTGCCTGGTCGATGGCCGTCCGGCCTTCGTCACGGCATTGGGACAGACCGATGCGCCAGGCGGCTGGCGCGCCGGAAAGAAGGACGGCGGCGTCCTGATCGAGGTCGAGACCGGCCGGGTGCTGCTCTCCGGTCTGACGATGCCGCATTCGCCGCGCTGGCATGACGGAAAACTGTGGCTCTTGGAGTCAGGCACGGGCGGCGTCGGTTTCCTCGACCCGTGGACGCGGCGCTACGAGCGCGTGGCCGAGTTGCCAGGCTTCACCCGCGGGCTCGATTTCGTGGGCGACCTGGCCTTTGTCGGGCTTTCGCAGGTTCGCGAAAGCGCCACTTTCAGTGGCATCCCCATCGCCGACCGGCCGGTCGACGAGCGCTCGTGCGGCGTCTGGGTGCTGAACGTCATGACCGGTCAAACGGTGGCCTTCGTGAAGTTCGAGGACGCGGTGCAGGAGATCTTCGCCGTGCAGGTGCTCCCGGGCGTCCGTTTCCCTGACCTCATCAATGACAACCCCGGCCTCTTGGCCGATTCGTTCGTGGTGCCGGCAGAGGCCCTGGACACCGTGCCGCCTCCGGTGCGCTTCCCGGCCCGCCAAACCATCGCTTGTTGATTCACACGTTCACTCACTCACCCTTTGGAGGAAGACGACCATGACTGCTTCGAACCAACCTGTCTGTCGCTTTGGCCGCATGGCCGGGCAACTCCACCGCCGGCGCGGACCGATCGCATTGCGACGGTCGGCGGCCCGGCGCATGCGCCCCACCCTCGACTTGCTCGAGGAACGCAGGCTGCTCGCGACGACCTTCATGGTCAACAGCCTGCTGGATCAGGTCGACAACTCCCCCACCACGACCGTCACGCTGCGGGACGCGATCGACAATGCGACCGCCGACGGCGGCGGCACGATCGAGTTTGCTTCCGATCTGGCCACCGAGAGCGCGGGTTACGGCAACGGTGTCATCGCTCTCTCGATCGTCGGCGACAACACGTTCGGTCCGTCCGCCCTCGCGGTCCAACCCGGCCTCAACATCACGATCGCTGGCCCGCCCGGCAACGCGGGGATCACCATCGAGCGGGCCCCCAGCGCCGGCCATGCGATTGTTCGCCGTCCTATCGAATGGGACCAGCGGCGGCAACTTGACGCTCGAAAACCTGACGCTCGAGAACGGATTCGCACAGGGGGGCAACGGCGGTAACTCGACGTCGGGCGGGGCCGGTGGAGGCGCCGCGGGAGTCGGGGGCGCCGTGTTTGTCGCCCCGTCGGCGCAGCTCACCCTCTCGAGCAGCACGTTGACCGGAAATGTCGCCCAGGGCGGCAACGGCGGGCAACAGCGCGCGGACGGACAGGGGGGCGGAGAAGGGGCGGGCGGCGGCGGCCTGGCGAGTGCGGGCGGCGACGCACAAACCGGCGTCGGCGCGGGCAACGGAGGTGGGCCGAACGGGGGGCAGGGATTCACCGATCAAACAGGGGGAACCGGCGGGGTCGGCGGCGGCGGCGGTGGCGGCGGCGCGGCGGTAGGCGGTGTTAATGGAGGCGGTGGCCATCCCGGCGGGGGCAGTGAACTCTTCGGTGGCGGTGGCGGCGGTGGCGAGGGACTAACACGAGGTACAAGCGGCGGAACGGGAGGGGCCAGTACCTTGTTCGGCGGCGGCGGTGGCGGCGGCCATGATTATTACAACAACGGTCCCGGCGGCGTCTCCTACTACGGGGGTGGGAACGGCGGCAACGCCAATAACCAAGGCGGCGGTGCCGGCGGCGGCGGCGCCGGCCTGGGCGGCGCCATCTTCAGCGACCAGGCGACCGTGACCGTTACCGACAGCACGTTCTTCGACAATTTCGCCTTGGGCGGCGCGGGGGCAGCGCAGACGGCGGCCCGAATGGCTCAGTTGGGCCGGGTCAGCCCGGCTCGGGCCTGGGTGGGGGCATCTTCAACTTCGAAGGCACCCTGAATGTGGAGTATAGCACCCTCGAATTCAACGCGGCCGACCGGGGCGGCGGCGTCTTCAACTACGACGGCGACAATTATGGCGTGGTCATGCTCGGCGACGACATCCTGGCCAACACCGGGAGCGGCAATACCGACTTCGGAAGTTTCTCGGCGTTCCCGGCGACCCTCGTGGACCAGCAGTCTGGCAACAATCTCATCGAGAACAGCCAGATCGCCGCGCTTGGCCCCGTCCCGAACGCCCCGACGGCGAGCTACCAGTTGATCACGGGCGTCGATCCCAAGCTCGGCCCGCTCCAGGCCAACGGCGGCCCGACGCTGACCATGGCCCCGCTCCCCGGCAGTCCCGTCATCAACGCCGGGTCCGCGCCGTTCGAATCCATACCGACTGACCAGCGCGGCATGACCCGTGATTACGTCTTGCCCGGCTATCCGTCGCCGGGCGATGGTTCTGACCTGGGCGCCGTCGAGATCCACCCGGCGACCTTGACGGTCAACACCACCGACGGCAGCAGCACGTCGGGCGCTGCGCTGTCACTCGCCGCGGCGGTGGCACTGGCCGATGGCACGCTGGCGTTCGGCAGCCTGACCGCGGCTCAGCAGGCCCAGGTCAGCGGCGATCCGGCATTCGACCCCACGATCCAGTTCGCTGAAAACCTCGACGGGCAAGAGATCAACCTGACGACCGCCACGGACACCGAGCAGGGACCCACCGCGCTCTTGATCACGACGGACGTGGTGATCGTCGGTCCCTCCGGCAGCCAGGGAGTCACGATCGCCGGACCGGGCTCGGGCGGGAACCTGCGGCTCTTCCGCGTGCAGGACGGCGCCAGTTTGACCCTGGAGAACCTCACGCTCAGCGGTGGGGCGATCGTGGGCTACATGGGGGGAAATTCGGCGCTGGCTGGAGGCGGGGGTGGCGGCGCTGCCGGCGTGGGCGGGGCTATCCTCAATGAAGGGACGCTGGTCATCGCCGACAGCACCTTGTCGGGCAACACGGCCCGGGGTGGGGCCGGCGGTTCGAGCTCGACCACCGGGTCCAACGGTGGTGGTGGCGGCGGTGGGGCCGGGACCCAGAATAACGGCGCGAGCGCAACCGCCCAGGCCGGGGGCCCCGGCGGCGGCCCCGGCAGCGCTTCCGGCGGCGCGTCAGCGGTCCAGCCCAACGGCAGCCCATCCTACGCTATCGGCGGCGGCGGTGGCGGCGGCTATGGCAGCAACTACTTCCCCACTGGCGGCAGGGGCGGCGCGGGCAACGCGTTCGGCGGCGGCGGTGGCGGCGGGATTGGCGAGAGCGGCGGCACCGGCGGCGCCGGCGGACTGGGCGGCGGTGGCGGCGCGGCCCACTTTGAAGGGCCCGACTTCTCCGCAGGCGCCGGCGGACCGGGCGGCGCCCTCGCCGGCGCGGGGGCCAGCGGAGGGACGTACGGACCGACGTACACCCCGGGCGGCGGCGGCGGCGGCGGCGCGGGCCTCGGCGGCGCCGTGTTCAACGATCAAGGGGCCGTCACCATCTCCAATTCCACGCTCTACGACAACAACGCCTACGGCGGCAGCGGTGGCGGGACTGGTGCCGGAGCCGGCCAGGGGGCCGGCGGTGCCGTATTCAACGATCTGGGGACGGTTACCATTTCCAATTCCACGCTGTCCGGCGACCAGGCGACTCGCGGCGGAGCTGTGTTCGACTTCGAGTCGACCAAAATCGCCCTCGGCGGGGTAACGGTCAACGCCTCGATCCTCGCCAATACCACCGGCACGGCGGACGACTTCGACACGAATATCGCCGGCCTCTCCTTCTCGGACACCCGCGGATCCTCAAACCTGATCCCGAAGAACAATGGCTTCGAGGGTGGGGTCGTGAGCACCGCCAACCCGCTGCTCGCGCCGCTCGGGAAGTACGGCGGCCCGACGCCGACTCTCCCCGTGCTCCCCGGCAGCCCGGCCATCAACGCCTATACCACCGGAGCCACCCCGGGCACGGATCAGCGCGGCATCACCCGGCCGGCCAGCGCGCTGGCTGACCTGGGCGCGTTTCAATCCCAGGGCTTCACGATTGCCATCACCGGGGGTACCGACCAGGTGGCCGCGCTCAATTCGGCCTTTACTTCCGCACTCGACGTGACCGTGAGTAGTGCCTTCGGTGAGCCGGTCCAGGGAGGCGTCGTGACCTTTACCCCACCGGCCAGCGGCGCGAGCGCGACGCTCTCGAGCAAGACCGCGACGATTGGCACAACAGGCGTCGCCGCTGTGACCGCATCGGCCAACAACATCGCGGGCGTCGACTACGTCACCGCCTCGGCCAGCGGAGCCACTCCCAGCTCGGTCGTATTCAACCTGCTCAACGACGCCCCCCCCACGCCCGCGATCGTTGGCCTGCCCACAAGTAGCCCGAAGGGCACGGCGATCACGCTCACGGCGTCGGCCACCGATTCGAGCGCCACCCTGACGGCCGCCGGTTTCAGCGACCTCTGGCAGGCGACCGATTCCCAGGGCATCTCGTCCACGACCAGCCAGGCCCTCAGCTTCAATGGGACCAACCAGTTCGTGGACCTCGGTAACCCGACCGACCTCAGTTTCAGCGGGCAGACTGCCACTTCCAGCGCACCGATCACCCTCGAGGCGTGGATCAAACCCCAGTCGACCACCGGGTACCAGGACATCATTGCGCATGGGTACCAGCTCTCGCCCAGCTATGCCGAGGACTTCCTCCGCATCAACAACGGGTACTACCAGGTCGGCTCCTGGAACGGGAATACCGCCATGGCGCAGGCGCCGATTCCGGCCGGTGACGTTGGCCAGTGGGACTTCCTGGCCGGGGTCTATGACGGCACAGAGTGGCTGATCTACGTGAACGGCGAGCTGGCCGGTACGTCGGGCCCGACCACACAGGGGGCCCTGCCGGTCAGCATGACCAACTGGGCGATCGGCGCCGAAGGGGGCGGCACCGGGCGTCTCTTCCAGGGCGAGATTGACGACGTGAGCATCTGGAACGTCGGCCGCGCGGCGGCTTCTGTGCGGTCCGAAATGTCCGCGTCCGTCAGCGCGACTGAATCCGGCCTGCTCGCTGACTACCCATTCGACGAGACCAGCGGAACGACCGTCGTCGATGCCACCGCCAACCACAACAACGGCACGCTGGGGGGCTCGAATGCGGCGAATGCACCGGCCCGGGTTCCGGGCATCGTCCTGGGCCAGTCGGCGACGATCACACCCAAGAACGCAGGCACGGAGACCGTCACCTTGGTGGCGTTCGATGAATACGGCGGGACCGGGGTGAGTACCGCCGCTTTCATGGCGACCGAGGTTCCGTTGGTCAACCTCGGAAGTAACGCGACCATCCCTCAGAGCACCGCCTTGACCCGCGCCGGATCATTCACCGATGCCCCTGGCGACGGTCCCTGGACGGCAACCGTCCGGTACGGCGATGGCACAGGCGCCCAGCCGCTGACATTGAACGCCAACCACACGTTCACGCTCAGCCACGCGTACGCCAGCGCGGGTACCTACACCCCAACGGTGTCGGTGACCAACCAGGATGGCCTCACGGGCACTGCCAGCTTCAGCTTGACCGTGACCGGCCCTCTGGTCAGTGCCGGTGGCAGCGCGACCGTCCAGCAGGGGGCCACGTTCACCAGGAACGGCTCATTCACCGATGTCAGTGGGAGCGGTCCCTGGACCGCGACCGTCCGATATGGCGACGGCACCGGCGCCCACCCACTGGCCTTGAACGCGAACCAGACCTTCACGATCAGCCACGTCGTTCCGAATGCCGGTACCTTCGGCATCACGGTCACGGTGACGGACGCGGCTGGGAACATCGGCATGGCCGGCTTTTATGTGACCGTGAGCGGGTTCACGGTGAACGACGGCAGCCCGCAGGATTCGATGGTCCGGAGCCTGACCTACACGTTCCCGTCGCCCACAGCGGTCGAGCCGGGGGCGTTCGAGCTCTTGAGGGACGGCAAGCCCAGCAAGATCAAGCTCAACATCGCGCCGCAGTCCGACGGCATGACGTACTTGATTACTTTCAGCGGGCCGGGAGTCATCGGCGGCTCGGTCCCGGATGGGAAGTACACGCTGGTCACGCTGTACAAGAAGATTCACGTCCTGTCAGGTCCGCCGATGACAGCAAACGACGTGAACACGTTTAACCGTCTTTTCGGCGACGTGAACGGCGACGGCGTGGTGAACTCGCTCGACAAGGCGTACCTCCTGGAGGCGGAGGCCAACCCGGCGTCGCCCTATGCCCCTGACTTCGAGTACGACGGCAAGCCAATGATCGACAAGACCGACATCGCGCAGTTCGACAAGCGGTACAAGGGCCCGGCGGATCCGCCCAGGAAGGCCCCGGCCAG
Source organism: uncultured Isosphaeraceae bacterium (assembly GCA_963781785.1). GTDB lineage: Bacteria > Planctomycetota > Planctomycetia > Isosphaerales > Isosphaeraceae > CAWAHD01. Next base: position 3,094,714 of record CAWAHD010000005.1, on the reverse strand, counting down.
GTTTCCCGGACGAAGGGTCGTGCATCAGGTCGCGTCCCATCACGCGGCCGTGACGGCACACCCGGCGGGAACTTGAAGGATCCATCACTCAACCTCGTGATCGATTCTCCGCGGCTTCACCGACGACGGGCTCTTCCGCGGATTGGCGGCGGAGCTCGGCCTGGAAATGACGGAAGTAGCCGTCCTTGTCCGGGCCGAGCGCCGCCCAGATCGCTGCGCGGGTCGAGCTGCATGTTGGCGAACTGAAACATCGGGATCGCGGCGACCTCCAGCGGACTGTCGCACCAGGCGAGAAAGAGGGTCACCTGATCCCAGAACCACTGACGCGGCTCGATTTGATCGACGGGCGAGTCGTGGTCGTACCAGCGTGCCCAGCGATCGACAAAATCGCGGCCATCGCGGCGCACGAGCACGACGGAGGAAAGCGTGACGAGCCGCGCGTAGAAGTCTCCGTCCCAGATACCGTCGGTGAAGATCAGCGCGGCAGACGCGTCCTCCACCAGGCGCCACAGGTCGTCGAGCCGTCGCCGCACGAGCATGTCGGCATCGAGCAGGCAGAACCACGGCTCGTCGGGGTAGCAGTCCATCGCGTTTCGCAATACAAAAGCCTTCCGATTGGCCATGTCGGCCCGCGTCATCTCTCCTGGCCTCGCCGAGTTCACGCAGATCGTCCGCGGGTACGCGGCTTCGAGCTCCTGGACTTGCTCTGGATCGAGCCCGATCGTGTCGCACAGGACGCGCTGATCGCGTTCGAACAATGCGAGCGAGCGTAACAACAGCATCGCCAAGGGGTGATATCCACCGTCGAATTGCAGTACGATCATGATCGTCATGGCCCCGAGGCTAACGTCGCTGATTCACCATGGCTTGCGGACCCGCCCATGAATTGAAAAAAGGGCGGCGCGACCCGGCGATCGCAGCGTTGCCAGTCTAACACAGTGAACGAAGGGGAATCATGGACAGCGTTCTCGACAAGGCCACGCCGGCTGACGTCTCTCTGGACCCGTTTCCCCACCTGGTCGTGCACGAGGCGCTCGACGACGGCCTGTACAACCGGCTGGCCTCGGGCTTTCCGCGGCCCGAGCAGATGAAGAGGCTCAGCAGCGAGGGGAAGTTCTCGCACGAGGCGCTGAAAATCCTCGCCGACACAGGGCTCGACCCGGCCTGGCACGCCTTTGTGGAACGGCACGTCTCGGGCACATTCTACCAGCAGGTGGTCGCCCTTTTCGGCGATCTGATCCGCAATCTCCACCCCGATTCTCGAGAACCGGTTGGGGAAGCGGCTCGAAGAACTTGGCACGGCGGTCCGGTTCGCTGAAGGCCGACGAGACATCGCGCTCGAGGCCCAGTGCATCTTGTCGGAAGGGACGAGCAGCCCGGGCCGGATCATCGGACCTCACGTGGACCGCCCCGTTGCGCTTTATGCCGGGCTGTACTACTTCCGGATGGACGGCGATGACTCCACGGGAGGCGACCTGGAGCTGTATCGCTTCAAGCCGGGCGGCCGCGCCTACAAGAAGGCGACTCGCGAGATCCCGGACGATCTGGTGCAGAAGGTCAAGGTCATTCCGTACGCCAAGAATACTCTGGTCCTGTTCCCCCACTCGGCAGACTCCGTCCACGGCGTGTCGACGCGCTCGACGACGACCTTCCCCCGGCGGCACGTCAACTTCGTGGGCGAGCTGCCGATTGCGGTTTACGACCTGGGTCAGTATCCGGCCCTCGAAAGCGGGGCGCAGTCTTGATGAAGGTTGTCATCTCTCCCTTGAGAGCGTTTGACCATTACGTCTCGCGCGAATTCTCGTTCATCATTCGCGAGCTCATTCAGTCCCACGGATGGAAGCACATCGACGTCTGGGAGCTCCACCACGGGGCAGGGCCGTTGCGTGACCAGCTCTCAAACGAGCTTGACGGGTTGCCCGAGGTGATTCTCATCTGGGGAGCATCCTGGTTCATCGAACAGCACGCGGCCGAGATCGAGCGCCTCGATTGTCTCAGGGCCTTGGTCGCCGACGATCTGCACTGGGGCCCGGGCGAAGAGCGGCGGTTCGGCCAGATGCTCACCTACATGATCGTCGACCTCGTCTTCGCGACCTATGGCTACGTGTTCCACGAGTTCTACCCCGAGGTCCGCGATTTCGCACGCTGCATCTGGATGCCTCATTCGGCCTCGCCGGACTTCGTCCTTCCGTTCAACCCCGAAGCCGAGAACGCGCTTCTCTTGAGCGGGGCCATCTCGAGCTGCTATCCTCTGCGCGAGAAGATGAAGGCGCTCTGCGACCTTGGCCGGTACCGGATTGTCCACCATCCCCACCCGGGTTATGGGATCCAGTACGACAACGACGCCGATCCCCGGGTTGGCCGAGCCTTCGGCCGGATGATTAACGGGTACCGGGCCGCGTTCACGGACTGCTTGATCTATCGTTACGCAGTCGCGAAGCACTTCGAGATCCCGGCCGCGGGCGCATTGCTTCTGGCCGACCGCGCGATCTCCGGACCACTCTCGCAGTTGGGTTTCGTCGACGGCGAGCACTACATCAGTGCGTCGGACGAGGACCTGGAAGAGCGGGTACGCTACGTGCTGGATGAGGCCAACCGTCCGGAGGTCGATGCGATCCGGCGGCGGGGCCAGGCATTGGTCTGGGAGCGGCACAAAATGAGCGACAGGGCCGCGCTGATCGACGCGGTCTGCCAGTCGTCGCGATGAACGGAGGGCTTCCGGTGCAACGAGTCGATTTCGACGCGATCTACAAGCGCAAGCGCGCCTCCGGCCAGTACGGCTGGCATGATCTGCCTCTGTACGCGGAGCGCGTGGCTATGGCCGAAGCGTTCCTGGCCCGGAACCAGGCGAAGCCGGGCGACTTGGTCCTCTTCCTGGGCTGCGGCTCGGGCCACACCCTGCTTGCGATCGCCCGGCATGGCTTCGTCGTTTCCGGCGTTGACATCTCCGAGGAGGCCATCGCGTGGGCCCGGGAGAGAGTCGCCGAAGCCGGATTCACAGCACACTTGTGTGTCGGCGACGTCGTCACGCTGGATTCGTATCGCGACTCTCGTTTCCAGTTCGTTGTCGACGATTATTGCCTTCAGTGCGTGATCGGAGCCGACCGCGCAACCTGCTTCTCGAGCGTCTTCCGAGTCTTGGAGCCAGGCGGCGTGTTTCTCGCCGGCACGGATTGTACGAGCGAGGAAAACATCGCCTTCTCGGAGGACGCACAGTTCGATGGTCAATCGCGATCGTTGTGCCGCGATGACATCCCGTATTCTTGCTTGACTCTCCCTGGTCAACTCGAAGAAGAGGTCGCGCAGGCCGGATTCCGGGTGCAGTGCAAAGGTGAACGTCCCGCTCAGCGCAGAGCGCCGGCGTACCACGCCGGCAGGCAATGGATCGATGCCGTCAAGCCGAGATGATCAGTAGGGCGGTGCCGGCTTCGCCGCGACTACGGGCCTTTGGTCCCGAGAACGGGTGCGCCTTTAATCCCGACGCCGGGCGGTGCGCCCTTCTTGCCGAGGATCGGGGCGCCCTTCTTGCCGAGGATCGGGGCGCCCTTCTTGCCGAGGATCGGGGCGCCCTTCTTGCCAAGGATCGGGGCGCCCTTCTTGCCAAGGATCGGGGCGCCCTTCTTGCCAAGGATCGGGGCGCCCTTCTTGCCGAGGATCGGGGCGCCCTTCTTGCCAAGGATCGGCGCGCCCTTCTTGCCGAGGATCGGCGCGCCCTTTTTGCCAAGGATCGGGGCGCCCTTCTTGCCGATGACAGGAGCACCTTTCTTGCCGATGACGGGAGCGCCTTTCTTGCCGATGACGGGCGTGCCCTTCTTGCCGATAACAGGGGCGCCCTTCTTGCCGATGACGGGAGCGCCTTTCTTGCCAATGCCCTTCTTGCCGATGATTTTCTTGCCGATCTTGCCGGATTTCTTCTTTGTGATCGGTCCCGCATTGAGCGCTCTCACGAGCGCGAGCGCGACGGCCTTGGCGACATCCTGAGGGGGCGGATTGCCCGTCACCATACTTCCCAAGAGCGTCCTGGCCACCGCAACGTCGAGAATAACGCAGACTTGTCCCGTGACCGGAGGACCACCGCCACCGGATTTTTTACCCTTTCCGGACCCGTTCCCCTTCCCCTTTAACCCAATCGACTTGGCTCCCATGTTGTGACTCCCGTGAATGACATGACCGTGAACAACCCAGGAAACCGGGTGCCTGGGCCGCGATCGCCGGTGAAAGCAGACGAGGAAAGGTCAGATACACCGTCATCCGTATCGTTGCCGGTCCACCTGGACGCACCTTTTGACGGACGTCTCGAAACTATCGAGTTTGGCTCGTGCTGTGTCAAGGGATCACAGTGCTGAATATCCCGGGTTCATTCAGAGATGACGGTATGAGTCAAATCCGGACTGCGCGGGCCAAGGTGATTGCCAGATCATACGATACCCCGGTAACGTAACGCTTGTTTCAGGCTGGCCGTGCGCCCTTGGCCGAGCAGAGCCAGGAGTTTGGAATGCCTGCCAATCACGTCATTCAGGGCCTGTGGGTTGGCGACGAATTGTCGACCTTGGAGCGGCTCTCGATCGCGTCGTTCCTGGCACAAGGTCATGAATATCACCTGTACGTCTACCGCGCGGTCGCGAACGTTCCCCCAGGGGCTAGTTTGAAAGATGCCGGCGAAGTCCTGCCCGAGTCGATGATCTTCCAGTACGCGAAACATGCGTCTTACGCGGGTTTCGCCAATTATTTCCGGTACAAGCTGCTGCTCGATCGCGGCGGATGGTGGGCCGACACCGATGCGGTCTGCATTCAGCCGTTCGATTTCCCCGGGGAGTACGTGTTCGGATCCGAGCTGACGATGGAAGGAGAAGCGACGCCGACCAGCGGATTCATCAAGGCGCCGGCCGGGAGCCCGGCGATGGCTTTTGCCTGGGAACAGTGTTTGAGCAAGGATCCGGGTCGACTCACGTGGGGCGAGACGGGCGCCCGATTGGTCGCCGAGGTCATCCGCAGATACTCGCTGCACGCGTTTCTGCAGGACTTCCGGACCTTCACGCCGGTCGCCCATTTCGAGTGGGAGCGGATGCTCGAGGCCGGCTGGATTGCCGGCTTCCCCGCGTCAACGCGCGCCGTTCATCTCTGGAACGAGAAGTGGCGGCGTGCCGGCCGCGACAAGAACGCGACTTATCCCGCGGACTGCCTCTACGAGCGGCTGAAGGCGATGTATCTGTGAGCGAAAGACCGACTTTTCCACAGCCCAGTGTCACTCTCGCCCGGTGTAAAGGAACGCATAACGCTCCAGAAACGGAGCGTATTCCTCCATGCACCCCAGATAACGCTCGCGATAATCGGCGGGGACTCCTCGCCGCTCGAGCTCACGATCTGCCTCGACCGACCAGCCTGTTCCGCTCTCGGAATCGCCGCGCCGCAGGTAGATGGCGACGGCCCGGTCCCAGGCAGCGCTGCTAGTCAGGAATTCGGCTGGAAAGATCTGCTTCAGGCCGGGGCTCGTCGCCAGCTTTTGCATGGTCTTGCGATAGGCCAGGGCCATCGACTCCTCGAACAGGCGCGAGTGCCGGTCGGCCGTCTGGTCGTCGATGCGGTAGATGAACCGGAGATGCTCGACCGCACCAACGAGGTGCTCCGACTTCGAGTTGTAGCCGATCACGTGAAACTCGTCGCTGATCGACCCGGGCAGGATCTTCGCAGGGTGGTAGAGCACGCCCGCCTGGGTCGGGATGACGAGGTTGTCATGGTCCATGAAGATGATCCGGACCGTCCAGTGGCCACGCTCCCAGACGGTCCTCAACCCCACGTTCCGCGCCACGAAGGATTCGCCGTACGAGTGGGCTCGCAGCGCGAGGGTCGTGGCCCAGAACGTACCCAGTTGCCGGGTCAGCGAGGCATGCACCAGGTTGGCCCGGGCCCGATTGAACGGCAGGGCCAGTGCAGCGGCCAGGTATGACTCGTGCGTGTCATAGGGCGCGTTCGGAGGCTTGTACACACCGAGGACCTCGTCAAGCAGGGTGTCGGCGAAAAAGCGGGCCTCTCGAGTCGGCACGTGCGACTCGATTTCTTCGCCGAAGTAGTGACGAGCCCCGTCGGGTGAAAGATATCGGGACAGCATCTGGAGGCGGTAGGAGGTGGATCCGACGAGGATCGACTGGGCGGGCGCTGCGTACTCGAAGAATCGCAGCGTGTCACCCCACTGGCCCTCGAGCTCGGGTAAGGCCCGGCCGCGTTCCCTGGCGAACGAAGCGATGGACTGGCTCATGGCGCGGCGCATCTGCGGGAACTCGTCGCCGAGAACGCGGGGCTCGGAAAAATAATCGATCAAATGCTCGCAGCGGCCGCCTCCGACGGGAAGGGCGTTGGGATGGGTGATGGCCGTGATGATCGGGATCGGCGGCGCGGAGCGGTGCACCAGCCAGTAGATTTTTGCAAAGCAGCCCGAGCTGCCGGCCTCCCACTGAAGCATCTCGGCCGAGCTGCCGCCGCTCAGGCGGTGGGAAGGGGGCACTGGCCGGCCGTCGCGATCGTGAATGATGGTCAGCGGCCGTAGGGCGCGATGGCCGGCCCGCTTGATCTCGATCTCGGTCGTGCTCCCCGGCGGCTTGACGGTCAGCACCACGGTGCCCCGGGGCTGTTCGACGAGTGCATTGAGCCGGGAGCTGGTTTCATTTCCCACCCAGAATGTCTCACTCTCGCGGCCGAGGGCCCGCAACAACCCGGCCTCGAAGCTCGGGAGCAGGGAGAGCTTGCGGCGGCACTCCTCCGTGGCGTAGATGTACGTGAAAGGGGCAGACTCGCCAGGCGAAGGGCGGACCTGCGACCGGATCTGCTCGGCCACCTCGTCAGGTTCGAAGAGATACCGGGCAAGAGACAGCTTGCAGCTTTCCCTGCGCGCGACGGCGATGAGATCCTCGAGCGCGCGCGGTGTAACCGGATCAACCCTCAAGGGCGCCAGGACCCGATTCAGCCGCCGGAGACGGCGGCGCAACTGCCTGAGGAAAGCGATCGGCCTGGTTGTGGTATAGCCCTCGTTCAATACATCCCGGATCACTTCGGGCTCGGCACGTTCATGGTTGAGCAAGCCGATCAAGTCCAGAAACGCCAGGGATTCGCCGATCTCTCCCGGGGGAAGGCGCAGGAACTGTTGCTCCAGCAAAAGCGCAGCCAGAGAGCGGATCTCCCATACCTGTCTTCCAGGCGCCGCGCCTCCCCCGGCCGCCGGCGACCGTGCCAGAGCGACCAGCTCCTGGACGAAATCCCGATGATACGCGTGCCTGAAGAGCAGGAATACGCCGATCAAGTCCGCGGCAAACGGGTTGCCGGCAAGTTCGCTCTCGACGACCTGTTCGAACGCGACCTTGTCGCGGAGAGCCCGGGTCCGGGTCATTGGAAGTTCGACCTCGGATGCGCGGGCACGCGGCTGGAAGAGCCGTTCCGCTCCTCCGAGCAGGCGGCCCAAACATAGGACCGCTCGGTTCGGAAATGGGCGCCGTGCTTGGCATCGACCAATCCCAGGAAATCTCGGTTGCGAAACCGGAGATACCGAGCGCTGCGCCCATCCTTGTGATGCAGGATGGAGACACCCCTGGCCACGGCCATGCAGCGATTTCTGCAGTGACTGACTCGCCAGTAGTAATCGAGGTGTTCGTGAAGAGGCATGTTCTCGTCCCACAGCACTTGCCTCAATAACTCACACCGAAAGAGCCCGAAGTTCATGATCAACTGGCACGGCTGATAGTCGACCCCGCCGGGCGTGCGCCGGGGTGCGTCGGTCGATGGGCTGATCACGATCTCGTCGCCCTTGCGGTGGAAGTTATGGGCCCAGCAGATCTGCTTGTTCGGCTCCACGAGCTCACCCCCGACGCCGGCGATCTCGGGGTCGTGAGTCAAAACCTCCAGGAGCGGCTCGATTCGAGTTTGCTCGCAGAACTCGAAGTCTTCCTCGCACAAGAGTACGAGGGGCGTGGAGACGGCGCGGGCCAGCCGGTTGCGGCCCCGACTGAGGTTTGACCCGGTGTCCACGACCACGACCGGGAGATCGGGGTAGAATCGCTCGATCGACTCCCGGAGGCGGGCAAGCGGCTGTGGGCGCAGGAATTCGGTGATGCCGATCGTCACCAGATCGGCCAGTTCACCCCGACTGCCCGCCGCGATCTCAGCCATCGTAACCCGGGTCTCCGGTCGCCGCCCTGGCTCTCGAATTTGCGTCGTTTCATTTCGACTGATACGAATACGAGATTTGGTAGTATTTCAACGCCCGGATCGGGAAGTCAACCACAAAACGCTGTGCGCGGCGGCATTTCGAGGAAACGGAGCCCGGGGCTGGAAAAGTTTTGTAAAACAATCGAGTTTAAAGTTGCGATCGCGATTGAACCTCTCATAGAATCATCTGCCCAGATCCTTCAAGTCCAGGGAAGCATCGCTCTTCGCGGTGAACCAGGTGGCCAAAGCAACTCATGACGAATGTTGCGGGATGGTTCCCATCCGCCGCTCGACCGCGGCGCTGGTGGCATGCCTGTCTCGCTGTCCCGCGGACGGCGGTCTGGCCCTGATAAATCGTGCGCGTGGGGCAGAGTGGCTGCTCTTGCGGGCGGACCTGATCGGCGAGCTCGGCTCGGCGTGGCTCAAGGCGATTCATCCCTGGCGATTGATCTACGCGCTGCGAACCCGGGCGCACGGCGGATTTGCCGATCCGGCTCAATCCGACCGTGCGGACGTGCTTCGCGAAGCGGCCATGACCCACGACCTGGTCGAGCTGGAGGCTCCGCATGACCTCACGCCGGACGTTCTCGCGGTGGTTCCGCCCGCTCGCCGGCTCGTGACCTGGCGGGTCCCCGCCCAGAGCGGCCCGGCCCTGGCGAAACGGCTGCACTGGCTCACCAGCTTTGAGGCCGCAGCTTACCAGTTGGTGGTCGCGTGCGGATGCCGCGCGGATGCGCTTGCGCCGCTCGACCTACTCGCCGCGGCCGGTCGCCGCGACGTGGTGGCCTATGCCGCTGGTGAGGCCGGGTTGTGGAGCCGTGTGCTGTCACCGTTCTTGGGGTCTCCGTTCGTTTTCGGCGGCCTCGAAGACGACACTGATGCGGGCGAACCGTCCGTCGCGCGCCTCGTCGATGACTTCGGGCTCCCCGACCCGGGCCCGGTGCGAATGACGTTCGGCATTGCCGGCGACGCGGTATCCCAATCGCTTTCCCCGCGTTTGCACAATGCGTGTTACCGTGCGCTCGGAGTCTCAGCGATCTTTCTGCCGTTCCCGGTCGACGTGTTCGGTCCCTTCTGGGACGAGATGGTTGCCGGTCAAGCTCTCAAGCGCCTGGGCCTCCCGCTGCAGGGCTTGACTGTCTCATCACCCAACAAGGAGATGGCGCTTCAGGCGGTCCCGGCCGTTGCCCCCGCTGCGCACCGCGCCTGGTCAGCGAACCTGGTGTATCGCCGAGGCGGCCACTGGGTAGCCGACACCACAGACCCCGCCGGTGTCACCGAGACGCTTTTTCGGAGAGGGATCGCCGTCGCGGGACGGCGGGCCGCGGTGGCGGGCTGCGGCGGCTCGGGCCGGGCAATCGCCTCGGCACTCGCTCGTCTCGGAGCGCATGTCGTTCTCTCCAACCGCGGGCGAATCCGCGGTGAGCTGGCGTCGCGCCGGCTGGGTCTGCCACTGGTCGAACTGACCGCTTTAAAAGCCGAGGATTTCGACCTGATCGTCAACGCCACGCCAGTCGGCCGAGCCAGCGCCGATCTGCCTTTCGCCTGCGATCGGTTAAAGGCCGGCACGGTGATTGTCGACCTGGTTTACGCCCCCCAGCCGACGGCCCTGGCGGCCGTTGCGACGGCCTGCGGTGCGCGCGTCATCAGCGGGCACGAAGTGCTGCTCGTCCAGGCGACGCGGCAGTTTGCAAAGATGACCGGCAAGGCCATCCCGGTGGCGCTCATGGCCGATCAGATCGAGCTTCCGAGCGGGGTTTGCTGTCCGCCCGATCTCGGAACCACCCAGCGAGCCGAGGCTGCGCACCTTGTCGGTGCGTCGCCCTACCCTATGGCCGCCCAGTAGAATCGGTGGAGGGAACAGTCATGGGTTCTGATCACGGTCAGGGGCGCGTGGGCATGATCGGGGACCTGAGCCCGGAAGATGGCGTTCTGGTCGCGCGGGTGATGGAGCTGGCGCGGGGACGGTTTGCCGCGCGGGCCGATCGGTACGACCGGGCCGCAGTCTTTCCCGCAGAGGACTTTCAGGACCTGTTCGGCGCCGGCCTCAATGCGCCCGCGGTCCCGCGGTCTTTCGGTGGATCCGGCCTGGCCCCGGACGACGGGCTCCTCGCCCTCTGGTGGATGACCCGAGAGCTGGCGCGGGCCGACATGGCGCTGGCGCGGTGCTGGGAGGGGCACGTCAATGCGCAGCTCCTGCTCGCCGCGATGGGCGACCAGGAGCAGCAGGCTCGGTGGTTCGAGGGCATTGTCCGACGGGGCGAGATCTGGGCGGCGTGGAGCGGTGAGCCGCAATCCCCGGTGCCCGGGCAGGCCGCGAAGTTCGGCACGACGCTCCGCAAGGTCGACGGCGGCTACGAGATTGATGGGACCAAGGCGTTCGCCACCAGCGCCGTCGGGGCACACTGGGCGATCCTCCTGGTGAACGAGCACGGGCCCGGCGGAGCGCGCCATGCCGACCAGCGCGCGGCTGACGGCCTTCTGCTCCTGGCGTGCGACCTCGCCGACCCGAGCGTGAGCTTCGACCCGACCTGGTGGGACCCGATCGGCATGCGCACGACGGTCAGTCACGTCGCGCGATTCGACCGCACGTTCATCCCCGCCGATCACCTGATCGGTCAGCCTGGCCAGTATTTCCGCGACCAGTGGCAGTCGTGCTTCAGCCCGCACTACGGTGCGACCTTTCTGGGTGGAGCGGAGGCGGCGTGCGAGTATGCGCTCCGCTACGTCGAGGTTCAGGGCAAACAGGACGACCCTTATGTGCAACACCACGTGGCCACGATGGAGTTGAACAACGAGTCGTCTCGACTCTGGCTCCGGAATATTGCCGGCCTCTGGCAGCAGGGCCGTCGCGTGGAGGCTCGGTCGGCCGGCAACCGTGCGCGGTATCTCCTGGAACAGTGGTCGCTCGACACCGTCGATCGCGCCCTCAGAACCTGTGGGGCCAGGGCCCTGATCCGGCCCAGTCCGCTGGAGCGGATTCACCGGGACCTCAGTTTCTACGTCCGGCACGACAACGCCGATTCGGTGCTGGCAACGATCGGCCGCGAATTGCTGGGCCGGCCGCACGACGGCTCGTTCTTCAACCCCGCTTCCAGCCCGCCCGGGCTGGACCAGACTCAAGGAGCAAACCCCAGATGCAAGTTTCCCGACAGCGTTCCGAGTTCCGAATCTGGGGACTGGCGTTCGGCTATTTCGCGTTTTACATCCCCTACAGCGGACTGACCAAGGCACTCACGCAGGGCTCGCTTCCGGGTGCCTCCGGGAGGCCGGTCACGGGATTCACGATCCTTCCCGCGACGGTCGTCGGCACGACCGGCCTCTTGCTCGCTCTGATCACCGCCGCCGGCGGGTGGCGGCAGATCGGCCGTTTCAAGCTCCCGGGCATCGGGCTTTCGTTGCCGCGAGTCCGATGGACCACTTTTCTGTCGGGAGTGGCGACGGCGGTCATCATCGCCACCACCACCCTGAACTACACGTTCGCGGGCATTTCGATTTTGCTCGCACTCCTCTTGATGCGAGGCGGCGTGCTGATCATCGCGCCCTTCGTCGACCTCTCGACCGGAAGGCGCGTGAGCGCCGGCTCCTGGGCCGCCACGGTGCTCAGCCTGGCTGCGGTCGCCCTGGCTCTATCGAGCGTCGGATCGTACCAGATGACGCTCGTGGCGGCCTTGAACATCGCCGCCTACCTCGGGGGTTACGTCGTCCGCCTCAATGTCATGACCCGCCTCGCCAAGGACCACGACCCGGAGTTGAACCGGCGCTATTTCTTCGAGGAGACCCTGGTCGCCTCAATAGCCCTGGTCGTCATGCCCGCCTTGGCTGCGCTCCTCGCCCCCGGGGCAATCGGCAGCGAGCTTCGCGCCGGCTTCACGGGGCTCTTCACCAGCCCGCTGTCCGCCCCGGCGTTTTTGATCGGGCTCCTCTACGCCGCGCTCTACATGTTCGGGACATGGATCTACTTGGATCCCAAGGAGAACACGTTCTGCATCCCGCTCAATCGCTGCTCCAGCCTGCTCTCAGGCGTGGTGTCTTCCTACGCGCTGGCGATCCTTCTGGGCGGGAATCTGCCCGCGTCCCGCGATCTGGCGGGTGTCGCGGTGGTCGGCACTGCCCTGGTCATCCTGATGGTCGAGACCCTCAGCCGGCAGCGCGTGCGCCGGCTCTCACCCGCTCAGCGCGTCTTCCTGTTTGTGTGCGGGGGCAATACCAGCCGGTCGCCGATGGCGCAGGCGATCTGCAATGCGGAGATCGCGCGCCGGCTCGGGCTGGCTGTCGACAGCCTGGGAGCCGGCCCGGTCATGGCCATGAGCGCCGGCCTCACGGCAACTCCCGGCCGGCCGCTCACGGAGCCATCCGTTGCGGCCTTGCGCCGCCTCGGCGTCACGCCGCACGCACATGCCTCGCTACACGTCACAGCCGATCTGGTCCGTCGTGCCGAGGTGATCTTCTGCATGACCGAGGCGCTGTGCCGGACCCTGGTTGAGCGCTTCCCCGAGGCAGCGTCCAAGTCGCGCCGCCTCGACCCTGATGCCGATCTCGACGACCCCAGCGGGCTCGGTGAGGATGCCTACCACGCGCTGGCCGAGCAGCTCCGCACCCTGGTCGGCAAATGCCTGCCGGCCCTGGGCGTCTGACCCGACGGGGAATGCCGCCGGCGGACTTCCGCGTTCATGCGCCGGCGGGCTCCCGCGTTCATGGGCCGGCGAGCGCTCGCGTGTACCACAGTAGCTCGTCCAGGAATTTGCCGCGGCGGCTTTCCAGCCGCGGATCGAGCGGGGTGCCGGCTTCATCGAGGACGGTGTCGACGGAGGAAATCGGGAACACAACGGGGATCGGCACGCCGCCCATCGCCAGGCAGACCAGCCTGAGCTGTGCCAGGCAGCTCAGGCCGCCGAACGTGCCCGAAGAGACGGTGACAATGCCGATCGGCTTGTGGTGGAAGATCCCGGCCTCGAGATGATCGAGGGCGTTCTTGAGAACGCCCGGGTAGCCTCCCTTGTACTCCGGAGAGACAATCACGAGGCCGTCGGCCGCGGCGATCCTGGCACGGAACGACGGGAAGCTCGGCGGCGGAGTTTCGGTTTCGTCGGTGCGCTCCGTGAGGATCGGCAGGTCGACCACCGCGAGGTCGATCAGCTCGGTGTCGATCCCGGGGCGCGCCTTCAAGCCGTTCAGGAGAAACCGCGCGACACGCTCGCTCCGCCTGCCGAGACGGCGCGAGCCCAGGAGCACCGGGACGTTCCGGTTGGGCTCTTCATTCATCAAGGGGATCTCCGCATTCGCCGGCCAGCTCCAGAAGACAGCTCTTGCCGAGCGAAGACAAGGGAGTGAAGTCGGTCCTGCACCGGAAATCGCCGCGCGGGTGGGAGATATTCGTGTTCGCGACGGAGTTATAGATCATGTAGCAGATGGACCTCGGCCAGGGGGTGATGTTGGGAGTCGAGCCGTGCACCGTGTTGGAGTGGAGAAACGCGACCGAGCCCGGGGGCCCGATCAGAGCCGCGATGCCGCCCTCCCGCACCAGCTCGGCGACGATCTCGTTATCGATCTCCATCCGGTCCGGGATGTAAATGTGGCCACGCTTGTGAGAACCTGGGATGACCATGAGCGGGGCGTTGCACGCATTGACATCGTCGAGGTACACGCCGACCAGAAGGGCGTTGGGTCCCTGGAGACCGTCCTGGCGGTACCACTGGTTGAAGTCCTGGTGCCAGCCCCAGCCGCCGCCGGCGAAGCCGGAATTGAAATTGATCCTTGCCTGGTAAATGTAGGCCCGGGTGCCGAGCAGTTGCTCGGTGGGCTCAAGCAAGACCGGATGAGCCCGCAGCCGGCGGTACGCCTCGTCGTGAACGTCGACGCCGAAGACGACCTTGAGCACGTCGTCGCCGGTCGGCTCGAGAACAACCTCGGGGCCCCGCCGGGAGCTCATCTTTTCGAGCCCCTTCCTGAGTGGACCCAGCTCCTTCGTCGAAAACATGCCTGGGAAAAAGAGATACCCGTCCCTGGCGAACTGATCCATCAGGTGATCGCTGAGCGTCATCGAACCGGCTCCTCACCCAGGTAGAACCGCCGAACGGGCCGTTAACTCGCAACTTGTGCGCGCGGTCGGGACATGTAAAATGAGTCGTTGCCTGGCCCGGATGGAATCTCTCTGAATGGTCAATATACCGACTCGGGCCCCCTGAGCCGACTGCCTTGATGTTTTTTCCGAGACCAACCGATGCTGAGCTCGACCCGAGATGCCGGCCAGGCCAAAGGTGGCGGGCGGCCCGTCCGATCCCGCCCGTTTGCACCGGCTTGTTTCTTGAGCGGCGATGAGCGCGAGCTCCTCCTGGAGTGCCTCGAGAGTCAAGAGTGGTCGAGCTTCCGCGCTTCCACGCCCGGCCCCCAGATCAATCGGCTGATCGGCCTTTCGTCGGAGGAGCTCGCGCAGTTCGGGCCGCTCGAGGTGCGGTTCGTCGGGGGGAAGTATGTCCGGCAGTTGGAGCTCCTGTTCGCTCGCTACACCGGCACGCGGTTCGCGGTCTCGGCCAACTCCGCCACTTCGGGGCTGGTGATGGCGCTCGGCGCAATCGACCTGAATCCCGGCGACGAGGTGCTGGTGCCGTGCATGTCGTTTCATTCGACCGCCACCAGCGTCCTGTTCTTCAATGCCGTTCCCGTCTTCACCGAGGTCAAGCCCGACACGTTCTGCATCGACCCGGCTGACGCGGAAGCAAAGCTCACCAGCAGAACGCGGGCCATCCTGGTCGTCCATCTCGGGGGGAATACCGCCGACATGGACGCGATCATGGCGCTGGCGCAGAAGCATTCGCTCAAGGTCATCGAAGACTGTGCCCAGGCCCCGGGCGTCACCTACCGGGGCCGGCCGGTCGGTTCGATCGGCGACGCGGGCGTTTTTTCGCTCACCGAGACCAAGAACATCACCTGCGGCGAGGGGGGGCTCCTGGTTACCGACGATCCGCGGATTGCCCGGAAGGCGCGGCTGATCCGCAATCACGGCGAGGGGGTGGCCGAGGCATCCTGGCCGGACGACGAGCTGGTGAACGTGGTCGGGATGAACTTCCGCCTGACCGAGCTCCAGGCGGCTGTGGCCATCGGCCAGTTCAAGAGCCTCGAAGAGCGGAACGCCATGCGGCGCGACAACACGTTGTACTTGCTCGAACAGACCGAGCGATTCCGGCAGTTGGTGCCCCCGGCGGCCGAAGCAGGTGCCGGTGCTGTCTGCTACATCTTGAAGTGGCTTTACCAGCCGCTCGCCGGCGACCCCGACCGGGCGGCGCTCGTGCGCGCCATGCGGGCCGAAGGCATCCCCCTGGTCGAGGGCTACGCGCGACTGCTGCACGAGCTGCCGATCTTTGCCCGCCGGATCGCCTTCGGCGATCGCGGCGCCCCGTTCGCGCCGCCTGATCACGACGGACCGCTCCGGTACGGACGGGGAGCATGCCCCCGCTCGGAAGCAATCAACGACCAGTTTCTCTGGTTTGCATGCGTGCATCCGCCGAACGCGCGGAACGACATGGACGACGTCGTCAGCGCATTTGCAAAGGTTTTGCGAGCATGAGCCGGGAAAACGGAGGCCGACCGCAAGAGCCCGATCGGCGCGAGAGCCGGCAGCCATCCTGGAAGGACGTGACCCAGCACTGGCTGGGCCGCGTCTCTTTGCCGTGCTTGCCGGATTCGTACGTGGCGAAGTTGATCGATGACTATTACATCGACCAGGAGCCCGACAGCTTCTTGAAACAGTCCGTCCGTGCCGAGCTGACGCGGCGGTATTACGAGCGGCCGGAAGCCGAGCGAAGAGCCAGCAACCGGGACCTGTTCTGGGGGGCGACGGCCGGCATTCGCTGGCACGAAGAGCGGCGCAGGAGGTATCAGGACCGGCGGCTGTTCCACGACGAGTATCTCAAGTCGCGCCGCCGCATGCTGGAACAAATGAACTGGCTCCTGGAGCACTTCCCCTTTGTCAACAACCTGTGTGAAATCGGCACCGGCAACGGCATGCTGGTGAACTATCTGGCCGGTCAATTCAGGCAGGTCGAGCGGTTTCAGGGAATCGACCTGAGCGCGGAGCAGATTTCCCGGAACAAGAGGATCTACGGCGAATCCAAGGTCGAGTTCCTGCACGTCGAGGCGACCGACTACGTCGTCAATCACTGCCGTCCCGGAACGCTGCTGGTGGCGTGCGGGACGTTCGAATGTTTCAGCCAGGCCGAGCTCGAGGAGTTTCTCGCATTGACCAAAAAGACGGTTGATCGGGTTGCCCTGGCGACCTGCGACGCCATGGACGTCGACTTCGACGTCGACAGCGAGCGCAACTCCCGGCCCCGCGGAAACCTGCTCTACAATCACAGCTATCGCTACCTGCTGGAAAAACACGGCTACAAAACCTGTTTTCACCAGGTCGAGTACCCCAAACCCATCTATAATCGCTTGTCGATCCTGGCGACCAGCTTTCCCTGCCCCGACGTCAGACCTCGTAGCCGAACATCGAATTGAACGACGGACAAGCCGACATGATTTCGCGAGCGAAGCGCCGCGCCTCGGGCTCCTGCGCGGAGCGCCGGTGATCGACCGAATTCGCGGTGATCCTTCCGCCGTGGCGCTCGGCCTCGTGCGGCCGCCCGAGCCAGGTCGACAGACCGCGGGCGACGTCGCCCTCCAGGCTCGGCCAGTTCACCTCGACCCGGAAGCTTTCGCGGTACTCTTGGCTCGACACGAACGACTCATAATGGCAGACCGTCAAGCGGTCCGGCGGACAGATCCGCGGTAGATCCATCACCGCGAGGGCCGTGTCGAGCAGCCGCCGCCGGCGAGAATCCAGGTCCCACGGGATCCATTGATTGGTTTCGTAGGTGGAAAGGGCCACATGCCGGAGGTCGCGAACCAGGAGAACCACGCGATCGGGCCTCCACTCGATGGCTTTCTTGATCGAATCGGCGAGGACTTCCTTCACGCCCCACTTCTCGTGCGTGCGGGCCCAGCCGACGATGTTGCGGCCGTGGTAGCCCAGGCTGGCGGCCTGAGTGCGCAGTCGTTCCGCCCGAAAGCCGCTCCTGGTCGGCTCGTAGAGCACGACGGACCGGCTGGCGACGGTCATTGCGTTGCACAGCATCGAAGTCCCCGACTTCGGGACCCCCACCAGCACGATATCCGGACGACGCCCCATGAATTGCCGCCTTGACTTTCAACCAGTCGCACACCCTTTTACGTCTTGCCCAGTATCGGCAACGCTTGCCTCCCCGCGCCATAGCCTGGCTACCCAATCGACCTCGTGGACCATCGGTCTGCCGTGAAACACGATCACCTTGGCGTCGCGGGAGATCCGGTGCGGCCCAGCCTGCAGTTGGCCCTTATAGTCGGGGAACCAGGATCCGGGGAACGGGTCGATCAGACAATCCGCCGGGGTCACCTCCGGCCAGAGCTCGCGCACTTTCCGCGTCGATTCATGTTCCGCCGTGGTTGTGCAGCACGCATTGATCCAGTTCTGGTCGCCCTGGATGGATCGAATGATGTCATGAGCACGCGGCTCAAAGAGGTCCCAGACTCTCGGGTAGCGGCCGATCTCGAACCGCATGAGTGCCGAGCCGAACTCACCCTTTCTCCGAAATGTCGGCATGGCCAGGAACGCTCCGCTCCAGGCCGGCAGATCATCGATGTTGCGTATGATGACCATGTCGAGGTCCAGGTACAAGATCGTGCCTCGCAGGTCGTGCACGGACGACTTGAAGAGCGCGATCTTGTTCCACCAGCCGGGCAGCTCCTCGACAAGCGGCCTGGTCTCGATGCCGCGATCGATCCCTGTGCGATCGTCGGTCAAACACACGAAGCGGTGGGGGACACTCAGGAAGCGGCGGACGCTGCGTCCCAGGTAATTCAAATATTCCGGGGGATACTTGCTGCCCCACTTGATGCAGACGACGTTCAAAGTCATGAGGGTCGCGTGAATCGCCTCGGGTAGGGAGACCGGGACCGGATGATCCGCTGGTTGCGCTCTTGCTCGCGATAGCGCTTGTCGTCGGTTCGCCAGTCGTACTGACGGTTGAGAAAATAAATCGGCTCGGCAATGTGGAGCGCTCGCTCGGTGCCGCAGATCTCGAGCATGGGAATCATGACCGCCAGGTCAACGGCCACGCGAAAATACCGGCCCTCAGGATCCCGCAGGTCGTCGTGGTCGACGAGGTCCCAGAGCCATTTCTTCCACGTGCGCACGTGGGTCGCCAGCCAGGGCGCCGCGCAAAATCCTCGGTGCCGCGCGGGTAGGCGGGCCACCTGCCGGAATGACGCTTGGGGCCGTCGGAAACCCAACTGCCGTAGGTCAGCCAGCAGGCGTGCTGGTTGTAGGTATCGACGATGGTCGACAGAGCATGACTGGCGCTCAGCCAGTCGTCGCCATCAAGGATGACGATCACGTCCTCCGGGTCAGGGGAGGTCCGGCGGACGGCCCGGACCAGGTTTTCCAGGGCAAAACGGCGGCGCGAATTTCGGCAGACGTCGATCCGGCCGCTCTCTCGCGCGACGCGGACAGCCTCGCCATACGTCTCATCACCGCAGGGATCGACCGTCACCAGTGCGCGCCAGTTGCGATAGGTCTGCGACTCGAGGCTTGTGAGGCACCGGCCGATGAACGGAGCACACGGACCGCAGTTGACCACAACCAGCAAATTCAGCATGCGATTAGTGCGCGGGAGGCTCGATGAAGCCGCTCACAGGCACAAGCTTTGCTCGCTTCGGGTCGATACCCACAATATAGGCCCCGCGGGTTCCGACCCGCCGGTTCGCAGAGAAGGTGATTGGCCGCGTCAAGCCGGTCGGCTTCTCGTAGAACTGTTCCAGTTGCTCGATCAGTTTCTCACGGCTCGCTCTTCGACCAGCCGCGGTCATGGCTTCGACGAAGATCTTGGCCGCGACCAGGGCGTCGATCTGGGACGAGCGTTGCTCGCCAGGCAGCCCGTGGGCGGCGGCCAGCCGTTCCAATTCGGCGGCACCTTCCCGCGTCTGATCGAAAGGCAGTGTCGGAAACGACAGGAAAAGACGGTCTCTGGCGCCTGACGCAGTCTCCAGAACCTTCTGCCCCGCCAGGGCGCCGGGGAGGAGCAGCAGGGGCTGCCAGTCCCGCGACGAGGAATTGAAGAGGTCACTGACCTCCCGCCCCTCGGGTGCGAGCACAAACACGACCTCAGCCTTCTTGCCTTGGAGGCGCTCCACAATTCCCATTGACCTGGGACCGCGCGAGATCGGAACAAGCTCGACCTCTTGCCAGCCCAGGCGTGCGCATTCGGCCTGCACCAGTTCGGCCGTCACGCGCGACAGCCGGTCGGTGTCGCCAAACAACACGATTGCGGCTGGCTTCTGACCGGCAAGACGACTGCCGGCGAACATGGCCAGGGCGCGCACCTGGTCCCCGAGGCCAGAGTGAAGATAGAACACCTGGCGATTGAGCGGGTAGCCCACCTCGGGATAAAGCGTGAACGGACCCACGACCGGTACGCTCTCTTGCCGCGCCAGAGTGCTGGCCTGGCCCTCCGAGCCGGCAATGAACGGGGCGATGAGTGCAAATACCTCCTGGCCTTGGAAGAACCGATGTGCCGCGGACGCCCATTCCCGAGCGGATTCCGGAGCCTCCAGAGAGCGGATCTCGACACGCCGCCCAAAGATGCCGCCTCGATGGTTTACCTCGGCAAAATACGCGGTGAGCACGGACTTGACGGCACGGCTCAATTCGCCCAGTGACTTGGGCGGCGCCAGGACGGTGCCGACGACGATGGCCTGGTCCGTGATGCCCGGGTCGCAGTCGCGCCCCAGCTCCCTCAAATAGGCCACCAGGTCGTCGAGGTCGTCTCGAGTGAGTGCGTATCTCGGCATGGACGAGTCGAGCGCGCGGCCCGCCGGGTCCAGTCCCATCGTGATCGCGCGCCTCACCGAATTCGCGTCGTAAGCCGGTCGCTGTCGGCCGCTCGGGTGCGAGGGGCCATAAACCTTGGTCAGCTCGTCCCACGTGATCGTGGCGGGAGTAATCCCGCCTTCCGCTTTTCCAACGCCGTCCCGGCCGTGACAGTTCCCACAGGTCAACACCGCGGCGGGTACGTCGGTGCTGCTCCCCGCCAGTCGAGCCTTGATCGGCTGACCGGACGGGCTCGTCGCCCTGAGGTAGATCGCCTTGCCGCGCTCGACGCGGCGGATCTCCTCGCCAGGGACAGGTTGAACCGGGGCGTTTGTTCGACCCGGCGACGGCAGCGCATCCATCTTGCCCGGAGCACGATCGAAGACGGCTGCGCGGCCACCATCAGATCCCGACGGCATGGATCGAAGCGAGCATCCGGCCAGATGCCAGAGCGATATCCCCAGGGCAATCAACCCGACACGAGCCAGATATCGCGAGGGGACTCGAAGGATGTTCTTCATGACGACTTATCGTTCAGAACCGAGTCAACGATTCGGATGATCTCCGCGGGCGGTGCCAGGCCCATGGCCTTCTTCCACAACCCGGTTGTGTCGTTCCCGATGATGAACACGTTCGAATGATCCTCCTTGGCCTGCACACGCTGGCCCAGCTTGCCCAGCGCGACGGCGAGATTCGCCTTGTCGCCCGTCAGGAAATACCAGCCCGGGAGAGCGTGATACTGTTCGGCGTAGGCCTTGAGCTTGTCGGGGCTGTCTGTATCCGGATCAACGGTCAGGCTGATCAGAAACAGGTCCTTTCCCAGTCGATCTTCATAGTGGGATTGCAACTTGGCAAACGTATCGATCAAGTGGGGACAAGAGCCCCGGCAGGTCGTAAAGAATGGGGTAA
Source organism: uncultured Isosphaeraceae bacterium (assembly GCA_963781785.1). Classification (GTDB taxonomy): domain Bacteria; phylum Planctomycetota; class Planctomycetia; order Isosphaerales; family Isosphaeraceae; genus CAWAHD01. The sequence continues at coordinate 3,073,722 of CAWAHD010000005.1, read as the reverse complement.
TCACCACGACCTTGCCTTTGAGAAGATCGCTGTACAGCCGCAGTTTCTTGCTGTTCTGGTCGATCAGATTGACGTCGGTGAAGTAACGCTGGGCTTGGCTGGCGGCGGCCGCCTCGGGCTTACCGCGGTCCTCCGTGGATGATGACAGTTTAGATCCCGATTGGTGAGACTCGGGAGAGGCAAGCAAGCCGAGGATGACGTCCGTTAGCTTGTCGGCCGGGGTCAAGCCGTGAATGCGCTGCCACCGCCCGTCCGATACACGGCCGACCAGGATGAACGGCGAATGCTCGGTCTTGTCCGCGGCGAATACGCCCAGCGCTTTGAGAAATTGGTCCACGTCTTGCTTCTTGCCGGTGAGCAACGTCCAGCCGGCGGATGCGCCAAACTGCTCACCCCAGGCTTTCAGCCGCTCCGGAGTGTCGGTGACGGGATCAACGCTGACGGAGACCAGGCTCACCTCGCGGCCGAGGTGGCCGGCGAGTCGCTCCTGGAGATGTCCGAAGTTGACGCCCATCGGCGGGCAAACTCCCTTGCAGGTCGTGAAGATAAAATTCATGACCAGGAGCTTGCCCTGGGCCAGGTCGCGAGCCACGTTAACCGGCCGGCCGTCCTGATTGATCAAGGTCAGATCGGGAATCGTGACCGAGCTGGCCACGACTTCCAGTTTTGGCGCCTGCGAATCGGTCGCGGGCGCAGGCGCGGCCGGTGTCTCCGGCTTGCAGCAATCGGTCGCGGGCGACTCAGCTTGAGAGACTTCCGTGCGCGTGCCCGGCGTTTGCTGACGATCGGATGCGTCGGCCGTGAGAGAATTCCGGCAGCCTTGTAACGCGACGAACAGAACCGCAAACACAATGACAAAGAGAGATTGATCAATCTTTCTGAGCTGTTCCATTTTTGTCGATCGCCTCCAGGACAAGATACTGATCGTTATTGAAGCCCAGTCCGCGGGACAGGCATTGAATGTAGACATAGTAGAGGCCGGCGCGTGGCGGCGCAAAGTCGAGGAAATACGTGCCGTCGTCTGCCGGTGATGCGCGATGCCGCTTGTGCCAGGTGCTGGGTGCGAGCGTGGTGAGGACCTCGACATCGGAAAGTGCCGCGATGGCGCCTTTTGTTTGCAGGTCGATGATGCGGAACCGCAGCCGCGCTGTCTCCTTGACGAAAACGCGCCGCGTGTCGACGAGATGCTCGATCTTGATCTTACCGGCGAGCCGCGTCGACTCGCGCTCTGGGTTCGTTTGCACGGTGGCCGAGAAACAATGGACGATGCGCGGAGAATCGAGGAAGAACACGACGTCGTATAGGCCGGGCTTCCGCAGGCGCACCACCGACTCGTAGACCCCGGGCGAGCCACGCTCCTTCAAGCTGTGATCGACGACGAGGACAGCCCGGGGCTGCCGGCCGTAGTTGCTGAAGTTGCCGACGGGTGCAGCCATCCCCTCCTTGTAATAGGAGACGGCCTTGTCTGCGGGGCTGGCCACGAGCACCGCGCTCTCACCGGGTGCCTGGACGATGGTGTCGGCATAGCTCGTGCGAGTCGAGCTGGCTGCCTGGATCTTGCCACCCGGAAATGAGAACACCTGCACTGGCCGCTTTTCGACACCCACGGCCTTGAGCGGCAGCATGAGCACGTTCTCGCTCGTGCGATGGCGCACGTAGGCGAACTCCGTGGAGAAAGCCACCTGGTATGGCTCGTCTTCGACGTCCGCGGTCTGCACGATCCGGTTGGTGGCCGAATCGACGATGTGCACGACGTCCCTGGACGGGTTCACGAGGAAACCAAATCGGCCGCCCGGTGCGAACCGGATCTGACCGATGCCCGGCTCGGCCTTGATCCGTGCCACGACCTCGTGGCGGGCTCCGTCGACAACGGTGACACTGCCGTCACCCGAGGAAACGTACGCCATCCTGGCCAGGGCCGAGAACGCGACCGACTCGGGCCCTGAGCCCGTCGCGACAGTTGCCTCTTCTTGGAACGAGCGCGTGTCGATCAAGGACACGGTGCTATCTCGCTGGTTTGTCACGAACGCGCGGCGGCCGTCGTCGCTGAACGCCAGCTCATGATGCCCGTGTCCTGTTTTGATCCGGGTGGCCTGCTCGGGGTTGGCTGTCTTGATCGCCGTGATCCCGGACAGCTCGGGCTGGCCCGGGTTCGCTTCCTCGTCGGCGACCCAGAGCACGCTCTCGTCGGGCTCCAGGGCAATCCGGCCGGGCCGGCGGTCCAGGTTGATATTCCGTGCCACCGTCCACGCGGCCGTGTCGACCACGGCAACCTTCTTGCTGTCGGGCAGCGAAACATAGATGCGCGTTTCATCCGACGTCATTGCCCAGTCTTCGCCCGGGCTCTCCAGAACGACCATGTCCAGCAACTTTGTGCCCCCGAAGCTGAAGAGCGGGTCGACGACGGAGATGCTGGCCTCGTCGTTCAAGGTCAGGACGTTGTAGACATTCAGGTCGAGCTCGGCTCGTCCGAAGATGCTGCCGCCCAGGAACGCCTTCGCCTTTTGCTCGCACGTCCTGGCACCCTTGATCTCGTTGGGAGGGACGAGATCCATCCACGCCGCCGGGTTGAGACTGCGGACGGGCTTGCCGCTCGTGGTGTCGGTGATCTGGAACCGGACCCGGACATCGTCGCCTTCTTGCAGTTCCCTGGCCTGGAACTTTGCCGGGGCAAGCTGCTGGAGCGAAAACTCGACGGCAATTCCCTCGCGACTGATGCGCTCACCACACAGAAGCGGCGCCTCCGGCGGCCGCTGTGTGGGCGAGGCCGCGACGATCGTGGAGACTTCGGGTTGCTTGACCCGGTCCGCCGGGTCCGGCGACTTGGCGGCCTTCGGGGCGCCCTTGATCGCGATCGCCGCCAGAGCGATGCCCGCACAGACGGCCAGCAGGCCGGCCGCGCGGCGCCCCGGGATCGATCTCATGCTCAGCCAGCCGATCGGCCGGTTTGCGAGGGTTCTATCCATCAGCGATCACGGGCCTGGAGGGGGAGGAGTGACCCGGAACAAGCCCCAGAGTGCCTGCGTCTGGCCGTTGCCGGTCGTCTGGCCGATGAACGTGCCGTAGAAGTAATCACCGGGAACCTGGAACGAGCCGCCGGCCGATGAGAACAGCATGTCGACGGTCTGGCCCGGCAAGATGAACCGGCCGCCCATCCATTGCGAGAGCGGGTTGAAGCCCAGCTCCGTCGAGTCGTTCACATACGGCTCTTCCTGGAACACGTGCCCGTGGACCAAAGGGACCTGGCTGCTGCCGCCCGCATCGCCGCCGGGCCCTTCCGGATAGATCCAGCGGAACCGCACCGGCTGGCCGACGACGGCCGTGAAGACCGGCGTCTGCGGGTCGGCGAGTGTCGGGTCTTTCTTGAACTTCGGGTCGTCCGGAGTCACCAGCGCGTTGGACAGCCGCGCGGCGGTACCCGCCGCGCCGCTGGGAGGATACCCCGAAGTTGCGTAACGATACTGCACGGGCTCGGTGCGGTAGTTCAGTGCCGGGCCGTTTGTACTCGTCGGCGCGGCCCCCGCAGCCTGGTAGAAGTACGCGTCGGTTTGCAGCACAGCCACAAACTCGCGAAACGCCGTGCCGTCCTTCGTGACGTTCTTGACGGCGCGGGTCTTGAGTGGCACAGTCGTGACGCTCGTGACCTTGCCGGTCGAGTCGTACTGGGACGTCGTCTCCGGTATCGTCTCGAGGTGTGCGTAATCGTCGGTCCACGTCGATCCCTCAGGCTCGACGATCAAAGCCCCGATCAGCCCCTTACGATGTTGAAGGAGAGGCTCGGCTGCCGCCAGGTTTACCGATCCGAACTCGATCGGCGTCTCCTTGATCGTGCCGTCGTCGTTGAACGACAGATTGCCCGCATACCAGTACAGTTCCAAATCGCCCGTTGGCGCCGCGGTTTCTGTCGGGTTCAGTCCCACATTCATGCCATCTCCCTTGGTGATGTCGTAGGCCACGAGCTGGGGGTGGATCCCCACGTTCGTCGACGTTCTGATTGTCGCGGCCGTCGGGTAAACACCGAGGTTCTTGTTGAGCGAGAGAAAGGGATTCCCCGTATTGAACTTACCCTGGTTCGATGTGGTATTGAACGTGGCGTTGAACTTCGCGTTCGTGGGATCGAACTGGTTCTTGACGATGACCTTGATCCAGTCGCCGGCGTTGGCGCGCAGGATGAGCGGCTCGACCCGAGCGTCACTCTTGAGCAGATGAGTTGTCGAGTCGATAGTGTCGTCCCTCACGTAGATCAGGGCGTAGGGATTGATGAGCTGAGTCGCCGCTCCGCCCGCGGCCAGGAACGGGAAGTTCTGGGTCGCCTGCCCACGCGAGTTGAACGTGAGATTGCCATTCGGCAGGATCTGAGCCGCCGTCGTGGCGATGACCGTATAGGTTTTCGTCTGTTTCCCCGGAGCACTGAAGAGTGCCGCGAAATCGATCGTCTGGGGCGCCTGGCCGGTCGGGTTATTCGGCAGAGGCTCCAGGTAGAAGGGCGAGGTCTTGTCGCCCCGGCCGTTCTGCGTCCCATCGTAGGCGCGGAGGATCCCCCAGGTGCCGCTCGTCTGCCCCTGGGCGTTCGCGCTGGGGGCATACAGGAAGTCGGCAAATTCGTTGGTTTGCGTGGCCGTCTTCGCCGGCACGGTGAACGCCATCTCGAAGTGCTCTGAAAGCGAGATCGCCTGCGTCGTCTGATATCCCGAGTTGGTGTACGAGGGCTCGAAGAAGTAGTTGACGCCGTGGATCAGGAAACTGTGCTCGTCCATGTGCGCACCGGCCAGCGCGCGCACCTGGACGCGGTCGTTGGCGTAAGCACGCATCATCGGCGTGAACGGGTCCGGGCCGGTCACGCCGCCGACTTTCGCGTCAGCCGAAAGGGGCACGACTGGCGGAGGAAAGACGTGAGTGCGATTTGTGCTCACCTGTTCCATGACAAAGAGACTCCCCACGGGGGGGCCGGGATCTCGGATCTGGTAGACGGTGAAGCTCGTCCCGGCGGCGTTCGGCACGGTGACAGTCCAGCCCGTTGGATCAGGCGGCAGCATGACAATGATCTGGCTCGTATTCGGCAATGCCACGCCGGCGGCTGCGAAGGCCGCGATGAGATCGGGCTTCGGATTACCCGGCGCGATCGAGCCTCTCACAGCAGACGGCAGTTCAAAGACGGTCGGCTGCACATTCAGGTCCGGGTCAGTGCGCGTGATCGACGCATACGCGAAGGCCAGGTCGTTGGCGCTCGTCACGGGCGCAGGAGCACCGGCCACGCGCAGGGGCAACGGCTCGTTCCGGTAGTTCACCGAGTACGTGCCGACCGTCCCGAAGCTCAGCAACTGAGGAGTGGGCACCGTTTTGCTTGCCTTCGGTGCGGCCACCGCCTGGGAAGGGTCTGTCCAGCCTGGGTTCATGTTCGGTGTAAATACGTTGAAACCGGCGTCGATCGGGTAGGTCGTATCGAACCCTTCAGCGGTTTTCGTCTGCGGGTCTGTGATCACGAACGTTTTGGGCATGGTGCCCGCCGCCACGACGGCGTCGTCCGAGAGGACGATTCCGTTGGCTGCGAGGTCGGTGCGAACTGCGTTGCCAGGGGGTATCGGCTTACCCAAGTCGAGCAGGGGCAGGGCCGTCTGCGCCGGCCCACCGAGCTGATACAGAGGCTGGGCCGGAGTGAGCTGAGACGGCGTTTGCTGCCGCGCCGTGCTGCCCCCCAGATAAGCAAGCTGCATGTCCTGGAATTCGAACGCGAATTCCCGGTAACTCTGCGCCTTGTCCGCCGTGATGATGCTGGCTTCCCAACTGGTCGGACCGCCGTCGGAGCGCGAGCCGCCCTGCTCGTAGGTCACGGTCGACTTGCCGTCGGCCGTCACCGTGACGACGGGGATGTTCCAGGTCGAGTCGTCCGGTTCGACCAGAAGCGCCGCATAATACCCGGTTTGCTGGTGGGTCGATGGGCTGAAGTGGTCGTGGGTGAACACCGAGCGGACGGTCCGGTCGAGCCCGTCGTTGTTGAGCGTCGGATCGGTATCGAACCGCTGGATGGTGGTCTGGGCACCGTCCCAGTTCTGGAACGGCGGGGGCTGGCCGAAGCGGCTCACTCCGGGATGTCCCGGCAGGGGATATTCCGTCGCGACCGGTTTCACTTCCAGAGGTGTCTGGACCTTGGTCTGAAACGGCGCCCGCTCGTCGAACTGGTAGATCCCGCCTTTGGCCATGATGGCGGCAATCCGCTCGCGCACCTCCTGCGGGCTGAAGGTGCCGTCTTCGTAGTTAAAGCCATTGCCGGCGCCGTCGGAGGAAGTGACGTCGAACTTCACGAGGTGGATGTGCTGGCCCAGGACATCGGTCGGCGTGCGGACCTGGAAGTCGTCCATCTCGTAGTAATTGGGCACCAGGTTGGTGTGCCAGTATTCGATCGTGTCGTCGGTATTGGAGCGGAAGAAGAAAGGCTGGGGCGCCGGACGCCCGTCACGGTGGGCGCCACGTCGTCCCAGAGTGTGAGCATCCGTTGTTGCGGGAAATGCCAGCCCTTCTTGTTGAGCACGGCGTCGATCTGGATCACGGCCGCCTTGTACCGGCGGACGTTGACGTTGGATTCGCCGTCGCCGCGAACGCCCGGCGGGGCGTACGGTGCACCCGGGACCGCGGGCAGACCGTTCAAGATGAAATTGCCGGGATCGCCGTCGGGCAGGTAAGAGGGACGCGCACGGGTGGAATGGGTCTGCATGGCGGTCTTCTCGAGCGCCGTCCCTTCCTGAGGGATCTCGTACGCGACCAGGCCGCCGGCCTTGGCCTTGTAGGGCGGCTTGTCGCCCACGACCACGAAGTCCTTGGTGAAATCCCACCGGGTGAAGTAATTGCGGACGACGTCACCGTCCTGGACCACGTGTCTGGGCAGGCCGCCGTCCAGGTACTTCTTCTTCCCGTTGGAGTCGTATTTGGGGTTCCCGTGGTCGTCCTCCTGCCAGGCATAATCGAGCGGCGGGTGCGGCGGCCGGTGTCCGGAGAGCCCGGGAATGAAGAAGGGATAACCCGGGTTCTTGGCGTAAATCGGCTCCGGCCATTGAGACGGGTCGTCGGGATGCAGCTTTCGCCTCCTGTCGATCTCAGCCTGGTTCTCGGCCTCCACCTCGACGCGACGCCCGTCGTCCACCAGACGCACCTGCGCGGGGGAAGGCGCCATGGCGAGCGATGGCATGGGCACGATGGCTGGAATCGGCGTGCCTGCCTTGATCTCGGCGTCGGGGTAGGCGCGGTTCCATTTTTCGTGGGCGTCGGGAACGCCGTTTCCGTCGAGCTTGGTGCCGGGCTCGAAGACGTCGTGGACGCGCCACAGCGACCACATGCCCTCGGCAAAGTGCGGGTAGAAGTGGCAGTGGAAGATCGAGTCGCCCACCGTGTAATTCAGGTTGCCGCTGCCGCCATGAGTGATCTCGAGCGTGTAGCCGGACCCGGCGACGACGGTCTGACTGTCCAGATACTGGCCGTTGTCGCTGTTGGGCGAGTGCAGCCACTGGTGCGCGTGCTGGTGGTGCACGTGAGTGATGTTCTCGCTGGCGTTCAAGATCCGAAACTTCACGTGGTCGCGCATGTAGCTGTGATAGACATTCGACGGGTCGTCGGGATAATAGGCTTTGGTGGCCCCGTGTCCGGGTAGCTTGGGAGCCACAAGGGGTTTCGGAGTCTTGATCTGTCCGACTCCCTTCTGCGGGGGAACCTGGAGAGGCTCCCCCTCGGGGTTGGTGAGCACCTGAGCATTCGCGTTGGCCGGCACGTCGACAACCATCGCCGGGTCGCCGCAGGCCCACGAGCTGAGGAAGAACTCCTCGAACTTGAGGTCGACCGCGTCTTTCCGCCCCATCGGCCCCACGCCGAGCCGGTTGGCCAGGATCTCGGCGCCGATCCCGGCGCAGCCGTAGTTGATGCCGAAATAATCTCCGCCGGTGCTGGCATAGCCGCTGTTCACGTTATTCAGTTGCGGGAAGGCCTGAACGGTCGCAAAGTCGTAGTGATAAACAATCGTGAACTCGCGATACGGCTGCCGCCGGTCCGGCGACGAGGGGTTCTCGCGGAACAGCGGGCCGTTGATCGAGTAAGGCCAGCGGTCGTGGTTGGGTCCGGTGATGACCGCCGTCAGATCGCCGGCAATCAGTTGAAAATGTCTTTTCAGCGGGACGTGCACGGGATCGGGCGGCGGGGCGAGCATGCTGAGCACGGGGGTATCCGTCGGAATGGGCTGCCCGCTGGGGTACTTGGCACCTGGCGGGTAAAGTGCCAGGTAGTTCACCAGGTGCTGCAAGCTGGGCGGGTCCGTTTCCAGGTTCACGAGGTGCAGTCGCCTCAAATCGGACGGATCGCCCGGTCGATGGATCAGCACGACCGAGGTGGTCTTGAAGGTCCGCTTCTGAATCTGGGTGGCGGGCGCGGGCACCACGGTCGTCAGGGTGTAGACATCGTACGGAACTCCGTGGACGAGCGCGGTGACCGGATCGCCTTCCTTGCCGAGCTGGATCTGCAACTGCATGTTCGTTCGGATGCTGGGGCGCGGCTCGAGCAGGTAGACCCCCGGCTGTTCGGGGAGATAGATCACGTATTCATGACATGCTTTTTTCCGCTCGGCCGGGCTGAGAGCCGCAACGGCTTTGCTCTTTTGCTGTAACAGTTTTTCCTTACTTTCCTCGATGTGGTACGTCGCCTGGTCGAGGTCTTGGCGGGTGACCTGGCTGCGGTAATACTCGGCTCCCTCGGGCTGAACGTTGACGACGCCGAACAGCCCCGACTGAAGCTGGCTGACCTGGTTGGCCAGGGGTGAGTCGGCGGCGAAACTGTGGACCAGATACGTCCCCTCGGCCTTGGCATAGTACCGGTAAATCTTCGTCTCACCCGGCGCACACACACTGCCGGGCTCTCCACCGGGCTCGGTGGTCGGGTCAACCCAGACATCTTGCGTGTCGGCCGGTCCGACCCCCGCGTTCGTACCGACCCAGGACGAATCGTTGCCGATGCCGCCGGTACTGTAGAGTTCGAGCCCCATCACGTGGAAACCGGCATAACGGGTGACGCTTGCACTCGTGTTGTTCATCGCCGTGATGTCGCCGGCCGGCAAACTCGGCTGAGCGGGATTCAGCAAATTGGTGAACGTCACCTCGAGCAGGTCGCCTTCGTTGGCGCGGAGCACGAGAGGACGCGGGCGCTTGTCCTCTCGAAGTCGCACGGCCCCCGGCTTGAATTCCTTGAACGGCTGGAGAGGCATGGTCTTGGGGTCGTAATCGGTCGGCACCACGTCCGTCGCCAGTGCGTAGACCATCGCGGCGGGCTGCGAGCTGCCGAGGCGGTTCCACATATAGGGTTGATCAAGCGCGACGACGTGAGCCTTGATGGTTCGCCTGTACTTGGGGAACGCCCCAGCCGGGTGATAAGATTTCGCCCGTTCGTACAAGCTCGAGCCACCGTGCTTGCCTTGCGTCGGCCGGTCCGGGCCGGGCGCGGCGACCTTGGCCGCCGGCGGCACCGTCGGCGGCGTGCTCGTCACTGCCTGAGCACGCAGAACCCCCGCGCTCGCGGTGGTCACGACAACGACCAGCAGCGTCAACCGGGCAATCCGACTCGCACTTCGCACGTCGATCTGCGTAGAACTCAACATCGATGCCTGCTCCCGAACGGGGCCATCGGTCGAAGTGGTAGAAAGCCTTAAAAAACGTAGCCAGCGGCCCTGAGCCGCGCAGAATTATCGCGCTGTCACCGAGTCAATCAGCAAAACGTCGCGGTTCGCGAAAGATCGCTTTCTGACTTTCCAGTGCCTGAAACCGACACCCACGCAAAGTTAGGCTGTCTAGCGTAGACAACCTAACTCTCCCAAACTGTCTTGTCCAGTGAGTACTGGAAAATCGAACGGATGATTGGTTCCAATCGGGGTTTGACCGGTTATAGTTGCCTCACATGGCGATCAGTCGAGCGTCGATCGGGAAGGGTGAGCGGTATGACGAGGGGGCTTCGAGCAGAACAGGTCGAGCGGTACCAGCGCGACGGAGTGCTCTACCCGATCCGGGTCTTGTCGCAGTCGGAGGCCGCCCTATACCGCTCGACCCTGGAAGAGCTTGAGGCGCTGAACGACGGCATGATCAAGCGGCTGGATAACGCGCACTTGTTCTTCAAATGGGCCTACCGGTTGGCCACTCACACCGCGGTGCTGGATGCCGTGGAATCGATCCTGGGCGACGACATCCTGATCGATGGAACATTGATCTTGTGCAAATACCCTCATGATCCCAGCTATGTGGCCTGGCACCAGGACAGCGTGTATTCGCGATGGCATCTGTCTCCGTCGATCTCCGCGTGGATCGCGCTCAGCTCGAGCACGGCGCAAAGCGGGTGCATGCGCGCGATTGTCGGGTCTCACAGCCGGGGCCGGCTCGACCACGAGGAAGCCAAGGATCAAGACAACCTGCTGCGGCGTGGTGAACGGATCGGAGTGGCGGTCGATGAGAGCGAGGCGGTCAACCTCGAGCTGGGTCCCGGTGAGATGTCGTTTCACCATTGCAATATCATTCACGGTTCCAACCCCAATCGCACCGATCAGAAGCGAATCGGGTTCATCGTGCGTTACGTGACGAGCCGGATCGACTCTCAGGACAGGCCGGTCATGAGGGCACGAGGCTCCGCCGACTGCCGGCATCTCAAGCTGGCCGAAGATCCGGCCGAAATCGACCACGTCGGGGCATTCGCGCTCTGGCGTGATTTCAACCGGCAAAGGCAATCGTCCTGATCGGGCCAAGTCAGGCGGAACGGGCATTTCTCAAGGCGAAACGACGAGATGGTTGGATGACCGACACCGAACGATTCGTGTTCGATCTGAACGGTTATCTCGTGCTGGAGGGCCTGCTCACGAGCGAGGAGGTCACCGCGGCCAACGAGGCGATCGATCGCCATTCCCACCTGCTCGAGAACCGGCGTCTCGGCCTTGCCCACACATCGAGCGTTCTCAAAGGGTCGAGCGGGAAGGCCGGGTTCTCGCAGAACCCGCTGGGGTTTGAACGGCCCTGGTGTGAGCCGTTCCGGAGGATGCTCACGCACCCGAGGATCGTGGATGTGTTCAACGAGATCCTGGGTCCCGGCTTCCGCCTCGATCACGGGCCGATGTTGATCCAGATGGTCCGGGGGACGGAAGGGCACTGGCTGCACGGGGGCCTGACGTTCGACCCGTCTCGCTACCACCGTTACGAGCACGGTAGGATCCGGTGCGGACTGACCGTGAGCGCCTTCCAGTTGACGGACGTCCGTCCCGGGGACGGCGGGTTCGTCTGCGTGCCGGGATCCCACAAGGCCAACTTCCGGCCGCCGGAAGAAATGCTCTCGATGGAGGAAGACCTTGGCTTGGTGCGGCATATTGCTGCCCCCGCCGGTTCGGTGATCGTGTTCAACGAAGCACTCGTGCATGGGACGTTCCCCTGGCAGCCCGCGGATCGCGTCCGCCGGTCGGTCCTGTTCAAGTATTCGCCCGGGTTCCTGGCCTGGGACAAGACGCCGGTCTGTCCCATTGCGGATCCAACCGCCGACGAACGTGCGCTTTTTGAGCCGACATACCGCACCGGCCGGCCCGCGCTCGGCGGGGCGACCGAGGAATATGACGTGATCTACGCTCACAAGAAACCCTCGGCGGGCCCTGATGCCTCACCGCAGGGCTCGGCTGAAGTCCGGCACAGTTCGTGAGAGATTTCCCATGAAGAGCCGCCTCGCCTTCCTCGCCTGCGTCGAGCGCGGCAGGCTCGAAGCGCAGACGATTCTCCTGTGCCGGTCGATCCGCAGGTTTGGTGGGGCGTACCAGAGCGCCCCGATCTATACGTTCCAGCCGCGTCCCGGGAGAGAGGTCGGCGATCCGACGCTGACCGCCCTGCGCGATCTCGGCGTCGTCCACATCCCCCAAACTCTCAACGTCGAATTCCCGGACGAGGGAACGCTGAACAAGATCTTTGTGTGTGCATTTGCGGAGCGCAGTGCTCGAGGAGCCGACGCTTGTCTTTCTGGACAGCGATACGGTGCTGACCGGCGAGCCGAACGACCTGGACCTGCCGAGCGGCACGGACATCGCGCTTCGGCCGGCGCAATCAGACCGCTTGAACAGTCTGGGTCCGGGCGACCCGGTGGACACTTTCTGGCAGCGCGTATTTGACGATCGTATGATGGACGACGTGCCGTTTGTGCAGAACGAGCTGGGACGACGCGTGAGGGCCTTTTTCAGCGCGGGTCTCGTCGCGGTCCGGCGTGAAGCCGGTGTGTTCCGGGAGTGGGAGAACGACTTGCGGCGGCTCGTCAGCCGGGGGGTCGTTTTCGAGGGCGCATTCCATCGCATGGATGAGATCGCCCTGGCCGCGACGGTCGTGCGCCGGTTCGCCCGGACGCTGCTCCTGGGCCCGAGCTACAATTACCTGATCTTCAAGCGGCCGATCATGGTCGCGCCGCTGAACGGGCTGCCCTTGAACCAGATCGTGCACATCCATTACAGGTCTGCGTTCGAAGAGCCCGGCTTCCTGAGGTCGGTCGATCCTCCATTTGACCGTGGCTGTCCGATCTTCCGATGGCTGGAGCGCTCCTTGCCGCTGAAATCCTCGATCTCGGACCAGGGCGAACCGGCGTGAACACTGTTCGAATTGACGGGCTGCGATTCATGTTGATTGACAACCGGACGGCCGTCCTCGTCTGTGCGGGTCCTTCTCTCGATCGATTTTCGCCATCTGCGTGGAAAGCGATCGAAGAGGCCGGCGCCGTCGTGTCGGTGAACGGATCCCTGGTCGCGGCGACGTGCATCAGGAACCGGGTGCGCTTCACGTTCGCGGCCGCGATGGACGCCGCGACCGGGCTGGCCGGCCACGTACCGGGGTTCGCCCAGGCTTGGAATGCAACGGAAGCCTGGCGGGTGAGTGCGCACGGGACGGCCGCCCTGGCCGAGTCGTTCGTCAAGGAGGTGGAGTGGTGGGGCGACGACCCGGACGAAGGCTATGTCGGCGGCAGTACGGCGATGGTTGTCGGCAACTGGCTCTGCAACCCCTGGCCCGATGACCTGGACTCACGATGCAAGCTGGAGGCGACAGCGAGGCAGTCCGGCAAGAGCATCCCGCCCCGCGGCTTCAAGCGGCTCGCTTACGTCGGCCTGGACATGATCCCGGGGCAGGGGGGGCACGCCGAGGGCGCCGGGGTCCATCACAGCGGTTTCTCGGAGAACCTGAAGCGATACGATCTGGTTTCGAGCGGCTGGCGGCTCTTCTTCCTGGAAGCGCGCGAGCGCGGAATTGAGGTTGTGAACCTCACCCCTGGTTCGGGTTTGCAGCGGGTGCCCAGGCTCGACGTGCCGGCGGATTGGCTCTTGGGGTCTTGAGCGATCGGCGAGCGTTGGACTGCATGATGTTCGGCAGGTGGCCGACCAGCTCGTTAGCGGCGTGACTGAGGTGCATGGACAATCCTTCCGTTGCGATGACCGCGCAAGCGTGAATAGAGCACATCCGTTGGAGCAACGGGAATCGAAAACTGCGAGTCCCTACGATCCGCAGAAGGACACGTGCGCCGTCCGGTGGAACAGCCTCCTTGAGAGCCCGCTCTGATTGCGGGCAGCACAGCCGTCGTGGTAGAGTCTCATGAATGACGTTGTGAACGGGGGGGCAGATTCCGTGACGAGAGTCGCCGTTTATCATGAGCCGGTCGCTCCGGAGAACATGGCGTACCGTGCCGTTGCGCGGGGAAATTCGGCTACGGGACGAACGGCCGGCGAGGCCCTTGACGCACTGGCCTCACAACTTACGCAGGAGGAGGTCGAGACTCTGGTCATCGTCAGGAGCATGAGCCCGGATCGCTTCTTCAGCGCCGATCAACGACGGCGTCTCGAAGAGCTGATGACATTGAGGCGGGAGGCTCTCGCTCAGAACTCCTCTTTGGGTGCCGACGAGCAGGCGGAGCTGGAGCAACTGGTTGACGCCGAGGTCAAGGCGACGACCGCGCGTGCCGCAGCTTTGCTCCATGAAATGGGAAGATTAACAAACGTTATGCCGAAGTAGCCCGGAGGGCTGGGCATCGTTGCGAGTACTGTCGCGCGCCAGAGGTCATCTTCAACCTTGGGTTTGACCCCGACAGGTCGTGCCACGATCGCATGCCTGCGGATGAACCGAGATGTCCAGTGCGACGCGAGAATCTCCTGGATGCGGCTGGGGCTTTTCGCCTGAACCCGACCTTGCCGGCGGCCGATGCTGAGCTGACTTTCGACCGCGAGGCGACGCGATGCGATGCGACGACGATAACCTGACCAAGGAGGCGAGGAACGACGGTTCGCTGAAATGCTTGCGGCGACACGAGAAACTCGCGCTCATGGGCGCCCACACGTTGGCGAAAAGAGCACGGCATCCCCGCAACCCCGAATAGGCGATTCTGCTCCGACGCCGAAGGAGGCCTGGCGCGCGGTGCCATCGTACAGCCTGGCGGCGCGAGCCCAGGTTGGCCGGCCGCGGGGGAAGTTGTTCCCAGCCGCGAAGCGGCGCCATCGTACAGCCTGGCGGCGCGAGCCCCAGGTTGGCCGGCCGCGGGGAATTTGTTCCCAGCCGCGAAGCGGCGCCATCGTCCAGCCTGGCGGCGTGAGCCCCAGGTTGGCCGGCCGCGGGGGAAGTTGTTCCCAGCCGCGAAGCAGCGCCACCGTACGGCCTGGCGGCGTGAGCCCCAGGTTGGCCGACCACGACCGATGGCCGAAAAGATGGACTCGTGCTCGCCAGGCTTGGCGGCCGGAGGCTCCGGCATGGCCTTCGTTTCCAGGGAAAGGAACAAGTCGGTCTTCTTGATCCCAAGGGTCCGTAAGAATGAGGGGAACGACCGTTCGTTGAGCTCTTTGCCGTAGGAGTCGATGATCAAACCCCTGGGCGCTGACGACCCGGCGTCAATTACAGTCTACGTCTGGAACATCTCCGTGCCGTGCACGCATCTTTTCGGATTTGAGATTTGGGATTTCGTGCTTGATTGCGGCTCAGCCGCGTTGGGTATGGTGTCCTCGGAATCAGGCGTCAATTAGGTATGATGTCCCCGGAATCCAGGTCGGTCACGCGCCGTCGAAAGCGGCTACTTCTGGGACTTCTTGCTCAGCTTGCGGATTTGCGCCGGGGTCAATTCCGTTGCCTGCACGATTTCCGTCACGGGTCGACCCATCTTGAGAAGTCGCAGCGCCACGGACTCGATTCCCTTCTCGATTCCCTTCTCGATTCCCTTCTCGATTCCCTTCTCGATTCCCTTCTCGATTCCCTTCTCGATTCCCTTCTCGATTCCCTTCTCGATTCCCTTCTCGATTCCCTTCTCGATTCCTTCCTGTCGTCCTTTCTCCAAGCCCTCTTGGAGAGCGTCCTGAAAAACGCGGGTCTGGCTGACGTCGGTTACCCGTAGCATCTTCTCAATCTCCTCTCGGGACCAGGTCGGGAACTGGTGAACGATGATCGTTTCAATAACGGGAAGAATAACGGATCGCGCTTCATGGGTTATTTCCGAGGCAGGTCAATCCGTCAGGTTTCAATGCGGGCTGCCAGGACAGGTTTCTCGCCCGACAATTCTACTTCTTCCAGGGATTCCAGACACCCACGGATCCGCCGCGTCACCCTGAATATCATGACACCCGCATTTCATTCGCTGGCTGAAGGTTGGGTGAATGACGGCGCATAGTCATTGTCAATCGTTGCATGGCTGGAGGATCGGTGGGTGGGTCCCAGATTGCCTGCACGCACAGACGGCCGAAACGGGGGTGTCTGGAAACCCGCACAGACGGCCGAAACGGGGGTGTCTGGAAACCCCCGTTGTTGCCCGCCGCGCAGCGGTTTAGTTCAAACCGGCACGGTCGAGAACCAAAAACAAAGGCTGACACCGCGAAGCCGCCACGGTCGAGAACCAAAAACAAAGGCTGACACCGCGAAGCCGCCAAGGCTGACACCGCGAAGCCGCCACGGTCGAGAACCAAAAACAAAGGCTGACACCGCGAAGCCGCCACGGTCGAGAACCAAAAACAAAGGCTGACACCGCGAAGCCGCCAAGGCTGACACCGCGAAGCCGCCCGGTCGAGAACCAAAAACAAAGGCTGACACCGCGAAGCCGCCAAGGCTGACACCGCGAAGCCGCCCGGTCGAGAACCAAAAACAAAGGCTGACACCGCGAAGCCGCCCGGTCGAGAACCAAAAACAAAGGCTGACACCGCGAAGCCGCCAAAGGCTGACACCGCGAAGCCGCCAGTGGAGAGAATCGCGGAAAGTACAAGACAGACAGAAAAGCGGAAATTCAGCCACGGATGAAACACGGATGAAACACGGATAGTAAGCAGGGTGGCGAGGAGTCGGTCCCGGTGAGTTACGGCGATAGGGTACAGAAGCCATGGCGCTGGAGCATGGGGAGATCACCGAACAAATCATCGGCGCGGCATTCGAGGTCTACTCGATCCTTGGGTACGGTTTCCTGGAGAGGGTGTACCAGCGGTCCATGCAGGTGGAACTTCGGGCACGCGGCCTCCAGGCCGAGATCGAAGACAAGATCAAGGTCTGGTACAAGAAGGAACTGGTGGGCGATGATCAGGCGGACCTTGGGGTCGCCGAGAGCGTCATCGTCGAGCTCAAAGTCGCCCGGGAGTATCACACGGAGGATGAAGCGCAGCTTCTAGAGCGAGCTCAAGGCGACGGGAATCCGCGTCGGACTCCTGATCAATTTCGGGCGAACCAGAGTCGAGTTCAAAAGGCTTGTCTTCTGACCAAATCCCGCTCGCCGCCTGCAGGTGGCATGATGACTGGTGTGTCCCTATCTGTATCCGTGTTGAATCCGTGTTTCATCCGTGGCTGAGAATGCAGTTTGAAACGGCGCTTACCGATCGAGGCGGGGTTAGCCGAGGCCACTGCGAGAAGTCGCGCGCTCGTTGCCTCCAGGTGGGATGATCAGTGGTGTGTCCCTATCTGTATCCGTGTATTCCAGACACGAATGGCACGAGGTTATTCGTAACCGCAATCGTCAAAACAGGATAGACAAAAGTCGTCCTCCTTGGGACAAGGATTGGTGATTGACTGATCCAATTCCTATCCGGCAAGGAGGCCGACGATGTTCCAGCCTACACGACGGCGAATTTCAGAGAAGATCAAATCAACCCTCGACTCCGACGCTCTTCCGTTTCACGAGATCCTCGACGCCGATATGGTCGAGTCGGCTTTGACCTCCGAGGGCGTTCAGTTCAAAGATCGCATCTACACCCCGTTTGTAACCCTTTGCCTGTTCCTCTCTCAGGTGCTCGACCAGGATCACTCGTGTCGCGCGGCAGTCATGCGGTTGATCCTCTGGATGGCGCTTAACGGTCGCAAGCCGTGCTCAGCGGAGACCACGAGCTACTGCGAGGCGCGCCGGCGACTTCCGCTGAAAGTCATCGTTCGCCTGGTCCAAGAGACCGCCGAGAGGATCGAGGCTGGCGCCAGCGACGACTGGCTTTGGAAGGGCCGTCACGTCTCGTTGGTCGACGGCACCACCGCCTCGATGCCAGACACGCCGGAGAACCAGCGAGCCTTTCCCCAGGCGAACACTCAAGGCATCGGGCTGGGATTCCCCATAGTCCGGATGGCGGTAATCATCTCGCTTGCCACCGGCGTTGCGCGCGACATGGCATTGGGGCCGTACAAAGGAAAGGGAACGGGCGAGCCAGCCCTCTTGCGTGCCCTGCTCGACGGTCTGGCAACCGATGAAATCGTGCTCGGAGACCGCTATTTCGGCTCGTTTTTCATGCTTGAGACCCTGATGCATCGAGAGGTCGACGGGCTGTTCCGCATGTACCAAGGCCGCAAGTTCGACTTTCGCCGCGGCCGACGACTGGGGGTGGAAGACCACCTCGTCACTTGGGCCAAGCCGCAGCGTCCCGACTGGATGGACAAGGAAACCTATGCTCAGATTCCTGACGAAATCACGGTACGTGAGCTGCGGTTCAAGGTCGAGCAGCCTGGCTTCCGCGTCGACAATGTGGTGCTGGTCACGACCATGCTCGACGCCACAATGTATACGAAGGATGAACTGGCGGATCTTTACCTTCAGCGCTGGAATGTCGAATTGGATCTGCGCTCGATCAAGGACGTGCTCCAAATGGATGTCTTGCGGTGCAAGTCGCCGGAGATGGTCGAGAAGGAGATCTGGATGCATTTACTAGCTTACAACTTGATCCGAGGTGTGATGGCCCAGGCGGCCGATGCACACGAAAAGCGGCCGCGGCAGCTGAGCTTCAAAGGCACGCTGCAAACGATCACGGCATTCCAAGAGGCAATGCGGCGAGCAGCGCCGGCGGATCGGGAATTCTTGCTGCAAGCGATGCTTCGCGCGATCGCACAACAGGAAGTCGGTGATCGATTTGGTCGGGTGGAACCTCGCGCCAACAAACGCCGTCCCAAGGCGCAGCGATACCTGATGGAACCACGCCCTAATGCGCGCAAACGCTTGCGCAAGGCGGCATAACGGCTAACCTCGTGCCATTCATTCCAGACACCCACGGATTCGCCGCGTCACCCTGGATATCAAGACACCCACATTTCATTGACTGGCTGAAGGTTGGGTGAATGACGGCGCATAGTCATTGTCAATCGTTGCACGGCTGGAGGATCGGTGGGTACATCCGAGATTACCTGCACGCACAGACGGCCGAAACGGGGGTGTCTGGAATCCCCAAGGTCGGAAACCAAAAACAAAGGCTGACACCGCGAAGCCGCCACAAGGTCGGAAACCAAAAACAAAGGCTGACACCGCGAAGCCGCCCCAAGGTCGGAAACCAAAAACAAAGGCTGACACCGCGAAGCCGCCAAGGTCGGAAACCAAAAACAAAGGCTGACACCGCGAAGCCGCCAAGGTCGGAAACCAAAAACAAAGGCTGACACCGCGAAGCCGCCAAGGTCGGAAACCAAAAACAAAGGCTGACACCGCGAAGCCGCCACACCGCGAAGCCGCCAAGGTCGGAAACCAAAAACAAAGGCTGACACCGCGAAGCCGCCAAAAAACAAAGGCTGACACCGCGAAGCCGCCAAGGTCGGAAACCAAAAACAAAGGCTGACACCGCTAAGCCGCCAAGGTCGGAAACCAAAAACAAAGGCTGACACCGCGAAGCCGCCAAAAACAAAGGCTGACACCGCGAAGCCGCCAAAAACAAAGGCTGACACCGCGAAGCCGCCACACCGCGAAGCCGCCAAGGTCGGAAACCAAAAACAAAGGCTGACACCGCGAAGCCGCCAAGGTCGGAAACCAAAAACAAAGGCTGACACCGCGAAGCCGCCAAGGTCGGAAACCAAAAACAAAGGCTGACACCGCGAAGCCGCCAGGCTGACACCGCGAAGCCGCCAAGGCTGACACCGCGAAGCCGCCAAGGTCGGAAACCAAAAACAAAGGCTGACACCGCGAAGCCGCCAAGGTCGGAAACCAAAAACAAAGGCTGACACCGCGAAGCCGCCAGGTCGGAAACCAAAAACAAAGGCTGACACCGCGAAGCCGCCAAGGTCGGAAACCAAAAACAAAGGCTGACACCGCGAAGCCGCCAAGGCTGACACCGCGAAGCCGCCAAAGGCTGACACCGCGAAGCCGCCCCCAAATCAAATTCCCGCAGATCAGGAGGTCTGACCCTGGTCTTTTTGGCGGTTCACGCCCCCGACTATGCGCCGCGGGCGCGGTCGGGGCATCGAACACCGCGGAGCGCGGCTTGCATTGCAATTCCGCGCGGCGGATCCCCGACTCCCGGGCGAGCCGATTGGTGATACTGATCGGGAATCCAGCGCCAGTTTCGATCGTCAGGCGAGCGCCATGAACGCTGTCTCCTTCGTTGGAACGTAGGTCCGAATTATAGGACTAGAGCAATTCCGCCCTATCGGCCAAGGCTTTCTTCAGAGCGTCCATGGCGACGAACGAGACATGGGAGCAAAAAGGACAGACCGCATACATTCCCCTGAACGGAGACATGACTTGGTTGAACTTTTTGATCTCACTCTCGAACGCCGCTTCAGCGGCACGAAACCCGTCATACCGGCCTATGCCGCACAGGGGACAGACCATGTCCGCCAACTGTTCAAGCGGTTTGTGGCCGTTGAGAAGTAGACGCCGAACGAGCCGCGCCGTTTCAAGTGCGTCGTGCGAGTTGGGAAATCGCTTCGAGGGATTATGGCGAAGGATTCCAGACACCCAGAGATTCGTCGCGTCCCGCTGGGATTCCAGACACCCAGGGATTCGCCGCGTCACCCTGGATATCAAGACACCCGCATCTCTTTGACCGGCTGAAGGTTGGGTGAATCACGGCGCACATTCAGGCAACCAATAGGCGCGCATCTGGCTGCTTGCACGCACGGCCGGACGGAAGGCGGGTGCCTGGCAACCTCCAGCAACCCGGACGGAAGGAGGGTGTTTGGCAACCCTCGCCTTGGCGTAGAGGGCGTCCAGCTCCTCCTGGCTGCGAATGACCCGGATCTCGGCCTGCGGCTCGATCGGCCACTTGTCGCCCTCGATCACCATGACGGCGCACTCCCGCATGCCGGTGGTGCCCATCTCGACCGCCTCGATCGTAGCACGAAACCCCGCGGCGGGGTGGGTCCGCTGCAGCGAGAGGTTAGGCGGTCGTCGCTGGCTCGACCTTCAGGGACTCGACCGCGAAGTTCATCGCCTCGACGAACGCGGCGCCTTCTTTGTCCTCGCAGTCGAGGACCAGCGTCAGGCGATCGTTGTCGGCAGGAATGACGCGCGAGATCAGACCGACATGCCGAACGAAGGATTGAATCCGATCGTCAGTAGCATGCCCGGCAAGACGTGGCCCTCCTCGACGACGCCTTCGACAAGCACGGACCTACCATCCTCGGCGACGCGTACCGACCTCGAGTGGAAGCGGGCTGACATCCGACGCCGCCTAACGGACCGAAGTTTAATGGCTGGCACCGTGCCGATCGCCTTTCACTTTACCCGGACTACGCGGGCCCGGTCCATTGTAGCGTGTGGTTATGCGAAACCGGCTGCCGGTGAACGGGACCGACACGTAAGACAGTATCGGAACGAACCAGTCGAATCGGAAAGAAGAAGGTACGACTTCTCCGTGCCACATGTCGGGCACGTCAATTCGCGGGACTCGTCCTCCTGCGCACTGTAACGGCAGAGGGAACAGTACCACCGAGTCAATGGATCGGCTTCCTCGTCGATCGACCACGTCATGCCGCGTCGACCGCAATTTGGACAAAGCTGCAAGGACATCTCACCCTCGCACAACGCGCGTTTTCATCAGCCCACCGTTCGACCGGACCCGAGGGATGCGAACGATTCCTCCTTGCTGTGCTGACGACGAACATCGACCGACCCCAAGCCCCAGGCCGCTTTCACGATACCACGTGCATTCCCGAGCACAAGCGGCCGGCGCCCGGCGCCCAGCCCGGCGAGGAGCAGGTCTCGACCTCGTCCCCCGCCAGGGCGCCGTTCCGCAGTGAGATACGCCCGGCATGTGGTCGTATGTCCAGGAGAACCGGTCATTTGCAGACACCGACGGTCGCTGTCTGACGAGTGCGGTCCGATTGTAGCGATTCTGGACCAAGAACTCAGGGACGCACCGGGTTGCGACGCGGCGCGTTGCCCCGGAATAACGCGATTTTTGCCGTCTTCGCCCGGCTCCGCGCGGATTTATGCACGAAATTCGCGATTTTTGTGGATCGTACTGGGTGGAAAGCTAGGCGAAGTCTGAGGAGCGAGCAAAATGTACGGCATCCCACCAGAGCTGGAAATCGAGGTCAAGTGTCGCCTTTCGCTCCGCGAAAGTCAGTGTCGCCTTTCGCTCCGCGAAAGTCAGTGTCGCCTTTCGCTCCGCGAAAGTACTCTCTTTCCCACCGCGAAAGTCAGTATCGCCTTTCGCTCCGCGAAAGTCCTCACTTTCACCACGCGAAATACGACTGTCCCAATAACGGATTCTCACCCAGTTCCCGACTCCTTTCGATCATCGAGGAATATAACAACATGTCAACATCACAAAAACGTATAGATTCCAGTCGCTTGAACGGGAGCCGCTCAAAAGGCCCGACGACAGTCGCTGGTAAGCTCATTTCTCGGAAAAACGCCGAGACTCACGGGTTTCGCTCGCGCCGCTTTCTGATTCCAGGCGAGCAGGACGCGGAGGTCGAAGAGCGCATCGACGAGATGCTCTCCTCGATGGGGCCCAGGACTGAGGGCGAGCGCACGCTGCTCCTTTCGGCGGTTCAATGTTCCGTGATTTTCGAGCGTTCGCTCGCCGCCCAGGCCGCGCGCATTTCCGCCAACATCGACGACGCGGACCACCGTCTCGAAGTCGAGGCCAAGGGCCTGCTCAAGCGGCTCTTCCACAGTCGTCAAGGACCGATTGAAACCTACGGAAGTGAGCAATATTTGAGTGGAGGAGAGCGCGTCTCGTATAGTCCCATCCCGGATGATCCGGAGGACCCCGAGACCCTGGTTTCTTCCCTGGAGCGCACGGTGCCCGGGTGCCGGCTGATGCTTGCGGAGTGGGCCGAGCTCAGGGCACTCCTGGAGCCGCCCGGTCGCTGGCAAGCGGTCCACAGGTTCCGGGCCATTCGATTACTCGGTAGAAATCCGCTTGCCGCGATCTGGGACCGTCGGGTTCTTGAAATCCACTTCAGGGCCTGGACGACCAACCCGGCGCGCGACGAAGCCTGGCTGGAGCTCCGGGGCGAATTGACGCGAGTCGAGTACAAGCGCTATCGACGAGCCCTCGACCGGCAGTACGCGGATTTGCTCGACTCGGGTGACGATGAGAAAGAGCGTCAGGTGTTGCGATCGATCGTCGATCGAGCGGTCGAGCAGCTTCAGGCAAAACTCGCTGTGGCTGAAGAACGCGCATTGGCGGAGGCAGACCGCAAGGTGGCCTGCCTGTCATTCGACGACAGCCATACCGGAGAACTTCTGAGGCGCTATTCGACGAGCAGCCAGCGGGCGATGGTCAAATCCCTGGAAGCGTTCGCGAAGCTTCGTCGCAAGACGAAGGACGAAGACGGCGAGCCGCGGCGCGAAGCTCGCGAATTCCGCGATCCGAGCGGCCCGGGACCCTGGGATGAGATTTACGACACGCCCAACGAAGGCTATGTGGCGGAGATGGAGCGCCGGGCCCGGATGGCGGCCCGAGAGCCTTATGGGCAACCCAACGACGCGTGGGCAAAATCCGAAACTCCAAATCCGAAATCCGAAACGCTAAATCCGAAATCCGAATTCGGAGAGCAGGCCACTGAGGGCTGCCTGGATCTGCAATCTCATGACTCGCAACCAGCAACGGAGAACGATCCCGGTCTCCTCCATCCGACCAGCACGATCGCCGCGCTGGTCACGATCGATCCCAATCATACGATCGCTCCTGGGCATGCCGAGCCGGTCGATTCGATGGAATCCGTAAAAACCGAATTCGAGCGTGGCGAATTCGAGGTGGCTGGAATTCCCACAGACACCAAAAACGACGAGGTGGCTGAATTTCCCAACGAACCCAGCGACCGAGAGGTGGCTGGAATTCCCACGGAGGTCAAAAACCACGAGGTGGCTGAATTTCCCAACGAACCCAGCGAGGGTGAGGTGGCTCCGTCGCAAGGTCAAGGCGGCGATCGGAACGCGGCTGCGACCGAGGCGGATCCGGTACGGCAGGTGACGATCGGGCGGGAGCTGATCCTGTCGGTTGTGTTTCTGCTCGCTGGCTCGAGTCTCCTGGCGGCAGGTCTCCGGCCGGAGCGTGGGCGTGCGGCATCGGCTTCGGCCCCCTCACCCGGCCTTCGGCCGACCTCTCCCTTGCCCTCACCCCCCACATCGTGTGGGGACCTCTCCCAGGAGGAGAGGTGGGGCGAGGTAAAGAAAGAATTCGTCGCCGTCCCAGACAGCGGTGCGGCGTCCGCCACTCGTCGCCCTCGCCCCAGCGGGGAGAGGGTTGGGGTGAGGGGGCGCGGCCAGAAAGACCCCCGCCAGCGCGCGGGCCCGAGATCGGGCCCAGCCGGCTTTCGGCGGCGCCCCCTCACCCGGCCTTCGGCCGACCTCTCCCCGGAGGGGCGAGGTGGAAAGAGCAAACGCCGCCGTAGCGCGCAGCGGTGCGACGTCCGCCCCTCGTCGGCTTTCGGCGCGCCCCCTCACCCGGCCTTCGGCCGACCTCTCCCTTGCCCTCACCCCCCACATCCTGTGGGGACCTCTCTCAAAGGGAGAGGTGGGGCGAGCTGGAAAAAGCAAACGCCGCCGTACCGCGCAGCGGTGCGACGTCCGCCACCGGTCGGCCTGGCTCCGGGGGGGAGGGCCAGACCCCCCTGGCGCCTCGTCACGCGATCGATTGATCGAATTCTTGTTTCGGAGCCTCTGAAGTTGCTCTATAATGCGCCGCACTCGAGAGAGCCACACTGTCGTTCGCACTTGATGACGTCTATGGCCGATCCGGCCCCGCACACATGGAGCGATCAATCGGATGTCGACCGAGATACCATCGGACCCTCACTCCGGGACGCCCCCCTTGAATGACGTTGACGCGACCCCGCTCTTGGGGGCCTGGACGAATACCAACGCCGCGTCCACCCAGATTGCCGCCGGGTGCATCCAGGTCGCCGCCCGGCGCCCCATGCTGAGCGTGTGGGGCGTTGCCTTGCCACGGGCCGTCGACTGGGGTGAAGTTCCGATCAGGCGGCTCTATCGGGGAAGCCCGGCGACACCCCAGGCTGCCGCGTTCGAGGCGCAGTTCGAGTTCGGCTCGATGACCGCTCTCCTCGAGGCCAACCTGAGCAAGGGCCTGCTGATCATTGCCTGCTTGAAGACCTTTCACGACGGCAGCGGACGATCGAGCTACTTCGTGCGCGAGTTCTTCCGCAAGACTGCCGAATCGAAACCGCCTGAGCTGGCCGCCGTCCCGCGTGCGGGTCGATGCGTCACATGCGCTGGCGACGAGCCCACGCCGGGCCTGGATCGATCACGCGCACCGCGCCTTGATCCAGTGCTCTTTGTCGGCCGGTGGGAAAACACCGACTCCGCGACGCGCGGCCTGCGAGAGGTCCGGATGAGCGATCGGGACGGGGGTTTGCGCCTGGAGATCGGCTTCGCCGACGGCCCGGCCGGCGGCGGTCAGTGGGAGACCGTCGGCGAGTTGTTCGGGGAAAGCCCCGCCGGCACGGTCGCGAGCCAGTTCCATGCCGTCCTGGAGCGCTCCGGTCAGACATTGCGGATGCACGGTTGGGTCAAGCTGGGGGTACTGGTCATCGCCGTCTTCCGGAATCCGACCGGTTCCCCCGATTCGCCCCCCTGGTTCGACCGCGAATTCTTCTACCAATCGGGTCGGCCCTGAGCCGCCCTCAGCCGCGGCCCGGCTGACGCCGCCGGGCCATCCGGCGCTTGCCGGCGAACGCGGACGAGTCACCATGACGCGACACCTCCGTTTCCACTGGAGCCTTTCCGCCGCGGGCGACGCTCTCCGCGCCGCGAAGCACCGCGCCGAGATGTCGGGGATGCCCGACATCCCGGCGCACGTCGCATTCTGCCGCCACGCCCAGCGCTGCGGCATCGAGTCGCTGTTGACCGCATTCGGGTTCCATCGGCCCGACCCGATCGTGATGGCGGCGGCCCTGGGATCCCGGACCGAGTCGGTGGCGTTCATGATTGCGGTTCGCTCGGGAGTCTTCGCCCCGACGGCTTACGTCCAGCAGATCAATACCCTGGCGGTCCTGACCGGCGGGCGAGTCTCGTTGAATGTCGTGATCGGTCACACGCCCGAGGAGCAGCGCTTTTATGGCGATTTCCTGGCGCACGACGACCGGTTCGAGCGCACGGACGAGTTTCTCACAGTTTGCCGCGCGCTCTGGGACGGCGCTGGACCGGTCACTTTCCAGGGAAAGTACTACCACGTCGAAGGGGCTCGCCTGAACACGCCGTTCACGGCGCCCACGCGTGCCGTGCCCGAAATCTATCTCGGCGGTTCCTCGCCGGCGGCTGTCCGCCTGGCGGTCAAGCACGCCGACTGCCTGCTCACGCTGCCCGACGCTCCGGGTTCGCTCGCCGAGCGGGTCCGGCCGGTGCTCGATGGCGCGAAGGAGGTCGGGCTCCTGGTCTCTCTGGTGGCGCGTGCAACGCGCGCGGAAGCTCTTGCCGCGACTCGCGAGCTATTGACCCAGGTCTCCTCACGCGCGCGGAAGACGCATCGCGAGTTCTCGGCCCGGTCGGATTCGGTCACGTTCACGGCGATGATCGGCCAGGCCGAGTCGCAAGACGCCTGGGTCACTCCCACGCTCTGGACCGGGGCGGTCCCGTACCTGGGGCCACCGTCGGTTGCGCTGGTGGGCGACTACGACGAAATCGCCGAAGCGATCTGGGAATTCCGGAATGCCGGAGTGAGCCAGTTTCTCTTCCTGGGCTGGCCCGACATGGACGAGATGACGCGCTTTTCCGAACACGTCCTCCCTCGAGTGCGCGACCGCGAAAACGCCCGGCCGGCTGGCGAGCGAGAGTGAGTGAGTAAGCTGTCATGAGCCTTCGTTTCCACTGGCGATTGATCCACCGCGGTGAGACAAAGGGTGTGCCGCGGGGCACCCAGAACGTCACACTCGAGATGAGCCAGCCCGATCTGGTTGCTCAGGCCGAGTTCTGCCGCCGCGCTGGCCTCCGGGATCGAGTCGCTCCTCCTGGACTTCGGGTTCGCCAAGCCGGACCCGATTCTCCTCGCCGCCGCACTGGGCCTGGCCGCGGGCGACATCAAGTTCATCGTCGCCTTCCGTTCCGGCCTGATGTCGCCCGTGACCTTCGTGCAGCAGCTCAACACGCTTTCCTCCTTGATCGGCGGCCGGTTCTCGCTCAACATCGTTGCCGGCCACTCGCCGGAGGAGCAGCGCTCCTATGGCGACTTCCTCGACCACGATCGGCGGTACGAGCGCACCGACGAGTTCCTCGCGGTTTGTCACGCGTTCTGGCGGGGCGAGAAGGACATCGACTTCCACGGGCGGCACTACCGGATCGAGAAGGGAAACCTGAGCACGCCGTTCGTCTCGCAAGGGCGCCGCCATCCCGAAATCTATATTGCGGGTAATTCGGAGCCCGCCGAACGGTTGGCCCTGGCGCGGGGGGACTGCTGGATGCGAATCGCCGACACCGCCGAAAACGTCGCCAAGGCCGCGGTGCGCGTGCTCGACAAGGGAATCGACGTCGGATTGCGGATGTCGGTGATCGCGGCGCCCACGCACGACGAGGCCGTCGCCGCCGCCCATAGTCTCGTCGGAAGCTTGGGACAGGGCGGCACGGAGCGCCGGGTCGAGCATCGCTTCATCGAGCGCAGCGACTCGGTCTCGATTCGCGAAACGTATTTCCGCGCCGAGCACGATTGGCTCGGGCCGGTTCTGTGGGCTGGCGCCGTGCGCTTTCACGGCGCCGGCCATTGCGCTGGTCGGTTCACCCGCGGAGGTCGCCGCCGCGATCTGGGAATACAAGCAGGCGGGCGTGTCCCAGTTCATCTTCTCAGGGTGGCCGAAGCTCGAGAGCATGGAGTTCTTCGGCACGCATGTCCTGCCGCTCATCCGGAAGATGGAGCGGGAATAGCACCGCAACTTGATGGGGACGTTCAGCAATGCCAGGCACCACCGCGCACGAGGATGAAGTCAGGGAATCGATCGACCAGGTCGTTCGGGCGAGCCAGAAGATGCTCGACACGGACGAGCGGCCGGTCAAGCGCGACCAGCACCCCAAGCAGCACGGCTGCGTCCGCGCCCGGTTCATCGTCGACGAAAACCTTGGCGATGTTTACAGCCAGGGACTGTTCAATCAAGCGAAAGTCTACGATGCCTGGATCCGGTTCTCTAACGGCGGCCAGAAGGACGACCGCAAGCCCGACGCCCATGGGATGGCGGTCAAGCTCATGGATGTCGACCAACCGAAGGTGCTCGCCGGTGAGCCAGACGGCCGGACGATCGATTTTGTGATGGTCGATCACCCGACGTTCTTCATGCGCGATGCCCGTGAGTCGGCCAGCTTTTCGGCTCTGCTGCTCAAAGCGTCCGGCAAGGAGCCATCGAGACTGTATAGCGCCCTGGGGTTCTTCCTGAGCGGGCCAGCGCAGCGGCTGGTCACACTGTCGCTGCTTTCGTTGTTGAAGGGAAAGATGACCACCCTGGTTCGCTTGATCCGGTTTGCCAGCAAGCGGATCGCCAACCCGCTCACGACCCGGTACTCGAGCGCGACGCCGTACAGGTTCGGTGATACGGCCATGAAGTTTTCGGTCGTGCCGGCTGAGTTTCCGGGAGGGCCGCGTGCGCGAGGACCCGGCGATGACTCATACCACGCACTCGCCGAGTTCCTCCGTCCGGCCGTTGCCCTCCCCAACGCGACCCCACGACCAGCAGGGAACGATCCCGATTGCCTCCGCGAAGCACTCGTGCGGACGCTCAACGAGCAAGGAGCCGTCTTCCTGTTCCAGGTTCAACGCTTCGAGAATGAGAGCGTGACCCCGATCGAGGATCCGACCGTCGAATGGTCGGAAGACGTTGCGCCGTTCAAGACGGTGGCGCGGATCTGGATTCCCAAACAATCGTTTGACACGCCGGGGCAGGTGGCGTTCGGGGAGGGCCTGTCGTTCACTCCCTGGCATACGATCACGGCCCATGAGCCGCTCGGCGAGATCAACAGAATACGGAAGGACGTTTATTCCAAGCTTTCCCGCTTGCGACACCGTTTGAATGGAGTCGAAGAGCGCGAACCTCAGCCGACCGATCCGGACCCGGCCCAATCGCCTCCACCGCGGGGTAACGACTCGTCGGCGTTCAGCAAGGTACTCGAAGACGAGCTGGACCTGATCGAAGAACGGCGCCGGCACGTCGAAGGTCCTCATGCCGATCCAGGTACTGGCAACCAGGGCTGCCCGCGCCCGGAGCGGGCGACAACGATTCGGTACCAGGAGTACCGCCTTCAGAAGGGGCTCGGATTGTGATGAACTCGGATGTCACCCCTGGCATTGCCTCCTCAAGGAGACCTCGAGCCAGGAGCAGGTCGTTGGGCCGAACCCTGCTCTGGGTTGTCCTGGGGGTGCTGGTCAGCGCCGGTGCCTATCTTGTCGCTGCGCCCTTGCTCGAGATTGGCGGCGTTTCGGTCCCGCGAGCCGAGCTGCCGCCGGTCCGCCGGCTTCCACAGGGGTGGAACGACGAGGTTACGCAACGATTTCACAGGGAAAGCCAGGGAACCAAGATCATGCCGCTCGACTGGCTGCTCGCCCTGGAGCAACCCGTCTTTACTCCTTTACCCGTGGGCCGGTTCGCCGCGCGCGGCTACCTGGCCAGATATGGGTTCATTTATGAAAGCGACCGGCCGGAGACCGGCTCGCTTGATCTGCCGATCGGCTGGGCGATCGAAGAGAAGTACGTTGCAAAATACGACGTCCCGCCGGTGGACACGCCGACGAGGATGGTCGGGCTCTCGTGCGCCGCCTGCCACACCAACCGGATCGACGTCCAGGGCCCTGGCGGGCGGGTGACGGGGGTGCTGATCGAGGGCGGGTCGGCGATGATCGACCTCGGCTCCTTCGAGGCTGCCGTCGGCAAGGCCCTCACTTACACGTGGCTCTTCCCCACGCGGTTCGCCCGGTTCGCCCGCAACGTCCTCAAAGCCGACCTCCCCGACGATGATCCGCGCAGCAAGAAGCTCCGGGACGATCTCAGCGCCGCCATGACGGTCGTGACCGAGCGCGCGGCAGAGGAGCTGAAGTTCGGCAGGCTGGCGGGAGGGTTCTCCCGCACCGACGCCCTCGCCAGGATCGGCAATCGCGTCTTCGGCCTGGTCAGCGATGAGAACCTGATCACGATGGACGCGCCGGTCAACTTTCCGTACCTCTGGGATACTCCTTGGTTTGACTGGGTCCAGTACAACGCGTCGGTACGGACGCCGATGGCCAGAAACATCGGTGAAGCGCTCGGGGTCGGTGCGGTCATCAACCTGAATGATCCGCAGCTCGGGCTTTACGACTCGACCGTGAATGTCGAAGGGCTCCACTGGCTCGAAGACCAGCTCGGCGGAGAGAACCTATTCGAGGGACTGGAGCCTCCCCGATGGGACGACATGGTTCAGGCGGTTTTCGGCGGTCCGTCCGCCGGGCCGGCGGATTTCGCGTTGAGGCCGGAACAGGTGCGCGCAGGGGCGCTCCTCTACGCAAAACACTGCCAGTACTGCCACCTGCCGCCCAGGCCGCTTCTGAAAGCCGACCTTGCCCGCGGAGCGTTCACGCACTTCACAAGCCCCGATCCGGGGAGCGGCAAGCGATTCATCAAGGTCAAGGTCGTCGACCTGAACGCGATCGGCACGGACCCCAACCAGGCGCTCAACTTCTTCTCGCGCCACGCCGTGGCGCCGGAGCCAAAAGTGAAGGGGCGGAGCAAGGACCAATACGTTTCGCCGTGGTACGAATCCGACTGGGTCAGGGCAGGCGCTCCGGGTGCAGGATGGTCGGCCACGATCTCCGGGGCAACGGGGCTGTTCCAGATCACGTCGTTCATCCGAACCAGGAAGTATCAGGAGCTGGGGCTCCTGGTCCCGCCGGATACCTCAAAAACCGCGACCACGAATGCAAACGACGAGCCGGCCCGCAAAGAGAAGCGACTCGAGTACGACCGCTACCGGTCCGTGTCGCAGCCCCTGGACGTCGGCGACGTCGGAGCGATCCTGAGCGGGCAGGGCATGGACCAGGTCATTGTCGCCAATCTCGGTTACAAGGCGCGTCCGCTGTCCGGGATCTGGGCAACTCCGCCCTACCTGCACAACAGCTCGGTCCCGAACCTTTATCAAATGCTCGTGCCCGCGGCTCGCCGCTTGGCGAAGTTCTACCTGGGATCAACCCGGTTCGATCCGAAGCACGTCGGCTATGAGACGCACCAGGTCCGGGGCGCCTTCGAGATGGACACGACCAAGCCCGGTAACCGGAACACCGGGCACGAATTCCGCAATCTCAGCCTGGAGGAGCTGGAAGAGAAGCAAGGAAGAACCTGGGACGGCCGGTCGACCCGGGAGGAGCGCTGGGCCTTCGTCCTCGGGGTCGATCGGCACGGCTTGAGCACGATGTCGTCGGAAGGGCGCCGGAAGCTGACCCGGGACGCATCGCGCAGGGCGCTGGCCAGTCCCCTGGGCCAGCCGATCAAGGGGGTGCTCGGCCCGGAGTTCACCGAGGAAGAGCGCTGGCAGATCGTGGAGTATCTCAAGACACTCTGATAAGATGGCCTTCGGCCAGTCGCCGGTACCGGGTGTACACTGTTCAGAGAAGAGACGTGCACCCCATGCAATCGACGCCCGAGAGGGGCCGCAACAAACCAGCCCAGGGCAACGCCTTGAGACGACGAAGTTCCAACAACCTTGAGGAATCCACTCATGCCGGTGCGAGGCACTCTCAAAAAAGGCGAGCTTGGTTTCTCGATGCCGCCGTACGCTCCGCTTTTCCCGAAGCCGCCGTATTTCTACAATGACGCGACGTTGATGATATTTGATTATGTGACCGACAGTTCCGCGGCACGGATGATTCCGGACACGGTCGAGCTGGCGGACCCGCCGACGGCCGGGCTGGTCTTCGCTTCCTACCCATCGAGCAACCTGGGTCCCTACGACGAGGTCGTGCTCTTCCTTGACGTGGTCTATCGCGGGCGGAAGTTCCAGTTTGGCGCGTTCTTGTACGTCACGACCGATGCGGCGATGGCAGCCGGACGTGAGATGGGGGGATATCCCAAGAAGATCGCGCGGATCGGGTTTCTCCCCGGCACGGCCCCTGCGGCGTTCATGGAGCGCCCGGAGGGGCTGCGAATCTGCACCGGAACGATGCGCCCTGAACAGCGAGTCTTTCCGGGTCCCGATGCGCAGACGGCGACCGGCGCTTCTTCTCAACTGGTACTTGACTACTTGACGCTGCGGTTGATCCCCAGTCCCCAGGCCGGCCAGCCGCCGAGTCTGGTCGAGCTTCTGGAGACGCACTGGTCGGTCGAGTGCAGCGAGTTGTGGACCGGTCCCGGCTCGTGTCAGCTCACGGGCGCGTCCGAGCTTGACCCGCTG
The DNA here is from genome assembly GCA_963781785.1 of uncultured Isosphaeraceae bacterium. Classification (GTDB taxonomy): domain Bacteria; phylum Planctomycetota; class Planctomycetia; order Isosphaerales; family Isosphaeraceae; genus CAWAHD01. Next base: position 3,041,706 of record CAWAHD010000005.1, on the reverse strand, counting down.
CATTGGGCCCCCGTCGTCCAGCCAACCGTTTGCAAACTGGTCAAGGGCGACATTCGTGTCGACCTCAACGACCAGCCGTGCGAGACTCCTCTCTGAGCCGCCCGGCTATCCCGCGCAGTCCTGCCCTCGGGTAAAGTCCGTTGAAACCGAACCCGCTCGACACATTCACCGGTACGCGAAGGTTTGCGATCCGCCGGCGCCTGGGTGCGGGGGGCATGGGGGTCGTTTACGAGGCGTTCGACCGCGAGCGGGACGAGCGGGTGGCGCTCAAGACCATCCTCCGGCTGGACGCCTCGACGCTCTACCGATTCAAGAACGAGTTCCGATCGCTGGCCGACCTGACCCATCCCGGTCTGGTGCGGCTTCACGAGCTGTTCTCCGAGGAGAACCAGTGGTTCTTCACGATGGAGCTGGTGGAAGGGGTGGACTTTCTCGAGTTCGTGTGCCCGGATCCGACGTTGCCGGTGGATGACACGCTGGACCAGACAGACGCCGGTGGGGCTGACCAATCGACCCAGCCCCTGACGGCGCCGGAACACGTGCCTCCCGGCGGCCCGATCCCGCGCCCGGCCCCGACCGACGCCGACTTGACCCCTCGCTCTGGCTCGGACGAGACGACCGACGCCGGTCTCAAGGTGAGCCTGGAACCGACCGATCCTATCACGGGCCCGGCCACGCGGCTCGGCTCGACGGAAATCGATCCGGAAGCGTCGTCCGCGCCGTCACGGGCACCTGAGGCACCCGAGTCGACTGCTCGCGGCTCGGGATCGCAATCTCCTGTGCCGAGCACCGTCGTCGAGCCGATCAAGCCCGTCCCGGTGCTTGAGCCCGGTCGACCCGCTGTTCGGCGCCCGGACTACGCGCGTCTGAAGGCCGCATTGAGACAGTTGGCCGAGGTGTTGCATGAGCTGCACGCGCAGGGGAGGCTGCACCGGGACATCAAGCCGTCGAACGTGCTGGTGACGCGGCAGGGCCGCGTGGTGCTTCTGGATTTCGGGCTGTCCACGGACGTGGAGGCGCGGGCAGACCCGGAGACGACCGACGGACACATCGTTGGAACCGCGACGTACATGGCTCCCGAGCAGGCCGCGGGCCGCCCGGTGACTGCGGCCAGCGACTGGTACGCCGTGGGCGTGATGCTCTACCGGGCGCTCACGGGCCGCTTGCCGCACGAGGGCAAGTACCTCGAGATCTTGATGGAAAAGCAACGGACAGACCCGCCGCGTCCGGCCGCGCTGTTCCCGGATGTCCCTCAAGAGCTCGACCGGCTCTGCATGGATCTGCTGGAGCGAGACCCTGGCAAGCGCCCATCGGGGGAGGAAATCCTGACAGGGTTGGGGGGGATCACGGGCGACGCGTCGCGGTTGGCTGAAAAGCGGCGGCTGTTCGTGGGCCGGGAGTCGCAGCTCGGCGTACTGAATACGGCGTTCAAGGACATGAGCCAGGGCCGGACGGTCGCCGTGTTCGTGCACGGCCGCTCGGGCGTCGGCAAGAGCTCGCTGATCCAGCGGTTCCTGGAGGGTCTGTTCGAGCGCGACCTTGCGGTCATCCTGGCCGGGCGGTGCTACGAGCAGGAGTCAGTCGCCTACAAGGCGGTCGATACGCTGATCGACGCACTTTGCCGGTATCTGCGCCGGCTGCCGCGGCGCGAGGCCGACGCCCTGATTCCTCGGGATGTGTCGACCCTGGCGCAGGTTTTTCCGGTGCTGCGGCGAGTCGAGGCGGTGGCTGAGGCCCCGGCCGTCGCTCACGTCGTTCCCGACCAACTGGAGCTTCGGCGGCGGGCGTTCGCCGCGCTGCGCGAGCTCTTGGCGCGGATCGGGGACCGCCGGCCGCTGGTCTTGTCGATCGACGATCTTCAATGGGGCGACACGGACAGTGCTCTCTTGCTGTCGGACCTGCTGCGTCCACCCGACGCACCGGTGCTCCTCCTGGTGGGCTCGTACCGCAGCGAATACGCCACGTTCAGCCCGTTTCTGCGCGTCCTGCTCCAGGAAATGACGGACGGCTCTCCTCCGCGCGACCACCGAGAAGTCGCCCTCGAGCCGCTCACACTCGGCGAAGGGCGGGAGCTCGCACTGCGGTTGATCGGTCAGGACGATCCTGCGGCGGTGGCGCTGGCCGAGGCGATTGTGCGCGAGTCGGGAGGTAGTCCGTACTTCGTGTACGAGCTGGTGGAATACCTCAAGGAGGGAGGCGAGCTCGGGGAAGGCGGCACACTGTCGACCCATTTCAGCCTGGACAGCGTGCTGGGCCGGCGGATCGGGAAGCTGCCGCCGGAGGCCGAGAGCCTGCTCGAGGTCCTGGCCGTCGCGGGCCAGCCGTTGCGTCAGTCGATCGCCTGCAAGGCTGCCGATCTGGGCGCAGTCGGGTTTTCCGGGCTGGCCCTCTTGCGTGCCCAGCATCTGGTGCGTGGCACGGGTTTGGGGTCGCTCGACGAGGTGGAGACCTATCACGACCGGATCCGCGAGACGGTGGTCAACCATCTTGACCCCGACCGCCGGCGTGAATTGAACCAGCGTTTGGCTCGCGAGCTGGAGCAAGCCGGAGGGGCGGATCCCGAGACGCTGGGCGTGCATTTCGAGGGGGCCGGCGAATTTGCAAAGGCCGGCCACTACTACGCTCTGTCGGCGGACGAGGCCAGCGAGGCGCTGGCCTTTGATCGGGCCGTCAAGCTCTATCGCCGTGCACTCGAGCTGGGCCAGGCCGATCCCGCCGCGACCCGGCGGATCCGCACGCGATTGGGCGACGCGCTGGCGAACGTCGGCCGCGGCGTCGAGGCGGCGCGAGCGTACCAGGAGGCGGCGGCCGAGGCAAACCAGCTTGAGCTGGTCGAGCTCGAGCGCCGCGCAGCGTACCAGTTCCTGGTGAGCGGACACATCGACGAGGGCCTGGCTGCCTTCGGCGCGATCCTCGACCCCATGGGACTGAGCCTGCCCAGCACGCCGCGGCGGGCGCTTCTGCGTCTGCTCCTGAGCCGGGCTCGCCTCCGGCTTCGCGGCCTGAAGTTCCGCGAGCGCCCGGCCGATCAGGTGCCGGTCGACAAACTCGAGCTGATCGACATCTATCGATCGGTCGCCGTCGGCATCAGCGTGGTGGACGTGATCCGGGGCGCGGACTACCAGACCCGGAGCCTGCTCCTGGCTCTCGATGCCGGTGAGCCCTTGCGGATTGCCCTGGCATTGGGGTGGGAGGCCGTGCACGTGGCCTGCCAGGGACGACCGGCCTGGCGGCGGACCGAGCGACTGGTCGCCGCCGCCGGCAGCCTGGCACAGCGGCTCGGCCATCCGCATGCCCTCGGCATGGCCAGCCTGTCCGCCGGCGCAGCCCAGTTCCTGATCGGCAGCTACCGCAAGGGCGCTCGAGTTCACCAACACCGCCGAGGCGATCTTCCGCGAGCGATGCACCGGCGTCATCTGGGAGCTGGACACCACCCGGATCTTCGCCCTCTGGTCCCTGTGGTCGCTCGGGCGCCTCGCCGAGCTCGGCGAGCGCTGCCAGGGTATCTTCCAGGAAGCGCACGAGCGCGGCGACCGCTACATGGTTGCCACTCCCGGGCCCTATGTCGGCGCCTTCGTCCGGCTGGCCGAGGACGACGTCGACGGTGCGCGGCGGTTCGCCCGCGAGGCGCTGGGGCAATGGTCGCATCAAGGCTTTCACATCCAGCATCTCAATTTCTACTACGGAAGCACCTATATCGACTTGTACGCCGGTGACGTGGCCCCTGCCTGGAAGCGGATCATGGAAACGGAGCCGCTCCTGGAGTCGTCGCTCCTGTTGCGGATCCAGCAGGTGCAGGCCGACGTGATCCAGCATGCGGGCCGGTGTGCCGTGGCCATGGCGGCAATCTCGGCCGATCGCAAACCGCTGTTGCGCCGCGCGGAGAAGGCAGCGCGGCTCCTGGAGCGCCAGCAAACTCCCTGGACAGGTGCGCTGGCCCAACTGATCAGGGCCGGCGCCATCTCTGTCGAGGGCGACGCGACCCGGGCCGAGCGGCTCCTGGCCGAAGCAGTCGCGCGACTCGAGTCGGCAGACATGGGACTGTTCGCCGCCTCGGCGCGGCGTCACCTCGGTGATCTGCGCGGGGGGACGAGGGCCGCGCGCTGGTCGAGCAAGCCGACGCCTGGATGCGCGCTCAGTTGGTTCGCGATCCGCCCCGGATGGCCGCCTGCATGGCGCCGGGGTTCACGAAAGGCTAGCGGTTCTCCATTGTATCTAAATCTTCTGGATGACGACTGCCGTGCCGTAACACAACACCTCGGTCGCCGAACCCTTGCTGACGACCTCTGAAGCATCGTATCTGACGCCCACAATCGCATTCGCACCAACCTCCTCAGCGTGCTCGATCATGGCATCGTATGCTTGCTGCCGCGCTTGCTCGCACATTTCGATGTAAGCGCCGATACGCCCACCGATGATGTTCTTGAGGCCACCAACAATGCCTTGAGTGATCGTTGGCGCACGAACGATGATTCCCCGCACCAGGCCCTTGTATTCGGTAATCCGGTAACCTTCGATGGTGAATGTCGTGGTGATGAACATCAATAACCTCATGCGAGGGCAAAAAAATGATGATGATACCTGTCGGCGCGGGTTGACCTGGCGCCGAGCCGGTCGATATCGCACGGGGCGTCGCGTTGACGTCGCACGGCCACCTTTCACGCTGGTACGGCGCGCCGGCTGGCGTGGCACGGTATTGCAACACGCCGCTCAGTTCGGGTCAACTACCGACTTGCGATGTTCCGCGCCGACCACGATCGCGTCGTCTGAGCGGAGCTGCCGTTTCCACGTAGGTTTTCGCGGTGACAATCGTGAGCGCTCGCACAGATCTCCTGAGTGACCGGCTAGAAGGCCGCGACGCGGAGTCGCAGCGCCTGGCGGAAGACCGGATCCGCACGGCGAACTGGAAACGCTGGGGTCCGTACCTCTCGGAGCGGCAGTGGGGCACGGTTCGTGAAGACTACTCGGCGGAGGGATCGGCCTGGGAGTACTTTCCTCATGACCACGCTCGCAGCCGAGCCTACCGTTGGGGGGAGGACGGCCTCATGGGGATTTGCGACCGTGAGTGCCGGCTGTGTTTCGCGCCTGCGCTCTGGAACGGTCGCGATCGGATCCTCAAGGAACGCCTGTTCGGTCTGGGCGGCTGGGAGGGCAATCATGGTGAAGACTGCAAGGAATGTTACTTCTATCTCGATTCCACTCCCAGCCACTCGTACATGAAAGCTCTGTACAAGTACCCGCAGTCGGCGTTCCCGTATGCCCAGCTCATCGAAGAGAACCGCCGCCGCGACCAAGCGGCTCCCGAGTTCGAGCTCTTGGAGACCGGGGTCTTCGACGAGGGCCGTTACTTCGATGTATTCGTGGAGTATGCCAAGGCTTCTCCCGATGACATGCTGATCCGGATCACCGCGGCCAACCGTGGTGCGGAGGCGGCGGTACTCCATCTGCTGCCAACGCTCTGGTTCCGGAACACGTGGTCCTGGGGCTGTGCCCACGAAGGGTGCTGGCCGAAGCCTTTGATTGAACGTGGCGCGGACGGCACGCTAGTCACCAGTCACGTCACCCTGGGCCGGTTTTGTCTCGCGGCGCAGGCGCTTACCGATTTAACGCGTCCGGAGTTCCTCTTTACGGAGAATGAAACCAACGCAGTCAGGCTCTTCCACGATGCGAGCGTAAGTGGTTATACTAAAGACGCCTTTCATCATTATGTTGTCGATGGGCGCCTGGATGCGGTCAATCCCCGCGGATGCGGCACCAAGGCCGCAGCGCACTATCACCTGACGATACCGGCCGGCGACCAGTTGACCGTCCGACTCCGCCTTTTTGCCGATGGAGAGAGGGCGCCCAGCCCTTTGGCCCATCCTTCGACCAGGTTTTCGCGGATCGAATCCGCGAAGCCGATGAATTCTATTCGGCCCGCATCCCCGGATGGCTGCCGCAGCGGGAGTTCCACGTCGCTCGCCAGGCCTACGCTGGACTTCTCTGGACGAAGCAGTTCTACCATTACGTCATCAAGGACTGGCTGGGAGGAGATCCGGCGCAGCCAGCGCCGCCCGAGGCGCGCAAGGAGGGCCGAAACCATGACTGGGTCCATCTCCATAACCGCGACGTGATCTCGATGCCGGACAAGTGGGAGTATCCCTGGTATGCGGCCTGGGATCTCGCGTTCCACATGCTTCCCTTTGCAGGCATTGACCCCACCTTCGCCAAAGAGCAGCTCGTGCTATTTTTGCGGGAGTGGTACATGCACCCGAGCGGGCAGATTCCCGCCTACGAGTGGGCGCTGTCGGATGTGAACCCGCCGGTGCACGCCTGGGCCTCCTGGCGCGTCTACAAGATCACAGGACCGCCCGGAGGCCGCGATCGACACTTTCTGGCCCGCGTCTTTCAGAAGCTCTTGATCAATTTCACCTGGTGGGTGAACCGCAAGGATATCGATGGCAAGCATCTCTTTTCAGGAGGCTTCCTTGGTCTGGACAACATCGGCGTGTTCGACCGCTCCAAGCCGCTTCCCAACGGCAGCCGTATCGAGCAAGCCGATGGGACCGCCTGGATGGCCTTCTACTGTGCGACGATGCTCTCGATGGCGCTGGAGCTGGCCCGGGATGACCCGGCGTACGAGGACGTCGCCTCAAAATTCTTCGAGCATTTCGTGGCGATCGCCGACGCCATGAACACGCTGGGCGGTACCGGCCTCTGGGACGAGGCGGACGGCTTCTATTACGATCGCGTGCACGCCAGCGGTCGCGTGATCTCGACTGCGCATCCGATCGATCGTGGGCCTGATTCCGCTCTTCGCAGTTGAAGTCCTGGAGGACGGTGTGATCGAACGCCTGCCGGGGTTCCGCAAGCGGCTGCAATGGTTTCTGGACAATCGTCAGGATCTGGCCCGGCACATTTCCTGTATCGCGGTCGAGGGTGAATCCGGCCACCGTCATCGGCTTCTTGCGATCCCGTCGCGGCCGCGCCTGGAGCGGGTTTTGCGCGTGCTGCTCGACGAGAACGAGTTCCTGTCCCCCCACGGGATCCGCTCGCTGTCGCGGTTCCACAAGGAGAATCCGTATGTTTGCTGGACTGGGGGACAAGAGAATCGGGTGGCCTACGTTCCAGGCGACTCGGATTCGCGGATGTTCGGCGGCAACTCGAACTGGCGCGGGCCCATCTGGCTTCCCGTGAACTATCTGCTGATCGAGGCCCTCGAGCGCTACCACCACTTCTATGGAGACACGCTCCGCGTGGAATGCCCGACGGGCTCGGGCCAGTCGATGAATCTGGGCGAGGTGGCACGCGAGCTGTCCGCGCGGCTGGCGCGGATTTTCTTACCGGACGGGCAGGGTTGCCGCCCCTGTCATGGCACAGATCGCCGTTTCGCCGACGACCCGCACTGGCGAAACCTGATCCTCTTCCACGAGTACTTTCATGGGGACAATGGCCGGGGCCTTGGGGCAAGTCATCAAACCGGCTGGACCGCCCTGGTGGCGCGTCTCCTCGAGATGTGCCCTGCGAGTCCTCGGGTCGGCACGGCGTGCGAGACGTAGGCTGCGCTGCTCACTCGGGGCGTGAGCTGATCATACTGCGGAATGCTCCGGGATGGGGCTCGGTCCCCTGCCGAGGGCCGAACGGTACTGCCACATTGCCGGGGACGCCTCCGTCGACTTGGCAAACGCCGCTCCACTGGGCGGTGATTCGTTCGCTCTCCGCTAGTCGGCCGCAATTGGCCAGGTGCACTCTGATGGAACCGCCTCGTCTGTTCGTCTCGTACGCGTTCTCACGGAGTCCGGTCCGGGAAACCAGATTCTGGTCGAGTTTTGTGGTGTAAGCTTCATCTGATTGTCATGTGAGTGCATCGCCGAGTCGACTTCTCGAGAGAACAGCGGACAATTCACCCTGGAGATTGACAGCCATGAGTTTTCGGCCGAAGTGGCTTCCGGCCGCGGTGCTGGCGGTCTGGCTGGCAAGCGGGACGGTCGTCGCGTGCCCCACCTGCAAGCAGACTCCCTGCGTGATCGCGCCACCGCCTGCACCGGCTTTCAAGTGCGTGATCGAAATGGTCCCTTTCACCGTCATGAAGACGAAGACGAGAGTGGATTTCGTACCGGTCTGCACCACGGTGGTCACGGAGACGAAAATCGACACGACCTATGACGAGCAGACACGAACCGTATGCAAGCCGATCTTTGACACGGTGTTCCAGACACGTTGCTCCACAATTTGTCGACCGATCTGTGAAACAACCATGGTCTGCCAGGCGTACCGGGTTTGCCGGCCGGTCACGACAACTCATTATGTGACCGAATCTTGCCTGAAGGCCTACACCGAGCTGGTCACCGTACCTGTCAAGACCAGGTGCGGCCGTTGCGGCAATTCTGGTGGAGTCTGCATCTGCACGACCGTCGCCCGGACCCGCTACAAGCGGGTCCCGGTCCAGCGCGAGGTGACCGAGACACGGATGGTGACCGAGATCCAGACCCGGATGGTCCCCGTCGTCCGGTGGCGCACAGTCACCGAGCAAACGGTTGAGAAGGTCCCGGTGACGATCTGCCGGATGGTGAACCAGCAGGTCCGGGTCAAGGTTCCCAGACTGGTCTTCCGGTGCGTTCCCAAGACGCTGGTTTACAAGACGGCGGTTCTCACTTGCGAGCAGATCCCGGTGACCGTCCAACGCCCGGTGGTCAGGATGGTGCCCGTGGTAGAGCCCAGTCCCCAGGCGATGCCGACCTCCCAGGAGGGTGCAGGTCCTTCTGGCCAGGCGGGTGTTTTCGGCTACGTGGTGTCACCCGGACCTCAGGACACCGCCGACGCAGGCCGGCTGCCTTAGATATTGAGAAGCCCGAGCGTACCGGCGCACGGCGATTGAAACGCAGACGCCGGCGGACTCCCGACGCCGGCGACGGAATGGGAAAAGACGATACTGTCGTCCCGAGCTAGCGGGATCGAGTACGGGGACGCTCCGTTTTATTCGATGGTGGCACCGACTGGATTTCGTGTCCATTTTTGGTCCAATAAAGGTCGGTCCGCGAAGAGTGTATTTCCCTTCTTGAGCCTGGGAGGACCGAATGGCCGAAATCACCTTTGACGAGTGGATGGACCTTAGCAAGAAGCGGTTTCGCAAGCGAAGCGAGGAGTTGAAGAAAGTCGACGCCAGCGTCAATGCCTTTGAGAAAGCCACGACGCCTGGCGTGAAGGCGCAAAAGCTGCAGGACCTCGCGCGCGACTTCCAGCTCTGGGCAAAGCTGAAGACCAGCGGTTATACCGAGTCAATCCGCAATCGGAAGCTGGACGACGAGGGTCAAGGTCCGGCCGAGCGGCTTCAGACTCTGATCCGCACCCACCAGCTCAGCAATGTCGCGATCGTCCGCGACCTGGAAGCGGACGTGCCTGACAGGCTCGTGCTTGATGTGAGCCTGAAAAACCTGAAGGACAGTTCGAAGGTGCGCGAGACCGACAACCGGGCGAACCTCGCGGTGCACGCAGCGCGGGACTCGCTGCTCAAAGCTGTGACCGGGGGCACGGCAGGGCGGACGCTATACGAACGGTGGTTCGGCACCTACGACGCGACGCGATACAGCGATGTAAAGGCGAATTTCAGGGGTCTGTGCGACCTGTTCGACAAGGGCGTGATCATCGTGCACGACGCGCGGCAGTTGACGAACGGGTGGTAGGCAACCTACGGATTCGCCGTTCGCGGCGACAAGGCGAACTACGTGGAGTTTACTGTGGGTCAGGGGTTTTTCTCCAAGACCGGGTTCAAGGTCGCGCCGGGCGCAACCCCGGCTGACCGCAAGCTGGCATTCCAGCAGGCGCTGGAGCAGTCCTACTCGAAGACGTCCGACTGGACGGTGGGCACCATGGAGCACGAGCTGTCGCACGCGACCAACGGCCTGCCGGACGTGGATTTCCAGGCGCCGTCGACCTATGAGGTTGCGCCTCCTGGCTTGACCAGGAACGGGTGGGAGCAGGTGAGCACGCCCGACCTGGATCTGGCACTTGCCGTGGCGCGGCCCGACCTGGCGGTCCTGAACGTCGATAACTACGGGCAATGCGCGCGCGAGGCACTGGAGGCTAGCGGCCAGTAGGTCCGAGATTGTCCACGTTCTCGCGGGCTGGCCCCATGGCAGATTCGGAGGCACGAGATGGGCCCGCTGGAAGAGCGTTTGCTCAGGGAGGCGTTAGAGCACATTCAGGCCGGTCGACTGGAAGCCGCGGCCTCATGCTACCGACGGATCCTACAGAATCAGCCCGATTGCGTCCACGTCGTTACCGGACTGGCCGACGTGCTCGAGGCTCTGGGTCGCGTGCCCGAGGCGGTCGCCCTACTCGAACAATCCTCTACGGCATCGCCTGGTTCGGCGCTCTGCGCGGCCGGCTGGCGGATGGTCTGCATGCTCAGGGTGACCTTCATCGCGCAATCGAGGTCTATAAGCAGACGATCGTGCTCGATTCCACCCTGGCTGGAGCATGGTGGGGCCTTGGTTGCGCGTTGACCTCGCTCGGCGACCACGCCGGGGCGGCCGACAGCTTCGGCCGACTGGTGTCGCTCCAGCCTGAAAACGGACTTGCGCTCGACAACCTGGGCAAGTCCCTCTTTGAGCTCGGGCAGGTCGATCCGGCAATCGATGCGTTCCGAAAATCCATCGATCATCTTTCCGCCGAGATGCAGGACCTGCCGCTTTGCAACATCGCCGTTGCGATCCCAGGATCGCCTGGGTCGACCAATCAAGACGTTCTCGAAGCGCGGCGGGCCTGGAGTGCGCGGTGCTTGCCGCCGGCCCCGGCGGACAAAGTCTTCCTTGGTCGAAGCACCGATCCGCGTCGGCGCCTCCGCCTGGGTTACGTCTCGGCATTCTTCGCCAAGCCCAACTGGATGAAGCCAGTCTGGGGACTGATAGACCATCACGACCGTGATCGCTTTGAAATCCACGTTTTTTCCGACGGTGCGCAACCAGATCAGCGGCACGGATACCATCAGGACTCGTCCGTGCAGTTCCACGATGTGGACCGGAGTTCGAACGCCGATCTGGCCGAGCTTATAGAGGACCAAGCGATTGATATTCTGGTCGACCTGAACGCGTTCAGCCGGCCGGCTCGCCTGTCGGTTTTTGCGCTCAAACCGGCGCCGGTCCGGGTCGCCTGGTTCAACTTGTTCGCTCCCTCGGGCCAGGCGGTCTACGATTACGTGGTAGGCGACGCCCACGTCCTTCCCGTTACAGAAGAGGCCTTTTATTCTGAGACGGTCGTGCGCTTGCCGGGGAGCTATTTGACCTTTCAGGTCCCCTATCCGGTGCCCGAGGTGGCGCCGGCACCTTGCGTTAAACGGGGGTACGTGACGTTCGGCTCTCTGGCTCCCCAGTACAAGATCACGCCCCAGGTTGTCGAAGCGTGGTCGCGGATATTGAGAGAATGTTCGGGCAGCCGCCTTGTCCTCAAGAATGCCGTTCTGGGCAAGGCCGCTGCGCGCGACTTCGTCCACGCGCTCTTTGCGCGGTGTTCGATCCCTGCCGAGAGGGTGGACCTGGACGGCCCGGCCGAGCATTTCACTTTCCTCGAGCGCTACGGCGACATCGACATTGCCCTGGACACGTTCCCGTACAACGGCGGGACGACCACTGCTGAAGCGCTCTGGCAGGGAGTGCCGGTGGTCGCCTTTCCGGGCGACCGCTGGGCGGCACGGATCAGCGCGTCGCTGCTCCACGAAGCGAGTCTTGCGCAATTCGTCGCTGCCGATCTGGACGGTTTCGTCGCTCTTGCAGTTGACCTTGGTCGCGATCCCGGAGCTCCCGGCCGGCTCGACACGTTGCGGCGCACGATGCGCGATCGCCTCCGCGCGGCCCCGGTCTGCGACGTCCGCTCGTTCGCTCGAAACATGGAGATGGCGTACCTTGAGATGTGGCGGCGGTACTGCGAACGGTCGTGACCGGTGAGAGCGTCGACGCGTGCCGACACCCGGGAGGAAACGGCTCTGCTGCAGAATTGCGGGGATTTTTGTGCCGTGCGCGACAGTTGGAACGGCGGCAGAACCCAAGCGGGCGAACCGTCGGCCCGCCCGCGCCACGGCAGCCTGGAGCAGGGTCACGGGTAATTTTCGTCGGACCTCGGAGTTCCCTTGATCTTGCAGACAAGGTTCGTCGTGCTCAGATTCCCAATCTGTGAGCAGATCACAACGCGACCTCCGTATGATTCCACGAGATCCCGGCCGACGACCGTGTCCGGCGTGTAATCACCACCCTTGACCAATACGTCAGGGCGTATCGCTTCGATGAGCTTGATCGGCGTGTCTTCCTCGAAGACGACGACCAGGTCGACGAAGGGATACAGTGAGAGCATGTACGACCGCTGAAGTTCGGACAGGAATGGGCGATCCGGCCCTTTGAGGCGACGCACCGATGCGTCCGTATTCAGGCCCAGGATGAGATAATCGCCCTGGCGGCGTGCGAACTGCAGCAAAAAAGTGTGGCCGGGGTGGAGGAGGTCGAAACATCCGTTCGTGAAGACGACCTTGTGGCTGGCTTGCTGAACCTCGCGCGCCTTTTGACGGGCGCATGCCAGGTCTGCGATCTTGGCCGAGGTGTCGCCCCGTGCGGCCTGGGCCTCGGCGATGAGGCGTGCCAGCGAAATTGTGCCGACGCCGGATTGACGAACCACCGACCGACCGGCGAGGTTTGCCAGGGCACAGGCATCGATCATGTCGAATCCGTTCACCAGTGCAATCGCCATGCTTGCAGCGACAACGTCGCCGGCACCCGTGACGTCATAAACTGGAACGGGGACGGTCGGCACGTGAATATGCGTGATCGAGTCGCCGGCCGTGTGGGCCCGGCGGAACAACGAGATGCCTTCGGCTTCGCGCGTGACGGCCAGCGCGGCACCGGTCTGCTCGACGAGGAGGTGTGCTGCCTGCTCAAGGCTGGAAACGTCAGAGATGAGTTGCCCGGCGGCGAGTTCGGTTTCCTTGAGGTTGGGCGTGAGTAAAGTGACACCCCTGTAGCGGCGATAGTCCGCGCCGGATGGATCGACAATGATCGGACCCCCGCTCTGCCTCACGCCGTCAATTACGGCGCGGATCGTCTCGGAGCATACAACGCCCTTGCCATGGTCTGCGAGAATCACGACTTCCGCTTGCATTGCCGCCGCCTTCGCAGCACCGGCCAGCCGCTCACGGACCCAGGTCGCGGGTTCGTTGCGGCGCTCCCGGTCGACGCGGAGAAGCTGCTGTCCGCGCGCGATGAACCGGGTCTTCACTGAGGTTGGCCGCTCAGGATCCGCAATCAAGGCGTCGATGACTTGACCGTGGCCGGCGAGCAGCGCCTCTCAGGTCACGGGAGGCAGCATCGCCCCCCCCCAGCCCGACGATCGTTACGCTCGAGCCGAGGTCGGCTGCCTTGATGGCGACGTTGGCTGCGCCGCCGGGCATCTGATACTCATCGGTCACGTCAAGAATCTGGATGGGCGCTTCAGGGCTGAGCCGGTCGGTCCTCCCTTCGACGTAACGATCGAGCATCACATCGCCGATGACGGCCACTCGGCATGGCCGCAGCGCCCGGATCAGATCGACAAGCTCGTTACTGCTCTGGCAGGCGACATCCATCGCGCTCCAAGCCCTCCGCGTGCAAGTGGGAATCGGCCTCGGCCTGCTCCGTCATCTTCTGCTAACGCGACGTGATCTTGCTTTCCAGCGCGGTTGAAGATTTAACCCATGATCAACAATTCGTTACCAGGGACTGTAGCGGATAGAGGACAACTCGTCCACCCGTTTTCGGTCTGGCCCGCCCGCCCGACCTTCGAGCGCGGACCTCCCGCTAACGTCATCCCCAGCGTGCATTTCGGACCGCTTGCCGGGCTCGCGAAGACCGGGCGTTCGCCCTAGAGTGCGAAATATCGATATTCTCCGAGTCTGAAGAATCACGACCGACTTTTCGCCGGAATGCCGCCCGCATGCTTTATTCCACCGGGGCAGAAGTGACACGAATGGCTGAACGAATCAAGACTCTATCACCACAATCGAAACAGGAACGAGCAGCGATTTCGAGCACGATGTCCCAACCTGCCCTTATCCTCACGGGGGCCGATGCGCGGTACTTTGATTGGCTGCAAGGCGCAGTTCGTTCGATCAGCGCCCACCCGCCCTTCCGCCCTGGGACACTCGGCGCATTCGACCTCGGCTGCACCTCCCGGCGGCGGGACTGCCTCCAGGCGCACGTAAACGTCCTCCGGGAGCCGGTCTGGGATTTCGCCTTCCCCGGCGGCGAGCGGGCGCCCTTGTATTTGAAGGGATTACAGGTCCGCGCTGACCTGCGCCGGTAATTCCCCGAAATTCGACGTGTATCAGTGGCTGGACGCCGACGCCTGGGTGCAAGACTGAGGTGCCGCAGATCTCCTTCTGGAAGGCGCGGTACGCCGGGGACTGGCGGTGGTTCCCGAGATCGACCGCGGCGGGACGTTAGCTTACGGCAACCTGTCCCAGGATTGGGGGGCTGCGTACAATTATTGCGTGCAGCCCTTCAGCGGCGAAGTCGCCCAACGGTTTTGCAGCGACTCGGTCTTGAACGCGGGCGTCTCCGGGCTCCGGGCGAAGAATCAAGGACGCGGTCGAAGATGGGAGCTTCGGCATTCAATTCGAGGGCAGCCGGCTGGCTGATCCCACAGCGGCCGAGACTCTGCTCATGCGGCTGGTCGAGCAGCGGCTCGGGCGATTGGCCACCGGCGCCTTGCTGGTGCGGTGAATCGAACGACGCCCAAGGTTCAGCCGCACTCGCGGAGTGGTGCCCGCGCAGCCATCGATCCTGAAGTGAAGGGGCCGGGCCCGGCATGAGGCCGGGCCGGGCCGCGAATGTTCCCTTTTCAGACAACCTTGGCCTGTGCGACGTCGTAGGTGACCGAGTCGGGACTGCCGGCGTCACCAGCGGCTCCCTGCGCGGTGCTCTTGTACTCGATCTTGGTGAAGTTGAACGAAAGGGACTCCTGAGGCCTGTCGCCCCCACTGGACACCGAGAAACCGCTGATCATGCAGTCGGTCAGGGTGTACGTCATGTAAACCTCCAACTGGCCCTTGTCGGTTTTGCAGAAGTCAATCGTGACATTCTGACCTTCGCCTTGAAGCGACTCGTTGAACAGCTTGGTCGAAGAAACGTCGGTGGGCTTCGTGACAACGATCTCGCTGACCGATGGAGTGCTTGCCTCGCGGTCGGACGAACCGCCGGTGGGGCTGCTGATGCCGCGTCCGACACCCCACTGGAAACTATTCACCTCGATCCACTTCGTATGTCCCGCGGCAGTGACATCGCCAGCGATACTGCCGTACTGCACGTAAATCGGCATCGTTAACTCCTCATACCAGGAAATCGAAAGGGAGCTGGGCTTACGCGAGAACTGGAACTCGGGACCTCACAACGCGGGTGAGGCTCCTTCAACCTCGATCGCATCACAGAAACCGTGAGGGTGAATCACTCCCTCACTCGCAGAGACACCAAACTGATCTTCGATTATAACAGGCCGATCATTGGTTTGCTCGGGTGGAAACTCCCGAGGACACAAATCCCGCTCGATCGGTCAATGGGTAACCCAGCAGGGACACGCCCGCGCGCTCACCCGCTACCGCGGGGAGAAGAACGAGGCCGTAGGTCGTTGCGCAATGGGTGCGCCGATCGAACCGCCCACCAACGGAGGCGACATCTCTGGGCACCTCACCGTCGAATCCATCTGACAAGATTCATCACGGTGCGACCAGCGAGACCGAAATCGTCGATCCTCCGAAACCAAGAAGGTCGCCTCGATGAATCGCTCCGTCAGCACGGCGCGAAAGCGAGAATTCCTTCCAGTTCCGGTCCTGTTCGTGTCTCGATCCGTCGTTGTTTTGTACGGGGCTTGGACGAAGACCGGACTCGAATTCCCAAGAAAAATCAATGCCCTCTGTTGATCGGTCCACTGATCGCCGATGAGAGTTACTCTCCCTGGAATACCGGCGTTCTCTGACGGTCCGGCCTGGGAAGAGGGCCGACCGACGCCACGTTGGACGGCGAGGAGAGCACTCGTGTTCCCAACTCTCCGCGAGCCCGTGCGAGCCGGCCTCGGCCGGTTTGCTCTTTTTGTGCTAGGGCGATCTGATCTTCTCGTTAAGCGCAGCGGCGATGCGGTCGAAGACGATGTCCCACCGATCACGCTCGCTCTGGCGGAACAGGCGGGCCGTAGGATACCAGGGACTGTCCTCCCGGCGGGTCAACCAGCGCCAGTCGGGTGCCAAGGGTAGCGCGATCCAGACTGGTATTCCTAATGCCCCGGCCAGGTGGGCCAGCACCGTATCCGGCGTGATGACCAGGTCCAGGCCCATCATCAAAGCCGGAGTATCCGACATCGTTGTCAAGCCCGGGTCCACTTCCTCGCCCAGATCGATGACCGAAAAGCGAGCTGCCAGCTTGCCGAGCTGCTCCGCCCCAGAGCCTTTCTGCAAGTTGATGAGCCGAACGCCCTCGATCCCGGCCAGTCTTTCGAACTCGGCCAGCCGGAAGGACCGATCGGGATCCCTGGTGTGCCGCGGGTTCCCCTGCCAGACGATGCCGACCTTGAACCCGGGCCAGGCGGTGAGGCGCGCTTCGAGGCGCTCGACGCGCGCGGCCTCGGCCGTGAGGTAAGGGATCGACGCCGGGATGGTTTCCAGCGTCGTGGTGAAGAGGCCCATCAGTCTCAAGAGCGGCGTGTGGACGTCGAATTCCGGCAGCGGCTGACCGCGCGCGACGACCAGATCGACTCCGGGGCACGTCTTCAGGAGCGGGACCAATGCCTGCTGGCACTCCACGAGCACGCGCGCGCCGCGGGCCTTGACGAGGGACGCGTAGCGGACGAACTGGATCGTGTCCCCCAGACCTTGTTCCACGTGGAGCAGAATCGTTCGCCCCTCGAGCGGCTCTCCGTGCCAGAGCGGCCGGGAATGGGAGGGCATGGTCAGGTCGGCGCATCGCCACCGCCATTCAAACTCTTGCCACCCCCGCTCGAGCTCGCCCAGAGTGAGCAGGGCCAAGGCCCGGTTCCGCCGCGCCTCCGGGTAGTCCGGCTCCAGGCGGACCGCTTCGTCGAAGCCAGCGATCGCCTCCTCGTATCGGGCCAGTTTTCCCAGGACGACCGCCCGGTTGTGATGCGCCTCGGCGTGTCCCGGCGCCAGACGGATCGCTCGATCGTAACTGGTGAGGGCCTCCTCACGCCGCCGCAACTCGTCCAGCACGAAACCGCGGTTGCGATGTGCGCTGGCATCATTCGGCCTCAGCTTCAGTACGGTGTCAAATGCGGCGAGCGACTCCTCGAACCGGCCCAGAGCGCGGAGGGCGTTGCCCAGGATCGCGGACGCTACGGGCTCCTCCGGCTTGATCTCGATTGCTTTCCTCAGGCTTTTGATCGCCTCGTCGAATCGCTTGAGACTAACCAGGACACGGCCGAGGCCCGTGAGTGCCTCCGGCGAGTCGGGCGCCAGGCCAAGGGCGGCCTCGACACAGGTCCGCGCCTCATCCAGACGTCCGAGATGGCACAGCGCCATCCCAAGATTGTTGTGGGCATCAGCAGAGTCGGGCTGAATCGCCCGGGCTTTTTCCAAGGACAAGACCGCTTCTTCCAGCCGGCCCTGGATCGCCAGCACGACCCCCAGGTGCGAGTGCGCCGGGGCGAAATTGGGCCGGACGGCGACGACCTTTCGGTAGCTTGATTCCGCCTCCGCGAGCCGGTTGAGGCGGAGGCTCGTCAGGCCGAAGAGGTACCAGGCCTCGGCGTTTTCCGGGTCGGCGCGGAGAACCTCCCGACACACCCGGTCAACCTCGGGATGCCGGCCCGCGTGATGGTGATTCCAGCCAAGGGCCAGCGCGTTCATCATCCTGCTCCGTAGTGCGCTCGATCGATCTGGTCGACCCGATTGATCGAGTTCTCCCTCAATCGGATCATGGCGTCATACACGAATCAAGCGTGCGTCGCCTGTCTCTCAGGGCCATTTCCCGCACGGCATCTCGTCTCGAACGAGGACGAGCCGATGCACAAAGTGTGACGCCGATGGCCTGACAATTGCCAGCCGGAGGAGGTCCCGAGTAGACTGAGCGGGACCGGGCGCAGCAGAGGGCACTCCGGGGACGCGGCCGAAGCGCGCCCCGAGTCACCAGGACCGGCGAGGACCGCTGAACGCCATCCGCCGGCTTCCGCGGGACCGGCCCGAAAGCGATCAATCCATTCCCAGTTCCTGGCATCACTGGCCACCTTCGCTAGCAATGTCGTACTTCGCATTCGCGCTGAACCAGCACAAGATACGACTCCGAAGACCGAGATTCTCCATGTCGATGACAGCAAACTTTCTCGCGAACTTCAGGCGGATCCTTTCCGCCGGACCGTGCATGTTGATCAAAGAGCATGGGTCGCCATACGCTCATGTCGCCCATCCATTGCGTCGCCTGGGCGACGTCGGCTACTTCTCGCAAGGGGGCGCGAGTGGCTTCTACGGGCTCAATATTGCTCCGGTACGAGACGGCATCGGATCCATCCGGAAACATGGGGTCGGCGGCGGCCTGGAGGGAATCCGATTGACCGGGGCGGCTGCCGATGAGGGTGTGCGCTACCTCGACTACTTCAGCAACGGCTGCACGACCCTGGCCCTGGACGGCCAGGCTCGGGTCGTCTTCACCGGGCCCATCGAAGGTTGTTTTGTCGCCGTCGGGCGGAGCCATCCCGGCACCTTTCTCTTCCACGCCAACGAGAACGAGACCGAGTCGGACCCACTGCGGAACAAGCTGAACAAGATCAGGAAGATTGAGCAGGCTGCCCTGGGCTACTGGGCGTGCAGGATCGAAGAGCTGCTCATGGCCAGCGCCTATTCGCACCCTGTCGCGGCTTGTAGGGCATTCGTCTTCGGCGTTGTGAACGGGACCGGGGATTGGGAATTCTTTTTTCATTCCGCCATTTACGACGGTGGCCGATGGAGTGTGAAGAATGCCTGCGAGCCCCTGCCCAGAGACGTCTGAGGACTCAGCGCCGTGATTCAGAGAGAGGTGGAACAGCTATCCGGTCGCTGGCCGCCCCCTGCCGCCCGTCGAGACCGACCCGGCAGAGCTGGTTGCCCGGCAAGATGTCGGTCGGACACCGCGCCGCCTGCGCCAAACGGCGGCTCGGGTTTGGGGGCCCGCCAGCGGCCGATACCGACGACTTCTGTCTGCCACGTTCCGAGAGGTTCTCTTGCACCTTTATGCGGTCGGCCGAACTTTTTGACTTCGCCGGCGATCGCTGCGTCCTCGAAGCCATTGATGGCCGCCTCCAGGTCTGCTCTCATACGTTGTGAACCTCTGCGCGGGTTGTGAACATGCCGAGGACAGCGCGCGTGTCGACGAATGCCAGTTCCAGCTACGAAGAGGTCCCTTACGAAGGGTTCGCGCTGTTCCTGACGCACCCGGATCACCTGGCCGCGCTGGCTCGGCTTTTCGGAGTGAGTGCGCCGGACGTCGAGACCTGCCGGGTCCTGGAACTCGGCTGCGCTCGCGGCGACAATCTGATCCCGATGGCCCTCTCGCTGCCGCGTGCCCGGCTGGTCGGCATCGACTTGTCTGAGCGACAGATCGCCGAGGGCCGCGCCACGATTGCCCAGCTCGGTTTGGAGAACATCGAGCTGCACGAGCAAAACATCATGGACGCGGGTCCCGAACTTGGTCAGTTTGATTTCATCGTGGCCCATGGCGTCTATTCCTGGGTTCCGGCCCCAGTCCAGGAGGCGATGCTGCGCCTCTGCGCAAGTGCCCTGGCGCCGAACGGGCTCGCTTACATCAGCTACAATACCTATCCCGGCTGGCACATGCGCACCATGATCCGGGACATGATGTTTTTCGCGGCGCGGGAAGTCGCCGCGACGCGAGCCCGAGTGTCCGTGGGCCGGACGTTCATGCGAGAACTGGCCGAGTTGCTCGCCAAGCACGACAATTCTTACGCGCGTTGCCTCCGCGAAGAAGCCGAAAAGATCGTCCATCACGACGAATCCTATCTCGCTCACGAATACCTCGAGGAGACGAACGCCCCCATTTACTTCCACGATTTCGTGGATCGGGCGGCGGCCCACGGACTGCACTATCTCGCAGAGGCCCAGTATTGGACCATGGCCGCCGCGCAGCCCGCCGAGATATTCCGGGCCTTCGGGGATTCCGTGCGTGACTGGCACGATCGCGAGCAGATATACGATTTTATCAAAGGCCGAGCGTTCCGGAACGCGTTGCTCTGCCGCGAGGGGATTTCTCGCTCCCGTATGCCGTCGGCGCAGGCCCTCATGTCCCTGCGGATCACGTCGTTGGTCCGGCCGGCCACAGGGACGTCCGCCGCGCGTCCCGACGGTGGGGAAGACTTCCATAACCTCCGCGGCGAGTTTGCGATTTCCACCAACGACCCGGTCATCAAGACGGCACTGCGAATTCTAGACGAGGCGCGGCCGCAGTCGGTCGCTTTCGAGACGCTCTGGACCCGGATCGAGCAGCGACTCGCTATCGCCCCCCCCGTAGACGGTGCAGACGAGCGTCCCACGGACTCGCCTCTAGCGCTCGCCCAATCGCTCCTTGACACCTTCGCCCATAACGTCGTCGAGCTGCAGGTCCGTGAGCCTCAATTCAAAACCGAAATTGGTGAGTTGCCGCTGGCCAGCGCCGTTGCCCGTCTGCAGGCGCCCTCCCGCACGCGAGTCCCCAATCTTCGCCACCGCATGATCGCATTGGTCGATTTCGATCAATTGGTGCTGGCGCATCTCGATGGACGGCACGATCGGCGGGCGCTCCTCGCGAAAATGAAGGAAGCGGTCAAGGACGGGGGCTTCGGCATTCAATTCCAGGGGAGCCCGGTGACTGATCCCACCGTGGCCGAGCCACTGCTCGAGCGACTACTCGACGAGAGCCTCCGGCGCCTTGCTTCCGGCGCCTTGCTTGTGGGATGAATCGAAAGACGTTCGAGGAACAGCCTCACTCACAGAGTGGTGCCCGCGCAACCACTGATCGTGCGGTCAGGGGCCTGGCCCGGCATGAGGCCGGGCCAAGCCGCGAATGAACTGTTCCGTTTTCAGACAACCTTGGCCTGTGCGACGTCGTAGGTGACCGAGTCGGGACTGCCGGCGTCACCAGCGGCTCCCTGCGCGGTGCTCTTGTACTCGATCTTGGTGAAGTTGAACGAAAGCGACTCCTGAGGCCTGTCGCCCCCACTGGACACCGAGAAACCGCTGATCATGCAGTCGGTCAGGGTGTACGTCATGTAAACCTCCAACTGGCCCTTGTCGGTTTTGCAGAAGTCAATCGTGACATTCTGACCTTCGCCTTGAAGCGACTCGTTGAACAGCTTGGTCGAAGAAACGTCGGTGGGCTTCGTGACAACGATCTCGCTGACCGATGGAGCGCTTGCCTCGCGGTCGGACGAACCGCCGGTGGGGCTGCTGATGCCGCGTCCGACACCCCACTGGAAACTATTTACCTCGATCCACTTCGCATGTCCCGCGGCAGTGACATCGCCAGCGATACTGCCGTACTGCACGTAAATGGGCATCGTTGACTCCTCATACCAGGAAATCGAAAGGGAGCTGAGTCTACTCGAGAACCTGAATCCGGGGCCTCACAACGCGGCTCAGGTTCCTTCAACCCTGAACGTATCGGAGAAACCGTGAGGGTGAACGACTCCCTCATTCGCGGAGACACGAACATCTGACAAGAATCGTCACGGTCCGACCGCCGAGACCGACATCGTCGATCCGCCGATATCAAGGAGGTCGCCTCAATGGATCGCTCCATCGCGGCGGCGCGGAAGCTGAAAATCCTCCCAGTGCCGGTCCTGTTCGTGACTCGATCCTTCGTTGTTCTGTACGCCGCATGGACGAAGACCGGACTCGAATCACCAAGAAAAATCACTGCCTTCTGTTAATCGGTTCACTGATCGCCGCTCGCGGTCGTTTTCAGTGTCCCATTCACCTCGGCGAGATAGTATCACATGACGTGAAGCCTCGCACCAAAAAAAACAAGAAGTCCGCGCGGGTCGGCAGCGGACCCGTGTTTATTCGATACAAACCCGTCTGAACACTTTAAACAATAGCAATCCTGGATCATGATGGAAGGTGGAAGACCGGAACGCGTGGTTCAGGCTTGCGGAACGACGGAGTCTAGACCCGGTTCAGCTGGATTACCTGCTCGCGCGAGGGGAGGCGCCCCAATGAGCCCGAGTTGTACGGGGACGGAGGCTTGACACCGATGTTGAAGGCCAGCCAAGGGTTGAGAGCGTGGACCCAATACTGCCGAGCCGCGCGACTGCTGAACACGTCCCAGCCGGACCGGCCGTTCCGGCTCCGTTAGGACTTCGCGATTTGCTATCCTTCTGGCGCTTGGGTTTGGGTTTCTTTTCCTGCAAGTGACGAATGCCAGGTCGCAGGACGAGGTGAAGAATTTCAAGAAACCGATCCTGATGGTCGAGACCGGAGGACATCACGCCCCGGTGCGCAGCCTGATCTGGCAAGATGGTTTCACACTGCTCAGCGGGGGCGAAGACAAGGTCGTGAAGGTATGGGATTTCCACGACGGCGCCAGGCTCGCGCGGTCGATCCGTCCTCCGATCTGGCGGGGACCCGTGGGTATCATCTTCGCCCTTGCGATCACCAAACCCGATGGCACGGGCGAATCGTTCCTCGCGGTGGGTGGTTACGGGGTCCAGGCCACTCGAGGAGATCTGACCATCTTCCGCGTTCCTGGAGTCGAGCGGGACCCGGCCGGAGCGGGGCGGATTCCCAGCGGCGATGTGGTAGCGCGGCTCGTTCTGCCCCCCAATAACCCGCCACAGGAGATCGGCCATCGCGACTCGGTGCTCTGCCTCGCCTTCGATCCGAGCGGCCGGCTCCTCGCTTCCGGGAGCAATGACACGACCGTGATTCTCTGGGACGTTCCTGTGCCGGGCGCGCAGGATCCCGTGTTTCGTCCCCGTACAGTAGTGCGCGAACAGCGCGCTGTTCTTCGGGGGCACACGCGCGACGTCCGCGCGCTGGCTTTCAGCCCGAATGGACTTCGACTGGCAACGACCGGCGGTGACGGCTCCGTGCGGCTGTGGAACGTCGCGACTGGCGCGCAAGTAGACATCGGAAGCGTCCCGAATCTCGGCGCGATCAATACGCTGGGCTTCAGTCCAGATGGGCGTTTTATCGTGGTGGGCCGTGAGAGCGGCGAGCTGTTTCGGTTTGACGCCGGCAATCTCTCCCAGATCAATCCGGTCGGGCTTCCCCCCGCCGCGGCGCAGGGCCCTGTCGAGTTCCTGACTTTCTCCCCTGACGGCCGGCTGGCCGTGAGCCACAAGACGGACAGGGCCGATTCCATCGACGCGATGACCATGGCGTGCGACGTGGAGCTACGCGCCATGCCAGACGGGAACCTGATCCGCCGGTGGCGGGTGCCCGGGCTGGTTCGCGGCCTGGCATTCAGTCCCAACGGAGACCGGCTGGCCTACGCCGGGGGACCGGCACAATCGATCTTCATTCAGGAAATGGGAAACCTGGAAACGCCTCCGCTGGAATTGAAGGGCCACGGCAGCACTCCCTTTGATCTGGGATTCACTGCGGACAGCCAGACTATCGGTTTCACCCGTGCCGCTCTCAATCCCGCCGACTCTCCGTCGTTCGATGCTTTCGACCTCGGACGGCGGAGGACTCGAAAACTCCCTCGCGACCAGTTCCGCGGGGCCATCAAAAGCTATAACCTCTGGACCATGGTGGGAAGCATCAACCAGTACAGGCTGGAGGCCGTGAATCAGGACGGCCGGCGATGGTCTTCGGATCTCGATGGCATCACGGAGAGGCTCTGGTGGTCGCACGCGATGATACCACCCGGTCCGGGCCATCCGCGCCCGACCGTCGCGGTCGGGTGCGAGTCGGGGGTGGTGGTCTATGATCTCGAAACAGGTCGCCGCACCCGAGTCTTTGCCGGTCACAGCAGCCCGGTCGTGTCGCTGGTCGCCTCGCCGGACGGCCGCTGGCTGGCCAGCAGCTCACTCGATCAGACGATCATGCTCTACCCGCTGGAAGGCTGTGACACGCGACCGGCTTTCGGTGCTACATTTCAGCAGCGCCCTGATGGGAACTGGGTCGTCGCCAAGATCGAACCGAGGGGATTCGCCGCGAGCATGGGGCTGTGCCCCGGCGACATGATCGTCAGGTTAGGCATCGCCTCGGGACGTTCCGCAGCCACGTTTTATCCGCCTGAGCCGATGGCGAAGGGCGCAGGACTGCTCGACGAGCTGAGACCCGGTCTCGATTCGATCGCCATCTGGTTCCGGCGAACCGTGTCGATCCCATCGGCCCGTGCCATTAACCTGGAAATGCCGCCGACGCTTTCGACCAAGCGTAACAGCCCCGCGCTCACGCTCATGCTGGGCGTGGATAAGGAATGGGTCGTCTGGACGCCGCAGGGGTTCTATGACACGTCGATCGAGGGAGACTCCCGGTTTCTGGGCTGGCACATCAATGCCGAGTTCCGGTCGCCGCGTCCGAGTGATTTCTTTCCGATCAGCACCTATGCGAAGACCATGCTTCAACCCGGTGTGCTGGATCGGATCTGGCAGAGGGTCGGCCTGGCGCAGGCGCAGCGGACGGAGGTGTACGACGACCAGCCCCCCCGGATCGTCTTCACTTCGGTGCAGGGAGGAATCCGCCTTCCGGCGCCCGGTGTGGTCTGGACGGTCAACGTGCCCAATCCCCGGCTGGGCCTGAGCATCAAGGCGCAGGGCTCGTCGACCATCACAGAACGCCGCGTGATCTTCGACGAGCGCTTGTTCGAGCTTGCGGCGCTGGGTCCGCCCAGACCCGAGGTGACCGAAAACATCCAGGTCGAGCTGGTACCCAGACGCAGGGTTCGCCTGGCCGTTCAGGCTGCGAACCAGAACGGCAAGCAACGGACGGAAACGATCGATATCGTGTACAATCCGCCGCCGGCGGACATTCCGGCGCCCGTTGTACCGCCCAGTCCTCGCCTGCTCGTTTTCGGCCTCGGCAACGAGACGTCGCAGAATCCCAAACTTCTGCCTCCGATCCAGTACGCCGACAAGGACGTCCAGGCTCTGACCGAATTCCTCGCCGAGCATCTGGTCTCGCCCGATGGTGCCAGGACCCTTCAGAACGCACCCGGCGACAGGATCACCTGGACCGGAAAACAGGCTCTCGCCGCGTCGGTCGACCAGACGCTGAACCAGTTGGAGGCAGAGCTGCAGGCCAAGCGTCTGCAGAAAGGGGACATCGTGGCGCTCGTAATTACTTCGCACGTATTGGAGTTCGGCGAGAACGCGATGATTGCCACTTGCGATACCGGTCCGGATCGCATGCCGATTCCCCGGCCGATGATCTCGGCCCGGGATGTCTCCGATCTGCTCGGTCGCCTGACAGACTACGGCTGCCGGGTAGTGCTCTTCCTCGACGGCGTGCACGAGCTTCCCGAGAACGGATTCAAGAGCAATATCAAGCCGTGGGTTCGACAGTTGCAGCGCGAGCGGCGAGTGATCACCTTCGTGGCCTCCAAGGAAGGGCCGAGCGGGGTGGACAGCGCGAAGGAGCAGAGCTTGTTCGCCGAGGGAATCCTCAGTGCTTTCCAGGGCGCGGGGGCTGCCGCGAGCCGGAAAGATCGCAGTGCGCCGTTCACTCTCGAGGAGTTCCGCAGAGCGGTGCATCAGGGAGTTCAGGATGCCAGCAGCCGAAACCAGGAGGCCGACGCGTTCATACCTGTCGAGGTTGATCCGCGAACGTCGTTTGCTCGGCCTTGAGATTGACGCGTCGACTCGCCGGTGGTCGATCACACGGGGAAGGGCGGTCTCTATCGCGTGGAAGTGGTCGTCGTCGCGATCAATTCGTGCCGGTTCGATCTACTGGCCGGGCCGGTGTGCCACAGGGACCAGGGGGAACGAGAAGTTGGTGGTCTGAAGGCTCGTTCGCTGCTCCAGATCCGCGGGGGCAGTCCTCTGCCTGCCGACGGGCAGCTCAGCTTCGCGACGCACCACCAGTCCGGGAAAGAGCGCGCCGATCACCGGCATATTCTGCGCAACGTATGACTCCAGTTCGCTGGTGGAGAGGACGCCGTCGCGGTCGAAATCGGCATCCAGCGGCAGCTTCAAGCGGATGACTTCTTCGGGATCATTTTCGGGATCAATGGCCCCCATGCCGCGGAGCAAAGTGTAGGTGAAGAGTCCGTGGTGAAGCGGGTCGACCTCGAGAGCTGGCTCGCCCCGCCGCGCCGCCATGAGATAGGACGTCCTGACCCGCCGTGATCCGATTTCCATCCATTTCTGGATCTCGGCAACTTGCGGGTCTTCGAGGATCGCCTTGGCCTGACAGGCGTCGACGATCACAAGGCGGTTGAGAGCCTTGAGGCGCATCAGGTTGGCCGCGATGACCGAATAGGGCAGAACGTGGTCCGGGTTGATCGGCCCGGCGGAGATTTCTTTGGGGACTACATCGCGCGCCACTGCTTGCTCGGGCTGTCCGGCGGTGAAGGGGAACGTGGGCAGAAGCAGGCAGAACCGCTGCTGGTCGAAGACCCCGGTGTGTCCCGCGAGGAACACCACGACCGTGTCCTGGGGCCGATCCTCGACCCGCCGGGCGACCTCGTCAAACGCCTTCTCGACGTTCTGCGGAGTGACCTGTGAATCGGGGAGGACGGTGCTGAATCCCGGCTCGTCTTTGCGGTCGATGCCGCGCGCGTGCAGAACTTTGCTGAGCTGATCGGCGTCTCGCACCGCGTAGCCCAGCCGGCGGGCCTTGTAGTCGCCGACCCCCAACGCAACAACATGGATCCGGCCGGCCTCCGTCGGGCCGTCATAAAGAATCTCCACCTCGTCGGAACGACTGTCGATTCTCCCATCCCGGCTGGCCATAGCGTAGAAGCGGTTGGTGCCTTCGAGCAGATGCACCCGGACGGGGAATTCAGTCGGGACGGGCTTGGTGGGGTCAATTCCAGTCGGGATCGGCCGATCGTTGTGGTAGAGCCGAACGTCCCTCAGTTTGGCGTCCCCCAGCGACACCTGGAGCTCGGTCTCGCGCAGAGCCGAATCGGATCGCACCGGCGGGATGATTGACACAGCGGGCGCCGTGTCGGCATGCTGGACCAGCGGGGCGGGCTTTCCGCTCAAGAGGAGGTCGGCGAGCCGGAAAGCGAAGTGGGTGGCCTCGTACTGTGCCAGTTGGTTGGCTTCCTCACGGTTCCGGAACCGCACCAGCTTGGTTCCTTCCGGCGTGGCATCGAATAAACCGTCAGGTGTGTAGAGCACCCAGTCGAGGTCCCGGTAAGGCGCGGTGTCGGCCGGCTCACCTGGCCCATCCGGTGCCTGACCAGCGGAGAACGTCCCCCACAACTTCCGCGCCTTGAGGTCCCAGAACTTCACCGAGGTGTCGTCGCTGCCGCTGATCAGAATCGACTGATCGGGCCATGCCAGGAGTGCATTGATCTGTTCGAAGTGATGCGGGCGCAGCAGATCCAGATCGCCGATCGCGCCGGGTTGCGGCTCCATCGTCCCCAGCCAGATCGCCGTTCCGTCGCCGGCCGCCGCGAGGGTTCGGGCGTCGGACGTGAAGGCCAACGCCTTGACCGCGCCGGCAAACGCGCCCGCAACCAGTTGTTGCATCTCCGCGGTCACCTGCCCATCTTTCCAGCTCCAGAGGTTGACCTGGCCGTCGCTGTGTCCGGTAACCACCTGGTTGTGATTGGGGCGGATCGCCGTGCAAGTCACGTTGGGGGTTTGAGGGTCGAGGAACCTGATCGACGGGTTTTTGAGTTCTCCCTTGGTCGCCGTCAGGTCCCAGAGTTTTGCTTCCGGCGAGTCGCCCGCGGTGACCAGGTGGCGCCCGTCGGATGAGAAGCACAGGCTGCGGACCGGGTCCTCGATCCGTGAGATCCAGTGGGTCAGCTTTCCGGTCTTCCCGTCCCAGACGCAGACCAAGGGCACCTGAGCCGGACTGGCCGTGGCGGCGACCCGTGTCCGGTCGGGCGACAGCGTCAACCCTTCGAAGGCAGGGCGCTCGCTAATGCGGAAGGCTCCGTCGGACCGGCTGAAGAATCCTCGGTCCAGCGTGATCCTGGCACCGTCGCGGCGGGCCCGGACCAACTGGCCCGGATCGCGCTGGGCGTCGGCAGCGATGGTCAAGATCAGGTCATCGTCGCCCAAGAAGGCCCCCGAGGACCACGTCCCCGGCAGCCGGCGGCAGGTGCGGTCCTTGAGGTCCCAGACCTGGGCCTGGTTCATCTCGTTGACCAGGAGCAGGAATCGACGGCTCGGTGCGCTGTCCAGGCGCTGGACCTTGCCTCGGTCGGCGGCGGTGGTCCAGGACACTTCAGCGCCGCGTTTTATTCCGTCCAGGGGCCGGGTCGCCACCGAGCCGTCGAACCCGCCGATCAAGAGCGCCCGGCTGTCGCCGGTGAAGCCGACCGAGGACGCACGAGCCTTGAGGTCGGCGAAGACCGGCAGCCGGTTCTCATTGTCGAGTCGCCAGGCGAGCACCGCACCGATGTTCTCGGTGCAGACGGCCAGGTAGCGACCATCGGGCGAAAGGCTCATGCTGCCGGCCGCCCTGTCGACCAGATCGATGGCCGCCTCGCCGGCCTTGTCCTGTCCGGGAGAAACCCGCAAGAGCTGCACGCATTTCTTCTGATTGACGGCCAGCCAGCCGGTTGGTGAGAAGGCCAGGCCGCGGACAGGTCCGGAGGAGACTTTGCGCTCTTCCATGCGAGAACCGTGCACGTCAACGATCACGACCCGACGGTCTTCGAAGCCGACGGCGAGAGTTCGGCCGTCGGGACCGACGGCCAGGGCGGTGGCGCGGCCCTGGGGAAGGCGAACCTCGACCCCGTTTCCCCCGCGGGCATCGAAGATCCGGACCTTGCCGTCGCCGGTGCGTGCCGCCACCATTCCCAGCTTGCCCTTGCCTCCGACGGCGATTTCGCGACACTTGATCCCCTGGTCCGTATCCGGCCAAGGCTTGTACTCCAGCGGCGAGACGCTCAGGTCCCACAGGGCAGCCGAGGCATCATTGTCGACCGTCACGAAATGAGACCCGTCCGGGAGCATGGCGATCTGGAAGACCCGCGTGATGTGGGGCTGCTTCGGGACCGGGTTCAGGGTGAAGTCCTTGAGGTCATGAACCAGGACAGCGCCGCGGCCGCCACCGCTGATCAGCCACCGATCATTTCCGCTCAGCGCCAGCGCGGTCGTGCCCACCATGTGTCCGGTGAGCACGTGCAAGAGCGACCGCTGCCGCGTCGACCAGACCCGAACCGTTGAATCCATGCTTGCCGAGATCACCAGGCGGCTGTCGGCCGGCGAGACCAACCCTGTGACTCTGTCGGCGTGCCCAGATTGGAGCACGAGCTCCGGTAAAGGCCGATTGACTGGCATGCCGAACTGGCCGGCCCACAGGCTGAGGTCCGGTGGCACGCCTCCCATGGAGCGGAACCCCTGGCGTTTGAGCCGTGGGTCTTGCTGAAGCTTTTTGAGACTGGCGGCGAGATTGTCCTTTTGCTCTGGTTTGCCGAGCGATTCCACCAGGGCGGTGGTGAACGAATCGATGGGATCGGCGGCCTCGCCGATGCCCGGCGGACGGTCGGTCGCCAGCCAGGCCGTCACGCCCGGCCAGCGGGTCAGCCGACGCAGCCAGTCGTGACTGATCGGGTTGGGCGTCGGTGCAGGACGATTGATCGGTGGACGGGCAGCGGCCGGGGGCGTTCGATCCTGGAAGGTTGTCGCCAGCCAGCAGACCACCTGGATCCGCCGTCGGGCGCAATCGTCGACCGCTCGATCCAGAGACCAGCCCGACGTCGCCGGCTCGGCCTGGAAGCCATCGACGGGCAGGAGGTAGAAGTCGACCTGGGGTTCGATCTTCGGTCCGCGGGGCGTCACGACGGCTGAGGCTCTGCCGGCGAAGTAGATCACGACGGTGTCGCCGGGTTTGGCATTCTTCCGCAACAGCCACTCCTGGATCGCCCAGTCGAGGTTGGCTCTCCTGGGCAGAATATTCGGTGCGGGGTGCTCGGGCGTGCCGGGATCTGAGCTGCCGAAATCGCGGAGCAGGAGCTGGTGATTTTCGTCCCAATCCGCCCCGCGGAACCACCTGAGGACCTTGGCGGCCTGGTCGGCCGCTGTCTCGCTGTCCAGGATTCTCGGGTCCGGGTAGTCGCCGATCCCCACGATAATGGCCCACAGCTCCGGGCGACGAGCAGAGGATGGCTTTTCCTGCGCCATCGCCGGGGTGAAGCCGAGGAAACCGATCGCCCAGAGCCAGCCGATATTTAGTGCCCGTGGTCTCATGGGTGTTCTCTCCGTGCGGGTCTGGGAACGATTCGTCGCGGATCCGGCTGCCTTCGAGCGACGCCGGCTGATGGAAAGTGCCGCCCGCTCCCTCTGGTCCCGGCGAGCAAAGTGTCGCCCTCCATCAGGTTGAATACGGCGCTCAGGGAGCGGGGGGACACTCGATCACGATCCGAAATCCGATGTCATCGGCGGGATTCTCGGCTGCTACACTGTCCCGTTGAAAGGCCATTGCCATGTGCGCCTTCGCCAGGTACGAACTTCCCCTCACGACGTACCTGGTCGAAGTCTCTGGGCGCGGTGCGACATCGACACAAGGATCGCGCAGGGGCTCGTCGGTCGAATTTCCCGCATTGATTATCTTCGCATAAGGCTCATAGGCGTCGAGGCACAGTTCGCGAACGTTGCCGGCCAGGTTGAGGACCGACTGATCGGTTTTGTCTTCCAGGAACGACTCGACCTCTTGGGGAAATGTCGGAATGCTCGGATTCGAAACGTTCGCCTTCGGTTTGCCCCCTCTCTTGGTCAACAGTTTCCCGGGCCAAGGATAAACAAAGTCGTCGTTGCAGGATTTGGCCGCGAATTCCCATTCGGCCTCTCGCGGCAGCCGGCCGCTCATGTCCTCGGCGTACTTCCGAGCTGCGACGTAACTGAGACACACCGCCGGAAATTGCTTGGCTCTCGCTTCGGGTTTGGTGTTCGCTCGCAATCTCTGGTAATACCCCTTCCATTCCCTCAGGTTATCGGCTGCCTCCGGGTGGTCGTCCCGCAGGTAGTCCTCGATCTCTCCGTGGTTGATCTCGGTCTCCTGAATGTAGAACCCTGACACGCGCACCCAGTGCGGAGTACAGGGGTTAAGTTGCGAGTCGGCGGCCGGACGAGGTGGCCGAGTATCGCCCATGTGAAACGTCTTGCCGGGAATCCGGATGAACCGGACCTTCTTGTTCGACGAGCGAACGATGACCCGCGGCCAGATGCTCTCTACCAGCTCGTTCAAATCGCTCGACTCGGGTTCATAGGCGACGGGGATGTAGGCCCCCGTCTTGAGTCGCTTGAACTCGACGTTCGTGGAGCGTCGCCGGATGCGGATCGCCTGGTTGGCCGCGTTGGGGGCGGGCTCGACGATTTCGTAGCCCTCGGGAAGAGAGGCGCTGGCATGGGACGGCGTGATCGGTAGGTCGGTCGACGAAGGGTCGACTCGCTCGCCGCCGGCGTGTGGTCCGTCGCTGGTCGTCTTGCCGATCATCTTGCGATAGCCCCACGTGCCGGCCCCGGCGGTCAGGACCAACAGAACGGCACACAGGGCCGCGGCGGCCACCTTTCGCCTGGGGAAGGGCTTGGGGGTCAGTCCGGCCTCGCGGGGGATCGCCGCCCGGAATTGCTCCGCGAGCTCGCGCGCGGTCCGGGGGCGTTTGTTGGGGTCCTTCTCCAGGCACTGCCTCACCAGGCGCTCCACCGCGAGGGGAACGCAACACCCCGCGCCTTCCGTCGGAAACGGCGGCGGCGGCATGTTGACGTGGTCGTGCATCACCT
This sequence comes from uncultured Isosphaeraceae bacterium, assembly GCA_963781785.1. Taxonomy (GTDB): domain Bacteria; phylum Planctomycetota; class Planctomycetia; order Isosphaerales; family Isosphaeraceae; genus CAWAHD01. The sequence continues at coordinate 3,009,885 of CAWAHD010000005.1, read as the reverse complement.
TGTACGGTGGGCCCTGGAACGGCCGGCGCCCGGACAGGAATTCGTAGAGGATCACCCCGACCGAATAGAGGTCGCTCCGGCTGTCGATCGTTCTTTTCGCTTGCTTGGCCGTGGTCGCCGGAATCTGCTCCGGGCTCATGTAGGCAGGCGTTCCCACGAATTCGTCGGGCATGGTCACATCGGGGTTGCCTTCGTCTTCGATGATCTTGGCGATGCCGAAGTCCAGCACCTTGAGGTTCTGGCCCGGCGGCTTGTTGTCGACCAGCATCAGGTTCGACGGCTTGAGATCGCGGTGGATGATCGGTTTGGCCTTGCCGGTCTTCTCGTCCACGTAGCCGTGGGCGTCCTGGAGGACCGAGCAGAGTTGATCCAGTATCTGGGCGGTCCACGCCAGGGACATCGGCTCGCCGTTGCGCTGGGCCAGGTACTTGTCGAGGCTCTGGCCCCGAACGAATTCCATCGCGATGTAACCCATCGAGTGTGCCCGTTTGTGCGCGTACACGGTCACTGCGTTGGGATGGTTGAGCTTGGCCATCAATCGAGCTTCGCGCTGGAATCGGCGCCAAACCCTATCGTTTCGGACGATGTCGGGCTTGATCAATTTGAGCGCGGTATCACGAATCAAGTCGAGGTCGTCAGCCAGCCAGACCTCGCCCATCCCTCCTTCACCGATCTTCTTCTCGAGCAAGTACTTGCCGAAAAGCACCTGGCATTTCTCGATGATCGGCGGAGGAATGAGGTCCCACTCATCGGACCGTTCGGAATCGGGTTTGGGCGTGGCTTCGTCCGGATCGTCGGAGTCGAGCCCTGCGGGATCCGGCACGGGGGTGGAAGGCGGCAGGGAGGAGGGCGTGGTAAAGCCTGCGGTCGTGGCATCCGGCGGAGGTGATGGCTCGTGTGAGGAGCTGGTTTCGGACTGCGTGGGCGGGTACCAGGTGCCGTCGTCCAGATCGCGAGCTGAGAGATCGGAAGGGTGCGGCATCTCGGTTTCTCCCCGGCAGCGACCCGTCGTGGTCGCTCGAAATGGCACGAAGCGCGAACAAACTGGTTGAGCCACCGAATGCGACTGCCAGTCATGCATTGTATCCGGCGGGTGCTCGTCACCGAAAGTGAATTCTGGCCGACGCGTCCTGGAATGCTGGATGAGTGAGCGCGGAGCGGGACCGAAACGTCCCCATCGCCCGCAGTCCGGACGGCCCGGCAGTGGTCGGTGTGAACCCGGAATCCTGGACGGGTTGCGAGAAATATGGGCACGGATTTGCTATGATCGTGCCTTGCCGGCGCCGATCGGCGTCGGGAAGATGAAAACATGAGGGGATTTTCTCAAGGGGAGTGGTCGCGCATCAGCGTTCGGCCACAGAGATAGTCGACCTGGAAAGCGACGTCGAATATGCCCAGCGGCGAGGTTCACTGGCACGAAGGAATGTTCCTGCGGCAGCACCATTTTCTGACCGAGCATCGGCAATTAGTCCGGCTGTTGCAGCTCGATCAGAAATGGGCCCTGCACCATAACTGGGGTCTTCGATCGCTCACGCTCAGTCACGACGCACTCAGTAACTTCCGGTTTTCGGTCAGTGCTCTCAAGGCCCGGCTTGGCGACGGAACCTTGATCGAGGTTCCCGAGGACGGTCCGCTTCCTGACCTCGATTTGAAGCCAGCACTCGAGAGCAGCCCGAAAGTGACTGTGCATCTGGCCATACCGGTGCTGAAGTCGAATCAGCCCAACGTCGCCAGCGAGGGTCCAGCCGACCAGATGCGGTACTACGTGATCACGCAGCAACTCGAGGACGAGAACCTGGGAGTCAATCCTCAGCCGATCCCGATCCGGCGGCTCAATCTCAAGCTGCTCCTTTCCACCCAGGACAGGAAGGGATATCAGACGATTCCGATCGCGCGGATCGAGAAGGTGGGTCCTGTTGCGCCGACGCCCCAATTGGATCCGACGTACTTCCCGCCGGTCCTGGCGTGCGACGCCTGGCACGATCTCAAGGTCGGGGTTCTCGAGGCTGTCTACCACGGGGTGGGACGCAAGATCGAAAAATTGGCCACGCAGGCTGTCAACGGGAAGCTCAGGCTGGAAAGCACCGAGCCGGACGTCATCCTGATTTTCGCGCAGCTCCGGGTGCTTAATGAGGCGTATGCCACGCTCACGAACCTGGCGTTTCTCGATGGGGTTCACCCCCTCGATGCGTACCAGGAGCTGTGCCGGTTGGTCGGCAGCCTGGCGATCTTCAAAGAAGAGCTGCGCCGGCCGCCGGAGATCCCTCGCTACGACCATGACGACCTGTGGGGCTGCTTCAACAAGGTGAGGGAATACCTGGACGAGCTGTTGTCGATCGTACCGGAACCTAGTTACCACAAGCTTCCCTTTGTCGGTCATGGCCCGCAGATGCAGGTGCGGCTGGAGCAGGCGTGGCTGGACCAGAAGGCGCCGCTCTATATCGGCGTGACCAGTCCGCTCGGGGACGAAAAATGCGTCGAGCAGATTCAAAATGTCGACATGAAGGTCGGCAGTCCGGATCGCATCGATCCCAGCTTCACCGCCGGGGGTGGAACACTGACATTCGACCACGTGAGCAACCCGCCCAAAGTTCTGCCCAGGGGCATGACCTATTTTCAGATCAACCGCAGGCTTCAGCCGAGGGAATGGGACTATGTTGAGGCGTCGAAGCGGCTGGCGATCCGGTTCAACGAATATCTGGTCGACGGTGACATTGACCACAAAGAAGAGGTTAAGCTAAAGAAAATGGAGGACGACGCCGAGGGGATTCCGTTCGAATTCACCTTGTATGTCCTGACAAAAGTCGACGGTGCGCAGCCCCCCGCCAGCGGCCGCCGCTGACCTGAAGTCGATTCACGCGTTAACTCGATGAGTAAGTCACCCACCCCGAAGGCCCGGCCGTGAGAAGATCTTCTCCATGACTCCAGAGTTCCGCGACCTCGTGTACGCCGTCATCTCCCGCGCTCTCGATCTCCGGGACCGGCTGAGTCAGGGTGAGGACCTCAACCTCGAGACGGAACAGCGCGAGCTGGTCGATCTCCTTCCGGAGAAAGACCAGTCCGGCAGGGAAGAATTCGGATTTGACTACGTGGGCGACAGGACGGTATTCCTGGGCGCTCGATATGCGCTGGCTTGCTGGATCGACGAGTTGTTCACGATTCACTCCAAGTGGAAAGGCTGGGAGAACAAGATCCTCGAGCGTGCTCTCTTCAAGAGCCGCGACCGGTTCAAGAAGTTCTGGGACCAAGCGGATATCGCACTCCAGCAGCCCCTCACTCCCACCGTTCCCCACAAGCCCGGGCCCAACGCAGTCGAGGCCTTTCTTCTCTGCGTGGCGCTGGGGTTCCGTGGTCAGCACAAGGACAATCCGGCGAAAGTCCGGGAATACGTCGACTTGATGCGGAAGAAAGTCACCCAGATGAGCGACTGGAAATCGGGCGACGTCGAGTTCGCGAGGAATACCGAATCGCTGCTCGGCCGTGATGCCCTGCTGCGGGTCGTGGCGGTCTACGGTGGCCTGTCGATCCTGGTCGTCGTGGTGCTGCTCATTCTGTGGCAGTTCCTGGCTTCATGATCTCCCGCTCCTCGAATTAGTCTATTCAATAATTGATGATAAACATTCTGGCGAAACCCTTGGAGCTGATCGGGGGCCTGTTTGGCCTGGCGTTTCCGATGTTCCGCGGAGGCCGGCCCAGCCAGGCGGACGCCGCGAGCTCGATCGGCGCGTGGATGGCGAGGGGCGTCTTGCTGGCCGTGGTGCTGGCGGGTCTGGCGCTGCTCAACCAGGCCGAGTTGATCGGCCTGAAGCGGGTGATCCCCCACAGCCGGATCCGCGAGTTCTGGCTCCCCCTCTTCGCGTTCTGCCTGTATGCCGCGCTCTGGCTCGGGTGGTGGCTCTACTCTTTGGTGCGCGTCCCCGTGGCGCCGGTGACTTCGGAGTTCCGGGACATCGATCGGGCCTGGAGCCAGGCTGTCGAGGCATTGATCGGCGCCGGCATTCATCTGGACGAAACACCCCTGTTCCTGGTCCTGGCACCTGCCGCCACCTCGGACGCCGCGCTGTTCCACGCCGCCGGTCTCAGGGCCCCGGTCAAACAGGTTCCCAACGACCCCGCCGAACCGTTGCACGTTACCGCCAATTCCGACGGGATCTGGGTGACGTGCCCCGGCGTCTCGCTGCTGGGCCAGCAGGATCCCTCGCAGGCCGAAGAGGACGAAGCGAGGCTCTCTTCGCTGACTGGCCTGACGACCCGTGCCAAGCCCGCTGGCCGCGACAAGACGATCGGCATCGAAGACTTCGATCAAGATAAGTTGCATCAACTTTTCCAGCAGGCTGGACAGCGACCAGCGCACGGCCCGCAGCACCCGAAGAAGAACGCCATCTCGACCAAGCGATCATCGGCCCGCCTCCGTCACCTGTGCCACCTGATCGCGCGCGATCGCCAAGGTCTCTGCCCGATCAACGGCGTGCTGGTCCGCGTGCCGATTCTCGCCGCCGAACGCACCGATAACGCCGACGAATTCACCAGTGCGTGCCGTACCGACCTGATCGAGACGTTCGGGGTTTTCCAGATTCGCTGTCCCGTCTGGGTGCTGATCTCCGACCTGGAAAAGCTGGTCGGTTTCACCGAGTTTCGCGAGCGATTGAAATCGAACGTGGTCAACGAACGAATGGGAAAAGGATGGGATCTTGTCCCGCACGATATTGATGACCCCGACAAGCAACCCTTGAAACCGATCAACCCTGAAGAGATTCCGACCCGGATCGCGACTTCGGTCGAATGGAGCGTCAACGCCCTGTTCCCGTCGATGGTCCACTCGATGTTCGAGGTCGAGGTGCCAGAGGGCTTGGACGCCTCGGAGGTCTTGCAGGCCAACGCCCGTCTCTTCCGGTTCTTGTTCGGTCTCTATCAGCGGAGAGACCGGCTGGCCCGGGTCGCCCGGCTTGTGAAAGACTGCATTCCACAGCTACCGGGCCAGCCAGTGCTTTTCGGCGGATGCTATTTCGCGGCCACCGGCGCGGACTTTGCCACCCAGCAGGCCTTCGTCCCCAAGGTCCTGACGAAGATCGTCCAGAATCAAGACAACGTGACCTGGACCTCGGACGCCCTGGATCAGGACGCTCGGTTCCTGCAGTGGGCTGGCCGCTTCAAGTTGCTCTTCTCTTGCGTGATCGGCCTGGGAGTCCTGGCCATCCTGTTTCTGATCGGCTGGCGGGTGTTCTTCCGCTCCGTCGATCAGCCCCCCGCCGACGCCGCAAACACGGCGGTTGGCAGACCTACGATCACACGGACCGATGGCCCCGCTTCAGGCCGCGTGCCCTCTAGCCAGGAGCTCACTCACGGCAGGATCAGGTCGAGATCTCGCTGGACGGTCTCGCCGGACGAGACGGTCACGTCTTTGGTGTCGCGCCGGTTGGTGGCGTCCTTGAAACAGTAGACCCGATACTTTCCTGGCTTGAGATCCGGGAACGAGTAGGTTCCATCTTTCTTCGTTTTTGTCTGGCTCTTGACCGGGTTTTCATTGGGCTTGGCGTCGGGATTGAGCAGCAAGACCTCCTGACCCGGCTGGGCGACATCGTTCTCGGTCACCTTGCCCTGGATAGCGCCCGGTTTATCGGCGACCGGCTTGGCGGCGGCCTCTTCTGGTGAGGGAGGCGGCTCACGCACCAGGACGTCTTTGTGGGCGTAGGCGGTCAGTCCCTTCCGGCTGGTGAAGCGCACGGTGACAACCAGCTTTGCGACCGCGTCCTTCGGGAGCGGCAGCGTCGCTTCCCAGGCGCGCTGGTCGTCACCCACAGGCTCGCCGGCGACGGTCTTCCGATCGGCCTCGGCCTTGGCAAAATCCGCTTCCGAGCCCACGATGAACGCCACGTCCTTGATGCCCGCGGCAGGGGGAGTGACGGTGGCCTTGACAGCAAGCCGGCTGGTTCCCTTCGGCACCTCGTCGACCAGCACGATCGACGCACCTTCTGGCGGCAGGTCATCGAGCACCTCGTCCGTCCCCCAGGTCGCGAGCACTTTGCGGGTGCGCGGTTCGATCAACGACGCTTCCAGCCGGCGCGGGCCGCGGATCTGGGCGATGTCGAAATCCCGGACCCAGTCTTGAATTGATGCCTCGAACAGGATCGCGCCGGCCTCGCCCTTGGGATCGAACCCGATGTGCCCTTGCCTGGGCGTCTCCTCCCACCGCGGGATCTCGGTTGCCATTTTTCCGTTCTTGTATCGCCCCAGCTCGAACACCAGTTTCGAGCCGGGAGGTGCGTTGTCGACGGCGAATACGACATGCAGCCTGGCACGCTGTCCTTGCTTGACCTCGATCGTGTGCTGGAACCGGACGCGGGGTGTACTGACAACGGTTGCAAGCTGGGGCCTTGCATCCTGCACAATGAAACGGGTCTGGTACCAGATGGCGCGCTCTAGTCCGTCAATCGTGAGCTGGAACTTCCCTACCTCGTCAGCGGCGGGGTCGAGCTTGATGTCCTCCGCGTACAGATCCAGTCTCTCGCCAGCGGGCTTGAGCGGTCCCTCGAGCGTTCCGAGCGGCGGTTCGCGGAAGGCGGGGAAGATCTCTTTGTCCGAGGGAACGATCAGCTTGACGAGAGCAGGCGGACCGGTCATCTGGGGGAGCGACTCGAGGGAAACCTCGAGGCGGTTACGCTGGTTGCCCGGGCGCGTCGGGATGAAACGAGCCTGAGTCACTTTCAGATACTCAAGCGGCGCGGCGATCGCCGGCTCCAGGGGTTGCTCGTCGAGTACCTGGCCCGCCGCGGAGTCGCGCAAGAGCACCTTCAGTCCGGACGGAGCTTCCTGGAGCGGGCCGTCCGGCTTCGGGGCGGGCGTCTCGAAGCTCGGCACGGGTACCGTGGCACCTCCGTTTACGTGAAATGCCTTTCCGCCGCCAGCGGGCAGCACCTTCGCCCCCGCGACGATCTCGACGATCACGTCGCGAGCGACCGGGGAGGGATTCCGCACCAGAAGGAAATAACTTTGGCGCATCGGCAGGGCCCGCAAGCGGAATCCTTTGAATGAAACGTCGTTACCCTGGGACGGATCAGTCCGAAGCACGAGCCGAGGCCTGCTACTTTCCGCATTGATCGAAAGCGGCACGAGGAGGTGATACACGCGTTCGTTCGGCAACCGCGCCTGGATGATCATGCCTGCTGGAGGAGGCCCGCTGACCTCACCGGCTCGATCCTCAGCCCATTCGACTTTGATGGTCTCGGTGTGTTGGGTTTGAACAGGTATTTCGAGGTCAGCCGACGCCGGCCCGACGACAAGTCGAGGGTCATCCGGTTCGAGAACCTTGAGCGTGAGCTTCTGCCGAGGCGCAGCGCCAGGTCCGTCGACCAGAATGCGGATGCTCGGCTCCGCTCGATTCATTCGCTGCGAGAGGGTCACGCCCGATGCGGATTCTTCGCCCGGATCCATCGTGAGCCAGGTTTCGGGCGGCAACCGATCCGACCGGGAACATTCCAGCGCCGCAGTCTCATAAAACCCTTCGGGATCGACCAGTTTGTGGAGGTCGCGGCTTTCGTACAGGTAATGTCGGGCGAGCCATGCCCTGGCCGCCAGATGATCCCGGTCGCGGCTTTGTCGTGCCGGGTTCGAGCTGAGACTGAGGGTAAATGCCGGAGTGATCCAGCCAGGACGATCGTCTCCTTCCTGACGTTCCGCCGATGCGTCCAGGTCAAGGAGTTTCCCATGGACAGATCTCGCTGCCCTTGCCAATCCGCGCCAGGCCCTGGCGAGGGCGGTCAGATCGGAGGCACGATCAACGCCTGAAGATCGACCCTCGGCCTTCGACTCTGAGGCGGCGTCGACGGCGTCGTCGAGACCGCTGCCGGTTGTTTTGGGGCTGGCCAGTTGCCAGAGTGCCCAGAGCCGCCGTGTCCGCCGGATGGCGAGATCCCGCACGGCCTCACGCCGTTCACGGCTAGAACGGGCAGAGTCGCTCGAACTGCCCGGATCGCGAATCGGGAGTTCGCCGAGTCGCCGGTCGAGGACCAGGCCGGCTGCCCAGAGCCGCGCGCGGTCTGCGGCCGGCGGAAACGGAGTGGCCAGAATCGCCTCGACCTCCTCCGCCAGTCCAGGCTGGGGCCGGGTCGACTCGCACTGCCGTATCACCGAGCGGATGTCTTCGGGCTGGAACGGTCGGAGCAGCTCGGTCAACTGCGCGTCGAGCTTCTGAGTGGCGCCCGCCAAAGAGCCGCTCAACAGTTCCAGGCGATCACGACTCAGGTGCTCCGAATCCGAAGAGGCCTGGGGCTTCTCCAGGAGCAAGTCGAGCTGATGAGCGGCCTCGACAGTCTGGTGCCAGAGGGATTCGTGACCCACCCGGCCGGCTGTCTCCAGGTAGGGAAGATACGCCGGCAGCGCGGCCCGAGCACGATCGAGCACGATCTGGCCGTTCCGGATCTTCTTCTGGCAGTTGTCGATGAAGACGTACTTGTCGTGTACATCCTGCCAGAGTTTGGAGATGTGGATATCCGATGCATAACCATAGGCCTCGGGCAAGAGGAGCACCTGGGCTTCGTGCCGCAGGACATCGGCCTCGTCGAGCAGGTCACGAACCCATGGCAAGGTTCCAGGTCGGTTGTTGGCCTCCTCCGCGAGCAGGACGGTTTCCCAGGTCATTTTCGCCGTTTCGTCGTCCCAGCTCCCAGGCCGGGCCCGCGCCGCGCGGCGGGCGAGCTGCTGCAGGAGCCGGACCTCGATGACATCGCGTCGAAATGCGGCTCTCGACGATCAAGGAATCGATGAACATGACGGTCCCGGGGTCAAACCGCTCGTCAGCGGTTGCCTCGGCGATTGTCCGTGCCAGGTCGAGACAGGTCTTTTCCTTCAGGGTCGCGAGGAATGCCTTCTTGGCCGCCGCAAGCTGGGTCTTGATCTGGTCCGGAGTGGCGGACAGGTCTGGCTTGCGCCGCCCTTCAAGCAATCCCTTGAGTCCAGCGACGAGCGCAGGGTCGGCAGGGAGGCCAAACGCTCGCGCGTGGCCCACCGAACGCACGGTGGGTAGAGTGACGCGACGGGCTTGATCCATCTCGGCCGAAAGCGAGGGAATGTCGTCATTCGGTGAGTCCGGTACCCCCTGGTCCTTGCTCGCACTGCGCCACTTCATCTCCGCTCGCAGAAGACTGGCTTCCAGCCGGCGGAACACGCGCGGAGCAAGCTCTATATCGCCGTCGTTCACCCAGCGCTCGCGCAATCCCCAGCCGTCGGTCAGCCACTGGGGGTACGCGCGCTCTCTCTCCTGCGAAGATTCGGTGCCGTCCTTCTCGGCCGCCTTGGCCGCCGCCGGTCCGGCCGCCTTGTCCTTGTCGGCGGCCTTGTCCTTGTCGGCGGCCTTGTCCTTCTTGGCAGCTTTGTCCTTGTCCGCGACTTTGTCTTTGGACACTGCAGCTTGCGACGTTCCGTCGTTCGAAGGGGGCCTGGCTCGTCTGGGATCGACGGCGGCAAGATCGAAGTCCTGCTTGGATCCAAACAGCATCGGACGCTGAGAACGTCCGCGATGCGCGCGAGCCCATTCGTCGACGTTCTTCTTGAGATAGTCGGCCAATTCCTTGACGGAGACGACCTGATTGTGGCTGGTATCGGCATCCGGGTCGGTGAAGGCTTGCAAAAAATAGAAGCCGAAGTTCGACTGACCGTTCGGCTCGGACCAGAGAGCGGACTCGCCAGGGGAGCAGGCCACCAGAACGCTGAGCTTGGGGTCGAAGAGCTGACCGGGATCATTCTCATTGCTCAATTCCTTGGGGATCAGATCAGCCACTCCATCGGATGTGCCTCCCAGGTCGAGAGGATTTGACGGAACCGAGACAACATCAAGGATCAGCAGCTTTTTGTCAGCACGGCATTTCTTCAAGGAGGCCAGTACGTTCCGCAAGGGCAGCAAGGTCTTGGGCGAGTAGGGATCGGAGTCGGCGGCCACGATCTGAAGAGCGCCATCGATATCGACGACGGTGCGGGCCGCCAGGTAAACGACCACCGCATGATCAGGTTGGCTCTTCTCGAGCGCAACCAGGCGGTCGCTCATGACGTCGTTCGTGAGCTGTACGCCGGCCTTGTCATCCGCCTCGATCTGGGCAAACAGTTGCGCCTGCTTGATCGCCTGTCGATCGGCATCGGCCCAAGGGAGAGGAGAGATCTCCCGGCGCTGGAACTGGCTGACGAACAAAGCGACGAATTCGGTTCTGGGTGGACCGCCAAAAACCCATTGCCACACGATCCAGGCCATGGTCAGGACGACGCAGAGGAGAAGGCCTGAGAGCAACGTGGTCTGTAACCACTTGATCGAAAGAACCCGGGCTCGAGATGGCCCGGAACGAGCGGGCCTTCCGTCACGCCAGCGTCCCACCCCAGTCGTTGTGCCGCCCGACATTCTTCGTCTCCTGTGCTGTCTCGACCGCTTGAGCCGGGACACGAATCACGACCTGAATACCAGCCGACAACCGGACTCGATGCGTTCTTTGACGGCCGCCCTCGGCTCAGTCCCCTTTGACGATTGCTGAGGGTGGCTTGGGAAGCTGGTCGTCGGTGCGCGGCGGCGGCAGCTTGATCGCCACCTTGCAGTTCGCGGTTTCAGCCTGGTTCCGAAACGCGTCGAGCGCGATCAAGCTCAGGCTGCTGAGCTTCTCGAAGCTGGGCTGGTTCACCGGCCAGAAAATCCCGGTGTACTTGCCAGCCCGGTCGTAAAGTCGGTGCTCGTAACCGACGATTTGCAATCCCGCCAGTCGCTCCGGGTCGACGAGGTATGGGGTGTTCTTGGGAAATGCCAGTCGCACGACCAGGCATGACTCGCGCACTAGCGGCTCGCCCAGCCGGACCGTGACATCATGCTCTTCAACACCCAGCGATTCGATGATCACCGTCTTTCCATCCTCGACCTGGAGTGACCGGGGCAGCTCGCCGGGGTTTCCGGGGGGATCGAGCGCGAAAACGCGGGGAGGCTCAAACGTCGCTTCGGGGCCTCGCCACCAGGCCGTCAGGATCGGCTTGGCGAGCCCTTCGCCGGCCGGGTCGGCGACCCAGCGCGGCACATCAAACTGCCAGGTTGGCCCGGGATAGAAGATTTGCTCTTGCCACCGCAGCGAGAAATTGGCGTCGGGATGGTCGGCGGCTTCGACACGAAACCAGGCCATGCGGGGCTCGATCTGCTGGAGGCGCCCTGGACCCGGTGCGTCCGGCTTTCGCTCGAGGGCGGCGAAGAGTTGAAGCCGCTCCTTGTCTCCCTGAGGCCGGCGCTGGTCGGCCAGCGCGGCCAGCCGCCACCCGCCGCTTTCGCCCTGAACACGCTTGGCAAATTGATGATCGTCGTTGCTGTACAGGGCGTGCTCAAACGCAATGCCGTCGTCCGGGCCATCGACCAGCCGGATGATGACCCGGTCGCCTTTCTTGAGGTCAATCTCATGGTTATACGGCTTGTCCGCGTGGACCCGCAGCTTGTAGATTCCGGGCTCCAGTCCGCTGGTCCACCACTTGTCGTCGACGTCATCCGGACCGGTCACATCGAGCGGTTCCTCGCCGACCTGGGTCCAGTCGGGTGGCTTCAAGATCTGGCAGGTCAGTTTCTGGCGGAGCCCTCGCTTGAGGGTCACGATCAGCTCGTTCAAATTGTTGGCCAGGACGAAATTGCCGGGAGGGTCCAGTTGCTTGAGGGCTCCCTCGAAGTTTTGCCGGGCCCGCGCGATTTCCCGCTTATCGCCCGCGGGCGTGAAGAAGATCATGTTGACGCGAATGTTCAGAGGCTTGAAACCGGCAACGACAAATTCAGACGGCGTCATTTTGTTGGGGTTGTACTTGGGGTTGTCCTTGAGCCGGTCGTCGTCGCCGTCAGTCAGTACCAGAAGCGTCTTCATGCCGGTGGCGGCCTTCAAGTCACTGTTCGCGACCTGCCACATGGCCTGCACCAGTGGCGTGTGCAAGTACGGTTTGAGCTGTTTGATCCGCTCAACCAATCCGTCGGCCCGGTTCGGATCCCAGGGTTCAGGAGGCAACAAGCGACTGATTGTCCTCTCGGGTTCCTTGTCAAGGCCCGGCGGAATGGAGTTGGGATCGACGTTTCCGTCCGCGAGCAGAATGGCATTGGGAGGAAGCTGGCTGAACGTCCAGAGACTGAGCCTCGTCTTCGAAGGCACGAGCTTGAGAACGTCTCGGAGGGCATCCTGAGCGTCGTCGAATTTCGTCTTCCCGCCGACCCCTGACCGATCCAGCATACTCCCCGAGCAATCGAGCACGATCGCAATCGACCCGCTTCCGGGTGCAAACTCATCAATGATCTCCTGGCTGGCGCGGATCGCGATGCTGGCACCGGCCGGATCGGGAGGCGGCGGACCGATTGCAACCGTGTTCGCAACGGGGTGGAGTTGAACTTCCGTTCGGAACGTCAAGGGTTGACCCCGGAAGGCTCCCTCGACGGTCAATGCAGCCATCGCGATTCTGGGTTGATCGAGCTTCGGGTCGGTCTCGGCTTGGCGGATCAACGGGCTGCTGACCGCGAACTCGACCGAGTCGCTTCCGGCTTTCCTCGTCAAAGTGCGAAAGCCTGCCCGATCTCCCACCAGCTCGAGCTGGTCCAGGACCGGCTTGAACACGGGGATGCCGTCGGGCACTTGACCCACCGTTTGGATCTTGTAAACGAGGCTGGTCGCTAGTTCACTGGTGAGAACCCGCCGCGCAGGGGCCCGTGACCTCGAGTTTCCCGTCCTTGAGTTGTTCCTGGACCTCTCGCACCCGAGGGCTGTCGGGGAAGAGTTTGCTTGCATCGCTGACGAACCGGGTCGACGCGAGCCGGTAGTAGGGAGTGTCGTTCGGCTTCTCGTCAAACCAGTGATCAAGCCAGGCGCGCCGGGCCATCTCCAGCAAGAGGTCGTGGACTCGCGCCTGGCGGAGCCTTGCGGTCGGTTCGATGGCCGATTCCTCAAGGCGCGGGGCCGCCCGGTCCAGTTGCCGGCCCAGCCGATCGGCTTCCCACAACCGGTTCTCGAAGTCGTCGAACTTGGCGATGCCGTTCTTCTCGTCGGCCAGGTCGTCAATGACCGGAGCCATCCGTTGCCATCGCTCTCCGATCAGACTTCCCGCGTCTGCGAGCTCTTGCCACCACGTCCCGGCACGCTCGCCTTCGTTTTCAGCGGCCCGGCGAATCCGCTTGATAGTGGAGTCGAAATCGCCCTTTTCCCGGGACTGGGGGTTACCGGACTTGTCGAACCGCGACTCCCCCAGGGCCGACATGGCCATCAAGCCCTGGATCTGGGCACGGCGCCGGACGCGCCGGCGTCCTGAACCCGATCGTCGTCCGAAAGATGGGCCGGCTCGGACTTGTCGGATTCGGCCAGCTCTCGATCGTGCTGCCCGATGTTGTCGAGGCGCTCCCAGATTCGCGAGCGTTTGGCCAGGTCGCCGGTGTCCGGGAACGGCACCGCGGCGGCGGCCGCAGTCGCCTCCCAGTCTTCGTTCGGGCGCGAGCCTTGATCGTCAAAGCGACGTGTCAGCTCAAGAAGCCCGCGCGAAAGTGAATGCGAGGCTTCTGACAGGGGAACAAGGTCGGCATCGCTCTGCGGGTTGCCCAGCCGAGCGGTCAATTGATGGGTCAATACCCAGAGATTCTCGACCGCACTAACCAGATCGTTCTGCAGCTCATCGGAGTAGCGGTGGGCAAGCCATCGCGAGTAGTCGGGCAAGATCGCCAGAGACCGGTCGTGGGCGGCCAGCGCCGTCCGGATGATGCCAGCGCGGCGGACTGCCTCTAGATAGCCGGTACGGGCCAAAGCGAAGGCCGCTTCAGATTGGTCCCACACCGTTTCCTGCGATGAGAAAAGCTGGTCTTCACCGCGCCGGCGGTCGTTGTCGGCGGCCTCGATCTGTTTCTTGATCCAGGGATAGACCTGCTCGCCGTAGGAGTACTCGGCCGTGTTCTCAGAGGCGGCCACGGCCGACCGTTCCGCCAGCCTGCGGACTGCCAGTGCCTGTTTCACCAGTCCCCACCACCGCGGAGTGGGGCTTGCCAGGGGCTCTCGTTCGCGCCAGAGATGAAGCATCCGCAGGTAATGGGCCTCCGCCGGCTGGGGAAAATCGCTGCCGTTCTCGGAGATCGCGAGCTTCACGGCGGCGGGCTCGAGGTTTTTGGCCGGCTCGGCAATGGCCCGCCGCAGCAGGAAGTCGTCAATCCGCGTTCGCAGTGACGGGCGGCCGTCGACGGCCGCGTGCTCGGATGCTCGGAGTGATTCCCACTCCTTGGCCGCATCCGATCTGCCCGTTGCATCCCAGAACGGCAGGAGCTCCTTGGGTTCGGCTGATGCGGTCTCGAGCCCGCCCCCAGCCACCACATTCATCACCAGAGTGTTCTCGGCCGATTTCGGCAGGCGATTGAGAAACCGATCGCTCTCCAGCGAGCGAGCGACCGCATCGATCCGCTCCCGGACCGGTCCGGCCTTCGCCGACCCGCCGGCACGAACGAGCTGCTCGTAGCGGACCAGGTCGGCTCGATACTGGCGCCACCGTCGCGGCGAATACAGGACCGGATGAGGAACCAGCGCATCCAATTTGTGAAATGTCTGCCACACCTCCTCCAGGGTCCGGCGGTCTGGCGGACCGGGGGCCTGTGGAGCCGGCGCGTGTTCGACCGAGGCCAGAAAGACGTCGCTGGCTGCATTTCGTGCGACCGGCTTGCCCGCTTTCGCTTTTGGTTTGGGATTCCCCTCGGTCGCGGCAACCTGACTCTCCGATGCGGGGCGGGGAAGCAGGACCGGCTCTTGAATCGCCTCACGTGCTTTCCAGACCCAATTCCGCACGTTCTCGCGGACATAGGCATATAACCCGGCGAGCGTCAGGCTCCCGTCGGATCCCGCGGCCTTTCCTCGCAACCCGTCGATGATGAAATGGCTGAACACCGTTCGTCCGAGCCCCTCCGAAACCCAGCACCGCTGATCGATGTCGGCAGCGCTCAGGACCCAGAGATTCTCCACCGCCTGGATCTCGGGCTCGAGATCTTGAAGCCGGCGAGCGAAATCGTTGTGCATCATTCCGAGCTGCCAGTTGGCGGGAATCTGGGCTCCCTCGACCACGAGGATTTTTTGTTTGTTCGATGGCAGCTTGCGCATCGAATCGATCACATGCGCCAGATCGAGTCGTTCCTCGGCCGAGGACATCTTGTCGGGAATCAAATACCCATGGTCGGGGTCGGATCCGCCGTGGAGCTCGACCACGATGAGCAAGGTCTTTTGCGAGAACCGTGTCTTCGCGAGACCCTCGATCAGGGCATCCCAGCGCTCGCGATGATCAATAACCTGCACTTGCCTGATCAACTGGAGCGACGCGGGTGGCAGAAGCGACCACCGCGCAGGGGTCTTCGAGAGTTTTTCGATCCCGGCGATCCCCTCCCAGCCGAGGACGTTGTGAGGGACCATCGCGTTATCGGCGTAGTCGGCGCCGACCAGGACAACCGCCGCCGGCGGCGGGCGCCGGATCATGATGATCAAAACGATGATGGCCACCAGGCAGGCGACGAAACCCACAAGGGCGCTCGCGAGCTTGAAGCGTCCCGACCAGGGCAGCTTGACTGCGCCGGCCGGCTTGGGCTCGCGCTTGTTCCATTCGTGCGTTGACCGCTCCGGTCGAGGCGCTCGAGCAGCCTTGCGTTTCCAGGAGGGTCGTGCTGGCTCAGTGCGTTCGTCCGGCATCACCTCAAGTCCCCAACCGCTGATTCATCAGGGGCACGACGAGATTGACTCTCAGCATAACCCTGTTCGTGCTCGAAAATAAAATAGAATCCTCGGCCGATCGCCAAAAGGATTATCAAGTCAATCAATCGCAGGGATGAATCGCCCGAAACGATTCAGGGCCTCTTCCTCAAGGTGCCGGCGCCAAACGACACGCGTGACCAGCCATTCTCGCTACGCGATTTTCGATTCTCGATCGCCGAGTCTCGTGTTTCCCCCGGTTCCTGCTCGGGTGTGTCACCTGGCTGGCTTGCCACGTTGTCAAGTCCGGAACGTGTGCCGGAATTCGCCGTAATTGTAGCCAGGCCTTGCGCTTCCATGATGCCACTACGCGCATCGAAATCGGCTTCGTTCGTCGCATTTTCGTTGATTTCGCGCTCGGGTGCCGCCGGTCGCAGTATTAGATTCTTTCCCCTGAACTTCTACGCAAGATGCGGAGAAGTTTTTGATCAGTAACTCTCGGCTACGCAGCGATTTTTGGCCAAGCGCTTTGGTAGAGCTGGACCGCGAGACCCAGCAACCGGCGGCCGCGTTCGGTAACGCGCCAACGCCGAGTGCGCGGTATCTTCGCGATCAGGTGGCGTACGTGGAGCCTTTTGAGCAATCGCCCCACCGCGGCGCTGGCACGGCGTTGCTGGCGCAGTTGCCGCGGGCTGCCGAACAGCGGTTCCCGAATGTCGCCGTTGCGAAAGCCACGCGCAATGTGGTTGCCCTCCAGCACCGCGAGAAACAGCCGCAGGTCTTCGGACCGAGCCGGATTGAAACCGGCATAGCTACGGGTGTCGACTACTTTGGGTTCGGTGAGTTGCCGTAGCTCTTGGTAGGCCGGTGCCGGGTCGTTAACCACCGCCAAGGCATCCAGGTAGCGGCGGTTACAGGCCAACGCCTGTTCTCGATAGTGGACCAAGGAGGCCACGCTCTTGTTCATGGGAAAATAGCCAGCCGATGACTTGCCGTCGTGGTGCTGTCGCGTGCGATAGACCCAGAATTCCTTGGGGGCGTTGATAACCGTTTCCACTCGCAGGATCAGGCCGAACTTGTCGTACATCTTCAGCCAGTTGGTCTTCATGCGGTGCTTGATGCGGGCTCCGAACCAGCGGTCCTCTTCGTAGTGGGTGTGCACTTCACCATCGAAGCGGCGATCCCACTTGCGGCCGAGGAAGCCGAGAATGTCTTTGGGGGAAAATGTGCACACCGCATAATCCAGGAGCGCACGGTACAAACCGGCCAAGGCCGCGCGACTTGTAAACAGCAAGTCGGTGGCGAACTCGGCTTGATCAACGACCCAATGTATGGAGTAGCCCCGAAGCAGTTCGTGAAGCAACGGATTGACCTGCCGTGCCCAACGATTGAGGGTTTTGGCCCAGTTGAGCTGAGCAAAGCGGTCGGCCAGGCGCTGGACCTGGACCGGATCGTCGAGTTGTGTAAACGCGTTGTGCTGCTGAACGAAGCCCAGTCTTTTCTGCACCATTTGCTGGGCCAGCCATTCGTGGCCGTTGACATAGACCTGGACAGTGAACGGCAACCAGGTCTGCAGGCGGACGTGGATCAGGCCGAACTGCGGATCGAGGAAGTAGTAATAGAGGAGTCGCTGCTGCCGGGGCCGGCTGACGAACTGAGGCCGGTCGCGGCCGGGCACGAGGGCGAAGGAAGGGCAGGTTTCTTGGGTGCAAAGGATGCCGACGAGTCCCTCGAGGATGCCTTGGTCGCGGACGAGGTTGAGAGCCCATTGGTCTTTGCGGAAGTCGCCGGTGCGATACACGTAGGTGCGACCAGCCTTCCGCGCCCAGGCCTGGGCATGTTGAACCAAACGCTCAGAGTACTGGGGCGCCATGCATTTGATGAAGTCGGTGCGGCGAACCTTGAGAACGAAATCGACAAAACGTTCGAGTTCGTGGGGAGAAGCCAAGGCCAGATGGCCTTTGAAGATGACCCGGTCGAAGCAATGGAGGGTGCAGACGATGAGGCTGGCAAACTTGACCAGAAAGGGCCATACTGTGTTCATGGCATTCTCCCCCGGGTGGTTGAAGTAGGTACCAACCAGTTTGTGGGATGAATGCCATTTTTGCATTAACGGAATTGGCATTTCCGGCTCTGGTGCGGATAAAACTCAGCACCGGACTCGTATGCAAGGGGAGAACGCGGTAATTTTGAGCCGGAACAGTGAAGAGGGAAGGGGGTGGGGGGTTCGGGGGGCGGGAACTGGGGCCTCTGGTCCCGCCCCCCGCGGCCATCAGCCGGGGAACCTCAGGGAAAAGCTGCGCCTTTCGGAGTACAGCGGACGTCACTATATTCCAATCTGAGCCACCAGTGGATTGCTGCCCACACGACAGTCGGAAGAGCCCACCTTTTTGGTTGCGGCTATGCCGCGTTGGGATTGGACGGATCGGACGGATCGGACGGATAAGACCCGGCGGCCACGCAGCGCGAGATATAAAGAAAGGAAAGGCGCTTCAGGCGGGAAGCGAACGAGCGGAATCAAACGCCTGGCCGATTCATGGAACGCTTGTCTCCGCCAGATTCGTTAGTTGAGATCGCGTTGCAAAATCGGCGCGAATTCCGCCAGCGTTCCGCGCCGTCGGGGAGATCTTGCCGATTGTGCCAAACGAAAGGGGTCCGGCGGCCATTTGCATCCTTTTCCACCACGCCGCACGACCCGCCATGTGGTACGATTCGGGAAGTCCGCGCCTCGGCGATGGCTCTCGGCATCGCGACATATCTCCGACTTCGCACATGAGCTGAGCCGCGATCCTGGACTGCGACAAAATCGCACATTGCCAGGACGATTAACAGCGTACGCGGTCGGAGAGTGCTGAGACAGTACCCGCCCCAATCCCTGACACATGCTCAGGGGGGTAGGGGGGCGCGTTGACCGAGGACGACGGATGAATCAGACATCTCGCCTCTTTGAGTCCGCTTCTGGACGGCAATTCTCCGTAGTGGGCTGCCGAAAACTTGGCCCTCCAGCATTTCGCGCTTCCCACCAGTTTTGTGGCGCGCATCGACCCTCCTGAAGGGTTACATAAGGAACGCAGGAAGGCAGGAGGCCAGAATATCCGGAAACGAAGATTTCGGTGCGGCTTCCACTGAGCCTTGCGCCCTGGGCTGTTCCTGCCTTCCTGCGTTCCCCATCCTGATCGAGCGAGGCTTCTGTCCGACAGCGCAACAAAGTCCGCTTTTTGCCGGTTGTCCCGGACCGACTGCTTGACTCGATCCGGCTGGTCGTTCCTCGTTTTTTGAACGTTTGAACACGGAAGGATCGCCACGGAAAAGTAGCACAATTCGCCTTCGTTCGCGCACCCCCAGATGGCGACGTCAGTCCCCTGCGCAAGCTCGAGGAAGATTTCGGCTTTCGTCGTGGGGCGATGTGCTCCAGAAGTGGCACAAAATGGCACTCGGTGGCACTTTTCAGCGAGTCTCGGTGTCGCCCTGCGCGTCGTGCGCGAGCCCGGGGCGCGGACTGGCCGGCGCGCCCTCGAGCGGCAAGGAAGGGGAATAACAGCCTCAATGAGCCTCGGCCTCTCCCGAACGAACGCCATTCTATCGAAGTCTCTCAAGAGATTTGAACCCGATGAGCGCGTCAAAGTACACGCGAGGATGCGACGGCCGCGACGCACGGCGCTCTGAAACCTCGTCGGGTGACAGAACACGAAATTGACCCCAGCTCGTCGTGCGCGCACGCTTTCTCAGCGCGCGTACAACAATTATACGAGGGTGTCGAGAATTGGGACGTACCTACCGCACGGTATAACGCACGAGACGCGCTCCCAAGCGTTTGGCTAATTGGCGGTTGTGGTGTTTTCCCGAATCTTGTTCGGCGACATTAGCGAAGGGTCGTCCGTGCGGCGCTGGTCGGTTGTGCTAACTTCGTGCCATCCGGAATCGGCACCAATTCCCCTCACCTCCGACTCCGCACGGAATGCGTTTTCCTCGACGATCCGGGGCCCAGAGCCGTTCATTGATTTGCTGCTTGAGCGGCGCGCGGTGGTGGTAGTTCTTGTAAACCGACCGCGCCGGCTCGACGAATTTCGGACCAAAATCGCCATCGCACTCGCAGCACCGGATCTCGTCTTCAATGTCCCAGAGCACCTGGTTGACCGAGAGCAGCCCGGCGGCTTCCCGATCTCAGCCAACCTGGAGCTGACGCCGCCAGGCTGTACAATTGCGTGTTCTTCCATTTCAAGCAAAAGCAAGCATCACTAATTGGCAGCATAGATCGTCAGTTGTGCCAGAAGGAACCGAAGCAGGTATTCCCCATCGGTCTCACAAAAGCCCGCTCCGGTCGACCTGTTAGCCCAATAGACCCGCTTGCCGTCTCGGACCCATTTCTTCAGTTTCGCTTCGGCCTTGGCCGGATACTCGTGGACGCGGCAGTACGAATTCGCCCAGGGATCGATGACATAGACATTCAGATTGTTGTGAGTGTCGAGCCGGTGCACCGCGACGCCGACGAGTTGAGTGACATCGGCGAGAGAACCAAGCAGGCAGAACACGTGGTCGGCCGGTGCGGTCAGAACCACTCTGAAGACTTCGGTGCCCAGGGCGTTATACTGGGTTGCCCAGTAGCAGCTCACCTTCGTGAGCTCGTCGCAGTTCGCGGCCTGAGCGTTCGAATTGACCAACAACTCACCCTGCTGGATCGTGGTGAGGCCGCCAAAGGCAGTGCTGCTTCGAGTAATCCCCAGGCTCAGGTCAGCCCGTCCACTGCGCTCGTTGGCCTTCTCCGCCGAGCCGAACCAGCGTTTGTACCAGGGCGAGGCATCGACATCGTATTCTTTGTTCGAGGACTTCAAACCGCCCTCGTAGAATTTCCGCGCCTTTTCGAATGCTCTTTTCGCGATTCGCTCGTTCACCGCCATGGCGGTACTCCTGGGTCTGAGAACGCATAAGGGGACGGAGGGAATTCGCCTCACCGAGGATACCCTCGCGAACGAAACGGGTTTTTCAGCACCAAGCTGCTCGAGCTGGGGTGGCCGATCCGGCGTGATGCACGCCCGTCATCGAGCCGAAGTGGTTCCTCCACGCGACGATAGCGAACATGCGTACACAACTGCTGAGACGTGGCGACTTGAACACCCGACTCGAGTCCAATGGGGCCAGCGATTTCCCTGATGTACGTCTGTGGGAGCGCGGGAAGGAAATGGCCGGATCAGCCCATACGGAAAGATTAGACCAAATCCCAATTCCAGTTCGCAAGAACAAAATCAAGAAGAACGACATCCAGTACAGAGATTAGTCTAACCGATGGGTTTTGCTGGTCTACGTCGACCCGGGAGGTTACATCATGACTGTCGCTCGCTCGCAACTCGTGGATATGGCCGTAACACGATGATCGACGCAAGTTGGATTCGTCACGCGAAGGAATGGCGATCGACAATCTCCGCCCGTCTCCCAACATTCTGGCCCGCATCGACGCATTCTTCGGTCGTGTTGCGCGCCCCACTCAACCGATTGCGTCTCCGGTGGCAGATCGCCTTCGCACTGGGCCAGGCTTGTTGACTCGGTCGGTCCCGCCCAATCCCATCGCACTGCGTGTGCGGGTATATGGCACGAGCCGTGTCCCGCCGGCTGGATCCCGAGTATAATATCCCTTTGACTCGTACGAATCGTCCAAGGGAGGTGAAAACCATGTCGACTCCGACGGACTACCCTCATATCGAAAAACGCGCCGATGGTAAAGTTTGGCTGACTGGGACGCAAACGAAGGTTCTTGAGGTCGCCCTGGATCGCTTGGCACACCACTGGGATGCCGACGAGATCCAGCGCCAGCACCCACACCTCACGCTCGGACAAATCCACAGTTGCCTGGCCTATTATCACGACCATCAGGAGGAAATGGATCGCGCCATCGATGAAGAGTTGCGTGCGGTCGAGCATTTCCGAGCACAACAAGGTGATTCCGTTCTGCGAGCCAAGATCAAGGCTCGTGGGCTCGCGTCCTGATGGTATCTCTGTACATGGACCATCACGTGCCGTCGGCGATCACCGCGGGATTGCGGAAGCGCGGGGTGGATGTACTCACGGCTGAAGATGATGGCTCGGCAAGGCTTGACGACGACCCTCTCCTGGATCGAGCCACGGCCCTTGGCCGCGTCCTTTTCAGCCAGGACCAAGATCTGTTGGCGATCGCGCATCGGCGTTTGCAGTCAGGCCCGGCCTTCGCAGGCGTCGTTTACGCTCACCAACTCGGTATTTCCATTGGCCGAGCCGTTCGCGATTTGGAGTTGATCGCCAAGATCCTCGACCCGGACGATATGCAAAACCGCGTCGAGTATCTCCCCTACTCCTGAGCGCGAGGGGAGTTGAGGTCGGTCGCCCATGACGACCGCGCGAAAGCGGGAGAGCTCCGCAATTGGCGAAATGGGCTGGTTATGAGCTTTCCCAACTCAGCAATATCGAACCCGTCCCGCTTCCCTGTCCCCTTGTCTGAATGGCAGCGGAGCAGACAGACGGATAAGCGGAGACGGAATAACCTTGAAACGTCGATGGCAGCGCGGACACAATGAGCCTGGGATTCTGGCGAAGGAACCAAACCCTTGTGTCGTGAGCATTGCCGTGAAGGTGTGGCTGGCCAGCATTTCCCTGTTAGCCGTTCATCACTGGTTACTGGCTTCCCAGCAGCCTGGCGCGACCCCGCGCAAAAGCGCCGAGGCTTGGTACGCAGCCAGCTACAATGCTGGGGTTGCGGAGGCGGACAAGGAACTCGAAGAGGGTACAGCCACGATCTACGCGTACGGAGAACGACACGCGCCCGTCAACCATATCGACTGGGAAACCGGGTTGCCGTACGAATCCATCGCCGGATGCACAGTGACCGAGAGAATCAAGGCACGTGCAAATGGGCATAACGATCGGATCAGAAGATACGTTGAGGAACGAGGGCTACCGCGTAACTCATTCAAGCCGTGGTCCAAGGAGCTGTCCGACCTCAATGGCTACTACAAGACGCGGGCACGTATCGAGGGCGTTCACCGTCTGAGTCGTGACGGTCCAGTCGTCAAATCGTCCGATGGGAAGTACGCGGTCCGGTTGGTCAAGGCTCGATGGAAACGGCTTGATGGCGGCTTCGTGGACGTCTCGTCCGTCGTAGTCAGCGTGAATGGCGTCGATCGCAAACCCTTTGTGACCGTGGGACTGATGAAGCGCACACACGCGGACCTTCTTTGGGGCCCCAAAGGTTCGGGATTTGCCGTCATTCATCCTGGCGGAGATGGCGAGTCGTCTTCGTTCGCCGTGGACCTGAACAGGGGCAAGTGGCTGCGCTGAGGCTGTCTGCTGGGCCCCAGAGCACTCACCGGAAGTCCCCCTCCCGCCCACGCGCCCCCGAGTGCCGGCACCCCTTCTGAACGCGCTCCCTCTTTCCGACCGAAAGGATCAAGGGATCGATGGGGCCTCCGCCGGTGACCGCCCGCTCCAATTTACCACGACGAGCGTTCTTATGTTTTCTACGCGAAATTTGTGGGCGCTGCCGTTGTTAGCCTTCGCGCTCATCTGGGCGCTTACGCTCACTCTGGGGAGCGTGTGGCTCGTCATCTCCGAGATCGCCGATCGACGCGATCGGATGAGGAGTATAGAAGCAAATGAATTCGATCAACTGAGCCGGATCCGGTGCCTTGCGTATTCGCGATCCGCGGGGCATCTGTTGGTCGGAGACATCTACGGGAAGGTGCGGACATTCCGGATGAGCGATTTATCGTTCCTCGGGTCAGAACAGGCCCACCGGTCGCAGGTCATGGGCCTATCCGTGGCTCACACACAGGGCCTGGCAAACGCGTATGTGTCCTGCGGGCTGGACGATCGAGTCGTTTTTCACGGTGCCGACGGGCGCAGCACTGCCATTGATCATCTGGAGGCTTCGAGGGTGCAGATTTCAGAGCACGACACCTACGTCGTATCTGCAAGCGCCCTCAGCAAAGACGTTGCCACAATCTGGACACTCCCCGACCTGAGCAAGCTCCAAACGGTGTCCCTGAAGGAGAGAGCCCGCGGGTACGTCTCGCTCGCCGTGTCTCCCGACGAACAGAACATCGCTCTATGCCCTCTGGAGGGGGGGCTGATCGTCTGGAACATTCCTGCCGCAAGGATTTCCCAGAGACGGCAGTTTTCTTTTCCGAGTCATGTCTCGTACTCCGAGTCCGGATCTCATTTATATCTCCTGGACGACGAGGCCGTTTTCACCATTTGCGACACGGCTTTGAGTACAGTCCTGAAGCTCGAAGTGAGCCCCTTTTCGTTTGCGTTTTTTGTTTCGGGTGATGAAAAGTGGCTGATTACCGGCGGTGCGTCGAGCACCGTACCTGGCGCACCGGGTCGCATTGAAGTCTGGGACCTGATGTCGCGCAGGCGAACATACAAGTACCTCATCAAAGACCACCAAATCACCAGCATGGTCGCTGTCGAGGATCAATTCATTGTGACCGGCAGCCTGACCGGCAAACGCGGTCTCATGCGTTGGAGCGTGGAAGAACTGCTCAGCGGGAAACAGACCACCGACGAGTGAGATAAAGGCGCACGCGAGCAACACCTGGCCAATCTGGGAGGATGCCCCGCGCGACAAAGCGAATTCGGCCACGATGAGATCGACTCTGTGCATAACCCTGTGGACCTTCGAAACAAAGCAACACGAGGAGCTTCAGCTCCCCGTGCTGGCGATGTACTGCGGCTTTCCATCCCGGACGGTTCGGGCTATCGTGGTCCCTCCGGATGGCACGAACCGGATCAGAACAGGAACCGCACCTCGAACCGGAACCAGGGCTGCGCCCAGTGGACGGTGGAGGTCGCGAAGGTGATCGCTCCGCCGAAGTCGAGCCGGTTGCAGACCACCTGGCGAAGGCCCGGGCCGATGTTGAAGTACGATACGCCGCCGCCCTTCATGGCGACCTGCGGCATGTTTCCCGGGAGTACCTTGGCGGTGTAGCCGCCGTTCTCGAACGACCAGCCATCCATCTCGAGGGTGCCGATCAACGGACTGCTGGGCGTCGGATACCAGAGGACCTGGTTCAAGCTCATCAGCCAGTACAAGATACCGCCGGCATAGTTCACCTTGTCGGCAGTGGTCCCACCGATCGGGATCCAGTTGCCGAACTGACCTTGAAAGTACGTGTCCGGACCCAGCTTCAAAGACGTCAGTATCGATGGGTCGAGTGAGAAATGCCCCGTCCCCAGTCCCTGCCCCACACTCCCGGACGGGGTGTAGGTCCGGAACTGGAAGGTCATCTGGAGCAGCTCGGAATCGTAGAACAGCGCCTTGGTGCCGAAGTTGATGTCGCTGAAGCCGGCCTGGCTGGGCATGAAGTTCGGGTTGATCTGCCGATAGGGAATCTCCACGAAAAAGCTTGCGCGCTCAGCCGCCGCCTCCTGGTAGAAGTACACCTCCTGAAGCCGCATGGCCGGATTGGTGATTGTCCTACCATTCTTTCGGCTGGGCATCACCTGCTGGATCCAGAACTGATTGCGGTCGGGCCGCACCATGTTCTCGAGGTTGTCGTAACGGAACCGCGTGACCGTCCGGGGCCGGGCGTAATCGGCAAAGAAGGAGGCATTGGCGGCAGGCTCCCACTTGGGCTGATAGCACGGGTCCGGGCAGCAGAGCTCCTGGTACAAGTTATGGATGAACGCGCCCACGACGGTGTTGCAGTCGCTGGCGAGAGAATCACAAGCCTGGCGGCCGGGGATGCAGTTGCCGTCTGCACAGCCGAGCGAGGCGTGGAACACGCCTCCCGACGAACTGCTGTGGAATCCGCCGCAGGTCGCACAACCGGTCAGCTCGACCCGCTCGTCCTGGCCCACCGGGGGCGCGGATTCCTTGTCGTCAGGCTTCGATGCCGGAGAATTCGCCGGCTGGCTGATGATCGCGGACTGCGCCGGCATTGGAGTCAGGGCTGGGATCGGGATCGACGCTCGGTGCGTCGCTCTTCAAGGCCGCAGACAGCGGCCTTGCTGAGTCTGGGTTCGGGCTCGCACCGAGCGTCGACTCGGGAGTCGACGTTGAAGGTGAGCTCGCGACTGGATCGGCGGCGATCAGGCTCGCGCCGGGCTTCGGCTCAGGAGTCGACGCCGCAGGCGAGCTTGGTGCAGAGTCGGGGCTGAGGCTCGCGCCGGGCTTCGGCTCAGAATTCGACGTCGCAAGCGAGCTTGGTGCAGAGTCGGGGCTGAGGCTCGCGCCGGGCTTCGGCTCAGAATTCGACGTCGCAAGCAAGCTTGGTGCAGAGTCGGGGCTGAGGCTCGCGCCGGGCTTCGGCTCAGAATTCGACGCCGAAGCGGAGCTCGGCAGTGAGTCGGCGGGGCTCAGGCTC
Organism: uncultured Isosphaeraceae bacterium; assembly: GCA_963781785.1. Taxonomy (GTDB): domain Bacteria; phylum Planctomycetota; class Planctomycetia; order Isosphaerales; family Isosphaeraceae; genus CAWAHD01. Next base: position 2,983,871 of record CAWAHD010000005.1, on the reverse strand, counting down.
GCATCGGGCTTCGGCTCAGGAGTCGAGGCCGAAGGTGAGCTCGGCGCTCTGTCGGGGTCGAGTCTGGCCGGTGTCGTCAGGGTTTTCAATGCCTGGCTCACCGCCTCCGGCATCGGTGCCGTGTCGGCGGTTTGGCTCGCCGCGGCTGGCGCGGTCGCGGAATCCGGTGCGGGAGATGTCGATTGTGCCGGAGCCGGACCGGCGCTCAAGTCGGAGCTGGGGCCGTCTCCGGATGGGCTCGCCGAGCCCGAGAGTTCCCGAGCAGGGGTCATGATGCGATCCGCCGGCGCCTCGGCGGCCGGGACCTCGGTCTTCTGACTCTGTACCTCTGCTTTCAGACGAACCGGCGGCTCCGCCGGAACGGCCGACGAGGCTTCGGCAGCAGGGGAAATCGGGCTGGATTGAGCTCCGACGGCTAGCGGCTCGACCGCGAGCTGCGGCTGTTCCGTGGGGGCGACGAATCGTCGCGGCGGGGGAACCTTGCTCCTTGATTGGCTCGCCACAGGTGGCTGGATTCGACCCACCTCGGGGATGACTCGTTGCGGTGGAGGGACCTTGGGGCGAGCCGTGGTCGCGTCGGTAGTCGCCGGTTGTGACGGGGAGGCAGCCAATGTCGTGGAGGCCGGGTCCGACTTGATGGCCGAACCGTCGGAGCCGTCCATCGCCCAGCCCCCGGTGGCCGGCAGCAAGGCTGCGACAAGGGCAAATGCCCGTTTCTGTAGCCGGTGTTTTCGCAATGCCCTGCGATTCACTGGACTGACTCCTTTCACCCTTTGACGTGATGGTTTAGGGTGGTCCCTGCGGAGACAATATGAAGATATGATTGCATGACGATCTAGCGATGGGAATTGAACAATAAGCCCACGAGGCCGCGGTTAGGCTCAGTCGATGAGTTGGAGGTGACGGGCCCACTGGGACTGGGCGCCGACGACATCGAACCCGGTGCGGCTGCGGGAGTTGTGGCGGCTTCACCCTGGCTCGGAGAGAAGCCTGGAGCGGACGAAGCGGGTGCGACACTGGCGTCGTACGGAGCCGCATTCGCAGTTGCATTCGCGCTCGACCTGGCCTTGGTATTGATGTCCTGGCGCGCCTTGATGAAGAGATCGAACACGGACTTTCTTCCGGGCGCCAGGTACGTGGGCTGCTTGGGGGCCCGTGCCACCTGGAACAGCGCTTGCCGCGCCTCGTTCACGGTTTGGGCATAGGTTTTCCGCTTCAACTGGTCTTCAAAGCTTGGGAGGCCCGGGCTCTTGACGATGTGGGAGGCGGCGATGTGCGACCCGTCCGCGGGGATCATGGTCGAACGTTCGCGTCCCAGCGGCTCGGGCAGGGGATTGGGTCCGCGCTCCCGTTCGATTTTGGGGTTTTCGTCGGGGAGAACCTCGGGAACTCGCATCAGGCAGTTCTGGAGCGCATTGAACGCAGCCGCCTTGACGCGGGGCGAGGTTTCCGGAGGATTGCCGTCTGAGTCCTCGCCGGCGACGCAGATCTTGAGAGCCTCGATCGTTTGTTTGTTGCAGCAGCAACCGCTGTTGAGGGCCCGGGCCGCGGCGAAACGAACGCACTCATTGGGGTCGGCCCGGAGGGCGTTGACCAGGGCCTTGGTGGCTTCCTTCCAGCGGGTGCAGTCGACGGTAGCCAGGTACTCGACGGCCGCGACCCGCGCCTTCGCGTCGGCCTCGCTGGCCTTGATCTTGGCGGCCGTTGCTTCTGCGCCTCCCGGCGACTGCGCCTGGAGGGCCGCGATCTGAGCAGCCGAGGGTGGCGGGCAGAGCGGCGGGATCAATCCACCGGTCATCGCCCCCACAGGACCGGTTGCCATGCTGTTCAGCATCAGGCCGATCTGCGAGTTACAGAGTTTTGCCTTGCACGCTTGCATGTTCGAGCCGGATAGTCCCAAAAAGCTCCAGAGCGTCGTGGGCGACGCCGCCGGCGCAGCGGCGGCTGGAGTGGCCAGGCCCGTCGCCCCCGCAGCACCAAGGCCCGCGGAGGCCGCACCGGACGCCCCGCCTGGCGCGGCTCCCACGCCTGGGATCTGGGCCCACGCCGGCGGCGCAGACGCCAAGGCAAGGATGAATAGTCCAGCGACCCATGTCTTTCGAGACGACATTACCAGGTCTCCTTGGACTGCACGCAAAAAACGAGTGCAGAAATCAGCACGAGATTCAGGCCATACCGTCATGGCCTACCGCGACGTGACCGGCCCGAGGGTTGCTCGGGTTCAGTCTTTATCATCGGAACCAGAGGAGCACGCCTTTATTGGTTTTATCGATGGCGGGGAGTTTTCCGGTTTTGAGCGTTATGCCAGTCGCAGGAAATGATCCGGTACGCCGGCACTTCTCGCTGAACAGGACCCAGGAATTCGGCAGGCGCCGATCCCTGTCGACAGCGTGACTCGTGCCACATACCAACCCGAAGCGTGAGCGAGGGGGCTGGCGTGGCGCCGCAACGGACTTGCGGCATCCCTCGCTGACGCTTCGGGTTAGTGTTGGCCTTCCGCTTCGAGCCGGTCATGTTCAGCGCGGAGACTCGGAACACCTGCTGCTGGACGGCCCCAGCGTGTTGCTCTTTGACGTGCCCGTCCACTGCTGACCGCTAACATGCAATCATGATGGTTGACATGCATGACATCTAATTGCATGATGAGATCAATCGTATCGGATGACCTCTTGAATGTAAAAATGGTTAAATTGAGAAGTTTAGTCGGCACCCCTTTGACGCGTGAATGGAACGGGGCTATACTCATCCGAATTGAGTATGTGGGAGTTAATCCGGACACTTTTGATTGAAGACGGGTAAACGATTCGGGCAGCCGAGACGGCTGCAGACGTCCGGTTCGCGGGAGGGGGCAGGTCACACTTCCGGAGGGTCGTCGGAGCGGACGTCATCGTTGTAACCTTTTCCCGCACGGACTGCATCGTCTAGCCGTCGGTGTGGAGCGACCGATTGGAAGCTCCACGAAGTGGAGCCGTTGGCGACGAGAATCGGGGTGGCCGGCGAAGACGTCGATCCCGCTCTGGTGAATGGTTTTGACTGGGGCCTATCAGCGTGCATGCAGGGATGGATAGAATGGTTGGGAAGGCGCCCGGGCTCATGAAGGGGACCGGCTGAGATCGACTCGGGCCGGTCGGGACGAAACGGGAAGAAGCGGATCAGGGGAACAGCACCGAACCGAGGTGGGATGTCGCATCACGCCGAGGACCGGCTGGCGGTCCGAGCGGTCGCGCGTCTGCCCGGAGGATTGGCATATGAAACTGTTCAAGAAAACCGCGCGGAGACCGCGCACTCGGGGACGGAACCAGGCGATCAAACTGGGGGTCGAGCTCTTCGAAGAGCGCTTGCTGCTGACGAATATTCCGGTCATGACCACGGCCGATAACGGCAGCAATATGACCCCCTTCCCGAATTCACTCCGCGCCGCGATCCTCGCTGCCGACAACACGCCCAACTCGACGATCGTGTTCCAGATCATGGGTGGCAGCAGCCCGTTCGTGATCGACGTGATGACGACGGCACTGCCAGCAATCACGGCCCCGACGACGATCGATGGCACCACGAACCTGGGTCAGCCTGCGGTGATCCAGATCAACGGCGGAGGTCAGGCCTTCGATGGCTTGACCCTGGGCCCTGGTTCCGACGGCAGCATGATCACCGGGCTGGACATCGCCGACTTCAGCGGTGCCGGCATTCGCGTCGAGTCGACGGGCGACGCGATCACCAACAACCTGATCGGCACCGATCCGACCGGGAAGCTCGCCGGGCCGGGCAACCAGCTCGGAATCTTCGTGGACGGAGCGAGCGGCGGCAAGGGCGCGATCATCGGCGGGACGTCGGCGAGCGCAGCCAACACGATCGGCTTTAACACCGGAGCGGGCGTCTCGATCGCCGGCACGGCGGCCACCGGCAACGTGGTCGAAGGGAACTTTATCGGCACCGACTCCGCGGGCGATGACCTGGGCAACGGCTTCGGCATCGTCGTCACCGGCGGAAGCACCACGATCGGGGGTACGGTGGCCGGCGCTGTTGCGGCCAACGTGATCGGAATGAACAGCGCCTCAGGCGCCGCCGGCGTTTCCATTTCGGGCGGAGCCAACGTGGTCGAGGGTAACTTCATCGGCACGAGCGCCGGCGGCGCCAGCCTGCCCAACACGGTCGGCATCGCGATCGGCGGCGGGACCAATACGATCGGCGGCACGATCGCCGGTGCCGCCGCCGCCAATGTGATCGGCCACAATAGCTCAGCAGGCGTTTCGCTATCGGGCGGGAGCAACGTGGCCCTGGGCAACTTCATCGGAACGAACGCCAACGGGATTGCCCTCGGCAACGGCAACGGCATCGTGATCAGCGCCGGGACCAATACGATCGGCGGGACGGTCGCCGGCGGTGCTGCCGCCAATGTGATCGGGCTGAGCAACACCGCAGGCGCCGCCGGCGTTTCCATTTCGGGCGGGACCAACGTGGTGGAGGGCGACTTCATCGGTACGAGCGCCAGCGGCGCCAATCTCCACAACACGGTGGGCATCGAGATTGGCGGCGGGACCAGCACGATCGGCGGCACGGTCACCGGCGCCGCCAACGTCGTCGGCTTCAACTCATCGGCGGGCGTTTCGATCTCGGGCGCGAGCAACCTGGTCGCAGGCAACTTTATCGGCACCAACGCCAACAGTGCAAACCTGGGAAACGGCACTGGCTTGATCATCACGGGCACTGGCAACTTGATCGGCGGGAGCATCGCCGGGGCGGCCAACACGATCGCGTTCAACGCTGGTGACGGGGTACAGGTCAGTGGAACGACGGCGACCGGCAACCTGATCTCGCAAAATTCGATTTTCTCCAATGGCGGTCTGGGGATTGACTTGTTGAATGGCGGCAATCACGAGCTGGCCGTCCCGACGATCATCGCGGTTGCGTCGGTCCCCGACCTGACGACGATCGACTTCGAAGTCACCGGCACGGTGACCCAGGCTTACACGGTTGAATTCTTCGCCAGCAGCACCACCGGAGCCGCGCCCGCATTTCAGTTTCTGGGTGCCACGACGGTCACCCTGACGGCGAGCACTCAAAAGTTCACGGAACCGATCAGCAGCCTGAGCTCGGCGCTACAAAGCAGTCAAACCGTGACGGCGACAGTCACCGCGTCGAATCATGACACGTCGGAGTTTGCTGCGAGCGTGAGCTTGTCGCCTGCGCTGGTTGTCACCAATACCAGCGACAACGTCCAGGGCGAGGCAGTCGGCTCGCTCCGCCAGGCGATCCTCGACGCGAACAACAGCCCTTTGGGGCCGAACTCGATCACGTTTGAGTTGCCGAAGTCGGATCCGGGTTTCAAACCGGCGACCAGTACCTGGAGCATCACGCTTGCCAGCACTTTGCCCGCGATCATGACAACTATCTTCGTGGATGGGACCAGCCAGCCCGGCTATATCGGCGCACCGGTCATCCAGATCAACGGCCATACCAACAACGTCGCTGGCGACGGCTTGCAGTTGGCATCGGGCTCCGACGGCAGCCGGATTCGCGGTCTGGACATCGAAGGATTTGCCAGCGGCGCCGGCATCGACGTCGTCTCGAACGACGACGTGATCCAGAGCAACTACCTGGGCACGGACGTTACGGGAACTACCGCGGGGCCGGGGAACCTGGACGGTCTCCTGATCGACGGGACCTCGAGCAACACGGTTGGCGGGTCGGCAACGATCGGCAACCTGATCTCGGGTAACACCGCGGTAGGCGTTCTGATCCAGGGCGACACCGCGACGGCGAATGTCCTTCTGGGCAACAAGATCGGCACGGATTCAACCGGTACAGCGGACTTGCCCAACAGCGGCGACGGCGTGCGGATCACCCGGACCACGCTGGGTGCCTCGAACAACACGATCGGAGGCACGGCGGCCGCCGCGGGCAATACGATCGCCTACAACACGGGCAACGCGGTGACGGTGAACCAGAGCACCGGCAATGCGATCCGCCAGAACTCGATCTTCGCCAATGGCGCGGGCATCGCACTCACAAGCGGCGGCAATGCCGGCCAGCTTCCGCCCACCCTGACGTTCGTCAACTCCGCCGGCGGCAGCACGCAGATTCAGGGCAGCGTCTCCGGATTTGCGGCCAATTCCACGTTCACGATCGAGTTCTTCGCCAGCGCGGCCGGGGATCCCTCGGTCCCAGGCCAGGCGCACGTGTTCCTGGGCAACACGTCGATCACGACCGATGGCACCGGAGCAGCACCGATCGACGTGACCCTGGCGGTCTCCGTCCCGGCGAGTCAGACGGTGACGGCGACGGCGACCTCGCCGGCCAACAACACCTCCCCGTTCGCGACGAGCGTCATGGTCGTCGATCCCTTCCTGGTGACCAATGTGCTGGACAGTGGGTCGGGCTCGTTGCGGCAAGCGATCACCAATGCCAATTCCACCCCGGGCTTGAACACGATCACGTTCGCGATCCCAGGAATCGGACCGTTCGTCATCACGTTGGCCAGCATTTTGCCAACGATCAAGGACCCGATAGTGCTCGACGGCACCACGCAGCCCGGCTACTCGGGTTCGCCATTCATTCAGATCAACGGTCATGGGCTGCCAGTGGCCGGCCTGATACTGGGCTCGGGCTCGGACGGCAGCACGATCAAGGGCCTGGACATCGTCGACTTTGCGGGCGCCGGGATCGACGTCGGTTCGGGCGGAAACACCGTGCAGTCGAACGATGTGGGTGTCGGCTTCTCGGGGACGGCGGCCGGCCCGGGCAACCAGATCGGGATATTGATCGACGGGTCGGGGAACCTGATCGGCGGCACCGGCGCCGGCAACGTGATTGCTTTCAACATCGGTGACGGCGTGGACGTCGATTCGGGCACCGGCGACGCGATCCGGCAGAACTTGATCTTCGGCAACACGGGGCAGGCCATCTTTCTGAACACGAGCGCTAGCGCGAACAACAACCAGCCTGCGCCGACTCTCACGGCCGTGACTTCCAGTTCGGGCAAGACCTTCATCACCGGGAACGTCGCCGCTTTCACGGGCCAGTTGACAGTCGAGTTCTTCGCGAACAGCACGAGCACGCCCCCCTCGGCGACGAGCCCGGCGTTCAACTTCCTGGGTAGTGCTCCGCTCTCGGCTTCGGGGACGTTCTCGGTCACCTTGCCGGTCTCGGTGGGTGTGGGGCTCCTCGTTTCGGCCGCGGCCACGGTGACGACGCCGTTGACGCCGAATGACACCTCGATCTTCTCGACGTCGTTCGCCGTTACGAACCCGTTCGTGGTGACGACACTTCTTGATAACGGCATGAACTCAAGCCCGTTGCCCGGCTCGCTGCGCCAGGTGATCGAGAGCGTCAACGGGAATCCGGCGGGGCCGAATACGATCAGCTTTGGCGTCACGGGGACCATCGTTGTCCCCGCGGCGACGCCGCTGCCGACGCTCATGGTGCCGGCGACGATCAACGGCACCACGAATCCGATCGTGCTCAGCGGGGCGGGCCAGGTCGCCGACGGGCTCACGCTCGGCAACGGGTCTCAGGGAAGCATCATCGAGGGGTTGACACTCACGGGATTCACGAGCGACGCGATTCTGATCCAGTCGAGCAACAACACGATCGGCGGCACAGCCACGGGCGCAGGTAATGTCATCACGGGCAATACCGGCGATGCGGTCCACGTGGCCGCTGGTACCGACAACGCGATCCGGCAGAACCTGATCACGTTCACCAGCCCCGGCCAGGGCATCGTCGTGGACACCGCCGTCGAGGGGACTCCCGCCGTCACGGCGGTCTCATCCGTCCGCAACCTGACGACGATCGACGGTTCGGTCATCGGAATGGCAGCCGGTACCTACACGGTCGAGTTCTTCGCCAGCTCCAGCTCCGGGCCAAGCCCCGCCGGCCAGTTCCTGGGTAGCACAACGGTGACGTTCGCCTCGACGCTCACGTTCCCGGCGAAGTTGCCGTTCACTGCGATGTTGAACCTCGCTACGCCGTTGGTCAACACACAGCCAGCTACTCCACCCCCGTTTATCCAATCCGTGACGGCGACGGTGACCGACCCCGACAACAGCACGTCTGAGTTTGCGACCACCACCGCACACCCGGTTTCAAACCCTTTCCTGGTCTCGAACACGAGCGACAACACACCGGGTTCGTGGGTCGGCTCGCTCCGCCTGGCTATCCTGAATGCGAACTCCCAGCCGGCGGCGGCGGGGTCTGACGCCATCACATTCCAGACCGGCGGTAACCCGTTTGTGATCACCGTGGCCACCGGCCTACCGCTGCCGACGATCAACGTCCCGGTGTCGATCCAGGGGATCACGAGCCCTGCGACAGCGGTCGAGGTCGAGATCAACGGCGGCGGCCAGTCCTTCGACGGGGTGATTCTGGGGCCTGGCTCCGGCGGCGCGAACCCCGGCACCGGCAGCACGATCGCAGGGCTTGACATCGCCAACTTCCAGGGTGCTGCCATTCACATCGAGTCGAGCAACAACGTGGTCTCGGGCAATTTCCTGGGGACGGACCTGACCGGGACGGCCGCGGGACCGGGGAACCTGGTCGGCGTGCTCGTTGACAACGCGTCGGGCAATCTGATTGGCGCGACCAACCCCAGCCTGGCGAACACGATCGGTTTCAATACACAAAACGGAATATCGGTGCTGACGGGAACGGGCAATGCAATCCGCGGGAATCGCTACCTGGGAACGAACGGACCGGCCACGCCAACCGAGGCCAGCGACATCGCGGTGGCTCAAAACGCCAATGGCGGACAGGCGGCGCCTATCCTTACCTCTGCGGTGTACCTGGGCAATGAGGATTTGCAAATCCTGTTCAACGCGTCGGTGCCGACTGGCACGACCATGGTCACGATCGACGCCTACCTTGTCAATTCGATGCCCCAATCAGCAGAACCTTCCTGGGCACGGCTGACGTGACCGTGAGTGCCAATCCGCTGACGGCGAATTTCTCGAACGTCGTCGGTCTCGCGACCGGCGACGTGATCGTCGCCACGATGACTGTCGTTCCAACGCCGGTGGCCACGACCAATCCTGACAACGGCACGTCGGTCTTCTCGGGCGAGGTGACCACGTCCAGCCCGGCGACCGTCAGCAACACCAACGCGAGCGGCACGGGCTCGCTCGCAGCGGCGATCGACGCCGCGATCATGGGCGGAAACTCCGACATCATCTTCAATATTCCGCCCACGGAGGGCATGAATTTCAAGGTGGTCAACGGCGCGTTCATTTTCACGATCGGACTGAGCGCGACGACCCTGCTCGATCCGATCACAACGCGGGTGACGATCGACGGTACGAGCGAGCTCCAGTATCTCCTGGGTCTGAAACCCGAGTTACCCCCGGTGGCTGCGCTGGTCGTGATTGACGGGGGAGACCCCGGCACCGACGGTTTGGTCCTGGCCCCGGGCTCCGATGGGAGCACGATTGAAGGACTTGGCATCACCGACTTCACGGACGCCGGCATCCTCGTGGAATCGAACAATGACACGATCGGCGGCAGCGGCGCCGGTGCCGGAAACTCGATCTGGGGAAACACAAATGCAGGTATCTTGATTCAGCCGTCCACGAGCGCGGTCTCCGGCAACATGGTGCTGGGTAACTCGATCGGCCTCGTTCCTCCCGGTGAGGAGGCGACAAACTCGCAGGCCGTGGGCGTGCTGATCAACGACTCCACGAACAACACCGTCGGTATGCCGATCGTGACGATCAGCACCAGCATGGGCGGCTCGATCTCGGCCACCACGACGAGCGCAGCCAACGTCATTGGCATGAATACCTCGGCGGGCGTCTCGATCACGGGCTCCGGAGCAACCGGCAATGTTGTCCTCGGCAACGAGATTGGCACCGATCCCACCGACGACAATCTGCACAATGGCATCGGCGTCGTGATCGACGGGGGGGCTTCGAGCAACGTGATCGGCGGGATCGCAACCTCGGTGGGCAGCACCATTGGCGGCATCGCCTCCAATACACTGATGAGCGCGGCCAATGTGATCGGGTTCAACACGATGGCAGGCGTGTCGATCGGCGGCTCGAGTGGCACGACAAACAACCTTGTGCAGGGCAACGACATCGGTGTCGATCCGGCTAATCCCAAGCTCCAGCTTGACAACACGATCGGCGTCATCATCGCCGATGGCCCCATCCAGAATGAGATCGGAGGGGTGGATACGACCACCATCGTCACCGGCGGAGGCTCCGTATCCAATTCGGTCTCGAGCGCGGGCAATGTTATCGGCTACAACACCAGCGCCGGCGTGTCTCTCGCCGGCTCGAGCAATACAGCGGCCGGGAACTGGATCGGTACGGACTCCGCCGGGGATAAGCTTCCCAACGGCAAGGGAGTGGCGATCTCTGGACTCACGAACCTGCTGGGCGGAACGAACATCTGGTCCAGCAACACCGTGAGTGGAACGACGTCGAGCACCGTCTCGATTGCGGGCAATGTCGTCGGATTCAACAGCAGTTCGGGCATCCTGATCGAGCCAACGACCTCGGGATCGAATTCAAACAACACGCTTCAGGGCAACTTCATCGGGACCAACCCCGCGGGTAACCGGCTCGGAAATGCGATCGGTCTGGACATCAGGGGTTCTTCCGGCAACACGATCGGTGGCGCGACCACGACCAGCTTGCCGTCCACGGTTGGTGCGACGATCACAAGCGCCGGCAATGTCGTTTCGGCGAACAGCGGCACAGGGATCGTCCTTGAGAATGAGAACCAGGGGAACGTCGTCCTGGGGAACACGATCGGCGCCACCACGACGGCCGCGGGGGTGACGTTCTTCGGAAACCAGGGGAACGGCATCGAAATCGATGGGGGAGAATCAGACACCATCGGGGGTCCTCTGGTACTCGGGGCGGTGACGATCGGCGGGACGGTCACCCCGATCAATCAGTTAAACCCTGCCGCTTCCAACTTGATCCTGGGCAATGCGGGCGACGGCATCTTCATCTCGATGGATTCGATCTCGGGCTCGATGGCAGCGAACACGATCCAAGGGAACCTGATCTCCCGGAACAGTGCCAACGGCGTCGACGTGCTCGGCGATCTCACGGGGGATCAGTCACTGGCCTTGATCAGCGATAACTTCATCGGGACCGACCCGACCGGCTTGACGACGTATGATTCGGGTGGAAAGCCCTTTGGCAACCTTCTGAGCGGTGTCTTGCTGGAGGAAGCCGCAAAGGGGAATTCCCCGACCGGCTCGTTGGTCGGCGCGACCGTGACCGGCAACGTCATTTCCGGAAACGGCTTGAGCGGGGTCACGATGCAATCGGGCCCGGAAACCCAGTATCCCCTTGCAGAAGTCGAGGTCTCCGGCAACATCATCGGCCTGGACGCACTGGGGGCCAACGCGGTGGCGTACAACACGGCGACCGGCACGACGCTGCCGCTGGGGAATGTGCTTGATGGCCTGCTGATCAACAATGTCGTCGGGGCCACGGTCGGCGGGACGAGCGCCGCGAGCACGCTCGCAGGTGCAGGCAACGTGATCTCCGGCAACCTTGGTCGAGGTATCGAAATCCGGGGCGACCTGCTCGCGACGGATCTGTCCGCCCTGGGTAGCACGGGCAACACGATCCAGGGAAATTACGTCGGTACCGACATCACCGGAACGAAAGCGGTCGCGATCCCGGCCGGCAGCCCCGGTATCGGTTACAACCTCGGCAACCTGTCAGACGGCATCTTCCTGTTCGTCCCGCCCGATACCCAGATTCAGGACAACACGATCTCGAACAACCGGGCCGCGGGCATCCATGCGGCGGCGCAAACCAGCGCTGGCACCGGGGGAACTTCGGGCATCGTGACGATTCAGGGCAACAGGATCGGGACCGACGAGAGTGGCACAAAAGCCGACGATCCCAGCAACCCCACGATTTCTCTCGGCAACGGCTCCGATGGAGTGTTCCTCGACAACATCATTTCGGGAGCCACGATCGGTGGAACCGCGAGCAGCGCTTCCAACGTGATCTCCGACAACCGTGCCAACGGAATCGACCTGCTTGACTCCAACGATGTCCTGGTCGTGCGGAATATGATCGGGACAGACATGACCGGTATGTCGACGACGACGACATTCGGGAATGACTCCAATGGAATCTACGTCAACGGCTCGAGCGATGTCACCATAGGCGGCACGACCGGTGACGAGGGCAACGTGATCTCGGGCAACGAGGCTAGCGGCGTTCTGATCTCGGGACCTCACGCTGCGGCACAGTTCGCAACCCCGACCACACCGAGCGGTCCGACAGGTATCGCCACAGGGCCCGACGGCAACCTCTGGTTCACGGAGACCACTGCCGACAAGATCGGGACGCTCGACGTCACAACCGGCATGGTCTCCGAGTATGCGATTCCCACCGCCGCCAGCTCTCCGACGGGTATCGCGACGGGACCCAACGGCAACCTCTGGTTTACCGAGACCCGCGCCAATCAGATCGGGGAGATCACGACAACGGGAGCGGTCACCGAGTTCCCGATCCCCACGCGCAACAGCGGCCCGACGGGGATTGTTGCCGGGCCGGGCGGCAACCTCTGGTTCACGGAAGCCAGCGCCAACCAGATCGGGGAGATCACGACGACGGGAGCGGTCACCGAGTTCCGGATCCCGACGGCCAACAGCGGACCGACGGGAATCGCGCTGGGATCCGACGGCAACCTTTGGTTTACCGAGACCCGCGCCAGCCAGATCGGGATGATCAATCCGGCAACCGGCGTCATCACCGAGTTTCGCATCCCCACGGCCAACAGCAGCCCGACGGGGATCGCCACCGGCCCCGACCACAACCTCTGGTTTACCGAGACCGGAGCCAACCAGATCGGGGAGATCAACCCCGTCACTCACAACTTCGCCGAGTTCGCGATCCCCACGGCCAGCAGCAGTCCGACGGGGATCGTCGCCGGGTCCGACGGCGACCTGTGGTTCACCGAGAGCAGCGCCAACCAGATCGGGGCGATCAGCCCGACGACTCATGACTTCAGAGAATATGCCATCACCACGGCGAGTAGCGGCGCTTCGGGAATCGCCCTGGGGCCAGACGGCAACCTCTGGTTCACCGAGACCAGCGTGAGCAAGATCGGCCAATTCAACAGCTTCGCAGCGTCATCCAATCTCGTCCAGCGTAACGACATCGGAATCGGTCTGAACGGCAGCGGCCCCATCCCCAACCACGACTCCGGCGTGGTCCTCAACGATACCGCGAGCAACACGATCGGTGGGACGACCGCCAGCGCGGGCAACGTCATCTCAGGCAACTTGCTCTACGGCGTGCTGCTTTCCAGCGGCGCGTCCAGCAACGTAATCGAGAGCAATGACATTGGCACCGATGCGAACGGGATCGGCTCCAGCATCCTGGGCAACACGGCCGACGGTGTGTTCTTGATCGGGGGCAATGCCAGCATCGTCAACGGGACGGTGACCGAGAATCGAATCGTCGACAATGTGATCTCGGGTAATTCGTCCAATGGAGTCCAGATCTTCGGACCGGGGTCGACGGCCAACACAGTCTCGACCAACGTCATCGGTCTGGGGCGCGACGGCAAGCCCGCTTCCAATCAAGGTAACGGTGTGTTCCTGAACGACGCTGGAATCAACAACGTGATCGGCCCGGGGAATGTGATCTCGGGTAATGCCGAGTCGGGGGTGCTGATCGAGGGCAACAATTCCGGAGGGGGCCAGAACATCGTCGAAGGCGACTTCATCGGCACCGACCCCACCGGCCAGACCGCGGTGGGGACCGGCAACGGAGGTGACGGTGTGTCGATCTACGGATCTTCAAACAACAAGATCGGCGGTGCGACGGGCACGCCCGGGACCGGCCTGGGCAACGTGATCTCCGGCAACGCCTTGGCCGGCGTTCAGATCTTCGGCCCCACGAATAACCTGCCGGCCGACCAGAACGTTGTGGCTGGGAATCTGATCGGGATCAACGAGTCGGGGACAGCGGCCATCGGCAACTCCAGCGATGGCGTCGAGATTTATAACGGCAGCGACAACACGATCGGTGGAACGACATCCGCCGAGCGAAACGTCATCTCCGGCAACGCCGGCAACGGCGTGTTCATCTACGAGTTCCCCACGCTGACGGCCCGGAGCAACCAGGTCATCGGCAACTTGATCGGCACGAGCGCAGCCGGCTTGGGGGCGATCCCCAACTCGGGCAATGGCGTGGAAATCATCGACGCCACGAACAATTCAATCGGTGGCATCACGGCCGGCACGATTCCCGGGACGAACGTCCCGGGCTCAAGCAGCGGCGCCGGCAACGTGATCTCCGGCAACGCACAATGGGGAATCCAGATTCTCGTCACAGGCAGCTCCATCCCGACCGGCGGCAACGTGAATCCAGCCACACTGGCCAACGCTGTCGTCGGGAATTACATCGGCACTGGCGCCCTCGGAGCCACGGCGATCCCCAACATGCTCGGAGGCGTCCTGGTCAACGACTTGAGCACTCAGTACTTCATTCCTCAAACGATCGGAGGGAGCTTGGCCGGCGCCGGCAACCTCATCTCCGGTAACGCGAACGTCGGCATCGAGCTTCTCGGGCCGCAGATCACCATCGCCAACCCCAGCTCCATCGTCGGCGAGAACAGCGTCGTCCAGGGCAATCTGATCGGGTTGGGCGTCGGCGGGGCCATATTCGGCAATGGGACCGGCGTCTTGATCGACAACTCACCGGGCAACGTGATCGGCGGCCTCGCATCGACACCCGGGACCGGCCCCGGTAATATCATCTCCGGCAACGGCGATATCGGCATCCACGTCTTCGAGCCGCTCTCCGTCGGGGACCAGATCGAGGGCAACGCCATCGGGACCAACATCAGCGGTGATGCGTTCCCGGGGGGCACCGTCGAACAGAGCCCACCACAGTCGGTGGGCGTGCTGATCGACGGCGCATCCAATGATACCGTCGGCGGTGCCGCTCTGGGCGCGGGCAACGTCCTTTCCGCGAACGTCGTCGGGGTCGAGATCTCGGGCTTGAAGCAGGGCAACGGCCAGACCTCCGGCAGCAAGAATGTCGTTCAGGGCAATCTGATCGGCACCGACGCCAGTGGCACGCTGCCGGTCTCTAACCTCGACGTCGGCGTCTTCATCAGCAATTCCCAGGGGAACATCGTCGGCCCGGGCAACGTGATTTCCGCCAACGGAATTGCCGGAGTCGAGATCCTGGCCACCGGCTCCAAGGGCAACCTCGTTGCAGGCAACACGATCGGCCTGGGCAAATACGGCGGCATGTTCCGGACACTGACGAAGAAACCGGACCTGATCTCGATCAGTCCCGAGATGGGCGTTCCCGTGTTCACACACGCCCAGCTCAACGGCGTCGTGATCCTGGGCGCCTCGTCAAACACCGTCGGCGTGAGCACGAACGTCACCGGCAGCCAGGCCAACACCATCGGCGGGAACGTCCAGGTCGGCGTGTACATCACGAGCCGCGATTTCGCCGGGCTGAACTACCCCACCGCAGTCAATAACGTCGTCTCGGGTAATACGATCCAGCGCGACGGCATTTACGGGGTTCTGTTCTACGATGCGCCGAACAATACGATCAAGCCGTTCACAAGCCAGAACCGCAAGCTGATCAAGAACAAGTTCTCGGGCAACTCGATCAACTTCCGGAATTTCTTGATGGGATTCGATATCCATACCCACTTGCTGACCAATGGGTCGAAACCGAAGGCGCCACCGCAGGTGCACCACGCGACAGAGAGAGTCGCACACCCACAGGCCGCCCATAAGGCTGCGGTCGCGGCTCGTCCTCGAGTGCCGCTGTTGTTCGAGAGGAAACTGACGCGCCTGGCGCACGGCCCAACTGCGCACCACCATTCGCGGTAAGCGACTTGCCGGATCGCCCGTTATTGCGCCGGCGGTGGCGTCTGCAGAAGGGGATTTGCCCGCGTCCGGCCGAAGTAGATGTTCAGCATCAGAACGGCCTCGCCGTCAAACGGCTTGGGGCTGGCCAGCGGGGTGACGAAGGCGGCAGTCAGCACCGCGCTGTTCATGATCCCGAAATTCAGCCCGAACGTCATGTTCACAGAGTCGGGCGAGCCGGCGATGTCGAACCGATTGAAGACGTCACGATGGTTGATCGGATTGTTGACGTGCAGCTCCACCGTCGGTGCCAGGGCGGTCAGGAAGGAGTAGGGATCCGTGTTCCGAATCAAGAAGTAGCCGAGGGCAATGTCGTTGTAGACGAACGAGACGTCGTTGGGGTTGGCCGAAAAGCTGAACCCGCTGAACCCCTGGAGATACCAGCGGTTGTAATTGTAGATGTAACCGATGCACGGCTGGAAGGTGGTGGAGTTCAGCGGAAAGAGGTATCGGGCACCCGCAAAGTTCCCGGGGCCGGTCTGGGGCGAGATCGCGAACAATGCGGAGACCAGGCTACCGGTCTGCTGGTTCTGGCAGAGGATGTATTTGCCGAAAATTGTCAGATTGCCCATCGCGGTCGAGGTCGGGGTGCTGATGACGTTCGGGACACTGTCGGCCGTGAGGTTATCGATAGGGACACGCACCCCGAGTGAGCCCATCCCATCGAAGAAGGTCTTCTCCAGGCCGAAGTTATATACGTAGGCCTTCATCCGGGTGATGGGTGAGAGGTCTCGGGAATTGACGGTATTATTCAGGCCGTTGTAGTAGTTGAAGTTGAAGAAGATACGATCCTGGGGTCTCGGTGACATGTTCTCGGAGATCTTGAAGTTGCGTATCGAAGGGTAGATCGGCGAGCCGCCGCGCGCCCCGGGGGGCGGTGGCGGCCCGGGGGGCGACACGGGACTCTGCAAACTCCGACCGCCCAGGCCGAACGGGCTGATGTCGCCGATCATCGCGAACGCTTGCGTGGCCGCCCCCAGGCCGCCACCGAAGCCGGGACCCTGTGCGCCGGCGGCGGCCGCGAAGGCGTCTGCACCGATGGCGCCTTCAAAGGCGCCCGGTCCCGCGGCTGCTGCGCCGGGCGCCGGCGCTTCCGACGGTGGTGAAACGCCCGGCAGCGCCTCCGCCCTAGGAGCCCCTTCCATCCCCGGAACCTGCGCGCAGGAACGGTGCCAGGAACGGCGCCAGGAACGGCGCCAGGAACGGTGCCAGGAACGGTGCCAGGGGCCGGTGCCTGGGGCGTGGGTTCTTGTTGGGGACTGCCCAGTCCGAATAGCCCTCGCTTGGGTGCACGGCCTCCCCACTCGAACGGATTGCGCAAGCGGCCGATGGCCGCTCTTCCGCCTGAGTGAGAGTCGTGGCCTTGCTGACTGGGCAGAGTTTGCCTTTGCGCCGCGCTCGAATCAGCCGTCGGCGCGAGGGCTTGTGGTCCGCTCACGGCCTCTTGAGACAGTTCATCCACTCGCTCCAGTGGAATCACTGGACTGGGTACCGGTGGCTGGGGAGGATCTTGAGCGGCCGCTGACCGCATATCGATCGAGTGCCACGCACACAGCACGATCAAAACGACGATCGTCCGTTCAATTCTCATCAGTGCCATCCTCCCGTCGGCCAACGGTGAATTGCGAGGCCGACTCCGCTTCCCCCCTCGATATTCTGGAGAAACGGCTTGCACGTCCGCAGGCAAGTCCTTCAAGCCCGACGTTGGGCTCGGGGGCCCAACCACTCGCATACGTCCCTCTGCGGCCCGCTTGGGGCGACCCGCACGGGCTCTCTACAATGCGCGGAAAAGCTATTCCATATTTGAGTTACGCCGACCCTGTCCGCACTGCCCGGTCGTGGATGATCCGGTGCGCGGGGATCGAGAAGAGACGAGCATCGTGACCTCTCATCACTTTTATCGGCTCTATCGTGTGGAACGCTTTCTCCGATATTGCGGATTTGGCAAAAAATGTGAATCCGACGGAAGATTCCGGCGTCAGATCGTTTCGATCTGAAAGACGGCGTCATCGATGGCGCGCGGCGAGGGAGTCGCGGGCGGAGGCATCCAGGTATTCCAGCCGAGGTAAGCGGCATGCTCCGGGTCGGCTGCGAACCGGCACGGGGGAACTTCGTCCGGCTTGAGGACCGGCTGGACGTCGAAATCGAGACCTGGGCCGACGTACATGCGCGCGATCTGGCACAGCGGCCGGAGGGCACGGCCGTTGGGCATCAGCGAGCAGAATTGCCGCCAGGTCAAGGGGCCGATACGCAGCCGGAACTTACTCTGAAGGTCCCAGATCCGCTCGCCGACGACGAGGCTGACTCCGAGCTGATTGTTACGTCCCTCGGGTTCATGCCTGGATGGCATGAACGCCTGGTCGTCGCGGTCGAGATGGAGCCATTGACCCCGGCACTGGAGCACCTGGACCGGCATATCGAGGTGGTCTGTGAGCAAAGATTCGAGAGCCGATGCCGAGCGCGGGAAGTGGGCGAAATGTCCGCTGTAGTAAAGGAACACGTCGTCGTCGGTATTCAGCCGGCCGCGCAGGCCGGCAGTTCCCATTCCGACCAGGCAATGCAGCCCTCGCGTTGCTGCGTCTGGCTCCGCGGCCGGGTGGTCGAGCTGGGATCGCTCCCAGGCGATCGGCCAGCGATACTTCTCCCACGAGCGATAAAACAGCGAGATCAGCCGGTGGTTGAACAGGTCGAGGAAGTCACGAAGGGCGTAGTCCTTTTCGCGGATGCGCCGCAGCAGCAGCTCAGTGTAATGGCGAGGGAGTGCCCCGCTTGGGCCGGTCAGACCGAGGAAGGTGACGGTCATTTCTGGAGGGTGCGGGCCCGAGGGGGCGCCGGGCGAGCGAGTGACGCGGCGGATCTCGCTGATCGCTGCAGCGGGAAAACCAAGCGACGCCTCGGCGCGAAACCGCACTCCCTCGTCGCCCGGGTGAACATCCTCGCCAACTCGCTGCCCGTGCGGATGCGAATCGCTCGCTTCCGCGCTGCGTTTGTGTTCACGGATGCGGTGCTCAAGGAGCCGGACCGCCTGGAAGAAATCGAAGCGGTACGGGGCCGTGAACAGGTCCCGGTTCACACGATCACGTTCTCGCCCATCCGCGGAGGCCATCGCCGCAGCTCCCCTTCGCGCCCCTTCACGGTGGCGATCAGTTTCGTGAACGAATTGACGGTAGAGTACAGTGCCAGGAAGCGTTCCAGCACGCTGGCGAACAGGAACAGGCCGCTGCCGGTAAATCGCTCCTCATCGAACTGGATCGAGACTTCGATTCCCCGGCAAAAGGTGAGGGGACCTTCGCTCCGGATGCTGCCCACCACCCGGCGGCTGGAGACGCCGATGATCCCGTCAATCTGGCCGCGGGTCTCGGCGGAATCGGCGAAGTCATAGAGCTTGAGGATCTCACGCAAGGCGTCCGCATCGCCGCTATCGACCAGGGAGAGGTGGTTGAGCGATAGGTGCGAGATCAAGCGCCAGAGCAGGCCATGACCCAGCTCGGGACGAAGGGTGCGTGTCGGTGGTGTGAGACAGAGGATCCGGGCGATCGCGCCGCCTCCCTCCCGGAGCTGGAGGTGCGGCTGGCCGCCTCCAAAGGGAAGGTCTTGCGGAAGGTCGCGATTCAAGCAGGTGGTCTGAACCTCAAGGACCCACTCGGCCGGGGCGGAAGGGCGAAACCCCAGGTCAACGAGCGACAGATGGACCTCAGTCCCACGGTCGCCTGTCGCCATCGTCGCCTCGGCCGGACGGCGAGTCAGACTCCAGAACGTCCGGTCTGTGTCGCGGTTCATCGCATGCTTCATCGAGAAGAACGGCTGGAACTCCAGCGAGTCTCCCTGCGGCGGTAACGCGATGACCTTGTCGACGGAATAGACCTCCAGCGCGGACGGTCGTCGCCGATCAGGGACCACCTGATACTCGAATTCGGTATGCGTGAGTGGGATCGGTTCAGCGCGTTGGGTGAACAGGTTCACGATCGGCGTGCAACCGAGCTGGAAGGTGTCTGCCGAGATGGTTCGTCCCAGGTCGGGGATCACCCGGTTCATGAAGATGTACACCACGATCGAGTCGCCAAGCTGCGCCATCGCCTCGACCCCGGCCAGATTCAGGTCGAAGAACAGGTACTTTTGGGGGAAGGCGAAGTACTCAGTGAGCAGCCGGTAACCGAGAAACGAGCGAGCGGGATAGGGAAGCAAGCCTTCGTCGCGGTCGAATCCGACCTGGCGCAAAGCGTCGCGGCCCAGGAGCAGCGTTCCCACGGGAGCTTCGGATCGGGTGACCGCCACGCCGACCGTGTTATTGAAGATCAGCTCATAGAGGCGATAGACGTTGTGCGGCTGGCCTTTCAAAAAGAATCGCAGCGTCCCGAGTCCCAGCGTGGCGAAGCTGGTCTCCGGCGTCGTGCACCGGAGGCCAATCCGGATCACCGCAGTCGCCTCGTCGGAGTAAGGCGTGGCAGGCGCAGGAAGAGGCGCCTGGGCCAGAATCGCCGACCGAACCTCGACCGGCCAGAGCGTCACGGGATAGCAGGTGTGGAATCGGCAGGGTTCCCCATGGATCGGCTCGGTTTCCAGCTCGGCATGGCGCGGGATCGTGTACCCGGCGGTGAGCTGGACCTGTTCTGAGTCCAGTTTGAATTGCACGATCGAGAGCGACGGGATGGGAGCCAGGTAGTGCGGATAGAGAACGTGGAGGAGCGATTCGGTGATCTCGGGGAGTTCATCCTCGAGCTTGATTCGGACCCGCGCCGTCAGGTAGGCGAAGGCCTCGATCAAGCGCTCGACGTGGGGATCGTCCGCAGCGTCGTCCGCGCTGAGCCTCAGGCGCCGCGCAATCTTGGGGTTGGCAGCGGCGAATTCGGCCCCCAGCCGGCGCAGGAATGTCAGCTCGCGGTTGTAATACTCCAGCAGGTCGTTACCCATTACTTTCCGCTTTCACCTCGAACGACCCCGTGGTCAGTCGGACCGTCGAGTCGAACGCGATCGGTTCGGGCGCTGGCTCCGCTTGCAGAACCGCCTCGATGTGAAACCGGATCGTGCGCTCCATCGTTTCGGTCTGATCGATCAGCCGGACGCTCAGCTTTTTGAGCCGCGGCTCGAACTGGAGGATGACCGCCTGGATGGTGCGGCGAAATTCCTCGCGGTCTTTCGGGGACCCCAGCGACAACCCGGTGAGGTCAGGGATTCCGTAGCTGGCCAGGGAGTGCTTGAGCTCAGCAAGATCGGTCGAGTAGGAGACGCCGCGGACCCGGGTGTTCAGCAGGTTTTCGAGGTCTCGGCGCACCGCCTGCTTGAGCTCGCGCAAAAGCTGGTTGTGGCTGCGCCGAGGTTCCTGGCTGACCTGCGGATCTTCGTCGATCAATCGATCGAGCACCGACGGAAGCAGCAACTGGTCGCTTCGAATCGTGGCCATGTCGAGGGCGCTCAGTTCTGGGCGGGGGGCTCGAAGGTGATCGACTTGAGTTCCAGAATCGATCGGCCCTCTTCGCCGACCAGGAACGAGCGCTGGCCTACTCCCCGGACGGGCGCGGCATCACCGCCTCGCCAGTCGGTCTGGCGGCCCAGCCGGATCAGGTCGTCCGGCTCGGCGGCCGAACCGGGGTAGAGAACCGGGACGTAGACCTCTCCGTCGGGGCCGTCGCCGACGACCAGGTGCGTGCGGCGCCAGATCAGGTCGCGCGACCGCGCCGGCTCGTGAAACTCGATCGACTCGATCCGCGCGATCGGGATCCAGTAGTACGTGCCATTCGTGGTCAGCACCTCCAGGATGCAGGAAGTCTGGTCGTCCAGATCGCGAAAGTCGTGGAAGGTCTGGCCGTCACAGGTTCCCGACAGCCTGGGCCTCGATTCCTCGGCCTGGTCGAGCAAGAGAGCAGCTTCCTGGATCGCCCCTTCGCGCACCCGGATCGATGCCTCGAGCAGCAGAGATACGGCGCCTTCCGGCTTGGCCAGGAATTCTGGCGGCCGCCCCTGAGCGAAGAAGTCTTGCCGCGCCTGTTCGGCGCGGATCAGTTGCCGGAATGTGCCGATCCACGGCAAGGATTGAGGATCATTCTGCCCGATGGCGTCGAGATGGTTGTCGGCCCGTTCCAGGTCACCGCCGAAACAGAGCAGCTCCGCCAGGAAGAGTCGCCGCCCCGTATCGGTGGGGTGACTCCGTACCTCATCGAGTGCTTCGGCGATCGTCTCCTTCAGTTTGCCGGCACGAAACAGGTCGGTGGCGCTCACGGATATCGGTCCTTTTCGAGAAAGTCTGGAGCGGTCGGCACCGCGAGAAGGCCGGGAGTTCAGCTTGGCTCGCTCAATCCGGCTTTCCGGAAGCCAGCTCGGTGTTCAGTCTCATGGTCGTGAACATCTGATCGAGCTGAAAATGCGGCCGTAAATGGATCACACAATGATAAGACCCGGGCTTGTCGGGGTGCTCCCTGACGGTGACCTTGGCTTCGCGCAGTGGGAACTTTGCCTTGACTTCGGGCCCGGAGGTGTCGCTGGCGGTCGTGTAGTTCCTGAGCCACCTGGTCAGGTAGAGCTCGCAATCCTCGGGGCTGGCCATCGAGCCAAGTCTGTCGCGGGCGATCACCTTCAGGTAATGGGCGAACCGCGAGACGGAGAACATGTACTGAAGCATCGCGGAGAGCCGGGCATTGGCCGTCGCCTTCGGATCATCGTACTTCTTGGGCTTCTGAATTGAGCCGTTGGTGTAAAACGCCGAAAACTCGGTGTCCTGGCAGTGGCACAGGGGGATGAAGCCGAGATCATCGAGGTCTTTCTCCCGAGCGTCGGTGATGATGACCTCGGTCGAGCACTTGGTCGCCATGCCCGTCCGGTCGGTTGCGAACGCGTGCACGGGAAGACCGGTCACGAGCCCGCCGTCGTCCAAGCAGACCTTGGCGCCACTCTCGTCGATCCCCTGACGCACCCCGCGAATGTCGGCCAGCCATCCCGAGCTAGTGAAGCAGCGGATCAATACCGCCCCGAACGCATAAACAGAATTTCCCCAGAGGTATTTGCTGCGATCGGGTCCCTCGACCTCTTCTCGGAAGTCGATCGTCCGAGATCCTCGCGCACTCCGTTCGTGCGGCACCCGCAAGAGCATGCGGGGGAGGGTCAGCCCCACGAAGCGGGCGTCGTCCGATTGGCGGAAGCTCCGCCACTTGATATATTCGGGCTCGCCGAAAATCCTGGAAAGGCCGAGCGGCCGTTCCATCTCGCTGAAGCTGTCGAGCCCGAAGAACGAGGGATGGACCCCGCTCACAAACGGGGCGAACGACGCGGCGGCTACTCCGGAAATCTTCGAGAGCGCCGTCGAGATCGTCGAAGGGATGAAGGGCACTGGGGCGATGCCGGATCTCGTAATCACCGATCAACACCCCGAATGGTTCACCTCCCGGGTGTCCGAATTCGCCTTCGTACACCATGCGAAAGAGCTGGCTCTGGTCGAACTCGAGGGCCCGGTCCTGGTCCTGAACCAGATCGGCCCACGTTACGCTGAGGACCCGGATCTTGATCGAATCGTTCTCCGGGAGCTTGCTGACCAGGTAGGATAGACCGCGCCACGACGCTTCGAGCTTTTGAAACTCGGGATGATGCAGGATGGCGTTAAGCTGCGACGCCAGAAGCTCATCGATCCGGGCGATGTCGCGTGTGAGTCGCCGGCTGATCTGCGACCGGGTGGGCGGTGGCGCTGAGGGATCACCGAACCCGAGCCAGAGGCGCAGCGCAAGAGCCGGCGAGGGCTCGTGCAGGAATCGATCCAGGAGCGTGACCGAGGAATTGGACGCTCGCGCCTGGCCCGCGGACGAGACAACCTGGTCGAGCAAGTTCGGCTCGACGTGACCGTTGGCCGGTGGGGGAACGGTGCCTGGGGCCTCGGGCGGCTCGGCCGTGTCGAGGTCCACGAGGGCGGGCGGATTCGGGGTGGCGGGTCTGGGGTCCATCGATCTGTCTGTCCACGGTCCACAAACGGAGTGGGCGAAGTACCCTGCCGAGCGGCGCCAGGTCCGCATTCCAGCCGGCGCGGAACGCACACCCTCTCGCGGCAAGTGGAAGAGCAAGTCCCGGCCACACCACGCCTCGGGCCGGGACCGCGCTCGACGGTTCTCTGCCGCCCGTTAGCCGGTTTGCTTGGGAATACTGGCCACCATCCGCATTGAGGTGGTCAGCTCCTCGAACTGCAGCCAGGGCCTCATCCAGGCGATGGCGTTGTACGAACCCGGCTTGCCGGGGATCTCCTGAACCACGACCTTGGCTTCGCGGAGCGGATACTTGGCCCGGTTTTCTTGCCCGGCCACGGGGTTCGCATTGACGTAATTCTTGATCCAGCGATTGAGGTCGTTCTCGACGTCGCTGGCCTCCTTGAACGAGCCGATCCAGTCGCGGGCCATGACCTTGAGATAGTGTGCAAAGCGGGACGTGGCCATGATATAGGGCAGCCGCGCCGAGATCGCCGCATTGGCCGTGGCTTCCGGCCGGTCGTACTTCTTGGGCTTCTGGGCTGTCTGGCCGCCGAAGAACACGGCGTAGTCGGTGTTCTTGTAATGGCAGAGCGGCAGGAAACCCAGCTTGCTCAGCTCCGCCTCGCGGCGGTCTGTGATGCCGAGCTCGGTCGGACACTTCAGGTCCTTGTCGCCATCATCGCTGGTGAAGATGAAAGCGGGCAGCCCCTCGACCTTGCCGCCTCCCTCGGCTCCCCGGATCGCCGTGCAGAAGCCGGATTTGGCAAAGGAGTCGGTCATCTTGGTCCCCATGACGTAGGCCGCGTTCATCCACGTGAACGAATCATGGGGAACCGGCTTGCTGCCATCGACCTCCTCAAAGGCAAATTCCTCGATCGGCTTGGTGTTGGCGCCATAAGGCATCCGGGCCAGCACTCGGGGCATCACCAAGGTCACAAACCGCGAGTCTTCCGAGTCGCGGAACGACTTCCACTTCGTATACTCGATTGTGGTGAAGATCTTCTCGAGGTCGCGCGGCTTGGACAGCTCTTGCCAGTCTTCAAAGCCGAAGAGCTTGGGATCGGCGGCCGAGACGAACGGGCAAAAGGCAGCCGCGGCGACGTTTCCGACCTTTCCCAGGAGGTCGATGTCCTCGGGGTGGTTGGTGAATTCGTAGTCGCCGACGAGGGCGCCGTAGGGCTCGCCCCCGGGAGTGCCGAACTCGTTCTCGTACAGTTTCTTGAAGAGCTGGCTCTGGTCGAACTCGACGGCCTTGTCGACATCGTTGAACAGCTCGCGCTTGGAGACGTTGAGCACCTTGATCTTGAGCGCGGCGCTGGTCTCGCTGTTCATGACCAGGTAGTTGAGCCCGCGCCAGGTCCCTTCGAGCTTCTGGAAATCGGGATGGTGCATCACCGCACTGAGTTGCGTCGAGAGTTTCTCGTCGATCGCCTTGATCGCGGCGTTGATCGTCTTGGTGACGTTCTTGTCGAACGTCACGATTCCCAAGAGCGACTGGTCGACGACGGTTTTGATCAGCTCTTCGGCGCGTGAGCGTTCGGTCTGCTTGGTCGCCGTGAGGACTTGATCGAGGAGGCTCGCCTCCGCGGCTTCCGCCGCCGCAGCCGGGGCTGGCGCCGCGGCCTGTTGCTTTTCACCGGTACTCATGATTGATCACTCCCCTCAGGATTGAGACCCCTCGCTCGAGCCACCTACACCCAGTTGCTCCGACAGTTTCTTGATGTCGTCGTTGCTCGTCAAGATCCGCTCCAGCAGGTTCTCAAGCTCGTCGGAGCGGTCGACCTTGGTCAGAAGGTCGCGGAGCTTGTCGCGAGTCTCGCGCAGTTTCTTCGAGCGCTTCGACCTGCTCGACGACCTGGCCGGGATCGAACTGGTCCAGCGAGTTAAACTTCAGCTTGACGGCAATCTCGCTGCCGTCACCCTTCAAGGTGTTGGCGACCCGGAACTCCAAGCCAGGGGTCATGCGAGCCATGACCTCATTGAAGTTGTCACGGTCGATCTGGATGAACTTGCGATCCCTCAGGGGCTTGAGCGGCTGGGTCGGCTTGCCGGAGAAGTCGCCGAGCACTCCCATCACGAATGGGAGCTCTTTTTCCACCTTGGCGCCTTCCGTCTCGACCTCGTAAGTGATGTGAACGCGGGGCTTGCGCACCCGTGTCAACTTGTCGTGAATGCTACCAGATGACATTGTGTGCGGCTCCCGAAAGTGGACAATCTTGACCAGTCCGTCAAAAGTCTCCCGCGGCACTTGCATCCGTCCGGCGATAAGGCAAACCTCGAAAGAGCGGCTCTTTACTTCTTCGTGTCCGGCGGCTTGATCCCGACCTGCTTGAAGAGGTTTTTGCGGGCTGCTTCCTCCGGTATCAGCTCCATCAGCAGCTCGGGTAAGGACATTCTACTCCAATTAGCGGCCTGATCCAGTGCGAAGGGGATCATCGACTGGGGCTCATGCTCGCGAAAGTAGTCAGCGATCTTTTTCAGGCGGTCGAGCGCGTCGGCGCGATCTCCTGATCACGGCGGGATCGACCTTTTCGGGGGGACCACCCTCTTTCTTGGCCTCGTGGACCCCCGGAGCCGCGGGTGGCGGCGCGGCCTTGGCGAGCTTGTCTCGAGCCAGGTCCTTGACGACTTCCCGGTACGACTCGAGCACCGCCAGCAGATCGGACGAGGGGGGATCGTAGGCAGACTTTTCGAAGAGCGCTTTACAGAACCGGCGGAATTCGTCCTCGCACTGGGCCAGGTCTTCAACTCGTTCGGCGTAGAACTTCGCCGGCGTCTCGGCGACGGCCTTCTGGATCGTATCGAGCGTGATCGCTCCGTCCTCGATCCGCTTCGCGCGGGTTTTGGGATCCGAGATCTGGTTCAAGCTCTGGGCGAGCTGGTGGTGCGTCAAGTTGAAGGGCCCGGAGCTCGGTGAGGCGGTCATGGCGATCTTGCGAACCGGCACGATCAACGTCCCCGGCGCGTCAATCCCGCTCAGGTAGAGAATATGCGAGAACCGGTCGGCGATCGTTTCGTCATCCTTCGCCGCGGGATAGAGCCCGTCCCAGAACCGTTCGACCAGCTCGCGAGCCAGCCGGAAACCGTCGCGGAGTCCGGGAAAGCCCTTGAGGCGAACGAGCGACTCGATCAGGTAGGCGGTGATTTCCAGGTCCTTGGTTTTCGCGGACAGGACCGTGGTCGCCCGGTCCAGGACGGGACGCCAGTCCGGAGCTTCGCCGGGATCGTCACCCTTTTCAATTCTGCGCTCGGTCTCACTGGCGGCCTTCCGCGCATCCCGAATCGCATAATAATCCGAGACCGGAGACGTGTCGGTGCGAAGGTCAATCCCGGCCGGCTTGTCGCCGGGAATCGGAGCCAGCAGCTTCGCGAAATCGAGAACTTCGGGGGAAGGCATTCGAGCTCCCGGCCCTTGCCATGTCCGAACCCATCAGACACCCGGTGAAGATCCGCCGATCCGAACCGGCGACTGCGGACTTCTTTTTTCTCTACCGATTCGCGTGAATTGCCAAGTGCTAGAAACATACGCGTCGAAGTCGGCAACGACAAGCAAAATACGAAACTACCACTTGGGGTGGGGCGTGTACACAGCGTGGAACACTCTCCAGACCGGTTTTGTCGTGTCGATCAGCAGTTCCCAGTTCTTGAGTCCCACCGGCTTGGCGCGCGATTGGGGCATCTGGAAGATCAATTGGGCTTCGGCATGATCGAGGGCCGAGGCGAGCGAGCTGATGGGGAAGTCAACCTGGGCGGCCTTGGACCACTCGCTTTTGGGCCAAGTCGTGGCATCCTTGGGGTGCAGTTTCACGTCGGAATCCCGCATGGCCTGTTCCAGTCCGGGACCGCTTTCGGTGACCTGCGCCCGTTCGCCCAGATGTTTCATGGCCGGTCCGATCGGTTTGCCTTCAGCGTCGAGCTTGTCCGGGTTCCGGATCACCTCGAACACCCGCTCCCCAACCTTGATTTTCATCGACTCCGGGATCGACGAATTCGGAATCCTCGGGACCGGGAAGTCGTCCGCCAAGATTGTCCACTTGAGCGGCACGAACTCGGCCCGCAGCCTGGGGAAGTTCTTGATCAGCCAGGGTTCCAGCAGTGGGCATTTCTTGAAAAGCAGGCTGTCGCGGAGCTGGGAAAGCGACGCGGCCGTCCCCTGCTTGGAAGCGCCTTTGGTGATGAAGAGTACAATGGCCTGGAGCACCAGACTGAAGAAAAAGCCGATGGCCTCGGCAAACTCGCGGGCGGAAGCATCAATCGCTGCGCGGTTGCCGCCCGAGTTCCATGCCGTCAGAATGGCCGACTGGAATCGCGAGCTCATGGCAGCGATATGTGACCCAACGTAGACCGCCAGGAACCCGATGCCGGCCCAGGCGAGTATTCCATTGCCGATCATCAGGCCGATGTCGGCCCCCGCGACTGCGCCGGGTATCGCTCCGACCCCGCCGCCCAGGGCCCCGACTCCGCCGCCGATCAAAGCGCCGATTGCCGTCGTCAGGACCAGGCCCCCGATCGCGATCAAGAGGCCGGCCAGTATCCCTTCAAAGATGGCCCAGGCGTCCTCACCCACCTGCTTGACGATCGCCTCCTTGGCGTATGCGATCTGGCACTTGGTCCATGCGTCGTCGACGTATCCGAGTCGCCGCCGATATTCCAGCAGGCTTCTCGATAACTCGGTGCCCAGCGAAACGGGACTGGACATCGCAATCCGGGGATTCGTCCCGTCGTCAACCGACTCCGTCTGGCCGTGCAATCCGATGGGACTACCCACGGACGTGACCCCTCTACCGCGTGAAACACCAGATCCCGCCACCTCGGCAAGCTGCCATCCAGCATCAACGATTCGATCGATCACGGCAAGGCTTGCTCAGGGACCAGTGCAGTTCGGGCGGTCGGGGCGACGGTCGCGACCCATCGTTTCCACCGCTTGAGAGAGACCGCCCCGTGTCTGGCAACAGCATGGGCGGTCAGTCGCAAAGACGCCCTGGTCACGGCGCGCGCTCGGCGGAGTATTGTAGGCGGAGATTCACAGCGAAGCTTCGCTTTGGCACTTGCTTCCGGCCAGTGCAGGCGTTATACCCGCTCTTTGGAGCGCGGCAGTGTGGAAGGCTCCGGTCTTCGCGAGAAGGCAGCCGTATTGAACTGAGATCGACGGGTCGGCAACGACTTCGGGCAAGTCCCGGTCCCGACGGACGGTGGCTGGGCACGTCGTGGGTCGTGCTCCTCGTTCAGAACCGAACGCGGCGGCAGGCGGATATGGCAGCGATCACCCAGGCACGACGCACGCTCGAGCTGAAGACGCCCCTGGGCACGGATGTGCTCCTCCTCTTGGGCTTCACCGGCACCGAGTCGCTCTCGCGCCTCTTCAGCTACCAGCTCGACCTGTCGTCCGAAAATGATGCGATCGCCGCCAAGGACATTGTCGGCAAAAAGGTTTCGTGGAGCATCAGCCGGTTCGACCAGAATCCCCGCTACTTCGCCGGGGTTGTCAGCCGGTTTGTCGCCGGCGCGCTCAACCGGCGCAAGCTGCGCACGTACCGGGCCGAAGTCGTACCGTGGCCCTGGCTGCTGACCCGTACCACCGACTGCCGGATCTTCCAGAACCAGAGCACCCCCGACATCATCACGACCATCTTTGGCGACTTCGGGTTCAGCGACTACAAGCTCGAGCTCAAAGGCTCCTTTCCCAAGTGGGAGTATTGCGTCCAGTATCGCGAGACCGCCTTCAACTTCATTTCCCGTCTGATGGAGCACGAGGGAATCTTCTACTTCTTCCGGCACGAGGACGGCAAGCACACCCTGGTCCTGGCGAACGCGGCGAGCTCGTATACCAACTGTCCCGAGAATCCGGTCGAGTACGCTCCCGGCTCGCTTGCGGCCAATCACATCCAGAGCTGGGAGCACTATTACGAGTTTCGCTCGGGCAAGTGGACCCGCACCGACTACAATTTCGAGACCCCCAGCACGAGCCTGCTCACGACGACGAGCACGGTGATTGACCTGCCGGATGCTCCCAAGTACGAGCTCTTCGACTATCCCGGCGAGTATGTGGTGAAGGGCAACGGCGATCCGGTGACCAAAGTGCGGATGGAGGAAGAAGAGGCAGGCTACAACGTCGTGAACGCCGCCAGCCAGTGCTGCACGTTCACGCCGTGCGGCAAGTTCACCCTCCAGAAGCACGATGTCTCCGCAGAGAATGGTGACTACGTGATCACCTCGATCCGCCACGCGGCGACCGAGACCAGCTACGGATCGACGGCGAACGGGACCTCCTACAACAACACCTTCACGTGCATCCCGGCTGCCGTGATCTACCGGCCCCCGCGAGCAACGCCCAAGCCGATGGTGCAGGGGGTCCAGACCGCGGTGGTGACCGGGCCCGGCGGCGAGGAAATCTACGTCGACAAGTACGGCCGGGTCAAGGTGCAGTTCTTCTGGGACCGCAAGGGCAAGAAGGACGACAAGAGCTCTTGCTGGATCCGGGTCGCCGAGCAGTGGGGCGGCAAGAACTGGGGCGTGGTTTGCAACCCCCGGATAGGCCAGGAGGTCATCGTTGACTTTCTCGAAGGCGATCCGGACCGCCCCCTGATCACCGGCCGCGTGTACAACGCCGAGCAGATGCCCCCCTATGACCTCCCGGGTAACATGACCCAGAGCGGCATCAAGTCGCGGAGCAGCAAGGGAGGATCGCCGGCAAACTACAACGAGCTGCGCTTCGAGGATTTGAAGGGGTCGGAGCTGATCACTCTGCACGCCGAGAAGGACCAGTCCATCGAAGTCGAGCACAATGAAACCCACTGGGTGGGCAACGACCGTGTCAAGAACATCGATCATGATGAGACGACCCACGTTAAACACGACCGCACCGAGACGGTCGACAACAACGAGACGATCACGATCCACGCCAACCGGACGGAAACGGTCGACAAGGACGAGACGATCACGATCCACGGCAACCGGACCGAGACCGTAGACAAGGACGAGAGCATCACGATTTCGGGCAACCGGACCGAGAACGTGAGCAAGGACGAGAGCATCACGATTTCGGGCAACCGGACCGAGAACGTGAGCAAGGACGAGAGTATCACGATTTCCGGCGGACGCACCGAGAACGTGAGCAAGGACGAATCGATCACGATCGGGGGAGGCCGGACCGAAAGCGTGTCTAAGGACGAGAGCGTCTCGGTCAGCGGGGGGCGCACGGTCTCGATCGGCAAGAGCGATTCGCTTTCGGTGGGCCAGGATCTATCCATCACCGCCACCAACTCGATCACGATCACGACCGGATCGGCGTCGATCTCGATGAAGTCGGACGGTACGATTGCGATCTCGGGCAAGGACATCACGATCAACGGCTCGGGCGCGATCAACGCCACGGCCAGCCAAAATATGACCCTCAAAGGTCAGAAAATCCTTCAGAATTGAGTGAATGGACAGCCGGGTCGCGAGTTTGAGGGTTTCCATGACTCCGCATTCCAGTGGGCTGCCGCTCGTTAGAACCGCGATCGACGTGTTGCAGGATGCACCTGCTCCGGATGACCGTCCCGGATCACTACTCGAGGAGGTCACCACCCGACCCACGGGCAAACCGGTTGAGGGTGACCGCGCGAAGCGGGGGCGAGCCTCGTCCGGCTCCGGGACTCCCAGGCGCTCGATGCAAACGCGGCGACGGGTGCCTCACCCACCGCGAGCGACGATATCGCCCGGAGAGGTCGTCGTCGGCAGGTTCGTGGGGCTGAACGACGTTGGCGAGCCGCTAGTCGAGCACGCGTTGACTCACGATTGCGAGCGGCAATTTCCCGCCCGCTCGACAGTCCCCATGGACCAAAGCCAGATCGGCCGCGATGTGGTTCTCGCCTTCGAGCACGGCGACCCACGAAATCCAATCATCCTCGGCATTCTCCATCAGCATGGTGATGACCGAGCCGGAACTCCCGAGGCACGACCCAGCCCGGGCGGAGCTCCCCTCGAAGTGCAACGGGACGGCGAGAAACTGGTGATCGTGGCGCAGAAAGAGCTGGTCCTCCGCTGCGGTGGGGCGAGCATCACCCTGACGCGGGCCGGCAAGGTGCTGATCAGCGGTTCCTACCTTCTGAGCCGGTCGTCGGGCATCAACAAGATCAAAGGGGGCTCGATTCAACTCAATTGATCGGACGGCCCGAACTTGAAGTAAATCGGCAGCCGAGCGGGCCGAGCGCGCAACGCGTGGACTATCCGGGAGCACGCGGCGACGGGAACGACCTATGTGGATCCTCTCGAACGACACGCCATTCGCCGCGGAACGCTCGCTGGTCGCGGACAGGAACGGGGCCGACGTCTGGGTCGTTGCCGTCAAAGGGACGTTCCTGATTCGGCCGGATGGCACAACAATCTTGGCCGACGAGCAGGAGCCGCTCGTCGCCTATCCCGAGCACACGGGAGACCCGGCCGTATCCAGTTTGAAGTACGAGTGCGATCTCGACTACGCCAAGCCGACCACCGACATACTGCTACGCGGCCACGCTTGCGCCCCCCGCGGGATGCCGGTGACCGAGATCGCGGTGTCCATGAATGTCGGCCCGGTCAGCAAGGTCCTGCGCGTCACAGGTGACCGCACCTGGAGTGCGGGCGTATTTGGCCCGAAGTTGACAGAGCCCGAACCCTTCGTGAAAATGCCCATCACCTACGAGCGAGCCTACGGCGGGACGGATTGCAAGCTGGCCGATCGCGGGAAGCATGGCTGGGAGCCCCGCAACCCGATCGGGACGGGCTTCGCGGTCGACCCCGATCACCTAATCGGCCAGCCAGCGCCGAATGTCGAGGAAGCAGGTCAAGGAAGATCGCGCCGGCCCGCCGGCTTCGGGCCCATCGCCCGCCACTGGGGCCCCCGTGCGACCCTGGCGGGGACGTATGATGCAACGTGGCAGAACTCGCGATTCCCCTTGCTCCCGAAGGACTTCGACGAGCGCTTCTTTCAGTGCGCGCCAGAGGACCAGCAGGCTCCGCAGTACCTCAAGGGGCGCGAACCGGTCGAGTTGCGTAACCTGACGCCGGATGGGCTGTTGACATTCACGCTGCCACGTGTTGCGCTGCGGTTTCGGACGATGTTGGCCGGGGCCACGATCGAACATCGAGCCCATCTCCATACGGTGATGCTCGAACCGGATGTCCCCAGGGTGCTGATGGTGTGGCACACCAGCTTGCCGTGTCACGGCAAGAAACTGAAGCTGATCGGCACGACCGTGAGCCGGAAGACGATCATCAATTGAAACGATCGGGTGGATTCTCTTCATGGCGGTTGGGCAGGGGAATCGCGTGGTCTTGATCGCAGGGCTCGGCGCGAGGTCGGCTGTGGGAGCCTCGGCTGCGGCGTCGGCCGCCGCGATTCGCGCCCGGGTCTCCATGTTCAGCAATCACCCGTTCATGATCAGCAAGTTTGGTACACCGATGATTGTCGCTCGAGACGCCTTCCTCCCCGAAGATGAACTGGGTGCGGCGCGTTTTGCCGGACTCGCCGTCCCAGCCGCCCGCGAAGCGGCCACTGCGTTGTTCAATGCTCCGGAGCGTCACGCCGGGGACGTCGACCTCCTGATCGGTCTGCCACCCGGACGCCCGGGCCTCCCGCCTGGCCTCGCCGAAATCCTGATCCCACGCCTTTGGGAGGCGCTCCGGCCGATCGTGAAGCCCGGTCCGGTCGCGGTATTCGCGACCGGCCACTCGGCCGGCCTGATGGCACTGCAGGAAGGCTGGAAGCGGATCGCGACGGGGGCGGCCGAGCTCTGCCTGGTCGGCGGGATCGAGTCTTACCTTCAGCCTGAGACTCTGGAGTGGCTCGACCAGACCGACCGACTGCACGGGGAAGAGAACACGTGGGGTTTCATTCCCGGCGAAGCCGCGGGTTTCTGCTTGCTCGCCTCCACCAGCGCGGTAGAGCGCTGGGGCCTGAGCGCCGCGGGAACGTGTTTGTGCGCCGCGACAGCGCACGAGTCGGCGACCATCGAGCGGCCTGATTCCGTATGTTCGGGTGAGGGTCTCTCTGCGCGTTCGGGATGGCCCTCGAGGGAGTGCCATCGGCGGATGACCGGATCCATGGTCTAATTGGCGACATGAATGGAGAGCCCTACCGCGCCGACGAGTTCGCGTATACCATCGTACGGCACGGCGGCCGCTTCGTCGACGCCTCCGACTTTTTGACCCCAGCCGACTGCTGGGGTGACGTAGGTGCTGCCTCGGGGCCGCTGTTCGTGGTGCTGGCGGCGACCTCGGGTCAGCGGGGCTACGCAAAGGGCGCGTTGACATTATTCTGGACCAGTTCCGATTCCGGAGAGCGATGTGCGGCGCTCGTCAGCGTCCTGACTCCTAAGCGAGGAGCATCCTGATGTCAGTCACGGTCGCTGTCAATAATCAGGCGCTGTCACACAAGGCCGCGATGGGAATCGCCGCGGCGACGGCGCCCGACGTCTGCAAGACGCCGAGTCCTGGTGGCCCGGTTCCCATCCCTTACCCAAACATCGCCAAGTCCGACTCTCTGGACAACGGGACCACGACCATCACCGCGGACGGCGGCAACATGTGCGCCAACAAGGGGTCCGAGTACGCGATGAGCAACGGTGATGAGGCTGGAACTGCAGGCGGCGTCGCTTCCAGCACGTTTGGCAAGGAGGCTCAGTGGATTCTTTACTCTTTCGACGTGATGCTCGAGGGCAAGAATGCTTGCCGCAATACCGACAAAATGACCAACAACCACCAGAACACGGTCTGCGTCTGACGCGGGAAGAAAGGGTGATCCGTGCCGAACATGGAAACACCGATGGCTCCAACGTCCGAGCAGATCGTGGCCTGCGCGATCTCTTGCTGCGACGAGAAAAAATATCCCCTGGTCAAGCGTGATGGCGACAAAGAATGCCAGCGACTCGGAAGCAAGAAGCATTCGTGCGTCACCCACCAGTTACGTGACAAGAAGGACGGTCGATTGACCCAGACAAATCGATACCCAGACATCAAGGCGGCACCGAGGTTCTCGGACGTCCCAGGCATGGACAGGGTCCTTATCCCCGACGTCATGATCGGCAATCACGTTATCGATGCCAAGTTCCCTTGCCCTGACAATGTGCAGAATACGCCCCCCCCGCCCGCGCTCTCGCAACCGTCGGCAGCCAAGAGTGGTGTGGAGATGCAGACACCCAAGGAGATCGACGACTACCCCAAGATCCCCGGCAACCCCACCGTCGAGACCATGACGCCGCAAGACGCTCAGTCGAAGAAGGGTGACTGTAAGTGCGAGGACCTCCAATGACCAACGATGAGGAACCAGCCGGCGGTGTGTCCCACCTGGCGGACTTTGACTTGGTGGTCGACGGCGCCCGGCGACTCGCGCTGACCTTTGGCATCAGCCTCTACACCGACATACTGTTCTCAGCGGCCCCCGCCGCCGTTCTCGGCTGCTTCGAGAAGTTCCTCGAGCTTTGTCCACCCGATGAACTCAAGTTCTACGCCACCGAGAACATGAAGAAGCACAAGCCCGTGACCAAGCGCACGCTCGAGATGCTCAAGACCTGGCTCACACCGGGGGCGCCCGCCCGGTCCTATATCATGCTGGAGCTCAAGGACGGCGGCGATTACAACTGGGCCCCCAAGTTCAAGTTCGAGGTATGGGGGAATGAACCGGGTTCCAGTGGATTCGGAACCAAGGATGCGAACCTTATCAATATGGCCTTTCCGCCCGAGTGGGGCAGCGATCGTGCCGATGTGATGCTGGAATTCGTCAAGGAGCTCTGCGAAATCTTCCCCTACCAATCGGGTCACGCTGGGTTTTGCTTCCAGGTTTCGCAGTACTGGCGAAAAGAGGGGCAGAACTCCGCGTGGGCGACATCGATGCGACACCGGGGAATCGACATATTCGGCCACCCCAACGACAAGATGGCCGCTCGGCACGACGGCATCAAGGGGATCAACTGGCTCACGATATTGTGTCAGCCTTTCGTCGACCGGCTCGGGGGGACCGAGAAGCTTCGGCGTTCGCTCCCGCAGTCGGTCGAGATCTTGGCGGTCAAAGGCGGCCTGCTCCTGAAGGCTGGCTCTCGGCCTCAGACCGGCGATACCAATCGGCGCGAGTTCCTCCCCGAGTACAAAGCGGTCTACAAGGTCGTTGCCCCCCTGGCTGAGATCGGCTACAGCCGATCGCCGGCTTTGCTTGCGGGCAACATGGCCAACTACGAGGAGAACACTCTCGCCTGGCGGCGCAGGTTCGCAGATGTCTAACAGCTTCCCGACGCTGGGCCTCTCGGCTTCACTCTCGAGTGCCGCTCGGCTGGAGGTCTTGTTCGAGCTCACTTCCGGTGATGCGGCTGCTGCGGCGCCAGCGATCACTCGACTGGTCGACGCCTTCGTCGCACCGGGAGCACTGGGCGGCTATGTCGCCCCAGGTGTTCCGGCTGTCGACTCGCGGTCAGAGATCCTCTCCGTTCCGGTTCTGACTTCCGGAAGCCTCGCCTTCAATCTCACCGCCGAGAATGTCGAGCCGAGGGCTTTCCAGGTCTTGAGAAACATGGCCGGGCGGCTGCTGATTCCACAGGTAACCGTCGGGCGGATCGCCGTACGGGACTTGGCCGGGCGCGCTCAGCGGGTCGAGCTCTTGCCCGCCGACGAGCACAATCAAGACCGCGTCTATCCCGGCCTCTCCGACCAAGTATCGTTCTCGGTCGAGTGGGTGAATACCGAGTTCAGCCTCAGCCGGCGGTGCGAGATCGAATTCGAGCGCCCCTGGAGGCTCCCGATGTAGCGGAGGTCGCACGGCGCGTCCACGCTTGGTTTGGCATCGTGGAGTCCGGCGGCTTCGCCTTGCCGGTAGGATTCCCCGATGAGGTTGAATCCGTCGCCGGCGGTGTCACACAGTTGGATGCGTACTCGATCGAGGTCGCCCTGACACGCTTCCAAGCCAGCGAGGCGGCCTGGAATGTCCTGGTCAACTTATGCGACGCCTACTCCCGCACCACGATCAAGGTGGTCAGGATCGTCGTCGAATGACGCGCATCCTCGTCCAGTCTGCGAATATCGTCTGGGTTCGCGAAGGTCCGATCGTCCATGAGCCTTATCATCCCCGAGGTCGTCGCCCAGCACGCGGAGGACGCGGCCTTTCTCTGGGTGCTGCGCGTGCATGCCGTTGGGCAGGCAAACTTCTCGCTCAGGAGTCTGACCGGCCTCGACGACCGCGTCGAGGCCCACGTCGACGGCCTGCGGGTCGCCGGCGAGCCGGGCTGGGAGATCGCCAAGGGCCAGCTCACCGAACTTGGCGGGCCGGGCGACGTCTTCGCCGCCGCCGTGCTGGCGTTCGAGAGCGGCAATCCCGCCAAGATTCAAGACGTCCTGACCGCTGGAACCGCCAAGCCCGATGCGGTTCGGGGCCTGATCTCGGCTCTGGGCTGGCTGCCGTACGAACAGGCGTCGAAACCCATGAAATCGCTCTTGGCCGCTGCCGACCCCGCCCTCAAGCGCGTGGGCATCGCCGCGTCAGCGATCCACCGCCGCAACCCCGGGTCTTCCTTGACCGAGGCCTTTGCCGCCGCCGATCCACTCCTGAAAGCCCGCGCCTTCCGCGCCGCTGGTGAGCTCGGGCTGACCGACCTTCACATCACCCTCCGGGGTGGCCTCAAAGCGAAGGATCCGACGTGCCGGTTCTGGGCCGCGTGGTCCAACGCCTTGCTCAGCGGCCACAGGGATGCCGTCGCCGCGCTTCAGACCATCGCCGAGGGCGGCGGCCCGTTCAGCGAGCGATCCGTGCAGATGGCGATGCGGCGTCTGCCACCCCACGAGGCCAGGATCTGGATCAAGAAGCTGATCCGGGGGCTCGGCCGGCTTCGGGTCGCGGCGAAGGGCGCCGGCGCGATGGGCGATCCGGAGATCATCCCTTGGCTCATCGACCAGATGAAGGTCCCCGCGCTGGCCCGCGTCGCCGGCGAGTCATTCAGCCTGATCACTGGTGTCCGCATCGCCTACGACAAGCTCGAAGGCAAGAAGCCCGAAGGGTTCGAAGCGGGGCCAACCGAGGACCCCGAGGACGAGAACGTCGCCATGGACCCCGACGATCACCTCCCGTGGCCCGACCCGGCCCTGGTCACGAAGTGGTGGGAACAACGGCGCGGGAGCTTCTCCAAGGATACGCGCTATCTTCTGGGGCAGCCGATCACTGACGAGTCGCTGCGCGTGGCACTCAAGTCTGGCTACCAGCGCCAGTGCGCTGCCGCCGCGATTGAGCTCGCGATCCTCAATCCGGGACGTCCCCTAGTCGAAGTCCGTGCACCAGGCTGGCGCCAGCAGCAGATGCTTTGATTCAGACACGGCCAGACGACCGTCCACTCTCCCTGGCGTCTCACCAGATGTCGCCGACCGTGAACCCCTCCGGAAAGGGGTCGTCCGCCTCCAGCACGTAATTGCAGAAGCCGGTGATCCACGCCCTTCCGCTGATCGTCGGCACCACGGCGCGATACGGTCCGACCGACGTTTCTTCCAGCAATCGACCCGTGAAGATCGTTCCCAGGATCCCCTCGTGATGAAAATCCTCGTTCAAGCCAAGCTTCCCCTTGGCGTGAAGTGCGGCCATCTTGGCGCAGGTGCCGGTGCCGCAGGGGGAGCGATCAATTGCGCCGGTCCATGTGGCGGGCCGATTCCAGTCGAGCCGGCCGGTCGACACGACGACAGCGTTCCTGGCATGCGCCGGGGCCTGGGTCGGCGGCGCAGACAAAACCGTGATCGTCACCCCGCGGAATCCCGGCTGGAGCGGATGCTCGGCCGGCAGTTGCTCCAGGGTGGCGGCTTTGATCATCTCGCCGATACGCACGATCTCTCGTCCTTCTTCCGGAACAATCCGCAGGCCGAATTGAGCCGCATCACTGATCACATAAAACATCCCACCGTACGCGACATCCACCGTGACCTTACCCAGGTGGGGCACATCGATCTCCCTGTCGAGGTGTACGGCAAATGCAGGCACGTTGCGAAACGTGACCTTCTGCACCTTGCCGAGCGCGCACTCGGCCTGCACCCGGATCAGCCCGGCCGGCGATTCGAGCACCAGTTCGGTGATCGGCTCGCGCATTGGCACCATGCCGGTCTCAAGCAGCACCGTGGTGACGCAAATCGTATTCGTCCCCGACATTCCGGGGTATTCGGTTTGCTCCATGATCACATAGCCGGCAACGGCTTCCGGATGCGTAGGTGGCAGGATCAGGTTACAATTCGCGGCGGGATAGCCGCGGGGCTCGCGCAGCATCAGTTTGCGCAACCCATCAGCATGGTTAGCCAGATGCTGCATCTTTTCGAACATCGTGTGCCCGGGAACGTCGAGCACGCCACCCACAATCACCCGGCCGGGCTCGCCGCAGGCATGCAAGTCCACGGCTTGGATCATTCGCGCCGAACGCATGGCTTTCCTCCTGGCAAGGTCGTTTGAAGTCGTCGGCGAGAGCCATTATTCGGGCCGAATGGTGGCGATCGCAATCCGCCATCCCAACCTTCGGGGCAGATTGGCGATCAACGGATCGCGTTTCCGCCGGACACGCGCTGGCCGGTCGCGTTGGTGCGCAGCCTGGTTAAGCCTCGGGTCGCAGAGGACCAGGTCGAAGCGGACAATGACGGCGCGGCCTGGAAGTTGCGTGTCACATCGGAGCAGACAGATAACCCGGCTCGGCGATCGCCGGTCGGTCTGTTTTGGAGATTGGGCTTCTTACGGGGAGCTGAAGATGCGATTCGTTCAGGCGCTCGTGTTCCTGGTGTTCCTGGGAGCCGTCGGCATGTTCGCGGTTCAAAACACCGAGGTCATGAAGTTCAATTTCGGGAGCTGGACGCTCACGGGGCCCGTGGCGCTTTTGACCATCGCCGTCTACCTGCTCGGGATGCTGAGCGGTTGGACAGTCGTGGCGTTCGTGACGCGTTCCATTCGGCGGGTGACGGAACAGCCACGACGGTGAGTCGTTCACATGGCAAACTAACGCCAGGCCGTAAAGCTGGCCCGTGCCCCTTCACGACCTTTCCGGGACCATGCCGGCCCGATTGGTGCGACGCGCGGCTTGCGAGATTTCGGCCCCTCTGCCAACAGGTCTTTCGAGAGCGGTGGGGACCGTCATGCCGTCGGGCTGCGGGTCGCGCGGCGACTTCCAGGGTTGGGGCGGCGTGGTGCCCTCAGGCGACGATCCTGCGTTCCATGTACGAGACGATCTTGCGGGGTGTCGCCCACTCCTCGCGGTCCAGTTCGGCAGGCGAGATCTCGACGCCGAACTCGGACGAGAACGCGATGATCAACCTCACGGTCTTCATCGAATCCAGGATCTGGAGGTCGTAGAGGCGAACGTCGGGCTCGTGGCGTACATCCTCGATCTCGGACACGCCGGCAAGCACATCCAGGACGCGGTCAGAAATCGTCATCGGAACAACACCTCCAGAACGGTCGTCTGCCATCATATCGTCAGTGCCGCACGACCCCGGGTCGTTGTGACCACTCGCCAGGGCAATTCACTCAACTTTGACAGGACGGTCCGGCCGGCCGGAATGCCACGCCCAACCCCCTCTGGTCTGGCCGCCCTTCGACTCGTGCAAGCCTAATCGGACAGGCGCGGCCCCACGGGCAACCTGCGGGACCGAGCTGGCCGGCTTCCACGTCGGACCGATCCTCCCGGAGAAGAGCAGAAAGCCCAGGCAGACCAGGTGGAACGTGACCAGGGTCCCCATGGCCCGCCACACCGGCCCGTTCCCCCACACCCGCCGCCCTTTGTTCCAGCGAGTGAACACGTCATGCCCGGCCAGGAGTGTCCCGTGGTACAGCCCATAAAGCAGGTAGTAGGGCTCAATTCCGTGCCAGAGCCCCATCAGCCCGAACGTGAGAAAGAAACCGAGGTAGGAGGCCGTGTACTGGCTGGCGAACCAGCGGCCCTTGGTCGCGGCCAGCATGAATCTCATGTACACGTGATCGCGCAGCCACGTGGAGAGGCTGATGTGCCAGCGGTTCCAGAAGTCCTTGATGTTGCGCGCCAGGAAGGGACGGTTGAAGTTCTCGGGCGTGTGGATGCCCAGAAGGTAGCTGACCCCGACGGCGAAGGCGCTGTAGCCGGCGAAGTCGCAGTAAAGGTAGAGACTGTACCCGTACATGTACGACAGAGTGTTGAGGAAGCCGCCATCGCCCAAACGGTCGATCCAGTAGGTCTTGAT
This sequence comes from uncultured Isosphaeraceae bacterium, assembly GCA_963781785.1. GTDB lineage: Bacteria > Planctomycetota > Planctomycetia > Isosphaerales > Isosphaeraceae > CAWAHD01. The sequence goes on along the minus strand of CAWAHD010000005.1, from coordinate 2,942,879 downwards.
TGATGCGGCCAGGATGAACTTGTACAGAAAGCCGGTGAAGATGCGGTGCACGGCCCCATCCAGGTCTTTCCAGAATTCCGCAGGAGTATGGGGGCGATTCCAGTCGTGCTGGAACCGGCGGTAGCGGTCGATGGGCCCCGACGAGATGGCCGGGAAGAAGAAGAGAAAGGCGAAGAACTGTCCGGCGGGGAGCGAAACGATCAGCCGGTCCCGGATGCCGAAGATGACGTCGAGGCTGCGAAACGTCACGTACGAGATCCCCAGGAACCCGAGGTGGGCGCCTGGGACAGTCATCGGCAGGAATCGGGCCCCGAAGAGGGGGACCAGTGTCAACAAGAGCGCCGCGGGGAAGGGCCAGTACCAGGAGGTGCGCCGCTTCATCCAGAGGAACCCTTGGGCCAGGCTCCACTGGAAGATGCCGCAGGCGATCACCACCCAGATATCCCTGACCGCCGCGAGCCCGCCAGAAACCGGGGAACTGCCGGCGCCCTTCAGTCCCTCAGGAACGGTTGCCGGCACGAGATGGGCGATGGTCCCGTACTGGAGGACCAGCATCGCCGCGGTGGCAACCAGGACCCACGCGCAGAGAACCCGAGCCACCGCCGGATCAAGAGGGTGGGCACCGCGATGTAAAGCAGGATGCCGAAATAGAGGAAATCCGCGTACGGGATCATGTCAGGGCCTCGGCCAGCCTGCGCCGGTCTGCCTTACCGTTGGCGTTCATCGGAAAACTCTCCATGAAGGAGAACTTCCGAGGGATCATGTATGCGGGCACGCGCTCGGTCATCTGGGCTTTCAGCTCGCAGGCGAGCTGGAAGTCCGACCGCGCGGGCTGCTCATTCAGGATCACGAAGGCGGCGAGGGAATCGACAGCGCCCTGCCGGAACACGGGCAGGACGACGGCATCGCGCACCCCGGCGAGCGCCCGCAAGTTCGCTTCGACATCCGACGGCTCGATGCGGTGGCCGTGCAGCTTGACCTGGTTGTCGATCCGGCCCTCGAAGAAGAGCATGCCGTCCTTGGTGCGGCCCCAGTCGCCGGTCCGGTAGGCTCGCTGGCCGTCCAGGTGAAAGAACGCGGTTTCGTTCAGCTCGGGTCGATTCAGGTACCCGGGGCTGACGTTGGGGCCGGAGATGATGATTTCCCCCCGCTCACCCGGGGGCAGCTCGCGCCGCTCTTCGTCCATCACCACAACGCGGCTGCCCAGCATCGGGTAACCGATCGGCAACGGGGAGTAATGTTCGAGGATCGCACGCGTGATCTTTATCGAGGTGGCGGCCACGGTCGCTTCCGTGGGGCCGTAGGTGTTCCAGACGTCCGCGGCCGGGAAGCGGTCCAGAAGCTGGGATGCGACCTCCGGAGCCAGCGTCTCGCCGCAGAACAGGAACCGCCTGAGCCGCGGCAGCATGCCCTGAGTGAACGTGGGCTCGACCAAGCACATCTGGGCGAATGAAGGCGTAGATACCCAGGTTGTCAATCCCGAGGCAGCCAGGAGCTGATACAGTTGCCTCGGGTTGGCAACCTCCCCTTTGGTGACGCTGGTCACCGTCCCTCCCGTCACCAGCGCGGCGTACGTATCCATCACCGAAACGTCGAACGAGTAGGGGACGACGTTCAGGAAGACCTCTCGTCCCTCGAGGAAGGCGTGCTCGGCCAGGAGCCACTGGAGGAAACTTTGCAGGCAACCATAGGTGATCGGCACACCTTTGGGCTCCCCGGTGCTGCCCGATGTAAACATGATGTAATAATGATCGTCTGTTCCCAGCCGCCAGGGGGGGGCCGGTTCCTGCCCGCTGGAGAGCTCGGCAACGTTCTCCGGAGACAGGATGAGCGGGGCGCCACTGGCCGCCGCGATTTGCTCGATCCGTTGCGGGGGCACGGCGGTATCCACCGGCACATACGCACGCCCTGATTTGATGACGCCCAGGTAGGCGATGATCAGCTCCGGCTCTTTGTGTCCCAGAACGATGACCGGCGCCTTCTCGGCGAGCGTGAGAGCGAGGTGGGCGGCCAGGGCATCGGACCTGCGGCACAACTCCCCGTACGTGAGGGTGCGACCCCCACTGATGAATGCCGGCCGATCCGGGGTCGTCCTGCCCCAGTGATCGATGCGCTCGATGATTTCCACGACAGATCCCCTAGAAATTCTGGTAAATGAAAGGGGGCGTGGAGAAGTCCCCTTGACTGTAGAGTGCAACCAGCCCCGCCAGGATTCCCAGGTAGTAAATCGTGAGCGCCATGAACCGGACCCGTGGTTTCGCGAACCATTTGCGCGGCAAGGCAAGGTCCGCGCCACGTTGATCTGGAGAACTCATGGCTTTTCTCTTCCTCCTCCGGAAGGATGGTTCGGGCGTCGTCCTGGACGCCCGTCCTTCTATCGTCGACGTGGAGAATGGGCCGTGGATACCTTGGAAAGGGCGGTTGGGATCAGGGAGCTGGCCTGGGCCCAAGACCAGCTCCGGTCCCTCTCTCCGCCACGGGCGCAGCCGCGGGCAGCTCCGACTGGCGCGGGACCGCGTCGTGGAAGAAACCGTCGAGGACCTGACTGTAGAGCACCAGCCCACCCGGAGCTGGGTGCGCCATGTTATCGATGCAGAAGGACAGATCCGCGTCGTGGTCTGCGAAGTCGACGAGCGGCACGTGATATCGTGCGCTCAACTCGCGTAGCTTCTGGTAGTAAGCCCTGCGAGCGGCGAACGTGATCCCGCACTGGTCATACCAGCCGCCATGGATCGGCATGCTCAAGAGGAGCGGCCGGGCACCGAATTCGGTCAACTCGCGCAGGAGAAGCTCCAGATCGACCCATTCCTGGCTCTTGTCAAGCGTGCTGAGAAACATCTCGTCCGAGCGGGTGTTTCTCTGCCGGAGCAATTGCTCGCGAAGCTCGCGGTTCCACTTTTCGTTATCGAGCCCGTACTCGTTGTTGTTGGAGTTAGCACGATAGGATGCGTCCGCTTGCCGGTAGAGCGCCGGCCAGTCCAGCGGCTGGCCGCTCTTCGGCACGATCGGCAACGAGGTCAATCCGGGATGTTGCCAGAGATAACTCACCACTTTCCAGTGATCCTGGTAGCGAAGGATCGCGTTGTACATTTTTGCAAGGGGGAGAACCGCGTCATAGCAGGCCAGATCGAAGGACGAGCCGTCGGCCAGGTTCTCCAAGGCGCACCGGAGGAGCGGTCGATTCGCCAAGGTCGCCGGGTACTTGAGCATCCGCCGCGCTGCATCCTGCCGGAGGTGGAGACTCAAACGGGTATTGAAGGCCAATTCACAGGCGTGCAAGGCAGAGAAATTGCCTGCGTAGGCGTCCTGGCGAGCCGCGAGCCTGTTGACAAACCACGAAGGCGACACAGAGACCACGACCTTCCGCCCCTCGAGTGCGGGGCCGACCGCGGCCAGCTTTTGCAAGATGACCAAGCACGTCGTTTCGGGCTTGCCGACGGGGAAGACGGTGAACGCAGTCGGGTAATCGTGGAACAGGCTGGACGGATGAAAAGGCCGGTTGTAAGCGGCTTGCAGGTTCTGCTCCGAGGCGCCGTAAATCGGCAGCAGACAGGCGGCTTCCATGGCCGCCTGCTGCAAGGCAGTGCCTTGGTTCTTGATCGGAGACAATTTGCTGGCTGTTTGGAATATCGCCTCTTCTGCCGCGAGCGTCGTGACCAAACGTTGCTCGAGCGACCGGGCATAGCTCCCAAACGCCAGCAGAAGAGCGACACCCAGAATCACCGCGGTCACGGCCGGTGCGAGGTGGGGAGTTTGCTCTAATGGGTGGTTCTGACCATGCATCGACGTCTCCCGCGACGGTCCATCGGGCGTCTGGAATCGCGTCCAGCCGCAACCACCCCAGGCGATCGACAGATCTTTCGATCAGGACGGGCCGGTGTCCCCAGAATTTCGCCGTCAGCCAAACTCATCGCGCTTGGAGATGTGGTGAGAGCGCGGCCGATCGACGCCATCACTGGGCGGATCCGATGCTCATTCCTCTTTATCGGATTTTCCGGCACTGCGAGTTCAAAGCCGTGCCCGCAATTGCGTTTTCCCGGTCGGGAGAGGCCCCGAGACTTGACGAGCTGGCTTGATGATCGAGTATACCTGTACAGAAACATCTCCGTGCAGGCGAAGAGCGCGACCGCAACGGCACTCCAATGTGTTGCCCTGGATTTCCGGTGAAACCGAATAGCGGAGCCACTTGATTTCGCCGCAACTCGGCTTCGCTTTGAGACTTGCGCCGCCTTGCTGTGTCCGTGCCTCGCCGCAATTTGCCAGTCGCCGGGAAATGTAGGCATGCGCCCTGTCGGCATGCGGCACGTTAAATCGCAGATCTTCCAGCAATTCCCGGGCGACGTGTCATGCGGCGTAGTAGGCCCGGCTGATCGCGGCGCGCCATTCGGCTTCTGTGCCGCCAGCGGAGACTTGCGTGGCCACCGCCAGAAAATCACGGCCCGTCATGCGAGCTGTACCAGACGGATCTGGAAGACGAAGGAGTTTTCAGGAGGACAAATGCGGCAGAACTCTTCGCTCCAGGGGTTCCAGGCTGAGAACATATCGTCGACGGACCAAGCGGTGACATCCGCTTCAATGATCGGAAGCTACCTACGGCGCTGCCGGACCTGTTGACATTGGAGTCGCGTTGGGGTCACACGGGCAGTGCTGTTGCCAATTTGTTGCCAAATCCGTTACCGAGGGGATCCTCCTCCTGGATGACCGTGAACGCCCACCCCGTCCGCCAAGTTCCCGGTTGTTTCAGTTTCATTCCGTGCCCCCGACTCGTCGGTGCCATGTCGTCGCTGCTCCCAGATTCGCCGGAGTTCCTGATTTCGCGACAGCGCCGACTGTCGGTTCGGCCAAGGTAGCGGAGGCGACGCGTCAGCGGAGTGCCCTACCTCGAAGCCGGTCCGGGCTACTTCCTGCTCAAAAGCCCACGCGATGTACGATATGTCGCCGTACTCCACGCCACAGTCATGGAGGGCCCTCGTCGCTGGCCCCGTGAACGGTGCGGTCGTGGCCTCGTACAGGAAGACGTCCAGGAACCGATTCTCCTCCGGGGTGAGTAATCTCATCTTATGGTCCTTTATGCTTCGCTCGGTGGTTCGCGTCTGCTCGGCTGACCTCTTGCGGCGTCCAGTACGCTGTGTACTGGACTCCCGCGCCAGCCAGGGACGTATAACCTTGCAGCGTTCCTCCCGCAGAGATCGCCTGGGAAGCGGCCCATAAAGCGGCCTGCTCTGCGTGTCGCCTTACCATGGGCACACCGGCCGGTGCCGGCCCGATCTTTCCTCCTTGAAAGCCGACAGGTTGCCGACACAACGGGCAATCCAGTGCAGCTAGCCCGTGATAGAGCGACGGCCCTTCGGTCTTGTACCACTCCACGTGCCAATCTGCGACCACGCGATGACAGTTCGGGCATTGTTGGTTAGGGGGCATCACAGGTCGCCTTGGCCCGCTACGGTCTTCATCGCTTGATTGTACCCGACGAGTCGAAATCCCGAAAGCGGCAGCGAGGGCGATTGAAGGTGCTCGCTACGGTCTTCTTGCTGGCGCTCGATCAACGCCGTCTGTTACAATTCTCCCCGGTGCCGCCCCGGTGAGCCCTCAACGTTTGAGGTTACGATCCGTCACGGCCGGACGGCGCCGCTTTACCGGCGTCGCGCAGCGATCGGATGCACCATGATTCGAGAGTCTTCGGCGGTTGGGGTCGCGTCGCAGCCTCAGGTCTTCGTCAGCTACGCGAGCCCGGACGCCGAGCAGGTACTTCAAGTCGTTCGCTTGCTGGAACAAGAAGCGGTCACGGTCTGGCGCGATGGTGACCGCATCCTTTGCGGGCAATACTACGGCGAACAGATCGTGCATGCGATCGGGCACTCGCGGGTCGTCCTGCTGATGTGCTCGCCCCATGCCTTCCAGTCGGACAACGTGCACCGGGAGGTGCTGCTGACGTGGGATCATTATCATCGCCGCTATCTCCAGGTTTGGCTCTCCCCGTCGATGGACATCCCGGAGCGATTCCGCTACTGCCTGGCGGGCTGCCAGTGGATCGATGCGCACTCGCAGTCGCCGGAGTGCTGGCTGCCGCAATTGCTCAAGGCGCTCCAGGCCCTGGGGATCGAGACCACGGACCCGGCGGGCCGGGCGGGCGAATCGGCCCCGAGACCGGACGGTGCAGCCGGCGAGATCGACCGGCGGGGCTTGCGGTTCCAGCCCGGGGACCGGCCGATCGAGGGCGCGGACTGGGAGCTTGAACGGCTCCTGGGCAAGGGAGGATTCGGCGAGGTCTGGAAAGCCCATAACCCGGACTTACCCGGCCTGTCGCCGGTGGCATTGAAGTTCTGCCTGGAGCTGGACGACCGATCGAGGGACCTACTGCGGCACGAGGCGGACATGGTCCTGCGGGCCCAGCGGCAGATCTGCTCCGACGGGATCGTGCCGCTTTTGCATGCCTATTTGAACAACAATCCCCCGTGCCTTGAATATCCCTACATCGAGGGCGGGACGTTGGTCGGGCTGCTGGACGAGTGCCGCCAGTCGGCCGGCTCGTTCACGCCGGCCCAGGTCCAGGGGATCATCCAGCGAATCGCCCAGATCGTCAGCCCTGCCCATCGGGCGACGCCGAAATTGATCCACCGTGACCTGAAACCATCCAACGTCCTGGCCGAACGGAAGGCGGACGGCAAGGTCGTTCTGCGGGTGATGGACTTCGGCATCGGCGCGGTCGCCGCCCAGCCGGTCCTGGAGCGCTCTCGGTCTTCGTCATCGCTCGAGGGAAACCTTTCGGCGGCGCTGACGGGAGCGTATTCCCCGCTGTACGCCTCGCCTCAGCAGATGCGTTGGGACAATCCGGATCCCTGGGATGACGTCTACGCCCTCGGGGTGATCTGGTATCAGCTTCTCACGGGCGACCTGACTAGCCCGGCTCCGACCGGCCGGCGTTGGATCGACGCGCTCCGGCATAGTGGGATGAGCGACGCGGCCATCGACTTGCTCTCCTCGTGCGTCGAGAGGGACCCGGGCCACCGCCCTGACGACGCCGGGATGCTCACCGAGCAGCTCCAAGCCCTCTCGCCCTCGGTCTCGTCGCAGTCAGCCACTCCGGCGATCGAGCTGCCCGAGGTCGAACCCAGACCTGCCCAGTCTCCAGAGGCATCCGCGCGGCCATCGAAGACTGAAAGGATCGGGCCGACCGGCGGATCGTGGCGTTGGGTCGCAGCCGGGGCGCTTGGGTTGTTCGTTCTGCTTGGCGTGATCCTCTACATCGTTACCGACCACGGTACCGTGAAGATCGCGGTGACTGACCCAAAGATGAAGGTCCGGATCGACGGTGGCGGGCGCGAGATCGGGATCGAGAACCTGGGCGAGCCAATCACACTGCGAACCGGCGCGCACGACCTTGAGGTTAAGCGGGGCGACCTGTGGGTCAAGACTCGGACGTTTCGGATCCAGCGCGGGCAAGAAACGCCGCTGGATGTGACCTACACGCCCGGGCTGGGACCAGCCGCGCCAACTCCGAATGAACTTGTCGAGAAGGAATCAGAGCGGAAAAACGAGACGCCCTTGCCTGTTTTCAAGAGAGAAGCCGAGCTGAAGAAGGAAGCTGAGCCGAAAACAGCGACGCCCGCGCCGTTGGCCGAGTCCGAATACCTCACGACCCGCGTCGGTCAAATCAAGCTCAAGCGAATCCCGGCCGGCACGTTTCTGATGGGCTCGCCGGATGGGGAGGGACGCCCAAGTGAGCATCCCCAGCACGAGGTTTGGATCACCCGGCCGTTTTACATCGGGGTCTACGAGGTCACGTAGTCCGAGTATGAGGTCGTGATGGGACATAAGCCGGTCCATGTCAGCGAGGGCGGTCAGCACCCGGTCGAAAACGTCACCTGGCTCGTCGCGGTGCGGTTTTGCAACGAACTGAGCGAGAGGGAGGGGATCAAGCCCTTTTACGTGATTAAGGCGCCGCGAAGAAATAAATTGAGCAGTGGACCGTGCGCGGTCACCGTCTCGCACGACGCATCCGGACGAAAATTGCTCAATTTATTTTTTCGCCCTGCCCAACGCGGCATAGCCGCAACCAAAAAGGTGGGCTCTTCCGACTGTCGTGTGGGCAGCAATCCACTGGTGGCTCAGATTGGAATATAGTGACGTCCGCTGTACTCCGAAAGGCGCAGCTTTTCCCTGAGGTTCCCCGGCTGATGGCCGCGGGGGGCGGGACCAGAGGCCCCAGTTCCCGCCCCCCGAACCCCCCACCCCCTTCCCTCTTCACTGTTCCGGCTCAAAATTACCGCGTTCTCCCCTTGCATACGAGTCCGGTGCTGAGTTTTATCCGCACCAGAGCCGGAAATGCCAATTCCGTTAATGCAAAAATGGCATTCATCCCACAAACTGGTTGGTACCTACTTCAACCACCCGGGGGAGAATGCCATGAACACAGTATGGCCCTTTCTGGTCAAGTTTGCCAGCCTCATCGTCTGCACCCTCCATTGCTTCGACCGGGTCATCTTCAAAGGCCATCTGGCCTTGGCTTCTCCCCACGAACTCGAACGTTTTGTCGATTTCGTTCTCAAGGTTCGCCGCACCGACTTCATCAAATGCATGGCGCCCCAGTACTCTGAGCGTTTGGTTCAACATGCCCAGGCCTGGGCGCGGAAGGCTGGTCGCACCTACGTGTATCGCACCGGCGACTTCCGCAAAGACCAATGGGCTCTCAACCTCGTCCGCGACCAAGGCATCCTCGAGGGACTCGTCGGCATCCTTTGCACCCAAGAAACCTGCCCTTCCTTCGCCCTCGTGCCCGGCCGCGACCGGCCTCAGTTCGTCAGCCGGCCCCGGCAGCAGCGAGTCCTCTATTACTACTTCCTCGATCCGCAGTTCGGCCTGATCCACGTCCGCCTGCAGACCTGGTTGCCGTTCACTGTCCAGGTCTATGTCAACGGCCACGAATGGCTGGCCCAGCAAATGGTGCAGAAAAGACTGGGCTTCGTTCAGCAGCACAACGCGTTTACACAACTCGACGATCCGGTCCAGGTCCAGCGCCTGGCCGACCGCTTTGCTCAGCTCAACTGGGCCAAAACCCTCAATCGTTGGGCACGGCAGGTCAATCCGTTGCTTCACGAACTGCTTCGGGGCTACTCCATACATTGGGTCGTTGATCAAGCCGAGTTCGCCACCGACTTGCTGTTTACAAGTCGCGCGGCCTTGGCCGGTTTGTACCGTGCGCTCCTGGATTATGCGGTGTGCACATTTTCCCCCAAAGACATTCTCGGCTTCCTCGGCCGCAAGTGGGATCGCCGCTTCGATGGTGAAGTGCACACCCACTACGAAGAGGACCGCTGGTTCGGAGCCCGCATCAAGCACCGCATGAAGACCAACTGGCTGAAGATGTACGACAAGTTCGGCCTGATCCTGCGAGTGGAAACGGTTATCAACGCCCCCAAGGAATTCTGGGTCTATCGCACGCGACAGCACCACGACGGCAAGTCATCGGCTGGCTATTTTCCCATGAACAAGAGCGTGGCCTCCTTGGTCCACTATCGAGAACAGGCGTTGGCCTGTAACCGCCGCTACCTGGATGCCTTGGCGGTGGTTAACGACCCGGCACCGGCCTACCAAGAGCTACGGCAACTCACCGAACCCAAAGTAGTCGACACCCGTAGCTATGCCGGTTTCAATCCGGCTCGGTCCGAAGACCTGCGGCTGTTTCTCGCGGTGCTGGAGGGCAACCACATTGCGCGTGGCTTTCGCAACGGCGACATTCGGGAACCGCTGTTCGGCAGCCCGCGGCAACTGCGCCAGCAACGCCGTGCCAGCGCCGCGGTGGGGCGATTGCTCAAAAGGCTCCACGTACGCCACCTGATCGCGAAGATACCGCGCACTCGGCGTTGGCGCGTTACCGAACGCGGCCGCCGGTTGCTGGGTCTCGCGGTCCAGCTCTACCAAAGCGCTTGGCCAAAAATCGCTGCGTAGCCGAGAGTTACTGATCAAAAACTTCTCCGCATCTTGCGTAGAAGTTCAGGGGAAAGAATCTAACGGTGACAACGTGCGTGTTCTGGACTGGATCGGGCCGGGATTCCGGCTGCCGACCGAGGCGGAGTGGGAATACGCCTGCCGCGCGGGGAGTAAGACTCAATATTTTTTTGGCGACGACGAGGCGGCCTTGCGTGATTATGCGTGGATTTCGTTCAACTGTAGTGAAATGCACGCCGTCGGAGAGAAGAAACCGAACGCCTTCGGTCTGTACGACATGCAAGGAAACGTCTCTGAGTGGTGTTGGGACTGGAGAGATGACGGTTACTACAAGCAGCCACCGACGGACGATCCGCGCGGACCGGACGAGCCCACCGCTTCCACCACGTTAGTCCTTGGCGAGCATGCTCGCGTTTTTCGTGGCGGGTGCTACGGCTGGGGACCGGAGGAGATGCGGTCGGCGAGCCGGCACGCTATGGGGCACCGCGGCGGGTACAATAACGACGGCCGGAACAAAGGCGTGGGCTTTCGCGTGGACCGTGCCCAATCCAGTCGTTGAGCTCAAGCGAGCTAACGAGAATGACGCCAGCTCCGGAGGCGTGGCCGGCCTGGCGGTGGTGTCCGCCGGAAGGAGCCCAGCTTGCCGTTGCCCTCGCCCGGCTGCTCGTCCGTCGCGCCCCGAGTTGCTGCGGTCGGACCCCTGCATCTCGCCGTCGCGATCCGTGGCAGATTCTCTTCGCCTTTGACCCGAACCGGACCGCGAGACGCCTCGTCGTACACAGGACCATCACCACATGGTTTCCCTGGTTCAGGCTTTCCCGCGAGACAACGATCCCGGGCCGACGACCGGTGGCCAGGTCGACCCAGTAGATCTCGCCCGGTTTCATCAGTATGGATTCTCCTTCATCCAGGAAGCTGCGGCTTGTCGGCCGAGTTGAGATAAAGCCGCTTGCTCGCGGATCTCGTCGAGCGTTTCTTGGAGGACCGACTCGGTGCTTTCCCCTTGCGCTGCCAGAACGACGACGATGTCCCGACCGAGCTCTGGGACAAACAGGCGTATGGGGTATCCTTGCTTCACAACGCTGGCTTGTTCGTCGTTCAACTCGATCATGGTCACCTCCTTCAAGGAATAATACCAGATCCGGGACCGAGAGAGGCAGTCCGGCACGACATCCTGGCAGACGCCGAGAACCTGAAACCCCCAGTGTCTGTCACGAATGGCACGAGGTTAGCCGTTATGCCGCCTTGCGCAAGCGTTGTGCGCATTAGGGCGTGGTTCCATCAGGTATCGCTGCGCCTTGGGACGGCGTTTGTTGGCGCGAGGTTCCACCCGACCAAATCGATCACCGACTTCCTGTTGTGCGATCGCGCGAAGCATCGCTTGCAGCAAGAATTCCCGATCCGCCGGCGCTGCTCGCCGCATTGCCTCTTGGAATGCCGTGATCGTTTGCAGCGTGCCTTTGAAGCTCAGCTGCCGCGGCCGCTTTTCGTGTGCATCGGCCGCCTGGGCCATCACACCTCGGATCAAGTTGTAAGCTAGTAAATGCATCCAGATCTCCTTCTCGACCATCTCCGGCGACTTGCACCGCAAGACATCCATTTGGAGCACGTCCTTGATCGAGCGCAGATCCAATTCGACATTCCAGCGCTGAAGGTAAAGATCCGCCAGTTCATCCTTCGTATACATTGTGGCGTCGAGCATGGTCGTGACCAGCACCACATTGTCGACGCGGAAGCCAGGCTGCTCGACCTTGAACCGCAGCTCACGTACCGTGATTTCGTCAGGAATCTGAGCATAGGTTTCCTTGTCCATCCAGTCGGGACGCTGCGGCTTGGCCCAAGTGACGAGGTGGTCTTCCACCCCCAGTCGTCGGCCGCGGCGAAAGTCGAACTTGCGGCCTTGGTACATGCGGAACAGCCCGTCGACCTCTCGATGCATCAGGGTCTCAAGCATGAAAAACGAGCCGAAATAGCGGTCTCCGAGCACGATTTCATCGGTTGCCAGACCGTCGAGCAGGGCACGCAAGAGGGCTGGCTCGCCCGTTCCCTTTCCTTTGTACGGCCCCAATGCCATGTCGCGCGCAACGCCGGTGGCAAGCGAGATGATTACCGCCATCCGGACTATGGGGAATCCCAGCCCGATGCCTTGAGTGTTCGCCTGGGGAAAGGCTCGCTGGTTCTCCGGCGTGTCTGGCATCGAGGCGGTGGTGCCGTCGACCAACGAGACGTGACGGCCCTTCCAAAGCCAGTCGTCGCTGGCGCCAGCCTCGATCCTCTCGGCGGTCTCTTGGACCAGGCGAACGATGACTTTCAGCGGAAGTCGCCGGCGCGCCTCGCAGTAGCTCGTGGTCTCCGCTGAGCACGGCTTGCGACCGTTAAGCGCCATCCAGAGGATCAACCGCATGACTGCCGCGCGACACGAGTGATCCTGGTCGAGCACCTGAGAGAGGAACAGGCAAAGGGTTACAAACGGGGTGTAGATGCGATCTTTGAACTGAACGCCCTCGGAGGTCAAAGCCGACTCGACCATATCGGCGTCGAGGATCTCGTGAAACGGAAGAGCGTCGGAGTCGAGGGTTGATTTGATCTTCTCTGAAATTCGCCGTCGTGTAGGCTGGAACATCGTCGGCCTCCTTGCCGGATAGGAATTGGATCAGTCAATCACCAATCCTTGTCCCAAGGAGGACGACTTTTGTCTATCCTGTTTTGACGATTGCGGTTACGAATAACCTCGTGCCATTCGTGTCTGTCACCCAAGGAGATGTCCCATTTCGCTCAGTTCTTTACGGTGGATTCCTCCTCATCCCGCGACGGTCCCTGCAAGGGACGTGCGAGGCGGATCATTGCCTCTTGGTAGCGTGTCTCTTCCGGCCCTCCCCGTGCTCCCGGTTCTTGGAACCTCCTGTTCGAGCCAGACCGGCTTCCTCTCTCCGGTCGGCCCGATCGAGATCTTGAGCAGGTCGTCTGGTGGCGCTTCTGGCAACGTGCCATCAGGGAGCGCGCGGTATTGCGGCGGCTCCGTGTATCCGTCTTCTCGACCGACCTACACCCCACGGCCACTCTCACTGCTCCGCTCGGGTTTCACCAGTCCATGACCGAACCGTCGTCGGCATCATAAGCTTCCGGGTTCTTGAAGTCGTGGCCGAGCCGGTTGGCGATGGCGTTTTCATCGAGCTCGATTCCAAGCCCTGGGCCCGTGGGAAGCTCGAGATAGCCTTGCCGTACCACAAACGGTTTTTTCAAGTAGCCGGTGCCCAGGCTTTCCTGCTCCTGGCACAGGAAGTTGGGAATGGAAGCAGCGATCTGGATACCGGCGGCGAGCGAGATGGGCCCGAGTGGGTTGTGGGGAGCGATGGCCGCGTAGTACGCCTCCGCCATCCCCGCGATCAGCCGGACCTCGGTGATTCCGCCGGCGTGGCAGAGGTCGGGCTGCAAGATTGTCGCTGCCCGCTTCTCCAGGACCTCGCGAAACCCCCACTTGGTGAAGACGCGCTCCCCGGTCGCGATTGGCAGGTGGGTGCCGCGCGAGCTCGGCCATGATGTCGTGGTTTTGGGGCAGGCAGGGTTCCCCGATGAACATGGGCTGGAACGGCTCGAGGGCTTTGATCAAGAGCTTGGCGGTGGCCGGGCTGATCGCGCCGTGGAAGTCGACGGCGATGTCGACATCGTCGCCCGCCACCTTGCGCAGCTCGGCGAACTTCTCTGCCGCGTAATGGACCTCCCCGGGTGTTTCGACATACCGCGGCCGCCGGCGGCGGGCCGGCTGGGTCTTGAAGGCGGTGAAGCCCTGCGCCAGGCCCCGCTTGAGTCCCTGAGCGTCGCGCGCATGAACGTACACGCGCATCCGCTCTCGCGTCGGGCCGCCCAGGAGCTCGTACACCGGTACTCCCAGCGCCTTGCCCTTGATGTCCCACAAGGCCATGTCGACGCCGCTCAAGGCGCTCGTGAGAACGGGGCCGCCTCGATAGACCGCGTGGCGGTAGATCGCCTGCCAGTGATGAACCACCCGGCAGGGGTCTTTGCCCACCAGGTACGGCTCGAGTTCCTTGAGAGCGGTCGCGACCGTCGCCGCCCGCCCCTCGACGACCGGCTCTCCCAACCCGGCAATCCCGGCATTGGTGTGAACCTTCAAGAACAGCCACCGCGGCTTGACGAACAAGGTTTCCAGCTTCGTGATCCGAAGCCGGTCCTTGGCGGCGATCGGCGCCTCGCCCGGGGCGCGGTCTTCTGCCGTCGCCTCGCCGCGGTCGAGCGCTAACAAACCCAGACCTCCGAGCGAGGCGCCGACGATATGGCGGCGTTTGATCATGCTTGAACTAACGTCCGGTGTTTTCATCGTCGTCCGTTAGCATGAGAGTAGAAGAGCGTCCCGCCGGGCCGGCGAATCATGACGGATTACCTGGGACAGGTGCGGGCGAGTCGCATTCCGAAAGAGGGCAGCCGCTCATTCGGTCGCCGGAGGTTCCGATTGGCGGAGCGGACATCAGCCGATGGATCGAGGAATGACCCGCCCCGGGCATCGACGACCTGTTAGTCGTCACCGACCGTCAGGAGCTCAAGCGTATCTTCCGTGGGCCGCGGCCGGTTCGCGGGGCGGATCATGTCCACGGTGGCGGCACACCATTCCGACGCGTTCCCCAGCACGTCGAACAACCCCGCTAGCCAGACGGTCAACGATCAAGAGCCAAGGCGGACCGTCCGGTGCATCGATTCGCGCAAGCACGCACGACTCATCGTGCCAGAGGTGGGGAGGAGTGAAAGCCAGTGCCTGGCCAATCTTCTCAGGCCCGCGAGCGCCCGACTCGCCTGCGGCCTGAGCATGCTCAAGAGCACACCTCTGGAGGCTTGGTCGCGTCGGACAATGTGAGTTTGGACAAGATTCTGTGAATTCGCATAAAGCAGTCGTGGCATTTTGATGAAATTCCCACGCGGTGCTTGTATTCGATTGTGGCCCAACGCAAACATACTCGGCCAAAGGATGAGGGTGCGGCCGACAAGTCCGCCCTTGCGCGAATCGGCGCCAGGAGGCCCGAGTGGAGTACGATTGCGACGTGATCGTTGCTGGCGGAGGTGCCGGAGGGGCCACCTTTGCTTATGCTTGTGCGCGCGCAGGCAAGTCCGTCCTTGTCCTCGAACGGGGCAACAAGTATCCAACGATCGGCCCGTCACACGACGAAAAGGCGATGCTCATTGACAAGAAGCCGTACGACGACCGTGAGATCGATGTCAACGGCACTTTGAAGCGCCTCTACATGGGAGGCATCCTCGGCGGTGGCACAAGTCTTTATGGCGGCGCTCTGGTCCGGCCGAGCGAACAAGATTTTCATCCGGGAAAGTATTACGGCAAACGCATTCCGCGCGCGATCTGGGATTGGCCGATTTCCTACGCGGACCTTGAGCCGCATTACACCGAGGCGGAACGACTCTATGGCGTAGCCGGCCGCGGCGAGGACGATTTTGCCCCTCTGCAAAGACCGGCCGCCGGCTATCCCGGCGAACCTCTGCCTCTACATCCCCTCAATCAAAGGCTCATGGCCGCCAATCGAGTCCACGGCTTGCATCCTTTTCGTTTGCCGCTGGCGATCGACTCATCTCGCTGCCTGCGCTGCGGCGTTTGCGCGGGCTATATCTGCCCCACAGGCGCCCGCAGCTCCGCGGCTCAACTGCTAGATCGAGCGATCGCTGAAGGCCTCGCCGTCAAAATCCAAACTCAGGTCGAAGTGGAGCGATTGGTCGCGGAACCTGGCAGCGGATCAACCTTGATCCGCGTGCGCGACCGTATCTCCGGCCGGCGCTCGAGCTATCGGGCGCGCCGCTATGCACTTGGCGCGGGAGCGATTGGATCATCGCTTCTCTTGTTGCGCTCCGGAATCGACAGTCCGCTGATCGGCAGACACTACATGATGCACCTGTGCTCAATCGTTATCGGCATCTATTCTCAGGCGAGCCGTACGGAGTCATCATTTGTCAAACAAGTCGGCTTCGCCGACTTTTATTTCGGCACGCGAGACTACCCTCACAAGATGGGCATTGTGCAATCCCTTCCTGTGCCCGGCCCTCTCATGTCGGCCAAGATGGCCCCGTTCATGCCCGCTCCCCTGCGGCAGTTTCTGCGCCAACGGATCCTGCCGCTCGCAGGGATAATCGAAGATCTACCCGACCCCGCCAATCGCGTAACACTGGGCTCCGATGGTGAAGCGAAGCTGACCCACCGCTTTGGCAAGTATGACAAGGTCCGGCGCCGGCGTCTGACGCCTCATGTCGCCAAGATCCTCAAGAGATCCGGTGCGGTGTACTGCCTTTCCGGCCGGTATTCTTCAGACGAGCACGTGGCACATCAATGTGGCACCCTCCGGTTCGGCAGCGACCCGGCGCACGCGGTCCTCGATTCGGATTGCCGTATGTACGCAAATCCCAGCGTTTTCGCGGTGGACGGCAGCTTTCTGCCCACATCCTTGGGGGTCGGGCCCGGTCTCACGATCATGGCAAACGCCTTGCGCGTGGCGAGCAAAGTGGTGGCGGAGATTTGACCAGGGGAGAGCCGTTAAGAGAGATATGAAACAGCGCCTGGCAATCAAGTTGGAACAGTTTCGCCAAGCCCGCAGCATTCACGGCGGAGTCGTGCGGTTGTTGCTCGCGGTCGTCGCAGTCGAGCTGTCGCGCCTTCCCATCCCCTCGCAACGGCTTCGGCTGTGGCTCTTCCGGACCGTCTACGCCAAGAAATATCCACCGGGCCTCAACGAACAGGAAGCCGAACAGCCGCTCGAGGCCTACCGCTCCTTGAACGCCGTGTTCACTCGTGGCGTGAAACCGGAGTATCGCCTCATCCCTGCCGACACGCCCGAGATTCTCAGCCCCTGCGACGGCACAGTCCAGGATATCGGCCGCGTGGAACACGGTAGACTCTTGACTGTGAAAGGGATCGATTACTCGCTCTGTTCCCTGCTTCCCGACATGGATACTGGTCCGTACGAAGGCGGCCGGTTCGCGATCATGTTCCTGTCGCCGATTGATTGCCACCGCGTCTTCAGTCCCCAGGACGGATGCCTGGAGAAAGTCGTCCATGTTCCGGGCGCTCGGTTGCTCGTCCATCCACCCTTCCAGCGTGCGGATTACCCGGTCTACGCCTTGAATGAACGCATGATCTTCCGTCTCTCGGTGGAAATGGGCTCGTGCGTGGTCGTCATGGTCGCCGGCTGGGGTGTGGGAAACATCACATTACCGTTTGCGCCGCAATTTCGACCTCGCTCGAATCGAATTGAATCCTGGAGCTGGAAGTCGCCTCACACCTTCAAACGAGGAGATTGGATTGCTACGTTCGAGTTAGGTTCATCGGTCGTCCTGATCACGTCGTCGTCCCTAAGGGCGGCGCCGCTCGTTTCCCCTAGCGAGAAGGTCCACTATGGAGAGCCCATCCTCAGGTTCGCCTCAGCCGACAGTCCTCTCCCATCGCGAGCATGAGGCGGGAGACGTCGCCCAGGCAGTACAGAGACCAGGACGGGGGAGCCGGACGGACGTTGTTCTCATCGCCAGTTTCGGCAACGCCTTGGCGGCCGACTACGCTGCCTTTGTGAGCCGGTCCTCCCACGGCAATGCGATCGTCGTCGCCGATGAGGAAACCAGACGGCTCGTAGAGGCGCCGGTTCGTTCGCTGTCGATGGACGAGATCTTGCGCTCGACTCCCGACACCTGGAACGTTCAAGGCCGGGTGCCCAGCCTTCTTCTGTTCATCAACCCATCTCTGACCGAGCGCGAGCGCCGTGAGCTGGACGAATTCCTCGGAATCGCGCGCCGATGGCAGATCAGATTTGTCGGGATCATCAGCACGTTTCGGCTCCATCTCGACGATCCCGAAGTCGCGGAGGTCGAGAGCTACGTCGTCTCTCGAGGCACGCGCCTTGTGTGCCCGCGTCGTCGTCTTTCGGCCCGGTCATGTGATTAGCAGGCACTCGAGTATAGTCAGGTATCTGCAGCGCTTTGCTGCCTTTTATCCGTTGATTCCAGGACGCCTGAGGTCTTGCTTCATTGAGGGAACGGAAGTCTTTGTCGCAGTCGAGGCGGCGCGGCTTGAAGAAAGACGAGGGGCTGGTCCTGGTGATCCATGGCAGAACTCCGACACAACGGCGATCCCGAAACCCAGTGGTCGGTCCGTGGGTGGTATATATCGGGCCTACACACTCCTGGGCTCGAATCGACCCTGGCGCGACATGCTCTTGCAATATCGGATGAGGTCTCCTCGACAATTCCTGACGACCGCCGCCAGTATGCTTCTTTCGTGGCTGTTGGTCGGCCAGGTGCTCGCGCTCGTCTTGACCCTCTGCGCGAGGCGATTTCCGTGGTTGCGTCAATACGATGTCCATACTCTGAAGCCTCGTTCAATGCGCGAGCTCCTGTCACTTTGCCACCGATCCAATTTCGGCCAAGTGAGGGTCGTCGGCTACAACAATGGCGTCAACCACTTCGGCCATCGTTACCCGGGGAAGACAATCGTCTCCACGATCCATTGTCGACGAATCGTCCACTCCGGCCCGCACACCGTCAAGGCGGATTGCGGGGCGACAGTGCACGATGTCCTCGAGTACCTGGCCGGGAATGATCAGGAACTCTACGTCGTTCCAAACTATTCCTATGTGTGCTTGGGGACTTCGTTCTTTGTGCCGATTCATGGATCGGCCGTCGATTTCTCCACGGTGGCGGACACGATTTGCCGGGTCGTCCTCTACGACCCCGACAGCGATCGAATCATCTCCGCCGCGAGGGACGACGCGGCGTTCCGTGAGCATGTCTACGATCAGCGATCCCGGGTCGTGGTATTGCGGGTGTACCTTCTCACCAAGCCGAAATCGAACTACTTCGTCCGCCGTGAGACGCTGAAAAACCCATCCGCCAGCGACATCCTCAGCGTCCTCCGAGATCCGCACGCCACGAACGTCGAGATTCGTCAATCCCATGGCCTCGAGCGCGAAGGTCACGGTTGCCAGGTATTACAAGGATCTCGGCGATACGTCTTCGCCCGCCCTGGAGCTTCCTCGCGACGCCCTGGGCAGGCTCTGGGATCGCCTGGAAGAGAACCCAGCGACGTCCTGGCTCATGCACACCCTGAGCTAGACACGTGGCCTGGCATACGGAGTTGTTTTTCACGCCATCGGAGTTCGACCTTTTCTGGCGAACGCACCACCGCGTCCCCCTGCGCAAGATCCAGCTCAGATATCTACGGCGCGACGGGCTGCCTCATTCTCCGTGCCGCGACGAGGATTGCGTGTCGTCCGACCTGTTCCTCTTTCGCTTGTAGCAAGCCTCGTTTTCTGGACTATCTCAAGAATACATTCTCGACGGTCCGAACCAACCCAGGCAAACACAGCCATTAAGGTCCGCATGCGCCACGTATCATCAATTGCGGAGACCTGCGAGCAGATACTCCGTCGAGAGGAGCCGAATTTCCTGCGGCTCTATCTGAACCCCCATGTCGCCCAGACGTGCTTCTGTCTCGACCGCTACGTGCGCACGACGTGGACGGAGCCATCGGCTCGGGCTCAGCACCAGCAAGTGGCTTCGGAGGATTGCCAGATCCTTCCTCGCGAACGGACTTGAGGAAGCGCTCAGTGGGGCCATCAAACTCGCGCGCTTTAACCAGCACAGGATCGGGCTTCGTTCAACCGGTCTTCTCCTCGACCCCGCCGATCGGCTCACCGGCTTTGTTTCAGCAGATCTGGCGGGAGGCGACAGAGTCCAGTTCTTGCCAGGTCTCTGCGTCGTCGGCAAGAACCAACTTGGCCGTGAGCCTGGGTCGCTGAGCCTGACCAGTGCGGCCGAAAATGGTCTAGCCGAGGGCCTCGCCACGCGCCTCAGTCTGCTTGTGCTCGTCGCGGGAGCGAACCACCTTCTCGAAAAGCACGCGGAAACCATCCGCTCGCTTGTGCGACGTGATAAGCCGCTTGTTATTACCTGCGTGGACCGCGAGAGCCTGGCCGCGCTGCGCGGCGGCTCGAACGGCATCCTGCGCGAAATCACCCCCGACATCGTCGTTTTCGACGAGTCCTTCGTCGACCATGCCGTTCCGTTCAGCGCCTTCACGGCCCGCAAATCGCTCTTCGCTTGCTGGAATCAGGCCCGCAAAGCCACCTTTCACTCGACGACCTTCCAGCCGAATACGATTTCGACCCTGCACTTCATGAATTGCCTGGCCAGCGTGGACCCGGAGTTCCACGGATATTATCGTGAAGTGTTCGCAGCAATTACTCACCGACGTATCCCGTCGGAGCGACTGCGTTAGGGCGCTATTGTAACCCCTCGCTTGTGCGGCTCATTCGCGCGACCGGTTTCCGCACCGGGGACGTTCGCGCCGCTGGCTCGTTCGTCATTGTTGACGGCCGCCCGATCTTCGATGGAGTCAGCGGAGTCGCCTGCAGCTTTCGCGGCCACAATCCCCCCAACTACGCTGGCGAAATAGAAACGCTCGGATTCGTCCCGCGCGGCGGCGCCAGGGCGAGGGTGCGCGACCACCGCACGGTGATCGCGCCCACGCGGCCGAACTTCGCCGCCGGCTTCAGAAGCTCACCGGTCTCGAATTCTTCCTGCCCGCGGTCAGCGGCGCAACCGCCGTCGAGAACGCCCTCAAAGTCGCTCTGGTCGCTCAGTTTCCCAAACGCCACATCCTCGCCCTCAAGGCGGGTTTTGGAGGCAAGACTTTGCTCGCGCTGACGGGTACCGCCAATCCGTCTTACAAGGAGTTCATCGATCCGCTCTACTCCGACGTGCACTACGTCGATCCTTTCGCCCCGGATGCCCAGGCGCAGATCGACGCGCTTCTGGGAAAGCATGAGGTCGCCGTCGTGCAGGTGGAGTTGATTCAGGCCGTCGGCGGCGTGCGTCGCGTTCCGGAAACCGTGATACGCCATCTCGACGCGGGCAGAAAACGCTGGGGCTACTTGCTCCTGGTCGACGAAGTGCAGACCGGAATGTACCGAACGGGACCGTTCATCTTCTCGCAAACCCTCGACCTGACGCCGGACCTCCTGCTCCTCGGCAAGGCCACTTCGGACATGATGTTTCCGTTCTCCTTGACGCTCTACTCCGCGAGAGTGCAAGAAATGGTCGAACGTCGGGGCTCGAATTTGACAGATTCGATCGAGCAGACGCTACGGCTACGAACAAGGGTACAAAACGGTACTCAACGTCCTGGGCCTGGCCGATAAGCTCGACACATCTACCCAGGTCGCCCGATCGGGCGCACTTTTCGCCGAGCTGCTGAGCGCAGGCCTGGCCTCGAGTCAGATTCGTGCGCGACGTGCGCGTCTTCGGCCTCCTCATCGGCATCGAGCTTGACACACGGCGCTGGCCGCACCGTTGGCTGCGCAAGCGCCTCTCCTCGTTGTACCTGTTCAGCATGCTCCGCCATGAGCGCTTCCCCGTGCTGGCAGGGTTTTGTCAATATGAGCCCAACGTGCTCAAGATCACCCCACCGCTCAATGTCAGCTCCGACGAGATTCGGCAAGCCTGCGCCACGATTGTCGATGTGCTGGGGCGGCCGCTCCACAAAGTGCTCGCCGCCGGCCTCGGCGGCCTGATCAATTCATCCTCTGTTGGGAGAAGAAACCATGAGCATCGAAGCGACTCGGCCCTTGAGCCTGCTGCACGTTGACTTCAACGACCTTTACGCCAGACACCTTGGTCGCCACTCCCAATTCGGTATCAACGTCGCCCATCTCGGGGCTCTTTACGGCCTATGGTTTGGCGTCTACGCCGTGATCTATGAGGCCGTTCTTCTTCTGGACCTGCCAGCAGCGTGGCTGATCGTCGTCGCCTTGGCTCTCGCTTACCTGGCCCTGGTCGTCATCAACGCGCCTGCTCGCGTGTCTCTTGCGACAGCAGTCTTCCTGGCTTTCTTCGTCGCGAGCGTCCTCGCTCTGCCCAGGCTACCAAGCTGGTCGATCCTGGCGTTCGGGCTGCTGGTTCCGGTCTTCTACAAACTCCAGTCCTGGAGCCACAAGATCTGGACCGTCGCCGCGGACATGACCGAATTCAACAAGCGATTTCCGCCCGGCCGCACTCTGTCCTCTATCCTGCTCATTTATGAGGTCCCGATCTGCCTCAACTATCTGATGTTCAGGCGACAGGATTGGAGAAGCTGAGGCTCGTTATTTGCGGCCCAAGGCAATCGCAATGTTGTGCGAATCCTTGACGGGGAAGACGAGACGGTTCAAGAGCCAGCGCTTGACGGAGCCAGCCCTGTGCAAGCCGATGGATTCGATGAGCGGCGTGAGCCATCCTCCGCGATAACCGAACTCCATGAACTGATCAAAGTCGTTGAACTCGATAGCAGGCTGGAAGGTCTCCTGCGGCGCAACTTCAAATCCATGGGCAGCCATCGTATCGACGACCTCCTGCAAGTTCGCAGGATTGAGCACGGTGTCATCGACTTGTCGCGATCCGGCGCCGCTCAGCCAGCGAAGGAGCTGCGAATCCCCATTGGCTTGGAGGGCCGGATATGCCGCCTTGGTCCCGCCGACCAAGGACCAGTACCCGCCCTCCTTGAGCCGGCTGGCGATCTGGGCGCGAGCACGCCCATCGGCACGTAGCCCGTGATGAAATGCGTACAAATGCAGTCAAATAGTTGGCCTGGAAAGTGAGCGTCCAGCTCCGCGGCGTCTCCCACCACAGCGACCAGGTCCGGGATTCGCCTGCGTGCGTTCTCCACCATGTTCTCGGCAAGATCGACCCCGAACGGCACAACCCGATTTCCGGCCATCTCCTTGAGCTTGCCAAGAAATAGGCCCGTCCCCATGCCGATATCGAGGACGTACCGCGACTCGCTGGTCGTGCCCAAAAGTTCTTGTTGCCGCAACTGCTGGACGGCGTAGTCAAGAGATCTGCCGATCACTCCCTGAGGATCGAGATCATAATGCGACGCAACCACGTCGTTGTACGCGCGGTGTATCGTCTGTGTGCTCATGGTGAAACACCGTTCGTCGGTTGGAGTGGTCGTCTCTGGCGCTTGATCCCCCTCGGCCTGGTCAACAAAAGAAGTATAGCAATCGCCTCGACACGCTGCGTAAAGATTCGATGTCGTTACGGCGGCCGCCGTCTGGGGCAGCGTCTGGTTCGGCATCTCTCCGTTCGACTCAATAGCACTGCCAGTCGATCGCCCATAGATCGGTGCGCCCGAGGGCGGTGCCGCGACCGAAGTATCCCACGCCGTTATCGCCCCACATCCAGTTGCCTTTCTCGGTGCTATCGATCTGGAAAACGTATTCGGGCGAAATCGGGTGTTTCTGCCAAGGCGCCCAATCGATTTCTGACTGAACAAGGGACGGCCAGCCGCCAAGCTTGAAGCCCGGAACATTGGGAAAGAGGTCGTGGTATTTGCC
The DNA here is from genome assembly GCA_963781785.1 of uncultured Isosphaeraceae bacterium. Classification (GTDB taxonomy): domain Bacteria; phylum Planctomycetota; class Planctomycetia; order Isosphaerales; family Isosphaeraceae; genus CAWAHD01. Next base: position 2,919,564 of record CAWAHD010000005.1, on the reverse strand, counting down.
GTCGATGTCTGGCGGCACGGCGCAAGGAATGTCCTCCCAGCATGGATAGTCTTCCTCGACGACATTCGGACGCATGGGGAACGGCTTCATGGGCGATCCGGTCTGAGCCGGAGCGAGCGGCACAAGATCACTCAGAGATTTGTATGCGCGGAGACACCAATTGGTTCCGTTCGCGGCATCCGTCGGCAGCTCGTCCGGGCCGATGAATACGGTGATGAACTCCAGGTCGTCGAGCCGAGGCGGCCGAAACGGCAATGTTGCCAGATTGATCTGGCAGAGGCGCGTGCATCGGCTTATTCCCGGAGCACGGCCACGACTCACCGGGGAGCGCCAGTAGGGCGCGGCCAAACCAGCACGCAGTCGGGGAATCCGGCGGTCGAAAACCGCCGATTTCCATGCAAATTGCGCGGCGGCGGATTCTGGAGTGGAATTCGTCAATTGGTTCTGCCATGGGTGCTATCCTTGAGGCCGAACTGGTCCGCTGCCGCCGGCGGACCGAGGTCGATTGTACCGAATGGGTCGAATCCCCGAAAGCGGCGCCGGCGTCGCGCAGCAATGGTTAACGCGTCCTGATCCCGCTCCGAAGCGTGTTCGGAAACTGGCACCCCTCTTTGGTTCAATCGGCGAACGGCTCGGCTGGCATGGCCAGGTCCATCATCAAGAGCTTGAAGTCATTCCGCTCGCGGAGGGGGTCGAGAGCGGTCTCCGTTCGCATCAAGGCTGGGTTGAGCGAGTGCTTTGCCATCGCCTGGAACAACAAGGCCATCGCCCGGCCGGCCTCGGGACCGGCCTGCGCTGCCGGGATGCCCGATCCCGGCCGGCCGGCCAGACCCGCCAGCTCCGAGTGGACACAGGCCAAGCCGAACGGATCGTTCAGAAACGGGTCGTCTGACAATCCTTCATCGATCGCCAGCGCTCGCCGCGCGGCGGCCGCGGCCGCGGCGTAGTCGCCTGTCGCCCGTTCGACCAGCCCCAGCCCTAGCACGCTGTACGCCAAGCTGGAGCGAGCGTCGGCATACTCAGGATCGGAGGGGGCAGGGCCCTCAAGAGTTGTGATGGCGCGAGCGTAACCGGCGCGGGCCTCGGAGAGCCGGCCGAGCCAGCGAAGGACGTCGGCGCTATACATCTGCGAATCCGCCAGGCTCTTTCGGGCGAAGCGCGAAGACACGCTGGCCGGGTTCGAATCGGCCAGCGATTGGTAGATCGCCTTGGCCTCCTGGTACTCTGACAGGGCGTCCGCCGCCAGTCCCATCGCGGCTCGAATGCGCCCCATGCTGATATGCGCGTGTGCGATCGAACTCGCAAATCTTTTCGCCCCGGCGGGATTGTCATCGACCAGCTTCCGCAGGATCGCCAGAGAGGCCTGGAACGATGCGATCGCGTCCGCAGGACGCCCGGTCCGCCACTCGAGCAAGCCGACCTGCGTGTGAAAGTCTGCAAGGTCACGGCGGTATTCAACGTCCTTGGGATGGGCCTCCATGAGAGAACCCGTCGTCGCCAGCGCGGCCTGGTACGATGCCATCGCCTGGGCTGGTCGCCCGGCCATCGCCAGCGTCAGTCCGATGCCGGAATACGTCCTCCCTAACTCGAGACCGAGCCGGGCGAATTCGGGGTGTTCCTCGGCCAGCTTTCGTCGAAGTGTCAGACACGCTCGATTCGTACGAAGTGCGTCCGCCACCTGCCCCGCCTGCCGCTGCTCGACGGCAATCCGATCGTAAGTGGCCGCCAGTTCGCGGCGAAGTTGTACGTCCGAGTCACTCCCCTTCACCGGCTTCCGACGGATCTCGATCGCTTGTTCGAACGAAGCCTGTGCCTCGGCAACGCGCCCGGCCCGCAACTGAACGGTGCCGATCTTGCGGTGGGTGTCCGCGAGATCATCGCGAAATTTGGCGTCCGCAGGTCTGTCCTCCGCGAGCTTGCGTCGAATCGCCACCGCCTCTGTGTAAGACGCCATCGCCTCGGCCTGGTGCCCCAACTTGAGTTGCAAGTCGCCGACCTGGAGGAGGGTGCCGGCAAACCGGCTTTGCAGGCTTGCGACGTTGACGACAACACCGCGGCTGCTGAGATCGGCAGCCAGCTTTCTGCCGACACCCAGTTGGGCCTGGTACGATTCGAGGGCCTCGGCCAGGTGCCCGGTCTGCTCCAGGAGTCGGCCCAGGCCGTAGTGGCTCGCCGACAGGGCAGCCCGAAAGTCGATGACGGAAGGGTTGTCGTCGGCGAGCTTGCGCCGGATCGCCAGCTCCTCGCGCTTGAGGGCAAGCGCCTCGGTGGTCCCGACAAGGTCACCGATACTGGAAAGGCTCATCGCGAGGCGGCTTCGGAACTCGGTGACGGCGGGGTTGTCCTCCACCAGTTTGCGCCGGATCGCCAGCGACTCGCGGTGCAAATCCAAACCATCGGTCTTTCCAGGCCCACTCCGCGCGACACCAGCCTCCTGGAGGCTGTCTGCAAGATCGTTGCGGAATTGGGTGACTTCGGGGTGTTCCTCGACCAGCTTGCGCTCGATCAGGAGTGCCTTCTCGAACGATGCCATCGCAATGGACCTGCCGTTGGGGTCGATCCTGGACGACTTGCGCCGGGCCTCCGCCGCCGTTTCGAATGGCTCCTTCGGCTCGGATCGAACCGGTAAGCGCATTTGCAGGAAACCAACGCTCTCATAGCTGGCCGCCAGGGCTCTGCGGTACTCGGCGACCGTCGGGTAAAGGTCGGCAAGCTTGCGTCGGATGGCCAGCCCGGCCTCCGCCGCCGTGAGCCTCTCGCGCACTTGGGTTATCGGTGCCGGGACGCGGCCCATGCTGTAATAGGTATTTCCCAGGACTTGGCGGGCCAGCGCGGTCGCGCCCGGTCCCGTGGCCAGCGGTTCGGCCAGCTCGCGCGACTCCTGAAAAGCCGAGATCGCCTCCGCGCGCTTGCCGGTCGCCCCGGCTAGCGCGCCGACCGCGATCAGGCTTTGCGCCAGGTCGAGCCGCGCCGATCGATCCGACCCCGCGATTGCCGCCAGCTCGCGGCGGATCGCCAGTCCCCGGCGATGCACCGCTAGCGCAGCGGACTGATCGCCGATCTTGCTCGTCAATTCGGCCAGCTCGAAGTACGACTGCGCCAGCACCGCCCGCGAAGAACGGTCGGTCTGGCTCTGCAGCAACTCTTCCAGCTTCTGGTAGAATCCAGCGGCGGATTTGAGCAACTTGCTGCGCAGGCCTTCGAGCTCCTTGCCCTTGAGCATGTCGTCATCATTGACGCCCTGCTGGAACGCGCGGATCGCCTCCTGGGCCAGCTCGAACCGGGCGTGGACGCGCTCGTTGGCTTCACGCAGCTCCGCGCTGGCCGCCGACTCGCGCTCATTCGCCCTGAGTAACTGGGCATTGTTCGCCTGAAGAGCGGCGTTGGCTCGCGACTGGACCGCGATCACGGTTGCGGTACCGGCCGCGATCAAGAGCGCGATCGCCGCCGACAGACCGGCCAGGGCCGGACGCCGGTTGCACCAGAGCCACAGCCGCTCGGCCGAGCCCACCCGCCGGGCCGCGATCGGCTCGCCCTCAAGCCAGTGCTCCAAGTCGTCGGCGAGCGCCCGGGCGCTGGCGTACCGCCGCCGCGGGTCTTTCTCCAGGCACTTCAGGCAAATCACTTCCAGATCCTGCGGCAGCTTCGGGTTGAGCTTGCGGGGTGGCTCGGGAGGCTCGTCCTTGACCTTGGACAGCGTGTCCACTGCGCTGTCTCCGCGAAACGGCGCCTGGCCGGTGAAGAGGGCGTACAAGACCGATCCAAGTCCGTACACATCGGTTGCCGTGGTGATCGATCCGCGCCTGCCGCTGGCCTGCTCGGGTGCCATGTAGGCCGGCGTGCCCACGATCGCGCCCGACGCGGTCATCTCGCTGTCCCCGTCGACTTTCCGCGCCAGGCCGAAGTCGGTCACATGCGGATTCCCGTCGGCATCCACCAGGATATTGCCGGGCTTCAGGTCGCGATGCAGAATGCCGCGCATGTGCGCGTGATGGACCGCTTCGGCAACTTGGGCGACGAGCGTCGCAGCCCGCCTGGGGTCGTCGCGATAAGAGGCAAGGACTTCGGACAGGCTGGCCCCGGCGATCAGCTTCATGGTGAAATAGCGCTGGCCTTCGTGATCGCCCACCTCGTGGATCGGCACGATCCCGGGATGGTCGAGCATGGCAACTGCCTCGGCCTCGTACTGGAATCGGCGCCGGTCATGGTCGCTGGCGAATGCGGCGTCGCGAATCATTTTGAGCGCCACTGGCCGGTTCAAGCTCACCTGACGGGCCTTGTAGACCACACCCATACCGCCGCGCCCGAGCACCTTGCCCAGCTCATAATCACCGAAGTAACGGACGACCGTGTCGACGTGCTGGTCCTCGTCGCCACCAGCGTGTCCGTCCTTGGTCACCTCGACTGCCGGCGCTTTCCGCCCGCCCGTCGCTCTGTCCGGATCGGTGACATGGTGCCCGGCCTCGGTCGATCCACGTTGCGTCGATTCGGGAGATCCCGGGCTGCCGCGCAGAGGCTCGACCAGCCGCTCGAGGTTTGCCCGGTCGTCCAGGAAGGCAGTCAGCTCGTCGCGAAGGTCGGGATACCGCGTCAGAAATGCCTCGCGCTCGGGCGCCCGGCCGGCGTCGGCGTCGACGAGGAATTCGGCCATCGCCTCGTCGAGCCGCTGGCGGCGCCCCAGGTCCGAAGTCTCGAAATCGCTCATCGATCGCCCGCCTTTCCGTCCCAGGAACCACCCAAGTCGTTCCGAAGGGCTTTCAGCCCCCGCTGCAACAAACCCGCGATCGCCGGCACGCTCCGCCCCATTCGACGGGCCGCCTCGACCAGCGACACCCCTTGCAGGTGCTTGAGCTCGACCGCATTCCGCTGGTCATCCGGCAGCCTCGCCAGCGCGTCCGCCAGCCGCACGAGTCTTTCCTGGCGATCGAATCGCTCGCTGGGAGAAGTCTGATCGGCCGCCAGAAACTGTTCTAGCCGCGCCGACGATTGCTCGAGGGCGGACTGGAGCGAGCGCTCGACCGCGCCGGGCCGGCCAAACTTGCGAAAGGCGTCGCTCAGCAAGTTGGCCAGCAGCGTCCGCAGCCAGGCGGCGCGCTGGGCGTCGTCGGAACCGTGGAACTGGTGGCGTCTCTCGAAGGCTCGCGCCAGCGTTTGCTGCACGATGTCGTCGGGATCGATCTTGCTTTGCAATTGACCATCGACTCGCATCCGGGCCAGCAGGAGCAGATAATTCCGGAACGACTCGAGCCTCCGACCCAGTTCCTCGCCATCATCCGTCATCACCCTCGACCCTCCCAGGAGATTCAACGGATGACACACCGAAATTGAGCGCGCGACGGAAAAACAATTCTGAGTCTCGCCATGACGAGACCTCGCCTCAAGGGTTTCCGTGTCATGCGGCGCGACGGAGTGATCGAAGCTCGGGCCGGCATGGATCGCGATCAGCCGGGCACGGTTCGTTCGTTTTCATGCATCATGAGGCCGCCAAGATGGCCCGGATGTCCGCGGCCTGAACGCTCTCCGGATTGACCAGACCGTCCGGGTGCGCACGCATCGCAAGGCAATCACATCGAACCAGACCTGGGCTCGCGCTGGCAGGATCTTCCCCTATTTTTCCCAAGGGGGCGCAGGCTCCGGCTTCTCGTGCTCAACGGACGGGCAAGCTGTACTCATCATTGCCGGCGTCGTCGAGGTGGCCTTCCTTTTCCCCTTCCACCACGTGGACCCGCCCGGACTTCAAGCTCTGGCAACTTACGAATGTGCCATCCGGCAGGCAAGCGAGCTGGGCTCGATCGTCGGTCAGGAACAGCCCGTCGGGGAAAAACCTGAGAGGGCGCTGAGCTTTCACCAGTCTGCCAACCACGAGATTGAGCTCTTGCTTCCGTTGGTTGCGCGTGAAAACCTGCTTCTGACTCATGTCGACCCACACTTGGCCATCGAGGAAACAGATGCGTCCCGTCTCGGGGAAGTCGCCGGAGTGCACCCAGCGGCGCAACCAGGCCAAGGCGCTGATCCCATTGGGGATTTCCACCGACTCACCAAAGTGAACGAACGTGCTCGCAATAGGTGTGTCAATCCATATCGTCGATAAGACCAAACAGATTGCGCAACGGGAGCCGGAAGCCCGGTAGGACGTCGCCACCGGTCAGAGTTTGCTTTTCCGTAAGGGTGATCACGTCGGCAGCGGAGGTGTAGACAGCGACGGTTCGGGTACGTGGATCGACAAGCCAGACCAGTCGACAACCCGCTCCGAAGTATTCACTGACTTTTCGTTTCATTTCTCCGAGAGTATTGCCCTCGCTCAACACTTCGACGGCGAGATCGGGAGCGAGCGGAAGAATCGGCGCGCGGGCGCGGCGATGGCGCGCGAGCCTGGCGCGGGAAACGAAAGACAGATCGGGTATCCTCACGAGACCAGGAGACAATCGAAGCATTCCATCTGCCCCGGCCAGGCTGCCCAATTTCCGGCGATTGATAAAGTTTCCTAGTAGACGCGCCAGCTCGATTCCCAATACGGACTCCCAGTAGCCCATGACCTTCTCCACCAGCACGCCGTGGACGAGCTCGAAGAGACGGCGCTCGCGGGCACGAATCCGGATCACATCCTCTTCGGTGGCTGTCCCGAGTGGGGGATTGCAGCGAACCCTCCTGGGCGAAATCCCTCCAAGTTGCTGCAAGATATCGGCAAGCGTTGCCTCCGCCACCACCGTGATGGTCATCGTCAACCTCCGGTGATCAACAACTGGGGATCCAGGGTTCGAACCTGCCTCCGCTGCTTCCACGTCACATTGCAAACACACTGGATTGACGCTAGGGAACCTTGGATTGCAGGGTTTCACGACTCATGCTGCACCGATTCATAGTGTAGTCGCATTGGGTTGACATCGCCAATGTTGCTGCCAGTTTGTTGCCAGGTTCGCCGCGGAATGGCTTTCATACGACGTCGCGCCACATGACGCGGAAGCACTCAAGCTGCCCGAGTGCCCCAAGCAGCCCTCCGCTCAAGCTGCGCAATCCGGCCGCCACGTCCGATCCGTCTGATCCGACCGATCCGTCCGATGAAATGCGGCGGCCGGCATCGCCCTTCAATTTGGTATCGCTGATCCCAGTGAAGTGCACTGGTCCGCGTTCTGCGGGTCCTACCACCTCCTCATGACGCCTGGGTCTCGTCATCGCCGGAGTGTCGCGCGTGCAGGTCGTGCGGATGTTACGTTAATGACCGGAGCTCTGAACAGGACTTCCACCGATCGACCGCAAACGGCTCTCTCAAAGCGCGGCGAAACCGATAGAACGCTGCCGTGCTCAACGGACCGACAAGCTGTATTCAGGATTGCTCGCGTCGTCGAGGTGGCGGGACAGACGGAACGATCTGCCGAACACGCGCGATTTGAGCCAGCCCGCTTGTTTTCGTGTGGCAACGTAACCGCCTGAGGCGTACCGAAAGATGTCAAATTCGAGGCGATCCGCCCGGGCGTCCACGACCCAGTATTCGGGAATCTCCGCTCGCCAATAAAGGTCGAGTAACGTCTCCTTGTCCTTCTCGACCGAGCTGGCGCTCACGACCTCAAGGACCATATCAGGCGTGCCTTCGAGTTCGAGATAGCCTTCTTTCTCTCCTTCTACGAGGCGGACACGCCCTAATTTCAGGCTCTGGCGACTTATGAATGTGCCGTCCGGCTGGCAAGCGAGCTGTGCTCGATCGTTCGTAACTAACAGACCGTCGGGGAAAAACCGACCCAGTCGCTGCGACTTGACTAGACCGCCAATCACAAGATTAAACTCTTGCTTGAGCTGGTTGTGGGTAAAAACCTGTTCCTTACTCATGTCGACCCACACTCGGCCATCGAGGAAACAAATGCGTCCCGTCTCGGGGAAGTCGTCGGAGTGCACCCAGCGGCGAAATCCGGACAAATCGCTGATCCCATTGGGGATATCCACCGACTCGTCGTAGAGAACGATCGTGTTCATGAAAGGCGCAAATCTCGAGATTCTACTCAGCGGAATAAAGGGTAGAACTGGGGATCCAGGATTCGAACCTGGATTCCCTGCTTCGGCGTGGCATTGGGTTAACGTTGGAGAATCAATGATCGGAAACGACTTGCGGCGCTGCCAGACCTGTTGACATTGTAGTCGCACAGGGTTCACACAGGCAGTGGTGTTGCCAATTTGTTGCCAAAGTTTGTAGGTTCAGGCGAGACAAGCGGTGCTTGCACTTGTCCGGCCGACCCGGAGTGGCACGTTCGCGTCGAAGGACACGGCGTTACCCCGAAAGGAAGTTGAAGACGTGCTGGCCTCGGCCGCAATCATGGCAGTTCCTCGCCTGTGATTTCCGGAAAGTTCGCCAACTGGTCGTCATTGGTCAGAAACACGTCAGAGCCGAACTCGATCGCAGTGGCGGGATGGAGGGCATCGGCGACCCCGTAACGCTTCGGGTGGGCGGGCGGAGTCGCTGGATATGCGTGACCACTGCGGATAGGGGCGGCTCGGGCGTACGTCGCGGCAGTCAATCCTAGCGTCCGCAGGTTCGGCCCGTTGAAGAACCGGAAAAAGTCCGACAACCGTTGGCCACCGCCTCGGCTGAGGACCGGGACCAGACATTCAGTGAGCGTCAACTCGTTGATCGCGAATCGATGGCCGGCCTGTTCCAGCGGGGCCAGGTGATGTAGCGCACGTTGCTGCTCGGCCGGGTTGCCCTCGACCGCGTAGATAACGATCACGGTGTCCAGGTAGTACAGCACTCATGGTCCCCCCGACGAGGACCCGCGGCCGGCGGCGTCCAGTTCCCGATCCCGCTCGGCGTCCTCGGCCAGCCGCGCGTCATCTTCGGAGCTCAGGTTTTCGGACGACCGGCCAGGGAAGCCGCGGGAGCGCTGCTCGGCCGCGATCTCTCGGATCACGTCCGCCAGTCCGCGTTGTGGACCAGCCGGCGCGGCGACACGGATCGTGACCCGCACGGGGCCGGGCGGCAGCCGCGGCTGGTGGGTGAGTCGCAGTTGTCCGTTCGAGTCCGGCATGGCGTCGATCGTCTCTTCGATGACATTCACGGCAAGTCCTCCTTCAATCCATCGTAGCCGGGATAACGGCGGTCAGGAATGTCTTCGGCCAGGAAAACGATCATGCCTCGCGACTCGACCCCGACGGCGAGTACCGCGCACCGCGCACGGCGGTATGTGCGCGCACCGGGATCGGTCCGCCGCTTGTGGCCGAACGATAAAGTTCCAAAACTACAGCCGGACGCTGAGTCGACAAACTGCAACAAACGTGCAGCGCGGCGGCCGTCTGCTGCCGCGACTGGTTAGCCGCCTGCCTCCTGGCAATTCCCCGTCAAAGCAGTTTTTCGAGTTCGAACTTCCCATCCATGCCACGCGGCGGAACCCACTGCGGGCAGTTTCCACGGCCGCCAACGAATCGATGTATCTGCTCAATGATATCAACTGTGAGATCGACCGTACGGCGTGTGGTCTCCAGCGTTAGCTCGTAAACCTTCGATATAGCTTGTCGTAGCCGCCGAACCTAGCTGGCGCAGAGAACGGTGACGCATGAACGATCGAATCTCGAAACGGCTTGATGATCTCCTTGAAGGTCTTCAGAGGGTCCTTGTCCTGTGTGAGCGGGCCAGGACTCTTGCCAGTGACGATCTCGGGGACCCTGACCACCTTGTCAAGAATGCTCGCCTGCCCGCTTGTGAGCACATCCTGTTTGTTCTTTGAAAGTGCGGAAATGTCGTGCGATTCGGTGTAGTCCCAAGCTACGCCATTGAGGTACGCTTCGATCAGGTTGAAGCAAGAGAGAACGCACATCCGCCTGTGGAAGGCGGCTCGGGTAAGGAGATCGCCAAGTTGTTTCCGGGCCTCATCCTGCTTTGCGTTGGACCAGGAGGTTCCTCTGTGCTGCTTGATCTCAGCATCAATAGTGGCAGCCGAATTGAATGCCACGGCCACGTCCCGGACTAGATGCATTTCGGGATATTCGGTCTGGAGACCCCAGGGTGAAATCATGACCGTGGCGTGGCGCGGTGCGCCGCGGAGCACACCCTCTTGCGGTTGACCAATCAGGGCCGCGAATTCCTTTAGGGGCAGCCGTAACTCTGACTTATGTTCGTAGATTCGCTCGTACAGGTCGGCGAGCCGCGACAATCCGTCGTGCCAAAGTTTCGTTCGCAGAAGCCCTCAAGTTCTTTAACCCGTCCGTCGCGCAATGATAATCTGCCGGCCCGTAGGTTGCGACGATGCAGCGAGCGATAGACGTCTGGGGAGATGCGGCGCATGGGCCGGTTCAGTTTTCCCATGAGCAGGTTGGCGACTTCGACAGCCCGTTCGTGGTTGACGATCTCACTTACTTCACGATCTCGACCAGTCTTCATGATCGCTCGCGCACCTGCAATGGTTCAACTGAACGAATGACACTGCGACGAGCCCGCTGGTTCACCCCGGCACGACCGATGCTATGCCGACCAGCGCTGGTCTGCGTAACACAGAGCGACTCAGCATTTCACGGCGGCCCGGTTGCCGCACCACGGGGCTGGTCAGGCCAATGCAGCGCCGGCTGACCTGGCAGTGCATTCGACCAGCCCGCCTAATTTGCGTCAACTACCGGCCGTGAGCTCTTGCTGGAATTTAACGGCGTACAAGTATGTGAAAATTAGGACGCTTTGTGGTGCTGTTCGTTGAGGATCATCCCGGAACAGTAAGGCGGCGCGCCTGGTCGCAGTCAGGGCGATTGCCTCGAGCGGTAGATGGGCCAGTCCGGCATGGGCGCGGCGTTGACTCGAGGTGCTCCAGAACACGGGGGCTGGCCGCGGGCATTCCATGGAGACAATCCGGACGGATGCGACCTGGACGGCGCCGTTCAGCCCGCGCCACGGCAACCCGAATCCGCGCAACTCCGCGAACGCCGAAGTCGGCCGCTTTCTTCGGCACGAGGCTGAGACCGACAGTAAGAACATCGCGTGCGGCCGACAAACGCCGCCGCGGAAGTATTTTGGCGAGAGCACGTTTCGGTTTTGAGCGATGCTACCCCAACGCCAAGCCGAAGGTGTTGCCAGGATGGAAACGCCGCTTTGCGTAACATATTGATTGGCAATGTTTTACAAACTGGGGATCTAGGATTCGAACCTGGATCCCCACATTCAGCATGGCAGTGGCGTGGCGTTGGGTTGACGTTGGAAAGCCATTGATTCGAGGCTACTTACGGAAACACCGCGCCTGTTCACATTGGGTTCGCGTTGCGGTCGCATTGGCAGTGCTGTTGCCAATTTGTTGCCAAATTCGCTACCAAGAGCCCGACACGCTCAGAGGTCGGTGGTTTGCTCGAGCGGACTGGGGCGTCTGGTCCGTCTCCCAAATGTCGCCCCTCATGCCCCGACTCAACTCACAAACTCTGCGGTCTTCTTGGTCGGCAAACATCAGGGATTGACGATAACTTCACCAGCAGGACCTCGAAACAGCATCTCCAAACGGTTCAGAACGTCTCTGCCCAGGATGCGCTCATTGCCGACAAAGTCTGCTTGCAGTCGGCACGCATGTTCTTGGCCGTCGAGATACACCCAGACACGAAAATGAAGGGTTGGTGCGGCACCGCCTGCGACGCCCCCCATCCAACCCGGCCTGCCTTGGGAAGCAGTGAGTTGCAGTCCCTGACAATCCGCCCACGGGAGTGCGCTCGCGTCCGCTCCGGTGTCGGCGATCACTCGATCCAACGCCACGCCTGGCGCTCCACTCACGGGACGAAACTCGAGGGTGAGGACAGGCAACGGCTCCCCGGCGTAGGAGCCGTCGTAGGCAAAGCTGGCCCGGCGCATCCGAACTGGATCGTCTTCTCGGCCGACGCAGGTGACAAACGGGCTCCGCCCCATCGCTTCGGCCTCGTGAAACACGGCAACCGGGCTGCTGCCCGACGCGATCACCGCGCCATCGGCAAACCCGATCCACTGGCCTTGGTACTGACTGAGGAGTTGGTCGCGGGCAGCCCAATACGCTGCCTCGTTCTTGCGCCAGGCGGGGTCGATTTGCCGGGCGATTTCGGGGGGTAACGCATCTGCCAGACTTTTCATGGGTCACCTTTGGGTGCATCGCTGAGCCCATTGTATTCTACAGCTCGCGGGCGAGACGTTCACTGGCCGCGCGGTTTGATTTGAAAACTGGGAGACCAGCCGAAGTGAGCAACTGGCACATCTGTGTCGAGGGCCAGGTTGTTACCCGGAAAGTCGCACCGGTTCGTCGAGTAAACAGCCGGGCCAGCGAAGTCGGGGGATTCACCTTGGCCGAGGTGTCCCGGCGCTCGGGCGTGCACCAGCCAGCACTTTCGCGCCGGGAAAATAGGCACAACAAGAACGCGACACTGGACACGCTCTGGCGTTACGCTGCCGCATTGGGGCGGCGCCTGGCCCTGACGACCCTCAGCGGCGTGTTGAAGTCGCAAAATTTAGGTCAGGCATCGGGAACCTCGGTCGGCTCAAACGCGGTAGGTTCAGTTGCTCGTGGGCTTAACAGACCGGTGTGGTGCAAGTTCTGTCTTCGGCTTTATGCCATGAGCCGGCCATAAGAGTTACGTCCGGTGTGATCATTCCGGCGGTACGGTGCTGGCGTCCGCAGCGAGCCAGACTCGGATCGCGCCCGGTTTATTGAGACCCGTCGGGCCGATCGTGGCCAAAGCCTTGCCATCGGGCGAGAACCGAACGACCCAGGCCTGGCCGATGTGGCCTTCCAGCGTCAATAAATCCTCGCCCGTTGGAACGTCCCAGAGCTTGACGGTTCCATCGCCGCACGCTGAGGCGAGCGTATTCCCGTCGGGTGAGAAGGTCAGGATTTCTACACGGCCACTATGTGTCCCGAATTCCTTTACCAGCTTCATTGTCTCTGTGGACCGCAGATAGATCGTGCTTCGATCGCGATCAACCGCGGCGAGGAACCGGCCATCGGTCGATACGGTCGGAACCGCAATATCCTTGTGACGCGAATCAAGCTGAACCCTTTTCGTTAGCCCGGTTCTGGGGTTCCACCAGCCGAGATCACCACCGTGAAGGGGGGTCAGCACTTCCTCCAAGGGTGTCCAGCAACTATCGAGCGGGGTATCCCATGTTGGGAAAGGTATCAATCGTTGGCTCGCGAGGCCCCAGACAAGGTATCCCGGTTTCGGACGACCCGTGTGCAAGAGAAGGAAGCGGTAGTCAACCGAGAACTTAAGGGAAATGACCTCACCAATGGCCGGATCGTGCAGGCGCTGCGGGTGACCGGTCTCCAAATCGCAGATTGTAATCGTGTCAGACTCGTTCGCGATAGCCAGCAAGCGACCGTCGTGGGAAAATGCTGACATCCAATTGGAGCCAGTCACGTTCAGCGGCTTACGATCAAGGAACGAGCCCGAACGGACGTCCCAGCGGGAAAGTGACCACTCGGGCCTGAACTCAAGAACCAGCAGGGCTCGTGCGTCCATCGAGAACTCGAGATTACCGGGTACGGGAATCGGAAGCGTGAAGCCGTTTCGCGGCGGCTTGGGATCCCAGAGCTTGACCGTGCCGTCCTGGCCCACGGAGGCAATGGTCCGTCCGTCGGGCGAGACGGCCAGGTTCCACACTCGGCCGGAGTGGCCTACGTGGACTCCTCGCTCCTCACCGGTGGCCACATCCCAGAGCCGGATCGTCTCGTCCCGGCTAGCCGAGAGAATCGTCCGATTGTCGGCCGAGAACGATACGGAGCAGACGCCCCCGCTATGCCCGCGGAATTCGCGCAGGAGGCGGCCGCCGGGCACGTCCCAGAGCCGAACCGCGCTGTCGTCCTCATGCCCGGTGGCAAGCCTCGTCCCGTCGTGCGAGAAGGCCGCTCCCTGGGCTGCCTCGCTTCCCGAGAGCGCGACGATAAGAGCTCTAACGGGCCACTTCCAAAGCTTGACGCCTCCTCCTCCCACGGTCGCCAGGCACGAGCCATCTTGGGACAAGATCACGTTTTCAAGTTTCTTCTCGCCGACCGAGAAGGAGTCCAGCATGTTCCCGTTCGTTCGATCCCAAATCTTGACGAGACCATCGTCCCGGCCGCCCGTGATGATCCGCTTACCGTCGGCGGTGAACCGTGCGACGACGGCATCACCGGTGTGTGCGAGCCGTTCCAGTTGCAAATGACCCGTCGCGATTTCCCAAAGTTTGAGCTTACCGTCGTCGTCGAGGGTGGCGATCAGTTTCCCGTCCCGCGAAAAGGCCGCGGCATTGACTTCCGTTTGGGCGGCAACGATCTTCCGGACCAGTCGCCAGCGCGAAGTGTTCCAGATCAGGACAGTCCCATCCTTGCCAGCGCTCGCCAGCAGGTCGCCGCGCGAAGAAAATTCGACGTGGTAGACGTCGCCGCGATGTCCGGTCAGGGTGCGACGTTCGGTATGACTCCGTTGCCGGAGGTAATACCAGGCGAAGCCGCGCAGGTCGTCCTCACCAGGGCGCGGTCGATGGCGCAGGAGCAAGTCGTCCGCGAGGGAAGTTCGATGATTTGGAATGTACCGGGGTACCTGGCGGACGTCGGCGACATACTGAGCCCGGCGTGCAGCCAGCTCGCGATCGCGGACTTGATCCTCCAGCCGGTGAGCATACTGTCGAGTTTCGTTCAAACGGTTCTCGAACCATTGCCTGCCACCGAGTAGCGCTCCTGCAAGAAGAACTCCGAGCGCGAGAATCACGACCGCCGCGGGATGCCGCCTCGCCGCTCGCCTCATCTTCTCGCACCGGCTGGGCGGCCGGGCGCGCGTCGGCTCGCCAATCAGGAACCGGTCCAGGTCGTCGGCCAGATCACAAGCGGTCGGGTATCGCCGAGCGGGGTCCTTCTCCAGGCACTTCAGGGCGACCGCCTCCAACGCCACGGAGATGTCCTTCCGCACCCGGCGAGGTGGGATTGGGTTGCCCGCGGTAACTTGCTTCAAAGTGTCAAGCTGGCTGTCGCCACCGAAGGGAGGACGACCCGTCAAGAGCTCGTAGAGAATGCAGCCCAGTCCGTAAACATCCGTGGGCGGGCCGATCGCCTTGAGCCGTCCCTCAGCCTGCTCGGGTGCCATGTAAGGGGGTGAGCCAATCGGGACCCCGCTCCGGGTCTTCGGCCCGTCGCCGTCGGCGAGCCAGGCCAGGCTGAAGTCGGTGATCCTCGGCTGGAATTCGGAGAGCAGATGGTCGCCCTCGGCATCTCCTTCAACGGCTCCGGGTCGCTGCAGGAGGACGTTGCTGGGCTTCAGGTCGCGATGGAGGACGCCCCGTTCGTGCGGCGTGGTGGATTGCCCGCGCGTAGCGTGGCGCCGAGGTGGGCGACGTCGTGCGGCGGCACCGGCCGTGATTGGCTCGCCAGCCATTCGGCGAGCGTCGGGCCGAGGCAGTACGTCGACGCGAGGTAGGCGACCGTGCCGACGCTGCCGCTTTCATGCACCGGGACGATGTTGGGATGGTCGAGCCCCGCGGCTGCGTGCGCCTCGCGGAGGAACCGCTTCCGCGCCTCGGGCGTTACCAGAGTCTCGGGCTGCGGGACTTTGAGCGCGACCAGGCGCCGCAGTGCCGGGTCCCAGGCGAGGAAGACGACCCCGAACCCTCCTTGGCCAAGCGTTTTTCGGATCTGGAAACGGCCGAATTGGGCGGGGCCTGCGACTTCGGGTGGACCCGTTTCCGTGTCGGCTTTAGGCTCAACAGGCCCTGTCGGAGCCGGCTCCGTCCGGCGATCCGGGTGGGATGCATCGCGGGGCCAGGCATGTTCGACGAGTGTCAAGAACGCCGCGAACCGCTCCCACTCGGGCAAGAGATCGGGGCCGACGGACTCGCCAAGCTCATCGGTCGGTGTCTCGCGACCGACGGCCAACCCATCGTCAAAGGCGGCCATTGCGTCGGCCAGCCGCCGCTCAGCGCGCGTCGTCTCGTCGCCGCTCATGGCATTGGTCCGTGATTCTCCATTTCCTTCTTCAACTGTCGGATCGCCCGGCTCCAGACCATGCGCGCCGCATCCGCGGAACAATGCATCCGCTCGCCGATCTCATCCCACGGAAGTTCGTCCCGGTGCCGATAGCGCACGGCCTGCCGGTAGTGCTCGGGCAAACGCGCCATCGCGCGATCGAGGGCCTGAGTCAGTTCCGATCGCATTGCATGGCTGCTTGGCGATGGCACCCGACTCGCAAGAATGTCACCCTGCTCTTCCGACGCGACGCGCAAGGTCTCGATCGCCACCTCGCGCCGAGGGCGCGCTTCCCGGTCGCAACGTAGGCGCGCCGCACGTTCGAGAGCCGGCATTCCAAGATCTCGCGCAGCCAGGCTCGCATTTCGGCGCTACTCGTCCCCCGAAACCCGGCCAGGTGCCGCTGTGCCTCGTTGAACGTGTCCTGCACGAGGTCCGATGCCCCGAACTTGGCTTGGAGCTCTGGCCCGATCATCTCGTTGGCGATCAAAAGGAGATACTGCCGGCAGCCGTCGAGTGCTGGGTGGGGAATGTCGATCTCGGATGAAACCCCGGTACCGGACTCGGAAGTCAAGCCGAGCGGTTGGGTGCCGATCTCGCCCGGAACATTCGTCTTGGGAATGACCGCCATCGTCCCGGACTCGCAAGCGTGGTTCGTAGCACCGAGGGTTTCGACCATCATACCCTGCGGAGGGGGCAAAGGCGAGAGTCGTCCGCGCGACCTTTTGCCGTCGGCACGGAGGCGACGCAGAGACTCCCAGACGATGCTCACGAGTACAAAATTCAAAAAACTGTAATTGCCGCGTTCGCTTCTCGATCGCGCGGTGACTTTAGAGGCAGGGAAACACTCGGGACCGCACGCACCGTCCCGACCGCTCGACCTTGAAACGGGGTTCCGATGAAGCGTTCACAGTGGGTCTTTTCGGCGACAGTCGCGAGCTTTCTACTGGCCTCCGGGTCGGCGAACGCCGACCTCGTGGTCGCCATCGCGGGAGCTGACATCACAACCGGCGGAACTGCTCTGGCCGCTTCCAATGGCATGCCCGTTACCGGGTGTTGTATGGTTCCGGCGCCCTGGCAGTTCTCAACAATTACGCGAGCGGCGTGATAACAAGCCCCGGTAATTTTGACACAAGCGTCAAAAGCCCGCCAACCTTGTTCGCTTACGAACGCGGAAACGTTATCTATAACCCAGAGGGCGTTATCATTTATCCAACTGGCATAGATGTAAGTATCACCATGCAAGCCACGTTCACGAAAGAGTCGGCAGGGTCGAGCTACATTAATTTCGGCCCGGAGGCGAGTCTTGTCGTCAGGAACAGCGCGATACCAGAGCCATCGAGCCTGGTGCTGTTTGCGACGGGCATCATCGCCGTGGTCGGCGGCCTCAGTCGCAGTGTGAGCAAAAAGGCCCAGGAATCGCGGTTGAGTTGACGAGAACGTTTCCTTCCTCCGTTGCTCTAGAGAATCGCTCGCCGCCTTTCCTGATTCCGCCGTGTCCGTTCGTCGCCTGCAGGTGCAAAGAACTCGACGAAAGGCAATGGTCATGGCCAATCGAAATCTCAACACGCAGTTCGAGCCGCTGGAGCCGCGCGCTTTGCTTTCGCACGCAGGCCCCGGAGCGTCGCCTGATGGCGCGTCGAAGCGAAGGGCCATGAGCCCGGCGCTGGTCGGATCGATTCAGGGCACGGAGACGATTTCAGCCCCAGGTTATCAGATTGGTGGGACGGGCGCAATGACGCCCCTGGGGAACGTCACTGTGACCGGATTCTTTGGCGGGGGTAAGGGTGCCCTGAACGACAAAGGAATCTTGACGTTTTCCAACAGCCAGGGAAGTCTGACGTTGTCCTTGAAGACCCGTGGGTATTTCCCGCTCCGAAGTCAAGAGGCGGAGGAAATACGTGCGACGGTGCAGGTACGCTCCGCAACTGGGAGCTACACCGGCATCCATGTCGCGGGGACGATCAATCTTGTCAACGGGATCGTGGGGTTCCGCGGGGGATACCGCCCGCCCGTCCCCTTCAACGCCCACATCAGTCTCAAGCCAACGAAATAGGAGGAACCTCACCATGGCGAGTCGCCGGTTCAGAATGGAATTCGACCCGCTGGAGCCGCGTTCTCTGCTTTCGCATCCAGGTCTGGAAGCGATGATAGATGCCGCGCCGAAGGGAACGGGTAAGAGCCCAGCGCTCGTGGGATCAATTCAGGGCATGGAGATTCCTTCGTCACGAGGTGTCGTGCTTCAAGGCACGGGCACGGTCACGCCGCTCGGAGACGTCGCTTTAACCGGGTCCTGGGGTGGAGGTAAGGGTGCCCTCAACGACAAGGGGACTTTGACGTTTTCAAACGGGCAAGGACGGCTTGAGCTAACCTTGAAGACCCATGGGTATTTCCCGCTCCGAAGCCAAGACGCGGAGGAGATACGCGTGACCGTCCAACCCCGATCCGCATCTGGAAGCTTCACTGGCATTCACGTCGCGGGCACGATCAATCTTGTCAACCAAATCGGCATCATACACGAGGGCGAGCACCCGCCTGTGCCCTTCACTGCCCGGATCAATTTGAAGCCGGCGAAGTAGCGGGCACCGGCACGATCGCCACGCCCCGGGGGAGTTCCCTTGTCGCGCACGCGGACCGATCGAGCCATGCGGCTCTTCTTGGAGTTCCTCGAACGGAGGACGGTGCTCTCGGCCGTGGTTGCCGGGCCGTTTGCACAAGACCTCTGGCCGAATGGCCAGATTCCTTACGTGATCGACCCGTCGATCAAGGATCCGTCGGGGATCATCCAAGCAATCAACGAGTATAACGATGAAACCACCACGCAGTGGATCCCCCGGACGAACCAGACTGGCTACGTTGATTTTGAGTATTCCGACTTGCCGGGACTCGATGCAGCGCAAGTCGGCTGCCAGCTAGGCGTTGAGCAATACGCCAGCCTCAACAATCCCGACCTGACCTACGTTGTCTTGCACGAGATGGGCCACGCCCTGGGCTTTTGGCATGAACAAGAAATGCTGGACGCGAGCAGCTATATTATCATCAATTATCAAAACCTCCTGCCTGCAGCGGCCAGCCTTTGGGCACCGATGCCTGCCGGCACCGTGAGGGATGTCGGACCATTCGACTATTCCTCGATCATGCTCTACAATGGATATGTCGGTTCGGCAAATGGTCTCCCAGTCGCCACGGAACTCAACGGGACGCCGCTACCCCAGAACACGGCCCTGAGCGCCGACGACATCGCCACAATCGACACCCTTTACCCGGTACGAGCTGGCCAGGCCCAGGTCGCGCGGAACGTAACGGCGTCGGATGTTTCGACGAGCCAGATCCAGATCACCTGGACCGACACAAATGGAGGCCGGGCCACGTACACTGTGGAGCGCGCGGTGGCAAATGGGGCGTTCCAGCCGATCGCAACCCTGCCGGCCGGGAGCACCTCCTACGTCGACGATCAAGCCGCCGATCCGACCCTCTACGAGTACATGATCGTTGCCACGACCGCGGCAGACGTCCCCGCCGTCTCGCAGATCGTCTACGCTGCCCCTCCGTCTGCCGCGCCGACAAATCTGACTGCGTCGATATCCGGCGGGACCGTTAGCCTCTCATGGACCGATCATACCGGCGGCGCGGCACCCTACGTGGTACAAATGCCCTCAAGCGGCGCCGCATCATGGTTCACTATTGGTTCAGTCGAGCCGGGAACGACGACCTACACGGTACCGGCCGAGTGGACCCAGGATTTATCCGAATATCAGTACACATTTCGAGTTCAAGCCCAGATGGGGGGGCCTACCACGCGAGGCCCATTATGGGACTCCGCCGCCTCGAACGTAGTGACCGTCGGTGAGACCACAGGAGGGAGAGGAGATGGTGAGGTAACCGCGCCCGGGGTTCTCGGCGTGATTGAGGTCCAGCAGACGAAGAAGAAGGTCAGCGCGGTCACGCTCGCGTTCAACGAGGCGATGGTTCCCGGGTCAGTCAGCAATTCGAGCCTCTACGGCATCATGGGCAGCGTGCCCAAGCGCCGCGGGTCGTTTTCAGCAGGAGGCTGAAGATCCGGACCATCCGCTACGACGCGGCAGCGGACACGGTCTTGATCACCCTCGCAAAGCCCTACAAAGGGGAGATCAAGGTCTCGCTCGACGGGACGATCGAGGCCGCCGACGGAGCATCGAGCGACAGTGCGTTCTCGGAGGTTGTGCGCTGAATGGCGCACTTTCCGTCTTGCCACAGATCCCGGTCAGGCATCGGAAAGGATGATGAAGTAGGTGGTAAAGTGATTATCAGAACCGGGAAGGATTCCGAAACCACGGCGCTCGACGAACGCCCACACTTGTCACAATGAGGCAGGCCGCTGCCGATGCGATCCCCATCTCAGCCCCAGCGCTCGTTCCGCCGTTCTCGAAACGGTATCTCCGCGCCGTTTCCGAGGTCGACCTCTGGTAACCACGCGCGGGATCGCCGCGCGCGAGTGCTCCGCGTCGAAACGCTGGAACGTCGGACCCTGATGACCACCCTCGCCTCCTTCGACGGCACCGACGGGTCGAACCCGACCGGCGGGCTGGTTATGGACGGCCAGGGCAACCTGTACGGTACGACCTACCAGCGTGGAGCCGACGACGACGGCACCGTGTTCGAGATCGCCCAGGGGTCGAACACCATCACCACACTTGCCTCGTTCGATGGCGCCGACGGGGCGGAGCCGACCGGCGGCCTCGTTACGGACGGCCAGGGCAACATGTACGGTACTGCGGAGGAAGGCGGAGCGGACGATGACGGCACCGTGTTCGAGATCGCCAAGGGGTCGAATACCATCACCACACTTGCCTCGTTCGACGGCACAAACGGAGTGTTCCCGCGCGGCAACCTCACTTTGGACGGCCAGGGCAATCTCTACGGCACCACCTTCTATGGCGGAGCCGACGTCTACGGCAGTGTGTTCGAGATCGTCAAGGGATCGAATGCCATCACGACCCTCGCCTCATTCAACGGCACCAGCGGGGTAAGCCCAACCGGCAGCCTGGTTCTGGACGGCCAGGGCAATCTCTACGGCACGACCTACCAGGGCGGAGCCGCTGATGACGGCACGGTGTTCGAGATCGCCAAGGGGTCGAACACCATTACCACGCTCGCCTCGTTCAACGGCGCCAACGGGACGAACCCGTCCGGCGGCCTGGTTCTGGACGGCCAGGGCAACCTGTATGGTACGACTTTCTTTGGCGGAGCCGCCGGTTCCGGCACCGCGTTCGAGGTCGCCAAGGGATCGGGTACCATCACGGCCGTCGCCTCGTTCAACGGGGCCGACGGAGCGACACCGTCCGGCGGCCTGGTTCTGGACGGCCAGGGCAACCTCTACGGTACGACCTACCAGGGCGGACCCAACAGCGACGGCACGGTGTTCGAGATAGCCAAGGGGTCGAACACAGTTACCACCCTCAGTACTTTCGACGTCACCAACGGGTCGAACCCGCTTGGTGGCCTGGTTTTGGACAGCCAGGGCAACCTTTACGGTACGTCCTACGCAGGCGGAGCCAGCGGCTACGGCACCGTGTTCGAGCTGGGAACCGGTGCGGCCATTGACGCGACGGCTCCCATTTTTTCAGCCGATGGGGGGATTGATTACGGCTACCAGATCGACGGCACCTTGCCGCAACCGACGACCGTCGACCTTGATTGGGCCAGCGGAACGACCGCGGCGACGGTTATTGGCAGCCCGATCGTCAGCACGGCGACCTCGACGGCGCCGGGGACCTATAACCTTAACGCCACGCCAGCCCAACTCGGCACTCCTCCAGCCGGTGCGACCGACCTGCTGGTCATCGCCGACCCAAGCAACCTCATCTCCCCGGCTGATGCGAGCAAGGTCTCGGACCTCGCTCTGGTGACGAATTACGCCGTGTGGCTGACCACCCTTGCCTCGTTCAATGGCGCCGACCGTCCGCAGCCTTACACGGGAAACGGCCTGGTTCTGGACAGCCAGGGCAACCTGTATGGTACGGCAGAGACAGGCGGAGCCGACAATTATGGGACAGTTTTCGAGATCGCCAAGGGGTCGAACACCGTCACGATTCTCGCGTCGTTCAACGGCACGAACGGGGAGTACCCGCGCGGCAACTTGGTTCTTGACAGCCAGGGCAACCTTTACGGCACGACCTCGGGAAACGAAACCAGTGTTTATGGCACAGTCTTCGAGATCGCCAAGGGGTCGAGTACCCTCACCACCCTCGCCTCCTTCGATGGCACCGACGGGGACGAGCCAACCGGCAATCTTGTTCTGGACGCCCAGGGCAACCTCTACGGCACGACCTTCTATGGCGGAGCCGACAACGCGGGCGAAGTGTTCGAGCTCGCCCAGGGATCGAACACCATCACTACTCTCGCCTCATTCTACGGATATAACGGGGCGTATCCGTATAGTGGTTTGGTCATGGACGGTCAGGGCAACCTGTACGGGACCACCTTGTTAGACAACGGCGCGGTGTTCGAGATCGCCAAGGGGTCGAACACCATCAGGGATCTAGCGTTCTTCGGCGGCGCCGACGGGTCGCAGGCGTATGGCACCCTGGTTGTGGACGGCCTGGGCAACCTCTACGGCACGACAGCGGACGATGGGCCCGCCGGCGACGGCGAAGTGTTCGAGGTTGCCAGCGGAATGAGCACGATCACCATCCTTGCCTCGTTCAATGGTGCCAATGGGTCCGACCCCTTCGGCGGCCTGATTATGGACGGCCTGGGCAACCTCTACGGCACCACAACGCAAGGAGGGGCCGACAATGACGGCACAGTGTTCGAGATCCCCCAGGGATCGAACACCATCACGACTCTCGCCTCGTTCAACGGCACCAACGGGTCGGGCCCGATGAACAGCCTGATTCTGGACGCCGAGGGCCACATGTACGGCACGCAGTCTGTCGGAGTGTTCGAGCTTGGAGTCGGTGGCACCATTCATGCGACAGCTCCCACATTTTCATCCGACGGCGGGATTGATTACGGCTACCAGGTCGACGGCACTTTGCCCGAAGCGACGAACGTCGACCTCGACTGGGCCAGTGGAACGACCGCGGGCACAGTCATCGGCGATCCAGTTGTCAGCACGACGACCACGACGGCCCTGGGGACCTATGAGCTCTACGCCACGCCAGCCCAGCTCGGCGCTCCTCCGGCCGGTGCGACCGATCTGCTGGTCGTCGTCGACCCAGACAGGCTGATCTCGCCCGCCGATCCGAGCAAGGTGATGGCTCTGGCGTTGCCAGCATCGGCTACGCCGACGACCATTACGGGCGTTTCAGGCGGTGGGACCTACGACGGTACTTCCACCCTTACGGCAACCCTGAGCGCGGGGGGATTGCCCGTGGTCGGCGAGACAATCGCTTTCACCGTGGACGAAGCCGGCGAAGTCACGCCGGTCGGCACGGCGACAACCAATGCGAGCGGTATCGCGACGTTGCCCGATGTCAGTCTGGACGGCTTAAGCGCCGGCAGCTACTCCGGCGCCGTGGGGGCCAACTTTGCCGGTGATTCGATCCTCGACAGTAGCACCGCCGGCGGCAACCTGACCGTCAACCCAGCCCAGGCGACCCTGACTCTCAGCGGATTGAGCTTCACGTACGCTGGCACGCCCTACACGGCTACGGTCAGCACCGACCCCGAGGGCCTCGCGGGAGTGACGGTCACCTACTTGCAGAACGGCGTTGTCGTAGCCGCGCCGATCCAACCCGGCAGTTACTCCGTTACCGCGACACTGAATAATCCGAACTATACCGCCACGAGCGTCACCGGCACCCTCGTCATCAACCTGGCGGCGCCATCGATCGTTGGCGAGCAACCGATCTTTCAGCGCAAGACCAACAAACACGGCAAGCCCGTCGGCCGCCCGGTCCTCACCGGATTCTTGTTCGACTTCAGCGCCCCGCTCAATCCCTCGAGCGCGACGAACAGTGCGAACTATCGAGTCGATTCCATCACCACCAAGCGGGTCAAAGGGCGGATCCAGCTCAAACTTCATCCGATCACGAGATTCTCGGTCGCCTACAGCGCGGCGAGCGACGTGATCACCCTGATGTTCGCCGGCAAGCAGACCTTCCCGAGCGGGGGTCAGATCGAAGTGCTCAGTGGCCCTTCGTTCGGCGTCACCGGCACGTCGGGCACCCCGCTGGCGGGAAATAACGTTTTCACCATCTCGTCGGGAGGGAAAGAGATCAGCCCCGGATGACCAGCGCCAGCGTCTCTACCTTCAACCTGGCCCACGAGCAGAAGCCCGTACCGTTAGTGAGCGAAAGCGAAACGCAACAATATCCCCGCATGTGATTTCTCGGAGGAACACGTCCGTTTCGTGGTGCCACGTCGCCTGCGGAGGGGAAAGATCGAAAGCAGAGAATCCCGGGCATCCACCTCTCCACAGCGCGGTGAATCTGGAAACAGGACGAGGGCGATCGTCACCCGTCCGAACATCGCGTTATGAAGAACGCATTACACACCGAGAGTCGCCGTTGGAGTGCCAACTCGGTAACCCCACCTTGAGCAACACGGAGGGTCTTCGTAGTTGGCAGACGCGCTAGGTTCAGGTCCTGGCGCGTCTGCCATCTCGACGAACCACCTTTCTGGGCTACCAAAGCCCACTGATCACTGCGGCGTGAGCCACGCCTTGGGGCGACCACAAACCCGTCGCAGGTGGGCCCTGATCACTTCGAGCTCCTGACAGCTCGGCGAATCCGGTATCGCCGAGTAGTAGTCTTCGGGAATACCGAGCTGGCGCTTCATCGACCGGCTTCGGGAAGGGGGCATGTCGAGGAAGATCTCAGCGGCAAGGTAGTCGATGTCGTCGAGAATCCTGAAGAGCAGGGCGCGGATCAGATCGTACCACACCGATTCGTCGCTGCACTCGGCCTCCGGCGGCGCGTCTTGCCCGTCCTGGCGGTCCTCGCGTGCGGCCGCGAGCACCAGTCCTCGGGGTCCCCGCGCGGGGTCTCCGGGGAACGGCTCGAATCCCGAGCGCTCGGCATCGATTTCCACCCAGATCAAGTAGCGTAATTGCGCGAATACGGCGGCGACAGTCGCCTCGTTGAGAGCCGTCAGGTCCACGCACGGCTCCTTCCTGTCGTAGAGACCCTTCGCAACCTCTGCCAGCAGCGCGAGTCGCTGCGGCCTGGTGAGGCGGTCGAAGGCCGCCACTCCCGTCGTGCCCGGTTCTTCGTCGTCTTCCTGAGATTCAATGTCGTCCCAGCGGGTTGAGACACCGACGCGGACAAGTTCCCACTCCGCACCCCGGAGAACACGAACACCTAGCGCTGTAATCCACACGAATCTCTTCCCCCCGTTTATCAACTCCTCGATCGGTCGTTCAGCCGAAGACGGACCGGATGGCCTCCTGTTGCTGGTCGGGGAACAGGTGGCTATACCGGCGACGCATCGCCTCAGTCTGGTGCCCCATCCAGGCGTCGATGATCCGCTGGTCGACGCCCTTCAGCGCGCAGTTGCTGGCGAAGGAGTGCCGCAACACATGATAGCCCTGCACAACTCGCCAGGAGGACCCGTCCACGGCCGAGCGGAACGCCTTGGTCATCGCCTGGCGGGTGAGCGGTCGCCCACCGTGGCCGCAGATCGCGTACGGCCCACCGGGGTGATCATCGTGGAGCCACTCCCGGAGCACCTGTTTGAGTCCAGCAGACATCGGTACGGTACGGAATGTCATCTCACGCGAGCGGTCGCGTTTCTTCTCGCGGATCGTGATCGTCGCCGCGTCGAGATCGAGATCATCCACGCGGGAACGCAGGATCTCGGAGCGTCGCGCGCCGGTATACGCGGCGAGGCAGAACGCCACGTACACCCACGGCCGACCACCCTGAGCCCTCACGTGGGCGAGCAACTCCTTCACCTGACCCAGGGTCAAGAAGACGCTACCCCAGAGGTCCTTGGTTTCCGGAGCCGAAAGCCCGCCCCGCGCGAGCTGGCGTTCGATCTGCTCCCGCGTCTGGAACGGCGGTTTCGCCCGCAACTTGGCGTAGACCAATCCCTTCGTCGGTGCCGGTCCATCCACGAGCCCCAGGGGCCGGGCCCAGCGGTTCCAGATGCTCGAAAGCGTTCCGATCTCCTTCTGGATTGTGACGTGAGAGATGGGACGGCCGTGCCGGCCTTTCTCCTTGCCCCGGGCGTTCACGTAGGCTTGCAACGTCTCGATCGCGACCGCCCCCACGGCAGTCTTCGGGTCGATGTTCCGGAGGAGATGGGCGATGTGGATGGATTCAGTCGAGCGGGTGCTCGATTCTTTCACCCCGTCCGGGTGCTCAGTCTGGTAACGCTTGAGCAGTTCGCCGACGGTGAGCGGGGCCTTCAGAGTGGGTTTTCCGTTTAGCTTGCCCCCGGAAACCAGAAATCGGCCGAGGTCGGCGTCGAGTGGGACTTCGAGCAGCCCGCGATCGACGAACCGCAGGCTCTCCTCGAGCCGGTCAAGACAAGACCGGGCCTCCCGCTCGGGCAGTTTACCAAGCGAGTGGTAGCGGCGTTCCCCCTGCCAGCAGAAGACGATGCGGTATCGGCCGTCGTACCGTTTTTCCAGCGAGGCCATGCGTCATTTCCTCCACAGAATCGTATGTGTGGAGGCCAGCGACGCGAATGCAACATGAACCCAATGTCTTCCCCTGTTTTTCCCCTGAAACGGGAAAGAGGAGCCACGGCTTTCGCCGTAACTCCTCTTTGCTTCGCAGCTTGGGTAAAGCTGGGGATCTAGGATTCGAACCTAGACTAAGTGATCCAGAGTCACTCGTGCTACCGTTACACCAATCCCCAAGTACAGGCCACGTAAAGGGCTTCGAAGGCCTGACCAGATCGTACGAATTTCCGAGATCCGTTTCAATATCGCCTGGCCGTCCTGCACAACGGTGCAACGGTCAAGCGGTGCTCGAGAGACCTCGAAGCACATACTCATCGTCAGAGGCTCGGATTCGAAAACTCGCGCAGCGGCAAGCTCACCGGCACCTGGTGGCGCGAGCTCCGGGCCACGGCTTCGGTGAACTGCATGTAGCGGACGCCCGTCAGGAAGTCCGTCCGGGTCACCGGACGCTCGCCACGGATCGCCGCGATGAAATCGGCTTCGACCTGCCATCCTCCTCGTTGCTCTTCCGGAATCGGCATCCGCTCGAGCCGAGTACTGTCGAGCCGCCCGCCGCGAATCTGGTCAGTCAAGAGGTCGTACGTCAAGGTTCCCTGATCGCCGTAGAGAGCCACTCCCATCGAATTCTCTTTGTTGACCACGCCGCTCAGGCGATACACGCCGATTGACCCGTCTTCCTGCGCCGTCAATACCTGCACGCTGTCCGGCGTGCCCACCCGGAACCTCTGCCCCTGCTCGGGGTCGAAACGGTCCGGAATGAACTTCGACGCATAAGCAATCACTCGCTTTGCCGGCGCAATCCAGCGAAGCACCGTTTCATAAACAATGCCAAGCGATAGCATGTTAAAACCAGAATAGCGCGTCACTTGCCGCCAGTTCATCGGCGCCGCGGGGTCGGCAAGCTGATCGTTGAGCGAATGGACGTGTACCTCCCGCAGCTTGCCAATATATCCCGAGGCGATCAGCGACCGCATGTAGGCGTCGCCCGCCAGCCCATACGGGCTCGGAACGACCATCGCCGTCAAGCGGGGCGACTCCAGGGAGTGGTCGTGCATCCGCTGGGCCTCGCGGGCATTCATCGCCATGCGTGCCTGCGTCAAGACGTGCTTGCCCGCGTCAAACGCCGCCAGCGTGACCGCGCAATGAAGATAAGGCCACGCGCCGATCACCACCGCGTCCACCTCGGGATCGCTGACCACATCTTCCCAGCTCCCGTGGACCTTCGGGATGTCAAACTCGCGCGCGACACGCCGGGCCGTCTCACGATGGCGATTGCAAACCGCCACCACCCGGACGCCCTCGATGGCCCGGAAGCCAGGAAAGTGGCGGGTCCGGCAGATCTGGCCCGCCCCGACGACTCCAATCCGAATCTCGCTCAACCCCACCAGTCGCCTCGTCAAGAACGAACGGAAAATCCAGTGATGTGGCAGGAGTTCCTGACTCTGATTCTAATGGCTCAGTCTCGCTCTAGCGAACTTATCATACGCAGAGACAATCGAGAACGCGAGAACCCGCGCTGGGACAGACGCCGCTCACTCTGGCTCCCAGCTCCCCTTGCTGATCGACAGCTCGGGATTGGGCTGGCTCGGCGCAGCCGGAACCGAGGAGCCGTTCAACATCGGTCCCCTCGCGGGAACCGGTCCATAGCTCGCCCCCGCGTATCCGCTTAAAAGAAATGGCTTCCGTTCCCAGTATTCGTAAGTGGGGCGCATCACCACGTTCCTCGATTCCGGAGATCGCCAGCGCAGCCATGGAAGCGGCGGACCCCCCGGTGAGCTGCACGCCGGCATCACGATCGAGAAAAGAACGATCCCCAAAAACCCAGTCATCCTTCCCAGAGCTCGGTTCTCGACCATGAACATCCCCTCGTGGGAATGGGAAAACCGGCGCCCGGAACCGGAAATCGAGCCTCGATCCGTCAAATGACAAGAAGCGATCGCCGACGACTCGATAAAACGGGAAAGATGCGCGGTCTGCCTGGGGCACGCGGGCTGGGAGTCGCGGTTCCACGGAAGCGATGCGGCACGCCGTCGACGCTTGCTTTACTTATCGGAGAATCCGGCTCGGTGGATTGCTCATTCCGGCTCGATTACGATGATTGAGAGGAATTGCGGGCGATCTCGCGAATCCCTCGCCAAACGGGCAACCGAGTCTTTTCACGAGGAGGCGACGCCATGACACGTTGGATCACGTTCTTGACCGGACTCGCCACGACGGCGGCGCTTGCGGCTCCGGCGCGCGCTGAACACGCCAAGATCAATCTCGAAGTCTCGACTCCCCGCGACTCGGTCTCGGCCGTCGTCGACCAGACCCCTCCCGAGTGGGGCAAAAACCCCCGTCCGGTCATCAAGGCAAAAGTCAACGAGCGGATTCGAATCGAATACCTGCTGACCAACGTCTATCCCCACAAGACTCTGGAAAACGTGGTGGTCCATTTCTACATCACGCACCAGAAAAAGGTCGGACAAAAGGAACTCCCGGACCTGAAGGGAGACGTCGTCATGGAGACGGCGTTTGACATGGACTTCAAACCGGGCGGAAAGGCCAAGCAGCGGAGCACTCTCAAGATCGATACACCTGGAGTTTATTTGATCCGCGTCGAGACACGGAACACGCAGAGCGATCACGAACACTTCTCCGCGATCGACCTCGTCGTCGGCGATGTCAAGGCGGATGCTCCGCCGGCATCGCCGTCGCCATGACGCCCCGCCGTCTCGCCAATCCTGCGAATCTTCCACGTCGCCCTTCGCACCCGACAGCCTCGCCTTCCTGGCAATCATCACCGACGATCCCAATCTGGGAGCTTGCGTGATCTGAGGGGTTCGGGGGATTCGCCCGACGATAGGGCGGGCCGAGTTCCTGAGCATGCTGGTGATGGCGTTATCGTCGCGTGATTCCAGGTTTTTGACGCATGGCGGCGGGCTCGGCCTGCCTCTTGCGCGAAACTGGCCTGGGATCGCCTTTGCAATCGATTCAAGCCGGCCAACCGGTCGGGCCGATCGAAAGGCTGTTGTCATTTCCCGAGGTTGTCGAATCGTGATGGCGGGAGAATCGTGGAATCACCCTCGTGGAAATGCAAGAACCTGGTCTGGGACACACGTCCGCGCCTGGGTGTGAGAGCCGGTCTCTGGGTTTCGCTCGTGGCACTGGTCCTGGCCGGCGGATGGGCGCACCTGCGGCGATCCGAGAGCGAGGAGGCGCCGAGGGCCCCCTTCTGGCGGGCTGGTGTGCCGGTTTCGATCGCGGTTCATGGCGGCCGGGCGACCTTTCGCGCGGAGACGAGGCTCCCGAGCTCGGATATCCTGGTGGTGGTCTCCGCACTCTCACGGGCGGGCGGTCCGTTTCCTATCGAGCTCACGGCCAAGCCTGCCGCGTCGGGAACGATCCCTGACCTCGCGGACGACGGTCCCGAGGATGGTCCGAAGACCGAGATTCCGCCGCGGCAAGACCGGCTCGAGTCCGCGGCACCGGCTGGCCCGCCTCCACCGTATCGCATCTTTCACATGATGGTTCGTGACGGCGATGCCGCCAGCCCGAGCAACTACACCGAAATCCGCGGAGCGCTCAAGGGAGTCGGGCGGAAAGTCCAGGTTTACGCGGCCGCAGAAGATTTCGACCAGGTCGGACAGGACCTGGTCAGCGACATCATCAAGACCTTTGATGACCGGATCCTTCCTCTGACTGCCGCCCGGTTTGGGAGGGCGCGCGACGTCGATCAAGACGGCCGGTTCACGGTCCTCCTCTCAAGCTGGCTCGATCACCTGGCAGGCGGCCGCTACGCGGTCGACGGCTTCGTCAGAGTCGCCGACCTGGACGCGGGCTTCGTTGCTCCCTTTGGCAACCGCTGCGACATGATGTACCTGAGCACGGCATTGAAACGAGGTCCGTACCTCCGAACAGTGCTGGCACACGAGTATATGCATGCGGTGATCTTCAGCGAGAAGACGCTGCGCAGGGCGCGGGCCTCCGACCATGGCCCCGAAGAGGAAGGATGGCTCGACGAGGCAATGGCCCATCTTGCCGAAGACTTGCACGGGTTTTCGACCTCGAACATCGACTACCGGGTGAGTGCCTTCCTGGCCTGTCCGGAACGATACCAGCTCGTCGTGGACGACTACTACGCCGCCGACTTGTTTCGAAGTCATGGAAATCGAGGGAGCACCTACCTGTTTCTGAGGTGGTGTGCCGAGTGCTATGGACCGGACCTGGTCTCGCGGTTGATCCACTCGCCGCTGCGGGGAACAGCGAATCTCGAAGCGGCTACGGGGGCGACGTTCGCCGGCCTCTACCGACGCTGGTCGCTTGCCCTGTACGAGAGTGGATCTGGTCGCCAGGCCCAGCGACCGGAACCGGTCCTGGAGCATATCGCCGGGGTGGCGGTGCCTCATCCGCCCGACGACCGAGAGCTGGCCGGGCCGCGTTCGACGCGGGTCGGCGCACGGCAATCCTCAGACCGGTGGACCGCGCTTCCAACGAGCAGTCATTTCATTGTCGTGGAAGGTTCGCGCACCGGTGCGGTCGAGATCGAGGTATCAGGACCACCCGAGGCCGAGCTTCAAGTGACCGCCCTCCCGCTTGCCGGCGATTCACCCCACCTGGAGCTGACCGTTCGCAGGGTTCACGAATCGCCAGGCGCGGCGAGCCTCCGCGCCGTGATCAGAGAGCGGAACGGGATTCCTCTGCGACTCACGTCGATCTCGTGGGAGCCCCTGGGCCCCGGACCGAGTCTCCGGTCCGGCGGCTCTCGCGGCGGGTGCCTTGGCCCGGGCGATACCGCGGCGGCCTTCGGCTCCGAGTACCTCGCCGCCTCGGGCGAGCTGAGCTCACGGCCGATCCGCCTGG
Organism: uncultured Isosphaeraceae bacterium; assembly: GCA_963781785.1. GTDB lineage: Bacteria > Planctomycetota > Planctomycetia > Isosphaerales > Isosphaeraceae > CAWAHD01. The sequence continues at coordinate 2,888,202 of CAWAHD010000005.1, read as the reverse complement.
CAAATACCTCCGCCGCCTCAGGCCCTCTGGTCGTCAAGGTCGTCGGTCGAGACCAGAGCGGAAAGCTGGTCGCCGCCTGGGCGGACCTCGAATGACCTCCGACGGCGGTCACGAAACCTCACCTTTGTGGTATCATCGTGCCGCTCGTTTTTCGCAGCCGTCGTGTCGTGCTGGTCGCTCTGACGCTGCTTTATCGGCGGGCTGCCGCTGGTCGCGCAACGTGATGGAGACGCAACGTGAAGTCGATCACCGAGTACTTGAGCTTCAACCTGCCGGTGCGGATGGACTTTATCAACATCACACACCAGGTCGAGGACGTCGTCCGAAAGAGCGGCATTCAGGAGGGGCTGGTGCTCTGTAACGCGATGCACATCACGGCCAGCGTCTTCATCAATGACGATGAGCCTGGCCTGCTTGAAGACTACAAGCGCTGGCTGGAACAGCTCGCTCCGTTTGATCCGTCACCCACTCGCTACCACCACAATCGCACCGGCGAAGACAACGCCGACGCCCACCACAAGCGCCAGATCATGGGCCGCGAGGTCGTGGTGGCGGTGACCAAGGGCAAGCTCGACTTCGGGCCCTGGGAGCAGATTTTCTACGGCGAGTTCGACGGTCGCAGGACCAAGCGAGTGCTGGTGAAGGTCATTGGAGAATGACGAGCATGGCTCGCGTATCGTTGTCGCTGCTCGTCTTGAAAACCCGCCAACTGGAGCGGCTTCGAGACTTCTACGGTACGATGGGCATCCAGTTCGCAGACGAACAGCACGGCAGCGGACCCGTTCATCATGCTGGACAACTCGGTGACACGGTGATTGAAGTTTACCCGCTGAACGACGATGTCGCTGCCGCCGATGCGACCATGCGACTCGGGTTCACCGTCGAGAAGCTGAACGAGGTTTTCATCGCCCTCAAAGCCCTCGGGACACCGGTCGTGACCGAACCAAAAGCGACCGAACGCGGCTATCGCGCCGTGGTGCTTGACCCCGATGGCCGTTCAGTTGAACTTCACCAAGAAGGACCACTGGATTAGCCTCGGCTCGTGAAACGTCGGTCTTTCGCAAGCCGCGCGTTCCGCGCGAATTCGCTGCGCTGTTTTTTCCCCCCCTTGCGAAGGGGGGGGTTAGGGGGGGTGGTCGCGGCACCGCCAGTCGCAAGGCCGGCGAGCTCTGCTTGTTCTTCGATGTCCGAGGCCCCGGGCCCACCCCCCCTGGCCCCCCCTTCGCAAGGGGGGGAAAGGGATTCGGTCTCGCGCAAACGTCTGATCGAGCGCAACAAAGAGAGCGCCCATAAGCCCCCGCCGGGACGGCTAGGCCCAACTTGTCGTCAGCCCAGGGTCACGGTTCTCCAAACTGCGGTCGATCACCATTTCTTGTAAGGCAGGAACTTGCCCGACATGGTGATCTTGACCCGGTCTCCCTTGGGGTCGGCGTCCTTCTCGACCTGGATGGTGAAGTCGATCGCGCTCATGATGCCGTCGCCAAACGTCTCCTGGATCACGTCCTTGATCGGCAGACCATAGACCTGCATGATTTCATAGAAACGGTAGAGCACGGGGTCAACCGGGACGACCGGCATCAAGCCGCCCTTGACCGGGAACGCCGTGAGTTCTTCCAGGTAGATATGGTCCAGCCCCAGGGCATCAAGGAGCTTGATCGCCTGATCGTGACTGAGGCTGGCCTGGCGGTAACAGGCTGCCGCCAGGAACACCGGGTCGCAGCCCACCGTCTTCGCCAGCTCGCCGAAGGTAAGCTTCTCGACCGACTTGGCGTTCAAGATCGTCTCGGTGATCTCGGGAAGCATGAGTGCGGATCCTCCGTTCTGTGCTGGGGATTGATCGAGCGCAAATCCCCTTTCTGACTGGTCATCAGTGTGCTGAAGTAGGCCGTGCGTGTCCTTCCTGCTTGCGCTGATGCGCTTCTCGTGAGGCTTCTTCCAGTTGAAGGAGAAGTCCGAGCCGGCGCCCGACGACCGCCGCCCAGAGTTCCGATCCCCGGGCCGAGAAATGGCCGTCGCCGATCCGTCCGTTGAACAGCGGGCTGCTGCCTGGAACCTGATCCTTGGCCTCGATGGACAGGGCGAGCTGAGCGTTGACAAAATCGGCGATCGGGTCGAAATACTCCTGCGCTGTCGCCCGCAGGTAATTGGTGACCAGGCCGGGATAGAAGCCCGTTGACCGGGCGTCGTCGAGTTGCGCGGCCCACGGCGCGGGCACGAACAGACACGTGATCCTCCGCGAAAAGCAGTACTGACGGATCTCGGCCAGCCAGTAACATCCCTCTTCCCAGTCTCCCTTGCCCTCGAGGACCGCTTCGAGGTCGCCGCCGAAGTCGTTGGCGAAGAGACTGATCACAACGAATCGCGGCGGGAACCGCTGGGCGTACTCCAGCAGGGTGTAGTAATACTGCTCCGGTGAATAGCCGAGGTGGCCTGTGTTCAGGATCTCGACCGAGCCGTCCAGCCTGGCCTTCAGATCGCGTTTCAGGCATTCCGTCGGCGTCTCCCGATCGCCGACGAACAGGCCCTGCATGTAGGAATCGCCCAGCACGATCCCGCGCCAGGTCGCGGTCAGGTCCGGCTCGGGACCCCGCAAGCCCCACGAGTTCGTCGTCTGGACCGAGCCGTCCACGACCTGGGCCCCCGTCCCCTTCACAAGCTCGGTTAGCTCGGGCAGGTCCAGCACCTGAAAATAGGCCTTTACAGGGCCCTTGACCGGAAAGTTGCGTACCCAGATTGATCGCATGCTGGCTCGAAACCGGTAAGAGCACCCGTGTCGTCGGCCTCGAAGACGGTCGCCGGCAAGAGGACCGTCCGGTCGTGGTTTCCCCAGCGTACCAGCGCGTGATCGGGGTCCAGCCCCCCGAACCGCAACAATCCTTGCATCGCCGGAGGATACTCGGCGAACGTCTGCGCGAGCTTGCCGCGCGACGAATCGATATCGAACAGCCGCTTCCGGCGCCAGTCGGCGTTGATCTCGCTCCGTTCCGGTTTCGCTCCGATCGAGTAGAGGAACAGCCACCGGCCCCGAACGGCCAGCCAGTTCGTCAAGTATCGACCCGCGGGCAAAGCCACCAGCAAGAGCACGAGGATTCCGGCCGTTCCCAGAACGATCAATCGCTTGAACGCGCGCTCGAACCGTGCACTCCGGTCGCGAAACGCGAAGACGCGCTGGCGCTCTTCGCGGCGCCGCGACCGCGTACGGATCGACAGGAATCGGCGTACACGAGCCGGAATCGGTTTCTTCGCGGCAAAGATCGGCAGTTCGTCGATCAGTCTGGCCACCCGGGTTTGCCTTCCGCAGTCTCGAGGGGGAGCTGGTCTGGTGATCCGCTACCACATGTTCGCGCTTGAGCAAAAGAACGAGCCGCTCGCCCACCGCGGAGGCCCAGACTTCCGAGCCCCGTGCCGAGAAATGGCCGTCATTATACTGCTCGTTGAATAACCGGCTGCTATGCGGTCTTTGATCCCGGCGCGTGCCCTCCAGGAGCACATCGAGGTTCTTGTCGACGAACGCCTCGATCGGGTTGAGGAGCATCGGACCACCCACTTCGAGGATACTGGCGAGCTTCCCGGGGTAGTTCCCGGCCTTTCGAAGGCCCATCAACTGACTGGCGTCGGGAACGGCGACGAAGAGGCAAGGCCAGTTTCGCGACCGGCAGTGTCCAGCGATCTTTTCGAGCCAGTACCTGGCCTCCTCCCAATCACCCTTCCCGCCCAGGGCCTCGAAGAGATCTCCGAAGTCGTTGGCGAAAAAACTGACGACGACAAAATGCGGTCGGAACCGGTCGGCAAAAGCCCGGAGCGTGTGATAGTACTGCTCGGGCGAGTAGCCAAGATGGCCCGTGTTCAGCATGGAGGTCCTGGTCTTGAGTTTTGTGTGAAGATACCGTCCCAAGCACTCGGGCGGCGTGTGGTCGTCGCCGATGAAGAGGCCCTGCATGTAGGAGTCGCCCAGCACGAGCCCGCGCAACGGGGCTTCCAGGTCGGGCTCGGGACCACGGAGGCCCCAGGAATTGGTGGTCTGACGCGACTCGTCGACGCGAATCGCCGTCGTGCCTTGCATCGCTTCCTTGAGCCCGGGTCCGTCAGGGACCAGGAAAAACATCAGAACTGTTGGATCGGGTGAGACGTTCCGGAGCCAGACCGCCTCGGTGCACGGCCGCAACTGATACGAGCGGCCGGTATCGTCGGGCGCGAAGATGGTGGACGGAAGGAGCAGCGTCAGGTGGAAATTGCCCCACCGCAGCAGGCCGTGCTCAGGGTCCATTTTGGCGTATCGCATCAGCTTTTGAAGCCCCGGGCCGCCGCGATCGTAGACTCCAAAGAGTGCGCGGCGCGAATCCGTGACGCCCTGGAGCCGATAGCGCGTCCACTCGCCATCTACCTCGGAGCGGGGAACGGGTACTCCCAGGGCATGCCCGGCCGCTCGGCGGCCGCTTGACCAGATCAGCAGGGCGGCGTACCGCCCTTTGGGCAACCCTCCCAGGATGCCGGCAACCGTCAGAAGCGTTGTGAGAAAGATGACCCACTTGAACCGGCGTTCGTGGCGACGAGACCGAACGATAAATCCGAAAGTCTGCTGGAACTCGGTCTTTGGGCGCCAAAAATGACCGTGATGCAACATGGACACCTCGTCCCTTCAATCCCCGACCTTCCCTGCAACTATTCTCCGGGACGTTACGCGCAGGTTCAACGGCTGATTGCGCCGGCAGAATCCCATGCCAGCTTCAGCCGGCGCAGTCAGTATGATGGAGCCACCTGGACCGAGCCGGGCATGACCTTTACGAAAGGATGGTGCGCCATGTTTGAATCCCTGTATGACGAGCTGGGAATCCGCGAGACAAACAGCGGAGTTTGCTGTGGGGATGGCGCGGACGCCACGGGAGATATCCAGATCCACTCGACGAACCCGGCGACCGGGGAGGCACTCCCGCCGGTGCGGACAGCTTCGACGGCAGATTATGACCGCGTGGTCACCCGCGGCCCGCGTCTTCACAAGCTGGCGAATGGTCCCGCCGCCGCGGCGCGGCGAAATCGTCCGCCAGATCGGCGAGGCTCTGCGCGAACAAGGCCGAGCTTGGGCTTCTCGTCACGCTCGAGACGGGCAAGATCCGCAGCGAGGGCGAGGGCGAGGTCCAGGAGATGATCGACATGTGCGACTTCGCCGTCGGGCTGTCGCGGCAGCTTTACGGCTTGACGATCGCCAGCGAGCGGCCCAGGCACCGGCTGTTCGAACAGTGGCAGCCGCTGGGGCCCGTCGGCATCATCACCGCGTTCAACTTTCCGGTGGCTGTCTGGGCGTGGAACGCCATGATTGCGGCGGTTTGCGGTGACACCATGATCTGGAAGCCGTCGCCCTTGACACCACTCTGTGCCGTCGCGGTTCAAAAGATCGTCGCCCGAGTCGCCCGCGAGAACGGCTGCGAGGGCGTATTCAACCTCTCGATCGGCGGGGCCGATGACATCGGTGAGCGAATGCTGCGCGATGAGCGGCTCCCGCTTATCTCGGCCACGGGCAGTTGCCGGATGGGGCGGCGTGTCAGCGAGGTTGTCGGCGCCCGATTAGGCCGGACGATCCTCGAGCTCGGCGGCAACAACGCGATCATCATCGCCCAGTCTGCCGAGCTCGAGCTGGCGATCCGCGCAACCGTCTTCGCGGCAGTCGGCACGGCCGGCCAACGGTGTACGACCGTGCGCCGCTTGATCGTTCATGAGTCGATCCAAGACGTGGTCCTCGAGCGGCTGATCCAGGCGTATCGGCGAGTGCCCATCGGCGAGCCCTGGGTCGACGGCGTCTTGATGGGACCGCTCGTCAGCGAGCGGGCTGTGGATACGATGTTGAAGGCCATCGAGTCAGCCCGGCAGCAAGGCGGCGAGATCGTCCACGGCGGCCGCCGGCTCGCCAGGCCGGGTTTTTTTGTCGAGCCGACGATCGTCAGGGCCAGGCCCGACATGGCGATCGTGGGTCAAGAAACATTCGCTCCCATTCTGTACGTCATGACCTACCAGACGCTGGAACAAGCGCTCGCCATCCAGAACTCGGTCGAGCAAGGGCTGACCTCGGCGATCTTCACCAGTGACCTGCGCGAGGCCGAGACGTTTCTCTCGGCGGAGGGTTCCGACTGCGGAATTGCCAACGTCAATATCGGCACCTCGGGTGCCGAGATCGGCGGCGCCTTCGGCGGCGAGAAGGCGTCCGGCGGTGGTCGCGAGGCGGGCTCCGACGCCTGGAAGGCTTACATGCGCCGCCAGACCTGTACCGTCAACTTCGGGCGGGATCTGCCCCTGGCCCAGGGCGTGCGGTTCGATATCTGAACCCGTTGAACGATGTTCCGCAGCCTGCGGCCAGCCGCGATCACACGAGTGGTGCAGACGTGCAAGAACGTGTGATTTTGACCAACTGCACACTGGAACGGACCGTCTGGCGATGCGTAATATTGTGTCCCGCACGGGCGACCAACGTGGCGATGCAATAGGTCTCAACGGTCAATCGGGTCATCTCGGTCGGAGCAGGTGTTTCTCCCGTTCCGGCTGAGTCAAGCGAGGATGCTTTTCGATGCGCCTGCCTTTTCTTCTGGTCGCCGCTTTGACCCTTGGCCTCGCGCACCGCGCCGCGCAGGCTGATGACGCTCTGAACGTCGGTGATCCTGCCCCGGACCTCAACGTTGCGCGGTGGGTGAAGGGGAACAGGATCCAGAAGCTCAACCCTGGTCGGATTTATGTCGTCGAATTCTGGGCCACCTGGTGCGGACCGTGCCGGGAGAGCATCCCGCACCTCACGGAGCTGGACCATCGATATCGGTCCAAAGGCGTCACGTTTATTGGCGTCGATGTGTGGGAGCCCGAGGTCAAGAACGTGCAGCCGTTTGTCAACGAGATGGGTGCCAGGATGGGCTACAACGTCGCGATCGACTCGGTCCCTGCGAACGTCGATCCGCACGACGGCGCCATGGCCAAGACCTGGCTCGCGGCGGCCGGGGAGTATTTCATTCCGACCGCGTTCGTGGTCAAGGACAGCAAGGTCGTCTGGATCGGCAATCCCATGAACCTCGACAAACCGCTGGCCGCGATCGTCGCAGGCACGTGGGACACGAACGCGTTCGCCAGGCGGCGGGAGGCGAGGCGAGTCGTCGAGCGCAAGACCGCGAACATCAACCAGCGGGCCGTGCCTCTCTTCAAAGCCAGAAAATATCACGAATTTCTCAAGTCCTTGGATCAGATCACGGCCGGCAACGAAGCCGTCGCCAGGGAATTCGCCGGCCTCAAGCTCGCCGCGATCTGCTTGAGCGGCGACATCGACGCCGGCCTGGCGCTCGGGGCCCGATTGCTCGACGAACACAACGACGAGCCTAACGTGCTCAACAGCACCTTCCGGCCCTCGATCGACCCCAGGAACACGGACACGCCCGACCCGCGCGTGGTCGCGCTCGTGCTCAAGGCTGCGAAGCGATCGGTGGCTTTGACCCGAGAAAAGAACCCGGCGCACCTCGACACCCTGGCTCTGGCGCAGTACCTGAGCGGACACGCCGCGACGGCCCTCGCAAGCGAGGAGAAGGCGATCAAAGCCCTCAAACCGGGGCCCCAGCCCGAGCGGAAGGCGTTCAACGAGCGTCGGGACCGTTATCGCAAGGCGGCAAATGAGAAGAGGACTCACTCCGCGGCGGCGGCGCAAAAGTGAGCTTGGCTGTCCTGCTGGAGTTCCTCCGTATCAGGTCTGCATCTCTACGATCTCCCAGGGAATGTCTCGCTGATCCGTCTCCTTTTTGATCATGTGAGCGAGCAAGACATGCCCTCGGATCGTGTTGGCGTCAAACGCGAACGGCTCACGATCTTTGATTTTGAGTAGGAAGGTCTGGCTCATGACCTTGGGCAGGGCATACTTGACCACTCCTCTCGCGACAGATTCGTACAGGTGGGTTTCCTGAATCGACATGATGTCTGGCCACGCAATGACTTGCGTCTCGCCTTTCCGAGTCACAGACAATCCGTCGGTCCCAACCTTGACTCTCAAGGAAAACACCGAGCTCATCCAACGAACGAGGAAGGCTCCGCCAGCAATCAAACCCAATCCCAATGCGCCGCCAAGGCCGATCGCTCCCCAGCACCATCCTTTTTCTGCCCAGAACGGAAGGCTCCCGCGACTGTCGATCACGGCCTTGACGAGAAAGAACAGCGCGGTGCACCCACCTCCGATCATGAGCAGACCGATGATGATCCCCGCGATCACGTTTTCGTACGCCGGTTTGAACTCGCGCCGGATCTCGCCGATTTCTTGAACGAACATATTCCGGACTCTCGGACACCAGGGCGCCCGCCGCGTGCAGCGGGTTCACCAAGGGATTGCGCAGACGTAGGTCAGGCTTTCCAGCCTGACGTACTGAATACCTTGTATTGCGGTCCCAATGAGTCGCTCTCGCTCACCAGTGGGGCCGCCCGCTAGACCCTGGTTTCTCGGGTCACCAGCATGACGCACCGAGGTCGGGTGCGGCCCTGGCCAGGGTAATGCGATCATACGCAAGGTTGTTCGCGCCCGCTACGACCAACACTGCGGAACGTTCCGCGTGCGCGTGACTTGAACGTGTGACCTATTCGCTACGTAGAGGGAATCTGTCGCATCGTGCAGCGAGAAGTTACAGTGGAGGTCGAGAACGGTGAAGGCCAGTAGTTGATGGCCGCTCGTGACGAAACGTGCTCGGGACACCCTCGGTGGGAGGTCGAACATGGCGGGACCGTTTCCGGGAATGGACCCTTTTCTGGAATCGCAGGGATCTTGGCTCGACTTTCACAATCGCCTGATCGCCGCGATCTGTAATGAACTCGGAGCTAAGCTTCCGGGCTCTTACGTCGTGCGCGTCGATGAGCGAATCGAGATTGCGAGTTCGGAATCGAAGCAGTCGAGCGCGTTCCGGCCGGATGTTCTCGTCGCCCGCTTCGAGGGGGGGCCAGCGAGCGAGGGCATCGGTTCGTCCGAAGCCCGTACGGCCGTGCTCGAGCCGGCGCTTGTGGAGATTCTCGATCGTGATCCGGAGGAGCTTCGCATCACCTGGGTTCAGATTCGCACGTTGCCCGAGCTGGAACTGGTGACGGCGATCGAGGTGCTTTCCCCGATCAACAAGGCAGGCGACGGGCGTCGGGCGTATCTGGAGAAGCGCGAGAAGCTGCATCGATCGCAGGTGAACCTCGTGGAAATCGACTTGCTTCTGGGCGGTGCGCCCTTGCCGATGAAGCAGCGAATCGAGCCGGGTGCCTATTACGCGATCGTCGCGCGCGGCGCGCGACTGCCGGTGGCGGAGGTCTATCGCTGGACCGTCCGTGATCCCTTGCCCACGCTCCCGATCCCGCTTCGCCCGCCCGATCCCGACGTCCTGATCGATCTCGCGTCCCTGGCGAACCGAGTCTACGACCTGGGCCGGTACGCGCGCACGCTTCGGCGCGATCGTCCCCTCCCCGAAACCACGGCACTGACGGCCGAAGACCGCACCTGGGTCGAATCGCTGAGCCAGGGCGTCGAGCGAGTCGACGGCTGAAAGTCAAAAGTCGAAGGCTGGTTCGCGTCGCCCCGGCGTCTTGTCGTCGCCTTGTTGAAGAGAAAAGTCGGCGCGACAAGATTCGAACTCACGACCTCACGGACCCGAACCAATCGCTGTGCGGCGACAGTAATTGACAGAACATCTCAACTTCCTTGTCCCGGCTCCGGATGAGACAATGGCTTCGCCTGGCTGTCATGAAAGCGATCGATCGTTATCGGGTATCGAACGGTGTGTGAGACGATGAACGCGCCGGAAACGGCAGCCTTTCAAATTCCGGGCGCGGCTGTGAGCGCCACTTCGGATGAAACGGGGAGCCTGTCACGAACGGCCGGCTCGCAATCGCCAATCGAGAGTTCGAGCGGTTCCGCCAGCGCAGGGCCCTCCAGATCAGACCGAGATCAGGCCCTTTCGGGATCGGAGCGGCGCCATGAATAGCCGGGCGCTTGTCGAATCGATTTTCTTCGCCGCGCTTGAGAAGGGAACGACGGCGGAGCGCGCGGCTTATCTGGACGAAGCCTGCGGCGCCGACGCTGCGCTTCGGCTCAGCGTGGAACGGCTGCTCGACGCCCATCGCCGAGCGGAGCATTACCTGGCCCAGCGTGCCGTGGCGCGCCACGCCTTCGACCCCCGCGATGCGGCTCGGGAGTCGATGAGTTTTGCGTCCACGTGCCGATCCGAATCAATCCCACGGAATCCCAGCGCTGGTGACGACTTGTTTGACACGCTCGCCGACGACCAGGGCAACGGTGGAGCGGCGCCAGCCGCGGCCGACGCCACAGTCGAACAGACGCGCCACGCGTGCCAGCCGACTGAGCGTGCCGCCGACATCGGAGCCAACCGCGACCTGCTGCGCGGCGCCGCAGGCGGCGACTTTCACGATTCCGAAATGACAATGGAACGTGGTCACGCCGGCGTGGGCGTTGTCGACGAGGCCAGCCAGGTCACCCTCGATGGGCCGGTCCGAGTCCCGGACGGCGGTCCGACCAGGATTGGGCGCTATCGGATCATTCATCGTCTCGGTCGGGGCGGGTTCGGCACCGTCTACCTTGCCCGCGATGATGATCTCGATCGCCCGGTGGCCGTCAAGGTGCCCAACGCGGAACGAATCACTTGCGCCCTTGATGTCGAGGCGTTCCTTGTTGAGGCCAGGATCCTTGCCAAGCTGGACCATCCCAACATTGTTCCGGTCTTCGATGTGGGTCGCACTGACGACGGGCTCTGTTTCGTCGTCTCGAAGCTCATTGAAGGGAGCGACCTGGCGGTCAGGATCGGGCAGTCGCGAGTGGCCTTCCGGCAATCGGCGGATTTGGTTGCCACCATCGCCGACGCGCTGCTACTACGCCCATACGCGCGGGCTGGTACACCGGGACATCAAGCCCGCCAACATCCTGCTCGACGCGTCGGGCAAACCCTGCGTGGCGGACTTTGGGCTCGCCCTCAAGGATGAAGACTTCGGCAACGGGGGCGGGCTGGCGGGGACGCCGGCCTACATGAGTCCCGAGCAGGCCCGCGGCGAAGGCCACCGCGTTGACGGGCGATCGGATATCTTCAGTCTGGGCGTCGTATTCTACGAGTTGTTGACCGGAAGGAAACCATTCCGGGGTGAATCTCTTCTCGAGTTGATCGAGTCGATCACCACCACCGAGCCTCGTCCGCCCCGCCAGATCGACGACACGATTCCGAAGGAGCTGGAACGGATCTGCCAGAAGTCGCTCGCAAAGCGGGCGTCGGAGCGATACAGCACGGCCAAAGACATGGCCGAAGATCTTCGCCTGTTCCTTCAAGCCGCGCGGAGTTCGGTCTCGCACTTCGCCGCCCTGGGGCCCATGAGCCCTGCACCCAGACCAACCCTGGAAACCGCCCCGCTCTTGGCCACATCCAGGGAATCCTTCTCCGACCATCGGCCGGTCAAGATCGTCCCAAGAGGGCTGCGATCTTTTGATGAGCATGATGCCGACTTCTTCCTGGAACTGCTTCCCGGACCTCGGGATCGAGACGGATTGCCCGAGAGCATCTGCTTCTGGAAGCGGAAGATCGAGCAAATCGACCCGGACCTGACATTCCGCTGTGGGTTGATCTACGGCCCGTCGGGTTGCGGTAAGTCATCGCTGGTGAAGGCGGGGCTTCTACCTCGGCTCGGCAAACACGTCCTGCCGGTTTACATCGAGGCCACACCTGACGAGACCGAAGCTCGCTTGCTCAAGGGCATGCGCAAAGTTTGTCCGGAGCTTCCCCGAGCTTTGGGACTGGTCGATTCACTGGCAAACTTGCGAAGAGGTCGCATCTTGCCATCGGAGAGCAAGGTGCTGTTGGTCCTGGATCAGTTCGAGCAATGGCTCTTTGCCAGGCGGGGTGAGGAGAACACGGAACTGGTCGCCGCCCTTCGTCACTGCGATGGCGAACATGTTCAGGCCGTCGTGATGGTGCGGGATGATTTCTGGATGGCGGCGACCCGGTTCATGAGGGAGCTGGAGATCCGCCTCCTGGAAGGTGTGAACTCGGCAGCCGTGGATCTCTTCGACCTTGATCACGCCCGAAAGGTGCTGGCGGCATTCGGTCGGGCATTCGGCAGGCTCCCTGAGAATTCGTCGGATGTCTCCAGAGACCAGAAAGACTTTCTCAACGAATCCGTCAATGGCCTGGCGGAAGAAGGCAAGGTCATCTCCGTCCGCCTGGCGCTCTATGCCGAGATGATGAAGGGCAAGCCCTGGACCCCGGCCACGCTCAAGAAAGTGGGCGGCACGAAGGGTGTTGGTGTCACATTCCTGGAGGAAACCTTCAGCGCCTCGACAGCTCCGTCCCGAGCATCGCCTACACCAGAAAGCTGCCCAGTCGGTGCTGAAAGCTTTACTGCCCGAGACCGGCACCGACATCAAGGGGCAGATGAGATCGCCGCCAGGAATTGCTGGAAGCATCGGGTTATGCGAGCCGCCCCAGGGATTTCGATGACCTGATCCGCATCCTCGACCCGGAGCTTCGCCTGATCACCCCCACCGACCCGGAAGAGAAGGATGAAGGCGGAAGGATGAAGGATGAACAAGGCAAGAAGAGCGAAGAAAATGCGGAGCAGCCGCCTGCCGGTCATGGTTCTGATTCATCCTTCATCCTTCATCCCTCATCCTTTGGTTACTACCAGCTCGCGCACGACTACCTGGTCCACTCCCTGCGCGACTGGCTGACCCGCAAGCAGAAGGAAACTCGCCGGGGTCGTGCGGAGCTGAAACTGGCGGAACGCTCTGGCCTGTGGAACGCCAAACCAGAAAACCGCCATCTGCCGACCCTCTGGGAATGGCTCGGCATCCGCACGCTCACCCAAAGCCGACAGGTGGACCGATCCGCAGCGGGCGATGATGCAACGGGCCACTCGGTTCCATCGATCACGATTGACGATCGCGGCGGTGCTCGTGGGACTCCTCACTGCGGCTGGATTTTACATCTGGAGTCGTGTCGATCGCTACCAGCACGAACTGCTGCGCAGAAAGCCAGGGAGCAGGAAGCGACCCGCATCGAAGGGCTGGTGGGACGCCTGGTGAGTGCGGAACCGAATCAGTTGCCAGTCATTGTCAAAGAACTCGATGCGAATCCCGAGGTTGCTGCGACCTATCTGTCGCCGCTGCTCGCCGCCAATGCCACAACGGTCGACGAGAAGCGCGCGCAACTGCATGCTCGCCTCGCGCTGGTTTCCCGCGACCGGGCGCTGGTCGAACCACTGCTGGAAGAACTGCTCACCAACAAGGTCGTTTACGTCGGCCCGATTCGTCAGCAACTGCGTCCCTACGCGGGTGAGCTCACGGAAAAACTCCGGGCCATCCTGCGGGACGAGAAAGCCGAGGCCAATCGCCGCTTCCGCGCCGCGGTGGCGCTGGCGGATTACGTTCCCGAATCCGAGGCGGCCTCGTGGAGCGAGCAGGACTTGAAGTTCGTGGCCGAGCAACTGGTCTCGTCCAATGCCGAGTTCCAGCCGCTGCTCCGCGACGCGCTGCGTCCGATTCGTGCGCGGCTGCTGGGGGATCTGGAGCGGATCTTCGCCGATGCCAAGGCGACCGTCGCTCAGCAGTTGAGTGCCGCCAATGCGTTCGCTGATTACGCCGCCGGCGATATCCCGAAGTTGTCCCAACTACTCGCCGTCGCCACGCCGGAGCAATACGCGGTGCTCTACCCGATCGTGGCGGCCAGCCCCGCGCCCGCCACGATCGAGGATCTCGCCAGGATCGCCGCCACGCCGCCATCGGTGGAACTGGGCTCCGTAGAGCGCGTGCCCTATGGCCAGCGCCGTGCGAACGCCGCGGTCACCTTGCTGCGGCTGGGCGAGCGCGAGAAGGTGCTGCCGGTGTTTGAGATGACCGATGATCCGGAGGCGCTCACGCAATTCATCTTCCGCTGCCGCCCGCGTGGAGTCGCCGTGGATGCGCTCTTGGACTGTCTGAGCGGGTCAGCGCCGCTCCGAAAGATCGTTATCCAAAAAACACTCGGTACGCCCTGCTGCTGGCACTGGGGGAGTTTTCACTCGAGGAGATTCCCGAATCGCGTCGGGTAGCACTCCTTGAGCAACTGGCCGACTGGTACCGCCATGATCCGAGTTCGGGAGTACACGGCGCGGCGGGTTGGTTGCTGCGGCAATGGGGCCAGGCGGAGGTCGTGCGCCAGGTGGATCACACCGCGGTGCCGTATGCCCCGACCGGGAGTGGTTCACGCTGGCGATCACGGTAACGCCGACAGCGCCACCGAAGCCGAAAACGGAACCGGCGAAAGAGAATGCCGGATCGAAATCAGAGCCACGGAAACCGGCCGAGTCCCGGCAGTCGAAACCTGACGAAACCGCGAAACCGGCCGCATCGAGCAAGTCCGCGCCAGCCGAGAAGGCCAAACTCGAACCACCCGCCCTACCGCTGCCGACCAAGACGTTTTACTACACGTTGATCGTATTTCCGGCGGGCGCCTACGACATCGGATCGGTCAATGACGAACCGGACCGGCGAAAAGACGAAGTCCGGCACCGCGTCACGCTGACGCGTCCCTTTGCGCTCTTGGATCGTGAGATCACCCTTGAGGAGCTGATCGCCTTTTCGCCACGATATGCGGCATTCATGCGGCAATTCGATGCGAAACCCGCGGATGCCGGGTTCGGTGCGGATTGGTACGACGCGGTGGGCTTTTGCCGGTGGCTGGGCCAGCAGTCGGGCTTGTCGGAAGGAGACCAGTCGTATGCGGCTCCGGAGACCCTGGACAAGGCGAAGTATCCGCGCGAACCGAATCCCGCGGCGAACTGGGCCCCGCGGAACTGGCCGCTGGAGCTGGGTCGACGGGGATTTCGATTGCCGACGGAATCGGAGTGGGAAGTGGCCAGCCGTGCCGGAGCGCGGACGCCTTACGGCTTTGGCAGCGACGTGAGCCTGCTGGGGCGATTTGGCTGGTTCGCGGAGAACAGTGGCAAGCACGGCCATCCGCCGCGGGAATTGCGTCCGAGCATTCGTGGGCTTGTTTGATCTGCACGGGAACCTATTTGAGTGGACGCACGATTGGTATCGGGGACTTTGGGGTAGACCGCCACTCATCGATCCGCTCGGTGCCAAAGAGGGCTCGAACCGCGTGCGCCGTGGCGGCGGTTGGCACGACGACGCGGCGCTTTGCCGGTCGGCGTACCGCGACACGAGCGACCCGACGTCCCGCTCGGACAGCCGCGGCTTCCGCCTGGCCCTGAGTCTGTCTGGAGTCGCACCGCGACTCGAAGCGCGAGGTGATTCTTGCGTGGAAACCGTGTACCATGTAAACAGCGAGTTAGCCACGGCAGCCATCGGGGACATCTGCGACGAGTTCCCAAGGTAGGGTTGTGCCTCTGGAGCACAGCCAGGGTTTGCGGGTAGAATCAGTGTCCCGCGTCAGCGCGTTATCGCAGCCGGCCATCGAGCTCGAACTCGAGCTGCTGGCGGCAGTCTCGCACCCACTGGGCCGACGGATAGGGCCAGTCCTTGCGTCGCGAGCCCAGCTCATGGCCGCGCTCCAGGCTGAACAGAGCCTGGGCGAGCTCCCCTTCTCGCCAGAGCGCAATGCCCAGGTTGCAGTGACTCTCGGCATGATCGGGCTTCAACTCGATGGCCTTGCGGTAGGCAGCCACCGCCGCGTCGGGTCGACCCGTGCGAGCAAGGAAAACGCCGAGGCTGTACTGGGCGTCGGCATGATCGGGCTTCAACTCGACGGCACGCCGGCATGCGGCGATCGCCTCGTCAAGCTGGCCCTGCTTGCCGAGAAGCAAGCCAAGCTCATAGTGAGCCATGCTATAGTCCGGTTTCAGGCCGATGGCCTGTCGATAGGCGACGAGCGCCTCGTCCAGCCGCCCGACGCGGGCCAGTGTAATGCCGAGGTTGTATCGCACTCCAGGGCTGTCGGGCCGCACCGCCGCGGCCACGGTCAAGAAACGAATGGCCTCATCGAGCTGCGGCGGCTGGCAATCGCTGATCGCGATCCCGAGGTCGTGGTTGATCCAGAAATCTCCCGGGAATGCTTGCTGGGCGCGCTTCAAGAGCGCCAGTGCCGCGGCGTCGGCACCTCGCTGGAACAGACCGATTGCCAGGACGAACAGTGATTCCGGCGGCTGTTTGGCGGCATCGACCTCGTGTGCCAGCCGCTCCATCGCCTGGCGGTCATTTTTCGCGCGCGCAGAGCGCACGCCCTGGCGCCTCGGGTCGCAGTCTGCCAGGGAAAGCACCTGCTTGAGCCGGGCTGCCTCCGGGGCTTTTTCGTAACTCGCGAGGATCGACCAGTGGTCCAGCGCCGCCAGAAGGGTGGCGCGAAGCGGCCCAGGCCGGCGCCCAAGCACACGAGCCGCCTCCTCCGGTGCCGTCGCGCTCATGTGCAAGCCATACGTTCTGAAAGCCTGTTCATACTCCTTACGCGAATACTTGAGGACAAAATGGTCGTCCTTGACGTCGGCCTGCCGATGGCGGATGGCCTCGAGGCTCTCGAGCAACGCAACGTCGGCCCGCTCGTCGGCCCGCTTGCTCAGCAGACCTCTCGCGTGCTCGGCCTCAGCCGGATTGGCGGCGCCCAAGCGAATCAGGGCCTCAGCGCGCTCGGCTGCTGCCTGCGCTTGCGGCCACAGACCTTCCTTCTGAAGGCGCTGCGATTCTTCCACGGCGGACAGGAGGTCGGCGGTCAACCTGGTCCGCCGCGCGGACCGGTCGCGCATGATCCAGCCGATGCTGCCGGCCAGCACGGTCAAGGCGGCGAGCGAGGCCACCGCCGCCGAGAGCATCACCGGCCGGTGTCTTCGCGCCCACCGTCGCGTGCGTTTGAGCAGCGTCGACCGCCTGGCCGGGATCGGCTCGTCCCTCAAGAACCATTGCAGGTCGTTGGCGAGTTCTCGGGCCGTGGCATAGCGCTCTGCGGGGTTTTTGGCCATTGCCTTCTGGACGATGGTTTCCAGGTCCGAGGGGATAGCCCTGTTGACCTTTCGCAAAGGCTTCGGTTCCTCCAGCGCGATTTGCCGGAGCAGCTCCTGGCGGTCATGGCCGTCGAACGTGGGTTCGAGCGTCAGAAACTCGTAGAGGGTCGCGCCGAGTGAATAGATATCGGTACGGTGGTCGACGCCTGTGGGTTGAGCAACGGCTTGTTCCGGGCTCATGTAGCGGAGCGTGCCCAGGAGGTCGCCGGTGACGGTCAGCCCAACTGGCCCCTGGCGGCAGTGAGCCAGGCCGAAGTCAGTGACCCATAAGCGCCCATCTTCCGCCTCGACTCCCGCTCCCCGGAGCGCCCGGGGAGAAATCGATTCGACGAGCAGGTTGGCCGGCTTGATATCCCGATGCACCACGCCGAGCTCGTGTGCATGATCCAGCGCGAAGGCGGCCTGAATACCCAGGCTCGCCGCCGCGCGGAACCGCCCGAGACCGGCCGCGGTGGACGGCTCCGTGCCCTTCCCCGCGCTCGATGGCGTAACGGAGGATGGCTCTGCACGGCGATCGCGCGGTTCCACGGTGAAACCGGTCCAGCCACACGCGTTCCCGCGGCGCAAATCCCCGATCACCGCGGCCAGCGTTTGCCCATCGATATACTGCATGGCGTAGTAGTGGGTGCCGCGCTCACATCCGACGCCGAAGACCGGCACAATGTTCCTGTGGTGCAGGCTAGCCGCTGCGTGCGTTTCATTCTTGAACCGCTGCAACTGCCGGGAATCCAGCGCGGCGGCCCAGGGCAAGACCTTCAAGGCCACCCGGCGGCCCAGCGACATCTGCTCGGCCTCGTACACCACCCCCATGCCGCCACGGCCGACTTCGCGCAAGATGCGGAAATCGCCCACGACGCCCAGCTCGGGGCCGGAGATCGCGTCGGACAGGGGGCTGGATCGATCCCGGGCCGCCGAGCGGCTCAGCTCGGCCATCATCTGGAGCGCGGGGAGCAACTGGCGCAGAGCCCCCGCGTGTTCCGGGTACTGGGCGGCAAAGTCACTCGGATCGAGCGTCTCGCCCGCCTCGAGGCGCTGGAGGAACTGCTCGACCAGCTCCGCCTGGATCGAGTCGGTGTTGCTGGCTGAGCGCGGCTGGACGCGCAGGGCACCGGTCATGGCGACTCTCCCAGGATGGTTCGCAATCTCCTCAAGGCGCGGAGGTGACGGACCTTGACAGCCCCCTCGGTCAGGCCCAGCACCTCGGCGATCTCGGCAATCGAAAGGTGCTCCAGGTCGCGCATGACCAGAATCTCACGGTCGTGCGGAGCCAGCTCGCGCAGGGCGGCTCGGAGCCGCTCCCGCAGTTCATTGCGTATCAGGGCCTGGCTGGGGCTCGAGCTGGCGCCACCAGCCACCAGGCGGGCCAGGCGCAGCACTGAATCCTCAGGCAGCCGAATGGACCAGACCTCCTCGCGGGTTACGCTCCGCTTCTTCGAGCGGATGTGGTGGCGGTGCAGCATGACCAGTCGTTCCCAGGCGAACTGTCGTAGCCAGGCATAGTATGGCAACGGTCGAGTCTGCAGAAACTCGTCGAGGTGCTGTGCGGCCTCGGCCAAGGCCTCCTGGACGACGTCGGAGGCGTCCACCCGCGCGGCGACCCGAGGATCCAGTCGCACGGCCAACATCTTCAGCAGTTTCTCGCGATGGCGGATCAATAACTGCCCGCGCGCGTTGGCATCGCCTCGGGCGGTGAGCTCGATCAACTTCTCGGTATCAGGCGGCGAGACCGTGTTCATCGGGTGGTTCCCCTGTCATAACCTTGTCAAATGACGGAAAAGGTTACAGGACTGGATGAGATTCCTTTTTTGGTCACGTTCGAGCCCACAGCCGGCATCATACCGGCGCGGCGATGCGTGTTCGAGAAGGAACGGGGCCATCAGGGCCCCTGGCGCCCTCTCGGCTTGCCTGATGCCCAGGCACCGTCGATACTAGCCTGGATGCCAAGGACAAAAAAAGCGTAACAGAACCCCGTGCATTTCCATGGTATTTCGGCTATGTCGTGGGACTGCCGCAGGTTGTCTGGTTTATCTATGTACCGATTTCCACGACTGTAGTTCTCTCATCCAGCTTCGCTGATCATTTCGTTTTCGCCAGTTTCCCGTTGGTTTTTCCGATTTTACTCCTTGGCCTTGACGAGATCTCCCCAAAGTGAGATTTGGGGTGCATGTTTACGAGTGAGCCCAAAGAACTAACTGACGTCGCCCGGGTCTTCGTCGAGCCCGCCAACGCCACTCACCGTCAGTACGAGGCCCTCCGCGCGTTCTTCGTCGCTGGTGTTCCCGGCGTCGAGGTGGCTCGCCGTTTCGGTTACACGCCAGGCAGCTTTCGCGTCCTGGTCCATCAGTTCCGTCAGAATCCCCACCGCCCATTCTTCCTCACACCTGCCAAGGGACCCCAGTCCGCACCCAAATCCGATCCCCTACGCGATCTCGTCATCGCCCTCCGCAAACAGAACCTCTCGATCTACGATATCAGCCGTGATCTGGCCCACCAAGGCCACCACCTCAGTCCGGTCACGGTCGCCCAGATCCTCAAGGATGAAGGATTCGCTCGCTTGCCACGCCGGGCCGATGACGAGCGTCCACCAGGTTCGCGACCGACCACCGCCGGTGTCGCTGATGTCCGGCAACTCGACTTGAGCCCGCGCTCGTTCAACACGCAATTCGGCGGCTTGTTCCTTTTCCTGCCGATATTGGCCGCGATCCCCTTGGATCGCATCCTCCAAGCTGCGGGATTCCCCGGATCGGAGATGATCCCGTCCGGCTGCGCCATGCGATCGCTCTTGGCCTTGAAGCTGTTCGGAACAGCACGTCACCGCCATATCATGAGCGGGGTTCTGGACCAGGGACTGGCCCTCTTCGCGGGCTTGAACGTCATCCCCAAGCGATCGTTCTTGACCGAGTACAGTTGCCGGATCGACTCGGTTTGCTACCCGGAGTTGATGCGCCGCTGGTTCGACGCCGTGAGCCGGCTCAATCTGCCTCGCGGTCGTTCCTTCAACCTGGACTTCCATACGATCCCCTTCCATGGCGAAGATGCCTTGGTCGAGAAGCACTACATCTCCAAGCGAAGTCGACGGCAAAAAGGCATCCTGGCTTTCCTGGCGCAAGACGCCGACACCCGGGTCTTCTGCTATGCCAACGGCGAGTTGCGCAAGGCTGAGCAGAACGACGAGATCCGCCGCTTCGTCCGGTTCTGGAAGGAACGGACCGGGCAGTATCCACAGGAATTGATCTTCGACTCGAAGTTGACGACGTACGCCAATCTCCATGAACTCAACCGGCTCGGGATTCAGTTCATTACGTTGCGCCGGCGCTCCAAGGGGTTGATGCAAGAAATCGACCGGACGCCGAGTTCCGCGTGGCGGCGGATCGAGTTGAAGAGTATCGGGCGGGAGTACAACCATCCGCGAATCCTCGATCGGCGGACCACTCTGGCCGGTTACGACGGCCCAGTGCGTCAGGTGATCATCACCGATTTGGGACATGAGGAGCCGACGATCCTAGTGACCAACCAACTGACCCGGACCGCTGCTCGCTTGGTCGAGCGGTATGCCCAGCGGATGATCATCGAGAACAGCATCGCCGATGGGATCGACTTCTTTCACATGGACGCGTTAAGCTCGGCCGTGGCGATGAAGGTTAACTGCGACCTGCAATTGACCCTGATGGCCAGCAGTCTGTACCGCCTGTTGGCTGTTCGCATCGGCCGCGGCTACGAACGTGCCGAGTCGCGGCATCTGTTCCAAGATTTCGTGAATGCCACGGCCCAGGTGACGCTGACCGAATCGGACATCGTCGTGCGGTATCAGAAGCGTGCCCATAACCCCTTGCTCATCGCTGCCGGTTACGATACGACAGAAACTCGCATCTCCTGGCTAGGCGCAGGCGGTTGCAACTCGTTTTCGGGTAGCCTCAGACAGTTGCCTCGGAACGAGCGTGGTGTAAAGCTGAAAACTAACGCCCAGCGTATGTACGCATGAATCTGCGTACGGGCTAACTGTTAGGCTTTTTTTTATCCGTGGGCATCCAGGCTAGACCCCAACCAAGCGTGATTTAAAGTTCGCCTGGAGCGATTTTTGGAAAAAAGCTCGAAAACCTCGCAGGTTTTTGGAATAATGTAGCTGAAATCACATGATCACTATTCCAGAACAAGGAGGCTTTCGAGTGAGTGCTACTGTCCGAAAAAAGCGTGTGGCACGCAAGAAGAGAATCTTCCAAGAGGGTCGACGGCGAATCAAGAAACGGCTGGACAACTCGCCCGGCCCCGAGCGGTCTGTGCCTATGATGACCGCGACGAATATCCAGTACGAGTATGCCGATCGCGTCCGGGGCCTCAGTGCCGGCGGAATTGGAGCCATTCTGCTGCTGGCCCAGAAGATTGGACTGGTCAGGGACATCGACCGCAACCTTCACCTCCTCAAGCAGCATCGGCCGTACCACGAATCCGACCATGTCCTGAACATTGCCTTCAACAGCCTCGCCGGCGGAGAACGGATCGAGCACCTGGAGTTGCGGCGCAATGATGAGGTCTATCTCGACGCACTCGGGGCCACGCGGATTCCCGACCCAACGACGGCCGGGGATTTTTGCCGCCGCTTTTTCGAGACTGATGTCCTGAACCTTATGGACATTTTCAATGAGTCACGACTGCGAGTCTGGTCTTCTCAGCCGCCCGAGTTCTTCGAGGAGGCGGTCATCGAGGCCGATGGCAGCATCGTGCCCAGTGATGCCGAGTGCAAGGAAGGGATGGATTTCACCTACGACGGCCAATATGGCTACCATCCGCTCTTGGTCTCGCTGGCCAACACGGCTGAACCGTTGTTCCTGTTCAACCGGAGCGGCAATCGCCCCTCGCAGGAGCGGGCGGACATCTTCCTGGACAAGGCCGTCGCACTTTGCCGTCGAGCCGGCTTCCGCAAGATTCTGATGCGGGGGGACACCAAATTCGCCCAGACCAGGTATCTCGATCGGTGGGATGATGCGGGCGACATCCGCTTTATTTTCGGATACGCCGCGTCCGATGGCCTCAAGACGGAAGCCGATGGGCTGCCGGCCAATTCGTACCGGCTTCTCAGACGACCGCCACAGTACCGGATCAAGACCACGCCGCGCGAGAAGCCCGAGCGGTTCAAACCCGAGCTTGTCCGCGAGCGAGGGTACGAGAATATCCACCTGCTCGAGGAGATGGTCGCGGAGTTCGAATATCGGCCGACTGCGTGCAGAAAGAATTACCGAATGATCGTTCTTCGCAAGCGGGTGCAGGTCGACAAGGGGCAGATGCGACTGTTCGAAGAATATCGCTACTTCTTTTACATCACCAATGATCGCGAGATGACCGCGGAGGAGATCGTCTTCTCGGCGAACGATCGCTGCGACCAGGAAAACCTGATCGCCCAGCTCAAAAACGGCGTGCGAGCGCTGACGACGCCCGTCGATAACCTGGTCAGTAACTGGGCGTACATGGTGATGGGGTCGTTAGCGTGGAGCCTCAAGGCCTGGAGCGCCCTACTGGTTCCCGTGTCGCCTCGGCATCAGGTCAAGCACGAGGCCGAGAAACGGACGCTGATGAGGATGGAGTTCGCCACATACCGTGCGGCATTTATCCAGATGCCCTGCCAGATCGTGCGGGGCGGACGACGCTTGCTTTACCGACTGCTATCATGGAATCCATGGCAGGGGGTTTTCCTGCGATTGGTCGAGCGGCTGCACGAATGCTGGCTATGCTGAACGGCGAGCGGATGAAGTCGGGGTCCGGATGCCCCGATCCGTGTGGGCCACTAACAGAAACAGAGAAAGCGGGTGAGGGATGTCGGAGACTCAGTCGGGGCGGTATCAGGGGCAGACGTCCCCTGAGCCGTAGAAGGTACGTCCTGGACCAATGAAGTGATCACATAACAGTAAGCTAATTTCGCTTTTTTTTCTTACGCTTGTTTTGGGGCTAGAGCCCCATTCTCTGACCGAGTTGTTACGCGCGAAGTTGGTGAATTTCAGCATGAACGGGTCGGATCCGTCTCCGTCTGCGCCGGGAAGCCACGGCGAACTCTGCGCCCCCCGCAACCAGGAAAAGGACACCGAGAATCGCGGCGGAGGCGAGGCTCTCGCTGAAAACGAGGCTGACGCCGGTGGTGCCCCCGATGATCTGAACGGCAGCCAAGCGGCGAGTCCGGATCGCCCAGTCCAGTGAGATGGCAATCCAGTAGGTTACTGGTGTCAGTGTTGCGCAAATGATCGCGGGCCCGCGACGCTGAAGGCTGACGGCTGGCTTTGGACAACCCTCCTGCTCGGAAGGCAGGGCCACTATCGGCGAACGCAGATCGGCTACGCGCAGTCAACCGAGCGCTGGGGGTTTAGAATGATAATGGAATGACGGGCGACAGGGTCGCCAGGTTCGAGCATGGGCCGTCATCTGGCGTCGTTAACCCGACCATTCGGCTATGGAAATTGGACGTGAGCGCCTTTCAATTCCGCTTTAATCCACCCTCTCGGGAGTTGGCGCACTGCTCGGCCCTCTTGAATGGGATCGCGCAGCGCTACCATGTTCAACAGTACCGCACGACTTTGTCGCTCAAGTCCGTCGTGCGTGGAGCGGCGCTCTATGCAACGCCGCAGGGGCGGCACCTGGTAACTGAGGGTTCCTTTCTGGTTCTGAATCATGGGCAAGAGTACTCCCTGGAATTCCAGGGGCCCTCGACCACAGAAACCTTGGCGCTGTTCTTCCAGCGGGGCTTTGTAGAGCACGTCGCTGATTCCGTCACGACTTCCGCGCGGCGACAACTCGATGAGATTGAGCCGCGCTTCCCAACAACGGATTGGTACGAACGGTTGTATCCGAATAACGGCCGGGTTAGTTCCCTTCTGCACAGCCTCCATTGTGGTTTGCAAACCCGCACGGCTTGCCGCTCCTGGCTGGAGGATCAATTCTACACTCTGGCGGCTGCCCTGGTTGACCTGCGCACCGGTGTCCGGGCGGAAGTGGACGGATTTCCCGGTCAGCGTCCGTCCACGCGGGCGGAACTCTATCGACGGCTCCATCGCGGGCGCGACTTTCTCAGTGCGACCTACGCCGAGCCCGTGAGCGTGGCGATGGCTGCCAACGCCGCCCATTTATCGCCCTATCATTTTCATCGGATGTTCAAGTTGGCGTTCCAGCAGACTCCGATGCAATTCCTCCAGGAGTGCCGTTTGACTGCCGCCCGCAGATTCCTCGTTGCGACTGACCAACCCATCACCTCGATTTGTTTCGCTGTCGGCTGCGAAAGCTTGGGATCCTTTAGCTGGCTGTTCCGGAGACGCTTCGGCCTGTCCCCACGTCAGTTTCGCGCCCAGAGCTGCGGCCGTCGAAATCCGCAGGATTGAAGAAGTTCACACAAACCGCGTGAAGTAAGCTGATGGCACCTGGGGACTGGGTTCGGCCGCCAGGCCGGAAACGTGTTCCAAATCTACGGAGGTGCCAACGCGTGAAACGGTTCATACTTGTAGCAGCGTACAGCCTATTGCTGGCTGGAGACAAGCCCAAGGAGAAACAGCTTATGGGTGATCAGGAGAAGATTCAGGGGACCTGGGCGATCGTTTCTGGTGAACGCAAAGGCAAACCCCTGCCGGACGAGCTGATCCAGCATATCAAGTTGATATTCGCGGGGGACAAGCTGACGACCAAGCACAAAGATCGCAATACGGAGGCCACGTTCGAGCTCGACTCCAAGAAGACACCCAAGGAGATCGATTTGGACATGGACGGCAACGTCGGAAAGGGCATCTACCAACTCGATGGAGACACCCTGAAGATCGTTCACGGCGAAGTAGGCGACGCGCGACCCAAGGATTTCCCGAAGGCGGGTTCTGGCCTGACCGTGTTGGTTCTGAAACGCGAAAAGTGCTAGAACCAATTGGCGTGGCGGCTGACCCAAACATGCGGTTCCGCGGGCTGCCTCGTCCGCACTGGTGAAAGTCGACCGTTTCTGCGTGGGCCAACCGCCGGCAGGGTTCCCCGTCAGGCAGTCGACCGACTCATCGGGCTCGCCTCCGCTTGAACAAGTTGACGGCCCGGGCGATCAGTGAACGGGCCTGGGGCGCTCGGGCCGGCACTTGCGGGGCCGCGACGGCAAGGACGGGATTTGCCGGCAAAGCCGACGCGATACGCGATGCGGGATGCAGGCGGGCCTGGAAGCCGATCGGGGATCCGCCGCGCGCCCCGAGAACGGCTAGATTGTTCGCTTTCGGGAATCCGGCACGTGGGTCGCGAACCGGCAGCTCCACTGTCGAATTCGGCACGAGGCCACCCGCGGATATCGTCGTCTGGTAAATGTCGTAGACCGTGGCGCTGGCGCCGAACGGCCATGGCTTGCCCACCAGCGTTTTGGTCGTGTACCTGATCCCGACGTAGTAATAAGCGCCGGGAGTCAGCCTGCTGACGTCGATCTTCACATTCGTCGGCGTGATCGTCACGCTGCGGGATCGGAGTGGAATCACCTGCGAGTCGGCCTTGTGGAGGATGACGTGCCCGTTGAGGCGCAGCGAGCGGCGGCAAGGGACTCGGTGGGGCCTGGCTGACGTTGACCTGGAAGCTTGAGCTCGGCGCGACGAGTCGTACGTAGTAGGTGAGGTACGGCGGCGTGACCTTTTGTCCGATCGTCCCGCCCGATGCATGTGCTCGGACCGTGACCCTCGACCTGCCGGCCGATTCGTGCGCGATGTCGGACTCGACCTGCGGGCAGACGGTGCCAGGCGGCTCGATGACCGCACCCGTGTCTCCCGACCAAAGCCTGAGTGGCTCCGGCGTGCTGACGGAACCTTGGAAGTTGGCGTCGCCGCTATATTGCGCCGTGAACATGTAGTAACCGTCCGGTAACGCCGCTGTGGGTGCGGAATCGGGCACGTTGCCGCCCGTCAACGTGACCGTCTCGGTCCAGGTCAATTTGTCCGCCGAGACGGTCCATGAGGGCGGAGCGCTCAATCCCGCGAGGGTCGTGCCGCCTGTTCCCGTGAAAGTGTACGTCACTGTGCCGGTGGGCGTGAAGGCGCCTGGGGTGACCGTCACCGTCGCCGTGTCGAGAACCGTCTTGCCCGCTTTGTGATCGATCATCGCTCGGGATTGGTGGCGTCGTGCCGATGCCTGCTCTCGCTGGCGTCGGCGCGCAGGCGACCGGTTCGTGGGCCGTCGAGCCCAGCGGCCAATTGCTGCGGGGTTGCCACTCGCACGAGGTCGGTGTCCACGATCACCGTTGCGATCGACGATGTCCGCTTGTTGATGGTGACAGGCTCGGCGCCGGCGCTGCTCTTAACCCCGACGTTGTTGGCGTCGCCTGCGTAGCCAGCGACCCAGTAGTACGTCCCTGCGGCAGTCGGCACCCAGCCCGTGACGGTGCTGACGACGGTGTTGCCCTGAGCAGCGACCTGCTCTGAGTAAACCGCCGTACTTTGGTCCGAGGCGTACAGGGTGAAGGTAATCGTGCCGGTCTCGTTGTAACCCCCGGAGAGGGTCGCACTGTCTTGGAGGGCCACGGTCCCCAGCTCCGTTTCGGTGGGGTTCTGCGCCGTGCTGATGCTCGGGCTGGCCGGGTTGACCGTGACGGGCTCGCTCCCCTGGGCGCTGTGCGCCGTTATTGTTGGCGTCACCGTTGTAGCGGACGACCCACTGGTAGGTCCCGACCACTGAGCCCGTCGTGGGAGGAGTGTATCCGCTGGACGTGGTGTAGGTCCCGTCCCCGCTCACGCTCACCGTCTCGGTAAACACGGGCGACTCACCACTCGGCCCGAACAGGCTGAAGCTGATCGCTCCAGTCTCGTTGTAGCCACCGGTCAGCGTTGCCGAGTCCTTCAAGATCGGCGAGCTGCCACTCAGTATCACGCTTTGCGGATTGGGCGTTGTGACGACGGTTGGGCTGGCGGGGTTGACCATGACCGGTTCGTTCCCCATGACGCTGGCCACGGGGTTGTTGTTACCGTCGCCGCTAAAGCTGACGAGCCACTGGTAGGTCCCGGTCACCGAGCCCGTCGCCGGCAACGTGTAGCCGGTGGGCGTGCCGTAGGTCCCGTCCCCGCTGACGCTGACGATCTCGGTTTGCACGACCGTCAGACCGTCCGGCCCATACAGATCGAAGGTGAGTGTGCCGGTCTCATTGTACCCGCCGGCCAGCGTCGCCGAGTCCGTCAGCGTCGGAGAGCCGGTATTGGCCAACGTCACGCTTGATGGATCGGCGGTCGTGTTGAGGCTCGGGTTGGCCGGGTCGACCTGAACCGGCTCGTTCCCGACGGAGCTGACCACGCCGTTGTTGTTGCCATCGCCGCTGTAGGTGACGACCCACTGGTAGGTCCCGGTGACCGTCCCGGTTGTGGGGAGCGTGTAGCCGGTGAGCGTGCCGTAGGTCCCGTCGCCGCTGACGGTGACGATCTCGGTATCGACGGGCGCCACGCCACCGGGAGCGTAGAGATCGAACGTGAGCGTCCCGGTCGCGTTGTACCCCCCAGAGAAGGTCGCCGTGTCGCCTAGCACCGGCACAATGGCGTCTGAGAGCGTCACGCTCGTCGGATCGGTCGTTGTGGTGATCAGCGGAGTGGCCGAGTTGACCACGACCGGTTCATCCCCCTGGGCGCTGGCCGCGCCGATGTTGTTGCCGTCGCCGCTGTAGGTGGCGACCCACTGGTAGGTGCCGGTGACCGTCCCGGTCGTGGGGAGCGTGTAGCCGGTGGGCGTGGTGTAGGTCCCGTCCCCGCCGACGGTGACGATCTCGGTATCGATGGGCACCACGCCAGCGGGAGCGTAGAGATCGAAGGTGATCGTCCCGGTCTCAAGGAACCCCCCCGAAAGCGTCGCCTCGTCGGTCAAGATCGGCGGGGCGGTGTTCGAGAGCGTCACGCGGGCGGGGCTGGCGCTGGTGCCGAGGCTGGGGTTGGCCGGGTGGACCTGACCCGACTCGTCGCCGAAGGAGCTGGCCACGGGGTTGTTGTTGGCGTCGCCGCTGTAGCTGACAACCCAACTGTAGGTTCCTACGATCGGCAACCCCGGCGGCGGGGCCGGTTCAGCGAACGTCGTCGTGTACGTCCCATCTCCGTTGACAGGAGTCGTATCGGTGTAAACGATCGTCACACCGTCGGGCCCATACAGATCGAAGGTGATCGTTCCGGTTGCGTGGAAACTCCCCGTGAGCGTCGCCGAGTCGGTGACAACCGGCGGCAGGGGGCTATTCGACAGCGTCACGTCCGACGGGTTGATTGTCGTTCTCAAGAGCAGATTGGCCGGAGCGACCACGACCGGTTCATTCCCCTGGGGGCTGGCCACGGCGATGTTGTTGCCGTCGCCGCTGTAGGTGGCGACCCACTGGTAGGTGCCGGTGACCGTCCCGGTCGTGGGGAGCGTGTAGCCGGTGGGCGTGGTGTAGGTCCCGTCCCCGCTGACGGTGACGATCTCGGTATCGATGGGCACCACGCCAGCGGGAGCGTAGAGATCGAAGGTGATCGTCCCGGTCTCAAGGAACCCCCCCGAAAGCGTCGCCGAGTCGGTCAAGATCGGCGGGGCGGTGTTCGAGAGCGTCACGCGGGCGGGGCTGGCGCTGGTGCCGAGGCTGGGGTTGGCCGGGTGGACTTGACCCGACTCGTTCCCGAAGGGGCTAACCACGGGGTTGTTGTTGGCGTCGCCGCTGTAGCTGACGACCCAATTGTAGGTCCCTACGATCGGCAACCCCGGCGGCGGTGGGGCCGTTGGGGCGAACGTCGCGATGTACGTGCCATCTCCGCTGACAGGAGTCGTGTCGGTGTAAACGATCGTCACACCGTCCGGCCCATACAGATCGAAGGTGATCGTTCCGGTTGCGTGGTAACTCCCCGTGAGCGTCGCCGAGTCGGTGACAACCGGCGGCAGTGGTTCATTCGAGAGCGTCACGTCCGACGGGTTGATCGTCGTGCTCATGAGCAGAGTGGCCGGAGCGACCACGACCGGTTCATCGCCGTTGGCG
The DNA here is from genome assembly GCA_963781785.1 of uncultured Isosphaeraceae bacterium. Taxonomy (GTDB): domain Bacteria; phylum Planctomycetota; class Planctomycetia; order Isosphaerales; family Isosphaeraceae; genus CAWAHD01. Next base: position 2,859,278 of record CAWAHD010000005.1, on the reverse strand, counting down.
CTGGCCACGGCGTTGTTGTTGCCGTCGCCGCTGTAGGTGGCGACCCACTGGTAGGTGCCGGTCACGGTCCCGGTCGTGGGGAGCGTGTAGCCGGTGGGCGTGGTGTAGGTCCCGTCCCCGCTGACGGTGACGATCTCGGTATCGATGGGTACCACGCCACCGGGAGCGTGGAGATCGAAGGTGATCGTCCCGGTCTCAAGAAACCCCCCCGAAAGCGTCGCCGAGTCGGTCAAGATCGGCGGGCTCCCGCTCGAGAGCGTCACGAGGCCGGCGCTGGCGTTCGTTCTGATGCTGGGGTTGGCCGGGTGGACCTGACCCGACTCGTTGCCGAAGGAGCTGACCACGGCGTTATTGTTGGAGTCGCCGCTGTAGCTGACGACCCAATTGTAGGTCCCTGTGATCGGCAACCCCGGCGGCGGGGCGGGGTCGGCGAACGTCGTGATGTACGTCCCATCTCCGTTGACAGGAGTCGTGTCGGTGTAAACGATCGTCACACCGTCCGGCCCGTACAGATCGAAGGTGATCGTTCCGGTTGCGTGGTAACTCCCCGTGAGCGTCGCCGAGTCGGTGACAACCGGCGGCAGTGGTTCATTCGAGAGCGTCACGTCCGACGGGTTGATTGTCGTGCTCATGAGCAGAGTGGCCGGAGCGACCACGACCGGTTCATCCCCGTTGGCGCTGGCCGCGCCGTTGTTGTTGCCGTCGCCGCTGTAGGTGGCGACCCACTGGTAGGTGCCGGTGACCGTCCCGGTCGTGGGGAGCGTGTAGCCGGTGGGCGTGGTGTAGGTCCCGTCCCCGCTGACGGTGACGATTTCGGTATGGATGGGCACCACGCCAGCGGGAGCGTAGAGATCGAAGGTGATGGTCCCGGTCTCAAGGAACCCTCCCGAAAGCGTCGCCTCGTCGGTCAAGATCGGCGGGCTCCCGCTCGAAAGCGTCACGAGGCCGGCGCTGGCGTTCGTGCTGATGCTGGGGTTGGCCGGGTGGACCTGGCCCGATTCGTTGCCGAAGGAGCTGACCACGGCGTTGTTGTTGGAGTCGCCGCTGTAGCTGACGACCCAATTGTAGGTCCCTACGATCGGCAACCCCGGCGGCGGGGCCGGGAAGGCGAACGTCGTGATGTACGTCCCATCTCCGTTGACAGGAGTCGTGTCGGTGTAAACGATCGTCACACCGTCGGGCCCATACAGATCGAAGGTGATCGTTCCGGTTGCGTGGTAACTCCCGGTGAGCGTCGCCGAGTCGGTGACAACCGGCGGCAGTGGTTCATTCGAGAGCGTCACGTCCGATGGGTTGATTGTCGTGCTCATGAGCAGAGTCGCCGGAGCGACCACGACCGGTTCATCGCCGTTGGCGCTGGCCACGGCGTTGTTGTTGGAGTCGCCGCTGTAGGTGGCGACCCACTGGTAGGTGCCGGTCACCGTGCCGGCCGTGGGGAGTGTGTATCCGGTGGGCGTGGTGTAGGTCCCGTTCCCGCTGGCACTCACGATCTCGGTATCGATGGGCACCACGCCACCGGGAGCGTACAGATCGAAGGTGATCGTCCCGGTGGGGCTGAAGCCGCCAGTCAGCGTCGCCTCGTCGGTCAAGATCGGCGGGCTCGCGCTCGACAACGTCACGCGGGGGGGGATGGTGTCCGTGGCGAGGCTCGGGTTGGCCGCGTGGACCTGAACCGGCTCGTCCCCTAAAGCACTGCTATCAGGGCTGTTATTGATGTCGCCGCTGTAGCTGGCGACCCACTGATAGGTCCCGGTCACCGGGCTTGCCGTCGGCAGCGTGTAGCCGGCGGGCGTGTTGTAAGCTCCGTTTCCGCTGACGGTGACGACCTCGGTATCGACGACCGTCACACCGTCCGGAGCGAAGAGCGCGAAGGTGATCGTACCCGTCGGGCTCAAGCCGCCGGTCAAGGTCGCTGAATCCTTCAGCACCGGCGAGTCACCGCTCGTCAGCGTGACGTCCGCTGGAAGCGGCGAGGTAGTCAGAATCGAACTTGCCGTTCTCGCGATGACGGGCTCGTCACCCAGGCTACTGGTCACTCCGTTGTTGTTGCCATCGCCGTTGTAGCTGGCGACCCACTCATAGGTCCCCGCAACGAGTGGAATGTAGCCGCCCGGATTGTCACCGCTTGTTACCGTGCTGTAGTTTCCATTTCCCGTCACCAACACATCGTTGGTGTACACCGCCGTCGTACCGTCCGGCGCGTAGAGCGTGAAGGTCATCGTGCCGCTCGGATTGAAACCTGCCGAGAGAGTGGCTGAGTCATTGAACGGTGCGGTGTCCACGGTAACCTGCGTCGGATTCGAGGTCGTGCTCACGAGCAGATTGGCCGGAGCGACCACGACCGGTTCATCCCCGTTGGCGCTGGCCACGCCGATGTTGTTGGCGTCGCCGCTGTAGGTGGCGACCCACTGGTAGGTGCCGGTCACCGTCCCGGTCGTGGGGAGCGTGTAGCCGGTGGGCGTGGCGTAGGTCCCGTCCCCGCTGACGGTGACGATCTCGGTATCGATGGGCACCACGCCAGCGGGAGCGTAGAGATCGAAGGTGATCGTCCCGGTCTCAAGGAACCCCCCCGAAAGCGTCGCCTCGTCGGTCAAGATCGGCGGGCTCCCGCTCGAAAGCGTCACGAGGCCGGCGCTGGCGTTCGTGCTGATGCTGGGGTTGGCCGGGTGGACCTGACCCGACTCGTTCCCGAAGGGGCTGGCCACGGGGTTGTTGTTGGAGTCGCCGCTGTAGCTGACGACCCAACTGTAGGTCCCTACGATCGGCAACCCCGGCGGCGGCGGGGCCGTTGGGGCGAACGTCGCGATGTACGTTCCATCTCCGCTGACAGGAGTCGTGTCGGTGTAAACGATCGTCACGCCGTCCGGCCCATACAGATCGAAGGTGATCGTTCCCGTTGCGTGGTAACTCCCCGTGAGCGTCGCCGAGTCGGTCACGACCGGCGGCAGTGGTTCATTCGAGAGCGTCACGTCTGACGGGTTGATCGTCGTGCTCATGAGCAGAGTGGCCGGAGCGACCACGACCGGTTCATCCCCGTTGGTGCTGGCCGCCCCGATGTTGTTGCCGTCGCCGCTGTAGGTGGCGAACCACTGGTAGGTGCCGGTCACCGTCCCGGTCGTGGGGAGTGTGTAGCCGGTGGGCGTAGTGTAGGTCCCGTCCCCGCTGACGGTGACGATCTCGGTATCGATGGGCACAACGCCACCGGGAGCGTAGAGATCGAAGGTGATCGTCCCGGTCTCAAGGAACCCCCCCGAAAGCGTCGCCTCGTCGGTCAAGATCGGCGGGCTCCCGCTCGAAAGCGCCACGACGGGGAGGATGGTGTCCGTGGCGAGGCTGGGGTTGGCCGGGTGGACCTGACCCGACTCGTTGCCGAAGGAGCTGACCACGGCGTTGTTGTTGGAGTCGCCGCTGTAGCTGACGACCCAATTGTAGGTCCCTACGATCGTCAACCCCGGCGGCGGGGGGGCCAGGGGGGCAAACGTCGCGATGTACGTGCCATCTCCGTTGACAGGAGCCGTATCGGTGTAAACGATCGTCACACCGTCCGGCCCGTACAGATCGAAGGTGATCGTTCCGGTTGCGTGGTAACTCCCCGTGAGCGTCGCCGTGTCGGTCACAACCGGCGGCAGGGGGTTATTCGACAGCGTCACGTCCGACGGGTTGATCGTCGTGCTCATGAGCAGAGTGGCCGGAGCGACCACGACCGGTTCATGCCCCATCACGCTGGCCGCGCCGATGTTGTTGCCGTCGCCGCTGTAGGTGGCGACCCACTGGTAGGTGCCGGTCACCGTGCCGGTCGTGGGAAGTGTGTATCCGGTGGGCGTGGTGTAGGTCCCGTCCCCGCTGACAGTGACGATCTCGGTATCGATGGGCACCACGCCAGCGGGAGCGTAGAGATCGAAGGTGATCGTCCCGGTCTCTTCGAACCCCCCCGAGAGCGTCGCCGTGTCGGTCAAGATCGGCTGGCTCGCGCTCGAAAGCGTCACGACGGGGGGGATGGTGTCTGTGGCGAGGCTGGGGTTGGCCGGGTGGACCTGCCCTGACTCGTTCCCGAAGGAGCTGGCCACGGAGTTATTGTTGGCGTCGCCGCTGTAGCTGACCACCCAATTGTAGGTCCCCACGATCGGCAACCCCGGCGGCGGGGGGGCCAGGGGGGCAAACGTCGCGATGTACGTGCCATCTCCGTTGACAGGAGCCGTATCGGTGTAAACGATCGTCACACCGTCCGGCCCGTACAGATCGAAGGTGATCGTTCCGGTTGCGTGGTAACTCCCCGTGAGCGTCGCCGTGTCGGTCACAACCGGCGGCAGGGGGTTATTCGACAGCGTCACGTCCGACGGGTTGATCGTCGTGCTCATGAGCAGAGTGGCCGGAGCGACCACGACCGGTTCATGCCCCATCACGCTGGCCGCGCCGATGTTGTTGCCGTCGCCGCTGTAGGTGGCGACCCACTGGTAGGTGCCGGTCACCGTGCCGGTCGTGGGGAGCGTGTAGCCGGTGGGCGTGGTGTAGGTCCCGTTCCCGCTGACGGTGACGCTCTCGCTATCGATGGGCACCACGCCAGCGGGAGCGTAGAGATCGAAGGTGATCGTCCCGGTCTCAAGGAACCCCCCCGAAAGCGTCGCCTCGTCAGTCAAGATCGGAGGGCTCCCGCTCGACAGCGTCACGCGGGCGGGGCTGGCGCTCGTGCCGAGGCTGGGGTTGGCCGGGTGGACCTGCCCCGACTCGTTCCCGAAAGAGCTGGCCACGGGGTTGTTGTTGGCGTCTCCGCTGTAGCTGACGACCCAATTGTAGGTCCCTACGATCGTCAACCCCGGTGGCGGGGCCGGTGGTGCGAACGTCGTGATGTACGTCCCATCTCCGTTGACAGGAGTCGTATCGGTGTAAACGATCGTCACACCGTCGGGCCCGTACAGATCGAAGGTGATCGTTCCCGTTGCGTGGTAACTCCCCGTGAGGGTCGCCGTGTCGGTCACAACCGGCGGCAGGGGGTTATTCGACAGCGTCACGTCCGACGGGTTGATCGTCGTGCTCAAGAGCAGATTGGCCGGAGCGACCACGACCGGTTCATGCCCCATCGCGCTGGCCACGCCGCTGTTGTTGCCGTCGCCGCTGTAGGTGGCGACCCACTGGTAGGTGCCGGCCACCGTCCCGGTCGTGGGGAGCGAGTAGCCGGTGGGCGTGGTGTAGGTACCGTTCCCGCTGACGGTGACGATCTCGGTATGGATGGGCACCACGCCAAGAGGAGCGTAGAGATCGAAGGTGATCGTTCCGGTCTCGTGGAAGCCGCCGGTCAGCGTCGCCGAGTCCTTGAGCGTCGGGGGGCCGCTGCTGTTCAGCGTGACGTTCGATGGACTCGCATTTGTGCCGATCGTCGCAGTAGCCGACTGGACCGTGACCGGCTCGCTCCCAAGAGTACCGGTCACGCTGTTGTTGTTGGCGTCGCCGCTGTAGCTCACGACCCATTGATAGGTCCCGGCCACCGAACCCGTCGTCGGGAGCGTGTAGCCGAGCAGCGTGCTATAGGTGCCGTTTCCGCTGACGGATACCGTCTCGGTGTCTACCACCGTCACACCGCCGGGCCCGTAGAGCTTGAAGCTGAGTGTTCCGGTGGGGCTGTTGCCCCCCGCGATAACGGCTGAGTCGGTCAGGATCGGGGGTGTGGTGTTGCCCAGCGAAACGTTGGTCGGGTTCGGGGTCGTGTTGACGGTCGGGGTGGCCGGGAGCACTACCGTAACTGTCGCCAGGCTCGATTGGGTCGTCAGGGGGAAGCCGGAGGTCACTCCGACTGCCGTGATGGTCGCCTGGTTGTTGATGACGGTCTGGTCGGGTGTCGACTGGTTGACCTGAACTTCAAACGTCAGCGATGTCGAGGCGCCGATGGCCAGCGTGCCTCCCACGCTCGCGTTGGCCCCGGTCCCTAGCCGGAACACAACGCTATTGCTCACTGAGTTGTAGTTGGCCTGGTCGTCGCCCGGCTGGTCGGTCTTGTGGCCCGCATTTGCGCCTGAAACGATCACGAGGGTGTTCGGGACGTATTGCGTGTTGGCGGGTATGCCATCGGTCAGCACAACGTTCGAAGCCCCGTCTTCTCCCGTGTTGGACACGCCGATCGTGTACTGAAGGATGTCTCCCGGCCGGACCGGACCAGTGCGCGTCAGGTCCGTTACGGTTTTCGCCGCGACGATTTGCGGGGCGTACAGGTCGATCGCCGTGGTCACCACGCTCGGGAAGTACTGATCCTGAGACGTACTCAGCGTGATGGTCGCGCTCGTCGAGCCGTTGGCGAGGATGCCGGCGCCACTGACCACCTTGGCGTCGAAGCCGAGCTGGTTGTTGTAATTCGGCGTCTTGTTGGTGTTGTACGTGCCCAGGTTCGAGATCGTGCTGTTGAAGAAATTGTTGGTGGGGTTTAGCGCGTCGCCGAGCAGGGTGGTGTTGAGGCTCATGCTGTCGCCGGTGAAGCCGCGATCTCCCTCGTACGCTACGACGCCGACCTGGGTATTGACCGCGCCGGTCGGCGGGGTGACGAATCCGCTGATCGACGTCGTGGTGGGGGCCGAGTTCGTGTCAACCGAAGCGTAGCCATTGAATACAGTCAGGTTCCGCGCCGGCAGCCCGGGTGCCTGATAGGCAACCACGAGCGACCAGCCCGCATAGTGGTTGGTGCCATTATCGGCCTGCACGTTCGCGACTTCATACGTGCCGCTGCCGGCGGCGGCGACCTGCGAAGTCACGTTGATGAAGCTCGAGTAATCGTAGCCGTTCGAATTATTCGACTTGCCGATGACGGCACCGTGCAGCGTGACATACCCGCTCGAGCCGGGAGTCGAGAACATGACCGTGGCGCGCTGGGCATCCGTCACCGAAGAGTTCGTATTGTTTCTGCCGCCCCAGTAAAGCCCGGCAAACAAGACTTGCGACCCGGCCGGAAGCGTCAGCCCTGCCTGGCTGGAATCGAACGTCGAGGGATTGTTGTCGACGTCGACGAAGGCCATGTTGAAGTCGTTGTTGTTGATGTACGGCCCGACGCCGTTCTGTGCGTTGATCGCGTTCGGGTCGCTCGCCGGCGCGGTCATGAGCGTGTTGCCAACGATGGCGATATTGCCGGTGGCGTTCGCGGAGAACTGAGGTGTAAACGGCGTGATCACAGCCAGAAGCGCGCGGTCCTCGAGCTGTTCGAAAGCAGCGAGCTTGAACTTCCGTGACTCGATCATCGAGAGCCGAGATCCACTGGCCCGAGGCTGACGAAGGCTGCGCATCATTTACTTCTCCGGGACGTCTGCGTGCCGGGTGCCTGAGAGACGACCAAAAACGTCTTCCTGAACGAGGTTGCTTTGCCAGGCTTGGTCATCCGTTCCTTCGACCGTCACCGGTTCACCGCCCAGCTATCGAGAGGCCACCACGTACTCACTAGTCCATTTGGAAGGCACGGGCGCAAGAAATCTTTCGAGAGATGGATCGTCGTGGACCGTTCAATCGATCTGCGGACGCTCGGAACGCGTTCACAAAACAAAGAGGCCACCCAGAAGCGAATGGTTGCATCCGAGTGGCCACACATGAGTTGAGGATCTCGCACCACGTGCGGAGATGCCACCATGCAAACGCGAACGCCTCTGAACGCCGCGGCGCAGCGCGTGGCTGGCGCGCTCCTCGGCTGGCTAGCGGCCGCGGTCCGGCTGGCCAGCCCTCTTCAAGCCGCGGACAAACCAGCAGCGAGCGCCGGACTCGACCGCACCGTGCGCCGGGTGTTCGTCCTGGCCAACCAGCACAGGAACTGGGAACTCAGTGACCTGGCCCGACGCTTAGATCACTAGGGTGAACGCCGTGGAGCTGTGCGAGGGGCTGGTGCCGGCGCCGGTCAGCAGCGTCTCCCCGCGGCTGAGCCAGGACGGCCGTAGCATGCTCTGGGCGATCGGCGAGCTGCCGGAGGACGAGCGGGAGGTCTTCGACCTGGTGCGCCTCCAGGGGATGACGCAGGCGGAGGCCGCCCACGTGCTCGGCGTCAGGGCGGAGACGGCGAAGCGGCGGTTGAGCCGCGGCCCGCAGCTCCTGACGGAGCAACTGGCCTACCTCCGCCCGGACGAGAGACCGCCGGACTCGGTCCAGGTGCTTACCGGCAGGGAGTGGGTTCTGTGGGGGTCGGTGTCCTGGCAAGCATCCGTCTTGAGGAGCCCCGTCATGGCCGTCGATCCGCGGGTGCATGAGCTACTCGACGAGCTCTGCGACTCCGGGTGTACGCCGGAGCAGGTCTGCGCCCTTTGCCCCGAGCTGCTGCCCGAGGTCCGCCGGCGCTGGTTGCGGATGTGCGCCGTCAAGGCGGACCTCAATGCGCTGTTTCCGACGCCGGGGTCCGACGCCGGTCCGGGCGCGGATACCTCCATTCCGTGGCATACAGGCGCTGAGCTGCCGCAGATACCCGGCTATGAGGTCGAGGCCCTCCTCGGGCGCGGGGGCATGGGCCTGGTCTACAAGGCCCGGCACCTCCGGCTCAACCGCCTCGTCGCCCTCAAGATGCTAATTACAGGCGCCTACGCCGGGCCCCTCGAGCGGGCTCGGTTCCAGCGCGAAGCGGAGGCGGCGGCCAGCCTGCACCACGCCAACATCGTGCAGGTCCACGACGTGGGGGACCACCAGGGGTGGCCGTACTTCACCATGGAGCTGGTCGAGGGGGGCAGCCTGTCCCAGGCCCTGGCCGGCACGCCGCAGCCGGCCCGCCAGGCGGCCGCGCTCGTGGCCACGCTGGCCGAGGCCGTGCAGGTGGCGCACCGCGGCAGGATCGTGCACCGCGACTTGAAGCCGGCCAACGTCCTGCTGACGGCCGAGGGCACACCCAAGGTCGCCGATTTCGGCCTGGCGCGGCACTTTGACGGAGAGCCGGCCTTTACCCTGAGCGGTACTCGGATCGGGACTCCCAGCTACATGGCACCCGAGCAGGTGATCGGGAAGGCGGGTACGATCGGGCCGGCCGCGGACATCTACGCGCTCGGCGCCCTCCTCTATGAACTGCTCACCGGAAGGCCGCCGTTCCGAGGCGAGACGGCGGCCGAAACCGAGCGGCTGGTCCTCAATCACGAGCCGGTATCCCCCGCGCGATTGAACCCGAAAGTGCCGCGCGACCTGGAGACGATTTGTTTGAAGTGCCTGTCCAAGGAGCCAGAGCGTCGCTACGCCAGCGCAAGGGCGCTGGCCGACGACCTGACGCGCTTCAAGGAGGGGCGGCCGATCCAGGCCCGGCCTCCAGGCTGGGGAGGGCGGTTGTGGCGCTGGGGCCGGCGCAAGCCGACGACGGCGGGGTTGCTGGCGGCGCTTCTGGCCCTTTTCATCCTCACGGTCGGCGGCGGGCTGTGGTTGGAGCGACAGCAGGCTCAGCGGCAGGGGCGGGCGCGGGAGGCGGTCAAGACGGCGCTCGCCGCGGTCCCAGGCCTGCGGCAGCAGGGCCGCTGGCCGGAGGCGCAGGCCGTTCTCACGCAGGCCAGGAGCCGCCTGGACGAGGCCGGCTCGGACGACCTGCGGCGGCGGCTGGTCCAGGCGGGCGAGGGCCTGCGGCTGGCGGCCGCGCTGGACCGGATCCGGCTCACCCCGTCGATCGAGGGCAACCGCCTTGATTTCCGGGGCATGGCCGACGCCTACGCGCGCGCCTTCGAGACCGCGGGGCTGGACGTTCGCGGGGAAGCGGAGGCCGTGGCGGCCCGGATCGCCGCCTCCGACCTGCGTCCGCAGCTCGTGATGGCCCTGGACCACTGGGCCTACCTCGCCGACGCGCTCGGCGATACACGGTCGAGGGCACGGCTGCTGGGCCTGGCCCAGCGGGTCGATCCGGATCCGCGGTGGGGCGACCGCTTCCGCGCCCGGCCTTGTGGGAAAACCGCGATCGCCAGAGGCGCCTGGCCGCGGAGGCGCAAGAGCGGCTGGACGAGGGGGCACCCGAGAGCGGGCCTCCGACCCCGCTCTTAGCGCTCTTGGCGAAGAAGATGGGACAGAAGGACGAGCAGGCCGAGCCGCTGTTACGGGCGGCGCAGGGGAGGCACCCGGAGGACTTCTGGCTCAGCTACGCGCTCGGCGAGGCGCTGCGGGACCGGAAGCCGGCGGACGCTGTGGGCTTCTACCGGGCCGCCCTGGCGCTGCGGCCGACGGCGGCCGAGGTCCACTTCGGCGTCAGCGTGGCCTTGCAGCACCACGGCCAGGTGGACGAGGCGATCCGGGCCGTCCGCAAGGCTATCGAACTCGCGCCGAAGGTGGGTGCGCACCACCACCGGCTGGGCCTGTGCTTGCAGGCCAGGGGCCAGCTCGACCTTGCGCTTGCCGAATTCCGCCGCGCCATCGAATTCGACCCCGGGGGGGCCTGGGCCCACAACGGGCTCGGCGCGTGCTTGCTGGCCAGGGGCCGGCTCGACGAGGCGCTGGCCGAATTCCGCCGCGCCATCGAACTCAACCCCGAAGGGGCACCGGCCCACCACCACCTCGGCATGTACTGGCAGGACAAGGGCAAGCTCGACGAGGCGGTGGCCGAGTTCCGCCGCGCCATCGAGCTCGACCCCGAAGGGGCACCGGCCCACCACCACCTCGGCATGTGCTGGCAGGCCAGGGGCCGGCTCGACGAGGCGATGGCCGAGTATCGCCGCGCCATCGAACTCGGCGCCCAGGGGGGCGCGTCCCACTACCAGCTCGGAATGTGCTTGCAGGACAAGGGCCGGCTCGACGAGGCGATGGCCGAGATCCGTCGCGCCATCGAGCTCGACCCCAGGGGGAGCGCGGCCCACTTCGGCCTCGGCGTGTGCTGGCAGGCCAGGGGGCGGCTCGACGAGGCGATGGCCGAATTCCGCCGCGCTATCGAGCTCGACTCCAAGGGGGGCGCGGCCCACCACCACCTCGGCATGTGCTGGCGGGACAAGGGCCGGCTCGACGAGGCGATGGCCGAATTCCGCCGCGCCATCGAGCTCGACCCCAAGGGGAGCCCGGCCCACCACCTCCTCGGCAGGTGCTTGCAGGCCAGGGGCCAGCTCGACGAGGCGACGGCCGAGTACCGCCGCGCCATCGAGCTCGACCCCAAGGCGGCATTCACCCACTTCCAGCTTGGCCTGTGCTGGCGGGACAAGGGCCGGCTCGACGAGGCGATGGCCGAATTCCGCCGCGCCATCGAGCTCGACCCCAAGGGGAGCCCGGCCCACCACCTCCTGGGCATGTGCTGCCAGGACAAGGGCCGGCTCGACGAGGCGATGGCCGAGTACCGCCGCGCCATCGAGCTCGACCCCAAGACGGCCTTGGCGCACGTCCAGCTCGGATTGTGCTGGCAGGCCAGGGGCCGGCTCGACGAGGCGATGGCCGAGTTCCGCTGCGCCATCGAGCTCGATCCTCGACGTGGCAAGGCGCATGAGTGTCTGGCTGAGACGCTGCTCCGGAGCGGCCGCTTCACCGAGGTCCGCACGGCCGTCCGCCGCGCATTCGACTTGCTCTCCGCCGAGGATCCCCGCCGCCCGGCCTTGCAGCAGAAGCTAAACCTTGGCGAACGCATGCTCGCCGCCGACCCGCTAGAGGAGGGCCGGGCGTTCGCCGCACGCCGGGACTGGGCCCGGGCCGCCGACTGCTACACAAAGGCCATCAAGGCCGGCGCGCCCAGCGACGGCCACATTTGGTTCGAGTACGCCGCCCTGCTGTTGCTGTCGGGCGATAGCCCGGGCTACGTCAGGGCCTGTGCCCACATGATTGAGCGGTGTGGCAAGTCGGGCGGTCCGCGGTCCTACCATGCGGCTCGCGCATGCACCCTGGCTCCTGATGCCGTCGCCGAGACTTCGCTGGCCGGCCGGCTGGCCGAGAAGGAGCTCCAGGCCTCCGCCCGAGCGTTCTGGTCGCTGACCGAACAAGGGGCCCTGGCGTACCGCGCCGGCCGTTTCCAGCCGGTGGTGCCCTTGTTCGAGCAGAGCCTGCAGGCCGAGCACAAGTCGGGCCGTGCGGTGGTCAACTGGCTGTGGCTGGCCCTGACCAGTCAGCGCCTCGGGAAGGACGAGGAGGCGCATCGCTGGCTGGAGAAGGCCCAGGTGTGGCTCGACCAGTACCGTGACGGGATGCCGGCCCGGGCCGAAGAGGAGTCAGGGTTGCACTACCACAACTGGCTGGAAGCACACGTCCTGCGCCGCGAGGCGGAAGCACTGATTCCGTCCACAGGTCCCCGAAGTGGTCCGGAAAACCGGGAACGCGGGGCGGCACAGAAATGAACGCCTTCTGAGGAAAGCCGATGCCTTCGACACGCGAGGCAACGACCGCCGCCGCCGGCTGATGACCGCGCTCGACGCGATCAACCATCGCGTGCGCCGCGACCGCGACTTCTACGCCGGTGCGGGCATCCACCGCTTTTAACTGCAAGAGGGACATCCTCTTCTCAACGATCGTCCCGAATTTCGAGGAAGGTGCGGTCCGAGCGTAATCAAGCGACAATGGATGCGGGACTCGCGGGCGAACAGCGGCTACGTCAAGACCCCCTAACGCCCCCTTTTGTGAGCACGCTTGCGCCTCGCCGCGCTGAGTCGCTCGACAAAAGCGGCGTGCTCGGAGCTCGCCAGCCCCTGGCGAGCCACGTCTTCAACACGGGATGAGTCGAGAGCCAGCAAGGCTGGACCGTGAAGCCATAAGCCAGGGTAAACCTGGGAACGATAGATACCCTGAGCATTCGCCGGAATGGACTGCTGGTTCTTGAAATCGAACCATAACAGCAGCCGCTCATCGACGCACACGACCAAGTATTCCTGGACGCCGGCTCTTTGATAATCCGCCTTCTTTTGGTGGAGATCGATGGCGACGGTGCTGTGACTGATCTCTGCCAGTAATTCTGGCGGTCCCTCAACGTACTTCTTCCGCGTCAGACGGGACCGACCCCCATACTCCTCCAGGATCCGGAGCCCCAGATCCGGCTGCGGCTCGCTCTCTACGCCCAAGATGGTTGTGGCTCCGTGAATCGCCTTGACGCCTGGCGTTGCCCGCCGATAAACACCGAAGACAAAACCTAACTCGTCTTCATAATCCGAATGCGTTTCGCGCAGCGGCGAGCCCATGTAAACGGTGCCTTCAATCAGCTCAAACTTGACATCCTCAGGATAAGCCTCATAGCGCCGGTGAAATTCGGGCTGAGTCAGCCGATCGCCGTTGTGCAAAGGCGGCAACTCGGACCGGACCCTTCGGCTTTTTGTTCTTGCCGCGGTACTCATCGACGTCTTCATTCCCCAGTTCAAGCGGCGCGGAGTGGGATTGCTCTTATTCCCAATGTAGTCATCTGGAGGCTGCTCCGAAAGCGAGAAGCGCCACGACCATGCCCTGAAGGGGCCGACGGTGCTCGGCGAAGACGCCTACGATCGCCGCCATTCTCGCCGCGACGCGAGCCAAGCGCTGAGCGGGCTGCAGCGAACCAGTGATTGCAACTCTGAGTCGGGATAACAGGACGGCTATTGAACTTTTTATCGCCAGTGTTCGCGCAATGCCGGCGGGATTATCGTCGGCTGTGAAAGCACTTGCGACGCCTCTGAAACCGTAGGCGATCGATTCCTTGAAGGAAAGTCGGATTGACCCGGCGCCTCAAGACTCGTAACCTGTTCGGCAGCGCGTCGGGGCGCTGCCGTGTCCGCGGAAAGGACTGAGTCCACCCGACGGCGATCGACAAAGCGATTTCGACTCGGCTGACGTACCTTCTTTCAGCCCGTGACGCGGACACCGGGTGCACTGAAAGGAGGTCGTTGTGACCGATTCCAATCTCTCAGCAGATCGCAAGTGGCCCTATCGGCCGGACTTCAACCAGTTCAAGCGTCAGGCGAAGGAACTGCTCAAAGCCTACCGGTCCGGCGTCGCCAACGCAGTTGCCGAAGTCCAGCAGCACGAACGGGCTCCCGAACCGGCTGCTTTTGCTTTGCACGACGCGCAGCGTGTGCTCGCCAGAAGCTACGGCTTCCCAAGCTGGCAGAAGCTGAAAAGCTACGTCCAGACGATCCAACCCTACTGGCGGCCTCTCGAACCAAAGTCGAGTGACGATGCGAACAGGTTCCTGCGCCTGGCGTGCATCACTTATTTCGACGGCGATCATCCTTTGCGGCGTGTGAAGGCGCGGCAGCTCCTCGCCGCGAAGCCGCACCTCGCCAAGTCCAACATCTACACCGCTGCCGCCGTTGGCGACGTCGCGGCGGTTGCCGACTTCTTGACGAAGAACGCCGACGTGCACGCGAAAGGTGGGCCGTTCGATTGGGAACCGCTGCTTTACCCGGCGTACTCACGACTCGACACCGAAGCCGAAGAGCACTCGACGTTAGAAGCAGCGCGGCTGTTGCTCGAGCATGGCGCCGACCCGAACGCGGGCTTCCTGTGGGAGGGGGGCTTCCTCTTTACCGCGCTGACGGGAGTGCTCGGCCTGGGCGAGGACGACGTGGGTCGAGGCGAAGGACCATTGTGGCAGCCGCCGCATCCACACTGGCGCGAGTTCGCGCGGCTGCTGCTCCAAGCCGGTGCCGACCCGAATGACAACCAGGGACTCTACAACCGCATGCAGTATGACGACGACGAGCACTTGAAGCTGCTCTTCGAGTATGGCCTGGGCAAGGATCAGGGCGGGCCGTGGTTCAAGCGGTTCTGGCAGCACTGGCCGTACGCCTCTGCGCCGCGCAGCCCGTCGGACATTCTCGCTTACCAATTGCGTTGGGCAATTTCGGCGAACTATTTCGACCGCGTCAAGCTGCTCGTCGAGAACGGCGCCGACGTTAACGCCACAAGCCAGTATCCGGCCGGCGCGCGAGCACCCTATGCGGAAGCCGTATATCACGGTCAACAACAGATTGCCGACTATCTTGTCGCAAAGGGAGCGAAGCGAATCGCGATCACTCTCAGTAACGAGGAGGAATTTCATATAGCCTGCTACCGAGACGATGCGGATCGCGCCCGTGAACTCGTGGCGAGCGATCCGTCGCTCCTGGACGATACGGGAGGACTCCTCATCTGGGCCGCCGAAGCCGGCCGTGTGGACAGTCTTCGCTTGTTGGTGGAACTGGGCGTTGACGTGAACGGCAAACCGGGTGATGAATCGCCGTTGCATCGCGCCGCTCGCGCCGGTCGACTGGACACCGTCAAATTGCTCGTCGAACTCGGGGCGGACGTGCACTGCCGCGATCGTAACTTCGACGGCACACCGCTGAGCTTCGCAAACTACAAGGGCCAGCGCCACGTCGTTGAGTATCTGCTTCAGTTCGCGCAGATCTGGGACGCCGTCAAGATCGGAGGACTCGACCGCGTGCGCACGTTGCTGCGCGAGGACCCAGACTGCGTAAACGTCCGCGACAATGTCGGACGCATTCCCTTGCACTACCCATTCAAAGACACGCAGCACGGCGAGGAGATCATCGAGCTTCTCCTCGAACACGGTGCCGACATCAACGCCAAGGACAACGCAGGCCGCACCCCCATCGACCAGATGCTGCACAATGGCCGCCAGGATCTGGCGGCCGTTTTGCGCCGGCACGGTGGCGACTCGGCGTGAGCGTCGCAGTTCCCCTAGATCGCATGACGCGCACAATCAGACCCGGCACGTCAGCGATCAGCCGCCTGTTTTCGGCGCGAACGCGGCGACGAGATTTGAACTTGATAACTCGTTGGCAAGCAGAAGGTTAACGAAGAGCAGATCGACCCCGGCCCGTCCACGACTGGGCCCGATCGGATTGGCCGGGGCACGCGGGTCGATGCTCGGGAGGACGCGATTCCGCGAAAGCGCGCATAGGCCGGTGTCTCCGTGTATCATGGAACGGCCAGGCGTGTCGCCTGGGGGTGCACCGGGGATCCCGGCCCACCGAGCCGGTGGGAGCCGTCCAGGGGAATGCGCGTGGACGATTGGAATCGCGATGTGCTCGTGACCATCCTGGCGCTTCTGACCGACTCGATCCGGCGCCCTGGCATTTCCACCGTTTTGAGCGGCCGGAGCAAGGATCAGACCCAGTCGCTGGCCCAGAAACTCGTGGACGAGGGCGTCCTCGACGGCGAACGACTCCGCGAACTCGAGCGGCTCGCATCCGCCCATCTGAAACGGCACAACAACGAGCTTCGGCTGTGCCTGGAAGCGTGGATCGCGCAGGGGCTGACGACCGAGGTGCTGACGGAGATGGGCGATGATCTCGTGTCTCCGGCGCCCTTATTCACGACCCCGGACGACGGGGCGATCGCGGCGACGCAGGATTCCTCGGCGACTCAGGCAACGACGCAGGCAGGGGATACTTTACAGCCTCCGGGCCCGTCGGCGACGCCGCGCCTCGCCCCGGGGGATCGCTTCGTGCCGATCCGGGCCCATGCACGCGGCGGGATCGGCCAGGTCTGGGTGGCCCGGGATTGCGAACTCCAGCGCGAGGTGGCCTTGAAGGTGATCCTGCCCCGATTCGCCGATCGCGAGGACCAGCGCGCGCGGTTCCTGGTCGAGGCCGAGATCACGGGCAACCTCGAGCACCCCGGGATCGTCCCCGTCTATAGCCTGGGCAAGAATGCCGAGGGCCGGCCTTACTACGCGATGCGGTTCATCCGCGGCGAGAGCCTGTCGGCGGCGATCCGGGACTTTCACGGGCGCTCGCACCCGGAATCCGGGCCGGCCGGCGGACGCGGCCAGTCGATCTGGGGGATCACGTTCCGCCAGTTGCTCGGCCGGTTCCTCGACGTCTGCGACGCGATCGATTTTGCGCACAGCCGCGGCGTCCTGCACCGAGACATCAAGCCGGCGAACATCATGCTCGGCCGATTTGGCGAGACCCTGGTGGTCGACTGGGGACTGGCCAAGGTGGTCGGCAAGGCCGACATCCTCCCGCCAGGAACCGGCGACGACTTCGACTCGAGCCTGGCGACGGGCACCGGCGAGCTGACGCCCTCCGGCGGCACGCAGCCGGGCACGACGATCGGGACGCCGGCCTACATGAGCCCCGAGCAGGCCAAGGGCGCCATCGACGAGCTGGGACCAGCCAGCGACGTCTACAGCCTCGGCGCCACGCTGTACGAGCTGCTCACCGGCCAGGTTGCCTTCCCGGGGGCCAAGGTGCTCGACGTGATCGAGCGGGTGCGCCAGGGGGATTTCCGGCCGCCCCGGTCGGTCCGGCGCTCGGTCCCCGCCCCGCTCGAAGCGATCTGCTTGAAGGCGATGGCCGTCCGACGCGAAGGCCGGTACGGCTCGGTACGCGAGCTGGCCGGGGACCTCGAGCACTGGCTGGCCGACGAGCCCGTCTCAGCCTATCCCGAGGGCCGCATGGAGCGCGCCGGCCGATGGCTGCGCCAGCATCGGACCTGGACCTACGCCGCCGGCGCCGCCGTGATCGGCATCGCGCTGGCGGCGACGATTGCCGTGGTGTTCGTCGAGCGCGGCCGGCGCCGCGAGGCCGACGCCCGCGCGCTGGCCCAGACCAACTTCCGGATGGCTAACCAGGCGGTGCGCGATTACCTGACCAGCGTCAGCCAGAATACCCTGCTCAAGCAGCAGGACTCCGTCGACCTCCGCGACCTGCGCCGCGAGCTCTTGACTTCGGCCCTCGATTACTACAAGGATTTCGTCCGCCAGCGGGGCGGCGACCCCCAGCTTCGCCGCGAGCTGGCCGAGGCCCACTACCACCTCGGCGAGATCGCCGGCGAGATCGGCACGATCGGCGAGTCGATCGCGGCCTTCGAGGCCGCGCGATCCGTCTGGAGCGAGCTCCAGGTCGACGCCCCCGACGACCCGTCGATCCGGGCTCACCTCGCCGAATGCCAGCTCAGTATCGGCTCATGGCTCCTCTCCGATGGCCAGTTCAAGGCGGCCCGGTCGGCGCTCGAACGCGCCCGCGACGTCCTGCTGCCCTTGATCCGGCTCTATCCCGATGTCGCCGACTACCCGCTCGACGTGGCCCAGTGCGACCACTTGCTCGGGCGCATCCAGTCCGAGCTCGGCTCCCCCGACCAGGGCCTCGAGCCCCTCGAACGCGGCACGAGCCTGCTGAAGGCATGGCTGGCCCGCAATCCCGGCGATGCCCGATTCCAGCGGAAGCTGGCCGATATCATCAATGTCCGGGGCTTCGTGAATCACAAGCGTCGCGATTATGACGCGGCCATCGCCGATTTCCGCGAGGTCGAGCGCATCTGCGCAGACCTGCTCGCCGCCGTCACCTCCGGACCCAGGCCGATCCACCTCCTGGAGCGGCTCGCGCTGGCTCATTACAACATCGCGACCATCCTCGCGCAGTTCGACCGGCCGATGGCGGCGCTGGAGGAACTGAGGCGTTCACTCGCCTATCGCGAGGCGCTGGCGACAGCCCATCCGTCGGTCTTCAGTTACCAGTTGGACCTGGGCACGAGCCTCGCCGAGATCGCCGCGCTCGAGCACCAGGCGAAGCAGGTCGGCAAGGCGCTGGTCACGATCGAGCGGTCGATCGATGTGCTGGAGAAGCTGGTCGGCTCCCGGCCCAAGGATCCGCGATTCCGTGCGGCGCTGGGGCGGAGCTGGAACATCCTGGGATTCATCCGCGACGAGGCCCGCGAGAACGAGCAAGCCCTCCCGGCCTTCGAGCACGCGGTCAAGGAAGCGACCCGGTCGATGGAGGAGGCGCCCGAGGTGGACCAGTATCGGTTCAATGCGATCTACACCCTCGACAACCTGGCCGAGCAGTCTGTCGACCTGGGCAGGCCCGCCGAGGGATTCGCCTCCTACCGCCGGGCGATCGCGCTGAGGCAGGTGCGGCTCGAGGCACGTCCGGGCGACCGGGACCTGACCCTCGACCTGGCGAAGGGTCTGTCGAGCCTCGCCACCATCCTGCGACACGCCGGCGAGTCGCCCGAGGCGCGGCAGGCGCTGGCACGGGCCCGCGAGGTGCTCGCCCCGGTCGCCGTCGCCGCGCCCGCGGACGCGGCGCTCCAGGCCCGGCTCGGCGCGATCCTCGACGGAGAGGCCCTGGCCCTGGCCGACGAAGGCCGGACCGCCGACGCGATCCCGATCCTCAGACGCGCCGTGGCGACCCTGAAGCCGGCCGGCGTCGCCTCCCGAGGGGAGGATCCGGCCCGGGGATGGCTCACCGAATCCCTCTGGGACCTCGGCCGGCTCCTCCGAGCCGCGGGCGCCGGCGAGGAAGCGGACCGGCTCGACGCCCAGCGCCGGGACCTCTGGAAGGACCGACCCCGCGACTTGGCCAGCCTGGCCCTCCAGGAAACCCGCCGGGCCGCCCTGATCGGCTACGGCAAGACGCCCATCGGCCCAGCCGCCCGGTCGGTCCGCGACCGCGATCTCGACCTGGCCGCCGATCATCTCCGGATGGCCGTCTCGTTCGGATTCCGCGACCTCGCATGGCTCCGTGCCGATCCCGACTCCTGGCTCCTCCTCAACCGCGTCGATCTCCGGACCACCATCGACGACCTGGAATTCCCCGAACAGCCCTTCGGTCCTCGACCGCGTTGACGTCGGATGACCCGGCGTTTGGCAAGGGTTGGCAGACACCCTCTTTTCGTACGTCTGTGCGTGCAGGCAATTTGAGACGCACCTACCGATCCCCAAGCCATCCAACGCTTGACAATGACTCTGCGCCGTAATTCACCCAACCCATAACCAGCCAATGAAATGGCGGTATCTTGATCCCCATGGGGACGCGGCGAATCCCTGGGTGTCTAGAATCCCCTGGAACTCCTCTCTTCCGAGGGCACAGTTTTTCTGCGAAGCTATGGCATCTAACGCACCCCAATAAGCCAACGGATTGTTTGCGTACGTCGCAACCGCTCCGCTCGGAGGAACGATCAAAAATGGCCGCGCCTGGCAACTCGCGAGGTGTCAAGATCGCCGTCGCTATCTTCGCACCGCTCACGCTCGCACTACTTGCTACATCGTGTTTATCGTACGCGGCTTATGCTTCGGCGGTCGCGGCTGAATTGAGTGCGAAGTCCGATCGGATCGCGGCAGTGACGGAGTATCGGGAAGTGGTGGCAAATTATGAAGAATTGCGTCGAAGAATCGGCGCTCGCAAGGGCGAGCACACCCAAGTCATCGATGAGATCAACACGCGTTTCAAAAAGATCGACGAAGAGCTCACCGTGATGGCCAAGGCGGCAGATACTCTGGTCGGCAAGGCGCAGGTAAAGGGCGCCCCAGAGCAAGAACTGGAGGAGATCAGGAGTCAGGCCCGGCGATTGGCCGCGTCCTACCGCGGTGACCCCGAGAAGACTTTCATTTCCTCGCTCGAACAATTGACGAGGTTGATGGGCAACCAATCGTTGTCGACGACGCGCTTATCGCTTGACTACCTGGAAGTCCGTCGCGCTCTCGAGGCTGCGAGCAACATGACCAAAGCTCAGGTCGACGTTGTCAGCCGAGCGGCGCACGACGCGCGCGATAATCTGTTGCTCGAGCAACAGAAGCACGCAGAGGAGGGCATGATTATCCTGCTCAAGCTCGATGAGCTTCAGAACGCCAACGACAAGCAGGCAGCGGAAATTGCCGGCCTGACAGCCAAGATGAAGAGGCAGCAAGAAGACTTCAGACGCGATACAGAGATCCAGGCAACGCTCGTCCACGAGCTCTGTGATGCGGTGAACTCGATCGCCAAGAAGAGGAATCAGCCCTGAATGGAACCGCTGGTTGGTGTCGTGTGTCGGAAGTTCGCGTCGGAAATCCGGCTCGAGCGACTGGCTGACACCGCGACGCCGAATCGGCAGGCGTACTTAAAACGGCGGCTTGATGGTAGACGAGACGACGTCGCCCACCTCGATCCTTCTCCCCTTGTAAAGGTCTCCGACCACGCGAGCTAGAGCGCCCTTCGGTCTTACCGCGACGATCGACACCGTCCCGAGGAATTCTGGCCGCGGCTTTGTCCGAAAGACGAACAGTTGTAGCCCGACCGCCAACCCGGCGCCCGATCGTACGCTGAGCTCGATGTCGCCGTCTTGCGGA
Organism: uncultured Isosphaeraceae bacterium; assembly: GCA_963781785.1. Taxonomy (GTDB): domain Bacteria; phylum Planctomycetota; class Planctomycetia; order Isosphaerales; family Isosphaeraceae; genus CAWAHD01. Next base: position 2,838,379 of record CAWAHD010000005.1, on the reverse strand, counting down.
CCGACGCGTTTCACTTCGCCGGTCTGCGAAAGCTCGCTACTGGCTGCGCCGGTTGCCTGGTCGTCGCTCAAAGTGCCATGCCGCGTTGCGACCTTCAATCGTGTCGCCAGTTGCTCGCGCAGATCGGTGTTGCTTTTGGTCGAGGCTTTGAGCTGCGATTCCAACTCGCGGATCCGGTCGTTGAGCTCGGCATGATGCATCTTGACCCCACTTGCTTGTTTCTCGACTGCCGACTTCTGCACGCGGAGCAACTCGGATTCTTGAGTCCTGGCCTGGGCCTCATCGAGCGAGCACTTTGCGACCTCCTGTGCGACCATGACGATACCCCTGGTGTCCGTCACGTCGGATAACATCCGTCGCTCCTGCGACCTCATTAATGTCTCGAACGCCAGTGCTGCAACCTTGTCGTCGCGTTCGCGTGCCAGGTCCCTATAACCTTCCTCTACACGGCTCAGAGCAGCATCTCGTGTCGCTAAAGCCTTCTGGGTCTTCGTCAGCGCGTCTCCCTTTTCTTTCGCTGCTTTCTTGGCGACTTCCTCCTGCCGCCTTGCCTCGCTCATACCGAGCGACGTTCCGACGACACCGGTCGTTAGCGCCTCCGAGAACCAAGCATCCCGCGACGACAGCGACCCGGTTCCGCCGCACGAATTTCGTCAGCCGGTATTCCAGGCTTGGCTTGCGGGCGGTCACTGGCTCGTTTTTCAAGTAGCGTTCGATGTCGTCGCTGAGCTGGCTAGCGGTGCCGTACCGCTGCTTCGGGTCTTTCTCGAAGCGCGCAGGGCAATCCAGTCGAGTTCACCACGAAGCAGACGCGCCAGCTTGTGTGGCTCGAGTTCTTCGGTTAGCAGCAATGATCGGCATCGCGTGCGAGGAGCTCAGATTCGTGCTCGGCTTGGACGGTTCCGTCTCGATGATCTCTCGTCGCATCGCCTCATCACCGACTTCCTTCAACTTCTCTTCGGTGAACGGTGGCACGCCGGCGAGCAGTTCGTACATCAATACGCCGAGTCCATAGACGTCCGTTCGAGTGTCGATGTCGTACTGGCGACCGGCTGCTTGTTCCGGGGAAGCGTAAATCAAGGTGCCGACAGTCTTGCCGGTTTCGGTGATGAGCGTCTTGTCGGTCAGGTAGCCGGCGAGCGCTTTGGCTAATCCGAAGTCGATTACCTTCGGAACCGCATTGCCATCGATTTGCTCGACCAACACGTTGGACGGTTTGATGTCCCGGTGAATGATCCCCTTCTGGTGGGCGTGCTGCACGGCAGAGCAGACCTGCCGCAAGAGTTGTAGCCGATCCTTCAGCGACAGCCGCTCGCGGTCGCAATAGGTTGTGATCGGTTCGCCGCGTACCAATTCCATGACGAAGTACGGCTTGCCGCCGGGGCTGGAACCGGAATCGATGACGCGGGCGATGTTCGGGTGATCCATCCTTGCCAAGGCTTCTTTTTCGCTGTCGAATCGCCCAAGGACCTCTTTCGTGTCCATTCCTTCGAGGATCATCTTGACGGCGACAGTTTGCCGCGTCTTTTGCTGGCGGGCTTCGTAAACGACGCCCATTCCCCCCTGGCCAACTTCGCGCAGAATCTTGTACTTGCCACCGAGCACTGATCCCGCGCCGACGGCTGGACCGATTCGGTCCAGGAACGCGGCGAGGCGTTCGACGTCCATATCGAAGTCGGGATCAGGCCGTATGTGCTGGCCGATCAGCCGGCACAGCGGCTGCAGTTCCGGAAAATCGCCGAGATCGGCCTCTGTTGGCATCGAGGCGCTTTCGACGAGAAGTGGAATCACCCTGTGCCCCGCCGAGAGTGCGAGGCGCACTTCCTCACGGACGTGATCGATCTCCGCCCGATGCCGCCTTTCTTTGAGCGTACCCACCCAACGCGGGCCAATCACGCAGAGTACGACTTCGGCGGATGTGAGCTCATCCCGCAGCCGCTCGGGCAAGTTCTCGCCGGGCGAGAGAACCTTATGGTCGTAGAAGAGCGTCCACTGCGGAAGTCGGGACTTCAGACGATGATAGAGGTACTTCACGGCGCCCGAACTGTCGGATCGGCGATAAGACAGGAACAGGCTACTCATGGCCATGGCCACTCTCGGGTGCCGATTTGGACGTCATGGACAATAACTGCGCGAAAGGCGCATCGTCGCCATTCGCTACCGTTGTTAAGTCGGGTCCGCGCGATTATAACACGCATTGAACGGGCCGTCTTTGGGGCTCCGGCGTTCGCTCGAGTCTTCGATGCCTGGTCCGCCCTACTTCCGGAGAGTTGTCGAGAGATCGTTCAACCGCCGAACCCCAAGGCTCGCGACCGGACGCTCTTGCTCTCCGAAGTGATCAGGGCTACATCACCCAAGTCGAGAACTCGGTGGGCGGCAGATCAATTCCACCACCTTGAACAGTGCGCTCGTATTGTCCCAAGTGGTTATTAGACAGAGGTGTAGATCGGGCCGACAAGACTTGAACCATGACCTCACGGTCCCGAACCGTGCGCTCGACCCAGACTGCGCGCCGTGATCGGCTGGTTGGGCGTCGGCTTAGAACCGGCAGTCACTCGACTGTGGTGGTTGTTGTCCGTTTGCTATCGCAGCGCGGGGCAGTACGATACTTCGAGACAAAGAGGCACCGTGATGTGCCGCGCGAGCGGCCACCCGGGTGGCCGTGACGAATTCGAGACACAGGAGATCGGGTCGTGCCTGCCTCATCCCGGCCCAAAGTGACGCCGCCCAGTCCCCGGAAGCGGCGCAAGCATTCCCTTTCCGTTTGGGTGTGGATCGTCGGTTTTTGCCTGGCGGCCTTGATCGCGACCTACATGATGTTCGTCGAGCCGCCGCCGCCCCGCAAAATCGTGATTGCCAGCGGCTCTTCGAAGGGAGCATATTTCGACTTTGCCAAGAAATACGCGGATGAATTGCAGAAGGAGGGCCTGTCGGTCGAGGTGCGCGAGACGGCGGGCTCGGTGGAGAACCTGGACCTGTTGAGTCAGAAAAGCTCGGGCGTGGCGGTTGCCATCGTTCAGAGCGGCGTGGCCAGTTCCGAGCAGGAACAGCACTTCTATGCCCTGGGCAGCCTGTACCGCGAGCCCCTGTGGGTCTTTTACCGCGGTGACAAGCCTCTTGAGCGGCTCAGTCAGCTCGCGGGCAAACGGATCGGTGTCGGGCCGGTCGGCAGCGGTACTCACGCGATCGCCATGCAGTTGCTCGCCGCCAATGGCCTGATCGATTCCCGATCCTCCCAGGAAAACTCAAGAGCTGTGCTGTTGCAGGAAGACGTCGCTCTCTCTGTTACGGCCCTGCACAAGGGAGAGCTGGATGCCGCGTTCATCGTCGCCGCCTTCGACGCCCCTTACATCCAGGCCCTCCTGAACGATCGCACCGTGAATCTGCTCAGCTTCGACCAGCACGAGGCCTATCGTCGCCGATTCCGATTCCTCGCCCCGGTCACCGTGCCGGTAGGAATGGTGAACCTGGCCGAGAACACTCCAGCCAGAGAGGTTGCCCTGCTGGCGCCGACCGCGACACTGGTCGTTCGCAAGGACTTTCACCCCGCCCTCGTACCGCTCCTGCTCATGACCGCCACGCGCATCCACGGCAAGGGGGATGAGCTTTCCAGCCCTGGCGAGTTCCCCTCGGAATCGTATTGTGACTTCCCCGTCAGTGAGGACGCCAACCACTTTTACGCGTCCGGTCAGCCTGTGCTGCAAAGGCTGCTCCCGTTCTGGGTCGCCTCGCTGGTCGATCGGGCCAAGGTGATGCTCATCCCGCTCGTCATGCTGATGATGCCGTTACTGCGCGCTGCACCACCGCTCTTGCGCTGGCAAACCCGACGCAAGATCTACCTCTGGTATTCCGACCTGCGGGAAATCGACCAGAGACTGGTCGCCGGCCTGTCGGGCCCCGAGCTGGACGAAGAGCTCGCACGCCTCGATGACATCGAGCACCAGGTGGCTTACCTCGATGTCCCACTCAGTTACATGGAGGAGTTCTATCACCTACGCCTGCACCTGGCGATGGTCAAGCAGCATCTCGTCGCATTACGGGCGCGGAGCGAGCCGGGTGCTGTGGAAACGAGGGACTGAAAGAATCAATGCCCGGGAGACCAGACATTCGGCGCCTGCTGGGATACAGTGGGAGAGTCGAGGTTTTCTTCCCCAGGGGCGATCGACATGGCAACAGCGACAGTACTTCCCCCCGTCGGATCGCGTGATCATGATTCTGTTTTGCTCCATGGCGTGCGCTGGAGCACGTACCAGGCGCTGCTTGAGGACATGGACAATCGCCACATCCGGTTGACCTACGACAATGGGAGCCTGGAAATCATGACGGTCTCGCCCCGGCACGAATGGTCCAAGACATTGATCGGGCGCATGATCGAGGCAATGACCGAGGAATTGAATATTCCCATCCGTAGCGGCGGTTCGACGACCTTCCGGAACGAATTGCTGGAGAAAGGGCTTGAGCCGGACGAGTGCTACTGGGTCGCCAACGAGCCCTTCGTTCGCGCGCGGGCCGATCTCGATCTCGAACATGACCCGCCGCCGGATATCGCCGTCGAAGTCGAAATATCGACCAGCGCGCTCAACCGGCTGGGGATCTATTCTGCCCTGCGCGTCAAGGAGCTGTGGCGGAGCGACGGGCACCAGATCATCGTCGCAGAACTCCAGGACGACGGGACCTACGCGACTGTGCCCCGGAGCCCGAGTTTTCCGTGGCTGCCCCTGGCCGAGCTGAGCCGATTTCTGGAGGCGAGCGCGACCATGGGCGAGACCCAGTGGATCCGTTCGTTCCGCGCCTGGGTTCGCGCCGAACTGGCGCCGCTGGCTCCCAAGTTTGAAGATCCTCAGGAGTGAGCAAAAGCCAACCCGGACGGAGCGGATCGTACAGCAGCACGATGCGATAGTCGAGTCGATTGCGCCTTCGACCCTGAAGGACCGAAGCTCGCCGGTCGAGGCTCGACGATCGGCCCTGCGGTCTCTCGTTCACTGCGTTGAGGAACTCGAGTTGCCGATGCACGTCGGCGACGATCACGATCGCGGCGGCAATCACACGCAAGTATGATTCGTCAATCCTGGGACGAACCTGCACGGTCGATGGGAATTCGGCAGGCTCGAGCGAACTGGCGAGACTGAGGACTTCAGTTCACGCTGTCTGGTGGTGTTCCGCTACGCCACCTTGGGGAGTTCGATCAGCCGTCCGGAGCTCCGCAATCGCAGATCCCTCTGGAGATTGTTCGCCATGATTCAAGCCTATCACATGAGCCGCACTCGATGCACCGAGTGACTCGACCAGTTCGTGCGCCGCCGCGCGGACTCGCAGGGCCGGGTCTTCCAGGGACTCTATCAGGACGGCGCCCGCGTCGATGTTGCTCGAATCCGCGAACAGAAGTGCGCTCGCGGCGATCAATCGCACGCGCGAGTTCGGGTCCGCGACCAGCCGCTGCATCACTTCGGCCACCATGCCGGAAGAAGCCAGAGATAGCGCCATCGCCGCGTTCATTCGCAGGCCGTCGTCGGCATCAAGCGTGCACTCGACGAGCAGGGGGATGGCCGCCGCTGGAATGGCGTCGAGCCGGGCCAGCGCGTGCGCGCAGTTCGCCCGTACGCGAACCTCCGGGTCGCCCAAGGCCTCCACGAGGGCGGGCACGGCTGGTTCCCCGATGGCCGTCGCGTTCATCCAGCCTGCCGAGGCCAACATCCGCACGTTGCCGCAGGCATCCTTGAGGCCGGCGGCAAACGCCTCCGCCGTCTCGGGTGGCTGGATCTTTGCGATCGCTCGCATGGCCTGTTCGCGAACACTCTCGACCCCGTTCTGGACGGCTTGGAGCAGAGGTCCTCCCGCGACAGCGGCCGCTCGACCGAGCTGGCCAAGGGCCAGGGCAGAGTGGACCTGAACGCAGTCGCTGTCATCTTCGAGCAACCGGCGGCACAAGCCTTCGATGACTGCCGGCCTTGCACCGGCGAGCTTCGGCAACACCTTGGTCACCTCAACTTTCACCTGGTCATTCGCGTCCTCGAGCAGGCAAATCAGGCCTTTCAGGTCTCCTTCGCTCGGCTCGCCCCACTCGCCCAATGACTCGACGGCGGCGGCTCGAACCGTAGGGTCGGGATCCCGGAGCGCCGCCGCGACCATCCGTGACGATCGCCGAGTCGGCATGCCGAGGGCACCCAGGGCACGGATGGCCTTGCTACGGACCCCACCGTCCTCGTCGCGAGCTGTTCTTTCGAGCGCGAACCGCGCGGCGGCCGCAGTTCGCCCCATTCTGCCCAGCGACTGCGCCGCGTTGCGGCGCACCTCCGCATTCAGGTGGCTCAGGGAATCGACCAGGGCGGGAATCGACTCGTCGGCGGATTCTCCCATCCGCCCCAGGGCTTCCGCCGCAAGGGCACTGACCCCGTTGTCTTGATCTCGTAGGGCTCGCATGAGACCGGGAACAGCAACCTCCGCCGCGGATCCGCCGATCTTGCCGAGTGCCTCCACGGCCATGGCCCGCACCCGGTCGTTGTCGTCTGCCATCGCTTCGACCAGAGCGGGAGCGGCCGCCTCGGCCGCCGTGCCGACGGTCCCGAGAGCCTCGGCCGTCTGAGCGCGCACAACATTGTCCGGGCTGTCCAGCCCGAGAACCAAGGCGTCCGTGGCTGCCTGGTCGAGCGGTCCGACCTGCGCGATCGCTTCCGCCGCGGCCGTGCGTACCGACTCGTCCCTGTCCTGCAGGAGCGGCACCAGCGCCGGGACCGCCGGGGCCGCGGCCGTCCCCAGCGCTCCCAGAGCTCGCGTCGCCGACATCTTGACGGGCGCACTCAAGTCCTTCAGCATCTCGACGAGTGCGGCCGTCGTGGCCTTCGGTTCCCCACGGACCTCGCCGAGTGCCGTGGCCGCCTGGCAGCGAACCGTTTCATCCGACTCGTTCAATAATGCGATCAGTCGCGGCCACGCTGCCGCTGCGGCCGGCCCGATCCGGCCCAGCGCGACGACGGCCTGGATCCGCACCGCCGTCGACTCGTCGGCCAGCGCCGACTGAAGCGTCGCCACGGCAAACTCGCCCGAGTCGTGCTTTGCTGATTGCCCGAGTTGCTTCCGTTCCCGAAAGGACAGCCAGACCCTTCCCACCCTCGCGACGCCGCCCCGACCACCGGCGCGTTTGGACTGTGCCGATACGGTCCGCGCGCTGCCGAGGACCCCAAGCGCTTCGACGACGCTTTGACGAACCATCTCGCTCGGATCTCTTACGAGCGCCGCCAATGCAGGCACTGCCTTCACAGCATGAAGCCGGCCCAGCGTCGCAGCGACGATCGCCCGGACGTGCGCGTGCCGGTCGCGCAAGTCACGCACCAGGGCCGGGATGATCGAGGGTCCGATCGTTTCCAGGATGAGCGGCAGCCGGTCCCGCTGCTCTTTCGTCACCATCGCCACCCGGCGCAGCGACGCCAGCAGTGGGCCGATGGCGAGAGCACCGTAACTCGGCAACGCATTGCCAGCCCGCTCGTGGATCGGCTCGTGCGGACTCCAGAAATCGGTGATCGTTTCGGCCAGCAGCTTTCCCTGTCGAAGGGATGCGAAGATCTGATGGAGCAAGACCATCGTGAAGAACAGCTTGAATCCAGCCAGCAGCGCTTTTGCCGGCCACATGGCTACTCGAACTGAGGCAGCACCCAAAATATGGTGCGACTTGAACAGGTCCAGCACGTCCACGATGCCCAGCGTTTGCGCGAGGGCGTACGCCACGAAGTCAACGTATACGGGCTCCCTCCGCAGGTTCGCGATCTGATACCAGTTTCGCCCGATGGTCTCGTAGAGACCCTGGTTCAGCAGGGCGAACCCGCCGATCAAAGCAATCGTGGCGCATCCCAGAAGGGGCATACGGAGATGCCGCCCGTACCGTTCCAGATTCAGTGCCAGCGCCTGGCCTTTGAGCGGGTTATGAACAGCCTTGTGACCACGCTCGACCTCATTGCGTTCCAGGTCGATGAACATGTACGCCAGACAGGCGATGATTCCCATGAACACTGGGGGCAGGCTGAACACGACTCTCAATCCGTGCCACAAACCACCGGCGGCGCCGCCCACCAGGAGAAAAGCGATGACGATAGCCAGGAACAGCGGCCAAGAAGCCCACGCCAGCAGTCGCTCCCAGAGCAAGAAGCCCCGCCGGATCGTGCTTTTGACGACGAGGGCGACTCCCCCCAAGATCCAGCCGATCAGCCTGATCCGGTACAGGATGCCCGCCAGCAAGCTTGTTCCAGTGAGCATTGCCAGCAACAGATAGGATGGATCCGCCTGTTCTAGCTTGTTGAGCCAGAACGAGGCATTCATGATGACCGCCTTCCCCTCCAAGCTATGGACGAGTCTCAGGGTTTGAGGGCCTTGTCGACTTCTCGACCCGCCTTTTCCCCAGGTCCTGGAGGATTGACGGCGTCCTTCGCGTTCTGGAAGCCCTTGTCAATGGGCACGCCGGTCCGCGCGACGAGATCAATCAAAGAACCATTCGCCGCCTCCGTCCAAGGAGCAGCGAGATCACGACCAGAGCCAGGAAAATGAACAACAGCGTTTTGGCGAGAAACGCGAGACTACCGGCGAAACCGCCAAAACCGAGAACGCCCGCCGCCATGGCGAGGAGCGCAAATACGATTGCCCAGTAAAGCATGGGACAGCTCCCTTTCTCGAAGCGGTGTTGAAGACAACGCGGGTCGGTGCCAATTCGACAGTGTCGCCACGAAATTACGGCCGAGGTCCAGACGCGAGGATCATCTGGGTCACGGACCTTGGCAAGTCACCGCGCCAGCACTTCCAACTACTTCTTGGCCACGGTGACCTTGAACTCGCTCGTGGCGGCGGTTCCCGTTGTTGGGTGACCTGTCACCTTGATCGTGAATTCACCCAATGAGGCGTCGGCCGCGGCTTTGAGTGAGACCTTCGCTTCCGTGTCTCCGTGCTTGATAATCGGGTTGGCGGAAGCGAGAGTTACTCCCTTCGGGCCTTCGGCAAAAGTGAGCTCGACGTCGCCGTCGAAATTCTTGCCGCGAGCGATGCCGATCACGGCCTCTTTCGTCTCGCCCTGATGAAGCGTGGTCGACATGTGCGGCACGCCCAGATTGAACGTGTTGTCAGATTCTCCGTACACGGGTTGATTGTGCCGCGGATTGGTAACACCCGGGCCGCCCGGCGTGCCCTGATTGCAACCGGCGAGGGCGCACACCATCAACACCACTAAACCAGCGACTGAAACCTTCATGGAACATCACCTTTCTCAGAAACCACGGGGAATGGCCCCGACGACCAGTAGAACCAGCACGACAACCCGCATTAGTCCCAGCCCGCGGCTCGAACCGTAGCCCCAGTTTCGGCTATAGTGCCATGCCGGGAGGCCACCCACGAGCAGCACGACCAAGACAATGAGCAAGATCAAACCCACGGTTGACTCCTCTGTGCTCGAACCTCATGCCCATTTACGCGTCAGATTGAGAGGCTGGTCCCCGCAGCGATCCATTGTTGGGTCGAATCCGCAAAAAAAACCGGCGTGGTCGAACACCTTCAGGCATTCGACCACGCCGGCTTACTCGGCAACGAGCCCCCCGGCGATGCCGGGTTGCCCTTAGTCTAGTCATCCGACGACGTCTACTCAGATTTTCATCGGAGCCGACTGCCTTTCGACATCGGCTTGTCCTTCGCTCGCATTGTAACAATTTGAGCGGAAATAGCAAGTGAATCGTTTTGGAATTATTGACATTTTGTTATCTTGATGGAAAGGGCTCCCTACATCACTTCGACGATTCTACGGGAGACCGGGACGCGACGAGTTTGCCCAGAACGGGGACGGAATTCGCGTGCCCAGGACGGAATCTGAGCGTCATCCGCTTTGAGGTGCGTTCCGCATGGCACGATCCTGCAGGTCGCTAGTTTGTCACATCGGTCAAGGACTGGGTCCCGGTCCCTTAACGATCCCTAGCCGCATGACCCGGCGGAACCTTGTGCCGCCGCGACCAGGCGGGCGACCCGCTCACAATCAATCGTGGAAAGGCGATCCCCGTTCAGGCAGGCCGCGCCTCTCACCGCGAAGTAGTCGGGATCGAGCGTCGCCAGCCGCGCGATCGCCTGGGAATCGAGTGAGCCGGCCAGCGCGACGAGCCGCCCCGACTTGCGCACAACAGATACACGGCGCGCCCACGTCTCGTCAATCATTGCGCCGTGAGATTTGGCCCAGGTATCAAATAAAACGCCACGGCATTCGTCGAGCTCCAGGGCTCGCTCGAGAATCACGTCCGGGTGCGGAGAGCCCGCCTGTTCCCAGTCGACATATACGACGGCGACCCAGCCGGTTCCCGCCGGCTGCGGCTCACCAATCTGGCTCCGAATGGCTCTCCAGCGGTCGAACCAGTCGGTTGCGGCGCCCGACAGGCCGAGCTTGAAGAATCCGACTCCCGGCCAGGGCCCATGCGTCAAGTCCGCCGGCCCCGCACCGGCCCACTCGCTGATCTCGCCGAGAGCCACGCTCACCGGCACGGACGCCGGCACGGCGTCGCGCACTTCGCGCCACACAGCACAGCTCGCCCGTCCCAGCGAGCCGTGAGACGGCTCCTTGACGTCGATGATCGCCGCGCCTCCCGCCACCGCGGAGCGCGCCTCAACGGGCGATCGAACGCTCACCAGCAGTTTTGCCAATGCGTGACGCTCAACAGGAAGCGACGGTCCGACGGATCGACTCGAGTGCGTCAGAATAGAGAGATTCTTCGCAGTTCGCCACAGGCTTCTGGACGCACTTGCGCGGCCATTGCGGGCAGCCCCCTCACCCGGCCTTCGGCCGACCTCTCCCCGATGGGGCGAGGTATGCGAAATCGGCGCCTGCCCGCGCCTTGGGGTCGCGGCGAGAGTCGCTGCGCGACGGCCTCAAGCGGCCTGCGATGATTCCGAGACCGCGATCGCGCCCGAGCGCCCAGACCTTGAGAGCGCCAGGCGCTGAAACGCCCGCGCGGTCGCAGGCCCCAGCCCGAACAGCAGGCCCGTACCGACAAGGTCCGCCAGGATCGCCCGCAAATAGAACGGGATTCCCGCCACATAGCACGCGACCAGGCCGGCGAGAGTCATCGGATACGACGCAGTCCCCTGGGCCCAGGTCGACAGGTTCGTTGTGAGGAAGAAGAGCGTCGAACCACTCAGCGACAGGAACGGCAGCCGCCAGACGCTGCTCTTGCCCCCTCTCGCAAACAGGCCCAGCAGGGTCGTGATGCCGATCGTGGCGTAAACGGTCATTCGCGTCAGGTCGAAGATCGGTCTGGCGGTGCCGTAGTCAAGCGCGAAATCCGACACAACAAAAGCCACTACCGGTACCACCCACGCCCACCGCCGAGGCAGCCGAGCCCCCGCATACAGTGCCACCGCACCCATCGGCACGAAGTTCCAGGTGTGCAAGATCGGAGAAGCCAGCCGGAACAGAACGGCCAGCACAGTCAGCACAATTGCAGTGAGCATCGACCAGACCTCAATAGAGTGAGCAAGATCACGGGCTCCAATCTAGCCGCGCAACGCCCCCGGATCAACACGAACCCGTTCTGTACCATTCTTGCAGGGGAGTGATAGGATGGAATAACCATGAGACCCAGCTCGGCGGCACGCCTGGAATCTTGTGATGCTCTTCAAACTGGTCAAGAAACGCGGGGATTGTTCCCGGCTTCGTGTCCGTTTCATCCCGCTGCAAGCGAGCCACATCATCAGCGCGGCCAGCATCGCGATCGCGCTGCTCGGCGCCCGCACGGCGGGTTCCACGTGGCAGGATCATACCAGCTTATCGACTCAGTCCGGGTTGGCTTCCGGCACCCCAAAGCAGGCCGAGTTCGACCCGAAGACCGCAGTGGAGGCGGTCATCAGAGCCCATAATCGCATCCGCGCCGATGCCAAGCTCCCGGCGCTGGCCGTTAGCCGCAAGCTCCAGGCAGCCGCTATGCTGCACGCCAAGGACATGGCCGCTCGCAAGCAGATGACGCATACCGGCAAAGACGGTAAGAGCGCGTTCGATCGGATCACTGCGGAGGGATATCGGTACCGTCGAGCCGGCGAGAACATCGCCGCTGGCCGGTTTTCGGTCGATCGATTGATGAAGGGGTGGATGGAAAGTCCCCATCACAAACGAAACATCCTCGGCAGTTTTTCCCAGATCGGCGTCGCTTACGCAACCGCTGAAGACGGGAAACGCTATTGGTGCGTTACCTTCGGACTTCCCATGCGCCGGTAATTGCCCTTCTCCTCCCACTTCGTCAGGTATGTTTGTTTGTCGAGAAAGGGCAATTGGCAGCCGGCCCCAGCCGGCTGCGCTTCTGAACAGGAGGCGGGAGGGGAGGATGCGTGGATATCGATTGCTTGCACTCGCGGCGCTTCTCACAGGTTATGGCGTGAGCTCGGGCTGCCAGAGCGCGGGAGCACCGCGCACGGTGATCACACCCGAGCCGAGTTTGTCGAGCACGGTTGACGGCGACGGAACGAAGATCACGACGGCGCCCCCCCGGAATGTGACGTTCGTCGATCGGCACCCGATGTTCTCGAAACCGCGCGATTATTGGGACACTTCCGGCGACAACAAGGTCGTGAAGGCAGCGGCGGCCACGTTTGTGGGCGTCCCGGTCGGCCTGTACGGCGAGGTCAAGCAGATCATCGTCGGTACACCGGTAGAACCGAAGTACTAGGGCGCGACCCTGTCCGGGATGACCTTGAGGGAATTGAACGACTTGCCCTCGAGCGATTCGAGAAATGCACCGCCGCCGGTTGAGACATGGGTGACGCGGTCGGCCAGCCCGAACTTCTCGATCGCCTCGGCCGACTCGCCGCCGCCCACGACCGTGACGGCCGGCGAGCTGGCGAGGGCTTCGGCGATCCCCTGGGTCCCTGCCGCGAAGGCGGGCACCTCAAATTTCCCCATCGGGCCGTTCCAGATGACCGTGCCGGCCTGCTTGATGATCGAGGTGTAAGAGGCAATTGTGGCCGGCCCGATGTCCATGCCGAACCAGCCGGTCGGAATGGTTGAGCCCGTCACGACCATCGTCTCTGCGCCGGCCTCGGGCTTCCTGGCCACCAGGTGATCGCTGGGCAGGACGAGCTTGTCACCGGCCATCTCCAGGAGCTGGCGGGCCACCTCGAGCTTGTCGGCTTCGACCTTGCTCGACCCGGTTTCATTGCCTTGCGCCTTGAGAAACGTATAGGTCATGGCCCCGCCCACCAGGAGCCGGTCGACCTTCTTGATCAAGTTCTGGATCACTCCGATCTTGTCTGAGACCTTGGCTCCCCCCATCACGGCGACATACGGGTGCTTGGGAGCAGCCATCAGAGTGTCCAGGATCGACAGCTCCTTCTCGACGAGGAAACCGATGGCGCGGCGGCCCGGATCAAACTGCTCGGGGACCGCGACCATCGAGGCTTCGTCGCGATGGCACGTGCCGAAAGCATCGTTCACGTAGCAATCCGCCAGCGCCGCCAGCCGCTTGGCGAATTCGACGTCGCCCTTCTTTTCACCCGGATTGAACCGCACGTTCTCGAGAATCACAATGCCACCCGGCCGAAGGTCCTTGCACGCTGCCTGGGCTTGGGGCCCGACCGTATCGCCGGCTGTCACGACCGTCCGGCCGATCAAGTCCTCCAGGCGAGCGGCTACCTTGTCCATCCGGAACGCAGCGTCCGAGGCGGCATCACCCGTCGGCCGCCCCAGATGACTTACCAGGATCACGCTGCCGCCGCGGTCGAGGATGGCTCTCAAGGTCGGCAGCGCGCTCCGGATTCCGCCGGTCGTCGGCCACCGCACCGTCGGGCAACTGAGGAACGTTGAAATCGACGCGCACCAGCACCTTCCGGCCGGCCACGTCAAGGTCTCGCACGGTCTGCTTGGACATGGGATCTCCCTGCGGGTCGACCGGCCCGCCAAACACGAACTGGCCAGGAGCGCCGATCCTGGTCCTTGGTACCAGAAACGGCTCGCACCCCGGCCACTCACTCAAACGGAAGCCAATTTCGTGATCAGCTCAGCCGTCCGGTTCGAATAGCCCCACTCGTTGTCGTACCAGCCGACCACCTTGACCAGGTTGCCCTCGATCACCAGGGTCTGGTCGGGGACGAAGATACAGGAATGGGGATTGCCGATGATGTCGCTGGAAACGATCGGATCCGTGCAATATTCCAGGATGTTCTTGAGCGGGCCGGCCGCGGCGGTCTTCATGGCGGCATTAACCTCGTCGCGCGAGGCGGGCGATTTGAGCACGGCGGTCAAGTCGGTCACGGAGCCCACCGGCACCGGCACGCGCAGCGAGAAGCCCGTCAGCTTCCCTTTCAATTCCGGAATCACCTCGCCGACCGCCTTGGCCGCGCCCGTCTTGGTGGGGATGATGTTCACCGCGGCTGCACGAGCACGATACGCGTCGTCGTGGATCTGGTCGGCGACCCTCTGGTCGTTGGTGTACGCGTGGATTGTGGTCATCAATCCCTTCTCGATCCCGAACGCCTCGTGCAGCACCTTCGCCATCGGTGCCAGGCAATTGGTCGTACACGACGCGTTGGAGATGATGCGGTGGTTCTTGTTCAAGATGCGGTCGTTCACCCCGAGCACGATCGTGGCGTCGAGATCATCCTTCGCCGGTGGCGCTCAGGACAACCCGCTCGGCCCCCGCGTCGATGTGCTTCTGGAGGCTGGCCCGATCCGTGAATCGGCCGGTCGATTCCAGGGCGATCTGGCAGTTCAGCCGCTTCCATGGCAAAGCCCCCGGGTCCTTCTCCTTGGTGATCGGAATCTCCTTGCCGTTCACCACGATACTCTGCTCGCGCGCCTCGACGGTTCCCTTGAACCGCCCCTGCACACTGTCATACTTGAGCAAGAGCGCCAGGTGCTTGGGATCCGACAGGTCATTGATTGCCACAACGTCAAAATTTGAAGGTCGTTCGGCCAGTACGCGAAACACAAGCCGCCCAATCCGCCCAAACCCATTGATACCAACACGCAACGCCACGACTGACCTCCTCTCGCAAAACGGTGAAATCACGATCGCGAATCGGTCCAGGTGAATTCACGATCGACCGCATAGATTAACAGATCCGCGCCGAATTTCGTAGAAGTCGCTGCCGGCACCCGCAACCCGGCTGCGGGTCCAGGATTCCGTCGGTGGTGCGTCACCTCGCCGCCCTTGCCTTGTCCTCGCATTCCGCGGACGTGTCGCGATGCGTGTCTTCCCTCGGGGTACGAACCCACTTGTCGGGCCGGCCCTTGGACGAAACCAGCAACTTCCACCCCACGTAAACGGGAAAGAACAAGAGGGACACGAGGTATCGTCCGTGCAGGCGCATCGCGATGAACGGGCAAAAGGCGTATGCGCCGAGTGCCAGGGTCATCAGCACGCCGCAGGCGGCCAGGAAGCCGCCCACGATCGGACTGTCGTCGAATCCCCGGAAGAAGAGCGCTGCCAGATCGCACGTCATCAGGAAGCCGTACAGGAGAATGAGGCCACCCAGTGGAGGAATCGTCAGCTCGCAGGCCGAAATAATCTTCTCCCAGATGCCCAGCTTCTCGGAATGCAGAAGCGGCCCGAGATACTTCCGCCTGACTCCACTTCGGCCGAACTCCCACCGCCGCCGCTGTTCCACGGCCGCCTTTCCCCCCGCGCTCACCATCGTCCCGTAAACCGATACGTCCGGGTCAAACGCGATCTTTTCCCCGGCGATGCGCAGGGTCCAGGAATACTCCATGTCTTCGACCAATCCATAGCATTTCCAGGGTACCCGGTGAAGGCCCCTGACCGAGAAGCACATCCCGTTGCCCTTGAGCGACGCGCAGCCGCCCAGGCCCTTCTGACCGAGCAGCAAGACGCCGTTTTGCAGGCTGAATGCGTACTTGAGGAGCTGAGTACGCCACGATTGATCGGGATTGGCGACGGTGTAGTACGCCTGGATCCAGTCGCACCCTCGTTCGAGGCCCGCGTCGAACGACCGCAGCAGATCGGGGTCGATGGTCGTGTCGGCGTCGATGATCACCAGGGCATCATAGGCGCAAGCTCGCCAGACCGCTTCAGGCTCTCGATCAGAAACTCCAGTGCATACCCTTTGCTTTTCTGAACAGCATCAAACCGCTCCACCACGCGAGCGCCGGCGGCCTCGGCCACCGTGGCCGTCTGATCGGAGCAATTGTCGGCGATCACCAGAACGCTGAACAATGACGGCGGATAGTTCGCACGCGAGCAGCTTCGCACGGAGGCCGCGATCACGGCCTCCTCATCGTGAGCCGGAATGACGATCAAGAATCGCGAGCCGTGCTGCCCCGTCGTGCGCTGCTTTCGCCGTGAGAAGAGCGCTGATACCGAAGTCGCCAGGAGAAACAGAAAATAGGGAAGGACCCCCAGGTTCAAGAGCGCAAGCGCGCCGATCAGAAGCCAGTAAAAAGACATCAATCACGCTCCACTCGCATTCGCCGGATATTCTTCTCGACGGGGTGCTCGTTCACCCACCACTTACACCATAGTTGATCAGGGCGACGCGACAAGAATCTTCGTCTCGGACGCCGCTTCACACGGTCGCCGTGATCTGCGCCAGGGCATCGATAAACGCCCGAATATCATCAGGCGTCGTGAAGGGACCCGGGCTCAGGCGGAGCGTTCCGTCGGGAAACGTGCCGAGTGCGCGGTGCACATAGGGTGCGCAATGCAACCCGGCCCGGACCGCGATGTCGAAGCTCACGTCAAGAATCGCTCCGATGTCTAGCGGCGTGAGCGATTCGGGGACGATCAAGGATAGTGCGCCTACATGGGTTTCGGGGGCCCAGCGGCCTGCTACCTGCCAGCCTTCGGCGGATTCCGCCCAATCGACGACGGGCTCAAGGAGAGCGATCTCTTCTCTGCGCAGCTCGTCCGGCCCGCGCTCCTTGACCCAGGCAAGCCCCGCCGTCAGTCCGACGATTCCCAGCACGTTGGGCGTTCCCCCCTCGAGGAGATGCGGAAACACATCCGGCTGAGTCGGGCTCGCGGAATCGCCGCCCGTGCCCCCTTCACGCCATGCGCGGATTTTACCATCGGCGCGCGGACCGACGTAGAGCACGCCGGTGCCGGTCGGGCCGTACATGGCCTTGTGCCCGGGAAAAGCCAGAAAGTCGATCGGCGTCGCCTTGAGGTCGATCGCCACGACCCCCGCGGACTGGGCCGCGTCGACCAGGAAGAGAGCACCGAAATCACGGACGACCCGCGCAATTTCCTCGATCGGCTGAACCGTGCCGAGCACGTTCGAGGCGTGGGTCATCGCCACCAGGGCCGTCTGCGGGGTGATCGCTTTTTTGATCGCCTCCGGATCGATGTACCCTTCTGCGGACGCGACTCGCGTCAGCGAGATGACCCCGGCTTTCTGAAGCGCGACCAGAGGCCGGCTGATCGAATTGTGCTCGAGGTCGGTTGTGATCACATGGTCACCCTGGCGGATGATCCCCTTGATCGCAAGGTTCAGTCCGTCGGTGCAGTTGAGCGTGAAGATCCACCGCTCCAGGGCGTCGCCGCCGAAGAACTGGTTGAGGGCGTGCCTGGCATCGCCGATCGACTGCTCGGCCGCGACCGCCATCCGGTGCCCGGCCCGACCCGGATTCGCCAGGCTGGTGCGCGCAAACTGGTCCAGCGCCTGATAGACAGTCTCGGGCTTGGGAAAACTGGTGGCCGCGTTGTCGAGGTAAATCAACGGAGGAAAATCCTCAATCCGAAATCCTGAACTCGAAGACTTCGATCGCAGATCGGGTTTCCAGGGCCCATCAGGCAGGCTCGAAGGACCGCAGGGCCGAGCGCTGGTCGGGAAGGATCTCGACGACTTTGGGGAGCCCAACGATATCTGCCCCCAGTAGCACGCTTTCGGCCATCTCGCAGAACTTCAACTCCAGACCTTTGGCCTTGGCATCCCGGACGATCCGGAAAAGAACGGCGAACGCGGAGCTGCTCATGAAACGGGTCCGGCGGAAGTCCAGGAGAACCCGTTTCGCCCAGTCCTGCGCGGCCACCTGGGCAAGCTCGGCACCGAGCTCCTGCGCAGCTTTGGGCCCCTGAAGGTCCTTGCTGACGATCTCGACCAGGGTGACGTCCTTGACCGTGCTCAACTGGATGTGCTTGAACTCAGGCGTCGGCATCAATTGTTCCTTTGCTGGGAGAAACCGTGATCAGCATGACGTTCCCCACGCCGGTGCGGGGCAAATTCGTCGATCCCGAGCCTCGTCGTTTCTCCGGGGCATCGCTCATGAAACGGTATTGCGCTCAGCTCCCCACGTATTGAGCATACAGGGTTCGGGCCTTGGCGATGTCGTTGGTCCCTTTGATGATCGCTCGGCCGTCGGGGAAGACGGTGAATTCGTAGCCCTCGGTCGAGAAACGCAGCATGAAAGCATTATGCCGCACCGAGCCCAGTCCCTCCAGCCGACTCGCGAGCTCGCGAAAATTCAGCAGCTCGGATCGCCTCACGGCGACCTGTACGGCGTTTCGCCCGCACAGCGTCGTCGTGTGCGAGCCCATGCCCCCGTCCAGCCACTCGAATTGTCTCTGCACGCAGCACGGGCAATCGACCGTGTCGCGCAAGCCCGCCACCTTGAGCTGGCGGAATGTCCAGTCCCAGACGTCGACCATGATCAGGTGCGGGTTCAGGGCCTCGTGCGCTCCGCTCAAGAGCTTGATCGCTTCGATCGCCTCGAACGAAGCGATCACAGCGACGGCGGGCCCGAGCACTCCGGCCGTCTCGCAGGTCGGTGTCATCCCGGGTGGCGGAGCCGTCTCGATCAGGCATCGCAGGCACGGCGTCTTTCCCGGAATGATCGTCATTGTCTGGCCTTCGCTGCCGATGACGCCTCCATAAACCCAGGGCTTGCCCAGCTTGACGGCGGCGTCGTTGATCAGGTACCGCGTCTCGAAGTTGTCCGTCCCGTCAAGTATCAAATCGGCGTCGCCCACCAGGTCGATGATGTTGGTGTGGTCGATGTCGGTGACGACCGGCTCGACCTGGATCGTGCTGTTGATCACCCGGATCTTCCGTGCGGCAGCCTCGGCCTTGGGAAGGTTGAGCGCGACGTCTTCCTCGTCGAACAGAATCTGGCGCTGGAGGTTATGGGTCTCGATGAAATCGCGGTCGATGATCCGGATTGATCCGACTCCCGCGCGAGCCAGGTGGTTGGCCAGTACGGTTCCCAGAGCGCCGCAGCCGCAGAGGCTCACCCGGCTGGCGCAGAGCCTGCGTTGGCCGGCCTCCCCGAGCTGGGGAAACCGGATCTGCCGGCTGTAGCGATCGAGTGAGTCAGAGACCATCGGCTTTTCTTCTCCTTTCGATCGATCTCGCATGCTTGTCTGGCCCTGTTCAACCGCCGGCCACGGCCGGGATGATGCTGATCTCGTCGCTGGTCGCGACGGCGGTCGCCAGGTCGTCGAGGTAGCGAATATCTTCATCGTTCACGTAGATATTGACGAACCGCCGCAGCTCGTCGCCGTCGAACAGCCGTTCGCGAAGAGCCGGGTATCTGGCCCCGAGATCAGCCAGGATCTCGCCGACGGTCGAGCCGGAAGCCTCGACGCGGTCCAGGCCCGCGGCGTGCGGACGAAGCGGGGTGGGAATGCGCACGACTGACATATTTCGATCCTTGCGAGAGAGACCACGGCAATCGGCCTGTCGGCGGATGCCAGTGAGAGTGAAAAACAGCAGAGAAATCGGCGGCCTGAATCGCGGTTAACCCGTGCTCCCGGCGAGGGCCGGTGAATACGTCTCGAGGAGAGCCTCGAATTGCTCGAGCGTCGGTTTGATGAGGGCTGGCCGCGGCATTCGCTCGAGAAGCGGCTCCTGCGTTTTCAGCCCGTTGCCGGTGATACAGACCACGATCGACTCATCTCGATCGATCCGTCCCTGCTCGATCAGCTTCTGAGCGACCGCCAGCGTCACGCCGCCGGCCGTCTCGGTCCAGATGCCCTCGGTCTCGGCGAGCAGCTTCATCGCATCGATGATCGCCTCATCGTCGACGTCCTCGCTCCAGCCGCCCGTCGCTTTGATCAGTTGCGAGGCGAAATAGCCGTCGGCGGGATCCCCGATGGCCAGGCTCTTGGCGATCGTCTGGGGGTTCTTGATCGGCTTGATCTTGTTCGCCCCGTTTTTCACCGTCGCCGAGATCGGGTTACAGCCGGTCGCCTGCGCACCATGCACGCGGGTCGTGACCGGCCCGTCCACGAAGCCGAGGAGCTCGAGCTCCTTGAATGCCTTGTGGATCTTGCCGATCAGGCTGCCGCCGGCCATCGGTGCGACGACGTGGTCGGGAACGCGCCAGCCCAGGTCTTCGGCGATCTCGAAGCCAAACGTTTTGGACCCCTCTGCATAGAACGGCCGCAGATTGACGTTGACGAATCCCCAGCCGAAACGAAACGCAATCTGGGAGCACAGACGGTTGACCTGGTCGTAGTTCCCTTCGATGGCGATGACCTTGGCCCCATAGATCGTGGCACCCAGAACCTTGCCTTGCTCGAGACCATCGGGAATCAGCACATAGGCGTCGAGGCCAGCGGCGGCGGCATTGGCCGCCACGCTGTTGGCGAGGTTTCCCGTCGACGCGCATCCCACCGTCTGGAAGCCGAGCTCGACGGCCTTCGAAAGCGCCACGGCGACAACCCGGTCCTTGAACGAAAGAGTGGGATAGTTGACGGCGTCGTTCTTGATGTAAAGCTCGGCCACGCCCAGCGCCTTGGCCAGCCGGTCGGCACGGACGAGCGGCGTGCAGCCCACCTGGCGCCCGACGGTCGGCTCGCCGTCGATCGGCAAGAGCTCGCGGTAACGCCACATCGTCCTCGGCCGGCGCTCGACCGCCGAGCGCGTCATGGTGCGCGCCACTTCGGCGTAGTCGTAGACGACCTCCAAGGGTCCGAAATCGTCCGTGCAAAAGTTGAGTGCCTCCTTGGGATAAAGCTTGCCGCACAACCGGCACTTGAGTCCACTGACTGTCTCTGCGGACACCGTCGAATCTCCCGTAAGAATCAAGAAAATGGAGCGGGCGAATCCTTGACACGGCAATCGGGCTTCGAGGACGGAGATGTCGCGCACCTCGAATCCACGAGGCGGAATCCCCGACACTCGCCTGTCGCCCCACCATGAAGGCTGACAACACGGTTGGATTCAGTGCGCCGCTATCCAGAGTGCCCGGCTCGATGTGCAATGGGGAGGGAATCAATAAGGAAGGCAAAAGCGAGAGCCGAATCGGGGGCTCACCTTTGACCATCTTATCTGCCCCATCGGCGTGAACCACCGGCTCTTTCTCGGCTCTCGGCCGTACAATCGCTCGGCAAGCCCACGCTGGGCGGGAGTTAGCACCAGCATCCACCACGGTGGTGAACCGGTTGCTGTGGCGTCATCGGGCCCGTCCCTCAGCCACTCTGGATAAGATGCGCACCGAATTGTAATTGAAACCAACTTACAACCCCCGGGCCGCCAAGTCAATCCCCTCGCAGCGCCAGAGGATGTCCTGATTGAAGGCACCGACCTCATCGTAGCCCCCTACATCGAAATCGTGATAAAACAACCGTTTGGACGCGCGACGGAACGGGCCGGAAATGACCGACCCATTCCTGGAGGCCCATCACGGTTTCGCCGGATGAACTGGCTCTTTTGATTCCCGCAGCCCAATCACTCTGCGATACGCAACCGGGAGGAGACCAATGACACGAGTCCAGCAGGCGCTCGAGCAGCTTGGCCGCTTTCCGGGGTTTCCTCAGAAGTTGATCGAGCAATACATTCTCACCGGCGATCGTAAGGCCCTGTCCCAGATCCAGCCGGCCCAGAACGGCGGTTGGTCATGGGAGGGAACCGTACTCGCGAAAGCACTCGCGCCACTCCGGGACTGGACCGACGACGATCGGCGCGTGCTCCACGTCATGTTCGCCAGGATGACGCTGGGATCACTCGGGGAATGGTTAAATGATGCGCTTCGCAAAGAGAAGCCAGGCGACGATATCGTGGCGGCCGTCCGGGCCGAGCTGGCATCGCTCGAGGCGACGGCCAGCGGCATCGATGCTCTCTTCCGTCAAGTGCATGTGTTCGCTCGCGACGGCAAACCAACGTCGGCCGGCCGCTACGTGCTCAGTATTGCCGATCCGGATCTCCGGAATGTGGTCCAGCAGGGCGTCTTCGACGGACTGAACGTTGCACTCGTCGAGTTCCTGGTCGAGTTTGCCCCGGACCGGATTCCGCCGCTCTTCCCGGTTCTCCTCACGGAATCCAGCGGCACCAGCAACAATGCCTATGCCGCCCGCCTGATGCTGCGGAAGGGCGGAGCACGCTTCGAAAAGGAAGTTCACGACTTCTTCCAGTCGATGAAGAACACCTGGTACCGCTTTCACCTCGCCCAGGAATTCTTCGAGGTCGATCCAGTCAGGTACCGACAGGAGGCACTTGAAGCGGCGCGCGCTTCCCTGGCAGGTCCGTCGCTCACCAATAACCACGGTCCGGTCGCCGAGTGGATGGTCGAAAAATTCGGCAAGGAGGCGCTCCCAGATATTGTTGCCCACCTCGCAAGCCCGCAGACAGGGTGGAAGACCCAGATCGTCGCCGCGGTGGCACGATTTCTCAAGTCCGAGAGCCTTCCAGCCCTGCAAGCTGCGCTCAACACGAAGGATCCGGAGCTGGCCCTGTCCACGCTGCCTCACTTGATCGCGATCCGCGATGATTCCCAGGACGAGCTGATCCTCCAGACGCTCAACCGCGGGTTCGACGATAAGACGAGGGCCGCCCGATTCATCAATGTGGCGGCGCAGTGGAACGTTTCCCTCGTGGCCGATTCGCTCTGGACCCTTCTGGCGAACAAATCGAAGCCGGTCCGGGATGCGGCTGCACGAGCCCTGGCAAGGCTCGGCGACGCTGCTGTCGCCCGCGCGGGCAAACTGCTCCTCGAAAAGAAAGCCGATTCCCGCGGCGCCGCCGTCACCTTGCTCACCTCGGTGAACTCGGAGAAGGCGCTCGAGCTCTTGGAAAAACGCGTGGACGACGAGCCTGACGAGAGCGTTCGCGACGCGATCTTGCTCGGACTGGAAGCGGCCTGGGCCGCGAGCGGGCGCCAGGTCACGCGAGAGGAGGTCGACGCGCGGATCGCGCACGTCGCCGACAAGCTCAAGGAACTGCCGGCAGGCTGGATCAACGAGTCGAGGCTGCCGGCACTCCGTTTCAAGGGCGGTGATCCACTCGGCCAGGAGGCCGTCAGGTACCTGCTGTATCGTCAGTCTCGTGCGAAGGAAATCCGCGCTGACGTCGAGGCGAAGCCGCTCTACGGCATGATCGATCGGGCCACGAGCGGCGATTTTGCCATCGAGATCCTCAGGCAATTCCTGGCTTCCAAGGTCGATGCCGGCGATCGCTGGGCGCTTGCGCTGGCCGGCCTCCTGGGCGACGATCGCCTGGTGTCGATTTTGAGCCAGCAGATCCGCGAGTGGGCCGATAGCAGCCGGGGCAAGATGGCCGAATACGCAGTGCAGGCACTCTCGCTTCTCGGCACCGATCAAGCCCTGCTTACAATCGACGCGCTCGCGCTCCGCTACCGAGCCAAGAACAAGAATGTGGGAAAAGCAGCCGTCGATGCCTTTGCGGCTGCCGCAGAGAACCTTGGCATCACGACCGACGAGCTGGGGGACCGCGTCGTGCCCTGGCTGGGCTTCGAGCCGGGCCAGACGCGGTTGATCGACTGCGGCGGCAAGACGGTCGAGGCCCGGATCAGCACCGACCTCAAGCTCCAGTTCATCGACGCGGCCAAGAACAAGAAGCTCGCGTCGCTTCCCAAGACGGCTCCCAAGGAAGTCCTCGCCGAGTTCAAGGAACTGGGGGCGACCTTGCGCGAGGTGGTGAAAGCCCAGGTGCTCCGTCTCGAAAACCTCATGGTGAAGCAACAGCGCTGGCCCGTCGCCCGTTTTCGCGAGCTGTTCACGATGCATCCGGTTTTGTTGCCGATGGCGGTTCGTCTGATCTGGGGTGTGTACGACGATTCCGGCAAGCTTCAAGGTACGTTTCGAGCGCTCGAGGATCGTAGCTTCACCCAGGCCACGGACCAGCCATTCACGCTGCCTGAGCACGGAAATATCGGAATCATTCATCCCCTCGAGCTGACCGATCCGGAGCGCACAGCCTGGCAGACGCACCTGGCGGATTACGAGATCACCCCGCCGTTCCCCCAGCTCGATCGGCCTGTGGTGCCGTTGGCACCGGACCGCGCCCTGAAGAAGAGCCTCGCCGAATATGCCGGAACCAACTTGAATGGAATGACGTTCAAGGGCCGGGCCGACCGCCTGGGCTGGACGCGTGGCTCGGTCTGCGATGGCGGCGGCATCACGACCTATTTCAAGAGCTTTCCGGCCGCCGGGGTGGACGTCTTTCTTGGGCTGGATGGGATGTTCATCGGCATCGATATGTCAGCCGAGATCAAGCTGCAAGACGTTTTCTTCGTCCGCTCGGGCAGCGTCAAGACCGGCAGCTACACTTACGATGAGCCGGGAGACGAGAACGATGTTCGCGTTCTCCGCTTCGGTGACGTGCCGCCGATCGTTTACTCGGAAGTGCTCGGCGACCTTCAGAAGATCGCCGGCAAGAAGGAAGGTCCCGGGGAGGGTGAGGAGTGAGCGATCGCGAACGATCCATTTCCTGCCTCGGGCCAAAAAAGCGCCGGGCGCAAATCGAACCGCGCGAGGCTCCCATGAATGACATCGACATTCTCTCGACTCGCGTTGATTCTTTCACGCATCAAGGCGAGCTGACCGCGCTCGGTCGCTCGGTCGTCACGCTGTCGGATCGCGACCTCCAGCGTCTGGTCCGGGAGGACAGGTACGGCGACATCGACCTGAAACTGGTCAGTTTCCTGCTCGACTTTGCCATGAAGCGGATGCCACCGCTGTTATCGGTGCTGCTCAAGAACCGCGGCGAAACCGGCAACAGGCACGAGGTTGCCGCCATGATCTTGAAAAAAGGAGGCAAACGGTTCGAGAAGGAGGTTCACGCATTCTTCCGCTCGGTCAAGGACAGCGGCCATCGTTTCGAGCTTGCCCGGGCGTTCTTCGAACACGACGCGGCGAGGTACCGGGCCGAGGCCCTGGCGGCCGCCCGCGCGTCCCTGGCAGGCGATCCTGACAGCAATGACCACGGTCCGGTTGCAGAATGGATGGTCGCGAAGGTCGGCGCCGAAGTGCTCCCCGACCTGGTGGCGTACCTCGCTTCAACGGCAGAAGACCGATGGTTCAAACGCGATATTGTCGCGGCAGCGGCGCAAGGTCTCAAAGAAAAGAGTCTTCCCGCCCTGCTGGCTGCATTGAACACAAACGATCCCGAGCTGGCGCTCTCCACCCTTCCCCACCTGATGGCGCTCGGAGATGATTCGCAGGATCGGCTGATCCTCGAGACGCTCGGACACGGGTTTCAGGATCCCCAGAGGGCCGTCAAATTCGTGAGAGTGGCGGGCGGATGGAAGGTCACGCTGCTCTCGGAGCAGCTCTGGGCGCTTCTGGCCCATAAGTCGAAGCCAGTGCGCGATGCCGCTGCCAGAGCCCTCGCAACACTGGGCGACGATGCCGTTGCCCGAGCCGGTAGGATGCTGCTCGAAGCGAAAGCCGACACGCGGCAGGCGGTCGTCATACTGCTCAGCACGCTGAACTCGGCGAAAGCCGTGAAACTTCTCGAAAAGCACGTGGACGACGAGCCGGACGACGATGTCCGCGACGCGATCTTGCTCGGATTGGAAGCCGCCTGGGCCGCGAACGGACGCAAAGTCACCAGGAAGGAGGTCGACGCGCGGATCGCCCGCGCCGCTTTTAAGCTCAAAGAACCGCCGGCAGGCTGGATCAGCGAGGCCAAGCTGCCCGCACTCCAGTTCAAGGACGGTAAACCATTGGGCAGGGAGGCGATCAGATACCTGCTGTATCGCCAGTCGCGCGCCAGGGAAATTTGTGCCGACGTCGAGGCGAAGCCGCTCTACGCCTTGATCGACCGGTCGAAGAGCGGTGACTTTGCCCTGGAAATCCTCAATCGCTTGCTTGCTTCCAAGGCTGGCGCCGGCGATCGATGGGCGCTCGCCGTGGCCGGGCTCCTGGGCGACGATCGAGTCGTGCCGATCCTCAACCAGCAAATCCGCCATTGGGCCGACAGCGGCCGGGGCAAGATGGCCGAATACGCGGTTGAGGCGCTGTCACTCCTCGGCACCGATTCGGCGCTCTTGACGATCGATGCGCTGACGATCCGCTACCGAGCCAAGAACCGAAACGTGGGACGCGCAGCCGTTGACGCGTTCGCCGCCGCGGCCGAGAGGCTCGGGATCTCTCCCGACGAGCTGGGGGATCGGGTCGTACCCTGGCTCGGCTTCGAGCCGGGTAAGCCGCGAATCATCGAATGTGGCCGCAACAAATTCGAGGCCCGGATCAGCATCGATTTCAAGCTGAAGTTCACCGACCTCGACAACAACAAAACGGTGGCATCGCTTCCCAAGACGGCTCCCAAAGAGGTACTGGCGCAGTTCAAAGAGCTCGGAGCCACCCTGCGCGAAGTGTCTCGAGCCCAGGTGCTCCGGCTCGAAAACTTGATGGTCCGCCAGCACCGCTGGCCGGTGGTCCGCTGGAACGAGCTGTTCACGATGCATCCGCTCCTGGCGCCGCTGGCTGCCCGACTGATCTGGGGTGCCTACGATGAAAAGGGCACTGTTCTGGCCACGTTTCGAGTTCTTGACGACCGGACGTTGACGCGGGCGTCCGATGAGCCGTACCGATTGCCTGTCAGGGCGAGAGTCGGGATCGTTCATCCGCTGGAACTCTCGGATGACGACCGCAAAGCCTGGCAGACGCACCTCGCCGACTACGAGATCGTCGCACCGTTTCCGCAGCTCGAGCGACCGGTGGTGCCATTGATGCCTGAACGGGCCGACAAGAAAACGCTCAGGGATTTTGCCGGCGCCGGCCTGAACGCCATGACGTTCAAGGGGCGGGCTGACCGTCTGGGCTGGACCCGTGGGTCCGTGCGTGATGGCGGGGCCATCCCGTTTTATTTCAAGGGTTTTCCCTCGGCAAGTGTCGACGTGGTTCTTGAACTGGAAGACATGTACATCGGTGCCGATATGGACGCCGAGATAACGATCCAAGACGCGTTCTTCGTACGCTCGGGCAGCGTCAAGACTGGCAGTTATACATACGATGAGCCGGGCCACGAGAGCGACGATCGCGTGCTCCGCTTCGGTGATGTGCCGTCCATTGTTTACTCGGAAGTGATGGGAGATCTGCAGAGGATCGCGGGCAAGAACCAGGCAGCCGAGGACGATGAGGAGTGAGCGACCTCATCCATGGCAGCGCCGCCCAATCACGGCCTGCCGATCAATGCCGTCGCCTGGGCGACGACCTCATGCGCCGCCGCGAGTTTGACGACGTAATAAGCACGCAACAATGTTCCGGCCGGCGACGACGTATCGGCCTCGATGCTCCTGCGGATCTGGTCGAGCTCGTCGGCCAGGCGGGCAACCGGGCGAGCGATCCCGGTCAGACCAAGCGAGCCGTTGTGATTGCAGAGTGCCCGCAGCCGGGCGATATCGCGGGCGCTCCGCACCCCTGCCTCGGCGATGGCTTCAAGCTGCTCGGCCGTCCGCGCCAGGAGAATGCCGACACGCGACGTCGAGGCGACCATCTCCAGCTCGGGCTCGGCTTCCTCGCCCTCTTCGTCGAGTGTTGCCTCAGAACGGGCTGCAACCCGCGTCGCCGGCAGGCCGTCAAGCGTGAGGTTGATCGATGCCTCTCCGTGGATCGTGACGGGCTCGACCACCAGTTGCTCGCGCTCCAGGCGCAGGAGACCGAGCAACCCCCCGGTCGCCGCCGGATCGTGTCGCTCGAGAATGCGAATGGCGTTCTCTGTGTGCGGAGTGTGTGGCATGACCAGAGAGAGCGGATGCCCCAGGGCGTCGAAAATCGGTTGCACGAACTCCTGGCGGACCGCGTCAAACCGCGCTGGGCCCCACCGCTTGGGTCCCAGGAAAACGATCTCGTCTTGCTCGCTTCGGGTTTGCAAGCCCCCCGCAAACAAGCGTTCGGCGCGCTCGGCCAGCTCGGACCAGGTTGTGATGGCCGGCGGCATCTGATTCGCATCGGCTTTCCTCACAACCAGGCAGCGAGTGCTGCTGCGGCCCGATAATCGCCCCACTGCGTTCCGCCACGTCGCCAAGAGTCGCATCACGTGCCGGCTGGCATGCCCGGGCGACTCGCAGCCGGCCCAGGGCCCGTCCTGCTGATAGCGGGACACCGGGTCAAACCCGGCCACGCCCACCGGGCGGGATTCGGACCACGTCGCCCAGTTCTTGAGCAACCGGTCCCAGAAGTAAACGGTCAGGCCGATGTATCCGCTCTGCGCCCGCCACTGGCGGGCGCCCATGCCGACCAGATCGATATCCCCGACTTTCTCATAGCGCGACCGATGAACGCCTACCAGCTCCGAAGAAGGGTTGGCCAGCGCGCACCGTAGTGCCTCGATTCGCGATGCCGTCGACAGCAGGCCCACACTGGATGCCTGGGCATCCCGCCGTAGCGAGAGTCCCACCTCGTCCGCCAGGGCATGGAGCATTCGTTCCAGGCGCGGAAGATCGACGCCATGCGCGGAGACCGCTAGCGTGCGCAGCCGCGCCTCGGTCGCGGCCGACAACCGCGACAGGCCCAGTGCCACCATTTCGCGGAGGACGATTCCGACCGAATCCAGGACTTCGCCCCGACTGCGCGGCGCCCCCGGCGACGCCTCGAGCACCGTCGCTTGGGCGACGATCTGCCGCCGCCCCTTGGCCGCCTGGTAAAGGAGCACCGCCGCCACGCGATGCTCGCACGGGCCGGCGGCGTGGCACGAGCAGATCATGCCCGACAGGTCATGGCCCGGAAGCCAGCGGCAGGTCACATTCCAGGTCGGGAACCGAATCACCAGGGTGCTGGCTTCAGCGAACTCCGCATTGACGCTGGTCGCCACGACCCGACTCGCCTTGCGGATAAGTGCCTTGCCGGCCCATTTCTGAAGGACTTCGTCGGTCACGGCCAGAACTTCATCCGCGATTGTGCCCGGCTTCACTGGCTCACCAGGTTCGGCGATCGCCCGTGTCTCTCTCAAAAAGAGGATGGCCGTGACGATGTGGCGGCAAGCTCCCGGGGCAGGGCAGGTGCAGCGCGATTGAGTCGTGATCTCGGCCAGCTCGACCGTGCACTCGTCGACCTGGAGGCGAACCGCGTCTTCGATCGGCTCGATCAGCTTCGGGGGATTGGTCTGGAGATCGTTGCGAGCGCGGCGGACCAGCCCCTTGTTGGCCAGGGCGGCCAGGGCGTCGTCGTCCAGGAGCGAGACGGCTCTTCGCACTCGCGTCAGGAGAGAACCTTCGCCAGCCATTCCGCTAGTCTCAGCGGCGTCAAGGCCGCCACCTCCGCTCCCACCGCCACGCATTGCTCGGCCATCTGTCGATCATACGCAGGCTCGGCCCTGGCATCGAGAGCCGCCAGCCCCAGCACGCGCACACCTGCCTCCCGCAGTCGCTTGACGGCCGCGAGCAAGGCACTGGGCGGGCCGCCTTCGCAGAAATCGGTCACGACAACGACAATCGTCTTGAGAGGATACTGAACCAGAGTCTCGCAGTATCCCAGAGCGCCGGCAATGTTCGTGCCGCCGCCCAGTTGCACGTTCATGAGCAGCTCGGTCGGATCATCGACCTGATCGGTCAAGTCCACGACGGCCGTGTCGAATGCGACCAGCGACACGCGCAGGGACGGCAACCCCTTGAAGATGCCGGCCATGACGGCGCTATAAATCACCGAGTCCATCATCGACCCGCTGCAATCGACCGCCATGATGATGTGCCAGGGCATGTGCCGCTCGACTCGCGAGAAGAAGTGCAGCGACTCGATGACCAGCCGTCGCCGGTCGCGGTCATAGTTCTTGAGGTTGGCACGGATGGTGCGCTTCCAGTCGAGATTGCGAAACACCTTGAGCCGGCTGCGGCGCTGGCGATTGAGCTGGCCCCACAGTCTCGGCCGGACCTCGCGGGCCAGTTTCCGCCGCAGGTCTTCGACCACCTTGCGGACGATCCCGCGCCGATTTCCAGCACGGGTCCGTGCATCAGATGACGAAAGGTGAGGACCGCCTTGAGCAGCTCGTAGCTCGGCTCGAGCTTCTTGAGCACACCCGGATCGGTGACCAGCTCGGTCATGCCGTACCGTTCGAGCGCATGCTGCTCGATGATTTCGACGGTCTCGCGGGGAAAGAGCTCGCGCACCTCGCTCAGCCAGTCGGGGATCGTCAGCACGCTCTCGCTCAGGTCGGCGCCGCGGCGGGCTGGGTCCATACGTACGCCGCGGCGCGCGTACTCGCGGCCGTAGAGATACTCGAGCACGCGATCCATCTGCCTGTAACGCTGGTTTCCGCCGCAATCGCCGAGCTTCGGCTCGGCGAACCGGCCCAGCACCAGCCGCCAGCGCACGATCGCTTGTTCGTCGCGGGGATCAGGCACCGAAGTCCTCCAATCCGTCACGCTTCAGACCATCCAGCACGCGGCGATTTACGCCGGCGCCCTGAATCAAATCGGTGCTCGCGAACTCGCTCTCCGTGATCACCTTCAGGTCCGCCACGCCGAGAACGTTTGCCACCAGGTGCGCCACGCGGTCGCACTCGCGTGGTGTCAGACCGGCGAACGCGAGCCGCAAGTGGGGGAGCTGGCCGACGAACTGCTCCTCGTCCCATTCGCCGACCACCTTATCGATGCTGCGAATCGCTTCCGGCACCTGCCAGAGAACGTTGCGAGCGGAGCACAGCAGGCCGCGGAGGAATCGCGGGCCTTCGCGGCTTTGATCGGACGAGCTGACAAGGTGCCCCTGAAGATTGCCAACCAGATCGGTGGCCGCGAGCCGGCCGTCGCCGAACAGGATGCCGCAGGCCGCTCCGCGAAACACGGCGTTGCCGCCCGTGGTGTCCACCAGCTTTTGCAGGTTGGTCGAGCGCAGCTCTTGCCGCTCGGGAGAATCACCGAGGGCGTGCACCGCCTGAAAGAGCGCGTTGAGGGCGTCCAGCGTCTGGGCTTCCTCCTGGTCGGCCGTGGTGATGAGCTGGGGGATGAGATAGCAAGCGCGATGATAGGCCGCCAGGGCCACGTCCGTGATGCCGGCAAGGTGATGAGCCTCCAGCGGCTCGCGAGACACCTGAAGGACCAGCAAAAGCTCGAGCGCCGTGACCAGCGACACAAACCGCGCGTCCTCGGCCACGAGACCGCACACGCGGTCAAGCAGCTCGGCCGTATGTCGATGAAGACCCATCCGGCAGGCTTCGAGCAAAAGCGCGGCAGCGTGATCGGCCTGGCGTCCCTGGCCTCGCTTGTCGGCTTCGGCGACCCGCTCCAGCAGCTTGGCCGCCGCTGCCTCTTCCACGGTCGAGCCGTAAAGAGATCGCTCGATCAAAATCGCCTCCGTGTTCGGCGACCAGTGATACCGCCAGATCTCTTGCACGCGCTCGAGGTTCTGCCCCTGCACAAAGTCTGGCCCGGCGACGAACTTGGCGAATGGTACTTCGAGAAACCGCAGCCGATGGAACAGCCGGCTGATCTCTCGCGCCCTTTCTTTACGATAAAGGTCGAGCGAGACTTCCTTGGCCTGGACCTTATCGAGGTCGAGTTTGAGTGCGACGGCCGTTTGGCGGAAATCGCCCACGATGGGCGGTTGGCCCACTTCCGGCGGCACATCGCCCACGCGGTCGCCCGCCAGCAGCTTGCGGGCCAGGGCCAGCACGGCCACCCCTTCGATGTCCTCGGCCCCTTTGATGAAGACGGACCGGACCCCATCGACCAGGTCTTCCCGCGCGAGCACGGGATGGCCGCGAAACCGCGCAAGCTGCCGGGCCTGGGTCAAGGCGACGATCTCGTCCGCAGGCGACACCATCGATTTCTGGGCCCGGCACTGGCGCAAGCTCGACGATCAGCTCCGCGGGGTCGCGACCTTCCCACAACCGCTGGTAGTACTCCGGCGACGGCATGCCGCTGGAATAACCGTTGAGCCGGTCGAGCTGTTCGAACCCGTATCGCGTGAGCACCACCTGGGCGTCCGCCGCGTCGACCTTGATGGGCGCCGGCATCCTGGGATCGGTCGTTGGCAACGCGACGGTATGAAACCCGCCCGTGACGACGACGACCTTTCCTTTGGTATCGGCGATCGCCGTCGCCATCGCGCCTTCACGCGCGGCACTCCCATCGGCCGCCAGCATCTCGGTTGTGTAATCCTGTCGAGCCAGGGCACAGTATCCCAGCACATTGCGCACAAATGTCGCGACGTCAATCTGCCGATGATCGACCTCGTAGAGATGGTCCCATAGCTCGTCGGGGTTGCGCGCACCCGACCGGTGGCACGCTGCCCGCAAGAGCCGGCTGTGCGCCAGATGCCGCTCTTCGAACAGGCTGCGGAGGCGTTCACCGCTGCGCGTTTCCTCGCTGAGCACCATTTCGGGAAACGTCAGGTCGATGAACCGAGCTTCGGCGCCGACCTCCGCAGCCGCCCTGATCGCGGCGAGCTCCGGCGAATAGTCGCAGAGTGGATAGT
The DNA here is from genome assembly GCA_963781785.1 of uncultured Isosphaeraceae bacterium. GTDB lineage: Bacteria > Planctomycetota > Planctomycetia > Isosphaerales > Isosphaeraceae > CAWAHD01. The sequence continues at coordinate 2,805,833 of CAWAHD010000005.1, read as the reverse complement.
ACGCGGCATGGCGCCTCGGAAGGCCTGGATCGCTCCGCTGTGCGAACGTGGTATAAATGGCGACGGGCAGTCGCGTGCGCTCGTGCGTCAGGAAGCGGATGAGCGGTGTGGCGTCGCGCGGGCCTTCGATGAGCACGGTCTTCGGCTTGGCCTGGTGGATCAGCCGGCTGACGTGCCAGGCGCACGCAGGGCTGTGGTGCCGGACCGGGAAGTAGGCGACTCGCCCGTCCAGCTCCAGAGGCGGAATCAGGGCAGCCACTTCCGGGCGTTCAGCAAGTCGGTCCACGTCCCCCCCTGTTGCTTGCTGCGCTCGCGCACGACGACGTCGAAGTAATGCTTCAGTTTGGACAGATCATCCGGATTGTCCTTGAGGGCGGCGCCGGCCAGGTGGCGGGCGACGTGGGCTGGGGTCAATCGCCGGCCGCCGTAGTAAAAGGCATCGAGGCCGGCCGACATCGCGACCGAAACCGCTTCCGCCGTCGACATCACCGACGTCGGCTTCTCCACCGGGATCCCTTCGGCCGTCTTCCCTTCCCGCAGGTCCTGGAATGCGGTCACCAGGAGCTCGATCACCGAGCGATCGACCGACAATTCGACGCTCGATTGCGCCAGCAATCGTTCGCATTCGCGAACGACCAGGTCGACCTCGAGTGTCAGCTCGCGGATCGGGTGGACGGTCTCGAAATTGAAGCGGCGCTTGAGCGCGCTCGACATCTCGTGGACTCCGCGGTCGCGGATATTGGCCGTGGCGATCACGTTGAAGCCGGGCCGGGCATAGAGCACGCGCTCGGAGCCCTCGAGCTCGGGCACCATCATGACTTTCTCGGAGAGCACGCTGACCAGCGAATCCTGGATTTCCGGCGGGCAGCGGGTGATCTCCTCGAACCGGACGAGCAGCCCGTCGCGGATCCCGACGTAAAGCGGTGAGGCGACCAAAGCCCGCAGGCTGGGGCCTTCGGCGAGCAAGAGGGCGTAGTTCCACGAGTACTTGATGCTGTCGTCGGTGGTGCCGGCGCTGCCCTGGATGACATTGGTCGAGGATCCGGAAATGGCGGCGGAGAGCAGCTCCGAGAGCATCGACTTGGCTGTGCCCGGCTCTCCGACCAGGAGCAGCCCGCGGTTGCTGGCCAGGCCGATCGTGGCGCGCTCGACCAAGGTGTCGTCGCCGTAAAACTTGCGGCTGATCCTGGGCTTCTCGCTGCCGCAGATGAAGTTTCGCACGGCGCGCGGCGAGAGCTTCCAGCCGGGCGGACGAGGGTCCTCGTCGTCTTTCGCCAGAGTCGCGAGCTCCTCGGCGTGCAGCTCCTCCGCAGGCGGGCGAAGCACCTGAGCGCTCTTGCTCGCCGGCTCGTTCTTGGGTTTCGCATGCTTCATGCGTCAGTCCAGGTGGTATCGCGAGAGATGGGCCATCGGTAACTCCTAAGTCCTTCCAAACGGATCCTTGATTCGCATCACCGCCCAGGCCAGAACTCCAACGCCACTGCCGACCAAGCCACCAAATAATGCAAGCGCCAAGAACGAGTGTTCTGGTCCCAGGAGATCACCGGTTCCAGGCAGAGGATGGCGGTACGCGATCAAATACATCACAACCCCGTAGCCGCAGTAAGAAGCGATCCCTCCGATTACCCCTCCCAGTATTCCCTTTCCCCCGCAGCACCTCTGAACGATCACTCCACAAATCGGCCCTGCGGTGAGAAGCATTATGGCCACGAGCCAATCCATGCCTGGCAGTCGCGCGAGGGCGAAAAGCAGGCCGCACCAGGCCACGGCGGCGATCATCCCCCGAGTTGTCCAGCGTGCTTGCCCCATGGTACACACTCGACAGAGCGCATCAGCTTTGGCCTGCGAATGCACGAGACGAGTCTGCCGGTTCCTCCCACTTACCAAATTCGCGCAACGTCGCCTCGATCTGCTCGCGATAGCCCTCGGGTACCAGGACGGTGAAAAACGCGTGTCTGGCCCGGATATTAAGTTCTGCAGGCTTGCAGAGCCCCCAACGGCACGACACGACCCTCTCCCACGACACACGCCTGCCCTCCACCCTGAACCCGCTGTTATGGATGACCAGTGGCCGACTCCAGGCCCGTCTGATGAGCTCGGAAAAAATCGAGACACCCCACACAACCAACCCCCCCGATACCAGGAGTGGATCCTGCTGTGAACGTGGTTTGCCTTCCATTGACACTTTGGCAAACACACCGACCACGAGGAGCGTACAAAGAGCGAGGCCAGCGACGCGGATCGTTCGTCTCCACGCGCGCCCCCGCTCAAGCGGCAGGCTCACGATCGCGTTGTCAAGGTCGCTCTTGTCCCACAGGCCGTTCCGGCTTTGCACCATGGCCGAGATCAGAATTCCGAGACCATAGACGAGCAGCACCCCCAAGAATACCAACCGCAAACCGGGAACAACGAGTTGGCCGGTGTTCGGATTGACGTCGCCCTTGAGATACAACACCAGCATATAGCCGCAGTAGCATGCGATACCCGCAATTACCCCCCCGAGCATGCCCCATCCGCCTCCAAGCGTCTCACGAATCAACTGATGCATCGGCCCCAACACGAGCAGCACCAAGATCACGAACCGTTCCCACCCTGGCATGCGCAAGCGTCACAAACAGGGCGCAGAAAATGACGCCGACCATGATCCCGCGAATCGTCCAGCGCTCGGGCGCATGGTTCAGTCCCCGCAACGGTGGTCACGAGCTCAACCGCCTCCTTATCGTCCCGCTTCCGAGCGTGGGCGCCAATCTTCCTTCGAGCTTTACACCTTCCTCGATGAGCTGCGCATCCGTCGCTTGTTTGAATCCCGCGCCGGCCATCAGACCGACGACGGACGATTGTTGGCGCGCCGGTTTTCGTTTACTCTCGAATGACTAGGGCGCAAATCCACGACGAGATCCGCGACCTCTTCGCGGTCATGCGACCTGATGCGCATCAGCCTTGGAGCCCACGCAATGGCAGAAAATGACCGCTGCGCGGGCTGTGGCCGGGAACTACCCGCGAATGCCGCCGACGGATATTGCCCCGCGTGCGCGCTGCGCCGGGGGATCCAGATCAAGGAACTCGGTGCGCAAGACCGCGGCGAGCTGGACGCAACCGTCGCGCCGAGCGACCATCCCCCGCTCGCATCCCGCCCGATCCTCGAAGGTCCAGGCTCCCGGATCGGTCCCTATAAACTGCTCCAGGAAATCGGCGAAGGCGGAATGGGCGTCGTCTACATGGCCGAGCAGGAGACGCCGGTCCGCCGCCGGGTTGCTCTCAAGATCATCAAGCCGGGGATGGACACGGCCCAGGTGATCGCCCGCTTCGAGGCCGAGCGCCAGGCACTGGCCTTGATGGACCACCAGCACATCGCCCGCGTGCTCGACGCCGGCGCCACAGAAACCGGGCGGCCGTACTTCGTCATGGAGCTGGTGCGGGGCGTCCCGATCACCGAGTATTGCGACCGTAACCAGCTCACTCCCAAAGAGCGCCTGGAACTGTTCATGCCGGTCTGCAATGCGATCCAGCATGCGCATCAGAAGGGCATCATCCACCGCGACATCAAGCCCTCGAATGTGCTGGTCACGCTCCATGACGGCAAGCCGGTGGCCAAGGTGATCGACTTCGGCGTGGCCAAGGCGACCGACCAGCGGCTGACCGAGAAAACCATGTTCACACAGTTCGGCCAGATCGTCGGCACGCTGGAATACATGAGCCCCGAGCAGGCCGAGATGGGTGCCCTGGACATCGATTCGCGGAGCGACATCTATTCGCTGGGCGTGGTGCTCTACGAGCTCTTGACCGGCAGCACGCCGCTCCAGCGCGCCAGGCTCAAGCAAGCGGCCTATATCGCGATCCTGCGGCGGATTCGCGAGGACGACACCCCCAAGCCGAGCACGCGCTTGAGCGACTCGAAAACGTCGTTGGCGACGATCTCGGCGCAACGGAAGATGGAACCGGCACGCCTCGCGCGGCTGGTGCGCGGCGAGCTCGACTGGATCGTGATGCGCGCGCTCGAGAAGGACCGGGTGCGGCGGTACGATACGCCGAGCGCCCTGGCGCGCGACATCCAGCGCTACCTGACCGGCGATCCGGTCGAGGCGGGGCCGCCATCGGCCACTTACCGGCTTCGAAAGTTTGCGCGGAAGTACCGGCCGTGGCTGGTCACGGCCGCGGCATTTACTGCGCTTTTGGTCCTGGCGACAGCAGTCAGCGTCTGGCAGGCGTTGCGCGCAACGCGGGCCGAGCGGTTGGCACAGGCCGAGCGGAACCGCGCCCTCGATGCCGAGAGGGTCGCCAAGGAACAAACCGAACGCGCCTTGAAAGCCGAACAGATCGCACGTGCCGAGCTCGACAAGGTGGCGAACCAGGTCCGCCGCATCACCGAGGCAACGGTCTACCTCAAGCATCAGGTCGCCGGCCAGACCCTCGCGTCGGGGACGGGTGTCGTCATCGAGGTGATGGGAGACTCCGTGCTGCTGGCGACCAGCCGGCACGTCGCGATGCCCGACCTTTCCAACAGGCATGGACATCGTGTGCCCAAAGGAAGCACGCCCGAGATCGAAGCCATTTTCCTGAGCGGGCAGGGGCCCCAGGAGGAGCAGACTCTTCCCGCGCAGGTGGTCGCCGCCGACGCCTCCGACGACGGCAGCGCGCTTCTGGCGTTCTTGCGGGTCAAGCATGTCAAGCGGCCGCCCGCGCCAATCAACATGCAGAACCGGTTGGAACCGACGGAGGGGATGGCCTACCTGGGAGCCGGCTTTCCGTCGAGCAGCACGCAGAGCGCGGTCGCGGGTCGAACGAGCAATCCTTCGGTCACGATTATTCGCGGGGCGATCGCGGCCGTCGTTCGCGACGGGCGAGGCCAGCTCGTGTCCCTTCAGATGGATGAGGCACGCGCACCAGGTGAGAGTGGGGGCCCCATCGTCGAGGAAAGGACCGGCACGCTCATCGGCGTGAGCGTGAGCCCGTTGCCCGGGACGGCCAGCTCCACCGGCGGAGCCGTGCCCGTGGCTCGGCGGGGGTCTGCCCAGCCGATCGCCTATTTGATTCCGGCCGACGACGTCCGCCGGGCGCTCGCCGGGCAAATCGGCGCCCTGGACTTGACGCTCAAGTCCATCCAGCCCGAAGCCGCTGAGCTCGAGATCAAGGCCCAGGTCGTCGATCCCAAGGGAATGGTCAATGCTGTGCTGGTGCACGTCGCGCCGGCGGCCGCCCTGACGGTCGTCCCCTACAGTGACGGCTCCTGGCCGCCACTTGGCGACACCCGAGGGGTCGAGCTCCGGCGCGGCCCCGATAAGGCGTCTGCCTCGGGGCGAGTCCAGGTCGCCCTGAGCGGTCAAGGTCCGGCCCCAAACAGCATCCTCGTTCAGACCGCACACCGGTACCAGAACGGTCAGCTTGTGTACTCCAAGCCCAGAGCGTACGACCTGCCTGAGCGGCCCGGTCGGATGCATCCGCCCGGCGCTCCCCTCGAGCAGATCTTGAAGTCCGTTCGCCGCGAGAGCATCGCCCTGCTCGGGCCGCTCGTCGATCCCGACAAGGACTGCCGGCTCGTCAAGGACGTGGAGAGCGACAGGATCACGATCGAGATTCCCGGCGACAAGCTGCACACTCTTGCGCCCGAGACCGTCTCCGGCCGCGACAAGACGAAGCCCCTGCACAACGCCCCGATGAGCCTGACTGAAGTCAAAGGCGACTTTGCCGCCGTGGTTCAAGTGACCGGGGAGATCAGTCCCGGGTTGGCCCTGCCCGAGGATCGGCAGGGCAATCGCATTCTCTCGACATTTCAAGGCGCTGGCTTGCTCTTGTACCACGACAAGGACAACTTCGTCAGGCTTGAGAGAACCTCCGGCGTGGCTGCCGGGTCGATGCATCTGGTCGACAAGGTCTTGTTTGAAGTGATCAAAGGTGGGAAGCGAGTGCTGAGTCAGAATGAGTCCATTCCGCCGGACGCGCCCGCGTATCTCCTCCTGATGCGTCGCAAGGGGCGGGTGGTCTGGGGGACAAGCCACGATCGCGCGGCGCTTCCTGTTCCGATCAAGGGAATCGATCTTGACCTGCCCGCCAAGGTCAAGATCGGCCTGTCGGCTTCCAACATCTCGGCGGCGCCGTTCACGGCCGTGTTTGAAAACTTCGCGCTGCTCAACGATGTGAGGATCATCGACGCGAAGTTCGGCGACACCATGAACGTGGGACGCCTCGGCCTTTCGCGAGCCGCGCGTTCCCCCGGATTTCGCTGCGCCCTTTTCCCCCCCTTGCGAAGGGGGGGTTAGGAGGGGTGGTCGCGGCGCCGCCAGTCACAAGGCCGTCGAGCGATCTTCGTTCTTCGAAGTCCAAGGCCCCAGCGCCACCTCCGCATGGCCCCCCCTTCGCAAGGGGGGGAAAGGGAACGGTGGCTCGCGCCGTCGTTCGTTCCTGCGACGAACGCAACGCACTCAGGCCCACGCCGCCGGCACAACTGCCCCCAAGCTTTTCAGCAGCTCTCGTTACCCCGCCCCCTTCGCAACCCTTTCGAGGATCGTTTCAATCGCTGTGACGTCGACGGGTTTGGTGAGATGGAAGTCGAAGCCGGCCTCCTTCGACCGCCGCTTATCCTCGTCGCTTCCCCAGCCGGTGAGTGCGACGAGCACGGTCTTGCCGATCGACGGGTCCGCGCGTAATCGCTTCGCCACCTCGTATCCGCTCATGCCGGGAAGACCGATGTCGAGGAAAACCACCTCGGGTTTGAACGGGCGAGCCGCATCCAGGGCCTCCGGGCCGCTATGGGCGATCCGGGTCTGATGTCCGGAAAATCCCAGCACCCGCGCCAGAGTCTCGGCCCCGTCCACGTGATCATCAACCACCAGCACCCGCCGGCCCGACGCCGCGCAGCTTGCCGGCGCGCCGCGGGAATCGGGCGCGGCCCCGTCTCCGCTGGGTAACCATCGACGAGCGGCAAACGAACAGTGAAGGTGCTTCCCTTGTTGAGGCCTGGGCTATGGGCCGTGATCGTCCCGCCGTGCAGCTCGACAAGTCGCTTGACCAGGGCCAGCCCGATCCCAAGCCCACCCTGAGACCGGTCAAGAGCACGGTTGACCTGGGTGAACATCTCGAAGACCTGGGCCTGCATCTCGGGCGGAATGCCGATGCCGGTGTCGGTCACGTTGACAACGACCTCACCCGCCTCCCGTGCGGCCGCCAGCTCGATCGAGCCCCCTTCGGGCGTGTACTTGGCGGCGTTGGTGAGGAGATTACTCACCACCTGGGCAAGACGGATCGCATCGGCCGCGAGCCAGACCGGCTCGTCCGGCAGAGTGAGCGTCAACGAGTGCCCTGACGCTTCGATGAACGGGCGGCTCGCCTCGACGGCGGACTCGGCGATGGTCTGGAGCAAGACCCGTTCCCTCCGGAGAGTCAGCTTATCGTTCGCGATCCGGGACACGTCCAGCAGGTCGTCGATCAGCCGGACCATGTGGGCAAGCTGGCGGTCCATCATCCTTCGGGTGTCGGCGACGATCTCGGCGTCGCTCGATAGGTTCAGCACCTGGAGGCCCGTCCTGCAGGGGCGCCAGCGGGTTGCGAAGTTCGTGGGCGAGGGTGGCCAGGAACTCGTCCTTGCGCCGGTCGGCGTTCTTGAGGGCCTCCTCGGCACGCTTCCGGTCCGTGACGTCTTCCGTGACCCCGAGGACGAACTCGGCCTGGCCGTCCGGGCCGAGCTCGGGCACCAGGCGCGTGGCGTACTGCCGAACCCCGCCCGGGCCCGCGTAGGCGAACTCGAGAGAACACGGCTGCTTTGTGTCGAACACAAACTTGAGGCGCCCGCTCCCAGAGGGTACACAAGGGATCGGGCAATCCCACTTCCCGCATCCCCCGCCCGGGGAACGCGTCAGGCGGGCACCCGGTTGCCCTCTCGATGGCCGAGTTCACGAACACATACCGCAGCTCCGGGTCGAACCGGGTCAAGATGTCGGGTGTGTTGTCCGCCAGACTGCGCATCTCACGCTCGCGCTTGAGCAAGCATTCGGTGCGTTCGGCCACGCGCTCTTCCAGCTCGTCGTTCAACTGCCGGAGCTGCTCCTCGGCGCGACGGCGCGCGGTCACCTCGGTCGATAGCGTCCCATTGGCCCGTGCGCTCTCGCGGCTCTTCCTGTACAGCTCGGCGAACACGGCGACCTTGGATCGCAAGATCACCGGGTTGATCGGCTTCTGGAGGTAGTCAACCGCCCCGGTGCTGTAGCCCTCGAGCACGTGCTCGTCTTCACCGTAGTAGGCCGTGAGGAAGATGATCGGCACCCCCGCGGTCTTCTTCCGCTCCTTGATCAACTGCGCCAGCTCGAAACCGCTCATGTCCGGCATGCGGATATCGAGCACCAAAAGCGCGAATTCCTCGGCAACCAGCGCGAACAGCGCCCGTTCGGCGGACTCTGCGCACACCAGGCGATAGCTCGGGTCCGCCAGGACGGTTTCCAGCACCGTCAAGTTCTTGGGCTCGTCGTCCACGATCAGAATGTTGATGAGCTCGTCCTGGCAGGATGTCGTCGCCGCGGCGGGAGCTGGCTCGCGGCGCGGGCTGATCGCACCGGTGCTTGACAACTCATTGTCGTTTGTTGCGCTCATGAATCTTTACGACCTCTCGGTTCCAGCTCGGTGTCGTTCACCGGAACAACCAGACGCGCATGAGAGAGAGCAGTTGATCCGTATTGACGGGTTTGGCGATGTAGTCGGAGGCACCGGCTTCCAGGCACTTCTCCCGGTCTCCTTTCATGGCCTTGGCGGTGAGCGCCAGGATCGGCAAATTGCGGAACCGCGGATCCTTGCGGATCTCGGCCATGGTCTGGTAGCCGTCCATCTCCGGCATCATGATATCCATGAGCACCATGCTCAGGTCGGGAGTGCTCTGGATCAGGTCGATGGCCTGCCGGCCGTTGGTGGCACTCATCACCTCGATCCCATGTCTCTCGAGCAGGGACGTGAGCGCGAAGATGTTGCGGGCGTCGTCGTCCACGACCAGCACCGTGCGTCCGTCCAGGATCTCGCTGGAGCTGTGCAGCCGCTCGAGCATCAACTGCTTCTGCTCGGGGAGGTCGGCGACGACGCGGTGCAAGAACAGCGCGGTCTCGTCCAGCAGGCGTTCGGGTGACTGGACATCTTTGAGGACGATGCTCTTGGCCATCGTCTTGAGCCGCACTTCGTCGGTCGCGGAAAGCTCCCTGCCGGTGAACACGACGACGGGCAGATCGCGCAGGGCCGGCTCGGCCTGGAACTTCTCCAGGAGCTCGAAGCCGCTCACGTCCGGCAGCCGCAGGTCGAGCACCACGCAGTCGTATCGGGTGTCGGCGAGGGCCTCGAGGGCCGCACCTCCGGTGGCGACGGCCTTGAGCTCGATGTCGTCATGGCCGAGCAGTTCGACGATCGACTGACGCTCGATATCGTTGTCCTCCACGACCAGGAGCCGCTTGGTGCGCGGGGCGGTGAAGTCTCTGAGGCGCTCGAGCGCCGCCTCGATGCCCTCGGTCGTCGCCGACTTGACGAGATATGAAAAAGCCCCGTGTGCCAGCGCAGACTGGCGCTCCTCGTCGACCGTGACGATCTGCACCGGGATATGCCGCATGGCCGGGTCGGACTTGAGGTTATTGAGAACGGTCCACCCGAGCATGTCGGGCAGGTAGATGTCCAGGGAGATGGCATCGGGGCGGAACTGCCGGGCCAGGGCCAGCCCGCTTGCGCCCCGGGTGGCAACGATCACCTTGAACCCGCGGTCGCGCGCCAGGCCCAGGAGGATGCGCGCCTAGTGGGGATCGTCCTCGATCACGAGCAGCACAGGGTCCCCCTCCAGGATCCTCTCACGGTCATCCGGAATAGCCTCCTCGCGGGCCACCGACAAGACGCGGATCGCCTGCGCCCGGGGCGGCTCGCCCGCCGCGCGCGGAGGCGCCGCACTGCCGGGCGTGTCGGGTCCTCGGTAAAATAGGGGCAGGTAGAGCGTGAACGTGCTCCCCTGGCCGTGCACGCTGAACAGGCGGATTTCCCCGCCCAATAGCGCGGCCAGCTCGCGGCTGATGGCCAGGCCGAGGCCCGTGCCGCCGTATTTCCGCGAGGTGCCGGCGTCGGCCTGCTGGAACGCCTCGAATATCAGCCGCTGCTTCTCCGGCGCCACGCCGATGCCCGTGTCCTCCACCGCAAAGGCAATGACCTGCGGCGCCTTGCTCAAGACGGGATGATCGAAGCTCCAGCCCGATGTGGCGAAGCCGACGCGCACGTTCACATGCCCGTGTGAAGTGAACTTCACGGCGTTGGAAAGCAGGTTCTTGAGGATTTGCTGGAGCCGCTTCGAGTCGCTGACCAATGCGCGTGGCAGGTCAGGGTCGAGCTGCACGTTGAAGGGCAGGCTCTTGTTCTCGGCGACGTGCCGGAAGTTGCGGTCGATGGCGTCGCGCAGGCCGGCGAACGAGATCTCTTCGGCCTCGACGATGACGGTGCCGGACTCGATCTTGGAAAGGTCGAGAATGTCGTTGATGAGGTTGAGCAGGTCGGAGCCGGACGAGTGCACGTTGCGGGCGAAGTCGACCTGCTTGGGCAAGAGGTTGCCGCCGGCGTTGTCGGCCAACTGCTGGCTGAGAATGAGGATCGAATTGAGCGGCGTGCGCAGCTCGTGGGACATGTTGGCCAGGAACTCGGACTTGTACTTCGAGGTGAGGGCCAGCTCGGCCGCCTTCTCCTCGAGCGCGCGGCGGGCCTGCTCGACCTCGCGGTTCTTGAGCTCGACCTCGGCGTTCTGCTCGGCCAAGAGCCGCGCCTTGGTGCCCAGCTCCAGGTTGGTCTGTTGCAGCTCGCTCTGCCGGGATTGCAGCTCGACGGTCAACTGCTGCGATTGCTTGAGCAGGCCCTCGGTGCGCATCGTCGCCTCGATCGTGTTGAGCACGACGCCGATCGTCGTCGTGAGCTGATCGAGGAAGATGAGGTTCGTGGATGTGAACGGTTTGAGCGAGGCCAGCTCGATGACCGCCTTGACGTGTCCTTCAAATAACAAGGGCAGCACCACGATGCTCGAGGGGGCCGTATCTCCGAGGCTGGAGCTGATGCGGGTATAGTCAGGCGGCACGTCGTTCAGGAGAATGCGCTGCTTCTCGACGGCGCACTGGCCGACGATCCCCTCGCCCAGCCGGATGCGGCTGGGCTGGCCGGGCCGCTGCGCGTAGCCGGCCAGAAGCTGGAGCACTGGCTCCAGGTCGGGCATGGCAGCCATCTGGTAAATCGTCCCCTGCTGGGCCTGGACCAGTGGCACCAGGTCGGACAAGAGGGTCTGGGCGACGGTGACAAGATCGCGCTGGCCCTGGAGCATGCTGGTGAAGCGCGCGATGTTGGTCTTGAGCCAGTCCTGCTCCTTGTTGCTCTCGGTGGTCTCGCGCAGGTTGGCGATCATCGTATTGATGTTGTCCTTGAGCTCGGCCACCTCGCCCCGGGCGTCGACCTGGATCGAGCGAGTGAGATCGCCCTGAGTGACCGCCGTGGCGACCTCGGCGATGGCGCGCACCTGGGTGGTGAGATTGCCGGCTAGGAGGTTCACGTTGTCGGTGAGATCGCGCCACGATCCGGCCGCGCCGGGACGCTGGCCTGACCGCCCAGCCGCCCCTCCACACCCACCTCGCGCGCCACGCTGATCACCTGCTCGGCAAAGGTCGCGAGCGTGTCGGTCATGTTGTTGATCGTCTCGGCGAGTGCCGCGACCTCGCCCTTGGCCTGCACCGTCAGCTTCTGGCGCAGGTTGCCGTCGGCGACGGCCGTCACGACCTTGACGATCCCGCGCACCTGATCGGTCAGGTTCGACGCCATGAAGTTCACGTTATCGGTCAGGTCTTTCCAGGTACCGCCCGCGCCTGAGACCTGGGCCTGGCCGCCCAGCTTGCCCTCGGTGCCGACTTCGCGCGCCACCCGCGTAACCTCGGAGGCGAAGCCGTTGAGCTGATCGACCATCGTGTTGATCGTGTTCTTCAGCTCCAGGATCTCGCCCTTCACGTCCACGGTGATCTTGCGGGAAAGGTCGCCCCGCGCCACAGCGGTCGTCACCTCGGCGATGTTGCGCACCTGCGCCGTCAGATTGGATCCCATCGTGTTGACCGAGTCCGTGAGGTCCTTCCACGTACCGGCCACCCCTTTGACCTCGGCCTGACCACCCAGCTTGCCCTCGGTTCCGACCTCACGCGCCACGCGGCTCACCTCGGAGGCGAAGCCGTTGAGCTGATCGACCATCGTGTTGATCGTGTTCTTCAGCTCCAGGATTTCCCCGCGCACGTCGACGGTGATCTTGCGCGAGAGATCGCCGCGAGCGACAGCCGTGGTGACCTCGGCGATGTTGCGGACCTGGTCGGTGAGGTTTGACGCCATGAAGTTCACATTGTCGGTCAGGTCTTTCCAGGTGCCGGCCACGCCCGGCACCTGCGCCTGGCCGCCCAGCGCGCCCTCGGTTCCGACCTCGCGCGCCACGCGCGAGACTTCGGAGGCAAATCCGTTCAATTGATCGACCATCGTGTTGATGGTGTTCTTGAGGGCCAGGATCTCGCCGCGCACCGCGACGGTGATCTTCTTGGAGAGGTCGCCGGTGGCGACGGCCGTGGTGACCTCGGCGATGTTGCGGACCTGGGAGGTCAGGTTGGTCGCCATCGCGTTGACCGAATCGGTCAAGTCTTTCCAGGTCCCGGCGACTCCGCGCACTTCGGCCTGGCCGCCCAGCTTGCCCTCGGTTCCGACCTCGCGCGCCACCCGTGTGACCTCGCCCGCGAACGAGTTGAGCTGGTCGACCATCGTGTTGAGCGTGTTCTTCAGCTCCAGGATCTCGCCCTTCACATCGACAGTGATCTTCTTGGAAAGGTCGCCGTTAGCGACCGCGGTGGCCACGTTGGCGATGTTGCGGACCTGGCTGGTGAGGTTCGACGCCATCGAGTTCACGTTGTCGGTAAGGTCCTTCCACGTCCCCGCCACGCCGGGAACCTGTGCCTGACCGCCGAGCGCCGCCCTCGGTGCCGACTTCCCGGGCGACGCGGCTCACCTCGCCGGCAAAGCCGTTGAGCTGGTCGACCATGGTGTTGATCGTGTTCTTGAGCTCGAGAATCTCGCCGCGCACCGCGACGGTGATCTTCTTCGAGAGGTCGCCGTTGGCGACAGCGGTGGTGACTTCGGCGATATTGCGGACCTGCGAGGTGAGGTTGGTTGCCATCGCGTTCACGGAGTCAGTCAGGTCTTTCCAGGTGCCGGCAACGCCGCGCACCTCGGCCTGGCCGCCGAGCTTGCCTTCGGTGCCGACCTCGCGCGCCACCCGGGTGACCTCGCCAGCAAACGAGTTGAGCTGGTCGACCATGGTGTTGATCGTGTTCTTGAGCTCGAGGATCTCCCCGCGCACGTCGACAGTGATCTTCTTGGACAGGTCGCCTCTGGCGACGGCCGTGGTGACCTCGGCGATGTTGCGAACCTGAGCGGTCAGGTTCGATGCCATCGAGTTCACCGAATCGGTGAGGTCTTTCCACGTGCCGGCAACACCCGGCACTGCGGCCTGGCCGCCGAGCGCGCCTTCGGTGCCGACCTCGCGGGCCACGCGCGTGACTTCCGAGGAGAAACCGTTGAGCTGGTCGACCATCGTGTTGATGGTTTCCTTGAGTTCCAGGATCTCGCCTTTCACGTCCACGGTGATCTTGCGCGACAGGTCGCCTCTGGCCACAGCCGTGGTGACCGCCGCGATGTTGCGGACCTGTGCGGTCAGGTTCGACGCCATCGCGTTGACCGAGTCAGTGAGGTCTTTCCAGGTGCCGCCTGCCCCCGGCACGACCGCCTGTCCGCCCAGACGCCCTTCGGTGCCGACCTCGCGGGCCACGCGCGTCACCTCCGACGCGAAGGACCGGAGCTGGTCGACCATGGTGTTGATGGCTTCCTTGAGCTGCAGGATCTTCACCGCGCACGTCCACGGTGATCTTCTTCGAGAGGTCGCCGTCGGCCACGGCGATGGTCACCTCGGCGATGTTGCGCACCTGTGCCGTGAGGTTGCCCGCCATCCGGTTGACCGATTCGGTGAGGTCCTTCCACACACCGGATACGCCACGCACCTGCGCCTGGCCGCCCAGCTTTCCCTCGGTGCCGACCTCACGGGCCACCCGCGTGACCTCCGAGGTGAAGACCGAGAGCTGCTCGATCATCGTGTTGACGAGCTTCGCTGACCGCAGGAACTCGCCCCTGAGCGCGCGTCCGTCCACCTCCAGCTCCATGGACTGGCTCAAGTCGCCCTTGGCGACCGCACCGATTGTCCGGGCGACGTCGACGGTGGGCCGCACCAGGTCGTCGATCAAGGTGTTGATCGAGTCGGCCTTCACCGCCCAATCGCCGACGGCCCCGGGCAGCGACATCCGCTGCTTGAGCCGGCCTTCCTTGCCCACGGTCACGCTCAGCCGCTTCACTTCGCGCGCGATGCTCTCCTCGCGAATAATCGTGTGATTGAAAGTCTCGGCGATCCGTCCATCGATGCCAGGCCAGTCCGCCGGCAGCCGGACGGAGAAATCCCCATCGCGAAACGCCACGAACGCTTTGAGGATCTGGCGCGACCGCGCGTCGGAAGACTCCGCCCGTGTGCCACGACCCGCCGGCACCGAACCCTGATCGCCATTTTCGGATTGTGCGGACAGGGCACTCGCGCGGGCCGCGGTCTTTGGTTTGGCTTTCATGATTCAAGACCTTCGTTGAATGTGACTTCCGTGACGAATCGCCTCATCAGAGTTTTACACACATTCCTTCGACGGTCGATATCGCGACGCGCCTGCTCTGCTGTCGGCTCGCACTCGTGCGCAGGTTCTTCCGGCGGGGCTGTCTCGTAGCGACACACCTCGCGCGTCTTCGGGTTACCTGCGGCGTGAATCTTCTCTTCGGTATCGCATGAGACCGGCACACCGAGGATTGCCATGACCGACGATTCAGGCGTACACGTGGATGGAGTACCAGGAGCTTGCAATCGAGCATAACGCGTAAGTCGCCCCGCGCCCACGTGTGAGCCCACCCGTCAGCCGGCGAGTGCCGTCAGTCCCGTGGGACGACGCTCGCGACCTTGCGCAGACTTTGTGTCGCCTTTCGCACCCGGCATGTGATATACCATCACCAACCCGACGGATCGCATGAGCGTGTCGCCACCGCTCCGTTGGGGTGGAGAAATCAACCATGGCAGAAGCCGAAGAGTCGGCGGGCCTCAAGATCGCCGTAGCGGCGTTCATCACGCTCACGGTCATCCTGGGGGTCACCGCCTATTTCCTTTATTCGAGCGCTGAAGCCGCCAAAGCGAGGCTCGCTTTCGCGGAAGAAGCTCGCATGAAGGACAAGCGTGCGGCGGCGCTGGCTGTCCGGCAGTCCGACGAGCTCAGGACCCGGATCGGTACCAAGTCCGGGGAATTCGACACCGCGAAGGAAGAGATCTCGGCCAGCTTCAAGAAGGTCGACGAGCGGCTCAGCAATCTCATGACCGCGGTCAATGCCGCAGTCCAGGCCGCCCAGCAGAACGGAGCGCACACGCCGGAGCTGGAAGATGCCAGGCTCAAGGTGCAGAACGCGATCAACTCGTATCGCAGCGAGCCGAACCGGAACTATATCTCCACGCTCGACCGGCTGACCGAGCTGGCGGAAAGCCTGGCACGCGTGACGACCCAGCTCTCGCGGCACGACGTGGGCGCGAAGAAGGCACTCGAGGGGGCCGCCGAGCGGAAAAAGAATTGAGGACAACGGATGTTGGACCAGGGACCAAGCACGGAGCGGGGGCGTGACCGAGCGATCCTTTGCCCGCGTTTGCAAGGGAAAAAAACGCGCAACGTAATCCGAATGCATCAGCCCGGATCTTCTGGACTGCTCGGAGCAACGGCCCCTTCTTCCAGTCGGAGGAAATGGACTTGTCCGGAGATGTCGCCCGCGGCAACAATCCGGCCGTCGGCCGAGACCGTGCACGAAGTCACGGCCGCATCGGCGTGGAATGTGGCGCGGACGGCGCCTGCGGCCAGATCCCAGACCCGCACCGTGCAGTCGGACGATCCTGTCACAAGGGCGCTGCCGTCGGGTGTCATCGCCACCGCGTTGACCTCGCCGCCGTGCCCGTTCAGCGTCCGTGAGTCCCCGACTGCCAGGTCCCAGACCCGCACGGTGTGGTCAGACGACCCCGACACGGCGGTCCTGCCGTCGGGCGTCAGCGCCACCGTGTTGACCCAGCCGCTGTGCCCGTTCAGCGTCCGCGCCTCGCCGGTCGCCACATTCCAGACCCTCACGGTGCCGTCGTGTGACCCCCAGACGGCCGTGCGGCCATCGGGCGTCACGGCGACGGCGAGCACCAGGTCATCGTGCGCCTTCAGCGTCCGCGCCTCCCCGATGTCAAGGTCCCAGACCCGCACGGTGCCGTCAACGGACCCCGAGACGACGGTGCGTCCGTCGGGCGTTACGGCGACCGCGCGGACCCAGTCGCCGCGCCACTCCAGCGACCGCGCGTCCCCGGTGGTCAGGTTCCAGACTCGCAGAGTGCGGTCGTACGATCCCGAGACGGCGATGCGCCCGTCGGGGGTCACTGCCACCGCGTCGACGGGCCCATCGTGCCCCTTGAACGACCGCGCCTGGCCTGTGGCCAGGTCCCAGACCCAGACCGTCCCGTCGTCGGACCCCGACACGGCGGTGTGGCCGCCCTGGTTCACTGCCACCGCGACGACCCGGCCGCCGCGCCGCTTCCTCGTCCGCGCCTCCCCGCTATCGAGGTCCCAGACCCGCACCGTGTCGTCGAACGACCCCGAGACGGCGATGTGGCCGTCGGGCGTCACCGCCACAGCGCGGACGGAGTCGCCGTGTCCCTCCAAGATGCGCGCCTGTCCGGTGGCCAGGTTCCAGACCCGAAGCGTGCGGTCGTCCGACCCCGAGATGGCGGTCCGGCCGTCGGGCGTCACCGCCACGGCGTAGACCCAGTCACCGTGCCCTTTCAGCGTGCGCGTCTGGCCGGTGTCCAGGTTCCAGACCCGCACCGTGCTGTCAGATGACCCCGAGACGGCGATGTGGCCGTCGGGGGTCACTGCCACCGCATTGACGCGGCCACCGTGCCCTTCCAGCGTCCGCGCTTCACTCGTGTCCAGGTTCCAGACCCGCACCGTGCGGTCAGACGACCCCGATAGGGCGGTCCGGCCTTCGGTCGTCACCGCCACGGCATGGACCCGGTCGCCGTGTCCCTCCAGTGTCCGAGCTTCGCGAGTGTCCAGGTCCCAGACGAGCACGCTCCGGTCTTCCGACCCCGATAGGGCAGTGCGGCCGTCCGGCGTCACCGCCACCGCATTGACTCCGCCACTGTGCCCCGTGAGCGTCCGCGCTTCACGAGTTCCCAGGTCCCAGACGTGCACGTTGTGGTCCTCCGACCCGGATAGGGCCGTGCGGCCGTCGGGAGTCACCGCGACCGCATTGACCCCGCCAGTGTGCCCCTCCAGCGGCCACGCCTCCGCAATCGCCAGGCTCCAGACCCGTAGCGTGCGGTCTTCCGACCCCGATAGGGCGGTTCGCCCATCGGACGTCACCGCCACCGCGTTGACCCGGCCGCTGTGCCCCTCGAGCGTCCGCAAAAGCGGGCTGTCGGCCGGGATCAGGCTGGGTTCGAGCGGTCGCAGCCACGGGCGTTCCTCAGCCGACCGGCGAATCTGTGCGAGCAACCGTTCGATGCCCGCCGATTCGATTCCCATCAGCCGCCCGTAAAGCTGGCCCCTCAGCGCGGATGGGTCTCGGGCCAGCACGTGCGCCGACTGGCCAAAGGCACGGGCAAGATACTTCAGATCCTGCTCGTCAGGTAAAGAGGCCGCGTCGTTCCGCAGCGCAATGGCATCGGTGGCGCCGAATTTGGCCCTTAGCCAGCCATAGTCGAGCAGCAGCTCGCGCAGCCGATCTGTGCCGCCGGCCGCGATCAAGTGATGCGCCAGGTGACGCCACGCGTAGTCATCCGGAAGGTTGTACAGGTCGCCCCAGCCATCGATCATGCGGACATGAATCGCGGCCGCGTCGGAGAGCCTCTGAACGAGGTAGGAACGGAAAACGTCATGCAGGCGGATCCCCGGATTCTTCGGGTCGTACTCGAGCAACGACCGCCGGCCGAAATTCTCGGCGAGCTGTCTCGTCTTGTACAACGAAAGCCCCCAAAGCGCACGCAAAGTGGTGCACGGAACTGCCGCGTTTTCGTGGAAAATGGCGAGCATTTCGTACTTCTGACGCTCTTGTTCGTCAAGACGCTTGAGGCTGGCCTCGATCGTGAGCCAGGCCGAGCGCTCGCGCTTGAGGGCCGCCTCCTCCCGGTTGCCGGACGGCTCGAAGTCAAAGGGTCCCTCTTCGTCGAGCCCCTGATTGGCGTCCGCGAGGGCCTGCTGCGGCGTTGTGCCCGATATGATCTTCAACATCATCTCGGCCGCGACCAGGCTGATCAAGAGCGGCCAGCGCCCCAGCCGCCGCACGGCCAGGTCGCGGTACGCCGGAAGTTGATCCACCGGCGGCCGGTCCGGGAGGCCTCTCACCAGCATCTCGAACGCCAGCTCCTGGTCAGGCTCATCCACCGTCACCCACGGCGGGTACCCATTGGCCCCAGGTTTGGCTTCCGACCGGGCGGCGCGGCCAGTCGCCGCAGCCACGCTCAGCTCGCGGGTTGTCAATAACCTCGCAGCCTGACCGCCGTAGCCGAGAAACGGTTTGACGTGATCAGCGATCCAGACATCGTCGATCACGATCAGTATGTCTTTGTCCTCCAGCTTCGACCGAAGCTGCTGAACAGCCTGCTCCTCGTCCCTGAACGCCGACGGCTCACCTGTCAACTCTTCGTACAGCTTGGCCAGCGCGTCGCGAACATTGGGCTTCTCGCCCAGAGTGACCCAGAGGATGCCGTCGTCGAACGCTTGCTGGATCTCGGGGTCGCGGCAAAGGTCCTTGGCGAGTGTCGTTTTGCCAAACCCGCCCGGCCCGTGAAGCGAGCTAGTGATCGCGATGGGTGACCGGCGGCGAACATCGAGCAGGAGAGCGCGCAGCCGCTGGTACTCCGCCTCGCGGCGCACGTAGTTGGCAGGAAAGTCGGTGGGCGCGGTGTTCCGCACCCGCGCGGGCCGGCCGGGGCGATCGAGCTGACGGACGAACCGGTCCCACTCGTGCACGAATTCGTAATCGTGGCCTTTACCGGGTTGATCCCACGGAGACGGCCACGCGGGACGGAAGTCGTAGAACGTGGTCTTCGTGAGCTTCTCCAGCCAGCGCGGGAACCTGTCGAACGGGATCTCGTCCCTGGGCGCCCCCATGACCGGGTAGATCCACACACCTTGCTGCCGGGCGTAGCGCAGCTCCTTCTGGACGACCGGCGCTAGCGCCACCTCGAGCACGCTGGGCGTGACGATCAGCACCAGAAAGCGCACCTGGACGAGGGCCTGCTGAATCTGCTCCCACCACGGTAAGCCGCCTTCGAGCGATAGATGGTCTTTCCAGATCTCGAGCGCCGGCGATTCGTGCTTCAGGCGCACCCGCACCGCCTCGGCGAAGGCCGCGCCGTCGCTGCTGGCAAACGAGATGAAGACCTCGAACGTTCGTTCCGGCATGGAAGTCGGTCACGCAACCCGGCATTTGCCCCCGCAAAGCCCCGAGCGATCTGGGCCGATGCTCTGCCCTCGAATGCGTCGGGCCACGGCTCTTGACGTTTTCTGGAGCGGTCCGATGCAGACTAACGCGGACTCTGTCGCCAGTCCAGGACATGTTCACAAGCGTTACAGGTTCAGGGCGGTAAGAGCTGGCGGAACACGTGGCCGTAGCGTGAGTCCCGCTCAAGCATCGCGCGCGTCCGAGGATCATAGAGGGCGGCGTTGTTCGAGTCGTCCATGAGGCGGCGGGCCGCACCCTCGGTCGAGGCGACCAGCAGGGCCGGAGCTTGGGGATAGTGGCTGCGGAAAAGAGCCCACTCGGCTTCGACTCCGTCCATTCCCCCGACGAAGACCCCGGCGGCATACGCTGGGAATTCCGGCTGAGCCCTTGGGTTGAGCACCTGCTGCTCGTCGAGGATCCGTCGCACGATCATCGCGTCGCGCATCAAGGCCAGTGACGCGTCCCGGTCAGGCGCCTGGGGTGGCACGGCCGGCGTCCACTTGAGCCGGTCCAGCCCCTGAAAGAAATGTGCCTCGCGCGGCACATTCGCCGCGAAGAGCCGCGACTGATAGATGTAAACCGAGTCGGCGGCACCTAGGCTGTCGGCGTCCTCCCAGATCAGCGGCGAAATCGCGGGGTGGCCCCCAAAGACCAGAGGACGACCGGGTACGACGACGGCGACCAACGCCCGCACCGCCTCGCGGATCGCGACGGGATTGGCTGGGTATTTCTCGGGATCCCGGTCCGGAACGCTCGACGAGAGAAAAATGGGGTCATGTCTCACGTGGCTCCTCCTGCGGATGGGCTGCTGCCGGCCAGAGACTTCAGCCATTGCCCGAGCTCGGTCGGCGCCCCACCGGCAGCGGCCCGATTCCGATCGACGGGGACGGTCTTCAACGGCAGGTGGCTGTTCAGCCAGATCAGGTGCTCGGTCCTGTCCTTACGGATCCCCAGACCGTCGTAGACGGCCCGGACGCGGTCCTCGTGGATCAGGCCGAGGACAGTCGCGGGATCGACACCGCGTACGCCCAGGCGGTGACCCAGGGTCAGTTCTTCGCGGTGCATCGACCAGGCATCGGGCATTCCCACGATCGGCAAGACGATTCCCAGGAGATCGGCGCCGGCCTGTGTCGCACCGGCCGGGCGAAAGAGCAAAGGGCCGATCGCCTGCACATCGACCCGCAGCGCAGTGGGGACAAGGGTGACCAGCTCGCCGACGACGCGCGTCCGCCGCGCGCCCAGGGACGCGATCCGGACATCCTCGGCCAGCGCGGCAACCCGTTCCAGGGCGGCAGAGGTCAGCCGATCCTCAGGCCCGAGGCTCCCTCCTTGCTCGAAGTCGCTGGGATCCAGTTGGAACCGGACGCTCAGCTCGGTCCCGCTGTACGGCACATGCCCCGGCCAGACAAGCTGAAGGACGCCCAAGCCAAGGTTGTTCACGCGAACCAATTCGTCGTTGACCCAGCGCGAGGTCAAAGCGTTGGGGCTGTCGAGCAGGACCAAGAGGTCCATGTCCGCCAGGCGGTCCCACAGCACGTCCTGGAATGGCTCCGTCGACTCGACCGAAGCCGTGTCGAGGAACACGTGGAATTTGCGACGGGACAAGGTATCGAAGAGCCCTTCGGCGACTCGGCGCGCGTCGGTGCGGCGGTAGCTGATGAAGGCCTGGCGGAGGTCTCGCGTCAGGCGGAAGCCCCGGAGAATATCGCCGGCGACCTGATCGCTGTCCCACTGGAGACCATTGATCGGCCGCAGTACTTCGGGCACCAACGCACTGAATCGCGTCAGGTCCTCGACCAGTGGAAGGATCGGAGCCCCAACATCCCGAAGCCGCTCGAGCAGATCCAAGTGAGCCTGGACCGGCCGGCCCTCTCCACCGAACCATACGCCGACGGGGTTGCCGAGATGTTCGTCGAATAGGCCGGAATCGAGTCCGTAAGCGACCTCCAGATCGGCGTCAGGGTCGAGTCCCAGATCCTCGAAGCCCTTGCGGAGCCTGCCCCTGAGCAGATCCGGGTAGCGATCGGCTGCCGGACCGAGGACGACAAGCCTGTAATTGAGCGGCTTCATCGCAATCCAGGGGCAAAGGCCGAGTGCATTTGGCAAGTACTTTCCGGCGAGGTTACGACCGCCGAGCCATTGTACCGCGGGTGAACTTCAGCAAGTAGCGCGTGATAGTTCCAGACACCCGTACGCCAGAGAGAAATGCAGCCATGCCCGGCGCACCCGTCCTCAGACCGGCACGGTCAAGCAAGGTCTTGATGGTAAAGAGGTTCCACATGCAACGCTCCGGCACTCCCATTCGGTGGCTGGTGGGTGTCTGCAACTCCTCCCCAGACCTTCTCTGCGGGGGCAGTGATCTCGATATCGGTGTGAGTCTCTTTCATGCCTTGAGATCCTCAGCAACCCGAACCGGAATAACGTTCGCCAGACGATCTGCCGACTCAGGGTCGTGTGCGGGCAGGTAGATCATCGGCTGACTCCGAGCGTACCGGACAATTCGTTGCATGGTCTCTAGCGAGACAGCCTCGCTGGGACTGACACCATCGACTTGCTCTTCAAGAAGGGATTGCTGCGTATAGGTCGTGTCGCCCGCCAGGAAGTAATTGACATCGGCATCCAAGACGATCACCGAGACGTGCCCTGGCGTGTGTCCTGGGGTCGGCACAATGACGACTGTGCCATCAGAGGTGACATGGTGACTTCGATCAAAGGGTCCAACGGCTTTCGGCTCGAAGACGATCGACCTGGGAGCGAACCACTGTGGCCATCGGTTCGGCAAATAACCTCGAAGCCGCCCAGCGAACCCTTTCGCAAGCGCCAATTCCTGGTCAGACACAAGTATCTTGCTCCTGGGAAAGTGATGCAGACCGCCTGCGTGGTCAGTGTGCAGATGGGTGAGGATGACGGTCCGCACGTCGTCGGGGCGAATGCCGAGCTTGAGCAATTGCGGTCCGACCTCCTGCTCCGGGGTTACGTCGAGCCGGACCGCCAACCGGAAGTACGGGTGCCAGCGGGGGAAGTAACCCGGTTCACCCGTCCGAGAGGTTTCCCCCGTGTCCACCATAACGACGCCTGCGGGAGTCTCGACCGCCCACGCGTAGATGGGGAGTGGCTCGGTCCAAGAGCGGTCGAGCAGAATGTTGACCTGCCGCATGAATCCTCTTCCCCGCCCGATCCTTTGGCAGACCTTTACCCTTACCGTTCCAGTCTGAATGGCATGGACCTTCAACCTGGTTCTCCCTGCATCTTCTTCTGTTTACACGTCGATCTCGGCCCGCAGCTCGCCGTAGGAGTTCCAGACACCCATGCGCCAGAGAGAAATGCACTCACGCTCGGCGCATCCGTCCTTAGACCGGAAACTGCAGCAAGGTCTTGATGGTAAAGAGGTCCCAGATGCAACGCTCCGGCACTCCCATTCGGTGACTGAGGGGTGTCTGCATCCACTCAGGATGCGCCATCCGGCGCTTCACTCAGGCTGTGCGATCGGGTCGCCGCGTCCGATCAGTCCGATGAGACGCCGCGGCCGGCGTCGCGGTTTAGCCTGGGATCGCGGATCCCAGCGGGGTATACGGCTGCGCGTGATGCGGATCCTGCCGCTTCCTCGTGACGCACCCGATGCGTCACGCGCCGAGTGTCGCGCGTCGAAGCCGCCAGCCCTCACCGAGGCGTTCCAGGGTCGCCTCGCAACCGAACACCTCCTCGCCGTCGCCCGAGTAGTCGTAGGCGAAGACTCGCAAGCCTGGGCGCGGGGAAAGGGCCGCCAGCCCTGCCCTATCGAAGGAATAGAAGCAATCGTCCCCCGGCTCGCCGCTCCATCCGCAAGCGTTGAAATCGCACCAAACCTTGGGGAGGTCGGTGCTGGCCGGTGAACTCCCCATCAGAACTCCCGTCTCATGCCACCTATGAATCACCGTTTCCATCTCTCAAGGCGGACCGAAACCACTGCATCGCATCGTTAAGCCATGAAGTCCCAGAAGCACGCACGAAGCGAATGTCTCCTCGACTCGAATTCATGACGTGCCCCGTCCCGAGGCAATGTCTCACTCATCCTTCGATAAAAGGCCCGAGCCCGGACCCCCGCCACCGACTCGGCGCGAGAGGCGTACAGCCCTGCCATTCGCCGGCAACCCCTGGCCGCGCCGGCGTACCAGTCGGCGTACCACCGATGCCGTCGCGATCTGCGTCGGCAGGCATGCTGGGCCTTCGTCAGCATGGCATAGAGCACCAGGGCGACATCGAAGACGATAGCTACGGCTACAAGGTGATCACCCATCACGCCCGCTCCGCTTGCCACCTAACTCAGGCTGTCAACTCTCGATTCTCGATCACCGTTTCCACTTCCCGACATCGTCCCGCGCCCGACTGCCCGCGCCAACTATGGTTCACGGCTTACGGTTGGACGGCGCTCGGGCTAGCGGTCTGCGGACGATGCCGTCCTGAGTGCGGGTCTACGGCGGGCAAGATCGAACATTCCAGAACAAAGATAATTGCAATAATCACCGCGGTTTCGCCGACCGTCGCACGACAAAATGATCGAATCAATAGGCCCAGCAGTGATGCCAGGATCAAGAAAAGAGGAAGCGATAAAGGTCCGCGCCACGCATCTCTGGGGGCCTGCCAGAAACAGTATCGCGCTACAACGACCATGGCCACAATAAGTAACAAGCCGAAGACGAGCCGCCCCCCGATCGATAGCCCACGTCGCAATCCCATGACCTGCTACCTTCGCACCGTTGACCGCACGTGGGGCGTTCGCATCGCCCGGTTCCCCACGACTGCTGACTGTCAAATGTGATCTCTAGTCCAAGCTTTACACAGACAATTTGACGTAAGTCCTGAATCGACCTGCAAGAGTTCATTTATCCGTTCGGCATATCCACCTTTTACACATCGGACACAGGGGATTCCAGACACCCAGGGATCCGCCGCGTCCCCATGGGGATCAAAACACCGGCATTTCATTGACCGGGTAAACGTTGGGTGAATTACGGGCACAGTCATTGTCAATCGTTGGATGGCTGGAGGATAGTTACGTGCGTCTCAGATTGGTTGGCGGCGGGCCGGCCAGTGAACGGCATTACGTGAGGCGTTGTTTCTGCTATGCGCACCGTGGGCGTGATCTCCGACACTCATGGCCTTCTACGCCAAGAAGCGCTCGACGCGCTGAACGGGAGCGACTTCATCATCCACGCGGGCGATATTGGCGATGCGACAGTGGTTGAGCGTCTAAGCGCGCTCGCGCCAGTTACGGTCGTCCGCGGCAATATCGACACGGGCCGTTGGGCCTTCGACATCCCCCAAACCGAGTTGCTCGATGTTGACGGTACCCTGTTCTACGTGCTGCATATTGTCGAGGAGCTCGATCTCGATCCGCGGGTGGCGGGGATTCATGTGGTGGTTTCCGGGCATTCGCACCGGCCGCAGATCGAGAAGCGGGATGGGGTGGTCTTTCTGAATCCTGGCAGCGCCGGGCCGCGTCGGTTTAAGCTGCCGCTGTCGGTGGCCCGGGTCCAGGTTCATGGTGGCGCCATTCAAGCCGAGATCGTCGAGCTTTCCGTTGGCAACAACGCTTAACCGCTCGCTCAAACGGACGCTGTCCGGCGTGCGTCCTTCGGCGCACGCGGGCAGCGCCGGCTAGCTTGGTTCGTTCGGCGGGCTCCTCGAAGGCTTCGCGGGAGTTCCAGACACCCATACGCCAGAGAGAAATGCAGCCATGCCCCGCGCACCCCACTTCAGACCGGCACGCTCCAGCAAGGTCTTGATGGTAAAGAGGTTCCACATGCAACGCTCCCGCCACCCGCTCCGGTGACTGAGGGGTGTCTGCAACCCCGTCACTGTGTGGGTGTCTGCAATCCCTGCTTTCGAGGTTCCCGAGAGCCGCCGTTGAACGCAAACCCGACCCTCGGTCAGAACGACACGATGATGTCAAAAGCAAGAGTGAGCTGCGACTTCCGCGTGTCGTTGGCATACGCGGGATGGAACTGCGACCAGTCATAGCGCACTTCAGGCCGGATCAAGAGCCAATCTTTAGGCTTGTACCGGGCGCCCAAGGTCATCTCGTAATAGCGATCGCCCACGAGCTGGCCAGTGCGCGCCCCGTTTGTGTCCCAGAAAACCTCCGAGCGCCAAACACCGGTCAGAGTGTCGGTGAAACTGTAGAGGAAACTGTTGACGAAACCGTACCAGGTGTCATATCTCGCCTGGGCGTTCTGGGGAACGCCGTCGATCAGAGGGGCGCCCAGGCCCGGGACCGCGCGCTCCATTCCCGCTCCCGTCCCCGTGACCTGGCTCAGCCTGTCCGTCCACTTCTGCTTGAGCACGACTGTGAACAGAGTGCGGTCGTCGCGGTGATATGCGGTGTTGTTCAGGCCGGCGACGGAGGGAATGTTGACGTAACCCGTCGGGTAGATGGGCTGATTGGCCGGTAGAAAGCTGGGAAACTGGTCCGGCCCCCAGATTGCCGTGAATGCCAGCCTGGTCTGGTCGTTCCGGGATGTCCAGGCGAAACCGCCGATATAGCCCCAGATGTACCGCTGGTTGATCCATCGGTCCCAGCCGTTGATCGACCCGTTGTAGAGATCGATTCTGTCAGTCACATGCAGCGTGGTCAGCACACCGATGTGGGTGAACGGCTGACCGTAGGCGAACGAGTACGGTACCGAGAGGAGCGTGCGTTCCGGCGCCATCACCGACTCGTAGCCGGCTATCGTGTACCAACGGCCTCCCTTGATGTCGAGCCCTCCCGGGGTCAGGATCGGCAGGTGGACCTCGCCGAAGAACTGGGGCATGTCGTATCCCGCGAACCAGCCGTTGGGGAAGGCGCGGTTGAATAGCCCCTGCATGAAGGTGAACCGCCAGTCGTTGCCGAACAAGTTGTCCATTCGGAACCCGAAGTTGACCTTGTCTTCCTGCTTGAGCGGCCTCTCGACGATGAGATAGTACTGGTTGCCCATCCACTGGTCGGCCTTGTAGTTGGGATTGACCCCGAAGTTGATGCCGTTCCCCCGGCCGTTGGTGTTTCCCGTATAGCTGTTTTCGATCCACCCACGGATCTTGAACGGCGCATCCTCCGGGACGCCGAGCACCTCCATGAGCAAGGTGCGGGCGTCCTCCGTCGCGGCGGCCGCCAGGCTGTCAGATTCCGGACCGGATGCGAGCGGCTCGCCGCTGGCGGTTGATGGATAGGGCGCCGCGAGACCACGGTTGCTGAGCGTGGGCCCCGGCTCCCTGGGTCCCGGTTCAGAAGGCGACATGTTGCGACTGTCGGCCGGGGGCTGGATGGCGGACACCGGGGAATGGAGGCTCAGTTCGCCCGCTCCGTCCTCGCCACGATGGAGCTCACTCGCGTCGGGAAGTGTCGACGCCGCGGCCGATGGTGTACCGAGATTCCCCGGATCCTTGCGCCTGGAAAACCAGTTGACCAACCTTGAAGATAGCGAGCGCCTCGTCGCCTGCCCCGTCTCGGTTCCGGAACTCGCCGGACGATCGGACGGCGCCTCGGCGAGGGTCGCGCTCGAACCGAGCAGTAACAGCAAGGCGATCATCACGCCGGTGCCGTCACTCGAGACAATCCGATTCCTCATCCTGGGATTTTCCCCTTCTCCCCGATCGGAGTCGAGATTGCGAGCGCATGCATGGATTTTGGCGCGAGCGGAGCAGGCTCGCGGTGAATGAATCGGAGCGGTCTGCACTGTTGAGATCGGAGCAGGTTGCAGTCAAAAACAGAGAATTCCGTAAAGCGCGCCAAGACTTCCAGACACCCAAACTTCCAGACACCCACGCAAACTTCCAGACACCCACGTGCCAGGACTTCCAGACACCCATGCGCCGGAGAGAAATGCACCCATGCTCGGCGCACCCGTCCTCGGACCGGCACGCTCCAGCAAGATCTTGATGGTAAAGAGGTTCCAGATGCAACGCTCCGGCAATCCCCTTCGGTGACCGATGGGTGTCTGCGTCGCCCGTCGCCCCAAACTCGCGGAGTGATGTGTTCCTTCACTCAGGCTGCGCCATCCGGCCCTTCACTTAGGCCGCGCGATCCGGTCGCCGCGTCCGATCTGTCCGATCCGACCGATCAGTCCGATCAGTCCGATCAGTCCGATGAGACGCCGCGGCCGTCGTCGCGGTTCAGCCTGGGATCGCCGATCCCAGCGGGGTATACGGCTGCGCGTTATGCGGATCCTGCCGCCTCCTCGTGACGTACCGGGTGCGTCACGCGCCGCGTGGCGCGCGTGCGGCTCGTGCGGGGAGTTCCAAACACCCAGGAGTCCCAGGCACCCATGCGCCAGAGAGGTGTTCCAGACACGAATGGCACGAGGTTATTCGTAACCGCAATCGTCAAAACAGGATAGACAAAAGTCGTCCTCCTTGGGACAAGGATTGGTGATTGACTGATCCAATTCCTATCCGGCAAGGAGGCCGACGATGTTCCAGCCTACA
Source organism: uncultured Isosphaeraceae bacterium (assembly GCA_963781785.1). Lineage (GTDB taxonomy): Bacteria > Planctomycetota > Planctomycetia > Isosphaerales > Isosphaeraceae > CAWAHD01. The sequence continues at coordinate 2,777,786 of CAWAHD010000005.1, read as the reverse complement.
CGACGGCGAATTTCAGAGAAGATCAAATCAACCCTCGACTCCGACGCTCTTCCGTTTCACGAGATCCTCGACGCCGATATGGTCGAGTCGGCTTTGACCTCCGAGGGCGTTCAGTTCAAAGATCGCATCTACACCCCGTTTGTAACCCTTTGCCTGTTCCTCTCTCAGGTGCTCGACCAGGATCACTCGTGTCGCGCGGCAGTCATGCGGTTGATCCTCTGGATGGCGCTTAACGGTCGCAAGCCGTGCTCAGCGGAGACCACGAGCTACTGCGAGGCGCGCCGGCGACTTCCGCTGAAAGTCATCGTTCGCCTGGTCCAAGAGACCGCCGAGAGGATCGAGGCTGGCGCCAGCGACGACTGGCTTTGGAAGGGCCGTCACGTCTCGTTGGTCGACGGCACCACCGCCTCGATGCCAGACACGCCGGAGAACCAGCGAGCCTTTCCCCAGGCGAACACTCAAGGCATCGGGCTGGGATTCCCCATAGTCCGGATGGCGGTAATCATCTCGCTTGCCACCGGCGTTGCGCGCGACATGGCATTGGGGCCGTACAAAGGAAAGGGAACGGGCGAGCCAGCCCTCTTGCGTGCCCTGCTCGACGGTCTGGCAACCGATGAAATCGTGCTCGGAGACCGCTATTTCGGCTCGTTTTTCATGCTTGAGACCCTGATGCATCGAGAGGTCGACGGGCTGTTCCGCATGTACCAAGGCCGCAAGTTCGACTTTCGCCGCGGCCGACGACTGGGGGTGGAAGACCACCTCGTCACTTGGGCCAAGCCGCAGCGTCCCGACTGGATGGACAAGGAAACCTATGCTCAGATTCCTGACGAAATCACGGTACGTGAGCTGCGGTTCAAGGTCGAGCAGCCTGGCTTCCGCGTCGACAATGTGGTGCTGGTCACGACCATGCTCGACGCCACAATGTATACGAAGGATGAACTGGCGGATCTTTACCTTCAGCGCTGGAATGTCGAATTGGATCTGCGCTCGATCAAGGACGTGCTCCAAATGGATGTCTTGCGGTGCAAGTCGCCGGAGATGGTCGAGAAGGAGATCTGGATGCATTTACTAGCTTACAACTTGATCCGAGGTGTGATGGCCCAGGCGGCCGATGCACACGAAAAGCGGCCGCGGCAGCTGAGCTTCAAAGGCACGCTGCAAACGATCACGGCATTCCAAGAGGCAATGCGGCGAGCAGCGCCGGCGGATCGGGAATTCTTGCTGCAAGCGATGCTTCGCGCGATCGCACAACAGGAAGTCGGTGATCGATTTGGTCGGGTGGAACCTCGCGCCAACAAACGCCGTCCCAAGGCGCAGCGATACCTGATGGAACCACGCCCTAATGCGCGCAAACGCTTGCGCAAGGCGGCATAACGGCTAACCTCGTGCCATTCGTTCCAGACACCTATGCGCCAGACAGAAATGCACCCGTGCTTAGATCGGCATGCTCCAGCAAGGTCTTGATGGTAAAGAGGTTTCAGATGCAACGCTCCGGCCATCCCCTTTTGTGACTGTTGGGTGTCTGCGACTCTTTGGATCAGCCGGCCGCCAACAGGTGGGTCTACCGGATCGCAGTGTTAGCCTCCCCCCATTCACATCAACTGGCCAGCAAATGGGTTTATGGTACGCCTCGGAGTGGGCTCCGTGGCCACGTTCACAGCCGGATGATCGCGCCAGAACCCGGCTAGGGCGGCCCCGGCGGCGATCGACTTCGAGTCGAACGATATCTGCCCTCTGAATCTAATCCCTGGTGAGCCCACCCATAATGGTCTTCCCGTAGCAGGTGAGCCGATGATGTACCGCCGCCTCAGTTCACGTATGACATGGGGGACTATCACGATGAGAAGGGCAACTACCGCCACCGTGACCATCCATCGCCGCATCGTCATCCGGGGCAGTCGCATGGCTGGGTGTCCATCGGGTCGCACTGTCCGGTTCAACTATGGTTCGTAACTGAGGAGGCGGGTCCTGCGCGATGAACTTAGCCGCGTCGGGCTAGCGGTGCAAGGAAGGTCGAGCCCGCGCATCCTGAAGATACCTCGGGCTCGGCGTCCAACAGCAGTATCAACGCATTCATGATCGCAAACCAAAGGCGCGCAGTCAAACGTGCTCACAGCTTCGTATGCCTTCGAAGCTTGGCGTGACGTCTTATCCCGAAGCGTCGAACGGTCGCCTTGCGCGCGTCGGTATGATCGACCGACGCGCGCAAATCGCGTGCTCGATGCTTCGGTGTCGTCGGACCGATGCGCACAACGCCGCGCCTCCGGTGTCCCAGGGCTGAAAGCCGTGGGCTACCAACGGTCGCCCTCCGGGGCTATCACTAGCCCTTCCCGGACGGTCCCCGGCCGCTCGGGCGTTCCGCTGTTAGCACAGAGTACTTGACATCCCTTGCCCCGATTGTACTATTGAACTAGGACAATCGAACAACGAGCACCCTCGGGTCGACGGATGGCGGCGTCGCGGGATCGCTGACAGGGCACCGAATCCCCCGACCGGCGACCTTGCCTTCACGGCCCTCGGACGTGCCTTCCCGCGATGTGGCACCGTGGTCGCGAATCGAGCCCACCATGACAGGTCCTTTCCGCTGTACGACGTTGGTCCTCATCTTCGTGGCCACCTTCCCTCCGTCCGCGGCTCGTGCGCGGGCCGACGCGAAGGATTGGCCGACGTACAACCGCGATTTCCTCGGGAGCCGCTTCAACCGGGGTGAGACGTCCCTCAGCCGAGAGAACGCTGGCCAGCTCGAGGAGAAGTGGCGGTTCCCCGTCGCCGGCTCACGCGAGGAGATCGGTGTCATCCACGCCACGCCCATCGTCGTGAACGGCTACGTCTACTTCGGCACGACGACCGCCAACCCGACGTTCTACAAGCTGACGCCTGACGGCAAGGTTCGCTGGTCTTACCGAAATCCGCTCTTCGTGAAAGGTCCCGCCCTGCCCAGCAAAGAGCCGAAGGATGAGACGACGCGCGTCACGCGCCTGCGAACGGCTACCCAAGGGGGCATCGTCGGCTCGGCGCTGGTGACCGAAGACACCGTGTTCTTCGCCGATTCGGAGGGCTGGATCTACGCGCTCGAGCGGCTGACCGGAAAGGAGCGCTGGAAGCTGAGCATGCGAGGCAAGGAGTTTCCCGGGGCCCACCCGCTCTATCTCTCCATCGCTTCGCCGATCATCGCCGACGGCAAGCTGATCATTGCCGGGGGTACGCTCGAGCAGGTCATCGCCGCCTTCCCGGGCTACAAGGGTTGCACGGGCCGAGGCGTCGTCTCTGCGCTCGAGCCCAAGAGTGGCCGGGTCTTCTGGAAGTACGACCTCGGGCCCAAACCCGAGCCGCTCGACCCACCGATCACGATCAAGGACGGCTTCGGCGACCACGTGTTCTATTTCGGGCCCGCGACGAGCTCCATCTGGTGCACGCCTTCATTCGACGCGGGGTCGGGCGCGATCTTTTTCGGCACCGACGTCAACACCGCGCCAAGGCGGCCGACGGCCGACGACCCCCGGATGTACACGCGCCAGTCATGCGCGATCATCGCGCTTGACGTCCGCGAGGGCAAGGAGCGGTGGGTCACCCAGCTCAACCCCGGCGACGTCTGGACCAACGCCATGCGGGCCTACGACCCCAAGGAGGGGCGATACAAGGATCAGTCGATCGGCGACACGCCCAAAATCTACACGATTGCCGTGGAGGGCAAGCCGACCAAGGTGGTCGGTGTGGGCTGCAAGAACGGCGGGTTCTACGTGCTTCGGGCCAGCGACGGGCGCGTTGTGGACCACACGCCCCTGTATACCGGCCCGCCGTCGTATCCGCTCTCGCCGGAGCCAGACCGCAGAATGCTCGCCCTGCCGAGCCCGATCGGCGGCCTTCAGACCGGCTGCGCGACCGATGGGGAGACCATCTTCACCAATGGCATCGACGCCCTTTGGTTCGCGGCGCAGGAGACCCGGGGCGTCGCCAGCGTGCCGCGCCACATCAGCGAACACGGTCCCGTGACCGGCGGGCGCGTGACGGCCCTGAGCCTCGACCTGATGACCGAGCGGTGGCGGCACGAACGGCCGAAGGTGCCGTCGCTCGGCGGGCCGCCGCCGAAGCACGTTTTCACGGACGTCGGCGACCCCGTCGGGTCGGGGATCGCGGTCGCCAACGGCGTCGTCTACTTCACGGCCGTCGCCAGCGGCAAGCTGATCGCGCTGGACGCGGCCACCGGCAAGCTGCTCAAGGAGATCACTCTCGGGCCCGTCTGGTCGGGCCCCTCGGTATCGCGCGGACGGGTGTACGTCGGCACGGGCAACACCCAGTTCACCCCAACGGAATACGAAGCGTTCCTTCCCAAGAAGTACACTGGCGTGCTCTTCTCCTTCGGCTTGCCGGGTGAGGACGAAGTCAGCCGCCTGGGCGCCGGAAAGGAATAGAGGCGAGGGCAAGGTACGGTCCGCGCCGATCCAACCGTGCAGGTTCCATCGGCGGAAGTGACCAGGAGGCCGTTGTTCCGAATCACGATCCGGCTCTCAAGCTGTGCGCAGCCGCATCGAGCACATGATATCACGGACCTCCAGGTACCACACATCCTAGCGGCTCAAGACTGACATCGTCGATCCACATTTCGCCGATGTCGGTCTCTCCCACGATCCTGAACTCAAGGGTCAAGGTCGTGGCCTCCGACTCCGTCTGCACGATGCGCTCTACCTTGGTCCAGCGCCCAACGGTTTTGAGGCACTCCTCGAAGCGCCCGTTGTGCAGCATGCGCCATGACGTGGGTGTGTCTTTGATCTGTGTGATCCGGATGCGGCATTCACCCTCGGTACCTGCGGCGATCAGGTACCAGAACCGTAAACGCATCTTGGTGTTGTAACGGACAGGACGCTCGGCATAGCGGTAAAACTGGTGGCCGGGGGCATTCGCCTCTAAATGCAAGCTGGCAGGACCCGAGACAACGTGCCGGGTATCTCGACGGTCGTCAGGGGGATCAGACCAGGCAAATCTCGGCTGCGCAAGATATTGTTCTCGATCGAGGGGCACAACATCGCGGACAGTTGCCGAGCCAAGAGTCAGCGTGATGGTGCGGACGGCTAAGAGTGGGTCGTAATCGCCGTACAGAATGTGCTGATGCTCGAACCGGAGTCGGACCTGCACGGTCGCCCCAGGACCTAAGCTTAACGGCAGGGTATCTATCGGCTCGGCGGCAATGGGAATCGACGTCGCGACGACTTCCATGTGCGCCTGACCTTTCTTTCCCAGGTTATGCGCAGAATGATCCGGCGTGTCGGTCCAGACTGACACCACCAATCGCTCGCGACATCGGTGCCGTTCATCGACCGCCGCGATCACTTCACAAACGGCCGAGAGCTCTAAGCCATGAGCGACGGTTAGCGACGACCAGCGCGGTACAGCATGACCGACTAACCGCGAGTTCGATACCCAGCCTTGAACCTTCACGGCGATCTCGTTCGGAGTAACGATCACTCCGGTCTGGCCCGTATGTTGGAGCCGATAATCAACGACCCAGGCCCCTTGGTCCTGCTTCACAGCGCGAGTGATAAGTGCCAGGTTCAGCGGCTTAGGACTCGGTCCAATCGCCAGCACGGGTGTGGGCGCAAAAAGCCACAGTGCCGCCACGACGAGCAGGCAATGCCAGTCGAGCCGCACCCATGCAGAGATGGTCGATTCTCCACGTCCGTTGTCGAGCGGGCGCGATGCGCGGATCCCGCCGGCGAAATGGTGTGACATCTTAGCTAGCGAGCAGCCTCCGGGCTGGCCCTCGACAGGAGCGCAGCTTCGTTTCAATCGCGAAATAGGCATTCCGCAACCAGTTCTCGAGTTCTGCCGGCTGCGAACAGTGTCCACCGGCCTCTCGGAGCAACTCCTCGAATTGTCGACAAAGTTTGATCAGCTCGCCGATCCGCGCATTGGGGCAATTCACGATCTCGTGGGCTTCGATCGCTAGTTGCCGGATCACCTGGGCCAGTCCCTCCGCATCGCGTATGCCGGACGCCGATCGCGGTTCTTCTCCCCTGACTACCAAGACACCTTCGTCCAACGTTGCCCTCCATTTTCGCATCAGAAGTCAGACATCATCTCAGAGGCGCTCTCGGTTCGACACGACTGCCGGCCGGTTCCCCGGACTCCGACGAGTTTTCAGCTTACCGTCGTCGTGTATGAGTTTATCAGACGACTGCAACCAAGCATTCTCTATTTCTATTATGGCTGAATGCATGCACTGTGACTGCGAACTCACGCAGGTCTGAAAAAAGCGATTCGAGTCGCGTCCCTAATTCGATGAACCGCGGGTCTAAGTCATTTTGAGACAAGGGGTTCCAGACACCCAGGGTCCCAGACACCCATGCGCCAGAGAGAAATGCAGCCATGCCCGGCGCACCGGTCCTTAGACCGGCACGCTCCAGCAAGGTCTTGGTGGTAAAGAGGTTCCACATGCAAAGCTCCGGCCATCCCCTTCGGTGACTGTGGGGTGTCTGCAACCCCCGGGGCGCGTACAAGCGCTCCAAGGTCATCGCGAAGTGCGAGACGGCGCTCCGCACGTGCAACGTGCCCGAGTCGATGGTTCGGCCGAATGAGATTCGTCGGCATGTACTGGGTGACCATGCTCGATCGCTCCACGCCGGGCGGCGAGGGTGAGCCCCGTTCGTTCACTTCGGACGTGGCCTTCCCCGATTGGTTCGGTGGGAACATCACCTGGACGACTCTCCGCATTCTCGCGAAGTCCATCTACCGCGCGTCCAAGGATGACGAGCTCGACATCTACGACTTCAAGGAAGGCTTCGAAGCGCACGTTCGCGAGTGGGTCATCCGCCTGCGTCAAGGCCACCTGGCATCGCGACAGATCGAGACGCTGATCGAGTATCGCAAGAAAGTCATGGCGAACGAGAGGGCGCCGCCAAGTTCGCGGGTCTGTCCGATGCTGACAGGAAGTCGATCGAAGCGAGCGAGAAGAACGAGACTCTGCAATCCAAGCTCACCGAGCTCGGCACGATCGCGATCAAGCTCCAGAAGTTCGGCGCCGAGGAATTGAAGAAGTCCGGCGCGGATCTGAAGGATTTCCTCGCGAACAAGCAGATCATCCCGGTCGACAGGTTTCCCACTCCCGCGGAGATCGCCGCACGCATGACGCCTGGCGACGCGAAAGCGCTCGTCCAGGAGCTCATGAAGCAGTACCAGTCCAAGCCCGATCGCCTTGACGTGTTCAAGGTCCTCTACCATACCACCAAGAAAGTCGTGGAGCAGCTCAACGCCGCGCGAGAGGGCGCCGCCAAGAAGACGGCGTGATCGATCGATCCACGTTCCTGACCCCGGACATCGCCACCTGCGTAGGGTGGACGGTGTCCGGGGTTTTCTTTTTGCGCGCCTGCGCGTACCCGTACGCTTTCTTGCCAGGGCGACTCTCCCCGTAACCATGACGGGGCGAAGACAGGACCATGCCAATGACCGTTCAAGTCGTACCCGATAATGCCGCCGCGTGCTGCCCGGTCCCGCCCGAGGTGACCGCCGGGCTGCTGACGTTCAGGAGAGCTCACGGCGTGCGCTGGAAGTCAGCGCTCTGTGAGCTCTGGATGCAGGGCCAGGACTGGAACGATTCCGAGCTGCGGCGCGCAGGCAAACTGATCGGTCTTAGTACCTTGTCAATCCTCGACTGACACGCTTGGTGGAATGACGAAGGAGTGCCACGCTGGCGTATTCCATCAAGGCGACTGCGTCCGCCAGGGAGTATGATGAACGACCGGAGGTGCACCTATGCGACGCTTCACCATCCTCGGACTCATGGGGCTGGTCCTCGGCTTGGCGGTCGCCATCGCGGCCTTGAGGAACGCGGACGACTACTGGGCCGGTGGCCTGCTGCTGGCCACGGCCCTGCTCATCGGCGTGGCCGCGCTCGGCGCCGTCTATAATTCCGGCCGATGGCGTGCCGGACGGCTGGGATTCGTGGTCTTCGGCGGGGGCTATTTCGCCCTGGCGTTCCTCGGGCTCTCGGAACCGAACCTGGCCAAGCTGCCGACCACGTGGTTGCTGCGCTACGTCCATGAGAAGGTCGCCCCGACGTCGATGGGCAATGGCGTTTGGGCCTTCCCCGAGAACCATTGGTCGTCGATGCTTCCTGGCGCGGCAAACTACGACGCCTTTAGCGTCGTTGGGCACTGCCTGTTCGCCCTGCTGGCCGGGCTGCTGGGAATCGTCATCGCAACGAGGTACCAGGCAAGGCAAGATTCAGTTCGGTTCGATCAGTAACCGAAACAGTATACGTAGTGTTCGCTTTCATTCGCGCCGGCACGCCAGGCACCAAAGCCCGTCTCGGTTGCGCTCTCTCGCTCAACACGCGCCCAATCGCCCAAGCTCGATTTCGTGCCCAAGGACGGACGTGCGGACGTCCCCAACGTGTCAATCGAAGATTGACAGATTACTAGTCCCCAACCAAGCGTGATTTAAAGTTCGCCTGGAGCGATTTTTGGAAAAAAGCTCGAAAACCTCGCAGGTTTTTGGAATAATGTAGCTGAAATCACATGATCACTATTCCAGAACAAGGAGGCTTTCGAGTGAGTGCTACTGTCCGAAAAAAGCGTGTGGCACGCAAGAAGAGAATCTTCCAAGAGGGTCGACGGCGAATCAAGAAACGGCTGGACAACTCGCCCGGCCCCGAGCGGTCTGTGCCTATGATGACCGCGACGAATATCCAGTACGAGTATGCCGATCGCGTCCGGGGCCTCAGTGCCGGCGGAATTGGAGCCATTCTGCTGCTGGCCCAGAAGATTGGACTGGTCAGGGACATCGACCGCAACCTTCACCTCCTCAAGCAGCATCGGCCGTACCACGAATCCGACCATGTCCTGAACATTGCCTTCAACAGCCTCGCCGGCGGAGAACGGATCGAGCACCTGGAGTTGCGGCGCAATGATGAGGTCTATCTCGACGCACTCGGGGCCACGCGGATTCCCGACCCAACGACGGCCGGGGATTTTTGCCGCCGCTTTTTCGAGACTGATGTCCTGAACCTTATGGACATTTTCAATGAGTCACGACTGCGAGTCTGGTCTTCTCAGCCGCCCGAGTTCTTCGAGGAGGCGGTCATCGAGGCCGATGGCAGCATCGTGCCCAGTGATGCCGAGTGCAAGGAAGGGATGGATTTCACCTACGACGGCCAATATGGCTACCATCCGCTCTTGGTCTCGCTGGCCAACACGGCTGAACCGTTGTTCCTGTTCAACCGGAGCGGCAATCGCCCCTCGCAGGAGCGGGCGGACATCTTCCTGGACAAGGCCGTCGCACTTTGCCGTCGAGCCGGCTTCCGCAAGATTCTGATGCGGGGGGACACCAAATTCGCCCAGACCAGGTATCTCGATCGGTGGGATGATGCGGGCGACATCCGCTTTATTTTCGGATACGCCGCGTCTGTGCCCCCACCATTATTCGTGCAGCGATTGGGCGTCAAAATGCCGGAGTAATTCGTCTCCTCGTGACATGAAGGAGACCGAGCTGCTCGATGACGGGTTGCGCCGCGATCCGCTCGATCTCGGCTTGGGGGTAATGCGAGAGCGCGGCTGCTGGGTCGATCATGCGCTGTTCCAGGACAGTCGCGATCTCGCTCCTTAAATGTTGCCACATGTTTTTGCGTCTGTCCAGTGACAAAACGGCGCGCACCGCCCAGGTTTCTTCCGGAGTCAGTCCCGTCGGTCCCCATGGCCGACTCAGTCGGTTGGCGCGAAGACGCGCGGTCAGGAGATCGTCGCTCGTCCAGAAGTCGCGGCGACCCGCTTGATCGGCAACGTGCGCGGTCAACTCCTTGAGCGTGCGGTTGGCACGCTCACAGCCGCCATTGTACTGGGCACAGTACGGCGGCGAGTACAAAGTGAAAACCTCTCGGCCGAGCAAGAATCGCTTCGTCAGATGGGCGCGGAACGCCGGACCGTTGTCACATTTCATGACCAGCGGCGCACCGTGCTCCTCAAACAAATCGGCCAGCGCTTCCACCACGGTCGCCGCGTCCTCGCGCGCCACCGCCAGCCAGAGCAACTGCTGTCGACTCGCCAGGTCGCGCACGTTCAGGATCGCAGGCAAGACGCCGTCGATCAGGTAGAGGGGATGAGTGAAATCCATCGCCCACGCGCTGCCTCCGCAGAGCCACTCCAGCCGACACCGTTCCTCGACATGCTCTTGGAGCCACTCGGCACGATATTCCGCTTTGAGCTCAGCCAGTTCGGCGCGCGCGACATCGGGATACTCGGCCTGGAGACTCGATAGGCTGATGCTCGGGCCGTGCAGTTCCAAAAAGCCGGTGACCTCGGCTTGGCGCTCGACCGGGGCGATCTGCGGCGGCCGCCCCCGTGGGCGCGGCGCCAGCCGATCTGCGCCCCAACCTCGATCCCAATTCCACATGGTGCGCGGTGAGAGACCAAGAGCTTGGGCCGTCTCCTCCGTCGACCAGCCGTGGCCACGCGCGTAACGGCGAAACGCAACCGACCGTTTTCGCAGATCGCGCTCGCTCCATCGGCGCTTGGATTGGCGATCCCAACCGCGGCGCGGTACCTCACGGTTGTCGGGCGTTGGCACACGTTCGGCCTGACCGGCGCGATCGTCCAGTGGCAGCGAGTCTCGGCGACATCCCTCGACCGCCGCCTGACCGGCCCGCGCCTCACCACTCGCACACGGCGGCGTGCCGGCTGAATGGCCAAGGGGGTCTCCCGCGGTGGTCATCGTCCAGCCCGGCATGGCGGTCGCGATCGACAAGAGCGCGGCACCATCGTTGCCGACCCACGCGCTCGCGATGCTGCGGTCCTGACGACGTGCCGGATCGCTGGCCTCGTCGACCACGACCGCCGCAGTTTGGCTCTCAAGTTCGAACTCGAAGTCGGTGTCGTCCCGAGCGTCTCCGGCTACGGCGTCCCGGAACAGATCGGAATTCGTGGAGGCTTTCCTGGCCTCATGGTCTCGGTGAGGGGCGCTGCTTGCATCTTCAACTGGATCCCTCACCGACTCGCTTTTTTTGCGGCTTGCTTGAGCTGCGGCTTGGGCCGAGACAGACCTTGGCGCGCCAGCTCCGCCCGTAACTGGGCCCCTCTCAGCTCCAGCTCCAACCGCTCAACTTTTTGTTCCAGATTCGCGATCTGTTGTTGCTCGGGCGTTTTCTCCGCCGAGGGACGCCGGCCGGGTGATCCCGGTTCCAGGGTTTTCACCCAGCGCTCCAGGCTCTCGTGCTTGAGATCGAAGAACCAAGACTCCTCGATTCCCAGATCGGCGCACGCGTCGGCGACGTTGATCTCCCCCGCGAGATTGGCCAGGATCACCCGCAGCCGGGCCTTGGCTACGGGTGATCCTGCCAGACGGTCGACTTGGTCAGCGATGCTCAATGGCTTTCGGCCGGCCGGCATGGATAGACCCTCCGTGATCGCCCTGCGCTTCGGAGCGGATCGTCTCCAACGCCGCTGGTCGATTCCCATCGCCAGCGGGCCCCGCCGCAGGGGGTTTCCCAACGGGTCCTTGTACCGCAGCCGGCCCTTCCTTGCCAGGTGAATCCGCGGTTTGCAGCAACCGCGCGGCGCGGAGTGCTCGCACGCACGGTTTCCGCCGCCGCCGTTTGGTTCCGCTTGACGCTTCCTGCGTTTTGCTGGCCGCCGGCGCCAGCCCCAACGCGCGTTGAGTGGTTCGGGCTAGCGCCTGATGGCGAGCTAGCTCACGCCGACTGACAGACAGCTCGCGCTCCAGGCGAGCCAGCCGCCGGTCGGTCGAGACGGTGCGCCCAACCGGACGGGGCTCACACGCCCAGATCAGCCCTCGAATGGCTCGCTGCTCCAGGAGATAGTAGCGCGGCAACCGGATTCCCAGCGCCGTCGCGGCACCAGCGGGAGTCCGCACTCCGGCCAGCACTTCGAGGACCAGAGCCGCGGCGCGTCTGGCTTCAGGGCCGATGTGCGGGGCTTGGGGACAATCCGCCGTCAGTTGCCGCCGGTAGGTTCCGCGCGATCGCTGCGCCGCGGCTTCCTTTTGTCGAGGCGCCCGGCCGTGCGGCCGGGCCGAGGCAGGGTTCGCCGTCATGGCTTGCCTCCTTCCTCGTTCGCTGTCTCGTCCGGCGTCGCCGGCGGGGACCCTTGCGGCGGCAGCTCATCGTGCGTCTGTGCCGGCACATCGCCAAGCGGTCCGGCGGCCGGAGAGCCATCTGGGCAGATGGCCTTGGGCATCGCGGCTGAGTCCGCGAAAGCGGCTGGCGGCACCAGATCCACTTCTTGCCGAACGCCCCCTTCGCGCGTCAGGAACACGCGCTCGCCTTCGGCATGCAGGCTGAAATTCTTGCCGCCCAGTTGGCCTGTCACGTAGAACGGGGGCTTGGGCAAGCCGTTGCGAGCCAGCTCCAGTGCGTTGGCGGCGACCCGATCTTTGAGGGCCAGCAGGACCTCGGGAGCCGCCCCGAAAAACCGGTCCGCCGGCACCAGGCCGTCGATCCCGCTGTGGGTGCGCTGGAAGTTATACCAGTCGATGAAGTGGCCGATCCGCGCGGGCGTCGGCCAGATCGAGGAACACAGCCGTCTCCACGCACTCGCGCCAGAGCGTTCCCCAGAACCGCTCGATCTTGCCCAAGGTCTGAGGATGGCGCGGCGCGGCCACGATCTGGCGGATGCCGCGCCCTTTGAGCTCCTTCTGGAAAGCGCTCTCGCCCCGCCAGGTCACGTACTGAGCGCCATTGTCGGTGAGGATTTCCTCGGGGACTCCGTAGGCCGCGATGCCCGCACGGAGAACCTCCAGCACCAGGGCCGTCGACTGGCTGGCGTGCAGACCGAAGCTGACGATGAACCGACTGTGGTCGTCGAGGAAGGCAACCAGGTAGACCCGCCGGTTCTGCCGCTTGAGCACGAAGGTGAACAGGTCGGTTTGCCAGAGCTGGCTGGGCCTGGCCCGCTCGAAGAAGCGGACCTTGTCGGGATGAGGTCGTGTGGGGGTTTCCTGCAACTGGTAGCCCGCCTCATGAAGCACACGGGCGACCGCTGGCGGGCTGGCCGGCAGTGCCGGGCCGCGCACCAGCATCTGGCTGATTCGCTCGCATCCCCAGTCGGGATGCGCCTGCTTGAGCAAGAGGATGGTGCGTTTGGTCAGGTCGGGCAAGCGGCTTCCTTCGCGGGCGCCTCGAGGCTGTTCGAGCAAGCCGGCCGGTCCCTGGTGGGTGAACCGCTGTTTCCAGGCATAGAGCGTATGCTTGGAGACGCCCACCAATGTTGCGAAATCCTTGGCGGGCAAGCCGCTGCGCTGCCAGCAGTCGAGGATCATGAGTCGCTGCTGGGGATTGTACGCCGCCGGCTTCACCTCCTCGGGTCGAGCCAGCCGCCGGCCGCGTTGCGTGCGTCTTTTGCCGGTCGGCAGCCCGAGCCCTTGCCGCCTGAGCTCAGCGACCGGGTCGAACTGGGCCGGCGGGCTGTCGAATTCGTTGGTCGGAACCCCGGAGGGCTCGTCCGCCTCCACACCGAGGTCGTCCCGGGCAGGCGACTGCGGGGCGTCTCCAAACTCCGGAGCGGTCTCATCCCCACGATCGGGCAGGCCCGGCGGCTTGGGTGTACGTTCATCGGGATGGACCGTCTCGGCAATCGAGGCGTCCGCATTCTCCGATTTCGTGTCGATTGCTTCCGGAAATGTGATGAGGTCAATCTGGGAATCGACCGCGTCCGGTTCACCTTCCGCCGCCGGATCATTCTTTAAATCGGATGTCGGCCGGACCAATTCTTCAGGCGGCCGTTCGCCAGGCGCGCCTTGACCACTCCACCACCGATTCCACTCGTTCCACATTTGCTCCTCGCCTCTGCGGCATTGCCGCGGCTGGGAGGAGACGTCGATTGCTCCGGTCAATTCTCCCAATTACGCAGCAAGCATTTTGGTTGGGAGGACACTGTAGTTCAAGAACGTTGCCCGGCACCCTCCCCCCTGGTTAACAAACGCCTCGATGCGCTTGGTGGCGCTGTCGTAAGCATCGCTGGCCAGCAGCTCGGCGGCAAGCCGCGCCCGCCGGTTTTCATCCTCATCCGCCAGGACGTCGGTCCAGTCCATGCCGGCGGCCTTGAACTCCCTCGCCCGGACATATTGGCGCATCGACGGCTCACGCACCCGGTGCAGGTTCACGCTAAACCATTTGTAGATTTCCGGGTCGTCAAACCCTGTCCCGGCCTTGCGGTGCACCTCGGCGGCGCTGGGCTGGAACGCGAGCACATGCCCCCGGTCCTGGAGCGCCGCCACGTTCATGTTAGGCATAACCGTCCGGTGGAGTACAGGGGACCGAACGCGCGCGGCCGGCGCGCCGCTTGCGTCTGTGCGCCCGAGCGCTCCAGGACGACCACGGCAGCGCCGACCGCGCGCGACGTGACACTCCGAACTGCCCGCCACCGGCCATGGTCACTCCACCGGATTCGGCTGCGCCGCCGCCCGTTCCTTCTTCCACTGATCCGGTAGCAGCTCGCCGATCCGTCGAGCGGGATGCGTGCTGATCCGCTCCAGTACGTCACGCAGATACGCGAATGAGTCGATCGCCAGGTTCCTGCACGTCATGCACAAGCTCATCAGGGTCGCCGCTGTCTTGCCTCCTGCATCACTGCCGGCGAATAACCCGTTCTTGCGACCGAGTGCCACGTGTGATCTCAGTGGATGGAGACAGGGCGTCGGCGGCAGAACTCGGCCTGGGTCAGGCCGGAGCGGCAGAACTCGGCGATAACCGCTGCCCAGTGGCGCTTGCGCGGGGCGATCCATGATGGGACTCCGGTGGTTAACGGACACTGCCCCATGTTGACGACCCTCGCCGACGGATTGTCGATGCAGTTCACCGGACGGACACTGATGACCGGCATCTTCGGTCGGACTATCTCGGCGGACGTTGCATCATTTGCGGCCGCACGGTGAGCAGTACGGAACGCCAGTTTCTCACCTCGAAGGGTGCGTTTCCGTTCAACCACATCGATCCCGCCCAAAAGGTGACCGATTATGAGAATATGATCCGGCGAATTCTCTCAACCCTCCAGCTCGATGAGCTCGACAAGTGCAATCTGCTCTGCGGCTTCTGCCATCTTGCTATCATTTTACGCTGGAATGAGTTACGATTGACCGGAAATCATGGTTTGCAACCAGGAGGTTGCCGGTTCGATCCCGGTCGTCTCCAATCATTAGCTCGAGGAGACGACGGACCGGGGTTCTAGTTGGCTCGACCACGTAGCTGTCTAACAGAGGGCCATGAGACGATGGTTACGATCACTTTTCCGGATCGCGAGACCGAAAAACGTGCACTCGCATTCTTGATCGGCCGCTTCTCCGGGCGAGTTTTGCGCTCCGGCGAACACATCGTTCCCGAGGCGGCTCTGGAGGCCCTAGCCGACCAGAATATTCCCTTTGCGGTGCGCGGGAAGGCAACGTATGAGCAACAAGTGGCGGCGCTACGAGGTGCTGCTTCCGCTCCAGTTCAATGACGGCCGCGCTGTGCCGTCGGAGTGGCTGGCCGAGGCCGTCCTCGAGATTCGTCGATCACTTCGGCGCCGCGAGTTACGAGACGCAAAAAGTTGAGGGCCACTGGCGCCACGGAGGCGTCGTGTATCGAGACGATCTCGCACGGATCGTCATCGACATTCCCGATCTGGCCAAGAATCGTCAGTGGATGAAGCAGTTCAAAAAGCGGTGGAAAGATCGCCTCAAACAGCTTGAGCTGTGGTTGATCAGCTATCGGATCGAAATCGAGTAAACGATTAGCGTTGGAGACTTGAGAGCAAACAACGAACGCGCTTCCATCAGCGAAGCCGATTCGCGATCCGCCATGAGCGGCCACGGTAAACCGGGGACGGGCGTGCCGGTGCCGGCGAGCGACCGCGCCAGCGGGCGGGAGGGCGGCGAAGCCCGTCCCGCAGGGACGGGAGCGAAGCGTACCCCGTGAGCACGCGGCAGCCCGGATGGCGGGGTGCCAGAGTAGTGTGGATGCGAAACTGTGATGACCCGACGTTAGTTATTGCAGAGAAACCAGTTACAGTGGTATATTGAGCAGCGGCAGATCAACGGACAGAGAAGGAAGGGTCATGCACGTCGCCCATGCAGGCATTAGTGAAGCAGCGATTTTCGGTCGGGTATTGGAACCCGAGGAGGCAACTTTGGACGTTGCGGCGGCGCGGGCGATCCTCGACCTCGACTTCAAGCAGCCCGACAAGGACCGGATGCGCGCACTGCTGGCCAAGAATTCCAGACACCCATACGCCACGGAGAAATGCAGCCATGCCCGGCGCACCTGTCCTTAGACCGGCACAGTCAAGCAAGGTCTTGTTGGTTACGAGGTTCCGCATGCAACGCTCCGGCACTCCCATTCGCTGGCTGGTGGGTGTCTGCAACCCCTTAGGTTCCAGACGATCCGATTTCTGTGTCGGTAAGAATCAGCCAGGCCTTACCGTATCCCGAGACAGCCCGAAGTCCGCCAGAAATCCGGCCGGGTCGTTCACATCGGCCGCGTGCTCTTTCGCGAGCGACTTGACGAAGGCCGACAGGATGTCTATCTTTTCGCGCGTATCGGCCACGATCGCTTTATACTCCTCATAATATTTAGGTTTGTTTGCCGGCTCGAGTGCGTTGAAATCTACTATCTTCAGGAAGTCCAGCCTTGCTGTTTGTGCCTGCACGAGAAAACTGGTCGCCTGTATCAACGCGGTCCGCCGTTTCCACGCGGCCGCTCCCTTCGATTCCCGTTCCCGGAGTTTCTCGGCAGCTTCCCGATCCTGTTGCTGATTATGCATCTCACGGCGCTGCAGGATGACAGCGTAAATTACGCCGATCATCGCGGCGCCCGAAAACAGGCAATTGACCATCCCGAACATGTCGCCGTAGGTTCCCAACTGGCCAAGCACAGACTTGACGTGTTCAGGGTCCCGGCGCGAAACCATGAGGACGTCAACGCAATCACGGGCAACCCGGCGCACAGGATCCAAACAATGAACGCTCCGGCAGCAATTGAACCAATGACCTTTCTGTCCTGCTTTGTTTGTTTGTCGTTCATCTATCTCGCTCCTGGTCGAGCGGTAGCTGAGGGTGGAGCTGATAAGGCGAGTGGTCGTCAACCATAAAAGGTGACCACATTGAAAGTCGCCCGCCTGACGATTTCAAGGGTTTGGTGGTGTGCCAAGCTGTCGCCAGAGCTCCAGGCACCCAGAGTTCCAGACACCCATGCGCCACAAAGAAGTGCACCCATGCTCGGCCCACCCGTCCTTAGACCGGCCCGGTCCAGCAAGGTCTTGATGGTAAAGAGGTTCCACATGCAACGCTCCTGCCATCCCCTCCGGTGGCTGGTGGGTTTCTGCAACGAATGGCACGAGGTTAAGCGGAAGTTCTAACCTTTTAATGAGTTGCGGCAAGAACTCTCGGATCTCTTCCGGTCGAGCTTTCATATCACAAGTCGTCAATGATCGATGCGCCCTTGAAAACAAGGGCTCCACATGAAGCACGCCGACGATCCGCCCGATGAGTCCGAAATCTCGCATTTCACAAGCTCAAATGAACAAGCAGCTTACGAATAACCTCGTGCCATTCGTGTCTGCAACCCCTTGCTCGTCGATCGCGGCACATCCCTGCTCCAACTGGCGCCATGAAACTCTCGGTCGCCCCGTGGCGCCGGCCGTGTTCGTTGTCCGGCTCGATCTTCACGCCATGGGGGCGTGTCCCGACGCAACGACGACGGGTGCCCTGCCTGGTCTCCTTCTCGCCTATTCGTCGGCCGGTGGCAACTGGGGAGGGTGATGAACTACCCCCTCGATGGCTCTTCCCTGCTCAAGCATCGACGGATCCGTACCGCCGTCTCGCGCGTTGATCGTTTGAGCGGGAGCGTGGCCTGGCGGTGGTGGGGGATATACCGGCGGCTGGATGACCCTCCCTGGCTCGAGCATCGACGGATGTATCTCCTCTTGGCGGGCGACGACCGGCTGGCGGATAGGAGGCGCGAGTTGCAGCCGGAGCAGGTCGTCTAACAGCCGCTCCAACTGTTTCACGTCCGGCACTCCACATTCCTCCCACGCCGAATCCGCGTCTCGTAGCGCCTCGATGTAGCGCCTGCGATTTGCGTCAAAGTGCTCTATGACTGTGGGCCTTCCCGGCAAGAACTGGTTGAATCCGATGCAAAGCGTCAGATAGGCCGCAGCGCGAGCAGTTCGCCCGTTTCCCCCGTGGAACGGGTGTATCCAAGATAACTTCCACAGGAGAAACGCTGCGGCGCCAATCGGATTGTGTTTGACAGTTGAGTTAACCCTGTCGCATAAGTCCTCGACCTGTCCCTGAACGAAGTCATCCTCGGGCGGCTTGTGCTTTGAGCCGATTATCCGGACCGAACTACGCCTAGGGATACGTCGGATGTCTCGGAATTGCCCGGCGCAGACGTAAAGGTCTTGCATCGCAAGTCGGTGCAATTCCTTGATGAATTCCGGAGTAAGATTGAGAGCGCCGCCCGATCCCTCGACGGTGTTCCTGATGGCGTCGTACTGGGCAGACAGGTTGATCGCGATTCGCGAGAGTTTTTCTTGCTCGCTCTCGTAGAGCGCGAGCCCATCCATCACTCCGCCAAACGCGCCTGACGATCACCGTACAGGGCGTCAACTGCGCGAGCTATGCTTTCCCGAGTGATCCTCTCGTCCTCGATGTGTCCATTGCCGAAGGCAAAGCTAATGGCCTGCTCGCGGATCTCTTCCGGCGTCATGCGATAGCCTCGCACCTTGTCGAGGAGCGCTCTAAGTTCGTCGGACATAACGCCACCACCTTCCTCGGTCGAATCGGAGTACCCCAACATAGCAGATCCAATTAGCTAAATCTTCGGTCATTTGTAGACCGATGTCAAGAAATCCCCACAGATTGTTAAGTTGCAATCCAGGCAGAAAAGCGGCGCCGATTGGAAGTAAATCGCACGGCCGCGTAGGGGTTACGCGGATAATGCCAAATTGCCAGTGGCCCTAATCGGAACATTTGTTCAGTTAAACGGGCGGCACGATGCCGGGCCGGTTGCGTTGCCCGATCATTTCCAAAACCTCACGGTCCTGTGTTGGGTTCTGCCCCTTCTGCTCAATCCTGCGGCCAGCAATTGACATGGCTGGGCATCGCTGAGCTTGGCGTGGACGGGCTTGGTGAGGCAAGGGCGCCAATCGTGCAGCGATTCGCCCCCAACCAGTTTTGGAGCCTAGGAGAACTCCGGGTGTTCCAGACACCCAAGCTCCAGACAGAAATGCACCCATGCTCGGCGCTCCTGTCCCCAGACCGGCACGCTCCAGCAGTGTTCCAGACACCCAAGCTCCAGACAGAAATGCACCCATGCTCGGCGCTCCCGTCCCCAGACCGGCACGCTCCAGCAAGGTCTTGATGGTAAAGAGGTTCCACATGCAACGCTCCGACACTCCCCTTCGGTGGCTAGTGGGTGTCTGCAACCCGTTCCTACTTTGACCTGCTCGTGATCGAGTTCCAGGCCGTCATAAGCCCCGCCAACGAATGTTGACTTCATTTTAGCGCCTCCCGTTTATCGAGTGACCCCGCTTCGCTCTGCCTAAACGCGACTACGGCGTTGCCATTCCCCGAGGCGGGGCTGCAGGCGTACGGACCGGACTGCCCCCGGCTCGGGGGCGCAACTAGTTTCGCTGGCCGGCCCGTGGTATCTTATGGTGAATGGATGGTGGCACGCTGGCGGAGCCACGCCCTCGATCCGGGTCGGAGTTCTGATCCATGAATCGCCAGGACGCGGTCGGGCAATCTGTGAGACGTCCAACAGCTCGATGGGCCGGAAGAGGTAGGGTCCCGGAGCAGAGGATCTTGCTGCTCGTCGCCGCGCTGGCGCTCGCCTCACCGGAACGCCTTCAGGCTCAGCCTGAAGGCCAGAACCCGAGACAGTCAATTCTTGGCCGAGACTCTCCGAAGAGCGAGCCTACCAAACGATCAATGCTCGGTCCGGTGCAGCAAAGCAACGGCTGGCTTGGAAAGCGAGTCGTAGGAAAATACAGCAACTTCAAATTCCGCACCTCAAATCGCCTCGCTGATCCGAACTTCACGGGAGTCGTGATTTATCGTGTGAAGGAGGTCAACGGTTCTGAGCTCTTCCTCGAAATGGAAGGAACCGGACTCGATGGCTGGTCTCCAAGGGATCAGGTTGTCCCAGTCGAAGATGCTATCAAGTGGTTTACAACATATATAACTATGCGCCACGCGACCCTTTCGGCTACTCTATGCGAGCATCCTTCAGGGCCGACAAAAAAGAGTTTAGCTTGGCGCTGGCCGACTACGGCAAAGCGATTCGCCTCGATCCAACCGCTCTCTATGTGTATCACAACCGCGGCAACCTCTGGCTGGACAAAGGCGATTATCAGAGGGCGATCGCCGATTACAGCGAGTGCATCCGGCGCGATCCCGAAAGTGCAATGACCTACTACCACCGCGCAGGAGCATTGATAGATCTAAAGGACTTTGATGGAGCTATCGTCGACTGCAATACGGCAATCCGGCTCAAGCCCGAAGCCGCACAAGCCTACTACACGCGCGGCAACGCCTGGGATGGTAAGGATGAGTATACTAAAGCGATCTCGGATTTCGATCGAACGATTGAACTCGATCCGTACCACGTTGCCGCCTACTTCTCACGTGGTAGTACGTTCAGAGAACTGCACGCATACGATAAGGCGATCGCCGATTTCAACAAGGCCATCCGACTTGATCCTGAATGCCTGCTTGCCTACGTCGCGAGCGCGAGGATCTGGGCGATGTGTCCCGATCCCAAATACCGTGACGGCAACAAAGCCGTACAAGCAGCGACAACGGCATGCAAGCTGTCGGAGTGGAAGTCAGGTGTTGCCCTTGGCATGCTGGCCGCGGCTTATGCAGAGACAGGCGATTTCGCTAGAGCGGTGAGCTGGCAGACCAAGGCCAATCTGCTTTATCCGGACGCCGCATCAAAGACAATCGGCTCGGACCGGCTGAGGCTATACCAGGACAAGAATCCAGCCCGCGATACGGAGTCTTGACGGGCGCGGAGTCAGCATCGCCGGGCTTGGCGCTGGGCGAGCGTCGTGCGGGCCAGTCGCGAGTGTCCCCGATCGTTCTCGATTCAGATCGGACGCGATCGATTGCCAGGCGGCGCGTGAATCTGAGTCGCTATCGTGTGCGCGCCCGCGACGTAAGCGTCCGAGATAACCATTCTGGTGAGAGTGGTCACGATCTTTGACACGTTTTGAGTCAAGATAATCGCTGGGAGATGCGCCTGTCCCGTGGAAGTACCGGTGGCCTCTTCTCTGGGCCGTTTCCGTAGCCGCGGCATTTTAGTCCGCCCGACATCGACCTCGGAGAAATTGCTCAGCGGTTGAGATTCAGCCATCGATTATCTTGGCCAGGAACATCTTGCCGGGTCTGGTAGCCTGCGAAGCGGACCAACCTGTCGCTTCTCAGGAGGCTACCCAGGAGTTCCAGACACCCATACGCCAGAGAGAAAGAGTTCCAGACACCCATACGCCAGAGAGAAATGCAGCCACGCCCGGCGCACCCGTCCTTAGACCGGCACCCTTCAGCAAGGTCTTGATGGTAAAGAGGTTCCACATGCAACGCTCAGACACTCCTATTCGGTGGCTGGTGGGTGTCTGCAACTCCTTGGGTGGCTGGTGGGTGTCTGCAACCCTCCGCTTTGGCGGACGACGGGTGCCAGCCCTGCATAGGCGCTGAACGCCTTGGCATTGGGGAAACGCGTGACGTCACCCAGTTCGCTGATGACCACCTCGGTCGTCACCGCACCAACGCCGGCCGCGGTCTTGAGCACCGCCCAGGCCTCCTTTTCTCGCTGAGGTGCCTTCCTGGCGAATACCTTGAGCATCTTCCCGAGCTTGTCGAGCTCCTGGGTGTAGTGCTCGAGGGTTCCAGACACCCAGAGTTCCAGACACCCATACGCCACGGAGAAATGCAGCCACGCCCGGCGCACTTGTCCTTAGACCGGCACAGTCCAGCAAGGTCTTGATGGTAAAGAGGTTCCACATGCAACGCTCCGGCACTCCCATTCGGTGGCTGGTGGGTGTCTGCAACCCCCTCAGCGCCCATTCCCGAAACTCATCGGTATTCTCGACCATGCGCCGCGATCCGTCATCGCAGACGATGACTCCGTAACGCTGGCTGATACCGACTTCCGCTTCGATTAGTCGTTGTGTCGGACTGACGTGCGCAAGATCTGGGCGTGCAGTTCGGGCTGGCCGAGTTCCTCTCCCAAGTCGGGCACGCCTACGAAAACGAGGTGCTGCTGGCAGCCTAGTGAGGGAGGACGATCTCCAATCGATGGCGAGCCTAAGCCCTCGCCTGGCCAAGGGCTAAGTGGCGTGGCGGAGGAGGACGCCCGCCATCATCATGTACGAGGACGCGACCTTCTCGAACACCTCGTCGATGGTCTTTCGGGTGATCTTGGTCATGTCCGGCGTCTCGACGAAGTCGAGGCCCGGCGCGCCGTCGCCGTAAAGCTTCGGCTCCATGAGCCAAGAGTAGAACCCGTGGTCGCCCTCCACCGAGAAGAGCAGGACCACGACCGGAGAGAGGATCAGCGGGTTCGCGGACAGCGGCTTCCAATTGCGCTTCGCATACGAGTTGGCGTCCTCCTCGCGGTCGAGCTCCACGGAAGTGCCCTTTACCAGCACGGCCAGGGACGGCTGGATCGGCTTCTCAAGTCCCTTGATGAGCTTGGGCGGTAGGAGAGCGACAAGGTCGATCCCGATGTCGTGGCAGTTGATCGAGAAGACCGACACGCCCTCACGGCGCGTGAGGACGAGTTGGGCCAGCAGCTCGGCCCGCCGCCCGACCAAGACTGACTCAGCGAGGTGGCTCATGAATCAATCCCTCAAGAAAGTAGTGACCTCTTCGCGGCCATGTCCCGGTGCGCCCAGTACTGCTCAACTCTCTGCCAAAGCTGCGGGATTAGCGTGCAGTCGATCCTGTGGGTGCACGGGATGCCGGTGTACTTTCGCCTCGACCGCTTCGTGACGGTGACTAGGTACCCCTCTTCGCTCTCGACGTCGATCCCGACGATGAAGGCAGGGCCGGTCAGGCGCTTAAGCCGCTGGCACGTGAAACGAATCGACCCCGGTCGTTTCGACGAGGGAGTTCCAAACACCCAAGCGCCAGACAGAAATGCACCCGTGCTCGGCGCTCCCGTCCCCAGACCGGCACGCTCCAGCAATTTCTTGATGGTAAACAGGTTCCAGATGCAACGCTCTGGCCATCGCCTTCGGTGATTGATGGGTGCCCGCAACCGCTGGGCTGCACCTGTATCGGTCAGGCGGCTGGCGAGCCGGTGCTGGCCAGAAAGGGAAGGGGACGGCGAGGCCCGAGATGGAGCAATGCCTGGCCCCCGGCGATCCGGTGGCCGTCAGGCGAGTTGTTGATCTCCCCCTCGTAACCGCTACAGCCGGAATCCCTCGCGAGGATTCGTTGCGAGAACGGCAACCAATCATGTCGCCCAACTTTATTTAGCGAATCAATACATCCCTAATCCCACCAACATTCTGCCGCACGGAATAGCGCCCAGTTGCGGGCGCTAGACTTCTCATTTGCGCACACCCTGTTCCATAATGTATCCAGAGGATTCAGTGTGCGATATCCAGGGCATGGGCCGCACGTCCTCTTTCACCTCTTGTAATCGACGACAACATCAAGAAGCTCAACCGGCCGTCGTGTCTGGCACGCCGGTGCACAAGGCCGTCGTTTCCGCGGCAAACGCCCGCGCGACCGACGCCAAACAACAACAATGACCCGACAGATGGCTAGAACTGTTGCCGCACAGGTTTCGGGCTTCTTTGCGGTAGGTCAGGCTTTCCAGCCTGACATTCCAAGGAATCAGGCTGGAAAGCCTGACCTACAAAAGACCCCGCTGTCCAGCCGTGTGTCGCGTCGTCGAAAAACGAGGACCTCTCCCGTACCGGGCCCTACCTGTCGCGGCTCGGCTCAACCCGGCCCCTTGACCTACTCACATTGCCCCGCAACCGGAGTCCCCATTCATGCCGACCTCCCAGAAGATGATCGAAAGTAATCGCAAGAATGCGCAAAAGAGCACAGGGCCCCGTACATATGATGGTAAGAACATATCAAAATACAATAGATTGAAACACGGTCTCACCGCGGCCACGGTGGTGATTCCCACCGAGGAGAGAGCCGCGTTTGACGAGCGGATGGGCGACGTCGTCGAGACGGTCGCATGCCGCAGCGTTCTGGAAGAGCTCCTGGTCTCGCAACTGGTGCATGCGTCCTGGGTGCACGACCGCTCAGTGAGGATCCAGACCGCGAGGCTGAGTGCCAGCATCGAAGGTGCATCGGCCCGCGAGTTCGAGGAGGTCTGCACGCTCGGGAAACGGCTCTTTCACGATCCCAGAGTGCCCAATGAGATTCTCAGGCGCCATTCCCTGGGACCATGTCGGATCACGGACCTCGCACACGGGAGCCGCTTGCAACCCCGACGATCCCGCCATGATCGTGCGAATCCTCAGCTCGACCGTCGTGGGCTGCCAGTGGCTCCTGGACAACTGGGCGGAGCTCAAGGAACTCCTTGATGATGGAGGGGTCTGGCAGGGCAACCATAAGTTCAAGGCCGCAAGACTGATGGGGAAACAACCGGCCGATTGTCTGAATTCCAGGAAAATTGCAACTCTCTACGTCGCGAGCTGGTCGCTCAATTCATTGCGCGGCCACGCTTACTCCGAGCAGCGCAGCGACTTCGGGCGCCGTGAGTACCGGCACTACATTCGAAGAGTGCGGGCAACATGGCCAGATATGATCAATGCGACCGATCATGTGAACGCGCGGCGAGTGCTCGTGGGGATGGTCGAAAAGGAGGTCGAAGCCGTGCAGGCGAAGCTCGCTCTGGCCCGCGAGCGAGCCACGCGCGACGAGGCGCGCCGGGCCGACTGCCTGTCGTTCGACGACACGCACACAGGAGAGCTGCTCAGGCGATATGAAACGGCGAGTCACAAAAAATTCGTGCGCGCCCTCAACGAGCTTTTCAAGCTCCGTCGCGCGGCCGAGGAGTCCGGCTTCGAGGAGCTGTTCGATCCGAGCGCCAGACGAGAGTCGCCAGAGGCAGAAAATCGCGACCCTGACAACTCCGACGATCCGCAAAGTGGTCACGGGCCGCAGAACACCGACAACTCCTGCAATCGGCAAGGAGACCACTGGCAACCGGCAGCGGACGACTCCGCGATCGCTCCGCGTTTTCTACCGACCGAAGCCAATGAGGATTGCGCAGCCGCACCAAGCAACCCGATCAGAGAAGGATTCGGCGCCGAGCCTGACAATCGGGCCCCGTCCGGGCCTGGATGCGAACCAAACTTGCGCAACGCGGTTGGCTCGCAATGCGAACCCAGCGACACAACGGTGGCCGGGGCTCAATCCGCGCCAGACCGCCGGGACGTCGCTGGTGCGGAAGTCAATCCCACCACGTGGCGGCTCCCCACTGCGATGCACCTGCTCTTGTTGATTGTTCTCGTGGTGCACGCATTGACGCTGTTGGCCGCATCCGATCACGACGTGGCCGGCCGTGTCGACGACGTGCCCACGTTCCTGCTCGCCCCTCCCGCCGACTTGAACTCGCCATCCTCAGCTCCGGCGGACGCACGCGGGAATGACGCACGCTCACCCGATCACTCGCCGCGCGAGCTTCCGCCCGAGAATCCGGTCGAGCGCGTCGGAGTTCTGTGCGATCAGAGTCTCGGGATAATGCAGAACCCGCAATGCCCCGTTACGACCGCACCGCGCGACGACCTGCCGACCGAGTCCGTCTGCCAAGATGGCGTCGATGCGCGAGCGAATCCTCATCACAGTCGTTATGATGCGACCGTGTTGCCCGCGATCAAACTGGCCTGGCCTGTGGTCGTCCGCGCCAGTAGAATCTTGTCCAGTTACCGCCCGCATACTCTTAAGAAAAAGGACTCCCTCCGATTGATCGATTTCCAGGTCGAGCCGATGCTCCCGACCCACCACGAGATCGAGCATGCGGCGTACGAGCTCTGGCTCCGGCGTGGCAAGCGTCATGGATTCGACCGGGGCGACTGGTTAACCGCCGAGAACGAGCTGACCTATTCCATGAACTACCGATCGATCGTGGAGTATCCCCTGGATGCCCCTGGGATGTTGATCCTGGGTGAACGGCCGGAGCGCTATTGCCGCTTTTGTGAGCGAAATAGCGCTTTGGTCGCCTTCGGTGGTCTGTGTAGTGTTGTCCCTGGGTTCCGGCATACATCTCTGTTCACCGAGGCGGTCTGCGACGAGTGTCTTCACGGCTGTCTCGAGCCCCTGACACCAGGCTTCAGCCAGTTCTGGCAGGCGCTTGCCGCCGAATCGGCCGGCCGAGAGCCGGCCCATGATCATCCGGCGTCGGGGCTTTATACCACGGTCGTGCTCAAGTCGCTCGTCGCCGCCGCTCTCTTGATCATGCCCGAAACCGAGCTGCGCTACTTCGTGGACGCGCTCGAATGGCTGAGCAATCCGAACCACGATGACGACGCCCGCCTCTTCGGCGGGGCCGTCTGCCATGTCCAGATTGTCCCATCGTTGAACGACCGATCCTGGGCGGGCTTGGCCAGGAGAATCGACGACCAGCTTCCACTGCCATACATGCTGTACAGCTTGGCCCGGAACGGTGTGGTGGTGCAGATTCCGCTTCCGCTCTGCATCCGGGATCAGGATCTCGACGGCCGTCCCGTGCGGGCGCCCGTCCGCTCGTTTAGCCACGCGGTGGGAGCCGGCTCCGGATCTGCGTTCCCGCAGAACCGATCTCTCGTGCTGCCGCTTTGTGTCCCGGGCGAACGCTCGCGATCCGCGGGCACGCGGCTCTCGCGGTCCTTGTGAGATCGGGCGCTGGCCACGATCGAGAAGTGCGTTCCGCCCACTTCTCAGCGACCTTCACCCAGATCGACTCCAAATCGATCGAATGCCTGCAATAGTGGCTGGAGAGATGGCTCGTATCGTTTCCATCGTCCGATCGAGCGCTGGTGAATCGGCTCGCGAATCTGGACCAGACTGGCCGTTCGGACTACTCGCCGCGTGGAATGAAAATGCAGGCAGGCCGGGCTCCAGTCGAGTCCCACAAAATCGATCAAGCGGCGGGCGTTCGCTTCCAGGTCGCCGACCAGGTCTTCGTAGCCGACGTCCAGGAGCGGAGTGGCCTCAATATGACGCCAGTGTTTGAGGATCCGCTGGTGATCGGCAAACCGCCGCGCGATGTGATCCCAGTCGTTGGTCCAGAGGTTGGTGGTGAACCCGGTCTGGCGGCAGGAAACCGCGACATCGCGGAGGTCGCGGTTGCAGACGATCACTCGGGCCTCGGGGAACAAGACAGCGATCAGGCCGAGGAGCCGCGCGTTGTCGGGCATCTTGTCGACGACGCGCGCAGCCGTTCCCGGAGCGAGATCGGTGAGACGATCGAGGTATTCGCGAGCCGCCTTCTTCGCCGACGAAGCGTTCAATGCCCCCACGGCCCCGAACGGATCGAGTGCCGGAGAGTCAACATGACGTGGAAGGTTCTTGAAAACCTTGTGCAGATCAAACAATTCGCCCGCCCCGTGGACCGCGGGATGGGAGGCGAGGATTTGCTCGACCAGCGTGGTTCCCGACCTCGGCAAGCCGACCACGAAGACCGGACGCTGATCGGGATCGCCCCAGCCTCTGCCGCGCACGATGACGTCGCGGGTGAAGGCCTCGATCAGCCGATCGATGAACTGAGCGTGCCGGTCGGGGTCGTGGGCCTGGCCTCGCTCGGCCCGCGAAGCCGACTGCAAGGCATGCGCCGCTTCCAGGACCTGGGCGGCCTCCGGGTACAGGCACTTCGCATCGAGTACCGACGCCATCGCAAAATGGAGGGTCGCGCGCACATTGGCGGGCAGAAGCGTTTGCTCGAGCATGCGCTCGAGCGGGGCGATCTCGTGGTCGGCCAGCCGGCCCCTCAAGTTGACCGCCAGCCTCCAGTAGGCCTCGGCGAGGTTCGGGCGAATCGAGAGCGCCGGCGCGCCGATTCGCAGGATTGGTCGATGTCCCCGCGTTCGGCCTGGATCCGCGCCACGCCCGTCCACGCCAGGGCCAGAGCAGGGTCGATCCGCAGGGCCTCGTGAAACGACGCCTCGGCCTCCTCGAGGTGCCCCTGTTCCAGACGAGCCAGCCCCAAGCCGTGGTGAGCCTCGGCCGAGTCGGGGTTGCAGCCCAGCGCCGATCGATAGTGGGGGATCGCTTCGTCGAACCGCCGGCAGCCGAGCAGCATGTCGGCGAAATCGAGATGGAATCGCGGATCGCGCGGCTGAAGCGATCGCGCCGCTTCAAAATACCGGGCGGCTTCCTCGTACTGGCCACGCATCTCGAGGATCCGTCCGATGTAGTGATGAGCCAGCGCCGCCCGCGGGTTGATTTTCAGCGATCGCTGGTGACACGCCAGTGCCTCGTCGAGCCGGCCCTGGATCCGCAGGATATTGCCCAGGCTATCCAGGACCGGAGCCAGATCGGCCGCGAGATCGGCTGCCCGGCGGCAGAGCCTTTCGGCTTCCGGGAGCCGCTCGATATCCCCCAGCTCGCTCAAGATCTGTCCCAGGTTGGTCAGGGCAAGAACGTTATCGGGCTCCAGCTCAAGCGCGGCGCGCAAGCTTTCCTCGGCATCCTGCCAGCGGCGGTGCGCCAGGTGAATATTGGCGAGGTTGATGTAGGCGGCGACGAACCGCGGCTGCACCCGGATGGCTTCCCGATAGGCGGTCTCGGCGTCGTCATGACGCCCTTGGTCGTATGCCAGGAGTCCCAGGCTGTTCCATGCCTGTGCGAGGGAGGGTTGGAGAGCGACGGCGCGGCGCAAGTGGTCGAGAGCCCGGTCGAGCTGACCCAAGGTTCGCAGCGCCTCCCCGAGGTTTGCCTGGAACAGGGGCGAGGCGGGCCGCAAGGCCGCGCCGCGGCCGAACAGGGCGGCCGCCTGGTCGGCTCGTCCTTGCTGAAACAGCAGGACTCCCAGACCCTCGAGCGCTCGCAGGGCATCCGGCTCCTGGTCGAGCACCTTCCGGTAGAGACCCTCGGCTTCGGCGAGCCGTCCTTTGAGATGCAGGGCCTGGGCTTCGTCGACCGCGCTGCTTTTGGCCATCACCGTCGCTTCCGTCCGCGAAACGTTTCCGAGCGGCCGCGGACTGCGAGGAGTCACGACCGGAGCCGGTCCTCAATTGCGAGCCAGCAGAACCAGCGTGATGTCATCGAATTGCAAGAAATCCCCGACGTGCTTCTGCACGGCCCGCACGACTTCTTCGCCCGCGGCTTTGGCGCCCCGCCCGGACTTGAGCAGCGATTCCTTGAAGCGGGCCTCCCCGAAGCGGTCGCCCGCGGCGTTCATCGCGTCGGTGACGCCGTCGGTGTAAAGGATGACGGTCTCCCCGGGCTCGAGGGTCGTTTCGACGACCTGATACTCATAATTGGGCATGATCGCCAGGGGCAGGCCCGACCCACTGCGGCCAAACTCTTCCAGCCGGCCGTCGCGGCGGCGGATGAGCGGGCACGGGTGGCCGGCGTTGACCACGCCGAGACGATGCCGGTCGACGTCGAGCACCGCCAGGAGAAACGTGATGTAAAGGTCGAGGACGCCGCCGCCGTCGAATTCGTGGTTGAGCTGCTCGACGACCCGCGCCGGGTCGGGGTTCCCGCGGAGAAACATCCGGACTTCGCCCGAGAGCTTGGCTGTCAGCAATGCGGCCGGCATCCCCTTTCCCACGACGTCGCCGATGGCGATCGCCCACTTCGATGCGGTGGCAGGATCTTCAGAGCGCTCGGGGCAAATCGGCACGAATCCGTAGTAGTCCCCGCCGACATGCCGCGCTGGCTCGTAGTAGGCCCAGAATTCGTAACCCGGCACCGAGGCAGGACGTTCCGGCAAGAGCGACTGCATGACCTGCCGCGCAAATTGAAGCTCGTGCTCCATCTCACGCTGCTTGATCAGGGCCTTATGCAACTGGGCGTTCTGAACCGCCACGCTGATCTGGCTGGCGACGGCCGCCAGGAGGTCGAGATCGTCCTGCTCAAACCGCCCTCGTCCGTCCCGCGTGTCGATCTGCACGATCCCGACCGCCTTCCGATCGGCATCGAAGAGCGGCACGCACATGAGCGAGCGGATCCTGCTGTCCGAGACGCTGGCACTGTCGGGATACTCCTGGGAAAGATCCTTGCTCAGGATGGCCTGGCGGTCGTTCAAGACCCGATTGAGAACCGTCTTGGAGATCTTGAGCTCCCCCGCGGGCCCGGTTCGCGATCGAATAATCTCGGGCAAGAGCGCGTCGCTCGCCGGATCTTTGAGGAGCACGAAACCGCGCTCCGCCCTCGGGAAGATCTCGAAGAGGGAGTTGAAGATCCGGTCGAGAACCTCGCCCAGGACGAGGGTGCCTCCCAGCTCCTGGCTGATCAGCCGCAGCGCGCGAAACTTGGCCTCGGGCTTGACCAGCGGAAAGTTGCGATCGCTCTGGTTGAGCACGTCGATCGCAGCGTACACCGTCGATTGCTCGTCGTCGCCATCCTGGATCTGCACCAGTCGACTGCTGAAGCACAGGAGCAGTTCACCGATCTGGAGGTTGTCGCCGTCTTTGAGCATGACCGGCTGGGTCAGCCGCTCACCACACACGAAGGTCCCGCGGGTGCTGCCGAGATCCTTGATCTCGAAGCCGCCGGGCTTCCTCACGATGGCTGCGTGCTTCCGGGAAACCGACTTCGGAGACAGCACCACATCGCAGTCGGCATTGCGGCCGATGATCGTCACTTCGCGATCGAGCTGGAACAGGCGGCCGATCCAGGGACCGTTCATGATCTGAAGTGTCGGAATGATGCTTTGCAACGTTGACATGGCCCCGAACGCTCTCCTCCAAGGCGCCGTTTCTCCTGATGTCCTCCAGCCCCAAGGTTTCCTGACGCCACATTCTATCAGAATCGGCATCGATACTCGAACGCCCATCCCGCTGGAACCCAACTTTCTTAATTTGGCACACATTCGTGACGAACGAGCCCCCGCCGATTGCGCTCTGATGATTGATCCCAAAACAATCTCGCAGACCGAAATCAGTCGGTCTTGCTCCGGCTATGCGACCCTGCGCCGACCGAGGTCGTCGAGCGGTCGTCCCCGCGCCTCAATCGTCCCATTCATGCATGGACTTTTCCGCCGGTGAATCGGCATGGGGCTGACCCGCATGGAATCCGGCCGGCCCGGCGATTTCTGCCCGGAATCGTCTTCGGTGAATTCGCCATGAACGTTGATTACAATGCAGGCAGGCCGTGTAGGACGGTCCGAGCGAGAGGCCACCAGGGGCGAAATCGCCGTTTCCGGGGATCACACATGAGCTCGGTCGGTTCGCTAACTTTGTGCATCCATCATCTCCGGTCAACGGACAGTCGCGAGCGCAACGAAGCCGCACGCATCATCTGGGAGCGGTTCTCGTCGCCGTTGCAATCACTGGTGCGCAGGCACCTCGACAGCCGGATTCGTCGTCGCGAGGACGAGGACGATATTCTTCAGAGTATGTATGCATGCTTATGCGCCGGCCAGCTCGAGGGGAAAACGGCGCCGGCGAGTCGCGAAGAGCTGTGGAAGTTGATGGCGCGGATCACGATGTGCAAGGTCGTCAACACGGCCCACCGCCATCGTGCGGCGCGGCGCGACGTGCGCCGCGAGCGGGCCGATCCTGCCGGCAAGTCCGCTGAGGGATCCCTCTTTCCGCGCTGGATGCTCGAGGACATTGCGCGGGCTGAGCCAAGCCCCGAAGAGAAACTGCTTGTCCTGGACGAGCTCGACCGTCTGCTTCAGGGCCTCACCGAAGAGCTGCGGCAAATCGTGCTCTGGAAGCTCGATGGCTTCACGAACTCCGAAATTGCCTGCATGATCGGCCGGACTCCTCGCTGCGTCGAGCTCAAGATGCAGTTGATCCGGCACCGCCTCAAGCTCAAGCCGGAGGGGCTCGAGGGAGCCGGGCAGGAACCAGCGGCCGAGTGAGCGGAGCGACCCTGGCAACTCGCCGCGATCGCAGACGAGCGGATCGCGTGGTTCACGGGTTCGAGCCTGAAGTCAGGCTCAAACGCCGGAACGACACGAGCACAATCCCTTCTTACGTTGCGCTTAACCACGATGAGGGCTGCGCATCAGGCTCTGAATCAAGATGCCGGCGGCAACGGCGACGTTGAGCGAGCCGGCGCCTTTGCGCATCGGAACCGTGATCTGGGATTGGCACCTTTCGAGCCATTCCGGGTCAATGCCGCGATCCTCTTCCCCCAGAACCAGCCCGAGGCGTTGGGGTCGAGCGAACCGCTCGAAAGGTACTGCCGCCCGATCCACGACAGCGGCGAGGAACTCCACTTGACCATTGCGAACCAGACCGTCCGCCAGCTCGCCCAATCGGTCCGAGACGATCACCGGAACCCGAAGTATCGAGCCCATCGAGACTCGCAAGACGCGGCGCGAGAACGGATCAGGGCATGCGTCGCCGGCCAGGATCGCGTCGATCCCGAAGACGTCGCCGATCCGGGCGATTGCTCCAAGGTTTTGCGGGTCGGAAAGCCTGGGGCAGATGACGAGAGTGAGCGGCCGCAGATCGGCGCGAGCGATCTGCTCCAGTGGCGGCCAGGGCCGTGCTCGGCACAGGCGAGCACTCCTCGATGGAACGGGAAGCCCACGAGTTGATCGACAAGGGTGCGGGGAACGACGTACGTTGGCACCGGTTCGGGCACTCGAGTCGCGAACGTCGGTTCGTGCCGATCGGTGACCAGAATCGACACGGCGGGAAACCGGCTCGCGAGCAGCCGTTCGACCAGCTTTTCTCCTTCCACCACAAACTGGCCGAGCCGGCGGGTCAGATTGGTGAGTTTGAGCGAGCGGTAAACGGCCAGCCGCGGGTCGTCCAGATCGCTGATGGGAACAATCGCCATTCTTCACTCGCCCCGAGCTCGAGGATAACGGTTACTCGATGTCACCGAACGAGAGCCCTGCTTCTGGCCGCGTCATGCCGAGGCGCCGTCGGCGTTCCGACTTCGTCCTTCGGCTCGCTCGAACGATTGAGAACACTCGTGCCGATCTTAAATCGCCCTCGTGTTGTTCGGGAGGGTGCGCCGGGGTTGGGCGTCGATTTTGGCGCGAGGGAGCCGCTGGTCGCGGCCATGGGAGCAAGCGGGGCTAGAGGCCGGTTCCGGCCTCCGTTCTGCTACTTGACAGCCGGGAGCAAGCGTGTCAGCGTGAAACGGGAATTGCACCCAGCGCGCAGTGACGGTTCGATGCGAGAAGAGGATGACTGCATGCCGACGCCGGAGACTCCCGAACCTCCCCGCGACGACCTGGCTGCCGCTTTTGCTCTCACCGATCAGTATCGGCGGCTCCGCGAGGAAATCGGCAAGGTTGTTATCGGACAGGAGACCGTGGTCGAAGAACTGCTGATCGGCCTGTTCGCGCGCGGCCATGTGTTGCTGATCGGCGTTCCCGGGCTCGCCAAGACGCTGCTCGTCAGCACGTTGGCCCGGATTCGAGCCTCGCGTTCCGACGAATCCAGTTCACGCCCGATATGATGCCGTCGGATATCACCGGTACCGACATCCTCCAGGACGACCCCGAGACCGGCCGCCGCCAGTTCGCGTTCATCGCGGGGCCCATCTTCGCCAACATCATCCTGGCTGATGAGATCAATCGTACGCCCCCGAAGACGCAGGCCGCTTTGCTCGAAGCCATGCAGGAGCGGCATGTCACCGCCGGTGGGGTGACGTATCCGCTGCCCGAGCCGTTCTTCGTCCTGGCGACCCAGAACCCGATCGAGCAGGAAGGGACTTATCCACTCCCTGAGGCCCAGCTCGACCGATTCATGCTCAACGTGATGGTGAATTACCCGAGCAAGGACGACGAGCTCGAAATCCTCAAGCGCACGACCGGCGACGAGACGCCCGAATTGGTTGAAATCCTCACCGCCGAGCAAATTGTGGCACTTCAGCGGCTGGTGCGCCGGGTGCCCGTGCCGGAGCACGTTTTCGAATACGCTCGGGACCTGGTTCGCGCCAGCCGGCCGAACGAGCCGCATGCGTCGGAAACGGTCCGCAAATGCGTCTCCTGGGGGGCAGGCCCTCGCGCCGGCCAATCGTTGATCCTGGCGGCCAAGACCCGTGCGGTTCTGCACGGCCGGCTTCACGCCGGAATCGCCGACATCCGCGAGGTCGCCAGGCCCGTGCTCAGGCATCGGATTGTGACGACCTTTCATGCCGAGGCCGAGGGAATCGGACCGGAACAGATTATTGCTCGACTGATCGATGACGTTCCCGCCGCGCCCGAGCGCGCGGCCGCTCGGCTCGTCGGGGCTCGCTGAGCTCCGTTTGTACCTGTCGCTGGCCAAGGCACTGATCGCGCCGATTCGATCCTTGCAGCCAATCTTTTGTCCTTCGCTGAGACAGGGCCGGCCCCCGAGGGATTCATGCCCGACCTGAATGCCCAGCTTCTCGACCCGACAGCAATCGCGCGCTTCGGCCGCCTTGAGCTGATTGCGCGCCTGGTCGTCGAGGGCATGATGTCGGGTTTGCACAAGAGCCCGTTCAAGGGGTTCTCGGTCGAATTTGCGGAGCATCGCCGGTATGGACCTGGCGACGAGATCCGCCACATCGACTGGCGTGCCTTTGGCAAGACCGATCGCTATTTCGTCAAGGAATACGAAGAAGAGACCAATCTCAAGGCCCATATCGTGGTGGATTCATCGGGGAGCATGGGCTATTCGGGCCGGACTGTCTCGAAACTCGAGCACGCCAAACGGATGGCTGCGTCTCTCGCGTACTTGATGATCAGCCAGCGTGACGCCGTTGGCCTGATGACTTTCGACACGAGCCTGCGCACGATGATCCGGCCGCGCTCGGCGCCGAACCAGTTTTCGATCCTTTGCAAGGCACTGGAGGATACCCGGACCGGCGGAGAGACTTCGCTGGGCGCGATTCTTCATACGCTCGCCGAGGGCATTCGCAGGAGAGGGCTGGTGATCATCTTGTCCGACGGATTCGACGACCTGGAAGAGCTCACCGAGGCGCTCCGCCACCTCCGTTACCGGCGCCACGAGGTGCTGTTCTTGCACACGCTCGCGCCCGAGGAACAAGAGTTTCCATTTCGCCGCCCCGCACAGTTTCGCAACCTCGAGCGCCACGAGCACCGCCTGCGAGTCGATCCCGTCTCACTCCGTGCCGTTTACCTTGAGCGGTTCAACGCGTTCTGCCAATCTCTGCGGGAACGAATCCAGGCGATGGGAGCCGACTTTCACCGGGCCTCGACGGGCGAACCGATTGAAAAGACGCTGCTGGATTATCTATCGAGCCGGTCAAGGCGCGGGGTTCTGAACCGATGAACTGGGGAGTCTTGAACGCCGTGATGCTCGTCGGGCTGGCGGGGGCCGCGCTGCCCTTGATCATCCACCTGCTCAATCGCAGGCGCGGCGAGGTGATCGACTGGGGAGCAATGCAGTTTCTCGATCTCGGCCGCCGCGCTCGCCGGAGGATCCGTCTCACCGAGCTGCTGCTGATGCTGGCGCGGATGGCGTTGCTCGCTCTGGTTGCGCTGGCCCTGGCGCGGCCGTTCTGGTCTCGCTCGGTCTCGGCGGATATTGCGGTGCGCGTGGGAATCGGCCAGAGCTTACCCCATCGCGACGTGGTGCTCGTGCTCGACGGTTCCGACAGCATGGCGCGGCAGATCGGCGGAACGACGCCGTTTGCATTGGCCGTGGAGTGGACCCAGGAATTCGTGCGCCAGTGCCGGCCGGGCGATTCGGTCGCCCTCCTGGTCGCGGGCGATCGCGTCCGCCGAGTGCTTGACCCACCGGTGTTCGACCACACGAAGCTCGACGCCGCGCTGGCCGGGATCGACGCGCCCCGTGGGTCGAGCGACCTGCCCGGGGCGCTCGCCGACGCGTTCCGCATTCTCGAGCGGACCGAGAATCCTGGCCGCGAAATCATCGTGTTGACGGACGGTCAGCGCCACGCGTGGCGCCCGGCGAAGTGGCCCGCTGGGGCCTCCTTCGTGCGCTGTACACACGCCTGGAAGTATCGCCACGCCTCTGGTGGATCGACTTCACGGCCGGGAAATCGGCCGATATTCCTAACGGCTCGGTCGGGCGACTCGTCGTCGCGCGTAGTAGGGTGACCCCAGGATTGCCCATCGATGTGGCAACGACCGTGGAAAACGCGGGACCGGGCTCTCTCTCCCGTACGGCGGAGCTCTCGGTCGACGGCCTCTCCGTGTCCGGAAGCTGCGCAGGCCGTCGGACCGATCCCGCCTGACGGCAAAGTGCGCTTGTCGTTTCGGACGTCGCTCTCAGCTCCGGGCTCCCACCTGCTGACCGTCCGCCTGCTCGGGGGCGATCTGTTGCCTGGCGACGACGCTTCCGACTTTCCAATCGAGGTCGAAACGGCGCTATCGGTTCTCCTGGTCAACGGAGAACCCGGCGCCGTGCCGTTCAGCGGTGAAACCGACTTCCTCCGCACGGCCCTCGCTCCCAGGGGTGACGACATGCCGCAAGTTCGTGTGCGGGTCGTCTCACCTGGTGCATTGAGCACCCAATCGCTGATGCGCCAGAGGGTCGTCGTGCTGGCGAATGTTGAACGTCTCGCGCCTGAACAGATGGTCGCACTGAGTGGATTCATCGAGTCCGGCGGTGGCCTCTTGTTCGCACCGGGCGACCGCACCGATCCCATCTCATTCAATGAAGTCGGCTGGATGGCTGCCCGTTTGGCAGGCGTGAAAGGGAGCCTCGAAGAGCGGAAGCCGGTCGCTCATCCTTCCCCGCGTACGTTTATCCGTCCGATCATGAGCATGTTCTCCCAGGGTGACTCGGCCCCCTTGGCCGAAGCCGATTTTTTTGCGTATCGCGTCCTGGCCCCGGCGGCCGGGGCCGTGACAGCAGCCCAACTCGACACGGGCGAGCCGTGGGTCGTCTGCCGCGCTTCGGGTCGGGGGCACGTGGTCGTCTTATCGACCGCGGTGGACGCCGAGGCCGGCACGCTGCCCGTCAATCCCGACTTCGTCCCCTTGGCCCACGAGTGGATCTTGTATCTGGCTGGCGGAGGCGCCTCGTCGATGGTTCGTCCTGGCGAACCTCTGTTGTTCACGCTCAACCCGCGACTCCTCCGTGATCGAACGGAGCTGCCGATCCAGACCCCAGGAGGAACGACTGCGCGCGCCGAGATCGAGAAGGGGCAGAGCAGTGACCACGTGCGCTTTGACGACACCAGCGAGTCGGGGGTTTATCGCCTCGCTCTCCCGGCGCCGCCCGGCGGGTACGTGTACGCGGTTGTGGGCCGCGACGACCGCGAATCCAACCTGACGCCGCTCGACCCGGCCGAAGCTCAGACGTTGTCGAAAGGCTGGCCCTTGACATTCGAACCGAATCCCGAGCGCTTGATGGCGCGGCTGTTCGCCGACCTGCCCGACGGCAAGCACGAGGTCTGGCGGCTCCTGATCATGGCGGCGCTCGTTGGCCTTTGCCTGGAGATCTACTTGACACGCCGCCTCGTCCGCAGCCAGGGACTGGCAGCAGCATGATACCTTATCTATACAAAAATGCATCGATCGGTCGATTTCTCAACCCACTGGACGAAACAGATACGGGGATGTAGACTCATCAAGGTCTCAGCTTTGTCGTCTGTCACGTCACCTCTCGAATCCGGTCTGGATAGGAATGTTCGCGATGACTGAGCGCAAGGACATCTCAAAAAAGCGGCTTTCCGACTTTCTGGCCGCGCGGCTTCGGGCAAGGGGAGTCGACAAGTCCCAGGCTGCTCGGGCCAGCGATGACTCGACTCCGGTGCCGTCGAAACGACCGCAAGAAGAAAATTCTACCGCCGTGGAATCGTGAACGATCGCGGCGGTAACCACAGTGCCTGTTCTGGCGCGCGAGCGGAAAGTCAGACCTGGTCGTTTGCCCGAGCATACTGGAAGGGTTTGAGCCTCGTGCGGTAACGTCCGGAGTCGGATCAAGCCACTCACTGCCGGGTTGCGAGGACGCAGCCCGACCGGGGCGGAAGATCAACGCCAGGTAGCATTCCGTGCTCGACGGGAACAGACTGATGGGTCCAGCAAGTCTCAAACACGGTGCCGTTTGAGACGAGTCCGTCGAGCCGTAAGTCAAGCCGCCGCGCATGGCGGCTCGTGTTGATGACGACAACGATGGTTTCCTGTCCGAGTTCCCGCGTGTAGGCGATCACGCTGTCGGAGGCCCAGAGGAACCGGAACGAGCCGCGGCGCAAGGCGGGGCGTTCTCGCCGGAGCGCGATCAGACGCTGGAAATCATGCAGCAAGCTTGTGTCCCACGAATCGGGCTTGTGCCACGGAAAAGCGCCTCGGTTGGCTGGGTCGTGACCGCCTGTCATTCCGACCTCGTCGCCGTAATAGATGGAGGGAGCTCCGGGATAAGTCATCTGAAACAACGTTGCCAGCCGGAGCGCCGACTTGTCTTCGCCAGCCAGGGTCAGGAATCGGGCCATGTCGTGGCTTCCCAGAAGGTTCAGCATGACAGCCGTCACGTCGCCATGATACAGGCCAAGCAGCCGCTCGATGTTCCGTCTGAAGGCCTCGGCCGTTGTCGGGCCCATCGGGAAGAGACTGGTCTTGCGCAAGTCATCGTCGTTGACCGACTCGCCGATAAAAAAGGCAACGCAGGCGCGGGTGAACTGATAGTTCATGACGGCATCCCACATGTCCCCTTTGAGCCATCGCTGGGCGTCGCTCCAGACCTCTCCCACGATGTACGCTTGGGGATTGACCGCGCGCACTTGCGCCCTGAACTCTCGCCAGAACGCGTCGTCGTCGATCTCATTGGGAACGTCGAGCCGCCAGCCA
This sequence comes from uncultured Isosphaeraceae bacterium, assembly GCA_963781785.1. Classification (GTDB taxonomy): domain Bacteria; phylum Planctomycetota; class Planctomycetia; order Isosphaerales; family Isosphaeraceae; genus CAWAHD01. The sequence goes on along the minus strand of CAWAHD010000005.1, from coordinate 2,738,977 downwards.
TCGATGCCAAATTCGACCCATTTTCGGCCGATCGACCACAGGAACTCTCTCACCTCGGGGCACGACGTGTTGAACTTCGGCAGGGCGGGCAGTCCCCACCACGCCTGGTAATTGGGCGGTTCCTTGGGATCGTATGCTTGAAGCGGGAAGCCCTTGACAGTGAACCAGTCAAGATACGCGGAGTTTGGCCCGTTTTCCATGATGTCGTGAAACGGGAAGAAACCGCGGCTGGCATGATTGAAGACGCCGTCGAGCACGATGCGGATGCCCCGGTCGTGGGCTTCGTCGACCATGCGTCGCAGGGCGGGGGTACCACCCAGCATGGGGTCGACCTTCTCGTAGTCATGAGTGTGATACCGATGGTTCGACGCGGACTGGAAGATGGGCGTGAAGTAGATCGCGTTCACTCCCAACGCCTGCAGGTAATCGAGGTGCTCGACGACGCCGATCAAATCGCCCCCCTGGTAGCCGTGGTAGGTCGGAGGCGCACCCCATTCGTCCAGACATCGCGGTTTGGGCACCGTCACGCTGCGCGCGAACCGATCGGGGAAGATCTGGTAGAAAATCGCGTCGCGGACCCAGTCGGGCGTCTGGAGATCGACCACCGGCGGCTCCATCGTCGAGGTCACGGCAATCGGGGGTCGGCAATCGAAAATGGGGAATCCTGTCCAAGGATCCGCCGTTCACCGGGCCGTCATTCGATACCAGTAGAGTTGCTGCCGATCCCCGCGCACGCGCAGGTCTTCGAGAATCGCCACCGAGTCGAGCTTGAGCTTGGCTGCGCGATTTGGCCGGCCGTTGATTCGAATTTCAGCCTTTCGTTTGAAGTCGATGATCTTGGGGCCGAGCCAGACGTCGAGCGCGGTGATGCCGGCGACGTCGAGCCGGATCAGGTTGCTCAGGCCGACCGACTTCATCTCGATCGAAGCGGGGTTGAGGTTCTTGCCCAGAACCTCGGCGGCCTCTGGCGCGGTCGTTCGGCCCGCGCCGAATTCGCGGACGACGACTCCGTTGAAACGATCGTCGGAGATCCGGGCGGTGTGAGCTTTGAATGCCCTGGGAAATGGATCGCGCCGGTGCCTGCTCATCCAGTCGAATGCCGTGGGAATCTCCTCCGGCAGGGCCTCGAGGCCGCGCCGAAAGTACTCGATATAGGTGATGTCCCACGCCTTGACGATCAGGGGCTTGATATAGGTGGTGTAGATGAACTCGTTGGCGGCGGGAGCGAGGTCTCCAATCACGTAGAACAGCGGCAGGCGGTCGTGGTGAGGCAAGTACCGCGGGACGTACTTGGCCGGCAGCCCCGAGATGACCACGACCCCGGCAAACAGGTCGGGGTGCGCAGCGCCAGATCCCAGGCCATATTGCCTCCGCTCAACTGACCGGCCGCGAACACCCGATCGCTGTCGATCGCGTACCGCTTGCGGGCGTCGCGGAGGGCGAGCTGCGCGGCCGCATGCTCGGTTGGCGAATAGCCGTATTCCGCTGGATGGCCCGGCAGAGCGTACTCCGGCGCGATCAGGATGAAGCCGCGGCGAGCCGCCTCTTCGGCCCACTCGCCAATCACGGCCTTGGGCCCCTGGCCGGAGTGCAGCAACACCACGGCGGGGTAGCTGCGCAGGGGATGATACTCCGGCGGCAGAAACACGGCGTATTCCGTTGGCTCGTTCTCCTCTTCCTCCACCACTCGATGGAGCATTATTTTGTCGGGCGTCGCCTCGTCGTCGGGCTGCCGCACGGGCGGCATCCGTTCGATGATCGCGGTCATGATTTCCAGGCGGCGGATCATGTCGCTCGATGCTCCCGCCAGCGTCCAGTCGAGCGCATCAAGCGATGCGATCTGCTCGCTGCGAGTCGCGGGGTCGGTCCCGGAAACGTACCCCCGAATCAGGTCGCGCGCCTTCCAGAACAGCGCGGCACGGTTCAGCTCTGGCCCGGCGAGGCCCGGCCCGGCAACATAGCCGGACATCGCCAGCGCGAACTGCGACTGGTCATTCGCGGCGGGCTGAGACTTGGCCTTGCGCCATGCCGCGAATCGGTCGCGCACCGATTCCGGAGCGTCTTGAATGGCCTTGAGAGCTTCGACCACGGGATTCTTCCAGAAGCTTCGTTCGTCGCTTGGCAATCCCGAGGCCAGCTTCCGCAGTTCGCTCCCCAGGGCCGTGTCCGCGGCACGTGCTTGCTCCTCCTGCCGCTCGAATTCGCGGGCCTCGATCTGAAGCTCGGTCGGATTGCCTTTCTCGCCCAGAGACTTCAGCAGCTTGGTCACGCGGTGGTATTGCTGTGCCCTCTTGCTTTCGTCGATCTGGATCCGGCGATTTTGAGCTTCGGCCTGGTGAATGAAATGACGCGCGTTTTCCACACGTTCCTTGAGCCCGGCACCGGGAAAATCTCGGACGAGCCGATCGAGCGCTTGCTCGGCCTCCGCGTGCCAGCCCACGTCCATGAGGAACCGGACCGCCCGCTCCCGCTCGTCGAAGTTCTTGCGGTCGATCCGCTCCAAGAGGCCGGTAATCACCGGGCGAGGAATCTGATTGGTCTCGAGCACTCCAACCCAGAATCCATCCACGCCCCGGAACTTGACGACATGAGGAGTGATGTCGATGATCGCCTGCTCCATCCGGATAGGCTTGTCCAACCTCGCACCGACGTACCGGAACGAACGGCGTCCCTTCTCATTCCAGGGCCCCGCCTCCACGCTCACGACCTCCTTGGGCATCAACCCGCCATGCACGACGATCGGCTGGTCCAGTTGAAACCCCTCTCCGCCGCGGAACGCGTTATTCGGCTCGATCCGCTGGATCTTCGAGTCGCGAACCACCACCCGCTTGAGACCGTCGGAAATGTAGACGAGCGTGTTGTCTCGATCGGGAGTTCCGAGGCCCCGGTAGACCATCCCGTTCTTCATGATCACCGAATCGCCGCGGCAATCATTCCAGGCGGAGCACACGCAAAGGCCGACGACCAAGCCTCCCGCTCGACCCCAAATCGTTCCGCGAAGCCACTTCATGCGGGGTTCTCCCTGGATCCCATTCTTGTTCCATCAACCCATTGTGACACCCCGGCCAGACAGGTCAAGCCGCCACGTGGTTGGACGAAACCGGACGGCGCCCTATTCGCGCAAACCTGCGCCGATTATCGGGGGAAGAATCAGCGGGTGGCAATCGTCCCCTCCGTTTCCGATTTTCACGTCTCGATGCTTTCAATCCGGCTGACAGGGGTTCCCTCGCAGCTTGAGGCCCATGAAGTCGCGTACTTGCTGCGAAATGGCCAGCTCGGTGGGCAGCCGCTCCATCGAGCTGGCCCCATAAAACCCATCGACCGACGGTGCGCGATCGAGGACGTACTGCGCATCGGCAGGCTCCGCAATCGGTCCGCCGTGGCAGAGTACGAGAAGATCACCGCGAACTCCCTTGGCGGCACCGGCAATCGCCGCGACCTCGCGCACCGACTCGTCGAGTGTTCTGGCGGTCTTGGCCCCGATCAAACCCTTCGTCGTCAGACCCATATGCGCCACGATCAAATCGGCTCCCGCCTCCGCCAGGAGCCGGGCCTGGACCGGGTCGAACGCATAGGGCGTCGTCAACAGATCCAGGTCGTGCGCGGCCGCAATGCACTCGATCTCGTGCGCAAAGCCCATGCCGGTCTCTTCCAGGTTTATACGCAGAATGCCGTCGATCAGACCGACCGTCGGGAAGTTCTGGATGCCGGCAAAGCCCATGTCCTTGAGCTCGCGCAGGAACCGGTCGCGGATCATGAACGGATCGGTGGCGCACACACCGGCCAGCACCGGGGTGTGCTGAACAGCCGTGAGTACTTCATGCGCCATTTCCTTGACGATCGCGTTGGCATTGCCATAGGGCATCAGGCCGGCGAGCGAGCCGCGGCCGGCCATTCGAAACCGCCCCGAGTTGTAAATGACGATGAGATCGATCCCGCCGGCTTCCTCCGACTTCGCGCTCAAGCCTGTTCCTGCACCACCGCCCACGATCGGCAGGCCGGAGGCCACCTTCCCGCGAAACCGGTCCATGATCGCTCGCCGCGTTTCTTTCATCCGCTCGCTTCCTCGAACCAAGGACTTCCTGGGTCAACGTGAATCACAACTCTGCACGCCATTGCCCCTGGAGCGTCATGAACGACTCGACGAGCGCGGCGGCAAAGGCTGGGTCATTGATATGGAGAGGCAGTCGCGTTATCGAACGGCCGGGCGCGTGCTCCAGGGCTGACTCGAGTTCGTCAAAAAGTGCGGCGTCGGCCTCGGGGTCATCGAATGGCATTCCCGGTGCGTCGAGCGCAGAAACACCGCGCTCGGGAATCACGACCTGGAACGGTGCGACGGCGCGGTTGAGCTTGGCGGCGATCCAGCGGGCGCACCGGCGATTCTCATCGGCGGTCGTCCGCATCAGAGTTACCTGGGAATTGTGCGAATGCAACCGCCGGCTGCGAAATCGTTCGGGCACGCTTTCCGGCGCGCCGAAATTCACCATGTCGAGAGCTCCGAGCGACAGGACGTAAGGAATCCCGGCGCGGAGCATCGCCTCGAAACGATCCGGCCCGCAAGGCAAGATACCGCCGACCAGCAGGTCGGCCACCTCTGTGGTGGTGACGTCGAGGACCCCTTCGATCAGGCCGGCGTCCACAAGCTTCTCCATCGCCCGCCCACCCGCGCCGGTGGCATGAAACACCAGGCAATCGAATCCGCGTTCTTCGAGGGTCTCGCGCACCTGGCTCACGCACGGAGTCGTCACGCCGAACATCGTCATTCCGAGCGTCGGTTTGACGGCACCCTTGTCGACCACGTTTTGAACCATTCCGGCCATAGCGCCAGCCGCGCTGCCAAGCACGCGGCGGGAGACGGCGTTCAGGCCAGAGACGTCCACGACCGAGTACATGAGCATGATATCGCTCGAGCCGACGTATGCTCCGACGTTGCCGTTGGCCACGGTCGAGACCATCACCTTGGGGACGCCGATCGGCAGGGCCTGCATGGCCTGGGTCACGAGCGCCGTGCCGCCGCTGCCGCCGATCCCGATTACGCCGGCCAGGCGGCCGGCGTCGTGCTCACCAAGCAGAAATCGCTCTAAAGCCCGGCTCATCGCCGCGATCGCGCCGCCACGGTCGCCGCGTGCAAGCGCGGTGATCCGGCCTTCGGGAAGAGGATGACAGCCGGCAACCGCGGTTCGACCCACGTCCGGCGTACCGGCCGGCGTGCTCATGGTGCCTACGTCGACCGTCATGACGGAGACCCCGGCCCGGCGGAGGCATTCGGCCACGAAAGCAATCTCGCGACCCTTGGTGTCCATTGTGGCGACGGCATAAACCGATTGGATCAAGAGGCACCTTGCGGCCTTTGGCCGCAACCAGGCACAGAAGCGTGAATCCGAGGATCAAATCCGAGACACGTAGTCCAAGGCCCAGAGAACGAACACCGGTTTCGCCTGATCGTAGCACACGCGTTCTGACCGATCGAGGCAAGACTCAGCCGTAGAGCACATGTGAGCCGCGAATTGAAAAACGAAATCCGAATTAGTCAGGCAGCCCCAGCCGAAACGAGCCGCTCCGAGTGCAGCCTCCCGGCGGCTTATCTCGGCCGGGGGTCGCCCGATCGATCGCCAGGGCCATGGACGCGGATGTGATGGTCGGTGAAACGCGCGTGCCGCGATGGATCCTCTACCTTGGGCATGTGGCATGAGATGCAATTTGTGGTGGGATTGACCGGGCACGCGTTCCCGCCGGCGACGATCGGCCCCTCCGCAAAGCTCGCGTTCCCTGGTGTTGGAGGCCCGTCCAGACGCGTAGCGCCGTGGCAGCGCAAGCACTGATTCTCGTACCGCCGGCTGTCCATCTCAAGAGGACGATGCGGATCGTGGCACGTCGTGCACGAGAAGCGGTCCTTGTTCGTGATGAAACAGGGGCTGAAGAGAAAGGTCGTTCCCTGGAAGCGCGTGAATTCGGGATCGCTTGGCGGGACGGTGCCGTCAGCGGCGTGGCACTCCACACAGGAATTGAGCTGCTCGCGAGAAAGGGTGCGCGAGGTCAATGCGATCGCCATCTCGGGAAAGCCTGATTCGGCCGCTTTGACGTGATTCATTCCCGGACCGTGGCAGCGCTCGCAGCCGATTCCCAGGTCTTCGCCTTCCGGTGGTTGCGCTCCCGCGTGATTGGGGTCAACCGAGCGAAACCATGTTGTGTGACACGAAAGGCAGTGGTCGACCGCCTTTTGTCCCATTCCCATGCCGATGTGGTCTCCCGGGCGCTGGGGGGCGAAATCGATCCCCTTGGTTTGCCCCCAGGTTCCGTCCAGGCCGAAGTACGAGATCCGGAGCTCGCGCTCGATCCCCTCTCCATCCCTGGCGAGCATGGTGATGCCGTGGCGACCTGACCCGACAGCGTAGTCGACGACGGCCCGAATAACCTGCGATTCCGTTCGTGCCTCGATCTCGATCTCACGGTCGTTTTTACGTTTGAAACGATGGGTGATGCCGGGAATCGCCTGGTCGGCAACGGGCCCTTGGGGCAACGGGACACCCTTGAGGTCCGTCCCGAAGCGCAGCGTCTGGGCGTGACGGCTCTGGCGCTGCTGCGAGCGATAGATCGTGCGATGACATTCCGCGCACCGCCGGGAACCGACAAAGGGAGAAGGCTCGAGCCGCGCCGCTGCGCTATTGCCGAAGTCGCCGGCCAGTGCAAGCATTGCATCTGCAGTCTCATCGGCTCCAAGCTGGAGCGCAGCCCGACTCAAGAGCCATGCAGCCTCCTTGTCGGAACCTGGCCGATCCGGAGCCGAGCCATCGCCAGCGCCGGTCTTCACCAACGACTCAAGCAGGTCGCGCGCCTCGCCGGCACGCCCCATTTCCAGGAGCAGCCGTCCAGCCATTTTGATGGCGTCGGCTGGCGCTTGCAGGCGCTTCAGCAAGGCGAGGTCCCGCGCGGATCCGGTCGAGAAACGCCTCCTCCTGGTCGCTATTGATCGCATATCGGGCCAGCGCCAGTACCAGAAGCCCAAGGGGCGGGCCGGCCGGAATCGATCGCAGCGGCTCGACCCGGCGCACTGCCTCCTGCAACCGGATGCGCTCACGGCCGGCAGCCGCATCCTGCTTGTGCTGAAACGCGTGGAGCGCGACGAAGGATGCTTGATGCTTGGTGTCGATCCGTCGCGCGGCTTCAATCGCCGCACGGCCCAGTCCGATCCGGTCATGCTCAAGAAGTGCCGAGCCGAGCAACAAGCAGTCATCAGCTTGCCAGTCTGTGGCGGGTAGGCGTCGATAGAAGGCGAAGGCTTCGTCGTACCGCCCCTCACGCAGGGCCGCAACCGCCGCGCTCCGAGCAGGGCCGAGCGTGCCGCTCAACCGATTCGGCGCCGCTGGAGCCCCACCCGCGGGCAAATCCTTGAGCTTGGCGCTCCCCCTTGAAGCCAGACCACAGCCCCCGAAGCCGTGACCAAGACGGCCGCTCCGGCGATGATCCACCTTCGCGAAACACCTTTTTTCGATGATCTCATCCCTTTGGCCCGCACGTATCCGTAGGTTTACGGGACAGGTCGACGAACCCGACACCACCGAGTTGCCCAGGCGCCCCCGGGTCGGCGTAACGATCGGCTCTCGCAAGCAACCTTGAGGAATTGCATTTTATTGCACGCTCCATCGGCCCGGCTAGACCGAGGACAGCCGCCCGCATCACTCATCTCCTGCTGCCTTCCGATTGTTTGATATCCTTTCAACAAATGTGTTCTACCATGGTCCCGATTCTGGTAGATTGGGAACAGAAGCGTACTTGCAGCTCGTGTTCCCGCCTCTGGACAGCCTTCGACATCCACAGCCCACCGGATCGATGGCGCATGAGACCCTCCCACCGCATCATTGGCTTGATTGTGCTCGGATCGGGCGTATCGGTTGCGCCCGCGTCGTTCGCCGGCCCTCCCGAGGGCGCCAAGCACTGGGCATTCGCGCCGGTTGTGCGGCCCGCACTGCCCGACGCGGCCGATGTTCTCTGGTCGCGAAACCCGATCGATCGCTTGATCCGGGCGAAGATGCAGGCTGAAAGGGTCAATCCGGTGCCCGCGGCCGACCGGAGGACCTTGATCCGGCGGCTTTATCTCGATTTGATTGGCCTGCCGCCGACCCCTGGCGAGGTGGCCCTGTTCCTGGAGGATCGGTCTCCCGACGCGGTCGAAAAGGTCGTCGATGACCTGCTCGCGCGCCCCCAGTACGGCGAGCGCTGGGCGCGTCATTGGCTTGACGTCGTTCGGTACGCCGACACCAATGGCTACGAGCGTGACGGCGCGAAGCCGAACGCCTGGCGGTATCGCGACTACGTGATCGATGCGCTCAACCATGATAAGCCGTATGATCAATTCGTCACCCAGCAGTTGGCCGGTGATGAAGTCGAGGGCTCCGACGCGGTATCCCAGATCGCAACGACGTTCCTGCGACTGGGGACCTTGGACGACGAGCCGGCGGATGCCAAGGTCGACCGCTATGATCAGCTCGACGACGTGCTCGGAACGGCCGCCACGGCATTCCTGGGCATCACGCTGCGCTGTGCCCGCTGCCACGACCACAAGTACGAGCCCTTCTCCCAGGTCGACTACTACCGCATGCTCGCCGTGTTCCAGCCGCTCAAGCGGCCCCAGCTTGTCCGCGCCGATCTCGACCGCCTGGTCGGGACCGAGGCCGAGCTCGCCGTTTATCACGCAGGCGTCTCTCGGGCCGACGCCGAGATTACCCGGATCTGGGACCGGATCCAGGCACTCACCCGCCCCGAGATCGAGCGCGCTCTTCGCTCCGGCGGAAAAATCGAAAAACGGCAAGCCCGCACCGAAGCGTACCGCCTTGCCCGTGGAGGCAATTCATGGCGTTTCAGACCGAGTCGTCCCAGCGGACACAGCCCCAGCGCAATCTCGTGCAATTTTTCGCCGGCAAGCTCGAGGACGAACTCCGCATGATCGCGCCTCCGGAAGTGAAAGCCGCGCTCAAGCCGCTGGATGAACGGATCGCTGCGATCCGAGCTCGTCCAGCCCAAGGAACCTCCGCGGGCTTACATCTGGTATGAGGAAGGGCCAAATGCACCTGAGACCCGCGTTCTCAAGGGCGGAGACCCCTCCCGGCCCGCCGGTATCGCCGTCGAGCCCGGGGTTCCGGCCGTTTTGGCAGCGCGACAGCCTGATCCGCCGAGGACCACGGCCCGGTCCGACCGGCCGCCGGCTCTGGCTGGCTCGCTGGCTGACACAGCCCGAAAACCCGCTGACCTCGCGCGTGATCGTCAACCGGATCTGGCAGTTTCATTTTGGCGATGGCCTCGTCGCATCCTCGAATGATTTTGGAGTGATGGGCGACCCGCCCAGCCATCCCGAGCTCCTCGACTGGCTGGCCGCCGAGCTGGTGGCTTCCGGCTGGCGGCTGAAGCCGCTGCACCGGCTGATCGTCCTGTCGCAGACGTACCAGCGGTCGTCGGCTTTCGAGCCCGAGGCCGCCCGGATCGACCCCGAGGATACCTTGCTCTGGCGCTGGCGGCGAGCGGCGTCTGGAGGCCGAGGTCGTCCGCGACTCGATCCTCGCGGTCAGCGGACGGCTGAACCATCGGATGGGCGGACCCGGCATCTTTCCCACGCTCCCTCGCCCCGTCCTCGAGGGCCAATCCATGCCCGGCGACGGCTGGGGCAAGTCCGACGATCGCGAACAATCCCGGCGCAGCATCTACATCTTCGCCAAGCGGAGCCTGGCGGTCCCCGAGCTCGAGCTGCTGGACACTCCCGATACCACCAGCAGTTGCGAGCGTCGGATCGTCTCGACGACTGGTCCACAGGCACTCACATTCTTGAACGGCGCGTTCATCCACGAGCAGGCACGGCACTTTGCGTCGCGGCTCATCGCCCTGGCCGGCCAAGAGCCCGCCGACCAGGTGGACCGCGCATTCGTCCTGGCGCTGGGCCGGCCCGCCCGGCCCGACGAGTCGATGGCCGCGCTCGAGTTCCTGGACAAAGAAGCCAAACAGATCGAGGCCGACGACACCGGGACCAAGGGCAAGAGCGGCGTCGGCGACGCTCGGCGCAAGGCCCTCGAGGCGTTTTGCCTGGTCATTCTGAACACCAACGAGTTCGTTTGCAGTCGTTGACCGATGTGCGCTCGCACGCTCGATTTTCCGGAGGAGACCGATGAGATTCAACGGCGACGACGACCGGCGGGTGGCACGGGCATTGACGCCGTGCGGCCGCACGCGCCGGGAGTTCCTCTGGGAAGCCGGGGGCGGCTTCGTCGGCACGGCCCTGACCGCATTGCTGGCCGGGGACGGCTTCTTCGCCCGATCGGCCGCGGCTTCGGAAACCGGAATTTCCCTCGACGTCGCCGCTGGCCACCAAGCCGCCTCATTTCCCAGCCAAGGCGAAAGCGTGCATCGTCCTGTTCATGTATGGCGGGGTTAGCCAGGTCGATACGTTCGACCCCAAGCCCGCAGCTCGACCAGGCACAACGGCAAGCCGATCCCGATCCTCGACAACGAGCCGGTCCTGAAGGCCCGCAATCCGGGCACGCTGCTGGGCTCGTCCCGCAAGTTCGCCCGGCACGGCCAGGCGGGCATCGACGGTTTCCGACCTGTACCCGCATCTGTCCGGGCGCGTCGACGACCTGGCAATCATCCGGAGCATGTATACCGATAGCTTCGCGCACGGCTCGGGCCTGCTCCAGATGAACACCGGCTTTGTCCGCCAGGGTTACCCGAGCCTGGGCTCCTGGGTGACGCTACGGGCTGGGCACGGTCAACCAGAACCTGCCGGGCTACGTTGTCTTGCTCGACCAGCGCGGCGGGCCGATCTCGGGCCCTCCCAACTGGGGCTCCGGGTTCATGCCGGCGACCTACCAGGGCACCCAGTTCCGCACCAGCGGCGACCCGATCTTGAACCTGCGGCCGCCCCGGGGAGTCTCGACTGCTCAGCAGCGTAACCAGCTCGACCTGCTCGCGAAATTGAACCATGCTCATGGCGCCGCCGGCGCGGCCAACTCGCAGTTGATGGCCCGGATCGCCAGCTACGAGCTGGCCTTCCGCATGCAGTCCACCGCCCCCGAGGCGGTCGACCTGTCGAGCGAGTCCGCCGAGACGAAGCGGCTGTACGGGCTCGACGACCCCAGGACCGAGCGTTTCGGCCGGCGCTGCCTGATGGCCCGAAGGCTGGTCGAGCGCGGCGTCCGATTCGTGCAGGTCTATTCCGGCGGTGGCCACAACGACGAGAACTGGGACGCCCACGGCGACGTTAACAAGAACCACGAGCTGCATTGCGGCGAGACCGACCAGCCGATGGCGGCCCTTTTGACCGACCTCAAAGCGCGCGGGCTCCTGGATGAAACCCTGGTCGTCTGGACCGGCGAGTTCGGCCGGACGCCGACCGGCCAGAGCGGCAAGGGCCGCGACCACAGCCCGCGCGGCTTCACCGCCTGGCTGGCGGGCGGAGGCGTCAAGGGGGGCCAGGCTTACGGGGCGACCGACGATTTCGGCTATGCGGCGATCGAAAACAAGGTCCATGTCCACGATTTGCACGCCACGATCTTGCACCTGATGGGCTTCGACCATACGCTCTTGACGTACTTTCACGGTGGCCGCGACATGCGGCTGACCGACGTCCACGGGCGCGTCGTTCGCGAGTTGCTGGCCTGATCTGCCGACCGCATATTCCTACGTGAAGACAACATCCCTTGATCATCTCGTACGACCGGCTCGAGAGCCTTGTCGAGCGCAATCTTCGCCGCCGCCGGCTGCGCCAGAGCGGAACACTCGCGGATCGCGCATTACCTGGTTGAAGCCAACCTCGCCGGCCACGACTCGCACGGTGTCATTCGCGTTTCCAGCTACATCCAGTGGCTCAAGGCCGGCAAGGTGCTGGCGAATCAGACGCCCCGGATCGTGTTCGAGAACGCATGCGATCATCGTGATCGACGGCCAGTTCGGCTTCGGCCAGGTGATGGGCGAGGAGGCGATCAAGCTCGGCATCGACAAGGCCGCCCGCGAGGGCGTGGCGGTCGTGGCGCTGCGAAACTCGGGCCATCTGGGCCGGATCGGCGACTGGGCCGAGATGGCGGCCAGCGCAGGCAAGGTCTCGCTCCACTTCGTCAATACCAGCGGCGGCGGCATCCTGGTCGCCCCGTTCGGCGGGACGCAGCGCCGGCTTTCGGCCAACCCGATCGCCGCGGGCGTGCCGGTCGCAGACGGCGCCGCCGATCATCGTCGATATCTCGACCTGCACGATCGCCGAGGGCAAAATCAAGGTCGCCTTCAACAAGGGCGTCGATCGTCCCCGACGGCTGCATCCTCGACGGTGAAGGGCGGCCGACCGTCAGTCCCACGGCGTTTTACGCCACGCCGCCCGGGGCGATTCTGCCGGTGGGTGGGCACAAGGGATATGGCCTGAGCGTGCATCGCCGAGGTGCTCGCCGGAGCCTTCACCGGCGGTTCGTGCAGCCACTTCGGCGTCGACCGCGTCGCCAACAACATGCTGAGCATCATCCTCGACCCGGCCTTCTTCCAGTCGCCCGGCGAATTCTCCCAGGAGATCCGCGATTTCATCACCCACGTCAAGAGCTCGCAGAACCGTGACGCCGGATGGCGAGATCCTCATGCCCGGCGAGCCTGAGGCACGCTCCCGCGCCGGAAGATCTGCGATGGGATCGAGATCGACGACACGACCTGGGGCCAGATCGTAGCCACGGCTCGATCGCTCGGCGTCCCCGTCGAGTCCACGGCGCGATGATCACGTTCTACGGGCTCAAGCTGATTGACGTCGCGATGATCGTCGCTTATTTCGCGGTGGTGATGGCGATCGGCTTCTGGTCGGCGCGGAAGGTCAAGACCGAAAACGATTTTTTCCTGGGCGGCCGCCGGTTCGGCAAGGGCCTGCTCGACCATGCACTGGCTCTGCACCGGCACCCACAGTGAGATGGCCGTGCAGGTCGCCGGGGCGACGGCCCGCGTCGGCCTCGGGGGTATCTGGTATCAATGGATGTGGCTGTTCTCGACCCCATTTTACTGGCTGATGGCTCCGGTGACCCGCCGGCTCCGCGTGACCACCACCGGCGACTTCTTCCGGATCCGCTACGGCCGAAGCCTGGAAATGCTCTACGCATTGGTCGGGCTTTTCTATTTCGGACTGTCGATCGCACTCCTGCTTGCGCGGGGCCGGCGCCGCAATCTCGGGCGCGACCGGCGGCGCCGTCCCGACCGAGGCGTCGGTGATCGCGCTGGCCGTCTTGTTCTCGACCTACGTGATGGCCGGCGGCCTGGTGGCCGCGGTCTACACCGACATGCTTCAGGGTGTGATGATCATCGTGCTGTCGCTCTTGCTCGTGCCCGCCGGGTTGAACTCGGTCGGCGGCTTGAAGGGCCTGCACGACAAGCTCGGTCCGGCGATGTTCTCGATCACAGCGCCCCCAGGCGCCCGCGAAGGCGACCCCTGGTTCGTCGTCACGATGTCGGCATTGGGCCTGGTGGGATTCGTCGTCCAGCCCCACGTGATGACGGCGACCGGCTCGGGCAAGACCGAGACCGAGGCGCGCGTCGGCATGGTCTACGGTAACTTCATCAAGCGGCTGCTGACGATCGCCTGGGCCTTCACCGGGCTGATCGCCCTGGCCGCGTTTCCCGCGGTGATCGCCGGGCCTGGACCCCAATCGTCCTGTGGCGCGCCACGCCAGTGAGACCCTGTTCGGCCGGTCGATCCAGCACTTCCTCGGCGACGGCTGGCGCGGGCTGATGATCGCCTGCCTGATCGCCGGTGTCACAAGCGCCGAGACCTTCATGGTCGGCGGCTCCGCGCTGTTCACGCGAAATTTCTACGTCCACGCAGTGCCGGGCCGATCCGACTCGCATTATCTCTGGGTTGGGCGGCTGGCGTCGGGCAGCCTGCTTGCTCCTGGGTATCCTGATGGCGGTTCGAGCCGAGAGTATTACCCAGCTTGTTCTCGGCTCGGTCAAGCTGATCGGGTTGCTCGGTGCGGCCTTCTGGCTGGGCGTGGTCTGGCGCCGCGCGACCGCGGCAGCGGTCTGGATCAGCTTTCTGGGCAGCCTCGTAGTCTGGGCCTTGATGAGCGCGGAATTGCCCGCCACCACGAGCCCCGCGGTGGGTCAGGCCGCGCGAGCCTTCGTGAGTGCGGCCGATGCACTCTCGCTGCGAGGATTGAGCGAGCCCAAGCAGATCGTCGTGATCCTGGCCGCAGAGTTCGGCCTGATGATCTTCGCCAGCCTGTTCACAAGGCCTCATGACACCTCCTTACTGGAACCGTTCTACGCCCGGCTGCACACTCCCGTCGGCAGGGAAGACGCGGTTCGATGGGACGAGCCTCCCCCTGACCTGCCCGAATCCGCCACACTGGGAATCGAGGGGACGGCACTCGACTACCGCAAGTCGTCTCGCTTCGCGTATGCCAGGCTTCAGAAGCTCGGTGTGGAAATCCCGCGCATGACCTGGTTCGATTGGGGCTGGCTTCCTGGCGGCCTGGGTGCTCGTCGGTCGTTTTGATCGGCCTCTTGATCTGGCTGGCAAACCTGAGGTAGGGGTAAAAACCGTCGTTGGTCTTGGCACGACGAAAACTCTGGGAGCGAGCAAACGATGTCCGGCGCCTTCGAAAACCGGGTAGCTCTCGTGACTGGCGGATCTCGTGGGATCGGGCGTGCCACCGCTCTGCGGCTGGCCGGCGACGGTGCCGACGTCGCCATCAGCTACGGCTCTCGGTCTCGGGAGGCGGAGCAGGTGGTTGGCGAGATCCGGGAACTGGGGCGCAAGGCGATCTGTGCTCCTTGCAATGTCGCCAGGCCGGACGATGTGAATCGGCTTGTTTCGGCCACACGAGAATCGTTGGGCCCGATCGACCTGCTCGCCCACTGCGGCGCGATCAGCAACATCTGTGATCATTCGGCTTTGTCGTACGAGGTCTGGCTCGAGACGATCGACGTGAATCTGAACGGGTCGTTTCTGGTCGTGTTCGCCGTCAAGGACGCGATGATCGCGCGCGGCTTCGGGCGGATTGTCCTGGTGTCGTCGGTGGCGGCGCTACGGCCCCGAAAGATGCAGATCCATTACGCCTCGTCCAAGGCAGGCGTGATCGCGCTGACTCGCTGCTGTGGCGAGGCGTTCGCGCCCCATAACGTCCGGGTCAATTGCGTCGCTCCTGGCCTGATCGAGACCGAGATGGCCCACGTGCTCCCGGATGACGCGATGAAGCGGATCGTGGCCGACACCCCCATGGGCCGCATCGGCCAGCCCGAGGAGATCGCCGCGGTCATCCGCTTCCTCCTGAGCGAGGAATCCAGCTTCATGACCGGCGAAACCGTCGCGGCCAGCGGCGGACGGGTCACCCTGCCTTGAAGAGGAACGCGAAGTCCGTCATGCGCGAGTTGAGAAACGCGCTCACGCAAATGGCGCGACGACTTTCAGGATGAACAAGTAGTGCGCCAAGCTGCCCACCAGCACGAACAGGTGAAACAGCTCGTGGGCGCCGAAGATCCCCGGCATGAAGACCGGCCAGTGCAGCAAGTTGAGCACGGCACCCACGCTATAGGATAATCCGCCCAGGACGATGGGCGCGAGCGACCTGTGCGACACGACCTGGGCGATCTCGGCGTAGCAGACGACGAAGCCCCAGCCCAACCCGAGGTACAAGCCAGTCGACAACACCCGCGAGAAGTGCTGACCGGTCGCGATCAGGACCGTGGCCGTCGCCGCCACGCTCCACACGACCGCCAGGGTCCCCAGCCGCCACCGGCCTCGCATCAGGCAGCAGGCCAGCGGAGTGTAGCTGCCCGCAATCAGCGCAAAGATTCCCACGCCGTCCAGACGCGCCAGCCCGGCGATGCCGCTGGCCGGCAGCCGGAGGCCGTGATACAGCGTGCTCGCCAGATAACAGAACGTCAGGGTCAGCCCGTAGATGACCAAGCTGACCCGTTTCGCGCGATCTCCGGCACTTCGCCGCCAGAGCAGCAAGGTTCCCGGCAGCGCCAAGAGCAGCCCGGCGCAGTGACTCCACGCACTGACCGGCTCCCGGAAATCAAGGAAATTCATGCGGTTTCGCCCAGCATCGGATGATTTGAAAGCGATTCACGAAAGCGTTGGTTTAGAGCTCTTTTCAGAAGTATCATCCCACGGTGGTCGGTCGCCGAATCCTGGACGCTCGCTCTCGCATCCTCTTTGGTTCCGGCAATCCAGATCGTACCATGAAAGGAGGTTGGCGACACGGCGGACGCCGGCTTCCCGAGGTCGCCGGTCGGTTCTGCCTCGATCGGCCGAAAAACCTCGCCGAGCTCACGTTCGCCCCGGCAATCGCGTGATCGACCACGATCACGAGCGCGGCAAAACGAGGTTTCCTTCATCCTTCCGCCTTCGTCCTTACGCCATGGACCCCTATCACACGCTCGGTATCCCGAGGGGTTGCACGCTCGAAGAGGCAAAGGACGCCTTCCGGGCCAGGGCGTGGCGCGCCATCCGGATCGCGGCGGTGATGAAGATGCGTTCATTCGGCTTTACGCCGCCTACCAGCAGATCCTCGGTGAACTGGCTCGGATTCCGATCAATCCCGCCGTGAAGACGGCATGGGCCCATGGCGCCGGTCCTGGTCCTCATGCAAGTGGCCCGAGTTGCGACGCCGATCTGAGCGTGAACGATGGGCCATCGCCGGTGCCTCGCCCTTCGAAGCCGACTGATCCAAACTGGGAACCCGAGCTGATCGTGCTTGGCGAACCACCGCGCCCTCCGACGCCCTTTGATCCGCGATGGAACCCCGAGCTGGTCATGCTCGACGAACCAGGTCGCCCGCCGAACCTGCCCGATTCCCGGCGGCCAACGGATTCGTTCGCGGCCTGGCTTCGCCAACTGTCCGACCAGGACGAGCGCGGCAATTCCGTGTGGCCTTCTCCACGGGTCCGCAACGTTTTGACAACGGTCTTGTGGCTTCTGCTCGTTCTCAGCATGGCGTTCACCTGGATCGCGTGGACTGATCCTTAGAGAAACGAGGGATCGTCGAGAAAACCCGTCCCTTCTGGTATGATCACAGAGTCGTGCACGTCGCATGACGCGCCGCTTGGGCGCGGTCGCGGCCCCGATCTCGATCGGCGTCCCCGGGGAGGAACGTTTCGTGCTCCAAGTGCTGACAATCCTCATGGCAACGGCGCTCGGGTTTCCCGACGCGCTGGACGCGAAGCCCGCGGCCCCCGCGGCGGGCGCCGTGGTTCCGGACTTCACCCTGAATGACATCCACCGCCGGCCCCGGTCGCTCGACAGTTTCAAGGACAAGAAGGCATTCGTCGTGGTGTTCATCGACACCGAGTGTCCACTGGCCAACCTCTACCTCCCGGTCGAGATCGAGTTGCACCGCAAGTTCGCCGGCAAAGGCGTGCAGTTCCTGGCGATCAACTCCAGCAGCCAGGACTCGTTCGTCAACGTCTCGGCGCACGCCCTGGAGCGTGACGTGCCGTTCCCCGTGCTCAAGGACTTCGACCAGAAGGTCGCTGATGCGTTCGGTGCAGCGCGCACATGCGAGGCGTTCCTGCTGGATACCCACCGGGTGATCCGCTACCACGGCCGGATCGACGACCAGTACGGCGTCGGGTTCCGCCGCGACAAACCGGCCCGGCGCGACCTCGAGCAAGCCCTGGACGAGTTACTGGCAGGCAAACCGAATTCCACGCCCTCGACAGAAGCGGCCGGCTGCCCGATCGAACGCTCCAGAAACCCCCGCGGCAGTCAGGCGGTGACCTACGCCAAAGACGTCGCGCCGGTTCTCCAGAAACGCTGTCAGGAATGCCACCGGCCGGGCGAAATTGGCCCGTTCTCGTTATTAACATATGAAGACGCCAAGAAACGGATGAAACGGATCCGCGAAGCGGTCCTCGACGAGCGCATGCCCCCGTGGCATGCAGACCCGCACTACGGCAAGTTCGCCAACGACCGGCGCCTCACCGAAGAAGAGCACGACGTTCTCCTCGCGTGGATCGACCAGGGCGCTCTAAGAGGGGACGACAAGGACCTGCCGCCACCATTAAAGTTTGTCCAGGGCTGGAAGATTGGCGAGCCCGAGAAGATCTTCACGATGCCCGAAGAATTCAAGGTACCGGCCACCGGAGTGCTGGACTATCAACGATTTGTCGTGGACCCCGGCTTCAAGCAAGACGTGTGGGTGCAGGCGGCCGAATGCCGTCCGGGCAACCGTGCAGTCGTCCATCACATCCTTGTCTATATCCTCGCGCCGGGCCGGCGCGACCCGTATAGCCCGGACGGCACCGCGGCGACGCTCGTCGGCTGGGCGCCGGGAGATATGCCCGCGAATTACGCTCCCGGCACTGCGCGGCTGGTCCCCGCCGGCTCGAAGCTGCTCTTCGAAGTCCATTACACCCCCAACGGCACCGTGCAGACCGACCGTTCCTCCGTGGGCATCCGACTCGCCAAGGAGCCCCCGGAAAATGCCGTCGAGATGAACATCCTGGCGAATATGCTGATCGCCATCCCCCCGGGCGCTGCCAGCTACAAGGGGAAGCTGACGTTCACGTTCCCCAAGGACGGTCTCATCCTGTCGTTCATGCCGCACATGCACCTGCGAGGGACCAGCGCCCGATACGTGTTGACTTACGCCGACGGTACGACCAAAACGCTGCTCTCAGTGCCCGACTACGACTTCGGCTGGCAGAGCGTGTACCGTCTCGATCAGCCTCTCTACGTGCCCAAGGGGAGCAAGTTGACCTGGACCGGCCGCTGGGACAACTCGGCGGACAACCCGCGGAACCCCGATCCAACCAAGTTGGTCCGCTGGGGCCTGCAAACCTGGGACGAAATGCAGAACGGCTGGATGGAAGTGGTGTGGAAGAAGCCCTTGCAGACCTCCAGCCGCGGAATCGCGGCAAAAGAGTAACGTCAGGATCAAAAAGAAACGACGGGTGCTTTCGGCGGGTAGCGACCGAGCGGAATCGCATGCCTGGCCGATCATTGGAACACGTGTCTCCGCCAGATTCTTAGTTGCGATCCCGTTTCAAAACCGGCGGGAATTCCGCCTGCGTTCCGCGCCGTCGGGGAGATTCTGCCGATTGTGCCGAACGAAACGGGGCCGGCGGCCATTCGCAGCCTTTTCCACCACGCCGGACGACCCGCCGTGTGGTAGAATTGAGAGAGTCTGCGCCTCGGCGATGGCTCTCTGCATCGCGACATATCTCCGATTCGGACATGAGCTGAGCTGCGATCCTGGACTGCGAGAAACTCGCACACTGCCGGGACGATTAACCCAACTTTCGCACCCGAGATGAGATCACCCCTTATTTTGTAGGGGCGAACGTCGTTTTCAGTCACTATAATCGAACAGGATCAATCAGCTCCAGGTCTTGATTGGTTGCATTATTTCCAGTGGGACACCCAGCAGCCGGTAGAGTTCCAGATGCTCCGGTTCGGGTGTCATCCCTTTGCGGATGCGAAGGAGCTTTCCGCCGTCCGATGGCAGGACGATCGTCGCCACTTGGTGTGTCGCCAGAGTCTGGCGTACCGTTGCCCAGGAGGCGTGAACTCCCTGATTCAACAACGTGGTCTCGATCGCGACCAGCAAGTGATAGGCGAGCACGCACAAGAAAATATGAGTCTCCACTCGATGTTCCAGGTGATGGAAGATCGGCCGTTCCGCCAACGGCGTTTTGATCATCCGGAAGGCATTCTCGGCCCGAGTCAGCGTCATATACATCAACCACGCCTCGCGGGCGGAAAGGTCGATGCGATCGGTGCGTAGCAAGTAACCGCCATCGAGCAATTCGGCGTTGGCTTTCTTGTCGGCGTTGGGCTCGTGAGTCAGCTTCCCGCTGGTCGCATCCCAGGTGATCGTGTGATAACGGCCAACGCGGGGATAACGTTCTTTAAGTCGCCCGATTGCCTCTCCAATGGCGATCTCGCGTTTGAGCCGACCCTTCTCGATCCGCTGCTGTAACCGGTCAAGATCAGCGAGGAAGCGTTGTTCTTGCTTCTCGCGAATCGCGCGGTCTTTGGCCACTCGTTCTTCACTGTGACACAGCACGACTAACTCCGCTCCCTGGCGGACCGATTTAACTCGGACTACGGACTTCTTCTGGCACGGATTCAAGGGCGATGGTTCACGGGGAACCAGTTCAAAGCCTTCCGGCTCCTCGAACTGGTCCAGCCACTTGTCTCTCTCGGGCTGCCGAGCTGCCACCACATAGTGGTGCTTGCGTTGTTGGATCTCGGTGAGATTCTCGGCAAAGGCCATGCCGCGGTCGACAACGACCGTGGACCCCTCGGGCATGCCGACGCGCTCTTTGAGGAGATCGAGAATGCGCCCCAACGTGTTGCGATCCTGGGCATTGCCTTCGAAGATTTCATGTGCGATGGGAAATCCTTCCCGACCGATCACCAAGCCCACCACGACCTGCTTGCAGTCGGGGCGTTTGTCACGCGAATAGCCGCGTTTGGCCTTGGGATTTCGCTTGGCTTGGCCCTCGAAATAGGTGCTGGTCAGGTCATAGAGGTAGATCGTGGTGTCGAGCTGGAACAAACGCCGCTCTTGCTCGACTAAGTCCGACTCGATGGTGGCGCGGTTGGGATGGAGCCGATCGAGGTTGCGATAAAGGGAATCGTCAACCAAGGTTGTGAAATCCACACCGAGAATGTCTCCCAGCGCTGTGGAACGGATCCAATCCGGCATGGCGTGCTCGCTGTCGGGATGAATCAGCCGGTTCAAGGTCATGGCGCAAGTGAGTTGGATGGCCTTGATGGAGAAACCCCTTCGCTTGAGGATCGCGTCGAATCCCAACCGCTTCCAGAACTGGAAGCCAACATGGACTGGGCCAGCCGTGCGGTGCTGCGTGGCAGTGACCCCGTCTACACGCACGGTGACGAGATCGCCGGACCGATCCGAATCACGGGTAGGCTCGATGGGCTCAGGAGACGAACGAGCCCCGCGAACACGAACCCGGCGGACGATCTGCTCTACTTCTGGATCGGAGTTTGAGAAGAGATCGCGCTGACCGACCAGCGCTTCCTCGACCTTGTGGGCCAGCCGAAGCCAGTCCTCGGCAGGCCGAGGAGAGAGGTCGCCCAGCGAACAGATGACCTTTTGCCGCGGTCCTTTGGGCGTGTGGACGGACTCGACCAACAGATAGTTGGTATAGGTCTTGTCCTTGTACCGGCGGGTAGTCTTGCGGACGTACATAGCCACTATGAGTACCTGGTCTCCCCAAAAAATCAAGGGAAGCTTCGCCACTTTTAGTCACTATAACGGCCGAATGAGTGAAAGAACGCTTAAGAATAAGTAGGTGCACAGCCGAAAATCGGCTATCTCTTAATTCTCTCCTGCGAAGGTTGGGTTAACAGCGTTCGAGGTCGGAGAGTGCTGAGACAGTACCCGCCCCGAACCCTGAACAAAACGCACGGGGGTAGGGGGGCGTATTGACGAAGGATCATGGACGAATCAGACATCTCGCCGGTTTGAGCGGGGCTTCTGTCCGACTGCGCAACAAAGTCCGCTTTTTGCCGGTTCTGCCGGACGGACGGATTGACTCGATCCCGGTGGTCGTTCCGCTCGCCGCTCATCTTGATTCTTCCGCTCTCCCTCCCTTTTCCGCACTTCTCCACTGCAACCTTCCGTCGACCTTCCCGATCGACTCCGCGTCCGACCGGGTTCGGTACGCCTCCGATCGTGCGCTCCAACCAAAGTCCAACGCGGGGTAACAATCCTGGTAGACCATCCCGACGCGCGCGCGAGGGTGATCCGAACCATCGCTCGCGCATCGGGCTGGTGTGATCGCTTAGGACGCGTCGGAAAAGCGTTACCCAAGCGGACTGAGAGTGAGCACGATAATCGAGGACACTCTGATCAAGATAATCGATGGTTCATCGCTCGCCGGATGATCGGCCGGAGTACCGGTGGCCTCTTCTCTGATCGGTCGTTTGACGGGGTGGTGCGGAGACAATGCCGCGTAGCGGTTTCTCACCAGCGCCGGATCCAGGGCACTTCACGACCGAGCCTCTGGCAGAGGTCGATGGCCGCGTGATGTAGGGGCAGCTTGGTAGCAACGGCCCAGAGATCGAGCTGGTTGCCATGGCTGTGGCAGCCATGGCAGTAGTAACGACCGGTGGCCAGGTTTACTGAAAAGCAGCGACTGCGCCGGGACGCGGACTCGTGCAACGGGCAGACGCCGTAGCACTGCGCACCGCATCGAGCCGAGGGCTGGAACCCGAGGAGCGTCAGGACCTGCTCCATCGTGATTTCGGCGCGCAGCACGTTGAAGTCTACGCCGGGCACGGGTGATCCTGTCTCGGTGGAAGTGACGCGCTCCATTGGAATCGTTCCGTTCCCTCTCAACTCTCTATGGGGAACGGGAACGGCCCATCCAATCGATCAATCCCGGCGCTGCCAACCTGCGGGCGTGCGGCACAGCCGGCCAGCTTGCTCCAGCGACTCAAGCACCTCGCCCAGGCGCTCATTCTTGACCCCGAGGGTATCCCGGATCCTGGCTCGCGTCGCGGTCGCGCCCTGACCCAGAAGGTCCAGCACGCGCTCCTCGAGGCTGGGCTGCTTGCCGTCCGTGGCAACCTTGGTCGAACCATCCCGCAGCTCCCCGATGACTTCCAGGTGGGTCGTCTCGGCGTCAGTCGTAACCAGTTGCAGACAGACCGGCGCTGACGCTGGCGCGGCGCGGTGCTCGCTGGAGAGCACCAGTTGTTCCCTGGCTCGCCGGAGGTAGAGGTTCGAGTCGCCGAAGGCATGGATGTCGCCGGAGCCGCGCAACCCCTGGCCGGCGGCCACTCCTCCGACGGCATTCTTGCGCGTGTGATGCACCAAGAGGACCGAGAGATCGAGGTCCCTTTGCAACGACCGGAAGTACGCCAACAACTCGGCCACTTCGCCTGCGTTGTTCTCATCGATGCCGTGCAGCCGCACCAAGGGATCCAACAGCAGGAGCCGGGGCCGGAGCCGCCTGGCGGTCTCCTTGAGCCTGGTGCGGTCGGCACTCCGGTCAAGCCGGAGCAGAGGCGCCGTGATCACGTGGATGCACACCTGGCTCAGTTCCAAACCGCGATGCCGGGCCATCCCCTCGACGCGCTCGCGCACGACCGGCAGTGCGTCTTCAGCCAGGTAAGCCAGGACCGGCCCCGGGTCCGGCGCGGCATACCTTCCCAGGCATGCCGTGCCGGTGGCAACGCTCAAGGCAATGTCCAGCCCCAGCCAGGTCTTGGCGCACTTGGGAGCGCCGCCGATCACGCCAACCGAGCTTGCTCCCCAGAGCTGCTCGACAAGCCAGCGATGGCCGCTTTCCCCGCTCTCAATCTCTCCCACACGCACGACCGGAAGGGGTTGATCCGCAGTCGCGGGCATCTTCACACCTTCACTTTCTTCCGAAGTGCAGGGCGTGAATGCCGCGGCTCGAAGACCTCGAAATAGGACTTCTCGTCAAGCTGCGCGACCTCATGCGCCATGCCATGGGCCAAGAGCTCGGCCCCCATGATCATGAGCACGCGGTAGTTGCCCGCGCTGTGATCGACCAACGTATCCATCAGCTCGGCCGTCATGAGCGTCGGGCTGCCGGCCTTCTGGAGCGCGTGGCGGAGCAAATCCAATAATTCATCGCGCGAGGCGGGCTCGGTCGCCAGTCGCGTCCGGATCCGACTTCCCAGCGGAACGAGCTGCTCGGAGCGCAACAGTTCCAACAGCCTGCCGTCTCCCGAGAGGACCACCGTCAACAGCGATGTCGCGTCGAAGTCGGCACTGGCGAGAATCCTCAGCTCGGCCAGGACCTCGCTGGGCATCTCCTGGGCCTCGTCGATCAAGAGCACCGGCCTGATTCGGGACGAGGTCACATGGGTCTTCCAGCGCTCGCGGAGCGCTTTGAATCCCCCCCAGCGATTGGACGGAGTGAGCTTCACCGCGAAGATATCGCCCAGCTCGCGGTAGAAGTCGGAGCTTTTCGACTGGGGCCTCTCGATCACTCCCACTGTGACGTCCCGCGCCGTGGACAGCCGCCCGGCAACAATGCGCAGCGCCACCGACTTGCCGGTGCCCGGCTCGCCCGAAATCAAAGCAAAGCCCCCTTCCTGCACCAACTGTTCGACGCGCCAGGCGAAATTGTCGATCTTGGGAGTCACCAGCAGCCCGTCGCTGGGGAGCTCCGGTGAAAACGGGTTCCATTTCAGCCCGTAGACTGAGAGGAGTTTCTTGCTATTCATGATGCGTCTTCTCCGTTCTCGGGAGGTGATGGCTTGGGGAGGTACGCCGGCGGCAGCCCCGTGGCGGAATACTCCTGGAGGATACGCTTCAAGAGCGGTGGCAACGGGCTGCCTTGACGTGGGTTGTCGGCTGGGGGCATTTCGGTCGCCTCAGGCTCGACACAGGCGCGGCGGCCCTCGGCGTTGGCGGCTTTGTTGATGGGATAGATCGGAGCCAGAATGGTTCCGTTGCGCTGGTCAACCAGATCGACCCGGCCGAGGTTCCAGCGGGCATACCGCACGGCGACCTCGCGCAGGTGGCGGTACCTGCCCGGAATCTCGAAGCGCACCCCCTCGACCGAGATCGTTCCGTCGCTCTGCCGCTGAATTCTCCTGGTTTCTAGTCGAAACGCATCGCGGAGCGACTCGCTCTTTGGGCTATCGCGCAGCACCTCCGGCGCGTGGCGGAAACGGTCGACCGGCGAGCTGGAGGTCTCGCGGTGCACCGCCTTGTTGTACTCGATTTCCGCCCAGGCCTGAGTCGCCACGTTGAGGAATTCGAGCGTCAGCGACGGGACGCCGTCGAGCATATTCAACAGCCGTCCTTCGAGTGTACCCCAGAACGCCTCTTGCTTGCCGTTCTGATAAGGGCTGTAAGGAAGCGTCCGCTCGTGGACGATTCCCAGGCGCAACAGCCCCTCGGTGAACTCGTCTGCGACCATTGCCGGACCGTTGTCAGTCAAGAGAGCACGCGGCAAACCGCGTTTCTGGATCGCCTGGGACAGCCCGTGGACGAGGTCTTCGGCGGTCTCGGAGAGGTACCACTGGATGTGGCAGCAGAGACGCGAATGATCGTCGAGGATCCCCAGGGCGATCGGGCAAAGCCAGCGACCGCCAGGAGTGAGGACCTTGAGCGAGCCGTGGTGAAAATCCAGGTGCCACAGCGAGCCGACGTAGGCGGTTTCGTAGCTGCGGATCTCGAGCGTCTGACGCCTCTGTTCGGCACGGACAGCGCCTGCGCGAGTGTTGGTCGGGAGCTTCGGCTTGCGCACCCAGCCATGGGCCAGCATGTACCGCCTTACGGTGGAATAACAGCGCAGCGGCCCCAGTGCGAGTTCGGCCTGTACCAAGGCGGCCAGATTGTCGTAGTGAAGTTGGTAACTCCAGTGCGGGTGGTTGCGATATTGGGCATGGAGCCGCTCCGCCAGTGCCGGCGGAAGGGAGACCTTGCCGCAATCCTTGCGCACGGCGCGGCGCAACGCACGGAGAGGATTATCGCGCCGCGCCGCGTAATACCAGCGTTCGATGGTGGACGCGGCAAACTGGACATCGCAATCGGTCACGGGATGGCGCCAGGTCTTCTCTGCGAGCGCGCGGATGGCCGTTTTGAGCTGTCCGCGCAGGGGGAGAGCTGAAGAGCGAGCCGACGATGGAAAATCGGAACCGCGCCCAGTCGCCGTTGGTCGGATTTTTGGGTGTTTGGGTCATCACGTCTCCTCACGAAACGGGTGAAGGGTCCGCGATAACCTCTATAGCTCAGCCGGCGGAGGTGCCTGGAAAGCATCCTCTGCGTGCCGGACGCGACCAGCAGGAAAGCTAGCTCGGCGGGCCTGTGGCGGTCGTGATCGGAGAGAGAAAGCGCAGCAGCCGCCCCCAGCCGTCGCAGTCATCGCAGTGGTCGCAGCGGAGGAGGAAGGCGTTCAGCAGTGACAGTGGCAGGGTCGCGACATCGGCGAGCAGTTTCACGCGAGCTCCTGCAACCTTCCAGAAGTGGCTCTGGGGAAAGTGGTCGCGCCAGAACTCCTCCCAGCGGACAATGGTCCGGCGATCGACGTCGAAGAGTGTGGAGAGCTGACGGACCCGCTGCGGCGTTGGACCGTGCCGCATCGCACTAATCAAAACGATGAACGCGCCCAGGTAGATCTTTCGGCCGAGGAACCGCACGGATGGCGGTGTGGCTCGTTTTCTGCACTGGTCTCGATTGCAGCAGAAGCTGAATCTGGTCTTGTAGGTGCCCAGCGGCGGGTCGGGGCCGCCGCGCGGCTGGCGGGGGTAGTCAGCACGGTGCAAACGTCCACCGCACCGACACCCCTGGCGGCGGGTGATCTCGGCAAGATCCTGGTCGATCGTGAAAAGAAACGCCCAGAACGTAGCGTTGAAAGGCGATGCGTGATACATCTGAAGTACTCCGGGTTGGTTGGTATCCTTCCGGAGTACACCCCTCGCCGAACTCGATCAAGTGATCAGGTTCCGCGAGGGGATTTTTCTTGCCAGCCTCAGATAACTTGCTTAGGAATCGCGAATTTCACATCGATTATCTTGGCCACGCACACGCGTCAACGCCCACGCGAGGATGCGACGGCCGGCGCTCTGAAACCTCGTCAGGTGACAGACCACGAGATTGACCCCAGCTCGTCGTGCGCGCACGCTCTATTCGCGCGTGTACAACAATTATACGAGGGTGTCGAAAATTGGGACGTACCTACCGCACGGTATAACGTAGGAGACGCGCTCCCAAGCGTTTGGCTGATTGGCGGTTGTGGTGTTTTCCCGAATATTGTTGGGCAACATTAGCGAAAGGTCTTCCGTGCAGCGCTCTTTCGTGCAGTCAGACCATCACGGCGACGCCGTGCGGCATGAGGGATTCGATCATCTTGTCAGTGAGGTGGACCCCTAAAACTGGACCACTCGAGATGTGTAGCCGTTCATAGGGTGGGGTAGGTCGAATCAAGCAACTTTGGATCGCGTCCGGGTGAGTCGCAAAAGAGAGGGAAGGGCGTGGCCACGACGGTCTGCTTCAAAGCACGAAGTCAGGTAATCCAAGACGTTGTGGCCCTGTTGCCTACAGGTCGCCACCACTGTCAGCATTCGCTCGACGAATCGGCTCCCATGCACACTGTCGGTCCCGCCGCTGATCCGCCTCCAGATCACCGCATGCCGCAACGCTCGTTCCACAACGTTGTTCGTCGGTGCGATTCCCTGGACCCGCGCGAAGGTCCACAGACCTTCTTCCACCTTGAGAAGCTCGAAGCACGTGGCCGCCGTTTTCGCGCACGGGCACCTCGACCCTTCCAGAAGGGTTTGCTTGACCTCCCGACGCAAGCGGTGCATCCGCTCTTGAAACGCATTCCAAGGCAAAGTTCCGTCGCGCACTCGGTGCCAGTGGCGGAACAGCCGGTTCGACAACGAAAGCAACCGCTGTCCGATGCTCTCGCCTTCACCACCCCGGTCGATCATCGCTTGGAAGTCTCGGCGAGATGCACCAGCAGACTTGACGCCCGAATGCCTTGATCCACTCATACGCGCTGAACCGGTCACTGCCGACGACCTGATCGTCTTTGCTCCCCAAGAGAGCCGCCGCGACTTCGCCACTACGACTTTTGGCGATGGTAAAGACCGTGCAAAAGCTGGTCACCGTGGCCCACAGCCAAGCCTTGTGACGATTCTCACGCCACGACGTCTCGTCGATATTAACCACCGAGGACTTATGGACCGAAGTCGCGAGTTCGTTGTAAGGGGCTTCAAGGGCGATGGCCGACTGCCGTTCCAGCTTGGAGACCATCCCGGTGGAGATCGAAAGAGTAAACAGGTCGCTTACCAACTGCTGGATCTGACGCTTGCTGAGGCGATAGGCCCCCGCGAGCACGGCCAGCACCGCCTGAAGGTACGGGCCGAAGCATCCAGTGGGGACGCCCGGTGGCAAGGCAGCGCAGGTCGTCTCGCCGCAGCCAGGGCAGGTCAGACGATGGAGCCGATACTCATCGACGATCGGCTCGATCTTGGGCAGTTCGGCGACTTGATGGATCAAGGGTTCGGGGTCGTCGCCGCAGAGTTCATGACCGCATCGGCGGCAAGCAGTCGGCTTACAGTGGGTCGTCCCGCGAATCTTTTCGGGTGGGACCAAGGCGCGGTGGGCCTTACGATGTCCGGGCTGCCCGCCGCGTTTCTTTCCGCTGGGAGAAGCCGGGGGCTTGCGCTTCATTCCGATCGGATCAGAGGATGGGGGCTTCGACGAGTTGGTGGAGTTGAGCTTCAGCCGATTCTCGAGAATCGTTGACGCGCGCTTCAAGTTTGGCAAGGCGCAGTTCGTAGAACTCGACGAGCGCAAGAATCGCCGCTTGGACCTCGGGCGAAGCCGTCTGCCACAGGGGTTCTGGAATCGGGGGCGTCCATGCCATGCAGGTAGAATAATTGCGTCATTCGCAAACGACAACCCCAGACTGTGAACGCTTACCGAGATGTTAAACTGATCGAAGATCACTTTTGCATTCCGAGGAGCGTCATGAGAGGCACGAACAAGCGATATCCGGCGGCCTTCAAGGCTCGGGTCGCTCTGGAGGCCGCTAAGCAGACCAGGACCCTCGCCGAGCTGTCAGGAAGGTATCAGGTCCACTCCGTCCAGATCAGTCACTGGAAGAAGCAACTCCTGGACGGCATCGAATCCTTGTTCCGCGACGGACGCCGCCGCGACCACGACGAGAGCCAGGCGATCCAGGCCGAACTCTACGAGCAGATCGGCCGGCTCAAGATGGAGGTCGAGTGGTTGAAAAAAAAAGCTGCCCGCTTCGGCTGACCTCAAGCGACCCCTGATTGATGCAGAAAACCCTCATTTGAGCATCCGTCGACAATGCGAACTCCTGGATCTCAACCGTTCGAGCTACTATCTGCAACCGGCCATCGAATCGGAGGAGAACCTGCGCTTGATGCGTCTGATCGACCAGCAGTTTCTTTTGACGCCATTCTACGGCAGCCGACGGATGACAGCGTGTTTGGAGCGATCCGGGGAGACGGTCAATCGCAAGCGGGTCCAGCGGCTCATGGCGAAAATGGGCCTGGAAGCGTTGTTTCCCAGACCGCGGCCTACGACCGCAACGCCCGACGCGCGGGTCTATCCCTACTTGCTTCGCGATCGGGAACTGACCCACGCCGACGAGGTCTGGAGTTCGGACATCACCTACGTTCCGATGAGGCGTGGGTTCATGTATCTGACCGCGGTGATCGACTGGTACAGTCGGTACGTGCTCTCGTGGCGGCTTTCCAACACCTTGGAGGGGCGATTCTGCCTGGAGGCGTTGGACGAAGCGTTGTCGAGGGCTCGGCCGGAGATCTTCAACACCGACCAAGGCTCGCAGTTCACATCGCGAGAGTACACCGGCCGCCTGGAGGAGGCTGGGATCGCGGTGAGTCGGGATGGTCGGGGGCGGGCATTGGACAACGTGTTCGTGGAGCGGTTGTGGAGGAGCGTAAAATACGAAGATATATATATCAAAAAGTATGATCGTGTACCGGACCTGGAATCAGGCCTGACGGCCTACTTCCAGTTCTACGACGAGGAGCGTCCCCATCAGTCTCTCGATTATCAGACCCCTGGAGAAGTGTATCGGGGCGAGGTTCCCGGCGGCTGAATGCGGGAAAGCCTTAACAAATGCACGTGGCCCGAGTGGTCCACCTTTTGGGGTCCACTATACGACGACCAAAACCGGTCCCGTCGTTCGAGCGGCGATTGACCACAATGATTACGACACAGGCAACACGGTCAGCGATGAAGAGCTCACACGCCTGCGGATTAGACGCGCCGAGTTCCACGGGGAGTGGAATTACACGATCAAACCAGGACGATAAAATTGCTCAAGTTATTTTTTCGCGGCACCCAACGCGGCATAGCCGCAACCAAAAAGGTGGGCTCTTCCGACTGTCGTGTGGGCAGCAATCCACTGGTGGCTCAGATTGGAATATAGTGACGTCCGCTGTACTCCGAAAGGCGCAGCTTTTCCCTGAGGTTCCCCGGCTGATGGCCGCGGGGGGCGGGACCAGAGGCCCCAGTTCCCGCCCCCCGAACCCCCCACCCCCTTCCCTCTTCACTGTTCCGGCTCAAAATTACCGCGTTCTCCCCTTGCATACGAGTCCGGTGCTGAGTTTTATCCGCACCAGAGCCGGAAATGCCAATTCCGTTAATGCAAAAATGGCATTCATCCCACAAACTGGTTGGTACCTACTTCAACCACCCGGGGGAGAATGCCATGAACACAGTATGGCCCTTTCTGGTCAAGTTTGCCAGCCTCATCGTCTGCACCCTCCATTGCTTCGACCGGGTCATCTTCAAAGGCCATCTGGCCTTGGCTTCTCCCCACGAACTCGAACGTTTTGTCGATTTCGTTCTCAAGGTTCGCCGCACCGACTTCATCAAATGCATGGCGCCCCAGTACTCTGAGCGTTTGGTTCAACATGCCCAGGCCTGGGCGCGGAAGGCTGGTCGCACCTACGTGTATCGCACCGGCGACTTCCGCAAAGACCAATGGCACTGATCGTCTAAATTTGACCCCCCGTGCTCGTCTACGATTGACCCCCCTCGGTCCTTGAAATTAGCCGTTCTGGGCAGGCGCGGCTGTTTGGTTCGTACTGCTATTTTTTGCCCTTCTTCTGTTTCATCGACTCCCGGAAGCGATAGCTCTCGCCATTCATCTCGAAAATGTGGCAGTGGTGCGTAAGTCGGTCCAAAAGCGCTGCGGTCATGCGCTCGCCCTGGAAGATCTGGTTCCATTCGCCAAACGGCAGATTGCTCGTCACCAGCACGCTGGCACGCTCATAGCGATCGCCGAAAACTCGAAACAAAAGCTCGACACCGCCGCGGCTCATAGAAACATAGCCCAGCTCGTCGCAGATCAGCAGCTGTGCCCGCTCGAGTTGGCCCAAGAACCGGTCCAGCGTGTACTGCTTCTGGGCCTTCTCCAATCGTGTCACCAGATCGGCCGCCGTGAAGTAAAGCACTCGCAGGCCTGCTCGACACGCGGCCTGGCCTAACGAGATTGCGATGTGCGTTTTTCCCGTTCCGTGGCTCCCAATCAGACAGCAATTGTATTTCCGCTCGATCCATTCACCGCGTGCCAGCTCCAGGATCTTTGGCTTCGAAAGCTGCGGCAGAACGGTAAAGTCGTACGTGTCGAAGTCCCGCAAGATCGGGAACTCCGCATTCCGGATCCGCGTTGCGATTGCATTGGCGGCCCGTGTTGCCAGCTCGGTTTCAGTCAAACCGAGCAGGAACTGGAAAAAGTTTTGGTTAGTCCCAGTCGCATCCCGCGCCAATCTCTCGAACTCACGGCCCATTGTCGGCAGCCGCAACTGCCGGAAATGGGCCTTGAGCAGGTCGATCACTGCATCGGCCATCAGCATGGTCCTTCCCAAGAAAATGTCGAAGAACGGTTCGAACTCGCCGATCGAGTCCGAGACGCATCGCGAACACTCCGTCAGGTGAAGAACATGGTGACTCGTCTCTCACCAGAAGGTTCGGCAGCCACTACAACTTCTGGGTCATCGGGTTTTCCGCGGCAAGCCGAGCTGTCCAAGAGTTGGTTGAAACAGCTCAAATCAGGGAGCGGCACGTGAACTTGCGGCGTCGTAGTCAGCTCGGTCGTCCATGGAGTCGAACGACGCGGCTGTGCTTCACGGGCCGCCAGGGTGAGCGTTTGCTGAATCACAGCCTCGGCGCTGATCAGTTGCTCGCGCCGGCAAGTCTCAATCGCCTGACGGACTCGGGCCATAGGGTGGTCGACCAAAAGCTGCAACACCCGCACGTAGCGTCGTGCGCCAGCTGAGAGCGCCATGGTACTCCTCAAGCTCCGTACGGAACGCAGCGAAGCATCCTGGGAGCTTCCATTCCCGATAAACCGGAGCGTGGTCAAGGGCCCCCGGTTTACGGTCTAGAGTCGCAAGATAATGCAATGGGTCGAGGACCATCGTGTGCGGCTGAAGACAGCGAGTGTGGGTGGCGATGACGTGACCTCCGGAGACGATCACGACTCGGTCCACATAGCCCTTGATGGTCACCATCTGGAATGCGAACGGCCTGGGAACGCTATAACGATTACGCTCGAAAGCGACAGTCTGATACTTATCCACAGGCGCGGCGGGGCGGATTACACATGGATCGAACCGATGTCGTGGAAGCGAGGCCGCTGAGGCTTGTTCGTCGGCGAAGCGGGCGCCGATCACGAAGGGACCGAACATCGACTGAACAGTCCGTGCTCGTTCGGCCTCACAGCGTTCTTGAAAATACCGGTTCAATTCGTCGAGGTCGTTTACGCGCGGAACCGGAGTTGAGAACCGGCGTTGCACCGCCCGCACAGTGTTCTCAGCATCGGGCTTTTCGTTGCCCCGAGCCGGCATGCAGAAGAGAGGATTGAAAACGTAGTGGCTGGCCAGCGCCGCATATCGAGGATGAAGCTTTCGTTCGCGCCCGAGAAGAATCGTGGTGGCTACAGTCTTGGGGTTATCCCACCACACCTCGTTGGGGATACAGCCAAAAAACTCGAAGGCTCTGACCATGCCTTCGAGGATTGCCTCAGTTCGCTCGAAGGGCAGAGCCAGAACAAACGGGTAATTGGAATAGGCCCAGGTGGTCACCAGGAATGGAACGAGCCTACGTCCGTCAGGAAAGTCGACGTGGATATGGCCGAAATCGGCTTCAAGGCGCTGGCCTGGAAGATGTCCCAGCGGAATGAAGGTTTCTTGTTCCCGCCGGCGATGCTTGAACAGGTAGCGCTGCACCTGCGCGTAGCCGCCGTGGTACCCGTGCTCGTCGCGCAGACGACGGACCACTTGAGCGGCGGTATGCCGCTGCTTTGGTGGCGCAGACTCGTCATCTCGAAGGATCTGGTCGATGATCGTGAAAAACGGTCCCAGGACAGGAGCGGTTCGGATCCTCGTCTGAGGAATCGGATTGGGCTCGGGGTTCGCGAGTACCTTGCGGATCGTGTTGCGCGAATGTTCAAACTCACGAGCGAGCTGTTTGATAGAGAACCCGTTGCGACGGGCTCTGCGGATGTCACCATAGTCGTCCACCGTAAGCATTCCTTTGCCTCCATGCATGGTGAGCGTTCCTTGCAGAAACGTTCACTGTACAGGAGGCGCCTACGGGGAGTCATTTTTAGACGATCACACTACCCCTAAAGGGGTCATTTTTAGACGATCACTTCCAACCAATGGGCTCTCAACCTCGTCCGCGACTAAGGCATCCTCGAGGGACTCGTCGGCATCCTTTGCACCCAAGAAACCTGCCCTTCCTTCGCCCTCGTGCCCGGCCGCGACCGGCCTCAGTTCGTCAGCCGGCCCCGGCAGCAGCGAGTCCTCTATTACTACTTCCTCGATCCGCAGTTCGGCCTGATCCACGTCCGCCTGCAGACCTGGTTGCCGTTCACTGTCCAGGTCTATGTCAACGGCCACGAATGGCTGGCCCAGCAAATGGTGCAGAAAAGACTGGGCTTCGTTCAGCAGCACAACGCGTTTACACAACTCGACGATCCGGTCCAGGTCCAGCGCCTGGCCAACCGCTTTGCTCAGCTCAACTGGGCCAAAACCCTCAATCGTTGGGCACGGCAGGTCAATCCGTTGCTTCACGAACTGCTTCGGGGCTACTCCATACATTGGGTCGTTGATCAAGCCGAGTTCGCCACCGACTTGCTGTTTACAAGTCGCGCGGCCTTGGCCGGTTTGTACCGTGCGCTCCTGGATTATGCGGTGTGCACATTTTCTCCCAAAGACATTCTCGGCTTCCTCGGCCGCAAGTGGGATCGCCGCTTCGATGGTGAAGTGCACACCCACTACGAAGAGGACCGCTGGTTCGGAGCCCGCATCAAGCACCGCATGAAGACCAACTGGCTGAAGATGTACGACAAGTTCGGCCTGATCCTGCGAGTGGAAACGGTTATCAACGCCCCCAAGGAATTCTGGGTCTATCGCACGCGACAGCACCACGACGGCAAGTCATCGGCTGGCTATTTTCCCATGAACAAGAGCGTGGCCTCCTTGGTCCACTATCGAGAACAGGCGTTGGCCTGTAACCGCCGCTACCTGGATGCCTTGGCGGTGGTTAACGACCCGGCACCGGCCTACCAAGAGCTACGGCAACTCACCGAACCCAAAGTAGTCGACACCCGTAGCTATGCCGGTTTCAATCCGGCTCGGTCCGAAGACCTGCGGCTGTTTCTCGCGGTGCTGGAGGGCAACCACATTGCGCGTGGCTTTCGCAACGGCGACATTCGGGAACCGCTGTTCGGCAGCCCGCGGCAACTGCGCCAGCAACGCCGTGCCAGCGCCGCGGTGGGGCGATTGCTCAAAAGGCTCCACGTACGCCACCTGATCGCGAAGATACCGCGCACTCGGCGTTGGCGCGTTACCGAACGCGGCCGCCGGTTGCTGGGTCTCGCGGTCCAGCTCTACCAAAGCGCTTGGCCAAAAATCGCTGCGTAGCCGAGAGTTACTGATCAAAAACTTCTCCGCATCTTGCGTAGAAGTTCAGGGGAAAGAATGTAACGGTCGGCAAGACCCGGAATGCTCGACCTGCGGGCACGGAGAGTCTTGTCCGCAGGGGAGGCTGGTAAGGCAGATGAATACGAGTAACAGCGGCGTAGTTAGAACAAAGTCGCCTTTCGCTCCGCGAAAGTTGTGCATTTGTTCCAGCGCTCGCCACGAACGCAGACAAATACGAGTAACAACGCCGTGGTCAAAACAAAGTCGCCTTTCGCTCCGCGAAAGTTGTGCGTTTGCACCACCAAGAACCACGCCGATGCTCGCCAAATCCTTCCATGCGAGTGACGAATGGCGCATCGATAAATACCTAGATCAAAATAAAATTGATAATCGAGTATTGGGAGAACATACTTTCGCGGAGCGAAAGGCGAAAATTACTTTCGTGGAGCGAAAGGCGACAATTACTTTCGCGGAGCGAAAGGCGACAATTACTTTCGCGGAGCGAAAGACAGCCATATGGGAGTTGGCTGGACGGGCTTCGATCAAGCTGAGTGCGTACGTTCCTCTCGTCACGCCACGAATAGTGGCGTTTTGTTTACTGTGTCGGCTTGCGACCGGCACCGACAAGGGGCCACCTCTGTCTTGTCAGGGGATCACGTCTCGCCATACTGGTATATCAGGGGAGTGACCCCACATAGCCTTATCAGACGTTGGTGATCCGACAGAGCGCCACACTTTCGCTTCGGCTTTGCGCCATGGCGACATTAACGACGTTGTTCGGCCCCTCGCCTGGATCGGTGCTATGTGAGATCAGCTTCCCCTGACTTCGATGATGATATCAGGTTTATCCCCAGTTTGACCAAGACCGCGGGGAGAATTTCGCCGATGGCCCTGGGTCCAGATCCCCGCTTTGTTCTGGAGCTGAGCCAGTTCCTCCGCCAACGACTCTGCTTCCTCTCGCTCTTCCGAGGGAGGGAGCTGGACCGCCGCGGCGTCGAGGTTTCGTAGAAGCCGATCCGGTGCTATCGCATGCTCAAGAGCGAAGTCGGAGCAGCTTCTTAAGGATGTAGTCCCGTTGCTGAGTGCACGGATGTCGAAAGGTCATTTGACCGGAGACCATGTGAAAGGCGATCCGGCAAAAGCGGCTGCCTACCCGGACGCGGATGTCGCGGGCATCCGCATTCTTGACCCGCCATCCCGCGGCCAAAACTCCGAAGTGCTCATTACACCTGATCAGGTTGTCGGCGATGATGAGAACGGCACGTCGCAGGTCGTGGTTGGCCAGTCGCACCAACGGTCCGTTGGGGTGATCAACCTCGTCGCTCTGGTACCGCGACGGGTACAAGCCAGCTCTGCCGGTAATCGCTCGCGGCTTGGCATAGTGCTTGATCGGCCCCATCTCGCCTGCGAATTCGGCTGCCGAGACGACATTGATTCCGGGGATACTCACCAGCAGAACGTAGGGAGTCTGACTCAAGGGTTCCACCAAATCGCTCTCGATCGCTTGGATCATTTGGAGCCTGGCGCGGCGGTCGGCATCGAACTCAGTGAAGAATCGGCGATGGAGTTCGACACCGGCTCCTCGGCTGAAGGTGCGGATCGAGCCCAAGCGACGATCTTTTCCAATGTTGGTCTGTGCGATCTGACATTCGCCGTTCGCAGGTTCTTGCTCCAGGCCTGTCGACACCGGCCTGGAGAATCTCGGCGGCGGAGCCCATGTGCTTGGGCACCCAGAGCAGCAGCTCGGAATCGAAAATATCCTTGAAGCAGGACGAATATCCTGGCATATAAGAGTGCAGATGTTCGAGCATCTGCTGCCGGAGCATGACATTCTTGTGCACGAGCCGGCGGCGGTGCCTTGCCAGGAGTCGGAGGCGAACGTAGATCGGATCGGGTTCGTGCTCCGACAGGCCGAAACCGTTGACGGCGGCGCGGTAGATCGCAGAGAGGTCGGTGTCGTCGGTTTTGTTGCCCGGATCGGCGGACTGGCGAAATTGTTTGGTGGTGTAGGGATGAAGGATGCGGACCTCGATCCCCGCTTTGACGAAGGCGCGCTGGACCGGGCCATGGTAGCGCCCCGTCCGCTCGATGACGGCGATCTGGTCTTTGATGCCGATGTCGTGCCAGGGTGTCGCGAGATCTGCCGGAGCATCGCCTCGAATCGCAAACTCGGTTGTGCTCGATGATGGTCGGTTCCATGAGGACTCGACCGTAGAAATCGGCGATCATCATCTTCGAGCGGCTCTTGGCGCAATCGACACAGATAAAGGCAAAATGTTCCGGACCGACCGCCTGGACACGTGGATGAATCACGCCGCGAGGCTTGTGCACGGAATGCGATCGGGACTTGCGAGCACGCTTCGACTTGGACTTGGCAGACATTGGACAGACCTCCGGAAAAAGGGGTTGGAGTTGAAACCAACCCCCATTCTGGAGGTCCGGGTAGCACACACACTGGTCAAGAATCTTTAGACCCCGGGATGTTGCTGGGGAATTCTTAATCCCAGATTTGCGGTACTCCAGGCGACGATTGAGATCGCCGCACGTTTGGTCGTACACCACCTGGCCAATCTGGGCGGATGCCCCGCGCGAAAAGGAGAGTTGATGCAGAATCGCTGCCGGTCATGGATCCGTCGCCACGTCGAAACGCGGATCGACGCTCCCCGTCATTAATTCTTCTGCCGACGACCCGCCCCTCGCTCCTGCCGTGAGCGCTCGTCTCGCCGGCCCTGGACAGCCGGCAGAGCTTATGGTGGCACAGCGCACCCGCGCTAAACCGTGGTGGTCGACGAGTTCGGTCGCATCGGGACCGTATGAATACGTGCCCTTTTCTTTCTATCGAGTTGCCGTCGAATCGCGCAGGGGCTTGCTCTGGAAATACTGCTCGGCGGCGGCGAGCGCCTGCTGCCGGACCGCTGGGCAGATCGTCGGGTCCTGGCGAATTCTCTCTAACACTTCGGCCTGGCGCGGAGATTTCGCGAGCCAGAAACGGAAGACGCTGAGCGCCTCCCGCCGGTCCAGTTGCTCGGGAGTCAAAGCCGATGCGTCCCAGATCCGTAACGTGTTCTCAGGCCCAGGTGCAGCCAACTGAGACCGTCCGGACTGAATGCGATCGTCTGAGCCGTCTGGTCAGTTCCGGGAAGCGAGAGCGTTTCCTGACCCGTCGCCGTGTGCCAGACTTTCACCGAGCCGTCACAGGACGTCGTGGCGATGCGGCCGCCATCGGGACTGAAGGTCACCGAGGCGAGGGACGCACCGTGTCCGCGGAGAACCTGCGCGATGGTGCTGGTACGAAGATCCCAGACCCGCGCTTCGCGGTCAGCCCCGGTAACGGCAAGCTGCCGCCCGTCGGGGCTGAACGCCAGGCTGACGGCTTCCCGAGCGTTCTCATCCAGGGTCGTCAAGAGCGTCCCGGAATCGGTGTTCCACAGTCTCAGCGTGTTGTCGACGACGCTTGCGGAGGCGAGCCGCCGTCCATCGGGGCTGAACGCCACGCATCGAACCGGACCCGTGTGTCCGCGCATGACCCGCAGGACGTTTCCGGTGAACGTGTCGCAAATCTGCACGGTGTGATCCCCGCGCACAGCGCCAGACGGCGTCCGTCGTTGCTGAACGACACCGTTTGAATGGCTTCGGTATCGCGCCAGACCCGCTCTTGCGCTCCCGTCGTGCCTTCCCACAACCGCACGGTACGGTCTCGGCTCGCCGAAGCGAGCAGCGATCCCTGTGGCGCGAAGGCCACGTGGGTGACTGCCTCGGAATGGCCGCGTAGCGTGCGCACCGGCTGACCTGTGGCCACGTCCCAGATGCGCACCGTGGCGTCAGCACCTCCGGATGCGGCCCAGCAACCATCGCTCTTGAACGCCACGCTCAGAACCTCGCCGGTATGTCCACTCCAGACCAGGCTTTCCTGCGGCACCTGGGCATCCCAGAGCTTGATGATCGGATCCAAGCCGGCCGAAGCGATCGTGCGCCCGTCGGGCGAAAACGCGAGCCCGAACCAAGATGACCGGGCAGGCTCAACTGCTCTTGCCCGGTGGCCACGTCCCAGACCTTGAGCAATCCATCCGATCCGCAGGTGGCAAGCCGCTCTCCGTCCGAGCGGAAGGTCACGGAACTGACCAGGTCCTTGTGACCAAAAAGCGTGCGCCGCTCTTTCCACGTCGCCGTATCCCAGAGCGTGACCGTCCGGTTCCAACCGGCACTGGCGAGCAGACCGCCCGCGGGAGAGAACGACACGGCCATGACAGGCTTCGTGTCGCCGGAAAGGACGTGCAAGAACGCACCGGAGCCGGCGTCCCATATCCGGATCGTACCGTCCCAGCTCGCGGAGGCGAGGAGCCTGCCATCCGAGCTGAGGGAAATGCTGGCAACGCCGCGCGTGTGTCCACGCAGGAGGAGTGTGGTCTTGCCTGTATTCAAGTCCCAGACGCGTATGGTTCGATCCAGGCTGCACGAGTTGAGCCGCTTGCCGGTGGAATCAAAGACTACGCGCCACGCGCGGTCGGTGTGTCCCTCGAGCGTGCGCGTGAGCCGGCCGGTGGCTCTATCCCAGAGCTTCACTGTCTTGTCTACCCCTGCCGACGCGATGACCCGGCCGTCGGGACTGAAGGCCACGTCCATGACAGAGCCCCTGTGACCTTTGAGCGTCCGTTCGACCGTCCTGGTCGAGCGGTTCCAAATGACGACCGTCCCATTCCCGCCGCAGGAGGCAAGCCGCTGGCCATCCGGCGAGAATGCGACGTCGAAAACATCCCCCGGGTGATGCCTCAGCGTGCGTAACTCGAGCCGGCAAAGGCGCGCCAGGTAGTACCACTCGAAGCCGCGCTCGTCTGGATCAGTGGGGGATGCCGGTTCGAGCTCTCGGAGTTGCTCTTCGATTCCCAGAATCTGACCCTCTTTCCAGTGGCTCGCGGCCAGACGGATCTCCGCGACGTAGCGGCGCTTTTCGCTCGTGCGCTTCTCGGCTTCGGCTATGGCCTCCTTGGTGCGCGCGAGCGTGGCCTCTTTCCTGGCCTGCACGGCAAAGTACGACGAGAAAAGAGTGCCGAGTGCGAGGGAGAGAATCAAACCGGCGAGCAAGGAGGCGACTGCGGGGTTGCGCCGGCACCACTGCCACAGGCGTTCGGCCTTGCCAACAGGTCGCGCGTGGATCGGCTCTCTGGCAAGATAGCGCCCAGATCGTCGGCAAGTGCACGCGCGCTCGAGTACCGCCGCGCCGGTTCTTTTTGGAGGCACTTGAGGCAAATGGTCTCGAGATCGCGACTGACGGCGGCGTTCAGTTGGCGGGGTGACACCGGGTCTTGCTCCAGCACTTGCCGGAGCGTATCCATCACGTGTGCAGATTGAAAAGGCGGGCGACCGGTGAGCAGGCAGTAGAGCAGGGCACCGAGTGAGTAGACATCCGCGAGTGGACCGACCTGATCGAGCTTGCCGCTGGCCTGTTCCGGCGGCATGTAGCTCGGTGTGCCGAGCACCTGCCCGGTCACCGTAAGCTGACTGAGGCCGGTCACGCGCTTGGCCAGACCAAAATCGGTGACTTTCGGCTGGCCTTGGTTGTCGAGAAGGATATTGCTCGGTTTGAGGTCGCGATGGATGATCCCCCGATCATGGGCATAGGCAACCGACAAGGCAACGTGCTGGACCAGGTGCGCCGCATCGCGGGGTGAGACGGGTCCTGCGCAGCTTGTCGGCGAGGCTGCCTCCTTCGATGAAACCCATCGAGAAGTAGTGCTGGCCGCCGAAATCGCCGACTTCGTACACCGGCACGATGCCGGGATGATCGAGCTGGGCCGCCGCCTCGGCCTCGGTGTAAAAGCGGCGCAGTTCGTGCTCGGAAGCAAGCTGGCCGCTCAAGATCATCTTCAAGGCCACGATGCGATGAAGCTTCTTCTGCCGCGCTTTGTAAACGACCCCCATTCCGCCCTGGGCGATGAGCTGGATCAGCTCGTAATCACCGAAGGACCGACCGGCGAACACGTCAGGAAGCTTGTGAGAATCGGCAGGTCCGTCGGGGACGGTTGGCTGATTCGCGGTGTCGTCGTCTGGGGCGGCCGCTGTTCCAGGGTGGTGCTTCTCGGCAGCGTGCCCGTCCGGTACGGTGCTTGCCTCGGCCGCCCGGAAAGGCACCACGCGGGGGATTTTCTGCGCCCTTGTGCCCGGCGGGCGGAGAAAGCCTTCGGCGCGCGTCGGAGCCGCGCCGCATGCGTATTCGTCTTCGTCGCCCGCGTCGGTGGGCGGCAGGTCCGGTTCATCGTGGAGGTCGAACGGCTCATCAGGCGGAGCGGCCATGGCGCGGGTGCTCCGTGCGCGTGAAGCGTAACCGTCCGGTGGAGTACAGGGGACCGAACGCGCGCGGCTGGCGCGCCGCTTGCGTCGCGCGCCTGAGCGCTCCAGGACGACCACGGCGGCACCGACCGCGCGCGCAACGTGGCACTCCGAACTGCCCACCACCCGCCATGGTCACTCCACCGGATTCGGCTGCGCCGCCGCCCGTTCCTTCTTCCACTGATCCGGTAGCAGCTCGCCGATCCGCCGAGCGGGATGCGTGCTGATCCGCTCCAGTACGTCACGCAGATACGCGAATGAGTCGATCGCCAGGTTCCTGCACGTCATGCACAAGCTCATCAGGGTCGCCGCTGTCTTGCCTCCTGCATCACTGCCGGCGAATAACCAGTTCTTGCGACCGAGGGCCACCGGCTTCATTCCGCGCTCGCTGGCGTTATTGTCGATCGACAGCCAACCCTCCTCTGTGTACCGCTCCAGTGCCTGCCAGTGATTCAAGGCATATCCGATCGCTTCGCCGATCGGGCTCTTGGGCAACGCTCGATCCTTCTCCGCTAACAACCAGGCCTCGATCTCCTTGAGGACCGGCTTCGACCGCTCCTGCCGGAGCGCACCGCGGACCGCATCATCCAGGCCCTTGGCATCCTTCTCCACCTTGTACAGCCGCTGAATCATGGCCATCGCCACGTGTGATCTCACCGGATCGCTCGTCCTGGCGTCGTAGAATTTCCGCCGCGCATGCGCCCAGCATCCCACTTCGATGATCTTCTTCCCGGCGTAGAGCGAGTCGTAGCCTGAATACGCATCGGCTTGGAGATAACCTTCATAGCCCTCGAGCATCCGCAGAGGACCCTCGGCGCTGCGATCCGGCGTGTAGTCATACACCACGTGGGGATGCTCTTGATCCCCCAGGTAGTCCCAGAGCCGGCCTGTCCGCGTTTTCCCCAGACTCCGGTTCAGCACCGGAACGGTTGTGTCGTCGGTCTGGATCACGCGCGACTTGAGGATCTCACGGTGCATCGCCTTGACGATCGGCTCCAGCAACTCGGCGGAAACCGCCATCCAGTCGCACATCGTCTGACGCGATAGTTCCACGCCATGACGGCGGAAGATTCCTTCCTGGCGATAGAGCGGCAAATGATCCGAGTATTTGCTCACAATCACGTGGGCCAACAGCCCTGGACCGGGCAGCCCCTTCTCGATCGGTTCCGGGAGTCGTGGGGCAATAATCACGTTGCCTTGGCACTCCTTGCAGGCGTACTTGGGCCGCACGTGCTCGATCACGATCAGGCTGGCCGGCACGAATTCGAGCTGGTCGCGGATCTCCTCGCCGATGCGGGTGCGGACGGTACCGCAGTCGGGACACGGGAGTTGTTCGGAGGGGACGTCGTGGACCTTGGGCCGGCGCTCCAAGCCCTTGGGCAGAGGCTTGCGGCCATGACCATTCTTCTTTGGAGGAGCGAGTGGCTCGGTAGGTTGCGCTGGTACTGGGTGGGGGTGTCGCGGCGGTGTCGG
Source organism: uncultured Isosphaeraceae bacterium (assembly GCA_963781785.1). Taxonomy (GTDB): domain Bacteria; phylum Planctomycetota; class Planctomycetia; order Isosphaerales; family Isosphaeraceae; genus CAWAHD01. Next base: position 2,696,769 of record CAWAHD010000005.1, on the reverse strand, counting down.
CCGCGGTTGCTTCCATGATCTCGCGGGCAAAGAGCAGGAGCTGGTTGGGATCAAGCTTCTCGGACCTGGGGCCGTAGATCTGTCGCAACAACTTTTCGAGTTGGTGCTGAAGGTGCTCGTTCAGCACGGTTTGCTGGCGCAGCGACGCCACCAACTCGCGGATGAGCTGATGGGCGGTCTCGAGATCAGTGGGGAGTTCCGCTGGCGAGGTCATTATACTGATCGTACGGACCGACCCCACCGATGTGACAAGAGATTCTCACTGAATTATACGATTTGTTCTGCGTTTTGGGCGGGTGAGATGGTGGGCGGCGTGAACCGCCGCTGTCGCCGGGCATGCTTGAGGTCGATGCCTTCAAGAATTGCGGCCATTTCCGCAGGCGTGACCTCGACGCGATCGCCGCTCGGTGCAGGAAAGTTGAAGCTGCCTCGCTCCAGGCGTTTCGCCCAGATCGCGAGACCATCTCGATCCCAATAAAGGATCTTGAGCCGGTCGCCGCGCCGATTCCGAAAAACAAAGAGATGACCAGAGAGTGGATCTTGGCCCAGGATCGAAGTGGTCAAGGCGGCCAGGCCGTCGAACCCACGGCGCATGTCGGCCGGTTGGACAGCCAAATAAATCCGTACTGACGGGGGGAGATTGATCACGACCGGCTCTCCAGGAGATCGAGCAATCGGCCGAGTGTAGCCGGATCGAAGCCGGTGGGAATCCGAATGAGGTGCTCGTCGTCAACGACGAGTTCGAGCTCGGTAGGACGCTTGGAGAAGTCATGGTCGGCAATCGGAACTGACATGTGGGGGCGGATGTGGACCGGGAGAAAGCTCTGGGTCGAGCACCGAGCGGTCGTCGAGCAGGGAAGAGAATTGGGAGTTCCAGGGGTGCCGGGAGGGGGGAATCGGTGGCGCGGACTATAAAGACGGCTACGGAACGCGCGGATGGAGACATGGCGTTGGCGGCAGAACTCGGCCTGGGTTAGATTCTTTCCCCTGAACTTCTACGCAAGATGCGGAGAAGTTTTTGATCAGTAACTCTCGGCTACGCAGCGATTTTTGGCCAAGCGCTTTGGTAGAGCTGGACCGCGAGACCCAGCAACCGGCGGCCGCGTTCGGTAACGCGCCAACGCCGAGTGCGCGGTATCTTCGCGATCAGGTGGCGTACGTGGAGCCTTTTGAGCAATCGCCCCACCGCGGCGCTGGCACGGCGTTGCTGGCGCAGTTGCCGCGGGCTGCCGAACAGCGGTTCCCGAATGTCGCCGTTGCGAAAGCCACGCGCAATGTGGTTGCCCTCCAGCACCGCGAGAAACAGCCGCAGGTCTTCGGACCGAGCCGGATTGAAACCGGCATAGCTACGGGTGTCGACTACTTTGGGTTCGGTGAGTTGCCGTAGCTCTTGGTAGGCCGGTGCCGGGTCGTTAACCACCGCCAAGGCATCCAGGTAGCGGCGGTTACAGGCCAACGCCTGTTCTCGATAGTGGACCAAGGAGGCCACGCTCTTGTTCATGGGAAAATAGCCAGCCGATGACTTGCCGTCGTGGTGCTGTCGCGTGCGATAGACCCAGAATTCCTTGGGGGCGTTGATAACCGTTTCCACTCGCAGGATCAGGCCGAACTTGTCGTACATCTTCAGCCAGTTGGTCTTCATGCGGTGCTTGATGCGGGCTCCGAACCAGCGGTCCTCTTCGTAGTGGGTGTGCACTTCACCATCGAAGCGGCGATCCCACTTGCGGCCGAGGAAGCCGAGAATGTCTTTGGGGGAAAATGTGCACACCGCATAATCCAGGAGCGCACGGTACAAACCGGCCAAGGCCGCGCGACTTGTAAACAGCAAGTCGGTGGCGAACTCGGCTTGATCAACGACCCAATGTATGGAGTAGCCCCGAAGCAGTTCGTGAAGCAACGGATTGACCTGCCGTGCCCAACGATTGAGGGTTTTGGCCCAGTTGAGCTGAGCAAAGCGGTCGGCCAGGCGCTGGACCTGGACCGGATCGTCGAGTTGTGTAAACGCGTTGTGCTGCTGAACGAAGCCCAGTCTTTTCTGCACCATTTGCTGGGCCAGCCATTCGTGGCCGTTGACATAGACCTGGACAGTGAACGGCAACCAGGTCTGCAGGCGGACGTGGATCAGGCCGAACTGCGGATCGAGGAAGTAGTAATAGAGGAGTCGCTGCTGCCGGGGCCGGCTGACGAACTGAGGCCGGTCGCGGCCGGGCACGAGGGCGAAGGAAGGGCAGGTTTCTTGGGTGCAAAGGATGCCGACGAGTCCCTCGAGGATGCCTTGGTCGCGGACGAGGTTGAGAGCCCATTGGTCTTTGCGGAAGTCGCCGGTGCGATACACGTAGGTGCGACCAGCCTTCCGCGCCCAGGCCTGGGCATGTTGAACCAAACGCTCAGAGTACTGGGGCGCCATGCATTTGATGAAGTCGGTGCGGCGAACCTTGAGAACGAAATCGACAAAACGTTCGAGTTCGTGGGGAGAAGCCAAGGCCAGATGGCCTTTGAAGATGACCCGGTCGAAGCAATGGAGGGTGCAGACGATGAGGCTGGCAAACTTGACCAGAAAGGGCCATACTGTGTTCATGGCATTCTCCCCCGGGTGGTTGAAGTAGGTACCAACCAGTTTGTGGGATGAATGCCATTTTTGCATTAACGGAATTGGCATTTCCGGCTCTGGTGCGGATAAAACTCAGCACCGGACTCGTATGCAAGGGGAGAACGCGGTAATTTTGAGCCGGAACAGTGAAGAGGGAAGGGGGTGGGGGGTTCGGGGGGCGGGAACTGGGGCCTCTGGTCCCGCCCCCCGCGGCCATCAGCCGGGGAACCTCAGGGAAAAGCTGCGCCTTTCGGAGTACAGCGGACGTCACTATATTCCAATCTGAGCCACCAGTGGATTGCTGCCCACACGACAGTCGGAAGAGCCCACCTTTTTGGTTGCGGCTATGCCGCGTTGGGCCGGAGCGGCGGAAGTCGGCGATAACCGCCGCCCAGTGGCGTTGGCGCGCGGGGCGATCCATGATGGGACTCCGGTGGTTAACGGACACCGCCCCATGTTGACGAACCTCGCCGGCGGATTGTAGATGCAGTTCACCGGACGGACACCGTGAAGCGGGGTTTGGGAGCCTTTTTCACTGTATCTGGTCGAGGCGCCGGATGATAGTGTACAAGCAGCGAGAGTCTGGTGGATGGAACCTGCCGAGGGACATCGAGCCGGAATCGAGGACTGACGCTCATACGCCAGCGGCGGCCCGAGCCAATCGGGCTCGACCGATCGCTACAGCAAACCGGCCCGCGACTTTGTCGGAGGGGGTCCGCCCGCCGACCGGCCCGATCCGTCCCGAGGACGGGCAACCCGGCCGTCAGGTGCTCGAGATGGAACCGATCGGGACCGGGGCCGGGACCGTCATGGGCGGGCTGATGATCAGGACCTGTGCCTTGGTCACCACGAAGGGGAGCACCGGGCCGAGGACGACGGTCAAGGTCGGCTCGGACGAGCTTCCGGCAGGTGGGGTGCTCGACGACGCGGCGCCCGCGCTCGCGGTGCTCGAGGCGGCTACGGCCGCGGGTGCGTGGACTCGGGCCGCCCGCACGTCGTGGTGGGCCGCCTTGTGGACCTCTGCCCGAGCCATCGGCCGGAGCAGCCCGGCATGGGGGCTCACGACCGAAGGCACGTCCCGGGCCTCGAGCGGCTCGAGCTGAAGCCGGCGGGTGCGATTGCGTCGCTCTATCGTCATCGGGTCACCTCAGGGGTTGTGGTCGCGCGAGACGGGCTTTCCCATTCGCCGCTGGGGCCTGCCCTAGGGTAAGCAAAGCACGGGCACGGCCCGCGCCGCGATCTCGCCGATCCCGACGTCCGGGGTCGCTCGAGTCCGCGGCGGCCGGCCGGTCATCGGATCGGCGTTTAGCGGTGGGCAAAACCATACCAGGGTCACGAGCACCTGCTCCAGTCCTCATGATGTCAAGAGCCGTTCCCAGATGCAACAGGCGGCAAACTGATGAACTCAGATCAAAGACCATCAAAACGTTTTAACCACGGAAGGCACTGATCTACACGGAAAAATCGAGTGGAGAGACGAGAGAGGAAAACATCCGAAAGCCATAAGGCGAAGGGCCAGTCAGGCACAAGGGTCGGCAAGACCGGGAATGCTCGACCTGCGGGTACGGAGAGTCTTGTCCGCAGAGCAGGCTGGTAAGGCAGATCAATACGAGTAACAGCGCCGTAGTGAGAACGAAGTCGCCTTTCGCTCCGCGAAAGTTGTGCATTTGTTCCAGCGGTCGCCGCGAACGCAGATAGACACGAGTAACAACGCCGTGGTCAAAACAAAGTCGCCTTTCGCTCCGCGAAAGTTGTGCGTTTGCTTTACCAAGAACACGCCGATGCTCGGCAAATCCTCCCAGCGGAGAGACGAATCGTGAATCGACAATCGCAGAGGTCAGAATATAGTCGCGCATCGATTATTGAGACGACACACTTTCGCGGAGCGAAAGGCGACAAACGGCGTCCCCGACGCCCGGGGGATGCTTCGATCCGAGAGGCCAAATCAGCGATTGAGACAACATACTTTCGCGGAGCGAAAGGCGACAATTACTTTCGCGGAGCGAAAGGCGACGATTGAGATCGCCGCACGTTTGGGCGTACACGATTTGGCCGATCTGGGCGGATGCCCGGCGCGCTAGTGCAAGCGGAGTGATCCCGATTCGCTTCCCCACCCTTCGAGCCGACGCCGCGTCGCGGCCGCCGATCGACGGCCGTCGCCGCGCGCGTGCGATCGGCCCATCGACTTCGCCCGACGTCCTTCGCACGATCGCGCGTGCCCAGGTCGGCCGATTGTGACTGTGGCGACGCGCTGCCGGCGCATCGGGCTGGCATCGTTCAGTCGGTCGACCTTTCTCGGTGCTCACCATGGCGTGTCTGTCGATTTCGATTTCCATTGCGCGTCCGTTGAGTTCATCATGATTTCATTCATCGCGTGCCCTTCGATTTCGTGTCACCTTCAATGGCTGGCGGGGGAGATAGACCCTGGTTCCAGATTTTTTTTATGGTTTCTTCCTGGGAATAGCCGACCGCGCAGGCTGGGCTTTTGGTGTTGGCAAAGTAGGTGCGCAGGGTTTCATTGGGACAGGATATCATCCGGGTTCCCGGCATTTCGAGGTGGCCATTCGGGTCGGTTTGCTTGATCCAATTGTGGGCATAGAGGAGCCATTGGTTTCGGTATTCCTCCGGTTGCAGCGCAAACCAGGAAATCTCATCCCAGCCCCAGCAGAACATCGATTTGGGGTCAGCCACATTGGGATTCGGCCCCCGGCCAAAATTGTCAAACTCAACCAGGTACGGCAAACTTTCACAACGCCAGCCGCTGGGCGAAATGCAGCCCTTGCTTCTTTTGAATAGGGCATCCAGGTGACCGACTTCCAGGATGGCCTCATGCGGCTTACCCGGAACCGCCTCGATGCGCATCGGAAACGAATTGAAATCCAGGAGACTGACCCCGTCCTTGACCATGCCACCGGACGGCACATGACCGTCCAAGAGCACCAGATGGCGGCGGGCGTGCCGTTTTGCATAGGTCCGCACTTTGGCCAGAAACTCCGAATAGACCTTCAGATCCTTGTCATCGGCGCCGATGAGTCCGACCTGGCCCAGGTGGAACGCTTCACAGCCGATGTTGATGTAGGAGACGGCGAGGTAATAGAACCAGAGCCGGGTTTCCAGATTGTTGATAATCGGCACTCCGCCGCGGCCGCCACGCCTGCCAGGCCGGCCTTCCCGTTTGATGATCGCAGCGCACGAAAAGGTCCGGTCCTCAACGGGCAGGCCAAAGTCTGCGAAAACCCAGGCGGGGATTTTCAGTTTATTAATATCCGTGGTGACTTGTTCAAAAAGGCAGCCTTGGAAAACGACTTCGGGATCGGCGGTATGCACCCGATCCACCATTTTTTTGGCATACTCCAAAAAAGCGGGATCGCCGAGTTTGGACTCCTGGCCCCAGCGGTAGATGGCCCGGCCGATCAATTTGGCGCCGAGGTTGTGGATCATGCGGACGTCATCATCCCGATACGGAAACTGGTAGCCCTCCGGCTGGCCGGGAACCAGGAAATAGCCCATCGTGATTGCACGATCCAGGTAGTTTTCCAGCGTCTGACGCGAAATGGTGCCATCGAAATAGAAGGGACTGTTCTTGTCGAAGGTGCGCTGGGCGGATTCCGCTGGCCGGGCTGACGTAGTCTCTGCCGTGGCCGCCGGTGCGGCGGGCTTCTGAGCGGCAGTTTTGACTCCGGAACGTTCGTCGTCGTCCCTCTGAAAAGGCTTGATGGCCAGGTTCTCCTCGTCCATCACGAAGGCGATTTGTAATTCGCCCGCGAGAGTGGATGCGGGATCATCCACCGTCAGGTATTGTCCGGCACCTCGAGTTGTTCCAGCGAGGCCAAATACGCAAAGGGCGATGGACGCAAAAGTGACGCGGTTTGTTCGTGTCATGGTTCACCTCGCCGTAGAGAGGAGCACTCTGGATTTAAAGAGCAACGCGCCGTGCTCATTTTCTCGGTCCAAACTGGAAAGTAAGGCGACGTTTTGGTAGCGGGAAGGTCGGTTCGGTTTGCTCGAGTTCAATCGCCGACCTTCCAATCGAACTTCTCCTGTACTTTACCAGAAGAATCCTCGTGAGGGACCTCACGCCAGTGGGTACTATTCTGAGGAGACCAACAACCGAGGGGACAGGAAGGAATGAAGGGCGACCAAAACGGCCGATCGCACCGAGACGTGCACCGGCTGATCAACATCGGGGCGGTCGGGACGCTGTCCGACGCGGAGCTGCTGCACCGGTTCGTCGCGGGACGGGGCGAGGCCGCGGAGGCGGCCTTCGAACAGTTGGTGAACCGGCACGCCCGGATGGTTCTTCAGGTCTGCCGGGATGTCCTGGGCGATCCCCACGACGCTGACGATGCCTTCCAGGCCGTGTTCCTCGTCCTGGCCAGCCGGGCCGGCTCGATCCGCCGAGCTGACTCAATCGCGAGCTGGCTTTTCGGGGCTGCGCGGCGCGTGGCCGCACACTCCCGGCGAGGCACCGCCCGACGGCGGACCCTCGATCGTCGCGTCGCGGAGCGAACCTCCGAGAGCTATCTCCCGTTCGAGGACGATCCGGATCGCGAGATCGTCCACCAGGAGATCGAGGGCCTGCCCGAAGGACTGCGTGCCCCCGTCGTCCTGTGCTATCTGCAAGGGTTAACCTATGCCGCGGCGGGGCGTCAGCTTGGACTTTCGGAGGTGGCCATCCGCGGTCGGCTGGCCCGAGCACGGGAGCGGCTGCGTCAACGGCTCCTTCGGCGCGGAGTGACGGCCCCGTCTGGTCTCCTCGTCGCGGGTGCGGCCGGTCATTCCCAGGCGTCCGTCCCCATGACGCTGATCCATACGACCATCCGCATCGCCTTCGGATTCGTGGCGGGCAACACGGCCGCCACCCTGGCGCGGGGAGTGCTGATCTCCATGCTGCTATTCCGACTCAGAATCGCTGCAGCCTTCATCTGCTTCGGACTCGGAGGTAGTTATTCGGCGTGGCAGGCATCCGCCGCGGCTGGTGACGAAAAAGGCCAGGGGGGACCCGGCCAGTCGGCCCCAAGTGTACAGCTTATCCACCCGCCCGTCCGGAAGATCGTCCGGGAGGTCGGGCAGCCGAGCTTCATCGAAGCTTACCAGACCACGCCGATCTATCCCAAGCTGGCCGGCACTATCGAAAAGCCGATCGCGGACATCGGCGACACGGTGAAAAAAGGCGATTTGCTCGCCACACTCTACATGCCCGAGCCGGCCGACGAGCTTCAGGCCAGGAAGGCGGCTGTCAAACGCGATGAAGAACGGCTCGATTTGGCCCGGAAGATGGCGGAGGTCGCCGACGCCAACGTGAAGGCGGCCCGAGCGCGCCTGGCGGAGGCCCGGGCAATCCTCGTCAAGTACCAGGCCGAGGTCGATCGCTGGGACACAGAGGTCAAGCGTCTGGACCGCGAGGTGAAACGGGGGGTCGTCGATCCGCAGATCCTGCGCGAGTCCGATCATCAGCGGAAAGCAAGCGTTGCCGCGCGTGAGGCGGCTCGGGCGACGATCGCCAGCGCAGAGGCGGAGGTGCTCGCGAGCGAAGCCTCGCTCGCGAAGGCGAAGGTGGACGTCCGGATGGCCGAGGCCGACCTGGCCGTCGCCAGGAGCGAGATGAAGCGCATCGAGGAATGGACAGGGCATCTCAGATCGCCAGCCGGCAAGAGCGCGGAGCTGGCCGACGCCACCGTGAGGGCGGCCCGAGCGCGCCTGGCAGAGGCCCGGGCGATCCAATCCGGGTATGAGGCCGACGTCGAACGATGGGACGCGGAGCTGAAACGGCTGAAGCACGTGGTCGATCCCCAGGTCATTCTGAAGCCGATCGATGAGTCAAAGAGGGGCGCCGCCGCGCGGGATGCGGCCAGGGCCGCGATTCAGAAGGCCGAAGCGGACGTGATCCTCTATCGGGCCACGCTCTCGAAGGCCAAGGTCGAAGCCTCGGTCGCCAACGCCGCTCTGGCGGTCGCCGAGTGCGAGAAGAAGTGGATCGCGGAGTGTGACGGTTACTTCGCGCTGCATCGCGCCTTACGATGGCCTGATCGTGGCCCGTAATGCCAACGTTTTTGATTCCGTCCAGCCGTTGACCGGCCATAACACAGCCACGAAGCGAGCTTCGAACGTCCCGGTCCGCGACGCCAAGCCGCTTTACGTGGTGGCAAGGGTTGATGTGGTCCGGGTAATCGTCGACATCCCCGAGCGGGATGCCAGCTACATCCGCGTCGGGACCAGGGCCAGCGTCCTGGTCCCGGGCCGCCGGGACGCGCCGTTCCAGGCCAGTGTCACCCGCACTTCCTGGGCCGTGAACGTCAAGAGCCGCGTGCTCCGCGCCGAGATTGATTTGCCCAATCCTGACGGCAGGCTCAAGCTCGGGATGTACGCCTACGGCAAGGTGATCATCGAGCGCCTCGGCGCCCGGTCGCTGCCAACTGCCGCGGTCACCTCGATCGATCGCAAGGACTACTGCTGGATCTACGACAACGGCCGGGCCGTTCGGACCGAGATCGAGACCGGCGTCAGCGACGGCCAGTGGATCGAGGTCATCCATCGGCGCGCCGGGGCGCTTTGTCCGGAGGAGAAGGTCCCTGGACGATAATCGACGGTTCGGAACGGGTGATCCTGGGCGACCTGTCGACCCTCCGCGATGGCGCCCCCGTGCCGGTCGCTCCGACATCGAGGGGACCCGAATAGCGCCCATGCAGCACAAACCCGGACGGTTGTTCGTCACCCCTTGTCCGAGGGATCAGATCCGGCAAACGGTCCTGAGTTCAGAGATCAGCGGACCGGCGAGCGCAAGAAACCGTTTACCGGATCGAACCCCTTCTACGTAGCGGCGGTACGCTGTCTCGGGATCGGGGCCGCCCACATCCCCCAGGCAGGCGGCGTACACTGACCCTCTGGACTGAGTGATGCAGCCCTACGCTCAAGTGGCGCAATCCGGCCGCAGCGTCTGATCTGTCCGATCCGATCCGACCGATCCGTCCGATCCGTCCGATAAGATGCGGCGGCCGGCGTCGCCCTTCAGGCTGGGATCGCTGATCCCCCCGCGCTTCGCTGGTGCCGATCATGCGGAACGCGCGGTGTCGTCGTCACGCAGGTGGCCCGGTCGCGACGAAATGCACTGCGTCACGGCCCGACTGTCGCGCGTGTGTCGGCCGGCGTGTCGTCCGCCAAGCGGGTCGGACTGGCCGCGTCGTCAGCTCGGTGGGTGATCGGTGGTCAGCGGAGCCGCCGTATCACGGGAGACCTGCGGTCGGGCCGGCGGCGGGGTCGGAGACCCCGCGCCGAACAGAGGAGAACAGCGGCGGCGCTCGGTCGTAAAGCCAACGGCGACGATCCTCCGGGTGCCCGAGACCCTGGGGCGAACGGTCAACCGTTGCGCTCCCCGAACCTGCCTTCTTCATTTTGCAATTTGCACTTTTCCATTTGCAATGTCTGCACCGGCTTCGCCTGCGCCCACAGGAGTCACGACCCATGTCCTCTCGATCCCGGGGGATAAAGAGGCAATCAAGCACCTGGGCTGAACCACGGAATCTTGGATGTGACCACGGACGAACCCCGAGATGGCAAGCCACAGATGCACACTGATGAACCCAGATCAAAGATGATCAAAGCGTTTCAACCACGGAAGGCACTGACCTACACGGAAAAATCGAGTGGAGAGGCGAGGGCGGAAGGCCACAACGGGTACGAACAAGTCAGGAACCAGCGGACAGCGTGAGTCGGAATGCTGGATCTGCAAGCCCAGAGAGTCTTGTCCGCAGCGGACGCCACGATCGCAGATAAACACGGCTCATGGCGCGTTGGTCAGAACAAAGTCGCCTTTCGCGCTGCGAAAGTTGTGCGATTGTTCGAGCGGCCGCCACGAACGCACATGAATACGGGTAACAACGCCGTGGCGAGAACAAAGTCGCCTTTCGCTCCGCGAAAGTTGTGCATTTTCTCTGCTAAAGACTACGCCGATCTTCGGTAAATCCGTCCGGAGAAGCGATGAATCGTTCATCGACAAGCGCAGATATCAGACTAAAGTCGCGTACCGCTTATCGGGAGGGCGGTCTTTCGCGGAGCGAAAGGCGACAAAAAAGGTCGCCGATGCTCGGTGGATCCTTCGAGCCGAGAAGCCAATCGCCGATTGAGACACGACTCCGCATCGGATTGAGTTAGAACACGCGCAACCGAGACAATCGCCAATTCGCGCTATAATCAGGACCGTCACTTCGATGTGTGGGAGCGAGTCGACTCAGAACAGGAAATCCCTCCGAGATGACCACCACCCGCGGCTCGAAAACCCGGCCGAAGTCCGTGCCGATCCGGCGTCGTCAGCCGGTGGACAACGGCGCAAGCGTCGCCGATCTCTTGACGCGGCTGGGAAATATCCCAGCCAGCCGGGTGCGGCTCGATCCGGCTCCGGGCACCGCCACCGAAAAGGACGCGATCCGAGTCCTGGATCGGGAAAACCGCCCCTGCGAGCTGGTCGATGGGACGCTGGTGGAGAAGCCCACCGGTTACGAAGAGTCGGAGATCGCTGCCACGATTATTATCTTGCTGGGATCGTTCGTGCGAGAGCCTGTAAGAAATATTGTGTCAACGTAAGGAATCGGTTATCTCACCCTAACCTACTTACCTTACGGAGACTGTCGCATGGACGCGATTTTGACAGGCAAGGCCGAACAGTTGGCACGCGAGATCGCCTCGCAGGCCACGACACTCGCGGAGCTGAACGGCCTCCTCAAGCTCATGATGGGCTCGGCTCTCGAGCGCATGCTCGATACCGAAATGGACGTTCACCTCGGCCGCAAACAGTTGCCTGGGGCCGCTGAGGACCCGTTGGTGCCGGGCGTCGCGGATCCTTTTGCTGACCCGCCGTGTAAACCCCGTGCGAAGAATCGTCGCAATGGTCGTTCCGAAAAGACCGTGCAAGGCGATCTCGGCAAGATCATGATCGCGACTCCGCGCGATCGCGATGGCACTTTCGAGCCCCAGTTGATCCTCAAACATCAACGTCGATTGACCGGGTTCGACGAGAAGATTCTCGCACTCTATGCCAAAGGGATGACCACTCGGGATATTCAGGAAGTCGTGAAAGAACTTTATAGCGTCGATGTGTCGCCGACGCTGGTCTCGGAGATCACCGCCGACCTCGACGCGCAAGTGACCGCGTGGCGCACCCGGCAGCTCGACCCGGTCTGGCCGATCGTCTATCTCGACGGCATCGTGGTGCATGTGCGTGGTGCCAATGGTCGAGTTTCGCCTCAGACAATGTACGTGGCCCTGGGGGTGAATATACAGGGCCGCAAGGAACTTTTGGGCCTCTGGCTCGGCGAAACCGAAGGGGCCAGATTTTGGTTATCATGCTTGACCGATCTGAAGAATCGTGGCCTGAAGGACATCTTCATCGCCTGCATGGACGGCCTCTCAGGTTTCCCCGAGGCGCTCTGCGCAGCATACCCGGAAGCCAAGGTGCAACTGTGCATCGTGCATCTGGTGCGAGCTGCGCTGAAGTACGTGGTGGACAAAGACAGCGACCAGGTCATAGTGGACCTGAAAAAGATCTACCAGGCCCCGACGGTCACTGAAGCCGAAGAATCGCTGGACGCTTTTGCTCAAGCTTGGGGTGAGAAATATCCGACCATCGTCAAGCAGTGGCGTTTGAAGTGGCCGGACATCGCGGCTATGTTTGAGTTCCCGCCGGCGATTCGCAGGGCGATCTATACGACCAATGCCATCGAGTCGGTGAACAGCGTGATCCGCAAGTTCACGCGGAACCGCAAGCAGTACCCGAATGAGGAGTCAGCGCTGAAGCTGGTCTACATGGCGATCCACGAGGCGTCCAAGAAGTGGACGCTGCCAATTCCCAAATGGAGAGAAGCGCTGAATCACTTCGCGATCATCTTCGAGGATCGGCTCCCGCCCCTCGCTCGAAACTGACCCACGCAAAAGTCGTTCCCACCTGCGTTGACACAAAAAGATTTACAGGCCCTCGTGCGACGCCACAAGCTCGGCATTGTCACCGGTCCCGACGGCAGCGTCCGCCTGTTTCCGGGCTTGGTCCGCATCCCCGACGTCGCCTTCGCCTCCTGGAAACGCTTCCCCGGACGCAAGTGGCCCAAGGCCCCGATCCCCCAGCTTGCCCCCGACCTGGTCGTCGAGGTATTGAGCAAGAGCAACACCAAGGGCGAGATGGATCGCAAGCTCCGGGAGTACTTCGAGGCCGGCGTGTTGCTCGTCTGGATGGTGGACTGCAACAAGCGGACGGTGCGCGTACACACCGCTCTTGATCAGTGCGTTCTGTTCGTTGCCGGCCAGTCGCTCGACGGATGCGCCGTGCTGCCAGGCTTCGTTCTGCCGCTAGGCGAGGTGTTTGCGAAAGAAGAGCCGTGAGAGGGGTGGGTCCGGAACCTCGGAGATCGAAAAACAAAGAGGGCACGACAGCCTTGTGGCTGGCGGTGCCGGGACCAGCCCCGCTGAACCCGATACCGTTGAATTGGCTTCACTCGAGGTAGTGGCGAGGATTTGCGATTCCACGGTGCCACGGCGTGAGGCCCTGGTGAGTATTTCTGGGTGCCACTGGTCGTATTCGACCAGTGTCCTCATTCCTGTGACGAACATAGAAGAGCTAGGCGAAGAAGTCCCAGGTCAGGCCGTGAATCGTCGGAGGGACTTCGGGTCGAATTGCCCGCTATCCATCTTCTTCGATGTGAACCTGCTCCGGCATGAAAACACTGGTCGGGTACGACCCGTGGCACCCAAGAATGATCACCAGTGCCAACCACCTGAGCGCGGAAACGTGACACAGGTCGTCTTCTGTAGTCGGGTTATCACCAAGCTTGACGACAAATCGGTAGTGGCGGACCGCACGCCGGCAGTGTCTCGAGAACACCGTTCGAGCGCCGTTCGCCACGACCGAAGTGGAATGGGATCACGGATCGAGAGTTGATCCCGTCCCTCTTTTGCATTTCTTGTCCGGCCCACTGTTTGTAGTCGCTGGCAGCGACTGACTGGTCAGTGCCCTCCCTTGGCAATCGTGGCCACGAATCCGTGGAAGACCCCGCTCGCGTCCGAGTAAAACCCGGTGATCTCGCCGGAATTCGTGATCCCGGTGATCTGCGTGACCTCCACGCCGTTATCGAACGCCTCGCTGGGGTCGTCCAGGAAGGTGTACTTGCCGGTGTTGGTGTTGTAGATGAAGCCGTGCTGGCTCGTGGTGGAATCGCCGTAGTAGCCGACCGCGATTCCGTGGTCGTTGACCCCCAGCACCTGGGAGAACACGAATGTGGCGCCAGGCTCCCCGGGGACGTTCGGGATCACCGGGTCGGCGATCGGGGTGCCGGTCAGGGCGCCGCCCGTCGCCGACTTCTCATAGGCCATGAATCCATGGTCCTGGCCGTCCGTGCCAACGTAGAACCCGACGACTTCGCCGTGGTAGTTGATGCCCTGAGCGTTGAGGGTATCGGGACCGGAAGGGGCATTGATCGTGATGAATGAATTGCCGTTAACCCGGATGAACCCCGGCATCGCGGTCGACGTCGTGTATTGCCCGACGATGGTCCCGTGATCGTTGATCCCCAGCGCGACCGCCGCCGACCCACCCAAGGGGATGAACGTCTTCAGCTTGCCGTGATTGAGGAAGAACGCGTTCCCGTTGCCGTCGGTGCCCACCACCGTGCCGGAGGAGTTGACCGCGAAGGCATTGGCGGCCATCGATCCGTTGATGTTCAGCAGTTTGAGGTTCCGGGACTTGAGCGGGTTAACCGTGAAATTATGGAAGTTGCCATTGTTGTCGATCGTAAACCCGACAGAGGTCCCGGAATTGGAAATGCCGTTCATATTCGTGCCGGCGCCCGCGCTTGTGCCCTGGTCCGGTCCGTCGAAATTGGTGAACACAAAGTCGCCAGAACGGACCTTGCCATCGATCGTGATCGTCGGGCCCTTCATTTGTGACTGTTCAATCTTGTGCTCTTTCATGGCAAGGACGTGCGCGGCCACGCCGTCCTTGCCCAGCTTGTACGGCACCGACGCATTGAGCAGCGCACGATCCTCGAGCGACAGCAAAGTGGGGCGAAGACTGCGATTGCGATTGGATTGGCGAGTTGCCAGCATGCGATTGTCTCCCAGTATGAAAATCATCTGCGCCATCGATCGCGTAGTGACTGACACAATCCCGCCCCACGCGAGCGCGTGGAACAACCGGGATCAATCCGTCGCGCGACCTTTGTCGAGTCCTCGGCGCCCGTCAACCACCTGAGGTCCGACAGCGAAATCAGCGGGGGAGCCCAGGAATGGGCCAGAACGTCCCCGCATCCAATTGAGGCGGGAAATCCGTCAAACGGGATCGGCCGGCGAGCTCGGGCTCGAGCCGTTTGGGCTATCTCGACCAGGAGCCTTCTGGTATGAGCCCGCTCGACTGGTTGTCGAGTCCGGACCGATCAAGAGGCCGCGTGTCGAAAGGGCTTGGCGTCGCTCGCGTACTGAAGGGGATATTGCCAAACCGCGATCACTTCGGACACGCACACAAAAAAATGATTCAGTCGCGACTTAATACGCGCGGGGCAGAACGGTTACGGCGATCGGCCAAGTTGACTCTGGAGCGACCTCGATGACCCTCGATCGAGGGAATCACATCTCGACGCCATTCCGATGATGCGGGGTGCCGCGCCCTGGCGGGAATGACGGGTACGACGTGTCTTCTGAGTGACGAACGAGGCCAAGGGCCGGTACATCCCGGATCGACTCGAACCAGCGCGGCGGATCCCTGAGCAGGGCACCCGCGGCTTCCGCGCTCAAGGGCCGCGAGAATGTAAATCCCTGGGCGAAGTGACAACCCAGGTCCTTGAGCTGGATCAACTGGCTCTGCGTCTCCACACCTTCGGCGACGACATCCAGCCCGAGGACCTTGGCGAGAGAAACGATCGTCCGGACGATCTCCGTGTTCTCGCCGGCTTCCCCGATGCACGCGATGAACGAACGGTCGATCTTGAGCGTGTCAAACGGGAACTGATGGAGGTAGCTGAGCGAGGAATAGCCCTTGCCGAAATCGTCCATCGCGAGCTTGATGCCCAGCGACTTCAGCTTCGAGAGCGCCGACGACGCCGACTCGACCTGTTCCATGATCGCGCTCTCGGTGATCTCCATGTTCAGGCAATGGGGATCAAGCCCGGTGTCCAGAAGCACTCGCTGGACCTGGTAGACCAGGTCGGGCTGCAAGAATTGCCGGCACGAAAGGTTTACGCTGATCGACAGCGGCGGATTCATGCCGAACTGCCCCTGCCATTTCCGAAGCTGGTCGGCGGCCGTACGGATCACCCATAACCCCATGGGCAGGATCAGCTTCGTCTCCTCCGCGAGCGCGATGAAGTCATCCGGGCAGACCAGGCCGCGCTCGGGGTGATACCAGCGCAACAGGGCCTCGAAACTTCGGACCTTGCCGGTTCGCAGCGATACGATCGGCTGGTAATGGAGCCGAAGCTCCCCGTGCTTGGTCGCCTGGCGCAGGTCGGATTCCATCCGCAGGCGGCTGACTGCGCTGGCGTGCATCGCCTCGTCGAATACGATGAAGCCGGCCTTGCCCCGAGACTTGGCCCGATACATCGCGATATCCGCGTTCCTGACCAGCTCTTCGGCGCTCAGGTCGGCACCGCCGCTCAGGGCGACTCCGATACTGGCGCTCACGACCACTTCATGCCCGTCCAGTGAAAACGGAGTCCGCAGGCTCTCGAGGATCCGGTCGGGGAGGCCCAGGATGACGTCGGTGGATTCGACGTCGTCGATCAGGCTGATGAACTCGTCTCCCCCGACCCGGGCGAGGGTGTCTGCTTCGCGCATGCAGCACTCCAGCCTGCGACTGATTGCGATCAGGAGCTGATCCCCGACCTGGTGCCCCAGGCTATCGTTGACGTGCTTGAAGCCGTCGACGTCGAGGAACAGCACGCCGAACCGCGAATCAGGCCGGCGCCTCGTCCGCGCGACGGCCTGGCCCAGCCGGTCCAGGAGGAGCGCACGGTTGGGAAGGCCCGTCAGCGAGTCGTGAAACGCGTCGTGCTGGAGGCGGTACTCGGCCGCCTTGCGCTGGGTGATGTCGGACTGAGAGCCCGCCATTCGCACGACCTTCCCGTGGTCGTTCCGCACTGCCAGTCCCCGGGTGAGGACCCAGCAATAAGTTCCGTCGTGGTGCCGCATTCTGTGCTCGGTCTCGAGGTGCGACGTCATCCCCGCGAGGTGATTGGAGACCTCCGCCTTCACTCGCTCGACATCCATCGGGTGCACGCGGTCGAACCACTCGATGATGCTGTCGCCGATCTGCCCGTCTTCATAGCCAAGGATCGACTTCCAGCGGGGCGCGTAGTAGATCTCGTCGGTCGTCAGGTCCCAGTCCCAGAGCCCGTCGTTGGCCCCGCGCACGGCCAGGGCATACCGTTCCTCACTGCGACGAAGCGCCTCCAGCGTCTGATGCCGTTCCACGGCGAATCCCATCGCGTAGCGGATCGACCGCTCCAGGTGCGGGCCGCCGAACTGCCCCTTGACCAGGTAATCGGCTGCCCCGGCCTCCATCGTGCTGCACATCCACTTCCCACTCGGCGTTGCCGGTCAGCATGATGATCGGCGTGCGGCATCCTCTGGCCAGCACCTCACGCAAGAGGTCCAGGCCCGTCCGCGCTCCCAGGTTGTAGTCGAGCAAGCACAACCCGTGGCGACCGCTCAGCAGCGTCTCGATCGCGAGCTCATACGAGGAAACCCAGTCCGCTTCGATCTGGTCGCCGTACACGTCCACCAGGATCGCGTGCGTCAGGAAGTAGTCGTCCTCATCGTCATCGACGATCAGAATGCTCAAGCGGCTCTGGTTCATCACCGACTTTCACCTGAACTAGCCCCAAAACAAGCGTAAGAAAAAAAAAGCGAAATTAGCTTACTGTTATGTGATCACTTCATTGGTCCAGGACGTACCTTCTACGGCTCAGGGGACGTCTGCCCCTGATACCGCCCCGACTGAGTCTCCGACATCCCTCACCCGCTTTCTCTGTTAGTGGCCCACACGGATCGGGGCATCCGGACCCCGACTTCATCCGCTCGCCGTTCAGCATAGCCAGCATTCGTGCAGCCGCTCGACCAATCGCAGGAAAACCCCCTGCCATGGATTCCATGATAGCAGTCGGTAAAGCAAGCGTCGTCCGCCCCGCACGATCTGGCAGGGCATCTGGATAAATGCCGCACGGTATGTGGCGAACTCCATCCTCATCAGCGTCCGTTTCTCGGCCTCGTGCTTGACCTGATGCCGAGGCGACACGGGAACCAGTAGGGCGCTCGCAGGCCTTGAGGCTCCACGCTAACGACCCCATCACCATGTACGCCCAGTTACTGACCAGGTTATCGACGGGCGTCGTCAGCGCTCGCACGCCGTTTTTGAGCTGGGCGATCAGGTTTTCCTGGTCGCAGCGATCGTTCGCCGAGAAGACGATCTCCTCCGCGGTCATCTCGCGATCATTGGTGATGTAAAAGAAGTAGCGATATTCTTCGAACAGTCGCATCTGCCCCTTGTCGACCTGCACCCGCTTGCGAAGAACGATCATTCGGTAATTCTTTCTGCACGCAGTCGGCCGATATTCGAACTCCGCGACCATCTCCTCGAGCAGGTGGATATTCTCGTACCCTCGCTCGCGGACAAGCTCGGGTTTGAACCGCTCGGGCTTCTCGCGCGGCGTGGTCTTGATCCGGTACTGTGGCGGTCGTCTGAGAAGCCGGTACGAATTGGCCGGCAGCCCATCGGCTTCCGTCTTGAGGCCATCGGACGCGGCGTATCCGAAAATAAAGCGGATGTCGCCCGCATCATCCCACCGATCGAGATACCTGGTCTGGGCGAATTTGGTGTCCCCCCGCATCAGAATCTTGCGGAAGCCGGCTCGACGGCAAAGTGCGACGGCCTTGTCCAGGAAGATGTCCGCCCGCTCCTGCGAGGGGCGATTGCCGCTCCGGTTGAACAGGAACAACGGTTCAGCCGTGTTGGCCAGCGAGACCAAGAGCGGATGGTAGCCATATTGGCCGTCGTAGGTGAAATCCATCCCTTCCTTGCACTCGGCATCACTGGGCACGATGCTGCCATCGGCCTCGATGACCGCCTCCTCGAAGAACTCGGGCGGCTGAGAAGACCAGACTCGCAGTCGTGACTCATTGAAAATGTCCATAAGGTTCAGGACATCAGTCTCGAAAAAGCGGCGGCAAAAATCCCCGGCCGTCGTTGGGTCGGGAATCCGCGTGGCCCCGAGTGCGTCGAGATAGACCTCATCATTGCGCCGCAACTCCAGGTGCTCGATCCGTTCTCCGCCGGCGAGGCTGTTGAAGGCAATGTTCAGGACATGGTCGGATTCGTGGTACGGCCGATGCTGCTTGAGGAGGTGAAGGTTGCGGTCGATGTCCCTGACCAGTCCAATCTTCTGGGCCAGCAGCAGAATGGCTCCAATTCCGCCGGCACTGAGGCCCCGGACGCGATCGGCATACTCGTACTGGATATTCGTCGCGGTCATCATAGGCACAGACCGCTCGGGGCCGGGCGAGTTGTCCAGCCGTTTCTTGATTCGCCGTCGACCCTCTTGGAAGATTCTCTTCTTGCGTGCCACACGCTTTTTTCGGACAGTAGCACTCACTCGAAAGCCTCCTTGTTCTGGAATAGTGATCATGTGATTTCAGCTACATTATTCCAAAAACCTGCGAGGTTTTCGAGCTTTTTTCCAAAAATCGCTCCAGGCGAACTTTAAATCACGCTTGGTTGGGGACTAGCCAGGTCCGGAAGCGCGACGATCTCGATCCAGTACCTCCCCAGCACTCTCATGACCGAGACCAGGCCCTCGAAGGTCACCGGCTTGGTTATGAACGAATTAACACCAAGGTCGTAGGTGCGGTAGATGTCCTCCTCGGCCTTCGAGGTCGTCATGACGACGATCGGGATCCGCCGCAGCGACGGGTCTGCCTTGATCTCCTTGAGCGCCTCCCGTCCGTCCATCTTGGGCATGTTCAGGTCGAGAATGATCAAGCCCGGCCGTTTCGCCGCGCCTGTGGACGCATACCGGCCTCGTGCGCGGAGACAGTCCAGGAGCTCGACGCCGTCTTCGACGAATTCGACGTGGTTGGCCAGCCGGCATTCATCGAGGGCCTCCTTGGCCATCAGGCGATCATCCGCGTCGTCGTCGGCGATGAGGATCGTGATCGTTTCAGGATTCGCATTCATCGGGAGTGACCTCCTTTGGCTGTCGGACCGGCAGTGTGACCATGAACGTAGAACCTTTACCGGGCGTGCTCCGTGCGGTGATCGTGCCGCCGTGCCGTTCGACGATCTTGCGGCAGACAGCCAGGCCGACCCCCGTACCCTCGTACTCGGTCCGTCCGTGAAGGCGCTGGAAAATCGTGAAGATCTTCTCGGAGTAAATCTCGTCAAAGCCGATCCCGTTGTCTTCGACCAGGATCTGGCAATAGGGCCCCGGCACGCCGGCGTCCGCCTTGGACGGTGGGTCGGTCAGATGATGACTGTAGATGCTGACCACCGGGGGCACGTCGGGACGATTGTATTTCAGCGAGTTGCCGATCAAGTTCTGCATGAGCTGGCGGACCTGGAGCGGGTCGGCGTCCACGCTGGGCAAGTCGCCCACCTCGACCCGCCCGTTCACTTGCTCGATGCGCGTCTCCAGATCGGACACGACCTCTCGCGTGATCGACACCAGGTCGGTGCTCACGAATGGGCGTGCCTTGGTGGCGACCCGGGCGTAGGTGAGGAGGTCGTTGATCAAGGTGTGCATTCGCCCCGCGGCGTTCTGCATCCGGTCGAGATAGTCACGTCCCTGATCATCGAGCGCCTGCGCACATCGGGACCTGAGCCGGTCACTGAACGCCTGGATCTTCCGCAATGGCTCCTGCAAGTCGTGTGATGCGACCGAAGCAAAGTCCTGGAGCTCCTTGTTGCTCCGCTCCAGCCTTTTGGCGTTGACCTTGAGCTCTTCGTTCGACCGTGCCATGTCCCGCATAATTTGATGGATCTTCAAGACGGCGGGGTTGACGACGAAGAGGCCCTCGAGTACGAGCACCACCAGTACCAGGGCGAACAATTGAGACTCGAACGCCCCGATCTGGCGGATCCGAACGGCCACCTCGTCGGCGGAGGCCTGCGCGGCCTCTCCCGACGCCCGGCTGCACGCATCTTCCTCGGCCATGATGGTGCGCAGGAGCGGTCCGGATTCCGCGGAAGTCGGTGACGCCGACCCATTCCGCTCGACCAGCGCGAGCAGAGTCTGGGCCGATTGGGCCGCCGACAGCCGGTGCGTGTCGGCCTCCCCTTGCAGCCGCGACGACTTGGAATCCGGCTGGTTCGCCCCGGGCGTCGCTCCTCCGGGCGCGAAGCGCCTGAAGATTCACGCTGGCTCAGGTCGATCGCATCCCGGAATGCGACCTTGAGCTCTCCGCGCTCTGCGGGCTCGCGGGCAGCCAGAAGTGCCATCGCACTCACGCTCAAAGGTCGATTGAGCGACCGCTGCCGGGCGGTGTGTACGACCGTGGAGATCGCTTGGCTTTGCCAGGAAACTTCTCGCAGGATGTAGGCCTGGCTGATGCCCGAAAGCAGCGCAATCATGAAGAACGAGGCGACATAGAGGATCCCGAGCCGCGCGCGGGCGACTCTTCACTGCGGTCACTTTTCATATCGATGAGTCATCGGTGAGGAGAAAATTGGCGAAACCAAGCCGCCCACGGCAGCCATCGACGATCCGTCTCGAATCCAGTTGGAGCGAGCCTATGTCAAAATTAGGTTACTTTTCTCAATCGAACTGGAAATTCCCGTTCGCCCCCGCAACCCAGAGGGAAAGCTGGCAAGAAGCGACGTCCGCGCCGACTTTTCATTGGTGCTTGTCTCTTGACGCCCTAGGCAGAATGCCTTAGATTGAACCTAAGCAAACTGCCTAGGAGGCACATCATGGCGCGGCGTGCAGGCGAGGATGTGACGGACACGGAGCTGGCGATCCTTCAGGTTCTCTGGAAACGGGGCGAGACGACGCGCCGTCAGGTCACCGATGTGGTTTATCCCGGGGGGAGCGAGGTGCACTATGCCACGGTGCAGAACCTGCTGGGGCGGCTGGATAAGAAGGGGTTCGTGCGGTCGACCCGGCAGGGGAATGTCCTTTTCTTCACGGCCATCGTTGACCGCGACGAGCTGATCCGCCGCCGCCTCCAGGGATTGGCGGACAAGCTCTGCGGCGGCGCCGTAGGGCCTTTGGTCACGAACCTGATCCGGTCGCAACCGCTGTCGGAGCGCGAGGTCGACGAGTTGTATTCCTTCCTGCGGGAGCAGAGACGCAAGCGTTAGCCGTTTGAGTCACGAGCAGTTGAAGGGAGCGCGGCGGTGGCTGTGCTTTTCCAGGCCGGTCTGAACAATGCCGTTTGGTCGGCCGTCCTTGCCCTGGCCGCCGGCACCCTTGGCTGGCTGTGGCGCCGCCGGCCGGCCGTCGGCCATGCCCTGTGGCTGATCGTCCTGGTCAAGCTGGTAACACCTTCGCTATTCCGGTTCGAGGTGCCGTCTGCCACCATCCCGGCTGGAGCCGCCACGAAGCCGGTCGCACCGCCGGAGTCGCGCAGGCCCGTCTCCGCGGCACGGCAGTCGGTCGACTTCGCCGGCGGTGTCTCGGGCTCGATCGCCCCACGCGGCGAGCATCCTCCCGGCGTTTCGCCGGAGAGATCGGGATCGGTCGCGATCAGCGCAGTACCGTCGCGTCCGGTGACCGCGTGGCCTGCCGTGCCAAGGGAGATTCCGGCCAGGATGGCCGGGCCGGCGGTGGCGGGCATCTGGTTGGCGGGTGCGATTGTGTGGTGGTGGGTGGTGGCTCTCGGCTGCACTCGGTTCCGGAGGTTGATCGGCTCGGCCCGCCCGGCGCCCATGGAGCTGATCGAGCGGATCGCCGCCGTGGCGGAAACCCTGGGACTGCGGAGCATCCCGGCGGCGTACATCATCCCGGCGCGCGTGCCACCGATGGTCTGGGTGCCGCTTGCCGGCCCGGCGCACCTGGTGCTGCCGGAGGAACTGTGGAACCGCCTGAGCGCGGTGCAGCAGGACGCCGTCCTGGCGCATGAACTGGCGCACCTCAGGCGGCGTGATCACTGGGTGCGGCGGCTCGAGACCCTGGCGTGTGGATTGTACTGGTGGGACCCGATCGCCTGGTGGGCGCGCCGCGAGGTCGAGCGCGCCGAGGAACGGTGCTGCGACGCCTGGGTGCTCTGGGCGCTGCCCTCGGCCGCGCAAGCGTATGCCGAGGCGCTGGTGATGACGGCGGTCTATCTATCCGGCCTCCGCCGGCCGTTGCCCGTCGGGACCAGCGGTGCGGAGCGCCTCCGTCCGCTCAAGAGGAGATTACACATGATTTTATCCGATGTGATGAGCGATCCGGTCGCTCGCAAGGCCCCGCGGGCGCTTTTAGTCCTGGGCACCCTGTCCTTGCCGCTCTTGCCCGCCCTGGCCCTGGGCAGCAGTCGAGCCGCGGTCGAGCCGGCGACGCCCACATCCGCCGAGCAGCCGGCCAAGGCGGCGACGACGGCGGACGGGCAGGGCCAGAAGCCCGAGGCCGTCAGCGCCTCCGAAGGATCAGCCGAAACACAACCCGCCGGCCGCGCCCGCGGAGAAGAAGGAACGTAGCGCACAGGCCACGGCTAAGCCGCCCAAGGTTACGGTCTGTCAGCCCGTGATGCGTGAGACAAGCGATTACGAGAGATTGCCGGCACAGATCTCCGCGGGTCGTCAAGCGGACCTCAAGGCTCGGGTGAGCGGGACGCTCGTCAAGGTGACTTGCCGCCCGGGGCAGGAGGTCAAGGAAGGCGAGCTGCTGTTCGAGATCGATTCAAGAGCGTACCGGGCCGAGCTCGACAAGGCCCAGGCCGAGCTCCAGGGAGCGAAAGCCCGTCTCATGCGATGGTCAAAGGAGCTGGCGCGGACGCGACGGCTGGTGGATCAGAAATCGATCGGCCAGGAAGAGGCCGACCGCGTGGATGCCGAAGCTGCAGAGGCCGCGGCGTCCCTCCGGGCAGCCGAGGCGGTCCGCGACCTCGCCAGCCTCAAGCTCGAGTCCACCCGGGTGACGGCGCCCTTCGCCGGTACGATCAGTGGCCGCTTCCCGGCGGAGGGGAATCTCGTCATCGCCGACATGACCCACCTGGCCACGATCATCACCACGAATCCGGTACACGTCGAATTCGACGTCACTCAGAAAGTACATATGCACATGAATCGACTGAAGCGCGAAGGGAAGCTCAAGGGCGGCTCACTGGTCGGGCTTCCCGTGACATTGGTCCTGGGCGACGACGAAGAGCTTCCTCACAAAGGCAAGATCGATTCCGTGGAGCAACGGATCGACCCGGCGACGGGCACATCCCACTGGCGGGCGGTGGTTCCCAACCCCGATGGGCTCCTCCTGCCCGGCATGTTCGTTACGGTGATGCTGGCGATGAGCAAACCTCACAAAGGCCTCGTGGTCCCGGAACAGGCTCTGCTGACCGATCAGGGTCAAAACTACGTGTTTGTGCTGATCGACGCGAACAGCGTCTTGAAATTCTCGGTGAAAGTCGGTCCGCTCGAAGATGGGTTTCGCTCAGTGGACGGCCTCGAGCCCGATCGTTGGGTCGTTATTAGCAACGGGCGCGGCCTCAAGGATTATGACAAGGTGCTCCCCGAGCGAGTGAAGCCGCCGGCGCGGGCCAGATCGGCGCCTTGATTTCGGTTGGCCGATCACAATTCCGGGTTGACGAGACCGACGGCGATCGCGTAGCGGACCACCGCTGCCACGTCGTGGAAATCAAGCCGCTCCATCAACTGGGTGCGGTGCGCCTCGGCCGTCTTGACGCTGATGCCCAGAAGATGAGCAATCACCTTGGTTGTGTATCCTTCGCCGATGAGCTGGAGGATTTCGCGCTGGCGGGGGGTCAGGCTGTCGAGGCGGATGGACTCTTCACGACGGGCGGGGACCGATTGGCCAGGATGACTCCCGCCCGCGAGGCGAAAATAGGTCTCGCCGCGATCGACCGCGCGGATGGCCCGCTCGAGGTCGGTCGGGCTGGTGTCCTTGAGCAAGTAGCCAGCCGCCCCTGCGCGGATTGCCCGGTGGATGTAGTCGTCGTCGGCGTGCATTGACAGGACAATCACGCGCGTTTTTGGCTGCTTGGCCGCGACGCGAGCGGTCAGCTCCAGCCCGTTCAGGAGAGGCATTGATATGTCGACGAGAGCGAGAGCGGGTTGCAGCGATCGGATCAACTCCCAGGCGACGCGGCCGTTCTCGGCCTCCGCGACCACCTTGACCCCTTCGATCCCGTCGAGCAGGGCGCGGAATCCGGCACGGACGAGGCCATGATCGTCGGCGATGAGAACGTTGAGCAGGCTCACGCGGATCGGTCTCTCAAGTTTTCGGTCGGGGACGGCAGAACCTATTCCAGGGATTCCAGATAACCCTCGACCGTGCGGCGAAGGTCGTCGTGTTCACGCTCGAGATTTGCCAGCATCTGCCGGCCGCGCGGCAATGGCCCGAGCTTGGCCCGCGTCTCCAGCTCGCGGCAGAAGTCCACCATCGACACGGCGCCGAGCGTTCCGCACGCGCCCAGGAGACTGTGTGCCTCGTCCGCGACGCGCGCGGCGTCCGACCGGGCAAACGCAGCGCGGATCCTGGTCACACGGGAGGCGCTGTCGTCGAGAAACGTCTGGAGCAGAGAACGCTCGCACGCACGATCTCCGGCCGAGATATCGTGCACCCGCTCGAAACGGAAGATGGGCGCCCGCGCTCTTTGAGATCGTGCCATGGGCTTCCTCTTTCCGGCGTTCGAAGGTCATCGCCTTCGAATGGATCTCTCTGCTCGAATTTCGACCGAGGCGAAAGTCTAGCACGAACTAGCGCCTTATTAAAGGTGCTGGCTTTCATGTTTTTGCGGGCGTGGTCGTCCGTGGTGCGCGGATGAGTGATGGTGAAGGGGCAACCTGTCTGACTGCCCCACGGCTTGGTCCGTCTCGCGGAGAGCCGGATGAGCCATTCGCATTGGTTGGCTCCCGCACTGCTAGGGCGATGGCACATCTGCTCAGCGGCCAGAATTTTTGTCCACCTAGGGGATTCACCTGATAGACTCCCGACCGCGCCTCGTTAAGCTCGATCCGATCTCGACGAATGAGCGTTGTCTGCCGGTCGGTCGAGATCGAGTCTCACACCCGGAGCCTAACGCCGATGATCAGGCTACGTTCCCCCGAGTCCGAACACGTTCCCAAGGATCCTCTCATTCTCGAGTCCTTCGTGGCCTGTCTCGATCGCCATGAACGTTCCGTGGTCAGGACAGGGACTGTGTCGCACCTGGTGAAGCCGCACTTGATCGACTCGTTTCACATCATGCTCGGGGCGGGGTGCGATGATTGGGGTGTGTGTCTGTATCTCACGATCGCAGATGCCGCCTTGATCCACGCTGAGCTGGGAAGAATCCTGGCCGACCATTCTGCGAAAGGATGACCGACGTCTCCTACTTGCCGGACGGCAATGGCACGGAGCTCATGCGATGGCTGAGGGAACGAGGAACGGTACCGGGGATAGCCATCAGCGGCGATCAAGACTCCGAGACTCAGGCGATGTGCGAGCAGTCGGGATTCACGATCTTCCTGCCCAAGCCGATTCAGGCGTCGTCCCTTGAACGTGCGATTCACCAGCTCGTCTGCGACGATCATCCGGCTTGAAGTTCGGGGGAGACGCGGACGAGCATCTTGCCGAAGTTTTCGCCGCACAGGAGCCCGATCAGAGCCTTCGGGGCGTTCTCCAGGCCAAGAGCGATTTCCTCGCGGTACTTGATGCGGCCGTCGCGCACGAGCGGGCCAACCTCGGCCAGGAAGTCTGGCTGCTGGCTTGCAAAGTCGACCACGATGAACCCGCGCAGAGTCAGCCGCTTGGTCAATACATGGGCCAGGAGCAAGGGAACCCGATCGACGCCCTCGGGTAGTCCGGTCGCATTATAATGGGCGATCAGCCCGCAGACCGGCACTCGTGCGAACAAGTTGAGGAGCGGGAGAACGGCATCAAAGACGGCGCCGCCGACGTTTTCGAAGTAGATGTCGACACCCTTGGGGCAGGCGGCCCGAAGCCGCGCTGGGAAGTCAGCCTGTTTGTGGTCGATACAGGCGTCCATCCCGAGCTCCTCGGTGACGTAGCGGCATTTGCGGTCGCCGCCGGCGACGCCGACGGCGCGGCAGCCCCTGAGCTTGGCGAGCTGGCCCACGAGGGAGCCGACCGCGCCCGAGGCCGCGGCGACGACGACGGTCTCGCCGGCCTTGGGCTGGCCGATGTTCAAGAGCCCGGACCAGGCCGTCATGCCCGGCATTCCGAGCACGCCGAGGGCCGTCGAGTAGGGCGCGATCGCCGGATCGAGCTTGCGAACGCCGGTCCCGTCGGAAAGCGCATACTCCTGCCAGCCTTTCGCAGCGAGCACGATGTCGCCGACCTGAAACTCACCGAGATGGGAGGCTTCGACCCGGCAGACCGTGGCACCGACCATGACCTCGCCGATCTCGACCGCCGGGGCATACGACGCTCCGGCGTTCATCCGGCCTCTCATGTAAGGGTCCAGCGACAGATAGATTGTGCGCAACAGCATATGTCCTGGGCCGGGCTCCAGCACGGGCGTCTCGGCGAGCCGGAAGTCCGACTCCTTCGGTTCACCCTGGGGGCGGGCCGCCAGGACAATTTGACGATTGATGAGCGTCGGCATCGGAATGTCCTCGACAGGAGAATTGAAGACCATGATCGAGCGTCCCTGAGCACAAAGCAAGGTTCTTTCGAGATTCGACACCGGTGCCCCGGGCAAGTGCACCGCGGCCGCTCAGGGGCGTGCAGGAGCGGGCCTGGCCGGTTCGTCCGTGGGGTGCATGAGGGTTCGGACAAAGAACTCGTTGACAACCGGTCGGAGAACGGGAATGCGCACGAGCGAGTGCGGGCAGTGACCGACACCAGCCAGACGAGAGTAGCTCACGTCCTTCAGGCCGGCGCGATCCAGGGCGACCACGAGCTGATCCGCGGTCTCGATGGGAACCTGTTCGTCCGTGACGCCATAGATCAGAAGTAGAGGAGGTGTGTTTGGCCTGACCTGGTTGGAGGGCGACGCCTGCTTGTAAGCGGCGACTCGATTCTCGTCGGGCGTCCCTCCCATCAAGCGGCCGACCACTTCCCGCAATTGATTATGTTGATATTGGTAAATCAAGTCGATCGGACCGCTGTCGCTCACGACCGCCTGTACGCGGCTCGATTGATCTTGATACGGGCCGTCGCCTCTGCGGTCTGCATCCTTGCCGGCCAGTCCCAAGAGTAGGGCCAGGTGGCCGCCGGCCGAATTGCCGTAGGCACCGATCCTACTGGGATCGACGTTGTATTCCCTGGCATGCGCCCGCAGCCAGCGCACGGCGCACTGGCAGTCCTCCAGAGGAGCCGGGAAGATGGCTTCGCCCGAGAGTCGATAATTGATCGTCACCGCGACGAATCCCAGCGCGGCGAAGTCGACGATGTTGCCCGGGACTCCGTGCTCCCTCGACGCGAAGCTGGATTTGTCGCCCTCGAGCCAGCCGCCGCCGTGGATGACCACAATCACCGGCCGCGGAGGGCCGCGCTGGTCCTTCTTCATCGCCAGGTCCAGCCTCCACTTGTTGCTCGGACCGTCTCGATAATGCAGGTCGTGCAAGACGGTGATGTCGCGCTCCTGGCCAAACGACCGGGCGTCACCGAGGCAAAGCAGGGCGAATGCCGCCAGAACCGTCCGCGGGCGCATGACAAGAGCCTCCTTATGGGCGTGAGCGACCATCCCCGGATGACAACAATTTAAACTGCCCGCTTGGGTAGGGTCTACGGACTCGGCGGCGCCCCGTGTCCGGCAGGAGCCATCTCGTGGTATGAGCAAAATAAAATATGTAAATCTGCGAACGCGATCGGTTCACACGGGCTTCACGCGCGAGCAAACATTTTCTGCACTGGTACCAGTTGAAAAAATACGACCGACCCGTTGGAGTCAGCGGGATCTTGCGCTACATTATTAGGCATCCTCGATCACCCAAGCGGCGATTGGATGGAGCCATAAGGCGATCTCGAAAGATCCGGCGGACCGCTTTTCGAGCGCACTGTCGACCGGATTCAAGCTCTGCGGCCTACTTCCTGGCTCGGTGCCTCGCCTTGGAGCCGGGTCGCGGCCCCGTGATGGAAGCCGTGCAGTGGGCGCGAACCGCCGCACGGATGCATCCTGACAATGTGCGGTACGGGAACACATTGGGAGCGGCCCTGTACCGCGGAGGGCAGTTTGCCGAGGCTGCCGGCCTGCTGGAGCGATGCACGCCGCAGGATCCCGCGCAGGCCGGTACTAGCTGGCTGTTCCTGGCGATGTGCCGGCAGCGACTTGGTCTGACGTCGGGAGCTCGGGCCGCCCTGGCCGCGGCGAAAGGCTGGCGGACCGAGAGGCAGGGGATGGCGTCGACGGCGGTAGCCGATTTTCGGATGCTGCTCCGCGAAGCGGAGTCGGTCGTCGACGGATCTCAACTGCCGGACAACGTCTTTGGCCTGTGAGGATGGTGTCACTTCGGCGATGCGGCGGGGCGAATCAGGGAACGGCTTTCGGGCGGAATGTCGCATGCGGCGATTCCATGGTCGCTGCCTACAAACAGCGTCTTGGCGTCGGGCGCAATGGCCAGGCAAGAGGCGCCCTTGTCAGGCGGCAAGCCCGGCACCGTCAGGGTTGCGGCGAGGCGGCCGGATGTCACGTCCCAGAGCGAGACGGTGGGAACGCCGTCGTACGCCGACGCGAGCGTGTTGCCATCGGCAGTGAACGCAAGGCACGTCACGAACTTCTTGGGCCCGCGGAGGGTGAGGCGCTCGGCGCGGGTGGCGGCGTCCCAGAGTCGACCGGTCCGATCAGCCCCACCAGTCGCGATCGTCTTGCCGTCGGGGGAGAATGCGACGGACAAGACCATCCGCTCGTGCCCTTTCAGCGTGGCGCAGGGTATCCCGCTTGCGATGTCCCAGAGCGTCACGAGACTGTCGCCACTCGCCGTGGCGATCAACCTTCCGTCGGGGGAAACAGCCATCGATCGAATCGCGCCGGTCCAACCTTTCAGAGTGCGAACGCCCGGACGGGCACCCAGTCCGAGGATCTTCATCGCCGGTCCGCCGGCCAGCACAAGAAACCGGCTGTCGGGTGTGAATGCCAGGACGCTGGCCTCGCCGGTATCCGCGGCCAGCAGGTGCAGCTCGCGCCGGGTCGCGGTGTCCCATCAGCTGCAAGGTCTCGGAAATCGAGCCGAGAGGAAGTGTCGCCAGCGTCTTCCCATCGGGCGAGAGTGCCAGGCGGATCTCCGTTCCGCTGACTTTGAGGGGATCTCCTCGTCTCTTCCCGCTTTTCGCATCCCAGAACTGGACGACTCCCCCCGACATCGCCACGGCCAGGAGCTTGCCGTCGGGAGTCAGCGTCAGCGAACGGACCTTCGCCTCGACGCCCGCGAACGGCCTGGGCGCAAGCTGGGAGTCGACGTCCCAGAGCTTGAGCTCGCAGTCGGCTCCGCCCGTGGCGAGGAGTTTGCCGTCGGCCGACACGGCAAGAGCGGTCACCGCTCCATGGTGAGCTCTGGCCTGGAGTGCCTGAATCTGGCCGTCCGTCAGGTCCCAGCGGCGCAGGGAACCATCGATCCCACCCGTCAAGAGGGAGCGTCCATCGGGCAGGAATACGAGCGGCCCCGTCAAGGCGGAGTGCCAAGGGAGCTCAACTCGTTCGCGACCGCTCGCAACTTCCCAGAGCATGGTCGTGCCGTCGGCGCTCGACGATACGAGGGTCGCTCCATCGGGCAAGAACCCGACGGCGAGGATCGCGCCGTGATGTCCGTCAAGCGAATGACGGACCACGCCCGAATTCAGATCCCAGAGCTTCACGGTCCAGTCGGTCGAGCCGGTGGCGATCGTCTTGCCATCGCGTGTGAATTCCACACACGTGACTGCGCTTGTATGCCGGGCCAGAGTGGCCCGCTCCCTGGCGCGTAGCGACATCCCAGAGAGTCACCGAGGAATCGCGGCTGCCTGAGGCGAGAGTTTTGCCGTCGCGCGCAAACGCCACGCAGGTGATCGGGCCCTCGTGGCCGGCCAGCGTGGCCCGCACCTGTCCCGAGCCGAGATCCCAGAGCGTGACGACCTTGCCGTCGCCCCCCGTGGCGAGCATGTGGCCATCGGGGCTGACGGCGACGGCCCGGCAAGGACCTGAGGGGTCGCGAAGCCGCCGAGCCTCATGCGTCGAAGTGTTCCAAAGGGTCACGATCGGGCCGCCTGTGGCCGTCGCGACCGTCTTGCCATCGGGGGTGATCGCCACGGCCTCGACCGGGTCGACGTGGATCATGATCCGATCCCTGACCGGGCCCGGCGGCCAGGGGCCGAGCCAAGTCGCCCGCAGCGCTGGGCCGGCATTGACGTCCCAGAGCCGGATCGAGCGGTCGCCGCCTGCCGATGCGAGCAGATGTCCGTCGCGGGAGAACGCAAGGGCCCGGACCGCACCGAGGTGCGCTCTGAGCCGCGTTTTGACTTGTCGACTGGGTAAATCGATCATCACGATCGACCCGGGAACCGGCCGCGCCGGTTGGAGGACCGATTCGGACACGGCGAGAGTCTTGCCGTCGGGTGAGAACGCGATCGCGAGCACGTCGCCACCGAGCGGCACCACCGGCGGCTGCCGCGCGCCTTGGGGATCCTGCGCCGGTTTCGGGTCGGGCTGATCGACTTGCCAGAAACGCACCGTCTGGTCGCGACCGCCGGACACCAAGGTCTTGCCGTCGGGGGAAAAGGCGACGCACAGGACCTTTTCCTGATGCAAGCCCAACGTCGCGCGCTCCTGGCCGACGGCCACATCCCAGAGCTTGACTGAGTGATCGCTGCTGGCCGATGCGAGCGTCGTGCCGTCGGGCGCGAAGGCCACGCCCCGGACACCCGCATTGTGCCCTTTGAGCGTCTTCGACAGCCGACGCGACGCGACCTCCCAGAGCCGGATCGTGCCGTCCAGGCTGCCCGAGGCAAGCGAGGCACCGTCGGGTGCGAATACCAGTCCAGCCACCGGACCCGAATGGCCCGAGAGCTGTCCCAGGCTGGTACCGCTCTCCGCCGCCCAGAGCCGGATTATGCCGTCCGCGCCGCCGGTCGCCAGGGTTTTCCCGTCGGGAGATACTGCGACGCAGGAAACGTCACCTTCGTGCCCGGCGAGATTGGCTCGCACGCTCGAATTGGCAACGTCCCAGAGTTTGGCCTGGCCGCCGTCACCCGCCGTCACCAGCGTCTTTCCGTCGGGAGTGAACGCGATGGCGAGGACGTCGCGGCTATGGCCGTCGGGAATGATCTGATCCGCCGGCAGCAGGTCGGCCCGAACCAGCCCGGCAAGGATGGGAAGAATCGAAACCGCCGCTGCCAGTGAGCCCACCCACGACCGAGAGCGGCGGTTTCCCCGGAATGATTCGTCTTCACGCATGCCTGTCGCCTCGGGGTGACTCGGGCCGCGCGCTGAGGTCATCGACTGGCGAGCGGACCGGATGGCGGGGCGACGAGTGACTTGAGGAGTGCCTCGACCTGGAGACGCTCGCGGGGCGAAAGCTCGAAGAACCTCCGTGCAGAGGCTGCGCCCTGTCCACCGTGCAAAGCCACGGCCTGATCGAGTGTTTGAGCGCGGCCGTCATGGAGATACGGGCCCGAGTCGCGGAAGCCCCAGAGAGGTGGCGTTCGCCATTCCTGCGCGTGGCGCCCCGGGCGCCTTGTGCGGTCTTCGAGCGGCTCGATCGGGCAAGTGCCAGGTCCGGAGGGGTGCCGGGAACGAGCGGGCCGTCATCGCTGCTGCTGTCGCTATAAGAGCCCTCCTCACCCAGTCCCAAGCCCATGTCGTGGAGCAGCAGGTCGGAGTAGATCCCCTCGACATCTCCCAGCCGGGGCGAATGGCAGCTTGCACACCCGATGCTGGCGAATGTCGCCCGCCCGGCCTTGAGCGTTTTCGCCTCTTGATCGCCGACAGCCTCACGTTCGACGGGCCTGGGCAGGCTCTTGACGTACGTCACGAGGGCGCTGCATTCCTCGGACGTGAGATCGAGGCCGGATGCTCGATATCTGGGGGCCTGCGGTATCAAGGCTTGACGATGGCCGGGAACCTCCAGCCCGAGCTCGACGGCGCACGCGTTGAGCACGAAATCTTCCACGCTCGCGACCTGCCCTTTCCAGCCGAGGCGCCCGATCCGACCGTCGTTCACGCGGCTCGCTCTGCCGCGGGTTTCTGGCGATTCCTGGGCCTGCCGCGCCGCCATCGCCTCGATCGCCTGAGCGGGAATCGCGTCGATCAACCCGAGGCCGAACAGCGGCGTCGGGTTGCGCTGTGAGCGCGTGACGAGGAACGCACCGTGTGCCAGCACGACATTTCCGGGAGCGGCCAGCGAAAGCTGGATCTCCCGGACCTTGGTCGCTGCGAGCGAGTCGCCCGAGCCGGCGGCATGCTGCTCTTTCCGCGCGGTCGATGTCCCGTTGATCGCCGTCGTGAGGCTCTCACGTACTTTCTCCAAACGGGCACGTAACTCGGCCAGGCGGGCCTGGGTCTCGGCCAGCTCTACCTCTGCCGCTGGCGGGGGCGTCGCGCTCGATTTGAGGACGCTCGAGTTGCCAACACGGGTCACACTTACCGAACTGATGGCCGGCAGTGCCTGGACCGGCCCGGACGAACGGAGCGTGCGGCTCCTCCATGCGTCATAACCGGGGTCGGTGCCGAACTTGTGCAGAACGACGTTGCGGCTGGTCCGGAACCCGGCATGGACTTCGAGAAGCGCGTTCAGGAACGACGATTGCGAGTCGCTCGATCCGGTTGCGGGTGCGGCGAGCTGATCTTGGCTGCGAACCTGCCGTGTCGTTTCGGCGAGAATCACGTTCGCGAAATTGAGCGAAGCGGTGAGAATATCGATGTTCTTGCTGGTCGGCCCCGCGCCGCCCGAGCCGCCGGAGTTGTGGCAGGCCACGCACGAGGAGTCGTTGTAGACCGGCCCGAGCCCGTCGCCGCCGTGGCTGCGCGTGTCGTTGGGCATCCATTCTCGATTGAAGATCTCGTAGCCGACGGCCAGCCGGTCTGTATTTTCAGGCTCGGTGCCGGCCCTGGCTGGGCCCGACGCAATCGACTCGCACACCGCGACAATCAATCCGAGCCGCCACAACGCACCACCAAGGCTTGCCGATCGACGAACCACCTTCATCGCGAGTCCCTCCGTCGGATGCCGCTCAGACCACGGACAATTGCCAGACATGCCCGCTCATCGTAAACCCGTGGCGATCATCACGCAAGGTCGTGCTCGACGAGGGGTGGATCCCTAAGCGTGAATTCGCCGGCCTCTCTAGCGCAGATAGGGCCAGAATTCCTCGGGCACGGGCAGCTCGACCTGATCGACGAAGCACCAGCCCCAGCGTTCGCCGGGCTCGAACGACGCCATCAGCGGGTGGCTAGTGTGGTGAAAATGCTTGGTCGCGTGGCGGCCCGGCGAACTGTCACAGCAGCCGATGTGACCGCAAGTGAGGCAGAGCCGGAGATGGACCCAGCGCGTGCCGAGCCTGAGGCACTCTTCACACCCGGAGGCCCGGGGGGGAACTGGTTCGAGATCGATCATGTGCGCGCATTTCATTTTGAATCTCCCAGAAAAGCCATCGGTTGACCGTCGGCTTCATGAGCAACCGGCGTGCCAGGTTGATCGGCCGGCGGGACCGGCTTCTGGGAAGTCAACGGTTGTGTGCCAGGCGCTAAAGAAACTAACGACTTTCGGTCTGCCGTTCGCCCGTGAACGAGTAAAAGACGGGCGGGGCGTAAAAGATCGGGAGTGCACGGAACGGTTTGATCGCCCATGCCGACACTCTAGCTGGTGATCAGCCAGCGTTCAATTGACGGG
The DNA here is from genome assembly GCA_963781785.1 of uncultured Isosphaeraceae bacterium. Classification (GTDB taxonomy): domain Bacteria; phylum Planctomycetota; class Planctomycetia; order Isosphaerales; family Isosphaeraceae; genus CAWAHD01. The sequence continues at coordinate 2,662,252 of CAWAHD010000005.1, read as the reverse complement.
TACAATCCCGACGAGACGATTCGCGCAACCGCGCGACTTGCTGAATCGATCGATGATCGTAGAGAATCGTATCAGCGAGCGAGTGAACTTCACGCAGGTGGGGGCCAGGAATGCCTATCACCGCGAGACGTGCGTGGATCGTCGGGCTCTAGTGCACGGTGCTGCTCGTTTTGACTCGAACTGGCCGGCGATTCTTTCCTGTTTACGTCTTTCTTTACTGCCATGCCTGAGCTCCCCGACATCACGGTGTACGTCGAGGCACTCGAGAAACGCATTCTCGGTGCGAGGCTGGAAACCGCCAGAGTCCAGAGCCCATTCCTGCTGCGAACCTTCGATCCCCCGCTCAAATCGGTCGAGGGCAAGACGGTCCGCGAGCTACGACGACTCGGAAAACGTATCGCAGTTGGCTTCGACGAGGATTTATGGCTCGTCTTCCACTTGATGATCGCGGGACGACTTCACTGGAAGGCTCCCGGCGCAAGGGCGCGGGAAAGGCCTCATTGGCGGTCTTCGGCTTTTCCGCAGGCACTCTGCTTTTGACCGAGGCCGGCACAAAACGGCGAGCCTCGCTGCACGTCCTCCGCGGGGAAGAGGCATTGCGCGCCCAGGACCCAGGCGGCATCGACGTGATCGCGGCGACCTTTGACGAGTTCCAGGCCGCCCTGTGTCGCGACAACCACACGCTCAAACGTGCGCTCACGGATCCTCGAGTGTTCAGCGGCATCGGCAACGCCTATTCCGACGAGATCCTTCATCGCGCCAGAATCTCACCACTCGCTCAGTCGCAGAAGCTGGCAACGAGTGAAATCGAGCGAATTCAAGCGGCCACGCGCGAGGTTCTCATCGAATGGATCGAGCGGCTTCGCGCCCTTACGGGAGACGGCTTTCCCGAGAAGGTGACGGCATTCCGCCCGGGGATGGCCGTGCACGGCCGCTTCGGCGAGCCGTGCCCGGTGTGCGGGGCTCCGGTCCAGCGGATCCGCTACGCCGATAACGAAACCAACTATTGCCCTCGCTGCCAGACCAAGGGGCGAATCCTTGCTGACCGATCGCTGTCGCGGCTCTTGAAAGACGACTGGCCGCGTTCGCTCGACGAGCTATAGCGCGGCGTCTCCCGCCGGCTCCCGACATTAGTTCGACGGATAAATGACCTTCCAGTCGGTCTTCATATCAACCACGATCCAACCAAATCTGGGTGCCTCGTCGAGTGCCTTGTCGAGGCGGCCAATTGGCGACTGGCGGTCGTAGGCCCATTCGCGATCGGCATCGGTGTGGTGGACGATCAGGCCGAGTCGGGGCCCCGGACCGGAGGTCGTATAGCGGAGCATCTCGTAGTCGCCATCGGAGTTGCCGAACGCCACGATCGGCCGCCGGCCGATGGCGCGGTGAATGCCCGCGGGTTTGCCCGCCTTGTCGTCGATGAATTCGATCTCGGGGAGCCGCAACAGCACCGGCCGGCCATCACGGACTTCGTACTTGACCTTGATTGCGCTGCCCACGACCTGCTCGGGCGGGATCCCGTAAACCCGCTCGGTCCAGGGCCGCATGAATTCGACGCCGCCACCGGATACGACGTAGGTCTTGAAGCCGCTTGCCCGGAGGTATGCGAGCAGCTCGAGCATCGGCAGGAAAACGAGGTCCGTGTATGGCCTCTTGAACCGAGGGTGTCTGGCCTTTGCCAGCCAGTCGGTCACAGTACGCTCGAACTCCTCGGTCGTCATGCCGGCGTGCGTGGCGGCGATCAGCTCGAGGCGGTCACGCGGCGAGGCCGCCATGATCGTCTTCCAATCGTGTTCGAGTGCAGCCTTGAACGGCTGCTTGGCCTTCCACTCGGGATGCTCGGCGCTCAAAACCTGGATGCGGTCCAGGGCGAACGCGACCTGCACATAGGTCGGCTGCTCGGACCAGAGCGTGCCATCGTTGTCGAACGCAGCGATCCGCTCGGCGACCGGCACGAAATCCGGTCCTCCGTTGGTGGTGACGCGGGCGACGAAGTCAACGATCGCCTTCTTCGGGGGGCCCTCACTCCAGGAGGGGAGCGGATCGCCGGCGGCGGCCTTGCCGGCCCAGAGCGCAAGAACCGTACCTGCCGCGAGGAGTAGCGAACTTCGTGCGCTCGGGCTCGTCATCGATCCTGTTCCGCGTTGAGAGTACAAAGGAATCTGATCCTCAATCGCTCGGAAGGCTCTTCTTCAGCTTCTCGACCACCTGATCGATGCTGAAGCTGGCGGCCCGCTGACGCGGGGGGTAGTCCTTGAAGGTGTTGAGAAACTTTTCCGCTCCCGCGGCGACCGGGATCATCAAGAATGCGTGATCGATCAGCCAATCGTAGTAGGTGTTCGACGTGATGTCGGCACGCTCGTAGGGGTCGGCCCGCAGATCGTACAGCTTGGGCACGCGCAACGCCGTGAACGGCTCGGCCCACACCCTCAAGGTGCCAGGGGCACGCTGCTCGAGGAACACGAACTTCCAGTTCTCGTGCCGAGCGGCAACGAGGTCGCCGTCGTCGTTGAAGTAGAAGAAGCCTCGGCGAGCGCTCGTCTCGGACTGCCCCGTCAGATAGGGCAACTGGTTGAATCCATCGAGGTGGACCTTGAAGCGCTTGCCGGCGGCCTCGTGTCCGTTGAGCAGCTTTTCTTTCACATCCGGCTCGCCGGCGGCCGCCAGCAAGGTCGGCAGCCAATCCTGACCGCTCACGATTTCGTTGGATACGGAGCCGGCCTTGATCCTTCCGGGCCAGCGAATCATGCACGGGACCCGGAAAGCGCCCTCCCAGTTTGTGTCCTTCTCGCTCCGGAACGGCGTCATCGCGCCGTCGGGCCAGCTATTCATGTGCGGGCCATTGTCGGTCGTGTACAGGACGATGGTGTCCTCGACGATCCCGAGGTCATCGATCGCCTTGAGCAGCTTGCCGACGTGCCCATCGTGTTCGATCATGCCGTCCTGATACTCGTTCAAGGCGGTCACCCCGGGAGGGCTGCGGTGCTCGGCCTTGACGTGGGTGCGCAAGTGCATGCGGGTGCTGTTGTACCAGCAGAAGAACGGCTTCTTCGCCTGGGCCTGGCGCCGGATGTAGTCGACGGCCGCGTCCGATGTCTCATCGTCGATCGTCTCCATCCGCTTCCTGGTGAGCGGCCCGGTGTCTTCGATCTTCTGTTTGCCGACCCGCCCGAACCTGGGCTCGTCGGTTGGGTCGTCCTGGTCGGTGGCCGCGCACTTCATGACGCCGCGGGGCCCGAACATCTTGCGGAACTCCGGGTCCCGGGGGTAATTCCGGTTCTCCGGCTCCTCTTCGGCATTGAGGTGGTAGAGGTTGCCGAAAAACTCGTCGAACCCGTGCACCGTGGGCAGGAACTCGTTGCGGTCGCCCAGATGGTTCTTGCCGAACTGGCCGGTGGCGTAGCCGTGGTTCTTGAGCAGCTCGGCGATGGTCGGATCTTCCTTGCGGAGCCCGACCGGGGCAGCGGGCATCCCGACCTTGCTGAGGCCGGTTCGGAACGTGCACTGGCCGGTGATGAACGTCGAGCGCCCGGCCGTGCAGCTCTGCTCGGCATAGTAGTCGGTGAAGATCATTCCCTCCCGCGCGATCCAGTCGATGTTCGGCGTGCGGTAGCCCATCAGGCCCATCGAGTACGCGCTCACGTTGGTCTGACCGATGTCATCGCCAAAGATCACCAGGATGTTCGGTTTCTTGCCGTCCTGGGCGGCAGTCACGGCAACGGCCGCGGTATCGGGCGCCAAAGCCAGCAGTTGCCCGCGCTCCAGGTCGCCGGCACAGCACGGCGATTTTTCGAGCGCCTGGGTGGGGCTGGACGCCGGGACCGAAGCGGTCGTGAGCGGGGCCGCGACGACGCTCGGCGTCTGGTCGATTATCGCAGCGCCATATCCCGCGAGGCCGCCGAGGGCCACGAGACTCAGTACCTGAGAACACAGGCTTCTTCCCATACGTCTTCCTCCCTTTCTTTTCCCTGACATCACCGACGTTATCTTATATAGGACGTATCCCTCTGGAGGGAATAACCTGGCAAGTTAACTCCTTCCAGAGCGGTCCGCTCTCCTCGTTGACGCAAGTAGTGCCAACGTAAGCATAAAATATATCTATGTCTAATATATAAAATTCACATTATCTGAAAGATATACTCATCGAAAATAGCGATGGTTTCCTTGTGGGCGATTCTGCCATTTCCGGGATCTTTCCCGTGTCTTTTCCGGTTTGCCTGGACTTCCTGCTCTATCGATTATGCGAATTCTAGCGGTTTTTCCAGTAAGGAATTCATAGTTAAAGTCTCGGCAACCGTTTGACTTCGTCCAAAATACCCAGTATTCTCATTCAGAGTAGCATCCGTAGAGCCCTCAGATTCACGACGAAATGGGAATCGGGGGATCACATCGGAGTGATGTGGCGGTTTCGGGTTTTATTTCACACCGGGCGATTGGCAACATCTGAGGAATTGAACATGAAGACGTTTCGTTGGGCGAGCATCGCGGGCGCGTCGCTGGGCGCTCTCGCATTTGCGTTGGTAGTTCCCGGATCGGCGATGGCCGGCAACGGGTCAAGCGGCGGCGGCTCACACGGCTCGCTGTTCAAGGGTCACGGTTCCAGCGGCGGTGGGTCGAGCGGCGGCCTGTTCGCCGGCCACGGGTCGAGCGGCGGCGGCTCACACGGCTCGCTGTTCAAGGGCCACGGTTCCTCGGGCGGCGGCTCGTCGCACGGCTCGCTGTTCGCGGGTCATGGCTCCTCAGGCGGCGGCGGCCTGTTCGCGGGTCACGGCTCCTCGGGCGGCGGCTCGTCGCATGGCTCGCTGTTTGCAGGTCATGGCTCCTCGGGCGGCGGCTCGTCGCACGGCTCGCTGTTCAAGGGACATGGCTCTTCGGGCGGCGGCGGCCTGTTCGCGGGTCACGGCTCCTCAGGCGGCGGGGGCCTGTTCTCGGGTCACGGCTCCTCGGGCGGCGGCGGCTCGCATGGCTCGCTGTTCAAGGGCCACGGCTCTTCAGGCGGCGGGTCGCACGGCTCGTTGTTCAGCGGACATGGTTCCTCGGGCGGCGGGTCGCACGGCTCGATGTTCAGCGGACATGGTTCCTCGGGTGGCTCCTATTCGGTCTCGAACGTCCCGAGCTATCCGAGCGTCCAGAGCTACGCGATGGTGAATCCCGTCGTGCCGACCACGTTCGTCGCGCCTGGGACCAGCGGCGTTGCGTACCTGAACCTGAACGTGCCCGATGACGCGAAGGTCTATCTTCAGGACCGGTTGATGACCCTGCCCGGAACCCAGCGCCGGTTCGTCACCCCGCAGATCGTGGCTGGCAATCACCACCTCTACACCGTGAGAGTGGAAGTCGTCCGCAACGGTCAGACGCTCTCGAAGACGACCCAGGCCGCAATCACGGCGGGGCAAGAGGTCGGAGTGACAGTTGGTTTTGACGGGCAGGGCGGGGAGCTGGTCTCCTCGGTCGCTCTGCTCGCGAGCAATTGATCGGCATGATGTCTCCGTCTGTGCCGGCGACTGCTCGCGTTCTGGTCGATCCACAAGCTGGGAGATCTCGACGTGAGTGGTCGCGCGAAGCAGCATTCCGACGGACCGGAGCCCAATTCGGCCCATCGTGACCGTCTCTTGCGGCGGTTGCGGTGGGCCGTCAACGTCTGGCTTGTCTTTCACATCTCGGCGATCATCATCGCTCCCTGGTCGGTCGCTCCCTCATCGGAGCTGGTGCAGGACGCCTGGCGACTCTTTTACCCCTATCTCGACCTGCTGTTCCTCAATCACGGCTATCATTTCTTCGCGCCGGAGCCCACGGAAAGCACCCTGCTGACCTTCGAAGCAGAGCGCGGCGATGGCACGGTCGTCTCAGGGCGAATTCCCAACCGCTCGATCGTGCCGCGGCTCTTGTATCACCGCCATTTCATGCTGACGGAGCACCTGCGTGATGCGCTGCGGGATGCCCCCGAAGAGCTCCAGCAGCAATGGCTCGGCTCGTACGCCGAGCATCTGTGCGCGAAGTACGGAGCTGTTCGCGTAAAGCTCACGGGTCAGCTTCACAATCTGCCGTCAACGGAGATGATCAGGGACGGCTTGCGGCTCGATGATCCCCAGACCTATGAAAGCGAGCTACTCGGGGTGTTCGAATGCAAAACCCACTGACCACCGCCGCTCAACGACTGAAGGGCTTTTTTCGGTTGATGGCGGCCGACTGGAACGCATTCTGGTACACCCCCGCCGATCCCACCTTGCTGGGGCTGCTTCGCGTTCTGACGGGTCTGATGCTGGTGTACACGCACGCTGTCTGGGGCCTGGCCCTGGCCGACTTCTTCGGGCCAAAGAGCTGGCTCAGCCCGTCTCTGGTCCAGTCGATGCATGGTGGGCAATACGTGGTATCGTTCTGGTTCTGGCTGCCCGAACAGTGGATGTGGCCGGCGTACGTCGTTTCGCTCGTCTTGCTGGGCATGTTCACGGTCGGGCTCTGGACGCGGGTCACATCGGCCCTTGCGCTGTTCGTCAGCATCTCGTATGCGAATCGGGTACCGGCGGCACTGTTCGGTCTGGACCAGATCAATATCATGCTCACCTTGTACCTCACGATCGGACCCAGCGGGTCTGCGCTCTCGCTCGACCGCTTGCTCCTCGTGAGGCGATCGAAAGGGCAGGCAGCTCCGCCGGCTGCGAGCATCTCGGCAAACCTGGCGCAACGGCTGATTCAGGTGCACATGTGCGTGATTTATTTCTTCGCCGGGATCTCCAAGCTTCAGGGGCCCTCGTGGTGGAGCGGCGAGGCGATGTGGCGTGCGTTTGCCAACCTCGAGTATCAGTCGCTCGACATGACCTGGCTGGCGTGGCATCCCTGGATCTTCAACGTGATGACGCACGTGTCGGTCTTGTGGGAAATCTTCTTCTGCGTCTTGATCTGGCGGCCGCGGTGGCGGCCGCTGATTCTAGCCATGGCGGTCGTGCTCCACGTCGGGATCGGCGCCTGTCTCGGGATGTGGACGTTCGGGCTGATCATGCTAGTGGGCTGCGCGGCGTTCTTGCCCAACGAAACGGTCCGGCGACTGGCGAGCGGCTTCTACCACCGCCGGAAAAATGCCAGCGCAAGTGAAAGCCAACCGGCCACGCCGAAAGAGCGCGGGGCTCATCGATCGAGCCGGCCCCAGGTAACGGCCGTGCTGAGCCCCGAACACGCAGGCAGCCCGCTTTTCTGAGCCCCTGGTTGAAGGCCGGCTCCAGGGCGCGCAGTTCATGCCGGGGTGAATCCGGCCGGGGGCCGTCCGCGACGAGCCAGTGCAAGGAAGTGTTGCCGTCCCGCCGGATGGCCCGCCGCGCGGACAAAGACGGTGCGATCATGCCCAGCCGTGGTGGCGGACGACACGTCGATGGGGCGGCTGAGGGTGACAAGCCCGAGCTTCGGCAGCATCCTGGACGGCCCGGCGAGGTTCTTGTGGGTAATGATCGCGACGTAGTTGGTGCCCGGGAGTGACCCGCCGCCGGAGGGCTGTGAACCTGCCCCAGTCAGGGCGCGCCGTTCGGAACCGGTCACGCCGGCGGGCGTGGTGCCGTTGACGGTCAGACGCCACTGCGAGCTGGCGCTCCATTTCTTGGGAATCACGAGCGTGACCGTGATGGTCGCGCTATTGTAGACGGCCGAGCTGATCCTGGGTCCGTGGGTGGGGGTTTTGTGTTTCTTGATCGGCCCGACGATCGAATAATTCGCCACGAGCTCGGCCGTCGCGGGATCGAGCGGCGCACTGAATGACAGAAGAAGATATGTTGGATTCTGGTTGTTTTTGCCGTATCGCTTGACGCTCGTGATCGTCGGTCCGATCACCCGTGCCGGAGTGAGGATCGTCACGCTCTGGAGGTTCGAGGTGCTGGGGGCGTGCGAGGCATCGCCCCCGTACGAGGCGGAAATCTGCTGTACACCGAGGGGCAGATCGCCGAACGTGAAGGTGGCCGCGCCGGTACTGCCGAGCGGCACCGATCCGATCGCGTTGCTACCATCGAAGAAGGTCACCGATCCGGTCGGAACGCTGGTTCCCGACGGAGCGGTCACGGTGACGCTGAAGGTCATCGACTGTCCGAGGCTGGCGATCGTGGCGGAAGTGCCGAGGCTCGTGGTCGTGACAGCGTGGATCGACTGGCTCAATGCGGCCGATTCGCTGGAGTCGTAGCCGGGGCTGCCGTCGTAGGTGGCCGTGATGGTGTGCGTACCCGGAGTCAATGTCGAGTCGATGAACGTGGCGACACCGCCCGAGAGAGTCACGTTGCCCAGGACGGTCGGTCCCTCGGTAAAGGTGACCGAGCCGGCTGCTGTGCCAGAGCCCGGGAACAGAGGAGCAACCGTCGCTGTGAGGGTGACTTGATCGCCCTGAACCGACGGGTTGGCGGAAGAGTCGAGCATCGTAGTCGTTGCATCCGCGTCGACGAGCTGCGCCAGTGGAGTAGACTGGCTGCCAAGGGTATCGGGATCGCCCGAGTAAAGAGCGGTGATGGTGTGTCCGCCGGTGGAGTTTACGGCCAGCGCGGCCGTGGAGAACGTGGCCTGGTAATGGCCGCCGACCAGGCTCAGCGCCGTCGAATCGGAATTGAGGAGCGTGGTGCCGTCGAGGAAGTTGATCGTGCCGGTGGGTGTACTCGATCCCGGTGCTGTGACGTTTACCGTCGCCGTGAAGGTCACTGACTGCCCGAAGACGGAGGGGCTCTGCGAAGTCGCGACGCTGGTCGCGGTTTGATCCTGGTCCACCGGTTGCACAACCGCCGTGGATGCGCTGGCTGTGGTTTCGGAGTCGCCCGAATAGGCCGCGGTGATGGAGTGTCCGCTGTTGGGGTTGACAGCGAGACTGGCTGTGGAGAATGCGGCCTGTTCACGGCCGCCGGCAACGCTCAAGGTCGCCGGATTGGAATTGAGGAGCGTGGTGCCGTCGAAAAAGTTGATCGTGCCGGTGGGTGTGCCGGAGCCTGGTGCTGTGACACTGACCGTCGCCGTGAAGGTCACTGATTGTCCGAAGGCGGAAGGGCTGGCGGATGTCGTGACGGTCGTCGCGGTTTGATCCTGGTCCACAAGCTGTGTGAGCGCCGTGGTTTGGCTGGCAGCCGTATCGGAGTCGCCCGAGTAGACCGCCGTGATCGAGTGTCCGGTGCTGGAGTTGACAGCGAGAGTCGGGATGGAGAATGAGGCTTGTTCGTCGCCGCCGACGAGGCTCAAGGTCGCGGGAGTGGAGTTGAGGGGCGTGGTGCCGTCGAGGAAGTTGATCGTGCCGGTGGGTGTGCCGGAGCCTGGTGTTGCGACACTGACTGTCGCCGTGAAGGTCACTGGCTGCCCGAAAACCGAAGGACCGGAGGATGTCGTGACGGTCGTCGCGGTTTGATCCTGATCGACTAGCTGCGTGAGCGGGCTGGATAGGCTGGCAGCCGTATCGTTGTCGCCCGAGTAGACCGCGGTGATGGAATGCCCAGTCGTGGAGTTGACCGCCAGTGAGGATGTGGAGAACGAGGCCAGGTACTGCCCGGCGACTAGGCTCACTGTCGCAGGAGTCGGGTTCAAGAGTGTTCCGCCGTCGAGGAAATTGATGGTGCCGCTGGGTGTGCTGGAGCCTGGTGCGGTGACACTGACCGACGCGGTGAAGGTCACTGATTGTCCGAAGGCGGAAGGGCTGGCGGATGTCGTGACGGTCGTCGCGGTTTGATCCTGGTCCACAAGCTGTGTGAGCGCCGTGGATTGGCTGGCAGCCGTATCGTTGTCGCCCGAGTAGACCGCGGTGATGGAATGCCCGCTCGTGGAGTTGACGGCCAGCGAGGCCGTGGAGAACGAGGCCTGGTACTGCCCGCCGACCAGACTCAAGGTCGCGGGAGCGGAATTGAGGAGCGTGTTGCCGTCGAGGAAGTTGACGGTACCGGTGGGTACCGCGGAGCCCGGTGGGATTACGCTCACGGTCGCCGTGAAGGCGACAGACTGCCCGAAAGATGAATGGTTGAGCGACGTCGTGATACTGGTCGAGGTCTGATACTCGTCGACGAGCTGAATGAGTGGAGGGGATTGGCTGTTCTGGGTATCAGTGTCGCCCGAGTAGCTCGCGGTGATGGAGTATCCGCTCGTGGAGTTGACGCCGAGGGTGGATGTGGAGAAGAAGGCTTCGTAATGGCCGCTGACCAGGCTCAAGGCGGCCGGGGTGGAGTTGAGGAGCATCGCGCCGTCGAAGAAATTGATGGTGCCGCTGGGTGTACTGGAGCCCGGCGCCATCACGCTCACCGTCGCCGTGAACGTGACAGACTGCCCGAACGCCGAAGGGTTGAGTGATGTCGCGACAGTCGTCGCGGTTTGATCCTGGTCGACGAGCTGTGCGAGTGCCACGGATTGGCTGCCGGCCGTATCGGTGTCGCCCGAGTAGACAGCGGTGATCGAGTATCCGCTGGTTGAGTTGACGGCGAGTGCGGATGTGGAACAGGTCGCCTGGTACCGTCCGTCGACCAAGCTCAAGGTCACGGGAGTGGAAGTGAGGAGCGTACTGTCATTGAGGAAATTGATGGTGCCGGTCGGAGTTCCGGATCCGGGCGCCGTGACACTCACTGTGGCCGTAAAGGTCACCGACTGGCCGAACACCGAGGGGCTGGTGGATGTCGTGACGGTCGTCGCGGTTTGATCGTGGTCCACGAGCTGCGTGAGCGGAGGGGAAAGGCTGCCAAGCGTGTCGGTGTCGCCCGAGTAGACAGCGGTGATCGAGTGCCCGCTGGTGGAGTTGACGGCGAGTGAGGTCATGGAATACGAGGCCCGGTACTGTCCGCCGATGAGGCTCAAGGTTGCGGGAGCCGCGTTCAGAAGCGTTGACCCGTCGAGGAAGTTGACGGTGCCGGTGGGCGTACTTGAGCCGGGCGCCGTCACATTCACAGTTGTCGTGAGGGTTACCGATTGCCCGAAGACGGAGGGGCTCTGCGACGTCGCGACGCTGGTCGTGGTTTGGTCCTGATCGACGAGCTGCGCCAACGGCGAGGATTGGCTGCCATGGGTGTTGGTGTCGCCCGAGTACACGGCGGTGATGGAGTGCCCGCTGGTGGAGTTGACGGCGAGTGAGGTCGTGGAGAATGAGGCCTGGTACTGTCCGCCGATGAGGCTCAATGTCGCTGGAGTGGCGTTCAGAAGCGTTGACCCGTCGAGGAAGTTGATCGTGCCGGTGGGCGAACTCGAGCCTGGCGCCGTCACACTCACCGTTGCCGTGAACGTCACCGACTGCCCGAATACGGAGGGCGTCACGGATGGCGTGACACTCGTCGCAGTCTGATCCTGATCGACGAGCTGCGCGAGTGGACTTGACTGGCTGCCAAGGGTGTCGGTGTCGCCCGAGTAGACAGCCGTGATGGAGTGCCCGCTGGTGGAGTTGACGGCGAGTGAGGTCGTGGAGAATGAGGCCTGGTACTGTCCGCCGATGAGGCTCAAAGTCGCGGGAGTGGCGTTCAGAAGCGTTGACCCGTCGAGGAAATTGACGGTGCCGGTGGGCGTACTTGAGCCGGGCGCCGTCACATTCACAGTTGCCGTGAGGGTTACCGATTGCCCGAAGACGGAGGGGCTCGGCGACGTCGCGACGCTGGTCGTGGTTTGGTCCTGATCGACGAGCTGCGCGAGCGGCGTGGATTGGCTGCCATGGGTGTCGGTGTCGCCCGAGTACACGGCGGTGATCGAGTGCCCGCTGGTGGAGTTGACGGCGAGAGCGGCGGTAGAGAATGTAGCCTCGTAGTGGCTGCCGACCAGGCTCAACGTCGCTGGAGTGGCGTTCAGGAGCGTTCCGCCGTCGAGGAAATTGATCGTGCCCGTGGGAATGCTCGAGCCTGGCGCAGTGACACTCACCGTCGCGGTGAAGGTCACCGACTGGCCGAAGACGGAGGGGCTTTGCGACGTCGTGACGCTGGTCGCGGTCTGATCCTGATCGACGAGCTGTGCGAGCGCCGTGGATTGGCTGCCGAGCGTGTCGGAGTCGCCGGAGTAGACCGCGGTAATGGAATGGCCGCTCGTTGCGTTGACGGCCAGTGAAGTGATGGAGAATGATGCTTGGTCGTGGCCGCCGACGAGGCTCAAGCTCACGGGCGTGGCGCTCAGGAGCGTTCCGGCGTCGAAGAAGTTGATCGTACCGATGGGTGTGCTCGAGCCTGGTGTTGTGACAGTCACTGTTGCCGTGAACGTCACCGACTGGCCGAAAGCGGCGGGGCTCTGCGACGTCGTGACGCTGGTCGTGGTCTGGTCCTGATCGACGAGCTGTACGAGCGCCGTAGATTGGCTGCCAAAGGTGTCGGCGTCGCCCGAGTAGACCGCGGTGATGGAATGGCCGCTGGTTGCGTTGACGGCCAGTGAAGTGATGGAGAATGATGCCTGGTCGTGGCCGCCGACGAGGCCCAAGCTCGCGGGGGTTGCGCTCAGGAGCGTTCCGCCGTCGAAGAAGTTGATCGTACCGGTGGGTGTACTCGAGCCTGGTGCTGTGACACTCACCGTCGCGGTGAAGGTTACCGACTGGCCGAAAACGGAGGGACTTTGCGATGTCGTGACACTGGTCGTGGTCTGGTCCTGATCGACGAGCTGTACGAGCGCCGTGGATTGGCTGCTCGCCGTGTCGGTATCGCCCGAGTAGACGGCGGTGATCGCGTGCCCGCTCGTGGAGTTGACAGCGAGCGAAGTTGTCGAGAACGAGGCCTGATACTGTCCGTCGACCACGCTCAAGGTGGCGGGATTGGAATTCAGGAGCGTTACTCCATCAAAGAAGTTGATGGTGCCAGTGGGCGGAGCGGCGTCTGGTGCTGTCACGGTCACTGTTGCCGCGAATGTCACCGACTGGCCGAAGGCGGAGGGACTGAGCGACGTCGCGACGCTGGTCGCGGTTTGATCTGGATCGACGAGCTGCACGAGCGGAGCGGATTGGCTGCCGGCGGTGTCGGTGTCTCCCGAGTAAAAAGCGGTGATGGAGTACCCGCTGGTGGCATTGACGGCCATTGAGGCTGTGGAGAAGGTGGCCTGGTACTGTCCGCTGACCAGGCTCAAGGTCGCGGGCGTGGAATTGAGAAGCGTGGCGCCCTCGAAGAAACTGATGGTGCCGGTGGGTGCGCTCGAGCCGGGGGCCGTCACACTGACCGTTGCCGTGAATGTCACCGACATTCCGAAGGCGGAGGGGCTCTTCGACGTCGCGAGGCTGGTCACGGTTTGATCCGGGTCCACGAGCTGTACGAGTGGTGTGGACTGACTGCTCAGTGTGTCGGTGTCGCCCGAGTAGACCGCAGTGATGGAGTACCCGCTGGTGGAGTTGACGGCCAGCGAGGATGTCGAGAAGGTGGCCCGGTACTGTCCGCCGACCAGGCTCAAGGGCACGGGAGTGGAATTGAGGAGCGTTGCTCCATCGAAGAAGTTGATGGTGCCGGAGGGTGCACCGGAATCGGGGGCATCGACGCTCACCGTTGCGGTGAGCGTCACCGCCTGGGCGTAGACCGAGGGATTCGCCGAGGAGCTCAATGTCGTCGTGGTCGACGACAATGCAGTGATGTCCGGGGAGAACTCCGAGGTGTTATTGTACAGATCGGTCGCGGTGGCGGAGACGATCGAGCCGAAGTTGACCGGTCCCAGAGGAATCTCGAAGTTCGCAACGCCGTTACTGGCAGTCGCCACGGTCGCGGTCGTGAGATAGGTCTGGCCCTGGCCGTGGCCGGACCGGTCGGCGGTTGTATTCGAGAAGAACTCGAGTGTGTAGGTCTTGTTGCTGTAGCCGATCAGCGTCCCCGATGCGATCGCGGTCGATCCGGAGATCTCGACGGCTGTCAGGATGGGGTAATTCTGCGACTTATTGGGATCGTCGACGGGAGATCCGTTGGGCAAGACCGCACCGGAATCGCCGAGGTCGATTCCGAGATGGAGATTGCCAAAAATCGAATTGCCGCTGATCAGGTCACCGATGTTCTGCGGGCTGAAGTCGTGATTCATGATGGCGATGCCGGCACCCGAATTGTCTGCGATCACATCGGCTGCCCCGGAGTAGGTGCCGCCGATCGTGGCATTGGACTCGTTGAGCAAGACGCCGGGTCCTGCGTTATCGGCAATCTCGCTTCCCTGGAGCAAGACCTTGACCTCTCCTTGGGTCACAAAGATCCCTCCCTTGGTGTTAGACAAGATCTGGTCGTCTTCGATAAAGACCTGGATCGGAAGGTTGGATTGGGTCGTACTCTGCTGGATCGAGACGCCTTCGCCGGTGTTATGCTCGATCTGGTTGCCCTGGAGCGAGATGTCAATGTAAGATGCGATCACGTAGATGCCGGCGCCCTGGTTGCCGGAGATCGTGTTGTCGACGAACGAAGCCGTTGACGAGTGGGCCGACGTGCTGTAGACGCCGCCGCTCTTGTTCGATTCGATCGTATTGCCGTCGACCAAGAACCCGCGCATATCCTCGAAGCCCAGGCCGAATTGATCGTTGCCGGCAATCAGGTTGGCGGCGCCCGCCGCGGTCCCGCCGACCGTGGTATCGGTGCAACCGAAGCCGAAGATTCCCAGCTTCGCGTTTCCGCTGGATGCGGAAACCAGGCCGCCCGCGAACGCGCCGATCCGATTGCCCTCGATCAGGTCTGTTGAGTCTCCGTCGATCTCGATGCCGTAGTCTCCATTGGCCGCGATGGTGTTGGCCATGGCGGCGGTCGTCCCACCGATCGTGACGCCGGTCGATCCTTGACTGTAGATGCCCGCGAACGGATTGTTCTCGATCGTGTTGCCCAGGATCGCGATGCCGGTCTCCCCGTTCAGCACAATGCCGCCTGCTTGGTTCCCGCTGGCAGGAGACGCCGACGTGGCGCCGCTCGTGGTCGTCCCGATCAGGTTGTTCTCGATCACGTCCGCAGATGGCGCTGTCGGTTGAGCGATGTCGATGCCGTAGCCCAGGTTGGCTGCGATCACGTTGCCGGCGCCGGAAGCCGTTCCCCCGATCGTCGTGCCGGAAGCACCGGAAATCTCGATTCCTGTGTTGTTGCCGAGAGGAGATTGGCCGGTCGAGTCTGTACCGATCAGGTTGCCAGTGATCACGTTGTCATCGGTCATGAGCAGGGTGGATCTGCTCGGGGCGGTATCGGACAGGTTTGTTCCCAAATCGGTGAGAGAGATGCCGACTAACTCATTTCCCGATGCCACGTTGCCGGCGATCGTCGTGCCGGTCGCTCCCGCCACGCCGATGCCGAATCCTTCACCTGCGGCATTGGAGGGGCTGGTCCCATTGGGCAGAGCGGCTGCACCCGCGGCAGTGGTCCCCACGAAATTCCCGCCGATGAAATTGCCGAGCAGAGGGATCTGGGTGCCGCTCGTGTATTGTTCCAGGAGCAGGATTCCGCCGGTCAAGTTGCCCGACACCACGTTGCCAGCCGATGCACTCGTTCCGCCGATGGTATTCCCGGATGACGAGACCTCGATGCCGATGTTGTTGGGCGCCGCAGTTGCGCCGTCGCTCAGCAGGCCGAGATTATTGTTCTCGACCAGGTCGTCCTGGCTGGTGGGATCGACGTAGATCGCCGCTCCGCCCGATCCGCCGGACTCGGTGAAGTTGACGATGGAAAGTCCCTGAATGGTGCTGCCGCTCGAGCCGGTGCTCAGGGTGATGCCATCTTGACCAGGGACCAGGCTGCCGGCGATCTCGACCAGCGGAGAGCCCGTGTAGCCGGCGATTCCGTCATACACGCCTTCACTGAATCCGTTGATGAACGTGGGAATGGTCAAGCTCGGCAGGGGGTTTCCTCCCGAGGCCAGGGTTAACTCGACGGGCTGAACACCGCCTGAGCTCACTGCAAACTCGATCTCGGCGGTGTCCCCTGCTGCAAGCGCGTCGGCTTGCTCGATTGCCCAGCGAAGCGATCCTGAAGTCGGCGAGGCATTGTTGCCGTTGTCGGCCGTGGTAACGACCGAGAAAATGCCCTGGGACAACAGCCGATATCGCTCGAGGATTTCCAGCGCCGGCCGGCGCCGTGCTCGCCTGGTTCGTCGAGACCGGCTGTTCGCCGAGCACAAGAAGTTTATTGATGCGAGTCTGCGTGACATGGCTCGACTCCGTCGGTTCGGTCACCCCGCGCTCCCCGGGGAACGCGACGAACGCCGGAGTCGGGGGAATCCATCAGGACTATTGCGGCCATTCCCCGAAACGAATCGGTTCGTGAAGCGGTGGCCTTCCGGCGCGGAACTGGCCGCTGTTCGAATAGCGCAACAGGCCCCCTGGGCCACGTAGCCGCAGTTCGATCGGGAAGATCGGCTCGCAACCGTCCGATAAGGGCACGCTAGAACACGGTCGTCGGGTCGGCAAATCGGCGCGTTCCTTTGGGACTGCTCGCTCAAAATCGCCACCGAGACGGCCCAACCCCCCTGCGGCCTCTCTCTCCCGGCTTGACCGCTCGTTGAGTTCTTGTTGAACTAACATTCAGAGGGACCGAGTTCCGATCAAGCTGGAAGTGGAAGACCAGCAACTGCGGCCGGGGTAAGGGGAGTTGCGCGTGCTTGCCTCCGCGACCTTGTTCGTCATTGCGATGGCCGTCGGCGTTTCTGGCGACGGCGGTCCAGCGACGGGCGGCCCCAAGTCGTTTACCGCTGCACAGGTTCACTTCTTCGAGACGCAAGTCCGGCCGATCCTCAAGACACGCTGCTTGAAGTGTCACGGGGATGGTTCGAAAATCCTGCGGCGGGGTTTCGCCTCGACAGCCGCTCGGCCGTGATACGCGGAGGTGACCTGGGCCCGGCTGTTTCGATGACTGATCCCGACAAGAGCCGCGTGCTCCGGGCGATCCGATACGAGGAAGAGGATCTGGAGATGCCCCCCGCGGGCAAACTACCGGCGGACGAGATCGAGGTCTTGACGCGATGGGTCATGGAAGGCTTGCCGTGGTCGCCCATTCCCGCGCCCGCGGCTGCGGTTGCCGAACCGGACAGCCGCTCGCGAGCGCCCGCCAGGACGGTTCAGGTGCCGAGCGATACGTGGTCGCTGCACCAGGTGAGCCGTCCGCCAGTGCCGGCCGTGAGGAATCGCAGGTGGTCCCGAGGTCCGATTGACGCCTTCCTGCTGGCCCGCCTCGAGTCGGAAGGATTGGAACCGGCAGCCGAAGCCGACCGGGTGACCTTGATCCGGCGGCTGACCTACGACCTGACCGGTTTGCCGCCCTGCCCGGAAGACGTGGACTCGTTCATGGCGGACAGGGCTCCTGGTGCGTACGAGCGGTTGGTTGACCGGCTCTTGGCCTCGCCTCACTACGGTGAGAAATGGGGCCGGCACTGGCTCGACCTGGTCCGGTATGGCGAAACCAATGGGTACGAGCGCGATTCGGCCAAGCCGTTCGTGTGGCGATATCGGGACTACGTGATCGTCGCGTTCAACCGTGACAAGCCGTTCGACCAGTTCGTCCAGGAGCAGCTTGCCGGCGACCAGATCGACCCGGCCTCGCCCGAGTCGCTGATCGCGACCGGCTATTACCGCCTGGGCATCTGGGACGACGAGCCCGCCGACCGCGAGCTGGCTCGGTTTGACGGGCTTGATGGCGTGATCACCACGACCGGGCAGGTGTTCCTGGGAATGACGATCAATTGTGCGCGGTGCCACGACCACAAGGTCGACCCGATCCCTCAGCGGGACTATTACCGACTCCTGGCTTTCTTCGGCCAGGTGAGTGAGCCCAGGGCGAAGAAGTCGAAGAAAGTCGCCACGCGCACGGGAGAACCGATCGAGGTGATGAGCGTCGAGGGCCGCGGCCCGGTCGACACGTTTGTGCTGTTGCGGGGCAATCCCAATTTGCACGGTGAGAAAGTCGAGCCGGGTGTACCGGCGATCCTGGGCGCAAGCTTTCCGTGCGAGGCCTCCGGGGGAGGCAACCGGAGGCCGCTGGCGGCCTGGTTGACCGGCCGGCAGAACCCGCGCACGGCTCGCGTCATGGCCAACCGGCTCTGGCAGTACCATTTTGGTCGGGGGATCGTGCCGACACCCAATGATTTTGGGGGGTTGGGCGAAAAGCCGAGCCATCCGGAGCTGCTCGACTGGCTGGCCGAGGAGCTCATGGAAGGCGGATGGAAGCTGAAGCGACTGCACCGGCTGATCGTCAGCTCGAGCGCTTACCGGATGTCGTCGCGGGGCCGCGATCGGGAGCTCGCCCGCGACCCGGGCAACCGATGGTTCTGGCGGTTTCCGATGCGCCGGCTCACCGCGGAAGAGGTCCGCGATTCGATTCTGGCTGTGTCGGGCGCACTCAACACAAAAGCAGGCGGTCCACCCTGCTACCCGCCGATCCCGAACGAAGTTCTGGCCGGCCAGTCGGTGCCGGGCCAGGGCTGGCCGGTGTCGCCGCCCTTGGAGGCGGCGCGGCGTAGCGTGTACGTTCACGTCAAGCGGTCGCTTCTGGTGCCGATCCTGGCGGTGCACGACGTTGCGGACACCGACCTGAGCTGCCCGGTGCGCTACACGACCACTGTTCCCACCCAGGCGCTCGGCTTGCTCAACGGCGCCTTCGCCAATCAAGAGGCGGCCCGCTTCGCCAGCCGGCTGGTTTTCGAGTGCCCGGGCGATCTCGAGGCGCAGGTTCGCCGCGCCATCCGGCTCACGACTGCCCGCGCGCCCGATGCCAGCGAGGTCAACGGCGACGTGGCGTTCGTCAAGGGTCTCGAGTCCGCCGGGAGCCTCGATCGCCATGCCGCCTTGACCCAGTATTGCCTGCTCATGCTGAATGCCAACGCCTTCCTCTATCTCGACTGACCTAACGGACGCCCGATCATGGACCACGGCATACCTCGAGAATCTCGCGAATATCCTGGCGGTTCGTTCTGCGGCCGGACTGCGCCGCGAGTTTCTCTGGGAAATCGGCGGCGGCTTCGGGTCGGTAGCCTTAACGGGATTGCTCCAGGCCGACGGGTTTCTGACTCGACAGGCCGTTGCGGCCGACGGTAAGACTCCGCTGGTCAATCCGGTCGCGGCCAAAGCCCCAGCGCACTCGGCGAAGGCCAAGAACGTGATCTTTCTGTTCATGTACGGCGGACCCAGCCATGTCGATACGTTCGACTACAAGCCGGATCTCTATCCGCTTGACGGCAAGACGATCTCGGTGAAGACCTTCGGCCGCGGCGGCAAGAAAAACCAGGGCCGGATCGTTGGGCCGAAGTGGAGCTTCCAGCAGCACGGAGAGTGCGGCAAGTGGGTGTCGAGCTTGTTCCCGCAGCTCGCGACGTGCGTCGACGATATTGCGTTTCTTCATTCGATGTACGCCGAGTCGCCGATCCACGGATCGGCGATGCTCATGATGAATTCGGGCCGGGTGCTGTCCGGGCATCCGTGCCTGGGTACGTGGGTGACTTACGGCCTGGGCAGCGAGAATGAAAACCTGCCGGGTTTCGTGGTGATGCTCGACCGGAAGGGTGGCCCGATCAGCGGGGCGAAGAACTGGTCGAGCGGGTACATGCCGGCCGCGTATCAGGCGACGGTTCTGCGAGCCGACGATGTGCCGATCCACGATCTGGCCTCTCCGGCGGGGAGTGACCGCGCGATGCGCCGGCTGCTCCTGGACCGGCTTCGCGAGAAGAACGCCGCCCATCTCGCAGAGCGCATCGACAATTCCGAGCTGGCCGCCCGGATCGCCAGTTACGAGCTGGCGTACCGGATGCAAGAGACGGCCCCCGAGGCCGTCGACATCGCCCGGGAATCCGCCGAGACGCGGTCGCTGTATGGCATCGACCAGCCGCGGACGGCCGATTTTGGCCGCAAATGCCTGATCGCGCGGCGGCTGGTCGAGCGGGGTGTGCGGTTCGTCCAGATCTATTCCGGGGGAGCTCACAACGACGACAACTGGGATGCTCACGCCGATCTCGTGGCCAACCACACCACCCACGCCGGGGAGACCGACCGGCCGATCGCCGGCTTGATCAAGGACCTGAAGCGGCGCGGTCTTCTGGACCAGACTCTGATCGTGTGGGGAGGCGAGTTCGGCCGCCAGCCGACCGCCGAGTTCCGGGAAGGAACCGGGCGCGACCACAACTCGTTCGGTTTCACCATGTGGCTGGCCGGCGGTGGAATCAAAGGGGGAACGAGCGTCGGCCGCACCGACGAGCTGGGAAGCGCCGCCGTGGAAGACCGCTTTCACGTCAAGCAGCTCCATGCTACGATTCTTCACCAGCTCGGTCTCGATCCCAACGGACTGACGTACTTTTACGCCGGGCTCCATCAAAAGCTGGTGGGCGTCGAGGGAGCCGAGCCGATCCGCCAGATCATCTGAGCGGCAAGAAGAGAGGTGAACCGATGCGTACGTCGTATTCCCGGCGCGGATTCCTGGGCGCGATGTCAGCCGCTGGCGCGGCCCTTGGCCTGACGCCGCGGCCCGGGAGCGCGGCGGCCGGCGAGCCGCCGGCGCTTCTGGGCGGAAAGCCGGTGCGGACGAGCCCATTCCCCTCCTGGCCCGTGATCGGCGACAGCGATGAGCGCGCCTGGATGCAGGTCCTGCGATCGGGGAAGTGGTGCCGCCTGGGCGGTCAGTATGCCGATCGGTTCGAGGCGGCGTGGGCCGATAAACTGGGTGCCAAGCATTGCCTCGCCGTGGCCAACGGCACGAGCGCCTTGATCACGTCTCTGGCCGCACTCGGTATCGGGCCGGGCGATGAAGTGATCGTGCCTCCATACACGTTCGTCGCCACAGTCAACGCCGTGCTCATGCACCATGCCTTACCCATCTTTGTGGACTCCGACCCGGAAACGTTCCAGGTCGACGCCCGGTTGATCGAGGCGGCGATCACCGAGCGGACCAGATGCATCATGCCGGTCCACCTGGGCGGCTCGGCTGCCGACATGGATGCGATCCTGGCAATTGCCGCCAAGCACAAGATCCCGGTCATCGAAGACGCCTGCCAGGCGCACCTGGCCGAATGGCGAGGGAAGAAGGTCAGCACGCTCGGCGACCTGGGCTGTTTCAGCTTCCAGGGGTCAAAAAACCTCAACTCGGGCGAGGGGGGCGCATCCTCACCAGCGACGACCGGCTATTCGAACAGTGCAAGAGCTTTCAGAACAACGGCCGCGGCGCCGCCAATGCCGGCTTCTCTTACGTGCGCAACGGCGCCAACCTGCGAATGACCGAGTTTCAGGCGGCCCTCCTCTTGGAGCAGCTCAAGCGGCTGGAGGACCAGTCGCACTGTCGCGAGACAAACGCGACGTACTTGAGCGGGCTCTTGCGCGAGATCCCCGGCATCACGCCGGCCTTGATGTACCCCGGGTGTACGCGCAATGCTTATCATCTTTACATGTTTCGGTACGATAAAGCGCAGTTCGCCGGTCTCTCCGCGACAGGTTTCTCGAAGCCTTGAATAGAGAGGGAATCCCGTGCTCGGGCGGCTATCAGCCGCTTTATCGTGAGCCGTTTCTCAAGAACACGCTTCTATCCCGGGCGTTTCAAGCGGTTTACAGCCCTCCCCGCATCTCGGAGTATCTCGAGCGGATCCACTGCCCGGCCAACGACCGGCTCTGCGAAACCGCTCTTTGGCTGACCCAGACGACCCTGCTCGGGCCGCGCTCCGACATGGACCAGATCGCCGCGGCAGTCGCGAAGGTACAAAAGCACGCGGCGAAATTGATTACATGATTACACATCACAAAGGGCGACGGCCTGGCGCAGGCCCTCGAGCGGATCGCGCGTCGGGATGAACTCCTGCCCCACGTGACCGCGGTAGCCGATCTCCAGGAGCGCTTCCATGACCGGGCGATAGTTGATCTCCTGCTTGTCGTCGAGCTCGCACCGCCCGGGATTGCCCGCGGTGTGCACGTGCGCGATCACGTCTCGATGCTGGCGAATCCGGCTGATGATATCGCCGTCCATGATCTGGACGTGATAGATGTCGAAGAGCAGCTTGAGGTTGGGAGAGCCGACTCGCTTGATGATGTCGACACAATAATCGGTGTGATCTCCCTGGTAGCCGGGATGTCCTTTCATGGGATGGGAGCTGACGCGCGAGTTGAGCATCTCCAGGCAGAGGGTTACCCCTTTCTTCTCGGCATGACCGATGATCTGTTTGAAACCCTCGACGCAGTTGTCGGCGCCCACGTCGTCGGGGATTCCTTCGCGCATTCCCGTGAACGAGATCACGTTCTTGCAGCCGAAGTCGGCACAGGCATCGATCGACTGACGAGTCGCGTCAATCACTTTTTCGCGGTACTTGGGGTTATTGAATCCCTTGACGAACGGGGGGTCGGCACCCATGTCGATCGTGCCGATCGCGCAGGTGAGCCCGTGCTGTTTGAGCGTGGGAAAGAACTTGGGGGCCATCAGCTCGATGCTCTCGCAGCCGAGCTGCTTGGCGACCTTGGCAGCCTGCTTCCATGTCCCAGTATTTCTCGAAGCACCAGTACACGATCGATTGCTTGATCCGGCCGTTCTTCACGGTACGTTCTCCCGTTGAATGCCCCTGAGCCTGGAGGTTTCGCCCCAGGAGTGTCAATCCGAGCGCGGCCCCGGCCGTCTGCCTGATCACGCCTCGGCGATGACTCCGTCGTTTCCCGCCATGCGATCCAGTCGTTTGCGTCATTGTTCGTCCCTTCCGGTTCTGAGAGGTTCGCCTGGGCCACAAGATGAGTGATCTGCTTACGATACGCCAGTTGTCCGTGTTTTTCGAGACGCATCCGGGAAGTGCGAGCCCAGATCGCAGGATTCGTGTCCGACTTGTCAATTCCGGTACAATGTCTCGCTGCGATCGAAAACCCGAGAATTCCAAAGGGATGACAGGATGGCCCAGAGAACGAGCGAGGAAGTCGAGCCGAGTGTCGCGGGATACGCTCAGTCGCCGCCGGGAAAGACTTCGGGCGGCCGCCGAATCATCACCGTGGCGCTTTTGCTGGCGATGATGGTCACGGCTGTGGAGCAATTGGTCGTCTCGCCCGCCATGACGACGATCATTGCCGATCTCAACGGTCTGGAGATCCTGCCCTGGGTCATCTCGGCCTATCTGCTTGCGACGACCGTCAGCACGCCGATTTACGGCAAGCTTGCCGATCTGTTCGGACGGAAACGGGTTCTCCTTTTCGGACTGATCGTGTTCAGCATCGGTTCTCTGCTGTCGGGCACTTCGCAGAGCATGGGGCAATTGATCGCGATGCGGACGATTCAGGGTCTGGGTGCCGGGGCGGTCGGGCCGATCGTGCTGACGATGCTCGGCGATCTGTTCACGCTGCGCGAGCGGGCAAAGGTTCAGGGGCTCTTCAGCGCGGTCTGGGGCAGCTCGAGCGTGGGGGGGCCCTTGATGGGGGGATACCTTGCAGACCACCTCGGTTGGCGCTGGGTGTTCTTGATCTGCGTGCCGTTTGCCGTGGCGGCGATCGCCATGCTGGTCTATTACGTGCAAGAGCCGCCCGTGCCTCGGAAAGTCGCGTCGATCGACTGGGCGGGAGCTCTGCTCTTGACGGCGGGGCTGTCTGCGCTCTTGTGGACAGTCTTGAACGGGTCGAGGCAAACGGTGGTCGCAAACCTCGTGTTGCTGGCTGGCTCGGCGGTTCTTTTCATTCTGTTCGTGATCCGGGAGCGCCATGCGCCTGATCCGATCCTGCCCCTGGATCTGATGACACGGCCGGTGATTGCGGCTTCGCTCTTTGGCAGTCTGTGTTTCGGCGGCATTTTCTTTGGGCTCGATACGTATGTTCCGCTGTTCGTGCAGGGCGTGCGCGGCGGGGCGGCGACGCAAGCGGGACTCGCGCTCATGCCGCTCTTTATCGCATGGGCGATCTCGGTCGCCCTGGCGGCAAAGGCCGTCGTTCACCATGGCTTCCGTCGGGCCGGCGTGATCGGCTCGGCGCTGGCTGCCCTGGGCAGCCTGGGGCTGGTGATCGGGGCGATTTTTCCCGACTGGTCTCGCCTCTGTTTCATCGTGGGGCTGGCGATCGTGGGCACGGGGATGGGCCCGACTTCCTTGAGTTTCATCCTGGCGGTGCAGCATTCGGTGAGCTGGGGCCAACGCGGCGTTGCGACCGGTGCGGCCACGTTTCTGCGGACCGTGGGTGGGGCGGTCGGCGTCGGTCTTCTGGGCGCCACGCTGGCCTGGGGGCTGGCCCACCGTCTTGCCTCCTCGGGAGGGGCAGGCATCGACGTCGTCTCGGCCCTCCGGCCCGAGACCCACCAGCTCCTGAGCCACGGGGATCTCAGCCTGGTCCAATCGTCCCTGGGACTTACTCTCCGCGACGTGTTCCTTCAGATCGTCTTCCTGGGGATCGGATCGATGATCTGCGCGTTCTGGCTGCCAGGCAAGCACGCAACGCAGGCTCACGCAAACGTCGATGTTGACGAAGAGGCACTCGAAGATGACGGCCTCGCCGTGGTGGCTTCGGAGGTGTAAAGGGCACCGGCGGGCGCCGCGTTTTGTTTCTATTGAATTCAGTGCGGCGTTCTCCGATGCTATGAGCTCTATTGTTGATGCCACAAGCCTCACTCGGGAGTGATAAGACTCATGCGCGGATTCGTTGAATTTCGGCTCGCGGTCGTCGTGGTGGCGATCGCCGGGGGCATCGTCGTGGAGGCAGGGGCCGACGGGCCCGCGCTGCGGCGATCGGGAGTCGACCGCTCCGGCTTCGACACCTCGGTGCGTCCGCAAGACGATTTCTTCCGATACGTCAACGGGGGATGGATCAAGCGCACCGAGATCCCGCCCGACCGCGCGTACTATGGTTCGTTCATCGTGCTCAGGGATCAGAGTGAAGCCAATCTCCGCGCCATCATCGGGGAGACGGCCGCGCACACGGGCAACCCCGAGGGATCCGAGGCTCACAAGATCGCCGACCTCTATAACAGTTTCATGGACGAGCCACGCGCCGACCAGCTCGGCAAGAAGCCGATCGAAGCCGACCTGGCGCGGATCGATGCCATCAAAGACAAAGCCGAGATGGTTCGCACGCTGGCGGAGTTTCAGCGCGAGGGGTTGACCGGCCTGTTCAGCGGGTTCGTGAGCACCGACGCCAAGCGGTCGGACCAGTACATTGTCTACCTGAACCAGAGCGGTCTCTCTCTGCCCGACGAGTCGTATTACCGCGAGGCCAAATTCCAGCCGATTCGGGACAAGTACCTGGCCCATCTTCAAAAGATGTTCGAGCTGGCCCTCTTTTCCGAGCCGAAGGAAAAGGCGGCGCGGGTGATGGCCGTCGAGACCGGGCTTGCCAAACATCACTGGGACCGGGTGAAGAACCGAGACCGGACCCTCACCTATAACAAGGTCGACCGCAAGGCGCTCGATGCTCTTGCTCCGGGCTTCGACTGGACCGCCTGGCTGGGCGGTTTCCGGGCGCCGAGCCTGGATGAAGTGGTCGTCAGGCAACCCGACTACTTGACGGCGATGGCCAAGATGCTCGACCAGGTCTCGCTCGACGAATGGAAGATCTGGATGAAGTGGCAGGTCCTGTCCACCGCCGCGCCGCTTTTAAGCAAGCCCTTCGTCGACGAGGATTTCGACTTTTTCCAGCGCACGCTCGATGGATCGCCGGAGATCCGGCCGCGCTGGAAGCGAGGCGTGGAGGCCGTGGCGTCGGGCATGGGTTTCGCGGTTGGCAAGATGTACGTCGCCAAGCATTTTCCGGCGGCCGCCAAGGACCGCATGAAGGAACTGGTCGGGCATCTGATCGAAGCCTACCGCGAAGAGATCTCCGTGCTCGAGTGGATGAGCCCGGAGACCCGCAAGAAGGCACTCGAAAAGCTCGCCAAGTTCAATCCCAAGATCGCCTATCCCGACAAGTGGCGCGACTACTCCGCGCTTCAGATCAGTCGCGGCGACCTGGTCGCGAATGTTCGGCGAACGTCGGCATTTGAGGTCGACCGCAACCTCAAGAAGCTGGGCAAGCCGATCGACCGCGACGAGTGGGGCATGACGCCGCAGACGGTCAACGCCTATTACAATCCGGGGCTGAACGAGATCGTGTTCCCTGCGGCGATCCTTCAGCCGCCATTTTTTCACATGAACGCCGACGACGCGGTGAACTACGGCGCTATTGGCGCGGTCATCGGCCACGAAATTGGCCATGGTTTCGACGATCAGGGATCGAAATCCGATGGCGATGGCAACCTGATCAACTGGTGGACCGACCCGGACCGCAAGCAATTTGAAGCGCGGACGAAGGCGCTGATCGACCAGTACAACGAGTTCTCGCCCGCCCAGTTGCCGGGTCAACATGTGAATGGAGCGCTGACGATCGGGGAAAATATCGGCGACCTGGGCGGTCTGTCGATCGCCTACAAGGCCTATCGGCGATCGCTCAAGGGCCGCGAGGCTCCCATGATCGACGGACTGACGGGCGACCAGCGGTTCTTCCTGGGCTGGGCCCAGGCCTGGCAGAGCAAGGCGCGCGACGCCTTTATGGCGCGTCAATTGGCGACCAATCCCCATTCGCCGCCGGAGTTTCGCTGCAACGGCGTCGTGCGCAACCTTCCCGAGTTCTACGCCGCCTTCGGCGTCAAACAAGGTGACAAGCTCTGGTTGCCCCCCGAGCGGCGGGTTCGGATCTGGTGAGGTCGTACGCAGCAAATGACGCCCGTCGATCGTGATGGTTGCAGATGGACGTCAGGCTTTCCGGCCTGCCGTCAGGCCGGAAAGCCTGACCGACGCTGGTGCCGTCAGGCTGGAAAGCCTGACCTACGCCAATGTCAGGCTGGAAAGCCTGACCTACGGCGAACCTCGCCGGCTCGCGCCGATGGCATCAATCCTTGGTCTTGCCGGATCCCTGCGCGGTCTTGATCGCTCTTGCGCTTGACTTCTTCGTGATGCTTCTTCCGCGCTTCGAGCAATCGGGGCTCCCATCGAAATGTCGGTGTGTGGCTCGGGTCGTAGCTGGCGAGATGAGCATTGTCCTTGCGGCGGTCGGTCCGTACATACCGCCAGGCGCCGTCGCCGAAGATCTCGGCGGCCAGCTTCGCCAGCTCGGGGTCATATGCTTTCAGCTCGGGCCGAGTGTTGACGTGGTTGTGCTGGGCGTCGTTCTGGCGGTTGGTGTCGAACCACGATTGGACCGCCTCGGCCCAGTACTCACCGGCGTTCGTGGCAGCGTAGGTACCCTTCCACAGTCCTTTGTCCATCGCGTCCTTGTAGGCCTTGCGTAACCTGGCGTTAAATGTCGGGTCAACGGTTGCGAGCCCGACTCCATGGATTCCATGGCCGAATTCGTGGATCAAGATATTCTCGGTCGAGTAGGGATCGCCGGGATAGTTGAGCAGG
The DNA here is from genome assembly GCA_963781785.1 of uncultured Isosphaeraceae bacterium. Taxonomy (GTDB): domain Bacteria; phylum Planctomycetota; class Planctomycetia; order Isosphaerales; family Isosphaeraceae; genus CAWAHD01. The sequence goes on along the minus strand of CAWAHD010000005.1, from coordinate 2,635,078 downwards.
TTTTCCTCGGCGCAACTGACGACCGGCCTTGCGCGGCTGGCGCCGAGGCCGCGGGCACGTATGTCCCAATAATCCTTGGGCTTCATCGTACGATGCTCGGGGATGTCGGTCGTCCGCTCGGAATAAGCCATGACCGCGACCCGCACCTTGTTCTTGATGAGGGCCTCGCGAATTTCGGGCCGGTGCGATAGCATCTGATCGACCAGGTACGCGGCCTCTCGCAGCGCATTGTCCGACGCCTTCGCCGAGCCAACAATGGCGAGGCCATGAGCGCTCACGTACTTGGCGTAGAACGGATCGAGCCCCAGCTCCTGCGGTGGCGTGGACACGGCGATAACACTGGCGCAGGCGCGAACGTGATCTTCGCCAGCACCGAGCGGTTGGGGTCGAAAGTGACCGCCTTCGGTGCTGTGTCGGCCTTGATCTCGAAGCAGGCGTGACGATCGGTCATCTCGACCTTCTCATTCCGCGGCTGCGCGGTTGGCTCGGCTGTGATCCCGAACTCGATGGGCAGCCGGTAGGGCTCGCCGGGCTGAACCTGGGAAAGCTCGATCTCGATCAGCTTGCGCTCTGGATAGTAACGCCACGACCCCTTGAGCTCAGGCGAGCCGGCGCGCTTCAACCATTGCGCGAAGAACCAGGCCAGGTCTTTCCCCGAGGTTTCCTCCATCACCTGCTGAAAGTCGGCCGTCGAGGCGCTGCGGTCGCGATAGCGGCGATAATACTCGCGGATGCCGGCCCAGAACGTGTCGGTACCGAGAAGGCTGCGGAGCATGTGCAGCGTCCACCCGCCTTTCTGATACACGAGCCCGTTCAAGATCCGCTTCGTGTCGGACAGGTTGTCGTGAATGACGGGAAGCCCAGGGCTTCTCCTCTCGGCAGCGAACACCGCATTCCGGCTCCTGTCGAGGCCGGTGAGGAACGCGTCGCGCCCGCTGTCGTGTTCCTGGAACAGGAGCGTAAAATAGGTTGCGAAGCCTTCGCTCAGCCACACGTCATCCCAGTCCCGTTCGGTGACGGAGTTGCCGAACCATTGGTGGGCGACTTCGTGGGCCACCAGGCCGGTCACGGCCCGTCCGGAGAGGTTGTTTTCGCCGTAGAAGATGGCGCTGGCATGCTCGGTACCGCCGCTCACGCCGGCCGCCTGGACGCCCGCCAGCTTTTCGTATGGATAAGGACCGACGTGTTCACTGTAAAACTCGAGAACACGCCGCGCGGGCCCTTCCAGGAGCGGCGTGACGCGTTCACCATCCTGGTGGTAGACCCAGCTCTCCAGCGGCACGCCCTTGACGATCCCCGCGTGGTGCGCCGCGAACTGGGCGACGCCGATGGCGTTCAACCACGAGGCGATCGGCACGGATTGTTTCCAGTGAGTCAGCCGCCGGCCGTCTCCGAGGTCGCTCTCGGCTTCGAGCAAGCCGCCCGAGACAACCTGGTACCGGGCAGGCGCCGTGATCAGGAACTCGCTCGTGGCCTTGTCGTACGGATGGTCGAGGATCGGCAGCCAGTGTCGCGCCTTGTCCGGCCAGTTCTCGCTGAAGAACGTACGCTCGCCGTGGCGATTCTTGCCGATCCGAAGACCGCCACGCGGGATTCCGTGGTACGAAACTTGAAAGGCTGCCCGCTGGCCGGCCGACGAGGGTGCCGCGAGCTGAAGGCGAAGCCGGTCGCCCTTGTGTTCAAAAGTCACTGGCTTGTCTTCTGAGGTCACACGGATCAAGCACATGCCTTTTCCCGCGGTCTGGCCGGCGAGGTCGAGTGTGAGTTCTTTCACCCCCGCTTCCAGGAACCGTACCTCGATCGACGCCGCGCCTTCGATTTCATCGGTTTCGTCGTGAAGCGTGACTCGGAATGTGTAGTGCAGGACGTCGATCCCTTTTTGACGCGGGTACGTGTCGCCGAAACTGGGCGTCGTCCCGATTGCGCCGCCGATCCAGCCGAGAATCAGGCAGGCGAGAAACGCGGAGACTTGCCGTTCGGTCGCCCACCGGGAAGGCCTCTCACCCGGCCTTCGGCCACCCTCTCCCCTACGGCGGGAAGCCCCCTCACCCGGCCTTCGGCCACCCTCTCCCCTACGGCGGGAAGCCCCCTCACCCGGCCTTCGGCCACCCTCTCCCCTATGGCGGGAAGCCCCCTCTCCCGGCCTTCGGCCACCCTCTCCCCTACGGCGGGAAGCCCCCTCACCCGGCCTTCGGCCACCCTCTCCCCTGCGGCGGGAAGCCCCCTCACCCGGCCTTCGGCCACCCTCTCCCCGTTGGGGCGAGGGAGAAAAAGAACGCGGCGCTTTCCCTATGGTCTCGAGCAGATTCATTGCGTTCTCGTTCCTTTCGCTGGCGAGATCGGCGGAAACGCCTGAAGGACGCCGCTCTGTCCCACGAGCTTTTCGATCTCGTCCAGCTCGGTGGGCAGGAAATCGGTGAAGTTCTCGAATCCCGTCTCGGTGATCACGATGACGTCTTCGTAGCGGTAATAGAGCCGCTCTTCCGGGACTCGCAGTTGCGGGTCGATCGAGAAGACCTGGCCGGGCTTCAGGACGCCGCGCGCATAGGATCCGTCGTCGTGAACGGCCATTCCGACGGGATGAGAAAACACGCCTCCGCCGGAATCGACGAGCCGATGGGCCGCCCGCTCATAGATCGGCTTGGAAAACGTGGTGGTGCGGAAGACGGCCTCCATCGCGGCCTTCGCCTCCGATTGGATCGTGCGCGGGCTGACTCCCGGCCGGATCCGCTTCATGATGCAATTACGATACTCGAGAACGAACTGAAGGATTTCGCGTTGCACCGGACTAAACTTGCCGCTCACGGGCCACATCCGGGCAATGTCACTCGTGTAATAGTGGAATTCCGGAGCGAAGTCCATGAGGACGAGATCGCCGGCAATCAACTCGCTCGTGTTGCGGTAATAGTGCATGTTCCAGATGTTGTCGGTGCCGGCGGCCGTGATCGAGCGATAGCCCTCCAACCGCGCCCCGCCCGCGAGGAAAACGTAGCGAGCCGCGGCGTCGAGCTGAAATTCGTATACGCCCGGCCGGCTGCTCCTCATGGCCTGGATGAGCCCCTGTCCGGCAAGCTGCGACGCGCGGCGGATCAAGGCAATCTCGCGGGGAGATTTGACGGTGCGCAGCTCGTCGAGAAACGGAGTGAGGTTTTTGACCTCGGTGCTCGGAAATCGCGTCTTCAGCAGTTGCACGAAGTGAGCTTCCCGCGACGGACGACCGTCCCAGGGGTCGGCGGCAATGGCCGAATTGGCGGCTCGCAGCTCGCCGCGGCTTTGCCCGTTCCCTTCCGCCGGGCTGAATGGCGTAAAGATCACGGTCCCCGGGCTGGTCAGCAACTTTCGTATCGCCTCCTCGGACATTCCCTTGCTGCTCGCGACGGCGTCGACACCCGTCAGGTTTTGCACAATCGCCGCGTCGTCAGCCGAGAGGACTTTCCCTTCGGCGCTCTCAAGCTGCCGATTTCGCGGCGGAAGAAACAGGGTCACCTTGCGGTTCCTGCCGTCCAGAAGCAAACAGGAATGCGGCGTTTCCACCCCGCACAGGTGATAGAACTCGTTGGACTGCCTGGGAACCAGGAAGCCGGTCGTCTGGGATGTGCCCTGCACGATGGCGATGGCATGATCGCCGATCTTGTCGAAGAGCTTGTTCCAGCGCGCCGGAATTCCTCGGGGGGAAAGTCGCTCTGGTACGGTGGGGGCGAATCCGCGCCAATGAGCAGCGGAAGCAGCAAGTTCGACAGGATCGCCGGCCAGAATCGTGCAGGCATCAGGGAGATCTCCGGGCGACCCGTGTCGCCGATTTCAGGTGCGCAGCTCAGCGTCTTTGCCCGTGAAGCGAATTTGATGCGTCGTTTGTTCGGGAACGATTTGCACCTCGAGCACACGCTCTCCGGGTGGGCGCATCCGCGAGCCGTCGGCCAGCCGGATCGACAACCGGCGCGCCTGATCGTGCCAGCTCAGATCGATTCCCATCCAGTCGCCGCGCCGGAACGCGAACGACGTTCCATCATCCTCGTAAATCATGAAATGGCCGTCGGCACCCGGATAGACCCGGAGCGTCAGTGGGCCTGCCACCGGCTCGCCCGTGTACTGTCTGACCGGGTCCAGGGGAAGAATGGCCCCGGCGCGAACATAGAGCGGCATTGTTGCGAGATCCACGGGCCGGTCGATCTCACGGCCCCCCGCGACCTTCTCGCCCGTCCAGAAGTCGTACCAGAGACCGCGGGGAAGATAGACGCGCCGCACTGTGGCCCCTTTTTCGGTCACGGGGGCGACCAGGATGTCCGGGCCCCACAGGTACTCATCGCCGCGGGACCGGGCGGTCGCGTCGTCCGGATATTGCAGCCAGAGCGCGCGCACAATCGGCAGGCCCGTCGAACAGCACTCGCGGACGACGCTGTAGAGATAGGGCATCAGCCGGTACCGGAGCTCGAGGTACGTGCGGCAGATCGGCTCGACGGCCGCATTGTGCAGCTCGGCCGGCCCGGGGTTGGCGGCGTCGCCGTAGGTGCGGATCTCGTTGGGACCCAGCTCGCCGGTGTTCCAGCCCCACGGGAGCCGCAGCTTCCAGGTTCGACCGTGCGAGCGGAACAGCGGGCAGAATGCGCTGAACTGAAACCAGCGAACGTAGAGCTCGCCGGTCAGTTCCCGGGTCGGAACGAAGCCGCCAGTGTCGGTGCCCCAGTAGGGAATTCCGCTGAGCCCGGTGTTGACCGCAATCGGAACGTGTGCGCACAACGTCTCCCATGTCGAATAAACATCACCCGACCACAGAAACGCGGCGTATCGCTGCATCCCGGCGTAGCCGTTGCGGTGCAGGACGTACGGTCTTGTATCCGGCCGGTCGAGCGCCTGGCCATCCCAGTACATCCGGATCCTGGCCAGCCGCGAGGCAATATCAAGCGCATCGCCCTCGTCGGGCCACCAGCCATCGATTCCCAGGGAAAGTACACCGCGATGGGCGTTCCAGTAGCTCGCGGCATCCTCTTCATTCGTTCGTCCCTGCGGGCGGTCGGCAAGATCCTTGACAGTTCCTTTGAGCGAGCGAGACCGGATTACCACGTGCGGCACGACGTGGAAGTGCAGTGCGTGCAGTTCGTCGAGCATCGCCTTGGGATCGGTGAAGACCGCGGGATTGAAGGTGAACGATCCATGCCCGGTATTCCACCCCGACGGACAGAATCCGGTTCCGAGGTAAATGAGAACGTCGCACGGCAGCTTTTTTTCGCGGAACGTGCGGGCGACCGACAGCACCTCATCGCGGCTGGCGAGGGTTCGATGGGACTGCTGGTAGCCGAACGCCCAGAGCGGAGGCATCTCCGGATGGCCGGTCAAACGAGCGAGCTCGGCCATGATCTGCGCCGGCTTTTGAGCGGTCACGATGAAGATGTCGATCGGTAGCCCGGCCGTGCCGCGGGCAGGTGCGAACTGCCCGTGGGCGCCGGTCAGGTCAAACGTGCCCGCAGGTTGATGGACGAGCATGGCCCAACCACCGGTGCCGATCAGCCAGGGGATGGGCACGCGGCCGCCGTGGGTGCGCAGCCGGTATCCTCCCTGGCCGCTGCGCATGCGGTCGACCGATCCTCGGCGGTCAAATTGCGGGCCGCCTTCGCCCAGGCCGAGCACCGGGGCGTTGCCCAGATGAAAAGCAAATCCACCCGTCTGCGCATCGAAACGAAGCAGTTGAACGAGCCGGCCATCCTTGCTTTCGACCTTGATCTCAAGCGGGTCGGTCGTCAGGCTGAGCTGGGCGTCGCCGCACGCCGCCCGGCGAGGCTCGGAAATCTTCTCGGTGAGGCGGAGAGCCGATGGCTGCCGCTCGGGACCGATCAGCGAGCCGTCGGACGGGATCGCGGCCGGCTGCGCTGCCTTCATCGCCACGATGCTGACACGGACGATGTGTGCGCCAACGGGGCTCAATGTGAGCTCGACCGGGCTTCCGGCGACCTCAAGAGTTTTGCTCGAGACGGGTGCCGCACCCGGAAGAAATGCGGCCATTCCCGAAACGCCCAATCCCTGGACAGCCCGCCTGCGTGAGATTGACATCCCGTGCTCCCAGGGAGAGGAATTCCGCCGATAGAGCGCCCTACTGCCTGAACGGCTGGGCAACGGCGTGCGGAGTTCAGTTCTTGCTCGGCGTCGGCACGTAGAACTTCCAGTCGGGCTTGAAGTCGGGCGTGAGCTTCCGCTCGGCCAGAAGGGCGCGGACCATCTCGATCGGGATCGCGTTTTCTTTGAGGATGGCGTCGTGGAACTGGCGGTCGGTTATCTTTCCGGACTCGACGAGCTCGCGATGCAAGCTGCGGAGCTCCAGGCCGCCCAGTAAATAGGCTGCCTGGTAGAGGGGCCCGTACGAGGTCGTGAACGAGCGGCGGACCTCGGCCGTGGCGTTGTCGCGCTCATGGCCGATTTTGTCGACCAGAAACTCAATGCACTCCTTGGGCGTCATTTTCTCGAGGTGGAAGCCGAGCGAGAAGATGATCCGCGCACAGCGATGCATCCGCCAGAACAGCATGCCGACTCGATTTTCGGGTGATTTGGCGAAGTCCTTGTCCCAGAGCAGAAGCTCCCAGTAGAGGGCCCATCCCTCCATCCAGAATGGTGTGTTGAAAACACGGCGGTAGGTCTTGTATCGCGACATCATGTACTGCTGGAGGTGGTGACCGGGAATCACTTCGTGGAACACAGTCGCGCGCGAGAAGTGGATGTTGTTGCCCCGCAAGCTCATGAGCTTGGCGTCGTGGGGCATGGTGCTGGTCGGAAAGGAGACGGTGATCACCTCGCCGCCGAGAAAGAAGGGGCTCACGAGCTGTCGCTCGGGCGACATCATGGCCATGCGCCACGAGTCGCGGCAAAGCTCGGGAATCGTCACGAGGTCGTGGGCATCCATGTACTCGATCGCCTCGAGCGCCAGGTCGCGGATCAAAGCGGGCTGCTTGCCCGGCTCGACGTACAGCGTCTTGACATGCTCGAGGGCGGCCTTCCAGTCGTCGCCCTTGCCCATCTCTCTGGCGGCCTTCTTCATCTGATCTTCGCACCACGCAAGCTCTTTGCGGGCGAGGTCGATCAATTCCTCGGGCGAGTAGGAGATCATTTCATATTCCAGCTCGCTCAAGAGAGCCTCGCGGCCGATCGGGCTGCCGACGATCTCGCGATCGCGCGCGGGCGACACGTCGTCCGGGCGGTCCGCCTGCGCCGACAGAGCCGCGCGGCCTGCGCCACCGCCACCGCCTCCAGCACCGCCCCCTGCGAATCCCCCGCCACCTCCACCACCTCCGCGCCGCCGGCCCATGCCGGGCCCGGAGTCGTCACCGAATCCCGAATTGACGGCGCCCAACCTTTGGCGGAGGGTTGCCGCGTACGACTCGATCGTTGCGTCGGCCGTCTTGTAGGGCTCGGCCATCCACCAGGTGAAAAGCGGATCATAGCCGTCGTAGAAGCCGTACCAGCCGCGGAGTGTGGCGCGCAGGCTCTCCACATTGGCCAGGGCGCGATTGGCGACCGGCCGCTTCACTTGAGTCTTGCCGCGCGGCTCGCGCTCGAGTGCGCGTCGCGCCTCGGCGATCGATTTCGTCAAGCCTGCCAGGGTCCCGGCGACCTTGGGCCACTGCATCGGCTTCAATTCCCGCCTGGACCGGTCGAGATCGAGAATCGGCTGGCCGAACGTGACGATCGCCGCCGCCTCCGTTTGCTCGCGCCCGCGGATGTCGAGCTGGCGAAGCTCGTGCGCCAGGTGGTTTTTCAGCAGCAGGTAGTCGACCTTGCCGTCCTGACTGAGACGGTCAAATTCGACGTTGCCGAGCCGGTCGAGCCAGTGCTTTGCGAAATCGCCGGCGCGTTCGTCACGCTCGAGCGAGGGTGAGGGGGGCAGCGATCGCTGCAAGCTCGCGCGGTCGACGGCGTAGCGCTCGATCGCGCCGCGGAGCTCGCTCTTGTCGCCGCTGAATTCGGTCAGCTCGAGCGCCGCGCTCGACGATTCCTGGTGGGCTGACTTCGGGCTCGGGGCGGTGTGGCCGTTTGCCGAGGCGTGGACGCTGGCGACCTTACCCGCGGAGTCGCTGCCAGCGGGATGGGCGCTCGATCGGTGTCCGAGCCGCCTTGCAATTGCCGCACGAAGAAGTCGCGCAGCCGGCGCTGGCCGTAGGCTCCTCCCATCCCATGATTCGCCCCGGGAACGACCAGCAGATCGAAGTCCTTGCCGGCCTTGATCAGAGAGTCGACGACGCGCATCGTCGACTCCGGAGGGACGTTCGTATCCATCTCGCCGACGATCAGGAGAAGCTTGCCTTGTAGTCGCTGCGCGTTGTCGACGTTCGAGGAGGCCGCGTACCACGGGCCGACCGGGTATCCCATCCACTGTTCGTTCCATGAGGCCTTGTCCATTCGGTTGTCGTGACAGCCGCAGGCTGCTGCCGCCACCTTGTAAAACTCGGGATGAAACAGCACGCCGCCTGCGGCGTTCTGGCCACCTGCGGATGTGCCGTAGATTCCAACTCGATCGAGGTCGTAAGACGGGTCGCGCCGGGCGAGAGCCTGGTGCCAGAGGATGCGGTCGGGGAATCCGGCGTCTTTGAGGTCGTGCCAGCAGACGTCGTGAAACGCCTTGGAGCGGTTGGCCGTCCCCATGCCGTCGATCTGGACCACGATGAATCCCAGGTCGGTCAGGAACGAGAACCGGCGGGCAGCGCTGAAGGTCTTGGGCACGAACGAGCCCTGGGGGCCGGCGTAGATCTGCTCGATGACCGGGTATCTCCGGGCCGGTTGATAATTCCTGGGCCGGCACACGATGCCCCAGATGTCGGTCTTGCCGTCGCGCCCCTTGGCGACGAATACCTCCGGCGGCTTCCAGCCGCTGGCCAAGAGAGCCGAGATGTCGGCCTCTTCGAGCTTGCACGCGAGCCGTCCGTCCGAGACGCGTCGCAGCTCGTGCACGGGAGCCATGTCGACGCGGCTGTACGTGTCGATCACGAAGCGGCGGTCCGGGGAATACTGGAGTGTGTGACTGCCGTTGCCCTCGGTGAGCGTCACCAGTCCCCTGCCATCAAAGCCGACGCGGTAATAGTGAATGAAATAGGGATCCTGGTCGGGATTGTTGCCACCGGCGCGAAACCAGATCTCGCGCTTTTCCGCGTCGACCTTGTCGACGCCGCGCACGACGTAGGTTCCTTGCGTGATCGGGTTCTTGATCCGGCCGGTCTTCGCATCAATCAAATACAGGTGCCGCCAGCCGTCGCGCTCCGAAACGTAAATGATTTCGTCCGAGTCGTCGAGCCAGGTGACGGTGGCGAAGTTGAATGCCTCGCGATGAGCCGTCCAGATGAAGGTGCTGCTCTTCTCGTCGATCAGGTTGCGCGTGTCGCCCGTGTGCGAGTCGACCTCGATCAGGCGGAATCGCTGGTGGCCGCGGTCAATCTTCTCGTAAGTGAAATGGCGCCCGTCCTTGTTCCAGCGCAACCGAGGCGTACCGAAGTCGACGCGATCGACCTTGGGCCTCGATGCCTTCCTGGAGGCGACATCGAAGAGATTCAGCTCAAAGGCGGGGAATCTGTCACCGGGAAGGGGATACGGACGCGACCGGAGCTTGGCACGGCCGCCCTCGGCCGGTGACGACTGGATCAGGTAGACCTCCTTGCGCTCGCCGGGCTCGATGCGGAAGGCGACAAGAGTCTTGGAATCGGGCGCCCACGAAAGCCGGCCGTACGACAGGAGAGCGGTCCCGTCCTCGCTCAGGCGGATGTCTGCGTCAGCCCCTTGGGCGCGCACGAAGACGTTGTGGTCCTTGATGAGAGCCGTCCACTTCCCATCGGGGGAACGACGGGAGCCGCCGGGCCGGTCGCCAGGGTCATCTTCGCGCCGGGTTAGGCGGGGCCCGCCGGCATTCGCGGTAGATTGCGCTGCGGAGGTTGTGCCGCCCTTGGCCGCTTCACCGGCATTGGCTCGCGAACATTCATACCGATTGAGGTCGCATTTCCAGTCGACCTCGCCCGCGCGGAAGAGCACGGCTTGGGAATCCGCGGTGAACTCGATCGAATCGAATGGGAGATGCTTCGCGCCAGGGGACGGCGTGCCGGCCGCCTTTGACCATGCTGCCGCGAGCTTCTCGTGGTCGAAGGCGGGTTTGCGCGTGTCCTTCTCGGCGTCGACCACCACGAATTCCCGGGTTCGTCCGGCCAGGTCGTTGCGGTACCAGAATCGATTGTTGTGATCGAACCAGTGAGGCGCGATCCGGCTCTTGAAGACCAAGCTATCGCCTGCTGATGACCGCTGGCCTCGTTGCGGCTGCGCGGACGCCGACCATGGATCACCGGGCGGCGGCTCGAGACCTTCGGACGGGTCATCAATCGATTCTGTCGATGGCGCGCTCACGCCCCCATCATCAGGCTCGTCGGCCCACGTGAGAGAGGCGAGCGAGCCCCACGCGACCGCCAGTGACAAGAACCAGCCGAAGGCGAAGGTGCACGTCGATTTGAACATGAGCGAGCTCCAGCATGGAGGCCAGCATCGGGCCATCACTTGACTGCGGGTATTTTGGGGCAGGGGGCATCGGGGTTGATGAAATATGCGAGCGACCAGCTTTCCATCACCCCCTGGCGCGCCTTTGCAAGAGAGGGAAAGCGGCCAACCTGAGCAAGCTTCCCTCACGGGCCGCTCTCGATCTCGACGGTCATCGCCATGACGATCGGCGCGGTCTGGTCAGGACCCTTCTTGAGCTCGATGCTCTTGATCGTCTCTTTCTTGCCGGGAAGCACCGTGAGATACCGGAGCTGCTGGCCGCGGAGCGTAAAGGCAAGCTTCGAGCCGGGCACATCGACCACCCGGATATAATCGGCGAAGTGCACCCCGTTTTCCAGGGGATGGTCTTCGACCGTGCCGTCGTCGTAGTGCAGCTTGACGATCAAGGAAACGGTTCCCTTGCGGCCGTAGGGAAATCCCCAGCCGCTCACTCCGCTCAGCAAGTGGATGGCGTGCACCTTCGCGTTGCACGGCACCTCGACCGACCTGGGCATCCGCGGCGGAGTCTTGCCTTCCGGACCATACAGAAGCACCGCGTTCGGCACTCGGTCTCCCTGGGGATCGATCAGCAAGAACGGCACCCCGTCGACGGTCTTGGGAGACCAGTCGGGAAAGACCAGGCGCTCGATGTCGGAACCTTCGTCGTAGAACATGCCGCGCGTGCTGACGACCGTGGCTGCCTTTCTGAGGTCGAGCGGCAGGTACTTGCCCCGCTCAGTGAGAAAGGCCAGGAGGTCGGTCAAGGCGGCCGTCGGCACCTGTTTCTCGAATCCCTCCGGCATGATCGACTTCTTGGTCGCGGTCATCTCGTCGATCTCTTCGCGCAGCACGGCGTGCCGCTTGCCCTCGGCGTCGATCAGCTCGATCGAGGTCTTGGTCTCCGAGGCGAGCAGGCCATTCAAGACACGGCCGTCGGTGGTTGCCACGTTGTACTGGACGAAGTTGCCCTCGACGCTCCGGCTGGGGTCGATGATGTGGGTCAAAAGCTCGGTGCGGGGCAGCGCGGCCGAGCCCGAAAGATCGGGCCCGACCTGGCCTCCCTCGCTACCATGCCGGTGGCACTTGGCGCACTGCTGCTGAAAGACGAGCTTGCCCTGCGCGGGCCTTCCCCCCTCCTTGACCAGAGGCATGAGGCGATCGAGGACCTTCTGGCGATCGGGGTCGGGAAGGCCCCCCCCGCGGGCGAGGAGCCGGCTGGCGCGCTCCGCAATCTCGCGGTTGGGATGCGCGGCCAGGGCCTGTTTCTGATCGAGCGCCAGCTCGGAGATCTGGGCCTGGCCGTTCTCGAGCGCGCCAGAAGGTCCGGGCTCCAGTCCGCGTGGCCGAGCAGGATCTTCAGGACGTGGCCGCGCACGCTGGGAGACAGCCGGGGCAATGTCTCGACCAGGATGGCACCGACTCGCGGCGACTTGCTCGCGGCGACGGCCTCGATCAGGCCCTCGGCCAGATCAGGAGCGGTGCGCGGGCCGATCAACTCGAGCAGTTGCCGCGGGACCGATTCGTCGGTGGCTCGCAGCTCGACGACCTGGCGGGCGGCATCGATGCGGCGCGACTCGGCGGCCTTGTCGTCCCGGGCGGCCGCCAGCAACTGGGTGGCAATCTCGGTGCCCATCAGGTCGAGCGCCTGATTGCCCCAGAGACCAACCAGCCGCACCAGTTGCCCGCGGGCCGAGGGGTTGAGCTCGGCCGACAATTTCTTGAGAACGATTTCAGCCGTCTGATCGATCTTTGCCGGTTTGCCTTTGGGCCAGCCACGGACTGAACCTCGGATGATCGCCTCGGTGACGGCCGGCTCGCCGCCGGGCAGTGCCGCCAGGACGCCGCCGACGGAGTCACCCGGAGCGCTTCGCGCCCAGTGCTCGGCCACGCGTAGAACGATCGCCAGCACCGGGGCGCCGGCGGGCCGGTCGTTCTTTGCTGCCATCGCCTTCAAGAACGCGGTGTCATTTTTGGCCGCCGCGGCCGTGGCCGCGTCTGCCAGCCAGCGATCCTCACCCACGGCTCCGGCACGGAGTGCCGCGACGAGCGCCGTGGCGACTTCCTCGGAGGCCGGCTGATCGGCGAGGCTCAGAAGCGCGGCCAGCCGCACCTGGGCGTCGGGGTCGCGCAGCAAGCCGGCCTTGAGAATCGCACTCGAGGAGCGCTCATCGTGCGGCAGGACCTGGACGGCGTTGCGACGGACACCGGCCGATGGATGATGCAGAGCACCGATGGCGGCTTCGGCTGCCGGTCCACCAGCGCCCTTCATTGCCGCGAGCCCGTGCAACGTCCAGAGCGCGTGGACCGCCGCGGCATTGAGGCCGATCGAATCGACGGAGGTATCCCGGACCAGCTTGACAAGCTCGGGCAAAACGTCCAGCTTGCCACGTTCGATCAAGAGCCGCTGGGCATGCATCCTCCAGAGCTGATTGTCGTGCCTGAGGGCGGCGACCAGGCCTCGCTCGTCGGACGGGTCGAGCGCAAAGGGCTTGGAAACCGGAGCAGCTTTGTAGACAACACGGTAGATCCGCCCGTGCGTCTGGTCGCGGAGCGGCGTTTCATATGCGGCGCCCCTGCCGGTCTTGAAACCATGAGGCGTGGGATTGTGCTGGACGATGTAGTTATACCAATCGATGACCCAGACATGCCCGTCGGGCCCGACCTCGGCGTTGATCGGTGCGGTCCATTCATCGTCGCTGGCCAGAAGGTTCCAGCCGTAATAGTCGACGACGTCGCTCCCCTTGCGCTCGAGCGTGAAGGTGGCGACCAGGTGCCCGGTCGGCTCGGCGACGAAGGCGGTGTTGTTCCAGTAGTGGGGCGGATACGTGCGCGCGGTGTAAAGCGCGTGTCCGGCGGCGGCGGTGAACCCGCCGTGATAATCGACCTGGCGGACCTTCTCGGTGATCGGATAGAACCGGTTGTTCGCGGCGATCATTCTGAGCTCGCGCGGGGTCATGCCGCGCACCGATTCGTAATACCGATTGGGTATGGGCAGATAAACGCTGGGGCAGCCGTTGGCCGTTGAGCCGAAGACCAGTCCATCCTCGCTGAATCCAACGCCCCACGAATTATTGGACGTGCTTCGGACGAACTCGAGCTTGGAGCCGTCAGGCTTGAAGCGAAAGAGTCCCTGGCCGAACCGGAAGGTCTCGCCGCCGACCTTGCCGCGAAAGGCCGAATAGCCGACGATTCCCCAAACCCAGTTATCGAGGCCCCACCGCAGGTTGCTCGGGCCGGCGTGGGTATCGCCGATGCCCCATCCCGTGAACAGGACCTTGCGCAGATCGGCCTTGCCGTCGCCGTCGGTGTCTTTGAGGAACAGGGTATCGGGCGCCTGGAGGACGATCAGCCCGCCATTTGCGAACAGGAGGCTGGTCGGGATGTTCAACCCTTCGGCGAAGACGCGGAACGAGTCGGCCTTGCCGTCGCCGTTCAAGTCTTCGCAAACGGTGATCCGATCGCGTCCCTGGCCGTCGCGCCGCTTCGTGTTGGGATAATCGGTGCTCTCGGCGATCCAGAGCCTGCCTTTGTGGTCCCAGTTCATGCACAGTGGCTTGTAGATTTCGGGCTCAGCGGCATAAAGGCGCGGCTCGAAGCCGGGCGGCACGACGAGGTGGCGCTGCGACTCCTCGGGCGACAAGGGCTTTTGCATTGTGCGGATTGCCGCGCCCTGCGTACCCCATCGCTGGCCAGGCAGATAGTTGGGGATGTCGACCGACGACTCGGTATAGGAGAACGGCGGCAGCCCGGTTGCAACGTGGCCCCGGCTGTCGAAGACCTCGCCCCGGGCCGATGCCCAGCGAATGCCGCGCTCGACAAGGTCGTGAAAGCCGGGATTCTGCCAGGTCCGGGCGTCGTGGCCGTAGGCCGTGTAGAAGACCCTCCCCTTACCCTGGGTGCGAACCCAGGTCCACGGCTCTTCTCCTTTTCCTTCGGCTCGCACTTGCAGCAGGTGGCGATCCTTGTCGTTGTGCTTGTGATGGACGTAGGTCTCGTCCCAGGTTCGGAACGGCTCGATTCCTTTCATGATCGGATGTTTCGAATCGACGATCTTGGTATCGAATTCGCCCGTGCCGTGGCGCTGGAACTGGGCGCCTACGAGCGCGATGTACCGGGGGGAGTTGAGAAAGCAGTATGACGCACAATGGAGCGGCACAAAGCCGCCGCCGCCCTCGACGTAGTCGAGCAGTGCTTTTTCCTGGCTGGGGCTGATGTCGTTGATATTGGCATAGATGAGCAGGGCGTCGTAGGTGCTGAGGGTGTCACGATTGAGGTCGGAGAGTTTCTCGGTGTAAGTGATCTGAATTCCGCGGCCGGCGAGGACGGGTGTGATCTGAGCGGCCCGGTCGGCCGGCTGGTGGTGACCCTTATCGCCGAGGAACAAAACCTTGAGCGGCCCGGCCGCGGCCTGGCCGGCGTCGCCTTGCGCAAAAATCGTCGAGGAAACAGTCAACAAAAGCGCGAATGTGAGGGTGCATGCCATGGGGAGAATCTCTTGAAGAGGCGATCGCTCAGTGTCGGGATTCGATAGGGACTATTGTGGGACTCTCGGGCTGCGACGTCCAGACAGTGGCCTTGACCTCACTGATCGTAAGCGTTTTGCGCAGGTCGCTCTGCGTGTTGGCTGCAAACAACCCGGCGTACAGGTCGGTCTGTACGTCCAGGAAAGCGGGATGGGGGATTTCGAGCGTGCTGGAGCTCTTCCGAGTCAGGTTGTCGACGAGCAGCGAATAGTGACCGCCAGTGCGTTTAAGGGTGAGCCGCAGGTCGTCGCCGGTGGTCATCAGACCGACCTCGTAGATGTCGTGGTCTTTGCCGTCGGAGTTATTGACCAGGAAGAGCCGATAGGAGTCGGGCGGATGGCGGCTGATCAGTCCACCGCGGATGCTTTGATCGCTTCGGGAACCCGCATAGAGCCCGAACTGTCCCACGACTTTCAGGCCCGGGATATTGGGGATCTTGGCGCTGATTTCGAAATCTTCTTTGCCGGTAAACCCCAGGTCGGCGAGCCGGAAGCCCAGATATTCGCCGGTGGGCATCTGGTCCTGCGTGTTGAGATCGCTGCGGGTGGTCGTCAGCTCGAGGGCGCGTCGGTCGGGACGGAGCCGGAGGTTGGGATCACGGTCGGGAAGCTCGGAGCCGGTTCCGGGGAGCCTTCGGGTCAGACCGATGCCCCGACCTTCAGCGTCGAGCAGGGTACCCGGTACCGGACGTGTGAAGTCCAGCCGCAGTGATCGAGGGGTCAGGACGGGAGGGGGCAGGATGGCCCGGACGTAATTGACGGATTGATCGCGATCGTCACGGGAATCGAGCTCCACCGTACGCTCGTCGATCTGGGCGGTCTGGTTGGGGCGGATCGTCACGCCGGGCTTCGAGTCGCCGCCGGCCGTGACCGGAAATGCCTCGACCTTCCCGGCGAAAACCCGCACCGTGGTCGCGCCCACGGAATCGACGGACAGGCCGAATTCCGTGCCCAGGTCGACGACTTTGCCATGGGGCGAGAGCACCGTGAAACCGCGCGCCTGGTCGGGAACCCGGGCGGTCAGTGTGCCATGGAGCAGCCGCGCGGAGGTTCCCGAGAGAAGCTCGAGGCCGGCCGGACCTTGAAGAATGACCCGTGCGCCTCGCTCAAACTCGACTTCCGCGAGCCCGCGGTCCAGTTGCAGCGTCTTGCCCGATCTCATGTCGCGGCCAGGTTCCTGGTCCTTGCCCGCCCAGCGGCAATCCTGTGCGTTCACGAGCCAGGCGATGTTGGCGCTCGGTGAGCCTGCGCGGTAAACCTGCGCTTGGCTGTGTGTCCGCGGGCGTTTGAATCATCGGCCTTTTCATCCAGGCCGCGCCCAGAACAATGGCCGCAACGGCGACTCCCCCAAGGGCGCCCAGCCACGAGCGGCTGCCCAGCCGGGGCAGCCAGGGACGAGTTTCCGTGCGAGAACGACGCGATTGCCGTCCCGTCGACGAGAGCCGATCGAGTGCAATATCGGCCGCATGCCCCGCCCGGATCGCAAACTGGATCGCCGTATGGTGGTGAAAGTACGCGACAAAGTGACGGCGGGCGGCTTCGCTTTCGATCAAGATTGCTTCCAGACGACCCAGCCCCTGCTCATCGACCAGCCCGGAGCAATAGTCATCCACCAGGTTGAAATAATCGTCGGGAAGTTCGTCCTGGCCGTTCATGTAAGACCCCCCTGCGCCAATCGACGCTCGACGCACTCGAAGAGAGCGCGCCTGATCCGGCGCAGCGAATTATGAATGCTGTGCGTCGATCGGCCCGAGCGACGCGCCACCTCGTGGATGCACGCCGTGCGCTCGTAGCACGCTTCGACGAGCTCCCGGTCTTTCTGCCGCAATTTCCTCATGCAACCGGCCAGTGCGTCGCGCCGCTCGAGTAGGTGATCGTGCTCGAGCGATTCCTGAGCTTCGGCGAGCATCAGGCTGAGCTCGTCGCTGAAGCAAAGGCGGCTTCGGCCCCGGGCACGGACGAATTTGAGCACTTCATAGCGGGCCACTCCGCAGGCCCAGTTGACGAAGCTGCGCGACGGATCGAATTGATCGAACTTGTCCCAGAGGACCAGGCTCATCTGCTGGAACAGATCGTCCGCGTCGTCGAGATTTCTCACAAGAGAATAAATATAGCCGAATAATTGGGTCTGATGAGTCCGCAGTCGGATGGCGAACTCCGCTCCTCGGTCATTCGGCGGATCAAGAGGCGTGTCCAGGTCTTCCCGCTCACGAATCGGGATGGTCGAGCGTCTGCTCATTGAATGAACCTCCCGGTTGGATGCCAGAATTGGCGCACGCGATTGGCCAGTGCCGTGGAGAATGCAGGGCGGCTCTGGCTGGCAGATCGAGCTCCCCTCAGCACTCAACCCAGCCCGAAGGCGATAGCGCTCCTCTCATCTAATCAGCCGATGGGCCAAGTTTGTAATCCTTCGTCCACGGATCGGGATGCCTTTCCTGACGCCGATTGTGCGGCCCCGGGTAGGCAGAATCGCTCGGGGACTCAAGCCGTTCTTCGCAACAAAACACACGTGACGGCTGGGCCATGATTCACGAAATCGTCAAGAAGTTCATTTTTTTCGGTTACAAGCCCGGGGTTGCGGCTGATTGTAGACGAGGAGATCTCCCTTCTTACCTCGTTCGACCGTGCCGCTCTAGTCGATTCGGCATTATTTGCATTCTCATCGTCCTCTGTCGCTGGAAATAGCTCGTGACGTTCCGTCGCCACGTGCTCATCAGTTCCCTGGAGGGAGCTATCATGGGCTCACCCACACGTCGCGGTTTTACCCTGATCGAGCTGCTCGTCGTGATTGCGATCATTGCTGTACTCATTGCGCTCCTGCTTCCTGCGGTGCAGTCAGCGCGTGAGGCGGTGCGCCGTGCCCAGTGTACCAACAATCTGAAGCAGATCGGACTTGCGATGCACAACTACGTCACGAACACCGGGTCGCTTCCCTGGGGTGACGGCCCCTGGTGGAACGAATGGTCGGCTCACACGATGCTGCTGCCGTACCTGGAGCAGGTGCCGCTGTATAACTCGATCAACTTCGGGAATGCGCTCCCCTTTGGCGGGGCGCCGTTCAATATCAACAACCCGATCAACACGACGGCGACTTACACGCGGATCAACGGATTCAACTGCCCGTCTGACCCCGACCGCTTGACCGACCCCAACGGGCACAACAACTACATGGACAACTCCGGCTCGGGGGCCAACTCGATGTATGCCGGAATCGCGGGAACGCTGGGTTGGAATGGGCCTGAGGCCGGCCCGTTCATTTACTCTGACAACGGAACGGTCACCAACTTCGGCGGCACGGCCATCGGCGTGCAGGCGGTTACCGACGGCCTGAGCAACACCGCGGCGTTCAGTGAACGGCTGAAGGCCATCGGCTCGAACTTCACGGCCACGTCCGCGCCCTTTGATTTCGGCAAGCCGACGGCTTCGATTGCCTACCCGCAGAGCAATGTCCCGACGAACGTGGAGATGTTACCGCAGGCCTGGTATAAGCTCTGCAGCCAGACGCCGCCGATGCCGGCTCCCGGCGGTCAGGACTGGGCCAACTTCATCGACGACAACATCTCCGGAGCGATGTGGGTTTCGGGCCAGCCGTCGTGCACGCGCTATGTGCACATCATGCCGCCCAATACCTGGACCTGCCGCAACGGTTTGCAGATGTCGCACGTCGCCAACAGCTATCATCCCGGCATCGTCAACGTCCTCATGTGCGACGGCTCGGTCAAGGCGATCAAGTCGTCGGTGAGCGTGCAGACCTGGTGGGCGCTCGGATCGAGAGCGGCCAACGAGGTGATCTCAGCCGATCAGTATTGACCGCGCGGTTCCTTGCTCATCGAATCGGAGCACTCGCCATGGTTCGCTCAGTTGGCGGCAAATGGATTGCATTGGGCTTCGCCGCGCTGGCTCCTTTGTTCTTCGCCGGTTGCGGTGACGGTAAGCCGTATGTCGATAAGTCCTTGAACGAGGGGACGGTCAGCGGGATCGTCACCGTGAAAGGGAAGCCCGCGGACGGAGGCAAGATCCTCTTCAACGGCAACAGCTCCGGGCGCAGCGTTCCAATCCAGGAGACGACGATTGGTCCGGACGGACGGTACACGATCAAGGCGTACACGGGGGTGAATCAGGTTTCCTTCGATGGGGACGTCGCGTACAAGAACCGCGGCGTGGGGCTCGTCAAGGAATCCTTTGAAGTCAAGAGCGGAGAGAACACGGCGAACTTCGACCTGCTGGGGGAAAACGGAGGCAAGAAGATTCCGTTCCCGATCGACCAAATGAAAAAAGTCAAGAGCCGCGCAGCGAAGTGAATCGATCAGGGCGGCGTGAGGACCGGGCATTCCCAGTCCAGTCCAGTCCGGGAACCGAAGTGCCAGCCGTTTCGGTGCCTCGCTCGCGCTTGAGCATGGCTCGTCTTCTCGCCTGCAAACCATGACATGCGATTCGCCAGTACACGATCGATCGGCGGCCGCTGGATTTCGCGCACGGTTCGCGCGGCCGCGGCGGTCGGCGATGGTACTGGCCATCGCGCTTGCTGGGGGTCTGGCGGGGGCGGTTTTTCTCTACCGGGGTCTCGTGCCCGAGGACCCCAACCGCCTCTGGCAACTGGCCCAGGCCGATTTGCAAGCCGGGCGGATCGCCCAGGCCCGCTCCCGGCTATTGCGGCTGGAGACACTCCGGCCGAGAACGACGCTTGACTGGCTGCTGCGGGCCCAGCTTGCGAGCGCCCAAGGGCGCGATGAGGAGGCGCTTGACGCGCTCGGGCACGTCGCCAGCGACCACCCTCTGGCCGCCGAGGCAGCGCTCTTGGCCGGACGAATCGAGCGGACGCGCCGCCGCCTCTCTCGCGCCGAGGCAGCATTTCGAGTGGCGCTCGCTCGCGACCCCCGGCTGATTGCGGCCCACAAGGAGCTTATTTACATTTTTGGAATCCAACTCCGCCGGCGTGAGATCGACGAGGAGTTCAAGGCCCTTTCCCGTTTGACTTCACTGACCCATCACGACCTGTTCACATGGGGCCTGACGCATTTTACCGACTGGGAGCCGGGTGTCGCCAAGGACCTGGAGGAATTCATCCAGGCCGACCCGGACGACCGGTACAGCCGGCTGGCGCTGGCGGCTCTGTTATTCGACCGGCCCGAGATGGAGAGCCGTGTTGAGAAGATCCTTGACTCTTTGCCTCGATCGGATCCCGACGCGCAGGCGCTGCGAGTCGAGGTCAAGCTGAGCCACGGGCAATTGGACGAGGCTATCTCGCTGCTTGACGGCGCCTCCGAGCATCACCCCCATCTGGCGCGCCTCCGCGGCCGCATTGCCATGATGAAGGGCGATCGCCAGGCGGCGATCCGGCATTTTCAAAGTGCTTTGAGCGGAGAGCCCCACGACCGGGTTTGTTTATCCGAGCTGGGTAAGGCCCTGGTGCTCCTTGGCGACAAGAAGGGCGCGGAGGATTACCTCGCTCGCGCGAAGCGCCTCGACAACGTGTACAACCTGATTAATCGCGTGAGCAAGCCGAATCAGGAGAATCGTTCGACCGACCTGGCTGAGCTCGGTCGAGCCTGCGAGGCGGCGGGCTTATCCGATGAGGCTCGCGGATGGTATTCGCTGGCGATCGTGCGCAACCCATTGGATTCCGACGCGCAGCGCGGGTTGCACCGCCTGCGAACCGTCGCAGTGCCTGTTGGCACTTCTCGGTGAAGTGGGGAGCCTCCCTTCGGCGACTGGTGTACTTTTAAGGACCTCCTTCCTTCCCAGGGCTTGTTTGACAAATCTCAATCAATCCCATCGTCCGGGGCGCAGTTTTCGAACTCTCGTTCTGCTCGAAGACACGGCCATGCATCAAAAAATGTGGTAGAATGGTGAAAATCGATGCCCTGCGATGGCTCTCCATCGCGACATATCTTCGACTGCGGACATGAGCTGAGCTGCGATCCTGGACTGCGAGAAACTCGCACACTGCCAGGACGATTAACAGCGTTCGCGGACAAAGAGTGCTGAGACAGTACTGACCCCGGAACCCTGAGCAAATCGCAGGGGGGTAGGGGAGGTATTGAAAGGCTTCGGCACCGTCCATAAGCAAGCAGTCGAATGGAATCTGATCGAATGTTCACTGATCATGCCTCGGCATCCACAGTCGTTGTTGCCGGTTCTTGAGGCAGCCCGGCGAAGCCGCGCCTGCGCCATTTCCGATTCCCACGCCCCTCTGCCTGCCCGTGACTGGGTCACGTTGCATTCAACACGGCAAGGAATGCCTTCTGCTAACGGGCCAGGGATGTCGCCGCTAGAGTGACCGGAATTCTCGAAGTGGGGGTGCCAGGTAATCTGGATTCCGGGAGGTGATGCGCGCGCGAAGTCTCGCTCTGTCTGAATTCTGGCCTATGAATCGTGTTAGTCAAGGGATTCCGCGGGAAGCTTCACCGTCGCCAATCGGTTTATGCGGGGGAATCGGCGTCATCGCGTCAATCGACAGAAGCGGAGGTGGTGGGACGTTTCTCGGACGGCGACAATTCTGATATGACCACCCCATCGTAAGCTGGACAACCGGGGCTCTTTGTAGGTCAGGCTTTCCAGCCTGACTCTTCGGGATGTCAGGCTGGAAAGCCTGACCTACAGAAATGCCGTTGCGGATACTGTGCCGCGACCGGCCTAGCGATCTTGCGGGTCGCTGTTCCAAGTGGGGTGGTGAAGAGTGCCAACTGTCGATAGCTTCGACGGTGTGACCGACGATTGATCTTGTCCGAAATCATCGAGCCCCGCGTCATGTTAAGGAACTACCTCTCCCGGTGTGCAGGCGTCGTGTTGATCTGGGTGAGTGCCGTGATCATCACGCTCGGGACGCTTGACCAGACAACTTCGCCTCGGTTCGCTGAGTATATGAATCAAGGCGTAGCGGAATATGAGGCGAGCCATCCCGGTGCGGAAATTGAAGTCGGACCGACCGTGATCATCGCCCCGTTGATCCTCTTCCCGCTCATGGGTTGCTTCTGCTACCTCGTCGGCCTGATGTTTACCGCTGGCGCAGCGACTGTGCACTTGCTGCCCCTGTGGAGACGCGATGCTGGGCTATTCGCGGCCGGCGTTTTCGGTTACTGCTGTCTGATCGGCCTCGTGCTCAGCATATGGGCGTTCTTGGACAAATTTGGATGGGGATTCACCGTTCTGGGAGTTGGGTATCTGACCTCAGGAGCGGGGTTTGTGATGGGTGCGGTAGGTTCAGCCGGGCAATGGTTCGTTGGTCGGCAGAAGAAGGTATACTCGGCGGACTCGCGTTCATTTGACGTGTGATGCGCCATCCTTGACAATTTGTTGTTATCACTCGGTCGGACTGACCTCCCAACTGTCGATCAAGCACATTCTGACCGATTCGGCCCCGTAAGCGGAGGCATAACCAATGGCGCGCGACGTGGCAACGTTTCTGATGTTCGACGGGGTCGCCGAAAAGGCGATGAACCTCTATGTCTCCCTGTTCAACGATTCTCGCATCAATCAAGTTGAGCGATACGGGCCCGGTGAGCAAGGTGCGGAAGGTTCCATCAAGGTCGCTGACTTCACATTGGGCGGTCACCATCTGAAGTGCATCGATTCGCCGATCAAGCACGAGTTCACGTTTACCCCATCGACCTCGATTTTCGTCGACTGCACGGACGAGGCCGAACTTGAGAATGCGTTTGAGCGACTCTCGGAAGGTGGAGCCGTGCTCATGCCGCTGGGCGACTACGGCTTCAGCAAAAAGTTTGCCTGGGTCAACGACCGATTCGGCGTATCGTGGCAACTTAACTTGCCATGAAGAGGCGGCCCGGACCTACAATTCTTGACCTAACCATCGCCCTCTCGCGGAGCCAATGTCGTCCGCCCGTGCCGATATTCCAGGAATCGCGACGCGAGAAAAGAGCCCAACTCTTCCATCCCATGGCCTGTCTTGGCAGAAACTTCGAAGACCGGCATGCCCGGGCGCACCGACTCAATGCTCCGGTGAGCCGCCGCGCGATCGAACTGCACGGCTTCCGCGAGATCGATCTTGGTAATGAGAGCGACGTCCGCGCTATGGAAGATCGGCGGGTACTTGAGCGGCTTGTCTTCCCCCTCGGTCACGGATAGCAGCACCAGCCGCAGCGTCTCCCCGAGATCATAAGATGCCGGGCACACGAGATTGCCCACGTTTTCGACAAACAGAAAATCCAGCTCGCCCAGCTCCCATCCGTGGAGCGCGTTCTCGACCATCTCGGCCTCGAGGTGGCACACGGTGCCGGTCGTGATCGGTCGAATCGGCACCCGCGCGCGGGCCAGGCGCTGAGCGTCGTTGTCGGTGGCCAGATCGCCGACCAAGGCCGCCACGCGATAGCGATCGCGAAGCCGCCCAAGCAAGGTCTCCAGGAACGACGTCTTTCCCGTGCCGGGGCTCGAAACCAGGCTCACCACGTATGTCCCGGCAGCGCGGAACCGCTGGCGCAGGGCCCGCGCCGCCACGTCGTTTGTCTTGAGGACATGCTGGCGCACTTGAATCAGCCGTGTTTCCGCAATCATTGTCTCAGGATCCGGGTCACGAGCGACTCGATCAGGGGAATCGTCTCCTCGATTGCGGCCTGCACCGGCTCGTTCAGCTCCATCTGCATATCGTCGTCCGAGGCGAGCGGGCGCGGCTCGCAGCCGACGAGATAAATCGTGCGGATCGTGCTGCCCAGTTCTTGAGCCATGCGCAGCACTTTCACTGGGTCCATGGAGTGAGCTTCGACCATCGCTGTCGCGCTCGCGCGCGACAAATCAGGCTCCATGAGGTAGACCGTCCCCACGCGGCCACCCCGGGGAACGGCGTCCACGAGGATCACCGCGTCATAAGGGTCCAGCAGGGCATAGGTCAAGTCGAGCCCGCGAATGCCAAAATCGACCACGCGCACCGTGTCAGGGAGTGGGCGCCCGGCCAACCGCCGGGCGACCTCGACGCCGAACGCGTCGTCGCCGAAAAAAATATTGCCGATGCCGGCAATCAGGATGCGCGCAGTACTCGTACCGGTGGCGGTCATCACACGTCATTCGTCCTGCTTGCGGCCCAGGAGGTCGAAAGCAATCTTGAGCTCGTCCTTCAAGGTAATCATGCCGCCCAGGGCCGAGACCCGTTTGATGCGATACGCCGGCTGCAAAAGCGCGGAATCACCGCTCAAACGGACCTCCTCTTCCATCACCCTCAACTGCGCATCCAACCGGTAAGGGTTCGTGACGCCGTGCAACGACAGCTTCCCCGCGATCCCCAGCCGGTACCAACCCTCGGCGATCTTGCTGGGCGTGATTTCGGTGCTTTGAAAAACGATCTCCGGAAAGGCAGCAGTTTCCAGCACCTCCTGGCGCATCCTCGTCTCGATCTCTTCGCGGTCCTTCGCACTGACCGAGTCGGCCAGGGCGAGGGAATCCGCCTGGACGATCAGGCGGATCGCCGTATCGGCAATCGCCTCGGCCGCCAGGCGGATCTCGCCCGTGAACGCGCGGATCGCGAACGTCGGGCTGTGCCCGAGAGCCGAGAGAGCTCCCTGGACAAATGCCTGAACCGTGAATCGACTTTGCGAGGCGTCCAGCACGTAACGCATTGTTTTAGAGCCCGAGCAATCTGCACACAGCGCCGACGGTCTCACATGGCTTTGAGTTTCAGGTAACGCTCGACGTCCGGCAAGACGCCACCGATGCCGTTGCCCAGCGATCCGAGCGGCAGAGCGCTGCCCAGTAAAGTGCGGCGGACGGCAGGGTGCGCCAGGATCAACCCGGCGCCGAACGCCACCAGGGCAATCCCTCCGGCAAGCAACACGGCGTCGCGAACATCCGAGTTTGAGTTTTCCTGCATTGGTCACCTCTGGTGTAAAGGAAAGTAACACGACTTGACACGAAATCTCCGGGGTTTGCTGATCCGTGATTCTCCTTGTTCGCCCGGCGGCAACTCGCCCTCGCTTCTCAAGGCGCTTCGCTCGAACGCAACTCCTGCTGAACCGGCTGAACTTCCTCGATGCCGAAATAGAAGCAATGGCCCGGCTGGCGCATCTGACCCAGGTCCCGGCCGGGATCATCGTCGAGAACGACGCCCAGGTAGACGCGCTCCTCGAAATCTTGTTCGATCGCTTCGATCGTCGCGGTCTTGCCGTCCAGAGCCATGTCCAGGATGTCCGCCCGGCCCAAGGGACGAAGACGCACGCGATCGCCCGGCTTGAATTCGAGGCCGTTTATGCAAAGGCGTTCGAGTCGGGGCCGGTCGAAGAACGGATCCCACTCGTTCATGAGCAACCTCCGAAAGGTACGGGCTGCATGCCGCGCACTGTGCCGTGCAACCCTGTCATCTGGGCCTCGCTGAGCGACCGCGTGCGCGTCAGCAGCGCCCGCGCCCGCTCGTCCACGGCCGCGGCGGCCTGCCTTTCCTCGTCGGTCAAAGTCAGGATGCGCAAGACGAGCATCTCGTCGATCTCGGTGCCGTCGAAGAAGTCGCCCGGGCTTTCGGCGGCGATTTGCGGGTTGTCATACAAGGTGATCGGCGAAGACAGCATGGTGTCGCTCTCGCCTTCGCGGCCGACGAGCACGGGCCAGGTCCCCTCATTGTGGCAGAGTGCCGAGAGCGCACGGAATTGTTCAGGAGGGTCAATCATCGAAAGGAACTCGCCGTCATGCACGCCCAGGATCGTGTGCGTCGACGCCAGGGCAAAAAGCACGGCCTCGTCACGGGAGATCTGGCCGGCGTCTGCGAGCGTCGTGGCGTTCTCGATGCGCGCTGCGCAGCTTGAACAATCCCTCGCCGACCGGCTCGGCGGAAACCTCGACGCGAGCGGTCACCGAGTGCTGCTCGCGGACAAGGATCGCCTCGATCTCACCGGTGCGGCCGCGCACCGGCTCGATCGTCCGGCTTGCGGGGAAAACGACCTCGCGGTAAGACGGCTCGGCCTCGAGGGTAGCCAGATCCAGCCCCTCGAGAGCCGCTTCCCGCTCCACGGCTTCCTGCCAGGTTTGGAGCAGCCGGTCGCCGATTGCGAGCCTTTCGACGACACGGAACGCCGGCTCTGCGCCGACGGCCAGCTCGGCACAGCGACGGTCGATCTGCCCCACCAGCCGAGCCTGGAGATAAAGAAAGCGCACCACGACTTGAACGACCGACCTGCCGGTTCCACGAACCAAGCACTCCGTCTGCATCGACCAGGCATCGCCGGATTCGTGCGCCAGACAGTAAGCGCGCGGGTACAGGCCGCCGAATGTCCACCGCTGGCTATTCTTCACCGACGGCCGATAGGGGTAGAGGATGTACCCTTCGTACAAGACCGCGTCGACAATCTGGTCCACCAGATGCCGCTTCATGAGAGAGAATCCTCCCGATCTCGCCCCGAAAGGGTGGTGGAGAGGGAGCCGGTCTCGGGCTCTGACAAGAGGCTCTCGATCGCTTGTTCCCAGGTCGGCAAGCCTCGGCGGCTCTTGTACTCGTAGAGTCGGTCGAACACATCCTTGCGCAATGAGAGCCACGCCGTGTTGGGATAGTACTGCTCCATCATCTCCTTCCAGACGCGTACCGGCAGGCGGAACGCCGCTTCCCTGTCCCAGGGGATTTGCACCACTTGCAGCGCACCGTCCTCGCCTTCGTGAAAGATCGTGCCGCTGAACAGGAGGATGAGAGGAATTTCACCGTCCTCAAGCGCGTAGAAATACTTGGTGACGGCGAGGTTGAAGTCGTACGTGCACGGAACGGGCAAGTCAACCAGGATGGCGTCGGTGAAGGGCCCGATCCCCACGCTGGCGTGTGTCCACAGCAAAGGCCGCAGGGTCTGGCCCCAGCGCGAGGGTGTGTCGAAGAGATCGAGCAACCTGTCCTGTTCGGGGGCCGCGTAGCGGCGCTGGGCTGGTTCGATGCGAATCTGACACTGGAGCGTGACGGCGTGGATAGGAACGGCTCCTGCGGCAGGCATGGCCACCTGGCTGACGTGCAGCTTGAATTTCAACAGCGGCCCGGCCGCGTATGGCTCCGGCTCTGCCAACACAACCTGGAACCTCAGATCAGGCATGGCAGTGGATTCCTTCCGGCGCCGACAGTTGCTTCAAGTGGGCGAAGAACTGCTGGATTTCTTCCCAAACTTCCGGACCGCCCGATAGGCCTCGCCAGCCGGTTCGTATCAGGCCGACGAGGCGATAGCAGGCGTCGATCGGCACGCGATAATGTTCGCGCGCCGGCCCCAGCCGATTGACCAGAAGGGCTTCGACATCAGGCTCCAGCTCGCGCAGGATCGGGTTTTCCTCCTCCAGTTGACGCCAGGTTTCCAGGGTCAAGAGCGATTCGGTGCCCCCGGCCGGACTGGGATAGACGGCCACGACCCGCCCCAGGCGGGTGCTGTGAAAGAAGAAGGCCAGATTGATCGGCAGGTGCAGCTCTTCCCATTGAGGGTCGGTCAGGCGGAAGTCGCCCAGGAATTGAACGTCGCGGGGCACCCGGCGGTAGCGAGCGCCTGGCTGGCCGCTGAACAGAATGGCGCAGGCGGTGCACGAGCAGATGATTCGCTGGCTGGCCGGCTCGATCAGGTGCTCGTGGTCAGAGAAGAGCGCGGCGCTGCACAGCTCGCAAAGCTCCGCGGCGGGGCGCTTCCGCGTGAATCTGCGGAGGGCGGCGAAGGCGCTCTGCCCGAATTCTTGTGCTGGTGTCATCGCACGACGCCTTACGTAACGATATGAGTCGATGCACTATCCCAGGACTGGCAGCGCGATCCGCCGGTTCGCATCTTTCGTGACGTGCCCGTTGGTCGCCGCTCCTTCGACCTCGATCGCCGTCACATCCGGGGCCTTGTCGTAGATGGCCTGCTCGATGGCCAGCTTGAGGGTCATGGCCGACGACGGGCAGCCGTCACAGCTTCCCAGCATTCGCAACCGTGCCACGCCGCCGGCCAGGCTCAGCAGTTCCACATTGCCCCCGTGCGAGCGCAAGAGCGGCCGGACCTTGTCGAGCGCCTGGCGCACACGAGTGTCCAGATCCAGAGGGTGCAGTCCGTGGAGCAGGAGCACGCACCCGACGAGGTCGTCGGAGGCGAGCGCATCGATCAATGCCAGGCCGGTATCGCCGGCACCTGCCAGGGTGTCGAGAATGCGCTCCATGGCGGCGCCGTGCAACTCGATCACCGTCCGGAGGATTTCCTGGGTGCGCGCCCGGGCCTCTGGGTCCGGGAATCGCTCGACCTCGTGGATCAACGACTCGACCCGCTCGATCCGCTTGCGGAATTCTCGGGCGTCGCTGGAACTGGCCATTCGCGCTCCTGTTCTAAGTGGCTCAACAGAATTGCTTGGGTCGAGGGCGAGTGCTTCAAGCCCCGAAAAACCACGCCGGCCGCGGCATCTCATGGGACGGATCGGACAAATCGGACGGATCGGACGCGTCGGCCGGCCTGGGCGCGTTCTTGGGCGGCCCGACTCAGTGCTCGAGGCCGAACATCGGCGCGTGCCGGGTCTCGAGGACCTTGCCGTCGCCCAGGTACATGTGCACTCCGCACGGGAGGCACGGGTCGAAGCTGCGCACGGCCCGCATGATGTCGATTCCCTTGAACTTGTCGGGGCCGTTTTCCTCGAAGATCGGCGTGTTCTGGACGGCATCCTCGTAGGGCCCCGGCGTGCCGTACACATCGCGCGGATTAGCGTTCCACGGCGTGGGAGGGTACGGATGATAGTTGGCGATCTTGCCCTTCCTGATCACCACGTGGTGCGAGAGCACACCGCGAACTGCCTCGTGGAAACCGCAGCCGATCGCCTCGTCCGGCACTTTGAATTCGGTCCACGTCTTGGTCCGCCCGGCATGCAGCTCCTTGAGGGCCTGCTCGACGAAGTAATAGGCGCAGGCTGCGGCATAAGCCTGGAAGTAAGTCCGTGCCCGGTTGCGCTCGATGGCGTTGCTCCACTTGGGGACCTTCCATTCGAACTCGACTTCGGGCTTGGAGGCGGTCCTGGGCAGGTAGATCTTGACGCTCGATCCGGTCGACTTCACGTACCCGATGTCAACGAGGTTCGACAGGGCCGTTGCCCACAACCGGGCGATGGCGCCGCCGCCGGTGTCGAGCGCGAGGTGCTCCTTGGTGCGCTTGTCGTACCAGCGCGGCGACATCACCCAGGTGTACTTGTCCTCGAAGTTGCGTTTCTGCGGCCGGGGAATGGTGGTCTGGTTCCAGGGATGACGCCGGTCGACCGGGTTGCCGAGCGGGTCCTTCTCGACGAAGGTCTCGCTGTTCTCCCAGTCGTCGTAGTACGATGACCCGAGCAGGATGCGGATATTGAGGTTGATATCCACGAGGTCGTTACTGACCACTTTGCCGTCGACGATCACGGCGGGCGTGACGTACATCTTCCGCCCCCAGGCGTTCATGTTCTTGTACGTGTAGTCGCAGACGGCCGGGTCGTTGAATGAGCCCCAGCACGCCAGGAGCGTGCGCCGGTAGCCCACCTTCTCGTAGCCGGGCATGGCATCGTAGAAGAAGTCGAAGAGGTCGTCGTGCAAAGGCAGGCACTTCTTCATGAACTCGGCGTACCGGGCCAGGCGGACCAGGTAGTCGGTGAAGAGCTGGACCGTCGGCACGGTGCCGACGCCTCCCGGATAGAGAGTGGACGGGTGGACGTGCCGGCCTTCCATCAAGCAGAACATCTCGCGGGTATACCGGCTGACTTGCAAGGTCTCACGATAGAAATCGCCGGTGAACGGGTTAAGCGCCCGCATGATGTCGGCGATGGTCTTGTAGCCGTGGTCCTCGGCATGGGGTGCCGGGGTGCGCTGGGCCATGTCCCAGACGCCGGGATTGGTTTCCTTGACCATTTGCTCGCAGAAGTCGACGCCGACCAAGTTGTCCTGGAAGATGTTGTGGTCGAACATGTACTCGGCGGCCTCGCCCAGGTTGACGATCCATTCCGCGATGGCCGGCGGGCGGATGCCGAACGCCATGTTCTGAGCGTAGGTCTGCGCAGGTCGCGTGGTTGTCGCCGCAGATACCGCAGATGCGGCTGGTGATGAAATGGGCGTCGCGCGGGTCTTTGTTTTTCATGAAGATGCTGTAGCCGCGGAAGATCGCCGAGGTGCTGTGGCACTCGGCGACCTGCCGGTTGGCGAAGTCGATCTTCGTGAAAATGCCCAGGCTGCCGACGATCCGGGTAATCGGATCCCAGGACATCTCGACCAGTTTTCTGGTTTCGGTCGCAGCCTTCTTATCCGGGAGTGTCGCGGTGCTCATTCGGCCATTCCTTTCTTTCTTTCTAGCCTTGCTGCGAGTAAGTGGTGGGATGATAACCGGTCGTCAGCTCGGGCGCCGATGCCGCCAGCTCGGTTCCTTGTTGACCGTGGTGTTGGTGAATCCGCGTAATGACCGGATCATCCGGCCGTAGATGCCGATCGCGTTGGTGGACAGCTTCGCCCCGGGAGGCTCATCCATGAACGGCATGAACTTGTCGGGGAATCCGGGCATCGTGCAGCCGATGCAGATGCCGCCGACGTTCGGGCAGCCGCCGATGCCGGCCATCCAGCCGCGCTTGGGCACGTTGCAGTTCACCACGGGTCCCCAGCAGCCCAGCTTCACCAGGCATTTGGGCGAGCCGTACTCCATGGTGAAGTCGCCCTGTTCGTAGTAGCCGGCCCGGTCGCAGCCTTCGTGGACGGTGCTCGCGAACAGCCATTTGGGCCGCCCGCACTCGTCCAGCGGAATCATGGGGGCCAGGCCCGCAACCTGATAGAGCAGGTACAGCAGGGTCTCCATGAAGTTGTCGGGCTGGACGGGACAGCCGGGCACATTGACGATGGGGATGCCTGCTTTCGACTTCCAGTCCCAGCCCAGGTAGTCGGCCAGGCCCATGCATCCTGTGGGGTTGCCTTCCATCGCATGGATGCCGCCGTATGTGGCGCACGTGCCGGCAGCCACGATGGCCAGCGCCTTGGGAGCCAGACGATCGATCCATTCGTTGGTCGTGATCGGCTGGCCGGTCTTCTTGTCGGTGCCGAGCGCGGCCCAGTAACCCTCGCTCTTGATTTTTTCGTTGGGGATCGACCCTTCCACGACCAGCACAAACGGGTCAAGCCGGCCCTCCTCGGCCTGGTACCAGTATTTCATGAACTCGTCACCGACTTCGTAAGCGAGCACCGGGTTGTGCAGGTGGACCTTGGGGAGCCCGGGAATGGCCCCGAGGATCACGTCTTCCAGACTCGGCTGGGTGGCGGCGGTGATCGATACCGAGTCGCCGTCGCAGCCCAGACCGGCGGTGATCCACACGACATGCACCTCTTTGACGGCCGGTGCTCGTTGAGTCCGGCGCCCGTAGGGGACTGTTGCTTCAGCCATCGCAGAGGGCTCCTTTCCTGGGATGAACGACCGTTTTGATGGGGGATGGAGATCGATGAGCGCGAACTCGAGCAAGCGGGCGCACCGCACACGACAGGAGACGTCGTGACGGTCCCTGGAAAGCTGATTGTGTAGCACGAATCATGCCAAAAGAACGGCTGATTGTTTTCAGCCCTAACGTGTCGATGCGCTTGGAATTAGGCGAACTTGTGCAGCGTTGTGGATTGAGATGCGATCGGGGGTTCCCATTCTTTCGGGAAAAATTCCCGAAATATCGTTTACGTAGGCCAGGTTCTTCGGCCTGACAACAACGTCGACCTTTGCTCCAAAAAAGGGACGTACGTTCGCGGGAGCGAAAGGCGACAAAGTGCGAACGCGTCGTGTCAGGCCGGAAAGCCTGACCTGCGACAAACGCGTCTCTACGGTCCGACTCAGCGCGTCCGCTTGATGCCGAGCTTGGCCATCCGAGATTCCAGCGTCGTCGGCTTGAGACCAAGGATCACGGCCGCTCCGTTTTTGCCGCTGACCCGCCAGCCGGTCTTTTCGAGGACCGCCAGGATCTGGCAGCGCTGCGAATCATCCAGCGTCAATCCGTTGGATGGCGCGACGCACCGAGGAGAAACGGCCGGCGTGGCGATCGCCGCGCCAGAAAGAGATGGGACCTCGACCTGGAGCGTGGGACCCTGGGAGACGATCATGGCGCGCTCGATGACATTGCGCAGCTCCCGAATGTTCCCCGGCCAGGGGTAGCGCTTGAGGGCCTCTTCCGTGGCGCGCGCGATCGATTCGATCTTCCGGCCCATGGTTCGGCCGAGCTCCCTGACGAACGACCAGGCCAGAAGCGGAATGTCGTCCTGGCGCTCCCTCAGAGGCGGCAGACGGATCGGGAACACGTTCAGGCGATAGAACAGGTCTTCACGGAACCGCCCCTCCTTGACCAAAGTCTCCAGGTCGCGGTTGCTCGCCGCGATGATCCGCACATTGGCCGAAAGGGTGCGCGTGCTTCCCAGGCGCTCGAACTGGCCGAACTGAAGCACTCGCAGCAGCTTGACCTGCACCTCCAGGGGCAGCTCGCCGATCTCATCGAGAAAGAGGGTTGAGCCGTCTGCTTGCTCGAACCGGCCGATCTGCCGCGCGAGGGCGCCGGTATAGGCGCCGCGTTCATGGCCGAAAAGCTCGCTCTCAATCAGTGTGGCCGGCAGGGCGGCGCCGCTCATCGTTAGCATGGGTCTGGCTCGCCGGGGGCTGCTACTGTGAATGGCGCGCGCCAGCAGTTCCTTTCCGGTGCCGGTCTCACCGAGCAGAAGCACCGTGGCCGACGTGCCGGCCACCTGCTCGACCTGGTGCAATACCCGTCGGATCGCGGGCGTTTGCCCGACGATCTCGCCGAAGTTGCACTTGAGCTTGATCTCTTCCTGCAAGTACACGTTGTCTGCCTGCAACTGGTCCTTGAGACGCCGGATCTCGTCGTAGGCGGCGAGCGTGGCCTCCTCGGCTCGCTTGCGCTCGGTGATGTCGAAGGCCACGCCGTGCAAGAACAAGGGCACGCCGTGCTCGTCCGTCACCAGCTTGGCTTCGCCGTGCACCCACACGACCCGCCCGTCGCGGGACAGGAACCGGAATTCGGCGCGAAGTCGCTCGCCGGAGAAGCAGGTGCGCGCGAAGCTTTCGGTCCACTGGACCTGGTCGTCCGGGTGCAACTGCCGGAACCAGAGGAACGGGTCATCCAGCCATTCCTGCGCTGAGAAGCCGAGCAGCTCCTCGATCTGGGGACTGACATACAGTTCGCTGGTGCTGCCATCCAGGGGGGCCATGAAGGTCACGGCGGGGATCTGCTCAACCAGAGCCCGATATCGGGCCTCTGCCCGATCGAGTTGCGACTCCCCGGCGCCGCTGACGGATCGTTTTCCCGAGGTCAGGAGTCCCACGAGCTGCCCGAGGTCGGTGCCGCCCGGCGGGAGCGCTCCGGTCATCCGCGCAAGATGCGTTTCCGCTTCGTGACGAGTCGGAGGCTCGCCGGAGCGCGATTCGCTCCGAGCATTGGCCTTCCGGCCGTCCTCGGCCTGAAGTTCGTCGCGGGCCAGCATGTTCGGCCTCATGGAGTTACATTCAGGTCACCGTGGTAGAGCAGAATCGGAGGCAATTCGAGTCAGCAGATCCTCGGTAGCTGTTCGCCCGCGAGCATGGTGACGACCCGTTCTCCGCCGACGACCGAGTGCAGAGTGACCATGCCCGGATGATCGGCGACGACCTCGCCGATCAAGGCGGCGTTCCGGCCGAGGGGGTGGCTCTTCATCACCTCCAGAAGCCGATCGGCGTCGTCGGGGGCTGCGACGGCGATCAGTTTCCCCTCGTTGGCGACGTACAAGGGATCGAGCCCCAGCATCTCGCACGCGCCGCGCACCTCTCTCCGGATCGGAATCGGCTCTTCGCGGAGCTCGACACCCACCCGCGAGGCGGCCGCCAGCTCATTGAGCGCGCTCGACAGCCCGCCGCGCGTCGGGTCGCGCATCGACCGGATCCCAGGGCACGCCTCGAGCATGACCCGTGTGAGGTCGGCAAGCGGGGCACAGTCGCTCTCGAGGACCGTCTCGAACTCGATCCCCTCGCGGACCGACATGATCGCAATCCCGTGGTCTCCGACTGTGCCGGAGACCAGGATGCGATCACCGGGACGGGCGTTGCGGATCGATAGCGACCGGCCGTCGGGGACGATTCCGATTCCGGATGTCGTGATATACAGCTGGTCGCCCTTGCCGCGATCCACAACCTTGGTATCGCCGGTGACCAGGATGATCCCCGCCAGAGCACACGCCTCGCGCATCGACGAAATGATCCGCTTCAGGTCGGCGATGGCCAGACCTTCCTCGAGAATGAAAGCGGCCGAAAGGAACAGCGGCCGGGCGCCTCCCACAGCCAGGTCGTTCACGGTCCCACAGACGGCCAGCTTGCCGATGTCGCCACCCGGGAAAAAGAGTGGGCGGACGACAAACGAATCGGTGGTGAACGCCAATCGGGGTGCCTTCGGGCCGTTCATCCCTGTCAAGCTGATGGTGGCTTGATCCTCGAGCGCAGAGAGGACGTCGTTGGCAAACGCCGGTACGAACAGCCGTTCGATCAGATCAGCGGTCAAGCGACCGCCGCTGCCGTGGCCCAGCAAAACGTGCTCGTACCGGGACAGTGGCACAGGACAGCTGAAGCTGATCAAAATTGATGACTTCAGACATGGGCCGTCTCGAGCTCCGTGGCCGCAGCAGGCGCCGGATTCCGGAATCGTCCGTAGTTGTAGTAGGCCGCACAGGCACCTTCCGACGACACCATGGTTGCCCCCAGCGGGTTTTCCGGCGTGCAGGTTCTGCCGAATGCCGGGCATTCGTGCGGCTTTTTGAGCCCCTGGAGGATCAGTCCGCTGATGCAGGCAGTTGACTCGGCGACCGTGACGTCCTCGACGGCGAACCGCTCTTCCGCGTCAAACTCGGCGTACGCTGAGCTGAGCCGGAAGCCGCTCTGAGGAATCGTGCCGATGCCGCGCCATTTGCGATCGGCCACCTGGAAGACGTCGCGGATCAGGCGGAGCGCACCCGGGTTTGCTTCGCGGCGCACGGCTCGCGTGTACTGATTTTCCACGCCGGAGTGTCCGTCTTCGAGCATGCGGACGCAACGGTAGATGCCTTCCAGGAGGTCAAGGGGCTCGAAACCGGTGATGACGATCGGGATGCCGAAGCGGTCGGCGAGCGGCTCGTATTCTTCGTAGCCCATGACTGTGCAGACATGACCGGCCCCCAGGAAGCCCTGGACGCGGTTGGTGGGCGAAGCCAGGATGGCCGTCATTGCTGGAGGGACGAGCACATGCGAGACGAGAATCGCAAAGTTCTTGAGCCCGCGGCGCCTGGCTTGCCACACGGCCATGGCGTTGGGCGGCGCGGTGGTCTCGAAGCCGACCGCGAAGAAAACGACGGTGCGGGCCGGATTCTGCTCGGCGATCGTGAGGCAATCGAGCGGGGAGTAGACGATCCGCACGTCGCCGCCGTTGGCCTTGACGCCCAGGAGATCGCGCTGGCTCCCCGGGACTCGGAGCATGTCGCCGTAGGAGCAGAAAATCACATCCGGCCGTGAGGCGATCGCGATCGCCTTGTCGATCAATTCCAGCGGCGTCACGCACACCGGGCAGCCCGGGCCATGGACCAGCTCGATCGAGGGCGGCAAGAGTTCATCGATGCCGTACTTGACGATGGTATGCGTCTGCCCGCCGCAGACCTCCATGATGGTCCATGGCCGGGTGGTCACGGCTCCAATGGCCTGCCTCAGCTTTCCGGCCGCGGCAGGATCGCGATATTCATCCAGGTACTTCATGAGGATCTCCGGCTCTGAGCTCAGTGAGCTCGTTCATTCCGTCGAGAAACGCGAAGACCTGTTTGGCTTCAGCCTCGTCAATCCGCGACAGGGCGAAGCCCACATGCACGATGACGTATTCGCCGACCTGGGTGTCGGGCACGTGCTCCAGACAGACGCGCTTGAAGACACCGCCAAAATCGACCTTGCCCATCAGCACTTCGTGCTCGCGATAGGTGCTTGTCACTTTGCCAGGAATTCCAAGGCACATGGTCTTCTCCTCAAGAGCGCATGCATGAACACCCGCTGAAGAGAACCGCGGAGAAAGGATGCATCGACCACCGGACATGGTCGCACACCGGAGCGATCAATTCAACGGTCGTGGTATGAAATCGCCGGCTGGTCGTCGTGGGCCGGAATGCCCGGCTGATGCAGAAAAGAACCGGACGGCAAGGAGAGGCGAGTTAGGAGATGCCGGCCCCGGGTCGTGCAGACAACGATGATTCGCCTTGTGTGTCGAAATAATGCGGGATGGCGGCGAGGATGCGCATGGGAGGTGACCAGAACATGATGTTTGTGCCGGCCGGGGAGCCCTCACGGCCCCGCCTTGCGGAACTGATCGAGCAAGGCCGCGAACGCCGGATCGGCGCGGATCGGGTCGAGATCGGGGTCGGTCGCGACCTCCTCGGCACTCTTCCAGCCGCGTTTGAGGGCGAGGCCCAGCGCGTTCAGGGCGCGGTCGGTGTAGTGCCGAACCAGTGTGCGAGACTCCGTCGAGGGAGGCAGCGACGCGGCGGCGCCGGCCGAGAGGGCGAATCCGCAGGCAGAGTGGAAATAGATGCGGGCGTCGAGCGGTCGCTCCTTGATCATCGCCTCGGCGATCTCGGAGGCCCGCTGGTGGTCGCCGGTCCGGGCCAGAGCGAGCATCAAGTCCAGCGAGCTGAGCTTGGCCTTGGGGTCCTTGGCGAGTTCCTCGCGGATGTCGCGGCACGCGCGATAATGGGCCATCGACGAGTCGCGGTCCCCGCGCGAAGGTCAGCCGTGGCGACGTAGTAATGTGCGAGCGCGGCGTCCATCCTGGCCAGCACCGATGCCGGCTCGGCCTTATGGCGCTCAAGAAACCCGTCCAGGGCCTCCGCGTAATGCTTACGGGCGCTCTTCGGGTCAAGCGAGTAGATCAGCTCGTGGTTGCCGACTTTCTGAAGCGAGAGCAGCACGTTGCGCTGGGCCTGGGTCTCGTCGCGGTTCTCCTCGGCGATTTCCTTGCGGAGGGCGAGCGACTGCTGGAAATGCTCGAGGGCGGCTTTGGGTTCGCCAAGCGAGACGCTCAGGTCGCCCAGCTTCTCGCTCAGTCCGGCTCGCTCGCGGCGGACCTCGACCTGATTGGCCAGCTCGGGAGACAACTGATCGCGCAGCGCGAGTTCTTCGCGATACCTGTCACGCGCCTTGGCCGGGTCGCCCAGGAGCAACCGGGCGCGGGCGATGGCACCGAGGATATTGGCGACGCCGCGCTTCGCCTCGTCGCTCGACGGCTCGCGCGCGAGCCACTGGCGGCGCAGTAGAAGGGCCTGGTCGAAGAACTTGAGCGCAGCCTCGGCGTCCCCGATCCGGTCCATCTGGAAGTCGCCGAGGGTGGCCTTGACGCTGGCTTTGACCTTCTGCGGCTCGAGCGCATCGGGGTCGGCGGCGGCCAACTGCTCGGCCAGGTCGTCCATGCGGCGGTAGTAGCGGGCAGTCTCGTCGTACTTGCCGTATTCCATGGCAATCTGGCCGGCGCGCTGGTTGATCCCGGCCAGCGTGCGCAGTCCGAGCGCAAAGCCCTCCTTGTCGCGGGCCACGGTACCGAGTTCTTCGAGCGAGGCGATTGTCGCCTCGAGCCCGGTCAAGGTCGTGTTGATCAGCTCTTCGCGCAGGCCTTGCGTGCCCTGGATTGAGAGCAGCCGCTGGTTCAAGAGCACGCTGAGTACCCGTTGGGCCTCGAGCGCGTTGCGGTTCTGCGCGAAGGCCCCTTGCACGAGCGCCTCGGCTTTCTCGCGGGCCTGCTTCTCGTTCTCGCGGGCCTCGGCCTCTGCCTTCGTGGCTGCGATCGCCTGGTTCTTGGCGTTGATTGCCGCACGCTCGTTTTTCTGCGCGAGTTCGCGCGCGGCGGCTTCGTCGCGGTATGACTGGGCGAGCTCTCCGTTGAGCGTGTTCACCGACACGGCAAACGCGACCGCCCCGGCCGTGATCGCCAGGCCCATCAGGACGACGGCGGCGGCGAGGCTGGCCACTCGCGGATTGCGGCGACACCATCGCCAGAGCCGCTCGGGGGCGCCGACGGGGCGGGCGACGATGGGCTCGCCGTCGAGGAAGCTGCGCAGGTCCGCGGCCATCGCGGCGGCATCGGGGAAGCGCTTGGCGGGCTCTTTCTGGAGGGCCTTCAGGCAGATCGTCTCCAGGTCTGTCGGCAACCTGGGCTGAAGCCTTGTGGGCGGGACCGGCTCCTGGTTCCGGGCCAGCTCGAGCGTTTCCATCGCGGTGGCCCCCTGGAACGGGGGTCGGCCGACCAGCATCTCGTAAAGAATCGCTCCCAGAGCGTACTGGTCGCTCAATGGGCCGATCTCGTGGGTCTGGCCCCACGCCTGCTCGGGCGCCATGTAGGAAGGGGTGCCCATGATGGCGCCGGTGCGGGTTTGTTTCGAGTCTCCCTCCATCTGTTTGGCCAGGCCAAAGTCCGTGATCTTGGGCTTGCCCTCGAGTGTCAAGAGGACGTTGGCCGGCTTCAGGTCACGATGAATGATGCCGCGCGCGTGCGCCTCGGCCATCGCGCGACAGAGATCGAGCACCATCGCAGCCGCCGCTCGCGGAAGCTGCGGCTTGCCGCCGATCAACTGGGCGAGACTGCCCCCGGGGACGAATTCCAGGGAGAAGTACGGCAGCCCTTCGTGGTCGCCATCTTCGTGGATCTGGACGATCCCCGGGTGCTGGATCTGGGCGACGGCGCGGGCCTCGGTGTGGAACCGCGCGATCTGGTCGGCCGAGGCGTGCGCCCCGGCAAGGATCATTTTGAGCGCGACCAGGCGATCCAGCCGGACGTGCCTGGCCTTGTAGACGACGCCCATGCCGCCTCGGCCGATCTCGTCGATGATCTCGTAGCCCGGCACAGCCGGCGCGGCAGATTCGACCGCCGGCCTCGCGCCGGGACCGGCGCATCCGAGCCTTCGTCCGTCGTTTGCCCGTCTACGAAGACCCCGGACGCCGCAAATCCCGCGTCGGTCGTGAAACCTCCGTCCGCCGCGGTCGAGCGAGCCGGAGAGGGTGCGTCGAGCGTTGCTCCCATGCTGGGCGACGACATGTCCACGGTCGGGTTCGCCGTGGGCGCGGGCGCGACGTCCGTAGGCGCGATGGCGGGACCGCGGTCGCCTGGGTTCAGGTCCACGGTGGGCGCGTGAGTCGGCGCGCCCCCTTCGGAACTCGGCGTCGCCGAGTCGACCGTGACGGTCTCTGCGTGAGAGCCGCCGGGAGGGATCGTGATCGTGTTGCCCGCATTGGGGTCGCGCGGCTCGCTCATCGGGCGCCTCCGCTCGAGCCGAAGCGTGGCCGCTCAACGATTACCTTGGCCATGTTCGGTCGCATCGTCTACCTCGAGCTGCTCGCCTGGTTTCCTGCATGTTCGTCGATCTTTCCGCACGTCGATGAACAACACACTCGCGACGCAATTCTTGTTCGCTTGGGCCTGGTTTCCGGCACATCGGGCGGCCCCTGCGTATCATTGCTACTCCAGGACCCCGCCGCACCGGCGGATCTCGGGCTGCGGGTTCATCACGCGCAGATCCGGCGGCGGCGAGCCAGGCGGGATTTCCGAACACAGCCGCCACTTGGCACGCTCGCTGATCTGGGCCCGAGCGTCGCACAGCGCGGCCGTCGCCTCCCAAGCTTGCCTCCTAGCATCGCCGGGAAAACGTGCAGCCATAAGACGATAAGTGGAAGCCATCTGCTGCTCGTATAGGCCTTTTCTCTCGCAAGCTGTCCAATGCGCGTGTACCGCATCGGCGCACGCCGGCGCCATGCGAACCACTTGAATCGCCAAGGCGACCACGGCGACGTAAACCATCATCCGCCGTACCGTCAGCCGGGGCAGCCCGAGAAAACTTGTCCGTGTGAGTTGCATGCCGAAGCCCTCGACCGATGCACTGCGTCAGGTCATTTCCCCTCCACTCGTCGGGCGCCACGATTGCGCCAGGCATATTCTTTCAACCTCACGGGCTTGGAGCCCCGACGGTCGAAGCGGTGCTGGCGCCCGCGCCACCGCCGCCACTGCCCGTGGCGCTCGCCCTGAGCGCGTCGATCTTCGCTCGCAGGTCTTTGGCCTTCGCCTCGAATTCGGCGGCCTGACGCTGCAACTCACCGATCGTCTTGTCGCCAGCTTGGATACTGGCAACGGCGTGCGCCGTAGCGGGGTCTTTCAATGCCTCGAGGGTTTCCTTGAGTATCCGCAGGCCCATTCCGTTGAACCCGGTCCCCTCAATGTTCAGCCGAGCCGTCAGAGCCGGAGCAGCCTTCTTGAGCTTCAGGTCGCGCACGATGGACCAGGTCGAATAGCGCACGGACCGCTCAGGATCGCCGACCATTCCAACGACCAGGTCTTGCAAATACGTGTCGTCCTTGGCCATTCGGCCCAGCGCAAAAACGGCCTGAGTGCGCAGGGTGCGCGGCTGACCGTATCGACTGTACAAGACGGCGAGCTCGCGCGCCTTCGGACCCGGCGTGGCCAGGAGCATCGACAGCGCCGCGCGGGCGATCGTGTCGCGGCCGCCACGGATCTTGAGTGCCTCGTCGAGCAGTTTGTCGACATCCTTGAATTTCCCGGAGACCAGCCCGCGCAGAGCGGCGGTGCGTGCGCCGTAAGCTTCCCTGGAATTGGACCACGCCGCGCGGAGGACCGCCTCGGTCGGGGCATCGAGCTTCATTGCCGAGAGACCCACGATCGCGGCCACGCGGATCTTGGCCTCGGGGCTCTTGGCGGCTTCGAGGATCGCCGCCCGCGCCGACTCCTCGCCCGTGCGCAAGAGCGCCACAATCTCGCTCTGTACCACCACGAGTTTCTCGCGCTTCCAGGCCGCCCTCAGGGCCTTGAGGACTTCGGGTTTGCCCGCGGCGATCAACCCGAGCGCCGCGCCGACGCCATCCGGTCGATCACGCTGGCGGCGTGCTCGAGCTGGTACAGATGCTCCTCGATCGGTTTCTCGAAGTCCAGCTCTTTGATCAACCAGCCCTCCGGATCGATCTGGACCATCCGCGGCTTGGCCGCCGCCGGCACCACGAATTCATGACGCGCCCCATCGATCACGATCGGGATTGCGCGCGACTTCTGCCCGTCCTCGGTGATCACGAGCGTCGTCGGCAGCCGGAACAGGGGCA
The DNA here is from genome assembly GCA_963781785.1 of uncultured Isosphaeraceae bacterium. Classification (GTDB taxonomy): domain Bacteria; phylum Planctomycetota; class Planctomycetia; order Isosphaerales; family Isosphaeraceae; genus CAWAHD01. Next base: position 2,594,038 of record CAWAHD010000005.1, on the reverse strand, counting down.
CCTGGGCGTCCACTGCCTGCGTCTGCTCGACCTTCACCCGCACCGTCTTGTCGGCGCCTTCATAGTGCCAGCGCACCTTGAGCTGGGGATGTCCCGCCTTGAACACCCACTGGTCGAAGAACCACTTCAGGTCCTTGCCCGAGGCGGTTTCCATGGCAGCGCGGAAATCATTCGTGTCGACGACCTGCAGCTTGTGTTTGGCAACGTAGCCTCGGATGCCGCTCCACCACGCCTTGTCGCCGAGCAAGCCCCGCAGCGCGTGCAGCACGCACGATCCTTTTTGATAGGTCATCGCGTCAAACATGTCCTCCGACGACTCATACCGCGTTTCCACGATCGGACGCCGCACGCGGCGATCCGCCATGACGTAGGTACGCTGGATCCGATCCATTTCGAGCCGGAACGCGTCTTCGCCGCGGTCGCGCTCGGTAAAAAGTGGATCGAAGTAGGATGCGAAGCCCTCGTTGAGCCAGATGTGAGACCAGTCCCGACACGTCAGAAGGTCGCCGAACCACTGGTGTGCGAGCTCATGAGCGACCAGGCCGTCGCCGTCGCCCTCGAGCGCGGCGATCTCGTCGTGGAGCGCCGTGTCGGTCATCGACGTTGCCGAGATGTTCTCCATCCCGCCGCCGAACTCAGGAAGGCACGTCTGTGCGTATTTGACGTAGGGATAGGGCTGGCCGGTCATCTCGCTGAAGAACCGGATCATCTGCGGCGTCTTGCCCGTGAACCGCCGCGCGGTCGCCTCGTCTACTCCTTTGGCGACGTAGGTGTCGAGCGCGAGGTCGCCGACCTTGTCGTGGTAGGCGACAAAGTCTCCGACGGCCAGCGAGATCAGATAGCTCGAATGCGGCAAATCCATCTTCCAGTGGTACGTCGTGGTGCCGCCGGAGTTCTTCCTGGTCTCGACCAGCGACCCGTTGGAAACGACGAAGAGTGGATCGTTAACGGTGATGATCATCTCGGAGGTCGCACGGTCGTTGGGGTGATCGTAGCAGGGGAGCCAGAAGTGCGTATCCTCCGATTCGCCCTGCGTCCAGATCGCCATCGGCCGCTCGGGATAGGCCGGGTCGGCCAGGATGAATTCCATGCCTTTGATGGGCCGGCCGGCGTACTCGACCGCCAGGTCGATCGTCTCGCCTGGGCCGCACGGTTTGTCGAGCGTGATCGTGAGCTTCTCGCCGCTGGTCTTGAATTTGCACGCGACGGGCGTGCCGCCTGGCGCCCCTGAGCAGGTGACTCGGCTCACCTTGAGCTCCGGGGCACAGTCGAGCTCGACCTGGGTGAGGTAAGGGTGCAGCGGGCTGACGGTGTGCGTGACCTTGCCGCGGATTTGCTTCTCCTTGGCGTCGAGGGAGAGCTCGGCCTTGATGTGCTTGACGTCGACGAACCGGATGCGCTCGTCGCGCGGTGGAGTGCCGGGCTTGGCGAACGGCCGGCGGCCGCGCGCGGGATTTCGCCCGGCTCGTGCGTTTTGCGACCACGCCGGGACGGCCAAGAATCCGGTGAAAAGCAACCACGAAACGACCAGAAATGGGATCGCTCTGCGCATGGATGAGTCCTCGTCGTTCGCTTAAACTGTCGGTGGGTTCCGCTCGACATAGAGACGCTGGTGCCAGGTTGGGTAAGCGGGCGTTACGGCGCTTGCGGTATCGAGCGCCGCCACTTGTGCGGCGGTCAGCTCCCAGCCCACTGCGCCGAGATTCTGTCGAAGCTGATCTTCATTGCGAGCCCCGATAATGACACTCGCCACGCTGGGGCGGCGGAGCACCCAGTTGATCGCCACTTGCGGGACGGTCTTGCCCGTTTCTTTCGCCACAAGGTCCAGGGCATCCACGACCCGGAACAGGTACTCGTCGGTGATGGCGGGGCCGCCCGCGGTCGTGTCTTTGTGGTGGAGGCGTGACGTCTGGGGCAGGGGCTGCCCGCGGCGGATCTTGCCCGTCAACCGCGCGAAGCCGAGCGGGCTCCACGCGACGCAGCCGATGCCCTGGTCGAGAGCCAGCGGCATCAGCTCCCACTCATAGTCGCGGCCGACGAGCGAATAGTAGGCCTGGTGGGCGACATATCGCGCGAGGCCGTATTCCTTGGAGACGGCAAGTGATTTCATCAAGTGCCAGCCCGAGAAATTCGAGCAGCCGATGTAGCGGATCCTGCCGGAGCGGACCAGGTCGTCGAGCGTGGCCAGCGTCTCCTCGACCGGTGTGGTCCGGTCGAAAGCGTGGAGCTGGTACAGGTCGATGTAGTCGGTGCCCAGACGCTTGAGGCTGCCGTCGACGGCGGCGATCAGATGGTATCGGGACGATCCGATATCATTCGGTCCGGGGCCGACCCGGAAGGCCGACTTGGTGGAGATGATCACCTTGTCGCGGCGACCCTTGATCGCGTGCCCCAGGATCTCCTCGGCCTTGCCCGATGAGTAAGCGTCGGCCGAGTCGAACATGGTCAGGCCGGCGTCCAGGCAGACATCGACGAGCCGCGTGGCCTCTGCGCGATCGCTTTCGCCAAACCCTTTGAAGGCACCTTCGCCGCCGAATGCGGCCGTCCCGAGACTGAGAACGGGCACTTTGAATCCTGAGGCTCCGAGCTGGCGGTGTTCCATGGTTTTTCCGGGGCTTGGGCGAGGAGTCAGAGATCAAGGTATCTCGGCGAAAGGACGTTCGCAAGCATGGGCGCTTCAGCGATCGCGTGACCGCCCGGCACCAGGCCACACGTACGCTGATACCGATGATTATCACAGCGGGCGACGACTGACGCCAACGATTTCGTGGTGTAGAGTTGGTGAGATTTGTCAGTTGGTGCGCCTGAGGAGTAACCGTGATGCCGGCCCGCCGCGAGAGCTATTCCTTAAAACTCCAATCGAGTGCCGGGCCCAAACCGGCGCCGACCCGTGCGACCGGATCTGGTCTCCGTGAACGCACGTTCCAGGCCGGTCTATGGCCGTTTGGGCGGGACCGCGCACGTCCCGTGCGCGCGCGTCGTCGCACAACGTACCGTCCAACGGGCGAGGGCCTCGAGCCGAAACCGCTCTTGTCGGACTTGCTGAGCTGGACTGGCGGCAACGGCGGTGGGAACCCGAATTCACCGATCACTCCGGCCAATATCGCGAATCTGACAGAGCAGTACGCCGACACACTCGACGGTGCCATCCTTCCCGAGCCCCTGTCAGCCACGGTCGACGTCACGGTCGGGTCCGACCAGGGAACCCAGACCTTGGTCTTGGCGGCCACGGCGAACGACTCTCTGTACGCGATCAATTCCACAACCGGGCAAATCGTCTGGCACACGAATTTTCTCGAACCGGGCGAAACGACGCTGCCGGTGGCTGTCATTCACACCGGAGTCGACGGCATTACCAGCACACCGGTGATCGATCCTTCGATCAATACGATCTACTTGGTGACAACCGAGTGTTACCTTGCGGGGACGGTGGTCCATTACACCAAGACCCTCCACGCGGTCGACATGAGTGACGGCACGGAACAGCCGGGAAGCCCGGTCGTGATCGCGAACACGGGATACCAGAACGGAAAAGTGGTCAGCCGCGCGGGGCCGAGCGTGGCCGGCACCGGTGCCGGAAACGTTCGAGGGCGCGTGTACTTCTACGTCCCTCGACAGCTTCAGCGCCCGGCGCTTGAGTTCGACGGCGATAACCTGGTGATCGCGTTCGGTTCCTATGGTGACATGCCGCCGTTCCATGGATGGATCCTGGCGTACAACAAGACCTCGATCCAGTTGACCGGCGTCTTCAACGACACGCCCAACGGCAGCGACGGAGGCATCTGGAATAGCGGAGCCCCCGTCGTCGTCGACTCTCAGGGTGATCTCTACACCGAGATCGGCAATGGGACATTCGACACGAGACTGAATGCGCGAGGTTTTCCGTCTCGCGGAGACTACGGCGACTCCGTGGTCAAGCTGGCACTTGTTCCCGGGTACAAAGGGCCCAATGGAACGGGCTTCAAGGTGATCGATTACTTCACGCCATCCAATCAACTGAAGCTCGAGAAGGGCGATTATGACCTGGCCTCATCGGGCGTTCTGCTTCTCCCCGCTGGCCTGGACGGGCCCGCCCATCCCGACCTCCTGCTGGCTTCGGGCAAACAGGGAACGATCTACGTCATCAACCGCAACAACATGGGGCATTTCCATTCGCGGTCGGATGATGTCGTCCAGGAGCTGCCCGGCGCACTCACCTCGTCGTTTGATACACCCGCCTTTTTCGATGGCACCATCTACTACGCCGGGGCCGGTGACGTCGCCAGGTCGTTCGCCTTCAAGAACGGGCTGCTGGTGCAAACGGGCCAGTCGACCAACGTGTTTCCATTTCACGGAGCATCTCCCGTCGTCTCTTCCGACGGCGCAGAACGGGATCATCTGGATGATTTCCGCTGCGGATCAGCTACTCGCGTACGATCCCACGAACTTGAGCGACGTGTTGTGGAGCGCGCCCTTGCCGCAGTACTCCGAGTTCTCGATCCCGGCGATCACCGACGACGGGCATGTCGAAGTCGGCGCCGGGGAAGTCCTGGTGGGGTTTGGATTCAGCCAGTGAGCCGTCAGTCCTCGAGCTCGATGCGGGCGCGATATCCCGACAAGACGGGGAGCGTTTCCAGCGTGCGGCGGACCGGTCGCTTCTGCCAGAACCGTGTCGCGGTGGCGACGATCAGGACGTTCCGGCCGCTGACGCGCACTTCGACCGACCGGACGCGGTCGCCGAGCGTGTCGCGAATCTGTTTTTCGATCTTGCGCTTGACTGCCAGGTCGGTTTCGGGTCCGGGCGGCCCTTCGCGGTCCGATTTGCGGTCGGACGCGGTACTCCGCGCGTCGGCGCGAGACGGCTGTGCGGCGGGGGGCGGCCCGAACAGGCGGCCGAGCATTCCCGGCATGCGCCAGGGGGAGGATCGCTGTGCGCCAGGGGTGGCCTGTGCGCGAGTGGTGTCTCCGGACGCGGACGACCGGGAACCACCGGCCGGCGGAATCGGCCTTAGACGGTCACGGCCCTCGGGCTTGTCGTCATCGAGCGGCTCGATCGACAGCGGAATCGTCTGCCTGGCTGACGGTTCCGGGCGACTCTGAACTGACCTCGGCGTCAGACCGCGGAATGGTGAGCCGAGTTCGGGCGGACTCGCCAGGGCGGGAGCCGTCTGGCGCGGACCGGTGAGTGGCACGCCGGCGGCTCGGGACGGTTGAAGAGCGGCCGGCGTTGCCGGCGTTCCCGGCTTGGCGGCCGGGGCTGTGACGCCGGGAATCACAAGCATCGGTCGAACGTCGGCGCCGGTCGAACTGGGTCTGGTGGTGGAGGCTGGCGGTTTAGCGGAACTGGGCGCGGTGGTGGCAGGCGGAGTTTGCGGTGGTGCGCTGGCTCGGGGCGGGTCGGGTTCCGAGGCAGGCGCTTCCAGGGGTGGTGGGTCCTGGGAAAGAGCCAGGCTGGCCCAGGAAAGCACCACGACCAGCGACCCCAGCAGCTTGACGCGGACCATCGGCCGATTATCTCTTACGAGGATCGACGGCGGAACAACAAGACTCCTCATCCTTCAAGATCGGCAGAAAGACGGTCAACAATTCTGTTTTTTCTTCACGTCTTGGGCCAGTCGGTGGCGGGCGGGATCGTTCCCCAGCCGAGTTTATCGCGGAGCGTGCGGTAAAAGCTGTGGCCGAGGAGCCTGACCATCGGGAACGGCGTCTTGCCGCGACGGATCATCACGCGGTCGCCCGACTGGAGTGGAATCTGCACCTGGCCGTCGATCACGAGCACCGTCGAAACCTTGTCTCCCTTGGGCGAGATCTCGTAGAGTTTGTGCGCGCTGTCGACCAGCGGTCGCTGAGTCAGCGTGTGGGCACAGATCGGCGTGACGACTAACATATGGGCATTGGGAGGCAGGATCGGTCCTCCGGCGGAGAGGCTATGCGCCGTCGAGCCGACCGGCGTGGCGATGATCAGGCCGTCGCCACGGTAGGTCATCACGCTTTCGCCGTCGATCGACAACTCAACATCGACCAGGTGGAAAACGGGCGCGGCCCGGATCACCGCGTCGTTCAAGCCGCTGAAGGTCCGTGACGGCCCGATCCGCGGCGTGAGCACGCAGGACAGAGTCATCAGATGATGAATGATGAATTTGCGTGCGGCCAGGTCGGCGAATCGGTCGTGAAAGGCCGCGGGCGTCAAGTCGGCCAGGAATCCGAGCCGGCCGGCATTGACTCCCAGAACGGGTGTGGGATTGTCTCGCATGCGCCTGGCCGCGTGGAGCACAGTTCCATCGCCGCCCAGGACGACGGCCACGTCGGCGGGAAGTCCGGACAAGTCGGAATCCGCCAAAAGATCGACTCCGACCAGCTCGATCCCCGTTGTCTGAGAAAGACTCTGAGCCAGAGCCTGGGCCAGCGCGTGCACTTCCGACTTGATCCCGTTACCCAGGATGAATACCTTGAGCGGGCGAGATGGCGGGGCTTCCGCGCTCTTCATCTTCCGGGTGCTCCCTGGGCGGAATGGACCGCGAACCTGACCGATCGCGTTCGGCTTCAGGCTGCAGCGTACTACTGATTTTACCAGTTTGATCTCCAGTGTGCTCCCGTGCTAGAACCGAGTTCCCGGTGCGTTGCCGTCGCCGAACTTGCGGGGGCACGCTGCGGGCGAAAAGCGTGAGGGGTTGCGCCCTGACACCGTTTTCCGAGAGCGAGCATCGATGAGCGACTTGAAAATCACCAGCGTCGAGGCGATCTACCTGCGTCTGCCCCAGGTCAAAACCCAGTGTGACAGCGGTCAGGACGCTCTGATCGTCAAGGTCTCGACGGATGCAGGCATCGTCGGCTATGGCGAGGTCGACTCCAACCCGATGGCTGTGAAAGGGTGCATCGAGGGCCCGTTTTCGCACACGACCGCGACCGGGCTTGCTCAGGTACTGATCGGGGAGGATCCGTTCCGGACGGAGTATCTCTGGCACAAGATGTACCGGGCCAATATTTACGGCGGCCGCCGCGGGATCGGCATTCACGCGATGAGCGGTATCGACATCGCCTTGTGGGATATCAAGGGGAAGGTGCTGGGGATGCCCGTGTGGAAGTTGCTCGGCGGCGGGTTCACCCGGTCGCTGCGGGCCTATGCCAGCTCATTGTTCGGGGCGACGCCCGCGGAGACCGGCGAGCGGGCGCGACGGTTCGCCGCGCAGGGTTTCACGGCGGTCAAGTTCGGCTGGGATCCGATGGGACAGAGCCGGGACACCGACGTGGCGCTGGTGCGCGAAGCACGAGCCGGGCTGGGGCCGTCGCTCGATCTGATGATCGACGCGGGGCTGGTCTATGACGCCAAGACGGCGATCCAGCGTGCGCGTGACTTCGAGCCGTTCAACCCTTACTGGTTCGAGGAGCCGCTTCTTCCCGACGATTACGAAGGCTACGCCAAGCTGGCGGCGAGCACTAGCCTCCGGATCGCGGCCGGTGAGGAGGAGAGCGAGCGGAAGTCGTTCCTTCAACTCATGGATGTCGGGAAGATCGACGTCGTCCAAGTCGACTTGACGCGGTGCGGCGGCTTCACCGAGGGAATAAAGATCGCCGCTTTGGCGGCCGACCGGGGATTACCAATCGTCAATCACGGGTTCACCACGTATCTCAATGTGGCGGCTGCGCTCCACTTCCTGGCCAGCATTCCCAATTCCTCGGGACTTCTCGAGTTTGTCGTGGAAGAAGGGACCACCTTGCGGCAATCGATCACCGAGACGATCCGCGCCGAGTCGGGCAGGGTGGCGGTCCCCGACGCTCCCGGACTGGGCATCGAGCTCAATCCCGCGGGAATCCAGAAGTACCGAGTTGCCTGAGGATCTTTCCCATGCCGACAGCCGATGAGATCAAGAGAGCTCTCGGGCTGGTGCCCCACCCCATCGAAGGGGGGTTCTTCCGGGAGACCCACCGATCGAGCTTTGTCATCGAGCCAGGGTCGCTGCCGAGCGGGTATCGCAACCGGTCCGCTCGATCGATCGGCACAGCGATCTACTACATGCTGACGCCGGAGACCTTCTCCGAGCTGCACCGGCTGCCGACGGAGGAGGTTTTTCACTTCTACCTCGGTGGCCCGGTGCGGATGCTCCAGCTCTTTCCCGGCGGCGCTGCACTGGAGGTCGTGATCGGTGCTGACATTCTGGCGGGAGAACGACCGCAGGTGGTCGTTCCGGCAGGGGTATGGCAAGGCTCCCGGCTCGAGCCGGGTGCGGCGTTTGCTCTCCTGGGCGCGACCATGGCGCCCGGCTTCGACTACGCCGACTATGAAGAAGGCCGGCGTAGCGAGCTGATTGGTCTGTACCCTGACCACGCCCGGCAGATCGAGCGGCTGACCAGAAGCGGCAAGTAACGACCGAGGCTGCTTGCCATCCGTTCTCGTTCATCGTGGTTGGTGTCGGTTCTTTTCAATCGCCGAGAAGTGAATAAAATGAACGGGCGCCGATTATTTCCGCGGCTGGTCTCTCCCGGATAGGAGGCTGCTATGCCGACGCGAGACGTCATCAGCGGCTCGATCACGGTCACCCTCGAGGAGTTCACTTATCAAGGCGAAACAAGAGAGCGTCCGATCAAGGTGGTGACGAACAACATCAGTCGGCACAAGGTCAGCCCCAAGCCGGCGGCCCCCCTGCCGATCTCGCTGTTCCACAAGGGGAAGACAACCCACGACCCGATGATCCCGATCGACATGGACTACGGCCACCTGATCGCTCTCGAGCTGGGGGGCCCGAACACGTCGGAGAACATCGTGCTCATGAACGCCTCGGTCAACCGGAGGGGCGACTGGAAGGATGTCGAGCGAGGCATGAAGAGGAAGCACAAGCTGATCCAGAGCGTCAAGATCACGCTCGCCTACGCGTGGAGCGACGCCCGGGTTCCCAGCACCCTCACCGCGAACGTCGTCTGCTCCGGGAAGAGTGAGTCGAAGCCTGTCTCCAACATCATGACCGCGAGTCCCGCAGCGGTCACGGTCCTGGCCGACGTGCGGAATGGGCTGAAGATCGCGCAGAAAGAAATCGACAAGGGCTGGACTCTCGAGCAATGGGCCAAGGACAACGGTCATTCTGTCCCGAACCTTCCCAACCAGGTCGGCCCGTACGCCGCGCTCGATTATCTCCGGTGCGTCGGCATCAATAAGAATATACTCCTGGACGACGCGACGATCCAGAACGGGGGAGGGTTCAAAAAGAAACAGCGCGAGTTCATCATGATGGCGAACGCTATAAAAAACGGCGGAACGCTCCGGTCCGACATGCTCAACGACCCGTACCCCGGCGACCTCTCGCTCGAAGGCAGCGACACCTACCCCGAGATCGACCACATTCGCTCGAAGACGGTCAACGCCGGCTGCAACGCGTACAGCAACGCCCAGATCATCAGCGGCAAGGCCAACAAGGCCAAGGGCGGCTTATCCCAGGTCGAAGAAGAAGACGATGACGACGATGACCTGGATGATACCGATATGGCCATGATCTGAATTGACTGGTGACTTCACGTGGCCTGAGCCTCGGTGCTCTCACGCGGAAGCTCGAGCTGCTCGAAGCCGGCCAGCGAGACCGGTCGATCCGCGGATCGCCACAGGGCCAGTGTCGCCAGCGAGCGGCCCAGCCGCGCTAACAGAGGGCGAGGGTCGAGTGCGCGGATCACAGCGTCGAGCTCGTCGGGGGCGAGGAAGGTCAGGTACGTAGCCGTCATGGCTTCCCCGAACGCAGGTACGTTGAGCATTGGCCGGATCCCAAGATGGAGCGCCAGCCCGCCGAGGATGGCCCAGCGCCGGGTCGGGCGAAACCAGAGCCAGAACGCGAGGGCGAACTCGATCAGGAGAGCGCCGTGAGTCATGACGTTGATCAAGAGCGGATACTGGGCCAGCCATTCGAGGTTGAACTGCCCGAACTCGCGGTTGAAGAGGATGTAGTGGACCGTGGTGCCGTTCAGCCAGCTCTCGCCCCGGCTCTTGATCACGCACGACTGGAAGTAGATCAGGCAAATCTGCATCTGGAGCAGCCGCACGGCCCAGGGAACGATGAGGGGCTCGGCGAGGGTCCCTCGTTTGCGGGCGGCCCTCAGGGCGTCCAGAGAAAAGGCGGCTCCGCATGGGCAGAGCATCATGTAGAAGCTCAGAATCATCGGCAGGGCGTCAGGACCGCCGTTGGAGGCCACGTTGCGATGGTATAAGGAGAGCATTCCCAGGTAGAGAAGAATGCTCATCAGCCGGGTGTGCCAGCCCAGCGTGAAGGCAACGGCAACCGACGCGGTCACCGCCAGGAAAACGTGGGCGATCGTCGGATTGTCGACGTACTGGAGCGGTGAGAATCGGAGCGGCCCGGCGGCCTGTCGTGCTTCGGTCCCCTGGAGCAGGCCGGCACCCGTATAGAAATAGTCAAATTCGACCGTCATGAGGGCAAGATAACCGATGATGATCAGTCCATAAGCGATGCGGAACGCGCCCGACGGCCGCGCGGAGATCGGCCCGAAGAAGAATCGATTCCATGCTCCGACGGGATTCATGGCCGCACCTCCTTGATCGAGTCGAACTGGAACCGATCCACCAACTGAACCCTGGGAGGAGCCATGGGATCAGCGACCGCCGTCGTGCCGGGAAGAGGGCTGGGCTTGATCTGGTAATACATGCTCACCCAGAGCGGAAACGCTTCCGGCCCCAGGCCCAGTTGCCGTACGGCATGCCGCGCCGCGAATCGGCGCGCCAGGAGATACTCTTCGGAGCTCATATTGCCCGTGAATTTGGGCTCACGGTACCGGGCGATCTTGTTCCACCACGACAATTGCCCGATCCGGGGAAATTCGTGGACGTAACGGATCCCCTTGCAGTCCACGACCTCGGCATCCAGCACCATCGTTTCCTTGATCGGATCAGGTGCGAATATTGCCCACCATTGCCAGATGCCCAGCGGGAGCACGTAATAATGGAACGGCTTGATGAAGCGTTCCTTGATCTGACAGGGAGGAATGGTCCAGAGGATGAGCGCCGATAGATGGAAGATGACAAAGGCGGAAATGACCAGCCGCCGCGCGGTCCATCGCCAGGCCACGGTTCCCTCCCTTCCTGTTTGACCGGACCAAGAGACAGGTAGGGCCGAGAATCTAGACCAATCGGGCTGGTCCGTCAACTCCGCATTGCTCAGTCATCCGTCCTTTGGCCAGTCAGGCGGGCCAGTCAATTCCGCCCTGCTTTTGCCGTGGCAACACGCGCATGGCCGGACCGTCGCTCCCTTTGCATCCTGACGAAATGCGGTCCTTGTCCGCGGGCGGGTCGCCGGATACCATCGAGACGACTGGCATTGCCGAAACTCTCGACCCCATTGTTTCAGCGCTTCACGCAACCCTCATGAGCCAAATGGCTTCCACCTGTTTCCGTTGGGTTGTTCTCGCGGGGATCGCGATCTCGACAGCTCGATCCGGCCTCGCGCAGACCACGCCAGATTCTCGGGTTGGAGTTCGACCCATCGCGATCTGGCCGTCGGGGCCGCTCGATGTCGTCGCCACCTTCGCCCAGCCGGTCGATCCCGGTGTCGCGCGTGATTTCATCGGGCGGACCATTCCTTATTTCGTCGCCGGTGAGCCAGATCGCATCCCCAGAGGCGTCGGTGCGGCCGGCACGATTCGAATCGCCGGAGCCCGGTTGACCAATGACCGGCGAACATTGGTCCTGGCTACCGATCCGCATCCTCGTGTCGCGCGTTATCAACTGCCGCTTCCGTCCTTGGAGAGGCTCGTGACGACGTCGCCAGGTGCACCGCGCGAGGGCGTTTACGACCTGTCGGGTGTGGAGTTGATCTGGAGCCCGGATGACGATGCGGAGGACGCAGGCGCAAAGAGGCATGGTGGCCCTTGCTCGACTCGGAGTCGTCAAGACGGTTGACGCGGGGGTCGAAGCGTCACGAAGACTTCCAGGCTTTCTTGACGAGGCCGGGCCGGCTCAGCATCAGTACACTGATTCGGCTGCCAGCCGGAAACGGGACTTTGCGGGTCGAAGCATCGGGCAAATTCGAGGAAGCCCTCCTGGGAGACAGCCAGGCTGAGCCGGCCGGACAGGCGCCGCCCGCAGGGCGGTACGAGGTCGGGCTGCCGGTGTCGTCCAGGGCCGAGCCGCTGTTCCTGTCGTTCACCGTCTGCACCGGCGAGCAGTCGCGGCCTTTTCTTGTCGCGGTTTCGTACCAGCCGGCTGGAGAACGGTCCGGGCGGGCGATCGGACGGGAGCAGCTCTTGCTTCCATGGGCGCCGGTGCCGGCGGCCGGGCCTGCCGCCAGTCCTCTGGTCGTGCCCAACCTCGCCGGCGGAGATCCGCTCCGCGGTCAGAAGCTTTTTACCAGCGACCAGGCACGGTGCTCGCAGTGTCACACGTTTCGGGGCCAGGGAGGCAAGGCCGGTCCGGATCTGACCGAGGTCGGCCGGAAGGGCCGGGCTGAGATCTACCGGAGCATCGCAGCCCCCAGCGGCCTTATCGAATCGGACTACATGACGTACACGATTGCGACCAGGGACGGGCAGGTCGTCGCGGGCATCGTTCGCGCCCTCGATGCCGGCAACATCCAGGTGACTGATACGCTGGCACACTCGATCGTGGTTCCGCGGAGCCAGATCCAGGAGATTCGCCCCAGTGCCGCCTCGATCATGCCCGCCGGCCTCGCGGCCGCGCTGGGCGACGCGGCCGTGCGCGACCTGATCGCGTTCCTCTCGGCCGACGCACCACCCGAGCCGCCGGCCAAGAAGCGATGAGCGTCAGTCAGACCGCTGAAGCAAGCACGCCGTGGGTCAGAATCGGATCGTCAGGTCGAAGCCATACATTAACAAATTATTACTTTTACCAAGATTGAATGCGGGGACGTTGTAGGAGTGATAGAAGCCGATCTCGGGGCGGATCATGAGCAGGTCGTTGAACTGGTGACTGATGCCGATCGTGTGGCTGGAGTAGTTGGTCGCGAATCCCGATCGCTCGCCGCGCGTGTCGTCCCACCATTCATTACGGACGGTGAAGTAGTCTCTGTGCGAGAGCTTGTACATGGTGTAGTTGAGTACGCCGTAGGCTGGCGAGTTGCCGGGAAGATACTTGCCGAGGCCGCCGCCGCCGCCGAACGACATCGGCGGGCCGAGACTCGGCGTCCCGCCGACCACCGCGTCGAACTGCCACATGTAATACGTCTCCGTCTTCGTATGAATCTTCTTGCTGAACCGGTGCTCCCAGGTCGTGACGATATAATTGAAGTTGTCATGCCCCGATTTGTGACCGTCGGCCATGAAGTAGCGAAACTTGCCGTTGTTGATATTATTCAGACAGGTGTAGAAGGCATCATTGTTGCTCTGCGATATCCAGCGCCAGCCGAAAAAGCCGGTCGGAAGGGCACCGACATACCAGGGAGCCATATCGGTGCCGGACTGGATTTCGCCCTGCACCATGTTTCGCTGGTTAAGCTGAAAGCTGAACATGGCACCGGTCTGGGTGTATGTGTCGTAGGTAAACAAGAGGGAGTGAGAAGCGAGGTAGTTGTCCGGGGCATACTGCGCTTCAATGTCGGGACAGGCAATCCAGCGCCCGACGCGAATCACCAGACCCTCGAAAACCCTCGGGACATACAGTTCGGCCCAGAATTCGACGGGGTCATACCCATAGAGATTGTTGTGATACAAGAGTTGCTGGCTGAACACTCCGCCGGCGGTCGTGTAGCGGTAGTCGATGCCATACAGGTTTACCCAGCGGAATCCCCAATCCATGTGGTCGGTCTGCACCCAGTCGATCTCGCGCTCGAATCGCAGGATGGCTTGGTCGACCTGTAACGTGTTGGGAACGATCCAGTATGCTGACGGCAGGTTCGATTTGCTGGCGTTGCTCCAGTTGCCCCCCACGGTTACCCAGCCGTGAACCTCGATTCGACTGTCTTTGACTGCCTCCCCGTGCGGGCCGAGGAGCAGTGCCTTCTGAATTGGGTCCTCGGTGGGGTTCGCGGGGGTTCCGATGAGGGGATACCCTTGGTACTCCGAACCAGGAAACGGCGGAGACTCCCAAGGGCTCGGCGGCGTGCGTCGCGGCGCACCCGGTGCCTCGTATCCGCCGCCACCGGACCTCTCGCCCGCTCGAGAAGCTTCTCCGTCCTCCGGGTCGTCGCCGTTCAAGGTCGGTCCCCCCTCTCTTGGCGGCCCGAGATGCTCCGGAAACCATAACACCAACCTCGGGTATCCGCGGAGAAACCGCTTACAGAAACCGTACGGCTCTCGCTGACTCTGGGGAGTCGCATCCGCTAGCTCGGCAATCGCTGCATCGGGCTCTAAACCTGCTGGTCCGGAGGGTGAGCCCGGCATCGGCGCGGGCAGCGGATCCAGCGCGGGCGGCAAGCCGCCGGGATACTGCCCGCCATCGGCTTGCTCAGCGAAATTCGCGATCGTTTGCACGACGTCGGGAGAGTCGGCGGTGCGTTCGGTCGTTCGACTCGATTGCAGTGCCTTCTCGTATTCCTCGAATGAGCCGGCAGGATCGGCCATCGCGTCCGAGGACGGGGGGTCATCCGGTGATTTTCCGGGCGCGTACTTGATATACTTGCCCGTGAGCCAGCGTGCACGATTTTCCTCTGAACTGGGACGCGGTTTGGGGGTCTTCCCGCGGCGCGGCGCCGCGCCGTCTGCTGCCTTGGCCGGCGCACTTGCGACCGTTTGCCGGGGCGCGCTCGCACCCTCGCCAGTTAAACGCCCCGTGTCGGTCTTTTGTCGCTTCCCCCGAAACGGCCACACCGAGTCCCAAAACCGGGCGCCGCGGGACGGCCCCGGGCGGACAGAGTCTGACGATTCGGTCGCTTGACCTCGTGGTGTGTTCAGCATGGGGACAGAGCCAAGAGAACCACCGGCGCCGGAATCCCGGCCGGCGATCTGTTGACTTTCCTGCGCTCGCGCCGTCACCGCTGTCGTCATCAGGCAGAGAGCCACGATGAAGCGACCTCGTTGAGCGGTGCGAGAACGAACTCTCATCGAAAGGCGCTCCGACGACCGTACACAACTTGGCGGCGAAAGACTCCGTCTCGAACCGCGATCTACTCTCTGTACGCCTGCACAATTTGTCACGTTCGGCCTCTCGCAACCTGCTGCCATACTGGGCAGAATTCAAAGACTTGGAAAACCGCGAGGCAGGAGGGAAGGCTTCGTCGTTGTCACGAATTGAACGAAACTCATTATCCGCTCATGAGTTGCGCCGATGTCGAGAATCGCGACTACGATCTTCGCGATTCGATCGGGCGATTTACTTATTCTCGACCGCGCTCGGCGCGGACCGAGATCCACCGGTCATTTGATTCACTCCGGCTTCTTAAGAATCGACCACTATCCAGAGGATTCTGAGGATTTTGCCGATTAATTCGGTCGTGCGGGTTGTAAGATGGAGGTGGATTGCACTGGCGTGCGTGGTTCGGGCTTTCTTCGCCCTTCCCTTTCGGATTGGCGCCTTCCGTGAAGCAAGCGACCTTTGGGGCAGGTTGTTTCTGGGGCGTCGAGGCGGCATTCCGCCAGGTGCCCGGCGTGACCGGGACGGTCGTCGGCTACTCGGGCGGGCATCTTGCGAACCCCACTTACGAAGATGTCTGCACTGACCGCACGGGACACGCCGAGGTGGTTCAGGTCGAATATGACCCGGCCATGGTCTCCTATGAGCGGTTGCTCGAGGTATTCTGGTCCGCGCACGACCCGACGCAGCTCAACCGCCAAGGGCCGGACATCGGGGCTCAATACCGCTCGGTAATCTTCTATCACGACGAGCAGCAAAAGGCCGAGGCCGAGGAGTCGCAGGCGCGATTGGAAGGTGTGGGACGCTACCGGCGGCCGATCGTTACTCAGATCGTGCCCGTAGCCCCGTTCTTTGCGCCGAGGAATACCACCAGCAGTATCTCAAGAAGCGGGGCGCCGAGAGCTGCTCGACCGATTTTTGAGCGATCGAGAACGCTCAGCAACCAAATAATTGCATCCTTGCATTGACTCCGATCGAGACCTGTCGGAAGATCCGCCGTTGCTGCCTGGGATCCTGGAAGCGAGCCAGGAATCGTTCAGGCAGATGAGTCATTTCTGAGCGTAGCCAACGAGGGGGGATCCGGCATGAGGCAGTCCACTCTCCCATCGAGAAGAACAACTCGTCCGCAGCCTGAAGGGCTCGAGCGAAGGTCGCTCTTATCCGGGGGACTCACGGATACATTGACGACCGACAAATCTGTTGACCAGGTGGGTGAGCCGATCCAGCTCTCGTTCACAGAGACGAACACGAGCAGCCAGCCAGTCGAGATCGCGCTGGCCGCCTTTGACGATGGGTTCATCGTCAAGGAAGCGAGGGTGACGGTCTGGCAATCGAATGCCGGCGTCAATCCCATGAATATTGTGCTTCTCACGCTCCAGCCGGGCCAATCGCATGTGTTCACGAGCACCTGGGACGGCCTGCCGAACATGGGAAGCTCGGTCGCGCTGGAACCGGGAACATTCACGGTCACGAATCAACAGGTGCCCGATGGTCCATCGGCGACATTTCAAATCGCGGGTGACCTTTCCTACAGCCTGACTACAGACCAAACGGAATACGGAGCGGGGCAGCCGATTCAGATCACGCTGACGGAAACGAACACCAGCGCCCAGCCCATCACGGTCAACGTGGCGCCGACGAATTTCGCGGTCGATCTCGACGGCAGTACCGTGTGGCAATCCGGCAATAGCGGGTCCGTCACGACACAAACGCTGCAACCCGGGCAAGCGGTCGTTCAATCGGCCACCTGGAACGGGATCGTCAACACGGGCCCGCTGCTCGGCACGAATGTCTGGGGCGCCGATTTCAGCGTCTCGAGCCCAAACGTTCCGCGATTCGCGAGGTCAGAAGACCTTGCCATAACCTGGCCTTTGGGCTAGAGCTTTCCGACAAGTGATCACCGGTTGGCCGCCTTGTGATTGCATGATTGCTTCAACGTGGATCGTGAATTGGCGGAAGATCAGCTAAGTGGTCCGGTTCCTGCAAGGAAGTCAGGAAGCCGTTCAGTCTCATTCGGTCGTTCTGAGGGTCAGCCAGGACGGGGGATCCGCCATGATGCCGTGTTCGCAAAGATCCCGAAGGATATCGCGTCCGCGGCTCGAGGCACTCGAGGAACGGTCGTTGTTGTCCGGTGGGATCTCGGCGACCTTGACGACGGATCAGTCGGTCTATCAAATCGGTGAGCCGGTCAAGTTCGCTTATACCGAGACGAATACGAGCAGCCAGCCGCTCAACATCGGGGTTGCCCCGAGTGACGATGGGTTCACCGTGTCGGAAGCGGGAGTGCCGGTATGGCAGTCGAATGCCGGGGCCAATCCCATGTGGGCCGAGGCGGTGACTCTCCAGCCGGGCCAGTCGTACACGTTCTCGAGCACGTGGGACAGTGTGCCGAACCAGGGGAGCTCGGCGGGGCCGCAACCCGGTACATACACCGTCACCAACGAGCAATCGCCCAACGGCCCATCGGCGACATTTGAGATCCTGTCCCAGAACGGGACCGTCGTTTCTCCGATCAGCCCCATCGAGCCTTCGGTTTCCGCGACGCTTGCCACCAACCGTTCGTCCATCAAACCGGGCCAGCGCGTCGTGATGAGCTTGACCCTGACGAACACCGGCAGCCAGCCGGTCGCGATCGGCCCGACGGCCGGAACGGCCGGCTTCCGGGTGTTCTGGGGCGCCGAGGTCGTGGGGCAGGGGAGCATGAAGGCCGCTGCTCTTGCGAAGCGATCGGCAGTACGGGCGCAACCGCTGCTCGCGGCCGGCCAGAAGAAAACCATTCGCTGGACATGGATGGTCAGGCCGAGCGGGCACAATGCCCAGCCGCTCGACCCAGGCGTCTACACGATTGATGCCTGGGACGGAGGTGGATTGGCGTCGGCGACCATTCAACTCAAACGGTGAATGAACCGCGCGGCACCGATGCGACATGGCGGAATGCCGGCGGCCGATCGCAGTCGCACGGCTGGCGTCATGGTGCTGGGCGTCCGGACAGCTCATTGACGAGCCGATCCGCGTGGTAGATGGTGCGCAGGGCTTCCATGATTCCTCGTGAGTCGACGGCAATCGCTCGGGCAACGCGGTCGTCGTAGCCGAAGTCGAGCACAAGCGACTGGATATTGCCGTCGAAGATCAAGCCGACGATCTCGTTGTCGCGGTTGACCACCGGGCTTCCCGAGTTGCCGCCGATGATATCGGCTGTCGACACGAAGTTGAGGGGAGTCCTGGAGATCGAGGTTGCCGGCCGAGCGGGCCTCGAGCCAGCTCTTGGGCAGCTCATAGGGAGGCTGGGAACCATGGGCTTCCGCGTGGGTGAAGGCCCCGCCGATCGTCGTGTACGCGGGGATCGCCTTTTCGTCGACCGAATAGCCCTTGACCGCGCCATAGGCGAGGCGGAGCGTGAAGGTCGCGTCCGGGTAGACGGCGACGCCTTTGTCGTCGAACAGTGCCTTGGCGATCAAGGCGTAGTTGGGAGCCTCGACGCCTTTGATTTCGTCGTCCTGAACCTTGCGCACTCGCGGGAATCGGCATCGACCAGGAGCGCGAGCTTGATCATCGGATCGTTCGATGCCAGGATGGCGACCTTGCCGCCCTGGGCCAGCGCGCGTCTCACGGCAACGTCGGCGAGCTTGGTCAGGGACAGGAGGTCCTTGGCGACGTCCGGCGGCGAGGACCCATGCAAAACCCGCTCGATCAAGGGGTCTTCCGACATCATCTTCTTCCACAGGTCCAGGGAATCCGCCAGCTTGGCTTCCTCGTATTCCCGATAGATCGGCGCATCGGAGTACAGTTTGAGCTCGAGCGATTTGAGGGCCGATTCGCGATATTCCTCGAGCCGCTCGGAGTTGGGCTTCTCTTTCTCATCGGCAAGTCTCACGAGCATGCGGGCAATGTCAAACAAGGTCGAGTTGAACGCATAAGCGCGCTCATGAAAGAAATAAGGCTTGATAATGCGGGCGGCGACCACCTGTGTCTGTGCGATCTTGTCCCAGGCTGCCGCCACGCTGGAAGGCGAGGCGCCCGGAGCGGAGCGTATTTTCGACTTGATCTCGGCTTCCGCCTCGGCTTTTCGCTTCATGAACGCTCTGTCGCGCAGACCGTCAAGGCCGCCGATGCGGGCCTTGCGGCTGTTCTGATACGTGAACAGGTCTTCTTTTGACTGCCGAAATGCTTCTGGGCTCTTCTTGCCGTATTCCAGCAAGAACGCTTCTCCGGCCTTCAAGAGATCGAGTCGCAGCGGCAGCTCGACATCGCGGAGGAATTCGAGGCTGGCCACGGTATTGAGCCGGTCGGTTCGGCCCGGGTGACCCGCGACGAACACAAGATCCCCTTCCTTGGACCCGTCTGCGCTCCACTTCAGAAAATGGTTGACTTTCGCGGGCTTACCCTCCTCGTAAGCGCGGAAGAAGCAGATGTCCAGGTCGTAACGGGGATATTCGAAGTTGTCCGGATCGCCGCCGAAGAACGCGATGTCGAACTCGGGAGCGAAGACGAGCCGGACGTCGGTGTATTTCTTGTAGGTATAGAGGTGGTACTGGCCGCCCTGGTAAAGGGTGACGACGTCGTTCCGCATGGCGTTCTTGTCGGTGGCGTCTTTTTCCAGGGCTGCCATCGCCTTGCGGCGAGCAAGCGCCGCCTCGGCGTCGCCCATGCCAGGAGTGACGGCCTGGTTGACTTCCTTGGTGACGTCCTCGATCGAAACGAGCACGTTGAGCTCGAGATCGGGGGCTTTGGCCTCTTGGTCATAGGTCCGAGCAAAGAATCCGTCGCGATAATAGTCCTTGGTGGAACTTCCGAGCTTCGCCAAGGTATCGGCTCCGATGTGATGGTTGGTCATGATCAGTCCGTCCGCGGAGACGAACGAGCCGGAACCGCCGTTGTTAAAGCGAACCGCCGCGGACCGCAGGTGATCTGTCCAACCCTCGGGCGGCACGAATCCGTAGCGGGCCTTGAGCTGAGCAAGCGGCAAGTTGTTGAAGACCCACATCCCCTCGTCGGCATGGGCCGGCGCCGAGAGGACCATGCTCGCCAAGAGGAGCAGACATGGAAACGGCACGAGCGCAACAGAGAACCTCATGAAAGCCGGCTCCTCGAACTCGATGGATTGGGCGGAACCGAGTGGCACCGCACGAGAAAGTACGGCATGGGTCAAGGCTTTTCAGCCTGACCTACGTGGACGCAATCCCGTTTCAGGCCCATTAGCCTACGCTCGAAAAGGCCATCTCGGCAAGCGGCAGACTGCGGCGAGCGGGTCAAGATTCGCGGAAACTGCTCTTGGAAGACTCAGCCGATCACGGTTTACTCTCTGGCCGCATACACGTCTCAAGGCCGGCGGTGCCGGCCAGCCCCTCGAACTAGACCAGGCAGAAATCCGGCCGGCGCGACCGGCCTGATGGAGCAATCAGAATGGCTGGGGTTCCGCAAGCGCGGTCACCCCGTGTGGCGCAGGTCCACACGGCTCATCCGATCGCAATCCATTCGGCAGCCAGTAATTACTACGTCCTTGGGACCGACCTGCTCCGCGCGGGCCGATTCGCCGAAGCCGAAGGGTGCCTGCGCGAGGCGCTTCGGCTCAAGCCCGACGATGCCGACACCCTGAACAACCTGGGCACGGCGGTCTGGCAGCTCGGTCGTACTCCGGAGGCGCTCGCGTATTACCTGCGTGCGCATCAATTCAAGCCCAAGGACTTCGGGATCTTGAACAACCTGGGCATCGCAACGTGGGATCAAGGCAAGCCGGAGCGCGCTGCGATGTTCTATCGCCGTGCGCTCGACCTTGAGCCCAGGTCGTTCGACGCGCGAATGAACCTGGGGGTCGCTCTCTCAGATCTCGGGCACTTTGAAGAGGCGCTCCAGTGGGTGCGAGCGGCCCTGGAGCTGCGGCCCGATTCGCCCGACGCCTGGGATAACGTCGGGATGACCCTGGCGCGACAAGGGAAGTGGGACGAGGCGATGGCCTGCTACGATCGGGCGATCGACCTGAAGCCGGATTTCGCGGAAGCCCATCGAAATCGCTCGCTGGGCTGGCTGACCATGGGCGACTTTGAACGGGGCTGGCCGGAAATGGAATGGCGGCTCAGATGCCGCAATCCGCCGGGCCTGGGGTTTCCACGTCCGCGCTGGACGGGGAACGATCTCACTGGACGGACGATTCTGGTGCACTGGGAGCAGGGACTGGGCGATACGCTCCAGTTCATGCGGTTCGTCCCCGAGGTCAAGCGGCGCGGCGGCACGGTGTGGGTGATGTGCCAGCCATCCTTGGTGCGGCTGGTCGCGCGCTGCGAAGGTGTCGACCGAGTGTATGAGGGTTGCTGCCCCGTGCCCGATTTTCACGTGCATGCTCCGCTCATGAGCCTGCCCGCGATCATGGGAAACACCCTGGCCACACTGCCGAGGGAGCCCTACCTGTCGGCTGACCCGGCCACGATCGCTTTCTGGCGGCAAGTTCTTGAGCGGGTCCTCAGCGTCTCCGACCTGGCCACGGTCTTCACCATTGGGATTGTCTGGCAGGGGAACCCTGAAAACCGAATCGATCGCTGGCGATCGTTCCCACTCGCTCTGCTTGCGCCGCTGGCGGCTTTGCCGAACGTGCGGTTGATCAGCCTGCAGAAAGGCGCGGGCACCGAGCAGATCCGCGAGCTAGCCGGGCGATTTCCGGTCACCGAGCTCGACACGGGATCGGGCGGTCAGGAAGACCGTCGCGATTTCCTGGACACGGCAGCCTTGATGAGCCTCGTCAACCTGGTCGTCACTCCAGAGACGGCGACGGCCCATCTGGCCGGTGCGCTCGGGGTGCGGTGCTGGGTTGCCCTGTCGCTGGTGGGAGATTGGCGCTGGATGGTCGATGGCGACACCACCCCCTGGTATCCGCGGGCGAGGCTGTTTCGCCAGGCCAAGATGGGAGAGTGGGACGAGCTCTTCAAACGGATGGCCGGCGTGCTGGAACGCGAATTGACGACTCCAACCTGACACGAATCTCCGGCCCGAGGGAGCATTCTCATGGCTGGGGTGTCGACACGGCCGATACCCGGTATGGCGCAAATCGACGGGGCTGATCCGATCGCGATCCATTCAGCAGCCAGTCGGCATTACGCTTTGGGGACTGACCTCTTGCTCGCGGGCAGGTTCGCCGAAGCCGAGGCTTCGCTGCGCGAGGCGCTCAAGCTCAAACCGAATGATCCGGAGATCTTGAACAACCTGGGGACGGCCGTCTGGCAGCGTGGTCGCACTCCGGAGGCGCTGGCGTACTTCCTTCGTGCACATCAAATCAAGCCAAATGACTCCAGTATTCTGAACAACCTGGGCATCGCCACGTGGGATCGAGGTCAGCCCGATCGCGCTCTGGCGTTCTATCGCCGGGCGCTCGAGTGGGAGCCCGGATCGTTCGACGCGCAGATGAACCTGGGTGTTGCGCTCTCAGAGCTCGGGCATTTTGAAGAGTCGCTCCGGTGGGTGCGATCGGCACTGAAGCTGCGCCCCGATTCGGCCAGTGCCTGGGACAACGCGGGGAAGACCCTGGCGCGGCAGGGGAGCTGGGACGAGGCGATGGCCTGCTACGATCGGTCGATCGAGCTCTGTCCGGATTTGCCGGAGGCCCATCGCGATCGGGCTCTGGGCTGGCTGGCGCAGGGGGACTTCGAACGGGGCTGGCCGGAATGGGAATGGCGTCTCCAATGCCGGAACGCACCCGGCCTGAGCTTTGCACGCCCACGCTGGACCGGAAACGATCTCACCGGGCAGACGATCGTATTGCACTGGGAGCAAGGACTGGGCGACACGTTGCAGTTCGCGCGGTTCATTCCCGAGGTCAAGCGGCGAGGCGGCACGGTATGGGTTGTTTGCCAGGCTACGCTCCTGCGGCTGATCGCGCGTGTCGAAGGCGTCGATCGTGTGTTCGAGAGACCGTCAACTTTACCCGATTTTGACGTGCATGCTCCGCTTTTGAGCGTGCCCGCGATCGTGGGATCGGGCCGGGAGACGCTCCCGAACGCGCCCTATCTGTCCGCCGACCAGCATACCATCTCGCACTGGCGGAACGTGCTCGAGCGGGCCCTGGGCGTTTCCGAACTGGCCAGCGTGTTCACAATCGGGGTTGTCTGGCAGGGAAGCCGGGATAATCGAGTCGATCGCTGGCGATCGTTCGCGCTGGCTCAGCTCGCGCCGCTGGCCGCTTTGCCGAACGTGCGACTGATCAGCCTGCAAAAAGGGGCGGGGACCGAGCAGCTCCGCGAGCCGGCCGGGCGGTTTGCGGTCACTGAGCTCGGCACGGGATCAAACGGTCAGGAAGATCGGCGCGATTTTCTCGACACGGCAGCCCTGATGAGCCTCGTCGACCTGGTCGTCACACCGGACACCGCGACGGCCCACTTGGCCGGTGGCCTTGGTGTGCGATGCTGGGTCGCCCTGTCCCGGTTCGGTGAATGGCGCTGGCTGCTCGATGGCGACGAGACCGTCTGGTATCCCCGCTCTCGCCTGTTTCGCCAGGCCAATCTGGGAGACTGGGACGAGCTCTTCGCCCGGATGGCCGGCGTCCTGGAGGGCGAAATCACGACCCACGCCCGGCGCCCGCCGTGAGCTCGGACCTCGACGACCCTGTATCGCCCTTCGCCAGCAAAACCGGCGCGTGCGATCTGTTCGTCTGGCGCACGTTCGCGAGCCGTCGCACGAGCCGCCTGATGCGGTCCGCTTGCTTCGCAGCGGCAACTGCCGCCGCGCGTTCTGAGGCTTCAGCTTGACCGGTTTACCAGATTGCCATAGACTGCCATTCCCTTCAGATGGATCTCTGCGTTGGTTCGTGCCGGTTTGTCCTTCCATCGGCCCGGTCGTGGTTTGCCGCTGTGGGCTGGTCTCGACCGTCGCGTTGGAGCGGACGAGGTAGCAGTGATGAAGCGTGCGCCGTTCTGGCTGCCATCAATCGGGATGTTCTGCCTGGCGGCCTCGGGCTGTTCTCAAGCGATCGTTGCGCGCTACGTTTACCAGGATGCGGATCTCGGCGTCGTGGCCATCCCGGTCAACACGTATCAGGGCAAGCAGAGCTTCCGCTCCCAGGCGGAGGAATTGATGAGCCGCCACTTCCCCGAGGGATATGAGATTGTGCGTGCCGAGGAAGTGAACCAGGGAGAGCGCGTGCTCGATGTCGGTCGAAAGACGGAGATCGAGACCGACCCGAGAGTGACCGCGCTCAATCAGGCGCTCTTCCTCGGAAAGCTGAACAGGACGACCTCGTTCGAGGAAAAGGATAAGCTCCAGGTGCGCGAGTGCCGGATCATCTACAAGAGAAAGGCAGCCGTATCACCAGGTACGAGCGGTCAATTCGCCGCGCTGAACACAGTCAAGACTCCGTTCTACATCGACCCCAATGAAATCACGCGGCAGCAGATGCGCACGGAGATCCTGGCGCAGTCAGGAGCGGCCTCGAAACCGGGGATCGATCCGCGCTACAACGGGTGGCAATTCGACCGCCCGATCCCCATCCGAGCCAGCCCAGTCCCCCTGTGTTGCTGGCTCCCGTCGATTGGTAGATGACACCGAATTGATCGCGTTGAATCGATCATCATCGTTTTTTTGGCACGATTATTGCCGTTGGAGGCGGGTGACAAGAGCGTCCGGAGCCTTGATCGCTGCGACACGAGGTTTCTCGACGCTGGAAAACTCGGCCGCGGCGAGTTAGCATGTCAGGGCCATCAAACCCGCCTACATGATAACGCACGCCACCTACGCATCACTCCGCGAGGGTTCTATGCGCCTGTTTCAGATCACGGCAGGACCGGACCGGCAAGAGTGGATCAATCTCGATGCGGTAACGCATGTGACCTACATGAGCGGCGAGGCGCGCCCTCCGCAGCTTGAACTGATCCTCTTCAACGGGGTCGCTGAAGTGACCGACGCCAACGAAATCAAGGAGATCGCGCTGATATTGGGCATCGCCATTCCGGAAATCTGATTGCGTCGGCGTGAGCCGGCCGGTTGGCCGCATGAAATGATAGCGCTTGCTCGCTCGACCACCAGCTCGGGCCCGGAAGTCGGAGCACGGCGCCGATCATCCCTGCGCGACCTGGCGATCGAGCTCGGGATATCCCAGCATCAGACTGACAGTATATCGATGTACGCGGCGTTGGGAGACGTCGAGGTGCGGCGGTTTCGTGGCGAAAGGCGCGTCATCGAGCAACTCCGGGAAGACGGGTCGTGTGCCTTCGCGGAGCTTCATCGATAACCCGTCCATGAACGGCTTCGAGTACCAACTCTTCCTCGACGAAATCGAGTAATCCCGAGCACTCCCATAGGCAACGCGAGTATGCTTGCTCCGATCGGCCTTGAGGCTGCGTTTTCCACTTGCCGGATGGCCTTCGCCAGCGAGGAGCCGGGTTCATGGGTCTTGCGAGCGCGACCGTGCCCGTCACGTCACCCCGTTCGTTGAGCCCGCGCATGACGGTTGCGCTCCTGATGCTGGTGGTGGCATGCGCTCATTTCAATCGGGTGGGCATGGCGGTTGCCGGCACCGAGCGAATCATTCCTGGCTACGGGATCGCCGAGGACAGGATGGGCC
The DNA here is from genome assembly GCA_963781785.1 of uncultured Isosphaeraceae bacterium. Lineage (GTDB taxonomy): Bacteria > Planctomycetota > Planctomycetia > Isosphaerales > Isosphaeraceae > CAWAHD01. Next base: position 2,568,500 of record CAWAHD010000005.1, on the reverse strand, counting down.
TGGTCTACTCGGCGTTTCTGGCGTTCTACACGCTGGCCATGCTTCCGGGCGGCTGGTTCATCGATCGATTCGGCGCCCGAAAAGCGCTCTTGCTGCTGGGATTCGGCTCGACGATTTTCGTCGCCTTGACCGGCGCTCTAGGCTTCGCGGTCAAAGGCGCTTCCGCTTTATGGCTGGGGCTCTTGGTGGTGCGCTCGTTCCTGGGCTTTGTCAATGCACCGCTCCATCCAGGGGCCGCGCGCATGGTGTCTCTGGAGGTCCCGGCGCACTCGCAAGCACTGGCCAACGGTTGGGTCACGTTCGCGGCCTGCGTGGGAATCGCATCGACACAACTGCTGCTCGGGGCGCTCATCGATCGTTTCGATTGGCCGGCTGCGATGCTGGTTTCGAGCGGGATGACGCTGGTAGTTGCGCTCGTGTTTCTCGCCGTCACACGATCGTCGCGGCAACCCCGGAGCGTTCGGCCGCGGGAAAGAATGGAGCTTTCGGCCGTCTGGCTGGTACTCACGCAGCGCAGCGTGATCGCGATCACGCTGAGCTACGCCGCCTTCGGATACTTTCAATACCTGTTCTTCTACTGGCTTTCGTATTACTTCGAAAGGATCCGGCACCAGGATCCACTGGAAACGCGAGGCTATTCGACGGCGATCACGCTGGCCATGGGAGTCGGCATGCTCAGTGGGGGATGGCTGGCAGATCACCTGCCACGAGGCTTTTCGCCCTGGGCACGCCGCGCCCTCGTACCGATGCTCGGCATGGTCGCAAGCGGCCTCGTGTTCGAAATCGGACTGGCGGCTGAGAATCCACAGTCGACGGTGGTGGCATTCACACTCTCCGCCGCGATTCTCGGTATGTGCGAAGCCTCATTCTGGACGACCGTGGTCGAGCTGGGTGGTCCGTACGGAGGAACGGCCGCCGGCTTGATGAACACCGGCGGCAATGCGGGCGGAACGCTTTCGCCCTATCTCACACCTCTCTTGAGCGAACTCCTTGCGGGTCGGTATGGGGCCGGACTCGGTTGGCGGCTGAGCCTGGCGACAGCCGGCGTGATCGCGCTGGCCGGCGGCCTTTTGTGGTGGTGCGTCCATCCTCCCGGCAAGAGTCGTGAACGATGACACCCGTCCTGGCGGCGGAATCACTTCCGGCTTTCCCATTTCACATAGTAGAAGACGATTGGATCATCGCCGGTGTTGGTGATGCCGTGCTCGGCGTTGGGAGTCGTGTACATGACCGAGCCGGGCCCGATCTTGGTCGTCTTGCCGTCGCAGAAGATTTCGCCGTGTCCGCTCTCGATGATCATGACCTCCTCTTCGGGATGAGTGTGGGGGGCGTGGGGCGTCTTGCCGGCCTCCAGCACGAACCTCCCCGTGACGAACTTGGTTGAAGCGGGCGTATCTCCCGAAAGGTAGACGCCGTTCTTGCCGGCGGACTCCCCCTTGTACGTGGCGCTCGTCATCTGGACTCGATCGAGGTTGATCGTCTGCGCTTTGACTTGCGACGACTGGTCCAGGGCCAGCGCCGCCTCGCGATAGGACCAACCGCCCGCAAGGACCAGCGCAATTGCAGCGACCGCCCAGCGTTTGAAGATTTGCATCGTAGGCTCTCCGAGGTTGAACCGGGTGATCGCCCGGCAAGGTGGTGAAGACGTCACTATTAATCACGGCTCCAGACCGCGGAGCAAGGGTTTTTTCGTATACTGTGCGGCGAGCGGCACAATGGGATCCGCCAGATTCGCCTGGCTGTTGCGACGCCCCACAAGGCGAACGTAGCCGAGGCAGCGGCCCATATCGGCCTCGAGCGCCTTGATTTCCACGTCATTGTCAGGGGCAATCACCCTGTGCCAGTCGAGCCAGCGCTGCCAGCCATCGGGCATGGAGTCGGCGAGGTCGATGTCCAGGATTCCTGTTTGTTCCCAGTGCCGGCGCCACCAGGCCGCCGAATGCAGGCACCAAAGATCGTGCGTCCACCACGCGCGCAGATGGTCGGGAACGGGACCTTCGATTTCGTGCATCAGTCCGGCGAGGGCAATGGCCAAGGTGCCTCCCGGCTTTACAAATCGCGCCACGCTGGCCAGGTACAGGTCGTCAGTGCCGTAGTACATGAAGGAATCGATGGACACGATTGCGTCGAAGAAATCGGCTGCGAACGGGAGCGAGCGGGCGTCCGCATGGATCGGAAAGACGCCGTCCTGGGCGCCCGCGTCGCGGATTCGCTGGAGGTTCTCCGAGGCGCTCACCCACAGGTCGGTCGCCCAGACCTGGACGCCGAATTCGCGGTGCAGGAAGATCGATGACGAGGCCTTTCCGCAGCCGAGGTCGAGCACCCGCATGCCGGGCCGCAAGTCGAGCGCGGCGGCGAGCCATTCGGTCAACCACAGCGAGTTGGCACCGCCGCTGGCGCTGGCGATGATCCATTCGGGGTGGTACCTCGACGAGCGAGGAAATCGCTCGGAGACCAATCGTGTATCCGCCGGCATTGGGACATCCTCCGCGCCTCATGGCGGTATGACGACCGTTTTCGTTGATGGAGCACTGTCTTGCGGCGATTCCGCGAATAGCGCCTGGGCCTCGCGCAGCAATGCCTGGGCTTCGTTGTCGCCGGCCCATTCCGGCCCCTTGACGATCTGCTGGAGTCGGCCCAGCGCGGCCTGGTCCTCGTCATGCCGGCCCATGCGGTAGAGGGCCATCGCCCGGAAGGCCCAGTCGGCCGGCATCGGTCCGTCCTCCGGCGTGGAGTTGAGGGCATCGGCAGCGGTCAATGTATCGACCGCCTCTTGATTTCGCCCCAGCCGGTACTGAGCCATCCCCAGCGTCGTCCGGTAAGCCCCCTCGATGGGGACCAGACGACAGGCTGCCTCGGCCCGCCGCAGGGCCAGGAGGTAAAGATCGTGACTCGCGTCGGACCGCCGTACCACCTTCCGGGCGGCCTGGTCAAGCTGTCGAGGTTTTTCGGGCACCTGCTGGGCGATCCGGATCGCCTCGCGGCGCAGATTGGCGTCGAGCGCCGGATCGTGGCGGAGCGCCTCGATCGCCTCCTCGCGAAACAATGGCTTGAGCAACAGCGTGTTGGCGAGGTCGTCGGCCTTCTGCCGGATGAAGTCCTCTTCCTCGGTCAGGGCGCGAGCCATCGCGGCACGACGAAATTCATCGTCGATGGATGGATCGATCTCGAGCCGGCGCCGGACCTTGTCGAGCGAATGCTTGGGTGACCCTTCGAACAGCCGGCCCACCAGGCTGCGCGCCTGACGTCCCACGCGCAACTCGGGCGTGGGCTCGGCGCCATCCCAGATCGTGACGAGAAAGTCGGCGTCGGCGGTGGCCAGTCGACGGCCGTCGGGGCTAAACGCGATGTCGGTGGCGAACGCCGTGCGCTCGCGCAGAGTCAAGACTTCCTGGCCCGTGGCCAGGTCCCACAGCTTGACCTCGCTCGCGAGATGGCTTTCGGCCTTGTTGTGTCCGCCGCTGACCGAGGCCAGGCGGTTGCCATCGGGAGAAAACGCGACGCCTCGAACCGGAGCAGTGTGACCGCGGAAGATCGCGATGGGTTCCCCTGAGGCGACATTCCAGAGCCTGATGGTCCGGTCGTCACCGGCGGTGGCGATCCGGACCCCATCGCGGCTGAAAGCCATTGCCCGGATGCGATCCTCGTGCCCGTGCAGGACTCGCCCAGGCGCGCCTGAGCTTGCGTCCCAGAACCTTACGGTGCGATCGCCGCAGGCCGCCGCGATCGTCCGGCCGTCTCGGCTGAAATCCACGGCAAGGTAGCCGCGAGGATCGCCGTCGCTGGCTGCCGCCCCGAGAGCGCGGATCTTTTTGCCGGCTGGGACATCCCACACGAACAACTCGCCCCCGATCGGGATAAAGCGCCGGCTGGTCCGGGTGCCACCCGAGACGAGCCGCGATCTGTCGGGGCCGAAAGCCAGGCCGTGCACCGGCGTCGTATGGCCGCGGAGATCCGCCTGTTGTGCGCCCGTCACGGCGTCCCAGATGCGCACCGATCCGTCATAACCCGCCGAGGCGATTCGCGACCCGTCGGGACTGTATGCCACATCAATGACCGAATCAACGTGGCCCGAGAGCATGAGGACCTCGCGCTCTGTTGCCACATCAAAGACGCGGACACTTCGGTCCGATCCGGCCGAGGCGATCCGACTCCCGTCCGGGTTGAAGGCGACCGCGTGCACGGAGCTGCGGTGGCCAATGAACGGGCGGAATTCCTGAGGGTTAACGGCATCCCAGAGCTTGACGGTCCCGTCGCCGCCGGCGGAGGCGAGCCGCCAAAGGTCGGGCGAGAACGCCACGTCCAGCACCGGCTCGGCGTGCCCGCGGAGCGTAAAAACGGCCTCGCCCGTCGCCAGGTCCCAGAGCCGTACCGTCCTGTCATCGCTCGACGAGGCAAGGTACTTGCCCTCGGGGCTGAAGCTGATGCCCCGGACCGGATCCGTATGGCCGTTGAGCATGTGAACCTCCCGGCCCGAGGATGCGTCCCAGACGGGGACGACGGCTTTCTGACCGGTCGCGGCCAGGAGCGTGCCGTCGGGCGAGAACGCCAACCGTGTGCTGTCGGAGACACTGTGCAGGAGAAGCGAACTCGTTCCGGTAGCCAGATCCCAGCACAGGATCGCGCCGTCCCGGCTGGTCGAGGCAAGCCTCTTGCCATCGGGGGAATATGCCACGCAGGTCAGCGACGCCTGGTGGCCCTTGAGCTCGCGCAGGGCGGTGCCCTGAGCGCCGACCAGCCGGATGGTGCCGTCGCGTCCACCAAGGGCGAGCTCGTTCCCGCGCGGCGAAAACGCGACTGCACGCACGTCCCCTTTGCCGGATTGACCAAGGATCGACGTCAGCTCACGGCCGTGGTCGACGTCCCAGAGGCGACACTCACCCGATCCGCCGTCGGCCGCCGCGCCGGCAGCGAGAATCAGCCCGCCGGGGCCGTACGCCAGGCTGAAGACGCTGGTCCAGGGAGGATGCAGGGTCGAAAGGACGGTGCGATCGGCCATCTTCCAGATGCGAATCTCGGCATGCTGACCGGGCCCCCCCGCAGCCGAGGCCAGGAACGCGCCATCGGGAGCGAATGCCACGCACCGAACCGGCGCGGTAGGGCCGGCGAGCGTGGCGAGCTCCATCCGGCAGAGGCGACCGAGCAAGTACCATTCGAAGCCCCGGAGGTCGTCTCCGTGACCAGGATTCTCCTGGCGAGCGAGCCGCGACTCGGCGAGCCTGGTGTAACCGTCCTTCCAGTCCTGGTAGGCCAGGTTCATCTCGGCGCCGTACCAGCGCCGGTCGCTCTGGCGCTGGGCCGCGGTTGCCGCGCGGGCCGCGCGATCGGCGCGGAGGTACAAGGCTCCCGTGATGATCGTGCTCAAAAAAAGCACAAGGGCGATCCCGCCGGCCAGGGAGGCGATCGCCGGATTGCGCCGGCACCATCGCCAGGCGCGCTCGGTCCGGCCGATGGGACGCGCCTCGATCGGGGAGCCCGCCAGGAACCGCCGCAGGTCCTCGGCCAGCTCCCCTGGACCGGCATAGCGCCTCGCCGGCTCTTTTTGCAGACATTTCAGACAGATGGTGTCAAGATCGCGATCGATGGCGGCATTGAGCTGGCGCGGAGACCGGTTCCTGCTCCAGGACCTGCTTCAGGGTCTCGACGGGCGTCGCGGCCTGAAACGGTGGCCGTCCGGTCACGAGGCAGTACAGCGTCGCACCCAGCGAGTAGGTATCCGAGGCCGGGCCGATCTCCTCGGCCCGTCCACCGGCCTGCTCGGGGGGCATGAAGCTCGGCGTTCCCAGCACCTGGCCAGACGCCGTGAGATAACTGTCGCCCTCGACATTCTTGGCCAGCCCGAAGTCGGTGACACGCGGCTTGCCGTCGCGGTCGAGCAGGATGTTGCCGGGCTTCAAGTCGCGGTGGATAATTCCATGCCCATGAGCGTGAGCCACCGCGTCAGCCACCTGGGCCATGAGCGCGGCAGCATGACGAGGCGGCAGCGGGCCCTTCTTGATGCGATCGGCCAGGCTCCCTCCCTCGACCAGCGCCATCGAGAAGAAGTGCTGGCCGTCGTGCTCGCCGACTTCAAAGATTGGCACGATCCCGGGGTGATCGAGCCGAGCCGCGGCTTCGGCCTCGAGGTAGAATCGTTGCACATCCTCCGGCGAGGCCAGGCGGCCGGAGAGGATCATCTTGAGCGCGACGCTACGCTGGAGCTTGACCTGCCGTGCCTTGTAGACGGCCCCCATCCCACCCTGCGCGATCTTCTCGTGGAGCACGTATTCGCCGAATACGCCCAGCACCGGGGCGACCCGTGAGTCCCGGCCATCGGGCGTACGCGCGACCGTCTCATCGCCCGGACCTGCCGCCAGGGTGGCGTCGTCGCCGAGCGGCCTTGCGCGTCCGCGCGCCCTTCTCGGTGGAGTCGGCAACCGTCTCCTCGGCCAGCGGGAGAGTCGGCGAGAAGGGCGGTGACACCGCCCCCGACGGTTCCGTTGAGTCGGCGACTGTCGGATCGGCCAGCGGGAGAGTCGGCGACTGCCGCGAGCCGTCCGCTTGCGCCGATCGCTCTCGCTCCGCGAGCCTGTCCTTGCCCACATCGGACTGAGCCGCCGTGCCAGTGGTCCGATCGCCTTGGGAGTCCGGGTTGCCGACAAGACCCTCCGGCTCGCGGTTTTCGTGCATGGCCAGGTTCCCGACCGCGTCGCTGGTTTTGCAAGTACACCACACGAGCAGGCGTCGGATCAGACGGGAGACTCACTTCGAGTCGCACTCGCACATGGACTTTGCCGTATTATAGGTGCAACTCACGCCGACCTTGCAAACGGCGGTTGTCCCATTCGAGCACGTACACGTATAGTTTGGATTCTTCTGGATGGCCGCCGGCCCGACGCCTCCACGCTCGAACATCAGGGGCGCAGCCCAGGCACCAATGGTCCCCGGTGACGACGATCGGCCGCGTACGATCGGCGCGGCCAGGATTGGAAGTCTCACTGCGGTTCTCCTCGACGAGAAAACGGAATTCCGGAGCCGTCACGAGCCAGGCCATGCATCATAACCCGGAATATTGCCAACAGGAAGGCGTCCGGGGGGAATCCCACACCTGTCAATCAAGAAGACGGATCTCGGTCCCGACGATCATCGCCTCGCCGCGGCCGCAGGCGGACGGCTTGGCGTTGGTGCCGAGCCGGGCGGGAATGTCCTTGCCAGACGAATCCCGAAGCTGAGGTACTGATAGCTCGGCACAATGTAGTTACGGAAGCCAGACCGCACGGCCGACGGCAGCCCGCTGAACGAGCCGCCGCGCAACACACGGCTCTCGGCATTGACGGTCAGGATATCGTCTTCGGTGTCGTCGCTCGGGTGTTCCCCCTGCGGGTACGGCTTGTAACGTTCCTGGCACCATGTCAGCACATTTCCCTGGACGTCAAACAAGCCCAGGTCGTTCGGCTTCAGGCTCCCCACCGGCCACGTGTTCTCCTGGGAGTTTTTCAGGTACCACGCATACTTCGACATCAGCTCTTCGGTCTCGCCGAAGTACCGGGCCGTCACGGTCCCGGCGCGGGTCGCATACTCCATCTCCGCTTCCGTGGGCAGACGATAACCCGTCAAGCTCAGGTAGTTTGCCTTGAGCTTGATCGCGTCGCCCTTGATCTCGTAACACCGTTCCTGTTCAGGCATCCCTTCTTCCGTGGTCAGCCAGTTGCAGTATCTTGCCGCCATGAACCAGTCGATGCCGACGGCCGGCAGATTCTCCGTGCGAGTGTAGGAGGCGGGAAGAGAGTAGCCCTTGTCGAACCTGCGGTACTGCTCCACCGTCACCGACTTGGCGGCCAGCGCGAATGTCCGACCGATCCGCTCTTTGTGCTGGGTTTCATTGTCATACCTGCCGGCTTCCGTGGGCGGCGATCCCATTGTGAACTCGACCGGGCCGGGGATCACGACCATCGTCTGCGCCTGGCCGGTCACGTACCACTGCGGCGGGGTCTTCTCTTTTTCCTTCGCGAGCCGCTCTTTGATACGTTCGAGCCGCTTTTCTCGTCGCTCCTTGTGCTTGGCCCAGCCCTCGTTCACCTGTTGCAGCCAGGCGTCATGCTTCCATACTCGCAAGAGCCACTCCGCCGACGCGTGAAGCCCGGGATCGGTCGCCGTGCAATAAACGTCCTGGAGCTTCTTGAGCAGGTCATTCCGGGCTTCGGCCGGAAGATTCTTGTCGCGGTACTCTCCCAAACTGAGGAGGAGCGCCCGCCGGATCGTGATGTCCTTCTCTTCCTCCAGACGCTGGATGATGATCGCGCTATCGGCACCGAGCGGACTGAGGCGATGAATGAGGTGGCTCCGCACCCTCGGATCGGGGCCTTGCTTGAGAAGCGGCCAGACCGCTGCGGGCTGATTCATCCGCAAGAGAGCAACTGCGGCATTCGCCTGCCGCTGCGCCAGCATTTCCGCCGCCTCGCCGCGCGTGTTCAGCTCTTTGCTGAGCTCGGCGGCCAGGATCGACGCACCCCGCTCGCCGTGTTCCTTGAACTTGGCGTAGATCACGGCGAACTGTTTAGGGTCGGCATCCATGAGCAGTTCGCCCAGGAATCGCGGCTGGTCGGCGGCGTACTCGGCGAGCAAGTCGGCCGCCAGATCGCGTTCTGCCGTGCGTTCCGGCTGGCGATCGCGGAAGATTTCGGACAACCGGGGAAGCAGCCGGTGCTGCACGGGACGAAATGCTTCGCTCCATTGACCCAGGAAGACCGGGTTCTCGAGAACGAGATCACTGTCCACAAGAACGCCTGCCATGCCCCACCGCGGATTATCCGGGTCGTACTGCGCCAGCGCCGAGGCTGCTCGCAGCCGCTCTGACTCTTTGCCCTTCTCGGGCTTTTCCACCGCGGCCCAAAGCGTGTCGAGCAGTCGATCCTTGTGCGGTGCCAGAGCGTCGCCGATCACCGGAACGTCACGCGGCTCGGCGCTCAACAGCCGATCGTAAAGGTAGTCAACAAGTGAGGCGTCCACGGGCAAGAGGGCGAGGCCGGCATGGAGTTTCTGCCGGGACGTATCGGGCGCTTTGTCGTATTCCGTACGAAGGAGCGGATCGACCCAAGTGCGATATTCGCGCATCTCGCCGACGATGGCCGGAACCTGTGCGGTCTCGGCAACGAGAACCCGCCTGACCAGCCCGAACGCGTGCGTTGCCTTCTGCTGCTCGATGCCCTGTTCCCGGATCGCCAGGCCGGTGAACGTCGCGACGGCCAAGAGCAGGACGAAAGCCATACCCCGGACCGCATGGTACCGGCTCGCTCGTTGCATCATCTTCCGCTGCGGGGGGCTCCAGTTCGAGCTCGGCGTCAGCCATTTGATCTGGAACCACTGCGACAGCGAGGGCAGTTGCCGGTTCTCCGGGCGAGCGTTCCAGACCGCCGCCCGATCGGCCAGCAGCAATTCCGCCCGGCCCCGGCGCGTTTCCTTTTGCTTGCGCGTCAGCCAGTTTCGCAACGAGTGAACCAGATAGTCGTGTGTCAGTTGGTAGTAGTGTGCGTCTGAACTTCGGAGACTCTCGTCACGGGGATCACCGTCTTCGTTGCCTTCCGGGTCGGTGGGCGTGATCAGTCGGATTTCACTGTCGAGAATGCGAATCAGATCATCAAAGTCTTTGGGGCGGCCACGGTAGCCTGACGCATCGAGAAGAGCAGCATACGACCGCATGTGGCCCTTGATGTCGGTGCCGGATTCGGGAAGCAGCGATTCCAGAACGCCCCGGGCCGCCTTCTGGTGATACCGGTGTTCCGGCGGCGCGGTGGCCGCACTGAATGTCTCTTCCAGGAAGGTGGCGCCGACGCCCTCCGTGCCGCCGACTTCTTTCAAGGTGGCCGGCGTCCACGCTTTGCCCTTCATCATCTCGGCGAACAGGGCCAGGCGGACGCAGATCACCTTGCCTTCCTGAGCGAGGCCGGACACGGCCTGATTCAAGAATTCCTTCTGGTCCCTGGTGTCGTCGCTGCTCTTTTCCGGCAGTTTGCCGAAAGCCCGCCCGAATGCTGCCAGCACTTTTCTGGCGTGGTCCAGGTCGAAGAGATCAACGGCCGCCGAATTCTGGCCTTCGAGCAGGCGGATCTCCAGATCCCGCATGAACCGTGTTGCCGCCATCCAGAAGTCATCGCGCACCATGACGATGCACTGCACACGGCCGCCGTCGCACTGCCGCAGGGCTTGAACCAGCTCGGTGTTCAGATTCTCCTTGCTGGCGTGCAGCCACTGCTCGAACTGATCGAGGACGATCAGCACCTCCTTGCCGGCAGGGATTCCATGTCCCCGGCGCAATCAGCGCCAGAGTCTCTTTGAGCGACAACTCGCCGTACAAGCCCGGACATCGCTTGCGCAGACCGTTGAGCAGGCGAGTTTCTGTTTCGTGAGCAGTTGCCTCGACGTAAACGGCGATCACGTCATCCGCCAGACGAGGCAACAACCCGGCCTTCACCAGTGACGATTTTCCGCAGCCCGACGGCCCGTAGACGAGGCCCACGGAGAACGTCTGCTCTCCGTCCGTTTCTTCGATTCGAGTTTTCCAGAACCGGATGCTATCGGGCAGTCCGTCCCGGTCTCTTGGACCGGGCAACAGCTCGAGGAAGAAGTCGGCGTCGTGGGCGTCGAAAGATCGCAGTCCCTTGGGCACGATCTTCCTGGGCTGGAGGTCCGAGGTTCGCGTCGCCGCCGGGAAAGTTGCGTTGCCGGATCGACCTGATGCCAGCGAGCTGGATGGTGGTTGCACGACCAGCGGGCTTGAAGTTGCGCTGCGCTCTCTCCCGAATTGGCCGGACTGCTGGTGAACGGGCTGTTCGGCCAGAAAGTGCCGCAGGTCGTCGGCCATGTCTTCGGCCGTCGAGTATCGCTCGGAGGCTCGCTTCGACATGGCCTTCAGACAGATGCGGTCCAGTTCTCTGGGGATGCGATCATCGACCTGGCGCGGCGGGCGAGGCTCGAAGCTCGTGACCTGGTCTCTCAGGCCCGCTTGGGATTCCGCCTGGAACGGCCGTCGTCCCACCAGCAGTTCGTACAACACGACCCCGAGGCTGAAGATGTCGCTGCGCGCATCGACGCGGTGTCCTTCGCCACGGGCCTGTTCGGGGCTCATGTAAGCCGGCGTTCCGGCATACTGGGGCCCCGTGCCGACATCCTGTTCTTGCAGGGCCAGTCCGAAGTCGGCCACGAACGGCTTGCCCGTCTTGTCGAGCAAGAGGTTGCCCGGCTTGATGTCCCGATGGACCAGGCCCTGCTGGTGGGCGTGGTGAAGTGCCTCCGCCACGGTCGCCACCAGTTTGACCGCTTCGTGCAGCGACAGGCGGGACTGCTTGAGTCGCGAGGCGAGGTCCGTGCCGTCGACATATTTCGAGACGATGAAACAGGGGAACTGCTCGGTGCTGCCGACGTCGAACACGGGAATGATGTGAGGATGATCAAGGCCCGCGACAGTTCGAGCTTCGGTGAGATAAGCTTCGGCATCCTCGTGGCGATCGACCAACTGGCGATGGGGGACCTTGATCGCGACGAGCCGCTGCAACTGCTCGTCCTGGGCGAGGAAGACGATGCCGAAGCCGCCCTGGCCGAGCACCCGCTCGAGCCGGTAGCGACCGATGCGTTGCGGCGGCTCCGGCGGCGCAAAGCCGTCGGCCGCTGGCGAAGTCTTATCCAGCGACCGGTCCGAAGGATGCTCGTAAGACTCGGTGACGTCTGGCGGTTTGCTTTCTCCCACGCTCGATTGCCCTCGGATGGCATGGCGTCATCGCAGCACGCCCGCTCCAGTTCGGGTCATTGTAGCCGAGCCGTTGGCGAAGATCACGCGCAAACGTCACCGAGGACAGCCTCGGAGAGATCAAGGCTTTGATCCATTGGTCGATTGTCGGCCCCAAGGGGTAATCAACCCCGTCAGGCTCGACATGCGCTCTAGTCTCGCGAGTCGTAGTGAAGAGGATGGGTGAGGTCAACAATCCACCCGCTCCATGGACGGAAAACGGCGATGAAGGCAGCACGGACGCTGCGCAATGTATGGCTGGGTCGTTTTGCGCTTGGTCAAACCGCAACGCAGAAGTCTCACAATGCCCGTGATGGCATTTTGGCGCTCTCGACGACACAAGCTCTTGAGCCAACACAGCTTAAGGGTTGTCGGATGAATAATCGGAATTGTGTCTTATCCCCTTATTCGGTAAGAGCTTAAGGGTTGTCGGATGAATAATCGGAACGTGACTGATAACGGCCCGATGTCGTTGCAGGGTAACGGCTTAAGGGTTGTCGGATGAATAATCGGAATGCGCGGCACGATTTTTGTGCGAATATCGCATGCGTGAGTGATGAATGGCCCGACCACTGCTGAACGGCTTGAGATGGACAATGGCCGGCGGCACTTCTCTCGGGTGACAGTGATCGAGACGCGGTGCGTCCGAAGCTGTGGCGCGACGCGGTGGGGGTTCGCGCGCGAAGACCGCGGGGGTTTGGGGCAGCCGGCTGACTGCCAGGCGGTCTTCGTGATGACCTTCTCGGGGAGGTACATGTAAAGCTCGCCGAAAGTCCCGCTCCATTCCGGAACGTGGGCCATCACGACGCTGGCGACCATCGAGTCCTCGATCGCTCCAATCGTCGCGGGTCACAAAGCCGCTTCGGTCGGGCCCCGTTCAGCTCACGGTTGGCGGTGGTCAGCATTCCTGTTCCTTTTTCCATCCTTCATTCCTCATCTTTCATACTTCCAGCAGCGCCGCTGGCGCTGCTGCTGTGTCATACCTCCTTGCTGCAAAAAGCCTCGTCACCCTCGTCACCTCGTCACCCGCGATGTCACAATCCGCAGGATGCTCACGAGCGGCGCTTTAGTGGGCCGCAAGATCCGCGCGACCGGCACGCGCTGCCAGCCGCGGGTGACGACATGGGGTCGTCACCCGCAGAGCATCTCGTCACCCCGAGCCGGCGCTTTGGGGAATCGACGGGCCTTGTGCCGCTGTGCAATCCGCTCATCCAGCAGAATCGTGAGAATGCTACGCTCGTCTCGCACGTTGACCGAGTGGGTCGTGATTCCGTCGGACTGCGACACGGATCTGCTCGATCTGCGGGGTCGAGCAGGCGTGCCGCGTTCGCGGGTTTGGGCGAGGAGAAGGAGACTGGGAGCCGACTTTCCGCACATCTCGGCCGCAATTTCTCCGAATATCCATCGACCGTCGGCTCAGCCTTGGAAGGCATCAGACATCCCCAGCAAGCGCAGGATTCTCCGTTGCAACGCTTGGATGCGACTCTTCTCCTTCAGGTACATCGGCGCGACCACGAATTCCGTCTTCATCTGCTCGAACCGCCGCTCGATTGCCGGCTGTTGCTTGTAGGACAGCGAGAGTTGCACCTCCGACAGCGAGCGCACGTTCGTGATCAAAGGTTGCCAGACACCCTCCTTCCGGCTGGTCGTGCATGCAGGCAATCAGATGCGCGTCTACTGGTTTGTCTGAATGTGCGCCGTAATTCACCCAACCTTCAGCCAGTCAGCGAAATGCGGGTGTCTTGATGCCAGGGGGACGCGGCGAATTTCTGGGTGTCTGGGATTCCCGGATTGAACACGGATACAGATAGGCACACACCACCGATCATCCCACCTCGAGGCAACGAGCGCGACTTCTTCAGTGGCCTCGGCTAACACCGCCTCGATCGGTAATCGCCGTTGCAAACTGCATCCTCAGCCACGGATTAAACACGGATTGAACACGGATACAGATAGGGACTCACCACTGATCATCCCTCCGGGAGGCGTCGAACGGGACTTGTTCAGAAGCCAAGCCTTTTGAACTCGACCGTGGTTCGCCCGAAATCGATCAGGAGTCCGACGCAGATTCCCGTCGCCTTGAGCTGGTTGAAGAAGCTGCGCTTCATCCTCCGTGTGATACTCCCGGGCGACTTTGAGCTCGACGATGACGCTCTCGGCGACCCAATGGTCCGCCTGATCATCGCCCACCAGTTCCTTCTTGTACCAGACCTTGATCTTGTCCTCGATCTCGGCCTTGAGGCCGCGTGCCCGAAGTTCCACCTGCATCGACCGCTGGTACACCCTCCCCAGGAAACCGTACCCAAGGATCGAGTACACCTCGAATGCCGCGCCGATGATTTGTTCGGTGATCTCCCCATGCTCCAGCACCATGGCTTCTGTACCCCATCGCCGTAGCTCACCGGGACCGACTCCTCGCCACCCTGCATCCTATCCGTGTTTCATCCGTGTTCCATCCGTGGCTGAATTCCCCCTTCTCTGTCTGTCTTGTACATTCCGCGATTCTCTCCACTCTGATGCGGCCAGGCTGAGGAGCCACTCGGCGACGGCTTGAATTTCCTCCTCGGTGAGCCCGGGGCGTAGGGTTGCCAGACACCCTCCTTCCGGCCGGTCGTGCATGCAGGGAATCCGATGCGCGCCGAGTGGTTGCCTGAATGTGCGCCGTAATTCACCCAACGTTCAGCCAGCCAATGAAATGCGGGTGTCTTGATATCAGGGGGACGCGGCGAATTTCTGGGTGTCTGGAATCCTTCGCTGTAGCTCCTATGATCCACCCCCGCGATCGGAGTGAATTGGCTCACGCCGGATTTTGAGTCCGGCGCGTCTTGTTTTCGGTGGCGTTGGCGTGATGCCGAGATCGCGTTGCAAGTTTCTGGAAAGTAATCAGTTGCGGATGATTTGGAAGCCTTTTGCACCCAGCGACCCGCGCCTGTCCGATGTCAAAAGTTGGCTGCAAGTACGCTCACGTCCACTCGGAAATAGTCGGCGAACTTACGAATCATCTGGCGGCTCAAGTGCTTCTTCCCCGCGAGGATCTCGGAGATCGTGGACTTGGGGACCATCGTGTCCCTGCTGAGTTGCGCCTGTGTGACACCCTTGGCATCCATCAAATGGCGAAGCATGTCTGCGTCCGAGGCAGGCTCGATCGGGTAGTGTTCGTCCTCGTATGCGGCAACGAGGTCGCTGAGCGCGTCGAGGTACATTTCCTCTCCGCCCTTGAGTTCGCCTTGCGCGAGAAGCTGGTCCATGACTTTCTGCGCTTCTTGAAGCTGCTCGTCCGACTTGATCGAAGCGAGAGGAAACGCGGTCACAAGCTTCAGGTACGAGTCACGGCCTGCCCCCTTCAGACTGAACTTCGTGTTTACCGTCATGGTCGTTTCCTTCTACCGGGCGGCTTGGTCGGTGCTGTCTTCTTTTTCTTCAATGGTGGAGGCGGCTCAAAACACCCGCATTCGCCCTTCCACTTGTCTTCGTCGTATTCGCTGTGAGTCATCACATTCAGGACGAAGACCTTCTGGGCGCGTAGCGGATGCGGCTAATCAGCCGGTACTTGTTGCCGCCGATATTGAACACGATGCAGTCGCCTACGATGCTTGCACCTGCGAACGAAGCCTTCACATCTCCCCAAGACTGCCACGAGATCGTCTTGCTGTTGACGTGCGCATACCACGCACGGAGTGGTCCTTCGGCATCCTCGTGACCCGGAAGTTCCCAGAACTGCTTCAGGCGAGCCTTCGAGACAACTCGCATCCGCTGCTCCTGATCTTGGCTTCAGACAGAATCTTAGTTCGCAGATTACGAACGGTCAAGGCAAAAGTTCGTAAAACGCGAACGGTCTTGTCGGATTCGAGAGCAGCCGGAACGAACGCTCAGCCGATCGCAGAAGGGTTGCAAGACACCCTCCTTCCGGCTGGCCGTGCGTGCAGGCAATCAGATGCGCGCCTACTGGTTGCCTGAATGTGCGCCGTAATTCACCGAACCTTCCGCCACCCAATGCAATGCAGGTGTCTTGATACGAGGAGGACGCGGCGAACTTCTGGGTGTCTGGAATCCCCAGGGGGACGCGGCGAATCCGTGGGTGTCTGGAATCCCGTTGAGCCGATCGCCTGCGCGGTTGACGTTGTCTGCCGAGGACCGGACAGCCCACACACACAAAAGCGCGCGGGCCGAAAATCACCTCGATTCTCCAACTCTTTATAGGAAAAAGAGTTGCGCATGCCACATGAATAATCGGAACGGGTTCCTTGTCTTAAGCCTTGATGCAGATTGATCTTGCGCATGTCACGTGAATAATCGGAATATGCGGAATCATGTTTTATAACTCCACATAGAATAATCACTTAAGGCATGTCACGTGAATAATCGGAATCTTCAGTATATGTTGTTACAAGTTCTTATGGAACAACTGGTTAGCGCATGTCACGTGCATAATCGGAACTCGGGCTCGAAAAACTGTGACTTCTGCCGCATCATCTTTCAGAGATTGGATTTACCCCATGTCGGGTGCGTAATCGATAGAGGCCATCCAACCGGCATTTGAGGAGTTGGCAGCGACAGTGTCGCCAACTTGCCGTTTTGCTCCGTCTGGAGCTCGATGTGGCATAGGCTTGCCGCGCCTGCTCGCGGACCGGTTCGGGCAAGGCCGGATACTGCGCGAAGAACTGGGGCAACAAGAACGAATTCATAACTCGCTCATGTCGAGCGGCCTCGCGAGGCCCGCCCGGGCCTCAGCCAGCGCCTCATCCGCCATCCTTCCGGTTAAGATGTCCAATCAGCCGGCAATGGTGCCAGACTTCAACGTGAGTCGGCCAGTATCGGCTCTTCGGCACCGGGCCTTGCGAGGTGTCAGTTATGGTTTATCGCACAAAAACTGGTTCCGCTTTTCGGATCTTCGTGGGCTGGCAAATCAGCGTTGCCCTGGTCGGGCTGGCCTTCACGGTCGGCGGGCTAGCACCCCTGGAATGGGCTTCTTTGACCGTAGGGCTGTCTATTTTGACCGTAGGGCTGTCTCTGATAGCTCTCCTGTTGCTGATAGGCTGGCCAATGGAATACGATCCTGGCGCAAGCGGACCAGATGGTGAGCCAATCTTGCTCGTCCGCTGTGGACGGCTGGTTCGCTACAGGATTCCGCTCGCTGAGATCCGCGAGGTTCGACCGTCTGCTGAGCTGTTGTCCTCTCCAGCCTCCTGCTCGTACGATCGAATCAAAGTCGTGTACGGCGTCTATCGTTCCCTGCTGATCTCACCGCGGGATCGCGATGACTTCCTCGACGAATTAGCCCGCCGCGCGAACCACCTGGAGCGAGACGGCGACAGCCTTGTTCGAAAAGATCGTGCCCGCCCGACGGCGGCGCGATCGTGAACGGGGGCCTCACCCTCGAGACAGCGGCGAAGATAGCCGCGGTGCTCGGGTTGGAATTGGTCCCGAAAGTGGACGGCTCGAAGAAGGGATTGCCAGACACCCTGCTTACGGCCGGGTTGCCAGACACCCTCCTTCCGGCCGGTCGTGCATGCAGGCAATCAGATGTGCGCCTACTGGTTGCCTGAATGTGCGCCGTAATTCACCCAACCTTCAGCCAGCCAAAGAAATGCGGGTGTCTTGATACCAGGGGGACGCGGCGAATTTCTGGGTGTCTGGAATCCCTACATCTAGAAGAGCCTCATGTCGTCCCCGACGACAGGAAATGATCGAGCCCGAGTCGCTCGATCTCGGGCCGAAGCGGCGCGAGGCCGATGTCCTTGCACGCAAAAAACATCAGCCGGCGGAGCGCCGGGATGCGGAGCAGCGAGCGATCGAGTTGGAGCTTGCTACAGTAGGTCACCGAAAGCTCGCGCAGCCGCGGAAGGTCGGCCAGGCTGGCGATCGACGTCAGCTTGGTGAGGCCCTCGAGCCAGAGATCGGTCAGCGTGGGACAATCGCGGAGAGGCTCGACCGTATCCAGGTTGCCCCGACTGGCCTTCAGAAAGCGGAGCGGCAGGCGGGCGACCGCCTCCAGGATGGCCCGGTTCGAAAATGGCAAGGCGGCAAGGGCGACCAACTTCTCCATGCCGACCACCTCCCGAAGCACCGAACCGCCCGGGTCGAACTTCACCCTGAGGTCGGTGACATTGGGGATCTGGTGCCGCGAGAATTTTAACACGGCATTGCGGCCGCCGGTTAGTCGTTCCAACTCGGGAAGGACGAGCGACTTTGGCAGCGCCACGTTCCCCCCGCCCGTGAGGCTGAGCGTGCGGACTGTCGGTGGGAGCGCCTGCTGTGTCAGGTTTGGTACAAACCGCCTGGGGATATCGAGCCAGAGCAGGTTGGGGAGCGTGCGAATCACGTCTGGGAGTTCGACGATGGATGCGTCCCGATGTTCAACGCAGAGCTTCAGCACCCTGGTCGTGTCGACGTCGCGGGAGATATTGCCCCAGGGGAAATGGAAACGCGCGGTATCCACCTCCGGAAGCCTGCCGGCGAGGAACGACCTTGTTCCTACTTCCGACGCTGCGTCCTGCATGTAATAGATATCAAGCTCACCGATGGCGGAGTCTCGCAGGAACTCGTCGTGCACGAGAGAAGTCCATAGGGAAGAGGGAAATGCTCAAGGGCCCCAATCTCACGATCTTATCAGATCCGAGACCGGACGCCCTCCAGTCGGCCCCGCCCGATGACCGTGCGCCGCTCACGGCGGAGAGAAGTTGGGGATGATGATCGTCATCAGCGGCGTCCGGGTCGACTGGAACGAAGGTCGGGGTTGCCAGACACCCTCCTTCCGGCCGGTCGGGTTTCCAGACACCCTCCTTCCGGCCGGTCGTGCATGCACGCAATCAAATGTGCGCCTAGCGGTTGTCTGAATGTGCGCCGTAATTCACCCAACCTTGAGCCAGACAACGAAATGCGGGTGTCTTGATACCAGGGGGCGCGGCGAATTTCTGGGTGTCTGGAATCCCATGGATGACTTGAGACGCTTCACCCAGTGAGGATCGATCCGTGGACGTTCACGAAGGGCTGCGTCGGCACCTTCAGACCTTCTTCGCCGGACATCCGTACGAGGAGACGGTCTGGACGTTAGGCCCCACCGAAGCACTGCCACGCTTGCGGATTGCCGTCATCGGTCCCGGCCCGCGAACGAACCTCTGGGTCTACGCGACCCTCGGGACATCCGAGACCACGGTCGAGACGATGGACGGGATCGAGTTCCTTATCACCGCCCCCGCCGAAGACCTCCGCCATGTCGAATTGCTCACGATGACCGCCTATTACCACCACACCGATGGGCTCGATCTGGGACACACCCTCCCGATTGGTGAACCGTGGCTGAGAGGATCAACGTGCGACCACCTGCTGGTCTCCTTGCCGTACCCATTTGGACCGCGGTTGGAGGTGTGCCACCTGGAGAAGCGGCAGATCCGCCTCTATTGGCTTGTGCCGATTACGGAGGCCGAGCGGGAGTTCAAGATCGAACACGGGCTGGAGGCTCTGGAACGGCGGTTCGATGATCACGCGATCGAATTCTGGGATGTACGACGAGCGTCAGTTGCTTAACGCGATGCGCATCGGGTGAAGTATAGTTGAGACGGACAGGTAGGGACTGGATGAGGCCGCGACTTGGAAACTGTGATCCGGTATTGACCCTTACCACTCCTGGCCCAAGAGGGCCGACCTATGCGGCTCCCCCCGACCCCGGTTCACCTTGCGTAGGTTGATGCTCGTCGTGGCGATATTGGCGATGCTTCTTGGCGTCTGGGTGTGGGGAGAGAGGAGGAGGGCTCGATTCTCGGCCCTTGCCTGGTGGCACGATAGACAGATCGTGTGCGTTTTCGTAGGCCACCCAGGGCCAGACGGTGAGTATGTCTGGGAGGCGACATCCATCCCCCAGAAGCTCGGCGATCCGCAGGTGTCTCCACGCCAGCAGCGCGTCTCGACGTGGCACCACCAAATTGCCGGGAAGTATTATCGAGCCGCCCGCAACCCCTGGCTTCCCGTCGAGCCCGATCCGCCTCCTCCGGAGCCGTAGACCGTGAGTCATAGTTGGCGCGGACAGCCGGGCGCGGGACGATGGCGGGACGTGTAACGGGTGATCCAGAAACGACCCGATGCGCAAGGTTCACGGTAGGAGCGTGCGCACGACGTAATCAACCACGTCCAAAGGCCGTGGTTGGTGACACTTGCCGCTTGGTCGCCAGCGCGGGGAGAATGCGTATACGGCGATCCAGACAACAGAGTTGACATTCTCGGCGGGTCTACTCGCCGGGTTCATAGGCTCGGCCAAGCGGGGCACGCGATGTCGATGCCTGGCTTTCACTACAGGTTGGTGTGCCATGCGTGCGGCGTGCGTAGCTCCCTCTACCCGGTCTACACGGCCACCATGTTCGACACGAGGGTCGTGTTGCCGGGTTGGAGTCAGGTGGGCCGCTGCTTTCTGGAAGTGATCGCCGTGTTGCGGCGAGAGGAGTTCGATCGCATCCAGACCGACCGCTCCGCACAACGCGAACTGGCGGCAAAGTTATCCTCGCCGCAAGCGGTGGTCGGTTTCCCCGAGTGGCAAGGGAAAGTTGTGGCGGTTGTCCCTGAGCCAGTTTGCCCGTACTGCGGCGGCGCGATTGAAGTCTTGGCCTTCGAGAAGGCGGATGAGCCAGACGAGAGCAGGGAGCGCCAGCCCGCACGGGACGACCTTGCCTGACCGCTGAATTCTCTGACCAGCCCAAGCAGGCAGCGCATTGGGTGAATTATGATCGAGGCTTTCCAGTTACCTCCTTGGGTCCCAGTCTGAGAGGTCCGGGCAAGGCGATGTTCAAGCGGCTGAAGCCCCTGGTCATCCATGGTCGTCAGATCACCGATCCCGTGGCCGTCGAGCTGGCACAGTTCATGAACGACGACCGGGCGTTGTATGTGGCCGAGTTGCGGGTCCGGCGCGGCTACACCTGGCGGATGATCGCCGAGGAGTGCGGCCGGGCTTGGGACAAGGGGTGGGATGCTCGCCAGGACATCGGAGCAGCCTTGTGCGGCTTGGCGTCAGCTTATCTCGGGGAGGACTGGGGGTATCTCGACGAGCTACCCGACCCGCCGCCCTGAGCGCATCGGGTGAATCATAGTTGGCGCGGACACTGCGGCGAGGGACGATGCCATAGCGTGGAAATTGTGGGCTAGAAACGAGAGTCGTCAGGGGCCAGCCATGCGCCGGCATCGGTCAACGATCGCCGAGGTGATGGCTGTGGTGGCGTTCGCCGCGCTCGACTGCCTTGGGGTTCGCTTCGCGGACTTTCTCGCCGGGTGCTGGCTGGTCGGGGGCGCGATGCAGCTCGGGCTCTTCGCCATGCGCCGGAGCGTTGGCTGGTTTCGCGGCTTCTGGGCCGGATTCGAGGCGACTGGGCTAGGGTTGCTGCTCGCCTACATCGTCTGCTTCCGTGCCGATCGCCGGGTGTTCGATCGATGGGCGTATAAAGTCTCTGAGAGCGTCTATGGTTCCTTGCGGGGTCTCCCGCCCGATGCTTTTCGATGGTGTTTCGAGCACGGCTTGGTCATCGACCCACGGAAGCCGTTGAAGGTCTACGAGGTCGTCGCCGTGTTCGAGGTTGCTTACGGCCTGCCGATGCTCATACTCGCGATCGTCGGGGGTTTCTTGGCGGCAAAGCTTGGATCGCGACGTGCTCTGCGTCCACTTGCCGCCAACGTGCGCCCATCGGCTGGTCCATAGTTGGCGCGGACGGGCGGGAGCGGGACCATGCGTACGCCGAAGACTACACCAGTCGTAATCTCATGCCTCCTGCTGGCGGGTTGTGCGCGGCATGGCCCGGCCCCAGTCGCCTCACCCGACGGCTCCATGACTCTTCATACTCGCGTCGAGCTGAGCCGGTCCGACCCTCGTACCTATCGCTGCGTCATCTTCGAGGTCCGTGACAAGTCGGGGCGCGTCCTGCATTCGGAGAACACGAGGGCGTCGGATCGGATGCGCTGGGAGTTGTCTTGGGTCACGAACGAATGCATCCGGCTCAAGAGCTCGGACATCGGCACGCACTACTGGCGAAAGGTTGCCAGACACCCTCCTTCCGGCCGGTCGTGCATGCAGGCAATCAGATGCGCTGAATGGTTGTCTGAATGTGCGCCGTAATTCACCTAACCTTCAGCCACCCAACGAAATGCGGGGGTCGTGATACCCAGGGGGACGCGGCGAATCACGGGGTGTCTGGAATCCCCGCGTGTGACACGCCCGAAGAATGTCGGCGCGTCGAAGAACACAACGCGACGGCGGTCGCTGGGCCGGACATCAGTGGGTTGAGATAGATCCGGTCAGATGTGCGGAGCGTAGATTCGCGCCCGAGCGAGAGAGAAACCATGGGTGTAATCTATGTAGTCGTCCCACTCGATACTGAAGTCGCTGCCAGGCTCGATGGCGAGGCGATCCTCCACCCTCCCGCTTCCGATTGCGCCACGATGCCTTCGCCGCGAGAGATTCTCGATGTCCTCGATATGCTCGGCGGCTTGAGAATTGACGTCAGTCGCGACGAAGCCAATGCGCGAATCGATATCGACATCGCTGAAGTTGGGGGCAAGCGATCTACGACTCTCAGACTCTCCGAAAGTGGGTTGCCAGACACCCTCCTTCCGGCCGGTCGTGCGTGCAGGCAACCAGGTGTGCGCCTAGCGGTTGTCTGAATGTGCGCCGTAATTCACCCAACCTTGAGCCAGACAACGAAATGCGGGTGTCTTGATACCAGGGGGCGCGGCGAATTTCTGGGTGTCTGGAATACCCTTGATACCCAGGGGGACGTGGCGAATCCCTGGGAGTCTGGAATCCCATTGCGGTTCCACGTAGTTGAGTACGTCGAGGGATGCCAAGTCTATGTGGACGGCTATACTAACGACTGTGAAGTCACCCAGGATGATCGCATCCTTTATTGCGGTCATCAAAGATAAGCGGCGATAGATGCCGGGTTGAAACTCTAGCCGTCTGGCTCTCGACCCAGGCGTGGTGCACGTGTTGATATTGTCGACAATTACACCCGAAAAATGCGAGGTGATCGAGCGGTGACGAATCGGGAGTGGCGCCGGTGCAAGGCCCCGACGAAGATGATCGAAGCACTGAAGGATACCGCCAGTGATCGTAAAAGCATTCTGTATATGTGTGCGCGATGTCGGTTCATCTGGGAACTGCTATATGACGACCGGAGTAAGGTCGCTGTCGAAGTTGCTGAGCGATTCGTCGAGGGACTGGCGACACTTGAAGAGTTGAAGCGAGCAAATTGGGAGGCGGAATGCCCAACTTTTCAATACGATTTCGAGCCTGGTGTCTGGGGAACATGGGAGTGCTACAAGGATTCTGTGCCGCAGAGCGTCCAGAACCTGGTGAGGATGGGGGTCCTCACCCCGGAACAACTTCTGGAAGATGAGCCAGAAGTCGATCCGCTGGTGAAGCAGCGATTGTGCGCAGCCGCAAGTCTTGCGGAAGCAGCATGCAGTCCAAGTCCATTCCGGTTTTTTTCAAGAGGGCTTGGAGAATACATTTCCCTTGTCGATTGGCCCGGAGATTGGCTCCTTCGCTGTGTCTTCGGCAAACCGTTCCTCCCGCGTGTCACCGTCGATCCCGATTGGTTGACCTCGAATGTCGTCGGTCTCGCCGGGATGATCTACGAGGAACGAGCCTTTGACCGGATGCTGAACCTTGGCGATGCCCTCGAAGAAGCCGGGTGCGGCAACGAGGACATCCTGAAACACTGTCGCAGCGATAAGCCGCACGTCCGGGGATGTTGCGTAGTTGACACGGTGCTGGGCAAACGGTGACGGCGACCGGCGGGTATTGTTCTAACGTCGTGGGCAATTTAACCCTTCGAGACCCACCTTGTTGAATCCTTATGAAGCTCCGAAATCGCCCCTAGAAACCTTGCAAACACGCCCTGGCTTCGGCTGGCGTGTCGTCCCGTCCTCCTTCATGGTACTACTGGGTGCGTATTGTGTTCTCGCACCGCTGATTACGATCGTGGTGGAAGTCGTGAGGTCACGGGGCATTCCGGGCGGATTAGGTTTTGCTGAGACGCTAGGCATGTTTCTCATAAGCACTTCTGAAATTCTGTGGATCGTCAGCGGTGCCATGTTTTGGAAACGAAGGTGGTGGATCGCCGTAGTCTTGTTGCTCGTCGGCTACGGCGTTGGGTTTTTTGCTGGTATGCTTATATGGGGCAGTTGGTTTCATTAGTATGCTCCGGTCTCCGGATAGGAATAACGAAGCAGGCGGGTCAAACGACCTGATGATCGGGACTAGGGGTTGCCAGACAGCCTCCTTCCGGCCGGTCGTGCATGCAGGCAATCAGATGTGCGCGTAGTCGTTGTCTGAACGTGCGCCGTAATTCACTCAACCTTCAGCCGGTCAACGAAATGCGGGTGTCTTGATGCCAGGGGGACGCGGCGAATTTCTGGGCGTCTGGAATCCCTTCCCCGTGATGAGCGACTTCGACGCGCCTTGGAAGAAGAGGACGGAATGCCGATCTCGGCCGGCTTGCGTGTCGGACACATTCGCGCGGCTGAAGTGGGAGGCCGCATCCTCTGCCTAGACTTGTCGAGCGTGCCCGAAGACAAGCGTCCAACATTGATTGCGCGCGTCAAGGAACTTATGGCCGAGGCCGTTGCCGCGATCGCTGTCGAAGAGCAGAACTCCGCCGGGGCCTCCACCGTCGGCAGCAGCGCCCAGACCTTCGCGTGATTTGAGGCGTATCTCAAGCGGATTGAATCGAAACTCGGCCCCGACCGCCCCGAATTCCTCGCTGGCGGCGACGATCAGGCCTGCTTCCCGTCCGCCGATGAGGCTAGCAAGTTCTGTGCAGTGCTTCGAGAGGTAGTGATCGGGGTGTGCGCCATCGGCCCCCGCCACCTCTCCGTTGGCCGCGCATCTGAGGCCATCGAGGGCATCAGGCGGCACTCAAGCAATTGGAGGCGAAACTCGCCCACCTCCACGCCGAAGCGCTCGCTGGCCGCGACCGTCTCGCCAGCCTCTACTTCTCCGCTGGCCGCGCTGCTGCGGCTATTGAGATGTGTGAGGCGGACCTCAAGCAAATCGACGCGAAACTCGTCGCCGGCGCCCCGATACCACGGCCGAGAGCCCGCCGGTTTGAAACCGATCGGCGCGAATCCATCGGCCGAGGCGGTCCGAGCCCGCGCTACCCATTCAGGGTTCGACCGGGTTGCCATGCTCATCGTGTCTGTCACACTCATCGAGCCGTTGACGGCGGCGGCGTTGCTCACGATTGGCTCTCAACCTGCGAGCGCTCGCCTCCATATGGTTGCCAGACACCCTCCTTCCGGCCGGCCGTGCGTGCAGGCAACCAGGTGCGCGCCTAGTCGTTGTCTGAATGTGCGCCGTAATTCACCCAACCTTCAGCCAGTCAACGAAATGCGGGTGTCTTGATACCAGGGGGACGCGGCGAGTTTCTGGGTGTCTGGAATCCCTTGGCGTCATACTTGGGTTCGTCGAAGGGAACGTCGACATAATGCCAGGCGCGGTCTTGGGCAATTGCCGTCTGTTCTCATCCGCCCATGTCGAGGCGTCGGCGAGACTCTCGCCTTCATCGAGCAGCGCCGCGATCACTGCCTTGGCTTTCGGGTTCAGGTTCTTCTCCGCGAGCCGCGCGATAACCTGATGGCCAAGCCGTGCTCATGCCCAGGCGGGCGTTGCGTTCCCGAAGGCGACCAGGAGGGCGAGCACAGCGACGAACCTGGGACGGAGGATTGTTCGGCCTAGCATGATCATCCCCGCGGTCGGACTTGGTGTGTTCCGCTAAACGGTCGATTATCATTGGGGCATGTCGAGGGGTCAACCGGACCGATGATGGTTGGAACGTTGAGGCGGCAGCGCTACGCGATGAAACACAGGCGTCTTATAGATTCGCACCAAACACCCTCGTCGATGAAGCGCCGACAAGCTGGCTGATTGCCAGCGACGCCGCGGCCAACTGCGGACTCGCATCAGGTCAAAGATCCTCGGCTTAGGGACGGTGCGATGAGCAATTCAATTCGTCGCGGACCAATCTCGCACAACCGTGGAATAATCAGCAACCTGGTACCCGGCCGCCCCCTCGTCCAAGCGACGGTCACTTGGGACGCCCATTTTTCTGCCAGTGAGTTTGACGAGATTCAACTAGAGTGGGACGCCGCGCAAGTCGCTCGTGTCCGGCTTGATCGAACAGGGGATCGATCCACCCGAACACGCTGATTGGGACTGGCGGAAGAAACTGGAGGATGCAGAAGCCGACCGTAGCATTCTGATGATCCTGGAGTGTCCGGATGGCGTGCAGGGGCTTATGACTCTACTGAGGTCTCCGCGGTATTCCGATTATTCAAGGCAACACACAGTTTATGTCGACTACTTGGAAACGGCGCCCTGGAATATTAAGACCGCTCTCAACGAGCCCCGGTACCGTGGCGTCGGCAAAATACTGATAGCAGAGGCTGTTGCTTTTAGCCACGACTTTGGACTTGAAGGCAGGATTGGGTTACACTCGCTAAAGCAGGCCGAGCGGTTCTATCGAGATACGTGCCGAATGACTGATTTCGGAGAGGACTCCACATGCTTGAACCTGAACTATTTCGAGTTCTCTAGCCAGCAGGCGGCCAACTATCGGGCTGCCATCGGAGGTTCCGAATGACCCAACTCACCCGTGATGAGCGACTTCGACGCGCCTTGGAAGAAGAGGACGGAATGCCGATCTCGGCCGGCTTGCGTGTCGGACACATTCGCGCGGCTGAAGTGGGAGGCCGCATCCTCTGCCTAGACTTGTCGAGCGTGCCCGAAGACAAGCGTCCAACATTGATTGCGCGCATCAAGGAACTTATGGCCGAGGCCGTTGCCGCGATCGCTGTCGAAGAGCAGAACTCCGCCGGGGCCTCCACCGTCGGCAGCAGCGCCCAGACCTTCGCGTGATTTGAGGCGTATCTCAAGCGGATTGAATCGAAACTCGGCCCCGACCGCCCCGAATTCCTCGCTGGCGGCGACGATCAGGCCTGCTTCCCGTCCGCCGATGGGGCTAGCAAGTTCTGTGCAGCGCTTCGAGAGGTAGTGATCGGGGTGTGCGCCATCGGCCCCCGCCACCTCTCCGTTGGCCGCGCATCTGAGGCCATCGAGGCGCATCAGGCGGCACTCAAGCAATTGGAGGCGAAACTCGCCCACCTCCACGCCGAAGCGCTCGCTGGCCGCGACCGTCTCGCCAGCCTCTACTTCTCCGCTGGCCGCGCTGCTGCGGCTATTGAGATGTGTGAGGCGGACCTCAAGCAAATCGACGCGAAACTCGTCGCCGTGCGCCCCGATACCACGGCCGAGAGCCCGCCGGTTTGAAACCGATCGCGCGCGAATCCATCGGCCGAGGCGGTCCGAGCCCGCGCTACCCATTCAGGGTTCGACCGGGTTGCCATGCTCATCGTGTCTGTCACACTCATCGAGCCGTTGACGGCGGCGGCGTTGCTCACGATTGGCTCTCAACCTGCGAGCGCTCGCCTCCATATGGTTGCCAGACACCGTCCTTTCGGCCGGCCGTGCGTGCAGGCAATCAGACGCGCGCCTAGTGGTTGCCTGAATGTGCGCCGTAATTCACCCAACCCTCAGCCAGCCAATGAAATGCGGGTGTCTTGATACCCAGGGGGACGCGGCGAATTTCTGGGTGTCTGGAATTCCCTGGCGTCGCAGCAATGTAGACGCCGAGCCGCACAACACGGCTCGCGGGCTTCAACGAGCCTAATTGCTACTTCGTGACCGCGAGCACATTGAGAGCCGTCATCAGCCGCGGAAGCTGAAGGACGTCGGCCTATGATCGCAGGGTTCAAAACACCTTTGGGAACAGAAGACCGCTCGACTTCCGGTACTCCTCGAACTCGGCGTGCCGAGAGAGAGATCGGTCCTTCTTGATCATGTTTCTCACGAAGAAACCGAAAACCCATCCCGCGAGGATGAGGAAGGGGAGCCAGTGCATCGACAGCGTGGCGTAGGCGAGATAGATCAAGATCTCCCCTAGATAATTGGGGTTTCGCATCCTGCTGAAGAGGCCTTCGCGGATCAATCCCTTACGCAGGCGCAGCGTGTAATACTTTTGCGCATCGCTCACGTAATGCAGGAAGACCCCGAACGTGAACACGAACACAGCCAAGCCGACAATGAGTGGCGGGACGCTAACGCCCCTGCTGATGAGGAGATACGGGGCGACATAGTATCCGGCGAGCGGCAGGAAAACGAACAGCAGTCCGACCCAGAGCGGCAGGCGCTGGTCGAAACGCGCGTCGCGATAAGTCCGCTGCTTGATTAACCACAGCAGCGAATAGCTGCCATGCATTCCGAGATAGACGAAGGCGTCTGTCGACCAATTGTGGTAGTACCACATCATGGCCAATACGAGAGGGATGACTAAGGCTTTGTGAAGGTCGATGAAGGTGCCGGTCTGGATGCCACCGATTTCTTGCCGCGGCATGGAATCGCCGAGAGGCCGGTCAGAATCTTGCAAGTTCGTGGTTTTAGTTGCCATTTTGCACGCTCCTGATTCGACTTTTGATCTTTATCGCGCCACGGCGGCAAGCAACGGGGCAGCCCGAAAAGCCGTACAACCGGACCCTCTCTGGGAGGTCGATCCACCGCTCACGGTTTGTGGTGGGAAACACCGGCGTTTCTGACGAGATCGACTCCTCTCCTCAATGGTGATGCCGACTGGGCAGTGCCTGCGATGGCGCGGTCGTCTCCGGTGGGCCTGAGGGCAAACCCTTTAGCCGTCGATAGAATGATTCGCTGCCCCCTGGCGTTGCCGTCACCAGGAAACGGGGTTGTGTACTATGTGACGAACGGCCGCGGCGCAGCCGGTGTGAGGACGATTGTCGACCAGAAGGAGCCCTAGCCGACCATTGCGACCAGCAAGCTTGCCATCCCACCACTTCCTTCGTCTTGGCGTGTGCCGGGCTCCTTGTCTCCGCCATTTCCCAGCCTGCACCGCGCTGCTGTGCCGACAATTCATCCCGTTCGGCATCGCTAAGAGTTGTGGCAAATGGTGTGCCCACATTCGGCGCCCGCATGACCATTCCGTGCCGATCGCGCGTTGGTCCGACATCCATGAGGATAGGTCTTTGCGGAATCGTGCGGCCGGGAGCCGATTGCATTTGTCAGAGCCCGCAAAACGGGCGACTGGATTTGAAACCCGCAACTCGAACCTCGGTGAAGCTTTGCGTCAGATCATCGTGGCGACGAATCGATTTCGCTTGGCTGGTTGAACAGGCAGCCCGCTCCAAGGATCAGCCGCAAATCGCCGCCGCCAAAGAACAAAGCCCTTCGACGTTCTCGCCGAAGGGCTCACTTCGGAAAATAGTCGGGGCGACCGGATTTGAACCGGTGACCTCTTGGGTTGCCAGACACCCTCCTTCTGGCGGGTCGTGCAGGTTGCCAGACACCCACCTTCCGGCCGGTCGGGGTTGCCAGGCACCCTCCTTCTGGCGGGTCGTGCATGCAGGCAATCAGATGCGCGCCTGGTGGTTGTCTGAACGTGCGCCGTAATTCACTCAACCTTCAGCCGGTCAACGAAATGCGGGTGTCTTGATACGAGGGGGACGCGGCGAATTTCTGGGTGTCTGGAATCCCTTACGACAGCGTCGACTAGCCGGCGTCTCGTCCCGGATTGCGGATACGTTGTCGTTACATTGCAGTCGGGGCGACAGGACACCGTTAGAACTTTTTCTGGCTGGGGTCCGGGGCTGGGAAAGCGGGTTATACCGGCGAATTGATGGCACAGGACAAAAAGCAACATGATCTTACGACTACTGACAAATTGTTCCGTTCCACTCGAACACCGCCGTTCCAGCGAAATGGAACGGCGCGTTTGTCGGCGGCAGCGTCGCGGATTCGAATCCGGGTCTCGTTAGTTAACGCAGGTGCGAAGGCTAAAAGCACATTGAAACTCAGGCCGGGCCACCCGAGCGCGGCAGTTCTCGGAATTCGAGACTAATAATCGGTCAACGTCTTGGGTGGGAATGCCACACGAAGGGCGTTCACGACGGCGACCACGTCGATCACCTCCTGCATGATCGCGCCTGCGACTGGCGGCAGGTAGCCCGCTGCGGCAAGACCCATGCCGATCAGGCTCAGGGCGATTCCGCCAATCGCGCTTTGCAAGAGGATCGATCTCAGGCGGCGGCTGATATGCATGAACTCATCCACCTTTTGGAGGGATGTGTCCATGATGACCGCCCCAGCGGCTTCAGCGGTAATGTCGCTGTTCTGGCCAAAGGCAATCCCCACCGTTGCGGCGGTCAGTGCCGGAGCATCGTTGATGCCATCTCCCAGGAACACGGTGTTCGCACGCTCGGTCTCCTGACGAACAATCGCCACCTTTTGCTCAGGCGTCTGGCTCGCGTGGACCTCGGTGATGCCCACTTGCTCCGCCAGGTAACGCACCTCAGACTCCCGGTCCCCCGAAACGATCATCACTCGCTCGAAGAGATGTTTCGGCCCGAGATGGCGGATGAACGAGGCTCCCTCGGCCCGAGGTTGGTCGCGGAAGGTGAATGTTGCCGCATAGCGGTCGTCGATCGTGATTACGCACTCCATTCCTCCTGCGAACGGGGGAATCTCCTTCTCCAGGTGCGGAAGTTGCGCGATCAGCTTCTTCCGGTTGGTGACCTGAATCTCTCGTCCCACCACGGTGCCCCGAAGCCCTGAGCCGGGCGGTTCGCGGATTTCGGTGGCCTCCACAATAGACGCTCCCAGACTGCGGGCTGCCTCCATGATTGCTTCCGCCAACGGGTGTTTGGAGTATCGCTCAAGACTGGCGACGAGACCGAGGACTTCTTTCTCCGTGAATCCTGTAGCGGGAACCGCCGCCGTCAATTTCGGCTTGCCATAGGTCAGCGTGCCAGTCTTGTCAAAGATCGCGGTGCGGCAGGTATCAATCTTTTCGAGTACCGCGGGGTCCTTGATGATGATGCCCTTGCGTGCCGAGAGAGAAATCGCACCGATGATCGCGACTGGGATGGCGATTAGAAGCGGGCACGGGGTGGCCGCCACGAGCACGGCAAGGAAACGGATCACGTCGCCGCTGACGGCCCAGGCGACGAGGGCGACGGCTATGGCGAACGGAGTGTAGTATGCGCCGAGTTGGTCACCGATGCGCCGCAGGTGCGGCCGGCGCTGTTCCGAGGCGAGCATCACCTCCATGATTTTGGCATATCGCGAATCGACCGCGAGCTTGTCGGCCCGGATTGTCAGAGCTGTTTCCCCGTTGATGGCCCCGGACAGCACCGCAGAGCCTGGCAGCTTGGACATCATGTAGGGCTCGCCCGTCAGGTAGGACTCGTCCATGACGCCATGCCCCTCAAGTACAGTACCGTCAATCGGGCAATTTTCATGCGGAAAGACAATCAACGTGTCGCCCACTGCCACTTCGCTGAGAGCCACGTCCGCCATCTGACCGTCATGCCGGCGATGAGCTAGCGACGGCATCCGTCGGGCCAGGGCTTCCAGAACCGAAGAGGCACTGCGGACGGCATAGGCTTCGAGTGCGGTGCCGCCCGAAAGCATCAGGACGACCAAAGCGCCGGCGAGATACTCGCTGCCGATCCCCCCGCCCAGTGTCCCCAGGATGGCGGACGTGACGATGGATATGCCGGCTAGCATGTCGGTCCCGAACTCTCCGTGGAGCACCTTGGCCAGCAGGTCAATGATCAGAGGGATTCCTCCGAATAGAAGCGCGGCGACCAGTGGGAGTTGGTAGAGTGGAAGACCAAGGATTGGCGTCGAGAGACCCACGCCGTAACGCAGGACGAGATGCAGAACGATGGCTGCGATGGCAAAAGCCGCAATAATGGTTTGCTTGGGGCTCGGCCTTTCCGTCCTGTCTGGCGTCTGTGCTGACTTCGTCATCGTTCATTCCCATTCTTATCAATGCAAGTGCTCGGTCAGGGTTGCCAGGGTTGCCAGACACCCTCCTTCCGGCGGGTCGTGCATGCAGGCAATCAGATGCGCGCCTAGTGGTTGTCTGAATGTGCGCCCTAATTCACCCAACCTTCAGCCGGTCAACGAAATGCGGGTGTCTTGATACGAGGCGGACGCGGCGAATTTCTGGGTGTCTGCAATTCCCGGATTGAACACGGATACACACAGGCATACACCACCGATCATCCCACCTGGAGGCAACGAGCGCGACTTCTTCAGTGGCCTCGGCTAGCCCCGCCTCGATCGGTAAGCGCCGTTTCAAACTGCATCCTCAGTCACCGATTAAACACGGATTGAACACGGATGCAGATAGGGACACACCAGTGATCATGCGACCTGGGAGCGTCGAACGGGACTTGTTCGGAAGACGAGCCTTTTGAACTCGACTCTGGGTTGCCCGAAATTGATCAGGAGTCCGACGCGGATTCCCGTCGCCTTGAGCTCGTTGTGGAACTGCGCTTCATCCTCCGTGTGATACTCCCGGGGGACCTTGCGCTCGACGATGACGCTCTCGGCGACCCAAAGGTCCGCCTGATAATCGCCCACCAGTTCCTTCTTGTACCAGACCTTGATCTTGTCCTCGATCTCGGCCTTGAGGCCGCGTGCCCGAAGTACCACGTGCATGGCCCGCTGGTACACCCTCCCCAGGAAACCGTACCCAACGATCGAGTACACCTCGAATGCCGCGCCGATGATTTGTTCGGTGATCTCCCCATGCTCCAGCGCCATGGCTTCTGTACCGCATCGCCGTAACGCACCGGGACCGACTCCTCGCCACCCTGCATCCTGTCCGTGTTTCATCGGTGTTTCATCCGTGGCTGAATTTCCGCTTTTCTGTCTGTCTTGTACTTTCCGCGATTCTCTCCACTCTGATGCGGCCAGGCTGAGGAGCCGCTCGGCGACGGCTTGAATTTCCTCCTTGGTGACCCCGGCGCGTACGAGTTGCCAGACACCCTCCATCCGGCCGGTCGTGCATGCAGGCAAACCGATGCGCGCCTAGTGGTTGTCTGAATGTGCGCCGTAATTCACCCAACCTTCAGCCAGCCAACGAAATGCGGGTGTCTTGATACCAGGGGGCGCGGCGAATTTCTGGGTGTCTGGAATCCCTGCTCCGGCATTCGGTAGCTCATTCGTGCCCCGCGAATGCGTACCTCGCACTCTCAACCGAGCCGGCGATCGACCTCGGGCAAAAGATGGGCAAAGTCGAGCTTAGTCGGGCACACCTCCCGGGCGGCCTCCAGGTCCGCGCCGTGCCAGTTGCGCTCTTGCTCGGAGAGCTCGGCATAGGCGTCACGGGCCCAGCGGCGGGCACCATGAAGCACATGGTAGGTCAGCAGCCGGGTCAGATCGCCCAGCCGAGCGTCGGTTCCCGCGGCGCGTTCGCACCGGCCGTCGCAGGCGGCGCACATCATCGGGCCGACCTTCAGGAGAGCAGTGTGCAACTCTTGGATTTCGGCCGGTTTCATAGGTTCAAAGCGCCGGGCGGCCTCGGTGTTCTGATTGACTTGATCGGTGTTGAACATGCCCACGCAGGCGGAGCTGATCCGCTCATCGGTCCAGAGCGCCTGTAAGACCCCTTGATACGGGTTCAGCCCCCGCTGCTTCAGCGTCGGGGCCTCAAGCCGGACCCCTCGCCGCGCCAGGTTGCCGGCCACCAACTTCATCGCCACCAGACCGATGTTCTTCTTGTGGCAGGCGTCGAGCGCCCGGTTGAGTTGAGAATCTTTCTCCAGCCAGGGCGTCATGGCGATCATGATCACGTCCATCAAGCCCCCCTCGGCAGCGATCTCGAGCTGCTCGGCCCGGAGCCGGTCATGGGTCGCGAACCCGACGAACCGCACCTTGCCGGTCTTCTTGATGGCTTCGATCGTCTCCTTCATCTCCTTGCTTCGGGGCCATTCCATCTCGTTGCCGGTCAGGCCGAAGTCGACCGCTTTTCCGGACAGGGCATGGAAGTAAAGCAGGTCGATGTAATCGGTACCCAACGCTTCGAGCCGAAGATCGATTCGTTTGAGCATATCGCTGGGCCGCGCGACCCCGTCCTTGGTTGCCAGAAAGATCTGTTTGCGGACATCGGGCATGGCCGCGAACCATTTCTTGAAGGCCTCCTCGGTCCCATAGGAGGCGGCGGTGTCGAAGAAGCGGACGCCGCGGCTGTACTCGAAGCGGAGCAGGCGATCGAGAGCGCCTGGGGCTCGTGCGGTTCCGCCGTTGAGGATCGTCACCTCCATGCCGGTCTTGCCGAGTACACGTTTGGGGATCTCGAGCGGCTTGCGCACTCCTGGCTTGTTGTCCTGAGCCATGGAGGCCGCGGGCGTCAGGCCTGTGGCCGCGACTGTCGCGGCAGCAGTGCTCTGAATGAACGCACGGCGACGCATCGGGTTCGAATCAGTGTCGCCCATCGATGGATCCTCCGGATTTAGGCGGGAATGATTCAGCACGCATCACCTTAACGTACCACCTAACGCAGCAGCGTTAAACGACTTTCCTCTCTCCGGGCGCGAGCGACCGTTCAGAATGTCCCGCGTCTGTCCTTACACCGTCTCTTGCTTCAGCCGACGGCGAACTTCTGGATCCGGAAGTTCATTGTATCCGCGACATACAGGCAGTAGCGGCCGTCCAAGGCCAATCCATGCGGCCGGTGGAAGCGGCCAGCCTCGGTGCCTTCTCCTCCCACGCCGCGCAGGTACTTCCTCGCATTCGTCAATTGCTGGACGCGGTGATTCGTGGCACTGACGCAGACTCAGTCCTGCCGGTTCACGCACAGTGCGATGGGCCCGCCCGGGCCCGATTTACCGTTCAGTGGGGGCCCGAACCCCCCGGGCTCGGCATTCTCCGTCCCCCAGAACGCCAGGAGCTTCCCCGCCGGGGTGAACTTCTGGATGCGATAGAGCGCCGCGTCGGTCGTAATCGCGACACCGAGGCCATGGCAGCTTGCGACGCCGCGCTCAAGGCCGTCGCCGACTACGATGCCCCTCGAGACGAGGGATGCCGACCATGGACGGCCAGTCTGTCATCTCGCGATGGGGACGTAAAGGTAATCCTGACAGAAGGTCTCGATCCGATCGCGACGGCTTGGCCGGCAAAGAAATACTCAAAGGATTTGGCGCCGCCCCGTCGGAGGTGGTAGCGAGGGTGAGATCTCAGCCTTCTTGCGCGGTTCGGTGTGATCGACGTGTGATCGACGTGTGATCGACCGACGCAACGTTCGGCGAGGAGATGTCGAGTCGGCCCCGGTCATTTCGGCGCCTGCGCCTCCTGATCCAGAGGACTCCCTCTCGCGGGAAGGGTCTGGAAACCGGATGCTTCGGATCGATCCGAGCGAGGCGGCGGTGGTCGTGTTCAAGCCCCTCGGGGAGGCGAAGTTCAAGGTTGTGGCCCGCGTCGCGGCGCCTTACAAGTGGACCGAATGGGCCAAGTCGTCGGGAAGCAAACCGACTTAGCGCTTCACGACCTCGGACACCCGCTCTGCCAGCGCCGCTGCGATGGTCCCGCCGCCCGGCGCCATCTTGTTCATCACGAGGTTGCCAGACACCCTCCTTCCGGCCGACCTTGCGTGCAGGCAATCAGATGCGCGCCTGCTGGTTACCTGACTGTGCGCCGCAATTCACCCAAGCTTCAGCCAGTCAATGAAATGCGGGTGCCTTGACGCCCAGGGGACGCGGCGAATCTCAGGGTGTCTGGAATCCCTTGACACCCAGGGGACGCGGCGAATCTCAGGGAGTCTGGAATCCCCCCAGGGGACGCGGCGAATCTCAGGGAGTCTGGAATCCCCCCAGGGGACGCGGCGAATCTCAGGGTGTCTGGAATCCCTCAAGCAATCGTGCGACCGGCCCCGAACTGCTTCGGAAACTGACTGGCTACCAAAGCACCCTCCCCCCGTCAAAGTCTGATGAGGCTGTGCGACAAAGCCGAATGAAGAGTACTGGAAACTCTCAAAGTTCGGGTCAATCTGTCGCCAGGGCGGGATGATCCGGGAGAAGAGCGGCCGCTTTTCAGCCGGGACCGATGCGTGCGAGGCGGCACCAATTCGGATCCTGCGGCTCTCGTCGTTCGCATCGCCAAGCAGTGATCCGTGTTCCATGAACTCGAAACCGTCGCCCTCGCCAGGAAGGTTCCCCTCATTTGCCGCCTGGCTGGCGCGTGCCGGAGTCCTGACGACCCTGGCCACCGCCTTCGTTCTCGCCGTGTACGTGTGCCCCGCCGCGGACGATTTCTCCCTGCGCCGGCAGCATCCATACCGACTCCTGGTACCATGAAGTGGCGGTGAACTACTTCCACTGGTCCGGGCGCTGGTCGGGCATCGGTTTGGCACTCGTGATCCTGCCGCGGGTCGACATGATGAAGTGGTACCCGATCCTGCTCGAAGCCATCGTCTTCGTCCAGGCCCTGGGTCTCTGGGCTTACTGGCGAATGCTCCTGGGCGAGAAGGTCTCGCGCCGGCATCTCCTGGCGCTCGTCTCCGTGAGCCTGGCCGTGTTCTGGGCAAGCCTGCCCGTACCTGGCCAGACGCATTACTGGGTCACGGGCGGAATTGAAAATCAGTTGAATATATGGTTGTCATTATTGCTAATGGGAGGCCTCGTCCGTGCGCGGTGGGATCAGATGAGCCTGGTGCGGTCACACTCCTTGACCGGCCTCCTTTGCGTGCTGGCCATTTTTGTGACAGGAATGCACGAATTGATTGGATTGATGCTCTGCATTGTGCTGGCGACCGGGACTTATATCGCGCTCAAGACGGGGCGAAGCGGCCGCGGCAGCTTGGCATGGGGCCTCGTCAGCTTGGGCGCGGTGATCGGCCTCGCGGTAGTGATGGCCGCCCCCGGGAACAGGGTCAGGTCTCTAGCGGTGGCCGCGATCGTCCCGCAAGAGGACCAGAACCTGCTCCACGCACTCAAGCTAGCGGGGGTGCAGGCAAAGCGACTGCTGCCAACGTGGGCCTTCGACGTCCGGCTACTGGCGGCGGCAGTGGTGCTCGTCTTGAGCCCGTCCCTGGTCGGGGCGCGGGCCGGCCGGATCCGTTGGGGAGGTGTTTCCCCAAAGCTGGTCATCACGTCGCTCTGGCTGCTCATCGTCGCCGGCATGTTCGTTGGGCCGAGTATGGTTCTTCATCTGCGGATGGCGGGCCGCACGCTCAAT
Organism: uncultured Isosphaeraceae bacterium; assembly: GCA_963781785.1. Taxonomy (GTDB): domain Bacteria; phylum Planctomycetota; class Planctomycetia; order Isosphaerales; family Isosphaeraceae; genus CAWAHD01. The sequence goes on along the minus strand of CAWAHD010000005.1, from coordinate 2,531,673 downwards.
GCAGGCTACGCCCTCTTCGTACTTGGCTTGTTCGCCACCGTGGTCGTCTGGGCCCGCTCGCGTGCCGAATCGGAAAGTGCGACAGCGACTTTGCAGGAATCCCGCGGCGTGCGCTTCGCCCGTTCCGGGGCGCTGGCGATCCCGGGTTTGTCGCTGGTCCTGAGCGGGAACACTCGTGACGGGATCCGTGGACTGGCCAAGGGCATCCCCCAGAACTGGCACCGGATGATCGAGTGGCGCGACGAGTTGATCCGCCGGGAGAAGCAGAACGGCGCCGCCGAGCTGGATCTCCCGACCCGCAACCTGGCGGCTGCTAACCGCGCAAAATGGCCCAAACTGTATTTCTTCGAGGATATCACCGAGGATCCGACCTTTTATGTGAATCAGTGCGTCGCCCGTTATTACGGTCTGAAGACGATCCGGCGCGTGCCCCCAGCGGCCCGCCCGCGGATCCCGCTCGGCGCCCGTCAGAAGCGATCGTCGTCGAACCAGGTCGTGCACCCACGAGCCGGCGGTAGAACACGGCATGAGCGGCGTCCGGCGCGTGCCCGCCCCGTGCCCTGCAACGACGCCACAGGCCGCGTCCTCCCGATCACGCCCGAGGAACAGGCTCGGAATGCCAAGGCCATTGCCGATCTAGTCGAGCGGATGCTGGCCATGCCTGACGAACACCCCCCTGGGGCCTGGGAAGAAGCCATGCGTGATCTTGACGCGCAACGCCCGCACCGCAAACTCTTCGAGGGTCTTTATTAGTCATGGCGCGGCTGATCCTGCTGGACAGCGGTCCACTTGGACTGATTGTCCGCGCTCCCAGCAGGCCGCAAGTCGTTCGTTATGGCGTCGACGAAACGCCGCTACGACAAGCAAGAGTTTGCCCGACGAGGCGATGAGATTCATGAGATGCGGGTTCGTCCCCACCTGACGAACGACGACGAAGGCAAGTTCGCTGCTGTCGACATCGAGTCCGGTGCTTACGAGATCGATGAGGATGAACTGGAGGCGTGCGACAAGCTGAGCACCCGCCTTCCGGTCGCTCAATTTGGTTGGTCAAGGTCGGCTCGCGCCACCTGCATCGATTCGGTGGGCGAGAAGCGCGGAGAACACGATGATCACGGGCATCGTCCAGGCGAGCGAAGGCCGCATTCGCCTGACGGTGCGCGGACCCCGAAAGACAGGCGCGAGAAATCGAGGCGGTGATTGACACCGGATACACGGGTTGCCAGACACCGTCCTTCCGGCCGATCGTGCATGCAGGCAACCAGGTGTGCGCCTAGTGGTTGTCTGAATGTGCGCGGTAATTCACCCAACCTTCAGCCACTCACCGAAATGCGGGTGTCTTGATACCAGGGGGACGCGGCGATTTTCTGGGTGTCTGGAATCTCCGATCATGCACGGCGGACAGATACCCGCGGGGACCGTATCTCCGCCGACCTTGAGCTGGGTCGATCCGAGCTGGGCCTAGATCCTCAGAATTGCGAACCCAGGGCTTTGCCAGGGGCGTGAGTCGCAATGGAGCAGAAAACTGGAATAAGCCCCTGATGCCGCCTCTCAGCGTGGAGTAACGGTGACTTTAAACCTACGAGAGAGAAAACCACCAACGAGGGCGAAAACCACTTGCGGTCCCACGAGCATGACCGCACCGACGAAGGCTCCGATTGGGAGGTAAACGAACGGATGGCCTGGCCCGATGAACCTCTCGATAGGGACGACGAATGGTGTGATGTAGGGCAACACAACCTCACGAGGAAAGAGAGTCGCCAAAAGGATGAAGAATGCCAACGCCATCGCACCGAACACCGCGAACCCCATGAGGAACGGGCGTCTTGCAGGACGCCGTTGGCCAATCACCGTCCCGACCGCGAGAGCGTTCGCCATTGGCAGGGCACCCAGGAACAAGCACATACCCTTCTGGTCATCAAGGACACTCGCATGGCGAGCAAGGAGTGTCCGTATCGCCCCGAAGTTAAGTGCTGCGATGGCTATTACGACCATGAGCCAGGCGATTCGGAAGCGGACTACTTTCACGGCAACCCCTTGGTCGTGGAAATCGGCTTACACGTCCAGTTCGACAGGAACTCAGCGTATAACGCCGCAGATTCGGCCCGATAGCCAGGAAGAAACTCGACGTATAACGATCTTATTCCAGTTTTCTGTCCCATCGCTACTCACGCCCCTGGCGACGAAGCAAATCAGGACGGAAACGGGGACGCGCTTAGTATTGACGGAAGTCTTCAGTTCTGTCAGCAGAAGTTGTCATGCCAAGAACAGCGAGAGCAGCACTTGGCGGCTTCGTTTGTCACGTCCTGGACCGATCCGTCGGCAGGATGCACCTCAATGTGCCACAGCTTTTTCGATCCGTGCGATCGCAGCTTTCATGTCGCTGACGTCTTGATGCACCGCGCTCATTTCGCTCTTGAGCGTGCCAACGTCCGCCCTGAGTGTACCAACGTCAGTCTTGAGCGTGCCAACGTCCGCCTTGAGCGTGCCGGCATTCTCCTGAAGAACTTCGATCGCGGCGTGCAATCGCGCCGTGCCCCAGACGACCTTGTACGATGCTCCGATGCCGCCCAAGAGAAGTGTGAGCAGAATCGGCACCAGGATGAAGATCGAGCGCCGGATAAACCCTACATAGACGTTGATCTTCGCAACTTCGACGTTCAGGTTTTCGACGGCCTAGGATAGCCGCCGGTTGGATTCCCGAACTTCTTCGGCCAAGTCCGTAACGGTGAGTGCCATGACGGCGCTCGTGTTCGGGTTTACCCGATCATCTCCATTGGCTGCCTCGCCGCGTTGGCATCCTGCACCGCGTGAATCCGGCTTCTCTTTTCATGGCTTCCGTCTAGTCGGGGCGACCGGATTTGAACCGGTGACCTCTTGCACCCCAAGCAAGCGCGCTAATCCAAGCTGCGCTACGCCCCGATCACCCGCCAGGATACGCGGGCCTTGCGGTGCCGTCTACCCTGGCGGGTTCTTTGATTGTAGAATCGAACGGTCAACTGTCAATCCAACGTCAAGCGGAGTCAGGGCTCGTGCACTTCGTCGACCGATTGTTCACGGCCATACGCCGGGTCGGGAATCCCGTGCTCGTGGGGATCGACCCCAGACCCGAAGAATTGCCGCCGGGATTCCTGGAACGCTTTCCAGCGAACCGCGAGGGCGTGTCGGAGGCCCTCCACCAATTCGGCCGCGACGTCATCGACGTCGTGGCTCCCTCCGTTGCGGCCGTCAAATTTCAGTCGGCGTTTTATGAGGCCTACGGGCCCAGCGGAGTCACAGCCCTCCATTCCACCGCGGCTTATGCGCACGAAAAAGGGCTGATCGTGATCATTGACGGCAAACGCAATGACATCGGCTCGACCGCCGAAGCGTATGCGCGCGGCTACCTCGGCAAAGTCCCGGTCGGCGGCGCTTTCGAGCCGTCATGGCAGGCCGATGCCCTCACCGTCAACCCCTACCTTGGCACGGACGGGGTCACACCGTTTGTCAAGGTCGCGGCCCGAGAACACAAAGGGGTTTTCGTCATGGTTCGCACCAGCAACTCGTCAGCCGGTGAGTTCCAAGACCTGGTCGCCGACGGGAAACCGGTGTACCGGCACGTTGCCGAGCGCCTCAAGCGGTGGGCCGAGCCACACCGAGGTCAAGAAGGATACAGCCTGGTCGGGGCAGTCATCGGGGCGACTTACGCCGAACAGCTCTCCGAGCTTCGCGAGGTCCTCACCGGCATCCCGTTGCTCGTACCCGGCTATGGCATTCAAGGCGCGACCTCCCGGGAGATTACGGGAGCTTTTGATGCCAACGGCCTGGGAGCGATCGTCAATAACTCCAGAGGAATCACCTACGCGTACCAGCGCCCAGCCTACCATTCCCGCTTTGGCGACAACTGGCAAGCCGCAGTCGCCCAGGCGCTCCGCGACATGATCGACGACCTTGCGGCCAATACGAGCGCAGGCAGACTACGCGACCCGGCAAGCGCGGTTCACTAGCGAAACGCCATCGCCTCGTCCGTGGCGCTCTCTGACCGGCGAATGGCCACGCCACGACGTTACAACTCGGGCAAGAGTCCTCGCTTGGCAGCGCGATGGACCATGAAGGCGCCCGTCCCGATCATCGAAAACGGCACGGCCAGCATGAAAACGACGCTCCAGTTGTACCCGCTGGATGTGCTGGCAACTTCCGAGTCCGAGGCCGAGACAGCCTCCTTGCAATTCGGACACGCGGCGGCAGGGCTCACGCAATGCGGCAGAATCAGGGCCGCCAGCGCCAGTCCCAGGACTGTTCTCTTCGCCGACCGCTTCATCCTCAATCGCTCCCTTTGGTGACTTCCCAGCACGCCACCTTCTCGAAACCTCGTCGATCGCCAGTTATATTGTAGACCCGGCGGCAGGCAACCGTCAATTCCGCACCGGAACCACGAATTGCACGAATTGACACGACTCGAGGAAAAAGGCCGTTTCCCTTTGGCGGTGCAGATTCGTCAGAGCACACCGCGGCCTTTGCGCTGGAACGGAAACTGCTTGACGTAGAAGGGGGGTTGCGTCAGCAGCACCTTGACGTCGCCAAAGTTTCCGAGTCCCGTGATTGCGCCCAATTCGGTTGTTCCACCTTTCGCCCGGCTCTTGCGAACCTTGCCGACCGCGGGTGCGCGCACGCTTCCGGAAAGCGTCGTGTGATGCGGGACCTCGCCGACGAGATTCAACACCACACCTTCGTCGGATGCATCAAGGACCTGTTCCATGTAACCCGGGCCCTTCACGTTGAGCGTCACCTTGTTGCCGCTTCCGTCGAAATACTGAAGTCGGCTGCCTTGTGCGAAGCTCGCCACGTAGTTCGAGCCCGCGAGGCCGTCGGAGGCCCCGTCGAGCACGTTGCCGCCGATATCGCGAATGGCCGTAGGGCCGGTGCCGATGACCTGAAGCCGGTAATACACGCCGGAGGGCAACGGTACCGCCGGTACCAGGGTCACCGACTCGCTCGTAGCGGTGTAAGCTTGCGGCGTCAACGGAATCACCATGTTTCCCAGGGCGGGAGCGACCAACCGATAATTGGCTGACTCCATGGCGAACGTCGGATCGAGCGGTGCAGTGAAGCTCAGGCTCAGGCTCGTGATCGACCGCGAGCTGCCGGTCCAGCTCAACTGGGAAACCTGAGGCGGCGTGTTGTTGGGATCGACGTCAATGATCCGGAGAAGTGTCGTTCCTTGTGAGCCGATCACGGCGCCGCCGCCGGGGGACCCGAGCACGACATCGAGATTCTCATCGTGATTGTCCCACGGATCGGCGAGCACCGGGACCACGATGGTCCCGCTGGTCTGGCCCGCGGCCAGCGACAACGTTCCCGAGGTCGGCGTGAAATCCAGGCCGGGCGTGGCGTTCAGAGCCGCCGTTTGATAATTGACCGTGACGGCGCCCATGGTGCCGTCCGTGCGAGTCACGACGAGCGCGGCGAAGCCTGCCGTCTCCGCTACCGCGTACTCGGGTTCATTGAACTCAAGAATTCCGGCCGACTCCTGGACTGTCACCGTCGCAGTCGTCGTGGTGCTCGCGAGATCGAGATCGTTGTCGGCGGATGAGACCACTGCCGATTGGGTAATCACGCCGGGTAGAGACGCAGTGACGACGACCGTGACCGTAGCCGTCGCGCCCGAGTTCAGCGAGCCGAGTGCGGCCACCAATTGAGTTTTGCTCAAGCTGGTCGTTCCCTGGCTGGCCGTCGACGAATGAACGACCAGGTCGGTTTCCAGCGGCATGCTGAAGACGACGTTCGTCGCCGGGTCCGGCCCGGTGTTCCCGATGGTCGCTGTGAAGGCCCAGCTATGCCCGGTCAAGGCAATCGGTGACTGGGGAACAAGACTCACCGTCAGGTTGACGCTCGGGGAGACCAGAACGGTCAACGAGGCTTGGTTGTTCGCCGGATCTGGGTCGTGCTCGTTGCCTTCGACTGAGCCCGTCAGCGTGATCGAGTTGGCGGTCGTCGGCGTGACGACAATCGTGAGGGTCGCCAATTGCCCGGCGGGAATCGTGCCGAAATTCGCGAAAAGCACTCCACCTTGTTCGCTCGGGGCCTGTCCCTGGCTCGACGTCTCGGAGACAAGCTCAACGTTGGGGGGCAAGGTCGATGAGGCAGTGACCCCCGTGGCATCGGAAAGGCCGAGATTGTTCGCGACGATCGTGTACGTCCAGTCGGAATCATCCGACGGGCCCGGGGTGCCAGGGGTGATCGACGCAGCCAGGTCCGCGGCCGGCGTCACCTGGACGGTCGCCTGCGTCGTGTTGTTCGACATGTTCGTGTCGAAATCATCGCCGTCCACCGAGAAACTGACTGTGAACTGTCCGGCGGCGGCAGCCAGGGGAGTGATGACCAGTGTGACATGAGCCGTCGCGCCCACGGCAAGCGGCCCGAGATCGGCCGTGACAAGTCCGTCGTTGGACTCGGGCGCCGAACCTTGGGTCGAATTGCCCGACACGAAGGCGGCGTCGTCCTCCGGCAGTGGGCACGCGATGCTCGCATCCGGGTTGTTGTCCGGGCCCTGATTGGTCACCGCGAGGGTGTAACTGATGTCTTGCCCGACGTAGGCGGAAGACGGTTGATCCACGAGCGCGATTCCGAGGTCGCTGGTTCCTTCCACCGCAGTCACGAGTGTCGCGGAATTATTGGCCTGGATCGGGTCGGGATTCCCGCCGCTCACCGTAGCGAGGTCGGTCAGGCTGGAGCCTGGCGCCGCCGTCGGATCGACAATGATGGTCATGCTGACCGCGCCGCCTGAACTCAGTGTGGCGATCGTCATCGAGACCACACCGCCGCTGAAGGTCGGCGTGACTCCCTGGTCCGAGGATGCAGACACGAACGTGACGCCGACGGGGAGTGTGTCGCTTACCGTGACGCCCGAATCGTCAGAAGGACCGGCGCTCGTGGCTGTGACCGTGTATTGAAACGGAATGCTCGCGGCGGCCGGCTGCAGAGAGGCGGCGATCGTGACCGCGAGGTCGGAGCTGGGGGTGACCTGGGTCGTGACGGTCGCCGTATTGTTCGAGGGATTCGGATCGACGCTCTCGCTGCTCACGGTGGCCGTCACGCTCAGTGTTCCGGCGATCTCAGGCTGTACGACCACGTCCACGGTGACCGGATGGCTGTTCGCGGGCACGTCGCCGAACGAGACGACGACTTGCCCATTGTTGACGACGGCTTTTCCGCCTGTGGCTGAGACGAGGTTTACTCCAGCAGGCAGGGGGAACGTCGCGATCGTGTCATCGGCGTCGTCGGGTCCAGCATTCGAGGCCGTCATCGCGTAGCTCAGGTCGGACCCGGCCGCGACCGAATTTGGGCTGCCCGTCATCGCAAACGACAGGTCGGAAGATGCGAGAACGGTGGTCGTGACAGTGGCCGACTCGTCGGCCGGCGTCGGGTCAGACTCGAGACTGGTCACTGTTGCCGAGTCGGTGATCGCACCGACGAAGCTTGCACTCGTCTGGACGACGATGGTCAACGTCGCCGTGGCTCCGGGCTGAATCGTGCCCAGATTGGCCTGAACCGTGCTTCCCATCGTGGGATCGATGAACCCCTGGCTGACGGCCATCGAAACGAGCTTGACGCCGCTGGGTAGCTGGTCCGATACCAGTACTTGCTGGGCGGAGATCGTTCCTTGATTGGACACGGCGATGGCGTAGCTGAACTGGCTGCCAGCCAGGACGGAGCTCGGGGCGGAGGCCGAAAGTCGCAGGTCGATCTGCCCCTGGGTCTGGACGTCCAGGCAGAACTCCGAGGTGTTGCCGGACGGGTCGGTCGCCGTCGCCGAGATGTACTGACCAGCTAACGTCCCGGAAGGAAGCGAGACGGTGAAGCTGGCGTTGCCGCTGGAATCGGTCTGCACGTTCTGGGCGCCGATCAACAGCTTACCCTCGCCGAAACCGGATTGCGAGTCCGAAGGGCTCGAGAAGAACTGGACGAGAAATGTCGTGTTGGGTATCGAATAAAGCGTGCCGTTGACCGTTGTGGTCGAGCCGTCACTCTGGGCGATCGACAGGTTCGGATAGTTCTGGAAATCATTGGGCCCCGGCGTACCGGGAGCGTGGTTCTGCGTGGGGCCCCCGCCAAAATTGATTCCCAGACTCGAGTTCCGGTAGATCGAGTTGGACAGGATCTCGTTGTCAACGGCGTCATCGGCCAGCTCGACACCGGAGCCGGGCTCGCCGACGCCGTTGTCGTCGATCGTGTTGGCCACACCACCAAGCGTGCCGCCGATCGTGTTCGATGAAGAAGCCAGCAAGATACCGTTGTCCTGGTTTCCCAGGTTAATCGTGGTCGAAACGTCCGTTCCGATGAAGTTGTTCTGGACGACGAGACCTGTCGAGCCCGTCTCGGCATTGATGCCGTTGCCCTTGTTGCAGCCGATCAGATTTGTCGCGAAGATGGCGCTGCCGCCAATTTGCGTGTCCGGGGCATCATCGAGCAGGATCCCGTCGCTTGCATTGCCGAGTGCCGTTTTCCAGTCAGAGGCGACGCCCACGGCATTGTTCTGGATGATCGTATGTGTGGTACCCGACATCAACTCGATGCCGGGACCGAAATTGCCCGAGACGACGTTGCCCGAACCGCTCGAGGGGTCACCGATCTGGGTGCCCGTAGCCCCGATCAACTGGACGCCGCACAGACCGTTTCCCAGCTCGGTCAACCCCGAAGGGGCTGTGCCGACGAGGTTGCCCAGGATCTGGTTGTCGTCGGCCGCACCGCCGTCGTCCTGGATCGAAATGCCGCTGGCGCTATTGCCCGAGATCACATTGCCGATTCCGGCGCTCGACACGCCGATCGTGTTGTTCGAAGAGCCGGTGATCGAGATGCCCGTTCCGTTGGCGTTCTGCGGGACGGTCGAAACGTTGACTCCGAGATAATTGCCGGAGATCACGTTTCCGCTGAGCGAGTTCAAGACGATTCCCGAACCCGAGCAGCCGACGATCGCCAGCCCGCGGACCGTGCTACTGCCGGCCGAAATCACCAGGCCGCTATCACCTGATGCCAGTTTCGAGCCGTCAATCTGGACGAGCGGAGTACCCGCGTAGGTCGGCTCGGTTGTGCCGTCGATGAGCACGGGATTGGTGATCGCTGGCAGGGGAGACGTCAGTTGAATCGTCTGGACCCCACTCTGCGCGAGGTTGAACTGGATCGTATCGGGCTGCGTGTCCGCGTTCACCTGGAGAATCGCCGAGCGCAGCGTGCCCCCGGAGCTCGTATCGCCCGGGCTCGTGACAACGTATGTCGAGAGGAGCAGCCGGCACTCCATCCCCTCGCAATCAAGGTGTCGCCGTAGCCGGATTGGCCGGCGGCGTCGACGCCTTAATGGATCCCCGTTGCCAATCATGCTTGTGCCCGCTCTTGTCCAGCCAACCAGGAACCCCCAATCGGGCCCGTTGCGAGCGCCTCGGTGCAGACGGCTCTCGAAGCAATATCCAATGACGGGGTTGCGCCGACCGCCATCAAGTATACGCTTCGGAGACGCCTCCGTTCAGGGTTTACCCCCAATTCACAGCCGGTTCGATTGGACATTGTCTCAAATTGCCCACATTACCGTCAAGAAGGTGCTGATTGCGTGACTGTGTGGTTGGCTACAATCAGGGTTGTGAGCCAGGCCAGGATTGTGCTTGCACATGTATTTAACCCGTGGCAGTCCCGGTGGTGACGGCGTCTGCCCAAAATAAAGGCGTCGTGTCGCGCCGGGATGGGCGCGCACACCGCATGAATTCGGGGACCGTTTTATCGTCGATCCGGGCGCACGGGACGACGCGATCGCTTGCGTACTTTGCATACATGCACAGCGGTCGGTAACAAATAACACATTGATTCAGAATCGGCGGATGGGATCGAGCCCGTTTAGCTTTTTTAGGCGTATTTCTCCGGGATCGGGACCGATCGGGCCTCGTTGTGGGCCGTCATCACCCGACTGAGATTATGGTGACAGCGCCTCGGCGTCGGGCGGCCTTCCTGCCGAACCGCGGATTTTGCGGTCATCCGACTCACAGCGGGTGCGCGCTCGTTTGGTAGCTTCGCGTCAGTTCGAGTCATCGGCAGAGGGGTGTGGCGCACGCTCGACGCCCAACGTGATCGCGTCGCGGATGAGCTCGAAGTCGGATGAACGCGGCAGCTTGTCGCGCGCGATGTCGAGTGTTCCGCCGGCGTGTTTGATCGAGATATAAAGTTGGGTCCCGTCTGTGGGACTGACCTTCACGGCCCGAATGTCCCGGTACAGGATCTCGCGCACGGTCCGTGTTCCATCCTTGATGAACTCGAGGCGAAACTGCCGCAGAACCAACCGGCCGGGGCGGGCGAAACGGGCGTAAAGCGTGTGAAGGCACACGAGGGCAAAGACGATCATCAGGCCGGCTGTGAACCACAGAAAAGCACTCGTTTGGACGCGAGATAGCCGGATGTGGCGGAAGCGCACAAATGTGTCCGTTGCTTTGTTATTGTGAATTGCGACGTAAGCCACGGCGGCTGCGAAGCCCAGAGCGCCCAAGGACTCGAACAGAGGCACGACAAGCCGCGAGCCGTAGCGGAACTCGAGCGCGGGCCCGCCGCTCGATGCGGCGCCGGCGAAGTGTTCGGCTGCGGTAGCCGACGCGGAGGCGCCGGAGCCGTGATGCAGATGGTTCTCGATAACGTGCTTGACGAAATCAACGACCGCGGTCCGTTGTTCGGGTTTCAGAGTGGTTTCGATTTCGATGAGGTTCCAGGGGCTTCTGATCATGATTCCGGTCTCGGAGCAGGCCACCGACCGGACCTGGTCGAGAGCGAGATCATGGGCCTTGCCTCCCCGAGTCCAGTGTCGCTTGATGACGAACCGCTCAGGAGTCACGATCACCTGGACACCGTGGCGTGTCCACCGCGCCGCGAGATACGGTCCGATCAGGCAGAGCGTCCCGACCACCGAGGCCAAAATCACTCCGGCGGTGTTCTGAATTCCACCCTGCACGAGGGCCCGCGCAACCGACCAGAGGATGAGCAGACCGGCGACCGCGGGTACCGCCAGCCCGATCCGGGCGGGCCAGCTCACCCAGGACCGGAGCTGAAGCCGGGTTGATGCCGGCGTGTTCTCCAGAAGGATGCGGTCGTCAATGAGTCGCGAGGAACCAATTGTGACCATGCTGATGCATGATAAGGGTTTTCTGAGCCACATCAACGAGTGAGCGCTGAGCCCCCTGGCCGCACATTCGTAGACGCGGTACCGGATGCTGGTCGTCGGATTGGTAAACCTTCACTGCTTTCTGTCCTTTTCCGGCCTGAACCGGTCGAAGGCTGAGCCGAAATAAAGCGACCCGGGCAAGGTGCCCGGGTCGTCGAGTCTGGCTAGTCGGGACGCGCAACGAAATCGAAGGCCCCCCGACTGTGCGATCGCGGCTCATTCACCAAGAAGCTTGGGGATGTCGGACACGATGGCCTCAATGTCCTTGTCGGTCAAATCACCTTTGTAGGCGTGGTTATATTTGACCGCGTGCTGCTTCCACATCAGCACCGTGATGTCCGATTCCTTGGAGATCTCGTAGTCGGGAGGTCCGTCCTTCTCTCCGATCATGGTCAAGGGCACATTCTTGACGCTGGCCTCCTTGGCCAGCTTCTTGAGCGCTTCTCGCGTCGTGTCGCCATCGAGCGTCATGACGACGACGAAGCTCTTGAGGCTCGCATTTTCTCCGATCTTCTTATCGATCTTCTTGACCAAACTGGCCAAGGGCTCGGAGGTCTTGCGGGCAAACACGCAGACCACCGGAGCAGCACCATACCTTCAGCGGTAGCAGAGAGTCGTACCCTTGTTCGGGCCGGTGATATCCTCGATGTTGAACGAGTTGACGGGTTCACCGGGTTTCAAACCCGATTGGACACTATCTCCCGCGAGGCTGGTTCCCACCACAATGAGGGAGACCGCCAGGGACGAAATGCCCTTTGAGGTTCTTGATCGCATTCGCTTCTCCTGTACCTGGACTCGACCGAGCGATTGAACCACGTATCATCTTCGCGCGGGCGCCATGACGCCATCGAGCTTGCTCTGATACGTCTCGGCTCCGCCATAAGCAAGGCTTATGACGCGGCACTGTTCAGGTAAAAGTGTTGACGCTTCGGGTTAACCAGCCCAACAACCGGTCAATCGAAGATTGACGGGTCGCTAGCGGTTCTCGCCCTCGATGTCGGTCTTCGGGTACTCGGCCGACCAGGCATACCACCGGACCATCACGCCCGGAACCCAGCGCAGCGTCTGCCCCTTGCGAGAGCCGGAAACGGCACGACCAAGCACCGACCAGCGCGAGCCGGTCTGTTGATCCACCCATGGGGAATCCGCGTCGCCCGTATCCACGGCGAGCGTCACCGGCTCTGGCTTCGGTCCTTCTGTTTCGGGTGCGTAGGCCGACGCAGTGTGGGTGCGGCCGTCCCAGAGGATGACGACCTCTTGACCGGCCAGCTTCGCCTTCCGCAGTTCGGCCGCTGCGCCGAATGAATTCAGCCGCCAGGCCCGGCTTTCCCCGCCGAGCGTCAGGCCGAAGACCCGTTGCTCGGCATCAAGCCGGATGTCCGGCTCAGGGCGCGTCTTCCGCGACTCGGGAAGGAACGACTTCGGCATGGGTTGGGGCTGGAACTTCGAGACCATCGCGTAGGCGACCGTGCCGGGTTGCGCTTTCAGCCACGGCCCCCAATCCGTCTCGATGGTCGGGATCGGCGTCAATTGCTCGCCGTTCTTGGGACCGTCGAATGCCAGCCCGGTCAGGCAGTCGAAGAGCGTGCCGTCCTTGTGCCGCATGACCATGACGCCATTCCGCCAGCCGTGGAATCGAAAATCCAGCGACGCGGAGTATCCTCGCACGAAATCGGCGTCGGCGTCATAGACGAACAAGCCGTACGTGTCGCTGATCACTCGGTACGGCACGAGGAACCAGCGGTAGGGGATCGCCCCGCCGTCGTATTTACCGCGAATCCAGGCGAGCACCCGGTCATCGTCGCGGAGGGCACCGGCCTTGCGGCGGGATTCATCGACGCAGTGCGAGCAAGCGGGATTGACCAGCGTTTCGAACATCTCCGGCCGAAAGAGCGATTTCGGTTCGGTGTCGTCAGCCGGACCGGCGGCCAGCGCCGCAAGCATCACACCCATCGCAATCATTGGTGATACGTCCTTTTCTTACGAAAATGATGAGGAAACACTTGAACCCGCTGCCCGTCACCGCTCTTTCGGCAACGGCACCGCTCTGGGCTGCCAGGATTGATCGATCGGATCAAGGGCGAGCACCCATCCGGCCGCCGCACGCTCGATCCGTTGGGCAGAGCGATCGCTTCCGATTCCGGTTTTCCCCATGCCTGGATGACGGCGACCGTCCGCTCCGGGGCCAACGGGCTGCCGCCCCGGGGCGGCTTCTGGAACAGGGCGAGGTCGCTGGTGATCCAGTGTGCCGCATCGCGCCGGAACGCATCGGGCCAGACTCCCAGGGCAACCGGCCCGACGGTTGCCTTCAAGAGCGGATTCCAATTGCGAGCATAGCGAGGCCAGCAATCACGGTCGGCACAAGGGACGCGCCCGCACAACCCGGTACCGCCTTTTGCATCGGGCAAATCAACCAATTCGCATTCCGTCACCCACACGGGAATCATGACTTTGCCGGGATGGCCGGCGGAAAGCTTCCGCGACGATCTTGGCCGCGGCATCATCACCCGGCGTCCTGGCCGCGGTCGGCGGCGATCCGTAATCGAGTGCCCAGCGGCACTGGTCGTTGCCGCACCCGCACGATGACGGACCGGCCTGGAGGTCGTTCAAGAACACCCCCGCCCAGCTTCCGGGAAGGTCGCCGAGGAGCTGCTTCAGCCGTTGCCGGTGAGCGTCGAAGGCCGGAACGTAGCCGATCGGGACCCACGGCCATGCCTTGATGACCTCGCCGGCTTTCGCCGCCGGGGCGTCGGGGAACCGCCGCCGCCAGTCGTCATGGTGCCCACCGATCGCGGCCATCCACTCGGGGTGGGCGTTGGCCATCGCCGGGTTGCGTGCGACTTCGATCCAGGGCCACAGGGTCATCCCCGCCCGCTCGACGGCTTCGGCCATCGGCTTCCATCGCCCTTTCGCCGCTTCGTCGAGCGGCACCACGACCGTGTGCACCCCCTTGGCCTTCCACGCCGCAAGGAATTCCGGCGAAACCCTGTCGATCCCGACCAGCACGCCCCGCATCGAGATCTTCGGCTCGTCCGCTCGGGACTCGCCCCACGTGGCGACGACACCTGCGGCGAGAACACTGAGCAAAAGCACATGATGGGACATGGTTTTTCTCTCAGCGGCACCGTTCATGGTCGACCGGCCTCAAACGGGTGCGTTTCGAGGAAGTGGAGGAACACGGCCGCGGCCGGAGGCAACGGGCGGCGGCGGTTAAAGACGACGTAGAAATCCCGCTCGAGTTCGAGGCCCTTGACGGCGATCGTTCGCAGCTCCTTGGCGCCGAGCTCCCTCTGGACAGCCAGTTGTGAGAGGAACGCAACCCCGAGGCCCCGTTTCACGGCATCCTTGATGGCCGCATTGCTGCCGAGCTCGAGAGCGACATTGAAGGCCGAAAGCGACGTGCCGGCCCGCGCAAGGCCGTCCTCCAAGGCACACCGGGAACCCGACCCGGGCTCACGGATGATGAGTGTCTCGCTTTTCAGGGCTGTGAGCGACGCGGCTTTTCGGCTGGCTAGTGGATGCCGCGAGTGGACGATGAGCACAAGGCAATCCGAGCCGATGGTGCGATATTCGAGGTTGGGATGATCCGTCTTCTGTCCCACAAGCCCGAGCGCCGCTCGGCCCTTTTCGATATCCTTCAGGACCAGCCCGCTGTCGCTCACCGTCGCGCGGACGTGCACCTGCGGATGCTCCGCGTGAAAAGCAGACAAGAGCGGCGGGAGGAAGTACTCCCCGGGCACCGAGCTTGCTGCAATCGGCAGGTCGCCCGACACGGGCGGATGAAAGCCGCCCAGGCTCCTTCGAGCCTGCTCGTGCAGGTCGAGGATTTGACGAGCGTACTCGTAGAGCCGCTGACCGGCTTCGGTGAGGGCGATCCTTCCGGCCTGCCGGTTGAACAGCGAGAGGCGAAGTTCCTTTTCGAGGACGGCGATTCGTTGGCTCACGGCCGCTTGAGTGATGCTGAGCTGCGACGCAGCCGCTGTGAAACTTGCTTGCTCCGCAGCCCTCATGAACGTGGAGAGGTGCGGAAGCTCCCCGAGACGAGAAGTAATGGCGGGTTCGACCATCGTGGGAATTCTGTCGTGGATCGGGCGCGCGGCTCAATCACCTGATCATACCCAAGGGGAGTCCGAAGGTTCGACCTTTCCTTGAGAACGTCTCACGAAATGCGTGTCCTTCGAAGCTGGTTCGAGCTGGTTCGAGGCTGGCAGCGGCGCGGCCAGCGACGGCCGCCAAGACCGCCGCGCAGGCGAATAGGAAGATCAGGCCGAGGAGCAGCTCTCGCGCAAATGGAAGCCGCCCCATCGCGTCGTCTGTACAGCCGGCCATGTTGGAGTCATTGTGTCCAATTTCGCAATCAGCCGCATCGCGATCGTTTGGTTGGATGCTGATTGCGCCCAGATCGGGGTTGTCTGGTGCGGCTTGGTGAGGGTCATTGGCTTCGGTTCGCAAAAATCGGGGAGCGACCGAAGCATTGTTTTCTGCCGCTTGTCGGCGCTCGGTTTGCGGATCGATGGAACTGGACGGGTTGTCCGTTGCCGGTTGATCGTCATCCATTTGCGGATTGTTCAAGTCGTCCGGTGTGGACTCTAGAATCTCAGGTTGCGATAGGGTGGGATCGGGGCAATTGCCAGTCTCCGGACGGCAAGACTCTGGAGCGGCTGGCGTGTCGCCTTGATCGCCGATCTCGCCGGCTTCGAACATCTCTTCGCACCCATTTTCCTCGGCGGCGCGGCGGAACTTAAAGAATTCGTTGATGGACCGGGTGAACTTTCGATGGTTGGTCGTTTCGTACCGCCTCTGGAGCTCTCCCTCGTGGCTGTCGTCGAACGACAGGCAGTCGGCCCGGAGCGCCTCGTCGCGCACGGCCCTCTCCTGGGCCAGAGAGCGCTGCGCCTCGACTCGTTCGACCGCCCGATCGACGATGCCGATGAGCACTCGCCGCGCGTTCTCGTGGTCCGTGGCATTGATCATATCTCGCCATGTTCCCCGCACACGCCGGGTGTAGTGCTTGTACTCGGTCGCCCCCAGGTCGCTGCGGATCTCGGAATACGCGTTGCCGCGCAAGGAATTGAGCGACCAGGCCGCGACGTAAAGGGTCGAGATCTCCCTGGATTTCCAACAGTCGATGGGCTGATGGCCCAGTAGTCTCACTGCGATGAATTTATGGTTGCCCTGCCAGGCCTCTCCTTGCTCAAGGAGCGCCCGCAGAGCCGACCACTCTCTGAGCATCCAATCGCAGCCGTGAACGGTGGTGGAGAGCTTCCGGACGATCCGCGCGGGATCGTCCGGGTCAATCGCAGTTCCCGTGTGAGAGGTCCGCGGCCCGACATGATTCCAGGGGATGGCGCCCGAGATCGCCGTGGGAACTCGGCGATCGTGGAACAGCCGGCTGCCCAGGTCGTAGACCTCCTCGAGTGCAACATCAGCGGACGCTTCGATCGCCGACGTGAGCCGCGCGGTCTGGGCACGAACGACGCGGTCGTGCATCCACGACGCGTGAGCGATCTGGGCCGTCAAAATCGTTTCAATCCGGTTTCTCGGCACAAGCGTACCCGAAACGTCGGCCAGGAGCTGGTGATACTCCGCGGGATCCTCGCTGGGAATCACCACCGTTTTGGCCGTCAGGCCATGTTTCAGGCCGTTGAGACGTGATACGGAACGGCCGTTCACTGTCCTGGCCCCGGTCGACTTGAGGCAGTTGCGTCGATTCGCCTCTACGCGGCGCTGAGATGTCGCCATTCTTCTCTGTTCCTCGCTGTTAGGCGCAAGCGTTTAGCCCGTGAAGTCGGGACATGGGTCGATCCCAATCGCGACCGCGGGACAAAGTATGAAGTCGGTCAGGCTTTGCAGCCGGACGTCAGGCTGGAAAGCCTGACCTGCGAACGCACATTTCTTGGTTCGCCGCGGCGTCTTGCGACGATCGCGACCGGGCGGCGACTTTGCCGCGGATGACCGAGATTCTGCTGGATCAGGGCACAATCTCAGCCCGGTTTGTTTGGCCGGCGGTATACGGGACGATGTGGCCCGCTCCACGCGGCTTCATGACACGCGCATGAATACATTATGCAACGTGGCGCCGGAACCTGGCATGCTACCGAGCGGTATAGAGGCCGACGCGCGGCGCGATGGGCTTGGGAGGATTGAGGATGCGCTTTTTTCCACAAGAAAGTTGGGCGACACTACGTTGAGTGTGGTCAAGATAATTGCGAGCCCCGAACTGACTCTCGGGATTCGTCGGTCGATCAGACACCGACGCGCGTCGGGCCACGGGGGACAAAGCCAGGGGGGCGATCCCGGTTCGGGGCAACCCCCAGAGCATTTTCATACAGCATTCTGGGCTGTGTCCTCGCAAAACTCTCTCTTAACGGAGCCCCCTCGATGGCCGAGAATCCGCCGCTGCATCCGGTGTGGTAACCCGCTTCCTTCCGAGGCTCCTGACGGCATCTGCCAGGCCTGCATGATCCGCGCCGGGCTCGACGGATACCAGACCCATGCCGGAAGGCTCGGCGGGGGAGAGCGTGACCTTCGGCTTCGAGCCGGCCCAACCGGGCCACGTATTGGAGAACCTCGCCCGGTCGATTGGCCCGATTCCTCGCGTGCTCCTGCCCGAGACAGGGGCTGACGACACCGCACTCTCAGTCGCCGAGCCGTCCACTGATGAGATGCCCGCGCCCGCCGAGCGCGGCGACCGCTACCAGCTTTCTGGCGAGATTGCGCGGGGCGGGATGGGGGCGGTGCTCCGGGGCCGCGATCGCGACCTCGGCCGCGACTTGGCCGTCAAGGTCTTGCTCGAGAGCCACGAGGACAAGCCCGAGCTGATCACCCTGGCCAGGGACTGTCTGGCGGTTGAGCCGGAAGACCGCCCGGAGTGTGAGGATGTCAAGCGATACAGGCCTTGTTGTGGGGTTGTCCGTGCAGACCGGGCATCAACTCTGGGCGGTTCGCACAGCGAGCGCGTTCGGCGCAGCTCACGTTGTCAATCCTATGTCGATGAGCGAGCACGGGACCCACTCGGAGAATGCTTTGCGATTCTTGGCATCGACGAGTTCGCTCAGGCCGCGCTGGTGGGCGATCTCCAGCCAGGAGATCGCCCACCAGGAGAAGACCCAGTGTAGCGCAAGTAGCAACCTTTTGGTTCGCGCGAGACATTCCTCCCAGCTTCCGTTCGGGTGTCTCCGCGCCCGGTCCTTCGACTGCCTCTTGTCATACCACGCTCGGTGCTTCTTCGGATCCCATTTGCCCTTGAACTTCGTGCTGATCTTGCGCACGGCGTCAAGAAACATCGCAGGATCGCGGCGGATCACCGCAATCGGCAATTCGATCAGTTTTGGCGGAAAGTCGGCCGGATATCCCGGTTTGAGCCGACCGCCGAGCAGCGCTTCGCCCTCGGCGTCACCCGCCAGCACGCATCGAAGGATTCCCTCCCGGACTGAGCTCGGGTCGACTTGAATCGTCGGGTCCGCTCGGTAGAGAACGGCGACGTCGCGGGCCAGATCAAGATTCCCCGAAACCGCGGCGATATACCAGAGATCGAGTCTCGTCAGTAAGTTCAACGGTTGATTCCTGAAGGAATACTCGGCACCCGCGTATTGCCCCGTCGCCTTCCACCACGTGCCTGCGTAAGTCTCGGCGGCCTTTTTCGCCGCCGACGGACTCAAGCCGTCTTCGACGCGAACATGCTTTACCGAGAAGTCGAGAACGCGCAAGTACGGGATCGCTGACTCGCAAGCGCGCCGGCATTGGTCGCGAATCACGTCCGGATTCGAGCCTAGGGCGTACTCGCATTCGCAAATCGTGATGCAACGATGGATGAGGCAGCCCAGTCGGTATTCGTCGGTGTCGTGAATAGGAACCACGCCTGCTTTTTCGCTGCTCTCGGCGGAGTTCTCGCCGCCGTGTGCTCTTGGAACCCCTGCACGCTTTGCTACATCGGTGATCGACTCGTTCGCCGTCCTCGCCCGTTCTCGATCAACCTCTTCGAACCTGGGAACATGTATCGCCTTCGTCGCGGCCAAGCGGGTTTCAAGCCACTCCGGCGTCAGATAGTCCAGAACCTCTCCCATCGTGCGGTGTCCTCGACTCGAGATCACACCTTACGCTCGCGATTTGAACTAAGTCCTTACTCCTTATCGCGAATTTCGTTGATGCAATGACGATACTCACCCTTCCCACACACTGGAGCACTTGTAAAACCCGCTCGGGACGATTATCTGCCGGGCGAAAACTCGCCACGATTCAACTCCCGATCATAATGCTCCGCGCCGTTCCTTGCATCACATGCAATCTCTCGCGTGGCCCCTGGTAACACGACTGTTGGGTCTACCCACCGAAGCATCGAGCATGTGATTCGGCGCGTCGGGCGATCCGACCGATGCGCGCTTGTCGAAGCGCCCGGAGGCGACGCCCGGCTTGGCTCGCAACATCACGCCTCGGGGATCATAGAACACGCAGTCCTCGGTGAAGATCTCGTCGATGGTCGCTCGCCGGCGAGCAGGGTCGCCTTCCCCGAATACCTCGTGAAGATTGCGGGTCAGCAGCGTCGAGATGCTGTGGGACATGGCTGGTCTCCAAATAAGCTCATTGACGGGATGAGGCCTGAACGGCCCTTTGTTCGAACGTATCGAGGGCCATGTTCGCGCCGAACTTGTGATTCTCTCACGAGAGCGCATCGATAATCATGGGCCACTGTCGGCCCGTCAATCACCGGACTTCTTAATCCTTCAAGGGGTTGGGACGATTTCAGCCGCGCGAACTGCATAAGCATTTGTTGCGCGGCTCGCAGCTCGACCGCTCAACCTTGCGACAGGAGTTTGAACAACTTCATCTGGCTTGGCCTTGCAGCGGTCTTGGGCTCGTCGGTCCGACGCCGCCGAAGCAGTTTCTGCGAAGCATCAGGCGTGCCCTCACTTGGCAGTTCATGCATATCCCGACAGCACCTTGGAGTTGGGGGCGACTCAAATGGGTGCCGCGATTCGCTGTCCCTTGGTCGGAGACTCTACCCGAGGAACGGCGGGAGCCGATAACAAAGAACGGCGAAGCGCTGAAGATCGACGGCCCAAGACCGACGCGATCCCCCGCGCCTCCGACGCTGTCGGTCGGGCATCGGGAGCCGGCAATCGTCCGCGCCAACGATCGTTCACGCGTCACGGGCTGAGGACGGCTGTTGATGGCCGTCGAGACAGCGGCGGATCTCACGCTCGATTTCACGTTCGATGAGTCCAGCTCCACTGTGAATCACGGCCGCCAGGACGTGCCGGTCATTTTCGCCGGGGAGGGTCAGCGACGGAATCAGGGCCTGGTACCCCGTAACGAGACAATCCGGGACGTGCTCGTCCATGAGGTTGCGGCAGCGAGCGAGGCTCGCGGGCGAGATGTCGGCGCGATTGGCGAGAACGTTTCTTGTCCACTCCTCGTGGATCTGGTCCGTCCAACGGGGCGAGATCGCCTCAGGCAGCCACCGAGATTCGCCAGATGGTGCACGGCCAAGCGGGCGGCGACCACAATCGTCGCCTTTCGCTCCGCGAAAGTTTGCCCTCCCCATGCGCGATGCGCGACTTTATTCTGACATCAAACCATGTTGATGGCTGATTCGTCACTCGGCTGGAAGGATTTACTGAGCATCGGCGTGGTTATTGGTAGAGCAAACGCGCAACTTTCGCGGAGCGAAAGGCGACGAACGCGCAACTTTCGCGGAGCGAAAGGCGACGAACGCGCAACTTTCGCGGAGCGAAAGGCGACGAACGCGCAACTTTCGCGGAGCGAAAGGCGACGAACGCGCAACTTTCGCGGAGCGAAAGGCGACGAACGCGCAACTTTCGCGGAGCGAAAGGCGACGAACGCGCAACTTTCGCGGAGCGAAAGGCGACGAACGCGCAACTTTCGCGGAGCGAAAGGCGACGAACGCGCAACTTTCGCGGAGCGAAAGGCGACGAACGCGCAACTTTCGCGGAGCGAAAGGCGACTATACCAGAAGTGATTGATCCTTCAGAACAAGGATTGAAACCTGGTCAAGTGCCGGCGGTTCTGATCGGACGGATCGGACGGATCGGACGGATCGGACCAGAAGTGATTGATCCATCAGAACAAGGATCGAAACCCGTCGAAGTGCGACGGCTATCGCCGCAACTCCTAAGCACCAAATCCTAAATCCTAAAAAAGACCGGAGCGCAGCGACCGCGCTTGCTTCGGATTTGGGATTTCGGATTTGGGATTTCGGATTTGGGATTTCGGATTTGGGATTTCGGATTTGAGATATGGGATTTCCGCCAGAAGTGATTGATCCATCAGAACAAGGATTGAGACCACATCATGCCAAAGCCCGACCGCTCGACACGGGAGCCGTTCGCGCTCTCTCGCGTCTCACACCCGAGCTCGGGGCGGGAAACTTCCGGTCACACCGGTCGCAAGGTCAGGAGACCTTGCCATGCCTTGGACGTTGGTTGAACGGATTCCGGGAAGTGATCGCCGGCCTGTTCCGTATTGTCGAATTTGACCGGAAGCTGGCCTGATTGCGTGACAATCCCGTCGCCTCTCATGATAATTGAGCAGGATCACGAGAAGGCCACACGTTTACCCAGGGAGGAAACTCCCACGATCATGGCGCACGCTCGTCCCGGGTACTTGATCGGTGTCGCATCGCTCTCCGTCGCGGCGATCATGGGGCTGGGAATGGCCGCGCCCGAGCCGGACGAGATCATCGCGACGGATGGGACGTTCAAGAGTCACGGCAAGGACGTGATCGTCGACGTTTTCTCCCCCGGAGCGGCCGGCAAGTACCCGGCCATCGTCGTCGTGCACGGAGTCGGCGGAGTCGGTGAGGGCAAACGGTCCGATTCGCACGCTCGGGCCCGCGAGCTGGCCCGCGCGGGTTACGTCACGCTCGTCCCCCATTACTTCGGCAGTCTCAAGCCCGATCCCAAGAACGGCCGCAAGAACGCCCGGTCGTTCAGCTTCTGGGAGCGGACGGTCAGCGAGACGGTGGGACATGCGATGCGCCGGCCCGACGTCGACGCGACGCGGATCGGCCTGCTCGGCTCCTCAATGGGAACCTGGGTTTCTCTATCCGTCGCGGCGCGGGATCGCCGGGTCTCCGCCGTCGTGGAGAACTTCGGCGGCTGGCCGGAGTGGGAGGAGCTCAACCCGGCCCGACTGCCCCCGGTCCTGATCCTGCATGGCGACTCGGATCGCAACGTCTCGGTGCAAGAAGCCTACAAGCTGGAGCAGTTGCTCAAGCAGGCGGGCGTCTCCTACGAGATGAAGATCTACGAAGGCGCCGGCCACGGGTTTCGGGGCGCCGATCGCGACGACGCCCTCCAGCGCACGATCGAGTTTTTTGACACGCACGTGAAGCGCGCATCCCGCCCCGCCGGCCGAGCTGGCCGCCCGCGGCGTTGAGAGACTTCGGAGGAACCCATGGGAGCGAGTTTCTCCAGGGGTGAGACACGTCTGGAGTTTCTCGCTCGTCACTCACCCCGCTCGAGCTCATTTACTTCGGCGGTGATGGCGCCCTAGCGTCCCCGCCGCCATCGGGAAGAAACGACCGATGAAAGGCTTCCCAGTTGTCGTACGGCAGGCTGCCCAGCTCTCGGTGGAGCGCCACGCTTTGTTCCTTGAATTCAAGCCACTGGGAAACGAGCTCGGTCCGGCCGCGATACAACCGGCTCTGGGCTTGCAGCACTCCCGAGACATGCAGCGCGGCGTTCACGGACTGGGCGAGTGCGGAGGTGCCTCCGGCGGGCGGGTTGATGAGCTGCTCGGACTGTTGCCCAACCTCGCGCAAGCTGAGCTCCAGCGCCTTGCGCTGAACGTCATAATTCCGATGCGTCAGGATCAGACCGCGAGCCAGCTTCCTGATCCGCAGCTCCAGAGCGTTACGCACATCCCGCTGGGGCGGTTCGTCCTTGAAAACCATCAGTCGCTTGCCTGCGGCTTCCAGGCACGCCCGCAGAAACTCCGCCTCGGGGATCCTTCCATCCGCGACCTGGGCGACGGAACGTCCGCCGACAGACACGTCGTCCAGCTTCGGCAGCCGGTCATGCAGCGCGCGCAGCGTTCCCAACTGGCGCCGGGGATTGCGCTGCCAGATGTCGATGCTGCTGAAAGCCTTGACAAAGGGCTGCAGAATGCGCTCGTCGAGTACGATGGGCGTGCTCGGCGGCAGGCCCAGGGACACCTTCAGCTCGTCAACCGCCGAGCGATAGCTGCTCAATTCGATGTCGAGGCTTTGCCGCGACACCAGAAGGTACTGGTCCACTTGCTCGAGCTGCAACTGACTGACTCCCGACGCCTCGCCGTGAATGAGCTCGTCGAAGAGCCGGCGGATATTCTCGGTCAGGGCCACCTGGTTTCGCGTTGAATCCAGCGCTTGGCGGTGTTTGAGCGCCATCAAGAAGCCTGGCGCGGGATCACGAAAAATGCTGGAGTAGAACTCGTCACGGAACCGGCCGAAATCCGGGCGCCTGCGCGTCTGGCCTCTTCGTCCAGAGCCATGGGATCGAAGAGATTCCCCCGGCCCACTGCGAGCACGCCGGCGGGATTGCGGCCGCGGATGAGTGTCAGTGAATACGCCTGCTCGAGCGTGAGCACAGCGGGATTGCTCCCGGCCGCCATTCCGGCGAGCTCGGCCGGCTCGAGCTGCCTTGCGCCGCGTCCGAGGATCAGGGCAAGCAATTCGAGCGCCTGCGGGGCGTCCTCGCCCGCAACCCGAGGAGGGGACTCTTGCGCCGGGCGTTGGCCCTGAGCGTTTTGATTCTGAGCGGCGCTGGCTCACTCGGCCGCGGTTCTTGCGCAGACGCACTGACCGCTTGCAGCGCGACGATCGAGACCGCGACTCCCGCGACCGCGATGAATGGGACTCTCGTCATGGCTCTCTCCCCGGTAGAGGGTGACCAACTGCGACAGGTGGTATCAGGGGTCCGCGATGAGCATTCGGTCCTGCTCAAGATTCTGCGCCGATGGTCAGAAAAGCAAGTGCCTGGAAATGTTCGTGACGTTCGGGTGAGAATGTTGAGGGGCATTGCAAACGATGCGTACATTGCAGGAGCTGATCAACGTCGACGAACCGGCCTTTCCGCTCATCCAGGAGTGGGTCGCGAAAGCTGTTCGGCCCGTCGAATTGCTCCCACCGTCGGTTGCTCGCGACGACGCGCTTTTGCAGACGCAGGTTAGCACGCGATCGCCGCTTGGTGCGATTGTCCACGACACCGGCGGCATTCTGGTCGATGGTGGCTGGCTCCGACTGCTGGGCTCCGGTCATCAGCGATTGACGCGCACGCTGCCTGGCTGGAACGGGGGCCGGGCTGACGGCTTCTATCTGGTGGGGGACGACGCCGTCGGCGGGTTTTTCGCCATCAACGGCGGCGCCTTGGGGCCACGCCTGAAGGACGTCTACTATTTCGCGCCCGACACATTGAAGTGGGAGTCGCTAGACCACGGCTTTTCAGAGTTCCTCCTCTGGGCTTTTGGCGGCAAGCTGGATCAATATTATGAATGGATTCGATGGCCGGGCTGGGAGTCGGACGTGACCAACCTCCACGGTGACCGATGCTTTTTCTTTTATCCGCCTCTTTTCACCTCAGAGGGGCAGGGAGGCCGCGGCCAGCGCTCTGAAGTACCGATCTTGGAGTCGTGGGGCGTGCAGATGGACTTCCGTGAGCAACTCGGGTTTTCGTCCGAACTTTAGCCCACCATGATAGCGGACTCGGTCCTTCGAGCCACGTTTCCACCGGCGAAGTCAGTTGCTGCGGAGCCCGAAGGATACGCACAAACTTGGTCGACCGAGAAAACGTCGTGGAGTCCGCCGAATCGGTTATTCCGGGCGGAGTTTCTGACCAAGTCGTGTTGAATCGCGGCCCCACCGTTCGCTCGCGACCGACGCCGCAGCAGCCCGCCGTGCCAGCCCCCGCATGAGCCGGAATCCGCCCCGCGCTATCCACATGATGCACGCCAGCACCCCGACGAGATAAGCTCCCGGTATGGCGACCAGATACCACCCCGACCACGTGTAATGCTCGGTCGCCGGCATCGCCCGCATGTCGGACCACAACCAAACGATCCCGATCGCGACCGTGGCGAGGGCCGTCAGGCCAACCCGAACGGCGAGCCGCTTCCAGCGCCGATCGAGGATGCTCCGCAGCGCGGCGCCCGCATATTCCAGGACGGGAATTCCCACCAGCGTGCTTGCAGACAATTGCACCGGGGTCAAGTAGCGGAACATCTGGGATACCGCCATCGGAATCGCCACGACGACCGGCAATGCCAGGAGCAGCCGCATGCCCCAGATCCGCCGGCGAGTCGCCAACCTGAGAACCGCCAGTGGCACGACGACGTTGATCAAAGCGAGGCCGCCAGTTTGATACAGCAGGCCAGGCCAGATGGGGCCGTTCGGCGAGCCCCAGGGCAGCGGACGCGCCCAGCGCGGGTCGTCAGAGGCGAACCGGTGTGCGCTGGGTGTCCCGTGGGATTGCTGGTATATCCCCTCCGGTGTCGTGGGCAGGGCCAAGCGACAAACCGTGGCGTCGTCCGATTCGGAGAGCAGGCGCGGCGGTTGCCTGGAATTCCCAGGGTCTAGCACCACGGTCGAACCGTGGCCGGCCCACCGCGGGCGCCCGGTCGCGCCGTCGAGACCGACCATCGAGCCGAGCACGACAACGGCCGGTTGACCCTCCCGGGCGGGGATGACCTCCCGGACCGACTCGCGAGTCGGCCAGGTCCACAGGTCCTGGAGGTTACGCCGCACGGCGCGGAGGCGGTCGTCGTCCTGGAACAGCAGCTCGTCGTGGCCGTCGCCATCAAGGTCCGCAGGCGTGAGAGTGCTCGCTGACACGCCCTTCAGCTCGCGCCCTGCTCGCTCCCGTCCCGTTGCGTCGAGGACCACGACTCGCTGGCGGAGGTCGGAAATGCGGACATTGACGCAGACGTCGCGAGCTCCCTTTGCTTCGAGTTCGGCCAGGCACACGTCGCGCGGATCCGGATTGATCGCGTCCGAGAAGCCGCCACCGCGCCAGGTCCAGCGCTCTCGGCCGTCACGGCCATCCAGCACGGTCACCGCGACCTGGCCCTGAGCGTTCCCGAAGAGCTGGTCCCTCACGACGATCTCGGGCCGACCGTCACCGTCCAGGTCGCCGACCGTGACCACCGGGTACGCCTTGGGGTGGAACGGGGCCGCGTGCGACCAGAGCGTCTTGCCGTCCCGGAGTGAGACTGCACACCATTCGAAGCCAGGCTCAGGAAGCCCATCTGTCTGAAGCAGCACGACAACGTCCAGGCCGCCGTCACCATCAAAATCGCCGAACTCGTGGGTGCGCGTGGGGACGTCAGTCAGCGTCCCTCCCTTCCGGTCCATGAGCAATACATCCCAGATCACGTGTCCGTCGCGCCCCGATACGCGGGCCAATCGGTCCTGCTGGGAGCTCATCACGCTCCGGGCCGATGTCGGCGGCGCGAAGGGGCTTTGGTGCCGTACGATCAGGTCCATCGGTTCTCGAGGCTCGCAGGCGCGGAGGTCGCTGCTCGTGATCTCGGAGTATCCGGTGGCCTCGAAGCCCAGCGCCAAGGGGACTGCCGGCCAGAGTGGCCGCCCCGACCTTCCGCTCAGGACTTCCAGAGGCAAAGCCGCCGGCGTGCGTATGTAGTTATTAAAGGCTCGGCTCCAGGTGACGATGACATCAAGCGTGCCGTCTCCGTCGAAGTCACCACCGGGAAGTGGGAAAGTGGAGAGCGTGTAGCCCGGCTCGCCCTCGACAAATTGTTCAGACCAAGGTCCCTGGAAGTCGAGCCGGCTCCGCCAGAGGATCCGTCCATCCCCTCCCGAGTGGGCGACGGCGGTGAGGGTTTTTCTGGACTCTTCGTCGATGTCCGGCCGGATTTGCAGGTCAGCGCTGAGCACGTCGGCGATTCCGTCGCCATCGAGATCACCCGCTTTTTGGCAACGCCCCAGCGCTCGCCACACTTCGGGCGTTTCGCCGTGGTACGCTTGCAGCCTGCCGTCGACCGAGCCCCAGAGGTCTGCCAGGCCATCGCCGTCCAGGTCGGCCGGCTTGGGCCAGGAGAGCCCGTCGATCGCGTGCAGCTCACGGCCGTCGGCGAGCGAGAGGAAATGGACCCGCGGTGGCTCGCGATGAGGGTCGGGGTGCGATTGGCCGTCCGCCGTCGGCTTGGTGCCGCCCAAGGGCACCGCGAGCATCGGCCAGCCGTCCTCCGCTCGTCCCCACAAGAACGGAGGCCAGATCAGGATCGACGGACCCCAGAAACCCACACTGACGTCGGAATGCCACCACCAGAGCGAATGACCATCCTTGCCGGAGATCGCGTCGGCGTAGAGACTCAGCGGCTCCTGCGCAGCGAACGGATGTTTGCCGTCGAACCGCGAGACGGCCACCAGGTCGCGCGTGCCGTCGCCGTCGATGTCCGGTGTGTCGATGACCTGAGCCAGTCCATCCTGGAACATCGCGAAGGGGGCGAAGATCGGCCCCTTGGGATGCAGCGGCCGAACCCATCGCTCCGCTCCCGAAGCACCTTCGAGCAGCCGGACGCCCCGATAATCATCCCCCTTCCCGATCGGGCCGGAGTCGGCGACCACGATCTCGGGTCGGCCGTCGCCATCCAGGTCGGAGACGACCGGCCAGTTGGGGGGAGGGTTGATCAGGGGCGACTCGTATTGGGCGCGGATTGTCTGCGACCAAGTCTGGCGACCTGTCCTAGACGAGAACACCACCAGCGTCTGCTGGTTGGGCGAGGGGCCCGGCCCGAGCGCCAGAACTTCGGGTTCGCCGTCGCCGTCCAGGTCCACATACTGGACCGGGCGGACGGGCACGAACCCCAGGTCGATTGGCTGGCCCCGAGGTTTGCCGCTGGAGAGGTCGAGGCCGATCCACTGGGCGTCGGCGGCGAACGCGACCTTCGAAGCTCCCCGACCGCCGATCAAGATAGCCCCGCGGTCAAAGGAATGTTTGAGCAGCGTCGTCGTGGTCCGATCGATCGGATGGCTCCACAGGGCTCGTCCCGAGCGTCCCGAGACGGCCGCGACCACGCGCCGGCCGCGGTGGGCCCATTCGTCCGATTCGATCGTGGCGGAGTTCGGATTCGGTCCGGGAGGCCGGAGCACCGGCGGACCGTCTTCGAATTGGACGAACGCGGCGATGAGGTCCGCGACTCCGTCGCCGTCGACGTCTCGCAGCGATGGTGAGCCGAGAACTCGGCCCTGGCGGGGAACGTGCTCGACTGACTGGGGCCATGCCGGGCCATGACGGTCCGGCCCGCCGGGGCCGTCAGACTGGGCTGTATACGTCCAGAGCATTGACCCGTCCTTACCTGAGAGTGCCAGGAGCGACGGCGTGACTCGAAACGTCCAAATGATGTCGGCTGTGCCGTCGCCGTCGAGGTCCGGGGCGGGCTGGACCAGCGTGCCGGGCCGTGTCTCGTCGCCGAGATAGGACAACCGCCGCATCCACGCGACCGGGTCGTGCTCTGGCTCCCAGGGTTTCACGGGTCGCGACGCGTCCCAGATCGGCTTGCCGGACGCACCATCGCGCCGCAAGAGCGTCAGGCCTTTCCATTCCACGAAATCGGCCTTGCGCGGGGAGAGCATCAGTGCGTCGGAGGCGAACGCGTACGGGATCGGCTCCTGCCCCAGCAGGCGGTTTTCCGGAGCGGCCAGGCGGTAGGTGCCCAGCTCGCCGCGGCCGACTGCGAAATAGTAGGTTTGACTCAGAACTCCTGGCCCCTCGACGCGCAGACGATATCGGGCCGCCGGCAGGGCCGCGACGGTGCGCGTGCCGACCGCGAACGGCTCGCCGATCGGTTCCTCGCCCGACTCGGAGAGAACCTGGGCTGTCAGGGACGGGCCGTCGGTCGACAGCAACACGCGGCCCAGCCGTGCGTCGCGGTACAACCGCCAGCCCAGGAAGGAGCCGACGATCAACAAAGCGGTTGCCGCGATGACCAGGGAACTCTGGCTGATCGCCTTCTTCCGCTTTCGGACGTACCGTGTCATGCGCTCACGAAACGGGATGCGTCGCGCCTGGATCGCCCGCCCATCGAGGACGGCCCGCAGGTCGCCTGCGAGTGCGTGGGCCGTCTGGTATCGCTGGGAGGGATCCTTGGCGAGGCAAGCGAGGATGATCGTCTCAAGGTCCCGGGGCAGCTCAGGCCGGATTTGCCTCGGCCGCGCCGGCTGCTCGTTCAGGATTCGCTCGATGATGCCGTGCGGCGTCGCCGACTCGAAGACGGGCCGGCCCGTGGCGAGCTCGTACAGTGTGGCGCCCAGGCTGTACAGGTCGGTCCGGTGATCGACGGGACGCTTCATCGACTCGGCCTGCTCGGGACTCATGTACCGCGGCGTCCCCATGAGGGCGCCGCTCATGGTGAGTGTCGCCTCGTCGACGCGCTTGGCCAGACCGAAATCGGTCAGCCAAACGACCCCCTCGGGGTCGAGCAGCAGGTTGGAGGGCTTGATGTCGCGGTGAATGACCCCGCGCTGGTGCGCATGGGCCAGCGCCTCGGCGGCCTGGAGGCCCCAGCCGGCAACCGTTTGCGGCGACGGCAAACTTCCGGTTCGGCGTGAATCAGCCAGGACGTCCGCAAGGCTGCGCCCCTCGATGAACTGCATGGCGTAGTAATGCACGCCGCGCTCGCATCCGACAGCGAAGATCGGCACGATGTTGGTGTGGTGCAGCCGGGCCACGGTCTCGGCCTCGCGGCGGAACCGCTGCATCGCTTCGACATCAGCAACGGCCCCGAACCGGAGAACCTTGAGCGCCACCT
Source organism: uncultured Isosphaeraceae bacterium (assembly GCA_963781785.1). Classification (GTDB taxonomy): domain Bacteria; phylum Planctomycetota; class Planctomycetia; order Isosphaerales; family Isosphaeraceae; genus CAWAHD01. Next base: position 2,501,738 of record CAWAHD010000005.1, on the reverse strand, counting down.
TGCGGTGAAGCGACGTCTGCTCGGCCTCGTAGACGACGCCCATGCCGCCTCGGCCGAGCTCGCGGAGGATCTGGAACTCGCCCAATGTCGCCGGCTTCAGGGCGGCCGAGCCGGCCGCCTGATGGACGAAGTCGATGCCGGCCAAGCACGCTTCGAGCTGCGAGGCCAGCGCAGGATGGGCGGACAGCAGCCCGTTCCGATCCGGGGACTTGCCGGCATGGAGATCGGCCATGTAGCCGTCGAGAATTCCGGCCAGTACGGCGGCGGAATCCGCCGGCGGAACCGACTCCTGCTCGTGCCGGGTCGGGGTATCACGCTGGTCGATCGCGCCCTTGCCAAGCTGAGTCATCCCGGGCGATCTCCGGCTGCTGAGACCGATGGCTGACCTCGTTCGCCTTCCCATCATCATAGGGCCGGAAGCAACGCCGATGTCACACGGAATCCGGGCGGGGAGCGAACACCGCAACGACCCAACCGGATGCAGGGGCTAACCCCCGCTCGCCGGCGCGGGCAGATGGTACAGCAGCAGGTAGATCACCACTCCGGTGATCGAGACGTAAAGCCAGATGGGAAAAGTAAGTTGAGCGATGGCGAGATGCCGCGGGAAATTGCGTCTCAGGGCACGGATCAACGTCGTGATGACCAGTGGCACGACGGCAACAGCAAGGAGTGTGTGAGAGGTCAAGATCGTCAAATAGATCTTCTTCATGAGCCCTGGATGCGGAAACGAGACGCTGCCCGCCTGGCTATGATAGACCAGGTAACACGTGAGGAATACGGCCGAGGTGACGACGGCAAGAAGCATGCAGGTCGAGTGCGCGCGAACGGCCGGTTGATCGATCAATGCCAGGCGGGGTCGTGGTTGGTCGAACGAAGCCGGGTCCTTATCGAACGAAAACTGCCGTCTGCGGATGAGAGCCCATCCGGCGAGCAAGAAGGCGGCGCACAGCGAATTCAGGCCTGCATTTACGGCCGGCAGCATCCGGACCCAGGAGGGGAGACTCAGTCGACTCGCTCTGGAAACCAGAGCATCGAGGGACTGCGAGTCGGAGCTGTCAAAAAAACCGACGATCTGACCGCGGTCCACCAGGGCGAGACGGTCGCTGTGAATGATCGATTCGGAACCCGCGGCTCGGTCGGCCGGCGTTGGTTCCATCAGTCCCAGCTTGAAGCGGTTCTGGACCATGTCGTAGATGGCCGGCTTGGGGCCGGTCAGGAACCACCACCTTTCCGGAGATGCTTCGAACCGCGCGGCATACTCGGTCAAAACCGCCGGGGTATCGTGCTCCGGGTCGACCGAGATGCTCACAAGCTGGACGTTCGTCCTGGCGAGACGGCCCTGCAAGCCTTTCATCACTCCCGAGATGCGCGGGCACGACAGGGGGCAGCGCGTGAAAATGAAGGCGGCGATCCAGACGCGGTCTTCCAGGTCGACCTGGTCGATCTGACGGCCCGATCTCTCGGTGAACTGGAAGGCCCCGACCGGGAAACTGCCGGAGGGAAGTTCCTGGCCGGCGCGGACCGGAGCCGCGGGGGGCCGGCTCAGGGCCACGACCCCGCACGCCGAGATCAGAATCGTAGTGACTACGATCTGGACGCCGAGACGATAAGACGTGGTCACGGTGGGGATGGGTTGATGAAAGTTTGATGTTGAGTCCCACCGAGGCTCGCTGGCGAGCCGGGTGGCTTGGTTGCGCATCGGCCGATTCAGGTCGAGAAGGCTCTCGGTGGCGCTGGCCCCTCACCCCAGCCCTCTCCCCAGGGAGAGGGAGCCAGAAAAAATGGATCGGCCGCCGGTCGGTTGTGCCGAGGCCGATGGCCTGCGTGGCAGTTGTCGAAAAACCCTCTCTCTAAGCCCTTAACAAAGGGGGAAACAAAACGCGGCTCTCGCCGAGGTTAGCGAGCGAATCCGGGATGGATCCCGCCGGGACCACATACGACGACACGTCGACCGGGGTCTCGTCGTCTTCCGGTTTCATCGCCATGTCGGGCATGAGCGCCATCACAAGAATCGTCGCCAGAATGCAGGCGGGGACGATCATGATATACACCCAGTTTCCCTCGAACTTGAGGTGCATGAAATACCAACCCACCAGCCCGGCCTTGATGATCGCCCAGAATAAGAGTCCCAGGACAAGGATCACAAAGAAATCCTTGAGGAAGTACGCGTAGAAATATTCGATGCCGGTCAAGACCGCCAGCGCTGCCCAGACTGCCAGGTACGGAGCGTGCGCTTCGGTTGCGTGTTCTTCGGCGATATCGGATGGCGTCATCGTCGTGGGATCGGCCATGTGCGGGTTCCTCCGGGTCAGCGACTAGCGGCCGCTTTCCGTTCAAGCCAACGAGCGGATGAATGCTCGTCAGAGCAAGTAAACGATCGTGAACAGGATGATCCAGACCAGGTCGACGAAGTGCCAGTACAGGCCGGCCAATTCGACGGGCGCGTAATTGGTCTTCGAGTAGGCATTGAAGAAGAACGAGCGAATGAAGATGACCGCGAGCAGGATCACACCTCCGGTCACGTGTGCCCCGTGAAATCCGGTCATCGTGAAGAAGCATGAGGCAAACAGGCTGACGTCGGGTCGAAAGTGCCCGGTCGCGCTGATGCCCGGGGGATAGTGATGGACGAACATCAACTGACGGTATTCGTAGACCTGGACGCTCAGGAACGTCGCTCCGATCAAGACGGTCGCGCCCAGGTAAAACGAGCCCTTGCCTTTCTTGCCATCCTGGATCGCGGCGAGAGCGAGCACCATCGTCACCGAAGAGCAGATCAGGATGAACGTATTGGCGGCGGTGAGGTTGATCGCCAAAGGGTTGGTCAACTCGTCGTAGGGAGCCGGCCACTTGTGCATTTTGAGCGGCTCGTCCTCGGCTTCTGCGCCGGCCGCCTTGAGCTCGCGCAACAGCTCGGCCGCTTTCGCGGGCTTGAGGCCGCTCACCAGGGCCGCGGCATGGTGCGCCTGCTCGATGAGCGCGGCGGCCTTTTCTTCGCTCAGGCCAGCCACGGAGTGAAGCACATGCTCGACCTGGTGGTGGTCGGTGCCGGCGGACTTCAGCAGGATTCCGTGCGTGTCCTCCAGTCCCTTCAAGCGAGTGGCGGGGGAATAGAGGTTGGTGAATCCGTCGTGCGGACTGCCGGCGCGCTCGACGATATAAGTTCCGATCAGGCCGGTGAAAAACATGACCTCGGTTGCCAGGAACAGCCACATGGCGACCTTACCGGGGGTCACCGGTGCGACGTGGCGGGGGACCGGGGCATGGCCGCCGTGCGGGGCGGGCTTGGTGGCGGTCGAGCTGTGAGTGGCGGAAGCCATCGTGATTACGACCCTCTGAGCATGACAAGAGGAATGAGCCGGTCTTGCGGGCGGCTGCGTCAAAACGGCTTGGGCTGAAACACGAGCAGGAGCAAGATCGCGGGAAGATAAAAGAACGACATCACAAGCAGCCTGCGTGCACGGGACTCGCTGACATCGATCCAGAACCGGACGGCGTCGCCCAGATACAAGAGACCCAGGAGGAGCGACCCGGCGAAATAGATCGGCCCGGCAAGGCCGATCGTTGCGGGCAGGAGACTGGCAGGCACCAGCGCCAGGGCGTAGGAGACTGCCTGGCGGCCGGTCAACCGGCCTCCCGCGTCGCGGACGGTGAGCATGCGAAAGCCCGCGCGCTTGTAGTCCTCGCGATGGATCCAGGCGATGGCCAGAAAGTGCGGAAACTGCCACAAGAAGACGATCAGGAACAGGGTCCAAGCTTCCAGCCCCAATCGGCCGGCTGCCGCAGCCCAGCCGATAACGGGGGGCAACGCCCCGGGAATCGCGCCGACAACGGTGTTCAGAGTGGTCAAGGGCTTGAGCGGGGTGTAGACGAAGACGTAGAGCACGAGGGTGGCAAGCGCAACCGAGGCCGCCAGGAGGTTGGCGCCCAGAAGCAAGATGGCCGCGCCCGATAGCGCGAGCACACCGCCGAAGATCGCGGCTTCCGCGGGCGCGATGCGCCCGCTCGGCAACGCCCGGTTCGCGGTGCGCCTCATCCGCGCATCGCGGCTGCGCTCGAGGAACTGGTTGAGCGCCCGGCGCCGCCGGCCACCAGGCCCGTGCCCACGAGCGTTGCCAGGAGCGCTGGCAGCGTCAACGGATGGCCGCTCTGCCGCGATCCCAGGAAGAACCCGACGGCCACGGTCACCAGGACCAGGAGCACCAGCCTTGGCTTCGTGAGCGACATGTACGCCGAAGCGCGGCCGACCAGGGCCGCCAGCAAGGCGTCCGGCGCCGTACCGGAGAGCAGGGGCTGTTCGACCGACGCCAGGGACTTCAAGCGATGGCCTCCCGGGTGAGGGCGACCCGTTCGCCAGGTCGCGCCGATTCTTCCGTGGCGACGGTTGCGGCGGGGAGCGTCGTGCCGGTCAGGTGGCGCACGCTACGCAATGTCACGACGACCACCGCAGCCAGAAGCAGTGCCCCGTTCGTTTGATGACCCGTGCGCATCACCGCCTGGTAAAACGAAACCGGCCGCGGCATTCCATCAAACGGCAGCAGATAAATCAATGAGACGACACCCAGGGCGATCTGAACGACGGCAAGGATCCCCAGAGCGCGCGCCGAGCCGACCAGGAAAGGGAGGCTCGACCGGTTCCGCTCGACGCGTACAACGACCATGGCTGCCGCGATCCAGACGGCCGCGGCCAGAGCCGCGTGACCGACCAGGGCCGGCCACGTTCCGAAATGGCGCAGCCAGCTTCCCACCACGATCTGGCTGCCCAGCAAGAAGAAAAGCGCCCAAGCCAGGGGTCTCATTCCGTGCGCATCGGTCCGCGGCTCGGACCGGCTGAGCCAGTCGCGGCCGGTCCAGACGCACATCGCCGCCAGGAGCCCGAAGAATGCCTGGCCCATCACACCGTGGCTCGCCGCCAGCACCGTGGACATCTGGGTCACGCGGGTGCCGCCCAGGATGCCTTGCGCGATCACCGCGACGACCGCCAGCACGGCCATCCCTTTCATCCAGAGGCGGCGGTCAAAGACCAGAAGCCAGGCGGCCAGGAGCAGCGTGCACAGGCCGACGGCCGCGCCGTAGAGCCGGTGAGTGTGCTCGACGCGGACGCCAAACGGGGCGTTCCAGAAGTCATACAGGAACATGTTGATCCCGAACGTTGTCGGCCAGTCGGGAACGGCCAGCCCCACGCGGTACGTTGTCACCGATCCACCCACGTAGAGGAGCCCGAGGGTGAATACCGCCGCCGCCAGCGCGAACCAGTGCGGAAAAGCGCGGTATGACGGGGCGTCGGGGGTCGGGCTTGGGGCTCTTTTGTCAAGGGTCATCGGTGTGCGGCAGTCGGGCGTTGGGCTCTACTGTCAAAGGTTATCGGTGTGCGGTGGTCGGTATTTCAAGCTGCCGGGACTCTCGTGGAACAATTCAGGGTTCGCGACATTCCGACACGGTCATCGCTTGCAACCCCCCTCACCCGGCCAGCGGCCGGGCTCTCCCCGGCGGGGCGAGGCAATCATGCCATCACCGGGTCGAGCGGGCCCGCGCTGGCGGGCCGGGGCAGGGTCTGGGGCAGAAAATCTTCTTCGGCCTCCGGAATGCTGTATTCGTAGGGGCCATGGTAGACCGTCGGAATCCGCTCGAAATTATAGTGGGCCGGCGGCGAGGTCGTGGCCCATTCCAGGGTATTGGCATGCCAGGGGTTCGCCGATGCCCTGGGACCGAGCACCAGGCTGTAGATGAAGTTGTAGGCGAAAATCAATTGAGAAAGCCCTAGCAGGAAAGCGTTGATGGTCATGAACTGGTTCATGCCCACGATGCCGGCGCCGCGGAGGTACAGGTAAGTATTGGGATCGGCGATCCGCCGGGGATGACCGTGCATGCCGATGATGTGCATCAGGAAGAACGTGCCGTTGAAGAAGATGAAGGTGAGGAAGAAATGGATCAGCCCCAGCCGCTCGTTCATCATCCGGCCGAACATCTTGGGATACCAGTAGTAGATCGCGCCGAAGATCGCAAACGTGCTGCCGCCGAACAGGACGTAGTGGATGTGGCCCACGATGAAGTACGTGTCATGAATATGAATATCAACCGGGGTCGCCGCCATGAAGATGCCGGAGAGCCCGCCGATGATGAACATCGCGACAAACGCCATGGCATTGAGCATGGCCGCGGTATACTGGATTCGCGCGCCCAGAGGGTCCCCAGCCAGTTGAAGACCTTGATCGCCGACGGCAGGGCGATCATCATCGTCGAGAGCATGAACGTTGCGCCCAGGGCCGGGTTCATGCCGGATTGAAACATGTGGTGGCCCCAGACGATGAAGCCTAATCCGGCGATGCCGGCGATGGAGAAGACCATGGGCTTGTAGCCGAAGAGGGGCTTGCGCGAGAACGTGGCGATGATGTCCGATACCATGCCCATTCCCGGCAGGATCATCACGTAGACGGCCGGGTGGGAGTAGAACCAGAACACGTGCTGGAAGAGCAGGGGACCACCGCCGCCGACGACGGGAGGCGCATTGGCGACGGTCCAGGCGAACGGGCTGAAGAAATTCGTGCCCACGACGCGGTCCAGAAGCTGCATGATCAGGGCCGAGGTCAAGACCGGCAGGGCGAAGGCCTGGAGGATCGCCGTGATGAACATGGCCCAGACGGTCATCGGCATCCGGAACAGTTTCATCCCCGGGCGCGGAGCATGACGATCGTCGTGATGTAGTTGATCGACCCCAGGAGCGACGAGATCCCGGCGCATAACAGCGCGAGCAGCCAGTAAGTCTGGCCGTTCAAGGACCCGGGGGTCGCCCAGCGGAACGCGGTGAGGGGCGGATAGCTGGTCCAGCCGGCCTCCGCCGAGCCCCCTTCCACGAAGAACGAATACGTGATGAAAATCATGGCCGGCGGCATGAACCAGTAGGAGAACATGTTGAGCTTGGGAAAGGCCATGTCGCGGGCGCCGATCATGAGCGGAATCAGGAAGTTGCCGAAGGCACCGGTCAGGAGCGGGATGATCACGAAGAAGATCATGATCGTCGCGTGCATCGTGAACAGCTTGTTGTAGAACTCGGGGGGCATCTGGTAACCGAGCGAGGGACCCGACCAGAGCAGCCGGCTCAAGATCGGCACCGGCTTCCAGGGCCAGGCAAGCTGCCAGCGGACTGCCATCGCCAAGAGTCCGCCGAGGACGAAGAAGATCAGACCCGAGGTCAGGAACTGGATGCCGATGACCTTGTGGTCCGTCGAGAAGACGTAGCGGGTGAGAAAGTGCGACGGAGCCGGATGGATGTGGTCCTCGTCGTGACCGTGATCCTGGCCATTCCCGTGCTCATGACTGTGCACGGGCTCATGCCCGCCGGCCGCGGCCGCGGAACCACCGCCCGAACTGTGTGTATCGCTCATCGGGGTTATCTCCCTACGGAACCGGTTGTCATGGTGAGCTGGTCCCGGTTCTGCTCGACCAACTGGTGGTCAACCCATTTCTGGAATTCGGCCTGGGTCTCGTGAATGGTGACCTGGCCGCGCATCTTGTAATGCCCCCACCCGCACAGTTCGGCGCACACGAGCTCGAACTGGCCCGAGGTGTCCGAGTCAAACCAGACGGGGATCGTCATCCCCGGCACGGCATCCTGCTTGATCCGGATGTGCGGCAGATAAAACGAGTGCAGCACATCGGAGGTTTTCAAATAAATGAGCACCTTCTGGTCTTTGACGAAATGAAGATCGTTTTCGGCGAACAGGTCATCGGGGGTGTTGAGCTTGCCGTCGGGGCCGGGGTAGCGAATCACCCACTGGAACTGGCGGGCGGTCACCTCCGCCAAGGGCGGCACCTTGGGGGCCGAGCTTCGGAACTTGATGTCAGCCCAGGTTCCCATCTGATAGAGGGCGATGAAGACCAGGATGGCGGCGGGAATGATCGTCCAGATTACCTCGAGCCGCTGGCTGCCATGAAAATACTGGGCCGGGCGGACGGGCCGGCCCTGGGCGTCCAGCTTGTCGGCGAAGCGATACGACGCCCACACAAACACGATCTGAGTGCCGATGAAAACAATGCCGGTGATCCAGAGGATGATGACGAAGAGTTTGTCGATCTCGCGGCCGAAGGTCGAAATCACGTGTTCCGGGCTACCGGCAAGAGGCATCCACCAGTCCGGGTGGAGCGGCGCGTAAACACACGCCGCCACGGTCAGAATAGCAGCCGCCCCGAAGAGAACGCTCCAGTAACGCACGGCAATTAGTCCTTGGTGCTTGGTCGCTTGTCAAAAGTCATTCGCTGTATTCCCTGTCGTCAGGAAACGATCACGGCCGCGATGCCACCGACGACGCCAGGCGCTCTTGCGCCACGGGCGGAGCCTCCCGGAGCAGGTCGGGTTCATAGGGGAGAGCCAGGACGAAGTTCACCAGGTCCCAGACCTGCTTGTCGTTGAGGGTCGCGTGCCCCGGCATCTGGGCACCGTTGATCCCCTTAAAAATCCGGTAGTAGATGTCGATCGGCCGGCGCCCTCCCTTGTAGCGGGAGATATTCAGGTTTGCCGGCCGCAGCGGGTTCCCCCAGTCGTCGGATTTCTTTTTCCAGAGGTCTGCCAGCTTGTCGGCTTGGTCCTTGGGCAGTTCGGCCAGTTTCCTCTGGAGCCGATCCTGCCGCTCGCTGGGATTTCCCCCGAAGATGACTTCATTGAAGAGTTCCTGGCTGACAAAGCTGGGTCCGTTGCCCTCGGCCAGCGGCCCGTGGCAGCCGGCGCATTCCAGCTTCTCGGGGGTGCGCCCAGGAAGAGGTCGCGGCCTCTCTCGATGCTCGGATGGGTCGACGCGGTGCGGGAAGACGGCGGGCTGAAGACCTGCGTCTGGGCGACTTTCCACTTGTTGAAGACGTTGTTCGCCTCCTCATCGACGATTTGATCAGACAAGGCGTCCGGATCCTTGTCCTCAGCGACCCCGGCTGCGTCGATCAAGGCCAGCTCGGTCTCGCCGCGCATGCTCAGAAACATGACATAGTCGATGACCTGCTCGATCTCCGACGCGGTCATGAGCGAGTGAAACGCCGGCATCGACGTGCCGTGGAGTCCATGCGAAATTGTGCGGCGGAGGTCGTCCCGGTGCGGGCGGGCGCCGCTGGGAGTCGAGGTGAACTTGAAGATGCCCTTGCGATAATCGCGCGGAGTGGGATAAAGAAACGGGGCCGTCGGTCCATCGCCGGCGCCGGAGACTCCGTGACAGTGGACGCAATTGCGGCGGTACAGGGCATACCCACCCGCCTGGGGCTCGAAGTCGGCGCTCTCGCTCGGGGATACTTCTGTCGGTACGCTGATCGTCCGGTCCTCGTAGAGACGATAATACTTCGTCTGGTCACCCTCGCCCTTCTGCATGTACGCCGCCAGTAACAGCCCCCCCTCCCTCAGGCCTGAGCCGGCTGGGATCCGGATCCGTTGCGGCGAATCCCCGAAGAGGCGAGAGAGCGCCTTGCGAATCTTGGTCTTGAGGATCGGCTTGGCCCCCAGGTCGGGCCTGCCCTCAACCGTTTTGTTAAGAGCGTCATCTTCGACGTATTGCAGAGGACCGGCATTGAAAGCGTCGGAGCATCCGGTCAACAGGAGAGCCAAGCTGGTGCAGAAGAACGCGAGCGCGAGACGACACCGCTGCATGACGCGACGATCCTCCCAACATCTTGTGGCAACGAGAGCCCGCAGCAGCACAACCCAATTCCTCAAGCTCGATCTTACGGCCGGCCCATGGGGGGAACGTGATCGAACGAGTGCTGGCGGCGACCACTTCGAGCACGACAATCATCCAGAATCCAGCATGATTCAGGCGGGGCGAACGACGGCAATGCCGCTATCCTGAAGTCGAACTCCAAGCCCGTCAAGGAAGTATGGCCACCGAGTAATTAACGGTTATCCTAGCGGCCGCCATCCAGAGCGACAAGGCACCGATCAATTTCGTATTTTTCGCTCGCTGCAAAATCGATAACAATTATGAAAGACGTACCGCGGCGCCCGACCGCGGCCAAGCAGGAAGCACGAAATTCAGGCAGGACGCACGAAATCCCCAGGACAAAGTACGATATCGGAAATCCGAGACCTGGAATCACGCAAGGGCATTCCTTCCAGTCGCACCGAATCTGCGAGCCGCGATGAGATTGTTCGAGAAGCCAGCTCGTGTCAGCCGGATGGATGCCGCCAAGGCCGGGGGAACACCCAGCCACTGGCTGAGTGCGCACCGGCCGTCTTCGTACTGGACGGCGACCTTGCGGCCGTTTCCGTCTCTGCTCTTTGTGGCTCCGCTCGTGATCGCGTACGAAGGCGGGGTTCTCCGCCTGGGCGGAGCGACTGGCGGAAGTCTGCGAACCGGCGCCGATACATGGATGCGCCAGGCGCTCGGTTCACTGGGTCTGGCCGACCACTGGCTGTTGCCCCTCCTTCTGGTCATGATCTTGATGGGATGGCAGGTGCTCTGCTTCCGCGACTGGCGGTTCTCGCCTGGAATCCTGGCAGGAATGCTCGCCGAGAGCCTGGTCTGGGCGATCGTGCTGGTGGGGATCAGCCGGCTCATCGACCTGGGATTCTCGTACCTCGAGCAAACCGGGCCCGCGATTCTGGCTGTCGACCCGGGAGGAACGTCGCAGCGACTCTCGTCCTTGATCGGCTATCTTGGCGCCGGGGTGTACGAGGAGACGCTGTTCCGGCTGATCCTGGTACCGGTGTTCTTCCATATCCTGCGTCTCTTGCAAGCACCCAGGTGCTGGCGAGCACCCTGGCCGTCACCGGGTCTGCGTTGCTCTTCGCCCTGGCGCATCACGCCGGGGGCCCGGGGGAAGCGTTCACCTGGTATGCGTTCGTGTTCCGCTGGATGGCCGGCGTCTTCTTTGCCTGGGTGTTCGTCCTGCGCGGCTTCGGGATCGCCGTCGGCACGCACACCCTTTATGACATTCTGGTCGGCTGGATTGCCTGGCGAATCTGACACGGCACCTTGGGATGACAAAGGGGACGCGGGCGTTGCGGCTGGTCCATCTATCCGATATTCATTTCTGGCGGTACGCCTATCATCCGCTCCGCCTTCTGAGCAAGCGACTGATGGGGACGGTGTCCCTGCTCCTGGGCCGGGCGCGGCGGTTTCGGCTCGAGCGCGTGCCGGAGTTGATCGATCGGGTCGCGAGCCTCTCTCCCGAGCACATCTTGATCACGGGCGATCTGACGACGACGGCGCTTCCCGCGGAGTTCCATGCGGCGAAGGTTGCCCTCGGGGCCTGGCTGGGCGACCCGGATCAGGTCACGATCATTCCCGGGAACCACGACCGGTACACGATCAAAGCTCACCGCTCGCGGCGGTTCGAGCAGTACTTCGGGGCGTATTCACCGCAGGTCGAGTACCCCTGGCTGCGGCGGATCGGCAGAGGAACCGCGATCCTGGGGCTCGACCCGACTCGAGCCGGGGTGTCGCCGCGCGGCAAGCTGCCGCGCGGGCAGTTAATCGCCGCTCAGGAGCTGATTGCACGAGCCGGAGGTCTGTCGCGGCTGATCGTCGCGTGCCATTATCCGGTCGCGGTCCCTTCGGAATTCCGGCGCGAGTACGCGCGAAAGCCGCTGACCAACGCCGCGGAGCTGGGGGAATGGCTGCGGACGGTGGGCCCTCACGTGTTCTGTTGTGGCCACGTGCATGCGGCCTGGGCTTTCCAGCCCGAGGACATTCCCAACCAGCTTTGCCTGAACCCGGGCACGCCCTTGATGGTGGACCGCCGCGGGCATCGACTGCCGGGTTTCCTGGAGGTCCTGCTCGATGGCCGGGACGTTGAGGTGATCCACCACTTCTGGACCGGCGACTCCTGGGACGTCCAGCGGCTCTTCGGGGCGAGCGGGTTCTTCGGGGCGGCAGCCGAGGAATGATCGCGACTGGATCTCTTTTTCAGCCTTCTTTGCTGGCGCTCCAGCGGTCAGCAACTTCGAGCAGGCGGGCGACGGGGAGCTCGAATCCCGGGAGCAGAGGCGTGCGATAGATTTCGTCGTGGGCAACGATCACATCCGGCCCACCCAGGCGGCATGCCGTCATCGATCGGCCGAACCGATCGATGATCCAGTACTCTCGGACGCCTGACGCCAGGTACTCCTCCCGTTTCTCGACGTAGTCGCGGTGGCGGCTCCGTTTTCCCTCGGAGACAAATTCGACGACGATCGACGGCATGTCTTTCCATGGGTTGGGGGCCCTCCCCAGTCCAGTCCAGATGACCCGGTCGGCCCGTCGGCGATTGCTGAACGTCGGGACGTGCTGCTCCGACAGCGTATCGTCGAGGGCCGAACCCTGGGGATCTTGCATCCGGTAGAGTCGCAGCAAGAGGCTCAATTCCTCGTTGGGTCCACGCTCTTCTTCGAGGGGAGGCGGAGTCACGATCAGCACTCCATGAATCAGTTCGTAGTTGAAACCCTCATCAGCTTGAACGGCGGCATCGAACTCCTTGGGAGACATGAGCGTGCCAGCCAAGGCCGGCGCAAGTACGAGCGCGGTTGCTTCGCGTTCGTTGATTTCGAGGATGCTCATGACGCGGCACCTGTTCAAGTGGGAATGAAGCGGTGAGCTCGCGTACCTGGGAAGTTCGGCCCCGTACTCGGTTTTACACTCAACATGCTACTCGCTTTGATCGCTGGATTGGAACGGAGAAACGGAGTCTCCTCGCTGAACACCACCGGGTCGAACCGGAAGCGCAACACTAACCCGAAGCGTGAGCGAGGGATGCCGCAAGTTCATTGCGGCGCCACGCCAGCGCCCTCGCTCACGCTTCGGGTTGGTATGTGGCACGAGTCACGCTGGGGACAGCGATCTGCGCCTGCCGAATTTCTGGGTGGCGTTCAGCGAGAAGTGTCGAGAAACGGCATGAATTTCGGTCTACAGTCGAGGAGAAAGCGCGCTGGCGGCATCCACAAGGCCCGGCGCCTGGGCCGGCAGGCTCTCGCTGTGGGCGATCACTCGATCGCCGGGCTCCAACCCTGAAACCACCTCGGCAAAGACCGTATCGGTGGCGCCCAGGGCGATCGGCCGCCACACCCAATCGACGCCGGTCTCTGTCGGTACGACCCGCGCGGCGAACGACCGATCGTCGACCCAGCGGACTGCCTCGAGCGGGACGCGGGGCACCCGATGGCGCCTGGTGACCAGGAAATCGATTTCGGCGCTCATTCCCGCCTTGAGCGCGTCGAAGCCGCCTGACTCGATGCGGACGGTCGCAAAGAAACTGCGGACGTCCGAGAATGCTCCGTTCGTGAGGGTGGGAATCGGGAAGATCTCGGCGACCGATCCCCGCAAAACGCGGTCGGGAAATGCCTCGAGATGGATCAAAACCGGCTGGCCTATCCGGATCCGGGCGATCTGAGACTCATTGATCCTGGCCCTGGCCTGAATGTGGCGCGAGTCGAGCAGCCGGAAGATGGGCTGCGACTGGTGCACCGTCAGGCCCTCACGGATCTGCAATTCGACCGTGCCCCAGGGGCTAGTCCGGTTGGCGTGCACGACAATCCCGTCGCGCGGCGACGTCATCGTGCAGTTGGCGATCATGGCGTTGATCCGCTTCAGTCGCTCGTCTTCCAGTCGCAAGGCCGATTCGAGGGAGAGCAAGTCCGAGCGGCCGGCCGCGATCCTCGCCCTCTGTGCCTGAAGGATCCGCTTTGCCGTGAATTTGACCAGCCGCTTGAGCATTCCCTGGGCATCGCGGAGGATGAACTCGGTTTGCGCAAGCACAGCGGCGTCGGCAGTGACCTGGGCGGCCGACCGGAACCCCTTGGCCAGGAGCGGCCGCGACCATGCCACGTTGTTCGCGGCGCGCTCGTGTTCGATCTGGCAGATCGCGATGTACTGTCGCACGAGCTGGGTGTCCTGGGGAAAGACCCCGTGCTCGTATTCGCGGAGTGCGATCTCGTAGGCTTCGATCTTGTATCGGGCCTGTTCGACCCAGGCCTTCGCCTGGATGCAACGTAGCTGCTGCACCCGGAGCGCGTCCCGGAACCCTGAGGAATCCAGCTCGCACACCACGTCGCCAGCCTTCACGAAGCTCCCCTCCGGAAGGATCGAGAGAATGGTCGGAGGCGGCGGCGGGGGAATGGCGACCACACCTTGGTCCGGCAGCGATGAACGCAAGGGGACATGCGGTTCGACGATGGTGTCAAAGCTGCGGATGGAGGGCCGTTTGGAGGCGATCGAGGATTCGACGGCCGGCCGCTGTGCCTGTGCGCTCGTGGAAGACGACCCGGCAGGCAAAACCGCCGCGCCCACTCCTGAGGCGCGCTGGCCGACCGCCTGGGGGCTGGCCGCGCCGGGCGTGCCTCCCGGCGCTCCAACCTGACTGCCCGCCCGCGTGACCTGGGACCGCCCCTTGCTTGAAGGCGCGCCGGCGATCGAAAGTCCGGTCATTCCCGATGGCGGCAGAGCGCTTTTGAGACTTGCCCGCGCGACCCTGGGCACCGCCCTTTGTGACTCCGAAGCGGCAACCGGGGGCGCGGAGGGCAGGCTCAGGAACGGCTCGACGCGGCAGCGGATCACGTCGTCGACCGAACTTTCGAGGACGCCCTTCTCCGTGACGACCGGCACGACGTCTCCGCGGTCGACCTCGATCGTTTCCAAACCCGGACGGGCGTTCGGATCGGGCCCGACAATCCGGCGACCCATGCCCAGGCCACACACAACCGCGGCGGCGGCGACCGCCGCGGCCGCTGGCCAGCCTCGTCCGCACCGCCTCCCCGGCGTGGAAATGGGCACCGTCATTCGATCCCGGTCCATCGGCATGACAGAACTCCTCTCCGAGCGACGTCGCCGACCGAAAAACATGCGCCGGCAAGATCGGTGCGGGGCGCGCACTGTTGCCCGCGCGCCTTCGGCGCGAATCACGGGTTATCGAGCGGCGGGACACGTCGCCTTCCGCGACCGGCGGCCGCGAAATTCCGAGCATCGCGATGTCAGGGCGTCTGGAGCCCCAGGCAGGAAAACGGACGGCCGCTCAAAGAGAGCAACCACAGCGTGACGACGCAATCTTAGCAGTTAGCGGCCGAGCTGTCAAATCTTTGTTTAACATTGATTGTGGTCGCTCCCGCTCCGCTGATGAGCAAAGACTACGTCAACATCTGCTGGCAAACGCCTGTCGATCGCGCGAAAGCGTCCCGGAACTCGCGGCCTATCTCCTGGTCGCAGCCCTCTGGGGAATCATGCCCGCGTTGGGGTCGGAACCCGGCCGGGTCGCCCCTTTGGCCGCGACGACGTCGGCCGGTTCGGGGAACCTTCCCTGATCGTCGGTTGTCTCGATCCAGCGTGCGAGCGCTTCCCGGAGCCGCTTCAGTGCCACTCTGTGCTGCGGATCGTCGGATGTGGCGAGATTCCTGATCTCGTAGGGGTCGGCTTCAAGGTCGTAGAGCTCCTCGGGGGGCATCGTCGCCGCCGTGAGGGCCTTCTGGGTCGGCGTGAGCTGCCCCTTGGCGTCGAGCTCCTTGAGCAGGTTCCACACTGGATAGCTGCGCTCTTTGTATTCGTTGGCCTGGAGGAACGGCCGGTCGGGGGTGAAGTTGCGGATATACCGGTAACCGGAATCCCGCACCGTCCGGAGGCGAAAGACCGTCTCGTCGCATCGGTCGCGTGCGCCGAACGCGTACTCGCGGGGGGGATCGGCGTGGTCCCCGAACAGGATCCGCCCCTCTATCCCCTCCGGCTTGGGGCCCCCTGCGATGCTGAGGAAGGTCGGGGCGAGGTCGATCGCCTCCACCAGGCGGTTGTCGACCGTGCCGGGACGGAAACCCGCGGGAGCGGGGATGCTCTTCGGCCAGACGATGATGAGCGGGATGTGGAGACCTTCCTCGTAACAGAATTGCTTCCCTCGCACGTGGGCCTGGCCGTGGTCGCCCATGAAGACGACGATCGTCGTGTCAGCCAGACCGTCGGTCTCGAGTTGGCCGAGAATCAGGCCGACCTTGCGATCGAGGTCGCTGGCCGAATCCAGGTACTGAGCCCAATCCTGCCGGGTGACCGGGTGGTCGGGATAATAGGGCGGAATGGCCACCTTGGCCGGGTCGGCCCTCCTGGGCGCACGGAAGGGCCGGTGCGTCTCCTGAAAGTTCACCTGGGCGAAGAAGGGCCGGTGAGCCTTCAGGCCGTCCCACCGATCGTGATCGAACGGATTGCCGTCCGTCGCGAAATTCCAGTCGGTCTTCCCGGTCCCGGGGAACCCGACGGATCTGGGGAACTGGCGGAGATTTGCCGTGACGTAGCCCGATTCGCGCATGCGATCGGTGATCAATCGCACGCCGGCCTTGAGCCGAAATCCGTCGTCTCGGTGCGAGCGGTGGTTGTGGGCACCGATTGTGGTCTGGTACATGCCCGTCATGAAGGCCGACCGGCTGGCCGAGCAGACCGGCGCGGTGGTGTAGGCGCGAGTCAAGCGCATCCCGCGCGCTGCCAGACGGTCGAGATTCGGGGTGGAGACCTGCTTGGTCCCGTAACAGGCGAGTTCCGGCCCGAGGTCCTCGGCGACGAGCCAGAGGATGTTGGGACGCTCCGCGCCGCGTACGGGCGGCGTGCAGGCGATGAGCGGGATTGTGGAAGCGACGAACGCCAATAATCGGAACATGGCGGCGATCCTCTGCGGTTGCCCCGTCACGGCCGAACGCGCGACCCCGCCACGCTCCCGCCCGGGTGTTCCGTTACCCTAGGACTCTTGTCGCCACTCCGCCAGGGGGTGGCTCCCTGGTGATTGCAATCCGCCGACACCGGCGTGCACACCGTCGGGCGGCGAATATCGCTCTGTGCGGGTTGGCCCGACACACGAAGCCGATTGATCCCAAGTTGCTTCGATCGATCCGACCGAAGCGTGCTGCGCCAAAGCGAGAGTGTGCGTCCGCTGAACCGGCGAGCGTTCGCCCGTTCGATCCTGGTGCGACGGACGTCACGGCGCGGTATCTTGGGAAGCTGGCGAGCATCCGACTCGTGGACGTCTGTTAACCAGCAGATGGCCGACTTTCCAATGTCCGATGTGTAAAGGGTGAATATCCCCGTCGCATCGACGAAAACCGACACGTCGTTCGAGGACTTACGTCAAACTGCCGGTGTAAAGGGTCGTTTAGAGAACAGACTTGCCGCTTTAGCACATCAGGGAGCGCTGATGTCGGACCAATTACCTCAGCGGCTGTACCCGGTCCATATCGATCGTAAATCCGGCTTCATCGACGCCCACGGGAGCGTGGTCGTCGCGGCGAGATTCGACATGGCCGGACCGTTTCATGACGGCCTCGCGCAGGTGGGTGACTTGGACCCTGATGGGACACCGGCCGTCCCAGGCATCGTCAAACGAAGGGTCGGGTTCATCAACACGGCCGGGGACATGGTGACACCGCTCTGTTTTGATTACGCACGCGATTTCTCGGAAGGCCGGGCGGCGGTGATGGTCGGCAAGAAATGGGGATTCATCGATCGCAACGGCGTGGTCGTGATCAAGCCCCAGTACGACGCCGCATGGGCCTTCACTGAAGGCATCGCGCCAGTGAAGAAGGGGCGGCTTTACCGCATGATCGATCCGGCAGGCGAGGTCCTGTTCGAGAAGGCCGCCACGGCGATTGCGCAATGTCGATCAGGACTCATCCCTTGTCTTGCGAAGAGTCTGTGGTCGTACCTGGACCGGACAGGGACCACGGCTTTCCAGTTGGCATGTCGAGCTGCGGGTGAGTTCTCCGAGGGGATGGCGTCGTTCCTCGCGAAAGATCGAAGCCGGAGCTTGGGTTACATCGACACGACGGGCACGGTGGTGATCAGCCCGCAGTTCGCACAAGCAGGTGACTTCCACGAGGGGCTGGCGGTCGTCGACGTATTCAACGCGGGACAAGGGAAGCAGGATTTCACCAAGCCGCAGCAGTTCGGGTTTATCAACCGCGAAGGGTCGTTGGCGGTTCCCGCGATGTTTCGCTCTGCCGACCGGTTCTCGGAAGGCTTGGCGGCGGTGCGGACGGCCGAAGAAAGTATGTACGGTTATATCGATACGGCGGGCCAAATCGTGATCTCACCGATCGCTTGTCGCCTTGCGCTGCCATTCACGGACGGTTTGGCGAGGATACAAGGGCCACACGGGGAAGAGGTTGGGTACATCAACAGGCGTGGCGAGTTCGTCTGGCCTATGCGGACGTAAAGGAGCACCGGCGGACCGGCCTTGGTAGCTCGCTCACCAGTGGCCCGACGGCATCGGCTAACCCCTGATGACGCGCATCGGACGAGCTATAAACCAGATGTGCCAGTCCGAGTCGCAACCGCGGCAAGCTTGCAAGATGGTGGATCCTCGGAATGAGATTCATGGCCGAGCTTACCGAGAAGAGAGAAATGCCGCCCAGCGTCCATGTGGCGTCCGGCCTGACACTGATCCTGGCGGTCTGCGCTCTTGCGACAGCCGGACCGGCTTGCATCTTAGGCTTGATTCTCGGCCCGCACATTCTCATCTTGGCTCTCGCGTACGCAGCGCTCGCGCCCGTCCTATTCCTCTCACAGCGTGGCTTGGTGCATCGAAGGCGCTGGGCGAGGCGGCTGTTGATCGTCCTTTCAGCGGTTACTGCAGCGGCGCTCACAATCGCGATCGTCGGCGCGTTGATTGGCAATGTGATCGGCTTGACTACAGGTGCTTCTGGGCTTTTGGTCTCATTTTGCTGTGCCTTGATCACGCTCAAGCTATCAAGCTCCGCTGCGAAAACCTGGTGCACGAAGACCGACATGCGAGTGGCCCGCGTGCGATTGACGGTACGGTCGATGATGGTCGTCATCGCTGTCGCGGCCATCATCAGTTGGGGGTGCATCATTTTCTGGCGGGCCTTGCCAGGCATGATCGTGTCGCACGAGGGGACTCTACCCGCTGCGCCGCTCGAGGATGAACCACACGCAATGGCAGGAGGGACGGCGGAATCGGCTGACAGCACTCGCCGGAAGGAAACAGCCAAGCCCAGGAATGCCTCACAAACAGGCCACGAGAACTGATGCAGATGGTGCACTGGGGCGGAATTGGTGTTGGTTCGCCTCGTGCTCCCTCGGCTGCGCCACCCGCGCAAAGCTTCATTTATGATCCGCGGTTTACGGCTCGCTCGGCAGGCTGGATCCGCTTCGGCGCAGTTAGGGAACCGGGACCGTAACGATGTCTGTCACCTCGCTCCAGGGTCCGAAGATCAGCCTGTTGCGATCGGGAGGATTTCCCTGATTGTGATGAGGATTGAAGAGGACGACCCGCGCCCGATAGCGGTAAGTCTGGCCGGGCTCGACCGTGAAATCGAGGCTGCGTACCATCAGGACCGGCGGCCTGTCTTGCTGCGGAGCCCGGGGCTTAGCTTGTGCGACGGCCCGATCTCCCCGTTCATTCCTCCCGGCCGGGACGAAGCCCTCGACATCCACACCAGTCCACCCGCCTTGCGTCAGATGCGGTAACGGGTCAACGAGACCATCAATCCGGAAGGGTTCGGGCACCCGCTCGGCGTCCCTTTCGGGCAGGTGATCCAGGATCTTGAGGCTCGCCAGCATGTCGACCGTTTCCCAGTCCAGCCAGGAACCATCCTCCCGGCGAGCCTGCCTCTTCAACTCGACTCGACAATAGAGCTGCTCGGCGGGCGGCACGGGTCTCCGCTCATCCCGGATCAATGACTTCTGAACTCGTTGGTGATCGATCACGCCGGTGATCGCGCCCCAGTCGATCTCCCGCTCGACCGTTTGGAATCGAATAATCTTCCCGTCTCGCCGCAAGGGAATCCGCTCTTCATTCCGGTCGAGCAGAAAGAGAAGGGCCTTCCCGCGACCGGACGAGACTTTGAGCTGTCCAGGGCTCGGGATCTCGATCCGCTCCTTCACTCCTCCCTCGGATCCGGCTCGCCGGTCTCGCCGCCGGGCCCCGTCCAGGACGGCTTGGCCGGACCTAGCGTTGGTGTACAAGAGGGCCCCGCCGACTAGTACGCCAGCCAGGGTCATGACGAGGATGCGCGTCAACCTGCCGAGCACCATGGTTCGCAGACCTCCGCTGATCAAGTCCCGGACCGAGCCGGCCACGGTCGCTTTCCACTGCATCGGGTCGGCAGCGATCAGTGCACCCAGCCGGCCGACCCGACCGACCAGTGCCGGCGGGAGCCCGCCAGCCGTCATCAGTCCGGAGATCGGGGCACAGGCGGACTCGGTCGCCTCCCCCGCGTTCGATGGGTGAATCGCTCTGAGCCTCAGGGCCCGGCGCAAGCGGCGACGGGCTCGGGCCAGTCGGCTCTGTACCGTACCCAAGGGGATCTTCAGCCGTAGAGTGGCCTCGGAATAACTGAGGCCCTCGAGATCGCACAGCACGACCACCGCGCGGAAGACCTCGGGAAGTTTCATGATTTCGGCGTGGATCGCCGCACGGACCTCATCCCCATCATGCCAGGAGCGATCGGAGACGGTGGGCTCGACGGTCTCAAGCAGCGAATCAGGGGTGGGGCGCTCGACCGCTCGCTGACGCGCGCGTGCCTTCCGCACGCTCAATGCGGTCCGGCCGGCCACGACGTGAAGCCACGGGCCGAGTGTGTCATCGACCAGAAGCGATCCGGCCTTGCGGACCAGGATCAGGAATGTTGCCTGGAACGCGTCCTCGACATCATGCCGATCGCGGATGAGCGATCGACACACGTTCCACACCATCTCGGAATGCCGCTGCACCAGCGCGGTCAGGGCGGCCTCGGCGACATCGTGGCCATCAGCACGGTTGGCGGACTGGAATCGTTCGAGGAGCTGACGGTCAGTCAGACCCACTAAGGAACCGACACCATAGAGAACCCGGAGATCTCCGAGCACGACACGTCGTCTCCCCTTGACCACGCGAGTCGCGATTCCCGCAGCGTGACGACCCACGGCGGCCCTCGACCGCTCGACCACCATGAATATTAAGGCTCGGCGAGGGGATTTGTTCCCGGGATCTCAGGCAATGAGTCCAGAAGGACGGCCGAGAATTCAGACGCTCGGCTCTGGATTGTCGGCAAGAGCGCTATAGTACCCCGCTACGGGCGAGCCGTAGACCTCTTATCCCTTTCGGTCGGCCACCAGCCGCCAATCGCCGCTCTCTGGGTCGATGGTGAGGATGCCGTTGACGCCTCCCGGACGATCCCCCGTCGCGTCGAAGTGTTCGACCGCAGCGAAGGGCCGACAGTGGGATGTTGCATGGCCCGACCCTCGGCCAACCCAAAAGGGTCCACAGAGAGTCGACCCAGACCGGAGTATTGCCGGAAGGAGTGCGGAACGTGTTCACCCCCACGAACCAGCGATCGAGCCCGAGGAGCTCGACCAACCTCTTCTCCACCAGCTCATCGGCGTCGCCCATGGGCTGCCCCCTCATTCGGTCGTGCTGCAAACCCCCCAGGCCCACCAGTTCGGCCCGCCGAGGGATGATCGATCAGAGCAGACACGGCCTCGTGAGTGCCGATAGGACCGATCGTCGTCGTCCGCCGTACGCCGCCGCCGCCCTGCCTCCGTGACGCAGAGAGCCAGGAATGACGCGGGTGCCCCGGTCATGGCCGGAGTGTCGCGCGTGCGGGTCGTGCGGATCGTAGGGTACTCTGATGACGCGATGACGCAGCAATGCTCGGTCCCGCGAGGCGTCTAGCCCTTATGGCTGGCGACCCAGATCATTCCGCGAGCGCGTGCGACGGCCTTCTGTTGCTCGGCGAACTCGTGGTCGCTGACGGTCTTCTGCTTGTCGGCCGCTTCGATCTCGCGCGGCCGCCTGGGGGTCGAGGTCGGCCGCGGGGATGGCCCGGCTGGTCAAGACGGTGACGACATCGCCCTTGACCTGAACGAAGCCGCCGTCGACGAAATACCGGCGGACGACCAGGGCGTTCTTGGTGCGGAGCTCTCCATAGCCCAGGCGGCCGACCAGAGGCGCGCGGCCGGGCAAGACGCCGAGCTCGCCGTCGAAGAGGGGCAGAGCGACGAACTCGACCGGCTCGTCGACGAGGGTCTTCTCGGGGGTGACGACCACGCACTGCACGGTCTTGTGGCCGTGCGCGAACGACTGTTTTTTCTGGTCGCCGATGTCTTCGGTCACGCTTGCCATTTGGGTGCGCCACTTTCTGGGCTTTTGGCGATTGCTCAGGCACTCATCTTCTTGGCTTGTTCTTCGGCTTGCTCGATCGAGCCGACGTACATGAAGGCGCCTTCGGGTAGGTGGTCCCACTTGCCGTCGCAGATTTCCTTGAAGCTGCGGATGGTGTCGGGGAGCTTCGTGTACTGCCCGGCCTTGCCGGTGAACACCTCGGCCACGAAGAACGGCTGGGACATGAACCGTTCGATCCGGCGGGCACGATGGACGATGAGCTTGTCTTCTTCGGACAGCTCGTCGACGCCGAGGATCGCGATGATGTCTCGCAGCTCCTTGTACCGCTGAAGGGTCTGCTGGACGCGGCGGGCGACGTCGTAATGTTCCTGGCCCACGTACTGCGGGTCGAGGATTCGCGAGCTGGAGCCCAGGGGGTCGACCGCCGGATAGATGCCCTTCTCGGAGATCGATCGGGCGAGCACGATGAAGGCGTCGAGGAAGCCGAAGGTCGTCGCGGGGGCGGGGTCGGTCAGGTCGTCAGCCGGCACGTAGACGGCCTGGACCGACGTGATCGCGCCCTTCTTGGTCGAGGTGATCCGCTCCTGCAGGGCGCCCATCTCGGTGGCGAGGGTGGGCTGGTAGCCGACGTTCGAGGGCATGCGTCCCAGGAGTGCAGAGACCTCGGAGCCCGCCTGGCTGAACCGGAAGATATTGTCGATGAAGAGCAACGTATCGGCGCCGGTGGCGTCGCGGAACCACTCGGCCATGGTCAAGGCCGAGAGGGCGACGCGCAGCCGGGCACCGGGCGGCTCGTTCATCTGGCCGAAGCACATGACGGTGCTGTCGATGACCGACTTGCCGGTGCTGCCGATCTTGGTTTCCTGCATTTCGAGCCAGAGGTCGTTGCCCTCGCGAGTCCGCTCGCCGACGCCGGCGAAGACCGAGAAGCCGCTGTGCACGGTGGCGATGCGGGCGATCAGCTCGGTCAGGATCACGGTCTTGCCCAGCCCTGCGCCGCCGAAGAGGCCGATCTTGCCGCCGCGCACGAACGGCGTCAGCAGGTCGATGACCTTGATGCCGGTCTCGAACTGCTCGGTCTTGGGCGAGAGGCTGTCGAAGGCGGGCGGATCGCGATGGATCGGCCAGCATTCCTTGGCATCGACGGGCCCGCGGCCGTCGATCGGCTCGCCCAGGAGGTTGAAGACGCGGCCCAGAGACTCGCTTGACCGACCGGCACGCTGACCGGGCTCGCCGGTATCGAGCACCGGCATGCCGCGGACCAGTCCGTCGGTCGAGCCCAGGGCCACGCACCGCACCCGGTTGCCTCCCAGGTGCTGCTGGACCTCGCCGGTCAGGTGGATCTTCACCCCCTTGGCGTCGTCATCGATCTTGAGGGCGTTGTAAATATTGGGCAGGTGCCCTTCCTCGAACTCGGCATCGAACGTCGATCCGATCACCTGGGAAATGCGTCCGGTCGTCGTCGCTTCGGCCATCGTGAAAGTCTCCTCGCGTCTGATTTCGATTGTCCGGCCCGGTCGTCAGCGGCCGGTCATGGTTGTCTATCGATCAAATCGTGTGCACATGATGTGTTTGTCAAGGTGTGTCGCGCAGCGCAACGGATCACTGGAGCGCGGAGGTCGCCCCCACGATGTCGGCCAGCTCGCGGGTGATCTGGTTCTGGCGGGCACGATTGTACTGCCGGGTCAGCGACTTGACGAGATCGTCGGCATTCTTGGTGGCCCCTCCCATCGCGACCATCCGCGCGATCTGCTCGCTCACGGCGGCGTCGAGGAAGCACTTGAACAGCCGGACCTTGAACGAGACCGGCACGATCTCCTCGAGGATGCTTCTGGCATCGGGCAGGAACTCGTACGAGACGGGCTCCGCTCTTCCGGGCGGCAGCCGCCTCGCTCGGGGCCTGGTTTGCCTGCCGGACCGGATGGCGCGGCGCTGCCGATGTCCGCGGTCGAGATCGGCAGCAGGGTCTGCACCTTCGCAACCTGCCGCGACGAGGAGACGAACTGGGTATACGCCACGTCGAGGCGATCGATCGAGCCCGCCACGTACAGCTTGATGTACTTGTCCGCCAGCACCTCCACCTCGTGGAACTGGGGACGGTCCTCGAACTGGGTGTAGGTCGCATCGGCGGCACGATCTTCCGGAACCGGAAGTAGCCGATGCCCCGCTTGCCGGCGACTTCGAGCGAGGTCGCGGTTCCTTCGGTCTCGTTGTCGTGGTGGCGGATGAGGGCAGCGCGGAGCACGTTGCCGTTGTAACCGCCGGCCAGCCCGCGGTTGCTCGTCAAGACCAGCAAGGAGCGCGCGGCTCACCGGGTCGCGACGCACGAGAAGAGGATGCGACGTCTCGCTCGACGTCTCTCCCAGGTCGGCGACCAGCTCGGCGATCTTGCGCGTGAACGCGTCGGCCTCGGTGGCGCGGTTCAGCGCCTTGCGGAACCGATTGGTGGCGATCAGCTCCATGGTCCGGGTGATCTTGCGGATATTGTCGACCGCCTTGCGGCGCTTGATGATCGCGCGGGCCTTGGCCATCGGTTCGAGCCTGAATTCCTGAGTCGGCGGTTCCTGGTCAGCGTGAAGCGGTGGACAGCAGAGGAAGTACATCGTAGGTCAGGCTTTCTGGTCTGACGTCAGGCTAGAAAGCCTGACCTACGTTCGGTGAACGGCATCTCAGCGAAAATGTTTTTCCTTGAATTCGGTGATGGCGGCGATCAGCCCGGATTCGATCTGAGCGGTCATCTTCTGGTCGCGCTCGAGTGCAGCGCGGAGATCGGGTTTCCGGTCGCGAATGAAGGCGAGGAAGGCAGCTTCCCACCGCGAGACGTCGGTGCGGGGGACGTCGTCCAGGTACCCCTGGGTGCCGGCGAAGATGCTCATGACCTGGTCAATGGCGTTCATCGGCTTGTACTGGGGTTGTTTGAGCAGCTCGACCATGCGATACCCACGGTCGAGCTGTTTCTGAGTGGCCTTGTCAAGCTCGGTGCCAAGCTGGGCGAATGCCTCGAGCTCGCGAAAGGCCGCCAGGTCGAGCCGCAGCCCGCCGGCGACTTTCTTCATCGCCGGGATCTGGGCCTTGCCGCCGACGCGGGAAACGCTGATACCGACGTCGATCGCGGGCCGCACGCCCGCGAAGAAGAGGTCGGGCTGAAGATAGATCTGGCCGTCCGTGATCGAGATCACGTTGGTGGGAATATAGGCTGACACCTCGCCTTCGAGGGTCTCGATGATCGGCAGAGCCGTCAGGGAGCCTCCCGAAGTCGTCGTCTTCGCGACCTTGTGGCCCTCGGGGTATTTCTCCTTGAGGGCATGCTTGGCCTCTTCGAGGCCGGGAACGCCGACGTAGACGTGCTTGTCGATACCGCTTGAGTCGGTGACGAGATCGGTCGAGGTGTTCTCGGGCAGGATCACGTAGTGGTTGGCGAGCTTGCACGAGCGCTCGAGCAATCGGGAGTGCGCGTAAAAGATATCGCCGGGGAAGGCTTCGCGGCCGGGTGGGCGGCGCAAGAGCAGGGACACTTCGCGATAGGCGACGGCCTGCTTGGAAAGGTCGTCGTAGATGACGAGCGTCGGCTTGCCCTGTTCGTACATGAAGTACTCGGCCATGGCACACCCGGCATAGGGCGCGACGTACTGGAGCGGGGCCGGGTCGCTGGCCCCGGCGGCGACCACGATCGTGTAGTCGAGTGCGCCATGGCGGCGGAAAACGTCAACCAGAGCGGCGGTCGTCGACTCTTTCTGGGCGATCGCCACGTAGACGCAGATGACGCCGGTCCCCTTTTGATTGAGGATCGTGTCGATGGCGATGGCCGTTTTTCCGGTCTTGCGGTCGCCGATGATGAGCTCGCGCTGGCCGCGGCCGATGGGCGTCATGGAATCGATCGATTTGACGCCGGTCTGGAGCGGCTCGTCGACCGGCTGGCGCAGAGCGATCCCGGGCGCGATCGATTCCAGCGGCCACGACCTGTCGGTCAAGATCGGCCCCTTGTCGTCGATCGGCTCGCCGAGCGGGTTGACGACCCGCCCGATCAGGGCCTCGCCGACGGGCACGCGCAGCAAGCTCGCCGGTGGCGGTGACGGTGTCTCCTTCCTCGATGCGGGTGTAGTCGCCCAGGACCATGACGCCAACCGACGATTCCTCGAGGTTGAGCGCGATCCCCTTGACGCCGTTGTCGAACGCCACCATCTCGCCGGACATCAGGCCCGAGAGCCCGTAAACCCGCGCGATTCCGTCGCCCACCTCGAGGACCTGCCCCACCTCGCTCCGCGAGACTTCCGGGGAGAATTGCTCGATTTCACGCTGAATCAGTGAGCTGATCTCGTCGGCTCTGAATTTCATGCGTCTTTCCTTCGATCAGTCGTTGGCGAAGCTGTGCGAGCCGGCTCCTGGCCGACGCATCATAACGGTTGTCACCGACCTGGACGACCAGGCCGGCGATCAAGTCCGGGTCGATGGAGACCTGCAGGATCGGGTTGGCTCCGGTCAGCTTGGTGAGCCGGTCGCGGAGTGTTTGCAACTGGTTTTCCTCGAGTGGCACCGCCGACAGCACGCGGATCGGAATCCGCCTGTTGCGCCGGTCCCACACGGCACGGGCCTCTCGGACGACGAGCTCGAGCATGTCCAGGCGGTCATGGCGATTCAAGACCCGGAGGAACCTGGTGACCAGGTTCGAGGCCAGGCTCGCGAAGACGTCGATCAGGATCTTGTCCTTGCGGGAAGCCGACACGCGAGAGGATGCCAGGATCTGAGCGAACCCTGGGTGTGCCTTCAGGACGTCGCGCTCGATTTCGGCGAGCTCGGCCAGGACCGCCTCGACGGCACCTTCCTTCTCGGCCGCGCTGATCAGGGCTTCGGCGTAACGGCGCGCGACTTCGGCCCTGGCGTCGTCGGCCGGGGCCGTCGACTCGGGCTCGACCGTGCTGGCTGGGTCGGTCATCGCGGTTTCGCTCCATGGCCGTTGGCGCCGGGGGCAGCCGGCAGCTCCGCGATTGCCGCGTCCAGGAGCCGCCGATGATCGGTACCGGAGAGCTCCTTCTTGAGGACCCGGCCCGCGACCGAAACGGCCATGTCGGCCGTTTTCTCCCAGATCTCCGCCAGGGCCTGGTCGCGGGCCGCGGCGATGTCGCGCTGGGCGCGCTCCCGGGCTGACTCGGCCTCGCCCTGGGCCAGCTTGACGATCTGCTCGGCGGTCAACTGGGCATCCTGCCGCGCCTTCTCGAGGATGGCCCGCACTTCGTCGGCGGCCCGGGCCATCTGCTTGCGGTGCTCGGAGAGCAGAGATTCGCTGTCATTGCGAGCACGCTCGGTCTCCATCAGTACATGCTCGAGATGCTTTTCCCGTTCGTGGAGAGCATGCATCAAGGGCTTCCACGCGAATCGGGTCAGGACGGCCAGAAGCCCGAGGAAGACGACAAGAGTCCAGATGGCCAGGGTCGGCTCCGGCTTCATCGGGTTTTGCGGTGCCGAGCTGTGCCCGGTTTCCGCAGCGGTCGGAGCGGGATGTTCACCGGCCGCGGCCGGCGGATGAGCTTCCTGGGCGGCCAGGGTCTGATATCCACCGCCCAGG
This sequence comes from uncultured Isosphaeraceae bacterium, assembly GCA_963781785.1. Classification (GTDB taxonomy): domain Bacteria; phylum Planctomycetota; class Planctomycetia; order Isosphaerales; family Isosphaeraceae; genus CAWAHD01. The sequence goes on along the minus strand of CAWAHD010000005.1, from coordinate 2,474,146 downwards.
GCGACAAGCACTAAAGCGGCCAGGAGACGGTACGTGAGACGCTGCATTGTCGAGTTCTCGCCTGAGCCGGTAACAATCGGGATGACTCGAACTGCCGTTCTACGCCGCGTGACAACTTGCTGGGGATCGGGCCGGATCGGCCGGAGGCTCGATCGACTTGGTCGCGATTCGAGCCGCCGCCAGTGGGGCTCGTCCCCGGCCTCCTGGGGCTGCGTGGAGATCGCCACGCTCGGCTCAGCTTTAGTGACGGTCCATGATGACCTGAAGGATGATGATCGCCAGCGCGAAGAACGTGAAGCCTTCGATCAGCGCGGCGGCGAGGATCATGGCGGCCCGGATGTTGCCTTCGATCTCGGGCTGGCGGGCCATGCTCTCGAATGCCCCCTTGGCCAGCATGCCGATGCCGAGTGCCGCACCCAGGGTGACGATGCCGGCGCCGATGGCCTTGAGGTCGGAAAACGACCCGTACATGGCGCCGCCTGCCGGGCCGCCCGCCTGGGTGGCGAAGACGGTGCCGTGGGCCACGAGCAGGAACGTGCCTGCCAGCACGATGGACTTGATCAACTTCATCTGAATCTCAACTCCTCTGAACAGGGTCAGTGAGGATGGACAGCGGCTCCGATAAAGATCGCAGACAAGAACGTAAAGACGTAGGCTTGCAAGAAAGCGACGAACAGCTCCAGGAGGCTCAGCGCGATCACACCGGCGACGCTGATGGGCATCACTGCCCAGAACGCCATCGACGACCAGGCCATCAAGGTGAAGCCCAGGATGACCGACAGGACGACGTGGCCGGCGAACATGTTCGCAAAAAGCCGCACCCCCAGGACGACGTGGCGGATCAGGAGGCCGGCGACCTCGATGAAGAACATCAAGACCCAGAGCGGGGGCTTGAGCACGGCCGGCACCTCGAGGTGGGGAACCAGCGCCAGCCAGTAGCCGCCCAGGCCCGTCTCGCGCATGCCCGCGCCGACAACGACGGCGAGCGTCATCATGCCGAGTACGCCCGTGACGCTGATGTTCCCCGTGGGCGAGGCGAGCCCCGGGATCATCCCCAGCAGATTATTGAACAGCACGAAGAAAAAGACCGTCCAGAGATACGGCAAGAACCGGTCGGCCGCGTGTCCGCCGATCGCCGGTCGAGCCACCTCGTTGCGGATGAACAGGAGCATCGCCTCGAACATATTCATGAACCAGCCGCGGGAGACGGGCGTGCGCGCGATGTGCCGCGCGACGACGATCATGATGAGCATCAAGAGCACGGCCGACAGCAGCTCCATCACCATGAAGCGCGTGATCTGCACTCCCAGGATCGTGGGCAGCTTGATCGGCCACTCGAAGAGCTTGTGCGGGTCAGGCGATGACCACCACGGCAGCTCGAGGCTGGGCTGGTCGATCACATGGTCGAGGGGATTACTGGAATGTTCAGCCATTCTTGATCGACGAATCGCAAGGAAGCCATCAACGTGAAATCACGTGATCGCAAGGTGTCATGAATCTGGGGTCGTGCGCCTCTCGAACCTACAGGCGTCAAATTTGGCGGTTGTTTTTCGGTGAATCCGGCTCTTCGTTTTTTCCAGGGTGCCGGCTCTTTTCCCCGCGTTTTCCGCCCGGGAGGTCGCTGGCAAGCCTCATCGTCTGAAACATGCCCGAGACGAAGCCCAAAACGGCTCCGATCATGGTTCCCACTGGAATCGTGCCCCACCAGCGGTCGATGGCAAACCCCAAGAGCGGCGGCAACGAGAACCCCAGGGCGACCGTCGTGATCCGCGACGCCCACATCATTCCCGTTGCGAATGCGGCCCCCGGATCTCGCTCGTCGACCACGCACGACTCCTGCACCCCCCGCGGCTTCGGCACCAAAAGCGATCTGGCTGACTTTCGTCGGCCAGCACGATTCGGAAGGCCCGGCTAACCGTCGAGGAGTTCGAGGCAGGGGTGAGGACGGTACCGGATTAGTTATACTGGGCAGGGTCCCCATGTCAACTACTCAGGCACCAGATTGAGAAATTTTTCACAAAGTCGGATTTGCCGGTGCGGGGAGAGGGCGTGTGGCCTGGCGACGATCGAAGGGAGTGGATGCGATCCGGAGGTACGGGAACTGTCCATTTTCGTACAGTGCGAGGGGATTCGGCGATTGACACGGATCGCGTCAATATGGTATCTGATTACCAGCGATTTCAAGCAAATGCGGAATCCCCCGAAACGGCGCTCCTCCATCCATTCGCTTGCAGCCAAGCTGGGGACTCATCATGCTCCTGTTGCGCAGAGTCCGGCCTGATGGGGAATCGAAGACGGCACTGGGCCGAGAGAGTCGGCTGCAGAGCCGTTTTTTTTCGTTCGGAGGGTGGTGCGTTCGACTGAATAGCGCGGTTGAATGAGGCGCAGCACGCACGGCACACCGGGTCGGGCCGCTGGGCTGGCCACGGACCGCACGGCGGTTGGCGGGAGAGCGGGGCGATACCGGTAGTTCCACGAGGGAAACGGTTCTGGGTGAGCGACCGTGGAGCAGCCTTGCACTTGGCGCTGGGGAGTCCCGGTGTGAGCGATCTGACTGACAGGTTGTAGTCCGGGATGCATGGAATCTCCCGGCTCGGTCCACTCACGGATGAATGTCACTATCAACAACATTCATCCCTTGTGGACGCGAGTGAGCTCACGCAAGGGGTGTCGGAGTGGCGCCCTATGACTGCCGAAGCGCTCAAAGATTGCAATAAACGACATCTTGCCCAGTTGGCGAAGAAAAAAGGAATCATCGGATGGCACGCGATGCGGAAGGATCAACTGATCCGGGCGCTGGCGCCTCGCGCTTGACACCGTTGAGCAGCCATAAAAAGAAGCGCGCGCCAAAACCTGCGCCGCCGCGTCGCAAGCGAGCAAGCAAGGGGGCGTCGCCTCCGCGCGTTTCGAGTGCGGAGTCGCCGGCGATCAAGCGGCTGGTGCCGGCCACCGCGGCGCAGACCTTGGACCATGCTTGCCACAAGGACCGCATTGTTGTTTTGACGCGCGACTCGTACTGGCTGCACGCGTACTGGGAGCTCAGTCGAGCGACGCTCTCGCGGGCGCGTGCGGCGCTCGGCCAGGAGTGGCACGAGGCTCGTCCGATCCTGAGGGTGATGGACGTTTCCAGCGAGGACACGACGTCGGCGGCGGAACGGCACATTCGCGACATTTTGATTCACGGCGGCGTCAATAACTGGTACATCGACGTCCTCGAGCCGCCCCGGTCCTACCGGATCGACATCGGTTACGTCTCGCGACGAGGCAAGTTCTATGTCCTGGCCCGGTCCAATGTCGTGACGACACCGAGAGCCGGGGTGACGGACGCACTCGACGAAAACTGGGTCAATGTGCAGAAGCAATTCGACCGGGTCCAGACGCCGTCCTCCAACGGACACCATAGTGGCAACGGCAATGGCAACGGCTCCGGTCATCACGTGGCGCACTGCGACCTCAAGGACCTTTTCGAGGAGCGGCTGCGCCGCCCCATGAACAGCGCGTCGCTGCAGACTCTGGCAATCGCCGCCTTGCCTGCTCTCGGGCGGGACTTCCACTTTCAGATCGATGCCGAGTTGATCGTCTACGGTGCGACCGAGCCGAATGCGCGGGTCACACTTCAAGGCGAGCCGGTCCAGCTCCGATCCGACGGGACGTTCACGGTCCGATTCAGCTTGCCGGACTCGCGGCAGATCATTCCCGCCGTGGCAGCCAGCGCCGACGGCGTCGAAGAGCGGACAATCGTGCTCGCGGTGGAACGCAATACCAAAGAGCTGGAGCCGATGATTCACGACAACAACGAGATCTAGCGGCAGGACGCGGAGCGGCACGCAGGCGACGGGTCTTCCCTGGAAAGTCCCGTCGCTTTCGTGCCGCATTGGTCTGCGCGCTTCCTCGGCTCGGCCCTGCCCTGACGGGCTTTTCCCAACGAATCGAGAGTCCAGCAGCCAACCTGGCGAACGCGCTCTCGAGACCCTGGATCAACGAACCGAGCACCGCGCGTTTGCATCCTTACAGGGAGCCGATGCGCGGCGTGTTTTTTTGGTGCCAAGCTTGCCCTGTGCCACCTTGCTGAGGGCCGTTCTCTTGAGCCAAGACATTCAGGGCTTGCTGGAGTCATGGGAATTCGAGCCGGACCAGCTCCAGGCTCGTGCGATTGTCGGCGAGGACGGTAAGGAGAAAATTCAGATGCGGATCGACCTCGGGTTGATCCAGATGGAGCTATCCGGACGTCCGGACGGCCAGCGTCCCCACGGGTACGAGTCGCTCTTGGAATATCACGAGGCGAAGGCTCAAGAAGCACTGGAGGCGGGCGAGTCCTTTTCCCTCGGCGGCGAGGCGTGTGCCCACCTGATGCGCGAGGGGCTGCAGTACTACCACCGCTATCTGTCGGCCTTCCATCTCGAGCGATTCGACCTGGTGGCCCGCGATACCGCCCGAAACCTCCGGCTGTTCCGGTTCGTGGGAAAGTTCGCCGCGCGCAGCCGCGACAAGATCGAATTCGACCAGTATCGACCATACGTCCAGATGATGTACACTCGTTCGCTGGCATCCAAGGCTCTGAGAGCCGGCGATCGTAAAGGCGCGCTCGAGCAGATCGACGAGGGAATCGAGGCCATCCGCCGCTTCCTGCGCGAATATGATCAGGCCGAACAAGAGTCCCGATGTTCGGAGCTTCGTTTCCTGGTGCGGTGGCGCCGCGAAGTGGCCGAGGAAGAGCCGCCCGACCCGGTGGAGCGCCTGGAAGAGCAGCTCGAGGTATCGATCGGCCTCGAGGACTACGAAGAGGCAGCGCGGCTCCGCGACCAGATCCGGCGACTGCGGGGGCCTGACTGAACCTTGAGCGTCGCGGTCAGCCGCGGTGCGTCGAGGCTTTCAAGGTGTTCCGCGCGCTTGCTCCCGGCTTGAAAAAACGGTTCCCGGCGACCGCGCTTAATTTTGTTTTCTACCATCTTGATGGTCGGCGGGGCGGTCGTTAGAGTGGTGAAGTCTGGGCAATCCAGGCACAGCCTCTGCCATGTTCGAGATGGGGTGTTCCTTTTGGCGAACCAACATTTAACCCGACGGGTTCCGATATCGGCTCCCGGGAACTTCGTTCCCAGCGTGCCTCAGGATCCCACTTGAACTGCGGGTTCTCAAAAGCGCCCTGACGGCATTACGGTGGAGGTTTTTAGCTCGTGCGGGCCCTTCTTCTCGGATGGGCTGGCACGAGCGTTTTTGTCGGCCGAGAAATGGCGCCCGTTCATTCTTGCGGGCGGAAAAATGCACGCACACCAATTCTCGTCCCGGGCCGATCACTGCTGCTCAACCTCGACACCCGGCGGGTGAGCATAGCTGCGGAAGCGCTGGCTCAGCCTGGCCGACTCCGTGTCGCCATCATGCAGGATCACGCGGTAGCGAAACCCGATTGACCCACCCGCCTTGATCGTATAGTCGCCGTTGCCCGGTTGGCCGAAGTCGTGCCATCCGAAAGGGTTGGCCGCGAAGAGGCCGTAAGTCCGCACGTGCCAGGTGGTGGGATAGCGAAAGCTCTCGGGGTGGTTGAGGATGGCGATCCCGACGGTCTTGTCCTTCACTGGCCCGACGTAATCGACCCAGGCGGATGCCTGCCCCCAGGCTTTTTCGTCTGTCAGGCCCTCGGCATTGGTGATCTTTCCCCCCTTTTTTTTGGAGACGTCCATCGACGAGGCGACCCGGAGGCCGAACATGCCCTCCTTCGTGTCGCCAAACGTCACGGGCCCGTCGGTGGCGACGACCTTGATCTCGAAGTCGATCAAACGGGCGTCGTGCGTGGAATAGAACGTCGTGATCCGCTCGTCGCGGCAGATGCGCTTGCCGTCGAGCCCGAGCCAATCATTTGTGGTCGCGAGCCGTCCCAGGGAGGGTCCCTGGGCGACGATCGCGCGGGTCCGCTCCCGGATCGTTCCCGAATTCTTGGCCTCTCCCCAGAAATCAATCCCGTTCACGCTGCCATGCGTGAACCAGCACGATCGCTGGTGCGGATGATCGCGATCCTCGCCGTTCACCATCTGCATCGGGAAGGCCCTGGTCAGCGAGTCTCCGGTCGGTCCGATCAAAGGGAAGAAGAATGGCTTGTTGCCCGAATCGACTCGATAGACGGTGAGGAGTTTCTGGTCGAGAGAAACGGCGAGGTTGGTGCCTTGATCACGCAGCGAGATCCCCAGGTGAAGGTCGGGTGTGCTGGCGGATTGCGTCTTGCTGGCGACGCCCGGCGCCCCCCGCTTCACGGTCGAGTTGGTGAGGGAATAGCGCGGCGACCGGTGCGAGTCGGCGCGGGGCAGGATGAGGGCGAGGAATCGTCGTTCACCTTCCTGGAACACCTGGGCCGGTACGGTCGCCGTTCCGTCCGTCGGCTCAAGAACGTACGATCCGGCGGCCAGGTCGTCCTTGACGACAGAAATGATCGGGATCTCGCCTGGATCGGTGTCTCCGCCGTGCACCGTCACGCGCCACGATTGGGCATGAGCTGTCGCGCACGCCATCAGGCAGAAAACCTCCAGGACGGCCAGGGCCGCCGCGATCCGACTGCCGCGTAGAAACATCGATCGGTGCTCCTTTGGTGAACGCGAACGACCTGATTCTAGCGTTGCACTTTCGCCTGAACCAGGGTCGACGGGCGATCCGTGAGGATGGTCTGGTTCGATCGGGCCGCTCCCAACAGACGTTTCGACCAAAGCCCGAAAGATTTCGTTCTGACCGGCATTTGTCTGTTGATGGCGGAACGCAAAGCGTTTATATTTTTTGTGGGAATGGTCCGGGCAACTGGCCTCCGGTGCGGCAGATGAATCTTCGTCGCGCTCGCCGGTCTTGTTTGCCGGTGCGACTTGCGGGGGAACGGACCTGTTCAGCCGGGGGTCGTTCGGGCGAGTTGGTCACTTTGTGGGTCGGGGAGAGCCTTCAATAGGGCGAGTGCGATGGCGAAGCGGCTTTACGTGGGCAACCTCAAGTATACAGTCTCATCAGAACAGCTCCAGGATCTCTTCGAGCAATACGGGGCCGTGAGCTCCGCGACAGTCTTGAGCGACCGCGAGACCGGACGGAGCCGGGGCTTCGGGTTCGTCGAAATGCTGAATGACGACGAAGCCGACGCGGCGATCGAGAGCCTGGATGGTCAGGACTTCGATGGCCGGCGATTGACGGTCAACGAAGCGAGGCCGCGAACGCCGGGAGGCGGCGGCGGGGGTGGTTATCGCGGCGGCGGCTCCCGGGGGGGTGGCGGCTACGGCGACGACTATTGACGAAATCTGAGCCATGTCATCGATCGATCCTGACGACGAGCGGATCCGAACGCACCGTGAGCTCTTGCAGAAGGTCGAGCGCGTGCTCGATGACGGTGTCAGGGCCGGTCTCCGGGCCGACGGCGGTGACATTGTCGTCGTCGGCCTCGATCCGGACAATATTCTTCAGGTGCGGCTGACGGGTGCGTGTCAGGGCTGTGCGTCCTCGGTCGTGACCCTCAGCATGAAGATCGAGGCGGCCTTGAAGGCGCAGATCCCCGAAATTCGCTTTATCGAGGCGGTGCCTTGATCGCAAGGGCGACGCAGAGTGCCCGGCTGCCCACCTGGCAATGGCCGCGGGCCGCTTACGTCCATGTCCCGTTTTGCGCCCACAAATGCGGCTACTGCGACTTTGCCTCGCTGGCCGGCGTCGATCATCTCGCCGACCGTTACCTGGATGCGCTCGAACGAGAGATCGAGGCATCGCTCGGAGAACCCCAGGAGGTCGACACGATCTTCGTGGGAGGCGGTACTCCGACGCGGCTCGATCCCACTCAATTGGCAAGACTGTGTGCGATCATCGACCGCTGGCTTCTCCTGAGTCCGGGCGGCGAATGGACGATCGAGGCGAATCCCGGGACGCTCGACCTTGACAAGGCCACCGTGCTGGCTGAAGCGGGTGTCGACCGGATCAGCCTGGGCGCCCAGTCGTTCCAGCCCGAACTGCTCCGAGCACTGGAGCGTCATCACGGCCGCGACGAGGTGGAACAGGCCGTGGGCTTGGTCGGCCCCCGGTTCCCGCGATGGTCGCTGGACCTGATCTTCGGAGTACCCGGCTCGACAATCGAAGACTGGTGCCGCGACCTGGAGTCAGCCCTGGCCTTGGGGCCGTCCCACCTTTCCTGCTACGGATTAGTCTTTGAGAAAGGGACGGCTCTCTGGAACCAGCAGAGAATGGGCCTGGTGCACGCGGTCGACGAGGAGGTGGAGAGAAGGATGTACGAGACGACGATCGACCGGCTGGAGGCGGCGGGGCTGGCGATGTATGAAATCTCCAACTTCGCCCGGCCCGGGCACGAGTCGCGGCACAATCTGGTGTACTGGGCAAATGATGCCTATTTCGGGTTCGGAGTCGGCGCAGCGCGGTATGTCCAGGGAGTGCGGTCGGTCAACACCCGGGATCTGCCCGCGTATCTTCGTCGCACCCTTTCAGGCGAAAGTGCCACGGGCCCGAGCGAGGAGCTTAGTCCAGTCGATCGGGCACGAGAGACGGCGATCCTGATGCTGCGGCGGATTCAAACGGGTATCGAGCGCGACGATTTCCGCCGCCGCACCGGCTGCGACCTCGATGCGCTGGCCGGAAGGGAGATCACGCGTTTCACGGCGCAAGGGCTGCTCGATGACGACGGTCATCGAGTCCGGTTCAGCCGGGAAGGCGTCTTCGTGGCCGACCGGGTCTTGTGCGAGCTGCTTTGACGGCCGGGGAGCCTTCGGCAGCGGGAGCGAGGCCGCCCTGGAGGATGAGCGCGAGCGCCGGTAGTGCGGCGTCCAGCGACGCCATCACCCGCGGCGCGGATTCCCGCGGCCCATCAGCCTCGGCGGAGCTGGTCGGCGCGTGCGGCCAGTTTGATGGCGGCCGTGTGGAACAATCCTCGAGCGTTGGGCGTTGCATTCTTGTAGGCATCCAGGAAGCCCTCGACGTTCGTCCACGAGACGATTTGCATGATCTGCTTGGACATGAACTCGAGCATCTCGTCGATGGTCGAGGAGCCAACGTCAGCGGAGAGTGCCGCGGCGATGGCCTTGGGGTCAGGTCCGCCCTCCTGATAGAAGATCGCTGCGCCCTTGTCGCCGGTGCGGGTCGGCGGCTTGCCGATCGAGGGAGGCTGCTCCTTGGTTTCGACCCAAGGGGTCGCCGCGGTGGCCATACCTCGGCGTCCGCGCTCGCCTGCCCCTTCCTCCTGGTCGGGCGGCTGCTCTTTGGGGAGCCGCTCCGGGGCTTCCTTGGGCACACCGGCGGAGGTATAAAGCTTGCCGTCGGCTCCGACGCGGCCCGGCAGGTTGGGAATCTTGTGCGACTCGATCAACTGGCGGCGGATCTTGGCCACCAGCTCACGGCTGACGGCGAGCTCCTCGGCCATGCGCCGGTCGGACCAGTCGTGATGCAGCTTGAGCTTGATCTCGACAGCCCTGCGGCGTTCGGCCCGTGTCAAGGGGAGACCGTGAAAGAGGTTGACACTGGCGACAAAATCGAGGGCGTCGGTGAACGATCCTTCGCGCACTTCTGCTTTGATCGCTCGTTTGCCCAGCATGACGGCCGCTGCGTGACGGTGGAATCCGTCGGCCACCGTCAAGCGGCCCTCGATGTTGTAGACGGTGATCGGCGGCAGCCGGTCCCAGGAGTCTGCGTACCGCTCGACCGTGAAATCATCGAGTCGGTCACGGAGATTGAGGTTGGGGTCCAGGACGAGGTCGTCAAGCGGGATGTCACGGATCTTCATGATGATGGTTCCTTTGTTGTCAGCGCGGAAGCGCGCGAGTGCGTGAGGTGTTTCCAGTCCGACTCTGTCGGCCTAAGATCGGCAGAGAATAATGTCGGCTTGCGACAATTTGGCGGGAACATCGGCACCGATTGCGGGAGTTGAGGATCATGCGGATTGTCGTGACGGGAGCCAGCGGCCAGCTTGGCTCAAGCGTGCTTTCGCGTCTGGCCGGCGGCCCTCATCACGTGACGGCCTGGAGCGGCAAAAAGAGAGGTGCCCAGGGGCCATTCGAGCTGAAGCCGGTCGAATTGACCGATGCCTGCGCGGTCTCCGAGGCGCTCGCCCTGGCCGATGCGGATGTCGTGATCCATGCCGCCGCCGTGAGCAGCGCCCTGGCCGCGCGGCGAGAGCCTATTCGGGCGTGGGCGGTCAACGTGCTGGGAACCCGCGTCCTGGCCGATTGGGCCGCACGAAACGATCGCCGGCTGGTGTTCACGTCGACGGATCTGGTCTTCGCGGGCACCCGCTCATGGAACCGCGAAGACGACCCGGCCGAGCCGATTCTCGAGTACGGCCGAACCAAGCTTGCGGCGGAACTCCTGGTGCTCCAGGTCCCTCGGGGCCTGGTCGCCCGGCTCAGCTTGCTCTATGGGCCGACCCCATCGGGACAGTCGGGATTCTTCGGCCGTGCGCTCGCCGCGCTCGAGGCAGGGGTCCCGCAGGCGTTTTTCGTGGACGAATACCGGACGCCGCTTGACTACGACTCCGCCGCCTGTCTCCTGATCCGGCTGGCCGAGTCGGATCACGCGGGATTGATCCACGTCGGCGGCCCGGAGCGCGTCAGCCGGTTCGAGCTGATGCAGCGAGCCGCACTCGCACGGGGAATCAGCCCGCAGCTCGTTCTCGGCAACCGCCGGGCTGACGCGGCGCTCGCCGAAGAGCGGCCCGAGGACGTGTCGCTCGATACCTCGCGGCTCAGATCCTTGTTCCCGGACCTCACTGTAAAGATTCCATAAGAAAAGCGGGATTCGACGCGTCGAACGCTGCTTTTTGTGCGCATCGAGGGGCGGTGGTCACCTCAAAAACGCAATAGATAAGGTGAGCGACGCCGCCGGCCTTCGATTCGGCGGGAGCGCTCTGGTCCAAAACGGGCGCTTTTTGATCGTTTGACCGCGCCTGTGCCCACCCTGAAGCTTGATCATGCAGATCCTTGCTGGCCACGTCAGCAGCCTGACCTCCGGATTGACGGCCCGCGATCGGGACTTCGCCTTGCCGAATGCCCCTCGGCGGGGGATCGGCCGCTGGGCCTTCCATCCCCTTCTGCTGAGCGTGTACCCGATCCTGGCGCTCTTTGCCCAGAACGCCCGCGAGGTGCGTGCGGCGGGTCCGGCGCGCGTGGGAGCGGTCGCTCTGCTGGGAACGGCGGCATTCTGGGTCGTCTTGAACCTGTTTCTCAAGGATTGGCGGAAGTCGGCGCTCGTCACATCAGCGACGGTCGCGGCCTTCTTCGGGTTTGACGCGACCCTTATCGCTCTCGAGAGCATCCTGTCGCAACTGAGCTGGAACTGGGTCAAGACCGATGTCAGGCTCAATCCGGCGGCGGTGCTGGTGCCCGAGGTGCTGGTGCTTCTTGGGCTGGCGTACATCATCGTGGTCAAGGTTCGAACCGCAGAGAAGCCGACGGCCTTTCTCAACATTCTCTCGGTTTTGCTGATCGTGATCTCGGCGTGTGGGGTGGTCTCGGTGAAGGCCGGCACGGCCGGGCGTCCGCGGCGGCAGCCGAGGGCTTTTCCGCTCGTGGTACCACCGGGGGGCGCGGCTCTGCCGGACATTTACTACATCATCCTTGACGGCTACGCCCGCACCGACGTCATGAAGTCGTATTTCGGCTATGACAATTCACCCTTCCTTAAACGGCTGGAACAGAAGGGGTTTTTTATCTCGCGCCAGAGCATTGCCAACTACGGCCAGACGCCGCTGGCCTTGTCGGCGGCCTTGAACGCGGTGTATCTCGACGACCTGGTCAAAGGGCTGGGGCCGGACCAGACCGAGCTGAGCGATCTGATCGGCGACAGCAACGTGATGGCAAGCCTGCGTCCGCTCGGCTACAAGTTCGTCACGTTCGCCACGGGCTTCGACCCGACGGAGCACCCGTCCGCCGACCTTTATCTCTCGCCGCATTCTTACGCGAGCGGGTTCGAGAGAATGGTGATCGACGCGACTCCGCTTCGTGTCCTGTGGCCGAGCGCAGAGCACTTGGACCCCGCGATGCGCTTGCGGCAACGGACTTTGTTTTTGCTCGATCAGCTTGCCGAGATCACGCAGAACCCGGCTCCCACCTTCACGCTCGCTCACGTGATCTGCCCGCATCCGCCGTTTGTTTTCGGCGAGCACGGCGAGGACGTATCCAGGCGGTTCCGCAAATACACCGACGCGGGGGGGGACCGAGTCGGCGGTCGCTTTCGCGACCCGGCGGACTTCAGCCTTGGATATCGGGGCCAGTCTGCATTTATCACCGGGCGAATCGAGCAGGCGATCGCGCTCGTCCTGGCCAGATCCCCCGAGCCGCCGATCATCATTCTGCAGTCGGACCACGGCTCGGAGCTCAACCTCGACAAGTACAGCCTCGATCACTCGGATTTGAAAGAACGCATGAGCATACTCAACGCCTACTACTTCCCCCGTCGAAAATACGACGCCCTCCACGACGGGATCAGCCCGGTCAACTCGTTCCGTGTGGTCTTCAATACCTTTTTCGCTGCCAAGCTCGAGCTGTTGCCCGACCGCAGCTTCTTCTCGACCTGGGACCAGCCATACCATTTCGTCGACGTCACCGACGCCGTTGCCCCTCGCGCCCTTCACATTCCTTAACGCTACAATCCTTGAGACGCAGCAAAATAAGGTTGGGACAGCCCGAACACAGATGTCGCCTAGATATTTAGTGAAGGGCGCGCTCTTGGGTCTCCGATCCCGATTGATGGGTGAGCATAAATCATGATGCTTGACGACGCGGGCTCTCTGGTCATGTTTCTGGGCACCATGCCTTGGGTTTGGGGTTATCTCGATCCGGGGACCGGAAGTATGGTCCTGCAGGTGCTGCTGGCGGGAATGCTCAGCAGCATGTTCTTCGTGAAATCGTGGTTTCGACAGATCCGAGATGGAGTCTTGCTCAAGAATAAAGGGGCATGAATTCCCATTCTCTGTCGGGTGTGTCATTTCGCGATCCCGCCGGATTCGTTTATTGCCATGAGGGTGAGCTCCGGCGGCAGGTCAACCAGATTTATCGCGAACATTTTGACCTGCTCCTGGCGTCGGGGCTTTATGACGACCTGGTCGAGGCGAAACTCCTCGTCAAGCACGAAGAATTGCGCGTGGATGCCTTCGATCCGTCACGCGCCTACAAGGTGATACGCCCGGAGCGGATCGAGTTCATCTCGTATCCGTCCGAATGGAGCTTCAGTCAGTTTCGCGACGCCGCCCTGACGGCGCTGGAAATCCAGCGCCGCGCGATCTCGCGCGGGCTCTCGCTCAAGGACTCGAGCGCCTACAACGTGCAGTTTCATGCCGGTCGTCCGGTTTGGATCGATACACTGTCATTCGAGGTCTATCGCGAAGGCGAGCCCTGGGCCGCGTATCGTCAATTCTGCGAACACTTCCTCGCACCGCTGGCACTCATGAGCCTGTGCGACGTTCGTCTGGGCCAGCTTTGCCGGACGAACCTCGATGGCATCCCGCTCGACCTGGCGGGTCGGCTCCTACCCTGGCGATCGCGGACTCGCCTCGGCCTGGCGCTTCATTTGCACCTTCATTCCACTTTTCAGCGGAAGCACGGCGGCCAAGCTTTGCCTGTGAAGAGCGGGCGGCTCACCAGGCGCGCCATGCTTGGCCTGATCGACAGCCTGGCGACGACCATTCGAAGGCTGCCATCGCGAGGACGTCGCGAGGGATGGGCCTCGTACTACGACGAGCATTCTTACGCTCCCGAGGAATTCCGGCAAAAAGCTCGCAAGGTCACCGAGCTTCTCATCCAGTCCGGTGCGAAGCGGGTCTGGGATCTGGGCTCCAATACCGGCTATTTCAGTCGCCTCGCCTGCCAATCGGGTACGTTCACGGTCTCGTTTGATTCGGATCCGGCGTGCGTCGAGCAGAACTACCTCGAGATGAAAGAGCAGGGCGAGACGAAGCTGCTGCCGCTATTGCTCGATGTTTTCAACCCCACGCCATCGTCGGGCTGGTTGAACGAAGAGCGTGCTTCGATCTTTGATCGAGGCCGTCCCGACCTGGTGATGGCGCTGGCGCTCGTTCATCATCTCGCGCTCAAGGGAAACCAGCCGCTCGAAAACGTGGCCGCGTTCTTTGAGCGGCTTGCGCCGTGGCTCTTGATCGAATTCGTGCCGGAGACCGACCCGCAAGCCGAGCTGTTAAGGGCTCAGCGGCGCGGAGTCCACCATCCGTACGATCGCCAGCATTTTGAGAGAGCGTTCAGCGAACACTTCACGAGCCTGGTCGTTGAGCCCGTCTCGGCGAGTGGACGGGTGCTCTACTTGATGAGGCGGCGCGACCAGGGGCTATGACGAGCGGCGGCGACAGGGCAATCGCCATTCTCAGGCTAGAGTGAAGACATCCACCGCTGTTGCGTGATCCCCACGAACTTCCCCGACGACCGACGAAATGTGCATCGGGTATTCTGATGGTCACCAAGAATGACCAGGATTTGACCCGATCCGGCGAGAAGGACGACCTGATCAGATCTACGCTATAATTCGCTGTAGCAGGGTGACTAATGAGCGACCTGTACCAGATTCCAGAAACAATGACGAGTGCGGGGAATCGAAATGATTACTTTCGAGAACATTCACATTCATGGCTTCCGACGTCTGTACGACGTCGATCTGAAGCTCAAGCCGCTCAACGTGATTATCGGTGCCAACGGGTGTGGGAAGACGTCTGTCCTGGAATTGTTTTCACTGCTGGCGGCGTCCGCATCCGGCAAGCTCAGGGAGAATATGAGCGATCTCGGTGGGATTGACGCAAACCTGACGAACCTATTGACGGCGAACCGCGATAAGGCAAGGTTCGTGACGTTTGATCTGATGATGGGCGTTCCTGGATACAAACCCATCGAATACCACCTTTCCATGACCCCGGTGGGGGTGGCGTACGAGATATCAGACGAAATGTTGACCCAGAAGCGAGACAAGCCGCAACCGTTCAAGCACATTGAGGCGCATCATGGTGACGTACGATACTTCGAGCAGAACAACACGAGGAAAGGGCTTGTTCGACCGAATTGGGATTACAACCAGGCGGAGTCTGCGCTTTCACAGGTTCCCAAGATGTTTCAAGAGCCAGAAGACTTCCGCAAACGTCTGGCCTCCTCGACTCATTATCACGTTCTTGACGTGAGTCGTCGCGCACCGATCCGTCTGCCACAACAGATGCGAGACGCACCGTTGCCGGGTCACGATGGCGAAGACCTCGTCTCGTGCTTATACGCGTTGCGAGAAACCGATCACGATCGCTTTGAGGCGATAGAAGCGACCTTGCGAGCGGGGTTCCCCGGCTTCGAGCGTCTCAATTTTCCGCCCGTGGCGGCTGGCACGTTGGCGATGACCTGGAAGGACAAGACGAGCAAGAGCCCTTTTTACATGCACCAGCTTTCTGAGGGCACGTTACGATTCTTGTGGCTGGCGACGCTACTGCAAAGTCCAGGCTTGACGGCTGTCACGATGATCGACGAGCCGGAGGTCAGCTTGCATCCCGAGCTGCTGGCGCTTCTTGCCGAACTCTTGCGAGAAGCCTCCCAGCGCACCCAGTTGATCGTAGCCACCCACGCCGACCGGCTGATCCGATTTCTTAAGCCGTCGGAAGTGGTGACGATCGATGTGAGCCAGGAGGGTGCGGCTGAAGCGACATGGGCCGATGAGCTTGATCTGGAAAAGTGGCTCGAGGAATACTCGCTGGATGAAGTATGGCAGATGGGCCGCATGGGTGCGCGGTCATGAGAATCGCGATCCTCGTCGAAGGAACAACCGAAATAGCCTTCAAGCCCTACCTGCTGTCGTATCTGGAGAAACGACTTCCCGGCAAGATGCCGAAGTTAGACTTCATGCCTTACCACGGTCGTATCCCTACTGGTGACAGATTGAAACGGGTCGTCGAGAATCTCCTGAACGACCGGAAGCGTCCAGCCGGCGCCGTCATTGCTCTGACCGACGTCTACACGGGCTCGATGCCGCCTGAGTTTCCGACGGCGGTCGCCGCAAAGCACAAGATGCGGCAATGGGTTGGTGCGGAGGAGCGGTTCCACCCTCATGTGGCGCTCCACGACTTCGAGGCGTGGCTGCTGCCGTACTGGGACAAAATCAAGAAGCTAACAGGAAGCAACCGTAAAGCTCCGGGTCCGTCTCCAGAGGCGGTGGACCACGGCAAGTCGCCTGCTTATTGGTTAGCAGAAGTTTTTCGCACAGGCTCGAAGGCTCAGGGCTATGTGAAGGCGCGCGACGCCGGTCGAATACTGATGGACGAGGACCTTTCGCTGGCAATCAGCGCATGCCCGGAGCTGAAGGCATTCGTGGATAGAATCTTGGTTTGTGCGGCTGGCTAGCTCGCTACACGTGAGGCGGAGAAGCCTCTCCGGAAATACCAGTAAGCCGGCAGACCCACCGCGATGATTCCCAGCCCGGCGAGGGACTGCACGCGGCTCTTGTGGTCAACGAGCATGCTCCCCAGGAAGATGACTGCCCCCGCCACGTAGAGGAGCGGTGTGAACGGGTAGCCCAGCGTGCGGTACGGAAGTGATACGTCGGGCTGCCGCCGCCGCAGCACGAAGATGCTGGCGATGGCCAGCATGTAAAAAATGTTGGCGCCGAAAATCACGTAGGTGTAGAGCACGTCGTAGAGCGGTGTTTCGTTGAGCTTCGTCCAGGCACCGATGAGCCACGCGGGAAGATGTTCGGGCGGCGGCACGACGACCAGGACCGTGCCGATCAAGGTCAAGGCGATCGCCCAGACTCCCTGGGCGAGCACGGCATTGGCCGGAGTCTGAAATCTTCGGTGCACGCGGCAGAGGCCGGCGGGAAACAGCCCGTCGTGCGCCATCGCGAAATAGGCACGCGGGCCGGTCAAGGAATTCGCATTGATCGAGATGAACGTCGAGCACATGACCAGGAGCGAGATACCCACGACTCCCCAGTCTCCCAGAAGCTGCTTGCAGTAGACGGCCGCGACGGCGCTCTCGACCTTGCCCGGCTCGCGGCTGGCGGATTTGATTTCATTCATCGGCAAGACGTAGTGATATGCCAGCGTCATTCCCAGGTAGACGGCGATCAAGACGACGATTCCCCAGAGGAGGGAACGTGGGATGTTGCGACCGGGGTCGCGAATCTCCTCGGCGAGCGGCGTCACATTCGTCCAGCCGTCGTATGCCCAGAGCACACTGACCAGCGCGGTCATCATCCCGGCGAAGATCGCGCTGGCTCCGGTACTCGGCCAGACCGGGGTCATGTTGGCGACGGTCCCTCCCACTTGCACGAAGGGAAGCGGCAAAAAGGGCAGCGCCATCAAAACAGCCAGTCCGCCGACTTTGAGGACGGTGCCGACGACCTGGAGGCTTCCACCCAATCGGGTGCCGATACAATTGATCGCCGTGACTACGGCAATGGCAAGCGTGGCGGCACCGGCCTGCCAGTATTCGCCGGGAATCCAGTCAGGGGGTACGCATCGTTGCGAGAAATAGCGGGCGAACGCCGCGGCGAGGGTTGCCACCGAGCCGGAGCGGACGACCAGGAATTCGACCCAGCCGAAGAGGAACGCCACGAGCGGGCCATACGCGGTAAGCAGAAACACATAAAGGCCCCCCGCCTTGGGGATTCGCACTCCCAGCTCGGCGAGCGTGAGCGCCCCGGCCGCGCTGAAGAGTCCGCCGATCACCCACACGGCGATGATGCCGCTCAAGAACGGAACCTCGCGGGCGATCGTCGCCGGCACCAGGAAGATTCCGGAGCCGATCACCGAGCCGACCACCACGCAGAACGCCGCCACCGGCCCCAGGACGCGCGGCAGCTTGACGGACTGCCGATCGTTTGCGTCGAATACGGTCATGGATCTTGTTTTCTTCCTGGGGCCCAGACGGCGAGGCGGTCCCGTTCAAGAATTCTCGCGGCAAGTTTCGACACTTCTCGCTGAACACCACCCAGAAACTCGGCAGGCGCCGATCCCTGTCCATAGCGTGACTCGTGCCACATACCAACCCGAAGCGTGAGCGAGGGCGCTGGCGTGGCGCCGCAAGGAACTTGCGGCCTCCCTCGCTGACGCTTCGGGTTAGTGTTGCCTTTCCGCTTCGACCCGGTGGTGTTCAGCGAGGAGACTCCAAGTTTCAGCGCTTTTCGATCGCAGCTTGAGCGATCTCGCGTGCGGATTGGAGGGCAGCCGTCGCACGACTCAAGCGCTCGACGGTCTGCGCGACGTGACCCGAAAGTCGCCCGGGCTGGTTTTCCTCGAGATCCTGGCGCACGGCCGGCAAAGGCCAGCACGCATAACCGGTGGTCAGCCCGGGCGCGTAGATCGAATGCTTAAACCATGGGCGGCCCGGCAAGCCTTGATCGAGGAGGAACGCCCGTTCCACCTTGGCCACCGCGTCATTCAGCTTCACGAGGGCTTCCCGTCCCACGCCGTCGCGGGCGGCCACGGCGTCGGTCGATCGGTCCAGCTCCTCGGCCTGGTGCTGAAAAGCTCGCACCGCCTCCACGAGACTCTTGACGCCATCGAAGTCGTCGTCGCCCGGCGTTTTCGAATGATCGGTTTTCCGCACGCGCTGAGCATGAATCTTTCGAAGCTGGTCGACGTGCTCGCGGAGGGCGATCCCGTAGGGCGAAAACTTGAGCGGCACGACGTCGGCCCCGGCGGCGCGCATCACCATCAAGGTGTAGAGGCGTGCGGCGGTGGCATGGGTCAAGAACTCGGGATCGCCGAATTTCTCCATCCAGTTGAAATTGTCGTAGGTCGAGTGATAGACGCCGTAACCCCCTTT
Organism: uncultured Isosphaeraceae bacterium; assembly: GCA_963781785.1. Taxonomy (GTDB): domain Bacteria; phylum Planctomycetota; class Planctomycetia; order Isosphaerales; family Isosphaeraceae; genus CAWAHD01. Next base: position 2,455,397 of record CAWAHD010000005.1, on the reverse strand, counting down.
GAACCCGACGTCGACGACGGGGACTCCCAGATGATCGACGAATGCCGTGTAATCCGAGCCCGAGCCGAGAAAACTCATCTGCGGGAAGAAATGCCGCTGGGACCCATTCTCGGCATGCTGAGCGGTGTCGCCCGTCGATGTGATTGAATCCCAGAGCGGGTCGCTGAGGACCAAGGGTGCCTCGCCGGCCCAGGCAGTCCGGCTCGCTTCGGTCCACGCCGCGCGCAACGACTTGCCGGTTCTCGGATCGAGGATCGCGCCGGCCGAGTCCAGAACCAGGTTCCGCAGCGACGGCACTCCACTCATCGCGAGCGTCGGCCCGCTCACGGCCGAGTCGACGTTGAGCATGAGCACGGCCTTAAGATCGATGGATTTGGCATGCTCCTCGGCCCATTCGGTCGATCCGACCAGTCCGTACTCTTCGGCGTCCCAGCTTGCGTAGAGAATCGTCCGCCGCGGCTTCCAGCCGTGCTTCACGGCCGATCCCAGGGCGCGGCACATCTCCAGGGTCGCCGCCGTGCCGCTGCCAGGATCAACGGCCCCGAAAACCCAGGCGTCGCGATGGTTGCCCACCATGACCCAGCGATCCGGCTCGACCGTGCCGGGAATCGTGGCGATCACGTTCCAGATCGTGTTGAGGCTGTAGCTCATGTGCACGGAAAACGAAACTTCGATGGGACCCGGTCCGACGTGATAGGGCAGGGGCAATCCTCCCTGCCAGCCTGAAGGAACGCCCGGGCCAGCCAGAATCTTCAAGATCTCGTGGGCCGCATCGTAGCTCAGCGGCAGCGAGGGGATCGTCGCGAAGTAATCGTCGCGCTTGAGGCCTGCGTTTTTCTCCCAGTCGGCGACCGTGACCAACCTGTGATTCGGCCCCAAGTACGTGGACAAGGGAAATCCATACCGCTCGTCGAACGGCAGCCGTTTTGCGTTCTTGACTGAAGGACCGAACGGCGTCGATGGGTCGCCTGGTCCCAGCGACAGGAACTGGACGCTACCGCGCTGGATGGCGGACCCAGGCCGAAACCGGCCGTTGGGATAGACATCTCCCTTGGCGAATCCATCATCGGCCGGGTCGGAGAAGATCAAGATTCCGCTGGCCCCCCTTTTCTGAGCGTTCCGAACCTTCAAGCCCCGAAACAGGCCGCCGTAACGAACCAGCACGATCTTGCCTTTGACGTCGATCCCTAACTTTTCGATCGCCTCGAAATCCTGGGGAGAGCCGTAGTTGGCATAGACGACCTGTCCGAACGCCGTGCCGGAAACGCCGTAGCCGTGAAAGGCGCCGAAGGAATGGCTGCTCGCCGAGTCCTTGTCGGTGGCGAGGGGCGCTTCATCGAGCGAGAGGGTCTTGGTGACCGGGCGGTCAATGGTGAGTGTGGGCGGATCGCCCGGGTAGTTGAGCAGAACTTCGAGCTCCGCGAGCTCGGCTTTCCAGCCCCATTCGCGGAGCTTGTCCCGCACAAAAACGGCGGTCTTATAATCGGCCGGCGTACCGGCGACATGCGGCTCGGCGGTCAAGATGCGCAACAGTTTCCGCGCCTCCTCGGGCGATGGAACCGCCAGGGCATGGACCTCGGCGTCTGCCTGGCCGGCTCGTCGAGACGGGGCGAAACCGAGGATCGGCAGCGTCGCGGCCGAGCCCGCGTCCTTGCGATCATCGGACACCGGCTGATCCGATTGGAATGCCTGTGCGCTTCTGCCATCGAGAAACACGAGGATTATCAGGGCGAAAAGGCCGGCAGAACTCGGGAATCTCCTCATCGACAGACCTTTCTCAAGAACCAGGTGCTTGACACAATTGTCCCCTCGGGAGCACACTCAAGGCGCCGCGAGATGGAGCGAAGAGCGGAGTGGGGAAGGAGTCGAGAGGCGGCGGGCTTTTGTCGGCGAGCAGCCGGCTCGATCCGGAGAGGAAACGGAACAAGGATACGTCCCTCGATCTCGATTTGGTAGAGGCTGGCCCATCGCCTTCTCTGGCCCATCGGTGACTTTCAAGGGGACACTTCATGGCTCTGTCGTTCACCGTCGGTGGCGCGCGAGGCACATTTGACGACCCGTTCGCCGAGGAAGTGGCCGGTGTTCTGGACCACGCATTCGGAGGCGAGTGCGAATGGGAGGGATCGCCACCCTTGCACTACGGCGAGCTGGCCGACACCGGCTGGTCCGAGCTGAAGCGGCGCGCCGTCGCAGAACTGGGCAGCGACGCGATTCCCAACCTGACGGCGCTGAGTGAAGAAGGACGCGGGGTTTACGTGCCGGCCCACGTGCAGGCCGTCTCCTTGCCCCTCTCGGCCGGAGGCCCGCTCAAGTGCGCCAGCCTGCTGGGTCTGCACAACGAGCTGGCTGAGCTGGCGCAGTGCTGGGACTTGCCGCTGGATGACGACGGTCTGCGCGAGCTCTTGCGCGTGGCCCACGACCCGGACGACGGCTGGGTCGCCGATCAGCCGGAAGTCATGACCTTCGCCCGCCTGGCCCTCGCCGCCAACGAGGCCCTCCGCCGCGATTGCCCGCTCTGGGTGGTTGGGCATTAAGGCGCCGAGCCGCTCGTGGCGAGTTCCTCGAAGCGGCGATTGAGGATCGGGTAAAACGCCCAATCCGCGTAATCGAAGTGCCACCATTCGTACTCGTTGACCGTGAAGTTCTCGGCTTCCATCGCCTGGCGCAAGAGGTCGCGGTGCCAGCGTGCAAGCGATGTGCCGCCCGGATAATCGGGAAACGAGCGCGGCGAAAACTCGTCGTAGCCGCCCACCATTTGCACCGGCTCTCCGGTCGTGCGGTCGTAGAGCGTCAGGTCGACGGCGGCGCCCCGATTATGCTTTGATCCCTTGAGCGGGTCGGCAACGAAGGTTCGCCCGGAATCTGGCACCGCGTCCCAGAACATCTTGGTGACCGACCAGGGACGATACGCATCGTGGATCAAGAGCCCGTAGCCTCGCTTGGCCAGCGCTCGGTGGACACGGACGAGCGCTTCGGCCGCGGGCCTCTGGAGGAATGCGCGAGCTTCGGTATAGAGCGGTGCGCCCAGGAAGTTGTTGGTGGTTGCGTAGCGGATGTCGAGGCGCAAGGTTGGGTCGAGTGTGGTGAGCTCGACCAGCTCGGGCTTCTTGAGTCCGCTCGGCTCCGTCGGAGGAACCGCTCGCTGGGCCTCTGCGCGAAGCACATCCACCGGGCGGCGCGGCTGGATGCGAAACGTCTTGCCGTCCTCACCGTCCAGGTGCCGGCGAGCGAAGGTCACTCCACCGGCCTTGACGCGTGTCGCGATGCCGCCTACTCCGCGGCGAAAGGCGACCGCTTCACCCGGATAGAGCCCAAAGTCGGGGAATCGGAACTGGTCGGGCTGTTCTTCTTTCAAGGGATAATCAAAGAACCACTCGATCAAGGCGTGCAGCCGGCCGTCTTTTTCGAGGATGAACAAGACATCGTGGTCCCAGCCGTATTCACCGATCAGCCCAGCCCAGCCGGCGGGGCTGGGCGCAGGCTTTTCCGGGGCGAGCCGGTAATACCATTCGTCCCCGATCACAATCCGGCGGGCCTGCTGCCTGACCAAAGGACCGTGAGCCAGCCGATCATCGACGACCAGCAGCTCGCCCAGCGCCCGGACCTCGACCTTCATTGCGCCTTTGAACGGGCTCAGGTACAACTTGCCGTTGCTCGCGGACACGTCGAATATCGTGTTCCCCTGGGAGTATCGCCCTTGCAGGTCCTGGGCGACGTGGCGGGAAACCGGCTTGCTCGACTCGAGGGTGGGCAAGGGTGTCCCGCGGCGGACCGCGAGCATGAGCCTGAGTGCGGCTTCGGCGACGTGGTCGGTGAATCCATTGGCGCAATCGGCGGCCGCGATCACCACGACCCCGAGCTTGGCGTCGGGAAGCGCGTCGAGAGTGGTTGCAAATCCATAGATGGCCCCACCGTGGCCGATCCGGCGCTCGTGGTCGAGCCTGGTGAGGTGGAAACCCAGGCCGTAAACGGGCGACTCACCGGGTTTGCCGAGTTGCGGGTCGATCATCGATCGCAGGGTGTCGGGCTTGAGCAGAGACGCGCCGGTTCCGCGGCCGTCGGCGAACAGGAAGCTGACGAATCGGCCGAGGTCGGCGACGGTCGAGACCAGGTTGCCGGCAGGTCCGGTGCCGAGCAGGAATACGGGCGTCGGCACCGGCCGGCCGTCGTAGCTCCACATGATCCCGTGCGCCATCGATTGGGCCAGCTCGGGGCCGGGCTCGAAACTCGACCGCGCCATGCCCAGGGGCTGAAAGAGCGCGTGCTCGATCACCTTCGCGAACGGCTCTCCCTTCACCCGTGCAACCACGGCCCCCACGACAGCCACACCGGCGTTGGAGTACTTGGTACGGGTGCCCGGCTCGAAGACCAAGATTGTCTGCCTCAGGCTTCTCACGACGTCGTCGAGCGACGGCGGACTCGGGTCGAAATAGTGGCCAACCGGCGGCTCCCGGACCAGCCCGGAACGGTGCGACATCAACTGGCGAAGCGTGATCGGTACCTTGTACGGATTCTGCGGCGCGAATTCCTTCAAGACGCGGTCGACCGGCGCATCGAGGTCCAGCCGGCCTTGCTCGACGAGCTGCATGACGGCCAGGTCGGTGAAGAGCTTCGGAAACCGACCCGACCCGGTAAACCGTGTCGGCCGTGGCCGGGGTTCTTTTTTGAGCGTCGGCGAAGCCGAACCCCTGCGCCCAGACGATGCGCTCACCGTCAACCAAAGCGATCGAAAGCGCGGGCACTTCCTTGGCGGCGACTTCGACCTTGAGCCAGCCGTCGAGCCGGCGAATCGCCTCGGCGTATGGCTCGCGGCCAACCACGGGTTGATCCGCTGCGCGGCCGAGCGACGCCAGACCACCAAGCCCAAGCAGAATCGCCATCAAAAATGCGGGCCGTCGAGTCCCGGCAGCTCGTGTCCCAATCCATGCACGCTTCGTCATTGATCGAACTCCAGCGGCCCAGCGGTATTCCGGCGAATTCGCGATGATCAGAAAAAGATAAAGGATCCAGGATACTGGAGCGAGAAGATTCCATTATGCTCTAAGAAACAGTGTGCTCGCACGTCTATCCGGGAGAACGGAGATCAGTCCCCTTTCGAGCCGGGGTGATGCCAAGCGATCCGAGCCACGGGCAAGAATCGTGGGTAACAGACGCCGTAGCCCGGTTCCAGGGGCCGCTGACCCTGTACGCCTCACGGTTGTTGCGCGACGTCGAAGCGGCTCGTGACGTCGTGCAGGAAACGTTCTTGAAGCTTTGTGCTTCTGACTTTGCGTCGGTCGACGGGCATCTGGCTGAATGGCTTTTCACGGTCTGCCGCAACCGGGCATCGACGTGCTGCGGAAGGAGCATCGCATGACTCAGTTACGCGAGGAGCAGGTGGTGCGCTGCCTGGCCCCTGATCCGGGCCCGTTCGACGTCGCCTCGCGACGCGACCTGTCGTCACGGGTCGTGGAGCTGATGGAGGCCTTGCCTGACAGTCAGCGCGAAGTCATCCGGCTCAAGTTTCAAAATGGGTTTTCGTACCAGGAAATCAGCCGGATCAGCGGTTACAGCGTCTCGAACGTCGGTTATCTGATCCACGCGGGAATCAAAGCGCTTCGGGTTCAACTGTTCGCCGGCGAGTCGGCGGTGACTCGAGTTGCGAGAGAGGAGAGCCTGTCATGACACTCGACCCCGACGATCCTCGGTTGACCGCGTTCGCGCTCGGTGAGCTTGACCCCGCGGAGCATGCGGTCGTCGAAGCGATGCTGATCGAATCGGCCGAAGGCCGGACGGCTGTCGACGAGATCCGCCAGACTTCCCGGTGGCTTTCCGAGCAGCTCCATGCCGAGGCCCAGGCTCACGTCGCCTCGGCTGGCCTCAATCACCAGGCCGTCGCGGAGAGCCTTCTGAAGACGACCGCGCCGGTACGGCCCTGGTGGCGGCGCAGGGCATTCCTGATGCAGGCCGCTGCGGCGCTTGTCCTCGCGGGCATGGCGATGGCGCTCGTGCCGCTAGTCCGGGTCACACAAGAGCCCAAGGCCGAGCTGGCCCAGGCTTCTGGTGAGGCACCGAAGACCGCGGTGATTCTGCGGTCTGCGCCGACAACTTCTGGACCGGCGGATACCACGCGGTCGATCGTGATGACGGAGACCAGGCCGGACTCCTATCGGAGCTCATCCCGCGTTGAGAGTGTCATGCCGGCGTCGCCGAACGCCTCTTCAGCCCCGAAGACCACGCTGGTCGTGACGAACTCACAAACAAGAGCCCTCCGACTTGCCGATGGCGAGAGCAAGTCCCTGGCATTCGCTCCCGCTCATGATCTATCTCCATCACAGAGCCAGGGCAAGGCTCCCGCCGTGGTCACCCAAGCGGAATCTCAGAGGTTCGCTTACAAGAGAGCTGCGGTCAGCGCGAGAGCCGCGGCGCCGAGGATTGCTCTTGGCGGAAGGGCATCAACGGGTCGTGAGAATCTCGGTGAAAAGATGCCGGCTCTGCCGGGTCCGGCGGCTGCGGCGGCTCCCGTGGCGAATGCTCCCCAGGCGCAAAGTCAACGGGCGCAGGCTGCCCCCAGCCAGATGACCGCAGCACTCGACGGTCAAGATCGTTTGTCAAAACCCCAAGTCCGTGATGAACCGAGGATGAGTCTCAGCGATCAGCAGACCGCCGGCCAAAGCCAGGTTGCGACGAGCCAAGCACCGCAACAGAACGCCGGCAACCAGGCACTTCAGCAGCACGACGAGCGCCGAGCGGTCGAACAGAAACTCGCTGGCCAGGCACCTCAACAGAACGGCGCTGGCCAGGCACCTGCCGAGGGATTCGCTCTCGGGCTCAAAAGGGAAGAGATGGAGCTGGCAGGGGAGGCCCTGAAGGCCGGCGAAGCTTTTGCGGCGATCGTCGACAACCCCTTTCTTCGGGTGTCGCAGGATGCTCTATCCACCTTCTCGATCGATGTCGATACCGCAAGTTATTCCATTGTCCGCGGCTTTCTTACTCACAACATGGCCCCTCCCAAGGATGCCGTCCGCATCGAGGAAATGCTCAACTATTTCCCTTATCACGACCCGCCTCCCGCCGCCTCAAGTGAGCAGCCGTTTTCGATCCACACCGAAATCGGCGGCTGCCCCTGGAATTCGCAGCATCGACTCGCCCGCATCGGCATCGCGGCCAGGGCCATCGATCAATCGAAGCGACCGCCGAGCAACCTCGTCTTTCTGGTCGACGTCTCGGGATCAATGAACGCGCCCAACAAGCTGCCTCTGGTTCAATGGGGTTTGCAGCGATTGGTCGAGCAGCTCGGAGAAAACGATCAAGTCGCGATCGTCGTCTACGCGGCAGCCGCGGGACTGGTCCTCCCTTCGACTTCGTGCATCAAGAAGGCCGAGATCAATTCCGTGATCGACCAGTTACACGCCGCCGGCTCGACCAACGGCGGGGCGGGCGTTCAGCTTGCTTACAACGTGGCCGTTCAGCACTTCATCAAACAGGGCACCAATCGCGTGATCCTGGCCACGGATGGCGATTTCAATGTCGGTGTCACCGAGAGGAATGAGCTGGTCCGCCTGATCGAGGCCAAGGCGAAGAGCGGGGTATTCCTGAGCGTACTCGGCTTTGGCATGGATAACCTCAAGGACGCGAACCTCGAGCAGCTTGCCGACAAAGGGAACGGCCACCATGTGCAGATCGACACGCCCAACGAGGCTTACAAGGTCCTGGTCGAGGAGATGGGCTCGACCCTGGTCACGGTCGCCAAGGACGTGAAGATCCAGGTTGTCTTCAATCCGGCCCGGGTCGCTGAGTTCCGGTTGATCGGCTACGAGAATCGGATCATGGACCACCAGGACTTCAACAACGACGCCAAGGACGCCGGCGAGATCGGCGCCGGTCATCACGTGACGGCCCTCTATGAGATCGCGTTATCGCCGAGTGGTGCCGGCCAGCCGGCTCCCGGCAACGATCGTCTCGACCAGTTGGGTCGGGGCGAGCGATCGTCTCCCGAGTCGTTGACCGTCCGGCTGCGTTACAAAAAGCCGGCGGAAGACACGAGCCTCCTGATCGAGCATAAGGTGATCGACACGGGTATCGACTTCGGTCACGCGACCAACGACCTCAAATTCGCCGCGTCGGTCGCGGGATTCGGTATGCTCTTGAGGCAATCTCCATACAAGGGCAACCTGACCTATGCCGGGCTGCTGGAGATCGCCAAGGCAACCTTGGTCGAGGATCCCTCAGGGTATCGTCGGGAATTTGTCGACCTGGTCGGCAAGGCAAAGGAGGTTACTGCGCCGCCGCCGGTTGCCGGGCCAGCCGCACCGTGAGGATTAGCGACTGAAGTGAGACCAAGCCCAGGGCGCCGCGGCCGTGGATCGACACAAGACGACGAGACATCGACATCCAGGGTCATCCACCCGGTCGGTTCAGGGTAGTCGTCGCGAGGCTTCGGCCTCCTCGTCCGGCAGCGGGGTGGCGTCCCAGACCTGCACCGTGGCCTCGCGACCATAGCTGCCGGCAACGGAGAACAGGCGGTTGCCGTCCGGACTGAACGAGAGGCTCCTGGTCGGAGAATACATAGCCCTTCGCAGAGAAGGTGGCTCGATGGCTTTCGTCGAGAAAGTCAGCAGGTCCTTCCCCGCGGCGAGGTCCCAGAGCTTTAGCTTGACGTCGGAAGCACCGAACCGTGAGATGCTGAAGGAGGCAAGTCGCCGGCTGTCGGGGCTGAAGGTCGCCCTCCCGAACCGATAGCCATGACCCGTGAGCGAGTGACGCTCCTCGCCGCTGGCGGCCTCGAGGACCTTGATCATACCGCCACCGCCCTTCTTCGTCAATGCCAATGCCAGCCATCGGCCGTCTCCACTGGAACAGCACCCGACCCGCTTGATCCCAGACCTTGACTTCGGTCTTCGCGAGCCCTCGCTGCGTCTCGAAGGCGGCGGCGAATCGATTCGCACTCGCGGCCGAGGTCGGCCCGACCCAGGTCGCCTCGTCAGGCCCCTTGAGCGTGACGTGCTCGTCCTGGGCCAGGATCTGCCAGGTTACGATCTTGCCGTTCTGGCCGCAGGCTGAGACGAACCGGCCGTCGGCGCTCCAGGCCACTTGCGAAACGATCGCCCAGTTCCCTTTCAGGATCAGATCCTGCGATCGGCTCACCTTGGTCTCATCCGGCGTCACGTCCCAGATCTGCACTTTCCCGCCCTCGGGCACGTGTAGGCGACGCGCGTTCCGTCGGGACTGAAGGCGATCGAGTCTCTCCCGGTCAACAGTTTGATCTGGTCCTCTTCCCCCATGGTGAGTTTGAGGATCTCCTTGCCCGAGCCGGCATCCCGGATCCGATGCATCGGCCCGCCGTCGCAGGAGACAGCCAGGGTTCGCCAGTCAGGACTATAGGCCAGGCCGCTCGCCCGGGGTCCCGTGTCGTGGCGGAACAGCTCCTTTCCCGTGGCGGCGTCCCAGGCGCGGAGCTCGCGCGGCAGGTCGGCGGCAGAGGAGCCGCGGGGCCGTAACAACGCGGCGATGCGTGTCCCATCCGGACTGAACTGGATCGAAGACCATAGGAAGGGCAGGCCGTCCGGTAGCGGGATCGCGAGGAGCTGTTTTCCGCCGTCGATGTCCCAGATGATCAGGTCGCCACCGCCTTCTTCTCTCGGCCGGTCGATCCTCGCTGCCAACCGAGTGGCCGACGGGTCGAGCGCCGGCGCCGAGACCGGTGTTGTGAAGTCGGAGCGCGCAAACACCTCGCGACCGGTCGACCAATCCCAGACCTTGACACCCCATTTGACTGCACGACCCGACGCGTCGCGAGTATGCGAGAGGTGGACGAAGCGCTGGCCGTTGGGGCTAAACTGAACCGAATTCATGCCGGCTGCCTGGATCTGGCCAGGGTAGGGATCGATCCTGCGCACGACTCGGCCGCTCCGAGAATCCACCAGCCTGAGCTCGAGTTCAGCCGCGTCGGGGGGGCCCTTCTTCGATCGCGAATACACGGTGGCGACATAACGCGTCCCGTCGCGGCTCATCGTTCCAACAGCCAGATCGTTGGACAATTCGACCACACGGATACTGGAGGCCAATCGTCGAAGGTAACGCCACTCGAATCCCCGCAGGTCGTCATCACCCGATTCGGGCCGCTGCTGTTCCAGGATGTCGCGCATCCCGTCGAGGTTGTCGCCGCTCCATGCCGCCTGCGCCAGTCGGATGTCCGAGACGTAGAGCGATCGCCGCAGCGATTGCCGGGCGAGCTCGGCTTCTCGCCGTTTGGCCTCCGCCTCGCTTCGGGACACGTCAGCGACAAGTTCCGCAACAAGAGCGCGATCTCGAGCCACGCGAGCGATCCGCTCGGTCTGCCGGGCCCGGAACGCCTGCCAGACGCTCACGACGGCCCCCAGGAAGAGGAGGGCGGCGAACGCGGAGACCGTCGCCAGGGCGGTACGGTGCTTTCGGGCGAACTTCCTCAACCGGTACGACGCCGAAGGCGGACAGGCTTCGACCGCTTCGTCAGCCAGGTAACGCTCGAGGTCGCGGGCCAGGCCGTTGGCCGTCTCGTACCGCCGGGTCCGATCCTTCTCCAGGCACTTCATCACGATCCAGTCGACCTCCCCGCGCATCGACTTCGCCAGCTTCGCCGACTCGGTCCTGCGCTGCGCCGAGATCGACGGCAGCGCGTCGCGCGATGCGCTCAGTCGGGTGCTCGGCCTCGGCGGTTCCTCTTCCTTGATCCGACGCAGGATCTCGGCGTAGCCCGCCTGGCGCAGCGACGCGTGCTCCAGAGGCGTCGTGCCGGTCAAGAGCTCATAAAGCAGGACCCCGAGCGCAAAGACGTCGCTCCGCGTGTCGACCCCCAGGGCGCTCATCTCGGCCTGCTCGGGGCTCATGTACTCGAGCGTGCCGACGATCGAACCGTACTGGGTGAACATCGTACGCTCGGTCAACCTCTGGTCGGTCGCCTTGGCCACGCCGAAGTCGATCACCTTGGCGACAGGCTTGCCGTCGTAGAGCGTCACCAGGACGTTCGAGGGCTTGATATCTCGGTGGATGATCCCCTTCTGGTGCGCGTGCTGGATGGCCTGGCAGACGGGGATGAACAACTCGAGGCGCTCGCGGGGATTGAGCTGGGTGTCGTCGCAGTATTTCGTGATCGGGACGCCGTTCACCAGCTCCATGACGAAATACGGGCGGCCGGTCTCGGTCGTGCCGGCATCCAGCACGCGTGCGATGTTCTGGTGGTCCATCAAGGCCAGCGCCTGGCGCTCGGCCTCGAACCTTGACCACTTCGGCGACGGTTGGCTCCTCATCCGCCAGGCGGTCCAGGGCGTCGTTGAGCGCGAGCAATTCGTCGGATGCCTCGTCCGCGGCGAGGTCAATCCGGTCCAGGTCGATCCGATTGAGGCCGCCGGCGTGGCAGATGCGCGCCTTGCGCCGGGCGTTCTCGACGAGGATGCGCCGCATGGCCTCGGCCGCCGCGCCGAAGAAGTGGCCGCGGCTGTTCCACGGCTTTGCATCGTCATGACCCACCAGGCGCAGGTACGCTTCGTGGACCAGGGCCGTCGCCTCAAGAGTCTGGCCGGGTTTCTCCCGGGCGAGACGGGTGGCGGCCAGCTTGCGGAGTTCCTCGTAGACCAGCGGCAAGAGCCGGTCGGTGGCGCTGGGGTCGCCCTGTTCGATCGCTTCGAGGATCCGCGTCACTTCGTTCATGGATAGAGGCCCATCGGCCCGATCCTGTACGCTTCCGGCTCGCTCATGACCAGCCCCGGGGCGCCACGGCACCGCATCGACGCGTGCATGAGATCATACTCTTAATCTTAATCTTAATCCTAATCTTAGTCTTAGTCTTAGTCTTAGTCCTAATCTTAGTCTTAGTCTTAGTCCTAATCTTAGTCTTAGTCCTCTGTGGCCCTTCTTCTGGGCCTAGTCCGCCGCCCGATCATTCGCGGATCTGTCCATCGCCCTGGACGATCCATTTGGTGGACGTGAGCTCGCGCAGGCCGCACGGTCCACGCGCGTGGATCTTGTCGGTGCTGATGCCGATCTCGGCGCCCAGGCCGAGCTGTCCGCCGTCGTTGAAGCGGGTGCTGGCGTTGACCATGACGGCCGAGCTATCGACCTCGGCGACGAAGCGCCGGGCTGCGGCGAGGTCGCTGGTGACGATCGCGTCGGTGTGGCCCGAGCCGTGGCGGGTAATGTGGGCGATTCCGTCGTCGAGTGACTCGACGACGGCGACCGCCAGGATCTTGTCGAGATACTCGGTGTCCCAGTCGGCGGGATCCGCGGCAGTCATGGCGGGTACAATCCGGCGGGCGGCGGAATCGCCGCGAAGCTCGACACCGGCGGCGAAGAGGGCCTCGGCCGCTTTAGGTAGAAAGAGCGGGGCGATCGCTTGGTGGACCAGCAGGGTCTCCGCCGCATTGCACACGCCGGGGCGCTGGGCCTTGGCATTCACGATGATCTTGACGGCCATGTCGATGTCGCAGCGAGCGTCGACGTAGACGTGGCAGTTCCCGGTGTAATGTTTGAGGACCGGCATCTTCGCCTCGGCGGCGACGCGCCGAATCAGGCTCTCGCCGCCGCGCGGGATGGCCAGATCGATGAGGTCCGGGAGGGCGAGCAGCTCACCGACGGCGGCTCGGTCGGTGGTCATGACGAGCTGAACTGCCGCTTCGGGCAATCCACAGCCGGCCAGCTCATCAGCCAGGATCCGGTGCAGGGCCCTGTTGGTATTGATCGCTTCCTTGCCTCCCCGCAGGATCACGGCATTTCCGCTCTTGACGCAGAGAGCGGCTGCATCGACTGTCACGTTGGGCCGGCTTTCATAGACCATGAAGATGACGCCGAGCGGAACGCGCACCTGCTGGACATCGAGCCCATTGGGCCGCCGGCTCGACTGGACGACCTCGCCGAGAGGGTCCGGAAGCGCGGCCACGTCGAGCAAAGTCTGAGCGATCTCCTCGATGCGCTCGGGATTCAAGGCCAAGCGGTCGATCGCCGCACCAGCCATTCCATAATTGGGCGCGGCCGTGACATCATGGGCGTTGGCCAGCATGATTTCAGCCCTGCGCTCTTTCAGGGCTGCGGCGGATCGTCTCAGCCACGAGTCGCGGTGCGCACCTCTGGCGACGGCCAGGCAGCGGGCGGCTTGCTTGGCTGCCTGCGCCATCGCCCGGCATTGGCCCGCTGTGGTGGGGCAGGCCGAGACGAGCGGTTGGTCTGTCCTGGCGATTCGGCTCATCGATCGACCTCCCAGCCCCGCACGGCACTCCAGACGCGAACCGCATCGACCATTTGAGCCACGTCGTGCACTCTCAACACTTTCGCCCCGCGCAGACATGCCGCCAGAGCAACAGCGACCGAGGCCGCCGTGCGCTCGGCGGTCGGTTGGCCCGTGATCTCGCCCAGAAATCCCTTGCGCGACGTGCCGACCAGGACCACACACCCCAGGTTGGCGAATCGATCGAGGTTTCGCAAGAGTTGAAGGTTGTGCTCGCTGGTCTTGCCGAAGCCGATGCCGGGATCGATCGCGATCCGCTCGTGCGGGATGCCTCTGGCAACGGCCCAATCGATGCGGCGGGCCAGAAACTCGTAGACCTCGGCGGTACAGTCGCCGTAGCGCGGATCGACCTGCATGTTGATCGGCAGGCCCTGCATGTGCATGAGCACCACGCCCGCCCCCGTGCTCGCGGCCAATCCGACCATTTCGGGATCGGCCCGCAGGGCGGAGATGTCGTTGATCACCCGAGCGCCCAGGCGCAGGGCCTGCCGCGCCACCTCGGCCTTGGTCGTATCGATAGAGATTGGCACAGTCACCCGGGCGGATAGCATCTCCATGACCGGGATCACGCCGCTCGAGCTCTTCGGCCAGCGGCACCGGCTCGGCCCCTGGCCGGCTCGATTCGCCGCCCAGGTCGAGCAGGTCGGAACCCAGGCCGGCCAGTTTCACGGCAAATTCGACCGAGTCGCCGGGCCGTACGCCCGGGCCCACGCCCGAAAAACTGTCGGGTGTCAGGTTGACGATCCCCATCACCTTCGGAGCCAGGTCCGAATCGGCCACGATCGAGAGCCCACTCGCTTCCCAGACTGCCATGGTTCGTCAGCTCACTGCCCAGTGGGTCGACCAAAAACGCTGTGCAGGCCCCTGGACCGGGTTCGGGACGGGCCGTCAGACGCGACGAATCCAACGGATTCGTCCGATCGGTCCGGTCCGACGCGGCGGCCGGCCGCCGCCTTCAAGCCCGCGCTGCCCAAGGAATCAATGAACGTCCTGGTCGCTGAACCAGGGCACCTCCATCATATCAACAATTTGCTTGGCAATACTCTGGATGACGTGGTTGTAGGCGCTCAACGTCGTCTCGCCGACCTCCGGCACGAAGTTGATCGTTTCGGAGACGAAGGTGGGGATCTGCTTGTCCTCGAACTCCGTTGGTGGATTATGCGTCCACTTGGTCGAGACCGTGATCATGGTGTTGAGCTGGCGCGCCAGGTTCGTCGGCGCTTCCACCACGAGGTTCTTGTTGTCGGTCGTGATCACGCCGGTCAAGAGCGAGTCGGCATCTTCGTGCTTCCCCACCACACGGTAGGGCGTTCTCAAGCTGATCTCTTTTTCAACAGCCTCCGTGAGCTGTTTCTCGAGATCGCGCCGGAACGTCTGGGTCTTGAAGAACACAGCAACCGTCTTGACTTCGGCGGTGTCGAACGGAGCGTGGACATGCCAGCCGCAGAACCCATTGTCGCCGTTGGGAGCCGCCGTTGGGCGGCCGAAGCCGGTACATCCGCTGAGGTTGATGGCGAGGCCGGTCAGAATCAGCATCTTGGAGAGCCGCTCGCCGATCGTGGATTGGCGAGATGACGGACGGCGCTCGCCAGGGCGCACAACCGGCCTGAATGGATCGGCCACATGTGTCGACGGCTCCGTTTGTGAAGTCCCTGGACTGACTCGATCACATCATTCCCATGCCACCCATACCCATGCCACCCATTCCCATACCACCCATACCCATGCCGCCCATACCCATACCTCCCATACCCATGCCGCCCATGCCACCCATGGCGCCACCGCCGAACGGATTGATGCCGCCGGGCGGGATGATGATCCTGCTGGGTTTCGAGGGTGTTCGCGGCATCTTGGCGAGCTGGGCGAGCTCGACCTTGGCCTTCTCGGCCCAGACGGTGTTGGGCCAGCGCCGGGGAATCTTGCCGAAGTAATACTCGGCCGAGGCGACCTTTCTCACGCGCTTGTAATACTCACCTGCGTTGAACGTTTTCTCGGCCTCCGCGTCATTGATCAGGTCGAGGGTGTGATAGAGCCCTTCGAAGCTCGCCTGGCGCTCCGGAAACGCGTCGCCGGTCTTGCGCACGAGCTCGCGTGCTTTCTCGAGGCCGGAGGCGTCGTAATCGGGGCCCTGGTAGGCTTTCATGCGCGCGTCGATCGCCTTGTGCTGCACCTCCTGCATCCACGGGCTCTTGGCGCAGAGGGGGTCGCGCATGAATTCTTCGTAGTAGATCGAGGCTGTTTCGTAATCTTGGTGCTTCATATAATGATTGGCAAGTTCGTAGGTGGCTCTGGGGGCGAGGGCGCCGTCGGACCGGTTCATCCTCACGTGCTCGAGCGCCTTGATCGCCGAGCCGGCGGTGTCGAACAAGGGTAGGGTGCCGGTGAGCCGGCAGTACCAGGGAAGCAGCTTTTCCTTGGGCGTCGTGGGGTCGCACTGCTGCATCCACAGGTTGGCGATGAAGTACTCGCGGCTGACCAGGTCATCCATGTAGGCATTGTTGGCGTAGTCCTTGTGCATCAGCTCGAAGCTGTCGTGGGCACTCACGTAGTTCTTTTGCTGGAACTGGCTTTCGGCCAGATAGAACTGAGCGTTTTCACCCCAGGGCGTTCCTTTATAGTTCTTGGCGATCTTCGCGAAGCCTTTCTCGGCCTCGGCGAATCGGCCTTGCTCGAAGAGTTTCTGGACAGCCTGATACTCGGCATCAGCCACCGGGTCCTTGGCGGCCTTGACGATGGGCCGCCAGCCGTCGGACCCGAGGATCATGGTGGATGACTTGTCGACAGATTTCGCGCCGGGGTCTGGCCGGGGAGTGAGCCAGCGCTCGAGCAGGTTGTCCGAGTCGGAGAAACCGGCTGCATCGGCCATCTCTTCCTTGGTGGGACCCTTGACCAGATTGCCGTCGTAGGCGGCCCGCCACTGCGAGAGCGGGCTGCTGAACGTCTGGCAGCCCGTGAGGAGCTGGGTCAGGAACAGGCAGACGAGCACCATGACCCGCCGATGAATCGGTACGCTCGGGTCAGATACCGACCAGGGACCGGAGCCGGGTTTGGTGGCCGAGGACGTGATTGACGACGGCGCCGATCGTGTCGCAGGCGCTCCGGAGCTTTCCCTGGCGCAGAACCAGTCCTGCGCCAGGCTTGGCCCGGGCTGGAGAGGATGCGAATCGCCTCCCGATCCTCGTGCGGAAGGGAGATGACGTGGGGCTGGCCGGGCCGGCATTGGTCACAGAGGGCCCCTCCTGTCGCCAGTCCGAACCATACGATTCCCTCGTTTCGAGACTCGACCGGGCCGCCGCACTGTGCACACTGATCGAGCGAGGGCATCACCCCGAGCTCGCGCAGGCATGCCAGCTCGAACCGAAGGATCCTCTGAGCCCGCAAGTCCGCGTCGCCCAGATGCCGCAAGGTGATCCGTGCCGCGTCGAACAGCTTGGGATGCGGATCGTGAAGATCCGTCAGATCCGACAGCAGCTCGGCGATGTAGTAACCGGCATACAGGGCCGCCAGATCGCGGCGCAGAGATGGGAATCGCTCGACGGGCGCAGCCTCGGCCACCACGTCGAGCGCCTCGGTCGCTTTCGTGAAAAGCACAATATCGGAAACACCCAGCAGGTCAAGGCCACCCTGGAACGCCGATCGCAGCCGCCGTGCACCTTTGGCCAGTCCCGACACTTTTCCCAGGTCACGCGTGAACAGTGTCACAACCAGGCTGGTCTCGAAGACCTCCACCGTACGCAGCACCAGGGCCAGGGTTCGCACAGCGGGCACTTCGTTATCGCTCCGTGCCGAATCGACCGAGCTCTCAAGGTCGGTCTCAGGGATGATTGGGAAGCCCCAAAGGGACGGCATCCTCAACCACTGGTTCGCGCGGGGTTTCGAATCGTGCGAGGCAGATCGAATTCCCTCTTGCTCGCGCCAGCACTTCACTCTCGCGCTCGCGCATCGCACGCGCGCCCATCTCATCCCGATCGTCATGGCCGCAAAGGTGCAAGAGCCCATGGACGACGTACAGCGCGAGCTCTTCGCGAGGATCCACGCCGAGCTCAAGTGCCCTGCTGACAGCCATCTCGGCGGATATGACCAGCTCGCCAGTCAAGACCGGGTCGTCCGGCTCGGCCAGCGGAAAGGTGATCACGTCGGTCGGCCAATCATGGCCGAGATGCAGCCGGTTGAGCGAGTGGATCGCCGCATCATCGACCAGAGCGATCGAGATCGACGCGCACTGGCGGCCCTCTTGTGTCAAGACACTGGCAACCAGGTGCTCGAGCGCCCTACGATCGACTGTCAGATGGGACTGGGTGTCGCTGAATTCGACCTCGATCTTCACGAGCATCTCCGGTACTGGAATTGATGCGGCTCTCAGGCCGTCCGGTGCTCGGGGTATTTCACGCGCCCGTGATAGATGCCAATCAATGATTTGATGAGGCTTTCGCGAATCTCGGCAATCTCGCGGAGGGTGAGCCCGCACTCGTCGAACTGGCCGTCACGCAGCCGCTTATCCACCAGGTCGCTGACCAATCCTTCCAGGCGAGCGGGGGTCGGATCCGAGAGGGCTCGGCTCGCGCTCTCGACGGCGTCGGCCACCATGAGGATGGCGGCCTCCATGGTCTGAGGCTTGGGGCCGGGGTATCGGTACGAGCTTTCGAGAACCGGCGACGCGTCGGGGTTCGCGCCGTTGCGCCGATTGGCCTCATGGTAGAAGTATTCGACCAGCGTCGTGCCGTGGTGTTGTTCGATGAGATCGATGATCGGCTCGGGCAGGTGGTGCTGCCGGCCCAGGTCGACGCCGTCCTTGACATGCCCGATGATGATCAGCGTGCTCATCGCGGGAGCCAGCTTGGCGTGGCGACTGGTCGGTCCAACCTGGTTTTCCACGAAGTAGTGGGGCTTGAGCATCTTGCCGATGTCGTGAAAATAGGCCCCGATGCGCACGAGCAACGCATTGGCGCCGATGCGCTCGGCGGCCGACTCGGCGATCGCGCCGACGGTGATCGAGTGGTTATGGGTGCCGGGCGCGCGGCGCACCAGTTCCTGGAGCAAGGGATGGGTATTGTCGCCGAGCTCCAGCAGGCTGATGCCGGTGACGATTCCCAGCGAGTACTCGATAAAGGGCAGGCTGCCGCCCAGGAAAAAGCCGGCCATCAGGCCCCAGCCGGCGCGCCAGAGGCTGTCGTTGCGGATCATCTCGATGGGCTGGTCCTGCCAGAGGCCGGTCGCCCAGGTCATCAGGAAATACGTGAGTGCGGCGGTGGCCCCGACCTTGATCAGCTTGGTGCGGGTGCGAACTTCGGAGAGCGTGAGAACCCCGGCCGCCGTACCGGCCATGACGACGAGAAAGTGGGGAATCTGCGTGCCGAGCGTGATGCACGTCATCAGCGAGAGGCCGAACGTGACCATCATGGCGAAGCTGGAGTTGTAGGCAATGGCGAGGATCATGCTCACGATGGCGACCGGGACGATCTCGGCATTCCAGGTCTGTGCCGTGACCAGTCGGATCAGAGCCAGGGCAAGGATGACGAGCCCGCACACGATGGCGACCCTGTGGGGGTCGTCAGCAAACTGCCGCTCGCGGCGATAGACGTAGGTCGCGGCCAGAAGATAAAGCGCCGACACCAGCGCGAGGATCCCGAGGGCGCGGCGAGCGCGGTCGCCAAAGCCGAGCTCCGACAGGGCGGCGTCGTGCTCCAGTCGCAAGAGGATGAGCTGCTCTTCGCCGATCAACTGGCCCTCTTCGACCAGAACTTCGCCGCGGCTGTAAGTGTCGTAGTGGTCAGGAACGCCGTTGCGCGCTTCCTCCCGAAGCTGTGCGGTCGCCTCGGCCTCGAACGTGAGCGTCGCCACGGAATCGAGGTGGCTGCCGATCAACTGAAGCAGCGTCTGGCCGATCCGCGGGGTGGTGAAAGCGGAGCAGAACTCCTGGTTGACCGGGCTCTCGGGCTTGAGAATTCGCTCCGGAACGACGCGGTCGCGAGCAACGATTCTGGCCTCTGTCAGCGACTGCGCCGCGGTTCGGATGGCCAGTTGGCGGCTCGAGTCTTCGTTGGGAGGCAGGATGCCTGGTCCGAGCACGCCGTCGCGGATCAAGGGCTCGAATGCGGCAGCGATCTGCACGTGGAGATTGTCGCGCCGTTCGGGGGTGTCGGTGGCAGCCTTGAGATCGAGGTATCCCTCCGGTTTGAGCTTCCAGGTGGTCCGGATGTCCTCGCGAAGTTGATCGAACCGGGTTGACTTGGCGACTGCCGTGGTGAGGTCCTCGAGGCGCTCGGCCAGCTCGCGGATTGGACCGGGATCGTTGATCAAGTGCGGCGGCACCTGGTCGGCGGCTGCCTGGCGCTTGTTGCTGGTCTTGGTCTGGTTTCGCAGCTTGAATTCCCTGACGTTGACCCTGAGCTCCCGGTCGGGTCGCTGGCCGATCCGGAATGTGAACGGGGGGCCGGAGCCATACACGATGAGCGCGGTCGCGACGACCGAAACGGTGACCAGGGCGATCAAGACAGCCCGGGTCCGCTGCTTGGCAATTCGACCCTGCCTGAGAGAAACAGAGTCAGCGGGGCGCAGGTCGGCCCGAGAGAGTTTGGGACGGCGCCGGCCTAAGCTCATGGATGGATCTCAGCTCCGCGTGGCCGGGGCAGCCCGCCCCGCCGCGCAGAAGTGTGCCGCAGCCACAAGGCCACGGCTTGTCGGTGCGTCGTGTTCGCTCGGGTCTGGTTCACGGCAGTTGTTGACCTGAGGCGCAGGTGAGCTTGGCGACACCGGTTGGCCCTCACTCCGGGCCCGTCTTTTTGGCGGTGGGAATTCCGGCGGGCTCGGCCGGGGCGGACTCGCTCCGCCCATCGCGATCGGCCAACTCGCCCGCTTCGTAACAATCGACGATCGCCTGCACCAGCGGGTGCCGGACGATATCCGAACGATCGAGCAGGGTGGTTGCAACCCCGGGGATGTCTTTGAGTCGCTCGACGGCGTCGGCCAGGCCGCTCTTGGTCCCGTTGGGGAGATCGACCTGCGTGATGTCGCCGGTCACGACGATCCGGGCGTTCTGTCCCATCCGGGTCAAGAACATCTTCATCTGGGGAACGGTCGCATTCTGGCCCTCATCCAGGATGATGACGGCGTCGTTCAGAGTGCGGCCGCGCATATAGGCCAGCGGGGCGATCTCGATCAGGTCGTTCTCCGTGTATCGGCGGATCTGGTCGTACTCCATCAAGTCGTGGAGGGCGTCCAGGAGGGGTCGCAGGTAGGGGTTGATCTTGGCCTCGAGATCGCCGGGCAGAAAACCCAGGTGCTCACCCGCCTCGACGGCCGGCCGCACCAGCACGATCTTCTTGATCCGGCCGCGGCGCAACAGCGACACAGCCATGGCGACGGCGAGGTAGGTCTTGCCGGTCCCGGCCGGCCCGATGCAGAAGACCAGCTCGCTCTCGATCAGGGCCTGGATGTACCGCGCCTGGCCGACGGACCGCGGCCGGACGGCCCGGTTGCCTTCGCGGATCTCGATCACGCCCGAATTCTCAGCCTCGGCGATGCCCAGGGTGACGTCGATCATCTCGCTGACGTCGCTGGAACAGATCGTCTTGCGAGCACGATAGATCGACCGCAGTCCCTCGAAAATGCGCCGCGCCTGGTCGATCCGCGGGGTTTCTCCCTCGATCCGGACCTCGCCATGCCTGGCTAGAACCTTGACCCCCACGGCGTCGCGAATCTGCCTGAGATACTGGTCACGGCTGCCGAAGACAGCCAGCTCCTCAGCGTGACCATCCAGACTGATTGTGACTTCGGGCATGCCTTGCCTTTCGCCGCCCTCGCCGAGCAGCAAGTGCCCGCGGCACTGCCGCGGCCGCGCTCGAGACCTGAACACCAAAGAGAGCAGCTTCTGACTACCCATATTATGGAATCCCGCTTTTCCAAATTGCAACATGCTGTCGATCTCGGTCAACATGCATGCAATCCGCCCGATCGAATCGGCGATCTCCGGCCAAGAGAAACGACGGGCGCTTCAGGCGGGAAGAGACCGAGCGGAATCACACGCGTCGCTGAATGATGCGAAAGCTGATCTCCGCCGGAGTCCTGGTTGCGATCCGGGAGCAAAACCGGCGCGAATTCGGGCTGGCCTGCGCGACAGCGTGGAGGGTTTGCAGGTTGTGCCGGATGAAATGTCGTCAGGGGTGCAATTCTAATATCATCGCCGGGACGCGTCCGGAAAGTCTTACCCAAACCGACGCACGATTGAACCAGGCCTGGCGAACTGCTTGGTTCGATCCGGAAGGTCGATGTTCTCGCCGCTTTTCTTGATTCCTCGGCCCTCCCTCCTCCGCACGTCTCCACTGCAACCCTGCCTCGACCTTGGCGATGTACTGCGGGAGTGGCAAGAAAGTGGCACGCCGTGGGCTAGACCGCAGGTCTCCCGCTCTTCCCCGAGACTGGAGACCGATCGGTCGGCTCCGTGGCGAGGTCGGGAGACCTCGCCACAACTGGGAGTTTGGCCTGGAGGATTCCGGGAAGCTATCACCGGCCCGTTTTTAAAAGCGCGCGTGAGGATGCGACGGCCGCGGCGGGCGCCGCTTGATCGCGATTCGATCAAACACCGGCGCCCAGTCGGCCAGCGGGTCGCATCGGAACAGTTGTGGAAGATCTACCATGACTGTTCCGATGCGACTCACGCCCCCTTTCCAGGTGTCGTGCGATTCTCGTATGCTATAAGAAGAACTGATCGAACTATATTGGCCTGATCCGGCTTGCATGCGCGTTACTTTGGTTTCGGTGCCTGCATCGAATGGGCGCAACCTAAGTTTCGGACGGTTTCTAAGTAGGCCAAGCTTTCCGGCATGGCTTCAGGCTCGAAAGCCTGACCTACGTTCTGTGAGTCTGTCGACAGGGGAACTGCACCCGGTTATGGATATGGTTGCTTTGCGACGGGTACAGGGTTTCATGACAACGGATCGCACCGGGTCTCTGGCGCCCTACACTGTCCTGTCAGGGGCAGTCTTCTCGATAGCAGCGCCCGCCCGCGCTTCCCAGAAGCCCTGCCCCCGGAGCTCGACTCCTCTAGGGAACGCCCCGTGGCGCACGTTCCTGATCCGGCTGCTATTGCTTGTGACGTGCTCCAGCTCGGTCGCACGCCTGGCGTTGGCACAAGAGGAGCCACCGGAGCCGGATGCCGCGCAGCCCGCCGCGGGGGAGCAATGGTCGGCGTTCACGGAAGAAACGCTCGACACATGGGCCTTCCTCGGGCAGGAGCGCGCCGCGGCCCGGGTTCGGTTTGAACGGCTCTTGGTTTTCCACATCGATTACCTGGCACGAACCTGCCGCACCAGCTCGGCCCAGAAGAGGAAGATTCAGCTTGCTGGGTGGGCAGATATCAAGCACTTCTTTGATGCCATCGACGCCAGGAACCGGCGTTTCCGGCTCGCGGCCAACAAGCAGGAAGCCTTCAGCGCGATCGCCTCGGAGCTCGAAGCTCTCGGCAGCTCGTTCCGTGAAGGATTCCTCGCCGAGAAGTCGTTGTACGGCAAAATTCTGGCCAAAACCCTCAGTGCGGAGCAGTGGACCGCCTACCAGGCCGGCCGGCGTCGTTCGCGCGCCCTTCGCCACCGCGCTGTAGTCCGAGAGGTCGTTGAGGCGTTCGGCATGGCGGCGGGTCTGCTGGACGCAGAAAAAGCCCGGCTTGCCGACCTCCTCCTGCAGGTGACGTGCCCGCTCGAGGGGCTGCCCGCGGGTGCTTCGGAGGTGGAACCCGTGAGTGCGTACGAGCTGGAAGCCGTTCTCGTCCACACGAGTTACCTACCTGAGGAAAAACTCCGGCCGCTCTTCAGCGACGCTCACTGGAAGACGTTGAGCGTGCTCTTGCATCAGACGAAGTATAATTTCCAAAGGCAGTGAGTGCGGCGGCGCGCCCGCATAGCGGGGGAAGCCGCAGGAAAAGAAACCCGGGTAGCCGGACCGTCGAGGAACAAGGCGAGCGCTCACGGTCCCAGCCAGAGCCAGAGTCCATACGCCACGGGGCCCGCGAACATCAGCGAATCCAGGACGTCGAGCAGTCCGCCGAAGCCCGGCACTGCGTCAGAGGCATCCTTGCGGTCGCAGTCGCGCTTGATCATCGACTCCATGAGGTCGCCGATCTGGGCGACAGCGCCGATCAGCAGCCCGTACCCGGCCGCGACCGGCCAGTCGAGCGTGGGGACGTCGAGGATGAAGCGGGCGATCGCCGCAGTCAGAAGAGCGAAGGCGACGCCGAAGACGAGACCGCCCAAGGCGCCTTCGACCGTTTTCTGCGGGCTCAGAGCCGGCCAGAGCTTGTGCCGGCCCATCAGCCTGCCGAACGTATACGCGCCGGTGTCGGCCCCCTTGGCCGTCGCCACCAGAAAAACGAGCGCCAGAATACCCTGGTGTGGTCCGTCGAACCACCGCATCTGGATCGTGAAACTACCCAGGATTCCCACGTAGGCGATCACGAACACAGTACCCGCGATCCGGGCCGTGGTCCGGCCGGGCCTTTCGTACTGAAGGCCCTGAGCCACAAAACTGACCATGAGCACGGCAACGAAACAGAGGAGCAGGTAGGCCAGCGGGGTCAACGGCCCCGCCGGGTCGTAGCTCAGGGCCGAGAGGTCTTGCCGTACCGCGTAGTGGATGGCAACGTGAGGGATCCAGTTGGCGACCAAGAGCGCCAGCACCCCGCCGATCACCGAGTTGCGCGACGGGCGAATACCCGTCGCATCCAGCAACCCGACAAGCTCGCGAGCCCCGACGACCAGACCGATTGCCGAGATGGCGAACCAGAACGGATACCAGGGCGCCAGCCGCTCATCGATGTAAAGTGCCAGCACGAGCCCGGCAACCATCGACAGGCCGAACACGAGACGAGTACCAAGCATGGTTGAGAGTTCAGCGAGAAGGTCGCAGTGCGAGGGTCGCCCGGATTTCCGAAGGCGTTCATCATCGCCCTTTTGAGCGGACGTGGAAAGCCCGGGCTGATCGCTGTTGGAAATAGCGAGCACGGCCTGCAACCGGGATCATGGCGGGCTCATCGCCGCCAGTGCGGGCAGTCCGCCGAACTTGCGCTCGCGAGCCGCGAACGCTCGGCATGCCGCCAGCAGGTCGTCGCCGCGGAAGTCGGGCCAGAGTGTGGGGGTGACCCAGAGCTCGGCGTAGGAGATCTGCCAGAGCAAGAAGTTGCTGATCCGCATCTCGCCGGCGGTGCGGATCAAGAGGTCGGGGTCGCTCATCCCCGCGGTGTAAAGATAAGACGCAAACGTGGCCTCGTCGACCTGGTCGGGCTCGACACGGCCGGCGCGAACGTCTTCGGCAAGCCGCCGCGCAGCGTCGCCGATCTCGGTGCGGCCACCGTAATTGACCGCCAGGCAAAGGATCATGCCGTCATTCGAGGCCGTCTGCCGGGCGGTTTTCTCGAATTCAACCATCACGTCCTTGGGCACGCCGTCGCGTCGGCCGATCATCCTGAGCTGGACATTCTGGTCGAATAGCTCGCGGCGCTCGACGACCAGGAAGTGGCGCAAGAGGCGCATCAGGAAGGTCAGCTCTCGCGGCGGCCGCTTCCAATTTTCGACCGAGAGACAGTAAAGGGTCAACTGCGCCAGACCCAGCCGGCACCCTTCTTCGACCACGGCGCGGACGCTCTGGATTCCGCGCCGGTGGCCGACGATCCGCGGCAGACCACGACGCTCGGCCCAGCGGCCGTTCCCATCCATGATGATGGCGATGTGCCCGGGAAGCTGATCCTGTTTCAACCCGGCGCCTTCAATCCGCGCCAGTCCTTCCTGCGTGATCGTCATCGGTGTTCTCGGTCGAGCGGCTGAGTGGGTGATCGGCGTGTTCACGGCGTTTTGGGGGGACAAGGATCGTCTGGCGGCGTTCCGGGCCCACCGAGACGATCGTCACGGGTACTCCCAGGCGTCTGCCCAGAAATTCAACGTAGGTTCTGGCCGTCATGGGCAAATCGTCCCACCGGGTCATCCGCGAGAGGTCCTCGCTCCAGCCCGGAAAGGTCTCGTAGATCGGCCGGCAGTTCTGGAAATCAGTGAGCGTACTCGGGAGCTCGGTGATCGTTCTCCCCTGACAATCATAGGCGATCGCCACGTTCAGCTCGCTCAAGCCGCTCAAGACGTCCAGCAGCATGACGGCCAGCTCGGTCGAGCCGCTGACTCGCACCGCGTGATGCGTCGCGACCGCGTCAAACCATCCACACCGGCGTGGACGGCCGGTGACTGTTCCGAATTCCTTTCCAACGGTGCGAATCCGGTCGCCGATCGCATTGTCTTGCTCGGTGGGAAAGGGTCCGCCGCCCACGCGCGTGGTGTACGCCTTCACCACGCCCACCCAACGATCGATATGCCGGGTGGGCACGCCCGAGCCTGCGGCGATGCCTGCCGCGCTCGAGTTGGAGCTCGTCACATAGGGATAACTGCCGTGATCGACATCGAGCAGCGAACCCTGGGCTCCCTCAAAAAGCAGCCGCCGGCCGCTCCCCAGGGCCTGGTGCAGCCAGGACGTCGTATCGCACAGAAACGGCTTGAGCCGCGCGGCGTATTGGAGATACTCCTCGGCCACTTTCCCAGCATCGAACGGCCGAAAATCCGGGAGCACCGCCCCGAGAAGCCGGTTCTTGAAGTCGATCACCCGTCCCAGCCGATCGCGAAACGCGTCCGGGTGGTAAAGATCACCGAAGCGCACTCCGTGCACTCGGCCAACCTTGTCGCGATAGCACGGCCCAATGCCCCGCCGCGTGGTCCCCAGATGGTCGGCCTGGAATGCCGACTCCTCGGTCAGACGCTCCTCTTCCATGTGGTACGGCAGGATCACGTGAGCCCGGTCGCTGACGTGAAGCCTCTCTCCGACTTCGATTCCCTTGCCGGACAGCGCCTCGATCTCCTTCAGCAAGGCAGGGGGGTGGATCACCACCCCGTTGCCGATCACCGCGTCAATCCCGGGCCGCAGAATCCCCGTCGGCACCAGCGACAGCTTGTAGGTTACCCCGTCAACCACCACCGTGTGACCTGCGTTGGCACCCCCCTGGTACCTCACAACCACATCGTGCTGGTCACACAGGAGGTCGACAATTTTCCCCTTTGCCTCGTCTCCCCATTGCAGGCCAACGACGCACGAAGACCCCACGGCGAATTTTCTCCAGTTTATCAGGTCAACCATGACCGTTACTTGGCACGGTAAAGTTACAAGGTACCGCTCCACGGTTGGGCCGTCAATCGAGGGACGTGGGAGCGGGGATCAGGGAATGGGAAGCGGGGAGTGGAGTTCGGGAAGTCGGTGGGGCCGCCACGCGTCGATCACCAGCCAATTGCATGCGGGGCGAGCCTCTGGGACACTAACCCGAGCGAACGGGTCGTCGTGCATTCGCAGGCAAACAATTGAGGTCTTGCTCACAACGGAGGTCTTACTGATGACCGGCTCGATTCGTCTTTGCGCATTGTTACCGGCCTTGGCCGGCGGTCTGGTGGTGGCGGGCGCGATTTCCGAGGCATTGGCCCAGACGAGTAACCCGGCGCCGGTCGTCCCGCCGCGGTCCGGCCAGAGCGAGACGATCCGGCTGTTCGACGGCAAAAGCTTG
Source organism: uncultured Isosphaeraceae bacterium (assembly GCA_963781785.1). Lineage (GTDB taxonomy): Bacteria > Planctomycetota > Planctomycetia > Isosphaerales > Isosphaeraceae > CAWAHD01. Next base: position 2,428,581 of record CAWAHD010000005.1, on the reverse strand, counting down.
GATGGCTGGGCCGGACACTTCAAGCATTGGTCGGTGGACGGCGGGGAGATCGTCGGCAAGAACACCGCCCCGGTGCCGGTGAGCACGTATCTGCTCACCGAGAAGAACTACACGGACTTTCGCTTGACGGCGAAGGTCAAGCTGGTCGAGTCCGAGATGCACTCGGGCATCGCCTTCTGGGGCCGAGTCGCCACGGAGCAGGGGGATCCGGCAACCTACGCGGGGCACCTGGTGATGTTCCCGTCGGGCTGGGGCATGTACGACCTGTACGGGCGAAATGGGCTGCCGGTCGATCCGGCGCCGGCCAAGAAGGTGGGCAAACAGCACGACTGGAACGACCTGGAGATCCTGGCCCTGGGCAACCGTGTCCAGGTGGCGGTCAACGGAGTGCCGGTAATCGACTGGCGAGATCCCAAGCCGGAGCGGATCAAGGCCGGCCCGATCGGGCTCCAGCTTCACGCCAACAAGGTCCCACAGGAAGTCCGGTTCAAGGACCTGGTCATCGAGACATTCCCCAAGGAAGAGCGGCTGCTTTCCGTGAAGTGATGAGCTGAGCCGTGTGCTCAGTCCGAGTCGTCGAGCCTCGATGCGGGATAATCCACGGTCTCTTCTTGACTGCGGATGGCGGCCTTGCGGGCCAAATTGATCCCGGCTCGCCGGTCGTCCGCGAACTCGGTGTAATCTTCCAGCCCGATCAGGGCGGCGCCGAGCCGCAGGTTCTGTTGCATGTTGCAGACAGGCAACCGCCCGACCTCCTGGGCGAACGCAACGATCTCGGCAAATGCGCTGCTGCCGAGCGACCGGACGTTGGCGAAATCGATGAGGAAGTTTTGCGGCAGGCCAGCCCGGAGCAGCGATGCGAGTTGTTCCCCTAACTCAATTGCGTGGTGGGGACCAACGATTTCTGGGCTCAGGGAACTCAATGACCACCACCGCGGGGTCGCTGTCGTCGTTCAACTCGTAAGCAATGTGGGCTTGACTGGTTGATGTGAGTGGCATGAATTCACTCCCGCTTGCTTGGTACGTTTGAATGGACGCCGATGTGCAATAGGAGGACACGAAGCCGCAAAGCACGTGCCGTTCCTAAGGACCGGAATTACCGGGAGACCGCGACCTTCAAGCGGCTCGCCCCGGCACCGATCGCGTCGGCGAATCCGGGTAGATCGCGCACAGACGGGAGGTTGATCGGCTCGTTGGGTTCCAGCGCCTCCGGGCGCAGTGCGAGCTGCCACCAGCCGACGTCATGCCACGCACCGCACTTGAAGCCGATCGCGGGATAGACTGCAACGGGGAGCATGCCCATCGCTTCATGGAGTGCCACGCTGGCGGGGTTCGGCAGGCTGATTCCGGCGACGATGTTGAAAAAGCCCTGGAGTCTGAGGATCGCGAACAGCGACGTATAGAGCGCCCGGCCGATCCCTGACCCGCGCCAGCCTTCGCGGACGTAGACCGACACGTCGACCGACCAGCGATACCCGGCCCGCTCCCGATGCCGGCTGGCATAGGCGTATCCGAGCACCTGGTCCGCGTCCTCGCAGACGAGCCAGGGGAGGATGTCGAGGGTCTTGTTGATTCGATGCCGTATTTCCTCGGCGGTCGGTGGCTCGGTTTCGAACGAGACGGGAGTGCCCGCGCAGAACGGAGCGTAGATTTCGAGGATCGCCCCGGCGTCTGCCAGGGTGGCGAGACGGATGGTGGCGGACATCTGAGGTGGATACTCCTTTCGTCTGGCAGCCTCTCTTCTTGACAGGTGGATTCGCCCACTCACGAGATGCCGATCAACACGCCCGTCAGGAAGACGAGGACTCCGCCGATCACGACCTGAACGACGGCCGGCATCAGGGGAGTATCCATGAACCGGTGCCGGACCCAGGCGATGACACCCAGCTCGACGAGGACGACGCCGACGGCGATGGCCGTGGCGGTCTGGACGTGTGGGATCAGGTAGGGGAGGGTGTGCCCGAGCCCGCCGAGGGCGGTCATGAAGCCGCAGACGGCGCCGCGGGTCCAGGGGTGCCCGCGGCCGGTCAGGGTGCCGTCATCGGACAGGGCTTCGGCGAATCCCATACTGATGCCAGCCCCCATGCTGGCGGCGAGCCCGACCAGAAAAGTCTGCCAGCTTTGATGAGTCGCAAATGCCGCGGCAAACAAGGGCGCCAAGGTCGAGACCGAGCCATCCATGAGCCCGGCAAGGCCGGGCTGGATCACCTGAAGGACAAAAAGCCGGCGGCTGGTGGCGGCTTCTTCCTCGGCCGCGCCGCTGGCTCGCTGGGCTCCTTCGAGCTCATCGGCGATGTGAGAATGCTTGCGCTCCTCGGCCGCCAGGTCGCCCAGCAACTGCCGGATCCCGGCGTCGGTCGCCTGCCGGGCCGCCGCGTCGTAGAATCGGCTGGTCTCGAGCTCCATCAGCTCGGCCTGCTTGCGCACGGCGTTCACACCGAGAGGCCGCACCAGCCAGACGGGCTTCCGCTGGACAAATCCCTTGACGTCCTGGCGGCGGATCAAGGGGATGTGCTCGCCGAACCGTGCGCGGTGGAGCTCGATCAGCCGGTGGCGGTGAACGTCCTCCTCGGCCGACATGTGGTCGAAGAGCTGGGCCGTGCTCGGGTAATTCGACCGGAGACTCTCGGCATAATCGGCGTAGATCCGCGCGTGCTCCTCCTCGAGCGAAATCGCCAGGCAGAGGACCTCCTGCTCGTTGAGGCTCTTGAAGGATCGCAACCCACTCTCCCTGATTCGTTTATTCGATCATGCGGCGGAATTCGTCAAAGAGGTAATTGCTGTCGTGGGGGCCGGGGGAGGCCTCGGGGTGGTACTGCACGCTGAAGACCGGCAGCCGCGTGTGCCGCATGCCCTCGTTGGTCTTATCATAGAGGTTGATGTGAGTGGGCTGGACGTGGGCGGGAAGCGTCTGGGTGTCGACGGCGAAGCCATGGTTCTGGGTCGTGATCTCGATTCTGCCGGTCGCCTGGTTGAGGACCGGGTGATTGGCGCCCCGATGGCCGAACTTGAGCTTGAACGTGGATGCGCCGAAGGCCTGGCCCAGGAGCTGATGACCCAGGCAGATTCCAAAGATCGGGATCGCTCGGGCTTCCGCCGCGTTCTTGATCAGTTTCTTGACCATATCGGTTGCTTCCACGAGCGGCCGCGGGTCTCCCGGGCCGTTCGAGATGAAGATGCCGTCGGGCTGGGCATCCAGAATGGCCTCCGCCGGCGTCGAGCCCGGCATCACGGTCACCCGCGTGCCGATCTCGGTGAGATGGCGGAGAATGTTCCACTTGATGCCGAAGTCGAGGGCCACCACGTGAGGACGACGGGGTGGACCCGAGGAGTCCGGGACTGCGCTGGCCCGTGGGGCGGCGGCATCGCCCACGAGCGAAAGCCGGTACGTGTGGTCGAGGCCGAGCTCCCACGAAAAAGACTCTCGCGGCATGACCTCACGCGTCAAGTCGCGGCCGATCAACCCCGGGCTTGCCTTCGCCTTGGCCACCAGGCTGGCGTCGTCCTGGTCGGTGGTCGACAGGATTCCCTTCATGGCCCCCTGCTCGCGGATGTGGCGGACCAGGCAACGAGTGTCGATCCCCTGGATCCCGATGATGCCGTGTTTCTCGAGATAATCCGCCAGCGAGCCTGTTGCGCGGTGATTGCTGACCCGGTTACTCAGCTCGCGGACCACAAATCCCCGCACCCAGGGCCGCCGGCTCTCGGCGTCCTGATCGTTGACACCGCAATTGCCGATCTGGGGATAGGTCATGGCCAAGATCTGGCCGTGATATGACGGGTCGGTCAGGATCTCCTGGTAGCCGGTCATGCTCGTGTTGAAAACGACTTCGCCGTCGCTTTCACCGCGCGCCCGAAAGCCGTGCCGGTGAACACCGTGCCATCCTCGAGCGCCAGTTTTGCGATGTCCATTGACGGGGTTGGTCCTCGTGGTCATGCGAACGAATGCGGGCCACACGCACAGGCTTCATGGATGCGAAGGATCATACCGGCTTTGTCAACGGTCTCCAACCATCACGCGCGCAATGCAAGTCCGCTTCAAATCTTTCTCCGCCGCTCCTATCATACACCGAGCGGGCGTTCGGGTGGAGCTCGAGCCATGGTGAGCGATGACCAAGAGACTGCGTGCGTCGTGCCGACATTCGGCGGCGAGGGCTTTTCGCGATGCGCCAATCGCGCCTTGCTCATATTCATTTTCATCGGATTGCTCGGTACGCTCTATTTTGCCTGGGCGTGGCATCGAGTGAGTGATCGAGTGCTCGTGACAGACCCAAGCTGGCCTCGACCTTGGCCCTATCCGGACCGATGGCTTTCGGCCGTGGAGCAGTGGTTGGATGCGCGGAACCCCGCCCCTCGCAACCACATCAAGCTGCACGGTGAATTTGCCCATCTGCGGGCGATGATCCTGGCGCCGCTGGCTCTCTCGTTGCAGGCTCTCGTCTTCAGCGCGGTTATCTTCAAACGTAGAGGGCACCGGAGAATTCCGGACATACGTCCGTCAGAGCCGAACGGCCACTCACGGTCACGTTAGCGAGTCGGCGTGGGGAACGGCCGACGTCACTCGCGCGATCGCCAGCGCACCGAGATTGACGGCGATCGCTCCCAGGGCCATCGCGGCCGCGATCGACGGGCCTTCGCCGTTCTGGCCGGCCAGGATCAGGATTTCCTGCCCGACGGACAGTCGGGCCGCGGACAAGAAGAGCAGGGCGGGCGTCACGTTCGTGGCGGCAAGAGCCCACACCAGAACGAACCGGCCCAGCCCGCGGACCGGCCGATCCGGCGCGGCGAGCACGCGAGCCCGCCATCGCGGTGCGCCGACCAGGATCGCGGCGTCGACGGCCGAGTCGCCGCGGGCGTGATTCCGAGCCAAGAGGACATGGCTCTGCCGGCTCTTCAGGTACCATGGCAGCAGGAACAAACCCACGGCGCATCCCATCGGCGAGCCTGACGTCTGTCGGGGGTCGAGCGAATCGGAAAACTTCTCGAGGATTAGCCCGGTATTCGACCAGCCCGATTCACGCAGGAATGTCGATGCCAGGGCGGCGAGCCACGGCAACGCCAGCACCGCGATTCCTGGAAGGAGAGCCGGCGTCACGAAGCTCGGCCGGATCAGCCGGCCCACCAGGCTGCGCCGGGACGAAATCGCGCGATCCGGAGGAACGAGCCATGAGATCACCACGATCCCGCAGGCGACTTCCAGACCGAAGATCAACGAGTTGAGCGCAACCGCTGGCACCGGTGGTTCGCCGAGGCTGCGCAGCCGTCCGATCAGAGAGACGAGAGACGCTTCACCCGGATCGGTCCGATACCATCCGCCGCCCAAGGCCAGGCGCACGAGCCCGACGATCGGCAGCCATGCGAACAAGGACCACGCAGCCACGCTCAGAATCGCCAGCAACGTGCGCAGCGAAGTCGCGCGGATTGCGTGGTCGATGTTGACGGCGCCTCCCGCATTGCCTGATGGGGTATCGAGAATCGGCTTGCCACCCCGCCAGCGGAAGACCGTCCAACCGGCCAGGCCAAGGAGCCCCGCCATGACCACCCAGACGGCCGCGCGGGGAAACGGCTCGGGCCCGGCCGCGGCGTCGACGATCTGATAGGCGAGCGTGCGCCGCAGGCCCAGGATCAGGGAAGCGCCCGGCTCGACGAGCGAGAAAACGAAGATCTGGCCGGCGGCCCGGGCCGCCGGCGGGCGGATGATTGGCCAGGTCAAGTCTCGGAAGATCCGGAAACGTCCTGATCCGGCCAGCCGCGCCGTCGCTGCCCACGACGGCTCCAGCCGCTGGAATGACGGCTCGGCCGCCAGCCACACCCAGGCGACGGCGCCGGGCAAGCTCGCCCACACCCATACGAAAAAGACCGGCAACCCGCGCCAGCTCTCAAGGCTGGTCCCCCCGCTTGCCGGGTCCGGGGTCGACAACGGCCAGGGCCATCCGCTGACCGGGCCGAACAGCCCCGTGAGGCCCAGCGCCATGAACGCGGGTGAGGCTGCCAGGATGGCCACGGCCGCCCCCGCCAGGCCCGACCCTCGCAGCGACCTGATCCGCCCGACCTCGCCCCGCAAGGCGACGCCAAGAGCCAGCGCGAAAAGCGACATGACGATCGCAAACACCAGGCTGTTCCGAGCGCACGTCCACGCAAAATCGTCGAAGATCCAGAGCACCAGCGGCAGAAGATGCGCTGTGAGCCTCGATTCGCCCTCCGGCCCCCTGTCGACCACGACGGCCGCCAAGAGCCCCAGGAGCACGGCGGCCTGGATCACGCCCAGAAGGCACCTTGTCGCCACGCCCAGCCAGCGAAATCTCACCATGCCGGTTTCCGATTCTTCGTCCTTTGTCCCCGGTTCGTCGCCTCTGTCATCGTAACAGTTAACGAGAAATAGGATACACCATCAGGGGACGATAGAATGGTGCACGGGACGTGCGCCGCGTGCGTGCCGGCTCCGACTCGACCGCGGTCTCTTTCGATCGAAAGGTCATGCCATGAAGGTCTATCGGCTTCATGAGTTCAAGGGTGCGGACGGGCTGAGGCACGAGTCGCTGCCGGACCCCACGCCCGGCCAGGGGGAAGTCCTGTTGCGGATTCGTGCGGTGTCGCTCAACTTCCGGGATCTGATCGTGTCGAACGGGACGTACAACCCCAAGCTGCGGCTCCCGTTCGTCCCCGTGTCGGACGGCGCTGGAGAAGTGATCGCGACGGGAGAGAACGCCTCACGGTTCACGGCGGGCGCACGAGTCGTCGCCCCGTTCATGCCTGGGTGGCTGGAAGGGCCGCCCGATGAGGAGAAAGCACGCTCGGCGCTCGGTGCAGGCGGCAAAGGCATGCTGGCGGAACTGGTCGCACTGCCCGAGCAGGCGCTCTTGCCGATCCCGGCCCACCTGAGCTTTGAGGAAGCCGCAAGCTTGCCGTGCGCGGGCGTGACCGCCTGGAATGCCCTGTTCGCAAGCGGTGGGCTCGAGCCCGGCGACACGGTGCTCACGCTGGGCACGGGTGGGGTGTCTCTGTTTGCAATCCAGTTTGCGCGGCTGGCTGGGGCACGCGTGATTGCGACCTCGGGCAACGACCAGAAGCTTGCCCGCGCACTCGAGCTTGGCGCCACCCTTGGGATCAATTACCGGACGACCAGCGACTGGGACAAGAAGGTCCGCGAGCTGACCGGCGGGAAAGGGGTTGACCAGATTGTCGAAGTTGGCGGTGCGGGGACGTTGCCGAAATCGCTGCGGGCGGTTCGCCTCGGAGGCTACATCGCCTTGATCGGTGTGCTCAGTGGCGCAGGCGACGTGAATTTTGTGCCGATTTTGATGAAGCACATCCGCGTGCAGGGGATCTTCGTCGGCTCCCGAGCCATGTTCGAAAGCATGAACCGCGCGATCGAGGCCGGCGGGCTGCACCCGGTTATCGATCGTGTGTTCGAGTTCGAAGAGGCACCCCAGGCCTTCAAGCATCTCGAAAGCGGAACTCACTTCGGCAAAGTCGTGATCAGAATGTGACTGCAAACTTTCCAGGCAGAACGACCACATGCTCGGGAGCGACCGAGAGGGTGAGGCTCTGGCCTTCTCGCAGATTCTGAGACTGGCTTTGCAGCGCCGAGACGGTGATCGGCCACTCGCCCGGGCCCCGTGCATGGATCTGGCGGATCTCGCCTCGGAAAATGATCCGCTCGATGGTTGCCGGGAACCGGTTCCAGCCTGCGGGCGTGGTGGGCCCCACGCAGACCGTTTCGGGGCGCACCGAGATGGTCACCGCTGTGCCGTGGTTGGTGTGGCCCGGGATCATCTGGCCGATCAGCCGTCCCAGCGGGGTGCGAACCACGACCTCGCCCCGGTGGTCGTTCATCTGGCTTTCGAGCTGGCCTTGCAGCAGGTTGGTTGGCCCCAGCATCCGCGCCACGAAGACATCGTGGGGCCGGGAGTAGAGTTCCTGCGGCGGGCCGACCTGGACGATCTTGCCGAGGTCCATGACCGCGAGCCGGTCGGCCAGCGCAAGTGCTTCGGCGGCGTCGTCGGTCAAGACCAGGATCGTCACGGCGGCCTCAAGATGAATCCGCCGGAGGTCGTCGCGGCACTCCTCGCGGATCCGCGGGTCCAGCGGGGCCAGGGGAGCGTCCAGGACCAGAACCTCAGGCTGGGTCACAGGCGCCGGGCCAGAGCGGTTCGCAATCGCTGAGGCGCCGTCAACTGGCTCGGGCGGCGGCCGGCCAGGCTGTCGATCCGCAGGGCGGTCAGGATCTCGGCGACGCGTCGTCGTCGCTCCTGACGGGACAGCTTCTGGACCTTGAGCGGGTAACCGACGTTGTCGAGCACCGTCAGGGCCGGCCACAATCCCAGGTCTTCGAACACCATGCCGACGCGCCGTTCGACGGGCGGAAGCCGGTGGACCATCCGCTCTCCGAAATAGATCTCGCCGTCATCGAGGGATTCCAGGCCAGCCACGAGTCGAGCCAGGGTCGTTTTTCCCGCCCCCGGCGGGCCGAGCAAGTACGTCAACTCACCGGGTCGGAGCTCCAGCGATGCGCCGTCAACGGCGGCGATGGCGCCGAATCGCTTATGCAGTCCTTCCAGGATGACGCGGATCATGGTGTCAAGTAGAGCCTCATGGGAGCGCGGCGGATTTCCTGGCGGCGGCCCAGCGTGCAATACGACGATAACGCTGGCGCGCCGAGGCCGTCCATTCCTCGCGAAGCCACGCGCGGAACCTGGGCTCGCGGCACAGCCGGCCCCCGGCCGCCTGAGCCAGCTCGGCCAGGAGCTTCGCATCAAGCGGGCGCCGCGGAGAGAGCCAGCTCCGGATCAGCCAGGAGCGCACGGCGGGATCGGGAGCCAGCTCCGCGGCCAGCGTCTCGATCAGAGTCATGGCCTTGTCTCCCTCGCGGCCCAGGTACCTGGCCACAGAAACCGGCGGCCAGGGCGGCGGCTCGGTGAGCCAGGAGCGCGCCTGACGGGAGTCGTCCAGAGAAGCGAGCGATCGCCACGCCGCCCACAGCTCGTCCTGCCCGTCGACCAGGGTCGCACCGAGCAGGTCAGCCACCAGAGATGTGTAATCCGAGTCGCCCACGGACGGAGTTCCCGCCGCAATTCTACCGGGCAGAGTGCGCTGTGTCTCGACCAGGAATCGAAGGAAGCCTTGGGCGAGGTCCTGTGAGCGGGCCCCGCGGAGAATCGCCACGCCCTCGGTGGGCACCGGTCCGGCTGCCCGCGCTAGATCGCCGACGGTGACCGCGGACTCGCCGCCCCGATCGCCCGGGAGGTCCGTCCCCGGCCTTCGACCGATGCGGCCGTGGGTCGCCGCGGAGTTCACCAGTTGCGCGTAGCCGTCGCTAAAGCGCCCTGTGTCGAGTTGATTCAAGGCCGACGCGAGCGAGGCTGGATCGGTGCGAGGATCCCGGAATTCGGCGGTCTGAGCCGCCCCGCTTCTGACGTTCTTGGAGCCGTGCTCATCAAGAGCGCGGCCCTCAACGGCGCTCGCCCGGGCAGCCGGCTGCGGAATTGCTGACGGCTCCCGGGTCTCGGGGCGGCGAGAGCCACACCAGAGCGACGAGCCGGCCGAGTCAATCGGTGCAAGCTGATTCATCACACTCAGCAGGTTGAAGGTGGTCGGCGAGCCGCCGAGCAACACTTCCGGTGGCTCGGCGCGGTGCGCCGAGGCAACCAGGTCCCCTTCCGAGGCGACCGTCATCCACTCCAGGCGCGCAGGCCGGCGTCCGAGATGGTCGTCGGAGGCGGCGACCCAGTCGCGGAACTCGGATTCCAGCCGCTCGCGATCGCGCCTGGGCCATCTCGTCGCGACCAGGAGCCGGTCGGGCTCGGCACGACTGCAACCAGCCAGGGGCGCATCCGATTGAAGCCAGTGCCAGAACGATCGCTCGTAACCCGTCCCTGTCGACCAGCACGAGCGGTCCGCCTCTCAAGGCCGGCTCCCGAGGGTGACCTTGAGCTTGAGCTCCTTGTCGTTGCGCTTGACCACGATTTCCACCTTCTGCCCGGGCGCGCCTTGCTTCAGGCAGTCCATGTAGTCGTAGATCGTTCCCACCGGCCTGCCGTTGAAGCGGATGATGAGGTCGCCTTCCTTGAGCCCTCCTTGATCAGCCGGCCCACCCTCGCGGACCCCGGAAAGCTTCAGGCCGTCTTTGCCTTCATAGGTATAGTCGGGCATCGTCCCCATGTAGACCGACATTCCCGTCCGTGCGGGGTCTTTCGATTCGGCCGGACGAGCTGGCCGGGTGAGCTTGACGAACGCCGGCCGCTCGGGCCGGCGAATGACGTCGAGGGCAAGCACCTCGAGGTAATCGGCGACTCTGGCCATTCCCGGAAAATTGATCAGGTCGGAATCGTCGCTCGGGCGGTGATACTCGCGATGAAGGCCGGTAAAGGCAAAGAGAATCGGGATTCCCTTGTCGTAGAACGATTCGTGGTCGCTGCCGCCGAAACCGTCGCTCATTCCGGCCACCTTCTTGATCGTGAGCCCTTCCTTGCGGCCGAGTCGATCGGCCAACTGGTCCATGCCGGGCGTCGAGCCGGTGCCGATCATGGTGAGCTCGCTCTTGGCGTTCAAGCGGCCCACCATGTCGCAGTTGATCATCATGACGGTCTCTTTGAGCGGATAGAGGGGATGTGCGACGTAATAGCGCGAGCCCAGAAGCCCGCGTTCTTCACCGCTGAATGCGAGAAACACGACCCGGCGCGGCAGCGGGTCGCGGTGCGCGGCGAGACGGCGGGCGAGCTCGATGACCATCGCGGTCCCCGACGCGTTATCATCGGCGCCGTTATGAATGTCATGGGAAAAAAAGGCGAGCGAGCCAGACGTCACACCGCCGCGCCCCAGGTGGTCGTAATGGCCCCCGATCACGATCGTCTCTTCGGCGTGTGGGCCGGCGCCCTCGAGCACGCCGACGACATTCCTGGTCGCGATGCGAGTCTGCTCGATCGAAACCACGGCGGATGCGCCCCACCCCGTCAACTCGCGGGAACGCGGCGCAAGGTCTTGATCGATCTGCTGTTCGAGCGCGGATAGCGACGGCTCGCCCGCCCTGGTCAAGAGCTGGTTGGCCAGGGCGCGATGCACCATCACGAAGGGAATATTGGAATACGATGTGAAGCCGGCCGCGCTGAAGCCCAGCAACGTGTCGGTCGCGTCGCTCTGGGAGGAGAGGCTGTTGACCAGGAGCACCCCGGCCGCTCCGTGTGCAAAGGCATTGAGCGCCTTCTGCTCGAACGTTGCATGCCGTGAGTCATTCTTGCCCTCGAACGGACTCGTGTCGTCGTGGCGGCGCGGCTCGCTCCGCAGGAGCAGGACAACCTTGCCATGGACGTCGAGACCGGCGTAATCGTCATACGCGAGCTGGGGGAGGCGCGGATCGTCACGGACGGTGATCCCGTAGCCGGCGAAGACGATGGGAGCTTTGGCGATCGCACCGCCGGAGCCGATCGCGAGCGGGCTGAAATCCGTTCGGGCGGCCGTGATCTCCTCGTCGTGGGGGCCCACGAACGCCAGGGATTGTTCGTTCTTGAGCGTGGACCGGCCCGAGATCGTGAACGGCTGAAAGAAACCGTCGGCGCCGGCTGCGGGCTTGAGCCCAACCTCTTTGAAGATGCCGGCGATGTACCGGGCTGCCGCCTCGATCCCCTCGGTTCCGGGCGCTCGCCCCTCGCGCTCGTCGGCCGCCAGGAAGGTCACGTCCGCCTTCAATCTCTCCTCGGCCGAAGCGGCTGCCGCCTTCGATCGCTCGGCAACGGGCGCGGTCGCCGGACCCCGCGATACGGGCGGTGCTTCCTGCAAATTCCCCGAGAAGCGGCTCGCCGTCGCGAGCGACCATCCGCCGCCGCCCAGACCCACGGCGATCAACCCGAGCCCGATCCAGCGAACCGGCGTCACTTTTCCACCAACTGAGTGTGAGATCATCCGAGCCCTTCCTTCGGTCTATCTCCCGCCTGAGCGCAGGCAGAGATTCTATGGATCCGCGCCCCCGGGGGCGCGGCGAGAATCGAGCGCGTCGCTTGTGCCCGGTCAGAGCCCGAGCCGTGCGGGGCTCGGTTTGGAACGGCGAATCATTCCTTTGTTGATTCTCAGGACTCAGGTCGAAAGCGTCAAGGACGAAGGACAGAGGACAACCTCCCAGGGCTCGCCCGGACCGGAGCCGTGTTGCAGCATCCGGCCCGCGGCTGATAAGCTGACGTTGGTGGACTATGACACTTGTCAATCGAATGCGCCGGGGGTGGGACGATTGAAGGACGAAGTGGTCGCGCGGTGGGCCGACCTGCTGGTGGATTATTGCTTGCGGGTCGAGCCCGGCGAGACCATCGTGCTCAGCTCGGAGGTGGCCGCGCGGCCGCTTCTGGAAGCGTGCTTTAAGGCAGTTGTGCTCCGCGGAGGGAATCCGCTCTTGCGGTTGGATCTGGCCGGGCTTCAGGAGTTTTTGCTGGAAACCGCGACGGACGAGCAGTTGACGTTCGTGGCGCCGAGTGCTCTGGTGGAGGCCATGTCGAGTAGCGCCCGGATCCGGATCGCGGCCGAGACCGACACGCGTGCGATGAGCCGGGTCGATCCCCGGCGGCAGTCCCTGTTTGAGAAAGCCAGAGACCCGGTGCGCCAGGCCGCTCGCAAGGGGCGGTGGGTCTTGACCCAGTATCCAACGGCCGCATACGCGACGATGGCCCGCATGACTCCGACCGCCTATGAAGAATTCGTCACCCGCGCGATGTTTCTGGATCGCGCGGACGCTAGGTCGGCGTGGACCGAGCTGGGGGCCCGCCAGGAAGGGCTGGTCGAATTCATGTCGCGGATCGCCACGATCCGGATCGAGGCCGCCCGGCACCGACCTCACGCTGTCGGTCAACGGCCGTACCTGGATCAACTCGGACGGCCGCCGCAACATGCCCTCCGGCGAGATCTTCACCGGTCCGGTCGAAGATTCGGCGTCCGGCAGGCTGCGGTGCGGTTTTCCGGTGTGCCGCGACGGCCGGGAGCTCGTGGGTATCGAGCTCACGCTTGAAAACGGAACCGTGGTCTCGGCTCGCGCGGACGCCGGGGAAGAGTACCTCCTGGCCATGCTCGACCTGGACCCGGGCGCGCGCAAGCTGGGTGAGCTCGGCCTGGGGCTCAACGGCGGCATCGATCGGTTCACAGGCAGCATCCTCTACGACGAGAAAATCGGTGGAACCGTGCACGTCGCACTCGGGCAGAGCTATCCTGAAACGGGAGGTGTCAACGCATCGGCCCTCCACTGGGACCTGATCGTCGATACCCGGACCGACGGGCGGATCACGGCCGATGGCCGCCTCGTCATGGAAAACGGCCAGTGGCTGGTCGGCTGATTGGGCTAGAGAACGATCACAAACCGGAGATCACACCATGCAACCTGGCTCGAAGTGCAAGGCTAAGGGCAGCTTGCCGCGGCTCTTTCTCGCAGTGGCATCGATGTGTTTATCGCTCACCGCTTTTTCGGACCCGGCCCGCGCAAGGGACCACGGATGCCGCTTTGCGCGACCGAGTGCTCCAGCTCGTCGATCGTCTCGATGCGGCGACCAGCGAAGCGCGGGAAGCGGCGATGGCGAGCCTGATCAAGCTCGGGCCCAAGATCCTGCCCCTTCTTCCCGATTCGGCCACGGCCAAGAGCGCCGAGAAAAAGGACCGGCTCGACCGGGTGCGCACTGCGCCTGCGCCCTTGAGGCCGAAGTGAAGACGGATGCCAGCCGGGTGACGATCACGGGCAAGGGCATCCGGCTGAGTGAGGCGCTTCAGCAGCTTCAGAAGCAGACGGGCAACGGCATCACCGACTTGCGCGAGCAGCTCGGGACCGAAGTCACCAACCCGGCTCTCGACCTTGACCTGCGCGACAAGCCATTCTTCGAGGCACTGGCGGAGATCACGCGGCTTGCCGATGTGATGACCACTTCGGCCACCGGGGACGGCACGATCGGGATCATGGCCGGCGGCGACGCCTACGCCGCGCCAGGCGCGGAGAAAAAAGCCGGCAAGCCGCTGTTTCAGTACAGCGGCCCGTTTCGTATCGAGCTCAAACAAATCGGGCTGGTGCATGATTTCCAGGCCGGCACATCCACCGCCAATCTCCAGATCGAGGCGGCCTGGGAGCCAAGGCTTCGGCCCATGCTCTTGAAGCTCAAGGCCGAGGAGCTCAAGATCGTCGACGACCGCAAGAAGGAAGTGAAGCCGCAAGTGAACGCGGAATCCGACGAGGTCGTGGTCCGGCCCGAAAACCCATCGGCGGAGATCAATCTCAATCTGATCGCACCCGAGCGCGATGCCAAGAAGCTGGGCTCGGTCGTGGTCAACGCCGAGGTCACGATACCGGCCGGCATCAAGACCTTCCGGTTTCCGAGCCTCGCCCAGAAGAATGTCACAGCCAAGCAAGGCGACGTGAGCGTGATCCTCGAAGACACCGAGGTTGAGGAGCAGGTCTGGAAGGTCAATATTACGCTGGTCTATCCCGGTGAAGGACCGGCGTTCGAGAGCTACCGGCAGGGGTTATTCAACAATCAGATCTGGCTGCAACGCGCCGACGGATCCCGGTTCGAGCACAACGGCGGGTTCTCGAACACCGCCAGCGACGGTGGCAAGCTGGGCTTCGAATACCTGTTCGTCGACGCACCGGGCAAGCCCTCGGACTACCAGCTCATTTATGAGACTCCGAGCAAGGTGATCACCATCCCGCTCAAGTTCGAGTTCAAGGACGTTCCGCTGCCCTAGAATCGCCGCGGGTTGCGCGATCGACAGGGTCGCTCAGACATGGGACCTTGAAGGCCGTGCGCTCGCAGGCCGTATTTCTGAAGCTTATGGGTCACGCTGCGACGCGACAAGCCGCTGTGCCGGGCGCACCGGGCGACGTTGCCCTTGTACTGGCCCAAGAGCTTCACGAAGTATTCGCGCTCGACACGAGCGATCAAGTCGCCCGTGAGCTCCGGCAGCGCCTGCTCGACATCGAGCAGGGAAGTCCCTGAGGGCGGAGGCGTGGTGCGGGGAGCGACCGACTCGGGAAGATCATCCCGGTGCAGTACCGACCCGCTCGCGAAGGCGACACCCGCCTTGATTGCGTTTTCCAGCTCCCGGACGTTGCCCGGCCAGTGATGGCGGACGAGCGTTTGCATCGCCTCCGAGGCGATCTCGGTCACCGGCTGGGTCTTGACCGGGCGATGCTTCTCCAGAAAATGCATGGCCAGAAGCGGGATGTCCTCCGTGCGCTCGCGCAGGGGAGGCAGCTCGATCCGGATGACGTTGAGACGATAGAACAAGTCGGCCCGGAACCGGCCGGACTTCACCTCCTCTTCAAGGTTCTTGTGCGTCGAGGCGATGATCCGGACGTCGACCTTGACGGTTTCGGTGCCGCCGACCCGCTCGAAATCGCCAGTCTGCAGCACGCGCAACAGTTTCGCTTGCAAAGAGGCGGAGATGTCGCCGACCTCGTCCAGCAGCAGGGTTCCGCCGTCGGCCAGCTCGAACCGGCCGGCTTTGCGTCGTTCCGCGCCGGTGAAAGCGCCCGCTCGTGGCCGAAGAGCTCGCTCTCCAGGAGCGAGTCGTTCAAGACGGCGCAGTTGAGGGCGATGAACGGGCCGGCGCGGCGGGTGTCGGCGGCGTGCAGTGCCTGCGCCACCAGCTCCTTCCCGGTCCCGGTCTCTCCGTGGATCAACACCGTCGAGCCAATCGGCCCGACTTGCTCGATCAGGTCAAAGATCTTGCGCAGCTTCGGGCTCTTCGAAACCATGTTGTGAAACGGGTAGTCGCCCCGCATCTGCTTGCGCAGCCGCTCGAGCTCATCGATCAGCTCGCGGCGCTCGAGGATCCGCTTGATCAAGAGTTGAAGATGCCCGGGATCGAAGGGCTTGGCCACGAAGTCGTCGGCGCCGGCCTTCATCGCGCAAGGCTTCGGTCGGATCCCCGAACGCGGTCAGCACGATCACTCCGACCGGTAGCTTTTCCGCGCCACTCTTGCCAGGAGCTCGAGCCCGTCGAGCTCGGGCATCCGCAAGTCCGTGATCACGAGGTGGAACTTCTGCGCTTTCAGCCGGTCCCACGCGGATCGACCATCCGCAACAATCTCAACTTCCAGGTCATTGGATTCGAGGATCTTGCGAAGATAATGCCGGTTGAACTCCATATCGTCCACGGCGAGAATTCGGCGTTTCATTCGGGTCTCCCATCCGTGCGAAGAATCGTCGAAGCAGTTCAAGTGACTATAACCACAGCCGGCCTACGATCGCAATGGAAAGGTTGGCATGGCCGCTCGCGCTCGAATAGGGACCGCCGCCCTTCTGGTCCTGCTCGACAACGCCGCACCGATGCCAATCCCAGGAGACGCGCGGGCCACTCGCGCCCCAGATGACGCCTAAGTATTTAGGAGACGATTGGTCATCTCGGCAGCCGCGCCGATCCCGGGACGACTCGAAATACGTGCGAGCAAAGGCGAATCACCAGAGCCCTGAGGGAACGCGATGATCGGCAAAGGTCGGGTTGCGCTCGTTCTTTTCGTGCTCGCAGTCATCGCCCTACCGCTGGCTCGGACGATCTGGGCGACTCATGCCACTCAACCCGCACGTCCTGGGGTGGTTCATGCCAGGAATCTGCATCCGCGGAACCCGCATTCCGACCTGAGCGGTTATACCGCGGTCGTCGCCTTGATGGAGCCCTGGACGGCCGATACCTCGTTGCGCGAGATCGCGCGGCATTGGGAGCGCGCAGGCTATCGAGGCGTCGAGCGGATTGACGCCCGGCTCGCCGATCCCCGAATCGCTCCGGCCAAAGCATCGCAGCTCCTGATGTACAAGACCGAGCTTCTTCTTTCCGAAGGTGAGGCCGAGGCGAGCTACGAGAACCTGGCAATCCTGCGATCCCGGGTCGAAGCGGACGAAAAGTCTGCCAGGAACCTTCTCCCGGCGGTGATCTTTGCGCAGGGAGTGGCGGCGCTCCGTCGAGGTGAGAACGACAACTGCATTATGTGCCGGGGCGATAGCTCCTGCATCTTTCCGATCTCCGCCGCCGCCGTGCATACCAACCCGACCGGATCGCGGCTGGCGATCCGGCATTTCATGGAATACCTCGATCTGTTTCCGGACGATCTCGGCGTGCGCTGGCTACTCAATGTGGCCCATATGACTTTGGGTGAGTATCCCAGCAAGGTCGATCGGCGATTCCGCCTCAATCTCGATCGTTTCCTGCACTCGGAATTCGACATCGGCAAGTTTCGGGAGGTCGGCCTGCCGGCCGGGTTCGATCGATCCAATCAGGCCGGCGGGGCGATCATGGATGACTTCGACAACGATGGGAAGCTCGACGTCGTCATCACATGCTGGGACCCGACCGAGTCCATGGCGTTCTACCGTAACAAGGGAGACGGAACCTTCGAGGATCGCAGCCGGCAAGCGGGAATCACCGATCAGCTCGGCGGATTGGTGTGTTATCAGGCCGACTACGACAATGACGGCTTCCTGGATATCTTCATTCCGCGCGGCGCCTGGCTTGACTGGCCGGTCCGTCCCACGCTGTTGCACAATAATCGCGCCGGGGGATTCACCGACGTCACGGAACAAGCAGGCCTTCTGGACCCCGTGAATTCCAATGCCGCCGCCTGGGGCGATTTCGATAACGACGGGTGGATCGACCTGTTCGTCGCCTGCGAGCACCAGCGCAATCGTCTTTATCGAAATCGAGGCGACGGTTCGTTTGAGAACGTGGCCGTCACGGCTCTGGTCGACGGCGATCCGGCTTGGTTCTGCAAGGGATGCACGTGGATCGACTACGACAACGACGGTTACTCCGACCTGTTTCTCAATAGCCTCGACGACTCTGGCAGGCTGTATCACAACGACCGCGACGGGCGGTTCACCGAGGTGACCGTCTCGATGGGTATCGACGGTCCGTACCAGGGCTTCTCCTGCTGGGCGTGGGATTACGACAACGACGGCTGGCTGGACATCTTCGCGACCTCTGTTGACCGTGAGCTCTCGGAAGTCGTCAAGGGCTTGATCGGCCGCCCGCGCTCCGTGCACGGGGGACGGTTGTTCCGAAACCTCGACGGTACCGGGTTTGAAAACCGCACTGCCGAAGCGGGTCTCGACATGGTTTTTGCCCCCATGGGCAGCAACTTCGCCGATTTCGACAACGACGGCTGGCTCGATTTTTACCTGGGGACCGGTGAGCCGAGCGTGGCCACCTTGGTTCCAAACCGCATGTTCAAGAACGTGGGTGGAGTGCGGTTTGCCGATATCACCTCGTCGTCGCGCACCGGCCACCTCCAGAAGGGACATGGCGTAGCTTGCGGCGACTGGGACCGTGACGGCGACGTCGACCTGTTCATGGAAGCCGGCGGCGCCGTCAATGGCGACAAGTATCACAACCTGCTCTTTCAGAACCCCGGCCAGAAAAACCATTGGCTGACCCTGAAGCTCATCGGCCGGAAGACCAATCGAGCGGCCATCGGCGCGCGGATCAAGCTGGTGACCGCCAGCCAGCCTCCGCTGACGATCCACCGGCTCGTTTCCTCGGGAAGCAGCTTCGGCGCCAATGCACTCGAGCAAACGATCGGTTTGGCGGGGGCGAATCGAATCGCCTCGCTGGAAATCCGCTGGCCGACGAGCGAAACGACGCAGGTTTTCTGCGACATCCCGGCAGACCAGGCTATTGAAGTAACCGAGTACGCCCCGAGCTATCGTCGCCTGGACTGGAAGCCAATCCCGCAGCCGCGATAGCGTTTACCAGCCCTGACCGCCAATTCCCGTCAAGGCTTCGCCCTGACGGTCTCGGCGGTCGGGTCGATCGGCTTGGCCTTGGCGGAGGGGCCGGGCTTGACGGGGGCCGCGTTCTTCGAGGCACTCGACGGCCTCCGCCTGGGGGGAGGCGGGGCGGCCAGAAAGATCGCCGCGAGCGGATCCACAAACGGGAGAACCATGGTTCGCCTTCCCCCGGATACCGAGACGATCACGGGCTTGTTGGACTTGTCGGGCGACAGGTTGTGGATCTCCTTCTTTTCGCTGGTGGTCCCCTCGTGGGTGATCGTCTCCAGTGTGAGGCGCGTGACCGGTCTCTTGGGGTCGGTCCAGATCGTTTTCACGCGAATCGTGTACTTGCCGTTGAACGCGCGCGGACAGACGTAGATGTCGTCGGGATGGGAGCCGTATCCGTTCTTGATCACGGATCCGCCAAAGACCGTTCGCGGCGTATCGAAGCTTGCCGTGGCGCCCAGTGGTTCATCAACCACAACATCAAAGTCGGCGTAGCCGTCCCACGTGAGCCTCACGAACAGGTCGCGTGCCAGCGATGCCGTCAGCTTCGTCTGGAGCGATTCGGCTTCCTTCACGCGGTCTTCCGCTTTGAGTGCTCTGGCAAGGGTATCCACCTGGTTGCCGGCCTCGATTCGAAAGTAATCGTCGCGGCCCGGCCAGCCGAGGGAAAGCAGCCGGTCGATGGAATCCGCCATCCGGATCGGATCCTTCGTTTTCTGCGCGAGATCGATCGACATCACCAGCGGTTCGAATCGATGCGGAACCGCCTTGATCGTCTCGTCGAGCAGGGGCCCGACCCGCTTGAGATACCCCTTGATGAAGAGCTTGTCGGCAGCGCTGAAGAGCTGGTTGGGGTTGCGGGACCGCTGGGCGAGATCGGCTGCGAAGTTGAGTGACTTCTCGATGTCGGCCGCTGAGCCCCGGTTGATCTCGATCGACCACGCCAAGGCCTCGTACATCCAGTATTCGGCCAGCTTGGGATGATTCGTCAAATATCCGACCAGAGCGGCGTGAACGTCTCGGATTCGACGAAGTCGATTCAAGTCCGCGACGATTCGGCGCAGCTTTTCGGGATCGGTGCGGTCCTTGTCCTTGGAACGATAGTAGGCCAGATAGAATGCGTACGGGTCGCTGGTGGCGTTCGGGAGCGGGACGAATCCCGTGCTGCCATCGATTCGAATGAGGGGTACGTCCTCGCCCGCCTGGCCCTCGGCGCCGCCCATCACGTCTTTCAGGCGGTCCTTGTCGCGGCTTCGGGGCAGGACGATCGGGTCATCGTCGAGACCTCTGCGCCGGGACGACGAAGGGCCAGCCGGCGATTTGCCGGACTGGCCCTTGGAAGTTGACGCGCTACTCGCGTTGTCCGAAGCCGCGACGGCTTCTCTCAGTTGCTTTTTTTTTGAGCGAAGGGATCGCCGGCGCCTGCGGGCTCTTGAGGATCAGTGGCCGGCACCGACATCATTCCCATGCCGCCGCCCATGCCGCCCATCATGCCGCCGCCCATGCCGCCGCCCATACCGCCGCCCATGCCGCCCATACCGCCGCCCATGCCACCCATCATACCGCCGCCCATACCACCGCCCATACCACCGCCCATGCCCATCAGTGACATGGGGATAATGGCGAGGTCGGCCACGGGGTAGACGCGGATCTCGGTCTGCTGGTCTTCCGAGTCCTTGGAGGTGATCATGAGGAAGCCGTCCTTGATGGTGTAGGTCAGGTCGAGCTGCTTGAGGAGCAGCTTCAGGGTGATCCGGAGGGGAACTCCGTCGAGGTCGAGGTTTCTGACCGTGGAGGTCATCGTCTTGTCGGCCTCGCTGAGGCCGATCGGGTCGACATAGATCGGGATGCCCGAGTAGGTGGCGCTCGTCGTCGACGTCTTCACATATTTGAGAACATCTTCGAGCGGTGTTTCTTCATTGAACGGCATCGAGAGCGGCTTGTCGAGCTCCTCGATGATCTTCTTGGTCTTCTCGTCGCGATCAAACAGGTCGACGGCTTTGCCGTACCGCCTGATCCGTTTTTCGCTGATATACCGCCACCACGTTGCATCGGGGTATTCGATCGTCTGGGTATCGGGGAATGGGATCGCAGCCCGGGAGACGTCCTGCTGGGTGAGCAGCCATCGGTAGTATTTGAGGTCGCGGAACCCTCGCTCCTGGGCGAGGAAGCCCATCATGTACGAGCTGTACTTCCCGGCCCCGGGGGCGGGGTCGTTGTCGCTGTAGGGAAGAGGGCCGCCGCGCTGCAGGGCATAGGCCTGCTGGGCCAGGAGCCTCGCCTCGCCAAAGGGCGCCGTGATGACGTTGATGTTTCCCATCCCGCCGCTGTAGAGGACGTTATAAACGCCTTCTTTGACCAGCAAATCGAACTGGATCATCATGGCTTCGATGGTCTGCTTGTCGCGCTGCAAGACGTCGACGGCGCGTGTGCGCTGTTCGGCGGCCGAGTCGGTCCGTACTCGTTCAGCGCGCTCCGAGACGATTCTTTCCTCGGCCTGGACCGTGGCCATGAGCTGCGCCTGGATGCGGCGATCAAGCTTGGCGCGATCGTCCTCGGACACGTCGGTGGCCGACCGGACCACGTTCTGAGCCAGCCGCAGGGCATTGAGTGCGGCTTCGGGCTGGTCTTGCTCCAGGAGTGATTGGGCGCTGTGGATTCGCTGCTCGATGTTGTGGGTGAGCTCTTGCCTGGCGATGTTCTCGGCGAGCTGAGATTGCTCGAGAGTTGCCTTGACATCGGGTGGGGCAGCGGCCGGGGCCTGGCCGGCATCGGGCTGCGCATCCGCTGGCTTGGCGTCATTCCGGTCCTGCAGGGCAACGCGCTCGACCGCCCGGTCGCCCCCCTTGAGCTGTTGCACTTGCTTCGATGCCACCGCGTTGGTGGGATCGAGGTCCAGCGCCTTCTGGAAAAACGTAAGGGCCGTGGCCCGCGCCCCTTGTGCGAGTGCCTGCCGGCCCAGGTCTGAAAGCTGATCGGAAAGCGACGGGTCTTGAGCGCCAAACGCCGTGACACCGGACAGCAACGCGCCACCCAACATCAGGAAGCCGGCAGCTCGGAACGGACGCGCGGTTCGCGACATGTTCGATGCTCCACACCAGAAAAAACCGACCGGTGGATCGGGACCAGTCTCTGCGCTCGACCTTCCTTGACTCTAGGCTACATTAGCTCCAGTCAACACGACAAGCCCCCTGACATTATGCCACAAGGTTCTCCGTCGGCCAAACCTCGCACCCAGACGAAACCGCCCGACGCCGGTCGTGCGGGCCTCCAGAGCAGGGCCGGCCCGTTTGACAGCGGGGACGACGCATCCTAGTAATTCTTCAAGCCCTGGGGCATGGAAACCCACTGAGAAAGGCCGCTCTCGTCGCCATGACGAGCTCGCTCAAACCTCAGTGAACTCAGGATTTATGACCTTCCGAGTAACGCGCACAAGCGATCTGCGGAACTGATCCGTTGCCAGACGGCTAGAGCCGTAGATTCTCGAGATCCAAACGCATGAGCGACGACAGAGATCAGACGAAGCCCAGGTCCTCGGAATTCGATTTTTCCGCTCATCCGCCCGACTCGCTCTTCCACGAGCGCCGGTTCGGCCGCGATCGCCGTAAAAAGCCGGCGCCGCCGCCGGAGCCAAGCGATCCCCCGCCCGCCGCCTCGCGGGGTGACCGGCGTGAGCGCAAGGAACGCAGGCGCCGCATCGATCCCACAACGTTTGACAAACAGTATTCCGACGACGAAATCGAATTCATGAACGCCATGCAGCGATTCAAGGAAGGATCGGGCAAGACCTTCCCCTCTTATAGCGATGTGCTCCGGGTCGCCGCTTCACTCGGCTATCGGCGATCGGTCCCGGACGAGACCGAAAACTCGTGGACGGTTGCCAGCCAGGACGAGTCGTCCCTCGTGCAACCGTTCACGATCGAAGCGTGACATCGCGGCGGGACCCGCAAACGCCACTGGCGCCCTTAGGCTCGCCGTCTGGCGCAGGAATCGATCAAGTCACCGGCGCGTCAGGTCGCCCACGCCCGGCTTTGTCAGCACACTCATCCAGGCGTAGACCGCGTCCTTCGTCAGTTGAATCGCGTGCCCAAATTGTTCCGCGGGCCGCCCGGCATCGTGGCTGGCCATCGAAATCGTCGTCGAGACCTTGTCGCGGATGACTCTCCCGCGATCAACAAGAGCCGATCGGACCGGCGTCGCGAACACATCACGAGGGAAATCGACGAGTTTGGTCGCCGGCCGAGACGTCGAGCGTTCGGAAGCCACCTGCACTCGCCGTCCCGTCGTCGCCGTCCCGAAGACATCACGCGGGAAGTCCGGCAGCACGGCGACCTGCGGTCCTCGGGGAGCGGTCGGTTCGGATTGATCCGGGCCAGGGTATCTCTCCACACCCCAATCGAACAGCGCACACCCGTCGCTCTCTTGTTCCGCGAGCGACTCCCACGGCCCCGTCGCGACCTCGTCGTTTCCGGCACCTGCTGACGCTTCGGTCGTCGCAAAACCCGTCGCCGGCATATCGTCCGATTCGGTCCCTGAATCGCCGCAAATCCATGATTCATCCACCATTGCATAATCGAATGAAGGCTCTGCGGCGGCTGGCTGCTGCCGCGCCTCGCTCGATGCACGCTCGGCCTCCTGGCAGAGTTCACCCAGCATGGCCAGCTCGAAGTTTTGAGTCGCCACGATGGGCCCGGCTAGTGATTCGTCAATCTTTGATCGGGGGGCCGGATGATTGGAGACCTCCGGTCGCGCCCTGGGCGGGGTCGGCGGGGCCACGGCCGGGGGCCGGGGAGTCGCGCCCAACAATCCGTCAATCGACGATTGACGGGTCACTAGAACGGGCGCTGGAAGAGCCTGCCGCACCGGCTGAGGCTTGGCGCCGCTCCGGTGGCGGAATCCGTCCAGCGCGGACGCGATCCTGCACAGGAACTCCTCGGCATTCGGGATCGGTTTGATCGTCGAGCGCTGGCCTTCGGCAGCAAGTGCGGGAGCCGCCGGTGGCAGGGCGTTCCCAGGTGCCGCGCCGAGAACGATCGCGCCGCTCGCTGCCGCAGCCGCCAACGGATGACTTGCTGTCCTGATGTTCCGCTCGCGCAAGCGAGCTCTCTCGCGGGCCAGCCGGCATTCGGGGCACTCGGTCTTTCGGCGCGTTCCCCCCTGCAAGCCGCCTCTCGCGTTATCCGGAATCGACGTCTCCCAGTCCGCAAGAGTCGAGCTCGCCCACGACCCGGCCGAGCCAAGCCAGTGGTCACACCCCCATCGACTGGGAAGCGTCACGCCCATCGCGGCCACCATACCGACCAAGACGAGTCGCAGGAACATAAAGCGTTCTCCAGTGCCAGTGGTCTTCAACGGTTCCATGGTGGTCATCCAGCTCGTCAAGGTGCCCGTCTCATCCGCGGTTAACCTGCCAAATCCTGCTAAAAATTATCGTCTCAGCAGTCTGACGGCTTTAGGTAGAACGGAAAAGACAGCGAATTTGATGGGTGCAATTCGCTGTCGATTATTCGGGTTAGCGAAGCAATAAGGGCGATCGGCGGCCGATCTGTGGCGTGAAGCGGGATCTGGTCGGTCGGTCGGTCGGTCGAATCGAGCCGGCAGTGTCTGAACAAATGTGCAGCGCGAGCTTGCCCGAGCCGCTTCTCGGCGAGTGGTTTCGAGCGCGTGATTGACTCAACGATCAGGATGCCGGGGCGTGGTGTCAATCGGGCTCGCTAAGGCTCAGGTGATCCGGCGGCCTTGGGCCCTGTCGCGGCGGCTATCGGCCCCATCCCGGCCGCTTTCGGCCCTGACGTAGTCGTGCCTCCCGGCCCTGTTGCTCGGGCCTCCGGCCCTGGTTTGCCGGCGGGAACCGGCGGGCCGATCTCCTCGGGGACGCGAGCGGCGAGAACCACGAGCGACCGGTCCTGGAGCGCGTAGACGGCCCGACCCTCGAACCGTTCGGCCCCATCGGCGGGGGCGGCGGTATCGAGGACGTGATGCCAGAGGTGATCTTCCCTGGTTTCTGGAAGCGTGAAGGGGATCGGTTCCCAGTAGCCGTTCAAGAGAATCAGCAAGGTTTCGCCCACGATCGGCTCGCCCCGCTCGTTCTCGTCGTTGATCATGTCGCCGGCCAGCCGCACGCCCAGGCAGCGCACGAAGCCGGCGTTCCAGTCCGCGTCCGACATTTCTTGACCGGATGGATTGAAAAACGAGATGTCCTTGACCTCGGAGCCGCGGATTGCGCGTCCCAGGAAAAACTTGCGGCGCTGAAATACCGGCTGGGTGCGGCGGAGCCAGATCACCTTGCGCGTGAATTCCAGAAACCGGCTTTCGCGCTCATCAAGCTTCCAGTCGAGCCAGTTGAGCTCATTATCCTGGCAATAGCTGTTGTTATTTCCGTCTTGGGAGCGGCTCAGCTCATCGCCTCCGAGCATCATGGGCACCCCGACCGACAGCATCAAGGTCGCGATCAAGTTCCGCTTCTGCCGCTCGCGCAGCTCGATGATCGCCGGGTCGTCGGTTGGCCCCTCCGCGCCGCAGTTCCAGGAGCAATTGTCGCTCGATCCGTCGCGGTTGTCTTCGCCGTTGGCCTCGTTATGTTTGTCGTTAAAGCTCACGATGTCTTCGAGCGTGAATCCGTCGTGGCAGGTGATGAAGTTGATGCTTGCGTACGGCTTGCGGCCGTCATCCTGGTAGAGGTCGCTGCTCCCGGAGAGGCGGGTTGCCAGCTCCGAGGCCGTCCCACCGTCCCCTTTCCAGAACCGGCGCACGCAATCGCGGTACTTCCCGTTCCACTCGGTCCACAGCACGGGGAAGTTGCCCACCTGGTATCCTCCCGGCCCGACATCCCACGGCTCGGCGATCAGCTTGACCTGCGAGAGGATCGGGTCCTGGTGGACGATGTCGAAGAACGCGCCCAGCCGGTCGACTTCGAATAGCTCGCGCGCCAGCGTGCTCGCCAGGTCGAATCGGAACCCGTCGACGTGCATGTCGATCACCCAGTAGCGCAGGCTGTCCATCACGAGCTGAAGGACAATCGGGGTCGTCATGTTGAGCGTATTCCCGGTTCCGGTGAAATCCATGTAGTACCTGCGGTCCGCGCTCAGGCGGTAATAGGCCGCGTTATCCACCCCGCGCATCGACAGGGTGGGGCCCATCTGGTTGCCCTCGGCCGTGTGGTTGTAGACGACGTCAAGAATCACCTCCAGGCCCACGGCGTGCATCGCGCGAACCATCATCTTGAACTGCTGCACGGCATCCTGCGTGATCGCCTTGCAGCAATAAGCCGACTCGGGTGCCAGGAACGCCAGCGTGTTGTATCCCCAGTAGTTCCGGAGCTTCATGTCGACCAGGCGGCGGTCGTCCAGATGCAGATGCACCGGCAGCAACTCGACGGCCGTCACACCGAGGTCGGTGAGGTGCTTGATCGCCGACTCGGACGCCAGCCCCGCGTAGCTGCCGCGCAGGTTTTCCGGCACGTTGGGGTTGAGTTGCGTGAACCCCTTGGGGTGCAGCTCATAAATGACGGTCTGATGCCAGGGTGTCCGGGGCGGTCGATCGTCGCCCCACGTGAATGCCGGGTCGACCACCGCCGCCAGCGGAGCAAACGGGGCACTGTCGCGCTCGTCGAGCGAGAGGTCGGCATCCGTGTGGCCAAACTTGTAACCGAAGACCTCGTCGGCCCACTTGAGCTCGCGGCCGATCAATTTGGCATAGGGGTCCAGCACCATCTTGTTGGGGTTGAATCGATGCCCCTTGGCTGGCTCGAAAGGTCCATGGACGCGGTAACCATAAAGCTGTCCGGGCAGGACATCCGGCAAGTATGCGTGCCAGACCTTGTCGGTGTATTGAGTCAACGTGAGCCGATGGGTTTCCTCCGTCGACTCAGGCGAGTCGAACAAGCAAAGCTCGACCTTGGTCGCGCTCTCGGAAAACAGAGCGAAATTGACCCCGGCGCCGTCCCACGTCGCGCCCAACGGGTAAGGATGCCCCGGCCAGATTCTCATGGGAGTTCTCTCATTGTTCGAGATGGACCACCCGTATCGCGGCGCACCACGGCGCACGGTCGTCTCGCCAAGCCCTGCCATTTCCGTGCCAAACATTGTACTCCCTCTCCAGATTTTCCATCGAACCCACCAGCAGACAAAACGGCCCGGCCAGGCCATACTTTCTTTATCATCCACTCTTTGATCCTGGGACCATGAACTGTCGGAGTACGGTCGTATGGCGGCTTTGAAGCAGGTGACCGGAGAACATGCCGGCACGCTGATTGATTTGAAGAAGGACGTGACGGTCATCGGTCGCCTGCCCGAGTGCGACATCGTGCTCACGATCAACGGAGTGAGCCGGCGGCATGCCGAGATCCGCAAATTCGGAGCTGCCGTCTACGTGGTCGATCTTGGCTCGCTGAACAAGACGCTTCTGAACGACACGGCGCTCAAGGGGGGTGTCGAGCATTCTCTCAAGGAGAATGACCGGATCAGCATCTGTGGCGTCGACTTCGTGTACTTCGCCGCCGATCCGCCCGCCACGAAGGATAGTGAGCCCGCCGCGAACCTCATGGAGGTCACCGAGAGCAAGGACAGCGACAATCCCAGCATCCGCACACTCGACGCCTCGCGCTCGAGCACGATGGCCAGCACGGTTCGTCCCGAGGTGAAGCTCAAAGCGGTCCTGGAGATTACTCACAGTCTCTCGAAGGAGTTGCGGGTCGACGCCGTTGCGCCCAAGATCCTCGAATCCCTCATGGAAATCTTCCCCGGCGCCGAGCGGCTCTTCTTGATCCTCCAGGATCCCGCGACCAAGCGACTGGTGCGCAAGGCATTCAAGTACCGCCCCCAGAAGCGTACGTCTTTCAGTCGAACTGTACCCGAGGACGAGGTGCCCACGAGCATCAGCCGGTCGATCGTTGACTTTGTGCTCGGCCAGAAGAAGGCGGTCTTGAGCCAGGACGCCGGCGACGACAAGAACCTCCCGTCGAGCGCCTCGATCACCGACTTGAAAATCCGCTCGGTCATGTGCGTTCCGCTCTTGACCCCGGACAACAAGGCGCTGGGTATTCTCCAGCTCGACACGAGCGACCGCCGCCAGTTTAGCGAAGACGACCTGGACGTTTTGGCGGCCGTTGCGAGCCAGGCGGCGATCTCGATCCAGAACGCATCGATGCTCGAGTCGCTCCTGGAGCGCGAACGACTCAACCGCGATCTGAAGATCGCCGAGCAGGTGCAAAAAAGGTTCTTGCCGCAAGTCTTGCCGACGATCGCAGGCTACGAGTTCTTCGCGCATTACCGGCCGACCTATGAAGTCGGCGGTGACTATTATGACTTTGTGCCTCTCCCCGGCGACCGCATGGCCGTGGCGTTAGGCGATGTCTCAGGCAAAGGTGTGGCGGCGGCATTGATGATGGCCAAGTTCTCCGGCGACACACGGTACTGCATTTTGACCGAGAATTCCCCCGCTGCGACCGCCACTCGCCTGAACAGTCTGCTCTGCGCCGCCGGGATCGAGGACAAGTTCATTACTCTCAGCCTGTGCGTGCTCGATGCTCCCGCCCGCACGCTCACCTTGACATCAGCGGGCCACACGCCCGTCTTGATCCGTCGCGCCGACGGCCGAGTGGAGGAAGTCGGCCAGGAAGTCTCCGGGGTACCGCTGGGTATCATGGATGATACGGTTTACCAGGAGACCGACGTGCAGCTAAACCCGGGCGACGTCGTCGTGATTTACTCCGACGGCGTGACCGACGCGCGGAGCCCGAGCGACGAGCTTTACGACTCGCAGACCAACCACCGGCTTGTGAAGCGAGTGGCCCAGGCGTCAGGCGGACCGGTCGCCGTCGGCCGGGCGATCCTCCAGGATATCCGTGAGTTCTCCGCCGAACACTCACAGGCCGACGACATCACGATGGTGTGCTTGGGGCCGACGGCTGGTTAGCGATTTCAATGTCCGGCCCAGGCGGAGGTCCCGGGCGGAACGAGTTGGCGGCCGCGAGTTTCGGCTTGAACAGCCTCGCCGTGCGTGGCTATTCTCAGCTCCAGCCCGGGTTCTGTCGTCTTCCTGGCCTGCTTCCCGTCGGAGTTCGCAATGCTCAGCGCCCGCAACCAGCTCCCCGCGATTGTCAAGTCGGTCAAGCTCGGCAACGTGATGGCCGAGGTGATCATGAGCATGGGCGACGTCGAGATCGTCGCCGCGATCACCCGGGATTCGGCCGAGACGTTAAAGCTGAAGCCTGGCGACCAGGTCAAGGCGGTGATCAAGTCCACGGAAGTCTTGATCGATAAGTCCTGAGCGCCATTCTCGTTCAGTATGCGAACAGCACAACCGCTCGTCGCCGAGCTGATGCGTGTGGATCGCGGATTATCCTCGCCACGGCTGGACGCCGTCTCGTGGTACGTCCACCAGCTTGTCAGGCACTACGGACGAGCGTCGCCAGCTCGGCCAAGTCCGCCTTGAGGTCGAAGGTGCCGTCGGTCGCCAGTCGGCTCGCCACGGCCTTTACCAGCTTTGGCCGAAGGATTCCTTCCAACGTGCGGTCGTGAGCATCGCGTGCCTTTTCATCCGGCATTGCCTTCCAGTCAACCGGCGCATGCTTGTCGGGCGGCGCGCTCCACCAT
The DNA here is from genome assembly GCA_963781785.1 of uncultured Isosphaeraceae bacterium. Lineage (GTDB taxonomy): Bacteria > Planctomycetota > Planctomycetia > Isosphaerales > Isosphaeraceae > CAWAHD01. The sequence continues at coordinate 2,399,258 of CAWAHD010000005.1, read as the reverse complement.
CCCGGCCTTGCTGCGGCAAGCGTCATCCGCACGCGCTTCACGACCTCCTTGCATGCCCAATCCCGCCGCCAGATTGGGTCCTCATACGCGAGCCCGGTCCACGCGCCACATTTCGCATCAAAGTCAGCGAGCAACTGGTCGCCCGCCATGGGATCTTCCCAATCGCTGCCATCGTGCAAACTCTTTTGCCACTTCGTCAATCGGGCTTTGAGTTTCTCTCGGACTGTTTCTGCGGCCAGCGCAACTTCGCCGGTTTGATCCCACCGCAAACTTTCGACTCGGAGTGATCGGTTTGCATCGGTCGATAGCCAGCTCTTGCGAGCTCGGTAGAGCGCGTATTCGAGAGCCTGCGAGACCGGCAAACGTTCGAGTGTGGACAGGATCGCCGTGCGCACGTCGTCTTCGCTGCACGCGAATGCATCGGCGAAGACCCGCGGCAGCACCTCGTCATCAGCGAAGTAGTTCTCGATCTCTGCCCGCTGCCAGGCAAACCAGCCGCGCATGGCAACGTTGCGCGCCTCGCGATTCTTGAGTTTTTTGTTGCACTCCTTGCTCGCTTCGTCGGCTGTCCGGAAGTCGCGATCCTCGACGACGATGACCGGGACGGTCCGCCCAACGGCGTCTGCGACACCGTACAGTGCTTCCGCTGTTCCGCAAGCCATCACCTTCACGAAGCGACCGGCGAGGTCAGCCGAGTCGGCCCAAAGTTTGAGCAGCGCCGTCTCGTAGCCAACTGCATCCCCTTCGCACAGGATTACGACATCTCCATCGATCGGCTTGGCGTTCGGGTACAGAGGCGAGTTAGCCACTGGAGACGCTCGCGGCAGGCTCGCCCAAGCTGCCCAGGTCGACCAGTGCGTTTTCCTCGGCGGCCAGTTGGCGAAGTTCCGGGCTGTGGGTCGTCATGATGAACTGATTGCCGTGCCCCAACTCGGGCAGCGCCCGGTAAAGCTGACGGATCCACCGTGGGTGCAGGTGCAGTTCGGGTTCGTCGATCAAGATGAGGCTGTTGTTGACAGGACGGGGATAGACGAACTGGGTCAGGTAGTCAAGGATAACCTGTTCGCCAGTCGCCGCCATGCTGAGCGGGTACTGCCGATCACCGTCCTCCAGGAGTGGGGTCCCAATCATATCGCTGGGGTCGTAGTAAACATATCCGACATATCGCTTGGGGTGGCAGATGCGTGCGAAGGCATTCTGAAGCTTTTGCTCGATGTTGTCTTCGTCGGGCGGGCCGTTCGCTCGTCTCGCGTTGGCGGCGTCCCCCAGGACCTTCAAGATCCCAGACACCGATAAATTGCGTCGTCGAGACCGCGGGGCCGACTCAATCGATTCAGAACCATCATCAGTATCCGCGGGAAACGCCTCCGTCTCGTCGCCAGCGACCCAGCGCCTGCCACGATTTTGGGCGAACAATCGAAGGATCCCAATCTCGTTCAATACATCCGGCTCGACGAGGCGCGGACGATGGCGCCAACCTCTGATTGCCAGCTTCGGCAAACCAAGCCAGGTGGCACCACCAGCTACATCGGCGTGGACGAACGCGAGAGGCCTGAACGAACCGTCGGGGCGCTGCTCAGGGGGATACCGCCAGGTGACGACCAACCGGCCGTCGGGCAGATCGGGGAGCTGCAGCAGACTACCGTCCTGACGTGGTTTTTGCAGAATTCGAGTCTGATCCACGAGAGGCTGAGCGGCTTCACGTTCCTCGCTCGGATACTCCAGAGCGAGTCGAATAGTCACGCGGTTGGGCTGAAAGCTCCAGCCTCCCGCCCCTCCCTCACGGAAGATCTCTTCGTCACGTGCCTCGGGTACGTCGTCCGAGTAATATCCCATTGCACCACACAGGGCGCGGTAGATCGCATAGAGTACCGTGGTCTTGCCGCAACCGTTTGGGCCGGCGAGCACCGTGATTGAACGTACTCGGTCCATCGCATCGGCGAACACAAGTCTTTGTTCGCGAATGGCCCGGAATCTCTGGATGTCGAGCTGGCGAAGCTGCATACTGGATTATTGATTGCGGTCCATGAAACCACAAGAGGCTGAGCTGCCGTCGTCGCGGCCGTGACCTTCGTTCGGCGCAGGGATTCGTTCGACGTACAGAAGAAGGGACTCCTATGAGCAAGAAGGTCCTGGTCACGGGGGCAGGGGGGTTCATCGGCAGCCACCTGACCGAGCAGTTGGTGCGAGATGGACACACCGTTCGGGCCTTGGTGCGCTATAACGGCCGCGACGACCGGGGAAATCTCGACGACCTGCCCTACGAGATCCAGGGCGCGATCGAGTTCGAGCGCGGCGACCTGAAGGACCCGTTTGCCGTTGACAAAGCCGTACTGGGCCGGGAGTGGGTGTTCCATCTCGGCGCTTTGATCGCGATCCCCTACTCGTATCAAAACCCCTACGATGTCGTGCAGACCAACGTGTTGGGGACCGCCCACGTCCTGGACGCGTGCCGGGCGAACCCGGCGCTGGAGCGTCTTGTGCTGACTTCGACGTCCGAGGTCTACGGCACGGCGCGGGTGGTGCCGATCGACGAAGATCATCCCCTTCAAGGCCAGTCGCCGTACGCGGCGACCAAGATCGCCGCGGACGCTCTCGGAGAGAGCTACCACCGCGCCTTCGGACTGCCGGTGGCGATCCTCCGCCCGTTCAACACGTTCGGACCGCGGCAATCGGCCCGGGCCATCATTCCGACGATCATCAGCCAGGCTCTCTCGCGGCCTGCGGTGAAGCTCGGGCGACTCGATCCCCGGCGCGACCTGACCTTCGTGCAAGACACCGTCGCCGGTTTCATCGCCATCGCCGACTGCGATGCCGCGATCGGCCGGGTCGTGAATATCGGTCGCGGAGCCGATGTCTCGATCGGCGAGCTCGTCGAATTGATCGGCCGCTGCCTGGGCCGGACGATCCAAGTCGAAATCGATCAAAACCGCTACCGGCCGCCGGCCAGTGAAGTCGAGCGGCTCTTGGCCGGCACAAAGCAGGCGCAAGCCTTGTGGGGATGGCAGCCCCGCTATTCACTCGAAGCCGGGCTCCAGGAAACGATTGCGTGGGTCAAAGATCATCTCGATCGTTTCCGCGTCGACTCATACACGACCTAGGCTCTTCTAAACCGCCGATCGAATGATCGGCATAACTTTGCCTAGTGACGAACTCTTGTGATCCGGATAACCTGTCCGGTGAGATGGATGACTGGCGACAAAAGTCCAGGCGTTGACCAGGTCGGTCGCTCGAAGACCGGGAAATGCGCAGGATATGGGCTTCCGTCAGACCGAGCCGCCTCGTTCAGGCAGTCGGACTACCCTGACTCCATCACGTCTTGCTGCCCTTTCGAGTTGATGGGGGCGACTCATTCGGTGCGACGGGTTCCCGTCGCCAAGAGCGGTGGTCCGTGACCTGTGTCATGCCCTCGCGCGAGCGAGAGACCCGAACGGCCGGCCGGGGCGCCGCGCTCAATCTTCCGCCGATCCGCGAGCTTCCGGAAGCGACCATCGAAGGGGAATGGCCCGATCTGATTGGTGCCACGGTAGAGTTGGACCTCGCGCAGGAATACGCCGCGGCGGACGATTCGCACGGTGCCGATCCATTCATATTGCGCGAAAAACCTGTTGTAATTCGAGACCGCGCCGGGTGTTCTCATGCTCTCGATGAAGATTCCGTCGTGGCCCACCCAGTCTTCCGGACGGCTCCAGAATGAGTAGCTCCGGGGTTCGAGGTGGTAGCAGGTCACCGGGGCTTTGCCGTGCGTGGCCAGCGCGAGCCCGGCGCTGCGCTCCCACGAGTCGGTAAACAGAAAAGTTTGCGGCTCGGACAGGAGTCCGCGTCGCTTGAGCTCGCTGGCGACCTGGTCCCAGCAGACCGAGCCCACGCTCGGGTCGTGCTTCGGCTCGATCAGACCCAATAGCCGGCCCTGGCGGTCTTCCAGCAGGCCGAACCGCGCCTGAGCGGAGAGGAGCACCGCCAGCACGGCGGGGAATAGTGCCACGACGGTAATCGATGCTTGAAAAAAGGCGGGATAAGACTTCAAACCGTTCGCCCAGAATCGTCCCAGAAGCGGCATGAGCGCGATGAACCCAAATAACGGCCAGTACGGCATGATCCGGGTCTGTGCGGCGATCGCATGAAACAACAAAAGCGACGGTGCTGCCTGGCAAATCAGAAATGACTCGTTCTTGTCCCACGACCGCGGCCCACGCCGGATGAGCTCGACGAGTAATGCGACCGCGATGATCCAGAGCCACGGGAACAGGTAGAGGGCCTCGGTGCCAATGGCCGCTGCGAGATGATCGAGCCGGAGCTGATGCGCGGCCAACGCGCGACCGGCCTGGAACAGGAACGAGACCCAATCGTGCGTCGCATTCCACGCGATCACGGGCGCGAACAGGATGAGTCCGATCGCCGTCCCAAGGTAAGGTCCCGGTTTTCGCAGGCACTGGCGGGCCTGCGGCCAGCAGACGATGTGCAGGAGCGCCCCGGCCGGCAGGAGAACCGCCTGGTACTTGCTCAGCATCGCGCCACCCCATGCGACGCCAACCCCCAGCCAGGGCACGAGTCGGTCGGGATCATCCAGGGCGACGGCCAGTCGGTCAAGAGTCAGCAGCCAGAAGAACAACAGCGGTCCATCGGGTTGGGCGATGGTGGCAACCGCCATCCCGAAGTAGCCGGAGGAACTCAGGGCCAGCGCCGCGAGAAACCCGGTCCTGGCGCCGTAGAACCGTGATGTTATTCGCGCCAGGAGCCATGTTGAGCCGGCGAAAAGAAGAATGAAGCCAAGCCGCAGGCCGAAGACCGAGAAAGCGTCTCCGGTCAGGGCAAGGCCGACTGCCCCAACCAGGGCGACCATCGGCGGGTGGTCAAAATAACAAATCGCGGGATGCTGGATGTACTGCAAGTAGTAAGGCTCATCAAACGCCGCCTCCATGCCCAGAGCCCAGATCAAACGGAGAATCGTCGAGACGCCGATCAGTGCCCAGAGCGCATGTCGTGCTGTGAATCTCGACCCGTCACGCGCACGATCAAATCCCGGCTGCACCGCAGGTGTTCGCATTCCATGTCCCTTGTCACCGCGAAGCCTGGAAGGGTCGCCGCACGACTTTGGCGACGTTGCCGGATGCAGTGCGTCTGCCGTTTCGTCTTCTTGAATGGGTTATTCCCTACGCGCCGCGGTCCCGCGAAATCGGGTCGACATCGCACGTTCGCTAACCCGCACGACGCGACGGTCCCGACGACAAGAGGATCAGTTGACCGACGGTCTACACCCCATGCGATAATCGGCCTACCGGCCAGGCCATCTTCAATCGAGCATGCGCTGCGATTGACGCCGTCAATGAAAGGACACGCCGGGGTTCAGGTGACACCATAACGAATTACTCGGTCTGAGTTGAGCATGGTGTCCCCGGAATCAGGCGATGTCGACGCCCCACGTCAAGGGATTCCGCGGCGGACCGGAGGAGAGTATCGTGGTCTTGCTCGAGCGCTGAGTCGAAGGATGAGCAAGCCGCGGGGGATGGCAAGGATCAGGGGCAATCACTAGGCGCGGTCGGCAACGCCTAGCACCGGCTTGGCTTTCCCGAACTGCGAACCCGGAAACCAGTGCTCGACGACCATTCGCGTGCCGACGGGTGTCCACCGTTCGACCCGGTCATCTTCGAATCGGAGCATGAACGAGCCGCTTTCCACCGACGCACTTCCAATTGAAGTTCTGAGTGGCTCAATGACGTACGCCGTGCCGCGATCGCGGATCGCACACGTCTCGGCAACGCCATTGGCGAACTCGACCTTCCACTTGCCAACCGGCAGGATCGGGCCGCTTGTCGAGGTCGGGGTCTTGGCAAGCCTCCGGTTACCCCTGGGATGTGAATTGTGAAAATGGTTGAACACGTTCACGAACCACCATCTTCCGGTGGCGTCGCGGAAGCACGCCTCGGTATTCCAGAGGAGGAGCAGACCCTCCGAATGACACGGCTTTTTCTCGGCGCGGAGCTTTTTCAAAGAGTCGTCGGAGAATTCGATGATACTCTCGATCTCGGGCCTCCCGACGCTTTGCGACCAGATCTGAAAGTCGAATACGGCCGATGACTTGTCGGAGAGGAACCCGGCGACATAGGCACAGGCCTCTTCCTTCGTCGCCCACGTCGCCTTGTTGAAGTAGCGGATTCGGACCGCCTTCATCGTGCCGTCAGTCATATCATGGAAGGTCTTGAGAAGTTCCTTGTTGCGCGACGCGCCGGGTTTCTGGGCCAGGGCCTCGGGCGGCACTCCGATTGCAGGTCGGTCGTCGAAAACGATCATCGGACCTTTCCAGACGAGCAAGAGCGAAATCAGGGCGGAATTCATGTGACTGCCTTGTAACCGGTTGTTTCCGGGAAAGACGTTTTGATGTCCAAGACGAAGTCCTGGTGCTCGGTCCAGACGAGGATTTCGGGGTCAGACATGCCGAGAGGAAGTTCGGTCTCCTCGCCCACGCAAGCGATCTCGAGTGGGAGGGCTCGCCGGGCGTTGGCACGCCGAACGGCCGCCCACAGCGGACCGCGTAGGTTCTCGTCGAGCAGATATCGCAACGCCATGGATCAGGCTCGATCGGCGTCGAGCGCCGTCGCCCGCTGACGCATTTCCAGTAGCTTACTTACCTCTGTTACGCTTGGCGCATTCGTGCCGGCGCCGCGCAGTTGATCTAACTCCGCCTGATACTCTGCGGCGTAGCGATCGACTTCCTCGCGGAGATCGAGATAAAACGCAATGACCTTATGGATGGTCGCCAGTTCCAACGTGGGGAACTGGCCGAGGATCATCTCGGCCGTGAAGCCTTGATTGTAGTAGTAGACGAAGTGATAGAGTCCGATTCGGTGCCCGACCAGGCGGATTTCACCATCGGGGTGCCAGTGCAGGCACGGAGGCAGCAACCGGATCAACGTGTCGGGGTGCGACATCAACGGGCCTCTCTGACTGGTGTCTCGTCACTTATGTCGCCGGCAGCGCCGGGCGCGTTCGCGCCGTCGGCGTCGAGAACAGGAAACGTCTCGTGTCGACCTCATAATCATAACGCTCGGACCCTCCGCGGTCGAGTCGTCGAGATCGATGTAATGGCGGTGTTCGAGGGACACCAGGTTCGGGAAACATCATCATCGAATCATTGACGGTCGCTCGCCGGAATGGTCTTTTTCGGTCATGGCGAGATTGGCATGTGTTGGCGCACCTGATTTGGCTCACCACACCACTCAGCGCGGAAACTGCCGGCAGCGCTGACACACATCATGACACCCACCTCGAAGCCGCTGCATCCAGCTTCGTCGATGCCAAAGCAGAGAAGCGCCCTTCCTGGTAGGCCTGCCGCATCGGCGTTCCCCGCTTGGTCAAGCACGAAATCGCTGAGGCCACGTTCGTGGTTGAACGCGCTCAGCGTGAAGTTCATTCGATGCGCGACCTGACCCGCCACTCGCTTGAACGTTCGGAGAGCGGGCGTCATTGGGCAGCGAGCCACTCGGCGATGAGCTCTGTCTTGAGCGTGCTCAGATGCTGCTCGCGCGCGGCAAATTTATCTTCCGAAACCAAGTCGACGTAGTCGGCGACGTCCTTTTGTCGCCTTTCGCTCCGCGAAAGTTTGCCGTCGTTTGTCGCCTTTCGCTCCGCGAAAGTTTGCCGTCGTTTGTCGCCTTTCGCTCCGCGAAAGTTTGCCGTCGTTTGTCGCCTTTCGCTCCGCGAAAGTTTGCCGTCGTTTGTCGCCTTTCGCTCCGCGAAAGTTTGCCGTCGTTTGTCGCCTTTCGCTCCGCGAAAGTTTGCCGTCGTTTGTCGCCTTTCGCTCCGCGAAAGTTTGCCGTCGTTTGTCGCCTTTCGCTCCGCGAAAGACCTCCCTCCCAATAATCGGTGCGCGACATTATTCTGATATCAGTGTTTATCGCTCAACAATTCGTCACTCGGCTGGAAGCATTTAGCGCATCGGCGTGGTTCTTGGTAGAGCAAACGCACAACTTTCGCGGAGCGAAAGGCGACTATGTTGTCACCACAGCGTTGTTGTGACCCGTATTCATCTGCGTTCATGGCGTCCGCTGGAACAAATGCACAACTTTCGCGGAGCGAAAGGCGACTCTGTTCTGACCACGGCGCTGTGACTCGTGTTCATCTGCCTTTCCAGCCTCCCCTGCGGACAAGACTCCCGGTGCTTGCGGGTCCAGCATTCCGGCTCCTACCGACAGTTGGTGCCTGACCGGTTCTTTGCGCTATGGCTTTCCGCTGTTTTCCTCTCTCGTCTCTCCACTTGATTCTTCCGTGTAGATCGGTGCTTTCCGTGGTTGAAAACGCCTTTCCGTTTTGCTACGAATAAGTTGCGGCGGTCGACCTGGACCCGTTCACCCGGGCATGCCGGCGTCGCAGGGCCTGTGCTTTCTGCCGATCCACGGGACGGCGACCGGAATCATGGTACGATCGAAGTCCGAGGTGATTGTCGCCGATCAGGTCCGATCCGTTTGGCAATGATTAGGTTGCGGGGGTCGACCTGGACCCGTTCACCCGAGCATGCCGGCGTCGCAGCGCCTGTCTTGGTAATTCAAGCTAGGTGGCGAAAACCGGCAGTGACGCGTAACATATCGACCTGGTCAGGCGGCTGCAATTCCTCCGGCAACTTATTCAGGACTGGGAGCCATGAGATGCCTCGTCCGGTCCCTGGCGTTTGGGCTTGTATTCTTGAACTGCGCCACGATCGCATCGGCGGCGGATGGTACCCGACAGGATAGCAATTCGTCGCCCCTCGCTTGGGTGATGCTGTTCCTTCCGGTATTCCTGATCGTCGTCATGGTCTTCTTCGTGATTCGCGGAAGCCGAAAACTGTCGGTGGACAGCATCAAGGCGTCTAACGAATACCGGACATTCAGCGAAGCGCACATGCGGCGCCTGGAGTCTCAGATCGAGAGTCTCGACAAGAAGATGATCCGCATAATCGAGCTGCTGGAAGCCGTCGAGCGGGGGCAAAGGCGTGAGCACAAGTGAAACGTGGATTACCAGACACCCTCCTTCCGGCCGGCCGTGCGTGCAGGCAATCCGATGCGCACCGATTCGTTGCCGGAATGCGCGCCGTAATTCACCCAACCTTCAGCCAGTCAATGAAACGCGGGTGTCTTGATATCCATGGGTACGCGGCGAATCCCTGGGTGTGTGGAATCCCCCGGCCTTGAACTTCTGATCCGGTGGCGGGTCCGGAATCTTCAGGTGCCGGAGGATGCCGGCGATCGCCTCCCGGGGGCGCAGGGTAGAAGCCCTGCTTGAGGACCGATGCGATACGCGCCATCAGGGTGCTCCTTTCAGTTGAGGGTGTCTGGCCTCAAGCCGAAGACCTGCTCGATTGACTTGCGGGCCAGCGGTTCGTAACGCGGATTGACGAGGATCGGGCGCAGGTGACAGCCGATGAGGTCGTAGCTGACCCGGAACGCCGCCGAGTCGAGTGTCACGACGGTGGCGGTGATCAGGCGGTTGCTGAGATCGAGGCGCGAAAGACTTTCAGGGCAGGGTCCCCGGCGAGAGGGGTGATCGCTAGATGTGCGTGATCCGTCGTGGCGATCCTGCCGGGTGCAACCGTTCGCTGGAGTTGCTCGCCTCCAGGATTTCGAGGGCGAATCCCGCCCCTTACGGCAGGCGTCCTGTTCACAGGCGTTGTCGCCCGATTCCGCCCTATCACCCCCCCATCGACGGCTACGCCGCGCGTCAATCCAACCGCGCCACGCCGTTGCCCGGCTTCGGGAACCGAACGAACACGTCCGGGTCATGGCCCGGGATGATCAACCGCGGGCTCGCGGCCAGCTTCCTCATCCGGTCCTGCGCAGCCAGGTTTGACTTGGCGTCGAGCGTAACCGCGATCGGCACGTGCTTGTCGAGGTTCTCGTACAGATAGACGTTGTCCGACGCCACCACCATGCGGCCCGACTTCGTATTGACGCCCACGTACTGCGATGCGAACGTGTGCTTCCCTCCGGTGTAAACCGTCACTCCCGGTATGATCTCCTGGGCGTCGCCGTCGACCAGACGAACACGGCCCTCGGTGTTCAGCTTCACCAGGGCCGAGACGTCATCCAGCTCGGTCGGCGCACCTTTGCCGGACGGCGGCTTGACCTCGCGCGTGTAATGATTGAACTCATCTTTCTGGATCCAGACCGTTGCCTTCGGAAACAAATCGACACCATCGACGTGATCCGAGTGCATGTGTGTGACGATGACGTCGGTGACCTCTTCCGGCCTGATCTCGAGTCGCCCGACCGCCCGGTTGGGTCGAGTGTAGTCGGCGATCCCTTTGAACTCCTTGAAGACCCGCGGCCGGTAGAACCCGGCATCGACCAGGACCGTCCGCCCGTCTGGGCCTTTCAGTACCCAGACAGTCATGGCGATGTCGAGCTTCCGCTGCCGTTCGGCCCCCTGCACGAGCGCAGAGACTGGACAATCGGGCAGCGTGCCATACCGGACAGCATACACCTCATAAACAGGCGGTTCGGCCACCTGCGCCCGGCGAGTGGGCCGGTCAGCGCCAGGGTGAGCAACGACCAAATCATAACTCTCATGCGAGGACCATCCCTTCGGTTCGACGGAGGCCGCAGGAGTACCGCTCCGGCCTGACTGGGAGCCCCGGGACGTCTGCCACTGCATCGTTCCTCTCGCGGACGTGTGAAACGAACAGGGCCAACTGCGCTCACGGATAGTTGTAAGGGGATGATCCGGCACCTGTCTAGTTCTTGAGCCCGCCCGACCGCGCAGACACTCTTTCACTGGGTCCGATCGGACCGACCCTTTACGTGGGGCTCGCGCGCTTCGGTCCGACGACACCGACGCGCGGCGAGCGGCCCCAAGCGACGACGCATCGCTCGTTCCGAATGATTGTCGCCAGCCATCGACCCCCACTTATGCCGGTCGCAAGTGCCGCAGATACCAAACCCAGAGGTGCCGCAACGAGCGGCGCGCCGGGTCGGGTCCCGCACGACATCCGGCTCTTGCGATGGCTCGGGCAGATGCTCTATAGTTCGCAGTACGAACTCCGTCCTTCTCACTAGTCGATCGGAGCTCACCATGGATAAGGGAAGGGTCGGGAAGATCGCTGCCTTTGCATCCGCCAGAGAGTTCGAGCAATGGCTTGCCAAAAACCATACGGAGTCAACCGGGATTTGGGTGCGGTTCTTCAAGAAGAACTCGAGTGTCTTATCGGTTTCCTATGATGAAGCGCTCGACGCGGCGATCTGCTTCGGTTGGATAGACGGCCAACTCAAAAAGCACGATGAGGAGTCGTGGCTGCGTAAGTTTACACCGCGACGCCCGAAGAGTGTTTGGTCCAAAAGAAACAGAGCGCGTGCCGAGCGGCTTATTACAGGTGGGAAGATGCAAACAGCCGGGCTGCAAGAGGTCGAGGCAGCTAAACAGGACGGCCGCTGGCAAGCCGCCTATGACTCCGCCAGCGAGATGGAGATCCCTGATGATTTTGTGAAAGAGCTGGCCAAGAACAAGCGAGCCAAGGCATTCTTCGAGACCCTAAACCGAGCAAATGTGTATGCAATTGTTTGGAGATTGCAGACGGCGAAGAAGCCCGAGACGCGGCAGAAACGCCTCGCGACAATCCTGGCGATGCTCGCCACGGAGCAGAAATTTCACCACTAGGAACGCGGGCTCCAGAGGCAAGTATACCGTTCGGCGGCGAGGGAGCGTCCAAGTTCGATTACTGGATCCTTGGCACTGGACTGCGCGTGATTGATCGGCGCCGCCACTTCGGTCGGAAAAAACCGCGGTCGATCCGACCGATGCGCGCCTCCGGAACGACCGAGATCAGCGGCCCGCGCAGCGGGTCCGCTGCATCGCTTTGTTAGCCGATGCTTAGGAGAGAAAACTCTCCAACCGGTCAATGTACGACGTCGGGAAACCGAATTCTCGCGCCGGTCCGACGATGCGTCCGACATAGGCGGAGTCGGCCGGCCGCGGGGCCATGTCGGGGCAGATGTAGCAGAGGCATGGCCGCCAGAGGCCCGACGGCAGTTGCACCAGCACGGCCTCCGGGAGGTAGACCTCCCCCAACACATCACGGGCATGGGCGTACAATCGAGCCAGCTCGGCGTGGGTGGCGGTGGTCGCGATCCCGTAGACGCTGTCCCGGTCAGATCGCATGAGGTTGGCACGCGGTCGGATCTGGATGCCGAAGCCGCCCAGCCGCCCGACCTCCCACCGCTCCGGCACGAGGTCCACTTCGCGCAGGACGCCGAGGTTCATGTACGAGCCGTAGAAGAACACCCACACCTTCGGCTCAGCCATCCCCGCGTGCTCCGACGGCTAAATTGTGACTCACTCACGCAGACGCATTGATAATGACGGGCCAAAGTCGGCCTGTCAATCAGCGAACTTCCACATGACTCATTGGGTCAGGACGATTTCAGCCGCGCGCACTGCATAAGCATTTGTTGCGCGGCTCGCAGCTCGACCGCTCAACCTTGCGACAGGAGTTTGAACAACGTCATCAGGCTTGGCCTTGGAACGGTCTTGCGCGCGTCGGTCCGACGACACCGAAGTTGGGAACCCGGGCCGACGTGCGACTCACCGCAATCGGCAAAGTCGTCAGACGTGCATCTCTCTGGGGCAGATTCCGTGAGCGCCCGGGGCACACTCCGCTCGATTTATTACTCCTGAATCCGACTGTTAGGTTCGGGGATTGTCCCCGCGGACCGGACCGGCCGCGGGGTAGGGAATCACGGCGCCGGGGCGGATGTGATGCCGACGACCCTGAAGACGGCGGCGGAAAGCTTCTTGCGGCGCCAAGGCGCTGTCCCGCGCCACGCGCAACGAGTACCTCTCGACCCTCAGGAAATGGAAGCGGTGGGGCAGCGGAATTCCCGTCGAGCAACTGCGGCGCAAAGACATCCGCGAGTTCCTCGACTGCGTCTACGATCAAGCCGTCAAGCTTGAGGGAGAGAACCCCGGCCGCACGGCCAACAAGGCCCGCGAGCACCTCCGCGCCATACTCTACTGGGTCTGGGAGCAGGAGCTTATCGACACGTTGCCGCGGTTCCCCGCGCCAGGAACCAGCGCGACGTCGCCGGCAGACACGACCTAACCAAGGCCGGCGTCCACGCGCTCTACTTCGCCACCCACAAGATGGGACGGCCGCGGGGGTGGGACGCCCCGCATCCGATCGGCCGATACTGGCGCACGGCCCTGGTCGTGTTCTTCAACAACGGCGCCGATACCGGGACCGTCTGATTGATTGCCGATTAGACGGTCGCCTGCTTATTTGTCATGGCCAGGAGTTGGCTCGCCTTTGACGCCCGGGCCCGTGTAACGTTGAAGGACATTGAAGTAGGGATCGGTCGGAGACTCGCGTCTAAGAAGCGGAGCGCTCCAAACCACTTTATCGTCGCGGCGGACCTCGCATCCCCGTGCGCTCATTCGTGCGAACGCGTATTTCCATTGTAGCTCGTTGCCGTTCTTGACGGCCTCCAAGAGCAGCAGGACTTCCGGGTTGGTCCCCTTGCAAAACGCGAAGATGGCGCCGTCCGCGACATCCCCATCGGAGCGGCCGTAGCGGTACACGGGCTGGGACAGGACGCGAAGTACCTGCCGGTTATTGTCCTTGTCCGTGACCGTAGCGGTGTACTCGCGCGCCAACGTCCGCATTTGATTGAGCCGGCGGGCGGCTGTGGCAGCGGACGGCTGGGTGACTGGCGCCGGTTTTCTTTCAATTCCCGGTTCGGCAGGGGTCCATTTCGGCTGGCCCTGGTTCGAGGCGATGAGAGGGCTGCCAGCGAGCGACTGGAACTCATGAAACTCGTACCCGCTTTTCTGAATCCAGACCGACGCTATCGCCCCGGGCCGATCGTCCATCATCCACACGAAGACGGTACCGTCCACGACACCGGTGACATGGTCGGCGAAACGAAGCACCGGTTCTTCGATCAGGATCAATTTCTTCGCCGCATCGGGCGCCAGGGCGATTCTATAGCTTTGCGCCGCCTGTTTCATGTGCTCCATGCGGGCAGCGTTGTCTCCCTTGTCGCTGGCACTTTGCAGATTCGGCGGGTTGTCGGCGGCTTGGCCCGCCGTGACCAGCAAACAGCAGAAAATCACGCCGTCGAAAAGCGACATTGCTGACCACCTCCTTCTTGAGCTGGGATCTCGAACTCCCGTTCGCTCATAGTAAGACAATTAGTCTGGAATGTGAATTCGTTCTTGCAGCGTCCGCAATTTCCGCGTCGGTCTTGCCCGACGCTATTAGGTCAATCGCGTTTTGCGGTTCGCACGTGAGCCCGTGTTTTGGTGTACGACGGCACAGACACGGGCCCGAGGGCCGGTTGCATTGGTTTGGCCACCATCCAGCGCGATCGCTTCGCTTACTCGATGCCTCATTCGAGGGCGGCAGGCGCTGGGAAAGAAAAGGGGCATTCCACTGTAGAATGTCCCGTGCCGCGTCGGGGCGCCTCGATTTGAACCAGGTCAGCGGCGGTCCCGCCCCGCTCTACCAAGTTTCGCCGCGTTGTTGTGCGCGTCGGTCCGACGACACCGACGCGCGTTCGGGATACGGGCAGGGATCTACGTCCGTGGCCGCGGCAAGGTGACATGAGCGGCCCTGGCGGCGGCATTAGAGCGAGGCGCTTGCCCGCTCAGAGTGACCGTTCGATGTCCTCCAGCTCGATCTCGTCACCCAGGATCGGCTCGTCAACTTCGGGCTGGATCACCTTGCCAGTGAAGTGCTCGAACGTCTCGATGTCCGACTGGAGCTGGTAGTCGTCGTCGATGAGGTCCCGGCGCTCATCCTCGTCGTCAGGCAGGAGCGTCTCGATGATGCTCGCGGCGATGTTAGCCACTTCGACCAACTTCTTGGTCGGCGCCAACTCCATTTGCAGGGTGCGTCGCGCTCGCTCCTCGAAGCGAGTCCACGCCTTGCAGAGCGCCTCGGCCGGCGCTCGAACACGTCGGCGATCAAGTCAAGGGTGTCGAGGGAAGGTGGAAGGTCGCGGTCCCAGGTGTCCCTGGCCCGGTCCCACCAGAGGAACTTCTGGATGACGCTGATGAGCCTTTGAAGCTCGTCCTAGCCGAGGTTGTGCGCCATGAGCTTGAGCTCCTGACCGAGCTTCGGCTTCTGCTTGGGCCACGTCCGCTCGGCCGCATCCAGGATCGCCTGGACGCCAGGCGGGCGTGTGGGCGAGGGTGCCGGCTCGTCCTTGAGCTCGGTTACAGATTCATAGCTGACGTCGTCAGCGTCACACTCGCCCTCCCTAGGCTCGACACAAGAAGGGTCGATGGTGACCTCCTGCGCGTTGTCCTGGACGGCATGAATCGCGCCAGGACGTCGTCAGCCTCGACGTTTGTGTAGGTCACCCGCATCCACAATCGCTCGCGGGTTATCACGCGGTACTTGGGCATGGGGGGTTCCTTGGTGTTAGGGTTCAGAGTGCCTCGCCCACGCTGCGAAGCGGGTGGATCATGTAAAGCCGATCGTGGCCTACCCACTTGCCGGCATCGGGATCGTCGGACTCGGACCAGGCGTCCACGACGCGATAGCGCGTGGTGCCCGAGAGCGGACTAGCCGCCCGGTCGGCGACGATGGCGCGGACCAGATTGCCGTGGTCGCCGTGGAATACGACTTTATCGCCGGCCTCGGCACGATCGCCGGGCTCGACGAAGGTGCGTCCGGTCGGCATTGCGGTGTCCTTGGATTGGGGGTCGACGGGTCTCGGCGTCGTATCGATCGCCCAGACTCGCTTTCTGACGGGAAAGGTGACGATGGTTCGATGGACTTCGCAGTAGAAGCCGTGACGCGATAGCGGGTGACAGGGATCGGAAAGCAATGGCTCAAGAAACCAAGAACTTGGTCGAGCCGTCGGGACGTGATATCTTCAGAGGGTCGCATTCGCCGCGACTGTGAACGTTTGACAGCCGCCAGAAAGAGGTGGCTTACGTGTGTCCGATGTGTAACGGTGAATATGCCGAACGGAACAATGAACTGTTACAGGTTGAATCAGGATTTACGTCAAGTTATCAGCGCAAAGCTTGAACGAGAGATCAGGAGCGACAGTCGGGTTGAGCGCAACGGACCATAAGCGGTGGCCATCGTCTTCGAAATCTGGAGGAAATCCTGTTTCAACCATAAACCAACGGGGCTTGGTCAGAGGTTTTGCGCACTGCGCTTGACCGCGCGATTTAACGCGGCATATCGATAAACGGCCGTAGGCGACTGTCGTGGGCTCGAAAGCATGAGAACAACGGATGGCCGACGAATCGCGCTTTTTCTCGAGGAGCGTGTTCCATGACCGCACGAAGCACCCCTGTGGCCCTTGCTTGGTCGCTCACGTGGTGCGCTGTCGCCGCGCCCTTCAGCGCTTGGGGGCCTGCGGCGGCTGCCTGGGCTCAATCGTCTGAGGCGAAGGCGGGCCCGCCCGGGGCACCCAAGGCGGAGACCGTTTTGCGCAAGTCCGCAGACCTCTACAAGAACGCCAAGTCCTTCGCGGTGCAGTTCAATCGCTCACAGAAGGTCGGCGTGGTCACGATTCAACACAGCTACACGGTCGCTTTCCAGCGGCCGAACCGGCTCGCTGTCCGCTCGAAGGGACCGGCACCGGGAATCGATATCATCTCCGATGGCAAGACGATGTTCGTGTCGTCCCCTGACTTCAAATACACTGAAGCCGAGGCACCGGCCACTATCGAGTCGATCTTCAGCGACCGGATGAGCGCGGGTGCGCTCGGGTCGACGATGCTTGCCGAGCTCTGCGCCGCCGACCCGTACCGAAAGCTCATGGAGGGTGTGAAGACCTCTACCTATTCAGGTGTTGAGACGCTCGACGGCGCCAGGGCGCATCACCTGAAGTTCACGCAGGACCAATTCGATTGGGAGATTTGGGTGGCTGCCGACGGTGACCCGCTCGTGCGCCGGGTCGTCATTGACCTCGCCAAAACAATCGCCCACTCGCCATTCGCGGCGCAGTTCAAGGGTCAGAAAATGGACTTGATCCAGGACTACAAGGGCTGGCAGCTTGACCGGGGAGTCGACCAGAAGAGTTTCGTATTCCAGCCGTCATCACGCGCGCAGAAGGTAAAGAGCTTCATCGAAAGGGCCGGCGGGGGCGACGCGGACGCCCGTTCGCCGCTCACGGGCAAGGAACCCGTCCCTCCCAAGAACGAAGTCGTGATGTCGCCGGGGATGAGGATCACGGCCACCACTCCCGTGGGAGTCATCACCGTCACAGCGGTGGACGCCTTAACCCGGTCTTACACGTGGGAGGGCGCCACCCGCTCGGTGGAGATGGGGC
Source organism: uncultured Isosphaeraceae bacterium (assembly GCA_963781785.1). GTDB lineage: Bacteria > Planctomycetota > Planctomycetia > Isosphaerales > Isosphaeraceae > CAWAHD01. The sequence goes on along the minus strand of CAWAHD010000005.1, from coordinate 2,382,000 downwards.
CCAGGCACGAAAGGTGGTACGGCAGCCTCGGCCTCTACTACCCCGGCCCAGGCTTCCATTGGAAGGAACACAAGGGCATCGCACGGGCCGTCGTGGAAGAGGGCCAACAGCACTTCAAGACGGCTGAAGAGGCGATGAAGTGGATCAAGTCTCGCGACTGGATACCGTTCGTTTACCGCGACGACGGGCTCATGGTCGGCTGGGGCAAAACGCTACCCAGGAAGCAACTCAATGTCGAGGTTTGGCAGATCCTAATCGATGGAAAAAAGCCCGAGCGTTTGACCGGCAGCCAGAACGACAAGATCGTGGTAGAGACCGTAACTACGGAAACTTCACCGCTTGTACAGGCCGTCCGGAAAAATGATCTCAAAGCCGTCGAAGTCCTGCTCTTGAAGGGAGCCGATGCGAAGATCAAGGACAGCGTTGGCGTGCCAGTCTTGATCACGGCTGCCAAGCACGGCTGCGTCCCAATAGTCGAAGCGTTGCTGAAGAAGGGTAGCGACGTCAATGCCCGCAACGAAGAGGGTTCAACCGCCCTTCTAGAGGCGATCGAGCCGGGACACACCGAGGTCATCAAGGCGCTGCTGGCCGGGCGGGCCGATGTTAACGCTGCGAACACGGGTGGTGGTATCCTGCGGGGTTGTACGCCTCTAATGGTCGCAGCGCTGATGGGTAAAGAGGACATCGTCCAGATGTTGCTTGAGAAAAGCGCCGACGTGAAAGCGAAGTCGGATGAGGGTTTCACGGCGTTGACGTACGCGAGGATGATGGGCCAGGCGAAGGGCAAAGAGTACGAGGGGATCATTCGCCGGCTCCAGCAGGCAGGGGCGGACAGGTAAGGAGGGCGGCGGGCGATTCCTCGCCGATATGAATCGATCAGCGTCAACTCCTTCGCGCCGTAAGCGCATAGGGTGAAGTACAGCTGCGCGCGGACGTTCGGGCGCGGGACGATGGCCCGAGGTGTAACGGGGGAGTTCCAGACACCCACGCGCCAGAGAAACGGAGGCTTCAGACACCCGTGCGCCACAGAGAAACGCACCCATGCTTGGCGCAGCCGTCCTTAGAACGGCACGCTCCAGCAAGGTCTTGATGGTAAAGAGGTTCCAGATGCAGTGCTCTGGCCGTCCCCTTCGGTGACCGATGGGTGTCTACAACCCTCGAAAACCAAAAACAAAGGCTGACAACGCGAACGTGCACCTGGCCCGTCTCGGCGAAATACTCCGGCGGCGGCTACCCCTCGACGAGCTGGGTGGTGCCGATCGCCGGGCGCGTGGGGCCGTTCCTGCCCTGCCTCGTGGCCTGGACCGGTGTGTTCCTTGTGATACGGCTCCGCGGCCCTCGCCCGCGCCGGAGGCGACTGCTCAGGCAACCCGGGTTGGTCGCGGCAGTCGTGGCGCTTTCGATCCCAACGATAGAGTGGATCCTGTTTATCGGCTCCGCCAAGCTCGACGGCCGATTCAATTGGTCGAGTGCAGAATCGATCCCGACGAACGTCGTGGCGCTCCTCTCCGTGCGAGTCGCGAGCGAGCAGGTAATTATCATCAGGCATAGTCTGGACGCCCTCCGAGGCGAAAGGCGACACGGTTGTCTCATGGTCGACACGGACAAGTGGCGCAGGGAAACGACATTCATGGGCAAGCGCCAGGCGGAAGCGAGGAGGCAGAGGAAGTGTAGATTAGAAATGGGCTGAAAGATCATCAACGGACGCCGTTATTTCTACAAGTCGGAATGCGAAGGGGGCCGAGTCAGGACGACATACTTCGGGGCCGGAGAGTCGGGCTTGTTGATCCCGCGATTGGAGGCCACCGATCCGGAAGAAAGAAACGAACTACGACAGCAGCGTCGGGCCGAGCGGGACGAAGAGGAGCCAGGTTGCTTATTCACCTCATGCAACGCTCGTCGTACTTCGCCTGGCGAAGGCGAGAGGAGTGTCCAGAGTGAACGAAATCGAACGGATTGTCGATCAGCTTCGGAGGGCCTTCGAGGGAAACGCCTGGTCGGGGCCGTCGGTTCTCGAAATCCTGGCCGGCGTTGCGCCGGAGCAAGCCGTTGCGAAACCCATCCCGTGGGCCCATAGCATCTGGGAGAACGTGCTGCACATCGGGACCGATCACGATGTCGTCCGTCGCCGGCTCTTGGGTGAGGTGACCGTGGAGTTGCCTCCCGACCAAGACTGGCCCCCGGCGCCCGAGCCGACGCAAGATGCCTGGACTGAGGCCGTGGAGCAACTCAAACGAACTCATCAACGGCTGCTCGAAACCGTGGCGACGCTCGCGCCCGAACGGCTGGAGGAGGAGGTGCCGGGCAAGGAGTATTCTGTGTATGTCATGCTCCACGGCGTCGCCCAGCATGCTCTGTATCACGCGGGTCAGATCGCGATCTTGAAGAAGGCCTAAACCAAGAGAGGCCGAGGATGACAGACAAGCGTCGGCGACGTTGGCGTCGATGGTTGCAAAAGTATTGAATTCGATCGACCGGTGCTCGCGTTAGGTGGATGCTGATGAAGAATGCGGGCCACCCGTGGAAGCGATCAAGTATGGTTGGTGCCGTCAGTTGGGCTCGGGACAACTCGCAGATGATACGATGGTGATCGAGCCAGAAGGCTAATCGAAGGAGTCGCGATCGATCCGCCGACTTTCGAGCTGACCGTGCCTCTGGTCGGGGGTCACTGGGTGTGCACCTTAGCGGCAAACTCGACGAGCGATGAGTCATGACACATCAGGGATAACGCTACTGGGGCCATGTTGAAGGGCTCGCCAGGCGGACCATGCATCCAGCGGACGATAGCGGAATCTCAGTGATCAAGGCGCATTACCGGCGATGGGACTGTAACCCCTCGTTTATAGTTGCGCGGACAGACGGGCGCGGGACCATGCAGGCATCTGTATAACGGCTGGATTAGAATCGAGAGTTGACAGCTTCAGTTAGGTGGCGAGCGGAGTCGGCGAGATGGGTGATCGCCTTGTAGCCGTAGCTATCGTCTTCGATTTCGCCCTGGTGATCTATCCCCTGCTGACGATCGCTCAGCGTGCCTGCCTACGCAGATCGCGACGGCATCGGTGGTACGCCGACTGGTACGCCGGCGCGGCCAGGGGTTGCAGGCGGATGGCAGGGCTGTACGCCTCTCGCGCCGGTTCGGTGGCGGGGGTCCGGGCTCGGGCATTTTATCGAAGGATGAGTGAGACATTGCCCCGGAACGCGGCACGTCATGAGATCGAGTCCAGGAGACATTCGCTTCGTGCGGGCTTCTGGGACTTCATGGCTTAACGAGGCGATGCAGTGGTTTCGGTCCGCCTGACGAGACGGAAACGGCGATTCATTGTTGAGAGTTTACACTCGGGCCAACCCTCCGCGACAATGTGCAAGCGGTGATCTAGTGATCACAATTTACGAACGGGGAGCTTAGTCAGAAGAGGTCGCTTCCATGGAGACCGAACGTTGTCCGAATTGTGGAGCCTCGACGGTAACCGAAGGCCGATTCACCATTGGTTCACGTGATTATGGTAGTTCACATTTTGAGCCTGCGGGTATGCGACTCTTCTCCTTCCGGTGGACAAGGGGAGTGGCCATTACCGAAGGTGTCCATTGTTGCCTGTCATGCGGTCTCATCTGGACCAATGTGGACGCGGAGCAACTCCGCTCGTACATAGAGCGATACGGCGACCAATACGCGAAGGGGGGCCTTGAGCCGTTCAAGCAGAGCCCTTCTGATCAAGAATTGGCTTAAACCCCGACATCGAGAGATTCTGGACGCCAGGTGCGAGCAGTCAGCGATGAACTAGCCCTCAACCAAGCGTGATATATACTTCGCCGACGTTAAATTTTAAGAAAAAGCTCGAAAACCTCCGGGGTTTATGGAATAATGTAGGTTCAATCACATCCTCACTGTTCCAAGACCAAAGAGGCTTTCGAGTGACTGCTACTCTCCGAAAAAAACGTCTGGCTCGCAAGAAGAGAATGTTTCAGGAAGGACGGCGGCGAATTCGTCTCCGCCTCGAGAATGTGTGCGAGGCCGAGCGGCCCGAACCCATGATGACCGCCACCAATATCCACTACGAACACGCTCATCGCGTCAAAGGGCTCTGTGCCGGTGGTATCGGCGCCATTTTCATGATGGCTCGAGCGATCGGCTTAGTCGACGGTATCAATCGGGACCTCCATCTTCTCAAGCGACATTTGCCCTATCACGAATCCGACCATGTCCTGAACATCGCCTTCAACACCGTTGCCGGCGGCCAGCGGATGGAGCACCTTGAACTTCGGCGCAACGACGAGGTCTATCTCGATGCCCTGGGCGCCAAGCGGATTCCCGACCCCACCACCGCGGGTGATTTCTGCCGGCGATTTACACCTGCCGACGTCCTGACCTTGATCGACATCATCAATGACGCCCGCCTTCGCGCCTGGGCACAGCAATCCGCCGAGTTTTTCGAGGAAGCTTTCGTCGATGCGGACGGCACCATGGTCCCAACCGATGCCGAGTGCAAGCAAGGCGTCGACATCGACCACAACGGCGACTGGGGTTATCAGCCCCTGGTGATCTCGCTGGCCAACACCGCCGAGCCGCTCTATCTGGTCAATCGTAGCGGTAACCGTCCCTCACACGAGCAGGCCGACGTCTATCTCGACAAAGCGGCCGACCTCTGCCGTCAAGCCGGGTTTCGCAAGATCACCATGCGGGGCGACACCGACTTCACACAGACCAAGCACCTGGACCGCTGGGACGACATGAAGGACATCCGCTTTATTTTCGGCTTCGGCGCGCATCCCAAACTGGTGGCCTTGGCTGAAGACCTCCCGGAGGATGCCTATTCCTACCTGGAACGTCGACCGAAGTATCAAATCAAGACGGTTCCCCGCCAAACGCCCGAGCGGGTCAAGGCCGGGATCGTCCAAGCTCGCGGGTATGAGACGGTCCACACGATGGAAGAATGGGTGGCCGAGTTCGATTATCGACCGGTGGTCTGCAAAAAGGGCTATCGGCTCATCGTGGTCCGCAAGCGGCTCGAGGTTGAGAAAGGGCAGTTGGTGTTGTGGGAACGGTATCGCTATTTCTTTTACATCACCAACGACCGCACCACTCCGGCCGACGAGATCGTGTTCTTGGCCAACGGCCGCTGCAATCAGGAGAACTTGATCGCGCAGCTCAAGGGAGGGGTCAAGGCACTGACGACTCCAGTGGATAACCTGGTCAGCAATTGGGCCTACATGGTGATGGCATCGTTGGCTTGGAGCCTTAAGGCCTGGACGCCCTGCTGGTGCCGGTAACGCCTCGGCACGCGGATAAGCATAACACCGAGAAACGGACCTTGCTGCGAATGGAGTTCGCGACGTACTGCGCGGCTTTTATTCAGATGCCATGCCAGATTGTGCGGAGCGGACGCCGATTGATCTATCGCTTTCTATCCTGGAACCCCTGGCAATCTGTATTCCTACGGTTGGTGGACCGGCTGCACGGCTCCCTGTTGTGTTGAGCGAACACAACCTTGAAGTCGGAGTCTGGATGCTCCGATGCACCTGGGCCGCCAAGAGAAGAGAGGAGAGATGTGCATGAAAAGGCAGGTTGAGGATGACGAACGGGGGCCGCGCCCCCCCGGCATGTGGAAGCTGCGCCTGTTACCCACGCATCCACATGCATGGATTGTAGGTGTGCTCGGTTAATATATCACGCTTGTTTTGGGACTAGTCACCGTGCTGGCCGACGACCCGGACCCAGGCGGGTTGACGCGCCACGTGATTAGCTCGGATGGGCGGTCCTGGCAGCGTCTGGCCACGGACGACAGTGCGTCGGAAGCGGTCTTCGGTGATTACCTCTCCTGGGTGGCGAAGACGCATCCGGCAAAGCACTATGCGGTTGTCTTCCTCGATCACGGGGGACGTCTCGACGAGATGTGTTTCGACGAGCGGCCAGGCGGCGGGACCAAACACTGGCTGAACGCCCGCCTCGTCGGCGAACGCCTGCGGGCGTTCCGAGCGCAGGTGACCGGGAGTCTGGAGCTGGTGTTTCTCCAACAGTGTGGCCGCGCGTCGGTTCAGAATTTGTACAATTTTCGTAACACCGCTGCGGCTGTCTTGGCGTCGCAGCACAACGTCGGTGCCCCGAACACCTATTACGAGCCCACGCTGCATTGGCTCGACGCCCACCCAGACACTACGGGGGCGAAGCTTGCCTGCCGGATCATGGAAGACGACCGTGACTTCACGACGTATGCCTGTGCCGACGGCAAGGCGATCGGAGAGCTACCTCGCCGCCTGGAACCGGTGGTGCGGGCCCTCCTCGGCAACGAGACGCCACCCGCCCTTCCGTCCGGCCCGCCCCCGTGTTACGCCACCGAAGGAGAGGCGAACTTCGACCTGATCGCGTGGTTCGGAGCCGCGTTCCGGGAGAACGGCGCTCGGCTACGGCACTCGACGAATTCGACCGGTGGGTACGCAGAGAGCTGATCATCAAGGCCGTCACCGAGCCCCGCTCTGCCGAGCGGTATCAGAGCGTCTGCGGGCTGTCTCTATTCGTGCCTAGGTCCGACGACCAACGCACGCGGTACCGGCACGAACCGCTCCATCGCGACTGCCCCCTGGGCAGCCTGTGGGAGGCACTCGTGCCGCGCGACCGGTAGTGAGCTAGCCCGATTCGTCGTACAGCGCCAGTGGCCTCGACTGGGACACAACACAACCCATGGAAAAGAAAGGACAGATCCTCGGCATCGAGCTGTGCCCGTGTCGGTGAAGCTGTGATCTCCCGCAATGCCTTCAGTAATTCGAGCATATCAATCCTACTTGTTGACAACAAGATTCTCATCGCATGCAACGTCACCGACAGCAGAAAACGCAAGCCACTCCGACGGGATAGCCACTTCTGGGAAAGCCCGCTGGAGGCAGGTACAATGTCGCCGTGCCCGTGGTTTGCTCACGATCCGGTGAAGCCCCATGCCCAAGATTTTCATTTCCTATCGGCGGGACGACAGCGAGGACGTCACCGGTCGGATCCACGATCGCTTGAAGGCGCATTTCGGCCACGAGGAAGTCTTCATCGACATCGACACCATCCCCTTCGGGGTCGATTTTCGGCAGCACCTACAAAAGGCGGTCGGCCAGTGCGACATTCTGCTGGCTGTGATCGGCGATCGCTGGCTGGATATCCGTCACCAGGAGGGGCCGAAAGCGGGGCAACGTCGGCTGGACGACCACGGCGACTTTGTCCGGATCGAGGTTCAAGCGGCCTTGGACCGGGGCATACCCGTGATTCCCGTGTTGGTCGGTAAGGCAACGATGCCAGGCGAAGCAATGCTGCCACAGCAGTTGCTGAGCCTTGCCTATCGGAATGCCACTGAGGTTCGGTCAGGCCGTGACTTTCATGTCCACGTGGATCGACTGGTGCGAGGGATAGAGCATTTAGCAAAACATGAGACAGCCTCTCAGGCAATGGAGCCGAAGCAGCCAACGGTATGGGAGGTCGCGGTTCCCGGCTGGTGGTACGCTCGCACGGCCGGCGATTCGTCGGTGGAATGGCGGAAAGTGACCGATACGCCTGCTCGGGTAACTGTGGTGCCAGAAGAGGAATATCGGCTCCAATTGATTCCAGGGATATCCGACGAGCAACTTGGTGGCCTGGCCTACCTCGCGAGCCTCACCTCCCTGCACCGTCTTGAGTTGAGGGTTTGCGAACTGGTAACGGACGCGGGGTTGGCCCACCTCAAGGGCCTCACTTCCCTGCAAGATCTCGACTTATCGTGTACCGCCGTGACGGACGCAGGTCTGGTTCACCTCACGGGCCTCACTTCCCTGCAAGATCTCGATCTGTGGAGTACAGCGGTGACGGACGCGGGGTTGGCCCACCTCAAGGGCCTCACCTCTCTGCACCGTCTTGACTTGAGCTGGTGCGAGCTAGTAACGGACGCTGGGCTGGCCCACCTCAAGGGCCTCACGTCGCTGCAAGACCTCTCGCTGGGGGGTACCGCGGTGACGGACGCTGGGCTGGCCTATCTCATGGGCCTCACCTCCTTGCACCGTCTTGACTTGAGCTGTTGCGAGCTAGTGACGGACGCTGGGCTGGCCCACCTCAAGGGCCTCACCTCTCTGCACCGTCTTGACTTGAGCTGGTGCGAGCGAGTAGCGGACGCTGGGCTGCCCCACCTCGAGGGCCTCACGTCGCTGCAAGACCTCTCGCTGGGGGGTACCGCGGTGACGGACGCTGGGCTGGCCTACCTCAAGGGCCTCACCTCCTTGCATCGTCTTGACTTGAAACATTGTGAGCTGGCAACGGACGCGGGCCTGGCCCACATCACAGGGCTTGCCTCCCTGCAGAATCTCATGCTGTCTCATACAGCAGTGACGGATGTGGGTGTGGCGCACCTGAAGGGCCTCACCTCTCTGCACCGTCTTGACTTGAGGAGTTGCGAGCTAGTAACGGGCGCTGGGCTGGCCCACCTCACCGGCCTCACCTCCCTGCAAGAACTCGACTTGGGTTCGACGCCGGTGACGGATGCTGGGCTGGCCCACCTCAAGGACCTCACCACTTTGCGATCACTCCACCTGAGTCAGACGGGGGTGACGGACGTGGGCTTGGCCCACCTCAAGGACCTCACCTCCCTGCGAGAACTCAAGCTCTGGGGTACAGCCGTGACGAACGCAGGGCTGGCCCACCTCAAGGAAAAACATCAGCAACGCATCAAGGCGCTTGAAGAAGCAAGGCGGGCCGACCTCCAGAACCTGGCCGCTCAGATCGCGCAGTGCTCGCTCACGATCGAAGCGAAATCCAATGCCGATGGGCAGCTCTATGGCTCGGTCAACGCCGACCAGATCGCCGATGCCCTGAAAACCGAGGGATTCCCCATTCAGTCCGAAAATATCCGCATCGAACGTCCTCTCAAGGAGCTTGGGCTGTACGCGATCCGGGTCCACCTAGCGCATGACATCGAAGGCGAAGTCAAGCTGTGGGTTGTGCCGACCCACGAGGATGACACGGCCAGCTAAGTGCAACCGCCCATTGGATTGCGCAACTGTAGGTCAGGCTTTCCAGCCTGACTCTTCGGGTTGTCAGGCTGGAAAGCGTGACCTGCACCATACAGAATTCTTCGCCCCCGCGTAGACGCTGGGCGGAAATAAGTGTCGCCTGACACCCGGCGCAGTGGCCAGGAGAAAGGATGCTTCCCGTGTCCTCCACCAGAGCGGTACGGCGTGTTTCAATCCGCTCCCGGCGCAGTGGCCAGGAGAAAGTGCCCTGAGCCGCTCCTCGATTTCCTCGATGATGCGTTTCAATCCGCTCCCGGCGCTGTGGCCAGGAAAAAGCATCCGGTGCAGGTGACCGGCGCCGTCGCCGAGGGCGTTTCAATCCGCTCCCGGCGCTGTGGCCAGGAGAAAGCCGTCAACGCGGCTGGCTTATTCGATGGGGGCCGGGTTTCAATCCGCTCCCGGCGCTGTGGCCAGGAGAAAGCCGGTCGGTGAATTCGTCGCCCTTGGCCCCCTTGGCGTGGATCAGGGTCTTAGCGATCAGCTCGGGTCCGTCCGGCCCGATCGCCGGCCGGATCCACTCATTGCGGCCGACGGGCATGGCCCCTCTTGCGGCGTCGTGGCCGTGCTCCCAGAGCACCACCGGGTTCGCTCGATAATTGCTGAGCGCAATGCCCCGCGGGTCAATGACGGTGCGGTAACGATCGACCGAGGAGGTGTTGATTTTCGCGACGACGGAACGCTCGCGATGGTTCACGTCCTCGACGTGCGCGAGGTAAGCCCTGACGATGGATTGGGGCATCAGAAGTGTCTCGGGGCGGGACCGGGAACCAGCCTGGGGAAGGCGTGGCTCCCGGCGAGCTGGGGAGGATCGAGGTGGATCAGCCGGCGGGAAGCAAGTAACGGAAGATAGTCAGCCCGTCACTGGTGCGCTCTTTGGTGCGACGGTATACGGCCGGGACATAGTGATTGCCGGCATCAGCGTTGGCCGCCGGCCGCGTGTATTCCGGCGTGCCGCGGGCAAGAGCGAGCTGGAGAGCGTCGAACGGGCCCCCGACCAGGAGCACCGCTTCCGGCAGTGAGCCTAGGCCGAAATCTTGCGGCTTGAACTCGACCTTGACGGTGATCTGCTTGGATTGGAGCTGCTGACGGAGCTCGGCGGCTTCATGCTTGGCGCTGTCGGCGTCGCTCTCCCGCCCGTAGAACTCCTTGACGATGCCGTGCTCGGTGATCGGAGGCGCGTTGTGTTTGGACATGATGCTCAGTTGGCGCTGGGCTGGGCAAGCCGGTCTAGATCCACGATGTGGGCATGGTAGACCGGAGCGTCCATCCAGGGGACTTCCTGGAGAGGTTCGAGGGCGGGGTAAGATTCGGAGCGGATGGTCAGCTCAAGGAGCTCCTGGCCCGTGACACGAGCCTCGACGATTTCAGCGTCGGGGGGAAGCTGGCGATCCGTAACGATCGATGGGGGCGTGCCGAATCGCAGCCAATTGAGCAGGAGATCATTGGCGATTCGGAGTTTGGCGAGGCGGCGGGACATGGGACTGGCTGCCTGACTGTGTTTCGGATTCCCGTGCTCCTTTCGCCTTGTTATACGCAACAAGCCAATCGAGCCCGTCGGCGATTTCCTCTGGCGTCCATCCCAGGTTGTTGGGGTAAGGGAAATCCAGACGATCTTGTTTCCGTGGCATCTGCTCTTCCATGGCACGTTTCTTCCAGTCAGGTACGGTTCGCCAGTAATCGATCCAGAAACGTCTCTGAGGACTTCCCGGTGCGAGATCGAAAGAAAGGGCAATGGTCTCCCCTTTCGCATGCCACCAGTCCATGCCCTCATCCGATTTAAGCAGCTTCTGCAAGGTCTCCGCCGACTTAAGCCGAGACGGTAATCTCTGGGTGATGGGGGCCGGCAGCGGCCCGTCGTATCCCATTATCGGCCAGACGATGTACCCTACTTCTTTGTCGGTTCGAGAACCTTGCAAATCGAGCCGGCGCACTCCGAGCCTTGCTCCCTGTTCGACCATCCGGCCTTGAGCCCTGATCGCCATGCCTTTTCTCTGTTGTTCCTCGGCGACATCAAATCGTCCGATTTCATGGATGACCTTGCCGTCGATGCGCTGAAGCGTCCCCCATGCTCTTTCGAGGCTGGGGTGCTCGACGCGATAACTGATGATGCTGCCACCCTTCGCCGCACCGAAGAATACCCGGGCATCATCCGGGGCCCCCACGATCGAGGCGAGCTGCTTGAGGGACCGCCGCTTGCCGAAGATCTCTCTGGCTGCCCCGGCGACATGCCGGCGTTCCTCGCGGGTTATGGGCCCACCGATCGATGCCTTGCTGGGACCATATTGCGGCAGATCGTCGTGGGGACCGGCCTTGCTCATGGCCGCCTTCACGATCCGGGGCTTCGGCTCCGGGCCCAGACTACCAGGCGCGAAAAGTTCGGGCTCCTGGGGCCCGTACTCATCCAGCAGCTTCTCGTATTCCTCCGTCAGGACATAGGTGATCGAACAGCGGCAATGGGGATGAAGCGTTTCAATCCGCTCCCGGCGCTGTGGCCAGGAGAAAGGCGCGACGGGGTCGACCGTCCCGAGGTCCTGGGGAGGCGTTTCAATCCGCTCCCGGCGCTGTGGCCAGGAGAAAGCCCTGAAAACACGCGGTGGAAACCGGGGCAGTCGGTTTCAATCCGCTCCCGGCGCTGTGGCCAGGAGAAAGGGCGCGCGACGATGTGCGCCACGGAGCGGCCGGAGAGTTTCAATCCGCTCCCGGCGCTGTGGCCAGGAGAAAGGCGTGAATTCGGTCGGGCTCGCGACGCGCTTCGGGTTTCAATCCGCTCCCGGCGCTGTGGCCAGGAGAAAGGCGAGACCGTGCGCGTCTCCGACGACGAACGAGCGCGTTTCAATCCGCTCCCGGCGCTGTGGCCAGGAGAAAGGCCTCACCGGGGCCGTCGGGCGCCCTTGCGCAGACATGTTTCAATCCGCTCCCGGCGCTGTGGCCAGGAGAAAGGCATGCCGTGCGCCGCTAAGGAATCGATTGTAGGGTTTCAATCCGCTCCCGGCGCTGTGGCCAGGAGAAAGGCTCGCGACGACCGCGGTAGGTGTGGCGCATGTAGCGTTTCAATCCGCTCCCGGCGCTGTGGCCAGGAGAAAGGCTCGCGGGTCTGGGCGGCCGCCGCGAACGAGGGCGTTTCAATCCGCTCCCGGCGCTGTGGCCAGGAGAAAGCCAGCAAGCGCCGGGACCCGAAAGGTATCCGGGACCGTTTCAATCCGCTCCCGGCGCAGTGGCCAGGAGAAAGCACCGCCTCGCCGGGGGCGGCCACCGCTGACCGAGGTTTCAATCCGCTCCCGGCGCAGTGGCCAGGAGAAAGCACGTGGATCATCTGCCTGATGTGGAGCGATCTGATGTTTCAATCCGCTCCCGGCGCAGTGGCCAGGAGAAAGCGGGCGATCCAAGCGCGAGCTCGGCTCCGACGCCAAGTTTCAATCCGCTCCCGGCGCAGTGGCCAGGAGAAAGCTACCTCCGGAAAAAGACCAAGAGGCCCAAGGAGGGTTTCAATCCGCTCCCGGCGCAGTGGCCAGGAGAAAGCACGTGCAGCGTCGGTGCGCGATGCAGTTCGGCGTCGTTTCATTCCGCTCCCGGCGCAGTGGCCAGGAGAAAGCCTGAGCGCTCCTCCGAGCTCGCTGCGGAACACGAGTTTCAATCCGCTCCCGGCGCAGTGGCCAGGAGAAAGCTGCGCACCACGGACCCCGAGCAGGCCCGCCTGCTCAAGTTTCAATCCGCTCCCGGCGCAGTGGCCAGGAGAAAGCTCGGACCTTTGCTGGCGTCGGCTGACAGTGCGGCTTGTTTCAATCCGCTCCCGGCGCAGTGGCCAGGAGAAAGCTCTCCCCCGCGCTCGAGCGCCAGATCGCCGACCTGTTTCAATCCGCTCCCGGCGCAGTGGCCAGGAGAAAGCAAGCCGAAGTATTCGCGGCCGACGCCAAGGTGTGCCTGTTTCAATCCGCTCCCGGCGCAGTGGCCAGGAGAAAGCGCGACGCCCGACGTCGACGATTTCGGCGCCCTATTGTTTCAATCCGCTCCCGGCGCAGTGGCCAGGAGAAAGCCGCGGTTTGGAGCCGCCCACGTAAGCGACGTCCAGTTTCAATCCGCTCCCGGCGCAGTGGCCAGGAGAAAGCTTGTGAGATCGAGGTCGACGTCCCCGGCGAGCTCTGGTTTCAATCCGCTCCCGGCGCAGTGGCCAGGAGAAAGCCGGATCTCGTGGACATCCTCGTTGCGTCGGCCAGTTTCAATCCGCTCCCGGCGCAGTGGCCAGGAGAAAGCCACTGTCTCGCCGCGCTCGACCAAGCGAAGCGCGAGGTTTCAATCCGCTCCCGGCGCAGTGGCCAGGAGAAAGCTGCCAGGATACGCGCGCCCTCGCTCACCTGGCGATGTTTCAATCCGCTCCCGGCGCAGTGGCCAGGAGAAAGCGGGGTCGCCGCGGGCGCCCGACCCCTCGGATCGGTTTCAATCCGCTCCCGGCGCAGTGGCCAGGAGAAAGCGCGAAATCCTGGGGACTCGGCCCGCTCGAGGTCCAGTTTCAATCCGCTCCCGGCGCAGTGGCCAGGAGAAAGCCGGCTCGAGCGGCGGCCAGCGCCTCGGCGTATCGGTTTCAATCCGCTCCCGGCGCAGTGGCCAGGAGAAAGCGTGAATATCCGCGCCGAAATCGAGTTCCCGGACGTTTCAATCCGCTCCCGGCGCAGTGGCCAGGAGAAAGCGACCGAACTCGTCTTAAATACCGATCTGATGCGGGTTTCAATCCGCTCCCGGCGCTGTGGCCAGGAGAAAGGATCGAGAAGATTCCAGTGTCCGTCACCGCACTCGTCGTTTCAATCCGCTCCCGGCGCTGTGGCCAGGAGAAAGGGGATTGCCGAATGGATCCGCCGTGAGCACCACCAGTTTCAATCCGCTCCCGGCGCTGTGGCCAGGAGAAAGGCCTCCTCGGATCCGCGGTACCGCTGCATATCGGCGTTTCAATCCGCTCCCGGCGCTGTGGCCAGGAGAAAGGGCGCGGATCATTCGCATCAAGCGATTCTTCCGGTGGTTTCAATCCGCTCCCGGCGCTGTGGCCAGGAGAAAGGGAGAGATGCCATGAGCACGTACCGCACAGAAGACGTTTCAATCCGCTCCCGGCGCTGTGGCCAGGAGAAAGGCCCTACTGTGGGCGGAGAGTGTGATCGGGGTTCCTGTTTCAATCCGCTCCCGGCGCTGTGGCCAGGAGAAAGGGCTCAAGCTCCGGGCCGAACGTTATCCGGCTGGCTGTTTCAATCCGCTCCCGGCGCTGTGGCCAGGAGAAAGGGGTGCCTCGTGACGCAACCCGGTCGAGTCCTCATGTTTCAATCCGCTCCCGGCGCTGTGGCCAGGAGAAAGGGCTTTGCTGTCCGGGCTGACGGCGTGATCTTTTACTGTTTCAATCCGCTCCCGGCGCTGTGGCCAGGAGAAAGGTTCGAGCGCGGTTCTGATATGACGGCGCTCATGCTGTTTCAATCCGCTCCCGGCGCTGTGGCCAGGAGAAAGGTTGACGGATTACGCAACGGCCGTGCTCCTGGAATCGTTTCAATCCGCTCCCGGCGCTGTGGCCAGGAGAAAGGTCGATCTGCCCGTGCGGGTCGACGACGTACCATTGTTTCAATCCGCTCCCGGCGCTGTGGCCAGGAGAAAGGGCGCTCGTATGGGGACAGATGCTCGTTATCCATTGTTTCAATCCGCTCCCGGCGCTGTGGCCAGGAGAAAGGCCGGACCTGCTGGACGACCGGCAACGTCAGGAGAGTTTCAATCCGCTCCCGGCGCTGTGGCCAGGAGAAAGGCAGTCGGCCAGGTCGGCGAGGTCGTCGTCGGGCTGTTTCAATCCGCTCCCGGCGCTGTGGCCAGGAGAAAGGGATGACGATTATTCTGGCTCGCACCTACGTGCATGTTTCAATCCGCTCCCGGCGCTGTGGCCAGGAGAAAGGCCGTCCCTTGGGCCGTGTCGGCTCCGCTGGTGCCGTTTCAATCCGCTCCCGGCGCTGTGGCCAGGAGAAAGAGCGCGGCCAGGATTCTCGTCGCGCTCGTCGTCGAGGTTTCAATCCGCTCCCGGCGCTGTGGCCAGGAGAAAGATCCATGCGAACCGCGGGTTAGGCAGAGAATCGGTTTCAATCCGCTCCCGGCGCTGTGGCCAGGAGAAAGGCGGGTCCCCAGCGCCGCGCCAGCTCGGCGATCTGTTTCAATCCGCTCCCGGCGCTGTGGCCAGGAGAAAGTCGCCGTCCCTGTCTTGCGAGGGATTGACACGAGTTTCAATCCGCTCCCGGCGCTGTGGCCAGGAGAAACCGAGCTCGGCGTCGATTGCCTTGATCAGCGCCGTGTTTCAATCCGCTCCCGGCGCTGTGGCCAGGAGAAACCGTACGCGCACGTCGCCCGGCTCGCCCGCGCGGGGTGTTTCAATCCGCTCCCGGCGCTGTGGCCAGGAGAAATCGTCGTCTCGATGAAATCAGGGGCGGTCTCGGTGTGTGTTTCAATCCGCTCCCGGCGCAGTGGCCAGGAGAAAGCTCGCGTGGGCATTCTCGGCAGAGACGACATCGAGGTTTCAATCCGCTCCCGGCGCAGTGGCCAGGAGAAAGCGCGGGTTCCCGGCCATCGTGGCCGGGGAGCGTCGAGTTTCAATCCGCTCCCGGCGCAGTGGCCAGGAGAAAGCGTCAGGCCGGTCAGTAGGGGCTGATCGTTGCGGGGTTTCAATCCGCTCCCGGCGCAGTGGCCAGGAGAAAGCGGGCAGCTCTGGGGGCGCGTGGCCGGTTTGTGGGGTTTCAATCCGCTCCCGGCGCAGTGGCCAGGAGAAAGCGTCGCGGCCACCGAGCATCAGCTCGATCTGGTCAAGTTTCAATCCGCTCCCGGCGCAGTGGCCAGGAGAAAGCCACACCAACGCCGCGACCAGCACGCCCGGGTACCGTTTCAATCCGCTCCCGGCGCAGTGGCCAGGAGAAAGCTCCGCGACCAAGAACTTGATCAGTGCATTGGGACGCGTTTCAATCCGCTCCCGGCGCAGTGGCCAGGAGAAAGCGATCCGCGATCACAGATCCCCCCCATCAGCTCGTCGTTTCAATCCGCTCCCGGCGCAGTGGCCAGGAGAAAGCCCGCGTGCGCGCGGATTCGGAAGATCTTTTCGAGGTTTCAATCCGCTCCCGGCGCAGTGGCCAGGAGAAAGCCACCATCGAAAGATGCCAACCCTCGGCAGTGCGCCAGTTTCAATCCGCTCCCGGCGCAGTGGCCAGGAGAAAGCACGTGCTACGCCAGGTCGATCGAGAGGCGGCCGGGGTTTCAATCCGCTCCCGGCGCAGTGGCCAGGAGAAAGCCTCGCCCATCGTCGTTGAAATGATCGCCATTCCTGTTTCAATCCGCTCCCGGCGCAGTGGCCAGGAGAAAGCGGAATGCGAGCGCGAGCTGAAGCTTATATGGAGAGTTTCAATCCGCTCCCGGCGCAGTGGCCAGGAGAAAGCGTGCCCGGTCTGCAAGGGAAGCGAGGATGAAGAACGTGTTTCAATCCGCTCCCGGCGCAGTGGCCAGGAGAAAGCCCTGTTGCTTGCGGTGCAGGCTACGGCAAGGGGGTGTTTCAATCCGCTCCCGGCGCAGTGGCCAGGAGAAAGCTCAGCGTTGACGCGCGAATCTTGGAGATACCGCGTTTCAATCCGCTCCCGGCGCAGTGGCCAGGAGAAAGCGGTCGCGACCTGCAACCCGATGGGCGCGGGGAAGTGTTTCAATCCGCTCCCGGCGCAGTGGCCAGGAGAAAGCACGCGGCAGAATGCGGCTTGGCCATCACCAGCGCACGTTTCAATCCGCTCCCGGCGCAGTGGCCAGGAGAAAGCCTATCTGGCCGACATCCCGGACCCGCGGCCCTGCATGTTTCAATCCGCTCCCGGCGCAGTGGCCAGGAGAAAGCGCATGGTCGTCAGCGATTATCACCCATCGTGGTATGTTTCAATCCGCTCCCGGCGCAGTGGCCAGGAGAAAGCCCGGTAAACTCGATGCGCCGATCTTGCCGTTGAAGCATGTTTCAATCCGCTCCCGGCGCAGTGGCCAGGAGAAAGCACCTAGCAGCCAGCGGCTGCGTGAGCATCATCGAGTGTTTCAATCCGCTCCCGGCGCAGTGGCCAGGAGAAAGCCATCGTGGGCACGACCAACGGCTGGTACGGTGTGGTTTCAATCCGCTCCCGGCGCAGTGGCCAGGAGAAAGCCCCCGATCCGGGCCAGCTCTGTCCGGGCCGGCGGGGTTTCAATCCGCTCCCGGCGCAGTGGCCAGGAGAAAGCCTTTGGTCTTGCCCCACCCGAGTTGCCATCGCTCTCGTTTCAATCCGCTCCCGGCGCAGTGGCCAGGAGAAAGCATGGACGATGAACCCACCCCGCCGGGGACTGCCACCCGTTTCAATCCGCTCCCGGCGCAGTGGCCAGGAGAAAGCTCTTTAACGCTCAAGCAACGTGAGGGACTGGCGTGGTTTCAATCCGCTCCCGGCGCAGTGGCCAGGAGAAAGCCTGACATCGTGGCTCGGTACTTCAAGATCGAAGCGTTTCAATCCGCTCCCGGCGCAGTGGCCAGGAGAAAGCCCCCCACCGGTCCACGACAACGCCACATCTGTTTCCGTTTCAATCCGCTCCCGGCGCAGTGGCCAGGAGAAAGCGTTTTCGAGGGGATCGCCGTCAACGCCCAACGCCACTGTTTCAATCCGCTCCCGGCGCAGTGGCCAGGAGAAAGCCCCCGAGTATTTCAGCGACGGAGCTTGGACTGTCGCTGTTTCAATCCGCTCCCGGCGCAGTGGCCAGGAGAAAGCATGGAAGCTCCACAAGGCGGCGACCAAGTATCCTGTTTCAATCCGCTCCCGGCGCAGTGGCCAGGAGAAAGCTCGCCGAAGCGTTCGGTACCGAAAACGACATGGCTGTTTCAATCCGCTCCCGGCGCAGTGGCCAGGAGAAAGCCCCACGCCCGCATCTGCGGGCTAGACCGCACTGGTTTCAATCCGCTCCCGGCGCAGTGGCCAGGAGAAAGCACATGGTTGATCGAGATGCAGGGAACCCGGCCTGTTTCAATCCGCTCCCGGCGCAGTGGCCAGGAGAAAGCCGGTCCGGATGAGGAGCAGCCGGATTGGCGCAAGGTTTCAATCCGCTCCCGGCGCAGTGGCCAGGAGAAAGCTCCTGATACTTCGTTTCCTTTGAGTTGAGCGCGCTCGTTTCAATCCGCTCCCGGCGCAGTGGCCAGGAGAAAGCGCGGGCGTGGGAAGCGATCGCCTAGCCATGCGAGTTTCAATCCGCTCCCGGCGCAGTGGCCAGGAGAAAGCCGGCCCAGGCGGCGGCCCAGGCGGCGGCACTGATGTTTCAATCCGCTCCCGGCGCAGTGGCCAGGAGAAAGCGAGGTTATCGTCCATCAAATATTGCATCCGAGCCGCCGTTTCAATCCGCTCCCGGCGCAGTGGCCAGGAGAAAGCCGCTGGAGGTTCGTCTGGGTGCGCATGTTGACCTGTTTCAATCCGCTCCCGGCGCAGTGGCCAGGAGAAAGCTCGCCGAACACGACGACCCGCGGCCAGCACCCCTTGTTTCAATCCGCTCCCGGCGCAGTGGCCAGGAGAAAGCCACGAAAATTTTCGACGTGTACAATGCGACAAGTGTTTCAATCCGCTCCCGGCGCAGTGGCCAGGAGAAAGCAACGCGCGGGCGGCCCGCCGCCGGAATCGCCACTGTTTCAATCCGCTCCCGGCGCAGTGGCCAGGAGAAAGCCTTTTTCTCGTGGAGCTTCTCACGTATGCTGGGCATGTTTCAATCCGCTCCCGGCGCAGTGGCCAGGAGAAAGCCTGGGTCCGGATCGCTGAGCTCCTCGCGCCGACGAGGTTTCAATCCGCTCCCGGCGCAGTGGCCAGGAGAAAGCCCGGGACCAGATGTGAAGACGCCAGAGGATATCCGGTTTCAATCCGCTCCCGGCGCAGTGGCCAGGAGAAAGCGGCGGCCCTGGCGGCACCCCAGGCGGCGGCCCTGTTTCAATCCGCTCCCGGCGCAGTGGCCAGGAGAAAGCTCCTTTCCTTGTACGAACCGCCCCTACGCGCTAAGTTTCAATCCGCTCCCGGCGCAGTGGCCAGGAGAAAGCACCCCCGTCAATCGCTGCCCCGCCGATCGAGACGTTTCAATCCGCTCCCGGCGCAGTGGCCAGGAGAAAGCTTCCGAGCGTCGCGACGGTCAGGACGTTGGAGCTGTTTCAATCCGCTCCCGGCGCAGTGGCCAGGAGAAAGCACCTCAACGGAGACGAGACGATGATGACGATCCTGTTTCAATCCGCTCCCGGCGCAGTGGCCAGGAGAAAGCCAGCAGGTTCGAGCAATAGCTCGACTCGCCGGTCGGTTTCAATCCGCTCCCGGCGCAGTGGCCAGGAGAAAGCGCGTGAATTCGGTCGGGCTCGCGACGCGCTTCGGGTTTCAATCCGCTCCCGGCGCAGTGGCCAGGAGAAAGCCACGATGTCGCGGAGCTTGCCCAGTCCGGACAGGTTTCAATCCGCTCCCGGCGCAGTGGCCAGGAGAAAGCCCGCGGCGTAGGACGCTCGCGTATCTCCGGGGATGTTTCAATCCGCTCCCGGCGCAGTGGCCAGGAGAAAGTCAGTGGACTGCCGGCCATCGAACGCTGTTTCAATCCGCTCCCGGCGCAGTGGCCAGGAGAAAGGCGTGATCCTGATCCCGGCACCGCCGGTTTCAATCCGCTCCCGGCGCAGTGGCCAGGAGAAAGCAGGTGTCGGCGACGCGCCAGCATCGCACGTGCGGTTTCAATCCGCTCCCGGCGCAGTGGCCAGGAGAAAGCGCGCGATCGAGTGGCTGGCCCGGCATACCGCCAGGGTTTCAATCCGCTCCCGGCGCAGTGGCCAGGAGAAAGCGTCCTGGCCGTCGAGCATGCGATGCGATGTCTGCGAGTGTTTCAATCCGCTCCCGGCGCAGTGGCCAGGAGAAAGCCTGGCCGGCGACGTGGACGATGCGCGGTCGATCAGTTTCAATCCGCTCCCGGCGCAGTGGCCAGGAGAAAGCGCGACGGCCGACGGTCTCTGGCGGATCAGCGGGTTTCAATCCGCTCCCGGCGCAGTGGCCAGGAGAAAGCGGTCGCCGTCGGGCTGGCGTCCCGGATCGCGCGGCGTTTCAATCCGCTCCCGGCGCAGTGGCCAGGAGAAAGCTCGTGCGGCTGAGTCGGTGGCGAGGATGGTCCGGTTTCAATCCGCTCCCGGCGCAGTGGCCAGGAGAAAGCTCCGCGGCCGAGCCGGCGGGCAACGCTGGTGTGGTTTCAATCCGCTCCCGGCGCAGTGGCCAGGAGAAAGCGGCGGCGCGGGCGCCCGGTGCGTGATCCGTTTCAATCCGCTCCCGGCGCAGTGGCCAGGAGAAAGCTCGGATCCGCGGAGACTTGGCGTCGAGTCGGCGGTTTCAATCCGCTCCCGGCGCAGTGGCCAGGAGAAAGGCCGCGGACGTCGTAGCGAGCGTTTCAATCCGCTCCCGGCGCAGTGGCCAGGAGCGAGCCGACGTGCTGGTCGAGCGCTGTTTCAATCCGCTCCCGGCGCAGTGGCCAGGAGAAAGCCGCCTTGCCCCAACCACATGTCGCCAAACAACTTGCGCCCGAATCCCGCGAACCGCAGGTCGCAGGCTGATCTGAGACGACGAAGGTCGGACAAGACTCGCTGTAAGTGGTGATGGGGTAACCTCCTTGAAGAATCGCGAAACCCCCGGCCTTTCGCCGGAGCAACAGGTTCGCGTCAGTTGACAACGACGCAGGTCGATGGATCGTGATGACATTGGTCACGTGAAAACCGAAGTCGCTGCGTTGTGAATTGTCGGCTCAAGCGTCGCACTGGCATAGTACCATCTCTGGCGTACCAAAGGCGCCACCCGCGCTGAACGATCAATAAATCAGTGGGCCCTCGAAGTCAACCGGCTCGTTGATGCCGATATGCTCGATACGGCGCCGGACGTTCTCATCGAGAGGATAGAAACGGAGGCTGTCTTCGTCGGGGTTGACGATCTCGAGAAGATCGTTCCGAAACACCACCCATTGTTCGGGCTCGACCAGACACTCGAAGACGGATTTCTGGACCCTTTGGCCGTAGTTCTTGCAAGCCTGTGCCATCTTTCGGAGACGGCGGCGCCCTTCCGGAGTCGTCGTCGCCACGTCATACGTGATCAGCATCAGCATGGGCGCTCCGGGCGGGGCGAGCGGCAGGTGGTCACGAGCCGGTTACCGGAGGATGCCGGGAAGGCTGCGAGACGCCGACATAGACGGAACTGAATGCAGTGATGGTCACCAGCCGGTCACCGGAGGATGCAGGGGAAGTAGATCGGAGTATCGCCGCGCAGGCACCGCGCGAGCAGCTTGGCCTGGAGAAACGGAAGCTGGCCGATCCTTGCGGTCGAGGCGGTCATCGGGTGTGTCACTTCGTCGCGCTTGCGGGCCACGTACGCTTGCACGAGGGTCTTGCGGCCGTTGGCGGTGAGCTCGACAGCCCCGCCATCGCGGGTCACGAAATCTTTGGGAGTGAGCTGCTGCCGATTGATCAGGGTAAGGACCAGGCGGTCGGCAACCAGCGTCCGAAACTCTTCCATGAGGTCGAGGGCGAGGCTGGGCCGCCCCGGCCGGTCGGCATGCAGGAACCCCACGTCAGGATCGAGACCCGCGGCCGTCAGGCCCGCAATGCAGTCGCTGCGCGACAGGGCGTAGGTGAAGGACAAAAGGGAGTTGACGGCGTCGAGCGGCGGGCGGCGCGATCGGCCGTTCATCGGAAACGAGGACCGGCGCGCCGGACGAATCATACGTGGGAGGACCTCGAAGTAAACCCGGGCTCCGTCCCCCTCATGGCCGCGGATGGCGTCGCATGTGGTCGCGCGCGGCAAGTCCTCGATGTGCTGGCCTATCCGGGCCGCGGCCAGCTCGAGCGTGGACCGGTCGCCGCCATCGTCGGCCTCGCGCGCGGCGCGGAGCAGGCTGTTGCGTCCATTCTGAAGCTTGCCCGCCACAAACGATCGGGCCAGCCCGGCACAGGCGTCCGGGTCGTCGGCGCGGCGGAACTGCTCGCGCCGGAGCAAAACATTTCCCGACCGCGGGGCATCGATCCGCGCGATCAGGCGTCCCGACTCGCGCAGATACGTGAGTGCAACCCCCGACTCGGCGCAGAGCTCGACAACCCCGCAGCTCACCGTCACCGCCCCGAACACCGCGATTCCGTCGAGGTGATGAATTGGCACGGAGCCGCGCGTTTCCTTGTCGACCTCGATGACGACAGTCTGGTGATCGCGCCTCAAATAAGAGCCCGCCGTGAAGACATAGAGTGTGTTGAGCTTGATGTCCATGGGCCTTCGGTTCCCCAGATATCGGGTCCGAGTCAGGAGCGGGGGCCAAAAAACTGCCGGCGAAAACCAGGATCTAACGGCGTGCCCTTCGGGCGGACTTGCCGTCACCGGTGGGGTCGGATAGATCGGCCCGGAACAGGGCGTCTTCAAGGTTTGTCAGGCGCTGCGGGTCGGTAAACGCTTCCGGCATGCAGAAGCCGCGGAGCGAGCACCCATGGCACCGCGGCTTGAGGACAGCCGGGGGAACCCGTCCCGAGTCCAGCAGCTCGTGGAGTTGACCGACGGCGGCTTCGGTTTGAGCACGGAGCTCGGGGGTGAGCTCGACAGTGCGGCGCTTCTGACTCTGGGCGTGGAACACGGCGCCGCGAGTCACCGGCCGGCCAAGCATCTCCTCGAGGCAGAGCGCTTGGCGCAGAGCTGGACGTCGTCGTTATCCCATTTGCGCCGGCGGCCGCGTTTGTATTCGATGGGCACGACCTCCTCGATGACGGGTTGGCCGCGGGCGCGAGGTCCGGGTGGCCTGTGGAATTCGACGAGGTCGGCGCGGCCGTAAAGGCGGAGGCGCTTCGAGGCGATCCAGAGACCGCGCTCGGTGCGGACGCCCTTGCGACGCTCGAACCCGGCGCGGTCGGCCCTCTCGTGCAATAACTCGCCGCGGCGCGTGTGCTCGTTATGGACGTAGAGCATCTCGATGTGCCGCAGCGCCGCGCGGCGGTCGCAGTAAAGCAACGCGTTCAAGGCCGAGATCGGAGCGAGCTCGTCGTCTGCCGAGTCTGGTTGAGGGCTCATTTGTCATCTTCCCGGTTGAAGCGGTCCGGATGGTCCGTTGATCGGGGGCCGAGCGCGCACTCCGTGCCCGCGGGTTGTACGGCAGGCCTTATCGTCGATGAGTATGAGCGGCGGTCGCGCGCTCACTGCACCGGGTCAATGTGGCGGTGAAGCTTCACTCCTTTGAAGTCATTTTCGACGAAGCCAACTGTCACAACGTAATCGTCGAATGAAACCGGTTGTCGGGAATCGTCGCGGAGCTGGACCTTGACCCTATCAAAGAGTTGATGCGCATGGGCGCAGCCGAGCCGCGCCTCGCGACGGTTTTGCTCCTCATTGCGCTCGCCTTGGGTGCCGACGTGCTCGAAATCAAGGAGGCCTCGGACGATCATGTCGCCGCGCGCCGCCGAGTGATCGTGCTCGAAAAGGTGCGAGAGGGACTGGATCAGAAGCTGGTAGTCCTGGTCGTCGAAGCCGGTGTGTTCGGCGAACGGCGGTGATACGTAACATCGGGCAGCATACAGACCGTATGGCACGATGTATTTCTGGCCCATGGTTCGCTCTTTTGTGATGTCTTCCTCCTTGGTGACGGCGCAGCGCGTGATGGTGATTTCGAGGGGAGTCACGGGGTGAAACGAACGGCCGAAGGTGAACTGGACTGGTCCGCGTACCTGTCCGTACGCCGAGCCTTTCAAGACCGCCTCCTCCTTGGATCCTCCGCCGGTTGAGAGGACGGCACCGAACGTACGGATGTCGTAGAACGTGTTGCACAGCAAGTCCTTCGCCCGCTCAGCATGGCCCTTCCCGCCTTCTTTGTCGGTGCCAGCAGCCTTGGTTTTCTCGATCGCCTTCCCGAGCTCACGGTTGAGCACGGCACCCTGCTGCACGAAGATATCAAAGGTCTTGCCGTTTCGGGGCGGGGAAAAGAGTTGAACGTAGTTGCGCACCTTTCGCTTGAGGCAAACGTCGGAAACCAAACCGAGGCCCGACGCGGGATCGACGCGGGGCATGTTGCCCGAGTCAGGGTCACCATTGGGGTTGCCGTTGGTGACCTCGAACAGGATCAGGATGTCGTGGCGGTTCGAAAGGGGACCAGCCATCGTGAGCTTCTCCTCGTCTTTGGAGTTAGTGGGGAATCGAACGTTTGGTGAGGCTTCATTCGGGTTTCTGGGAACGCGCTTTCTTTTCCATCGCCCGCTGATCGCGTTCGTGTTGATCCTTTGCTTTCTGCTGATAGAAGCCGAGCGCGAACCGTCCCTGCTCGTGGATGTCAAGCTGCCTCGGAAACTCCGGAGCGCCGCCGGCTCGGGCGGGTGGAATCAGGGCGCAGATGTCGTTGAGCTTTCGCTCGAACGCCTTCTCGTGCGAAACCTCGTCTCTTGCGATCTTGTTGAGATGCGAGCGCGCGAGCCGAAGGAGCCGGGGAAAGACATTGCAGGGGAACGTCGAGGCGTTGCCGTAGAACCGGGCGAGTATGCTCGCGCCCACGTCTCCCTGAGCCTTGTACTGAATGTCGTCGAGCACCGCGAGCAGGCGGCCGCAGTTGTACGGGGCGTCGCGAGTTTCGCTGAGTTCTGTCTCGATCGCCATGGGAATATTCTCCGTTCGGTTGATGATCAGCTTGATGAGTGCAAACCGGCCGGCGTGGTAACGGACGTTGGAACCTGATTGCACGGCCGCGATCCGCAAACGGTGGAGCAGCGCGGGCAAGAGAGAGTGGGGACAGGTTTTTTCGTAAGCGGCACGATAGAGAGCGTCGTAGACATCCGAGCGGACATCGCCCGCGGTGCGCGCCGTAGACCAGGCCAGGCCATCGAGCGCGCGGTAAGGGCGGGCGACCTTCGTCGCCGGTTGGACCGTACCGGTGACCGGACCGGCTGTCCTGCCCGGTTTGGGACGTGAGGGATCGGGCGGGGGGATGATCTTGAGCTCAAGGTCGTGGAACCACGTCTCGACATGTCTGGCGAGAACCACCAGTGTCTGGTCAAGCCAGCGGCGCACAACGACCCGGCCTCCGTTGGCGGCGAGTGTCACCGATCGGAAATGCTTGGTACTCCAGCCGCCGAACTGCGACCCATACTCCAGGTGTTCGTGAAACTTGTGAATCGCGTCTTCGGTCGGCTCGATCAAGAGCCCGTTGATGTTCCGGGTTTCCTCCGGATCTTCGTGGATCCAGGCGCAGATCACGAAATCATTGATTCTTCGCGCGTAGATGTCCCGGGCCAGGATGTCGTTGAGGCCCAGGGCATAGGCTGCGGCGGCATGCTCGGAGACTGGCGCCTGAAAGGCTTTTTCAAGCCCGTAGGAACGTAGCGACGGGGTTGCGTCGTCAAACGAGACCAGATAGCCCCCGATCGGCGGCAAGCCGGGAACCCCCTTGATCGGCGTTCGGTGAGACTCGGCGATGGGCTGGTTCTCCTCGCCGGTGACCAGGCAAAGGCCGAGGTGAGACGACGCCTCGGTGCTCGTTTCAGCGAAACGCTCTCGAGCGAACGTATCTTTCCAGTAGACGTGGAGGGGCGAGCTGAGGTTGAACACGCTGTCGCCGTCGATCTTGAAAAACACCGTGCGTTTTTCCAGCGGGACGGGATCGGATTCGATCAGAGCGCAGAGCGTCTGCTTCGGTACCTTCTTGCCGACAGGCGCGAATCCGACGCCGGGGAACTGGCGGCGCCGCTCGGCAGGGCCGAGATAGCGATCACGAAATTCGAGCAGGGTCCGAAGCTGAGGGAGCCCGGTGGCGGCGTGCGCATCGACGATGCGCTGCCAGAAGTGCCGGAATGACTTTGCGGAGTTTGACGTCGCCTCGTCTTCGAACGGCTCTCCCGTTTTCGAGTCGATTCCCAGGACTTTGCCCACTTCGTCGGCCAGAAAATTGGCCTTGCCACCGGAATTCACACCGGGGAAAGAAGGGAGTTTGAGCACGCGCCCGGGTGTGACCTTCGAGTTTCCCTTTGCATCCGTTTCCTCGGTGGAAAGTGCTTGCCACACGTCGCCCGGATCGACCGATCCATCGGTGCGCAGGAGCAAGACGAGGTGAACGGGGCGGTCGGTGATCTCGATGGTACCGATGAGGTTCTCGGTTTCGGCGTAAGCGTGGAGCGCTTGAAGGAGCATCAAGAACCTCCCCCAGGAGACGGCCGGCGCAAGAGACGCACCCGATCGGGGTGGCAGTCGAGCCGAGCATCGCGCACTTGCGCGTTGAAGAACACCGGGCCGGGGGGAACATTCACGCCCTTCGATCGCAGACGGGGATCGAATACGTCATAAAGAATCAATCCCAGGTCTTCTTGCGGCCATTGCTCTGAACGGACAACGACCTGCGTTGGGTCGGCGACGTAATCAAAGTCCGCCGCAAATTCCCGGCAACCGAGGTAGGGGCGCTGGAAGCATTTGCCCTTTGCGGCACGATGGACGAACAGACCGCGATACTTCTCGATCGAGTCGCGTGGTGACTCTGCCCGCTCCGTGAGCCGGATCTCCGCGGTAAGCATGTATTCGACGTCGGCGAGGGCCAGCATTCCACGCTGGGTGCCGTCTTCGGCGCCTCCTCCAGCGTGGATCGGCTCGAACGACGCGGGATCAGACAGGGCCTTGATCGCCCGGTCGAGGGCGACGACTTTTTTGACTTCGTTGCGCCGGAAGGAAAACCACCTGCCGCGACGCAATACGGCAATCTCATGCACGATGTAATACATTTGAGGCTCGTAAAAGATGGACTCCAAAATGCCCCTCGCTGCCGATGGAGTGAGCAGGGGGTAGCTGACTCGCTCTGCTTTGTGTTCCGGCCGTGTCATGCAGGCGTAATCACCCCAAACGCGAAGGCGCACGACGCTGCGTTCATGAGACATAAGCTGGTGCTCCGTGGTGAATGAAATCTAATTCGACCAAGGTGAAGTCGGCGTTCTGAGGGAGTCGCCGCTTCGAAGAAGCTGATCTGGTGCGCCCTTCGACGTGTGACTGTGGCTGGGTGGTTGGCCTCCATTGACAGATCCAGCAGAGAATTTGTTCGTGGTTTATTGTGACCAGCTACCGGCAATGATACGCTGCGATGGAAACTTTGTCAATGCCGATTGATTGGGACTGGATCGCGGCCGAAGATGTTGCATGCTACGACTCCCCGTCGGGCCTTTGGTCGATGGGGCCGGATTGAAACGGTAGTTGGTCACAATGGTCCCTTTCGATTGAACTGCCTGTCCTTGGCCCCGCGACGGCAAGGCCAGGCAGTCTTGCCTCAAAAGGTGAAGTTATCGATAGGCAACTCACCCAGGTTTAGCCCCAGCTCGGGGTCGTACCGGCTTTCCGAACAATAAAGTTCGTCGCCGCCCGGTACGAGCGGGCGTAGATCGGCGGCTAGCGCCGAAATCCAGTTGGGAAAGAGGTTCACGGAGTAGCGCTGTAGACGTCTGCGATCATCGAGGGTCATCGTGCCGGTTAGCCGAATTCTTGGGACGATTTCCCGTGCTGCACCGTACGGGACGATCACGGCGGCGCCGGCCTCGTCGATCATCTTGAATGCTTTGGCGACGGCTTCGAAGCGAAGGTTTCGGCGCAGCTCCTGTATCTTGGGCTGGTCAGTGTCGCGCCACTTGATCAGGGACTCGTGATACTCTCCGAAAGCGAACGGGTCGCTATCGAGCTCGTCCACGCGCCCGATTCGCTCCGCGAGCAGCCGGATGGTGTTGTTCGTCGCCTCTTGGTAAAAGCCCCGGGGGCCAACCGGCTCGCCGTCGAGCTTGAAGACCACGACTCTTCCACCGGGATTGCCCGAGCGATCCACCGGAATCTCACCTTCCCGGTTGCACCGGCCGGCGGCTTGGAGGATGGCGTCCAGGGGTGCCACGTGCCGGAACACGACGGGGAAGCTGATGTCGACGCCTGCCTCGATCGTTTGTGTGCTGATCAAGCGGCACGGCTGCCCGGGCTGGCTCAGGAGGTGATGGATCGTGCCAATGTCAGATGATTTCTTCCTGCCGAGCACGGCCTGGCGGTGCGCCGCACACATCGTACTGGAGAGATGGAACGCACCCTCGGGGTCTCGGTTGCGAACCAGGCTGAAGAGGTCCTGCGCTTGCTTCCGGAAATTGACGATCACGAGCACGCGCGGGCATTCAAGGATCCGCTCTATCAGCGCAGTCGCGGCTCCATGCTCCGTCGTCCCGAAAGGCCAGCTCGAATCGCGTGCGCCGGATGGTGCTGAAGAGATGCTTTGGATCAGCGACGACCTCGTGGCACTCGCCGGGGACCAATCCGCTTGGGAGGTGTTGCTGGCTTTGCTCAAAACGAGGCTGGGTCGCCGACCCAAACAGAAACGAGCAGCCGAAGTCCGCCTTGAGGTCCCGAAGCGCGCTCAAGATTGGGTCGAGGAGATTCATCGGCAAAGACTGAACCTCGTCAAAGAGGATGACCGAGCGCGCAACGTTATGCAGCTTGCGACAGCGGGATGGCTTGCGTGAAAACAGCGACTCGAGGAATTGCACGGCCGTAGTGACGACGATCGGCGCATCCCAGTTTTCCGTCGCCAGACGGGCAGATCTCTTGCCTTTGTCGTTGCCGACGCCTTGATCGGTCGAATCCCGGTCCGACTCGGACGAATCGCTTTCAGAAGACCGATCGGCGGATGTTCGGCCCGGCTCGAGCTCAACGGCCGAGTGATGCTCGATGACTACGTCATCGCCCAGGACCGCGCGGTAAATTGCCGCGTTCTGCTCGATGATCGCCAGGAAAGGAAGGACGACGACGACGCGGTGAAGCTTTCGAACGTGGGCGTGCTTGAGAGCAAATGCCATCATCGCGAGTGTCTTGCCGCACCCGGTCGGCGCGGTCAGAGTGAAGAACCCTTGCTGATCTTGTGACCGGTCAAGGCAGGCCTGAGCGATTGCGCGGCGAGCCCGATTGACCGCCGTGTCGTCTGATTGTTCCTCAAGCTCCTTGACGTGTTTTTCGAGCTTACCGAGCAGAACGCCGGGTTCGAGCATGCTCGATGACCGGAACTCGCCTGTCATGTAACCCTCGGTGTCGAGATAGTCGGCATCGACAAGGCAGGAGAAGAGCATTCGACTCGTCAGCTCGTGGAGAGGCTCGGCCTGCAGTTTGCCCTTCACTCGCGCAATGAACTCGGTCGGGCACGCAGGCATCACGATTCCCCGGGTCGCCACTTCGCCCCGTAGTTGTTCCCAAAGCGATTGAACCTCTTGAACGTTAGGTAACTGGACACGATCATTCGCGGTCGACAGATCATGCAGACCGGCATGGTGTCCCAAGACGGCCAACGAGATCGCCCTCGGAAAGTCTTTGCCCCAGGCCCAGATGGCGCCGTACACCGCGTGCTGAGTCTCGACTCCCTTCGATCGACGGCCCCTCAGATAATCCTGGAATTCGGTTCGGTACTTGCCCAGGTCGTGAATCCAGCCCGCCCATTCCGCCATCTGGGCGAAGGCGACGTCGCCGGGCCGGATCCGATCCGCCAGGACCCGGGCCAAAGCCGACACATCCCGAAGATGGTCAATGAGCTCGTGGTCTTCACCGCAGTGCCCGTCGATATGCGCGGCGGCTTTGCTCATGGATCCCCCCGCGTCGTAGTGGTATTCTGAACACACTCCGTACGGATGATACATTATTCCTGCGCACAGGCAACGGACAGGGCAAATTAAGAATCATCCGGGAACTTCGTGACGGGGACCGACCAGCGCATCCGCGTCAACGACCACTTGGACATCCCCGGGGTTGAGCCATGATTGACCGGCCATTCAAATCGCGGCCGCCCTGGACAGGGCGACAGCCCCGCAGCCAGCATTGTCGGGCGTGGTGTTAGTCCTTAGGCTCAATCACCCGCGTACTCATCGGACAGACCGCGCTCCGTCTTTTTCCTTGTCCCCGGGCGACCTGTTCCGTGTTGCGTTCCCGGCCGCCCCCTTCGCTTCACCGCGCCGTAGCATCTCTTGCACCTCCCGCGCAACCATCTCGCGCAGCTCCTTCGGTTCCAATACCTCGCAGTCCAATCCCCACCACATGACCCAGCGCTTGATCTCGACAAGGCTCGAAAGATGCATCCGGGCGATGAGGCTACCATCCCGCTGGGTTTCCAGAACCTGGCTGGCGTGCCACCGTTTCTCGCCGAATCGCCGAGCCACCTCCGGCTTGAAGCGGAGGACGACCTCGTAATCGCCATCCCCGCGGACGGCCCGAAAGCTGCCCTTCAAGTAGTCGTCGATCCGGAAATCGGCCGGCCGCTCGAACGTTTCGCCCGTGTCGCGAATCGACTGCACGCGCTGGATCGCAAACATTCTTATGGCGACGCGCAGATGACAGTGGCCGACGGCGTACCAGCCGTCGTCCACCAGGGCCAGCTCGTACGGGTCAAACTGGCGGTGCGTTGTCTCGTTGCGACTCGCCGACCAGTACCGCAGGGCGACCCGCTGCCGGCAAGCGCTCGCTGTTGCCAGCGCTAAAAACCACTTGGGGTTGTACTCACAAGCGGTCGCCGGCAGGACGGACAGGAAATCAGCGACGGTGTCGAGGCGCACCGCGACCTTGTCCGGGAGCATCTGGCCCAGCTTTTCGATCGCGCTCTTGATGTCCGGCTCGAACGGGGTGCCCCGGAACTGGCGCATCATCTGCTCGGCGAGGAACAGCGAGACCAGCTCACCGTGGGTGAGCTGAAAAAACGGTAAGCGATAGGTCGGCTCACTGTAACAGTAGCCCCGCCGATCACGGTCGAATGCGATCGGAGCGTGAAGCTGGTCGCGCATGTAGGTCAGGTCGCGGCGAATCGTGCGCGGGTTGACCTCGAGTGCGCGGGCGAGCGACTTGTCGGTGGGCCATTTCCTCGCCCGCAGCGCCTGGTCGATCTCCATCATTCTTTTCAGAGGGAGCCGCGCGGCGTGGTATCGCATCGACCGCACTCACTCGTCGTTCGTCGCCGGCATCCTCGCCGTCGTCCGCGGCCGATCCGCAGGGCGAACATTTCACCCACTCACGGATCGATCGACCAACCACAGCGGATTCTACCAGAGCGGACGGACACGGATTGTCCTTGATCCCACAAAAAAATAAAAAGTTCCGCGCACGCCGGCCTGTCCCGCCGCTGGCGGTCGCCAGCCGCTCGGACGGTCGGGCAGTGGGCCGGTAGATGAGAATGCAGGGGCCGGGCGAGCGAACCGAGAGCGTCGTGGACCCACTACACAAAAAGGATGAAGGATGAAGGATGACGAAATACACTGCGCGGCGTTGCTAACTGGCGGCGCCGAGACCACCCCCCCCCTGCCCCCCCTTCGCAACGGGGGGAAAGGGAACTGGGGTCGCGATCGGGTGCAAAGGGTGCGGGGTCGCTCGGAGGCGAAAGGGATCGCGCGCTTGGCCCGAAGCCACCGGGCAACTCCGCAGAATAGCCGGGCCGGGCTTGGCCGGCCGGCTTTGGACCGGGCGGCACTTCGGGTTCGGGCAGAACCTGAAGGTAAAGGTCGACGGCCTCGTCGAACGTGAATTGCAATGGCGGAGCACTGCCCTCGCCGGCGAGCCGCCAGGTCTTCTTGCCCCGCTCACCGTCGGTTTCCCGGAGCGGGAAGCCGAGGCGCTGGAAGAGTGCCAGGTCGCGGCGGATCGTTTTCTCGGCGACCCCCATCTCGCGTGCCATCTCGCGGACAGTCAGGCCATAGCGCCGCGCTCCCAGCGTGCGCAGCAGGATCCAGTGGCGATAGACCGGAACGTCGTCGGGCATTTTGGTGATTGCCAGTTGTCGGTTATTTGTTGTGGGTTGCCAGAGTTCGGATTTCGATTGATCTTAACCCAGCGTGGGGCCGGATCTTGTCCAACGTGACGAGCGTTCATCAGTGAGCTGCCCATGCGTGTGGCTTTTTTGCAACGGCCCGACCCGCGCGCACCGGCATTGCCGTAGGTCAGGCTTCCCGCCTGACAAAGTCGCCTTTCGCTCCGCGAAAGAATGTTGTTGTTTTGTCGCCTTTCGCTCCGCGAAAGAATGTTGTTGTTTTCGTCGCCTTTCGCTCCGCGAAAGAATGTTGTTGTTTTGTCGCCTTTCGCTCCGCGAAAGAATGCGGTCTTTTTGTCGCCTTTCGCTCCGCGAAAGACCTCCCTCCCAATCAGCAGTACACGACATTATTCTGATATCAGTGTCTGTCGCTCACTAATTTGTCACCCGGCTGGAAAGATTGACCGAGCACCGGCGTGGTTCTTGGTAGAGCAAACGCACAACTTTCGCGGAGCGAAAGGCGACTTTGGTCTCACCACGGCGTTGTTATTGGCCGTATTCATCAGCGCTCGTGGCGTCCGCTGGAACAAATGCGCAACTTTCGCGGAGCGAAAGGCGACTTTGTTCTGACCACGGCGTTGTTGTTGGCCGTATTCATTCGCGCTCGTGGCGTCCGCTGGAACAAATGCGCAACTTTCGCGGAGCGAAAGGCGACTTTGTTCTGACCACCACGGCGCTGTGACTCGTCTTCATCTCCCTTACCAGCCTCCCCTGCGCACAAGACTCCCGGTGCTGGCAGGTCGAGCATTCCAGCTCCTACCCACCGCTCGTGCCTGACTGGTTCTTGGCGTTGTGGCTCCCGGCTGTGTTCCTGTCTCGTCACTCCGCTCGATTTTTCCGTGGCGATCGGTGCCTTCCGTGGTTGAAACGCCTTGACCATTTTTGATCTACGACAGGATACGAATGAATTGCCGCGGGTGAGCCTCAACCAGGACACGCTCGAACTCCTCACAGTCGGATTCCTTGTCAAGCTTCGTTTCCTTCGTTTGCTTCTGTTCCAGGGTCGTTCGCGCCGGACAGAACAAGCGCTGAGATTCCGTCCGCGAGCTGGCCTTCGTGCGAGTTGAACAACTGCCGCAGCGCCACGATCGGCCGTTTCGTGGATCTCGCGCAATTGTGTCCTGTGCGTCTCGATTCGGCGATGCATGAAGTCGGTCTCGGATTGGAACAGAAGCAAGCTAAGTTAACGAAGAATACGCCGAGATTTGCCGATTCTGCGGATTGCTCCACCGCCTGACCGCCCGGCCCGCCCGCCTGCGCAGGCATTGCCGGCCCGCAAAACCTGAACAATCACGCAAACGGGAATGGCGCAGCAAACTTTCCGGCCGATTTGCAAATTTCTTCGCACCAAATTCCCCCTTTTTGTAGATCGTATCTGGATGGAGGCCCAGCAGACCCGCAGGTCTGATCGGTCTCGATCACATGTTCCGATGTGGTCATTCCATGGTACCCCGATCCGGACCGCCCAATGCCAAGTGCTCGATGGCCGACGCCGGATACCACGAACCCGACACCTTCGAGGAGATTTCCCGATGCCCGCCTCACAAAAACAGATCAACGCAAATCGGGCCAATAGTCGACTCAGTCGTGGCCCAACGTCAGTTTTTGGTAAGTCTCGTTCACGTTGGAACGCTTTAAAACATGGTATGGCCTCGCGCCAGAACACAATCGATGGCGAAAATGCCAGCGAGCTGGAGCAAGAGCTCGACGCCTGGGTCGATGATCTCGAGCCCGAAGGGCCTACCGAGACCGCTTTGGTCCATAATGCCGTGCTCGCCCAGTGGAAGGTGGCACGAGCCACGCGATTTCAAAACTCGAGGCTCTCTTCACAGATCGAGAACGCCCAGAAAGAAGAGGACAAGAAGATCCGCGGCCTCTTTGACCGCCTGCTGCATAACCCCCAGCGGCCGACCGAGATCTATGGCGCCTCAGCCTATGACTCGCAGGAACCACGCATTTCCTGGTCCCCCAAGCCCGAACCGGGCGGCAACCCCGCCGATCTCGTCGAGGAGATCTGCGCCACCGCCTCGGGCTGCACATTGCTCAAGACCGAGTGGCAGGCCCTCCGCTCGAGACTCGAGCCGGGTAAGATGTGGGACAACCATGACATGTTCAAATGCATCCGAATGTTGGGTCGCCAGCCGATTCATGCCCTGGACGTGAGGGAGGTCTCGGTCGTCTTTGTTGCCTGCTCGGTGATCGACGAAGGGCGCCATGATCCGTATGCTCCTCTCAAGTGCGAGCTGGACCACGACGAGTACAGGACCTTTGCCCAGCGCATGCGCGGGCGCTGGACCGACCTGCCCCGCCCCGGCGACCCCAAGGGGGCCCGAGGCGCGCTGTTATCGATCATCGATCGAGTCATCGGCGAGCTGGACGGTAAGCTCGCGGAGTTCGAACAGAATAAAGAGCGCAACGCCAGCCGCCGGATCGACGCGCTGTCGTTTGACGACAGCCCGGTGGCCGCGCGGGTCAGGGCCTACGAGCTCAGTTGCGCGGCACGGTTTTTCGGGCTCTGAGCGAGCTGGCGAGGCGTCGACGCGCTCAGACCCGCGCCGTCGCCGCCAGACAGCCGGTCGCACTCGCCGAGGTCACCGACCCGGCGGACACGGCAACCCAGGACCAGGGCCCTGGTCCGGCAACCGATGCCATGGATTCGATCGATGGACCGGATGGCTTGGTGACGGGCAACTTGCCGGTCTTTCCCATCGACGGGGATTCGACGTGCGAGGCGCCGCACGCCCAGGGCGACCTGCCGGTGGATTCCGCCGTTGCAACCGACTTCCAAGGTACGATTGCCACGAGCGGCACGACCATACCGGCCGATCCCGAACGAAACCCATCGTGTGAGCCGCCGGCGGCCGAGGTGGAAACTCCAAATCCCGACATCGAACCCAATCTGGGGGACGGGCAACCCCCCGCGGTGATGAAAAGTGAGTCTTGGTTCGGCTGCGCGTTACCCCCGATTGCGTCGGGCCGTTCTTTTCCCCCCCTTGCGAAGGGGGGGCCAGGGGGGGTGGTCGCGGCGCCGCCAGTCACAAGGCCGTCGAGCGCTCCTGGTTCTTTGATGTCCGAGGCCCCGCGCCACCCCCCCTCACCCCCCCTTCGCAAGGGGGGGAAAGCGATCGCATCGCAGATGGGACAGTGCAGGCAATCCTCACCCCCCCTTCGCGAGGGGGGGAAAGGGATCGGATCGCAGACGAGCAACACGAGTTACCTGGTATGGCGGCGGTGCAACCGCCACGACCACCTTCAGCCGAACCCGTGCCGGAACCTGCCTGGGAACCACCTGCAATCGTGCTCGACCCGATGGCGCAGAGCAGCTTCAAAACGGCGATTGTCGAGGCGCTTGCCCGCCGCGAAGCCGCGGCAAAGGCCCGCGATGCGCTGCCCCGCGCGACCGCCAAGGTCGCCGCCGGCGCCGCGATGCCAGGAACCAGCGCGGAGCCCGCAAGCCGCCCACCTGGGAGTTCGGGCTGCCTGGTCGCTCGCCCCTTCTGGCCCCGCTTGCGTCCCACGAATTCTCCAACCTTGTTGACGAGGTCCATCAAGAATTGAAAGAGGACTTGATATGATGACCACACTCGATGACAGCCTGGAACACAGCCTTGCCCTCAACTGTGCCTGCGGGCTCTCGGTGCGTGCATGGGCCAAACGGAACTGCGTCGAATTCCCTGTGGCGATGGGAGAAGACCCCGGAAATAATCGATCGGCCGCCGGCGCGTTGCGAAGGGAAAGCCAGAACCATTACGCTGGATAGCGATCGCAACTGTTCGTGAATTCTAATTGAAAGACGATATGACCATCGACTGGACACCCCTGGCCGACCTGATCGAAGCACATGACCGATTTCTGGTGACGACCCACGTCCGCCCCGACGGAGACGCACTTGGGTCGGAGGTTGGCATGGCGGGCCTGCTCCGGCAGCGGGGCAAGGACGTGCGCGTGGTCAATGCCAGTCCCACGCCCCGCGCTATGACTTCCTCGACCCGGAGTCCGCTCTGTTCGAGCACTTCGGCACCAAGGTCAAGGCGACGGAACTGGCCGATCGCGAGGTCGCGATCATCCTTGACCTGTCAGCGTGGAACCAGCTTGGAGACATGGCCGATTTCATTCGCAGCTTTCCCGGGCCGAGGGCCGTCATCGACCACCACGTCAGTCAAGATGACCTGGGGGCGTCGTTTTTCAAGGACCCAACCGCCGAAGCGACCGGGATCCTCGTGATGCACGCGATTCCCGCCCTGGACGGTGTCTTGACGCGAGAGATCGCCCGTGGGCTCCTCACGGCCATCGCGATGGACACCGGCTGGTTTCGCCACTCCAACACCCGCGCCGGCACATTGCGGGCCGTGGCCGAGCTGATCGAGGCGGGTGCCGAGATCGACGACATCCATCGCAGTCTGTTCGAGCGAAACACGATGGGCCGTCTCAAGCTCATGGGAGAAACCTTGAGAGCCATGCGGACCGACATTGACGGACGCGTGGCCTATGCGACGATCACTCGTGATGACCTGATGCGCACGGGAGCGATCCCGCAGGATTCCGAGGACCTGGTGGATTTCACGGTCAGCATCCGGGGCGTCGAGGTCGGCCTGCTGTTCATCGAGCAATTACGCGGGGGTGCCAAGGTCTCGATGCGCGCGCGCAAGGGCCTCGATTGCTCGCTCCTGGCAGCGCGGTTCGGCGGTGGCGGGCACAAGGCGGCGGCCGGAGCAACGATCAACGCTCCGATGCCGGAATGCGTCGACCGCGTTCTTCAGGCCGTGCGGCAAACGCTCGCTGCACAAACGCAGGACAAGTCGCTATAGTGATTCGATTCGGAAAACCGCGTGCTGAGCTGCGGTAGCCGTCCCGCCCCCCGAGAATCGGCGCTTTCGCCGCGTAGTCTTCTGCGAAGGATCCTGGGTTCTGCTCGCCGGTCAATCTTGAGAGAGGCTCGCGAATGACGCGCCGCGACATCTTTCGTTTCGCCACGATCGCCGTGGGCACGCTGATGACGGTCCTCCTGGCGGTGCCGGGAGTTGCCTTTGTTCTCGCACCGCTTCGCAAGCGCGACGCCGAACATTCCTTCGAGACGCTCACGCATCTGAAAGATCTCGAAGTCGGTGTGCCGCGCTCGTTCGCGGTCATTCTGGACCGGCAAGACGCCTGGACCAGATACCCGAAAGAGCCGGTGGGCTCGATCTGGCTGATCCGCCAGCACGACGGCAGCCCGCAGCCCGTGATCGCGCTCTCCTCGGAATGCCCGCACCTGGGGTGCGCCGTCAATCTGACGGCTGACCGGAAGGGGTTTCTCTGTCCGTGTCACACGAGTTCCTTCGACCTGGAGGGGACCCCCAAAAACGACGTACCACCGCGGCGGATGGATCAGCTCGAGGTGCAGCTTGGCGAAGGGGACAACCCCGAAGTCCGCGTGAAATATCAACGGTTCCGGACCCAGAGCGAGGAGAAGATCCGTCTTGTTTAAGCAACTGGCCGACTGGCTCGACGATCGGAGCGGCTATCGCAAGCTCTTGAAGGAGGCACTCGACGAACCGATCCCCGGTGGCGTGCGCTGGAGCTATGTCTTCGGCTCGGCGCTCGTCGTCATCTTTTTGGTTCAAGTCTTCACTGGCCTTCTCTTGATGACCGCGTACAGTCCGTCGTCGTCGACGGCGTGGGCCAGCGTCTATTACATCAGCAACGACATGTGGATGGGCTGGGTTATCCGCGGCGTGCATCACTTCGCCGCGCAGGCGATGGTGGTGCTTCTGGTCTTGCACCTCCTGCAAGTTTTGTGGGCCGGCGCCTATCGCGCGCCGCGCGAGCTGAACTGGTGGTTCGGGATGGCGCTTCTGTTCTTGACGCTGGCGTTCAGCCTGACCGGCTACTTGCTGCCCTGGGATCAGAAGGGCTACTGGGCCACCAAGGTCGCGACCAATATCATGGGCGGTGCGCCATTGGTCGGGCCTTACCTGCAGAAAGTCGTGGTTGGCGGCTCCGACTACGGCAACCAGACCGTCACCCGGTTTTACGGACTGCACGTCGGGTTTTTGCCGACCCTGCTCGTATTGTGCCTGGTGGCTCATGTCGCCTTGTTTCGGCGCCACGGGATCACGGCCCCGCAACGTCTATTGCATCGCCCGACCGCGACGTTCTGGCCGGAACAGCTCTTCATGGATACGGTTTTCAGCGCGCTGGTGCTCGGTGTGGTGGTCGTGCTGGTTCTGGCGGAGGGAGGCGCCAATCTCGACGCCCCGGCCGACCCGGCGAGCTCGGACTACCCAGCCCGGCCCGAATGGTATTTCTTGTCGTTGTTTCAAATGCTCAAGCTCTTTCCCGGCAAGCGCGAAGTCGTTGGCACGATCGTGATCCCGACGGCACTCCTGGTCGTGATGCTGCTTCTGCCGCTGTTCGACCGGTTGCTTCCCGGCAAGCTGGCCCATTTCCTGGCCTGCGGCTTCGTGTTCGCCGTGGTCGGCGCTGCGGGCTATTTGACGATTCAGGCCATGCGAGACGATGCCCGTGACCAGGTATTCCAGCAGTCTCGGGACCAGGCCGATGCGGCCCGCCGGCGCGCACTGTACCTCGCCGGGCTGCCCGACGTGGGCATTCCGCCGGAAGGCTCTGCGTACATCCTGCGCCGCGATCCCTTGACGCAGGGTCGGAGCATCCTGGAGCGACGGTGCCTGGGCTGCCATGTCTTCGACGGCAAGGGCACCGGCACCCAGACGGCCTCGGACCTCAGTCGGTTCGGCTCGCGCGGCTGGGTTCGCGGCTTGCTGGAGAACCCGAGAGCTGCCGCGTATTTCGGTAAAGCGCCTCAACTGGATGGAATGATCGAATGGAAGAAGAGCTCGAAGCTCACTGCGGGGCAGCTTGACGACGTCGCCGACTTCGTCGCGACGTTCGCCCAGGTTCCCGAAGGCATGACGACCGACGACTGGATCAACGGCCCCGGTGTCTCCGACCACAAGGGCCTGAAGCCCTTTGTGAAGGAGTGCGGGACCTGCCACAAGATCGATGGCCTCTCCGAAGGGCGAACGCGCGATGCACCGGGGCTCTTTGCCTGGGGCTCCGATTACTGGATCACGCGGATGGTCCGCAATCCGAGGTCGTCGGATAAGTATGGGTACCTGGACGAAAAAGCGCCCGGGCAGATGCCCTCCTTCGGACACGACCAGCTCACCTCAAGCGATCTGGACGTATTGATCCGCTATCTGAAGGGTGATTACCCACAGCCTGGAGCCGAAATCCGAAATCCGAAACCCTGAATGCGAGCGCCGGCCGCGCCGCGACGAGCCGCCGGCGTGCCTTACTGCAAGCGGTGATGCTGTGGTACGATGAGTTTGACGCGATACCCTGGTAGCCAGGTCTCGCCAACCCGTTGCGACGGGGGCAGCG
Source organism: uncultured Isosphaeraceae bacterium (assembly GCA_963781785.1). Lineage (GTDB taxonomy): Bacteria > Planctomycetota > Planctomycetia > Isosphaerales > Isosphaeraceae > CAWAHD01. Next base: position 2,342,781 of record CAWAHD010000005.1, on the reverse strand, counting down.
CGAGTTTGACTGGATCGCATTCCCAGCAAGAGAGGGTTGGCTCATGGCCGATCGAACGACAACGAAAGCCGCGCCAAGCACTCTCGTCGAAGGTCAGCGGCTCGACCAACCGACGTTCCACGCGCTCTACGAGGCGATGCCGCCCGGAACCCGGGCCGAATTGATCGATGGAGTCGTCTATATGCCAAGTCCTGTCGGCGGTGAGCACGGTATAGCCCAGGTCCCGGTGATCGTATGGCTTGACTACTACGCCGAGCGGACCCCCGGCTTGCAGGTCTCGGGTAACGCCACGACGATCCTCGGGTGGAAGAGCGAACCGGAGCCGGATGGGCTGCTCCGTGTCCTGCCCGAATGGGGCGGTCGGACGTGGAACGAAGGAGGGTTCATCCACGGACCTCCGGAACTCGTCGTCGAGATCTCCAAGACGACACGATACGTCGATCTTGGACCGAAGCTGCGCGACTACGAGCGGGCCGGGGTCCTGGAGTACGTTGTTCGCGCGATCGATCCCGACGAGATCTTCTGGTTCGGACAGGAACAGGGAGCGCTAGTCGAGCGACCGATCGGAGAAGACGGGTTGTACCGTTCCACCGTGTTTTCCGGGTTATGGCTCGATCCCATCGCACTCGTGAGCGGCGATCGGCGTCGCCTTCGCGCCGTGGTCGACCAGGGCTGCGCGACGCCCGAGCATGCCGCTTTCGTCGGCAAGCTGGCCGCGGCCCGTAAGTCGTCATGATTGCGAGCGGCTCGGAAGTCTTGATCCGCTATCTGCAAGGCGACTACGCCCAGCGCAGTGCGCCGGGCGCAAATCCTAAATCCCAAACCCTAAATCCGAAACGCTGAATCCGAAACCCTGAACCCGAAAGAGTGAATCCGAACGCCGGCACGTGCACCGGAAGGCTTGCCCAATGATCGCGATACCTGGTTTTGCCGCTTACATCGTCGCGACTGCCCTGATCCAAGGTTCCGCGGAACAGTCGCCTGAGTCGGCAGTCAAGACGGAGCTGTCCCGGCTCGAAACAGTTTGGAATAAGGCTCACGAACGGGGGGACGCCGAGGAACTCGACCGCCTCTGGGCGGATGACTTCGTGGCGACCGTTCCCGGGATGGCGAGCATGACGAAGGACCAGTCGATCGCGATCTGGCGGTTGGGAAAAATGAGATTCAAGCGCTACAAAACGTCGGACCTGCGCGTGCGAGTCTACGGCGACGCAGCGGTCGTGACGGGCCGGCTCGAGAGAACACGCACCGTCGGCGGCCGCGACGTTGACGACGATTGGCAATTCACCAAGGTGTACATCTCGAGCCAGGGAAACTGGCGGGTGGTCGCATTTCATGCGTCGGCCGCATCGCCCAGGAAACCTTTGAAGTGACGTGCTCGTGGGAATCCTTTGGTGCACCTCAGTGGAACCGCAGAAGAACGCACGCTGTCGACCGGGCCGATAGTCGCCTTTCGCTCCACGAAAGAATGTCCTATCGCCAAGCGGAAGGCAACACATACGATTCTGCGGGCCTGCTGAGCTGGATCTGCTCACAAAGTGTCTCCCCGAATTCCTTCGGAAGGGGATTGCGACATCCCTGACGGTTGTCGTACGATGAAACGCCAACGCCAGAACTCCAGGAGATCTCGATGTCAGGGTTGCTGAATGCGATGGAGGACGGGATTACGAGCACGCAGGTCAGGCTTTCCAGCCTGACAGATAGCCTGATGTCACGCGTAGGTCAGGCTTTCCACCCTGACACGCGGGCAGATTTCCGGCTGGAAAACTTGAGCTACCTCCAGCAAGAGCGTCCCATAATGACGGAGGTGGCCGTTGCTTGATCGACAGAAGAATTCCGCCCTGATTGCCCTGGTATTGACCGCCGGTTTGACCGTGTCGGTTCGAGCCGGAGACGAGAACGACCCTGCCTCGCCGACGAAAGAGTTTGAGGTTCGCGGTGACCGGCCGTTCCTGGGCGGCGAGCCCGTTGATCTGTGGGGGCTGCGCTGCGGCAACGCGCTTTACAGCACGGCCGTTACCGAGCGTCACATCAACAATCTTGACAATATGGTCGCGCATGGGATCAACCTGATCGGCGTCTATATCCAGGGCGCCAATGCCGGCTGGCCGAATCCCGATGCCGGCCTGGACGGCTTTCGCCGCGACGGACGGCTCAAGCCCGAAGTGGCGAAGCGATTGGAGTGGTTGATCCGTGAGGCCGACCGCCGCGGCATGGTCGTGCTGGTTGGCGTGCTGTCGCCGCGCAAGGACCAGGACCTTTACGACGATGCCGCCATCCGCCGCGCGATCGAAGAAACCGGCCGGTTCCTGGTGCGGCGCAAACTCAAGAATGTCTTCGTCGACCTGATGCACGAATTCGACCAGCCTGATCGCATCGACCACGAGATTCTCCGCGAGCCGGACGGGGCGTCCAAGAAGGCCAAGCTGACAAAATGGTTCAAGGACGTGGCCCCCGACATCGAGGCGGGCATCTGCCCGACCGTCGAGTCAGATACGGCCGACACGTATCCCGGCATGGACGTGCGGATCATCCAGAAGCAGGCCCCGATCCCGTCCGATGGCTTCGTGGTCAATGTCGAGACCCTGCGACAGGACAACTTCGAGAACGACGGCGTCTTCAACCAGGGGGGCATCGCCTCCATTCTGGCCGACTGCCAGCGCTTTCTGGACGCCCCGAATGCCGTCATGCTCTTTCACAGTGCGTATTGCCAGGGGATTAGCAACAAGAGCGGGACGGCGCCGCACCCCGAGGCGGGCGGATACGGCACGGGCCCCACCGAGCGGGGCATCCGGTTCTATTACGACTGGGTGCGCGACCACGTGGGACGCTACGAGTTTCCCGCGCACAAGAAGGCCGCAGGATCGGACGCGAAGCGCCAATCTTCCGGAAATGCGGTCACCCGGAGCAGGGAAAATCAGCCATGAGGGAACCCCGCGGGCGCCGGGCCTTTACACTGATCGAACTGATGGTCGTGATCGCCATCATCGCTGTGCTCATCGGGCTTTTGCTCCCGGCCGTGCAGGCGGCACGCGAGGCCGCGAGGCGCATCCAGTGCACAAACAATCTCAAGCAGCTCGGCCTGGCGATCCACAATTACGAGCTGAATATCGGAGGCTTGCCCCCCTCGGCAATCGTGGTCCAGAACCGTGATGGCTCGCTGTGGACGGCCGATTGGGGTCCGTTCGCCCGGATCTTGAACTACATTGAGCAATCGGCACGTTATAACGCGTTCAACCTGAGTGCGGCCTACGGAGACCAGGCCAACCTCACCGTCACGGCGCAGGTGATCGGCCTGTACCTGTGCCCGAGCGAGGCGAATCAACAGCTCGACCTGGACGTGAGCTTTGGCCTGACCGGGAGCAACAATTACGGGTTCAGCCTGGGTGACTGGTACGTCTGGCTCGGTCCCGTGACTGCGCCGCCGAACCGGTCGGCTTTTGGCGTCAATATCAGCCGGAGATGGGCCGCCTTCACCGACGGAATGAGCCAGACCCTGCTGATGGCCGAGGTCAAGAACTGGCAGCCGTACGTGCGTGACTGCGGCCCACTCCAGTTCATCAACAACCCCAATAACATCCCGTCCCCGTACGCCGACCCGCGGGCCGTTGCGCCCGAGTATCTCGCCGTGGGATGTACGTTTTTGCTCAACGCCCATACGCAGTGGTCGGAGGTGACGGTGCACCATATCGGCTTCACGACGGCATGGCCGCCCAACAAGAAGACGCCTGGCGGCCCAGGGGCGCCTACCCTGATGTTGACCTCGACAGCATGCGGGAGCGGCTCGGCGGCCCGACTTTCGCCGCGGTCACCTCGCGGAGCTATCACCCCGGCGGTGTCAACGCCCTGTTCGGCGACGGCTCGGTCCACTTTGTCAAGCAGTCGGTCGACGGCTTCATCTGGCGCTCGCTCGGTACGTTCGCGGGAGGCGAGGTCATCAGTGCGGATGCGTATTGATTTAGGGCTGCATCGGGAGCGTGCCCTGCTCGCTTGCCGGATGCTACTCGCCGTGCTGACCGTCACGGCGGGCTGTTCGCGAGCGACTGAGCCGGCGGCGCAGCGTGGCTACGACTCCGAGCGGGCCCGGAGCGCCTTGATCGCGGCGCTCGACGCGTGGAAGAAAGGCGAGGCCCGGACACTGGCGCGTCGCAACCCGCCGATCCACTTCGTCGACGAGGACTGCACGGCGGGCTTCCGATTATCCGATTACGGGATCGAGGACCCCGATGGACCGGCCGGCCCTCACCAAAATGTTCACGTGATCCTCGCCTTGTGCGACGCTCGCGGAAAGGCCGTCCAGCGTGTGACGCAATATCAAGTCGCGACCGAGCCCGGCCTCGCCGTGCTTCGCAGCGACCACTGAGGTTTCCCTATGGATACCAAGTAGGTTCGGTGAGTATCACCCCTCCAGGATACATCCCCAGGTAAGCCTCAGGCTTTGGAAGAGACTTCGCATGACCATCGAGGAAGAGCACGTTCGAGGTCCCATGTCGTTTCCAGGGAATCCATTTGTCGAGCGTTACCGTGCCGAGCCAGATGTCATAGTCGTCCTGCCGCGGGTCAGTGGCCGCGACGGGGTCATTGATATTGGCGTCCATGACCGCGCCGTCCCGCTCGTTCATGCAGACGAAGTTCGACGTGCCGACGTCCTGCTGAAACCCCGGAAACGTCCAGCGCCCGTACCGGATCGTCTTGTGGCTCAGTTGCGAGTTCAGCAGGTAGCTGGTCCGGTTGGTGATCCCATCGACGAGGCCGGTGGATGGATTGACGTAGGGTTGGACGATCGAGATGTCGGACATGCAGCGGTAGATCTTCTCGTCTGCGATCTGCACTCCGGATTTGGCAAGCTGATCGTTGGCAAACGTCGGGTTGACGTAGGGCATGATCTTGTCTTCCCAGTAGATCTCGGCGAACGATTCGGCGTGGCCCACTTCGGAGAGACTGTCAGCGTTGAACGGATGATGGAGGAAAAACTGCCCGTTCCAGTCGTCGAAGTATTGCATGATCCCGAGGCCGATCTGGTGCAGATGACTCTGGCAGTCCATGCGCCGGGCCGCCTCCCGAGCTTGTTGCACCGCGGGAAGCAACACGCCGACCAAAACCGCGATGATCGCGATCACGACCAGGAGCTCGATCAGGGTGAACCCGGCGCGACGCCTCATGGAACCCTCCTTCGGATGGACATCCGGATGATTCAACCGCCGGTATTATGTGCTATAAAATCGTAATACCGCCTCGAACGAGGATCTTAACGGACCCCGACCGCGTCCGCCAGACTCTGCTGGTCGTGGCGGCCAGTTTTGCGCCTCATCGAGCATGAGCATCGAGGAGATGTCGCCGATCGCAGCCGGGGGCCTCCGGGAACGCCAAGCGCTGTTCACCGGCACCGCTGCCGACTCACGAGAAGGGAACGGCCAACTTGTCAAACGCCGACGTCACGTCTGCATGGCGTGTTTGTTTCCTTTCCGGAAGAATTGGGGCGCGTTGCCAGCTACCCCATTGAACCGGCCATTCAGAGCGAGTAAGACGACCATTGCGTTAATAATGCCGAACCAAACCCGACTTCGTCCTTGGGGAGAACGACCCGGTGCCACGACGCGGATTCACGCTGATCGAGCTCTTGGTGGTGATCGCGGTCATCGCCGTCCTGATCGCACTTCTGTTACCTGCGGTCCAGTCGGCTCGTGAAGCCGCGCGGCGGCTTCAGTGTGTGAACAACCTGAAGCAAATAGGCCTGGCTCTCTATAATTACGAGAGTGCCGTGGGGTGCTTCCCGTCCGGCGTGATCTCGGTCCTCGTCAACCCCAACTGGATGCTGCCCACCGGGAATTGCACCGCTTTCCCCGCCGAGCTTGGGCCGGGGTGGAGCCTCTTTGCGTTGATGTTCCCCTATCTGGAGCAGCAGACCCTCAGTAACGCAATCAACTTCAACATACCGATCCCCGATCCATCCAACCAGACGGCGCGTGAAACGCGAATTGCAATGTTTCTGTGCCCGAGCGATACAGGGCCCGACAGCGTTTCCATGTACAGTTGCGGCGACCCGCCATCCGCCACTAACACGCCGGTGCCGATCCTCTCTGACCTACGACCGTGTGGCTACGTAGGCATCCTGGGAGGAACCAACACGGACTATCCCAATACGCTGGTCGGTTGTTATGAGTACCAGCCGTTCAACGGCATGTTTCACCGCAACAGCCGCGTCCGGGTTTCGGAAATCACCGACGGAACCTCGAATACAATGGGCATTGCGGAGCGGGATGACCACTTTGTCACCACCAACTGGGTTGGTGTCATTCCTGGCGCGGAGGCCATCTACAACCCCCAGCGAGGCCTGGGCTGCACCAACTGGCGACCGCCGCTGATAGCCGTCCTGGCCCACTCCCGGCAGTCCGGCGTGAACGACCCCGCTGGCAGTCCCGGAGGTTTCCAATCGCAGCACCCCGGCGGCGGCAATTTCTTTTTCATGGACGGCTCGGTTCGGTTTCTCAAGACCTCCACGGCCCTTCGCACATTCTGGGCGCTTTGTACGCGCAATAACGGAGAGGTTGTGTCCGCTGACGCGTATTGAAATCGGGATGGCTCGCACTGCTTTGGATCGACGGATCATGCACTCCCGTCGCCAGCCAAGCGTATCGCGGTGCGCGTTCGTCGGGCAGACTGGGCTCCTGCGCGCGGCAGGTGGCGGTGGGTGGCGAAATCGAACTGGCACGCGTGCCGAAGAATAACCCAACTTCTGATAAACAACGACCCGAAACCGGGCTAGCATCTCGGCCCCGGTTGGTATGAGATAATCACTGTCTCGTCTAACGGATCACCTGCAAATGAGGCAGCGACTTCTGAAGCTCTGCGACCCCGCGATCGGTGACCCTTGTCCTGGTGAGCTTGAGCCATTTGAGGCCCCGCATCCCCTTCAAGTGGGCCAGGCCGGCGTCGGTCACCTGGGTATCGTCGAGGGACAGCAACTGGAGACTCATCGATCGCCCCAGGCGGGCCAAGCCGGCATCGGTCACCGCGAATCCGGGACGGTGCAGTTGCTTGAGAGAAGGCAGCCGAGCCACCTGCGCCAGCACTTCATCGGTCCCGCGATCGTGCAGGTTGATGAAGACGAAGTTGCCGAGGTAATCGACTCCCACTCGATCGACCAGCCACTTCGGCCACCGCGGCTTCCACGAGGACGCGTTCTGCCCGGAGTCCCAAACGGTGTCATAGACGACCCAGCCGCCGGCCTGGTAGATCGCTGCAATCTCGCGGCGCTGGACCTGTCCGGCGCGTACGATACGGACGATCCAGCCCATCCCGCAGCCGATCAAGAGGATCAAAAGGAGCAATCCCCGCACGCTGACCCTGAGAATGGCCCGTCTGGGGCGCGGTGCGAGCTGGTGCTCGCCGGCCGAGTTTCCCGGCATCCCTGCTTCGAGCTAGACCGCACCTTCCGGAGGGTTGGACATATGCCAGGCTCCCAGTCGTTCTCGCTCAACCCCGATCGGATCCGCAATTCTCGGCGCAGCAGCCGCTCAGTAGGCGTCCGCCGAAATCACCTCACCGCCGGCGACCGTCCCCAGTGCCCGCCAGATCATGCCGTCGATCGAGCTCTTGATGAACCGGACAGAGCCGTCGCCCAGGATGACGTTCACGCCTGCGGGATGATAGCTGCGGGAATTGATCGCCGCGAAGGTCGGGCCGCCGAGCTCTTCGTTCAATCCGTTCAAGTCGAGATCCATGCCGATGTACATCATCCGGCCCATGATCTGTTTGTTCGGCGGCCACGCCGTCGTGAAGCCCGCCGCGTGGGCATTGCCGTCGGACCACTCGGTATGAAACTCGAATCAGTCTCCCTGGTTGACTCCATAGCTGGTCACACCGGCAAGACCGTAGTCGTGCGTGGAGACCTGAGCGTTAATCTCACTCGGGCAGAGAAAGAAGCTCACGTTCTGGCTGATCGACGTGGCATTTTGAGGGTCTTCTTTCCAGAGGGCGAAATTCATGGTATTGAACAAATTGGCTTGCTCCGAATACGGCATGATCCGCGCGAGCGCGCTCCAGCCGTTGATCCAGGCAACCGTGTTGCCGGAGCCCGACGCACACATCGACGGCGGAAAGCCCCCGATCGACGACTCATAGTTAGAAAACGCCAGTCCAATCTGTTTGAGGTTGTTGATGCACTGAATCCGGCGCACAGCCTCGCGTGCCGATTGCACAGCCGGCAGCAAGAGAGCGATTAATAACGCGATGATCGCGATCACGACCAGAAGCTCGATCAGCGTGAAGCCGCGGCGATTCTCAGGTTTCGACATGCAGCGCTCGCTATCTTCCAGATGAAGACACCGTGGACGAAACTTCGCGTAATCTTGGCGTTCAGTCATCCTGTCATCGAACGCTTCGTATGACGAACGAACAGGAATTGCACACTACTCTACGACAGTCGTCGGAGAACTTTCAACCGTCTGGACGAAAAAGTTAAGACTTGCGATGCGCCCGACCGGCTCGCAGAAAGGGCCGGCCGATGGTTGATTCCGGGCCCGCCGCCCAGGCTCGAGGGCGGACGGGCCCGAAATCTGATCGTCATCAATCGGGCCTGTGGGCCTTGTTGCAGCCTGCACACGCCTTCGAGATCTTTGAGAATGCGGTGTCGACGCCGTCCTTGTCTTCCTTTTTCGCCGAGGCGTTCAGCTTCTTGGCGTTCTCGTAATGAGAGTCGGCGAGCTTCTTCCAACGTCTTCAGAACTGGTCCGAGGAAAGAACCTCGCCACCGTTCTTGGTCGCGAGGGCCTGAAAGATCTTGAAGACGATCAGCTCCTTGATGAATCGGACGCTGCCGTCGGCGAACAGGAAGTTGGCGCCGCCGGGATGGAGCGACCAGTACTGGTCGCCGTGGGCCAGGCCCGACGGCGAGTTGGGGCCGTGCCCCTCGCCGGTGTGCGACAAGACCAGCGCACCGCCTCCCTCGGGGTCGAGGCCAGCCTCGGCCTGGAGCGCGATCAGCGGGACTGCCGCATTGGTGACGGCGCCCGTCCAGCTCGCGCGCGACAGATTCTGGCTCCGCTCGCCGGCGGCGAAGGTCTGGCTGGTGCCGTCGGTGATCTGGGCGAAGTTCACCGAGTGGTTACGGTAGAAGAGTCCGTTGCCGTTATCGCGGCCGGGAGGGCCGTCGTCGTCGTCGATGATCCAGGGGTAAAGGCTCGAGGGATCCCCGGAGCCAACCGAACCGACGTAGTTCGACGAGGCGACATCGCAGATCGGGGCCCCGGCGGTCGTGTTGCTCGTGGTCGCATCGACAACGGTAAAGACATCCAACCGATAGGCATCGGACGGGCACAGGAAGCTGGCGAGAACCGTCACCCGGGCCGTCTGGTTGGTCGGAGACTCGATCCCGAGTACGAAGTTGATGCTGTTGTAAACGGGGGCTTGCTCCTCTTGATTCAGGGAGCGTGCCGCCCAGCCCCAGCCGGGACCATCATTGTCGAAGGTGACCGGATCCATCAGCGAGAGGTAGCCAGGCGGAAACACTCCCATCGCGGCATTGTAGTTGTGCAGCGCCAGGCCGATCTGCTTGAGGTTGTTAACGCACTGCGTACGGCGCGCCGCTTCACGCGCCGCTTGCACGGCCGGCAACAAGAGGGCGATCAGGACGGCGATGATGGAGATCACGACCAGAAGCTCGATCAAGGTGAAACCGCGACGAACACGCATATCGATTCGACTCCAGAGACGGACGCTCGGTGTAAGGGCGCACGCGAACTCGGCGACCCGGCTGGGCGCGGCTGGGCGCGGTTTTCTCGTGCGCCGATAGAATCTCACGCAGACGGCATTACGTGACCCGGCGCACGCTGGCAGAAGAGCGTGCGCGGGTTCGATCACAGCGCGAGTTGATGCCTGAAATCAGGCCGAGCGGCGCGGTCTCGGAGGCCGATCGATCCGCGAAGACGACCGCGGATGACGCCGGCAAGACGTTGGCGGGGCGAGGAGAACAGTGGCCGTCGAGGGCCGGTACGCGGCAGACAGGGAAAGCGCGGCGGTTCTGCCGGTGGCGACGGAAGCCGTCGACCCCGGCAGCCCGGGGTCGCCACAGGGAGCTTCACCCAGGCAAGGTCCGGATGCGAGTTCTCGCACATCGGGGGAAGAGACGGTGACGGATTCCGTTGACCTCTGCCGGGAGGTCGAATGCCTGCCGCAGCAGCAGGAAGCCCCGCGGCAACGCGAGCCACACTTGCAGACATGCGCATGAGACTCGGCATCCCAGGAAGCTGACGAGACCGATTCGGCGCAGGCACCCTCGCCGCCGGACACGAGCATCAGCACGAGCCCGAGGAGGAGGCCGCTCTTGGTGGGTCGAGGATATGACGGGCGAAGGTGCATCACGTGCCAGTTGTCACCGTCGAGTCGATGGCCGGCTCCGCCGGAAATGATCCAGACCACAAGCATTGTCGGAATCGAGTGAGGTGCTGTCAAGGCGTCGAGCCGCATGCGCCTGCGTGGCGCCTCGCGTGCGCTTGCGTCGGCCCCATCGGTGCGCGCCTCGGCGCCAGAATCATCGCGTCAATCACGGCGGGGCGCAAGGCGGCTTCCGAGCTGATTGCCAGCGTGGCCTTGTAGCGGATTTCCGAATCGAGAATTCGTGCTTGGCGCCAATGGCCGACTGTCAAGGGGTCCGGACCCTGCGAATCGAGCAGAGCCCGCTCGGGGTCATCCGACATTGACCGCCAGCATTGCCGGGTCGAAAATGGCCATCATGAGCGGATCGCCGCGGTGACCGATCCAGAACCGATCACGCACAAGGACCTTTGCGAGGCAGGCGCCCGTGACATACCTCCTCCACTCAACCCTGGCGCTCGTCGTGGCGTTCGTTGCCGCGGGCGATGACGTGCCGGTCCGGTCCCCGATGCTCGTGTCGTTCGACGGCCTCGAGCGTCGCCTCGGCGAGGCCGATCTTCGCTTGCTGGACGCGAGGCCGCGGAGCGAGTACGACAAGGGCCACATCGCAGGTGCTTTATGGGTCGACATCAAGGCCGCCGAAGTGCTGGCCGCGCGAAAGGGCGTCCTCACCGACCGCACCGTCTGGGAGTCATGGATCGAGCCTTTGGGCATCGGCCAGAACACTCTGGTCCTGGTCTACGACGCGAGACGCCAGGTCGACGCCGCCCGGCTCTGGTGGCTGCTGCGATACCTGGGCGTCGAGCGGGTTGGCCTGGTCGACGGCGGCTTCCCTTTATGGCAGAAGGAGCGGAGGCCCGTGACCACCGAGGTTTCCGAAGGCGGCGCCAAGCGCGGTGCGGGTTCGTTTCCGCGCCGAGAAACTGGCGACCCGGGCGGATGTCCTCGATGCGGTCAAAAAGGGGCAGGTGCGGGTGGTCGATGCGCGAAGCGACGCGGAGTACACCGGCGCGGAGAAGCGCTCGAAGCGAGGCGGTCGGGTCCCCGGGGCCTGCCATCTGGAGTGGGCTCAGCTCGTGGACAAGGACGGACGGTTCCTCGACGAGACCGAGCTTCGCGCCAGGGCCGCCAAGGCCGGGATCAAGCCGGGTGAGGCGGTCATCACACACTGCCAGAGCGGTGGGCGGGCCTCGGTGGACGCATTCGTGTTCGAGCGGCTCGGCCTCCCAACTGCGCAACTACTATGCCGGCTGGTCCGATTGGGGAAACATCGAAGACACGCCGGTCGAGACCGGACCGGCGACCAGGCCCGAGAGGTAAAATGATACAGGCCCTGTTTGAGAGTCCTCGCTCAGCCGAGGATCTCCTCAACGATTCGCCCAGTGGCCTGGGCGAGCGCTTCGGCCAGCCGCCGGAGGTCGTATGGTTTCGCCAGCAACACCGCCAGCGGGGCATCGTGAGCTTTGCTGTCCGCGAGGCTGCCGCAATCGCTCGAAGCGAGCACGAAGCCGACACCCGAACAGCCCGGATCGTCGTGCACGGCCTGGGCCAGTTGCACCCCGGTCATGTCCACCAGGTGCAAGGAACTCAGGACCACGCTGGCTCCCTCGCGCTTGACCAGCTCGAGCGCGTGCCGGCCGGAGCGTATGGCGTGAACGTTCTCGATGCGCAATTCCCGAAGGTATCTCTGCGCGATCCTGGCCTGGAAGCGGGAGGGCTCGACCAGCACGACTGTCAGATCGGACACACGGCGCACGTCCGAGGAGGGCGCTGCGTCTCCGACTGCGGTCAGGGGGGCATTCAGGCCAAAGTCACCGGAGCTCACGGGTACGATCGCGTCGGCAACCACGGTGACGGCCGTCGACGATGCCCCCGCGTTGGACGGCCTGGCAAGAGCAGGTCGCGCGCTCGAGAGGGCGACGGTCCGTGCCACGCCTTCCAGGGCGTCCACGACTTCGGCCATGGTCGGAAAGCGATCCTCCGGCCTCTTGGCCGCCATCCGCTGGTAGAGCACTTCCAGCTCGGCGGGCACATCGGACCGAGCTTGGCAGAGCAACGGGATCGCGGCGTCACGGTTTTTGAGCAAGAGCGCCACGAGCGAGCCGGCCGAGTACATGGGCCGGCCCGCCAAAAGGAAGAAGAGCGTGCAGCCCAGGCTATAGATGTCAACGCGATAGTCGACGGTCGCCGAGTCCAGCGCCTGCTCGGGAGCCATGTAGTCGGCGGTGCCGAGGAGGTTGCCGGCGTGTGTCAGCGACGCGTTCACAGTGCTCATATCAGGATCGCTGAGATGCGCCAGCCCGAGGTTGGCCACCTTGACCACGCCCGATGTCGTGCGCAGCAGATTCGCCGGCTTGACGTCGCGGTGGATGATGCCATGGTTGTGAGCGTAGGCGAGCCCCCGGGCGGCCTGGAGGATGCAGTCCGTGGCGTCTGCCGTGGAGAGTGGCCCTCGTTCTGCGACTTCGGCAGCAAGGTCGTTGCCGTCGACATACGCCATCACCAGGTACAGCCCGTTCTCGGCTTCACCGGCGTCGTACGCCATGACGATGTTGGGGTGGCTGAGCTGCGCGATCGTCTCGACCTCACGCTGGAATCGCAGGGTGTGATCGCCCGGCCCGGAGCTGTCACGCGAGAGAACCTTGAGTGCAACAACCCGGTTCATCGCGCGGTGCCGGGCCTTGAAGACAGTCCCCATGCCGCCGGCTCCCAGCCGGCTGAGGATCGTGTAATTGCCGATTCGCAATTTCGACACTCGGCCGTCCAGAATCGCCTCGGCCTGAAAGGATGTCAGCCGGCCGGTGTCGACCAAACTGCTGGCGAGTTTGCTGGCATCGGAGACGCCCGGTTCATCGGGGAGACCGTCGAGCGCGGCGCGGAGATCGGCCCCGGCCAGAAGCCGACTCTCGCTCAATCGCTGGACAAATTCATCGCGGGAAATGGTCCCGGACATTCCCATGTACCTCATCAGGTCGGAAGGCCTATTGTCACGACAAGCTTGCTCAAAGGGCAAGCCGCTTGCTCGTCGTGCATCCGAGCGTGGGGCCGGCACGGGCATCGTCATCGATTCGTTTCACGCTTCACGGACGGCGCCGGGCCAGGTCCGACATCATTACATTTCAGGGAAGACGGTCACGAATTCGAAATAGACGAGACGTCGATCCGCTACATTCTCTCATGGACATTCCGGCAGTACCGGCCACCTCGACGTGGCGCGATTCCACGAGAGGACGCGTCGTCGCCTCCGGGCGGCTTGCTTAATCCGGCGGCGAATCGGGTCTTCGAGTCAGAGCAAGGTCCAGGTGAATACCGCGCAGACCGCGACTGTGAGTTTCAGTCCGGTCAGGACGATCGAGTCCATCAGTTTGCGCGAGAGCGGAGCCCTGCGGCGGACAATTCGCTGCAATCCCCGGAACCCGAAAAGAGCCGCGATACCGAATACTATCGCTTCGATCGCGACGACGGATCATTGTTCCCTCTCGCCGCTTTTGATTCACACAGCCGATTCGCTCGGGGTCCGCTTGCGTGCGGGCAGAGCGCATGCGGCCCCTTCCGAGAATGCCTCCGCCTCGATGCCGAACGCGTGGTCGAACCGCGCCCGGTAATTCTCCCAGGCGATCGCCGAGGTCAGCTCGACCATCTGGCGGGGATCGAAGTGCTGTCTCAACTGCTCAAAAAACTCGTCGGAGATTTCGACTGGAGTTTGCGTCATGGCGATCGCATACCGCAGCACCAGCTTCTCGAGCGGCGAAAACGCCGGGCTGCTCTCGAACTCAGCGAGCTCAAGGATCTGCTGGTCGGTCACGCCTTGCTGTCTGCCCACGGCAGAGCCGATATCCATTCAGAACGGACAACCAATCTGGCTGGCAGCCATGATGCCCGCAAGCGATTTCAGCGGGTCCGGGACGGTGTGCGCGGCTGCCTGACCCATCTCCATCTGGCCATATGCCCAGAGCAATCCACCGTGATGGGCCGTGATCTTCACGGGCTCGACCAGCCGGTTCTTGCCGGTGATCTTTCCTATCTTGCGCTCGGCCATCGCGTACAACAGCCGCGCGATCAAGCCTGCCTGACGAGGCTCGAGACCATTCATGCGCGCCATCGTGGCTTCCTCCATTCGGTTCTGGTTGATCAACCCCAGCCGGTCTCGGACGCAAGTATCGTACCAAAAGGGGGACACGCAAGTTGCGCCGTGGATGGCCCACGAGCCTTCTCACGGCTTCTTGAGCATGATTTCCAGGCTGATCGACTCTTCTCGGAAACCGCACGTCTTGAATGGGGTCTGCGCGGCCATCCGCCGGAACGAATCATTCGAGTGAGCGCGCTTGAGCAGCATGCGCAAGATGAATCTCGTGATCAGCGAGGTCAGCCAGCCCAGCTTCATGTCGCTAACCGCGGCGGCAATGTCCGCGGGCGAGGCGTCCTTGCGCAGATCGATGATGAGCGCCATTCGGCCGGGCTTGAGCACACGGTACATTTCGGTAAGCGCTCCCTCGGGCTCGGCAAAGTTTTTGAACGCAGCGCGGCAGACGATCAAGTCAAACGAGTCCGACTCAAACGGCATCGCCGAGGCGTTGCCAAGCTGAAAGGCCACCATGACGCCCGCGCTCCTGGCGTTCGCAGTCGCGATCGCGACAAAAGTCTGGCTGATGTCCAATCCCACCACCCGAAAGCGGCCGAGCTTGGCGAGCTCGATCGCCAGGTACCCCGGGCCGGGAGCCACTTCAAGGACGCTCGAGCCTTCCTCGAGCTGACCGGCCAGAGCACGTGCCAGCTTTCGGAACTCGTCGATATTCTTTCCCGTGTTCCTGGCGTACCAGCGCGATCGGCCCGTCCATTCCCAGGCCCTTATGGCCTTTCCGCGGCCTCGCCGTTCCCAGAGTAGCACTCATGGAAATACTCCATTACAATATCTTCCCAGGTAGTTTACTAATCGGCAAAGTATCTTACTTTATAAGATATTTAGTTTCTAAGCGGATTAGCCGGTCGTGTCAAGAGACGTAGCGGACAAGGCTGAGCTGGTGGCCGAGCTTGTGGATATGATGCGCGACCTCAGCACGGCGACGATTCTGTTTCACCAGGCGGTCGCGGACCGGCTGGCGATGAATGTCACGGATCACAAGTGTGCGGGCATCCTGGCGCGGAGCGGCCCGATCACGGCTGGGGAACTGGCCGTGCGCACCGGCCTCACCACGGGTGCCATCACCGGCGTCATCGACCGGCTGGAGAAGGCCGGATTCGTGCGGCGGGCGCGGGACGCGGGCGACCGCCGGCGGGTGATCGTCGAGCCGGACCTGAAACAGATCGAGCGGAAGATCGGCCCGCTCTTCGAGTCGATGGGGCGGGAGACCGCCTTGATGTTTTCTGGCTACGGTGCGCAGGAGCTCTCCCTCATTCGAGACTTCGCCGTCCGCTCGCTCCGGATTGCCGATCAAGAAACCCGAAAGCTGCGCGAGGCGACCACGACTGAAGCCTCGAAGGCATAAAGGCTGGATAAAACCATGTCGCGACAGATGGCCCGGCAACCGGGTCTTCTGTAGGTCAGGCTTTCCAGCCTGACCTACGTTGTGCTCGTCAAGAGGGATGCGCAACGCTGTGAAGGTCAAAAACGCCGCCCCGGCCGCCGCGGCCTTACAGGCATTGGACTTACACGCGGCGGCTGAATAATCGGAACCCCCAATTTCGGATGTAATGACTTGTTGCGAATGATGTTAGACCGCGGCGGCTTAATAATCGGAACCTTGTCGAAACGGAAAGGCGACCATGCGTGACTTGTGGGTTCTGGCGAATGTGACGGCGATGCCGCGCGCGACGCTGGGGGGCGATACGGTGCAGCTCGTTACCGATGGCATTTTGGGCCAGCGTGGCGAGGCGAGCACTCAACGGCGGCGGATGGATCTGACCGACTCCCTCTCCTTTTGGGAGAGGGCTGGGGTGAGGGCCGAGCGCCACCGAGAGCCTTCCCAAGTTGAATCGCCGGAAGCGAATCCTGGCCGAACGTGATCATCCGGACCCTCACCCCAGCCCTCTCCCAAAAGGAGAGGGTGCCGGTATTTGCGGCTAAATGACCTTGCACGAGTTGGGGACGCGAATAAAGGGGCGTCTGGCGCTCGCTGGAGCCCTTAACGAGCGCTCCCTACCCCTATCAACCGCGGCGCTGCACCGGCAACAGCTCTCCCCATTCTCCGGGTGGATCAAATAGAACCGCCGTCGAGTCCGAAAAATCCAATTCCAGATTTCGCCGTGCGCCCAACTTCTGTTCCAGCGGCGCCTATGGGAATGGGTGCGCGAATTGATTCCTTCGTTTTTTCCCATCACGGAGTGACACATGTCTTTCATCGGATTCACATCGCAGGTGAGTGGGAATCGGGTTGAAAAATGGCGGTTGCAGGATAGGGCGCGGGCGAATCGCCGTTACCGGTGTGGCGGCGGGCCGCGGTTCCGGCCCTTGATCGACTCCCTGGAAGTGCGGGCGCTGTTGAGCCACGTCGTGACCGTGATGAACACCCACGACAGCGGGCCCGGCTCGTTGCGTAACGCCATCAATAACGCGACCTCGGGCGAGATCATCAACTTTGCCAGGAGCGCCTACGGGACCATCACGCTCTCCAGCGGGCCGCTGGTGGTCGCGACCAATTTGACGATCGACGGACCGGGGGCCAAGGACGTCACGATCAACGGCAACAGCACATTTCAGGATCTTGTGATCGATGCCAACGTCGCGGCCAGGGTCTCGGGCCTGACGATCACGGGGGGCGAGGCACCGGCCACCTATCCTTACGTTGGGGGCGGCATCTTCAACGATGGCACCCTGACGGTCGCCAATTGCGTTATCACCAACAACTCGGCGCTTTTTGAGGGAGGCGGGATCGCAAACAATGGCAGCCTGGCGGTTACGGGCAGCGTGGTGAGCAATAATACCACGGCCGTCTCCGGCGCCGGCATCGACAACGAACCCAACGCCGTCCTGGCAGTCAGCGGCAGCACGATCGCGAACAATGCGGCTGGTTTCGTGGGCGGCGGCATTCTCAACCTCGGCACGGCAACGGTCATGGGAAGTGTTGTTTGCGACAACTCGGCCCGCTCTGGCAGCGGCGGTGGCATGGCCGACTTCAGCTCCGCTGGCGGGGGCACGCTGACCATAGACGACAGCGTCGTGAACAGCAACTCCGCGGCGGGCGGCGGCGGCATCCTGGCCAGTGGAGGCGCATTGACGATCACCGGTAGCACGTTCGCGAACAACACAGCCGGCAACAGCAATTCCCAGGACAGCCTGGGTGGTGCAATCAGCGCCACTGGCTCTATCACTCTGAACATCTCCGGGAGCCTGTTCGCGGACAACACGGCCGTGGCGGCCGATTCCGGCTACGAAGGCGCCGCCGCCGGTGGAGCCATTTATATGAGCGACTACGGCGCTTACAGCACCAGCACCACCGGCAATCTCAACATCGCGAACAGCATGTTCCTGCAAAACACGGTCGTTGGAGCCGTCGGGTACGGCGGCGCCATGTATATCGACGTCGGTATTACCGTCGCCGTGACCGGGACGTCGTTCACCGGTAATACGGTCACGGGCGATTACGATGAAGAGGGAGGGGCCGTGAGGTTGAACGTGTCGATTTACCTCGAGCAGTCCAGTTTCGCGGGCTGCACGTTCCAGGGCAACGCGGCCGTCGTGACGGCCACGTCATCGGTCCCAGGGGGAAGTGCCGTCGCGGGAGCCCTGGCCAGCGAAGGCTTCGGCGGTGCGCTGAACGTGAGCGGATGTGCGTTCATCGCGAATCAGGCGGTCGGTGGGCCGAACGGCGGCTTCGGAGTCGGCGGCGCGATCGTTCAAGAAGCCGGGACCACGCTCACACTGTCGAACAGCCTGCTCATGAACAACAGCGCGATCGGCGGACCCGGCGGCGATGGTGGCAGCGGGGGAGTCGGCGGCGGCCTCGCCATCAACTCCGGCACGGTGACGGTTGACGACACCGGCTTTTTCGGCAACCAGGCGATCGGCGGCGCCGGATCCGGGGCCGGCAACCAGATCGGCCTCGGCTTGGGCGGAGGAATTCAGAACTTCGGGACGCTCACCCTGACCGACTGTACCCTCTCAGCCAACGACGCCAAGGGCGGCGCCGGCACGGACGGCGCCACGGGCGGCAACGGCGACGGGGGCGCCATCGAGAATGACGGGACCCTCACGGTCGCGAGCTCCGCGATCATCGGCAACGACGCCATCGGTGGTGCCGGCGGTGGCAACGGTGATGGCGGCGGGATCTGTTCCGGGATCCTTGTCGCCGCCACGACGACCCTCACCGACTCCTTGATCACGCTCAACGTCGCTGCCGGCGGCAACGATGGCGGCCAGGGAGTGGGAGGCGGCCTGTATATCGCCAGCGGCACCACGACCCTGACAGGCAAGACCAAGGTGATCGGCAACTTCGCAACCACCTCCAGCGACGACATCTACGGAACGTTTTCCACGTAACCTCACCGGTCCTTGCTCGCGAGGTCGACGCCCGCCCCATTGCCATCGCCGGCGTCGCGAGTGATCCTTTTTCCTCCCACGGGAAGTCACGTGTTTCTTACATCGGGTCGAAATTCGATGTGCCAGGTCGGCGTGCGCCAAAATCCGCCCACACGGCGCCTATGAGGGTGGGCGTGCACATCGAATGCCTCGTTCCATGTCATCGTTGACGGAGTAACACCATGTCTTTCTTCGGTTTTCGACCACTGACACCCAACAATCGGCATGACGAGCGACGGGCGCACCGAGCCGCTCGGAGTAATCGCAAAGCGTGGCGCGGGGGCGGGACGCTGTTTCGACCGACCGTCGACGCACTCGAAGTGCGTGCACTCTTGAGCAGTGTCGTGACCGTGACGAACACGAGCGACAGCGGGCCCGGCTCGCTGCGCGACGCCATCAACAACGCGACTTCCGGCGAGATCATCAACTTCGCCAAGACTGCCTATGGGACCACAACCCTGACCAGCGGTCCGCTCTTGGTCAACATGATCGACCTGACCATCCAGGGGCCGGGCGCGGACAACCTGACGATCAGCGGAGGCGGGAACTACACGGACTTCATGCTCTTCAGCGTTCTGCCGCCGACCAGTCCTCCCTCGCCCTCGTTCACGCCGAACAGCGTGAGTATCACGGGGCTGACTATCGCCGACGGGAACGCCAGTTCCAACGGTTACGGTGGCGGAGGAGGCATCCTGAGCTTCGATGCATTGACAATCTCTAACAGTGTTCTGAAGGACAACTCGGCGCCTGGCGACGGTGGAATCGGCGGGGCGATTTACAGCGGCTGCTGTGGGAACGAGACCCTGAACGTGGTGCACGACGTGTTCACGGGGAACTCGGTCGGGTTTGCCAACGACACCGAAGGCGGTTTCAACCAAGGCGGTGCGATCTTCAACACCGACGTCGCCACAATCACCTCCAGCACATTCGTGAATAACCAGGCACTCGGCTCCAATGCACTCGGCGGAGTTATCCATACGACCTTCGGATCGACGCTGACGGTCACCGGGAGCACATTTGAGAACAACCAGGCCGTCGGCCCAGGCTTGGCGGAAGGCGGCGCGATCTTCGGAGACCCCGCATTCGTGACCATCGATTCAAGCAAGTTCCTCAACAACGAGGCGGAAAGCAACGGCGCTTACCAGCAGGTCGCCGGCGGCGCCATCGTGACCACCGCCCTCAACTGGAACAACGGGGCGATCCCGGTCACCGAGTCGATCACGAATAGTGTGTTTTCCGGCAATCGGGCCGTCGGGGCCCCGGGAAGCGGGGCCAACGTCGAGGGGGGCGCGATCGAAAACGGCGACGGCACCCTCGACATCGGCGGCAGTACGTTTTTGGGCAACCAGGCCGTGGGGGGCAGCAGCGCAAACGGCGCGGGAGACGAGGGCAGCGGAGGGGCGGTCTATGCGGTCTCCTGCGCCCTCAACTTGACATCGGATTCGTTCCTCGGCAACCAAGCCGTTAGCGGCGCGAGCCCGATGGGTGCGTTATTCGCCATCGGTGGAGCGGTCAACTCGTTCTTCGGCAACCCATTCGCACCCAATCCCACGTCGACGATCAGCGATTGTGTGTTTTCGGGAAACTCAGTCATGGGGGGCGGGGCCGGCAGGGGTGTTCACGCTCACCGCGGGCGGCGCGGCCGCTTACGTGGGTTCTCCCGTCAACATCAGCGATTCCAGCTTCGTCGGCAACCAGGCCATCGCCAGCCAGGGACTCGCCGGCGCCGCCGGCGCCGAGGCCGACGGTGGGGCGATCTGGGCGACCGGATCGAATATGAACATCCAGGGTGGGCTAATCGCGGGAAACAGCGCGGTGGGTGGGCAAGGCGGCGATGCTCCCGCTGGAGTCGGCGGCAACGGGGGCAACGGCGATGGGGGTGGCATCGCGAACCAGCAAGGCTCGGCCTTGACGCTCACGGGCACCACGATCGCCGGCAACAGCGCCGTCGGCGGACGGGGGGGGCAGGGCAGCACCGTGGGCATGGGCGGTACGGGCCTTGGGGGAGGCATCGAAACCGATGACGCCTCGACGCTCGACGTGATCGGGGGCATTGTGCTGGGCAACAGCGCCATCGGCGGCTCAGGCGGTGGCGACGGTTACGGCGGCGGCGTCTACACGCTGGGCACCACCACGTTTACCGACACACTGATCACGCTCAACCTGGGCTCAGGCGGCTCGGGTGGCGGCCAGGGCGTGGGAGGCGGCCTTTACATCGCCGGCGGCACGACCATCCTCACAGGCAAGACCAGGGTAACCGGCAACCTCGCGACCACCTCCAACGATGACATCTTCGGTCCGTACAGCACGTGAGCTCTCCCGGTCTTGCTCTCGCGAGTCCCACCTTGGCACGGCAAGACGAGGAAAATGTCGGGCTGGGGTGGGACGCCAACAGCCGTTCCGTGTCGTGAATTCCCCGCGCGCGCTCGGCTCCGGGGTGCGCACCGCACGACTCGTATGATGGCTGCCCTGCGGCTTCGTTCTCCTGCGAGCGTTGTTCCCGGTCCGTTGTGACGGTTGGGAAGCCCGGTTCCGCTCAGTCGACTTCCCAATCGTCCGAACCTGGGAAACCCACCGCAAATCCACGATTTCTCCTGGAATTTTCTTGAAATTCGCGGAGGCAGGCCGGTAGACTCCAGCCACCTTGCGGCCGAGGCTGCGAGGCGACTAGAGGATCAGTCGAATTCTTGCTGAGTCCATTTCAAGGAAGGGATGGCAGCCATGAAGTATCGTCCTCTGATTGGCGTCAATACCGATTATTGCGCTTCGGCCAAGGGCCGCATGCCGCACTGCTACATGCACAGCGGCTACTTCGAGTGCCTGCTCGCTGCGAACGCGCTGCCGGTATTCATTCCTCCGCTGATCCGGGAGTCGGATCTCACGCCGATCCTCGATCGAGTGGACGGAGTGATGTTGACCGGGGGTGACGACCTTGACCCACGCAAGATGGGTCTGTCGCCGCATCCGTCGGTGACCCTCGTGCCCGAGCGTCGCGAGCTGGCCGATCGACTGCTCTGCAAGGTTGTTCAACAGCGTCGCATGCCCGTCCTGGGAATCGGCCTGGGCATGCAGGAATTGAACGTTGTGTCGGGCGGGGGTCTGTTTCTGCATCTTCCGGAAGACATGCCGAAGTCGATCCCGCACCGCGACCCGCACGGGGGACCTCACCGGCACACCGTGGTCATGCAGCCGGGAAGCCGGCTCGAGGACATTTACGGTCCGGGCGAGATTCGCGTCAACAGCTACCATCATCAGGGCGTGCGCAAGCTCGCTCCGATCTTCCGGGTCGCGGCGGTTGCCCCAGACGGCCTGATCGAGGCTTTCGAGGGAAAGGATCACTCGTGGTGGGTCACCGGCGTGCAATGGCATCCCGAGAACGAGGGCAACATCTCCCTCGACATGCAGTTGATCGAAGCCTTCGTGGCCGCAGCAGCCTCCACCAAGAGCGCACCTGCGCTGGCCAAGGTCGGCTGACAGAAAAGTCAGCGGAAGGCGGAAGAAGCATGCTCATGTCCTCATGCCGCGGTTCGTGATCGAACGACGGCGCCAGCAATCGTTTTCTCGTCCGCCGCGGCAAGCGTTACCTTTCCCCTCCTTGCGAAGGAGGGGCCAGCGGAGAATAATTGGGGGCCGGCTCATTCTAGCCAATGAAATGAGCCGGCCCCGATTGCGCAATAAAACGAACTGACACCAATTGAAGTGGCAGTCGGGCAGCCGGTGGATACACTGATCACGTCGCGCCAGGTGTCATCGCTGCCACACTCCGGAGATCGAACATCATGACGGGTTCCAGGGCGACCTGGCTTCTTCTGGTCCTGGCGATGTTGCCCGGGCACTCCCGCGCCACCGGCCAGGATCAATCGGCCGCGAAGGATCGAGCGACGGATGTCGTGCTCACCGTCAAGGGAGAGGTCGAGCGGCCTCTCAAGCTGACGCCGCTCGAGTTTGGCAAGCTTCCTCGGCAAACGGTGCGCGCGAAGGACCACGAGGGCACCGAGGCGGACTATGAAGGGGTTGCGCTCGTCGACGTACTCAAGTCCGCGGGCGTCAAGTTCGGGCAAGACCTTCGCGGTAAGGCACTCGCGACCTACCTGGTGGTCGAGGCCGCTGACGATTATCGCGCGAGTCTTGCGCTACCGGAGCTGGACCCTGCCTACACAGACCGTGTGATCCTGATCGCCGATCGGCGCGACAAAAAACCGCTCGACGAGAAGCACGGCCCGTTCCAGATCATCGTTCCCGGCGAAAAGCGGCACGCTCGCTGGGTTAAGCAGGTCGTCGCGCTCAAGCTCGGTAAAGCGTGAAGTCAGAATCGGGCCGCTCAAAACTTTCGGAGCGACGTTGGCTCCGGTTCGCTGATCCGTCAGCACGAAACCGTTAACCGGGTCTGACTCGCTCGACCATTCGAGTGTCGCCTCTCGCGTCGCGAAGGTGTGCTGGCGAGTTGTTGCACGGAGTGCGAGCGCACCGTAACCTATGCTTGCTCGTACATTCCGATTTGAGCACGGCAACGGGAGATCGAGCGGTGGAGTTGTCTCCCCCGTGTCGGTGCGGCTACTGGTGGAGAATCCGTAAAATGGAGTCGCAGATCTGGTCGAAATCCGAGGAGAAGTGGGCCTACATACTCGTACTCAAGGCTCAAGAGGTCTACCTGCTCAAAGTGACTGGCAACGTGCTGACCTTGAAGCGCAATGTCGCGCGTGTTCTGGAAGCGCTCGAGCAGGGCCAGGCACCTGCGAGCGTGGGGGCAAATTCGGTCGACACGCTCGATGCTCGTACGATCAGCAAGGCTGAAGTGAGCCCGGGCAATAGCTCCTTGACCCTTCACGGCGGGGCGGACGGTTCGAAGAAGCTGGCCTATACGACGGGGGACTCCAATGCCGGCGAGATCCTCCAGACGATCCTCGAGCAATCCGGCCGCACCTTTGAGCAGAGCCAGGAAGAAATTGGGGTCATCGAGGCTCTGCTTCCTCCGGCGATCTTGGGAGGACTCGGCGGGTTGTTCTGGGCTGGAGTCTATCAATCCGCCGGAAAGCTCGCTGCCGGTGAAGAAGTTGAGGTCCAAGGTATCCGCCGTCGCGGCTTGCAGCGGATCTTGATCTGGGTGGCCGAGCTCCTTGGTCCCACCGGCACGGTCGCAGTCGGCGTCGTGTTGCTCGTGCTCGTCGGGGGCTGGGCGGCGATGCGGGTCATCAAGCGGCCGGAGCGCACCGTCTGGCTGCCCGAGAAGACGTGACGGCAGAACAATTGGCGTCCGTTCATGTTATTCCAAAGAATGATCTGACTCCAAGTGCGACCTCATCGTTCCCTTGCCGCCGCTGACAAAGTAGCGGTGCACGTACAGCAGATAGACCAGGAACCCGGCTCCGCCCACCAAGCCCATCCACGGCATCCAGTGAGACATCGATTGGGCGACGCCGGTCTTGCGGATCAGTTCCAACTGGTCCGGCGGCATCCCTATCTTCTCGTACATCTCCATCAGATCAGTCCGCGAGAAGGTGATCGCCATATTCGCGGTTCCCGCGATCAAAAAGAGCAGCGTCCCCCACCAGGCAGCCATCTGCAACCGATACGTGCCCCAGGCAAGGTACAAAAGGGCGAGTCCGATCAACAGGATCACCCCCGCGCCAGCCGCCCCCGAGATGAAAACCCCGAACATCGGTATCACCGCCCGGTACGCCACGACCGAAGACAAGAACGACAGGACCCAGATACCCAGGGTAATGCTCAAGGCGAGCACCGGCATGGGACAGCGGTCGGTCCACGGGATCTTCGGATCTCGCCTCTGACAGGTCGCACGGACGGACTCGTGGTGGCAGAGGACGAGAAACACTCCCGGCAGGAGAATATAAATACAGGCGAGGAACACGCCGACCACGATCTCCATCATCATCATCATTTCTCGGGGCATGTTCGCCTGCTGAGCCATTGATGGGAACATCGACGGCGCCATGAAAAACGCGAACATGGCAAACGCGAGGACGCCCACGACCAGCCACATCCACGACAGCACAACGGTCAAGGTCCAGGCCCAGCGCCGGGCGCGCATTAAACCGGTCCCCAGCCAGATGAGCGCCACCGCCAGCGGGAGGTACACCATCATGGCTGGTATCAGCATTTGAGTATTCATTGCCGGGCCCTGCGGCTGCTTGAGCAGGGGCCCCATCAAGGTGAGGCCGACCATCATCACGACCATCAGCCCGCAGAGGCAACCGAGCAAGACCTGAATGACACCGAGCAGGATCAGCCGTTCGCTACGATCGGGATATGCATACGGCGTGGTCGGGGGTTTGTCGGTTGACATGCTACGTCTCCGTGGTCCCGGATCGGAACGCCGCTCGGATCGCTCCGAACGGCAACTTCGCACATGTTAGCCAAGAGTTGGCTGAAATCCCAGGAGGCCCGCGGATATTCCCGCTGCAACCAATTCGACCCTTGGATCGCAAGGACGGCAAAATCACCCACGGGTTTTACGCGGGCTGCGGTTCGGAGAGTCTAATACAGTGCGATTGCGCGGCCATGTCCGCCGTGTCCACCGGCGATCTTGACGGCTGCAAACAGGAAATACGCGTGTTTCGGCATCTGGCCGACGTGCGTCAGGTACTCGACGCCGGCCATCCTTTTGCTCCCGAGGGCCCAGTAGGTCAAAAGCGCGCGCTTGGGTTCGGCGCCCCCGAGCGTCGGAGCGTCAGTGGCCACGCAGCGCACGCCCTTTCCGGCCAGGTAAAAGATCGCGTCCGGTCCCGGCGCCGGCCAGCCTTCGCTCTTGCCGTTGAGTGGGTCTTCGAGACAGGCCTTCCCGAGCGGAAGAGGCACGCCGAACCGGTCGCTCCATCCGCTGTGGAAGATCACGATGTCGCCCGGCCGAATTTCACCGTTCTGCTTCTCGTCGTTTTGAATGTCGCCGGAGGTGATTTCCGGTGATTTGGGCCAGCCTTTGGGATTGGTTGTGCCAGCGAGATGCTGCACGTCGATCACCCGGGCCGGGCCGCAGGTCTGTGAGATCGGCACTCTGTCGGTCGTGATGGCGCTGGTGCCGCGACGGCCGTACGTCTTCTCGTACTCGGCGAGCCATGCTTGAACTTCCGGTGCGTACGTCTTGTCATCGAACCCTTCGTCTGGCAGCGCGTACGACGGGGGGACCAGATGGGTTCCCGAGTGGCTGTCCAGCATGTGCATGTCGAACGGCGTCCGCGTGTTGGGATTGAGGCCGAACCGGATGGTGAAAAACGGCTGCCGATGATTGCCGACACCCGCCCCGGGCCAGGAGATGGGCCGCTCCTCAGCAAGCACGACGGAGAGATCGACGACGTTCTTCTTGCGCGCCGAGTCGATCAACCGCCGGGCCAGCGGGTCGCCGACCACCGCGAAGGCGCGACCCTCGCTGTAGGCTCCGCCGGCATATTTGGGGCTGAGCATGCAGTAAAACGCACCGGTCGCGGGCAGCGCTGCGAGCCCGGTTGCGCTTTCGGTCCAGATCATACCGTGCTTGAGGCCGGCGTAATGGGTCGGTTCCGCCAGGTCGGGCAGCGGGCCCATGCTCGCGCTGTCGGTTCCGAGGGACATGACGTTGCGGGTGGCCAGGTATTCCATGCACTCGGGATCGGGATCGGGCCAGGCGGGCGACTTGCCCTCGACCGGGTCAGCCCCGAATCGCCGCCCTTCGGGCAGCGGCTTGTAGTACGCGTCGCTGTATCCGCTCTTAAACAAGACGACGTCGCCGGGGCCCAGTTGCCGATGGGCTTTCTCCCAGGCGATCACCCGCTCTTTCTTGATCAGTTCGCTGTGGCCGAGGGTAGCCCCGTCTCGCAGGTCGCGGCAGTCAATCACGCAGGCTTCCCCCCCGAACTGCCACGCGGGCACGACGTCGGTGTACGTCCGCCCGAACGGGCCGGCGTTCGGCAGCGACGACTCGGGCGGTGTCACCGAGTGCGGAGGCACATCGAGCTGCGTGCCGGTGTTGCCGTCGAGGGTGAGGATCTCGCTACGATACGGGCTCAACCGGCCGATGCGCTCGTAGGGATTGATCTGGAACGGCGGAAAGGTCGGCCAGGTGCACGGGTACTCCGCCGCCACGAGGAGTGAGAGGTCGACAAACCGCTCGTCGGGCCCAGCCGCCGCCGCGATCTGCAACGACCAAAACGCCGCCAGAAATCCCCAAACCGTGGCTCGTGTCAAGCGTCGGGATTGCTCCCTCCCCGAACGGAATACAGGCACCATGATCCATGTCCTTTCTGGCTCGTGACGGAGTGCACGATCCAATCGGCCGGCGAGAAGAGTGGACCGGCGGAGAGACTCACACAGGCCCAGGTCAGACTTTTTAGCCTGACGTCAGCCTGAGACGCTGACCTACGCGATGCACGGTTCCGCACTTCCACGTTGGATGCGAACCGCGAGGATAGCGTGCTGGTCGGTTGCAAGAAAGAGGGGTGATCGCCGGCACTGCTTCAGTGCGTCCAGGACGGGCGTGCCCTCTCCCTCGTCGGGCGGCAACGAACGGCGAGTCGACGGCACGAAACCGCATGGTCGAGAGCGCTCAGGTCCTGAATGAGCTTTGTCACGCTGTGCGGGCTGAGCCTCTTGACAAGCGTGTTCTGCCGGTGCGGCGATCCAAAACGGAACGCCTCAGACGCCGGCGCCCTCTGGCTCGAGCTCGACCAGAGCCGTGGTCGCGGCCGCCTGCTTGCGGATATCCTCGGTGATTCGCATCGAGCAGAATTTTGGTCCGCACATGCTGCAAAACGCCGCCGATTTGAAAGCGTCCTGGGGCAGGGTCTCGTCGTGCATTCGCCGGGCGGTCTCGGGGTCCAGGGACAGTCGAAACTGTTCCTCCCAGTTGAAGTGGTACCGCGCGCGGCTGAGGGCGTCGTCGCGATCGCGCGCGCCGGGCCGATGCCGGGCCAGGTCGGCGGCGTGGGCGGCGATCTTGTAGGCGATCACCCCCTGGCGGACGTCTTCGACCTCGGGCAAACCCAGGTGTTCCTTGGGCGTGACGTAGCACAGCATGCTGGCGCCGTGCCAGCCGGCCAGGGCCGCTCCGATGGCCGAGGTAATGTGATCGTAGCCGGGCGCGACGTCGGTGACGAGCGGGCCGAGAACGTAGAACGGGGCCTCGTTGCATTCGACGGCCTGCTTTTCCATGTTCATGGCGATCTGGTCCATCGGGACATGGCCGGGCCCTTCGACCATCACCTGGCAGCCGCGCGACCACGCGCGCCGCGTCAGTTCGCCCAGCGTCTTGAGCTCGGCGAACTGGGCCGCGTCCGAAGCGTCCGCGATGCTTCCCGGGCGAAGGCTGTCCCCCAGGCTGAACGAGACATCGTACTGGCGGAGTATGTCGCAGAGATCGTCGTAGTGGGTGTAGAATGGGTTTTCGCTGTTCCGCGCGAACATCCACTGGGCCATCAGCGAGCCGCCCCGCGACACGATTCCCGTGACGCGATGAGCGGTCAGGGGGATGAAATCGCGGAGGATGCCAGCGTGAATTGTCATGTAATCGACGCCCTGCCGGGCCTGGTGCTCGACCATGTCGAGCATGTCACGTGCGGATAGGTCCTCCACATGCTTCACCTGCTGGATCGCCTGGTAGATCGGCACGGTACCGACCGGGACCTTGCTCGCAGCAATAATCGAGCGGCGGATCTCGTCGATGTTGCCGCCAGTCGAGAGGTCCATCACGGTGTCCGAGCCCAGGTCAATCGCCATCTTGAGCTTGGAGAGTTCGTTGTCGACGTTGGACGTGACGGCCGAATTGCCGATGTTCGCGTTGATCTTGCACCGCGCCTTGATGCCGATGCCCATGGGCTCCAGCCCCAGCCTCAAGTGGACCGTGTTTGCGGGGATGATCATCCGCCCTCTCGCCACTTCCGATCGGATCAGCTCGGGCTCGAGGCTTTCCCGGGCCGCAACGTGCTCCATTTCGGCGGAAATGATTCCCTGGCGGGCCAGTTCGATCTGCGTCATGGTGCAAGAATCCTCAGAGGACCTGTTTCGAGTACGGCCGTCGCGCTCCCGCTCTGGTGAGAGAATTCGCGTCAGCTTGATCTTGAGATATCTTCTTTCGGTATAACAATTCCGCGCCGAATCGGTAAGGTGGTAACGTTCAGCGTTGATTCGTTCCCGGCTCCGCGGCGCGTGTCGCGAACGGCGAGGCTCGGCCATGTCCAGAAATCATGTCGTTATTTGCTCGCATCCCTTGTGCCGTGAGCCGGCGGCGTACAAGATCGCAGCCCGCTGGACCGACGGCCGGCTCGCGGAGCTCAAGACCTACGGATTCGCTTGCTCCGAGCATATTGGCGACGTGTTTGGCCAAGCCGAGAAACGCAGGCTCGACTACAAGCCGGCGGCGGCCGAGTCGATCGAGGAGCTGGCCATCTACCGCTACGAGCCGGGGAAACGGGACCGCCTGCTGCAACGTTTGTGGGGACTGGAAGAGAATTACCGGTCGTAGCGGGAGCTTGGCCGCCTCGACCGCCGGGGGGGCCGGGTTCTGCTGGCTCCGGGGCGATGTGTCAAGCGGCGGTTGCGTCGCGCCGCCGTTACGAACGGAGCGACTGGCGCAGCCATCGCGAGGTGTACTGCGCTTGGATTTCCGTCGTCCGGAAGTAAGCAAATCCGATGACGCGGGACGATATAAAGGTCGGTCAAGCCGTGGTCGAACAGCTCATGAGCGCGGCCCCCCAGGTCCCAGGATTTCCGTGGTCGAAAATCCCGACCATGGACGCAGAAGTCGTGCCGGGAGCTACACTGGCTGTAGAGGCCTTGCCCTCCCGACGATCAAGGAGGTACCCAGGAAGTGAACATCCTCACGACCCGCTTCGGCCTGATCCAGGCATCTGAAACCGACGTGATCCTCGTCCCGGAAGGGTTGCTCGGGTTCCGTTTGTTTACTCAGTTCGTCCACTTTCCGGATCCGGTCGTGAACGGCCTGTCGTGGTTGCAGAGCGTGACAGCGCCGGAGCTGGCCTTTGGTCTGGTCGCGCCGCCGATTGCCGTCAGTGACTACCGGGTCGAGCTCCGCCAGGGAGACCGGACGGCACTCGAGCTGGAGGATGAACGATCCGCGCTATCTACGTGATCCTGAATCGCGCCGAAGGCGGAGGATTGACGGTCAATCTCCAGGGACCGCTGGTCTTCAACCCCGTCCGTCGCCTGGGACGGCAACTGGTCCTGACGTCCAGCCGGTATCCCGTCAGATATCCTCTGGACAGTTGTTCTGCCGCCCAGGCACCAATCCTGCTGCCCGGGCCGTCACCGCTGCGAGCGACGGCGTAATCCGCTCTAGCTCAACAGCCTGAGTCTTAGTTCGCAACATACCACCCCCAGCTCCGTCGTGGTCACCACGTGCCCAGGCAACGAGATCAGGGATGCCCGCGGGTCTCGCTGGCAGGAGGAAGGAGCCGTAAACGATGCTGGTCCTGTCCCGACACCGCGACGAAAGTATCATCATCGGTGATGATATTGTCATCACCGTTGTGGATATACGCGGCGATAAGGTTCGATTGGGGATCGCAGCCCCGATCGAGATCTCGGTGCACCGCCAAGAGGTGTACGAGGCCATTCAACGCGAGAATCGCCAGGCGAGCCGTCTGGAGCCGCACGACGCTCGCCAGATCGATCGCCCGCCTTCGCCGCAGCGGCGCGACCCGCGCCGGCCTCGAACCGACGATTGACATGAGAACTCAGTCGAGGTCGATGATCTCGTCGTCGTCGTCATCATCATCGACGATCTCGAAGCCGCCTCCGATCAGATTCGAGTCCGGCTCGACGGGGCCGGCGACGGAGCCTCCCCGGGCGTTTCCTCCGGCAAAGACCGCCTCGCGGGCCGTGCGATCGCTCGCCGGCCCGAGTGCGGGACCCCCGTTGCCCGCGGGGGGATCGGGCACGTCGGCCTCGATTGACGCGGCCTCATTCGCCTGCGCTCGCGCACGCCGCTGCTCCGACGGCGAGGGCATCTCATCCGAGCCGAGATAGACCCGCAGCTTGTACGCCCCGAGGCTCACGCGATCCTCCGGCAACAGCGCGGCCCACCGGACCCGCTGACCCTTCACCTTCGTCCCATTCGTCGTGGCCAGGTCGCGGATCACCAGGAGGCCGTCGGTCTTCACCAGGACGCAATGCCGCTTCGACAAGCTGTGGTGTTCGATCACGACGTCGCAGTCGGCATGCCGGCCCACAACCGTCACGTCCCGCAGGATCGGAATCGCCGGATCACCGTTCTCAGGAACCAGCTCAGCCTTCATCGATCGTTCCTGCTCATTCCCTCGCCCGACCTCGCTACCGCTCAACGTGCATCCGCCCTGAGCTTAACCTATCCTCGCAGTTTTCTCAAGCCGTGCGTGATTGCAAGGATGGATTGCGCCGGGGCGACGGATCAACCGGCCCATCGATTGATTATAGCTCTGTCGATCTGGAACGACACGCGCGATTTCTGAAACTTGGCGCGGTCCGCCGGAGGTAGGAGGATGGTGGGGTGGACATCTCGCAACCACGACCGGAGGGGCGCGGCACCACGATGAACGAGCAAAAAGCCCCGGGGAACGAAGCCCGGCCAGATGCACGAAGATCGGATATCGCTCGAGGATCGCCGCTCGGAGCAAGTCTTTCTCGCTCGCGACATGGCGTCGTACCCCGGCGGCCATTTGCGCGGCGGTGTCGCGGATGGCTGCTGACCTGCGGCGCGGTCGCGATTGGCTGGCCGGCGGCGGCGGCGGAGCCCAAAGACGGTCAAACAAAGGTCGAAAAACCGGCCACCGGCGATCCGCTCGTTTTTCTCGTCGTCCCTCGGCCCGAACCCCTGATCGACCGATTGACCGATTCCCGATTCCTGAGCTATTTGAATCTATCGACGAGATACCAGGCGTTTCAGAAGAGCAAGAGAGCCACCGAGCTCCGGGCGGTTTTGAAGCTGGTTGCCACCCAGCTCGGCTCGACCTGGGACCAAGCGCTCTGCGACCTCACCGGCGGTGGAATCGTGGCGAGCATTGAAGCAGACGCAGGTCAGCCCCCGCGAATTTCACTGGTCGTCGTCGCTCGGAAACCGGACGTCCTCGACAGGGCAAGCCAGGTTTTCTTGAACCTGGCCCGGCAGGATGCGAGCAGCAAGGGGAAGCCCGACCCGGTCAAGACTTCAGAGCACGGCGGCGCCCAGGTCCATTTCCTCGGCGCGGGCGGGCCGTCGGGCATTGCTTACGCGATCAAGGACGGCAAGCTTCTGGTCTCCAATTCCATCGAGAACGTCGAGTGCTTGATCGACCGCACGGTTTCGCCTGAAAAGAGCGGTGGCGATTCGCCGGATCAGGCCCATGGCGTCTTGGCTGCATTGGGCGATCGCCAGGAATGGAAGGCGGCGCGTGACCGGCAAGGCTTGGACATGATGGCCTGGGGATTCGCGAATCTTGCCCGGCTCAGGCAGCTTGATCCCGCGCGTACTCGCCATCGAAGCGGCCCGATACCGGGGTGATGCTTCTGTTTGGCTCCTGGTACGAGGCGGTTGTGAAGGCACCGCATCTGACGGCCGCCATTCGCTGGTCCGACGCCCAGATCGGTGCGTCCGTCGAGGTGCCGGTGCCTTCCGGCGGCAGGGCGCCGTCTCTCAAGGGTTATGTGCCTGACCCCGGCAAAGGGGCTGATTTCTTGATTCAGCCGCCCGGGACGATTGCCTCCTTGAGCCTGTGGCGCGACTGGTCGACGATCTGGGAGGCGAAAACGGACCTATTTCCCCCGGAGACGGTTCAGGGCTTCGCGCAGCTCGATACGGTCGCCGGCCAGTTTTTCGGCGCGGGAATTCGGACCGGACGTCCTCGGCGCGTTCCAGCCCCACTGGCGTCTGGTGGTTGCGCGCAGGACTACGAGGCACTCAAGGTTTCAGCCCGACCTCAAGCTGCCGGCATTCGCACTGGTGACCGAGCTCAATCAACCCGAGTCCGACTTCGCACCGCGACTCAAGGTCGCATTCCAGACGTTTGTGGGCATCTCGAACGTGGACGCCGTGCAAAAGAAGGGGCCCCCGCTCGAGTTGCTCACCGAAGAGGTGGAGGGTATCACCCTGGCGACCGCGCGATACATGACGCCGCACGCGACCGCACCGGGCGGCGTGACGCCAAATCAGCGCTACAATTTCAGCCCGTCCGCGGCCCAGGTGGGCAAGTTTTTCATCTTGAGCTCGAGCGCGGGCCTGGCCCGAACGTTGATCAGGGACCTGAAAGCCAGGGACGGGAACAGGAATGCGGGCACCGGGCAGAGCGACACGGCCGTGATCGAGGCCAGCGGTCCCGAGTTTGCCCGCCTGCTCGAGCTCAATTCGAGCCGGCTGGCAATGCGGGTAATGCTCGATCGGGGTGAAACCAAGGAAAACGCCGAGGGCCAGGTGAAGCTCGGGCTGGAGCTTTTCCGGTACCTTCGCCACGGACGGCTCGCGATCCGGGACGACGCCCGCGCGACGTCGCTGGAGCTGAATCTCCAGTTTTCGAAGCACGGGGCAGGGGAGTCGCCGCCATGACCGGGGCATCTGCCGTCGGGCTCGATGATCCCGCCTGGGCGTGGGCGCCATTCGAGCCGTCTGCCGGGCGGGAGTGGAATCTTTCCAGCGTCGCTCACCTGCATCGGCGTGCCGGGTTTGCCGCTTCGTGGCCCGTACTCGAACGTGACTTGAGCGCGGGGCCGCAAGAGAGCGTCGACCGGCTGCTCGAGGGCGACACGAAAACATCGACGGGCTCGCCGGCTGCCCTGTTCGAGTCAACGATCGCCTCGATGGCCGACCAGCTCGCTCCGTCGGCCGACCTGGCGAGGATCCAGGGCATCTGGCTGTACCGGATGATTTTCACGCCGCACGCCTTGCGCGAGCGAATGACTTTGTTCTGGCACAATCACTTCGCCACTTCGAATGGGAAAGTGCAGAGCCCGTTCCTGATGCAGAAGCAGAACGACCTGCTGCGCGCCCACTCGCTGGGAGACTTCCGGGCGCTCTTGACGGCGATGGGCAAAGACCCGGCCATGCTGATCTGGCTGGATTCGACGATCAACAAGAAGGCCAGGCCCAACGAGAACTACGCACGCGAGGTCATGGAGCTTTTCACGCTGGGACGTGGTCATTACAGCGAGAAAGACGTCCAGGAGGCGGCCCGCGCCTTCACGGGCTGGTTCGTGGTCAACGATCGGTTTGAAGAGGTCCCCCGGCACCACGACGACGGGGCCAAGACCGTCATGGGCGAGACCGGGAACTGGGCCGGCGACGACATCCCGCGCATCCTGCTCAAACAGCCCGCCTGCGCCGAGTTCATCTGTCAGAAGCTGTTTCGCCATTTCGTGAGTGCGATGGGCGCGCCGTCCCCGCGGCTGATCGCTCCCCTGGCGAAGGCATTTCGCGAGTCGGGCCACCAGGTCGCCCGGCCGGTCGAAATGATCCTGAGGTCCAACCTTTTCTTCGACGCGACGGTTCGCCGAAAGCTGGTCAAGTCGCCCGTCGAATTCGCCATCGGGACGATCCGGGCACTGGAGACTCTGAACCCGACGGTGCAATCGACGGCCCTGGCGGACGCTTGCGCCGGATGGGCCAGAGCCTGTACGCGCCGCCCAGTGTGGCGGGGTGGGACGGCGGGGCGGGCTGGATCAACTCGACGGCCATGCTCGCGCGGGCCAACCTCGCCCTCGGTTTGCTTTCCGATCAGAACGACGCCCTGGGGCGCCTGAGCGACCCTCTGGCCCTGGCCGCGCGCTGCGGCTTCGGGGGCCGGAGCGAGCTCGCCAAGTTTTTCACCGGTCTGCTGGTGCAGGATGGCCTGGGTCCCAAGCCGCGGCAGCAGATCGACCAGGCCGCCTCGGCAAAGAATACATCCGACGTTGCCGCGGCACGCGAAGTGGTGCGGCTCATCTTGACGTCGCCTGAGTATCAGCTCGCGTGACCAAGTTGCTCCGCCGATCGCGCTAAAAGTCCTGGAACAGAGGAGCTTGCCATGAGCTTGAACCGCCGCAGATTCTTGAACACGTCGCTCGCTTCGAGCACCTTGGTCGCGATGGGCTCTGCCACGATCCCGGCCTTCCTGAGTCGCTCGGCATCCGCCGCGCGGGATTTCGAAGGGCGGCGATCGCGTGCTGGTCGTGGTGCAGCTCCTGGGAGGCAATGATGGGCTGAACACCGTGATTCCGCACGGAATCGATGGTTACAATCGCGGCCGCCGAGCGCTCAGGATTCCCGCCGGCCAGATCCACAAGGTCACCGGTGAGATCGGCTTGCACCCCTCGATGGGGGCGATGGCCCGATTGCTCGAACGGGGGCGGCTGGCGATCGTGCAGGGCGTGGGCTATCCCAACCCGGACCGGTCGCATTTTCGGTCGATGGAGATCTGGGAGACTGCCCGGCTGGAAAACGACGCCAAGGCGCTCGAGACCGGCTGGCTGGGCCGTGTGCTGGACGCAAACGGCACCCGGCCCGGGGCCGATCCCGGCGGCCTTCATGTCGGCGGCGGGTCGATGCCGCTGGCCATGCGGACCAAGAAGACAGAGGTTCCCTCAGTCGACGGCCTGGAGAGCTACCAGCTTCAGCTCGCCGGCAGCGAGGCAGAACGGAATGCGGAGCGCAGCGCCCTCAGCCAGCTTGCCAGTATCGATCGCCGCGGCGACGACCCTTTACTTGGGTTCATCAGCCGTACGACCCTCTCGGCTTACGAGTCGAGCAGCCGGCTGGAGCAGCTCGCCAAGAAAAAGGCGGGCGGTTCGAAATATCCCAACTTTGGCCTGGCCCGCCGCCTCGAGCTGATCGCCCAGATCATCAAGGCCGGCTTCTCGACTCGCATTTTCTACACGTCACTCGATGGGTTTGATACGCATGCCAACCAGCTTGGCACCCACGCCGCGCTGCTCCTGGAGCTATCGGACTCGATCGCCGCGTTCGACGACGATCTGACCGCCGCCGGCCAGGCAGACCGGGTGGCCCTGATCACGTTCAGCGAGTTCGGCCGCCGTGTTGCCGAGAATGCGTCGATGGGGACCGACCACGGGGCGGCGGCGCCGGTGTTCCTCGTGGGCCCGACCGCGAAGCCCGGCCTTTTCGGTGCACATCCCAGCCTCGACGACCTGGATGATGGCGACCTGAAATGCCACACCGACTTCCGCCGCGTGTACTCCACGATTGTCACCGATTGGCTCCGCTCGCCGGTCGAGCCGGTCCTGGGCAAGAAATATGATCGGATCCCCTCGTTGGTGCGCACCTGAACCGCGCGGAATGAACGAGCCGTAGCGGGCATAGCGTCGGCGACCGAGTCTTGCAGTCAAGGTGAAATCGTGCGCGAATGCATGGTACCGGACAGGCGAGGACGGTAGAATCGGCTCCGGCGGGCCAGCGTCAGGGATGAATCGGTCAGTGCTGCGCTGTCCATGAATTCCGGCGCGTACAGAAAACCGGAAGTTGTTACAATCCGGTCCGGAAGGGCGGCTCTGAACGGTCCTCCCGGTCGTGCCGAGAAACGTGCCTTCGGTTTTCGAATGACGTGTCGTTCTTTTGAGTTGCGTCGAACGTAGTCAACCCTGGGGTTTCTGTCTTTGATCGGCTCGGGTGGCGTTCAGGCGGAGTGCTTTCCATGAACCGCGTTCAACTGTTCGGAATCTGGCTGGTGGTCGCGAGCGGGCTCGGAAATCCGCTGCCGGCGGCCGGTCAAGATGCGGCACCGTCGTCGGTACCCAGTAGCTTGCCGCTGCCGGGGGCCGACGGAGGCCCCGCCCCAGGCAGCCCGTTCCGGGAGGGTGGCTCCGAGAGCAAGCGGCTGGTCAAGCCGCTGATGGAAGGCCCGCTTCACGAGGCGTTTCTGTCGCCGCGCAAGGATCGAGACCCGAACCGCGTCGAGAAGGCTCCTCCGCCGCCCCTATCGGAGCGACCGGGTATCGACCCACCCAGCACGACGGCGGAATGGATCGAAGGCTACTGGGAGTGGGATGCCGGTCGTAAGGACTTTGTCTGGGTCACCGGTACCTGGCGGGTACCACCTCCGGGCCGATTCTGGGTGAACGGTTACTGGAAGCGAGACGACCAGGGGTGGTACCGGGTGCCCGGATTCTGGAGCGAGCGCCGGACGGATCGGCTGGATTACCACAAGGACGGTCCGCCGCAAGAACGACCCGACGACGAGCCGGGCGAGCCCCCGAGCGCCGACTGCTTCTTCATCCCGGGTCAATACTATCCCGACGGCGACGGCGTCGTCTGGCGGAAGGGGTTCTGGACAAAGTCCCAGCCCGGTTGGTCCTGGGTCCCGGCGCAGTGGGTCCGTCAGCCGGACGGTTGGGTTTTTCAGGATGGTTACTGGGACCGCACGCTCGAGGACCGGGGAACGCTGTTCGCACCCGCCGAGGTCGCCCCAGCCGCGCGCGGCGCCGAAGACCTGACGTATCAGCCGTATACCAAGATCTCCCCCGAAATGTACGGGCAGTTGAACGGCGCATTCGGACGGCCTAACTCCAACTACGACGGCTACCCTGGCGTGTACTACGACGACTCGGGCCGCTATTACGGCTACGCATCGTACGGATACTTGAACGGCTATTCGGGCTACCTCGACTATCCGTACTACGGCGGGTACGGCTACCCCTATTACGCCACGCCGGTCCAGTACGGATACGGAGGGGGCTATGGATATGGAGGATCTCCTTACGGGGGCGGTTATGGGATGTACGGCGGCCTCATGGGCGGCGGGTTCGGGCTCGGACTGGGTTACCCCTACTACGGGGGCTATGGGGGCTACGGCTATCCTTTCTATGGGTACGGTGGTTACGGCGGCTACGGTGGTTATGGCGGTTATGGCGGCCTCGGCTACGGGGGCTATGGTGGTTTCGGTGGTTTCGGCGGTTTCAGCGGCTTCGGCCTGGGTCTGGGGCTCGGCTTCGGATATCCCGGCTTCGGTTTTGGCTTCGGTTTCGGATACCCGTTCTTCGGCTTCGGGTTTGGTTTCGGCGGTTTTGGATATCCATTCTGGGGCGGGTGGGGTGGTTGGGGTCGCGGTGGTTGGGGTCGCGGGGGCTGGGGTTGGGGTCGTGGCGGTTTCGGAAATCACTACGCATTCGCCAGCCGGAATGCGTCGTTCACCCGGACCACCAGTGTCACACGCAACGGAGTGACGACGACTCGCACCGCGACGATCAACCGGAGCGCCAATGTCAGCCGCGGCGCGGGGGGGTTGTCGCGCAACCTGAGCTCATCGCGGAGCGTGAGCACATCGCGGAGCGCTGCGGCGCCACCGTCGTCGCATGCGAACGCCAATCCGTATTCCCGTGGCGGACGCGCGGGTCAGACGGGGAATCGGTCGGGTACAGGGCAGGTCAGCCGCGCGTCCACCCTGTCGTCGGGCTCGAATGCATGGCGGTCGGCATATAACGGGGGCAGTTCGCGTTCCACAACTCACGCATCGACGTCGGGCGCGTCGAGGCGGCGCTTGGTGCCCGTGGCGGGCAAGGTGCAACAGCCGGGGGCGGTCAACTTGGCCGCCCGAGCGCGGGTTTGGGGGCATCGCGGGGCGGCGTCGGGCAAGGAATGGGAGCGGGAAATGCGATGCCGCGCGGCGGGGCGATGGCCAATCGCGGGATGGGCGGGACCATGAGTCGCATGGGATCGGCGATGCCGGGCGGCTCGATGGCGGGACGATCCGCCATGGGTGGGGCGCCAATGGGGGGCATGGCCTCCCATCCCGGCACGGGAGGCATGAGCGGCTACGGCGGGTACCGCGGTGCGCCGATGGGCGGCGGCTTCGGCGGCGGCTTCGGCGGCTTTCGTGGAGGGGGCATGGGCGGCTTCGGCGGCGGTATGGGCGGCCATGGCGGCGGCGGCGGACACCGCTGATTCGTCGCGTGTCGTCACGCCTGCGACGTTCAATGGCGGAAGTGGCGGCGGCCAGTAAAGATCATCGCGAGCCCGTGTTCATCGCACGCGGCGATGGTCTCGTCATCGCGCTTCGACCCGCCGGGCTGGATCGCGGCGGTCACGCCGTGGGACGCCGCGAGGTCCGGACCGTCGCGAAACGGGAAGAAAGCATCGGATGCCAGAACCGATCCTCGAGCGCGCGGCGCCGGCCTTGTCGACAGCGATGCGCACCGAGTCAATCCGGCTCATCTGACCGGCGCCCACGCCGATCAATTGACGGTCTTTCACCAGGACGATGGCGTTGGACTTGACTCCCGCGCAGACGCGCCACGCGAAGGCGAGGTCCCGGCTCTCGGTCTCGCTCGGCGGCCGTCGGGTGGCGACGCTCCCCGAGGCTGGGTCGGGCTCGAGCTCATCCCACGTCTGGACGAGCAGGCCCCCTGAAATGCGGCGCAGGTCCATGCCCGATGACGGCCCGCCGGCGGGGCTCAGGGGCTGCCCGAGTTCGAGCAGCCGGACGCTGTGCTTCCAGCTCGGCTTGGTTCGGAGCCAATCGAGCGCCTGGTCATCGAATCCCGGTGCCAGGATGGCTTCGAGGAATCGGCCCGGCTGGCACATCCGCTCGGCGGCCGCCCGATCGACGGGGCGGTTGAACGCCACGATGCCTCCGAAGGCGCTGACCGGATCTCCAAGGTAGGCGCGTTCAAAAGCCGAGCCCGGGTCGTCGCCGATCGCGGCGCCACAAGGATTGTTGTGCTTGAGGATGCAGGCCGCCGGCTCCGGGAACGCTTGAACCAGGCGCAGGGCGCTGATCGAGATCGAGCAAGTTGTTGTACGACAGTTCCTTGCCGTGCCGGAGCGCGGCCGATGCCACGTTCGGCCCTCTCGCTGACGGCTCGGCGTAGAGGGCGGCCTGCTGGTGGGGGTTCTCGCCGTAGCGCAACGGTTGCACGAGCGTGAAATGAAGCTCGAGCGAGACGGGGAACCGGATGGCGCCGCCAGGCGGCAAAACGCCGGCATCGCCTGCGCCTCCGCCTGGTTCAGGTGGTGTCCCTTCGGCCTGGCCGAAGTAGCGGGCGATCGCCGCATCGTAATCGGCCGTCCGCCGGAACGCAGCGAGGGCGTATCGTCCCCGATCGGCCAGGGTCGTTCCTCCCTGGTCGCGGACCGCGGCGATCAAGTCCGGGTACTGGTCGGGGCTGGTCACGACGGCGACGTGCCGGTGATTCTTGGCCGCTGCGCGGATGAGCGACGGACCACCGATGTCGATGTTCTCGACGGCCTCCTCGAAGCTAACGCCAATTCTGGCGACGGTGGCCTCGAACGGATAAAGGTTCACCACCACCAGATCGATGAGCGGAAACCCCTGGTCGATGAGCGCCGCCAGGTCGTCGGCGCGTCGCGACGAGCCAAGATGCCGGCATGAATCTTGGGATGCAGCGTCTTGACGCGCCCGGACAGGATCTCCGGCTGCCCGGTGTAGCCGGCGACCTCCTCGACCTCGAAGCCGGAGGCAACGAGCGCTTGGTGGGTTCCACCGCTGGCCAGGAGCTTGACCCCCCGCACGGAC
The DNA here is from genome assembly GCA_963781785.1 of uncultured Isosphaeraceae bacterium. Classification (GTDB taxonomy): domain Bacteria; phylum Planctomycetota; class Planctomycetia; order Isosphaerales; family Isosphaeraceae; genus CAWAHD01. The sequence continues at coordinate 2,302,479 of CAWAHD010000005.1, read as the reverse complement.
AGGGCCCCCGCCAGCTCGATCAATCCCGATTTATCGTGCACGCTCAGGAGGCGCGGTGGATCGGGACGACGGTTTCGCTCATTTGGAGGCTGCATCCTCATCGTCCTTGTCGGCAGGCTTTTCCTTTTCCTTGCCGGCTGCGGGCTTATCCTTGTCTTTCTCGGCTGCGGGTTCGTCGCCCGCCCCTTCTTCCGGCGGAGTCTTGGTGTCATCGGCAGGCACCGGGGGGGGCGTCGGCCGGATGCCTTCCGGCGGGATGTAGCCGAATGGCAGCGCCTTCGGATCTTTGAGGGGCGGGGTTGCGCCTGGCCCGCCTCTCGCAGACAGACGATCATCCCCGACCCGGTGGCGAAATACATCCGGTCATTGAAGCGATTGACGATATTGAGATTGTATTCGCGAAGGCTCAAGCCGGCGCGGACGAAAGTTTCTCCCGGGTCGACGACCACTCGACCCGACTTGCGATCGACCAGAAACAGATCTCGGTTGCGCGAACGGAGGTAGATCTTGGCCCCGCTGATCGAGACGAGCTGACCATCCTGTGTCGATGTCCTCCATCGAGGAGCCCCGGTGGCCGGTTCCAGGCTCGTCAAGATGCCGGCGGTGTTGGTCGAGTAAATGTCCTGGTCGGCGACCATGGGCTCCTGCTCGATGGTGCGCGCCGAAGGGAAGGTCCACACGACGCCTGCCGTGAAGATATCGACCGCGTAGAGATTGTTGTCCGCAGACGGAATCAGCAGGATCCGCGTGCCGAAACTGCCCAGGCCCTGGCCGATGGGACCGCCGGTGGAAATCCGGAACAGCGGCGTTCGCTCTTCGGACATCACCAGGTAAACCTTGCCGTCGCTGGAGCCGAAAGCCACGACGTGCTCGGCGGGCAGCGGCCTCGTCAACATCGGTCCGCCCGTCTGCCAGTTGAAGGCTTCCAGCGGCGACGTCAGGATGGTCTCCTTGCCATCATCGGCCTTGTGCTTGAGGGTGAATCCATAGATCTTGCCGGTGGTCAAGCCGATCATCGCAAGCTCTTCATCGCACACGGGCTGACTGGTCGGGATCTTACCAAAGTCGTATCGCCAGACCATCCGGCCGGTGGCCCGGTCGAGTGCGTAGAACGTATCGGCATTGGACACGTAAACCGCGAACGAATTGGATGCGACCCCGCGCGCGAAACCGGTCCGTTCCCCGAGCTGGGACGACCAGAGCAGCCGCCCGGACTCGGCGTCATAGGTGTGCAACATCGCATAGCTGGTCTGGGCGAAGAGCAGACCATTCCCGAGGGTGATTTTCAGCAGCCGCTCGGTTTCCACCAAGGGGATGACGCCGAACCACTGGCGCTCCAGTCCCAGCCGGTCGAGGGCGGAGCGCCGCGGGATCAGGTCGATAGCAAATGGCTCCTGCGCTCCACCGGCACCGCGGCCAGGATCGTACCGGCGATCGCCCAAACGGAGAGCAGTCCGCGAATCATGGCCTTGTCCTCTCGAATCCAGGAGCAATACACGGAACGGCTCCTTCGTTTTTTTGCGGCTTCAGTCGGTGGCGCGAAATGGGCCTCCATTCCTCCTTAGCCGACATCTGCCCTGGCGTCAAGCTGCGTGATCTAAGATGTTCCAGGTAATTTCGATTTCAAGCACTCAATCGGATTGTTCGCCCTCTTCCATTTTCGATTTCCGGTTGCATTACCGGATTCTGGCTTTCAGCCGGGCGGTGTGGGCTCAGGGTTGGCTATAAGGGAATCAGGCGCGACCGTGCCAGCGCCGAGACATTGTGGGCAGGCCTCGGCGAGCCCGACGTACGGCCGGGAGCACCTCGGACAGAGGCCGACGCTTCGCCGCAAGGTGGACAGAGACGCACGCACGCTGGCACCTTCCACGGTCGTGGAGAACGCCACCGAGAAGCGCTCGGCAAGCCGTACCACGTCGGGCTGAATTTTGCCGTGGCGCAGCCGGCGGTGAATCAAGCTGAGAAACCATGGGGCGAGGCCGCCGTGCAGCTTCGCCCGGGCTTCGGCTTCGAGCAAGGGAGCCACCGTCTCATAAATCTCGAGTACCCGGCCCGGGTCATTCACCCCCCGCGCCGCCTCGATCTCGGCCAGCCGCTCCTCGACAGCACCCTGCCGCGCGGCCTGGAGCGTGGCCCTGAGCGCGGGATGCGTCGGGTCATCGGGATGGTCAGCTTCAAACCGGTCCAGGAGCGCCTCGGCCTCGTCCCAGGCCGCACTCTTGGTGGCGCGCTCGATCTCGGCGCGGCGCGCGCCTTCTCCTCGATCGCCCACGGATCCTCGGGCACGGCGGTTCGCCGCCCTTCCAGTGCCTGCGTGATTCTCTCGAGCAGGGCCATGGCGTGCGCTGCCTGGGCGCTCAGCATCTCGGCATGGTGTTCGGCCCGGTCAAGCGAGGCGACGCACAGTGCGGTGGCCGTTCTCGCCAGTACAGCAAGCGACCAGCCACAAAACGCACCGCAGGCTGCCCACAACCCGCCGCGCAACAGAGCAGCCGCCCAATCGATCGAGGACGCGTCGCGAGCCGAGCGGTCCATGACAGCACCACTGGCTGCGAGCAGCCCGAGTGCCGCCAGCGCCCACCCCGCCCGATTGCCCATTTCTGCCAGCGATCGGCAGGTCGCACGCGCCGTGTCGGAATCGAACTTAGCCGCGGAAGCGAGCGCATGTCCATCCGCGGCATCGTGGGTGGACGGGCTGTCAAGTTTCCTGTCGCCAGGGGTGTCCGGCTCTGCCATGTCGCGTGTGCGCAGTGTCTTGTGGCCGTCTCGTGGGGAACGTAGCGATCGCCTGCTTCCCCCCAATTATCGCCAATGGCTGGCCGGGAATCCATTCGAAATATCACGGACCGCATCCGGGAGCCGCCTGCTGCCGGGTGCGGTCCGTGGTTCAATCCACCTCGGGTGATCGCGCCACCCAGAGCGCCTGCCATCCACGGGCGCTCGCACGGGATCAGGCGCCGAATTGCTTGGCAATCCGGTTGACGGGGCGCTCGGTCTCGAGGACCGATTCGTCGAGATGATAGAGCATCGAATAGGCGTCCTCGCCGGTGTCGGGATAGTGCTCGCGGCTGACCTCCATGGCGCGGAACCCCATCACCCGGTAGAACAACTGCGCCGGCAGATTGGTCTCGCGGACGTAGAGCGCGATCCGGTTGCGCCTCTGAGCCGAGAGTTTCCCAACGAGCTTGGAGACCATCTGGCGGCCGATGCCCCGGCGGCGATGGTCCAAATGGGTCGCAAAATCGAGGACGTGGATCTTGTTGCGATGAAGCTCGTAGATCATGAACCCGAGAATCCGCTCGCCATGCTCGGCGACCATGCCGATGCAATTACGCTGCCTCAAGACGCGAAGGAACTCCTCCTCACACCAGGGATACTCGAAGCTCGAGTGCTCGATGGAGAGAACCTCGGGCATGTCGCGCCGGATCATCCACCGGATATGCACCCGAGTCTGTGCCGGGGAGGTAGGAACCATGCTCATCGCGCCTCCTTCCATGGAACAGAACGAACGATCGATCGACGACCGTTTCCCGGTTCGGAACGGTCCTTCTACGCAAAATTAAACCAAGGACTTCCGCGGAAGCGGCGTGGCGTAGAAATAAGCCTCGGACGAGACGAGCGAGAAGAATCGCGTGAAGTGCCGTGCACTCGGGCATCGAGGCGGGGGGATTCTAGCGAAGTGCTCCCTCCCTGCCAAGATCCCTTCACAATCCATGGGCACTTCCGTCTGCCTTTTACCGTTTCTTCCTGGGAGGTGTTCACCCCATCCGCTCCCCGAAGCCTTCTTTCATCACGCGCCGCACTTCGGCCCTGGCGTAATATCGGATTTTCCTGACCCCGTTCGTGAGGATTGCGTAGACCGAACCGCCTCGCTCCGCACCACGGTGCCGCTGTCTGGTTCCCCCCTCGCGTCCCACGATCGCCGTATCTCTCTGCTTACTTAAGCATTGCGGGAAAGAATGCTGGTTGATCGGGCCGGTTCCAGGCGGGGCGTGCATGCAGGCAGGGCGAGGGGGAAGAGCACGGGACGCGGGCTTCGGGGGCGAATGGAAGGCAACCTACCGCCGACTCTCCACCGTCTCGCTCGACTGGTTGCTGTCCGCTGTCAGATTTGCTGCCTGCTCTCCACCGTCTCCTTTCTAAAATGGCGCCCTGCGTCGACGTCTTGTGGGGTCATGTGCGTCATGGAAGCAGGGCATGATGATCGTGGGCCCAGCCGGAGTCTGGTCGCGCTGTTTGTCGCCTGATGTGCACACATTCGTTCTATCGCCGTACCGGGCGCACTCGCCGGGATGGTTGTTTCGAAAGCGCCCAATCGTCCCCCCTTCGTCACTTCGTCACTTCGTCACCGCGCGATCGCATGACCCGCATAACGACGACAACCGGAGCGCGAAACGACGTCGACACCGCTCGGGACGCCATGGCTCGCTCACGGTGGCACGCTACGATCCGCATGGGTGGCGCAACCGGCGCTCGAATGGGGGCTGCGATGCTCTTTGACTTCGTCACTTCGTCACGGCCGCGTCACGGAAGAGCGTCAGGCTGGAAAGCCTGACCTACGGGGAGCGTCAGGCTGGAAAGCCTGACCTACGGGGAGCGTCAGGCTGGAAAGCCTGACCTACGGGGAGCGTCAGGCTGGAAAGCCTGACCTACGGGGAGCGTCAGGCTGGAAAGCCTGACCTACGGGAGCGTCAGGCAAGAAAGCCTGACCTACGACATCGCATTTCTGCGGCCCCGCCGAGGCGTGTTTTGCTCCCAAGCCGTCATGCGGCGCCTTCGATCAGCTCGGCCAGCGGCATGATGTCGGGCGAAGCAACAACCGGAGCCCCGTGGGATCGGATCGTGGCCGGTCGTCGTTCGGGGAATGGGAGCCGGCCCGAGCGCTCGAGCTTCTGCCGGCCGCCCTTGACCAGATCGTCCTCGCCATCCATCGTTCCCGCCGCACGATTCTCTGCATCCGAAGCTGCCGCGCTCGCGGCGGCAGTCGGCTCTTGACCGCGTCCTCCGCTGCCGCGGCGATTGATGAGCTGTTCGAGTGCCGAAAGGTAGGTATCGAAGAGCATCCACTGACAACCGGCGATGCTCGGCTCGAGCTCCTTGACCAACGTCGCGGGCTCGTCGCGTAGATCGGCGAGGCTCCGGGAAGCCCCTCGCCCTTTGTGCGAATGCCGGACGCTGCCAAATTCTTCGATCGGAGAACGCCGGTACCGGAATAACCGCTTCGCCACGCGATCGCGCTGCTCGGCATCGCGCCGTGCCCTCGATGTTCGCCGAGATCCGCAACGTTTGCAGATGGAACGGTGCTCTTACCCAGAATGATCCACAAAAACACGAAATCTGTTGCTAAAAAAGCGCGCGGACCCGCAGGGTATTTTGGCTTCATGGTCGGGTCGGGCGGATTGTCCCGGTTCTGCGGACCGGCGGTGCGGCTGCGGCTTCCGCGCGCCTCGAATGACTCATTCCCGAAGCGGTCGAGGAATTCGTGGAATGAAGAGGCACAGAGCCAGGGGTTCTGCACCATCACGCCATCGTGTTTGCCGACAAAGCTCAAGCCGATTGCCAATCGACTCCGGCCATCAGACCTGCAATGGAGAGGTCTTCATCCAGCTCGGGCCAGTGCAAGCCCACGCCTCCACCGCCAATTTCGTAGCGGGCACGTTGCTCCGGCGTGGCGGCGTTCAGGACCGGAAACCACGTGAGTGGAACGCACAAGACGCGGCCGTCGGTGAACGCAACGCGCATCGTCACCTCGTCGAACTCCACCGACTTCGCCAGCGCTGTTGATGGAACAAAGGCCCGCGGATGTTTGGGCGTGATTCTAGCCGAGGTGCTCATCCCATGCCTCCAGGAACTCGACTCGATGCTGTTCCACGAGCCGCTGAATCTCGCTGAGTTCGCGCCCGTTGAAGCCGTGATTAGTGGCCAAGGCGATCGGATCGACCCAGAACTTGGCCTCTTCCCCGCCTGCCTTGACGTGGATATGAGGTTCCTCTTGCCCCTCGTTGCTGTAAAAGAAGAACTGGAAGCGCCCGATCCGCAAAACAGTCGGCACCGATTCACGCCCCCATCGCATGGGAGTCTGCGCCGCGCGTGATCCCGCTAGGGTCAGCATAGCGTCGTGACGACTCGCAGGGAAGCGGAATGTGCTTACTTAACGCCAAGGATCCGGAATGCGGAATGGAAAGGACAGGCACTGTGTATCTTGGGTTGGGCGATCCGTTTTGGTGGGTTAGGCGCGACTCCCGGGCCGCCGGCCGTGGGCCAGCCGACCCCGCCCCGCGGGTCGTTGGGCGCGGCTCCACTGCCTCCGACAGTGGGCCCGCCGACCCCGACCCGTGTGCGACCGAAGTTCTCCCGGCAATTCGAGGCCCCCGATCGAAAAGCGGCGACTCACTGGTGTCTCCTCGCTCAAGTTCGCTCCCTCCGTTTGCAAATCCTGCGTCATGCGCGTGTCCCCTGCGTCAGGAGGAGGCGGCAGGATCCGCACAAGGGGCGCCAGTGGACCTCGCTGGGATCAGCGATCCCAGGCTGAAGCGGGACGCCGGCTGCCGCGTCCGATCAGACTGATCAGTCGGATCGGACAGATCGGACACGGCAGGCTGATGCCTCTGGGCCGTATCATCAGTGGTTGAACCATCCAGATCCCGCGATCGTGGCGAACGCCGTCATTTGCCTGATTCATCAGGCGAACTATCTGCTGGACAACCAGATATCCACGCTCGAGCGCGCATTCATTCACGACGGCGGTTATAGCGAGCGTCTCGCAGCCGCGAGGATCGTGGAGCGAGAGCGAAGCCGGGGTTAGCGAACCTCGGCTGAATGCCCAGATCCTCGGCCTCCCGATTGCCCATTGTGCAGCAAATCGATGGTGATGTGCACGGCCCGTAAAGGCAAAAATGCGGGCGCGCAGTTCTGGGGCTGCTCGACCTATCCCGCGTGCGACGGCACGCGGCGTGCGGACGTCCGAAAGGATCCGTCCGATCCGTCCGATAACCGGCGCCGAAAACCCTGACCGGGGCGGGTGGCAGATCCACGACACGCGTCACGATCATTGACCGCGGCCGGCTCGCGGATCACGAGCAAATCGAATCAACCTCACCAATCTCACAAAGCCCTCGTGACGCGAGATGCTCGATCCCCGATCAGAATCGCCCGAAGGAATACGCCGCGTTCGACGTATCGAAATCGGAATCCTCGAGGCCGACGTTGAGCTTGAGCTCGGTGTAGGTGTATTGCTCGGTCAGCTCGGCTTCCGCCCCTCTTTGCTTGGGCCAGTCGTAGGCCTCGAACCGGATCGGCAGCCCGAGGTCCTGGTCGATGAACACCCTCACCTTGTGATGAAGGAAGTCCGGCCGGCGCTCCGGGTGGATCGATTCGATCATCATACAGCGGGCTGTGCCGACCTGCATGTCCTCCCGGAACTGGATGATCGAGTCCGCGGGCTTGAGTTCCGATGACCAGCGCTTGGCGACCGTCTCGAGCAACGGTCCAATACCGGCCTCGGTGATCGGATGCCGGCAATCTTCCATGGCCCGCGCTGACCTGGGCTCGAGCTCAAGCGTGCCCGCCAGAAGCTTGTTGAAGCCGACGTCGTGAGCGAGCACCCTGCCACCATGCTTGCCGGCGACGTAGATCGCCTCGCGACCGCGGGCAGGCTGCTGAAACTTGAGGTAGATGCTCTGCGGCTTGGCTCGGACTTTCATCGACATGATGTGCACCGGGATCAGGCGGCCGGCAATCCGCTCTTGCTTAAAGAACGTGCAGGTATAGTCGGTCACCCCTTGATAGCGCGTCTGGCATTCGGCGATTTCTCGGAGTGCCCGGTCGATCGGCGACTCCGGGACGGCCGATGTTCGCGCGGACGTTCCGGCCGCCGCTCGCGCGTCTGGCTTCAAGGCCACCCGGGTCGTCTTCGGCTGGGCGGAGCGCTTCGGGCGCTGGGCGGCGGAATTCTGCGACGCGTCGCCACCCGCACCCGCAGTCCGGGACGACGCAACCTCAGTTTTGGAAGCTGCACGCGCCCTTCGTCGCAGCCGGAGCCTTTTCGTTCTTCGCCCCGCTCGCGGAGGTTTGCGTGGACTTGGACGATGATCCGGTGGAGTCTTCCCCGACCGCCGCTGGGGCGCTCGCCGCCAGCGCGATCGCCAATGCGCCAGACCAACCGGCCCAAGCCGCGCTCAAGCCAGCCCGGCCGTGCCCAAACCCATGATTTCGCGCTCGCATGAAAGACTCGCTTCCGTTGGGTTGCCAGGTTGGCGCCGAAATTTCAAACATCCGCCGACTGCGAAATCGAGTTGGTTGGGGGCGCGAACGCGCTCTGGCCGGCCGACCCGCTTGAGCGGCTCGGCAACAGGCTGACCCGTCGCGGGAATCCCTCGCTCAAACGCCCGTGGAACTGATCATAGTCTAGAACACTGATCAGTCGGTCCATCGCCGCGCACCGACAATTAGTCTATCACGCAATTGGCGAGCCGATAACAAATCAATGTCTTGAATTTCGAAAATCCTGGCGGAAAATGCCCTGGAAGTGATATAACCGGATCAGGCCGCGGCTGGCAGCAGGGCGCCGGCCTAGTCGTTTTCCTCTAGCACGACGGTCCGACGGAATCGTGGGCCGTCCACGGAACAGCGCACCAGGCAAGGCGGGCAAATGACCGGGATCGGGGAACCACTCGCGCAATGCACGATTGAAACTGTGGAATCGGCTCCGTTCGGCCAGAATTCATACATCCTCTGGCGCACGGGCCGGCACGACGCCTTGGTGGTCGATCCTGGCTTCGACACTCGGTCGATCCGCGCGCTCCTCGATGAGCACGGGCTCGAACTGGCCGCGATCTTGAACACGCACGGTCATGCTGACCACATTGCCGGCAACCTGGTGATGAAGCAGGCATTCCCGGCGGCACCCTTGATCATCGGTCGCAACGAGGCGGCTTTGCTCAGCGATCCGGAGGCCAACTTGAGCGCCCCGTTCGGCCAGCCGCTTACCAGTCCCGAGGCCGACCGGCTGGTCGCCGACGGGGAACGCCTCCAGATCGCCGGATTCCCGCTCGAGGTGCGCGAGATTCCAGGGCATAGCCCCGGCTCGGTCGTGTTTCTGTGCGACGAGTTTGATCCCCCGTTCGTTTTCGGCGGCGACGTCCTGTTTGCCGGCTCGATCGGTCGCACCGACCTCGGGGGAAGCCTCCCGCAGCTTCTTCGAGGGATCCGCTCCAAGCTCTTTCCCCTATCAGATCAAACGATCATCTACCCCGGCCACGGCCCCGCCACGACGATCGGCGCCGAGAAACGCACAAACCCCTTCCTGCAAAAAGGATGAAGGATGACGGATGAACGACTAACCAGACCGTGATTGTCCTCGCTTCATCCTTCATCCTTCATCCTTCATCCTTTCATGAATGTCTGGTCCATCTCCGACCTGCACCTGTCGTTCGCAAATCCCGAGCGCCGCGATCGCTATGCGGCTCGGTGGCGCGACCACGCCGCGAAGATCGAGGCCAACTGGCGAGACGTCATCCGTCCCAGTGACCTGATCCTGGTTCCGGGTGATGTCTCGATGGCACGAAATCACCGCGATCTTCAGCCGGACCTGGCCTGGCTCGACCGACTGCCCGGGCTCAAGGTGCTGGCGCCCGGCAACCACGACCAGTGGTGGAACAACCTGGAAGCCATCCGCCGCCTGCTTCGTCCCTCGCTCTGGGCGGTCGACGGGGACGCTGTGTCGATCCAGGGAACCGTCGTCTGCGGCGCAGCTGCGGTACCGGTCAAGCCTTCACCGGCCGACTTGCGACAGCAGCGACCCGCCTGCCCGATGAAGGACCTCGAAGAAGCCCTGGCGCACGCGGGCCGTTTGCGAACCAGGCCGGAAGCGCCTCTGTTCGTGCTGTGGCACTATCCGCCATTCGACGCTCACGGAGAGCCAGGAGCGTGCGTGGAGTTGATCGAGCGGGCGAAGGCGACGGCGTGCGTTTACGGCCACCTGCACAAAGAGAGCGAATGGCCGGCGGCTGTCCAAGGACTGCACCGCGGCGTCCGCTACCACTGTGTGGCCGCAGATGCCATCGGTTTTCGCCCTCTCTTGATTCATCGCGTCGGGTCATGACCGGCGCGGGGAATCCGCGGCGCAGGACACGTCCAGAAATCGGCACGGATTTGATTCGATTCAAGCGGCCGCTAGCGACCTCGCCTTCCCGTTTTTACAAACGATTTGATGGGAACGCGCGGCTCGGGTGACATCTTTTGTTCAGTAGGTGTTGCAGAGTAATCCAGGTCGAAACGGCGTAATACCTTTTGGAAGTGCGTGTTATGATGAATCTGTCTTTTGTGTTCTCAAACGCGGCACGGGAGATGCATGTTATTGAGTGAAGAATTGAGGGTTGAATGAAAGAGGGAATCAGGATTCACTAGGTCAGGCATCAACCGGGAGTCGATCATGTTGGTATTGAGCAGGAAGCTGGGCGAGAAAATCGTCATTGGTGACAACATCGTTGTCACTGTGGTCAAGATCGACCGCAATCAGATCCGCATCGGCATCGAGGCGCCTGGAGACGTGCGGGTTTATCGGGAAGAGATTGCGCCCGGGCGGGTTGCGAAGGCCGCACATTCCGACGATCTGGTCCTGGCTCGGTGACCTGGGCAAGAAGATCGCACTGAGTTCCGATCTTTCTGGGCGGGGGATCGATGAAAAGCCCGCCCGCCTTTGGCCGGCGCTGCGGTGCCGCGGCCGAAGATGGGCTCGCGCGGCCACTCTTCCGGGATGCAAGCCCGAAACGAGCGTGGGGCTTCACTTCACTTCCGTGAACGGAAGGATGCGATCGTTCGCGGCTACGTGATCCGCCGCTCCATCGCAGTGATTCTGGCCGGGTGTCGGCCAAAATCAGCGTCCTCTTCGGCGCGCCCCATCCGATACACCAGAATCGAGCGACAACCTCAGCCTGTTGATCGAGGCGGGACGGGAAGAGGACGAGGGGGTCGTTGCTTTTTCGATTGCCTGAAACCGGCGAGGCCGCGAGACCACCACGCGATGTTGGCTACCTGGATCGAGACGGCGGCGAAGGGCCGCCTGGGCGGGCCGGTGCGAGCTGGTATGTGGTCCGCTGCGGTCATCGGCACGCATCCGATCGAAGACAACCAGCGAGTCTGGCTCGAGCTGTCGGCCGATGAGGTTCCGCTCGGTGTTCTGCCGGCCTACTGGATCGAAAACAAAGGGGCCAACAGTTTCTGGCATGCGCCGATCCCGCCCCAGGGCGTGAACACGCGGCTGCGTTATCGGGCGAGAGTCGACGGAGGCGGTGGCGCAACCGCTCACGGTGCGATCCAGGATACGATCGTCCGCCCCAACTTGCCTGATCGGACCGGGACCACCGATCTCCTGCTTTCCGGAGCCGAGGGACTGGTCGGCAATCGCATGATGACGATCCGGGTCGATCCGCGCGGCGCGACGTATGACGTCTATTTTCCGACGGTCGGCCTTCATTCGTCGGTTCGGCCCAAGGAGGGTGACTTACCGCAAAGTCGCTGCCATTTTCGTGCGATTGTCGGCGGCCTCGCCGTGGGGCGGCGGCTGGATTGGTTCACCGAGCGCACCGCCTGGGATGTGCTTCAAGAGTACAAGGGAGCCACGAACCTGCTCTCGACCAAGCTGTCGTGGCGCGAAGGTCCGATCGGCGTGGAGATCATCGATTTCGCCGCGATCGGTGAATGCCTTCCGGTCAACGCCGGCCGCGCCAGATCGTCCGGGCAGTACATCAAACGGTTTCTCATCCGGAACAAAGGGAAGGACCCTCGCCGGGTGATCTTCGGCGTGTACGTTCAGGCGGAGATCAACGGCGGGGTCGGCGATGTCGGCCTGAGCTGGCACGATCTTGACAAGTCGCTACTGGCGATCAACCGCGGGCACGGTCACTCGACCCGCAAGCTGGCGCGGGACGCGACCGTAGAGTTTGCCGTGGCGCTCGACGGTCACGGCGACGTCGAGTGCGAGCCGACGGGCCCCAACGAGGCGATTCTGTTCCGGTCGCTCGACCTCCCGGCCGGGAGCCTGGTGATCGTCGACATGCTGATCAGCGGTGCATTCACCGGATGGAGCGGCGACCGTGGCACGTTTGAGCACTGGCTGCGGCCGGCGCTCAACTGGTTTCGCTCGGTCGACCTGGACGAAGTCGAGCACGTGTCGTCCAAGGTCTGGGACGATTTCATCGAGCCGATCCCGGATCTTTATTTCCCGAATCCGAACTATGCCGTGCACCTGCGCCGGACGGCTCTGGCCGCGGCCTTGCATGCTGACGCCGAGCACGGAGCCATCGCGTCGGGCTTCGACCGTGGCCTCAGTGCGTATTGCTGGCCCAGGGACGCGATCTGGGTGAGCCAGGCGCTCGAGCGCCTGGGCCATCTTGAGATCGGCCGCGGCGTCTATCAATGGCTCAACAAGGTGCGGCAGAGAGACAAGACGTTTCCTTACTGGTTTCAGAAGTATTCGCTCGATGGCGTTCCCGAGTGGGAGACGCCGGCGGTCGACCAGACGGCCTTGGTTGCGTGGGGGCTGGAGCGCTATTATCGCCGGTCAGGAGACATCGAATTCGTCACGACGCTCTGGCCGATGGTCGAGCAGGCGGCGATGGTCTGCTGCGGCGACTCCGGAGGGCACCCCGGTTTGCGGATGCTGGAGGACCTCAACCTGATCAGCTCTGCGGGGACCGGCGACCAGCGGTTCGGCGCGTTTCTGTACTCGAATGCTTCGGCCGTGGCCGGGCTGCGCGGCCGCGCGGCTGGCGGGCGAGAGAGCGCGACGGCTCAAGCCGACCGCTGGAACGCCTGCGCTGATCGCATCTGGGATGATGGCATCCTCCGCGTCATTCCCAGCAGCCGTCAAGAGAGCCCGGGAATGATCGACCCCGAGTCGGGTCGGTTTCTCCAGGCTCGCCGGCTTTCGACGATCCGGGGCCTCTGGACCGAGGACCCCGCCTTCTTGATCGAGAGCTCGTCCAGCCTGGATATCAGCATGCTGGGATTGGTGGTGCCGTTTGGCCTCTTGCCGGCCTCCGATCCGCGGATCGTGCGGACGGCCGAGGCGATTCTGCGGGTGAGCACCGCCGCCAATCGCGACCCGAACGTCCTCGTGCGCGACTCGTACGAACCGCAGCCGCCGGGCCTGGGCGGGCCCACCAGCGACCTCCAGGAAGTCTCTAGCCTGGCCACTCTCTGGACAGCCCGGTACTACATTCAACTCGGGCGCGAGACCGGCCAGGGCCAGCATTGGTCGCGCGCTCTGGCCATGCTCGACGGCATCGTCAATCGGATCTCTCAGCTCGGCCTCATGCTCCGGGCCCAGATCCGTGGCGCCGAGCCGGGGCGCCCCGCCGGCATCTCCGGCGGCGCCGCGCGCAAACTGTATGCGATGCTGATCGAGACCTTGCTGGACATGGCTGGCCTTGATCATGACGCCGTCGAATCCAAGCTAACTCTGCGGCCCGTTCTGCCCGGACAATGGCCCCATACCGGAATCAAACAGTCCTTCGCGTGCGGCGACGTATCCTACCGTCTCGAACGTCCGATCGGCACGAAGGTCTATCACCTCGGATTGGACGTCACCCTCAGCCAACCCGTGACCCTCCTCGTCGATCTGACCTGTCCCGGACTCATCGAGCTCGGGCCCTGGCAGGCGTCGCCCGAGACCCCGGAGCCCACCTTCAACGCGCGGATCGGACGCCTCACCTGGACGGTCGCACTTCCCAAAGGCCCGAGCCAGTGGAGCTGGACCTGGGGCTGATTCCGCGAGGGACTCGAATTTCATCGGGGTCTGTTTGGCAAGCCCCGGACGTGGCGGCATCGAAAAGCCCAGGGCGCAAGCCCTGGGAACGCGCGGACAAACCAGTTATCGGAGCCCCGACGCGGGCGACATCGGAAAATCGACCGACGCCTTGGCGCGAGGCGTGCGTGTCCCCATTGCTTCTGCGTACAAGTCCGCTGGCCCGTTTCGCCGTTTTGGCGGCTGGTGCGGTGTCGCCGCTTCGCGGCTGGAACCAGCGCCGTGGGCTGACCGCCGTCTGGGGCTCACGCCGCCTTATACGATGCCGCCGCTTCGCGGCTGGGACCAGCGCCGTGGGCTGACCGCCGTCCTGGGGCTCACGCCGCCAGGCTTTACGATGCCGCCGCTTTGCGGCTGGGAGCAACGCCGCTGGTAATGCGTCCGTTCAGGCAGATAGGGGCGGAGGCTCGCGCAAAAAATCGTCATAGCAAGCCAGCGCCGCGGATTCTGGCGCCGTTCGCGCTCACCCAGAGTCCGCGCACCCGCCGCGGAGGATCACACCTTTTTCCAGGTCGTGGCCGAAGAGTCGATAGCGTGTTGACACGGCCAGGTCTCTCGGTGCCTCGCGCTGGCCGGAATCTGGTCCAGGTCGAATCGCGATGTCGCCCGGCCGCACCATCTCGACATAAAACCATCCGGGCGGACTCCCCGCCGGAGCAAGTACTCGAGGTCCTGCGTGCGGCCACGGCGTTTCCTGGGGCAGGGGAGTCGCCGCACCGGCTCGTGCGGGCGAACCTGGCGGTACGGACTCGCCGGCAGCTTCGGAAGCCAGGAGCAGGTCGTGCTGGCCGAGAGCGCTCGTCGCTCGGACGAGCCGTCCTCCGGTTTGGTCTCCATGGCGGCTGATCACCGTCAACTCGAGTTCTTCGAGCTCTCCAACCGTCGTCGCACTCAGCTCGATCTCCAGATCGACGACGGGAAGCTCGGCGCGTGTGTGCCAGCCCGCTCGCACGGTCAGGCCGCCCCAGCCAACGGGAGCAAACGTCGCCCGCACCGAGCCACGATGCTGCTCCAGAAGAACCAGCGTCTCGGGAGTGAAAGCGCCTTCATCGACGCACCCGCGCGTGCCAGCCGACCGAGCGACAGAAGCTTCACCGCGTCGAGACCGGTTCTCCAATAGAGGCCCGGGTGGGGCTCGTCGAATGAGAGCCGCCAAAGACGGCCACCCCAGCTCAGCGAGAATTCCGGACCGGACCCGGTCCAGCGATCAGTCGGCACGTAATGAACTCAAAACCCCGTCGACCCGCAATACTACGGATCGACGGGGCCGGAACAGAGAAGAGGCCGTTATGATCGAGGCAGACGCCTCGGCTGGCCGGAGTGGCGGTTGAGAATCGCTTCACGGCCAACATCGCTTAAGCTAATGCTTGGATTCCGAATGTCAAGAGGGTCGTGGTTTTTTATTTCTTGACCTCACGGCATCGAGCCGTCAGTCCACGATCAAGCGCCCGGCGCTTCGCCGGGCTCTCGTAGCGGGGCCAGGTCGGCGTCGCGACATCCCGGCCGCAGCAGGTAAAGCTCAATCGAGCCGACCGACTCGTCGTCGACCCGAGCCAGACCTTGATGGCGCCGCCGGGCGTGCGCCAGCTCATGGTCGCGATGCGCTGCGCATGCCAGCCCGTAATTCTTGAGCTCGCGGCTGGAACCGTCGCTCCAGACAGCGGCGATCTTGTAGATCGCCGGCTCCCGGCATTGGGCGGCCGAACAGCGCGGGCAATAACGAAACGGCCGATCCGCCTCCACGGCCGGGTCCTTTCCTTAATTCAACACGCCAGTGCGCTCGCTGCTACCGGATCGGACCCGCTGCGATCGAGTCCCCCGATCGCGGCATGCCCGGCTCCAAAACGACGCGGGTTCCGCCTCTTCTGTGCCCAGCCGAACTGCCGGGATCGTCGCGCCCACCCAGGGACAGGTAGGCGATGATCAGGGCGGCGCTCGAATAGCGCGACCGCCGCCTTGACCCAGTAGGGCAGGGCCGACGCGGAGACATAACCCTCGATGAGCGCCGCGAGTACGAACAACACCACTGATGTGCCGACAGCCGGCAGGGCGTTCGCGGCCTCGCGCCGCAGCGAAGCGATTCGCGATTGCCCCTGGGTGTCGATCAAACCCCAGCCCAGGCGCATGCCGGCTGCGCCGGCGACGACGATCGCTGTCAGCTCGAACGAGGCGTGCGCCGTCACGAACGTGTAGAAATTGCTCCAGTGAGGCCGCGTCGTCATGTAGCCGAAGATACTCCCGAGAAAGATCGCGTTGTAGAAGATCTGATAGAGGCTGCCGAGGCCGAACACGATGCCCCAGGCGAAGCAGCGCAGGCCCAGGCCGGCGTTGTTGAAAACGTAAAACCCCGCCATCGCCGTGTCGTCGCGCTTCAGGCCGTCCTTCCGCTCGGCATTGGGCGGCTCGGAATAAAGGTGGTCAACGGACTCCAGCATTCTCTCGCCGACGACCTGCCGGGCGAAGTCCTCGCGCCCGGCGGCCAGCAATCCGGCGAACAGGAATGTCCCCCAGAAGACCAGCGCCGAGATTCGCAGCGCGAGGTCGGAACGAAGCCGGCGCGGAGCCGTCTGGAACAGGGCCCGGCCCAGGTCGCGGAAATCGAAGCCGGAGGCACGGTAAACCAGGTTGTGGGCGCGGCCGACCAGGGCGTGGAGATCGGCGACGGTCTCGCGGGGCAGGTCATGGTCCTCGGCGAGCATCAGGTCGGTACAGGCCGAGCGGTACAGCTCTCCCATCCGCAGGATCTCGCGCGCACTCAGCCGCTTCCGCCCCCCCGCGGCCATCCGCATCAAGAGCGCATCGAGCTCCCGCCAGGAGGCCTCGCGCTCGCGCAGCCGCTCGGCGACTCGCATGGCAAACTCACTCCTTTAGGAAAACCAGACCAGCCCGGCTCACACGGCTTCGGCTCGCTACCGCGCCGGCTCCTGATCACTCTCCCACGAAGATCCGGTGATAGACCGCACAGAGGATCGCGTCGGCGGTGGCCTTCTCGGAAAGCCCGAACCGGGCTCGGAGCGTGTTCGCCAGCGGTTCGGCCATCTCGGCGCGGCGGAGGGGCCCGAATCGACCGCGGGCCTCGACGTAATCGGAAAGCACCCGCGCCAGGTCGGAGCGGGCCGCGATCCGGCCTGGAAGCCAGGGGAGCAGCTCATCGACCTCGGGTTCCTTGACCCGGGTCACGCCACGCCGCTCCCTCTGCTCCTCGATCACGACCATCGTCCCCGCAGCCAGGTCGCCCAGCCGCTGGAATCTCCGCGACAGGATCATGCTGGCCAGGCCGATCTGGTAAAAAAACGGCAAGAATCCATCGACCGTTCCGACCAGGTTTCGCAACACCGCTTGCGCCCCGCTGATCGGGACTCCTTGCTCCGAGACCACGCGAATCCTCATCACAGCCTTTCCCACCGTCTGGCCGTTGAAGATTCCTTCGCAGAACGCGCCATACCCCCAGGTGAGAACAAAATAGCCGATCAGAATAGGGCCCCACCCCGACGACGAGCCAAGGCTGAGCAACAACAGCACAAACGTCAAAACGAGCATCGACACAAGCAGCAAAGCCTGGTCGAGCGCGTAAGCGACGAACCGCCGCGCCGGACCGGCCAAGGGATGGACGATGATGATCCGCTCGGGCGTGATCAGCTTGACGACACAGTCGAGCGGCTCAGAATTGGCGGCTGAAAGCGATGACATCCTCGTCCTCGACGGAGGCGGCAACCGGGCGTCGGAGGCTCGCGGGCGAGATCGCCCCAGGGGCAAGGGCCGGCGGCAGTCGCGTCTTTCGATTCAACACCAGAATCTTACCCGAGCCGGAATCCCGGTCGCAACCCAGGCCAGCACGGCCGGCCGGGACCGCGCTCTTCAGGCAGTTGAACCGTGATCTCGTGCTGTCGGCGGTCACTCTGGCGCGAGCTCGACCGCGTCGATGCCGAGCCACACGTTGGCCGAGGCTGGGTCCGTACCGATCGTGGTGAATCGTCATTGGTTCGAGCCACGAGACACTTGCATCTGGTTGGTGGACAGGCGTTCGTCTCGCAACCTCTTATTATTATCGAGAGTGTACTGGGTGACGAGGGTACGGTGTCTGAGCTTTGCGAGGTAGGCGGATCTCTCGGTACGGTATTTGACGTCCGCGAGCAGCGGGCGGATCTTGTCCTGCACTTCTTCGAACGACGCGGGCCCGGCGGGGCGACGGCCCTCGACGCGGACCACGTGGAAGCTCTCCGGACCGGCGATCACGCCGCTCACCTGACCGATTGGCAGCGATTTGAGCGCGGCGTTGACCGCAGCCACGCCGTATCCCTCGGGTGAGGTTTGCATCAGCCCGCCTTGATTCCGCGACCGCGAGGGACCATCGCTCTCGTTCCGGGCGAGCGTTGCAAAGTCTTCACCCCGGGCGAGCCGCTCCAGGAAGCTCATCGCCTTCTTCCGGGCCGCTTCCGCGCTCTTGTGCTTCGCCACTTCCACCACCAGCTCCCGCCAGGTGATCTGCGCCGGACGATCAAAATCGTGAGTTTTTACATGTTCGTTATAGTATTTTAAAAGATCGGGCAGCTCGACCTTGGTCCGGTCTCTGAGCTTTTCATGCAGGTAGTTTTCAGATAAGAACAATTGTCGGAACACTTGCCGTTTTGCTTCCAGCGACCGGCCTTCCTTGAGGAACTGTTCGTTGAGCTGTTCGGCAGTGACGTGATATTTTCTGAGCAGAGGCTCGACTTCCGAATCGCGAAAGATCTCATCGGCCTGTTCGTAGATCCGATCGAGCACCTTGGTGTCTTTGTTGTTCTGGAGGACGTGCTTGGCCTCCTGGACGAGCATGCTGCGCTCGATCAGGTTATTGAGGGACTGCATGCGCAAAGCCTTGACATCGCGGCGGATTTCCGGGGTGTCCATTCCGGAAGACAGAGCTTGGGCGAGCTCGGGACAGCGCTTGAGGTTTTCCTGCATTTCCAGCAGGCGGTCATGGTAGGTGATGATCTCGTCACCGACCTTGACCAGCGGGACGCCCGGTGAGAGCGAGAGACGTTTTCGGCTGCTGGCCTTGCGATCCGGATTGGCGGTGGAAGGCCCGTCGTTCACGGGCTTGAGTGCGGAGACGCGGATGATCTGGCCATCGCGCCGGGGAGAGGCCGGCTCCGGCGCGGTTGCCCGCGCCGTCGCCGCTTGAGGTTGGCTGCTCGAGTGGGGAGCCGGCTCGAGCGGAGGTAGTGCCGCCACCAGATCGGCCCCCGCCGGCCGCGAGACGGCGGTTGACCGATCCAGGCCGGCTGGTGTCGCCGGCGGTGCGGGGGCCATGGCCCCCGGACCGGGCGCGGACGTTGGCTGGGCCGCCGCATCGGCTGGCGGGCTTGCAGGATTCGCGGGCGCGGGGGCCAGGTCGACCGGCGACCGATCGAGACCAGCCGCCCGGGCGCCCGTTGGCTCAGTTCCGCTCGGCTCACTCACCAAACTGGCCGTCGGGTCTACCGCAGGGTTATTGGCGGTTCCGCCCGAGAGTGGAGCGGTCGCCGCTGGGTCCGCCGGCTTGGCGGCCGTCGCGCTCGGGAGTGCGCCAGTCGCCGGGCGGCCGGCCGGCTTGATGGAGGCTGCCGGAGACTGGGGCCCGGCCGGAGCTCCGGTCGGCGCCTTCAGTTCCGAGATATCAGGGATCGGCGGCATCAGGTCAGGGTCCGGGCCGAGCAAAGGATCTCGCCCGCGCTTCGGTGCCCCGCTGGGCGGAATCGAAGCGGGCGCGGGCATCGATTGCGCGCCGACTGGACTCGTGAGCGAAGCCGCGGAAGCATCCGGCATCGGCTGAGAGCGTCCCGCACCGGGATCGAGCGGAATGCCGCTCTCACGACCTGCGGTCGGTCCAGAGGCTGGGGCCGACGCCGGCGACGCGTCGCCTGGCGCCGGAGCAAGACCGAGTGTCGCTGGCGGCGAGTACTCCAATTGCGGGTTTTCCGAGTGCGGCAGTGCCGCCGGTTGGCCGCTTGCAACCTGGCCGCCCGCCAGGGCGCTGGCATCGGTCGGTCGCACTGAAGCAGACGCCGGGCTCACCGCAGGCGAGACGTCTGACGGCTGGGTCGGACCCGCCAGCGGTGCCGGAGCCGGCAGATCGCGAGCGGCTGTGATATTATTCGGTGCTGCTGCCGGAGCGGGGCTGGTCGCGGCGACCCGGCCGGGGACCGTCGTGCCGGCGGGCTGGGCTCGACCGTCCCATTGTGGATTATTGGGGTCCTTGAGCGCGGTCCGAGCCGAGGCGGGTCCGCCGACCCCCTTGTTAACGGTGTCGTAGACCGAGGGAACCGGCGTCAACGCGACCGGAGCCGTCGGCGCTCTACCGTCCTTGGTCAATGCCGACTTCGACTGAGCGCAGCCCGTCACCGACAGGCTGATCAGGCTTACCACGAACAATCGTCTCATGATTGAGCTGGTCTCCCTCCTTGGAGAAGATCGGCCGCATCGCGGGTGAGGAGCATGTCGGCGGCTCGCGGCCGACGGCCATTCCGGCCATCGTGACGATCCGAAGAATCGATCTCTGCGGGCAGGCGGGCCGGCCGACGTGAAAAGGGACCGCACCCTGGGCTTTCGCGATCATGCCCGACTCAAAGACCGAACCAAGCGGCGAGAGACCGCCGCGCCGAGCATCTTACCCCGACCACCGCGGAACGCAAGCCGGAACGGGAAGCCGGCGTGCCTGGCGGGCCTCAATGCGGAACGCCGAAACGAAGGACCGGATGCGTGCGATAGAAATAAAGTCAATGTGCGAGCGGACTTACATCGATTCCCATCACAACGGCACCCCTGACTGGTCATGGGCTGGCGCACGGCCGAGGGATCGAGCGGCCCTCCCGGCCTTGATCTCGTGAACCAGAAAGAGACTCAGAATCAAGAAAAGGACGGCCACCGGCGCCGTTTCCATGTACAGGGCACGATTGTTGTCGGTCGGGATTTTCGGTGCCACGGCGGGATCGACTTTGCCGACGCGGTAGGTGTCCTGGGCGGCATCGAATTCCAGTTGCTGAAGGTTTTTCTGGAACTGTTCCTCCACCTTCATGAGGCTGTTGACCTGAGCAATCAGGAATTCAGCCTCGAAAGTGTCGTGATTCCCCGCTTTTCTCTCGACTCGCATCTTCTCGATGTACTGCGCAAGAGCGAGCTTCTTCTTGCTCGCCGTCTCGACGCCGGCCTCCAGCTCGCGGATCTTTGCCTGCGAGAACATGCCATTGTCTTCGTCGATCAACCGCTGGCGGAGGTGCGGGTATAGGTCACTCCAGAGCTTTGCAAATTTCTTCTTCAGGTCATCGAGCTGCTTCTGGGAAGAGACGACGGCCGGCGTGCTCTCAGCGCGGGTTTCTCGCTTGGGTTTCTCGATTTGATCCTCGGCTGCGCGGATCTGATTTACGAGGGCGGCCACGTCGCTGTTGTCTTGAAATTCGGCGACGATCCGTGCCTCAAGCTGCCTCTCGATTTCATCGTGATTCCGCACCAGGCCCGTGTTGACTGCCTCAAGCTGCGCGACGGCCTCCATGTACTCGCCTGATTCACGACCGTATCAAAACCCGAAGCGCGCAGCCAGATGTTGAAGAGTGTCATGCGGCCGGCGAGACACGTGTAGGTCAGGCTTTCCAGCCTGACGCTCCGGCCGCCGCGTCGGATCGGACAGATCGGACGGTTCGGACGCGGCTGCGAGCCGACGCAGCTTCTTCGGCGGACGCGGACAAGCTAACGTCAGGCTGGAAAGCCTGACCTACGGGGACGTCAGGCTGGACAGCCTGACCTACGCCTGCAACAACCGTCGCAGCCGCTCGGCGATCTCCGGCGTTTTGATCGGATCTTCGCCCAGCGGGACGTAGGCTTTCCTGCCGTCGACCACACGGACCACGCCCGGATTCCGGCGGGCAAGGCCTTCGATCCGGGCGGCCTCACGATAGCTCAGGACGACGTATTCGCCCCCTTCCACGTGGATCCGGTCAATCTTCCACGCGCCGGCCTTGATCCGGATCTCGGCTTCGATCAGCAGGTTCTCGGCCGGGCGCGGGAGCGCGCCGAACCGGTCAATCATCTCCTGGCGAAAATCGCCAAGATGGTTCAAGGTCCGGAGCCGGCCCAAGCGGCGATAAAGCTCCAGCTTGATTCGCGGCGAGGTGACGTAGTCGCGCGGCAGATAGGCCCGCCAGGCCAGCTCGACCGAGCAGTCGAACAGCGGCTTTTCAGGCTGGTTGGTCAGCGACCGCGCCGCCGATTCCAGGAGCGAGCAATAGAGCTCATACCCGACGCTTTCGATGTGCCCGGACTGCTCGGGCCCCAGGATGTTGCCGGCACCGCGGATCTCCAGGTCGCGGAGCGCGATCTTGAAACCGGCGCCCAATTGCGTGAACTCCTCGATCGCCTTGAGCCGCTTGACCGCGTTCGGCGTGACCGACCTGTTCGAATCGAGCAGCAGGTATGCGTGCGCCGGTGCTTGTAGCGGCCGACCCGACCTCGAAGCTGGTGTAGATCGGCGAGTCCATAGTTGTTGGCCTCATTGATGAAAATCGTGTTGACGTTGGGGATATCCAGGCCGCTCTCGATGATCGTGGTCGCGACCAGGATGTCGTATTCGCGACGGATGAAGGCCAGCATGGTCCGCTCGAGGTCTTCGCCGCGCATCTGTCCGTGGCCGATGCCGATCCGGGCCTCGGGGACGATCGATTGGACCATGTCGGCGACCGTCGCGATGTCGTAGACGCGGTTATGCACGAAGTACACCTGGCCGTCGCGATTGAGCTCGCGGTGAATGGCGCGCTTGACGATCTCGCGGTCGAAGCGGCAGACCCGGGTCTCGATGGCTTTGCGGTCCGGCGGGGGTGTCTCGAGGTTGGAGATGTCGCGGATTCCCAGGAGGCTCATGTGCAGCGTCCGCGGAATCGGCGTGGCGGACAGCGTGAGAACATCGACGGTGGTGCGCAGGCTCTTGAGCCACTCCTTGTCCTCGACACCGAACCGCTGCTCCTCATCGATGATCACCAGCCCCAGGTCCTTGAAGCCCACGTCTTTCTGAAGGATCCGGTGGGTGCCGATCAAGATGTCGACGCCGCCGGCGGCGGCCCGCTTGAGAACTTCGCGGATCTCGGGCTTGGGCCGGAAGCGGTTGACCGCCTCGATCACGAACGGAAACTCGGCCATGCGGGCGCTGAAGCTGCGATGATGCTGCTCGGCGAGGATCGTGGTCGGCACCAGGACGGCGACCTGCTTGCCGGCATCGACGGCCTTGAAGGCCGCTCGGATGGCGACCTCGGTCTTGCCATAGCCGACGTCGCCGCAGATCAAGCGGTCCATCGGCTTGCCCAGCGCCATGTCGTGCTTGACCGAGTCGATGGCCGAGAGCTGGTCGGGAGTCTCCTCGTACGGGAATGCCGCCTCGAACTCGGCCATCCAGTGCGAATCTTCCTTGGGGTAGGCGAATCCGGGCCGGTTGGCGCTGGGCCTGGATGTCGATCAGCTCCTGCGCGAGGTCAACGACCGCGTCGGCCACACGCTTCTTCCGCTTCTCCCAGGTCGACGAGCCCATCTTCGAGAGCTGCGGCTTGGCCTTGCCGCCGCCCACGTACTTCTGAACCAGGTCGATCTTGGCGATCGGTACGTACATCTTGGTCTCCTGGGCAAATTCCAGGAGCAGGGTCTCCTCGGCGTGGTCGGCCGACTTGTCGACGAAGTGCAGCCCGCGGTAGCGCGCGATTCCGTGATTGACGTGCACGACCAGGTCGCCCTCGTTCAGGTCGAGGAAGCTGTCGATCGCCCGGCTTTCGTAGCGGCGGCGGCTGACCGGCCGGCGGATCTCGGCACGCGCAAACAGCTCGTGGTCGCCGATCACGAGCATCTCGGAATCGATCAGGTGAAAGCCGGACCGGATCCTCCCGAGCGTGAGCACCAGCCGGTTGCGCGCGCCAGCTCGGTGTCGGAGAACACTTCGCCCAGGCGCTCGATCTCGGCCTGGTTGTGGCACGCGATCATCACCCGCTCGCCTGCGGCCGCGCTGTCGAGCTCAGCCTTGACTTTCGTCAGCTCGCCGGAGAACCGTTCGACGCTCTCGATCCGCAGGTGGCAGGTTGTCTCGAGCGAGTCGGCGGCCACAGTCGATACCGCGATCGTGGGATGGCGAATGAGCCGCTCGAAGCCTTCTTCCACGGTGAAGAAGCCTTTTTCTCCGTCGAGCCTGCCCAGGTAGTTGCGCCCCTCCTCGCGGAGATCGGCGGGCTCGAGCAGGGCCACCCACGTCCCCTCGGGAAAAAAGTCGGCCGGGTGCCCAGAACCGGGCCAGCTCGCTTCGTCGAGGGCCAAGGCCGCTGTGATGGTCACACTCGTCCAGCGGTCGAGCGACCGCTGAGATTCGACGTCGAACGGGCGGATCGACTCGATGTCGTCGCCGAAGAACTCGATGCGCACCGGGTCGGTTGCGTCGGTTGGGAAGACGTCGAGGATGCCGCCGCGGACGCTGAACTCGCCAGGCACCTCGACGACTTCGGCCCGCGACATCCCGCGCTCGAGTAACCAGGCGGTCAAGGCTTCGACGGGCACGACCTCGCCCACGGCCACGGTGCGCGACATCCGGCTCAAGGATTCGAGCGGCGGGACCGGCTGGAGCATGGCTTGAAACGGGGCGACCACGAGCCGCGGCGGGCTCGGGCCCGACAGACGCTTGAGAGCGCGCATCCGCCGGCCGAAGACCTCGTCCAGGGCGCTCACCTCGCGTGGTGTCTTCTCCCACGCCGGGAAGACCTCCGGGACGACCCCGGCGAACCCGGCGACGTCGTCGCGGAAATCGTCCACGTCGCCCACGTGTGCCAGCACGATCACCAGCACGCTCGGCGCGTGCAGCCCGAGCGCGGCCGCGACGAGGGCGGCAGCCGAGCCCCAGGCGCCGTCAACCGTCGCGCTCTTGCCGTTCCGCAGGGCCGCCACGACTTCCCCAAAGCCAGGCGCGCGCTGAATCTCCCGCGTCAGGTCCTTGAGACCGACGAGTGACGAACTCGAGACCGATCCCCGTGAACGTCTCCCCAAAAAGACTGAGTCCTTGGTGGTTAGTCCTTGGTCCTTCGCCCTTCCTCCTACGTCATATCGCTCGTTCCCGCCTGCTGACTCGTGAAATGATAGGCATTTCGTCGCTGTCGCCGCCACCTGACATTTGACAATTGACGCACTTCCGCGAAGGTCGCTATAGTGACCCGAGGAGAACTTTGCATGGCAAAGCAAATCAGCTTGGGGCCGGTTTTCTCGTCGGAATGGCTGTGTGTGTCGCGGCGCTTGCCGTGGTATGTGGCGCGGTCCGTGTTTGTCGCGGGTGTACTCGGTGTGCTCTCGCTGATCTGGTGGGTGCGAGTGGGGAGCCGTGCGGAGCCATCGGTCCACGCTCAGGCGGCGGCTGGCCGCTCGTTCTGGGCCGCGATCACAGCGACGCAACTGGCCATGGTGCTCCTGGCCGCGCCGGCGGCAACGGCTGGGGCGATCTGTCTGGATCGGGCTCGCGGCACGCTCGCCCATGTGCTGGTGACGGATCTCACGTCGATCGAGATCGTGGTGGGCAAACTGGCCGCGCCGTGGTGCCGGTACTGGGGATCCTTCTTTGCATGGTGCCGATTCTGGCGATCCAGAGTCTGCTGGGCGGCATCGACCTGAATGCGGTCGCCGGAGCGTTGCTGGTGACCTTGGGGGTGGCGCTCTGCGGCTCGTCTGCGGCTTTGTTCCTCTCGACCTGGGGGACGAAGGTGCACGAGGTGCTGCTGGCCACCTACGCCGCCTGGGCCCTCTATCTGGTTGCGGTGCCGATGTGGTGGGGTTATCTCGGCGTGTTCGGCCGGGGCCTCGCCCCGCCGGGATGGTTCTTGAAAGCCAATCCGCTCTGGATGGTCGCGGCCCCGTATCTGTGGCCGAATGCCGTGAATCTGTGGGATTTCGCCGCGTATCTTGCCATCAGCGTGATCGTCTCGGCCGCGCTTGCGTCCGTGGGCGCGGCTCGGCTTCGGCCGATCGCCGCGCGCGATCCGGGCCAGCCCCGCCGGGGCGCACGACCACGCGAGGGCAGTCGAATTCTCGCCCAGCTCCTGAGCCTCGTTCCCGGTCCATCGCTCGACGCCAACCCGGTTCTCTGGCGCGAGTGGCACCGCCGGCGGCCGTCACGATGGGCCGGCGTTGTCTGGTCGCTGTATGGCGTGATGACATTCGGACTCACGGCGACCTTGATCGCGCTCAATCTGAGCGGAACCCCGGATCGCCTTCAGGTCGCGTCGGTTGGAAACGGGTTCCAGGCGGGGATCGGTCTCCTCTTATTGAGTGTGTCTGCGGCCACGGCGCTCGCCGAGGAGCGGGTGCGTGGAAACCTCGACGCCTTGCTGGTCACGCCCCTGGCCACCCGGTCGATTGTCTGGGGCAAGTGGTGCGGTGCGTATCGCGGCGTTCCGATCGTCGCGATCTGTCCCGGCGTGCTGGCGGCGGTGCTGGCGCGCCAGAGCGGGCGCTGGGAGGGGGTACTCTGGATCGTCGGCTTGTTCCTTGCGTATGGCGCGGCCGTGACGAGTCTCGGCCTGGCACTGGCGACGTGGATTCGCCGCGTCGATCTCGCGGTCGCCCTCAATGTGTCTGTGCTCGGCGGTGTGACGGTCGGTTGGCTTTTTTTGGTGGTGTTCGCGGCACCGGAGCGCGCAGCTGACAGGGCTCGCCGCTGGCAGCCCGATCATCGGAATTACATTTCCGACGATGGCCATGCGGTTCTTCCAGCCGCACGAGTGGGCGGCGTTGCGCCCGTGGTGGATCGCCTGGATGGCAATCTACGTCTCGATCGCGGCAGCGCTCTTCTGGGCAGCACTCATCACTTTCGACGGCTGCGTGGGCCGGATGCTCGACACGCCGCGCTCGAAAGCCTCCACGCGCCCACAAAGCCGCGGAGAGCTGCCTGCCTTCGACTCACAACCGACGACTACGATCGCGTGACGCGATCAATGACGTCGAGCAGATCGTCCACGCGAGAGGGGAGATCGAGGCAGGCGAAGGCCCCGGCAGCTTTGGCCTGGGTGACGGTCGCCCGGTCGGCAAACCCGATCAAGGCGATCACCGGGCCGGCCGCCACGGACCGCCGCGCTAGCCTCTGGCTCCAGTCCGGTTCCAGGACGGGCACCTCCCAGATCGTCAACACCGCCTCAGCGGGCGATTCCGGGTCACCTGCGGGCAAGAGCTTGGCGTCACCGGAAAATGGTGTGTCGTCTCCAGGCAGGTCATCGGTCCGTCTGGCATCGTAGCCGGCGGCCGCGCACGCGGCGGCGATCGTCTCACACAATGCGGAGTTTCCGCCGGCCACCTCGATGCGATATGGGGGAACGCTGGTTCGCGCCGGCCGGTCCTCGCGGGTCCCGAGCAACCGCGCTGCGCGCCGGGGAACGACCAGCGCGGCGTCAGCCTCGGAGACGACCAGATCGACGAGTCCGGAACTGCGCGTGAGCTCGTCATACCGGACGAACGGGCTCACGCACAGGAAAACCGCCGGCGGGCCGGACAAAAGCGGTGAATCCGCGACGCTTGACGCTGGCTGACGCCATTCGCGCAGCCGGCGCAGGTCAACGCCAGAGAGCCGGTGGCGGTGCACCACGATCAATCGCGGGGGCTGACGCGGGTCGATCAGGTTTTCGGCGAGATCGCCGGGGCAGTCGACCTGGTCGATGCCCTGCGCGGCGGGCAGAGCGCGTGCGATGTCAACGACCCAGGGGTCGCCCAGGTCACCGATGAAAGCAATGGCCGATCGGTGAGCGTGAGGTTCCATCCGCCGCCGTGGCCTCCGCTAGCAATCCGGTGCGAGCGGCCCTGGAGGGAAAGGAAAAGGCTCATGCCCGGGCAGCATCCGTGCACGTCCGGGCATGAGCCCAAATTTCGTGTTACCCGACGCGTCGCGGTTGCTTTCTAACAGATCGTTCCCTTCGGGGCAATGCGAGCCGGCCGGACGCCCGAAATCGGCTCGCACCGGCAATTTCCAAAAAAGTTGTATCGAATCGGGGCAGAACCGGCATCATAGAAGGAATTCGATCGAGCTTGAGGAGGTCGCCAATGAGTCATGAGCGAGCGGCCGTGCCGGATCTGGTCCGGATCTTTGATGGAGAGACCGTATCTGGGCTTTCGGAGTGGCAGCTTCTGGAGCGGTACCGGGAGCGGCACGACGAGATCGCCTTCGAGGCACTGGTGGCCCGGCACGCGCCGATGGTCCTCGGCGTCTGCCGCCGCATGCTGGGCGGCCATGCGGAGGTCGAGGATGCGTTTCAGGCGACGTTCTTGGTTCTGGTCCGCCGCGCACGGCAGCTCGGTCCAGCCGATGCGTTGGGCCCGTGGCTCTATGGCGTGGCTGCGCGAATCTCGCTGCGCGCTCGCTCGGAAGCAGCCCGCCGCCACCGTCTCGCGACGGCGATCGCGCAGGCGGCCAAACCAAGCTTCGAGCCCATGAGCCAGGATCGCGAGCTGACCGAGATCCTCGACCAGGAGCTCATGCGGCTGCCGGGGAAATACCGGTCTCCGCTGGTACTGTGCTATCTCGAGGGCCAGACGCATGAAGAAGCCGCGCGGCGGCTCCGGTGGCCGCTGGGGACGGTCAAGGGGCGGCTCGCCCGCGCCCGGGACCTGCTGCGATCGCGGCTCGTCCGGCGCGGCATTGCGCCCACTGCCGGCGCGCTCGTCCTGGCTCTCAATCGCGACGCCGCAGCCTCCATCAGCCCCGAGCTACTCGGCAAGACGGTCAAGATCTCGCTACGACTAGCCCTCGGGCAATCAACCACTCAGGCGGCCTCCACGTCCATCGCCTCTCTCGTAGAAGGAGTGTTAACATCCATGCTTCTCGACAAACTCAAGTGGGCTGGTCTGGCGATCCTCATTTCCGGCCTGACTCTCGGTGGGGCCGTGGCGTTCGGGCGTCAGGGCGCGCAGCCGCAGCCCGTCAGGCCGCGCAAGAGCGCAGCTCCCGTTGCGCGTCCCCGCTGACACCGTACCAGAAGATGGGACACAAACCGACGAAGAGCGGGCCTCGGTCGACAAGAAGCCGATGGAGCTGGCCGGAGGGATGTCGATCCGGCTGGAAGAGGAAAGACGGCTCACGGCTCAGAAGGAATTCTTGACGGCAGCGCAACGAGAGTGGGCAGCCGTGTTCGAGGAATACAAGCAGAACCAGAATGCCCTCCAGCCTGCCTATGAAGCTTCGAAGCGGTTGATGAGGGCCGAGGCGGATGCTCGGCATTCGAGCGCGGACCCTAGCGGTCCGGAGGCCCATCTCAACCGGATCCGGCAGATTGCTCGGATCCAGCACAGCAATCCCTCCGGGACCGACGCCCAACGGGCCCAGATCGACGCCTTTGCCGCAGAAGCCGCGCTCTGGGTTGCTGACGCGCGGGCGAATTCGCGCGACAAGGCATCGACCGACCACCGCGAACCCAAGCCGGCCTCGGGCTCGGACACCGGCCCCGGCAGCGATCCCCGGTCCCGGAAGATCATCGCCAAGCTCGACGAGCCCATCGTGATGAGCTTCGCCGAACCGACGCCGCTCGACGACGTACTCAAGCATATCAAGCAAAAAACCCAGGGTCCCGGATTGCCCAGAGGCATCCCCATTTATGTCGACCCGATCGGACTCGAGGAAGCCGAAAAAAATCTGGCATGCACTGTTATCATCGACCTGGACGGAGTCCCCCTGCGGCGTACCCTGCAACTGGCGCTGGCTCAGCTCGGCTTGGGCTACATCGTCGAGGACGGGATGATCTACATCACATCGCAGGACTCGGCTGACCAGCTCCTGCCCCCTGCGCTCACGCAGCCATCCCCGCTGATGAAAAAACTTATGCAGGCCGAGCGCGGAGAGCTCGATCTCAGGGAAATCGAGGAGCTCGCCGCGCGGCTGAGGGCCTACGACTTGATCAGGCGACATCGCATCGCAGTGGAAGGAGAGGGAATGGTATGGGATGGCTCGGGAGGGGCGCAGCCCCCCCCCGGCTTCGGGCCGCAGAGCGCCGCGATCGAGAACGCCAAGCGCGACCGAGAGCTGCTCGACCTGCTCATGAAGGAGACGCGCACGCTCATCGATGCGCTGAACGCCGCCAAGCCGCTGCAGAAACCGCGGGCCAACCCCCAGTGAATCCGACCTGAAATCGGTGTCAGTTGGTTTTATTCGATCAAATGAGCGGGCACCGATTCCTTCTGGACCTTGATCTGCTCGCGAAGCTGGAGAACGTCGGCGCGGTCGATCGCGCCGGCATCCCAGACGAGGGCATTCGCCACGGCGCAGGCGATTGCGTGACGGATGAGCAGCTCGGGATCGAGCCCGGCCAGCCAGCCGTCGACGAGGCCCGCGAGCAGGCAATCGCCTGAGCCGATGGGGTTGACAGCCTGGATCGCCGGCGGAAACGCACGATAATACGTCCCTCGCACCAGGGCCCAGACGGGATCGGGACCGCTCGTAACGACCCCGCAAGCGACTCCGTGGCGGTTCCAGTCGCGCAGCAATCGGGCGATGTCGTCGTCGCCTGCTCTGGGGATTCCCAGGTGCGCCGCCGCCTCGCGACGGTTGAGCTGAATGACTTGCGGCCAGAACCCCCAGATCGAGCGCAGCGCCGGGCCATAGGTATCGAGAAAGACCGGGATCCGCCGCGCCAGAGCCAGCGCGATCATCTCGCTGTAAAGCTCGTGCGTCGCCGCGGCGGGACTGGAGCCCGACAGGGTGATCGCCTGGGCCTCTTTAGCCCTCAGTGCCTCATAGACCAGGCCGAGGATTGCCTCGGCCTCCGCGGTGGCGATCGCGGGATCGGGGTCGAAGAACGCCGTTTGTTCGTTTGTGGCCTCGGTACGGACCGTGAGGATGACGCGAGTCGGTGCGTCGGTCCGCACGAAGAGCGGGTCGAGCTGGTCGTCGTGACGGAGCAGGTCTTCGCAGTGGGTGCCGACCGGACCGCCCAGGAACGTGACCGGCCGGGTGCATGACCGAGCCGCTTGAGCGCGCGGGCGACGTTGTTTCCCTTGCCCCCTACCACCTCACGCAGTGCCAGGCTGCGCACCAGGTCGCCGGGCCGCCATGAGGGGACGGTCAAGGTCTTGTCGAGACAGGGGTTCAAGGTCACACACAAGATCATGAGAGGTACACCCGGCGCGTCGCCTGATTCTGCTCATGGCCCCCTGCGCCACGGCGCTGGCGCAGCAGATCATCATCTTTCCCGGGCTCACGCTCGTAAACCTCTTCCTGATCGTACTCTTAATCTTGATCTTTCTCTTCTGTCCGCCCCGGCGCGTCACCGCCTTTGCCTTTTGCGCTAGTGACGGCCTCCGAAGTAACCCGTTGTCGGGACTCCCCCACGTCGGATATCGTGTAGCCGGTTTGCTTGGAGTCATTTTCGCACCAAGAGTTTCTGACGAATCGTACGCGGCCGGTGCCGCGATCGGGAGTGGTCGTTTCATGCAAGGTCTTGCCGCCCGGCTCCTGCCTTATATCCTGGCGTTTTTCAGCAGTCTGTGCATCATGACCATCGAGCTCGATTCGAGCCGCCTGGTTGCTCAGCACGTCGGCGCGAGCTTGATGGTCTGGACCAGCGTGATCGGGATCATCCTGGGCGGCATTTGCCTGGGTAACGTGCTCGGGGGGCGGCTGGCCGACCGAGTCGATCCCCGCCGCGCTGTCGGGCCGCTGTTCGCCCTGGGCTCGTTTCTCACGGTGAGCACGCTCTGGATGAACGCCGTGGTGGGTTTTATCATCCCCAGCCCGTTCACGATCAACTGGGAGCTGAGGACCGTGCTGGTGATCGCCCTCGATTTCCTGGTGCCGGCGACGGTCCTGGGCATGGTCGGGCCCGTGGTCGCCAAGATCGCCGTCGAGAATGCAAGGAAGGCCGGCAGCGCCATCGGCGACGTCTATTTCTGGGGGGCGGTGGGTTCGATCGTGGGGACCTTCTTGACGGGCTTCGTTCTGTTCTATCTGGCACCGTCGTCAATGATCATCCAGGTCGTCGCCGCGGCACTGGCGGTTCTCGCCGCGGCTCTGTTCGGCGAAACCGTCGGGCTCGCGACCGCGGTGCTGGCCGCGGTGCTTCTGGGACTGGGCTCGATCAACCCGCTGGCGCGATTGCTTGGGCTGGGTTCGATCCGCCTCGGGTCGTACCCGATCAATTACCTGTCCCTGGCGGGCCACGCCGCGGCTTGCGCGCTGGCGCCCTCGGCGCGGCGCGGCTCTTGGCTGCGGCGCGCGAGGCGCACCAGCCGTCGAGCAGCCAAAGGTCTCGAAGCAGGTTCTTCAGGAGATCCCCGCCGATGGAATTCGTCCCGGGCTTGCCGACCTGGCTGCGCTGGCCTTCGTGGCCAGTCTCGTGTTCATGGCCTTTGAAATGGTGGCCGGCCGCCTGGTCCAGAAATACATGGGGTCGAGCATCTACGGCTGGACCAGTGTCATCGGGGTCTTGCTGGCGGGACTCAGCCTGGGCAACTTTCTGGGCGGCAAGATCGCCGACTTCGTGAACGACGAGAAGCAAGCGAGCTGGCTCTTCCTGGCCGCGTCGGTCATGACGCTGGGCGTGCTCATGCTCGAGACCCAACCCGACTGGCTGGCCGCGGCGGCATTCGGGGGCCCCGGCGAATCGATCCTCAAGAAGGCGGTTTCGCTGTCCAAGCTGGAGCTCGGTCCGGTCACGATCGCGCTCAACTGGCCGGCTCGAGTTCTGTTCATCGTGACCCTGGTCTTCTTCGTGCCGGCCGTGACGATGGGAACGGTGAGCCCCGTGGTGGCCAAGCTCGCCGTCGACCGCTTGAAGCGGTACAAGCGAACCGGCACGGCCATCGGCCAGGTTTACGCCTGGGGAATGGTGGGCAGCATCCTCGGCACATTCCTGACCGGCTTCCTCCTGATCGACGTGTTCGGCACCAAGGGTGTGATCCTGGTGCTGGGCACGATCATGGCGTTCGGGGCAACCATGCTCGGCTCGGTCTGGCACGCCGTCTGGGCTGGCATCCCCCTGGGACTGTGTGCGCTGGCCTTCACGCCCCCCGCCTTGATCGACAAGATCGTCGACCGCGGGATTCCGTTCATCAGCGCGGCGAAATTCGAGGAAATCGGCCGAAGCTGGGGGATCCGCGAACGAAGGGCCGACCCCAGGGAGCCAAACAGCAAGTATGCGTACGTTGACGAAAGTAATTATTATTATATCAAGATCGAGGACGAGAAACTCTCCGGCGAGCTGGTGAGGCGCACGCTCGTCTTGGACAACCTGATCCATGGCTACTTCTTCCTGGGCCACCCCGAGCTTCTCGATTACGACTACGAACATATTTATGCCCTGGTGGCCTACCGGGCCGCCAAGGCCAGCGGCAAGGTGAAGATCAAGCCCTTGGAGCCGGAACGTGAGAGCCCGGGGAGCCCGCGGCCACGGGTGATGGCACGCGGAAAGACGAAGCCGGCAACCCGGCAAAATCGGGGGACGCGGCAACCGGAACAGGGAAAGCCGCGGGCGCCAAGAACGCCGAGCCGGCACCCACGAAATCGCCCGAGCCCGGCAGTGGCGCCCCCAAGCCCTCGGGCGGCTTGTTCAGTGTTCAGGCCTCCGGTGAGGGGGGCAAGAAAGCCCAGGCGCTGCCCGGAATTGACGCGCCGGTCGCCGACACGAAACCGGCAACCCAGGACGACGACGAAGAAGACGGCCGCCAGTCGCTTCCCGCGGTCGAGGAATCGACGCTCACGACCTTGTTCCTCGGCGGGGGTGCCTACTGCTTTCAGCGGCATATGCAGTATGCCTATCCGGGAACGGCCGTCGACGTCGCCGAGATCGACCCGTCGGTTACCAGAGCCAACTTCAAAGCCACCGGCCTGCCCGAAAACACGAAGATCAATACTTACTGGGGCGACGCACGCCAGTTTGTCGACCTGCACCAGGATACCAAGAAATACGACCTGGTCTTCGGCGACGCATTCAACGACTTCTCGGTGCCGTGGCACCTCACCACCCGCGAGTTCAATGAAAAGATCAAGAAGATGCTCACGCCGAACGGGGTCTACATGATCAACATCATCGACGCCTACGAGTCGGACGCCGAGGCGAAGCGAAAGGCCGACAAGGAGATCGACGACGACGATGTCACCGAGCCGGCGCAAAGGAAGGCGATCCAGAACCGAGCCCTGGAGGCCGCCCACCGGTATGGCGGCTTCGTCGGTGCCTGGACCAGGACCGCCAGGGAGACCTTCGATCACGTGTACATCTTCGGGACCGACGAAGTGCCGGGCCTGGGGTCGCGCGAGACGTTCGTCGTCGTGGCCTCCAACCTGCCGCTCGACCTGGCTGACCTGGGCGGCCGGCCCGATGATCCCCATTTTTACAAGCGCAAGAAACGCACCCGGCCGAAGCCCTATACGCGCGCTTGACGAGGCCGCCATCGAAGCGCGGTCCCGCAATATCTACTTGACCGACGATTACGCTCCCGTCGAGAACCTGCTCGCCCCGGTCGCCGAAACCCGTGGGAGCGATTGAGCGAGCAGCCCAGGTCGTTGCCGAGACTGTCTCGAGAAGTTAAGGAGCTGCCCGCGCAACTCGGGCTTCACCAATCATGGACCAGGCCCCCCAGAAAGACGGTCGAATCTGGCTCGCGATTGCCGTCGGATTCGTGGTCGTGTGGAGCGTTTACCTGGCATTCTTCGGGCCCGGGCGCGGGCCCCGGCAACACGCGCTCTTGGAAGGCTCGGGATCGAGCCAGCCCGCGGATTTCGGGTGGCAGCTCGTCGATCTCGATGACAAGCCTGTGTCGTTCTCCCGGTTCAAAGGGAAAACGATCTTCCTGAATGTCTGGGCGACATGGTGCCCCCCCTGCGTGGGCGAGATGCCCTCGATCGCCGCTCTGGCACAGAATTCCCGACTTCGAGACCGGGGCGTCGAATTCGTGTGCGTTTCGGTGGATGACTCGTCCCGGACGGTCCGCGGGTTCCTCGAGGGGAGAGATTGGCGCATGACGTTCCTGCGGACCGGCCCGAGCCGGACCCCATCGGTGTTCGCGACCGACGGCATCCCGGCGACCTTTCTGATCGACCCGGGCGGACGGATTGCCGCGAGCCACATCGGTGGGGCAGACTGGAACGAGCCGGCCGTCGTGGAATTCCTCGACAAGCTTGCCTCGAAACGGCCTTGACCGCCGCGATCGACGGACCCGTCACCAAGGCGTCTCAGAGCTCTTCCTCCCAGGTCGTGAGCGTGCGCACGGGAGCTTTCGCCTTGCCGGTCAACGCGAGGTAGGTGACAACCTGGATCATGGTCATCAGCGGGATGGCAAAGATCAACCCGACGCAGAGAGCAAGGATGCCGGCGATGTAGATGGCCAACTGAAGAAAGTACAGCACGATGATCGTGCCGGCACGTTTCTCGGTGATCTGCCAGGACAGCCGGATCGAGTCGAGCGCGCCCGCATTGCGGTCGATGATCAGGTAAAAAAACGGGAAAAGCCGCGCATACAGGTAGAGCAGCGCAACGAGAGCGAGGCAGCCCGCCAGCACGGCCACCGCCACGCCCACGGTCGCATCCCCCTGCACCCAGAAGACGATCCCGGCGATCAGGGCGACGGGCATGCATGTCACGACGATGATCAGTCCGAAGATGATGGCAGCCAGAATGACCGACAACAGGTACGGCCCGCCGCTGAAGACGATATCGAAGGATGCCGGCTGTCTGCGCAACCCGCAGCATACCGCGCGTCATGCCGATCGAGAGCCACGTCCCGACAAACATTCCCAAGATCTGGATGACGAAGTTGAGGCTCGCCACGACCGCCGGCTCCTGGATAGCGGCGCCCAGGGCGCCGAGGACGAGCCCGAGGCCCATGTTGATGACAATGTTGAGCACGCCTGCGCCGACCACCAGACCGATACAGATCCCCATGTTGTCCTTGAAGATGGCCCAGGACCAGTTGAATATGTCCGAGGCGGTGAACGGGATCCCGCTCATCGCAGGGATCGGCTCCAGGGGAGGCGGCGCTGCCTTGGGGGGAGCGTACGGGTTGTCGAGATCGGGGTCGTCGTAGGGCTCGAGATGTTCCATCGGCTAGGACTCCCTGTTTCGGGGATGGTCGAGGGGCGTTTCGTTCTAGAGCAAATGTCTCGCTTTGATTTCGAGATAACGATTGACGAGCAGCGCAGACAGTTCCTCCGGGAAGACGTCGAGGGTGAGAACTCCGCTCTGCTTGAGGCCGGTCAGGACGCGCTCGCGCCAGTTGAGCAAAGCGGCGGCGGCCGCGCCTTGATAGAGCGACGGCCCCTCATTGCCAGCTCGATCGGCCAGGGCGAAAAGGTCGTGATCGCGCAAAAAGACGGCCAGGGGCAGATGCCGGCCTCTCAGGTTGCGGAGGTACTGGCCGGCGAGCTGGGCGCTCAGCTCGTCGAACAGATTGGACATCACCACCACGAGAGATCGCTTGCGGCAGCGCTCTTCCAGCTCGATGAAAGCGCGATCATAACGCGACTCCACCATTTCCGGGAAGACATTGTGCACGCTATGGACCAGCCGCCTGATCCGTCGCGGGCCGCCCCCGGGAGCGACGTAGGCCCGCACCCGGTCCGAGAACGCCAGGAGGCCGACCTGGTCGCCACGGATCAGAGCGACGTGGGCCAAAAGCAGCATGGCGTTGAAGGCGTGGTCCAGCGGCGACAGGCCACCCCCGGTATCGCCAGCCATGAGCCGGCCGCAGTCGATCATGAAGATGATCCGCTGGCTCTGGTTGAGCTGGAACGCGCGGCAGGTCAGCTTGTCCCGCCGGGCCGTGGCCCGCCAGTCGATGTGCCGCGGGTCGTCCCCCTCGATGTAGTCGCGCAGCCGCTCGAACTCGTTGTCCGTGCCCAGTCGGCGCGACCTCCGCACGCCGATCGTGCTCAGCCGGTCGCGCCGCGCCAGCATCGTGTACCGTTCCACCTGGTGGATGTCGGGGTACACGCGCACCTCGGTAGGAACCGGCCAGCTCGACTGCCGGCGCCACAGCCCCAGGCGGCTGGCGATCAGAGCGTCAACGCGCTCGAACCGGTACGTGCCGCGCCGCTTGGGTGTGAACCGGTAGGTGAGCACCGCCTGCCGGCCGGCCGGGATCGTGATCTCGAACAACCGCGGATCGGCCACGGCGATATCGGGTACGTCGTCACGGAGCCGCAGCGTGACGCGCGGTTCGGCCCGGATTGTCGATCACAAGCTCGACCTCCTGCGGCTCGTCGAGTGAACAGACCTGGCTCATGTGCCGCTCGAACACGATCCGCGTTACGCCGGCCAGGGACAACAGGTCGAAGAGCGCCACCAGGCCGACCGCGGCGTCGACGGCCAGCAAGATGGGGAGGATCGACTCGGTGACGAACAGGAGGAGCGACGTCAGAGCCGGAACCAGAAGTACGACGCCCAGCGCGCGGCCGGGCCAGATCAGCTTCATCGCAGGGGGACCTCGACGGATCGAACCAGCTCGGTCAGGAGCTCATCCGGCGACCGGCCCTCGACCTCGGCCTCCGGGGTCAGAATCACGCGATGGCGCAGCGCGGGGAGCACCACGTCCTGGACGTCGTCGGGCACGACGTAGTCGCGCCCTTCGAGGGCGGCGAGCGCCCGTGCGCCGCGGAGGATGGCCACACCGGCCCGCGGCGAGGCGCCCAGGGAAAACGTCGGCCACTGACGCGTCTTGCGCACCAGGCTGGCAATGTAGCTCAGGACGTGGTCGTCCGCCAGGACCTGCTTGGCCCGCAACTGCATGGTGCGTACTTCCTCGGCGCTGGTCACGACGTCGAGCTCCAGCGCGATGCCCTGGTCCGAGCCGTAGCCTTTGGTGTGCAGCTTGAGGATCTCGGTCTCCTCGGCCGCCGACGGATACTCGACCACCAGCTTGAACAAGAAGCGGTCCAGTTGGGCCTCGGGAAGATTGTACGTGCCTTCCGACTCGATCGGGTTCTGAGTGGCCATCACCAGAAAGGGAAGCTCGATCGGGTAGCTCACGCCGTCGATCGTGACCCGGCTCTCCTGCATGATTTCCAGCAAGGCCGAGTGGGTCTTGGCCGGGGCCCGGTT
This sequence comes from uncultured Isosphaeraceae bacterium, assembly GCA_963781785.1. Taxonomy (GTDB): domain Bacteria; phylum Planctomycetota; class Planctomycetia; order Isosphaerales; family Isosphaeraceae; genus CAWAHD01. Next base: position 2,264,643 of record CAWAHD010000005.1, on the reverse strand, counting down.
AATTTCATCGGCGAGCAGGATCTGAGTAAAGACGGGGCCGGGCCGGAACCGGAAGTCGCCGATCCGCTCGTCGTAGATGGGCGAGCCGGTGACATCCGACGGCATGAGGTCGGGCGTGAACTGGATGCGGTTGAACGAGCAGCCGAGCACGCGGCCCAGCACGCGCACCAGCAACGTCTTGCCCAGGCCAGGCACGCTCTCGATCAGGACGTGCCCCTCGGCCAGGAGCGACGTCAGCACGCCGCGCACCAGCTTCCGCTGCCCGACAAACACCTTGTTGACCTCGGCGAACACGCGATCGGCCCAGCTCAGCACCCCGGAGGGTAGAGCGGTGCCGTCCGAGCCAGGGCTCGCCGGTATTTGGCCCGGCTCTTCTGCCGGCTGGTGGGAAGCATGCGGATCGAGATCGGTTTCGTCCATTCGGGTTTCGCCTTGTCCCTTTGCGGATTCGATCAAGAAGCACGGCCGCCGCCGTGGCGAGCCGGGCCCGGCTGGTCTGGGGGGTGCGCAGCGCGGCAGTCGGAGTTTGCCGGGTTGGCTGCTGCGATGGTGCGCGCGCCGGCGCGTGATCCCGGCCCGCGGAACGGGCGGGCTCACGCGATGAATGCGGAATGCGCCATTGGCGGTAACGGTCGAGAAGCTCGCGGGCATCGTCGGCGGCCCGGGTTTGCTCTAGCAACGAGCCCAGGGCCTCGGCGTGGGCCGCTGGCCGGTCTGCCCCGGACGCCGGTTCGGGCCGGGGCCGACCCAGCCGCGGCGCACGCGCCAGGGCCGCGAACAAGGCCGCCAGCCCTACCTGAATGGCAGCCCAGAAAAGAGCGTCAATCCGCCACAGGAGGTCCCAGAGACTCGGCGGCCCCGCGTCGCCGAGCACAAAACCTCCCTCAACCAGTGCGACCTGGTCTCCGTAGCTCTCCGGCCAATCGGCGACGCGCTCGGCGAGCGGCCGTTGCGCTCTGTTGACCAGCGCTTCATTCAAGAGGAACGATCCATTTGCAATCACGAGTACGCGCGGCTGGCCAGCCCGCGATTTGTCGATCACCAGCGGCTTGCCGTCCCCCTCGAGGAGCACGCACCGGCGTTCGGGTTTGAGCGGCTCGTGCACGATCAAGGCGGCGGCCGCGGGATCGACGCCGGAAGCCCACTCGCCGCTGAGCTTGGTGCACACCTGCGGCGGGTTGAACGGCCGGTCCAGCGCGAACCAAGCCGTCGCATTGGCGGCCTCTTTCGCTTTTGCCGGCAGCCGGTGGACCCAGCCGGCCGCTTCGCTGCGCTGTTCTTCGGCATCGGCATGGCGGCCGGGATCGTCGGCCTCCGAGATGCTGTCCCTGATCTGCTTCCAGTATTCGGCCGCCGTGTCGAAGTCGCGCACCACGTAGATCAGCCAATGATCGCGATCTCGGGCCAGCCAGTTTCGAAACCATTCCCCCTCGTCCTGGGCGGGTGGTCCGGGATACGGCGCAAACCGGACAATGCCATCGGCCCACTCGGCCACGTCGTCGCTCAGCCGCAGAGCCGTGCGAATCGTATGCCCCCGCTCGGACAGCATCGCCGCGAAAACCGACGTTCCATTCAAGCTGGTGCCCCGGCTCACGCCGTACTCGGTCTCAGGGCCGTGCGCCCCACACCCCGGCGCGGCAAAGGCGATCAAGACTGTCCCCACGACGATGCCCATCCGTTTGGGAAACCAGAGCGTCATCGAGGAACTCCCAGCAGGCCGCGGCGCTCGCGGAACGCCTCGGCCCGGCTCCAGACCAGCTCGAACCGATGGGCTGCCGGCCGCCGATGCCCGTAGTAGACGTCTTCAAACAGCCCAAGGGTGCCGCCCAGCAGCTCGTGCAGCTCCGGGTCGCGCAGCCCCTGAACATATTGACGCCCCGTCCGCCCGGGAACCAGTCGGATCTGTCCATCCTCGTCAAGCGCCAGAAGCTGGTGGGCAAAAACACAGACAACCGCGCCGGCCAGGTCCCCCGCCGCGCGGCGCTTGAGGGCCTCGGCCCACGGGTCTTCTCCCCCGGGCCGGATGCCTTCCGGAAGCTGGGCCAGCCGCGCTGCCGTGCCCAGACGTTCAAGGTCGGTTTGCCGGAAACGCGCCCGCGAGCCCTCGCGCAGCCAGAGCCAGAGCAGTGCGGCCAGAAATACCGCGAGCACGGCAATCAAGAGCAGTGTGCCCAGCGAATCGCCCGCGAACCCGAGCCCGCGGATCGGCTTCATTTTGAACCGATCGAAGAACCGGCCGATGGCCTTGGCAATATTGTCAAGGCGGTTGCTCAGCCATTTCTGCCAGGACCAGCGGGCCGGCAAGACCGGGCGGACGCGATCGGTTTTCGGATCGTACCATGGGTAGTCTCGACTCTTGAGGGCCTCCTTGACCGAAGAATCCTGCGAAGGTACCGGATCGCCGCGATCCCCGGCTGCAAGAATCGCCTGGCTCGCCGCGGAGACTTGTGGTGGATAGGGCGGCGCTCCCCCGGCCGGGGGAGCGCCCAACCACAGCACCAGGATTGCGAGATTGGAGGGCAGCCGCGTCACGTCGATCTCTCCTCCAGCCCGCGGTTGACCGCCTTCAATCGCAGGTCAAGCTCCCAGCCCTCGATCCGGATCCGACGATCGATGTAGGCAAAGAACCGGTATACCCCGAAGAACGCGATGGCGATCCACACGGCCGTCTGAAACAGCACGCCGCTCAGATCGTTGAGGCCCGGACGATACCAGGTGAGCTCGTCGCCCACCAGGGCCGAGCTCAGGGTCCGGGCACTCGCCCAGAAGCAGAGCACAAAGATCGTGCCCAGGAGGAGCTGTCCCAGCCAGCGGATGAACAGATCCCCTTCGACGCCGCTGGATAGCGCCGCGCCTGCGCCGGTATCCGTCGCAATCCCAGGCGTTCGAGCAGGATGATCTCATCGAGAAACGAGTACTGTGCGGACATGACCGGATAGGCGATCACGGTGACCAGGAACAGTCCGCGCATCATCAACTGAGTGCCGATCATTGCGGGAACCGAGACGACCAGGGTCTTGAGCATTCTCCGCAGCCTGGGACGCTTGTCGAACATGAGGTCGCCCAGGACCAGAGTCAACGGCGCGGTTGCCCAAGGCGTTTCCAGGATCAGGAGAATGCCCCAGTAGAATAGCGAGAAGGCCGGGTCCAGAAGCAGCCAGTAGTTGAGGACGGCCCAGGGAAGTATGCCGGCGGCGGCCGCCAGGGAGAAGACGAGCGGCCGCTCCCGAATCACCAGGATTGTCAGGTCAAGCAAGTCCAGGAAGGATCGCTCGCGAATGAGGACGAGCGTGCGGTCGTATCTCATCGTGCGGCTGGCCCAACGGGTCCTCTCAAAGCTGGCTCTCGGCGATCTCGATCGCTTTCAAGAGAACGCGCGCCTTGTTGACGGTTTCCTCGAACTCGGCGGCCGGGTCGCTGTCATAAACCACGCCGCCCCCGGCCTGGATATACGCTTTGGACCCCTTCAGGACCAGTGTCCGGAGTGCGATGCAGGTGTCCATGTTGCCGGTGAAATCGATGTACCCGACGGCGCCCCCGTATGGCCCCCGCTTTTGCGGCTCGACCTCGTCGATGATCTCCATTGCACGGACCTTGGCGCGCCGACACAGTTCCCGCCGGCAATCCCGCGCGGAGTGCGTCGAAGGTCGTCCGGTCGGCCCGCAGTCGGCCGGTCACGTTCGACGTGATGTGCATCACGTGCGAATACCGCTCGACCTTCATCAGGTCGGTGAGCTGGACGGAGCGATACTCAGCCACCCGGCCGACGTCGTTGCGCCCCAGGTCGACGAGCATGATGTGCTCGGCTCGCTCCTTGGGATCGACCAGGAGCTCCTCGGCCAGTGCCTCGTCTTCGGCCAGGTCGGCCCCCCGGCGCCGAGTTCCGGCAAGCGGACGGATGGTGACCATCCCGTCCTCGACACGCACCAGGATCTCGGGCGAGCTACCGATCAACGAGAAATCTCCGTGCGGCAAGTAGAACAGAAACGGGCTGGGGTTAACAACGCGGAGTACGCGGTAAATGTTGAAAGGGTCAGCCGTTGTGTCGATCTCGAACCGCTGGCTGGGGACGACCTGGAAGATGTCCCCGGCTTTGATGTACTCCTGGCAGCGGCGCACGACGTCTTCGTACTGGGCGCGGGTGAAGTTGGACCGGGGTTCGAGCGTGACCGGAAGATCGGTGTCGATATCGTCGACTCCGAGGTCCGCTCCCGGGCCGGCCAGGCGCTCGACCAGGCCGTCAACCCGGCCGCAGGCGTCTTCGTAGGCCGCCTCGGGGGAGCCTCCTCTGTGCAAATGAACGAGGGCAACCGCGAGCACGGTTTTTCGGATGTGGTCGAAGAGGACCATCCGGTCATAGAATGCAAAGGACAAATCGGGTATTCCGCGATCGTCGGGCGGGGGGTTGGGCAGGGATTCCGTGTAGCGGACGGCGTCGTAGGAGGCATAACCCACCGCTCCGCCCACGAACCGCGGCAGTCCCCTGGCCGGAAGGGCACGATAGCACCCGACCAGCTTCTCCAGGTCGAGAAACGGATCGCTCGACGTGAACCGTCTCAACTGGCCTGGCCGAGCTGATTCCGACACGGTGACCTCGTGCCCCCGCGCCTCGAAGCGCAAGAACGGTTCGGTGCCCAGGAAGCTGTATCGCCCGACCCGTTCGCCTCCGATGACGCTTTCGAACAGGAACGACGGAGCGCCGCGCTCGATCCGGCGAAAGGCCGAGACCGGAGTGAGCGCATCGCCGGTCAACTGGCGATAGACCGGGATGCACGACGCGGAGCCCCGTGATCGAATGAACTCTTCGAGCGACGGACGGTGACGGCTCATCGGCAGCAAATACCGCCTGGATTTGCAGTGTCGAGGCAAAGCAATAAAGATTAACAGCCGGCCGCGGCCGGGGCCAGTGCTTTTCGCCAGTGAATGTCGAAAGGGGTGCACGACATGGTCTGCGCGCTACGGACGACATCGAGCAGATTCCACGGCCCCCGAAGGATTTGCATTTTTTGACTTCTACCCTCTTGCATTTCGAAGTGCGGCTGCTCAATCATTTGGACGATTCGACTTTCTCATTCTTTCTTAAGTCGACCACTTGCTCCGCTTGCGAATCGTGCCGGCATCGGAGTCGATGACAGGGAGCGTCACCGGTTGCCAGCGGGGCCCGGCATCCTGGAACCCAGGCTGTTTTTCAAATCCATTCGATTGTTTGGAATTGAGACGACACAGTTCGATAGCGAGGGCGCCGTCAACTCGGTGCTGATCGAGCTTCCCGGGGCCAGGGACGGCGGCGCACTCGATGAGACCATGGAAACCGGTGTGCTTCAGAGGCTGACCAGCAACGCCTCCCAAGTGAAACCTCCAACGGGCCAAGGATCGGTGCCGGGCGATCAGGCGCAGACAACCAATCCGTGCTTGCCACCTCGCACGGAAGAGATGTCATTTCCAGGCTCGAAGGATCTGGAATTGACCCAGGCACTCTGCCACATGCGTGCCGGTGGCGCGACTGCTGAAGAGCAGGAGGCGTGGAACGACTTCTGCACGATCGAAAACCGCAAGATTCTGGCAATCATTCGCAGGAGCGATGAGTGCAAGCTCGACGCGGAGGACCTCGCGCAGCGTGTCTGGTGTATCGTGGCTGAGCGACTCCCCACGTTTCCGTTCGATCCCGCGCTGGGAACCCTGGGTTCATGGGTCCGAGCGATTGCGCGCCGTCAGGCGGGCGGGCATGTTCGCCGCCGTGCGCGGCACCGCGAGGAAACTTTGACGCAGGAATTGGCCGCGACGCTCGTCGATCCCGATGCCGGGCCATCGGTCCAGTTCGCAACCAGTGAGCAGCGGGTGGAACTGCGCGATCATCGAGGAAGTGGCGGCAACCTTGCCGGACCTCTATCGTCCGATCCTTTTCATGCACTGGCTCGACGAATTGCCGTTGGCGAACATCGCCTCCGAGCTGGACTTGAGCGAGGATTCAGTGTGGGGCGTTCTGCGCAGAGCCAGCCCAATTCTCCGAGACCTCCTGCTCCGCGCGGAATTTGGATCGGACCGAGAAAAATGAAAAAATACTTCGGAATTAGCGCCGGTTGGACGGGTCTTGCGCCAATACATATATAGAGGGTCGATCGGGCGCATCGAAAACATCGGTCGTATCCAAGACAACAGTCATCAACGCATACGTTGTCCAGGGGGTCCAGGGGGTCAGATCCGGTTCACGGTTTTGGGTTGAGGTCAAGCGAGCCGGATCCGGCGCAAAGCCGTCCAGGGGGTCAGATTCGGTCCAGGGGGTCAGATCCGGTTCACGGTTTTGGGTTGAGGTCAAGCGAGCCGGATCCGGCGCAAAGCCGTCCAGGGGGTCAGATTCGAATGGCGCCAGGATAACCGATGCTGTTGGCATCCATGAACTTGCGGCGATTCTTGTGCTGCTATTTCTTTATTCGTTCATATATAATTTCTCCTCGCGCGATCCGCCGCTTGGCTTCCCGACGCGGTATCATGAGAAGCCGGTAGGGCTTCGGCCGGCGCTTGATCGCGCGAGGTTCGTATCGGTCCGGCCGATCGCCGACACGCTTCTGGATGATCAGGTCCAACAGTCGCGGAAAATCCGCGGCGATCCGCCTCGGATCGTACAGATGGGTCTCCTCAAAAGCGCGAATGGTCTGCCGCGCGCCATTGAAGCTCAGGTCGCGCGGCTGCACGTCGCGACCGCGCGCCGCCTCCGCCATAACGCCTCGAATCAGGTTATACGCCAATAAATGCATTCCGACCTCTTTGCGCACCATCTCCGGGCTCTTGGTCCGAAGCATCTCCATGCGCATCGTCGTCTTGAGCGATCGCAGATCCAGCTCCGCGTGCCATCTTTGCCTGAACAAATCTCCCAATGCAGTTGCTGGATATTTCGTCGCATCCAACAGGGTCGTCACGATCACCAGTACACGGGTCCGCTTGGTGCGATCCTTGATCCGGACACGGATCTCGCGAAGAGTCAGTTCCTTGGGCATCGCGGCGTACTCGGCGTGGCTCATCCAGTCGGGACGCTCAGGCTTCGGCCAGGTGACGATATGGTCATCCAGGCCCATCCGACGTCGCCGGCGGAAGTCGGCCTTGCGATTCTGGTGCAGCCGGAAGACAACATCGACTCCTCGGAGTAGTGAGTCCGCGATCACCCAGTAAGAACAGAAAAACCGGTCGCCCAAGGCGATATCGCCGGGTCGGAGCTGGTCCTTGATCTGACGGAGTAGACCCAGTTCGCTGGCCTGTTTGCCCCGGCATGCTCCCATCGCGGCCTCCAGCACCGTACCCACGGCCAAGCTGATCACCACGAGAAGGCGCGCGATCGGCAACCCGAGCCCGGCCTTTTGGCTTCGCGACTGCGGGTACTCGGCTTGGTTGGCTTCGGTGTCCGGCATGACCACTGTTGTGCCGTCGAGGAGTTTGACGGGTCGGCCTCGAAACAGCCACTCAGCGTCGGCCTTCTCATGAATCGATTGGCCGGAACGACGAGCCAAATCCCAGACCACCTCTTCTGGCAACCGTTGGCGGGCCTCGCAGTAGCTGACCGTGTCGTCAGTCACCAGGGGCAGCCCACGATCGCTGCGGTACTTCTGGAAGCGCTCTAAGGCGTCGCTACAGGACTGGTCGGCGGAGATGATCTGCGACAAGAACATGCCGAGGGTGATCCACGGGGTGTAGATCCGGTTCCTCCAGCGGTGGCCCCAAGAGCGGCAGGTCGCATCGACCTCGGAAGCGGACAAAATATCAACGAACGGCAGCCCCGATTGATCGGCAAATTGATTCCGGACCGCGTCGGCTTGGCCTCCGGCCGTATGAGACGTAGACTGAACCACCGTGACCTCCTTGTCGTGGTGAATTGGTGTGGGTTTTGGTTGAACGCCACCAAATTACCACCCAAGGGGGTCATGCATCTATTTCAGAAATCCCGCGTCTCAAGCCAATGGAGAGTCGAGACTTAGGCACTATCCTGGCGCCATTCGGGTCAGATTCGGTTCACGGTTTTGGGTTGAGGTCAAGCGAGCCGGATCCGGCGCAAAGCCGTTGAACGGACCTGCCGCCGCCCCGCCATGATCAGCTCGGCTCGGCTTCCAGAAGCTGGTGGCGAATTGCCGCAATGTCTCGCCGAAGCTTGCTGGAATCTGGCAGCGCGCGGTCGACGCGGCGAGTCAGGTTGCAGACGCTGTCAGCGTGGCCGAGACCGAACGCGGCCGCCAGCTCGCGCAACGTACAAGTGGTCAGTTGGCGGGACAGCCACGCCGCAACGTCTCGGCTGATCGACTGGGCGCGACGGTCGCGAAATGTCTGGGGATCGACTCCGTAGTGTGCGGCCACGGCGGACTGAACCAGGACCAGATCAACAGCGGAAAGCCGGCGGGCCGCGGGTCGTTGATCGTGGTGCTGGGCCTGGCCAACCCTGGCCCGGATCTGATCGACGAAGTCCAGGCTGCCCAGTAGCCATCCGTGAGTGGCGTCGCGAAACGGATTGTCCGGTGGCGCTGTCAGTCCTCGCTCAACGTAGCGGCGGTACGCTGTCTCGGGATCCCGGCCGCCCACATCCCCCTGCCAGGCGGCGTACACGAAGTCGTAAGCCACCCAATCGACCCGTGCTCGCCTGGAAGCATAGCCCGGGTAGCTGGACCAGCGCCACTCGCGCGGGTGCGACACAAGCGGGCTCTTACCCCGCACCGGATTCAGGTGGATATAGCGGCTTACGCCCCAGAAGTAGCTCTCGTCCTCGACCAACTGGCTCTTGAACCTCCCCTGCAAGAGGTGCCCAGGGCAGCGGTGCCGCTTGGCGAACCAGTTGGCGTAGCCCGATGCAAGGTACTGCATTCCTCGTGAGAGGCTCGGTTGCGGCGTGCGAAAGAAAAGGTGGAAGTGGTTGGGCATCAGCACGAAGCTGAACAACTCCCAGCCGAACCGACTGACCGTCAGAGCCAGCCCATCGAGAAGGCGCTGGTGGTCCGCCTCGGTGTGAAAGATGCGCTGACGCGCATTGCCTCTGCACATGACGTGATAGATGGCGCCCGGATACTCCACTCTCAACGGCCTGCTCATTCACCGAGCTTAACGCCTCGCGAACGTTGCGTAAACCGACAACCGGATCTGACCCCCTGGACGAAGTCCAGGCTGCCCAGTAGCCATCCGTGAGTGGCGTCGCGAAACGGATTGTCCGGTGGCGCTGTCAGTCCTCGCTCAACGTAGCGGCGGTACGCTGTCTCGGGATCCCGGCCGCCCACATCCCCCTGCCAGGCGGCGTACACGAAGTCGTAAGCCACCCAATCGACCCGTGCTCGCCTGGAAGCATAGCCCGGGTAGCTGGACCAGCGCCACTCGCGCGGGTGCGACACAAGCGGGCTCTTACCCCGCACCGGATTCAGGTGGATATAGCGGCTTACGCCCCAGAAGTAGCTCTCGTCCTCGACCAACTGGCTCTTGAACCTCCCCTGCAAGAGGTGCCCAGGGCAGCGGTGCCGCTTGGCGAACCAGTTGGCGTAGCCCGATGCAAGGTACTGCATTCCTCGTGAGAGGCTCGGTTGCGGCGTGCGAAAGAAAAGGTGGAAGTGGTTGGGCATCAGCACGAAGCTGAACAACTCCCAGCCGAACCGACTGACCGTCAGAGCCAGCCCATCGAGAAGGCGCTGGTGGTCCGCCTCGGTGTGAAAGATGCGCTGACGCGCATTGCCTCTGCACATGACGTGATAGATGGCGCCCGGATACTCCACTCTCAACGGCCTGCTCATTCACCGAGCTTAACGCCTCGCGAACGTTGCGTAAACCGACAACCGGATCTGACCCCCTGGACTGACCGTCAGAGCCAGCCCATCGAGAAGGCGCTGGTGGTCCGCCTCGGTGTGAAAGATGCGCTGACGCGCATTGCCTCTGCACATGACGTGATAGATGGCGCCCGGATACTCCACTCTCAACGGCCTGCTCATTCACCGAGCTTAACGCCTCGCGAACGTTGCGTAAACCGACAACCGGATCTGACCCGAATGGCGCCAGGAGAATGCCTAAAGCTCGACTCTACATTGGCTTGAGACCCGGGATTTCTGAAATAGATGCATGACCCCCTTGGGTGGTAATTTGGTGGCGTTCAACCAAAACCCACACCAATTCACCACGACAAGGAGGTCACGGTGGTTCAGTCTACGTCTCATACGGCCGGAGGCCAAGCCGACGCGGTCCGGAATCAATTTGCCGATCAATCGGGGCTGCCGTTCCTTGATGTTTTGTCCGCTTCCGAGGTCGACGCGACCTGCCGCTCTTGGGGCCACCGCTGGAGGAACCGGATCTACACCCCGTGGATCACCCTCGGCATGTTCTTGTCGCAGATCATCTCCGCCGACCAGTCCTGTGGCGACGCCTTAGAGCGCTTCCAGAAGTACCGCAGCGATCGTGGGCTGCCCCTGGTGACTGACGACACGGTCAGCTACTGCGAGGCCCGCCAACGGCTGCCAGAAGAGGTGGTCTGGGATTTGGCTCGTCGTTCCGGCCAATCGATTCATGAGAAGGCCGACGCTGAGTGGCTGTTTCGAGGCCGACCTGTCAAACTCCTCGACGGCACAACAGTCGTCATGCCGGACACCGAAGCCAACCAAGCCGAGTACCCGCAGTCGCGAAGCCAAAAGGCCGGGCTCGGGTTGCCGATCGCGCGCCTTCTCGTGGTGATCAGCTTGGCCGTGGGTACGGTGCTGGAGGCCGCCATGGGAGCATGCCGGGGCAAACAGGCCAGCGAACTGGGTCTACTCCGTCAGATCAAGGACCAGCTCCGACCCGGCGATATCGCCTTGGGCGACCGGTTTTTCTGTTCTTACTGGGTGATCGCGGACTCACTACTCCGAGGCGTTGATGTTGTCTTCCGGCTGCACCAGAATCGCAAGGCCGACTTCCGCCGGGGACGTCGGATGGGCCTGGATGACCATATCGTCACCTGGCCGAAGCCTGAGCGTCCCGACTGGATGAGCCACGCCGAGTACGCCGCGATGCCCAAGGAACTGACTCTTCGCGAGATCCGTGTCCGGATCAAGGATCGCACCAAGCGGACCCGTGTACTGGTGATCGTGACGACCCTGTTGGATGCGACGAAATATCCAGCAACTGCATTGGGAGATTTGTTCAGGCAAAGATGGCACGCGGAGCTGGATCTGCGATCGCTCAAGACGACGATGCGCATGGAGATGCTTCGGACCAAGAGCCCGGAGATGGTGCGCAAAGAGGTCGGAATGCATTTATTGGCGTATAACCTGATTCGAGGCGTTATGGCGGAGGCGGCGCGCGGTCGCGACGTGCAGCCGCGCGACCTGAGCTTCAATGGCGCGCGGCAGACCATTCGCGCTTTTGAGGAGACCCATCTGTACGATCCGAGGCAGATCGCCGCGGATTTTCCGCGACTGTTGGACCTGATCATCCAGAAGCGTGTCGGCGATCGGCCGGACCGATACGAACCTCGCGCGATCAAGCGCCGGCCGAAGCCCTACCGGCTTCTCATGATACCGCGTCGGGAAGCCAAGCGGCGGATCGCGCGAGGAGAAATTATATATGAACGAATAAAGAAATAGCAGGACAACAATCGCCGCAAGTCCATGGATGCCAACAGCATCGGTTATCCTGGCGCCATTCGGATCTGACCCCCTGGACGGTCTGCCATCGTGCGGCCGTCTGCAAGTCGCCTGTGCACCGTTGATCTTGCCTTCTGGCGGTGATCGATCATAATCGTCGCTCACGAGTTAACCCACTTGGGCCTCAGGAGGGCTCGTTTTCGACACGGAGGTCGCGATGCGTTACCGGGAAAGTCTCAAAGCCGCGGTATGCGCAGTGATGCTTCTGGTGTCCGCGGTCTCGGCGAGTCTCGGAGAGCAGGCTGCCGTAGTTCGGCAGGGCGGTCTCGTGGTCATTACCGCCGCGCAGATTGAGTTACAGTTCGACGGCCCGAACCAGCCCACGGACAATTGCTTCCAAGTATATAAGGTGCTGAAGGTCGAGGGCGAGCGGCTACTTGTCTCGACGGAGATGGGCTATCCGACCGGGTGGGTGAAGCGATCCAGCATCGTGCCGCTCGCGCAGGCCGTTGCTTACTTCGGTGACAGGATACAGTCCGCCCCGAGATCCGCGGAGTTCCGCTTTCTGCGCGGGTCGGTGCGCTTGCGGCGAGGAGAGACTCAAGCCGGACTTGACGACCTAGCCCATGCCATCCGCATTGACCCGAGATTTGCTCCCGCTTATATCGGGTTGGGCCTGGGCAAGATTAGCATGCGTGATCTGCCTGGTGCCGAGCGCGCTTTCGACGAAGGAATTCGCCTGAATTCGACGTCGGCATTAGCGTACCTCTGCCGCGGCCAATTGTACTGGGAAACAGATAGGCTCGATCAGGCGGCTGCCGATTTCACCAAGGCGATTTCTCTCCAGCAGTCGAACGGATTTCTGTACAGCAAGCGGGCGAGCTTCTCGTGCAGCATCTCGAAAAAAGATATGGCATTGGGCGATTACAACATTGGTATTCGCCTGGCGCCGGAGATTGCGTGGCCTCGTCTGGGGCGGGCGAACATTTTCCTGGAGCGCGATGAGTTCCGCCTGGCTCTTGCGGACCTCGATGAAGCGGTTCGCATCGACCCCTACTCGGACGAGGCATTGGCCGCGCGAGCAAACGCCCGGAAGGAGCTGGGGGATATTACTGGTGCGATCGGGGACTGCAACGCCGCGCTCCGAATCTCGCCACACAACCCCGTCGCTCACGCCGTGCGCGGTTCGATCTGGCTGAACAAAGGCGACCTGGTGAACGCTTACAGAGACCTGAACGCGGCGGTGTTCGCTGATCCGAAGCGCAGGGACTTTTACTTTCTGCGCGGAGTGTCCGAGCTCAGACTCGGCGAGCCGGAGTTGGCGATCGTCGACTTCGACGAGGTGTTGCGATCCGATCCGGGGTATTTAAGTGCCTACTGCTTGCGAGCGCGGGCGTGGCGCCAGAAAGGCGAGTACGGCAAGGCCAAGTCGGATTTGGACAAAGCGATGTGCCTGTCGCCGCGATTTGGATTAGGCTGTATGGAGAGGGCAGAGCTTTGTATCGCGACCGGGGACTTCGACCAGGCACTGACCAGGCTGGACGACGCAGTGGAGTACGACCCCAGCTTGGCAGAATCTGCCGCCGCGCAGCGATCGTGGATCTACGCGACGTGCCCCGAGCCGGCGCACCGAAACGGTCAGCGGGCGATCGAAAACGCAGAGCGTGTTTTGATGAGCTCACGGGCTCAGGGTCAGCCTCCAGATCGAAAAACCGAGCTGGCTGGGTCGATTCTGATGGCAACTGGGCACGCCGAGGCCGGAGACTTCGCTTCCGCCGTCAAGTGGCAGCGCAGGGCGATTGAGATCTACAAAGCCAAAGATGACGCGACCACGCCGGGCTCAGCGCCCGGCGCGGACGAGTGGCTGGAAAAAGTATTGCGATCGCTTGAGAACCGCCAAGCCCATCGGGCGGAACACGCCGATACGCAGCCGTCGGTCGCGGAACTGCGTCAACCCCGGCTACTCGGGTCTGTTCGTTCTCCGGGCCGACAATCCGGACTGCACGCGCACGGACGCGACGAGACAGACCGCGTCAAGAAAAAGTGAGAATGATCACGGTAATTGACGGACCGCTGAGCAAGAAAATCGAGGCCATGTCAGCGCCCGAGCGGGTATTTGCAGAACCGGTTGAGAGTGAGCACGATAATCGAGTGCACTCTGATCACGATAATCGATGGTCCGTCGCTCGCCGGACGATCGGGCGGAGTACCGGTCGCCCCTTCTCTGGTGGCTCGTTCGACGGGGTGGTGCGGCGACAATGCTGCGTAGCGGTTTCTCACCAGCGCCGGATCCAGGGCACTTCACGACCGAGCCTCTAGCAGAGGTCGATGGCCGCGTGATGTGCGGGCAGCTTGGTAGCAACGGCCCAGGGACGGAAACTGGCACGCGATTAGTATTGTGAGTTCGATCGGCCGTTCCAGTATTCATTCTGATCATGCTAAGGATCGCCAGAGCCGCGCCTGGTGGGCAGGTTTATCACGTCTTGAACCGGTCGGCCGGGCGGATGCATATGTTTCGCAAGGATGCCGACTTCGAGGCGTTCGAGCGGGTGATGGTGGAGGCACACGATCGGCAACCCATCCGCATCCTGTCGTATTGTGTCATGTCGAATCACTGGCACTTTGTTGTCTGGCCGGAACAGGACGGTCAGGTGACGGATTTCTTTCGCCGTCTGGCGCACACCCACGCAGTACGGTGGCGCGTATCGCACCGCACCGTCGGCTATGGACACCTCGATCAGGGGCGTTTCAAGAGTTTTCCGGGTCAGAGCGACGATCACCCGCTTTCGCTGTTGCGCTACGTAGAGCGAAACCCGCTGTCGGCCGGTCTGGTGGGTACCCTCACCTACCGGCGCACGGAAAGGCCGCGTCGGTTTACCTAATTGCACAACACCGGCGCCGCGCTCTTCATCGTGACCAGGCCAGACGGAACCGTCGAGCGATTCTGTGACAATGCCATGCGCTATCTCGTCGTCGAGCCCGACCCCCAAACCCGGCAGCTCCGGCCCGCCGTGAGATACGACCAGTTCGTCTATCTTTACCTCTGCCGCGAGCACCGCGAGAGATAAGGCCCCCGCCCACAAGGCGGCCGTCTCTCTGGTGCCCATGCTCGAAACGCCCGCAACAAACCGACGCGATCTGGCGCGCCGTACGCCTGCGCTGTGCGCCGCCCGGTCGCGTGCCTTCCCTGCCAAAGAGGCCACAAACGATGCCATCCACATCAAGGCCGCAAACGCACATTGCGATCATGCCCCATGGCGAATTCGCTGGCCGCTTCGGCGACCGCCGCTTTCCCGAGGCCGTCTGCGGGTATACACCCGCGTCCGATACCCACGCCGTGCTCACGCTGCTAGAATTCGCCCGCCCCCGCCGCGTGCTCGAAATCGGCACGGCGCTGGGACACATGACGGCGAATTTCACGCGGTGGACGCTCGACGATGCTCAGATCTTCAGCCTGGGAATCGTCCAGGGTACGGTGCGATCCGCGCTCGGCGCGCCTCAGCAACAAGTCGACGTGCCCACCCGCGGCGAGTTCGCCCAGTTCGCCGACCATTTCCGCAAAGCGTGGAAGGTGTTCTTCATCATCGCCGACTCGATGGTCTACGATTTCGGCCGGCTGGTGCCTCTGGAGTTTGCCTTTATCGATGGCGGGCATGATCTCGAACATGTCCTGAACGACAGTCGCAAGGCGTACGAGGCATTGACGCGCGGAGGCTGGCTGGTCTGGCATGACTTCAATAGTCCAGTTCCCTGGGTCAAGGTTCGGGAGGCGATCGAGCAGATTGAATTTCGCGAGCCGGTGGTTCACGTTGAGGGGACCGAGGTTGCTTTTGTGCGCAAGCAGGCGCCGCTGCCACCGCCGCAACCGACGCAGCCGCATTCGGGCCCCGTGCGCGTGGCGTGGGGAGGCGACCCGGAAGGGCTGCACTCGCTCGCACGGGTCAACCGGGCGCTGTGCCGCGCGCTGGTCGACCGCGGGCATGACCTGGGGTTGATCTGGGATTCCAAGACCAACGGGGACGCGAAGCCCGAGCGATTGCCGCTGGACGACCGCCTGGCCGCGCGGTTGGGTCGTGGACCGGCCGACGGGCCGCCACAGGTGTATGTGCGGCACCACTGGCCGCCGAAGCTGGAGTCGCCGCCGAGCGGCCGCTGGTGTTGATGCAGCCGTGGGAGTACGGCAGCATTCCCAAGGCTTGGATGCCGGCTCTGCGACACGTCGACGAAGTTTGGGCTTATAGCCGCTCGGTCCGCGACTGTTACCTGGATGCTGGTATGCCGGGTGGCGCGTCCATGTGATTCCGCTGGGAGTCGACCCCGAGGTCTTCCGGCCCGGAGTCGCGCCCCTCGCCTTGCCGCCCGGTCCGGATTTGCGGTTCTTGTTTGTCGGCGGCACGATCTTCCGCAAGGGCATCGACCTGCTGCTCGCGGCGTTTCCGCGGGCGTTCTCGCCGTCTGACGGCGTCGGGCTGGTCGTCAAGGACATGGGGACCAAGAGCTTTTACCGTGGGCAGACGGCCGAGGCTAATGTGGCCAAGCTGCGCGAGCAGGGCTATTCGGTCGAATACATCGACCGCGACCTGGACGAGCACGAGATCGCCGGGCTGTACGCCGCGTGTGACTGCCTGGTGCACCCATTTCGCGGTGAAGGGTTTGCCCTGCCGATCATCGAGGCGATGGCCTGCGGACTACCGGTGATCGTCACTGGCGCTGGACCGGTGCTCGATTATGCCACGGAGGAGACGGCGTTCCTCATCCCCGCCTGCCGCGGCCAGTTTGCCGAGTGCCGAGTGGGCGATCTGGAGACGATCGGCCGGCCGTGGCTCTGGGAGCCGGATCAGGAAGTGCTGGTCGAGCATCTCCGCCGCGTGGCCGCCGACTCGGCATCAGCGAGGGCCAAGGGGAGCGCGGCCTCGGCCTGGATCCGCGAGCATTTCACTTGGGCTCGGACCGCGGAGGCGGTCGAGCGGCGGTTGCATGCGCTGGCTGCAGACGCGGAGTCGATCGAAGTCGGCAGAGTGTCGGCGCCGGTTCCGGCGTTGAGGGCGGAGGCGCGGCCGTCAGCGGAATGCCCCCGAGGAACGGATCGGGACGTAGGTCAGGCTTTCCAGCCTGACACGGGGCATTCCGTAGGTCAGGCTTTCCAGCCTGACGCGAGCCGTTGCGCAATGCCGGCGTTCGAGCCCGACGTCGGGCTAGAGAGCCCGATCGACAAACGGGACGTCAGGCTAGAAAGCCCGACCTACGGGAACGTCAGGCTGGAAAGCCTGACCTACAACAAAGACGTCAGGCTAGAAAGCCCGACCTACGCCAGGACGCCGCCTGCCGCGCGGGCGACCGTGAGCCTCACCATGATCGTTAAGGACGAACAAGAAAACCTTCCGCGTTCTCTCGAGTCGGTCCGCGGCCTGTTCAATGAAATCATCGTTCTGGACACCGGAAGCAAGGATCGCACGGTCGAAATTGCCCGCTCGTTCGGTGCGCGGGTCTTTGACATGCCGTGGGTTGATGACTTCGCCGCCGCTCGCAACGCAGCCCTGGCGCGTGCCAAGGGTGATTATGCGTTCTGGCTCGATGCCGACGACCTGGTCGAGCCGCCGCAGCGCCGGAAGCTTGAGGCATTGTTCGGTCGTTTGACCTGCAACGAAAGCCCGCGTGCGTTCGTGGTGCGCTGCGCGTGTGATCCCGGCCCGGATGGAAGCGGCGGCGATACGGTCGTCGATCACATCCGGCTGTTTCCCGTGATCGAGGGCGTGCGCTGGATCTACCGGGTCCACGAGCAGATCCTGCCGGCGCTCAAGAGGGCAGGCGTGCCCACAGAGTGGACCGATATCACGGTAAGACACACCGGCTATGCCGACCGGGCGCTGCGTTCAAGGAAGCTCGACCGCGACTCGCGGATCTTGCTCGAAGAGCTCGCTGAGCGGCCGAATGATCCGTTTACCCTGTTCAACCTGGGCTCGATCGCGGTCGAACGCGGTCAGTGGAGCGAGGCGCTCAGGTACCTCAAAAGCAGCCTGGCTGGGTCGGCGCCGACGGATTCGATCACACGCAAGCTGTATGCCCTGATCGCACGCGGCCACCAGATGCTGGGTGACTTTCCGGCAGCGTTGAAGAGCTGCGCCGAGGGGCTCTCGCTCGACCCCGAGGATGCGGAGCTATGGTTCCGCAAGGCAGTTGTGCACCGGCAGAACGGCGAGCCGGGCAAGGCTGAGGAGTGCTGGCGGCGGATCCTGACGCTGTCGCGGCCGCAGAAGTTCGCCAGCATCGACCAGGGAATTTTTGGGCATCTCACCCGGCGCAACCTCGCGGCACTCGCGAAAGAGCGCGGGGACCACGAAGAAGCCGAGCGGCAATGGCGCGCGGTGCTGGCCGAATGCCCAGGAGATAAGGAGGCAATCAAGCACCTGAACCGGTCGGCAGGGGCTGGGAAAACCACGAAATCCCCCTGACCACGAATCGTACGAATCGACACGAATCATCGGAGAGAGGAGACCGTGGAGATTTTTGGCCGCGGATGCATGCAGATTAGCACGGAGCCGATCGGATGGAACATTTGGAAGCGGGCAGGGCGAAGACCATCCAAACGTTTTAACCACGGAAGGCACTGATCGACACGGAAAAATCGAGTGGAGAGGCGAGAGAGGAAAACAGCGGAAAGCCATAAGGCGTAGAGCCAGTCAGGCACCATCGGTCGGGGAGGGCCAGAATGCCGGACCTGCAAGCACGGAGAGTTTTGTCCGCCGGGGAGGCTGGTAAGGCAGGTGAACACGGGTAATAGCGCTTTGGTCAGAACAAAGTCGCCTTTCGCCCCGCGAAAGTTGTGCATTTGTTCCAGCGGACGCCACGAACGCAGACGAATACGGGTAACAACGCCGCGGTCAGAACAAAGTCGCCTTTCGCTCCGCGAAAGTTGTGCATTTGCTCCAGCCGACTCCACCAACGCAGATAAGTACGGGTAACACCGCCGTGGTCAGAACAAAGTCGCCTTTCGCTCCGCGAAAGTTGTGCGTTTGCTCCAGCCGACTCCACCAAAGCAGATACGTACGGGTAACACCGCCGTGGTCAGAACAAAGTCGCCTTTCGCTCCGCGAAAGTTGTGCATTTGCTCCAGCCGACTCCACCAACGCAGATAAGTACGGGTAACACCGCCGTGGTCAGAACAAAGTCGCCTTTCGCTCCGCGAAAGTTGTGCGTTTTCTCTGCTAAAAACCACGCCGGTGCTCGGTAAATCCTTCCGGCGGAGCGACGAATGACGCATCGACAAGCACCGATGTCAGAATAAAGTCGCGTATCGATTATTGGGAGAGCACACTTTCGCGGAGCGAAAGGCGACAAAAGGCGTCCCCGACGCTCGGCGGATCCTTCGATCCAAGAGGCCAATCGCCGGTTTTCACCGCACACTTTCGCGGAGCGAAAGGCGACAAAAGGCATCCTCGACGCTCGGCGGATCCTTCGATCCAAGAGGCCAATCGCCGATTGTGATGGCACACTTGCGCGGAGCGAAAGGCGACAAAAAGACCCATCTGCGGGCATGGCTGCCCTCCGATCCAGCGGTCTTCTTCCGTGTCGATCCGTGCTTTCCGTCGTTAAAGACTCCCCAATTTTCTGGTCTCGTTTCCCTGGCGTCTGATCCGCGTTCATCCGCGGCTTTCTCTTCTCCTGTCCCGTGGATCACCACATGACGACCAACCGCCTGCTTTTTGCTTCGATCCACAGCGATCTCGACCCGTCCAGCGGCGCGGCCCTGGCGACCCGCGAGCTGCTCGAGCTGCTTGCCGCCCGCGGCTGGGACTGCCGTGCTTTGACCTGCGGCGTGCTCGACTACCAGCAGGAAACACCACTCGAACACGTGCTGACCGCGCTCGACCTGCCGGCCAAGCGAGTCGGCGCAGCACTCAGCCGGGGTGGGCAAGCCGAAGTCTTCGACCTCGAGCTCGACCGCGTGCGAGTGACCCTTCTGCCGACCGCGCACAGCCGGGCCGAGCGGGCGCCCAGCCAATACGAGGCAGGCTTGTTCCTCGACCTGGCCTGCCAGGTATTGAATCGGTTCCGGCCGCAAGTGCTTTTGACCTATGGCGGCCACCCGGTCAGCCTGGAGCTGATGCGCAGGGCCAGGGCCGCGGGCGTGGCCGTCGTTTTTCATCTCCATAATTTCGGCTACAACGATCGCCGCGGATTCACCAACGTCTCGGCCGTGATCTTTCCCTCGGCGATGGCCAACGGAATACCGGTACTGGCGAGCGACCGGGGTGCCTTGCCGGAGACCATGGGCGATGCGGGATTCGTGTTCACGATTCCCGAACGATGCACGCCCACCAGCGGCGTGGTGCCGACCGCGCAGGAGGTCGCCCCCTGGGTAGCGGTCATCGAGCGGCTCTGGGACGACCCCGAATTCGAGGCGAGCCATCGCGAGCGAGCCAGGATCGAAGCCCGCCGCTGGAACGGCGACGCGCTGGCCCAGCGGTACCAGTCGTTCTTTCTGACAGTCGGCCATCGGGAATAGCGGTGTGCCCATTGCACCGAGTGTGCCGTCTGAATCACCTGCTTCGATTGTTCCGTCGTAATGACAGAAGATTTTATCGCATCGTAAGTTATATCCGGAGAACCGCGATTTCGCGCATCCGGTTCCGATTATTCCGTCGTAACGGCGCAAACCTCTTATATCTAAGGAGATCTGGCTGGAAAACCCGTTTTTCGCGCAAAAGTCCGATTATGCCGACGTTGGACGCAACGTCCTCAAGGGCAAACATTTAACCCGGCGCTCACCATTCCGGTTATGCCGTCGTTAGACTTAACTCGTTAAATGGAAAGCTGTTGCGTGGATCAAGCGTCATCCGGTACCGCGCGAAACTTTTGCGCGCTCGGCCCGAACTCTTCCACACTCGGGGACACCATTCCCAATTAACGACGGATGGTCGTAGCTCGCGAGGGGTTCAGCGGACACCATCATCAATGATCGGATCGGATCGGATCGGCTCGGATCGATGAGCCGTTTTGAGTGAATATGATCATCGCGATTGAATGAGATTGAGCGGCATTGCCGGTTCGTCATCCCGTTCCCCTTACGCATTCCGTGAGAAGATCTGGCTTCTTCCTCAAATCACGCCTCCGCGAACGACCAGACTGAATCACCCCTGGCCTCCCGGGCAACGCTCGGCCCTGCAAAGCGCGTCGTGCACCCGAGGCGACGTCCCGATCAGTCCCGCGGCAAAGGAAAGCACTGGCGCGGTAGGACCGGTCCCGCCGCGGGACCGCTGTTGCTTGACACACCGGGTGGGGAAATTACAATACAAAATGAGGTTTACGTTTCATTATGAGCCGGTAGAGTGGTGCGCACGGCGATTCCAAGCGATCAAAAAGCAAAGGCACGAGAGGAATGGACCGGGAGTCAAAGGGCGCAGTCGTGCTTGGCCTGACGGAGTCGCTAGATGAGATGCCAGAAGTGCGCCAAACCGGCCACATTCCACATCACGGACATCGTCGAGAAGGGGATTCACCAGGAGTTCCATTTCTGTGACGAGCATGCGCGGCAACACCTGGCACCGCCGGACGAAACGTCCGAGCCCCCGATCAGCGAGCTGGCCAAAAAGCTGATCGTGAGCGCGCCGGGGGCATTGCGGGAGCCGTCGCCCGCTGACAAGCAAGTGTGTCCGATCTGCCAGATCACGTTCCTGGAATTCAAGAATTCCGGCAAGCTGGGTTGTCCTTATGATTATGAGGTCTTTCGCGACGAGCTGATGCCTCTTTTGGAAAACATTCACGGCGAGCCCAGGCACTCGGGCAAGGTGCCCAAGCGGGCGCCGCGAAACACCCAGCAGCAGACAACGCTCATTCAGCTTCGCAACGAGCTCAAGCGTGCGGTCGCGGCCGAAGAGTACGAGACGGCTGCGCGGCTCCGAGATAAGATCAAGGGGATCGAGCTGGAACAGGGGCGATGACGACGGTGTCACGACCGGGCTCCAGAGGGCTCGGGACTGCCAGCCTTTCCCCGCGGGATGGTCGGGCCGATGATGTGTCAACGATGCAAGAAAGAGGCGACTGTTCATCTGACCGAGCCCGGCGAGGGCCGGCGGCGCGAGCTTCACCTCTGCGAGGCGTGCGCCCGCAAGGAGGGCCTGGCCTGGCCGGTGTCTCCACCCAGCCTGGCCTTGGACGCCGTCGTTCAGACTCTGATCGTGGCCAATGTCGGGGAGCTCGTCGGCGAGCTTGCCGAGATGTCGTGTCCTGTCTGCGGCATCAAGTTCATGGAATTTCGGGCAGGCGGACGGCTCGGCTGTCCGCAGGACTACTGGGTCTTCTCCAAAGGACTCCTGTCGCTGTTGCAGCGCTACCACGGAACGACCCGGCACGTCGGCAAGCGGGCGCGGCGGCGCGAAGGCGCCGTGGAGCGGCTCCGGCTGCGAACGCGTCTCCGCGAGGCGATCGGCCGTGAAGATTACGAAGAAGCCGCACGGCTGCGCGACCTCTTGCGCCTCAAGGATCACCACGCATGACTCTCGATGACTTGACCAAGACGTCCGGCGAGTGGCTGCGAGGAACCGGACCCGAGAGCGACATCGTGATGTGCTCGCGGATCCGGCTGGCCCGCAACCTCGCGGATTTTCCCTTCTCCACCCGCGCCAGCCGCACCGAGAAGGCCGAGATCGAGGCCCATTTTTGCTCGGCACTCGCGCACGCGAAGCTCGACCTGAGCTATATCGACGTCAACGCTCTTTCGACCCTGGACCGCCTGTTCCTGGTCGAGCGCCAGGTGATCTCGCGCGAGCTCGCCGCCAGCGACGGTCCCCGCGGTGTGGCTCTGAGCTCCCAGGAAAACGTCGCCATCATGGTCAACGAGGAAGACCATCTGCGGGTCCAGTTCATGTATTCGGGGTTCCGGCTCCCCGAGGTATGGGAGGCCGTCAATCAGCTCGACGACCAGCTCGAGGAGCAGCTCGCGTACGCATTCAGCCCCCAACTGGGGTACCTTACCGCGTGCCCGACCAACGTCGGAACCGGAATCCGCGTCGGTGTCATGCTCCACCTCCCCGGCCTGGTGCATAACAAGCGCATCGACAAGGTCTTCCGCGCCCTCCAGAAGATCAATCTTGCCGTCCGCGGCCTGTACGGCGAGGGAAGCCAGGCATCCGGGGATTTCTATCAGATCTCCAACCAGCAGACCCTCGGCAAAAGCGAAACCGAGCTGATCAAGATCTTGACCGACGTCGTCCCCCAGGTGCTCCAGTACGAGCGCGCCGCGCGGCAGGACCTCCTGACCCAGCGGCGGCAGCACCTGCACGACCAGGTCAGCCGCGCCTACGGCGTCCTCAAGACCGCACAGACCATCTCGAGCGAGGAAACCATGCTGCTGTTATCCCACGTGCGGATGGGGATCAACCTGGGACTGATCGACGACCTTTCGATCGCGACGGTCAACGAGCTGTTCATCCAGACCCAGCCGGCCTTCCTGCAAAAGCTGCGCGGCAGCGAGCTCGGCGTCGAAGAACGCAACGTGGCTCGTGCATCGTATCTTCGAAGCAGGCTCTCGAACGGTCGTCAGTCGCCGCCCACGCCACGGCACTCGTAGGCCTCCCACAGAATTCGCAGACCGGAGAAGAACGACGAAAGCAATTGAGATGGAGATAGCGACCACGACGACAAGCACGTTGATTACGACCCGTTGATCGACATCAGAACTTCGCACGAGGAGGACCTCGGCAAGGTGTCTCTCTTCAGCTTCGAGATCGATCCTCACCAGGTTCTCGGCGTCGCGCCCCAGGCCTCGCTCGAGGAGATCCGCGACGCCTACCGGAAGAAGGCCAAGAAATATCATCCGGACGCCGGCGGCGAGGACTGGTCGTTCCGGATCCTGGTCCAGGCCTATGAGATGCTCAGCTCACAGCGAGTGGTCCGAGCGACCCGGGTCGAGCCGGGGCCCGAGTCCCATCCGGTCTCGCGTCCCAGGCCCGCGCGAGCCGCGGATACGGTCCACGCGGGGATTCACGACCACGATGTCGATCCGTCCAGAATGGTCGCCGTCGAGCTCCTTTGCGTCCGCTATCTGTGGGACGACGCGGAATACCTCTGGCTCACGCAGCCGGCGCCCGATACCGAGAGATTCTTGAGTTGCAATCTGAGCATCACCTGGCCGGACCGTCCCGAGGGCAATCCCGCGCAGTCCGGCGAGTCCCCCTCGACCGCCACGACCTTGCAGGAGATCTTTGATCACCTCATCATTACGACGCGGGTCGTGGCCTCCCGATCGCGTGGCCAGGACGACCGATTCGCGGGCTGGCTGTCGTATTCAAACTTCGATCGGGCCTGGAAGTGCGTGAACACGTTTCACGAGCTGGCCCGGTCGCGCGGCCTCGGCCTACGGCAGTGGTCGCGCGACTTGTTCATTCCGCGCGGTTGGCGGTGAGTCGTGCGCAGCTTGGAAAGGATCGGCGCAACCAGCTCCGCCGGAACGAACCGCCCCAGCGCATCCTCGCCCCCGAAATAACCCACCTGCTTGACCAGCGTGCTGGAAACGTGTGAATACTCGGCGTCCGCCATCAGGAACACGGTTTCGACCTCGGGATCGAGCCGGTGATTGGTGAGCGTCATGGTAAACTCGTATTCCATGTCCGAGAGCGTGCGCAGCCCGCGGAGAATCACCCGGGCGCCGACTGCCCGCACGAAGTTGACCGTGAGCCCCTCGAAGGACTGCACCGACACGTTCGAAAACGATCGCAAGCTCAAGACCTGCCGCACCATCTCGGTGCGTTCCTCCACGCTGAATAGCGAGGCCTTGGCGAGATTGACCCCGATGCCCACGACCAGGTGCTCGTATAGCCGCCGGCCACGCTCGATCACGTCGAGATGTCCCAGCGAGAACGGGTCGAACGTACCGACGAACACGGCCGTGCGGTAAGGGTCGGTGGAGAGTGGTTTCATGCTTTCCGGGCCGCTCACGTGCCTGGCTTTTGCCGCAGGGGCGCTTACCTTCGGGCCGACTTGCCCACGATGAAAAAGGCGAGCCCGATCAGGGCGAGCGTGCCGAGATAGCCGTCGAGCGGACGGCCCGACCCGGAGCCTGCCGGGGCCTCCTCCGGGATGGGATCGTTGGGGTTGGGTCGCTGAGCCAGCGCAGCCGGGCAGAAGACCGAGCCTGCCAGGAGGCCCGCGGCCAGGAAGAGGGGTGCGATCCGGCGTCGAGAACGGCGAAACATCGGGGTCATTTCTGGCGCTCCTTGACGGGAGTGGGACGACGACACCAATCGTAACTCATGGGAAGCCATTCGAGTAGGGGGCGCACCCGCCGCCGGAACGCCCGCCGGGCCATGGCCACGGCCTTCCATGCCGGGCCGCGCGACCGCAGATGTGCGATGTAGTCGTCGAGGCCGACCGCCCAGAAACGATACTCGAGCCCGCGGAACTCGTACGCCCCGTTGGCTCCCGGCAATGGAAACGGCTGGATCGGCTCAGCATACGCGAACGCCAGGATCGCCCGGAAACCCGGCCCGAATATCGCCTGCCACCGGCATAGCCCGTCCAGGTCGTCGGTCGTGACCCAGTTCTCCCAGTCGCGACGCCCCCGGCCATCCTTGGCGCGCTTGCCTTTCACCTCGACGACCAGGTTCGACCCGAACCGCGGATACAAGAGGAAGTCCGGGTTCTTGATCGCTTCGTCACCGCAGATGGCCCGCTTGGCCTCGTCGATCGCCACGCACGGGACCCTCTGCGGCGGATGAACGCTTCGAACGCCGCCTCGTAATGGTTGGACCGCTGTGCCATTTTGGAGTCCCGATTGATCAAGAGATGGTGACGATCGGCAGTGTTGCCCCTCGCCGGCCGCGCGGCTTCCGCCGGGGCGGCAGCACGGCCTCAGCGTATTCCCAGACCTGCTCCGGTGTTTCGAAGATCCTGTCGAAATTCCACTCGGCATCATATTCACAATTGTCGGTCTTGTATTCACGGCAGATCCGCGGGCGGTTCAGATAGATTTGACAGCGATCGTCGGCCGTCAGGTACTTGCAGCGGGTCATGATCAGGAGGTACCACTGGCCCTTCTCGACGTAGATCAAGGTTTGCCCATGGGCGAGATACCAGCGGATCGAGTCGTACTCGTCCCACGACGTCGGGTTGTCGATGGGCAATGAGAAATAGCGGCAGCACCGGCCGGTGCAGAAGTCGCACAGGCACTCACCGGGCTTGAGCTCTTCACGGCGCGGACGGCGTCCTCGCCGCCTGGCGGTTTTCTTCAAGACGTGGCTCCTGTCGGCACAGGTGATGTTCGACGACGGATTCGACGGCATGCCTGGGCCACGGCGGCAACGTGTGCTTCGGTTGTTCCGCAGCAGCCCCCGATCAAGCGGACGTTCAAGTCGACGAGCCGGGGAACCGAATCGGCCAGTTCGGCCGGCGTCATCTCAGGGCCTCCAGCGGCTCCCGCGCTGGGTTTCACCAGGAGGCACAGCCGAGGTCCTGATCCATCGATTCAGCGAAGGTGATCCCAGTCTGGGCGCCCGGCTGGCAGTTTTGTCCCAGAGCGAACACGCCCGCTTCAAGCAGCCGCCGGGCGGTCGGGCCAGGCGGATCCGGCCACTCCCAGAGACTCACGATCACGGGGATTCTCCGAGCCGGCGACCGGTCCACTTCCTCGAGCACCGGGTCAATCTCGCCGGCATGGAACGTCTCGAACAAAAGGGCGTCGATGCCGGCCTCGACCAAGACGGCGGCCTGCTCGGCCGCCGCACCGGGTTCGCTCGCGGTCGTTGGGCCCACGCTCCCCAGGACGAACCGACCCGGACCCGCGGCACGGCGAGCCAGCAGGGCGGCGCGGCGGTTGATCGATTCAACAGCGTCGCCTTTGCCGAATCTCGCCAGCCAGAACCTGTTGGCGCCAAAAGTGTTGGTTATGACCGCATCGGCCCCGGCCGCCACGTCGCGACGATGCAGATCGTGAACGATCTCGGGGTGGGTGAAATTCCAGAGTGCCGGGTCGTCGTGCCTGAGGTCCAGGCCGCGCTGGCAAAGCCGCGTGCCGAGTGCCGCGTCCAGAACGAGTGGACGAACGAGCACTTGGTCGAGGAGCCGGCATCCCGTTCGGGTGATCCGCGTCCGGTCCCCCGCGAGGGCCAGGGGGGCAGGGTGGCCGAGGTCTGGGCTCGGTCGGCAGAGGTCAGTCACGAGTTTTGGTCCGATTGCGGTATCGAGTGCTGACGCGCACCAGAAACCGGTGCTCTTCGTAGGTGAGCGCACCGCGACCTTCTTGGTGCAGCTTCTGCAGGATTTCATCCATCCGCTTTTCCTCGGCAGCCTCTCGGGCCAGCCGGCGCTGGCGCCGCAGCTCGGAACGGCGGCGGCGCCACCGCTTGAGAGCGCTCTCGCGGTATGGCCGGACCTTGGGCGCGCCGCTTTCCAGGCTGGTATACCCCTCGGTGAAGTCATATCCGAATGCACCGTCCTCGAGAAAGCCGCCCTCATCCATCATCCGCGCTTCGATACGGACGAACACTTCGATCAAGACGGCCAGGGAGAGCAGGATCAAGCCGCCCGGCCGGTGGCTCAGGAGCCAGACGAAACCGATGATCCCCAAGAGCAGTGCACAGGTGTGGGCCGTCCACGGTGCCGCGATGCTCTCGCGGGGCGAGACAACCGACGTACTCGACAAGTAAGATCGCAGCCACCTTCCGGCGTCGAACGGGAGCGCGGGTATCAGGTTGGTGAGGAACAGCACGTAGTTGAGGTAGCCGAACCAGCCCGCCAGCCACAGCGGAGAAAGCGGAGCGGCCAGTTCGCCACTAGCCAGCCGCGGGGCCCCGAAGTCACCCTCGTTGCCGAACGGGTTCCAGACGAACTGGGCATGGCCCACCAGATTCACGCCGATGGCCGTTCCCAGGAAGAGTGCACCGCTCGTGACGGGACCGGCAAGGGCCACCAGCGAATGCTCGCTCGACCTGGGCCCGAAGGTGGGCCCGACCAGGCTGCCGAGCGGCCACAGGTGGACCTCCTCTTGATCGCAGTCGAGCCAGGCCGCCGTCACGGCGTGGCCCAGCTCGTGCAGGGCCAGCACCAGAAGCAACAGTCCGAGCCAGCAGGCCGTCGCAGGCAGGTCGTGGAGATGCCCCTTCCACCAGAGTGCGATTGCCGACGACAAGAACTCGAAAACGACGAAGACGATCAAGAGGACGTGGACGCGGACCGTGGTACCGAACCAGCGGCCAAGACTGAGCGGCGACCACGTCAGAAAGTCGGTCATGTTGCCCACCCGGAACCGGTTGCGCTCGCGCCCGAGCTGGACGCCCGCGTACGCTCATCATCTTTTAATCTATCAGTCCCCGTCGTCGGTCGCAACGCGAGCCGGCAACACGGTTGGGCAGTCCGGCTCCAGCCGCCGATTGCCGCGCCTCACTCTACATCGGCCGCGCCAGGCCTGTTACAGTGGCGGGAAGCCTACGGCCCCTTCAGGCCCGTTCCGCCGCGAGCCCCACTGATGGATGCCCCGCCGCTTTCGCCCGTGTCTCCCATCAAGGTCGAGCTCGGCCCGCGCTCCTATGAGGTCGTCGTCACGCGGGGCAACTGCGAGTTGTTCGGCGCGTTTGTGCGAGCGGCTCTGGAGCGGACCTGGTCCGGCTCGGCGTGCCGCACGGCGCTCTTGGTGACCGACCAGCACCTCGCTCGACTCAGTGTGCCCGGACCGTTTGCGGCAGCGCTCCGTGCCGTGGGGATCGATACGGCAATGGCCGTCGTTACGCCGGGCGAGGCGGCCAAGTCGTTGGGACAGGCGTCTGCCCTCTACGACGAGCTGGTGGCCCGGAGCTCCGATCGGCACACTCTGGTGGTTGCTCTCGGAGGCGGCGTGATTGGCGATCTCGCCGGATTCGTCGCCGCTACCTACGCGCGCGGGCTCCCTCTCATCATGGTTCCAACCACCTTGCTCGCCCAGGTCGACAGTTCTCTCGGAGGCAAGGTCGGCCTCAACCATCCCCGCGCCAAGAACATCATCGGGGCGTTTCATCAGCCGGTCGGGGTCTGGATTGATCTGAATACGCTCGCAAGCTTGCCGGACCGCGAGCTCCGCTGCGGGCTCGCCGAAGTCGTCAAGTACGGCGTGATCCTGGATTCCTCGCTCTTTGCCGCGCTCGAACGCTCCTCGGCCGACCTTCTGGCCCGCGATCACGCGGCCCTGGAGCAGGCTGTGATCACGAGTGTCGGACTGAAAGCACGAATCGTCAGCGAGGACGAACGCGAAGAAACCGGCAGGCGAGCGGTGCTCAACTTCGGCCATACGATCGGGCACGCAATCGAGGCGGTTGCCGGCTACAATGGCGCGTTTCAGCACGGCGAGGCCGTAGCGGTCGGCATGGTGGCGGAGAGCCGGCTGGCGCAGCGGGCTGGCTGGATCGGAGCCGACGTGGTCGACCGCCTGGCGCATCTCCTGGCGAGGCTCGGCCTGCCGACCTTGGCCCCGGGCCTCGATCCGGAAGAGCTGCTCGGGGCCATCCACCGCGACAAGAAGAACCAGCGCGGCCGCGTCCGGTTCGTCCTGCCGCGCTCGCTGGGCGCAGCCGAGTTGACCGATCTGCCCCAGGAGACCGACATTCGCGTTGTGCTGTCGACCCTCACCGCAACACCCGCGTGGAGCGACCCTGTTTCGAGCGAGCCAGAAAGAACTCGCTAGGTCATGCATTTCAGCCTGACCTACGCGCAGCAACCCATTCTTCAAGTGCACTGCGGGGAGCGAGGCGTGTCGGAAAGCGACCCCGATGACCGGCTGCTCGACTTGATCAACCTGGCGGCGGTCCCGGGCGTGGGGCCCCAGACCAGCAGGGTGCTCCTGGCGCATTTCGGGTTGGCCGACAAAGTCCTGTCGGCATCGCGGGGCAAACTTACCGAAGTCGAAGGAGTCGGCCCCAAGCTCGCCGACAAGATCACCCATGCGCGGCGCGACTTTGACGCCCGGGCAGAGCTGGCTCGCTGCCGTCAGAACGACGTGCGCGTGATCGCGCGCGGCGACGCCGATTATCCGGCGTCGCTTGACAATATCCCCGACCCGCCCAGCCTGCTTTATGTCAAGGGGTCCCTTGAGCCGAGGGACCAGCTTGCCATCGCGCTGGTCGGCTCGCGCCGTTGCACACCCTACGGTGCCCGGATCGCCCAGCGGCTGGCCGCTGCGCTTGCGCGAACGGGCTTCACCATCGTGTCGGGGCTGGCCCGCGGCATCGACGCAGCCGCTCACCGGGGCGCGATCCAGGAACACGGCCGCACCATCGCCGTCCTGGCCAACGGCCTGGGCTCGATCTATCCTCCGGAGCACGTCGAGCTAGCCCGCAGCGTCGCCTTGTCGGGCGCCCTGGTGAGCGAGATGAATATGGAGCAGAAGCCTCTGCCGGGGCTGTTCACGCAGCGGAACCGGATCATTTCCGGGCTGGCGCTGGGGGTCGTCGTCGTCGAGGCGACGCCGCGCAGCGGCTCGCTGTCGACGGCCCGGCACGCTGTCGAACAAAACCGCGAGGTGTTCGCCGTCCCTGGACCCGCCGACAGCCTCGCGAGCCGAGGCTGCCACCGGTTGATCCGCGATGGCGCTCGATTGGTCGAGTCTGCGGACGATATCATCGAGGAGCTCGGGCCGCTGGCCCGCGAGATCCGCACCGGCCCCGATCAGGCCCCGGTGCGCCACCCGGCCGAGCTGGCTCTCTCTGATTCGGAACGATCCCTGCTGGGCCAGCTCGACGACTGCCCCGCCGGTGTCGACGAGCTGATCGTTCGCACCGGTTTGACCGCCTCGCAGGTTCTTGCCACGCTCAGCGTGCTCGAAATGAAGCGCCTGGCGCGGCGCCTCGCGGGCGCGGACTTTGTCCGCGCCTGAAAATCCAGAATTGTGGTCAGAGTCGGTGCTCCAGCCACTGAGCGACGTCGTCGAGCACCTTTTCCCGGCCCAGCTCGTTCAAGGGTTCGTGCAGCATCTTGGGGTAGATCAAGAGCGTCTTGTCCTGGCTCCCCAATCGCTCGAAAAAGACCCGCGAATTCGCCGGGTCGATGACGGGATCCTGGCCGCCGAGCAAGAGCAGGATCGGTGTACGGATATGCTCAGCCCGCCGCGTGAGCATCTCGCCTCCCTCGACCATCCCGAAGAACAGAGGGGCGCTCATGCGGCTGTGTCGGAGCGGGTCGGTGCGGTGTTCCTCCTGGATCACCGGGTCGCGGCTGAGGTAGTCCGTCCGCAGCTCGCCGCTCAAGGTCACCCAGGGGGCGCTCACGGCGAGAATCCGGGCGACCATCAGCTTGCTCTTCTTGATTGGCAGAACCAGCCGCAATGCCGGGTTCGACACGACCAGCCCGGTGATCGAGCTGCCCTTTTCAAGCGCGAGGTGCAGGGCGACCTGCCCGCCGTTGGAATGAGCGAGCACGAATCGAGGCAAATCGGGGACTTGCCGGCCCACCCATTCCAGGACAGGCGCAGATCTTCGGTCAATTCCTGGTACTGTCTGACCACGCCGCGCCGGCCGGGGCTGCGGCCATGGCCGCGAAAGTCGACGGCGATCACGTCGAGATCCAGCCGGGGCGACAGCGCCTCCGCCACGCGCCGATAGCCGCCGCCGTGTTCACCGAACCCGTGCGAAACGACGAGAGCCCCGCGCGGGGCTGGCCGGCGCCACCATCGGCCCCGAAGGACCATTCCCTTCGCCCCTCGAACGTCGATGTCGACCGGGCGGGTTTCCGCGATTGCCATCCGCACGCGTCCTCTGCGTCATCAGCTTCATCGTCGTACTGATCTTCATCCTCGTCTTAATCCTGATCTCAATCTTAATCTTAATCTTAATCGTAGTCTTGGTCTTCTTTTTGACGCTTCGGCGCGGTGATCGACGACCACCCTCACGCTCCCCGTCGATTCCAGATCCAGGTCCAGTGCCGGTCGGATGTCATTCTCACGTCGCTGGCCGGCAGCCCCAGACTGTGGACCAGTTGGGCGATCTCGTCGAGAGTGAGCGCAGCGCCCAGCGAGGCTTCGAAGAGCGCTCGAGCATCCGGGCTTTCCGAGCCCGCGTAGGTATCGGCGAGGCGGACGATGTCCTGGCGCGATTGCGGGCGCGCCAGGTCGCGGATCATCAGCGTTCCCCCCGGGGCGACGAGGCGGACCATCGATTCGAGGGCAGGCTCGGGATCGGGAATATGGTGCACGATGGTGTTGGACACCACCCCCTCGAATGAACCCTCGCCAAATGGCGAAGCGAGCGACTTGGCGTCTCCGTGGTGGCACCGGATCCGGCCCGAGAGGCCGACCGCGATGATATTCTCGGCAGCTCGTTCGAGCATGGTAAGGGACAGGTCCAAGGCCAGGATCCGAGCCTGGCTGTCGGCCAGGCACAGCGCGATCGGAATCCGTGCCGTGCCCGTGCCGACGTCGAGGATTTCACCGCCGCGGCACGGCCCGTGGGCCGACAAGAAATCATCCACGAATCGGGCGTTGACTGCCGAGTGGTCCATCGCGTCGTACTCGCGCACCTCCTCGGCGGTCTCCATGGCTTCGGGCTCGAGGACACGCGGAATCATAGTCGAGGGGCTCCCGGCGGTCACACTTTCTTGATCGCGGCGATGTCCTTGGCCGCCTGGGCCAGGCACGCCTTGATGTCCTCGATGGGATTCTGCTCATTTTCCTCGTACTCGATGGCCACGAGGTACTTGTACTTGTTGGCGGCCAGCGTCTTGAGGAAATCCACCGTGCGAAGATCCCCCCGACCGAGGACGGTGAAGGTCTTCGCGTCCTTGACGTCTTTCAGGTGGACGCCGTACACCCGGCTGCCGAATTCGACAGCCGCGTCGACCGGGTCTTGCCGGGACCGGAGGAAGTGGCCGGTGTCGATGCAGCATCCGATTTTGGGGTGATGGTCCTTGATCGCCTTGGCGATCGTGTCGATCTTGGCGTATCGATTTCCGGGCCCGTGATTGTGGATGCCGATCGCGATGCCGAAGGTCTCGACCAGCTTGTCCAGTTCGTCGAATGAAGCAGGATCGGGATCGGCCGACAAGTACTCCAGCCCCAGGCTCTTGGCGAACTCGAACAGCCGGCGATTGGCGGCGGTGTCCTTGCCGAAGTGGACGACGCCGTAACCGGCGAGTGTCACGTCGGCCTTGCTGAGCTCGCGTTTGAGGTCCTCGCTGACTTCTCCGCCGGCCGGCATGGGCACGTGTGCCGGAAACGCCTCCCAGAAATGGATGCCCAGCTCCTTGGTGGCGTCAAGGGCCTTGCGCCGATCGCTTTGGCCGTCGGTCTTCAGGCCGCGGAGCGAATAGCTCTGCAGGCCCATCTTGAACGGGCTGTACGGGCCGTCGGGGCTCTGGCGCGAGCGCCGTCGGCCCGCACGCTCCCACCCATCGTGATAACTCCGGCAAGCGCGCTGCCGGCGGCCAGCAACTCGCGGCGGGTCCAGTACCCCTGTGCGCGACCTCTTGACATGATGATGCTCCCCAGCGTGGCGTTCTGTTCATTCGACTGGTACGGCGGTTCCGCCAACAGGCTCGCGGTCCCGCCTCCCTCGCTCCGTTCCGAAACTAAACCAATGCCGGCGCCTTTGCCAGCCCCGCGCCGGGAATCTCGACGAAGTTGGCCGCACGGCGGGACGACCCTTGAGAACCCGGCTCGGCGTCTGGTAAGATGCGCGCAGGTTTTCCCGTCGACTCGGCTGGCGGTCTTCGAGCGAACGAACCGGATCAACAAAGACACGAGGGACATGCCATGCATCCCCTTTCCGAGATACTTGGCGTCTTGCACCCCGTCGGCGGCGGCGACCCGATCCCCCTCACGAAACCGGAAATGGTCATCGGCCGGCGCCCGGCTGTGATATCCGTCTCGACTACGAAAACATTTCCGGCAAACATTGCTCGCTCCGGTTCTTGAACGGCATCTGGATGCTTCGCGACCTGGGGAGCACCAACGGCACCACGGTCAACGGCTCGCTCCTGGCCAGCGAGCAGAGCGTCATGCCCGACGAAGAACTGGGAATCGCCGGCCACATGTACACGATCGAGTACGATCCCGCGGGCCCTGAAGCGTTTTTGAGCGCGCACAAAGATCTCGACGAGGAGGTCGTACAAGAGCGCCAGAAACACTCCCTGATGGATCTCGCCGGGCTCGACACCGACGATGCGAAGACCAAGCGTGCGCGCCGCGCACCGACCGTCATCGAGCGGCTCTCGGCTGACGAGGCGGAGTTTGACGACGCTGTTCCCGACCACTTCAAAGCGGCGCCAAAACCCCGCAAACAACCAACCGATGACGACTTTTTCAAAGTCATCGAAGACGAAGTCACGAAGCCCGACTGATTCCTCGCTCGCCATTTTCCGGTGTCGCGTCAATCGTGCGACCAAGGATGGACGCATCCATTCTGGTGAATGATCGCGAAATCCACGGAATGACTTGGTTTTCTTGGGAAAAGTCCGGGCGAGCATCCAATCTTTGACGCTCATTAAGTCAGTCAGGTCTCTTTGGTTCGGGTCACGTCATCCTGGAACGGCGCACAACCATGGGTGCGGTCGTGCCGGGGGTTTTTCGGTTCCTGACGGTTTCAGTTCAACACCCGGGAGTTCGCAACGATGAGAATGATGTTTCGCGGGATGGTCGGTCTGGGGTTGGCGGCGATTCTCGCCGCTCCGGCAATGGCGCAGGGCCAGGGCCGCGGCTTCGGCCGCGGTTTCGGCGGCGGCGGAGTCTCGATGCTGATCGGTAACGAGAGCGTGCAAAAGGAGCTCAAGCTCGACGACACGCAGACCGAGAAAGCGAAAGAGCTCGCCACCAAGAATCGTGAGAAGATGACGGAGCTCCGCGAGAAGCTGCAGGGCCTCGAGCAGGACGAGCAGCGCACGAAACGGCAAGAGTTCAACAAAGAGATGAACGAGTCGACGCTGAAGGCCCTCGGCGAGTTCCTCAAGCCCGAACAGCTCACGCGGCTCCATCAAATCTCGCACCAGGTCATGGGCGCGATGGCGTTCAGCGACCCTGACATCGCCAAGAAGCTCGGCCTGACCGAAGCCCAGAAGGGCGAGATCAAGACAATTGTTGACGATTCCGCTGCGGAGGCACGCGAGATTTTCACGTCCGCTGGAGACGATCGCGAAGCCGCCATGAAGAAGCTGGCCGAGCATCGCAAGGAGACGCTCGCCAAGGTCGTCGCCAAGCTCAACGACGAACAGCAGAAGACCTGGAAGGAAATGCTCGGCGCGCCCTTCGAGATCAAGTACCCGCCGCGTCCCGCCAACTGACAATCAGCCTTCCCTCAGGTGGAAGCTGGCTGTGACCATTTTCAAAAGATCCCGGATCGACTGGTCCGGGATCTTTTTTCATTCCACGGTTACGCTCTTGGCCAGGTTGCGAGGCTTGTCGATATCCCGACCCAAGAAGAGCGCAGCGTGGTATGCCAGAAGCTGGAGCGGTACCACAGCCAGGAGCGGCTGCACGAGCTCCGGCGCCTCGGGAATGGGTAGGAAAACCTGCGACAACCCGGCAAGCTCGTGGTCGCCACGGGTGCCCACGCTCACGATGATGCCGTGCCGCGCCCGCACTTCCTCGAGATTACTCAGCGTCTTGGCATAAAGCGCGCCTCGTGGTGCCACGAACACGCAGGGTGTGGCGTCGTCCACGAGCGCGATCGGTCCGTGCTTCATCTCGGCGGTCGGATATCCTTCGGCATGGATGTAGCTGATCTCCTTGAGTTTGAGTGCGCCTTCCAGGGCCACCGGATAGTGAATGTCACGGCCCAGGTAAAGGGCGCTCTTGCCCTTGGCCACGACCTTGGCGGCCTGCTCGAACAGCGGCTCGTCCTTCAGGACTTCACCGAGCAAACCCGGCACCGATTCGATGGCGTCTATAACGGCCAGGCCGTCGGTGAACGACAGATGCCGGATCCTGGCCAGGTGGAGTGCCAGGAGCAAAAGGACGGTCACCTGGGCCGAGAAGGCCTTTGTGCTGGCGACGCCAATCTCGGGTCCGGCGTGCAGGTAAATTCCGCTGCCGGCTTCGCGGGCGATCGTGCTGCCGACGGTGTTGACGATCGCCAAGGTCGGATGCCCGCGTCGCTTGGCCTCGCGCAGGGCGCCCAAGGTATCGGCGGTCTCGCCGGATTGGCTGAGAACGAATACCAGAGTGCGCTGATCCAGGGGCGCGTTGCGATAACGGAACTCGCTGGCAAATTCTACCTCCACCGGCAGATGGGCGAGCCGCTCGATGAAGTATTCGCCCAATAGCGCGGCATGCCAGCTCGTCCCGCACGCGGCGAATACGATCCGGCGGACTCGGCGGAGTTGCCCCGCCGACAGCTCGAGCCCGCCGAAATGCGCCGTCCCCTCGGCCCGGACGAGTCGGCCCCGGCACGCATCGATCACGGTCTCGGGCTGCTCGCGGATCTCCTTGATCATGTAGTGGGCATGACCCCCCAGCTCGACGACGTCCGGTTTCCAGTCGATTCGATCGATGCGCGGCGTGATCGGACCATGCTCGAGGTGGCGGATCTCGAAATCGCGTGCCGTCAGCCGCACGACCTCGCCGTCCTGCAGGAATGCGACCCGCGCCGTATGAGGCGCGATGGCCACCGGATCGCTGGCCAGGAGGTGCTCTCCCTCTCCGAGACCGACGACCATCGGGCTGCCGAACCGGGCGCCGACGACTTCTCCGGGCCGTTTCGGACTGACGACCGCCAGGCCATACGTCCCCTCCAGCCGGGGCAAGACGCGCCCGACGCCCCGAACAGATCGTCGCTCGATTCCAGCTCGCGCGATCAGGTGAGCGATCACCTCCGTGTCGGTCTGGCTGGTGAAGACGAACCCCTGAGCCTCCAGCTCGCGGCGCAGGGGTGCATGATTCTCGATCACGCCGTTATGGACAACCGCCACGGTGGCCGCGCCTCCCCGGCCGCCGATGTGGGGATGGGCATTGCGATCGGTCGCCGGCCCATGCGTCGCCCACCGCGTGTGGCTGATCCCGCAATTCCCCGGAGCTTTCTCGCGCTCCAGCGATTCCTCAAGCACCCGCACCCGTCCCGCCCGCTTCCGCACCAAAAGCAGATTTTCGTCGAGGGTGGCGACGCCCGCGCTGTCGTAACCGCGATATTCCAGCCGCCTCAGGCCCGCCACTAGGATCGACGCTGCCTGGTGAGGTCCGGTGTATCCCACTATCCCACA
Organism: uncultured Isosphaeraceae bacterium; assembly: GCA_963781785.1. Classification (GTDB taxonomy): domain Bacteria; phylum Planctomycetota; class Planctomycetia; order Isosphaerales; family Isosphaeraceae; genus CAWAHD01. The sequence goes on along the minus strand of CAWAHD010000005.1, from coordinate 2,227,933 downwards.
CATCAAGACGATCCTTCCTGACGAGGGGCTCGCATAGAGGAGCAAAGACACGAAAACGACTCAGACTAAGATTAGGATTAAGATTAAGACTAAGACCAGGATCAAGAGCAAGATCAGAACGGATTCCGCCGCCTATGCTCTGGTGAATCAGCATTTCGTGGCTGCGCTCATGACATCATCATCTTGAAGGTGATCCTGTTCGCAATCATCTTCTTAATCTTAATCCTAATCTTAATCTTAGTCCTAATCTTAGTCTTAGTCTTAATCGAGTTCCGAGGTCCCCCACGCCTGCTGGCGGACGATCCCCCTCTCTCACCGCACCACGCGGATATTCTGGTTCCCGGTTTTTTTCCCAGTCAGGGTCGTTGCTCGAGGAACCGGGATCGACCGGGGCAATCATGCCAGAGGCGGGACTGCCAGTGGGCGGTCGCGGTGCAGGAGCACCCAGTCGGCGTTCTCGAACAGGGCCTCCAGGCCGAGCTCGCGCAACAGTCGCCGCGCGTCATCTGCCGCGCCTGCCGTCAAGAACGCGCTGATCCGCTCGCTGGCGATCCGGTACAGGACGCTCATCCGTTCGTAGCGTTTCTTTTGCTCGGAGAACGCACGCCGCTCGGCCTGGTAATGGACCACACCGGCAGCGGCGGGAGCAAGCACCGCGGCGAGTACCAGGAATCCGTGGGCCCACTCCCCGAGTTCGTGACCGAAACTGACCAGAGCGAGGGCGAGAACGATTCCCAGGCAGAGCAGAAAATGGATGGTGTGTTCCGTGCCGGTCAACCGTCTCTCGTCTCTCAGTGCGGCGTTCGTGAAGTACTTCTGTTGCCCCTCGATCCAGTGAACGACGACCTGCCTGAGCACCGGAATGCCGCCCGCAGGAGGCGGCGGCGGAACGTGGACCCGGAAGTCGTCGCGCAAGAGTCGCGCGATGCGAAGGACCACACGAATCCAATCGAGCTCGGTGCGATGCTGTCGGAAGTAGTGGTCCTCGACGCGGTCCCCGAGCCCGGCCAGCTTCCAGTAGAACTGGACGCGTAAGCCTTCGGCGATGGCGCGGTAGTCGAGGTATTGATAATGGTAGTTCCCCTGGAGGTTGGGCGGCAAGACGCGCGAGAGCAGCCACCGCGTGAGCGGAGAACTCGGTTCGTCCCCGCCTCTCCCGGCGAACAGGAACCAGAAGAAATACGCCAGCGCGAACACCCCCAGGTAGAGGAAAACCAGGAAACGATCCTGGAGTGGCGTGACGTGGGCGTACAGGCCAAAGATGAACACAGCGAGGAAGACCAAGAGGAACAGCGCCGACCGTGCGTTCTTTGTCCGGTCCTGGTAGTAGAGTGAGAGGGCATCGACCACGACATACCGGTCGCGAATCGGGACCAGTTCCGGCGGCAGAGCGGCTTCCGCTTCAACCGCGAGCAATCGGCGCAGGCGGCGAGCCGGATCGGCAGGGAGACGCGCACCCAGGGCTTGGAGATCCCTGTTGAGCTCGTCGAGGCTCACGAGGATCCGCTCGAACCGTTTGGCGATCTCCTCGTCGCCCAGCACGCTGCGCGGATAGAGCTTTTTCAAACGGAGCGGAGCGCCGCCCGGCGGATCGGGATTGCTCACGCGCGGCGTCAAGATGTGGTAGATCAAGCCGGAGCCCTCTGGCTCGTCGAGACTTCCCACGGCGGCGGAGGTGACGCTCCCATTGAGGAGACCGTCAAGGCCAGCCGGCACGCCGTCCCGAACGAAGCCAACGACCGCCGACGTTCCGCCGGACTTGCCCGTGACGACGCCGTCCCAGAGCGCGATCAAGATCTGGCAGCTCTGCGCCAGGTACGCCCCGACCAGGGCGTAGCCTCGCGAACGATCATCGGGCGGAACGCTCACTAGGTGCTCGGAAACAACGAACCAGGGATCGGCCCGGTTCAGGAGTTCGCGAAACTCGGCGTTGGAGCCGTCGCCGTCGAAGTCCTCTTCGAACGCGACCGGCGGAAGCGGCAAGGGCACGACCAGCCGATGACCCCGCTCGAGTGCGATTCTCGCGACCAGGCGATCCGCGCCCTCCGCGAGTGAGGACACGACCAAGAGCGGCGTGTGCGGCGCCTGCTCTTGGACCTCGTCCAGGATCTTCCGCACCATCGCTTCGATTTTGGGAACGTCCTCGCTCCGCAGGTCCCGATGCCCGGTGACGCCCACGATCAGCGGCAACACGGAGCTTCTTTGCTCGGCCGCCCAGGCATGATCCGCGGGCTTCGCCCCCGTCACCGGGGCGGGAGCGGTCATCGGCGCACCAGACGTCGCACTGCTCATTCGGGCACTCCTCACGGTGACGAACGGTTATTCTGTTCTATGCGATATCCCAGGGCAATGATCGCCTTCAGAGTCTCCATCGCCGTCCTCCGATCGTAGACTTTCTCGGAATCGGGAAGCTGCTCATACGCAATCAGGCACGGGTGCTTCTTCTGCGGATCGTTGCGCTCGGTGCCGTAGGTCCAGCCGCCACTCAAGCGCTCGAGCGCCCAGTGATCGTGCGCATTTTCGGCGAGCCGCTCCGTGAGCTCGAGAATCTCCGGCGTCAATTTGACGTGCGCGGTGTCGATGGGTCGGGGCTGGTATGGCATGGCTCACTCTCCCTCCTCTGTCTTGAGCGCTTCCAGCGCCTGCACGTGTTCCGGCTTCATGCATGGGCACTCCGAACACGGCGTCTTCCCCTTGACCCCGAGCTTTCCCACTTCCGCGAGCGGGCCCGGGCCGGCCTTGAAGACGACGCCTTTACCTTCGGTCAGCCAGTGCACCAGATGACATTGGAGCGAGTCGACCTCGAGCCAGTCTCCCGTCCTGAGTATGCGGTGGCTCCAGGCCGAAGTACCCCGCTCGTAGTAGGGCTTCGACCAGATCTCCATCTCGCCTTCAAGGATACCGTAGATCTCGATCACGGGCGCCCCGTGAACGTGGCAGTCTTGCTTGTCCTTGTGCGTGAAGAAGCTCCAGGTGAATCCGAGCCCCTGCATCTGGTAGCGGAGATAGGGGTCGGCCACGCGCAAGTTCAAGGCCCGGTCGCCGGCATCAAGGATCTCGTCGAGTGTCTTCTTGTCGAGGTGGCGGATGCCGCGCAGGTTGCGGGCCAGCCACTTGAGCGCCAGTGCGTCCATCGACGATTGTTCGGGCACGTCGTCTAGCAGGAGGCGTCCCGGCGGAGGCGGAGGCGACGGCGGAGGCGGTTCAGGCGGTCGGGCTCTGAGGCGATCGAGGATCCTGTCTTCTCGCTCGCCGATGTGCTGGAACACGGCCCGGGCGGTCGGCGAGAGCCGGGCGTGCTCGTTGGCCTCGACCAGGGAAAGCCAGCTTCCGCCCAGCCTCTCGCAGAGCGGCTCGCGACGATCAGGATGAACCCATACGTCGATGGGGTAGATCGTGTATTCCGTCATGTTGCCGTGGGTAGGCGACAGCATTTCCTGCCGCGCCGGCTCGATCTCCAGCTCGATCGCGTAGTCGGCGAGATCGAGTCCCAGGTCCTGAAGCGCAATCTCGTCGACGAACGTTTCGATCGAGGTTCCCTCAACCAACGGCGCCAGCGGGTCGGTGACCGTCTTCTTGGCCGGGAGTGTAAAGTGCGGACGCCCGTCCGGGTCGCGCCACTTGTCGTGCGGAACGACCAGGAACTGGACCTGGCCGTCATGGCAGCGGCGAATCAGAAGGTGAACGATGTGCAGAGTGCGACTGGCCATCAGTCATTCCTTGTCTTCTTCGGGTGTGCGGACCTGCGGGTTGAAAACGAGGTCGAGCTTGACCGTCGTCCAGTATGCGCGGCTGGCGTCAGGCGCGAACTCAAGGAGCATCTCGATCTGGCGCCGAGAGCTGGCACGCGCATGGGAATCGGACCGGGCCGCCGCCTCTCGGTAGAGCCGCTCCGCTTGCTCGCTGTCGCCGGCAAGGAAGTGCGCATCGGCCCGGGTCGCGCGGACCCAGTGCTCCTGCTCGGCGGGCCACGGCTTGTCGAGCGAAGCCAGCACCGCCTGGGCCGTCATTCGTGCCTCGTCCCGCTTTCCGAGAACGAACTGGATGCCCGCGACGTTGATGCCGGGGTAGTAGCCTCGTCGAAGCTGGTAGGCGCGCTGGTACAATTCGAGTGCCTCCTTGTAGAACCTGGTTGCACTCACAAGATCCGTCTGCTCCTTGGCATCCCGGGCTTGGTCTTTCCAGTATCGCCCGATGCGGCACAGGAACTCCTCGCTGACCTGGCTGTAGCGCAGCGTCACGCCGTCCAGGAGCCTTTCGAACTTCGCGCGGTCCCCGGATTCGAGATACGCCAGCGCCAGCTCCTCTTCGATCTCGAGAGCATGCGGGTACTGTTCGCGGAGCTTGATCAATACCTCGATTGCAGCCGCGATGAACCCGGCGCGCCCGGGGCTTTCGGGATTCGGCTCGCGGACCCATGTCTGTGCGAAAGCGAGCCGTGCGTGGTAGCTCATCTCGCATTCGGGCCTGTGCAGGATGTTGTCGCCATCGGGCTTGCTTTTGAGGAACGCGCCCGCGTCGAACTCCGCCGTTGCGATCCTGGCCCTGGCTTCCGCTCGATGGCTGCGGATCAGTTCGCTCAGCCGCTGGCACGGCCGCGAGAGCTGCCGGGCGGCGACTCCTGCCGAGATGTAGGCCGCGCCGATCTGGCGGGGGTAGCCGCGATAGGTGTCAAAACGGCTGGCATACACGCCGTAACACGCCAGCAGGAAGTAGTATTCCTCGAGCCATTGCCGATCGCGCAGCCGCTGGATGCCCAGATGCCGCCGGGCCTGCTGTCGGATCGTCAGCAGGATCTCGGCCAGTCTGTGCAGGCCGTGCGACCCCAGGTCGGTCTTCGGCGCCTCCTGCTCGTTGTGCATCGCCAGGGTGCAATGAGCCAGGTGGCATTCGAACCCGAGCACGGCCGCGTGGTACTCGGGCCACGTGCCGACGTGGCCATGGAGCCTGGGCAGAGCCCGGATCTTCAGCTCGGTCTCGAGCTTGACGAAATCCCAGCCGACCAGATTATCGAGCCCCATGTCGGCATAGTCGAACACGGCCGGCAGCGCGACCTCGTCGCTGACCGCGGTCACGAGCACGTTCCGCCCGTGCAGGTCGCCGTCGGAAGAGCCCCACAACAGCAAGGGACAGTACTGCGGGCACTGGTCGACGCTGCGCAGATAATCGACAGGATCGATCACGGAATTCCACTTGCCCGAGAGTGAGCCCAGCACCTCGCGGCGGATCTGGATGCGGTCGAGTTGGGGCTGCTCGCCGGGGTCGAGCTTGTCGTCCCAGTCGCTCAGCCAAACCTTGAAATTCTTCCAGGCCTGGAGCCGTGTCATATTCTCCTGCGAGCTCGATCGAACCCGCGAGCGGTTGTAGAAGTCGGCGCCGAACCGCTCGTAGAGGCTCCGGATCAACATCGTGATCGACGGGACCTTGGGCGTGCCCCACACGCAGCAATCGAGTACCGCGTCCTCCAGCGAGAGTACCTGGCCCATGCCGATGACATGGTGGGCGTCTTCGTAGATGATCGACAGCAGCTCTCCATTCTCCGCCACCGCTCCTTGCCGCAGCAGCATCAGGATGCTGTCGTGCGTCATGCCCACCGGCCGGCACGATTCCCAGGCCGTGAGCTCGTCGCGCAGGATCTGAGAGCCCTTGACCGGTTTGCCGTCCGAGCTGGTAGTGTCCTTGGCGATCTTGACGATATGGGCCGTTGTCCGCGTCTCCAGGCCCAGCCGCGTATCCTCCGGCGGCAGAATTCGGGCCAGCCGACCATGATCGGGCCGGGAGGGAGCGGGTCCGTTTGTTGGCTCTTCGGCATTCGAATTGCGATCGGGTCAACGGGCTGTTGCTCGTGGACAACCTCCACGAGCAGGATATGCCGGTCGTTGCGATTGCGATACCCGTGCAGGCGGTCGCGCACGATTACGGCCGAAGCGTCGTGGAATGTCGCCGCCAGCCGCTGGCAGATCATCCGATAGTCCTCGATGCATACCCGCGGCTCAACCTGCGGCTGCATCGCCTCCAGGTACTGCCGCTGGGCCGCGATCAGCCAGTAGATATCGGGCATGGGCTGGCTTCCTGAGTATCGAGTGCGGTCGCTGGCGATTCTTATTCGGGACCTGCACGACTTGAGTGCTTGATCATGAGAGCGCCAGTTGCTCTTGCAGTTGGCGCCGGATACCGTTCTTCCACCGAAGAGAGGGACATTCCCGAGCGCTTGATCCTCGCGAGCACATCACGGTCGAAAGCGGCCCGCGGTGTCTCCGGCGACGTCGTCTGTGCTCCCTGGTCAAATCTCCCGATCAAGTTGCCCCGGCAGTCGTCTCATCGTCGCACCGACCGGCTGGCCGTCGCGGGTGTGTCCCGCCTGGATCTCGCCCTCGGTAACCCGGCGATTCTCCGGGCAGCACCAATCAACGTGGGGGTCGTTTGTCGACTGTCGCTCAGCCAAAGGTGACAGTACGGGATTGTCACCTGATGAGTTTACGGTCGAGGGAGGAAACCTTCGACCGAGCACTGTCGATTCCCGGCAGTTTTTAGTTCGGCTCGCGCCAGCCTACTTGGCGGCGTCGTTCTTCGCCTTGGCGAGCGCTTTGAGAGCGGCCAGGCGCATCGCGACCGGATCGTCGTTCTTGCGGCTGGTTGCGGCGCGGCGAAGCTTGAGAAACTGACCGATCGCCTTGTGCATGGCATTCTCGCACTTGAGCTCGTACCGCCGCAGGTATTCGCCCTCGGGACTAAAGTCAAACGAAAGCCGATCCGCGGCCGTCTCGGCGTCCCGCAGGTCTCGTTCGTGGCTTTGCTCGGCCGGGAGTTCCAACCGCTCGATGGCCTGCGTGACGATCAGGAGCAGCAGGTTTCGGGCCTGAGTCGCGTCCTCCGGCCGCAGCGAATCCCAGTTTCGGGCCGCGATGTGTTTCTCGAACCAGATCCTTTGGTCGTCGTTCAGCTCTCCCGTGATTTCCTCGTACGGCGAGCCCTGTTTTCCGTTGAGCACGTGGCACGCGAGCAACAGCCGCGCCACGCGCGGATCGTGCACGGCAGCCAGCGGCTCCCAGCCGAGCAGGCGGACAAGCTTGAATTTGTCCGACGCCTGCCAGGGTAGGTTGCGATTCAGGATCGCCTTGAGCTCGGCCCAGCGGCCGAGCATCCACAGACAGCCGGCAACCGTCCGTCGCAGGCGTCGCACGATGCAAGCAGGGTTGTCGGGCACGGCGGCGCGGCGCGGTATCGACTTTTGCGGCTTGAGCCCGCGCGCGAAGAGTTGCTTGCCCAGCGCCATGGCCTCGTCCTCTTCGCGCCGGGTTTTTTCGGCGGGAGCATTCTTGATCTGGGCCGCGATCCGGACTTCCTGGGCCAGCCTGACGCGATCGAGCTCAAGCGAATGGAAAACCACGGCAGCCACGCACATCCGCTCGCTGGAATCGCGGGGCTGCCAATCGGCCATCCAAGCGTCGTAGCGCTCTCTGGCGGCCTCCGGATCCACAGCCGGCAAATCGTCGAGAACCGCCTTCATCCCGGGCCGACGCGCAGTCGACCGTGCGCGGGTTTTCCCACCTTCGGTTTTCGGCCCGAGACTCCTGGCACCAGGGCGGTTGGCTTTGCTCCGGTCACTCGTCGCCATGGCTTACTGGCTCCTGTTTCAGACCCTGATTCTTGACGCCGCGAAGTCGCCGTTCAAGCCGGAACCTCGCGGGCGACCACGAACAGCCTTAATAAGAAGGATGACACAGAAATCGCCAATTGGCCTGCCATTGAAAACAAAAAGCCCGGCAGCCAAATGGAATATCCCTCAATACCAGAGTTTCTGCTGATTCGACGTCTCGATCAGTCGGGCCCGGACTAGCAATTGTAGCGGCTGCGTAGGATTTGACTTCTCTTTTCTGTATTCGGCTCCGATGAACGGAAAGTGTCCTGCCTCAGCCGAATCTGGAAGAAGCCGCTGTTTAGGTTAGCATAACCTGAACGGAGGTTTCCCCATGAACAAGCCGCGTCGACATTTTCCTGGCCCCGAGAGGGTCGCCATACTCAGGCGCCACCTTGTCGAAAAGACGCCTGTCTCCGATCTCTGCGATGAACTGGGCATTGGTCCCAGTCTGTTCTATCGCTGGCAGAAGGAGTTCTTCGAGAACGGCCATGCTGCCTTCGAGAGCAACCGTAAATCCAAGGCCGTCGAGAACGCCAAGCAGCGCAGGATTGAGCAGCTTGAGGCCAAGCTGCAACGCAAGAACGAAGTCCTGTCGGAAGTCATGGAGGAGTACACCCAACTAAAAAAAGAGCTTGGGGAACCCTGACGGGATGCTGGGTACCCCACGACACGCGCGACGAGGTCGTGGACTTCGTGCGCACCTGGGCCGATAAGGCCGAGATTGCCGTCGGCCGCTTTCTGTCCTGGATCGGTATCGGCGCCAGCAAGTTCCACGACTGGAAGGCGCGGTTCGGCAAGGTGAACGAGCACAATGCCTGGGTGCCGCGCGACCATTGGCTGACCGACGCCGAAAAGGAGGGGATCCGCGGCTTCGCTCGTCAGCACCCGCTGGAAGGTTATCGTCGGCTCACGTTCATGATGCTCGATGCTGATGTCGTTGCATGCAGCCCGGCCAGTGTCTATCGCGTCCTCAGCGCCGCGGGACTCCTGGCCGGGCAAACTCCCACGCCCACCAAGAAGGGGACCGGCTTTGTGCAACCCCTGCGACCGCACGAGCACTGGCACGTCGATGTCAGCTACCTCAACATCGCCGGAACCTTTTACTTCCTCTGCAGCATTCTTGATGGCTGCAGCCGCTTCATTGTCCACTGGGAGATCCGAGAAAAGATGGAGGAAAACGATGTGGAAACCATCATCCAACGCGCCCGCGAAGCCTGTCCCGACGTCCGGCCGCGCATTATCTCTGACAACGGCCCGCAGTTCATCGCCAAGGACTTCAAGGAATTCATCCGCGTCTGCGGTATGACCCATGTCAAAACATCGCCTTACTACCCCCAAAGCAATGGCAAAATCGAACGCTGGCACAAGACTCTCAAAGGCGACTGCATCCGCGTGCTCACGCCGCTGTCGGTGGACAACGCCCGCCGGATCGTGGCGGATTACGTCGTGCACTACAACACCATCCGCCTTCATAGTGCCATCGGCTACATCACGCCCCAGGACAAGCTCGCGGGCCGCGAGGCTGAGATCTTCGCCGCTCGTGACCGCAAACTGGCCGAGGCACGCCAGCGCCGCCAACAACAACGCGAAGCCGCCAGTGACCGAGCGCCGGCCGCGCCGGCCTCACACCCTGCCATCGACTTCGCCGTCCTGCGTGCCGTGGTCACGATTGCAGCCGTCCTGCGACTGCTCGGCTTCCAGCCTCGCAGCAGCCGCGGCGCTCAACAACGTGGCCCGTGCCCCTTGCACGGCTCAAGTTCTGGTACCAGCCGCTGTTTCTCCGTCAACTTGGAGCAGCACACCTTCCACTGCTTCAAATGCGGCCGATCTGGTAATGCCCTCGACCTCTGGGCCCACACCACCGGCCAAAGCACTTATGACGCCGCCCTCGATCTGTGCCAGCGCTTACACCTACCAGTGCCCGAGCTGTCAGCCCCCGGGCTCAAACCAACGCTCGAGAACAGAGAGGAGGAACCCGTAGACCTCGTGTCAACGACCTGTACAATCACTTGAGTTCGCCGAGGATCCTTTTCTTTACTCGCTAACTCGAACCGGCGGGTCTTCCAGTTCAGGCTGAACCAACACATTCGCCCGAGCTCGAGCGCCTGATCGCCAGCCTCGGGCCCGTCGATGGAGCCGACGCGTTGCCGATTCGGCGAGACGGCTGCCTGAGGGATGGCGATGGCAGCATCTACTGGTGGTTGGCAACGTTTCTGCCGGGCTTCCGGCAGTTTCGGTACCCGGCAAAACTCTTCACCTTCACATCGCTCGCTCTGGCCGCTCTCACCGGGGTGGGGTGGGATCGGCTGTGTGCCGGACGCGCGAGGCGCGTAGCGCTCGCGGTCGTTTTGCTGATGGTCGTCAGCCTGTGCATCCTTGTTGCTGTCGCGATCGAGCGACGCCCGATACTTGCAGCATTCGAATCGTCCACCGGCGCGACCGTTTTCGGGCCCATGGACGCCTCCAGAGCCTATAGGGCGATCGTTCGCAGCCTGGTTCATTGCTCGATCGTCCTGGGCCTGGGTCTGGTGCTGATCGTTCGGGCTCCCGCTCGCCCCAGCATGGCCGGCGCAGCCGCTGTGATCGTGATGACGCTCGACCTGGCGGCAGCCAATGCGCGCTACGTGATGACGGTGGAACAATCCCTTTTTGAACGCGAGCCCACGCTTCTGAAGATCATCTAGAACGCGGAACAGGAGCGCAGAGCGAGCAATCCCGGCCCATTCCGGGTGCATCGTATGCCCGCGTGGAACCCGCGCGTGTGGCAACAGACAAGGTCGGCAGATCGCGAGGGTGAATTCGTGGCCTGGGAGCACGATACGATCCGGCCCACATACGGCATCAACTACGGAATCGAATATACGCACACGATCGGCGCAGCCGAGCTTTATGATTACGAATGGTATTTCATTGCCTTCGGTCGCACAGTCACCGACCCCGGGGATCGCGAAGACACTCGGGATCGAGGTGGGCCAACAAGTTGTGTATTACCCCCGCCGGGCCTACGATATCTGGAACACCCGTTATTCCGTGGTGCCTTACTTCACCAACGGCTGGGCTGACCCCTACCGCGGCTCAGCCGCTTTCGTGTTTCAGAGCGAGCCGATCTATCCCGAGAAAGACCGCTTCACCGGACCAGACGCAGACACAGAGTCGACGAAGTGGATCGAGTACCACGACTTCCGGGTGCTGCGCAACGATCAAGAGTTTCCTCGCGCATGGGTCGTCCACGATGGGCGAGCTCTCAAGCCCTTCGATCGGCTTTCGCCCCAATCTCGAGTGAGCGGCATGCAAGAGATCCTGTACGCCGGAGACGTCTTCTGGTACGATCCGGGGCTGGCAGTCTTCGACCCACGGGATGTTGCCTGGGTGACCAGCACCGAACTCGCCGAGATCAGACCGATGCTCTCGGGCCGGCGCCCGAGCCAGCGCGAAACGGTGAAGGTCAGCTATCCGAGTCCCCAACGGGCTATCCTCGATGTCACGCTCGACTCGGCCGGGCTAGTCGTCTTCGCAGACACGGATTACCCGGTCTGGCAGCTCACGATCGACGATAAGCCAGCACCGATTCATCGCGTCGACGGCCGGATGCGCGGAGCACTCGCCGCCGCCGGTCCTCATCGCCTCGTGTACTCCTTTGCGCCACGATCGTTCCACATAGGGCTTTTGCTATCGATCGCCGGACTGGCCGCCTGGATCTTGTTGGCGCTTCACTGCGTGTTTCGACCCACGCATTCCTTGCTGGTCAGCGAGTCGTGATTTTCGACCGGCTGGCGGCCAACCAGAGAGAGAGGCATTTCGCAATGCAGAGAGCCATCGCAAGTGCCTGACTCGCGTATTCTGCCGCATTTAGTTGCACTCGGCGCAGATGCACCAGCGTGGTTCGCTGGCCCTGCCCAATGGGGGTGCCCTGGGGGTTCGCCCGCTGGCGCGTGGGCTCTTGTGGTTTCGAATTTCGTGCTGGCCCGGGGCCGCAGGCCGCAAAACCGATGTTGACAGCCGGCCGTATTCGGGGATATTGTCGCCGCGAACGGACGACCCGCGGAGCGAGCAGAACAACTCCGTCGAGAACGATGGATGACCGATCGTCCGACGCCCTGAGCAACACTAAGGAAAAAGGCCGCAAGGACGAGGGCCTGGCGTGTTGACGAATTGCCCGTCTCGCCTTGCCGCAAGGACCCCTTCAATACTCCTCGACGTTCCAGGCGCGACTCGAGCCACCACGGATGGAGCCAGCAATGCGGATTCTCGTTACCGGCGGAGCCGGTTACGTCGGCTCGACTATCGTCCCGATGCTGCTCGACCAGGGACATCGCGTGCGGGTCCTCGACACGCTCAAATTCGGTGGGCATGGGCTCTTGCCATGTTGCTCCAATCGCTTTTTTGAGCTCAAGAAGGGCGACGTTTGCGACGCGAGTGCGGTGCGCTCGGCGCTCGACGGCATCGAGGCGATCATTCATCTGGCGGCGATCGTTGGCTACCCGGCGTGCAAGAAGGAGCCGCAGCTTGCTCAGGCCGTAAACGTCGATGGCACGGCGAACCTGATCCGCCACCGCAAGCCCGATCAGAAACTCCTCTTCGCCTCGACCGGCAGCATTTACGGCTCCATCCCCGATTACGTGTGCAGCGAAGAGACGCCCCGGGCACCGATCACCCTCTACGGCGAGACCAAGGCCGCGGCCGAACAGATGGTGCTCGATGCCGGCAACAGCGTGGCCTACCGGTTCGCCACCGCCTTCGGCGTCAGTAACCGCATGCGGCTCGACCTCATGCCCAACGATTTCACTTATCAGGCCGTTCACAACCGCAACCTCATCGTCTACGAAGGGGGCTTCAAGCGGACTTTCGTCCACGTCCGCGATATGGCACGCTCGTTCATGTTTGCACTGGAGCGCTGGAACGAGGTGAAGAACGATGTCTACAACGTCGGTCACGAGACCATGAATTTCACCAAGGAAGACGTCGCGCGGAAAATTCTCGAGCACGTCGATTACTATCTGCATTTTGCCGAGGTGGGCAACGACGCCGATCAACGCAATTACGAGGTCTCCTACGAGAAGATCCGCGCCAAGGGCTTCGAGACCACGGTCGATCTCGACCGTGGGATCGCCGAACTGGTCCGAGCAGCCCGGCTCATCGAGTTTCAAAACCCGTTCGCCAACGTTTGAGAAATATCATGAAAAGCTTCTGGTCTGACAAGCGGGTCACGGTTACAGGCGGCGCCGGCTTTCTGGGCCGCCACGTGGTGCGGCGGCTCGAAAGCTTCGGGGCACAGGTCCACGTGCCCCGGCAGCGCGACTACAACCTCATTTCGCTGGACGCATGCCTGCGCTGCCTGCTCGAGCATCCCTGCGACCTGCTCGTTCATTCGGCCGCTTACTACGGCGGCATCGGCATCAACGTGAGCGAGCCGGCCAGGCTCTATTACTCCAACCTCGTCATGGGCGCCAACCTCATGGAAGCGGCGCGGCTGGCGCGGGTCGCCAAGGTCGTCAATATTGGCACGGCGTGCAGTTACCCCGGCTACCTCGAGGGCCATCTCAAAGAGCAGGATCTCTGGGGGGGGCCGTGCCACGCCAGCGTCGTCAACTATGGCCTCACCAAGAAGATGCTGGCCGTGCAGGGGGAGGCGTACAAGAAGCAGTACGGGCTCGACTCGATCCATTTGATCCTGACCAATCTTTACGGGCCGGGCGATTCTTACAACACCGAGCGGTCGCACGTGGTGGCGGCTCTGGTACGGAAGTGGGTCGAGGCCGAGATTGCCAGGTCCCCCCTGATCGAAGTCTGGGGCACCGGCAAGCCGGTTCGCGAGTTCATCTATGTCGAAGACTGCGCCGACGCGATCGTCCTGGCAGCCGAGAAATACAACGATGTCGCCATGCCTCTCAATATCGGAACTGGTATCGGCACCTCGATCCGCGACCTGGTCGAGACGTTAACTCGCGTGACCGGCTACCGGGGAAAGATCGTCTGGAACGCGGACAAGCCGGATGGGGCCATGATGAAGGTGCTCGACGTCGGGCGGATGAAGCAAGTGCTCGATGGGTGGGCGCCGCCGACTTCGCTTGAGGAAGGGCTGGCCCGGACGATTGCCTGGTACCGGGCCAACAAGGCCCAGGCTGATGCGAAATGGTAAGACTACTCTTCATCAACCAGTATTACTGGCCCGACGAAGCCTCGACCGCCCAGCACCTTGCCGACCTGGCCGGATCGTTGGCGGACCGTGGGTACGAGTGCCACGTCTTGTGCTCTCGCGGGAGTTACAAGACCGGCGAGCCGCGGCCGCCGGCCGCGAATTTCATGATGGGGTTCACATTCATCGGATCTGGGCCACCTCGCTGGGCCGGCGCGGCACCTGGTCCCGCATGACCGATTACCTGAGCTTTTACGCCGGGGCGCTGATCAAGGCCGTCTTGCTTCCGCGGGTCGATGTGGTGATTACGCTGACGACTCCACCCTTGATCGGCCTCGTGGGAACGCTCCTCAAGCGGGTCCGAGCATCGCGACACGTCATCTGGAGCATGGACCTTCATCCCGACGCCAGCCTGGCACTGAGGCGGATGTCTCCCACGAGTCTCTTGGGCCGCCTCATGGCTCGGCTCTCCACTGTTGTCTACCACCAAGCCGACGAGGTGGTCGTGCTCGGGCCGTACATGGCCGATCGGATCGCCCTCAAGGGCGTGCGCCCCGAACGAATCACAACGATCCCGGTCTGGAGCCGGCGCGACGAGATCTACCCGACTCCCCGCGGGGCGAACCCGCTCCGCAAGTCTCTGGGAATCGGCCAGGCGTTCGTAGCGATGTATTCGGGGAACATGGGGCTGGCCCATTCGTTCGATGAATTCCTGGAGGCAGCGAGGCGCCTGAGCGACCGGCCGGACATCGTGTTCCTGTTTGTGGGCGGCGGTCCGCGTCAGAGTGAAGTCAAAGCCGTCCTGGAGCAAAACGGCCTGCAAAACATCCGGTTGCTCGACTCGGTGCCGCGCAGCTCCTTGAACGTGTCGCTCTCGCTGGCCGACGTCCATCTGATCTCGATGCGGCCCGAGATGACGGGAATCGTCGTTCCCGGCAAGCTCTACGGTGCGATGGCCGCGGGCCGGCCTGCGGTGTTCGTCGGACCTGAACACTGCGAGACGGCCGATACCATCAAGAGCGCCGGCTGCGGCATCACCGTGGCTGCCGGCGACGCCGACGGTCTGGTCGCGGCACTCGCGCTTCTCGCCTCGGACCCCAGCCTGCGCCGGCGGATGGGAGAGAAAGCGCGGTCGGCCTTCATCGCGCACCACGAGCAGAAACTGTGCTGTCAAGAGTGGAGCCGCCTGGTGAATGAGCTGCTGGCCTGTCGGGAAAGCCAGCCGACGCAGCCGGCGGTGCCGTCCTTTTTCCCCGAGCCGGTGCTCCAGACTTCCGCCGCCCGGGCGCGCGGATCCTGCACCACACCGCTCGGAAGCTGCCCTCCGGGCCGTTTGTCCAAAGCTCGCTTGCTCATGATGTTCGATTTCGAGGGTCAACCCCATGAGACGGAAGACTTGGCTGCTGGCCGTTCTGTTTTCGGGATTCGGGCTCGCGCCCTGTGCTCTCTGGGCCCAACCTCCAGCGGGGGTCGCCGAGATCCAGGCCAGGCACGACCGGGCCTTCGTGCGCGAGCTGGCGGAGTACCTCCAGAAAAACCCCAAGGCCGACGACCGCGACCAGGCGTACGCTGCCCTCTTCAACAAGGCCATCGAACACGACTGGTTCCGCGAGACCGAAGAGCTCGGCCAGCAGTACCTGAAGTCTGATCCCGATGGTCCGGTGAAGGCGCTGGCCCAGATCATCATGACGATGGCGCGTGCCCAGGCCGGGCAATTCGACGTGGCGCTCAAGCGGTTCCGGGAGCTGATGCAGGGACTCTCCGGGAACGACCAGGAAGAGTTCGCGGTGAGCTTCTCCGAAAACCTGGCGACCGCGGCCGTCACTGCGGGCGAGTTTGCCGCGGCGCGCGAAGTGTACACCACGCTCCTGGCCCGGTTCAGCGACAGCCCCAACCTCAAGCAGAAGATCTCTGCCGAGATCCGGCGGCTGGACAGGATCGGGCGCCCGGCGCCCGCGTTCGCCGCCCAAGACATCAAGGGAAACGCGATTCGCCTGGCTGACTATCGCGGCAAGTACGTGCTGATCGACTTCTGGGCAACCTGGTGCTCGCCGTGTATCGCCGAGCTGCCGCGGCTCACGGCGGCTTACCGCGCCTACCACGATCTTGGCCTGGAAATCGTCAGCATCAGCCTCGACGAGAACAAGTCGGCCGTCACCGATTTTGTCAAGGTTCGCAACCTCCCCTGGCCCCAGTTGCATAACGCCACCAGCTCGGCCGACCTGGTCGACCTGTTCGGAGTGATCACGATCCCCGCTGGCTATCTCGTCGATCCTGCCGGAAACATTGTGCGTCTCGACCTGCGCGGCAAGGCCCTCGACGAGACGCTCGCCCGCGCGATCAAGCGGCCGGCCGGTTGAAGCTCGACGGCGTGCGCCGCCCGAGCCGTCTGCACGGCTCGTTACCTGGCCCAGACCGAACTGGTCGCCCGCCCGGCTGGGATTCTCCCCGGAGAAATCGACCTCGACCATCTTTTCACTCTGAATCTCGCGTCCATTCTCATCTTTGAGAATACTCACAATTTTTCGCGAGTGCGCATCGATCACCTCACCTGTCGATGGATACGCAAAGCGGCCGTCGATGCCGAAGGTGATCCAGCCCGGCTGATCGCGCAGCTTCACCGAGGCAACCTGTTTGGGAGGCATCCTGGTCGCGTCGAAGATGTGGATCCGGCTGTTGAATGCATCGGTCAGCCACAGTTCTTTCTCGTCCGGTGAGAGCGCAATCCCGTGACTGGGGCAGCCATGCCGCTTGGTCGGGCCGGTGCCGTAACCCTCGACCTCGACCCGGTATTGCTTTTTCCCCGTAGTCAAGTCTCCGATCTCGAATCCCAGGAGCTGATTGACGTTCACGAAGCAAAGTGTCTGGCGTCCGTTGACGGTGAACGGCCGGATGCTCGCGCTGAACGGGCCGACCTTGCGAACCACTTCCAGACTGCGGGTGTCGGCGACACTCAAATACGGCGACTTGAGGCCAGCCAGATAGGCTTCCTTGCCGTCGGAGCCGACGACGGTATTGTGCGAGCCCGAGTCGGGCGTGATCCGCCCGATCTCTGCGCCGTTGTCGGCACGCACGGCATACCACACCGGGCCCTCGAACGACGGCAGAAAGATCCGGCCCCCATCGGGCGTGATGGCCATGCGGTCGCAGCCCAATTCGTAGGTCTTTTCCCAGAGCAGCTTCTCCGTCACCAGATCAATACACATTAACTGCTTGGTTGTGCTGATGTAAAGCTTCCTGGTCCGGGCCGAGGCGCAGATGCCCTTGACGTTTAGCGGCTTGCCGTTCTGGTCCAGCCCCTTGGTCGGGATTCGCTCGAGGAATCGGTGCTCGTGGTCGACATCGTAGACGAGCAGACCGTGACCGCCGTACTCGAGGTAATCGCGGATCCCGGGTACGGCCACGTACAGCCGCCGGTGAGCGGTTGCGGCTGGCTTGTCGTCTGGGACGGCTCGTTCTGGCTGCTCGGCGCGGGCCACGCGGGCGTGGTCAGGACGAGATTCGCCAGGACCGGGAAGAGGAGCGGCCGCAGGACTGGGTACATGGAGGGCCTCGCTTCTGTCGCGATCCAGGCTCACGATCAGGCCGGGACCAGAACCTCGGGAAGACGTGCTTCCGGGCCGCCGGGTTCCGCGGCTTTCAGAGTGGCAGCCGCAAACTGCTTGAGGACCCGCCGGTGAGCAGAGATCAGCAGGCTGTTGAACACGAACGTGAAAGCAAGCGGCGGAAAAATCGCGGCGGCCTGCATCGCCTTGAGCAACGTCGGCTCCGTGCTGCCCATGGCGCTCGTGCCGATTCCCGCGACCGGGCTCAAGCTGAAAACGATCTGCCCGGGCGCTTCGCTTCTCTGGTACATGGACGCCATCGCCACGATCGTCCCGCCGACCAGGGGAAGAACCCAGGCCATGAACAGGAAAAGCGCGAAGTACATCTTGCCACGGGCTGCAAACCGCAAATTGAAGTACTGAAGCGCCAGGCCGAAGTAGGCGACGACCAGCACGCCGGTCGCGATCGCCATCGGATAGCCCGGCATTTCTGCACGATAAAATGGGACAGAAACCTCGGAGACGACGTTCCATGCAAAGGTTCCGATGGCCAGCACGGTGGCGCAGATGATTGCGAGGAAGACGCGGTTCAGCGACAGATCATCCCAGATTGACAGGCGGCGCTGTCCCTCCTTGCGGGCGCGCCAGAGCCCTTTCACAAACTCGGCCTGGGTGGGAGTCACCGTCAAGGTCAGCAGGATGCCCACGACCACAGGAACGTAGAGAATGGTCAGCATGAACTGCGGGAAGGCCTCCCGTTTCCAGGCGTCGCCCATCAACAAGCAAGCCAGGGCCCCCATGGCGGCGGTCGCTTGAGGCTTGGACAGCACGTGAATTCGCTCGGAGGTCATCCTTCGCACACACGCCAGATAAGTGAAGAGGAGAAGCGCCGCTTCGTGCAGGACCACCACGGCCAGCCAGGGAAGGTCCGCTCCAAAGAAACTCCAGCGCAGCTTCAAAGTCGAACGACATGCCGAGCCGCCCCATGCTCAGGATAAAGTTGGAAACTATAAACATGATGAAGATGAAAACTCCGACGACTCCGCGTGAGCTCGTCTTCGGCTTGCCGTTCAAGGCGTACAAGATTGCCATGCCGTGGAATACCCACGCTGTGACGACGATGAGGATCATCCACTGGACGGATTCGTGCAGGGTCGGTGCGCCGAAGGCCAAGCAGAGCGCGGCATACGGCAGCGTTGTGGCGAACAGCACATATTCACGGATCGGGGCGCCGAAGAAGAAGCCGAGCACCAGCTCGGTGGGAGAAAGGGGCGAGACCCGATGAAAGTCCAGGATGCCGGATGCCCGCGATCCGCCAATGGCCGATCCAGCCTGCGAGGCGCCGAGCACGAGCAGGATGACGATCTGGAGCATGGAGAGCAGGCGGAACGTGCCACCGGACTCGAAGGAGCCGAGCTGGTAGCCCGCCCAGACGATGCACAGGCACAAGGCCTGCACGACCACGAACCCGTCAAGAGCGCCTGTTTTCGCAGGCGCGACCGCAGATGCTTCACAAAGATGGGGCTTTCGAGCCAGGCCCGAATGCGATCGCGGATCATCACGACAGCTCCCTCGATCCGACTTTGAGGAACAGCTCTTCCAGGTTGTCACGGCGCCTTTCGAACGACGCGACCCGCACCCCGCCCGACACCAGCGCGGTCAAGAGGTCACTGGCCGCCTCGGTATTACCCTGGAACCGGAAATCGTAGACCGTGCCTTTGCGCTCGACCGGGCCCGCCCGGCGATCGGCCTGGACAATCGTCAGGAACGTGCTGGGGTCACCCAACACCTCGACCGCAAGCGCGGAATCGCCCATGACGCGCCGGTGGACATCCTCGATCCGGCCGCTGACCACCATGCTGCCGCGTTCCATGATCGCGACGGACGTGCAGAACTCGTCCATCTCGGACAGGATATGCGACGAGATCAAGACGGCCTTCTGCTCCTCGGCAAGCCGGCGGAGGATGTTCTTCAAGTCGATGCGGCCCTGGGGGTCGACACCGCTGGCCGGCTCGTCGAGCAGCAGAACTTGCGGGTCCGGAATCAACGTCTTGGCCAGCATCAGCCGCTGGCGCATGCCCCGCGAGAGTTCAACCACGAGTGTGTTGCGCTTCTCGGTCAGGCCGACCATTTCCAGGAATCGGCCCACCTCAGCCGGCCGCCGCTGGCGGGGAATGCCGTAACTGGCGGCGAACATGTCGAGGAACGCCCAGACCAAAAGGTCTTCGTAGACCGGCGGAAAATCGGGCATGAAGCCCATGCGCCGATACACATCTTCGGGGCGCTCGCTCATGTCGACGCCCAAGATCTCGATCTCGCCGTAAGTCGGCTCGATCAGTCCCAGGAGCGCCCGCATCGTGGTCGTCTTGCCGGCCCCGTTCGGGCCGATCAAGCCGCACACTTCCCCCGGCCCGACCTCCAGTGACAGGTCGCGGACGGCGCAGACATTGTCGTAATCGATCCGCAGGTCGCGAACCTGGATCATGGAACGAACCTCATGGCTTCAAGCCGCTCGATCGACGGAATTCTTCAGGTCCTTCGTCAAACACTCGGTGATATTCTGGAGTTTCTCAGTTCGATTGCGATTCTCGACTTTTACGCACGGTTCGAGCTCTTCGCCACTGGATTATCGCTGGTAGATCGGCAGATAGCGATACTCCACCGAGAGCGCCAGGACGGCCATGGCGGTGCAATAGTTGCGGCCGCCGGTGCGGTCGTTGCCGTCGTCAGAGAGCCAGCTCCCGTCTTTCTGCTGATGCGCCAGCAAGATTGGCACGAGCTTGGCGCTATAGGGCAGAAAGTACCGGTCTCCCATCTGGAACATGGCGATCGGGCAGTAATACACCTCGTAGAAGAAATAGGAGCTGGACCACTGCGGCGGATGCTTGAGCAAATACTCGGCCCCGGCGACGGCCTGCGGCGTGAGATGGTCGCCGCAGATCTCGAGCGCGAGGATGCCGGTGCCGGTGCGGGGATTATTGGCGCCACCACCCGGCTGGTAGCCGAATCCACCGCCTTGTTTCACGGCACATCGCTTCACGTAGTCGATCCCACGGTCGATGCTCGCGGAGGGAACCTCGCATCCGGCGGCCTTGGCGGCGCGGAGTGCCATGAGCTGCCACCCGGTGACACTCAGGTCGCTGTCGTCGCTGTTGGGCTGGTACCGCCAGCCACCCGCATGGTCGCGGTTCTTGGGCCGCTCCTGAGCCGACAGGATCAGCTTGACGGCGCGCACCAGAGCACCACGGATCGACCGGGCCAGCTCCCGGTCGGGGGCCATGCCGGCGGCTTCGGCGAGCATCAAGGTGCTGATGCCGTGGCAGTACATGGGCCCGTGGCTCGACTGCGAGACGATCAGGCCATTCGCCTGCTGGTGGGCGAGCACGTAGCGGATTCCGTTCTCGATCGCCTGACGATAGGGTCCGGACTCACCCGGAACGTGGCCGGCCGCGAGGAACGCCATGACCGCCAGCGACGTGATCGACGTCGCCGGACCGAACCCTCCCGACACCCAGGAGCCGTCCGGCTGCTGTGCGCCTTTGAGATGCTCAAGCGCGCGGTGGACGGCGATGTCAGCCGGCGCCGCCGTGCTTGGCGTTTTCGTGCCGCCGGGGCCTTGGTCAGCCCTGAGCGAGAGCGGTTGGGCGGCGACCGCGATCGCCACGAGCAACACGATCACCTTCGAAGGCTCGGATTGTGGAAGTTTGGTGATCATCGAGGTAGCAATTCCCGGCGGCGGTGTCGTTCACCTGGGCTTTTGATCGTCGAGGGCGCCCGCCGTGATCTCGCGAAAATAGAGCTGGATCAATCGTGCGTAATCGTCGCGGTAGCGGCCCTGCGCGGTCTGGAGGATCTCGGTGCGCAGGTGGCCGGGCAGCTCGCCCCATGCGCGGCCGGTCTTCTTGCGCATCAATTCCTTGATCTCGGTCAGGTCGGGGCGGGCTTTGCCACCGGGCCGGCTCTGGGGATCGCGGCTCAAGCCATCGGGCCTGGTCCTGGTTGAACTCGCCAGCTCATCGCCGTCGGCTTCGGTGTCAGCCGATGCGTCGTCGGCGTCGGCGAAGCGGGCTTCGGCCGCGGCGCCCAGGGTTTGGGAAACGGCTCTCGCGGCGGCGGAAAGCTCGCGGGCGGCCTCGTCCATCGCCTGCCTGGCCTGCGGGACAGCGTGGGAAGACTCGGCCGGATCGCGCGCCTGGCCCAGCTCGCGAGCGGCGCGGCCCATCGCCTCGCGCGCCACAGCGATCGGGTTTTCCAAAGGCGCGCCGGCTTCAACCTGGGCCGGCGGCTCCGCCGTTGTCTGGGCTTCGAGCCGCTCCGAACGAAGCGCGGCGGCGAGGTCTTCCGCATGCTGCGCGCCCCGCTCGATCAGCTCGGCCGCGTGCCGCTCTGCCTCCTGGGCCGAGCGGGCCTGGCCCGCGGCCAGTTGGGCGACGCTCTGGTCCATCGCCTGGGGCGCGTGAACGCCCAGATGCTGGGCGGCCTCGTGAGCCGGGTACTGCGCCCGGTCGCTCAAGGGGCGCAGGCTCTCGCGGATCTCGGACAGCTCGCGGCCCAGCGCGATCGACTCGCGACGGATCACACGCTCTCGGGTGGCGCGCTCGCCCAGGATTGCGTTCAGCTCCTGGCGGATTCGCCGCTCCCGCATGGCCAGGTCCCGGGCGGCCGCGAGGTGGTCCGCGCCGAGCGCAGGCCTGGGTCGCGAGCGGCGGGTGGGGCAGAATGAGCGCGAGCAGCCGGCTGCTCGGCTCGCGGCGCCATCGCGGCAAGGTCCTCGATGGCCTTGGCGGCGGAGGCACGGGCGGATGCCAGGGCGGCCGGAGTCGGTCTCGACGTCGAAGGGTGGCTGTCGTCAAAGAGCACCGCGTGCTCGGCAAGCTCGACCGCCCGGCCGACCTGCTGTTCCGCGGCCGCTTTCTTGCTGAGCGGCAGCCGGGCCAGGTCCTGCGCGATGGCGCGCTGGACTCTCACGGCTTCGGCCGGGTCAGACTGAAGCTCGGGCGTGTTCAAGCTGCGCTCGGCGCGGGCGAGCAGGGCGGCGCGCGCCTGGAGCGGTTGAACGCCGGCAAGCTGTCGAGCGAGCGCTCGCACGCCATCTCTTGCCTCGGCTAGAGCCGCTCGCGGATCCGCCTTTGCGCCCTGGGAATCCAGCACTTCCGCGGCACGATCGGTCAGACGAACGGCCTCGGCCTGCGCGAGCGCTGCGTCAGGGACGTTCAGTGCTCGCAGGGCGCCGGCCAGCGCTCGCTGGCCGGCCGCCAGCCGGCTCCGAGACCGGGCCAGATCGGTCGGGCTCGCCTTCTGGACCTCATCGTGGATCG
This sequence comes from uncultured Isosphaeraceae bacterium, assembly GCA_963781785.1. GTDB lineage: Bacteria > Planctomycetota > Planctomycetia > Isosphaerales > Isosphaeraceae > CAWAHD01. Next base: position 2,205,292 of record CAWAHD010000005.1, on the reverse strand, counting down.
CTTCCTGGTCGTCGGCCAGCTCAAGTGCGGCGTCGTCAGCGGGCACTCGTCCGTTCAGCTTTTGGTGGAGGCGGTCAATCGCGAGGTGCGCCTCGGCTCCGACGACGGCCAGGACGTTCCGCGCCCTCTCGCGCTTGGCCTCGTCGCGAAGGTCTCGAAGGACGCCCAAGAGTGCCCGGGCGTGGACCAAAGCCCGGTCACGCTGCGGCAAATCGCGCGGCTCGGGCTCCATCGCCTCGAGAGCGGCGATGGCTCTGGCTTGTTTGTCAGCCGTGTCGCGCAGCCGCTGCGCCAGCTCTTGGTCCCTCTGCGACGACGTCGACGGGTGATCGGGCCGCGGTGCGGTTTCACGCAAGTGGCGGCCGATAGCTTCGGCGATCTCGTCGGAGATTCGCCGCGCTTCGTCGAACTTTTGCCGGGTGGGCTCCTGACGCCGCCACGGATCGTAGAGCTCGCTCTCCAGGCGCTGGAGGGCCTGCCTGGCGTCGTTCTTCTTGCCGTCGATTTCCTTGACCTGCCGGGAAGCCAGGCTCTGGAGAGCGCGCGTCGTTTTCTCAACCGCATCGCGAGCCGCGTCGTGCGGGAATCGACTCTTGCCCTCCTTGCCAACGGGGGGCACGATCGTCCGGGTCAGCCGCGCGATCTCGTCCTGGCGCTTGGCGAGCGAGTTCATCCTGGCCGCGAACCGGGTCTTTTCCTCGGCGGTCACGTCCTTACCCTGCACCGAGCGAACCACGTCTTCGATGTCTCGGTTGAGAGTGTCCTGGCGGGCGGTCAGGCGTCTGGCCAGTGCCTTCGGGTCGGCCGGCACATCTTCGACGTCGCGCACCAGCCGGCGCAACTCGCCTTCCGCCGCGTCGAGCCGATCGCGGGCTTGCTCGAATTCACCGCGCTCGATCGGCTCGATGGCCTGATGGATCGCCTCGGCATTCAGCCGGCCGCGGCCGTTCTCGGCCAGTGGCTGGTCGATTTCGATGGCCAGCCGCCGGGCGTCTTCTTCGAGCACCTGCTGGGCCCGGGCGAGACCCACGAGCACACGATCCCTTGCGGCTGGGTCGGCCGAGCGGCTCAGGTCGCGCTCGCGCTGGGCCAGCGCACGCGCCGCACCGGCTAGATGCTGGGCCTGGCGGGTCTGCTGTTCGAGGGCGCTGGCGCGGGAGATCGGGCGATTTCTTGAGCAGAGCATCCAGGTCGTTGCGCAGCGAATTCTGGCCGGCCTGGGCCATGTCGAGCAAAGAGCGGTCGCCGCCGGCCAGCGGGGTTTGTGCAATCGTTTGCTGGCGTCGGGCGAGGTCGCGAAGCCGCGAGATTTCCGACTCTTCGACGTCGAGCCCGTCGAAAGCGCGGTCGAGGTTTCCCAGCCGCTCGTTGACGGCGGCGAGCCGCACGCCGGCCTGCTGCAGTGCGCCACGCGCCCTGCGGCGTCGCCGTCGCGCCGGGCCTTCTCGAGCGATGCCCGGGCGGCTTCCGCTTCGACAAGGGCGATCTGCCGCGCCGCCGTTGCCAGCGGCCGCAGCCGGGGATTACCGTCCAGGTCGCGACCGAGCGACTCAAGATGGGTTTCCAGTTCTCGAACGGCTGCCTCGCGGTGTTCGAGTGCTTGCCGCTCTTCCTCGTCCCAATCGTCATTGCCCATCCGCACCTGATCGGCGGCCGCGCGAAGCTTCGCGGTCTCGTGCTGCTCGGCCTCTGTGGCCCTTTTTACGGTGCTCAACCTGGCTCGCAGCCCCGACCGCCTGGCACGGCTCTGCGCGGTTTGAAGAGGAAGCGCAGCGGCCACGATCGATAGCCTCTCGAGCGGCGACCAGACGACATTCGGCCCGCGAGGGGCCGGCCGGTTGTCTGCGACCCGGATCCGGTAGGTCAGGGCATCGCCCGCCTGGACACCGAGACGATCGAGGGGCAGGGCGGATTCACCGCGGGCCAGCCGCGAGCCGATCCCCTTCAAGGCCGCCGCGACCTGGCCGGGCTCGGCCGCCGCCGAGCCCCCGCGCTCGACCGCGTAATGAAGCTCGACGGACGCCACCGCGATGTCGTCGCGCGCGGCCACTCCCACGCTCAGCACGTCGTCCGGGCTCGCTTCCTGTTGACCTTCGTTGCCGGCGACCGCGACTTCCGGCGGGGCATCGGGCGTGACAAGAACGTGGCGCGGGCTCTCGATCCGGCTGGCGATCCCGTACCGATCGCGCAGGGCGACCGTGTAGGGCCCCGATATCTCGGCGGCGAGCGTGACCGATCCGTGGAGTCCGTCGCCGGCCAGCCGAGCGGCGAACCGGCCGTCCGCGGCCGGCTGGCCGGGCCGCGTGGGCCAGTTGACCGCCATCGACCGTACCGGCCGGCTCGTCGTCAGATCGAGCGTCACCCGGCTGCCCTCGAACGCGACGATGCGGGCCGGGTCGCCGGCAATCTCGATGGGAAGCTTCGTGTAAGCCGGCGGCTCGACCCGGGCCAGGGTGGCTGTCACCGAGGGCGGCTCAACCACGGTGACCTGATACCGCCGGCTCGACGTCCCGCCGCTCTTGACCTGGTAGGAGATCGACCCGGCAAGCTTCGGGAGGGTCACGGCAAAATCGCGCGCGGCAGTTGGCGAACGGAGACCCTGACCAGGCGTGGCGCTCGCGAGGCGCGGCATCGAAAGCGAGTGGCTCGTCGGCTCGCCGTCGTACGACCATTCCAGCCAGGCTTCCCCCGACGATGGGTTGATCCCGAAGCGCGATCGCAACGAGGCGGTGATCGGCAGGTCGGCGCCGACGGGCAGGACCTGGTCGCCTGGCTTGACGGTCAAAACGTCGAGCCCGACCCGATCGACATCGAGCCAGGGCATCAGAAAACGTCGGGCGAGCGTCCCGTATGACCGCGGCCAGATGGTGAAGGGGGCAGCCAGTAGACCCACGGCCAGGAAGCCACAGGCCAGCCGGGTGCAGGCTTGGCGGAAGGGGATCGCACGGGAGGGCACGATCTTTCCCGCCTGCTCGGCCGCCTGCGTGGCCAGGGCCGCGATCAAGGCAGGCGAACCATGCGCAGGCGAGCCTTGGGCCAGGAGCGCCACGGCACTGGTCAACGGCTCGCCGATCTCCGGGTGACTGCTCTCGGCCACTGCGGCCAGGTCGAATGTTCGAGACCGCCGCACGACCGGACGAAGGACCGTGGCGACGAATGCCACAACACTGGTTGCGACCCACGCCACCCAGAATGCCCACCGCGCGGCCTGGGGCAACACCCAAAGAAAGTCGGCCGCCATTCCCAGCGCCGCCAGGGCGGCCGTGACCAGGGCCGTCCGTCCCAGCCCGGAGACCGTCAGCTCCGCCCGGAGCCGGCGACCGAGCCGGCGCAAGGCCCGGCCGATCGGCCGGGGCAACGAATCTGCCCGGGAACGCCCTGAAATCGCTGCATGGCTCATGGCCAGAGTTCCTCGCTATGACTTCCTGCCCATCAATGCTGCGAAAACCACTCGTCGCCCTCGCCCCTGCGCGGAGAGGGTTGGGGCGAGGAGTCTTCGTGAATCATCGGCATCCGCGCCCCCTCACCCGGCCTTCGGCCACCCTCTCCCCGAAGGGGCGAGGGGTAAAGAAGCCGGCCCACACCATGGCGCATCGAGCGTCTCACTTCATCTTTTCCTCAAGGAAGCCCGAATCGTTTCCGGGCCACCCATTCGACGGTAAGAATCCCAACGAAAATCAACAAGACGGCCGGTTGATTCCAGAGCGGGGTCTCGACGGTTCGCACGATTGACTTGTTCCGTGCCCGGAGCAGGGGGGGCAGCTCACCCGCCTCAAAATCGGCGAAGACGCGCCCGCCAGTGGCACTGGCGAGCTGTTCGAGCGGCTCTCTCGCGGCCGCGAGCTCGACGCGCTCCGAGGTCGCCCGCTCGACGACTTCGAGCCTCGCCTCCGGCACCTTCGAGACTTGTGCCGGGTCCAGGCCCAGCGGCCCGGCGAGCTCGGGGATGTCGAGCCGGATCAGGTAGGAACCGATCGCCAGTGATGGAGTGTCGCCGGCGAACGTGCGGGGCTGACCGGCCACCGGTTGCAGCGGAACAACCGCGACGGCCTCGCTCGTCGCACTGTTCGACTTCGGGTCAGCTCGATACACGCGTGCGGCGACCAGCACTCCAGGAACCACCCCGGGGATCGTCTCGCTGATTCGCGCCTGAAGGCGCACACCATCGCCAAGCGCAACGCGCGGCTTCAGCGGACCGAATCGCACAAAGGCATTTCCTGCGGCTAACCGGCTGGAGGCCGCCCAGCGCACGACCTGGCCCCAGAACCGGTGATGAACCAGGTCGCCGGACCGATATCGCCATCGCCAGGTATTTGCTCCGATCCAGAGGACCTTTCCTAGCCCAAAATTGTTCGATGCGATCACGGCCGCCGAGTCGTCGCCCGACACTGCCGCCAGCGCAACCGCTCCGGGCTTCGCCCGGCCGGCGACCGCCCACGGGAGTTTCGGCAAGCGAGCCCAGGTCGATCGGTTCTGATCCGGGTCGGCGTCAAGCTGAAGCATCGGCCACGCAGTCCCCTCGATCCGACCCCACAGCGGCAATAGCGCGATGCCAGGAGGCAAGGCCGGATGGGCGGGGTCAATCGCAGCGGGGTCGATCGCCGCCAGGTGCGGCGCGGTCACCGGCGAGAGCTTGCGGTACGCCTCCTGGTCTGCCAGGGCGGCCCAGTGCCGCTGCCCCGGGATCAGAACCAAGGTTCCTCCGCGGTCGGCAACGTAAGAGTCCAGCCGCGACCAGACACCGGCGCCGAGTTCGGCAGGATCGACGTCGCCGAGCACGATCGCATCAAACGAGCCGAGCGGATCCGGAGTCTTCTGCGAATCGTCAGGCCGCGGCGGCAGCGCTTTCTCGTACGTATTCTTGATCGCACCGCTGGCGGGCGGCTGATCCAAGACGACGGTCCGCAGCACGACGCGGGAATCGCGAGCCAGAGCATTGCGCAAGTAGCGAAACTCCCATCGTGGGTCTCCGTCGACAACCAGGACGCTTGCCTTGTCGTCGATCACTTGGACCAGGACCGTGCGCCGGTCGTTGTCGGGGCGGGAGTCGCCCTCGAGCGGGCCGACCGCCACGCTCACCGCGAAGGTCCCGACCAGGTTGAACGGAACGGGGAAGGTGACGACGGGGCGAGTCCCCCCCGGTGCCGACGGAGCCCGGACCGTCTTGCGCAAGGGCGAACCACCCTCGCGCTCGAGCGTCACCGCGACTTCGCGGCCATCGTAGCCGTCGAGCTTGATCGTCGCCTCGATGCCGGCCACGTCGCCGCGGTAGACGCTCTCGGGCGCCTTGAGCGTGGCGACCGCGGCGTCGCGCGGGGGCACCGTCGAGCCGATCTGCACCGGAAACACGGGAATCCCGCGGGCCGCCAGCCGATCGACCGACGCCTGCGGATCGACCGGGGCGTTCTGGCGCCCGTCGCTCAGGAGAACGATGCCGGTCAAGGGCGCGTCACTGCTTTTGGATTTGAGTGCCTCGGTCAGGCAGGGTTGCCAGTCGGTCGTTTGAGCGGCAGGGTCTGCCGGCTCCCTCGGCTGCGCGAGCGACTGGTCGAGAGCCGGCAGGCTCGTCAGAAGCGTATCGCGGGCGAACGCGACCGCCTCGACCTCGTGCTCCCGCGCCAGCCGCTTGATCGGCGAACCGGGGTCGTGGATCAGGCGGCGAGCGATCTCGCGGCGCGAAAGTTCGACGGCGGCCCCGCCGGGGTCCAGAGCGAGCATCTTCGTGAGCTTCGCGCGCTCGTCGGCCGGACGGCCGAGGTCCGCCGTTTCCATACTTGCCGAGACATCGACCGCGACGAGCACCCGCCCGCGCAGCGTCTCGGAAAAAGACCGGGCCGCAATCGGCTCGAACAGGGCCACGCCCAGCACGACAGCGGCTGCCAACCGCAGACATAGCAGAAACAACCCGGCACGCCGTGTGAGCAGGCGCCGCTCTTCGCGGTACAGGACCAAAAGCAAGACCAGAGCCGCGGCCAGTGCGGCGATCCACAGCCAGCCGAGCCTTGACCCAGCCAGCAAAAGTCGCCGCCCGCCGAAAAGGTCGAATGCCATGGCTCGGTTGAATCCGTTCCGACAGGAGCGACCGCAGGAAAGCCACGGCCCCGGGAATCGATGAGGAGGAGACGAAGTCGGTTTCATTCTAATGTAAGATGGAGCGATCGAAAACGGTCAAGCGTGAGTCGGATGAATCATCCTCAAAGAAATGATTCTGTGACGTGATCGACCGCATGGGTGTTCCGAAGATTCCCCCCGCCTGGCGGTTGCCGGAGGGGGTGGACGCGCCGCTCTGGGAATATACGCACACGCCTCGCCTGGCTGCCGACGAGGACGCGTACTTCGCCGATCATCCGCTCTTCCGGGTCGACGAGCAGGCTCTCGACGCCCGATTCGTGGCTCCCGGCCGGCTGGTCGACCTGGGTTGCGGCGCCGGCCGGCATGCGATCCGGTTCGCCCAGCGAGGCTTCCCGGTCACCGCCGTCGACCTGTCGCGCTCGATGCTGTACAAGGTTGGCCTCAAGGCGGAAGCCGCCGGCATCGAGCTGAACCGCGTTCAAGCCAACCTCTGCCGGCTCGGCTGCTTCCCCGACCACACCTTCGACTACGCCCTGTCGATGTTCAGTACACTGGGCATGATCCGCGGCCGCGAGCCGAGACACCGCGCACTCGAGGAAGCGTGGCGAATCCTGCGGCCGAGCGGTCGAATCGCGATCCACGTTCATAATCTGTGGCTCAACCTCCGCGACAGCCAGGGACGGCAGTGGCTCAGGCGCCAGTTCTGGCGAGCCCTGTTGCGGCAGACAGAGCTGGGCGACCGCCAGATGAGCTACCGAGGCATCGCCAGCATGCGCGTGCACCTCTACCGCTGGGGTGAGTTCAAACGCGAGCTCCGCACAGCCGGGTTCCGGATCGAGGAGGTGCTGCCGCTCGAAGACATCTCTTATGAAATGCTCCCGGTGCCGTGGTTCGCTCATCAATGGCGCGCAGGCGGATGGATCATCTTCGCCTCGAGGGCGTGACGTTTCGTCAAGGGGCGGGCGACAAACCGTATGGCGGAGTCGGAACCCACGCGCTCCTGGGATCGGTCTTCTCCCATTTCTCTATCTTTTCCTTCAGCCCCCTGAGCATCCCTTTCACGTGGATATGCCGGGATATGGCGACGAAGTAACTGAGCAGTGCGCGGCCGGCCGAGAGACGTATCGCGTCACTCTTCCCTTTTGTGCAGAGCCTGATGAGCTGGTTGACCGCAACGCGGACGCCGACGGTCATTCTGCCGACGATCCGGTCCGCGATCCGCAGGCGCAAGAGGTCGACGAGCTCACGGAACCCGTTTTCAATGGACCGCGCGTACGCCACACGGAATTCGACGCAGTTCCGTCGGGCCCATGCACGCACCGAGAGCCCGCAGGCACAGTCAAGGGCGAGGCTGTGTTCCAGGCTGTCATCGAGAGTGGTCATCATATCAAGTCCTCTTTCAATTCTTGATGGACCTCGTCAACAAGGTTGGAGAATTCGTGGGATGCAAGCGGAGCCAGAAGCGGCGAGCGACCAGGCAGCCCGAGCTCCCAGGTGGGCGGCTTGCGGGCTCCGCGCTGGTTTCTGGCATCGCGGCGCCGCCGGCGGCCGTGGCGGTCGCGCGGGGGGAGCGCATCGCGGGCCTTTGCCGCGGCTTCGCGGCGGGCAAGCGCCTCGACAATCGCCGTTTTGAAGCTGCTTTGCGCCATCGGGTCGAGCACGATCGCAGGTGGTTCCCAGGCAGGTTCCGGCACGGGTTCGGCTGAAGGTGGTCGTGGCGGTTGCACCGCCGCCCTCGCAGGCGGCTCGTATTGCTTCTCTGCGGTCCGAACCCCTTCCCTCCCTTGCGAAGGGGGGGTGAGGGTGGGTGGCGCCGGGGCCTCGGACAACGAAGAACCAAGAGCGCTTGATGGCGTTGTGACTGGCGGCGCCGCGACCACCCCCCCTGGCCCCCCCTTCGCAAGGGGGGGAAAAGAATGGTCTGACGCAATCGAGGGTAACGCGCAGCCGATGCAGGACTCACTTTTCATCACCCCGGGGGATTGCCCGTCCCCCAAATTGGGTTCGTTGTCGGGATTTTGAGTTTCCACCTCGGCCGCCGGCGGCTCACACGATGGGTTTCGTTCGGAATCGGCCGGTATGGTCGTGCCGCTCGTGGCGACTGTACCTTGGAATTCGGTTGCAACGGCGGAATCCACCGGCGGGTCGCCCTGGGTGTGTGGCGCCTCGCCCGTCGAATCTCCGTTGATCGGGGAGACCGGCATTTTGCCCGTCACCAAGCCATCTGGCCCAACGATCGAATCCATGGCATCGGTTGCCGGACCAGGGCCCTGGTCCTGGGTTGCCGTGTCCGCCGGGTCGGGGACCTCGGCGGGTGCGACCGGCGGCCTGGAGGCGGCGCGGCCCCGCTCGCGTCGACGCCTTGCGAGCTCGCTCAAAGACCGGAACAGGCTGCGCGCAACCGAGCTCGTAGGCCCTGACCCGCGCGCCCACCGGGCTGTCGTCAAACGACAGCGCGTCGATCCGGCGGCTGGCGTTGCGCTCTTTATTCTGTTCGAACTCCGCAAGCTGACTGTCCAGCTCGCCGATGACTCGATCGACGATGGATAGGAGCGCGCCTCGGGCCCCCTCCGGATCGCCGGGGCGGGGCAGGTCGGTCCAGCGCCGCGCATGCGCTCGGCAAAGGTCCTGTACTCGTCGTGGTCCAGCTCGCACTTGAGAGGAGCATACGGATCACGCCGCCCCTGGTCGATCACCGAGCAGGCGACAAAGACCACCGAGACCTCCCTCGCGTCCAGGGCATGAATCGGCTGGCGGCCCAGCATTCGGATACATTTGAACATGTCATGGTTGTCCCACATCTTACCGGGCTCGAGTCTCGAGCGGAGGGCCTGCCACTCGGTCTTGAGCAATGTGCAGCCCGAGGCGGTGGCGCAGATCTCCTCGACGAGATCGGCGGGGTTGCCGCCCGGTTCGGGCTTGGGGGACCAGGAAATGCGTGGTTCCTGCGAGTCATAGGCTGAGGCGCCATAGATCTCGGTCGGCCGCTGGGGGTTATGCAGCAGGCGGTCAAAGAGGCCGCGGATCGTTTTGTGCTCTGCTTGCTGGGCGTTCTCGATCTGTGAGGAGATCCTCGAGTTTTGATATCGCGTGGCCCGTGCGACCTTCCACTGGGCGAGCACTGCGTTTCGCACCAAAGCGGTCTCGGTAGGCCCTTCGGGCTCGAGATCATCGACCCAGGCGTCGAGCTCTTGCTCCAGCTCGCTGGCATTTTCGCCATCGATCGTGTTCTGGCGCGACGCCATACCATGTTTTAAAGCGTTCCAACGTGAACGGGACTTACCAAAAACGGACGTTGGGCCACGACTGAGTCGACTATTGGCGCGATTTGCGTCGATCTGTTTTTGTGACGCGGGCATTGGGAAATCTCCTCGAAGGTGTCGGGTTAGCGGTGAGCGGCAGTGGGCATCGAGCACTTGGCATTGAGCGGTTCGGATCGGGGTGCCATGGGATGACGACACAGGAACATGTGATCGAGTTAGATCAGACCCGCGGGTCTGCTGAGCCTCCATCCAGATACGATCTACAAAAAGGGGAATTTTGGTGCGAAGAAATTTGCAAATCGGCCGGAAAGTTTGCTGCGCCGTTCTCGTTTGCGTGATTGTTCAGGTTTTGCGGGCCGGCAATGCCGGCGCAGGCGGCAGCGCCCGGCGAACAGGCGGCGGAGCAATCCGCAGAATCGGCAAATCTTGGCGTATTCTTCGTTACCTTCGCTTGCTTCTGTTCCAATCTGAGACCGACATCATGCATCCCCGAATCGAGACGCACAGGACACAACTGCGTCGGATCCACGCAACGGCCGAACGTGGCGCTGCGATAAACACTGATATCAGAATAATGTCGCGTACCGCTTCATAGCCAAACTCATCGCGTGCCTGTTTCCCTCCCTTGCCCAAACGGCACCGAACTTGCGGCAGATTTGATGGGTGCGCAACCTGGGCTCATCGTAACCCGGCGCCTGCGCACATCCATTCATACCCTGAATCAGCACCGGGAGGCAAAAATGCTCGAAACCTTCACAAGAAGGGCGAAAACCTCCGCGCTCTTGAGACCCGGCCGACGGCGGAGCCGGCGTGCCGCGATCGAGGTTGCTCCCCTGGAGAGCCGCTCGTTGCTCTCAACGGTGTCTCCGATCACGATCACCGAGGGCGTCAATCCCAAGATGGTCGGTGAAGCCAGGGGACGGCCCATCGCCGTTTCCGTGTCGGGCACCGTGGCCGACAGCGACACCTCGGCTGTGCTGAACCGGTCGATCGCCTACACGGTCTTCGACAACCAGAAGGACCGCCAGGTCGGCAGCGGAACGGCCACGATCGCGAGCAATGGCAGCTATGGGTTCAATGTCCGGCTTCCGGAGCGTCACGCCGGGCGGCACGCCTCGGGCACCGAGGAGTTCACAATCAGCGTGATGGCGAATGACAGCGATGGCAACTCCAACTCCGATTCCGCGGTGGTGACCGTCACCCCGGAAGCCGGCAGAGGATTCAGCGGCCGTCACTTCGGCCGCCGCGGCTCGTCATCAAGCGGGCATGGAGGCGCGCCACAACGCGCAGCCAGACCTCGAATCGACTCGATTTCGGGGGCGCGGGGCAGGACCAGTCGAATAGCGTCACCGTTCCCGGCAGCAATGACACCGTCACCCAGTACGTCGTGAACACCGAGTCGAACACCTACTACGTCACCATCACGACCACGACGGTGACCACCATCAACACACCGCCGCCGCCCCCACAACCGCCTCCTCCTGGCCCGCCGCCCCCACCCCCGGCTCACCCGGCGCCCCCACCACCGCCGCCAGCTCACCCGGCGCCCCCACCGCCGCCGCCGGCTCACCCGGCGCCACCTGGTCCGCCCCCTCCTGGTCCCGCTTGAGCAGGGGACGGAAACTCGGACGCGATTGGTGCGGATTCCATCCAGCGGTCAGATTCATGACCAAACGAATCGGGGCACCGTTACCCTCCCCGCGTCCCTGTTCTCCTCGCTTGGGCGTGACGACGGACGAACCCCGAGATAGGAAGCAACAGATGCACACTGATGAGCACTGATCAAAGATCGTCAAGACGTTTCAACCACGGAAGGCACCGATCTCCACGGAAAAATCGAGTGGAGAGACGAGAGAGGAAACGAGCAGAAAGCCATAACGCAAGGAATCAGTCCGTCAGGCACCAACGGTCGGTAGGAGCCGGAATGCCGGACTTGAACGCTCCGGGAGTGTGGTGCGCAGGGGAGGCTGGTAAGGGAGATGAAGACGAGTCACAGCGTGGTGGTCAGAACAAAGTCGCCTTTCGCTCCGCGAAAGTTGCGCATTTGTTCCAGCGGACGCCACGAACACACATAAATACGGGTAACAACAACGGCGTGGTCAGAACATAGTCGCCTTTCGCTCCGCGAAAGTTGTGGGTTTGCTCTACCAAGAACCACGCCGATGCTCGGTAAATCCTTCCAGCCGAGTGACGAATTGTTGAGCGACAAACACTGATATCAGAATAATATCGCGTACCGCTGATAGGGAGGGAGGTCTTTCGCGGAGCGAAAGGCGGCAAAAAGACGGCACACTTTCGCGGAGCGAAAGGCGACAATCGACGTTCGCGATGCTCGAGCGGTGGAGCAGCCTGTGGTCGAGAACTCGCGGCACGGATGCGATCAAAGCACGGTAATCGACTTGGCCGGTGGAACGGCCGGCGAACCGGATGGCTCGCGCTAGCGCTCCTTTGGCCAAGAAGGAATAAGACCGAGTGCGGCGAGCATCGAAAGAGGACGACCACATGGCGATGAGAAGTGGTTGCGCGAAACGGTAAGACATCTCGGCCTGGAGCAGACCGTTCTTCCTGAACACTGCCCACGGAACCCGAGCCAATCGGCGACCGAGGCGACACGCTCATCACGCGGGTTCCATCCAGCGATCAGATTGACCGCCAAACGAATCGCGGCACCGATTCGCTCCCAACCCCCTGCCAGCGCAACGATCGAAACGCGCACGCTGCACCCGATCCGGAAGGCTTCCGTGAATCGATTCTAGCGGGAAGGTCACGCTGTGAACTCGTCGAACGCGGGACCATACCGGACCACGCCGCCGTCTGCTGGGATACCGCCGTTGCGAAGCTCGAGGACCATGAACGCCTCACCCGCCCCATACTCGTTCCCGAGTCCGCGGTGATCCGCCGGGGTGAAGCCAAACCGCCGATAGTACGTCGGTTCACCCAGCACGACGACGAAGCCATAGCCGAGGCGTTTGCAGGCCGTCAGACCCTCCCGGATCAGGTGACTGCCCTTGCCCTGACGCTGATGGCCGGGGCATACCGCAACCGGGGCCAACCCGACACCATTCGCCACACTGGCCCCGCCCTCAATCTTGACCGGGCTGAAGGCGATGTAACCGACGATCTGACCATCCACCTCAGCCACCAACGAGACCCAGACGTGGCCGCCCGCCCGGAGCTGCTCAACCAGCCGGGCTTCCGCGGCCGTCGGGAACGCTGCCTCGAGAATCCGCCGGATCGCGGCGGCATCGGCCGGCTGTTCCGGCCGAGTTGAGCAGATCGTGGGCGGTGGTTCATTTCTCAGTGGGACAGGTTCGACCACTTCACACCTCCGGTCGGGCAGAACGGACAGGCACTGTGACGCGGGCATGGCCGGGTGAACCGGTCCAGGTCTACCGCCGGAACCCACTGATAATAAAACGGTTCGGATTGCTCGGCGTCAACGACGTTCGGGCGGTCGCGCCTGATTTCGAGGCGGGACGGGCATGCTTGAGATTGGCGGCGCGGCGGGCCGGATGCGCTCGCGCAGTGCCAGTCCTTTTTCCCCGCCGGCCAGGTTCGCCAGGTTGACCCTCAGCTCGGCCGCCGACGGCGCGGAGACGAACAAGAGCGCGGTGTAGTCGTCGGTGTGCCGCCAGGCATACTCGACAGCGGCCCGCGTCTTGCCCACGCCACCGAGCCCGTGCATCGCCAGCCGATTCACGACGGCTGCGGCTCGCCCATCCGCCACGCCGAGCCGATTGCGGAGATCGTCGAGGAATCCCTCGCGCCCCTTGAAGAGCGTGCCGATCGTGGCGAGCGGCAGGTTGCAGGGCTTATGCTCCGGGCGCGGCGGCTCCCAGGGGAAGCGCAGCTCGGCCAGCTCGGCACGGAGGTTGCCCTTGCTCGCAAACGATGCCCAGTCCCGATCACGGATCACCAGGGCGCGGTATCGGTGCTGGAGCTGCCGGAGCTCGTCCTTCTCCGGCTCGCCTGGATCGGGGTCGAACGGCGTCGCCTTGTCGGCCAGCAAGAGGTAGGTCGGCCTGTTGAGGTCGCGGGCAAGGAAGTACTCCCACTGGGTGTACGATCGCCGCGGTTGATCGGGCGGGCGGTTCGACGGCTCGGCGCCGTACGCAAAGCCGATCAGGCAGACGACGGCGTCACAGCGCTCGATCCTCTGCTTGGTTTTCGTGGATTTCCAGGAAGGTCAGCGTGAAGACGGCCTGGTCATCGACCTCGTAGTCGCGTTTGCGCAGCGACTCAGCGGCGAGCCGCCGATAGCTTTCCAAGGCGCGGGTGGTGGCACTGACGAAGATGCGTCGCTTGGGCATGGGAGCTTGCGCCTTCTGACCCGGAGGCCGTCACGCAGGCAACCCATCAGCCACAATGGGAGCCGTCTCCGGGCGGCGGAACGATCGAGCCGCGTCCCATCTATCTTAACGTCGCGGATCGGACTATGGACAGAAAGCACACGCACTGCGACGCCGCAATGCCCGGGTGAACGGGTCCAGGTCGACCGCCGCAACCGTTTCATAGCAAAATGGTTCGGATCGCTGGGCGTCAACAGCGTTGGGGCGGTCGCAACTGACTTCGAGGCGGGGCGAGCATGCCTGAGATTGGTTCAAATGCCTCTCTTCACGCCGCCTCGATCGGTAATCGCCGTTTCAAACTGCATTTTTAGCCACGGATGATACACGGATTGAACACGGATACAGATAGGGACACAGCACTGATCATGCAACCTGAAGCGTCGATCGGGATTTGTTCAGTGATCACTCCATGCTCCAGCGCCATGGCCTCTGTACCCCATCGCCGTAACTCACGGGGACCAACTCTTGGCCAGACTGCATCCTATCCGTGTTTAATCCGTGTTTCATCCGTGGCTGAATTTCCCCTTCTCTGTCTGTCGTCTCGCTTTCTCACTCGCGACCGATTCATCGCAAAACGGTGCGGATCGCCGGGCGGCAACAGCGTTCGGGCGGTCGCGCCTGAATTCGAGGCGCGGCGGGCCGGATGCGCTCGCGCGGTGCCTGTCCTTTTTCCCGTCGGTTGGCGGAGTCGGCTCGGGAAGGGATGATCGTCAGTTTTCAGTGTTCAGCAGGGGCAAAGCCAGCGGCTACGCATTTCTGCGTATCCGGTCGCGAGCCATTAGGTGGCGGATTCGGCACCTGAAACGAGGCTGGGCGCTCTTGCGCTGAGCAGCCACCTGCTTCTGCGATTGCACGAGCTGGCTGTTCGGGGAGGACGAGGCCGCGAAAATGGGCCTGGTCGCGGGTTCGAACCGGCGTACGGCACTGCGGTCGCCCCGCTTGCACCGTTTTTTCTTTGACTGGCAGAATCAATCGGTGTCCAATGTCCGTTGGTCTGCCCGGCGATGACGCAGGTGACGACGTCAACTCCGATCTTGGAAGTCCCGGAATAATCTGAGTGGCACGCCTGCCAGGGATCTCTTCTGTTGATTGGACTTATATCATACCAGGAGCAGGGCATGAAGCGACTCGTGCATTTCACGTTGGAAGGGGAAGAGCGACTGATCACGGCTGAGGTCGATGTCACCGAACGCCCGGGCATTGACAAAGCTGGAGCCTCGGAAAAGGCCGTCATCATGGCCGCGCATTCGTTCCAGAAGGCCATCGATACAATCAGGCCGATCGCCGAGGCGATCAGTTCCAAGATGAGCGACTTGTCGCACTCGCCGGATAAGGTCGAGATCGAGTTCGGGTTGAAGCTCAACGCCGAACTCGGCGCGATTATCGCGAGCACTAGCGGCGAGGGAAACATTACCCTGAAACTGAGCTGGAATCACGAAAAAAGCGAGTCGATCTCACCAATTGCTCGGGAGACCCCCCCCACATGAAACCGGTGAGTCGTTCCGGAATTGTGTTGATCTATGATGAGCAGGGGGGCGTCGGTGGGACTGGTTTCTTCGCGGCGAATCGTTCGAACGACGCATTGATTCTCACTTGCTCTCATGTCGTCCAGACTCGCGACTCGCAGCGTCGAGGTGATCCGAGGCCCGAGCGCGTCACGGTCGCTCTGGCCTCGACGGGCGCGACGTGCATAGCGGTCGTCGTCCCGGACGCCTGGAGAGCGGCTGATGAGGAGGACGTGGCCATTCTTCGGGTTGAAGGCGGCCTTCCGAACGGGGCCGAGCGATTGCCCCTAGGCTCATCGGCCGCGACGTATGGGCACCGCATCAACACATTCGGCTATCCGCCTATCGAGGAGGTCCGCGGTGTACCGGGCATCGGCGAGGTGCTAGACCGAGTTGACGAGGCCGGGCACGCCCGCTTGGTCGTCCAGTCGAGCCAGATCACCACCGGATATAGCGGCGCCCCGGCGTGGGACGATGCCCGCAATCGCGTCATCGGCGTCATCGACGCGGTGTTCCGACCGGACGATCGCGGGCAATTGCGCGGGACCGTGTTGATCACGCCGAGCGAAACCTACAGCCGGCTATGTGAGGACCTGCAGCCCTCGGACGTCTGCCCGTACGTCGGCCTAGAGCCTTTCGACGAGAACCATGCCGACGTCTTCAAGGGCCGCGAGCGGATAATCGGTCGCCTGATCGATCGCCTCAAACAGGGCAGCCGATTCGTCGCCCTGCTCGGCCCGTCGGGCTGCGGCAAAACCTCATTGATACGGGCCGGCCTGATCCCCACCCTGCGGACCGAAGCTCCTCGCTTGGGGGTCATTGTCGCGCACCCAGGGACCGATCCAGCGGTCGAGCTCGAAAAAGCCGGCTTCGCCGGCGCGCGAGGATCTCGTCAGCGCAGCAAAGGAGTGGCTCGGGCGGAACGTCGACAAGGAGAGGCTACTCCTCGTCATCGACCAAGGCGAGCAGCTCCTCATATCGTGTAAGCCGCAGATCCTGGCCGACTTTGCTCGGCGACTCGCGCTGGCCCAGAGCGCCGACGTGGCGCTTACGGTCATGTTTTGCTTCCGCGACGAGTTCCGGTGGCTTCTCTACGACCAGATCCCTCAGTTCGGCCAACTTATCGAGCGGGGCCGGATCGACGTCTCCTGGACGCTTGGCGCAGACGAACTGATATCGATCATCCGGGCGCCCGCCGAGTCGGTGGGATGGCATTTCGAGGAAAACCTGGTAAAGACGATCGTTGCCGAGATCGTCGAGCGGGTCGAGGGTGACTCCCAGCTCGCGCGGAGCACGATACTGCCGCTGCTCGAGGTCGCGCTGCAGCAACTCTCGGCGCAGCCGCCGGAATCCCGCCTGACGTTCGAGGCCTACGACCGGATCGGGCGCGTGACCGGGGCACTAAGCGTCTGGGCGGACCGCGCCTACTTCTCCCTCTCGCCTCAGCGGCAACTCCTCGCCAAGGACTTGCTTTTGGACCTTGTTCAGATCGGCGACGAGGCCCAGGGGATCCCTGACAACAAGCGCCGCCGATTCCTGGGTGACCTATGCTGGGAGGTGAGCGACCGCAGCGAAGTGCGGACCGTCGTCGATCATCTCGTCCAATCGCGCTTGCTCGTGACCCTTGGCGATCCCGGTGACGGCCAGAGCAGCGTCGAAATCATCCACGACGCGCTGTTCCGAGAATGGCGCCTGCTGCACGAGGCGTTGCACAACTCCGTGGAGAACCCGACTCGACGGGCTTTCCTCCGCTGGTCCCAGATGCTCGACCCGCGCATCCGCAGGTGGGTGGCAAGCCGTGGGAATCGAATCCTCCCCAGCCCGGAGGAGCTACTCCGCGGGGTCGAACTGGCGGAGGCCGAAGCCTGGCTCGCAAGGCTGGGCGAGAATCTCACGAGACTGCAGCGCAACTACATTCGGGCGAGCATCGCCCAGCGCAAACGCGAGCAGAAGCTTTGGACGCGGATCGCCGCTGGACTCGCCGCCGTCGCGGTCACATTACTAATCTCGACGGTCTGGGCGCTCGTTCAGACGGATGCCGCGCGCGAATCGGCGAAGCTTGCCATCGAGCGGGACGTTGAGACGAAACAGGCATTGGAGCGCGAGAAGCTGCGCGCGGGGCCGAGACAGCGGCGCTGGGCGAGGCGCGACGGCGACTCGGGCAGCTACTGGTGGGTGACGCCTCGCGGCGATGGGGCGAGGGCCAGTTTTTGGAGTCTCTGCCGTTCATCGTCGAGGCCATCCGCCAGGCCCGGCCGAAAGATCCGGATTGGAATCCGAATCACGTCCGGCTGGCCGCAGCGCCGGGCCGCACCCCGGCTGCTTCAGGCATGGACGTTCCAATTCCCCGTGAATCACGCGCCGACCTCAGGAGATGGTCGGCGCGTCGCCGTCGCCCTGGGCCTCCTGGACGTCCTGCGGGCCGATCGCAAGGGGCGTGGGGAGGTCCGCGTATTCGACGCCGTGACCGGGGCCATGCTGGGAACGCCGCTGGTGCATCCATCGCCGGTCGCCCGGGTCGCGCTCGATCGGAAGGGCGAACGCGCGGCGACGATTGCAGCCGATGGCATCGTACGGGTCTGGGACATCGGAACTGGTCGGCTTCTCGGGAGTCCGCTGCAAATTGGTAAAGCCGTCGCCGATGAAAACATGGCGAACGACGCCCCCGCAGTCGCCCGGCCCGATGCGGCCCTTTCCCGATATGAGCTCTTGGGCCTCAATGTCTTCTTGACTTCCGACGGCCAGCGAGTGCTCGGGGTCAGCGACGAGGGTGTGTTCAGAGCATGGGAAATCAGACCCGACAACTCGGCGACGACCCTGGTGACCGAGAGTCGCCCGTGGCGATATGTCGTTCTCGATCCGCAAGGGCGCCGGATTGTCGGCGTCGCGGACTCCAAGGCATCGCGGGTCTGGGACCTCGATGCGCCGGGCGCCCCGGGCCGCGATCTGCCGGGGTCCCGCGGCGCCCGCTACGTGGCGCTCAACCCGGACGGTAACCGCGCGGCGATCCTCGGGGAACAGCCACCGCAGGCGATCGACGAGGGCCCAGGCGGTCTCAGGTCCCAGGTCTGGGACCTGATCAGTGCGGTGCCATTCGGCAAACCCCTGCTCCACGCGCCAACCCTGCGCTACGCCGCGTTCAATCCGGATGGCGAACACGTATTGCTGGCCGAGTACGACCCGCCGGGAGATGGCCCCGGAATCGAGCCGGCTCCGGCGATCGGGCCACCCGAAATCAGCGTATTTGTCTGGGACATCAAGACAGGGCAAGTCGCCAAGATCGACCACACCGACGCTGTCAACTGGGCCGCCTTCAGCCCGGACGGGCAGGGACTCTTTCTTGGGGGGAACGACGGGGTGGTTTCCGCATGGCAATTCGAGAAGACGCCACCCCAGCCTTACGCGTTGCCCCTTCCCCTGCGCTCAAGCGTGACATCGGTCGATTCGCTGCCGGATGGCCATCGAGTGCTGACCGTGACGGCCGACCATGTCGTGAGACTCTGGGAGCTGGCTTCGTCCTGGCCGGTGAGCGGATCGCTCAGGGTGGAAGTTCCGCCGGTGCGGGCCTACAAGGCGCCCGGCGACACAGCAGCGGCGCCTTTACAACTCCCGGCTCTGCCCATCGATGATGTCGACTTCGACAGCCAGGGCGGGCGGATTGCCACGCTCGGGCCGGATTACGAGGCCGAGTCATCCCTGGCAAAGAACGAGGGCCCAGGTGCGTTCCGCGAGATCCGCGAGCCGATGGTCGCTCGAATCTGGGACGCATTCAGCGGGGAACCCTTGATCCCGCCGCTGCGCCACCCGGCGCCAAAAAAAGGCGATATCGAGGTCCTGACGGACGTCCGGTTCAGCCAGAACGGGCAGTACCTCGCGACCACTTCTTTCAATCTCGGCTCCGGGTCGCTTCGGATCTGGGACACCTCCACGGGAAAACCGTGCTCGCCGCAGGTCCGAGTTCAGTCGAACCTCTGGGGCGCAGCGTTCAGTCCCGATGGGGTGCGACTGGCAACTGCGGGCTCGAGCGGACAGGACAAGGGCGAGGTGCGCCTGTGGCGCGTCCCTGGGGGCGAACCCGCCTGGGAGCACTCGATCGTGACCGGCGGCGAAACCCGTCGTGTTGTCTTCAGCCCCGACGGGCGTCATGTCGCGGCCGCGTGGGAGGGTGCCAACAATCGCGGAGAGGCCATGGTTTGGTCGGTCGAGGATGGGCAGCCCGCGTCTGAGCTTCTGATCGCCCCGGGCGGAGGCTCGGAATTCGGCTTCAGTCCGGATGGACGCTACCTGTTGATGGCCGGAGCGGACGACAAGCTGCGTCTCTGGGTCCGGAGTGAACGGGGATCGGACCCGCGGACGATTACGCATCTTGGTGGGGACATCCGAACCTTTGCGTTCAGCCACGATGGGAAAAGAATTGCGGTCGGAGACGGCGGCCGGACGGCCCGCGTCTGGTCGCTAGCTGGCGAGCCGATCACTCCGCCTCTGCGACACATCGGCCCCGTTTCGTGGGTTGGATTCAGCCCGGACGATCGTTTGCTCGCGTCCGTAAGCTCGATTACTGAGGTCGTCAGCCAGGCGAGTGTTTGGGAGGTCGATGGAGGCCAGGCGGTCGTCCCGTCTTCTTACTACGATCGCCAGAATATCCACGCCTCATTCTTGAAGGACGGACGCCTCGTCATCGTGACGGAGCGGGGCGAGGTAAATCTCTTTGACTTCACCGCGTCATCCGAGGGATCCGACAACGTGATGAGGGATTATGCCCTCAGCCACGCGATGATGGAGATCGATGCGACCTTTGGTGCCGCCCCCATCGACGCTCGCCGATTCGCTCAGTTGTGGGACGCGTTACGAAAGGCCGATGCTTCAATCACGCGAGGGGCTTCGGTTGACGTCTTGGACCTATGGCACTTGAGCTCGGCCCTGGATTCTCTGCGGGAGCAACAGTATTTCGCCGTGCGCTGGCACCTGGATCGGATCATATCCCTGCAGGATGACGTGTGGCTAAAGCACCTCCGCGACCAGGCCAAGCGAGGGGTCGTCATCTTGTCGCCGCTCCCTACGGGCACGGTCGGTCCCCGTCCAGCACCCGCTGGATCTCCTCCGTCTTCGCCATAATGCAACGCTCAAGCGCGTGCGATGGACACTCTATGATGCGCAAACCCGTTAATGCTGTCGTGCCCAACAGGCAGTGTATCCGTCGCTTTAGAGAAACCCGTGATTGAGCCTCGTCTCGGTGTCAGTGAATCGTCCGGAAGAGCAAGGACGCGCATTGTGTAGACAAAAAACTGCGCTCCGTATACTTGTCCCCGGACGGAAACCGGGACGCGATTAGTGACGGAGGTCTTCCGTAATGTCAGCAGAAGTTGTCATGCCAAGAACAGCGAAAGTCGCACCTGGGGGCTTTGTCTATCACGTCCTGAACCGATCCATCGGCAGGATGGATATGCCCTGCAAGGAGTCCGACTTTGAGGCCCTTGAGCGAGCCAGTCAGCGACCAAGGCGCCAAGCCATGATGCAAAGAACCGGTCAGCCACCATCGGTCAGTAGTAGCCCGGACGCTGGACCTGCGCGCACCGGGAATCTTGTCCGCAAGAGAGGCTGGCAAGGCAGATGAATACGAGTCACAGCGCCGTGGTCAGAACAGAGTCGCCTTTCGCCAGGCGAAAGTTGTGCATTCAACGCATTGTGATCGCCTTGGCCGGTGGAGCGGCCGGCGAACCGGACGGCTTGCATCAACGCTCCTTTAACCATGGAGCAATCAGACCGAGTGCGGGCGCGCATCTGATTGCCCGCACGCACGCACGGGCGGCCGAAAGAAGTGGGTCTGGCAACCTCTGGAATGTCCATGCGAAAACGCGAGCGAAACGTGGCGAGACCAACGACCATTTCGGACACAAGACCAGCCGTAGAATTCAGAGTGGTGGTCCGGGAACCAATAAAAGAAGCCGGCGAACGAATAACGATGAAGTCCGTCTTTGGGCCTTGGAAACAGTTCGCATCCCGGCCGCGCCAAAATCTACACGAAGGTGATGTCCCATGCTTGAGCTACTGTCGAAGTTCGAAGCCGGTGAGCTGATTGGACTGACTGCTGTGGTCGGTGGTTTGCTATGCGGGATGGTGGGGATCGTCATGGGCGTCTGGCTCGCGCATCGCAAGGCGGAGCTTGCGGCCGGTCTCAAGCGTTCGATGCTCGAACGCGGGATGTCCGCCGCCGAGATCCACATGGTGATGGAAGCCGGCTCGTGCAGTGCGGTCGAACACGGCAAGCAGCCTGCGTACCAGGAGATCTGAGTCGCAATAACGAAAGGCAAACATCCAAGGAAACGCCGACCTCGCTCCAGGCATCTTGGTTCATCGACTGCTGTGCGGGCAACCCGGGCGACAGCCCGCGATCGCACAGGTCGCGCATGACGTCGCTCGACCCTGACGCGCAATGGCCAGCGGGCCGCATCGAGAGAGACGATTCCACCTTGTCAGCGCCCGAATGAGGCCCGCACGTGCACCCGGCCGCGGCGCGCAGGTTTGGCAACGCGCACCTCGCCAAACGCGCACGTTGCTTTTGTCTGTCGCGCCGAACGGTCGAACTTCACGGTCAAGATCGGCGATCTGGGAGGCGATAGCCGGCGGGAGGCTTCCGCATGAGTACGAGCGAGGCCCCTCCCCAGAGGCGACGACTTCACCTCGGGGACAGCCTGATCCTGATCGCGGCCTTGGCGCTCGCCCTGACCATGCTGCGATCCACCAACTGGTTTGCGCGTTTCTATTCGTGCCAGCTTCTGGTGGGACGCTCGCCCGAGATTTGTGGGCGGATTTCCGCGGTTTCTTGCCTGGGGACCGTCAGCGCGCGTCGCCCTTTCCCAAATCGTCTATGAGTTTGCCCAGTTGCTGAGTTTCGTGCTCCTTGGGCTGACGCCGGCGCAACCATTCCTGCGGCTGCGACGACCTCGACCGCCGCTGCGGGATCTGGTTCGACAGTCGGGCTTCGTGGTCTGCCTGGGAATGATCGTCGTCACGCTCATCTTCGTCGATCTCAAATGGGTCGCGCAGATCGACGTCCCTTGGGAAGCGATCCTGGCCTCCCACCTACTCCTATTCTGGCCGGTCCTCGGGCTACCCCCCTGGCGTTCGGAAGCGAGCTGGATCGACCGCCTCGGCCGGGCCGTCGGATGGGGCTGGATCGTCGTGATCGCTGGCCTGATGCTCTTGATCAGTCTTTGAATCAGTCGAATCGCGTGAACAGGGACGCGATTCGTAATGACGGGATTATTCAACTATATGAAAGAACACGCAGACACCCGGCTTCCCAACGACATCATCCATCAATGCTGACGGTCCAGGTCCTGGGTGTCTGGAACGCCTTTGAGTAGATTAGATATACGCTCAACGCTGCTCATTGCGGTTGCGACGACGCGCAGCTTTCGCGACCATAGGAACAAGATTGCGGGAGGTCGACCATGAGCACCGCGGTTGCTCAAGAACTGACGCTTGCCGATGTTTTGCAACAACTGGGCGGAATCTCACCCAGGCGCGTTCGCTTTCGTCCCGCGCCGGGAACGGCCAGCGAGGAGGATGTGATCAAGATCCGTGATCGCGAGCGCCGGCTCTTCGAACTGGTCGACGGTGTGCTGGTGGAGAAGGTCATGGGTTATTGGGAGTCCGTGCTGGCAATCGAGTTGGCGGGACTCTTGAGGGATTTTCTCAAGCGCAAGAGATTGGGCACTCTCGCTGGCGAAGCGGGAATGCTGCGGTTGTCTCCCGGCCTCGTGCGAATTCCCGACCTGTCCTTCATTTCCCGGGCTCGACTGGCGGACCATCGCCGCGGTCGCGCTCCGATTCTTCCACTCGCTCCCGATCTTGCGATTGAAGTACTGAGCGAAGGCAACACGCCGAGGGAGATGGCGCGAAAAGTACGTGAATACTTCGATTCTGGTTGTCGTCTCGTCTGGCTCGTCGATCCGCGCACTCGGACTGTCGCTGTCTACACTTCCCCCACCAAAACCATCATCCTTACGGAGAAGCAAACGCTGACTGGCGGCGATGTGTTGGTGGGCTTCCGGCTCCAATTGCGAAAGTTGTTTGGTCTCTTGGACGATCTGGAATAACCCCCCCACGGTGGTGATCAGCCTTTAACACTTGACGTGTATCCCAAAAACTGAACAGCGGGTTAAGCTAGGGACGGGGCAGAAGGCACATTTCTGCATACTCGGCCAACATTTTCGCGCGGAACAAGCAGACACCCAGTTTTCTCAACGACGTCATCCATCAATGCTGACGGTCCGAACGCTGGGTGTGTGGAATATCTCTTCGCTCGGAACGAGCAGACACTCATTTTATCAATGACGTCATCCATCGATGCTGGCGGTCCGCATCCTCGGTGTCTGGAACGGCACCGGCGGTATCAAGCGGTTCGGGACCGAACGATCGGTCGCTCAACCGGCGTCGAATACGGCAGCAACGGCGACAGCGAAGCCTGGCAGCAACACCGAAAGGGCGGTTTCCCCGCGGCGATATGTGCCTGCCTCTGAGAAAGAGTCTCCGCTCAAACTCAAGACCGTGATCGTCTCACTTTGAGGGTTGACGATCCAGTATTCTGGAACGCGACCTTCGGCATAGTCGCCGCGCTTCTCAACAAGATCTCGCTCCGGTTTCTCCTCGCTGACAACTTCCAGGGCGAGATCGGCGCCGAGCCAGAAGCGGTTTTGGCGGCGAGGATCGGCAGCCGAACGCAAAAGCAACAGGTCAGGCTCGCGGAATTTTCCGGTGCGAATCTGGAGGCGCAGCGGCGCGAATTGGACCTTGCCGCCCCTGGCCTCCACGAAAGCGCTGAATGCGAACAATAGGAATTTAAGCACGCTTTGGTGCTTGTCCGTCGGCATTGGCAGCGCTTCCAGTAACCCGTCAGTATACTCGACGAGCCTGTTGCTGTGCTCAGTCAGGATCAGATACTCATCTGGACTCCACTGGCCCTGAGGTGGCAGGATCTCTTCAAGAAGATCCCTCCACTCTTGAGCAGGTGGCGTCGTCGTCGTTAGCTGCGGTGCGATTGCCATGACGTTCTCTTGCGAGGCCGATTTCATCCGACACCATCATAACCGGGCACGCGACATTTCCAAACCCACGGTTTCGGTTTCATCGAGGTCTTGCTCGACCGATTCATAGGAAAACGGTTCGGATCGCTGGGCGTCAACAGTATGCGGGCCGTCGCGCCTGATTTCGCGGCGGGGCGGGGATGCCAACTTTGCAGGAAGGCCCGGCACTCGGACTGACTGGAACTGATGAGTCGCTGCAGGGAGCCGTTCTCAGGCAGGGACCGCTGCTCTCGGGTATCGGTGCGCCCGATTTAACCGAGCCATACGCGGGCGTCTTCGCGACATGTGGGCCGCAGCAGCAGGATTCCCTCACGCAATTACTACATTTGCAGTACCGGTCATGATCGTCGTCCTGGAAGGGGCCTGCGGCAACGATAGACGATGCAACCGCTGCTCCTTGCAGTCCCAGGCCAAGCACGAGCACGACTGCCGGAAACAGGCAGTGGATGATTTGATTGCGTCGGAATGCTCGGCTGCGGCGACCCATCGAGCTCGGTTCCGCGGCGCCCATCGGACAATTGCAAAGGTGATAATCCATCGTGCGCTATGATCGGCCGAAGGCTGCACGATGTCAAGCCGCCTGCTTATTTCATGGATTTCAAAGATTTCGGAATGCTCGCTGTCAAGGAGTCCGGCCGTCTCGCTCTTGCGCCGCGCCGGCCGGCACGCGGCGCAAGAGCGCTTGAGCCTGAATCAGTGGGCGTGTGTTGCGTGCGTCGAGTCGTGGTGCCTCCGCTTGATCAGCCCGTACCACTCTTCGACAGCCCCAGTTGACGACGTTCCAGAACGCCTTCACGTAGTCAGCCCGGACGTTCTTGTACTTGAGATAATAGGCATGCTCCCAGACGTCGATGACCAGAAGTGGGATCGCGTTCCAGGCCACGTTCACTTGATGGTTCCGCGCCTGGAGCACCATGAGCCTCTGCGCGATCGGCTCGAAGGCGAGGACGCCCCAACCATTGCCCTGAACCTGCGTCGCCGCGGCCGAGAATTGCGCCTTGAACTTGTCGGCTGAGCCGAAGTGTTTCTGGAGGTCGACGGCCAGCTCACCCGCCGGCTCTTTACTTCCCGGACCCATCACGGCCCAGAACACGGAGTGCATAACGTGGCCGCTGACGTTGAATGTCAGCTTCTCCGTGAGGTCGGAGAGCGCCGATGCTTCGATCTTGCCCTCGCGCAACTCCGCAAGTTTCGCCAGGGCGTCGTTGGCGCCCTTCACATAGCCGGCATGGTGCTTGTCGTGGTGGAGGCGCATCGTCTCGACATCAATCGATGGCTCAAGGGCATCGTAAGCATAGGGCAATGGCGGGAGGGCATACGCTTCCCCCGGTGCCACCGACGCGGCAAGCGACCTGGCCACGGCGCCTTCCAGCTCGTGCGCGTGTTGATCGTCCTGATCACCAACCCCCCTGGCCAGAACCCCCGGCGCGAAGAGACCCGTTCCGGCGGCCAGCCCGACGCCGCCGGCAAGTGCCATCCGTCTGGAAAACAATTCGCTCATCGTTCCTGACTCCGTGTTGATCGGTTTCGATGCGGTTCCTCGAATCAGCCCCACGGCTGGTTCCACGGCGATCGTGCGGCGCAAACCGGCCGACGCGTCGGTGCCGGGGCCGGGCAGGAGACCGCCCGCCCCGGCTGGCGGGGTTTCGGATGCCAATCAACGTTGACCCTTCCCGGTACTCACCGCCTAATCCGATTCGGTCGGGTCACTCCTCGCAAAAGGAGTCACATCAAGGCGATTCCGGCACAAAGATGCATTGGTTGGACTCACGGTGAGCGCGGAAATCGATTACGCTGCGGTCACTGGCCCTTGTGGGCCGCGTGGCAGTTTTTGCATGAGGCGCCGATCTTGTTCAATGCGGATTGTGCCTTGTCTTTGTCTTCGGCCTTGGCGGCGTCGTCCAGGGCCTTGGCGTTCTTGTAATACGCTTTGGCGAGTTTCTCGAAATCCGCCTTCTCGCCGCGCGGCGGGTCGTTCTTTTCCAGGAACGCACCATACTTCTCGAAGTCCTTGGTCAGCTTTTGCACCTCGCTCCAATCCGGCGACTCGGCCTTCATGGCTTTCTTGAGCTTGGCCAGCGGGGCGCTGTCTCCCTTGTGGAGTGTATCCATGACCTCCTTGATGGTCGCGGAATCCTGAGTCCGAGCCCCTGCAAGGACTGCCATCGTTGTCACCATGGTTGCCACACATGCGATTCGCTTCATCATTCACCTCGGATTGAAAGGCTTGCCGTGGAACGCGAGTTCATGCGGGCGGAACTCCGTTCGACGGTTTCAAGGACACTCCGAGCGCCCGCTCGCCCGGCAACTGTAATCACTTCCGAAGTCGGGGTTTCACGAGGCCGGGGCCGGGTGCTGGGTAACACCCGCCCCGGCTGGCGGGGTTTCTTGCTGTTG
This sequence comes from uncultured Isosphaeraceae bacterium, assembly GCA_963781785.1. GTDB lineage: Bacteria > Planctomycetota > Planctomycetia > Isosphaerales > Isosphaeraceae > CAWAHD01. The sequence goes on along the minus strand of CAWAHD010000005.1, from coordinate 2,178,617 downwards.
ATGCGCCATTCGACCCGGCACTCACCGCCTAATCCGAATCGGTCGAGGGCGTTCCCGCAGACACGGGTTTCCATGAAGTTTCTCGGGGCAGGCGGTCAAGCTGAGCGACCGCCGGCTGGCAGCCCGGCGCCGCATGCGACACGCTCCCGAATCGAGCTGGGGGCCGCAGCCCGAACACGAACCCGATGACCGGACTGCTGCGAATACCGCGGAGGACAGTCGTCCCGCGCAACGGCGTTTCTCAACTCGCCGGCGCGTGACGGAAGCCCGGATGGGGATCGAAAGTGTGCGGTACCGCTCGCCTGCGATCAGCGCAGGCCGGTCGGTTCCGGCGGCTCGTCGAGGCGGGCGCCGCCCCGACGTGCAAGGAGATGATGGGCGGGTGTCGCGAGGAATTGTCCGACCGTGTCGAATTGGAGTTGCGCGAGCTGCGCAAGTGCCGTCGCCTTGGCGACGCCGCGGCCTGCCGGTGAACCCGGGAGCCCCGAGTCGCGGCATGGCGCGGAATCAAGGCATGGGCTCGCGACGGTCCCACCGACTGGGCGAACCTCTGGTCGCGTTGCCAGCTTGTGGTCTCCGCAGCAACACGAGTCACGTGCGCATTTCATTCCGCACTTGCAAGTCGACTCATCCGGGGCCATCGCCTGATCGGATGATACCGACGCGGCCGAGACCCGCTCGTATGTCGCCGGCAGGGTGAGGAGGAGAGCGGCAGCCACCGAGAGCGTGCGGCGCTGGACCTTGAACCGCGGCTCGCGCGACGCGCTCTTCACGAGGATGACCCTTGGCGGCAGGGAACTGGGCGAGAGTCGACTCTGGTACCGTGATTCTGCAAGCTCGGACAGGCCGATGTCAAGAGCCCGTCCACCCCGGGAACTCCCCGACGATCGGATCCCCTGGGCACCCGTCGGGGACGAGAAAGCCGATGATCGTGTCACAATTCTCGAGGGTCCGTTTTGCACGGACATCCAGGTGGCATCGCAGTCGCGCCGCACGGCGCAGGTAGACATCCACCCTGCGGGGGCAGAGACGGTGGACCAAGCGCTACGCACCGGACACTGCTCCTCAGTACGGCAGGCAGATGGTGGGTGTCTCGCATTGCGTTTCGCTCTATTCGCTTGACACGAGACACTTGACAGCGGCTCGTTTGATCGCGACGCTGTGCAAGAACGGGATCATCGCTCGGACGGAGCCATCGTCCTCGTCAACGGCGAGAACCAATACGGCATGCATTTCGTCCTGTCGAATCCTCGAGCGCCCAAGAGCAGCTTTCTGGCCGCGTTCGTGCTCGCGCTGGTGTCTGGAGGCGAACGCGCCTACGCCGAGTCACTCTCGTCGGCTCCTTACGCCGCCGACGCGCACGATCTGATCTGCAACTGCGGCACGCACTGCCGGCATGAGTCCTGCTGCTGCGGCCGCGGTTCGGCGACCCGCGGGGGTTCCGAGGAATCTGAGCCAGGCTCTTTCGCTCAGGGCCAGCGGCGCTTGAGCCCCTGCCTCGGCGATGCTCCCTGTGGAGACCCGGGACTGCCGGGCTCAACACCACCGAGTTCGAGCGGTAGGGCCGCCGCACTCGCACTCACCGCGGGTATTCAGCCCGCAACGACCGGTAATCTCCTCGCCTCATCACAATCCTGCCGCCATCATCCACACTGGTGGTCGGCGCGGATCGACCGTCCTCCGAGACCGTGCCGCTCGGCCTGATCTCGTGCATCAACTCGTTTCTTTCGCGATCCTGACGTGCGCGGACTCGCCACGGCGTTCCGCGGGCCTTCAAGCCCGAATTCGCCCGCCCAGTCGTAGGCGGGTCGCATGGCAAATGGCCGCCCAAACGGTGCACGTGGTTACTGTGCGCGATGATTCCATCCTTCCCATCGGTGAACAGAACTCGTTGAGAAGATCGACCCATCTTCATTCGAAAGAACATGTGATGAAGCAGCTACGCTCAAAAAAAGCTCGATTGCCGGTCGTCGCATCGTGCTTGCTCGGTCTCTGCTTGCTCTCGGGTTGTGGGCCGGGCGGTTCGGTCGAGCCGGTCACGGCCTCGCCCGCGAAGTCGCCTCAAATGAAGAGGTTCGAGGAACTCGACGCCAAGAGCGAGGCGGCCCAGAAGCCCAGGCAGAAATAATGGCAAGGTTGTTTTTCTCGTTCGATATGCGTGACGCCCTTGACTTACCTTTCATCCGTTTTCCCCGCTTACAGGTGCCCCATGCAACAGAAATCTCTTCGTTCCGGCCGCGCTGGAGGGTTCACGCTGATTGAGCTGCTCGTCGTGATCGCCATCATCGCCGTTCTGATCGCCCTCTTGCTTCCCGCCGTCCAGGCGGTGCGCGAGGCGGCCCGCCGTATCCAGTGCGTGAACAACCTCAAGCAACTCGGGCTTGCCGCCCAAAACTACCACGATGTCAACCAGAGCTTTCCGATCGGCGTTCCGTGGAACTTCGACGTGGCCGCCTATCCCAATTGGTGCACGTCACAGAGCCCTTTCGTTTCAATGCTTGCACAATTCGAGCAAACGGCTCTTTACAACGCGATGAATTTCAACCGGAACATGTACTCCATCGCCAACAGTACGATGTATGCCACCGGGCTGACTGCGCTCTGGTGCCCGAGCGACGGCACCGTCAGCCGCGCGTTGACCTTCCCTTGGGGAATGGCCTATGACTGGGGAAGCGCCACTGTCACCGTCAGATTCACCGACTATGCCGCGTGCTACGGCACCTGGTGCGCCGACCCATTCAAGTTCGCAAAAAAAGTTAAGACCTACAGCCCGGGGATCAGCGCCAACGCGGATTTCCAGGCGATCCAGGCGAACGTCAACGGCATTTTCAACGAGAACATTTCCTACAACATCTCGTCGGTGACAGACGGCACCAGCAACACGATCCTGTTCGGCGAGAGGGCCCAGGGCAAGTTCAGCCAGACCGATGACGGGGGCGGCGTCCTGTCCGACTACGACCAGTATGGCTTCTGGGCCGACTCGTATGGGTTCGACACAGCCTTCATCACCATGTACCCGATCAATCCGTTCAACAAGGTTCAGCTTAGCCCGCTTTATGCCGATGGCACCCTGGCAGACAACTGGGTTGAGGCGGCTTCCAGCTTCCATCCCGGCGGTGCCAATTTCGCCTTCGCCGACGGATCGGTCAGGTTCCTCAAAGACACCATCAACAGTTGGCCCGTACCCCCGCCGGGATCGATCTTTCCAGTCGGTATCACCCTCGGCTCCAACGGCGCGTACTCGCTAAACCCCGCCCAGATCCAACTTGGAGTCTATCAGAAACTCTCGACCAGAAACGGCGGAGAGGTCGTGAGCTCGGATCAGTATTGATTGGCACACGATGTCATCACACTCCAAGCCCCTTGACCGCGCGTGTCGCCTGGCCGACGGGCTGCTGGTCTTCTTGATGGTGGCGGCCGCATTTCTGCTTGGCTGCCAGGAGCTCAGCGACTCCGACATCTGGTGGCACGTGCGGTCAGGCCAGTGGATCTGGTCCCATCGCAGCGTGCCGGAGCTCGATCCATTCACGTTCGCATCGGCCGATCGACCGTGGATCGACTTGCACTGGCTGTTTCAATTGATGCTGGCCGGATCATATGCTCTTGGCGGAGTACCGGGCATGATCCTGCTGGCCTCGGCGGCGTGGGCCTGCATGATCCTTGTCGGATTGACGTCGCGCGAGCGCCAGTGGCCGATGTGGATGATCGTGCCTTGCTGGCTACCAGCGCTTCTGGTTTTGAGCGATCGGTTTGCCCCGCGTCCCGAGCTATTGTCGCTCTTGGCCGTGGCGGTCTATCTGACCGTTTTGCGGCGGGCCGATCGGTCGCCGGCCCTGGCCTGGGTTTTGCCGCTCGTTCAGGTGTTCTGGGTCAACGCGCATGCACTTTTCATTTTCGGGCCGATCATTCTGGGGGCTTACCTCATCGACCGTTTCGCGCGGCCGATCGGGCGATCGCGGTCAGCGTTGGGCGGCGGCGCCACGGGGCGCTCTTGGTGGATTCACATTTGCGGTGCGACCTTGGCCGTCGGCCTGGCCTGTCTGGCCAGCCCCTACGGCCTGCGTGGGGCCCTGTTTCCACTCGATCTCTTGCCCAAAATTACATCGAGTACAGATATTTATAAATCATATATTATCGAGTTCATGGACCTGAAAAAGTTTGTTCGCCAGCGGGGCATACCTGTCACGGGCAGCCCCTATTTCCGTGCGGAATGTTTCCTGCTCTGGGCGTTGCCGCTCTCATTGATCGTGCCGGCCGTCTGGCGCGAGGGTACGCTGGCAGATCGCCGAGCTGCTGGCGTTCACGCTGGCCGAGCGCTGGTCGGCCTCGGTGGTTTTGGTCTGGCGATCGCCTTGATTCTGGCGTGCGTACTGAGTTTTCCGGGCCAAGGGACCTCGCCGACTATGCTCGAGCTCGGGCAATTTGCGCCGGTTGGCCTGGTCGTGCTGGGGGGCCTGGTCGCGGTGGTCCTGCCCAAGGCATCCCGAGAGGTGCGGCTCTTGGCGGCAGTGAGCGGTGTGGCGGTGGCGAGCTGGGTCGTGTGGCTACGGGCGTACCTGCTGGGTTCTGAGCAGGGCCTCACTGCGTGGCCGGGCATGCCGGCGAGCGGCTCATTCGTAGTCGGAGTGGGGACTGCCATCCTGGGCATCGTGACGGCTGGACTGACATGGCGCGCCGGCGGGCGCTCGTTCGAGATGTTGCTCGTGGCGCTGTTCGGATTTCTGGGAATTCGGGCGATTCGCAATCTGAGTCTTTTCGGCCTGGCGGCCGGGTTTGTGCTGGCCTGGAACCTGGGCGAATGGGCCGCAGAGCTGGCGGCACAGATTTCCGCGCGGTGGCCTGGGCGAGCCGCCGTCGCGGGCCTGGTGGCGCGGGCCGCGGTCGCGGGTGTCGTTGTTCTCTTGATAAGCTCGGTCGTTTCCGGACAGATCTACCGCGGGCTCAGGGTGCGGCGGGCTTTCGGCCTGGGCGAGTCGCCGTTGTTCTACGCGCACGATGCGGCCCGCTTCGCGGGCCAGCCCGGGTTGCCGGAGAGAGCTCTGGTTTTTGGTCTCCGCCAGGCGGGCGTGTACGTGTTCCATGACGGTCCCGAGCGGAAGCCGTTCATGGATGGGCGGCTCGAGGTGCCCACGCGCGAGACCTTTGCGACATACGTCCAGGTCGAGAAGATGCTCAACCAAGGCCGCCAGGGATGGGCCGAGCCCCTGCGCCGAATGGGCGATCCGCTCGTCCTGCTCGAACACGAGAATGAATACGGGGCTGAGGCCACGCTGATGGTTGATGCCGGCTGGCGCTGCGTGTATTACGACGCGGTCGCGTCGGTCTTCGTGCCGCGCGGCCGGCGCGAGCTCGACGCCTCGTACCCGAGCGTCGACTTCGCCGCTCGCCATTTCCAGGTCGACGGGTGGCGAGCCGAGCCGTCGTTGCCCAAGGTGCTCGCGGAGGGCAGGGCCCTGCTCAAGTTGGGATCGGCGGTCCGGGTTCGCTCCGGCGTCAATAGACCACGGCACTTCACGCTGATGCTGGCGGCTTTTGATCGCTTTTCTCAGGCGGTCGCCGTCGAGCCGGCCGTCGCCGGCCACTGGAGCGCACTGGGGACATCGTGCTGGAACATGGCCCCTGATCCGTCGGCTCCGCTCTTGGGCCCGGACGAGCCGTGGGACCTGGCGAGAGGGCTCTTGCCGGCGCAGGCCACGTTTTGTTTCCAACGCGCGCTGGAGCGGGATCCGGGAGATATCAGCACCCTGTCGGCGCTTTTTCTGAGTCTGGAGGCGCGAGCGATGAACGACGCCAGGCGCACCGTGGCCTCACTGCTGGAGCGTGCCCAAGCGGGCGTGGGCGCCACCGACATCGATCGAGCCCGAACCCTGGACGGTGGAACGGTGGACATGTCCGTCGGTGAAATCGGCCCGCCCAAGGCGCCGATGCCAGCCGACGATGCCCGCGAGCCGTTGCTTAGGTGGGAGGGTCGCGACGGTCTGGAGCGCGCAATCACAGATTTGCTCGGGCGGGGCCGTCCCGAGGCAGCCGTCCGCATCTTCGCGTCGGCCGAGAATCAGGGTGTGGTGCCTTTGTGGGACACGTGTGACCGCGTGGCAGCAGCCTTCTTGCACCTTGGCCGTCCGGCAGAGGCACGCCGGGTCTGGGAGTGCGCGGCAGAGCCTCCTTCGCGAGCGATACGATTGACCCGGCTCGCCACCAGCGCCCTGGCGGCGCTCGACTTGCCGGTCGCGGAGCGAATGTACCGCGCTGCCCTTGAGCTTGATGGCGGCATCGGGGAAGCGTGGTGTGGGCTGGCTCTGCTGTACATGCAGCGTGGTGAGGCGCGAGCATGCGTCGAAGCCGCGCGCGCGGCATCACGGCTTCCCACAACTCCGGCACAGGGAGCATTCATGGCGGACGTGGTGGCGCTCGCCGCGCCGTATGCCGACTACGCCAATACCGCCCCGGCGCGTTAGGTGACGGCCTGCAAGGGTTCCGCGGCAATGCCGTCGGTTGCGCAGACCAAGAGCGCCGCCAAGACCAACAACGTGAGCCTGCTCACGGCAACACCTCGAAGGTGAGGGTCGTGGAAAACCAGGCAAAGTCGTATTCTTTTCGCGTATCGTCGAGCATCAGTTTCCGGTATTCGATGGCGACGATCCAGGTGCCGGTCCGATCGGGGCGAATGGTAAACTCGCCCTTCCGGTTGCTGTCGGTCGCGTAACTCCAGGCATCGTCCGGCTTGAAACCCAAGCTGCGCGCCACCACCGGCACGCTCGGCACGGGCTTGCCGTCTTGAAGCACCTGGAACCGGATGTCGTTATTAACTAGCCACTTGGCCGGGCCGTCCACGGGAATGATTTCGACGGCCAGCCCCACCGGCTTGAGCGTGGATTCGTCTGGCTTGCCGACCACGACGAGCGTTTTGGCGAACTCCGAGTAACGCGTGCTTGTTTCGATCTTTTTGCCGCGATGATCGAGCTTCGACCCGCGCGTAAATTTGCGCTCGCCTTGGTCGTCGAGAACCCATGTCCAAACGCTGGGCCTTCGGCTGGCCACAACGGTGTGAACCCCTGGCTCCTTGAACTCGACGACGTTTGCCTGGATCGAAACTCCGCTGGTTTGAAGCTCGGACTTCGTCCCGCCTGGCGAGAAGTGATCGTAGCGCACGATCGATTCGGCTTGGAGCAATTCGTCGACGGGAACGCTGTGTCCTTCGCACAAGAATATCGACGACTTCCCGCCGCTTGCCGGCAGCGTATATCGGCTTGCGAAAACCTTGAGCTGATCATGGGCGTGGGCGGTGGTCGCCACAACCATCGCGCCGACAACCGAAGCCACGAACGAACATCGGAAACTCACGTCGTACCCCCTGAAAAAGACTGCTCGGGCTGCCGATCGCGAAAGTTTGGTTGATGTCGTGTCCCTCTGCCAACGAACACTTCCGCTGCCCCCGCTCAGTGCGCCCAGGATCGCGGCCGGTACTGCAATGTCTGAAGATCATAAGACGCACGTTCCCGGCCTGCAAGCGGGTGGTCCTGCGATCCGATTTTGCAACCCTACCCGTTCACCGCCAACGGTCACCGGCATGCATATCTGGTGAAAAAAACGCAAGTCGCGCAACTTCCCCGCGTTGCGCCATCGAAGTCGGCGCGAAGCTCGCGTCCAGGTTCGGAATTCGACACGGGACAAGAGCATTGACAGCGGCTCGTTCGATCGCGACGATTGGCGAGAGCCGGATCAGCGGTCGGACGGAGCCGGCGTCCTCAAGAACGGCGAGAACCATTACGGCATGCGTTTCGTTCCGTCGAGACCTCGAGCAACCAAGAGCAGCTTTCTGGCCGGGTTCGTGCTCGCGCTGGTGTTTGGAGGCGAACGCGCCTGCGCCGAGTCACCGTCGTCGGCTCCTTACGCCGCCGCCGGGCACGATCAGATCTGCGATTGCGGCACGCGCTGCCGGCATGAGTCCTGCTGCTGCGGCCGCGATTCGGCGACCCGCAGGGGTTCCGAGGAATCTGAGCCAGGCTCTTTCCCTGAGCGCCAGGGGCGCTCCGTTCCCTGCCTCGGCGATGCACCCTGTGGAGATCCGGGACTGCCGAGCTCAACACCACCGAGTTCGAGCGGCAGGGCCGCCGCACTGGCACTCACCGCGGGTATTCAGCCCGCAACGACCGGTAATCTCCTCGCCTTACCACAATCCCGCCGCCTTCGTCCACGGTGGTCGTCGCGGATCGACCGTCCTCCGAGACCATGCCGCTCGGCCTGATCTCGGGTATCAACTCGTTTCGCAATCTTGACGCGCGCGGACTCGCCACGGCGTTCCGCGGGCCTTCAAGCCCGAATTCGCCCGCCCAGTCGTAGGCGGGTCGCATGGCCAATGGCCGCCCAGACGGTGCAAGTGGTTACTGTGCGCGATGATTCCATGTTCCGCGTCAAAGCACCGAACTCGCTGGGAAGTTCGTTTTTGTCGTTAGATAGTCGTTACGGGCCTTGACTTTTCTTTCGTCCGTTCTCACCGCTTACAGGTGCCCCATGCAACGCAAGATTGTTGGTTCAGGCCGCGGTCGAGGATTCACGCTGATTGAGCTTCTCGTCGTGATCTCCATCATCGCCCTTCTGATCGCGCTGCTCTTACCGGCCGTGCAATCGGCCCGCGAGGCGGCGCTGCGCCCAGTGCCTGAACAATCTCAAGCAAATCGCGCTTGCCGCCCACAATTACCACGACGTCAACCAGAGCTTTCCGATCGGCACTCCGTGGAACTGCGATTACGCCTCGTATCCAAATTGGTGCACGTCACAGAGCCCGTTCGTTTCGATGCTCGGACAGTTAGAGCAAACGGCTCTTTACAACGCGATGAATTTCAACCGGAACATGTACTCCATCGCCAACAGCACGATCTACGCGACCGGACTGAGCGGCCTCTGGTGCCCGAGCGACGCCAACGTCAGCCGCGCGTTGACCTTCCCTTGGGGAATGGGCTGGGACTGGAACAGCAGCGGTGCGGTAGCCACGGTCAGATTCACCAGCTATGCCGGGTGCTACGGCACGTGGCTCGCCGACCCGTTCAACTACTCAGGGAAAATTACGACGTACAGCCCAGGGATCAACGCCGACCCGAGTTTCCAGGCGATCCAGGCGAACGTCAATGGCATTTTCAACGAGCAGATCTCCTACAACATCTCGGCGGTGATCGACGGCGCCAGCAACACGATCCTATTCGGCGAGAGGGCCAACGGTCTGTTCAACCAGGCCGACAACGGTGGCGGCGTCATGTGCGACTACGACCAATTTGGCTTTTGGGCCGACTCGTATTCGTTCAACACATCCTTCATCACCATGTACCCGATCAATCCGTTCAACAAGATTCCGCTTGGCGTGCTTGCGGTCGATGGAACGTTGGCCGACAATTGGGTTGAGGCGGCTTCCAGCTTCCATCCCGGCGGTGCCAATTTCGCCTTCGCCGACGGTTCCGTCAAGTTCCTCAAAGACACCATCAACAGTTGGCCCGTACCCCCGTCGGGTTCGATCTTTCCAGTCGGTATCACCCTCGGCTCCAACGGCGCGTACTCGCTCAACCCCGCCCAGATCCAACTCGGAGTCTATCAGAAACTCTCGACCAGAAACGGCGGCGAGGTCGTGAGCTCGGATCAGTATTGATTTACCACGACTCCAGGCAAAAGAAGTTGGGATCATGGCCACAGGTGCGCAAGGCGGAGGTCGGCAGTGGGCAATTACCGGTTCTGTGATCGTTGTTCTGCTGGCACTGGGGGGAGTTTACCTCTACTCCTCCATGAAGGCGACCAGCAAGCCGCTCGCCGACGTGTCGTCTCTTGAGACCTGGCTCAACTCTAACGGCTACGACCTGCTCAAGCCGTTCCGGGACGACATGCCGCCGGGCTCACTGATCAAGCTCAACGGCTCCGAGACCTTGCTGGTGATGAGTTCCGCCGAATTGTTTGGCGAGGATGCATCGACGACCTCGCCGTCGACAGCCCCCGACGTCGTTTGGAAGACCGATCAGACGCTTGCCGGCGAGGGCTGCCTGAAAATGGTGCCGGGATTGGTGTCCGCCGGTTTATCCGGCTCCGGGCTAACCGTGTCCAGCGTGGAGCTGAAGAACGTTGAGACGGAGACGATCCCGCTGGCTACGGTCCAAGCCGCCGCGAAGGACAACGAGAAGCTCAAGGACGCCCTCATCAAGAGCGACCACACCACGCTCGTGGTGGTCGAGGTGATCCGCGCCGGGCGAGTGGAATGGAATCTGACTGCGAAAGACGGGGGGGACCTGAACGGAGCTATCAATGCAGAGCGCCTGAAGGCCGCCGTGGGTAGCAACTTTGAGGTGACGTCGGCCGGCAAGATCGTCTCGACCAAGCCCGTGTATATCGGCTTCAAGGGCGTCAAGCGCGCCCAGGGCTCGGCGAGGCCGAGGCCCGACGGTACGGTAAGCGAGATCAGGATCGAAAACGTTCTGTTCGGTAGCGTTCGGCGATACAGACAGGAGAGTGTCGCGAAGCGAGCGGGCAAGCGGTGAACTAGAGCGGCGATGCGTGGGTGCAGTTCTGAGGGGAGAGAGCGGCGGTAACGTCACCTCCTTTCGCGGCGCCCGGGCGGGTGACCACCCAGGTCTACCCGGCCCTTTGTTCCATTGGGTGTCACTTGGGCTCCGAGGCGGCGGGGGCATCCTTTGACGGCACGGCCGGCGGCGCGCCCGGCTGGGCGGGAGCAGGGGCCGGGGTGGTTGTCGGCTTGGGCGGCTCGCCGGCCGGCCCCGCCGCGGTGGCCGGAGCAGGGGCCGGGGCGGCCGCCGCCTTGGACGGCTCGCCGCCTGCCGCCGGCGCGGTCACCTTGCCGGGGACCGTGGCTGTCTTGGCGTCGCCCTTTGCCGTCGAGGTGCCCTTCTTCTTCTTACTCCGCCCTTTCCCTTTCGAGATTCTGATTGGGCCGGTCTTTTTTGTCGCGGACGACCATTTGGGCACGTACTTCTCGCCCTGCGTTTCGAAGTGGTGCAAGAAGGCGTCCGTTCCATTCGTGTAGACTGCGGTCAGCGTGAAGGACTTGAGCGGTCCTTGCCAGGTATACGTTTTCTTCGTGAAGTTCCGACCCTCTTCGGTGAAATCGCTGCCGGGACCGTCGGGTGCCTTGCCGAGCACGCTATCGGCTTCCTGGCTCGTCATGAGACCCTTGTCGTCGTCAACGGCTCGGGCGTCCAGCGCCTTCACTGCGATGGTGTACCGGATTAAAGCCGCGTACTGGAATCCGGCGGCGGCGAGCACCACGACCAGGACGATGAGGCCGATGAGATTTCGCGTAGGCGAGACGTTCTTCGTGGGCGAGCCGGTGTTTTCCGTGGGCGAAGGGCTGGGATCAGACATCGCGATCTCCGTTCGATGGCAGACAGCTTGAGGCGCGGCCGCGACGACGACAGGCGGTCTGGCGCAGACGTTCCCGCCGAGCGGGGTAACAGCCTCGGTATGGTCCGGTCAAAAGGTGATCCCTGCGCCGACTCTTTACGCAGCTTGCACTCTGATCCAGTAAAGCAGTCCGGCGAGCCATGAGCAACTACCATCGTGGCTGCGCCGGCGATTGATCGGTTCGTGCGGTTCCGGGCGCTCGATCGTCGACGGGCAGCAAGGACACGCAGAAAGAAGGACACGCAGAAAGAAGGACAGGCACTGCGACGCCGGCATGCCCGGGTGAACGGGTCCCGGTCGACCGCCGCAACCTATTTATAATCGCAAAACGGTTCGGACCGCTGGGCGTCAAGAGAGCGTTCGGGCGGTCGCGCCGGGTTTCGAGGCGGGGCGGGCATGCGTGAGATTGGCGGCGCGGCGGGTCGGATGCGCTCGCGCGGTGCCTGTCCTTTTTGCCCGATGAGAGAGTTCAGAACCTGTATCGAAATCGCCGGGGGTAGCGGCTGTTAGCAGCGGCTGCGGACGGCGGCGGGAATCACTTCGGAGGAGGCTGGGCCGAGACGTCCGAATCCGTTACTCGACCGTCGGCGTCATCTCATCGGACCGGTCGGCCGAGCCGTCCTCGGGCAAGCTCTCGAGATAGGTCCCCACCAGGGCTTCCTCGGAAGGTGGGAGGGCGCCGCGCTCGCGGCGGTAAATCTCCGTGGCCAGCAGGATGACGAGCTCGCGGTGTTCCCTGCGGCCCGGGAGACGAATCGGTGGCCAGATCTCGCCACGGTAGTTGAACGAGAGGAGTTGCCGCTTGGCGTCGCGGGCTGTGAGCAGCCAGCTTGCGACCTCCCGCGGTGTCAGCGCGCGGGCTCCGGCAGGCGCATCGGGACTGACGGGGTAAAGCGGCACGCGGACTGTCTTCGTACCCCGAAGCAGAACCAGAACGGCCGGTGGCCGCATCCGCTGCCCAGGAGTTTCCACGTGCGCTAGCCAATCGGCACAGAGCAGTCGCACGACGCGGCGGCTGCGTTCGGCCTCGCGCAAGAGGAAGCGGCTCGCCGCCTCGCCAAATTCCATCACGTCGATCGGCACCTGCAAATCGCCCAGGCGATAGGTCTGCTCCCCCTCGATCTGCTGTCGATCGTACCAATTCATCGGCCGCTCCAGCGAGCGCATGACCTCGATATATCCAACTTTCAGCGCAAACGAATCCCACTCGGGCCTTGGCTCGGCCCTGAGCACCTCGTGCAGGGCGCTGTGAAGTTGGGCAATCGTCGTCCTGGGATCGGCCGCCCACGTCGCGAGCCGTTTCCGCAGCCAACCTCGAGCGAGAACGACGATGTTGACGCGCCATCGAGGCTCCAGGCTCCCCCGCCGACTGATGTGAGCTGTCATACGAAGGACGGCGCGGTAACAGCCCCAGGCACCCGCCGCATCGCCACTTTCTTGCCGCCTGCTACCCTCCAAAAGGGCCAGCACACTCAAGTTGCCAGGGGCCATGGTTGGACCAAAGGTCAAGGGATCTCCGGCCAGGTACTCAGTCGCTTCGGCTTGCTCGGCCCCCTGCTGGAACAGTTCGAGCGCCTGACGATTTTCCTCGACTCACGCCCGCAACTTCGGATCGGCCTTCGACCAGGAGACCGTCTCTGGAGCGGACAGGCCCACCGTGCGTGGCAGATCGGGCAACTCAGTGAGCTTTATGGCCGCTCGTTGGAAAAATGTGAAGGCATTCTGATCGTCGGGGAGGCTGAAACTGCGGAACGCCTCGACATCGAACGGGTCGCCGATGTCCGGCAGGCCGTTCAGACTGTTCAGCCACCAGATGGCAAGGGCCCCGGCGGCGACCGCAAGGCCGATCGTCACCACGAGCAGGACGCGCACGAGTTGGCGGAGCCTCTTGCGCAGCAATTGAACCGTCTTTGAGGGCTTGCCGCTCACCGTCACGAGGCTTTCGGACCGGGTCGTCATGAGAGCGGCGTCTCCAGGCGAGGCAAGATTCGGAGCCGGACTTTCAGGACATCCTAACCAGGGCGCGAGGTTCAGGCAATGACAATTGTCAGAGAAGAGGAGAACGGGAACATCAGGCATCATGCAGATGGCGAGATCGACTCGAACAGCCGGGCTGGGCAAGGTGATTCTTCGCGCGCCCATCACCTGGAACGGGCAGAAAGGACAGATGGTCAATGCGATTCAACCACAGAAGGCACCGATCTCCAGGGAAAAATCGAGTGGAGAGACGAGAGAGGAAAACAGCCGAAAGCCGTAACGCTAAGAACCAGTCAGACACCAACGGTCGGTAGGAGCCGGAATGCTGGACTTGCCAGCACCGGGAGTCTTGTCCGCTCGGGAGGCTGGCAAGGCAGATGAATACGAGTCACAGCGCCGTGGTCAGAACGGAGTCGCCTTTCGCTCCGCGAAAGTTGCGCGTTTGCTCTACCAAGAACCACGCCGATGCTCCGCAAATCTCAATATGCGGATTCCATCCCGTGGTCAGATTCATAGCCAAACGGATCGCGGCACCGTTTCGCTCCGAGACAAACTCATCGCGTTCGTGTTTCCCTCCCGAGAGATTCTCCAGGCGCGGACTTGACGCGGTGATCGTTCCAATATACTCTTGATACCAGAGTACTCAGTGAATACAAGTGACGTGGAGACAGCCATGAGTGATACGAGCCTGGAAAGAGTGCGAGGGGACTTGGCGGTCATGAGGCAGGCTTTCGGGCTTCGACTCCCATTCGAGTGGGAGCATGTCTGCGCTTGCCTCGCCCTGGCTGCACTCGGCCTGGCGATCTCTGCGATCACGGCGAGCACGAATATCGCAGTAGAGCCTGTCGTTCGAGGATCAGCAGCCCATTGGGCGTACATCAGCTTGCTCGTTGTCCCGGTATTCCTATTCCTGGGTGTAATCACCATGGTTGCAAGTCGCAGGAAAGAGGACGCTCCACTCTTCTGGCTTGAGAATCGCCAATCGTGGGCAGTTGCCGCCGTCGCCACGCCCCTTTTCATCGGGTTCACTGTCTGGACCATGAGAAGCGGGCTCTCAGCGGGTTCACTGACCGCCGCCACTCTCTTCTTTGCAGGTGTGTACTCACTGATGGCTGCCGTCGCAGACAAGAGCAGGCGATACATGCTTGGCTGGGCGGTCTCCGCGATCCTGGCAGGTGTCATTGCTCCGTTTGCGGGTTATGAGAGTGCCGGGTTACTGGCTGGAGGATGGTTAGCTGTCGGCGGAATCTCGACGGCGGTCATCATGGCCTGGCAATTGAGAACCGAGGGCAAGCATGTCCCTGATTGACTTCAACGGTTTGGACACAACCGTCCACGGTCCTGTCCGGCTTGGCGTTCTGACGGGGTTGCACGTCCACGGTCCCCTGGACTTCACAACGCTGAAGAAGCGGCTCGCTGTTAGCGACGGGGCGCTCGGACTTCATCTGCAAAAGCTGGAGGACACTGGCTATGTAGGTTGTGAGAAAGAGTTTGTCGGGAGGCGTCCGAGATCGACCTACCGCATCACTCCCAGCGGTCGGAAAGCACTGTCGACCTACCTCGAAGCCATGCAGGCGGTGATTGACTCGGTGAAGCGGAACCGAGGGAATTGAAGGCTTGCATCGCAAGTGAGGTGGCATCCCGTACCGAGGTGGCACGGGATTGGAACGAGCGAGTTGTCCGACTTTGAAGCGTTGGAGCGTGTCATGGTTTTCGCTCACCTACGACATCTCATTCGTATCCTGTCGATAATCGATGTGAGCCGTGGTCTGCGAAGGGCGGTTGTACGGGGGCCACGCCGCTGCGCACGCTCGTCAGGCGAAGTTCGCGCGACGCGACACACCCCTCTCGATGCAACCGAGCACGGTCCACCAATCACGCTCCTGTACTGACTTGAGGGGAAGCCACAGATTCGGCAACGCATGGCTTCGGATGATTCCGTCCTGATCGGGTTCGACCAACCGATAGCCGTTCGCGTCCAGGAGATGCCAGAGCAGCTCAAACTGCGATAAGATGGAGACTTGGCGGCATGTCAGGGAATCGGTCAGCGACTGATGCTGAGGGAGGTCCGAGGATGGCCGAAAACTCGACGTGCCCACGATGCGGTTGTGAGCTCATGTCCCCGGCCGCTCTTGGCCAGTCGCACGCGGAGTTGGGCGCGGCCGGTCAGGGACGGGAGCCGGCTGGCGAGGTCGGCGCGATGGCGGAGGTGGGAAGCCCGCGGAGCGTGCTTCAGGTCGTCGCGGCCGGACTCGAAACGGTCCCGAATGTCTCGCTCCGCGGGGACTCCCCCGCGCTTGATTCGACATCAGCCGCAGCCCCCGCGACCCGCGACCGAGCCGCCCGGCTGCGGCTCTTCGGCGAGATTGCCCACGGCGGAATGGGCACCGTGCTGAAGGGGCGAGACGAAGACCTCGGTCGCGACCTGGCGGTCAAGGTCCTTCTTGAAGCCAACCGCGACGATCCCGAGCTGATCCGTCGGTTCATCGAGGAGGCGCAGATTGCGGGGCAGCTCCAGCACCCCGGCATCGCGCCGGTCTATGAGCTGGGCGAGCTGGCCGACCGGCGGCCGTACTTCACCATGAAGCTGGTCAACGGGCAGACCCTGGCGCAACTGCTGGCCGCTCGCAAGGAGCCCGACGAGGGCCTGCCCCGGCTACTGGGGATCTTCGAGCAGGTCTGCCAGACGGTGGCTTATGCCCACACTCGGGGAGTGATCCACCGCGACTTGAAGCCGTCGAACATCATGGTCGGCGGGTTCGGCGAGGTCCAGGTGATGGACTGGGGCCTGGCCAAGGTTCTGCCACCGGGCGACTCGAACCGGGGTGCCGCCGCCCTAGGCCCGCCCGAGCCTGCGCCGGCGGGTATCACGATCGCACGCGTTGCCGGCGGCTCGGCGGTGGACCGTTCGCGCGCGGGCGCCGTCATGGGGACGCCGTCGTACATGGCCCCCGAGCAAGCCCGCGGCGAGATCGATCGCATCGACGAGCGGGCCGATGTTTTTGCGCTGGGGTCGATTCTCTGCCAGATCCTTACCGGTGCCCCGGCGTTCACTGGCGACTCGGCCTCCGACATCCTCGGGAAGGCTGCGCGGATGGAGATGGGAGACGCGCTCTACCGGTTGGGCGGCTGCGCGGCTGATCTCGAGCTGGTCGAGCTGGCGCGGGGCTGCCTGGCCGCCCTCGCTGAGGACCGGCCGCGTGATGCCCGCGCCGTCAGCGACCGGTTGACGGCCCACCTCATTAGCGTGCCGGAGAAGCTGCGGCAGGCCGAGCTGGCCCGGGTGGCGGAGCGGGCGCGGAGCCGGCTTGCGATCGTCGCCGGGGCGGCGGCGGTCGTGCTGCTGGCCGGCGGCGGAGGCGGGCTGTGGTGGGCCCAGGCTCAAGAGGCCAAGCGCATGGCGCGGACAACTCAGTCGGTCAACGAGGCCTTGGCCGAGGCTGCTCAGTTCGCCGGCGAGGCCGGCGGCGAGCGGGCCGACGCGTCCAAATGGACCCAGGCGGTCAGCGCGGCAAAAAGGGCCGAGGCGCTGCTCGCACAGGGCGACGCCGATCCAGGGCTCGCGCAGACGGTCGCCCAGCGACTCGTCGAGCTGACCGGCCGCCGCGACGCGATCGAGACCGACCGCCGGCTGATCGCGGACCTGGAGGCGGCCCGGGGCGGCGGGTCCGAGTCGGTCGCCTGGGCCGCGATGGACGCCGCCTACGGCTTGGCGTTCCGGGACGCGGGATTGGACGTCGACGCGACTGACGCGGCGACTGCGGGGGCCTGGGTCCGCGCGCACCGGCACCCCGTCGAGCTGTCCGCCGCGCTGGACGCCTGGGCGGACGTCCGGCGCAAAGCCGGCCGGCCCGAGGCAGAGTGGCGCCGTCTCGTTGCCGCGGCGCAGGCGGCCGACAGCGACCCGTGGCGCGACTCCTTGCGATCGAAGGCCGCGGCAGAGGGGAGCGCCGCGCTGGAAGCCCTCCACGCTCTGGCCGACGACACCGAACGGCTCGACCAACAGCCGGCGGCCAGCCTGCTCTTGCTGGCCTCGAAGCTCCATGAGGCGTCGGATCGGAGCGGTGCCGAGGCCGTCTTGCGCCGGGCTTGGGCCCGGTTTCCGAACGATTTCTGGGTGAACTTCCGGATGGCCGAGGCTCCGGGACTGGGCTGGGGCGGGCCAAACGACGTCTTCCCGCGCCCGGCCGAGGCCCTGCGCTACCTGACCGCCGCCGTGGCCGTTCGGCCGGAGAGCGCGATGGCCCACGATTATCTGGGCATCGCGCTGCATGCCGCCGGCGACCTGCCGGCCGCCGCCCTGGCGCAGCGAAAGGCGATCCGGCTCAATTCCGAAGATCCGTGGATTCATTTTCATCTGGGCGCAACGTTGAGCGATTCAGGGGACATGGCTGGTGCCGCCACGGCGTTCCGCGCGGCGATCCGGCTCGAGCCCGATGAGGCCTGGCACCATTCCGGGCTCGGCAACGCCCTCAAGGCCATGGGCGACCTGCGCGGTGCTCTGACCGAGCTACGCGAGGCGGCCCGGCTCAAGCCCGACTTCGAGCGGATGCGCGCCGAGCTCGCGGAGGTCGAGCGCGAGATCGGCGACTCGACGGGCACGGCGCCTCGCGCTCCACGAACGGATCAGGACAAGCCGCGATGAATCGTTCTGCGTCAGCGCGCCAGATTGCCTGCTGGGGGGACGGAAACAGGGACGCGATTTGCCGCCTGGCCAAACGAGGAAGGCTAATTGACGGCGTCCCTGTTTCGCTCCCCAATCGGCGATTGGCCTTTTGAACCGAACGATTCATCGAGCGGCCTGGACGTCGTTTGGCGCCTTTCGCTCCGCGAAAGACCTCTCTCCCAATGAGCGATATACAAACGTATGTGATAGGAATGAATGGCGATCAATAGTTTGTCACTCCGCTGGAAGGGTTCACCGAGCATCGGCGTGGTTCCTGGTAGAGCAAACGCGCAACTTTCGCGGAGCGAAAGGCGACTATGTTCTGACCACGGCGCTGTCAGCCGTATTCATCTGCGTTCGTGGCGTCCGCTGGAACAAACGAACAATTTTCACCTTGCGTGAGACTCGAGCGTGGCGCGAAACTAGCGTCGTGCGCAAGCCGAAGACGAGTCTGCTCTCCAGCAAAGGAAATCTCATGCTGACCGAAAAGTTCCCTGTTCGTTTCTGGATCACGCTCACAGTCGCGGCGCTGTCCCTCTCTTCAGGGGCTCTTGCCGCCGACGATCAGGAAATTCAGAAAGCTGGAAAAGCGGTGCGACTCGTCTGGTTTCCGCGATTCTCGCCCGACGGCAAACGGCTGATCACGGCGCACGGCAGTTGGGACTCGAACGAAGGGGGCGAAGTCCGCGTCTGGGAGGCAGAAACGGGCAAGCCGATATTGGTCATCCCGACCGAGCGCGGTGTGCGGACTGTCGCGTGGGCGCCGAATGGGAAAACGTTCGTGTCGGGCGATTACGGGGGAAGCCTCTTCTTTTTTGACGCCGAGACGGGCAAGCAAACCGACCAGATCATGCTTCCCGGGAATGTCGAGGTGCTGCAGAGCTTCTCCCGACGGCAAACGTCTGTTTGCCGCGGTTGGAGACGGTTCCGTTCGAGTGTGGGAAGTCCCCTCGAAAAAGGAGGTTTACACCTGGAAGGCGCTTCATCGGGGAGGCATCTGGGGAATGGCCCTGTCGCCCGACGGCAAGATGCTCGCCACCGCAGGGCAAGACCATTTCGCGCGCCTCCTGGACACCCAGGATTTCAAAGTGCTGCACGCATTCGAACATCCCGCGGACGTCAACGGCGTCGTCTTCTCAAATGATAACAAAACACTGCTGACTGGCTGCGGTGACGCGGCGATTCGAGTCTTTGACATCGCATCGAAGAAGGAGATCCGCAAGCTCGAGGGGCACACACAGGGCAGCGTCACTGATCTGTGTTTCTCGCCCGACGGCAAGCTCCTGGCAAGTGGCGGCATGGATCGCACCGTTCGCGTCTGGGATCTGCTCGATTCCGAAAAACCGAAATTGAATTCCACGGTCGGCGGCTTCAATGAATTTGTCTTCGGCGTCGCCATTTCTCCGAACGGGAAATGGCTGGCTGCCGTCGGCTGGGACAATCAGATCAAGCTTCTGGACCTCTCGGCAGTCGAAGAAAAATGGTCGTGGCAGCGGTAATTTCAGAATGATGGTCCGGGAACCAATAATTGAAGCCGGCGAACGAATATCGATGAAGTCTGTCTTTCTGCCTTGGAAACAGGTCGCATCCCGGCCGCGCCACAATCTACACGAAGGTGATGTCCCATGCTGGAGTTGCTGTCGAAGTTCGAGCCCGGTGAGCTGATCGGACTGACTGCTGTGGTTGGTGGTTTGAGCTGCGGGATGCTGGGGATCGTCATGGGCGTCTGGCTCGCGCATCGCAAGGCGGAGCTTGCGGCCGGCCTCAAGCGTTCGATGGTCGAACGCGGGATGTCCGCCGCCGAGATCCAGATGGTGATGGAAGCCGGCTCGTGCAGTGCCGTCGAACACGGCAAGGAGCCTGCGTACCAGGAGGTCTGAGCCGCAATAACGGAACGGCAGGCATCCAGGGAACGCAAACCTCGCTTGAAGCATCTCGGTTCATCAACGGTCAAATTCGGCGATCTGGGAGGCGATAGCCGGCGACTTCTGGTTAAAGATGCCGGCGCGGATAGGGCGTACGACCGCGGCGGATTTCTCGAGCGCCTGAATCAGCGTGCGCTTCTCGGCTGCGAGGGCCGGCCAGCGTGCCTTGGCGGCGAGACTGAGCTCGGGCGGCTGGGCTGCTCTGCCTGCCGCCCGAGGCGTGGGCTCGGTTCACCCTCTTGAGGATTCTGGCCTACTGCGTCTGGGTGGGGATGCAGCCGACGCAATTCCTCAAGGGTCAGAAGACCAGGCCCGGGGCCCCGGTTCCGACGGTGCGCGGGTTCCTCCTGAACGGGGCCACTGGCGCGGCCCTCCTCTGGCTCGTGCCGCGCCTGCTGCCGGCAGCGACCCCCATTCCGGTCCGGTTCGGGCTGGGGCGAACCTGGACCGCGGCGGTGGTCATCCTGCCTGTCGGTCTGTTCCTCCACCCCGCGGTCGTCAACGGCCTCCTCGTGCCGATGCTGGTGCTGGCCGGAGTGCCGGGTCTCGAACCTAGAGATCGCGCATTCCGGAAGCGTGGAAGCGCGTTCCGTCGATTCTGCGCCGGTCGGGACTACTCGACTTCAGCCTTGATAAACCCATCAGGCCGCCCAGGATCACACAGACCCCCATGAGGACCAACCGGCCAATGATTCGAGCGGGCGAGACGACCCCCCAGCCCGTTGCCGCGCCATCGATGATCGCCAGCAGATTTGCAATCCCGAAACCAACGAGCGCTCGCGCCAGAACGCCGCGATGTCCCAATCTCGTCGCCTCTCAAGCCATGCCGCGACCGATCCGATCGCCCACGCCAGCATGAAGGTCAAGAAGCTCGTCATCCAGAACTCGCCGATCCCCACGTATCCGGGCGAGATACGGATTGTGTTCTCGCCAGCGAGCTGCTGGTACCACCCGACCACGAGGCCAAGTGGATGGAGCCGCTCCGTCGCGACGAGATTCGCCGTGACGACGAACGCAACCACGAAAACGATCAAGAACGTGTAATGGAAGGCTCGAAGAGTTCGCTTCAGGATCAGCTTCCACACGATCACGAAGTCGATACTCCCCAGAAAAATCCAGAGAGTCGGGTACATGACCACTCCCTGTGGCGCAGTGCGCACGAGGGCCAGGTTCACCGCGACCAGGGCGATGGCCATCATGATCTGGGCGATCGAGCCTCGTGTCTCGGGCATGGTCGAGGTCGTCATTTCCCGTCAGGAGTGCACGATCGATCGGACGATTTTGGAGCCATCGCGAGCGACGGAGTCGGTGTATCGCGAAAAAATCTCACCAATTCCGTGCGGTTCGCTCGAACCGGTGCATTATATAATCGACGGACCGACGGAGCGGAGCACTGGGCGGGTCATTGATTGACTCGCCCCACGACGACACGAGGCTGCACGATGACGACACGTTTGGCGCAATCCCGATGGCAGTCGCTCGATACGCTCTTGAGCGCAGTGCGCTCGGCACCTTGGGTGACGGCGACTTGCTCGAGTGCTTTCGCACAGACCGAGGTGCCAGCGGCCAGGAGGCCTTCCGCATCCTGGTCGAGCGGCACGGCCCGATGGTCCTGGGGCTATGCCGCAGCTTGATTCCCGATCGCCACGAAGCCGAAGACGCGTTCCAGGCGACGTTCCTCGTACTGGTGCGCAAGGGCCGAACGATCTGGGTGCGCGACTCCGTCGGCCCGTGGCTTTATGGAGTCGCCAGCCGGGTTGCGCGGCGAGTGCGGCGGCGCACCAACAAGCGGCGGCGGTCCGAAATCGCCATCGCCGGCGACGTCGCAGACACGCGACAACCCGCGCTCTTCAAGGACATCCACGCGCACGAAGCCGACCGGTCGATCCACGAAGAGATTGCCCGGCTGCCCGCGAGTCTCCGCGACCCGTTGGTCCTGTGCGCGCTTCAGGGTTTGACGTATGACGCTGCGGCCCGGCAGCTTGGCGTGCCCGAGCCCACGGTCCGCGGGCGGCTCCGCCGCGGCCGAAGCCGGCTGGCGACGAGGCTGCGCGAGCGCGGCGTCGTGTCGTCTTTGCCGGCCGGGGCGTCCCTGTTCACCATGGAATCGTTCTCGCTGGATTTTCCCGCTCTTCCCACGGCCGTGGCGCGAAAAACGGTGCAATACGCGGTCTGGTGGTCGTCGATGTCCGGTCTGGTCGATGCGTCGCTGGGCGTTCCCGAATCGATCGCCCTCTTGGCCCAGGGCGCGGTTCGCTCCATGCTCTTGAGCGCATGCAGGTTTCCGGGGATCGTGGTGCTCGTTGCGGCCGGAGTCCTGGCCACCGCGGTCTGGGCCCAGCCGGCCGCGCCGCGCGTGCGAGGCGCCCCGGCCCGGGTGGCCGCCGGCCCGCGCCCTCGAAGCAGCCCGCGGGACGGCGCCGTTGTGCCAGCCGCACAAGCCGTCGCTCAACCGGCCCGTCCCGGGAAACGCGTGATCCAGGGACGCCTGATCGACGGGAAAGGGCTGGGCATCCCCGACGCCAAAGTGATGTTTGGGCCCGAGAATGTGCTGGTGTCGTTTTCCGAAAGAGCGACGTCGGTCTCGGACGCGGAGGGGCGGTTCCAGATCGAGCTTTCCGAATTCCCCTTCGGCGACCCGGAAACTCTGCCCGCGACCGGTCCGCTGCGGTACATGGTGCTGGTGCCGGGGTTCCACAGCGAGGTCGGAAAAGTCGACGCCGGGACAGAGCCCGCCAGTCTGAACCTTCAACTTTCGGCCGAGGAATGGTCAGCGACCGAGATCCGGCTGGTCGACATCGACGGCAGGCCGGTCTCCGGCGCCGAGCTGGCAGTGCAGGTGGGCGCGCCATTGCCCTGGTCTCATGAGAAGTCGGACACGGACGGCCGCGTTTTAGTCAAGTCGCCCCGCGGCCAGGGCTTCTCGGTCGAGATTCGCCGCGCCGGGTTCCTGCCGACTCGTTTCGGCAGCCGAACGACGCCTCTGGATCCCACCAAGTTCACCGTCCCCCTTTACGCGTCAATCCGGGGAAGGGTCGTTGACCCCTCGGGAAAGCCGATAGAGGGTATCCAGGTGGGCAGGCTGATCGCGCCCAGCTACGCCGCCGGACTCGGCAAGCCGGGCGCTGATCTCGAGGTCTATCCTGTGGCCGGCGCGACCACCGTGGCCGTCACCGACAGCGACGGCCGTTTTGAGGTGGCACCGCGGGTGACCCTGGATCACCGCACCGGCAAGCTGAGGGTCTTCCCGCTGGCCGTCTGCTTCGCCGACGCCGCTCTGCGCCGCGTTCACTTTCTCCGGGTTGACGTGGATGCCCCGCGCCGGCCTTACGAGATCACGCTGCGCTCGGCCCGGCACGTGCGGATTCCCCTTGAGCATGAAGTGACCCTTCCGTTGGGCGCGCTGGTGGTCTGGTGGGACCTGTACGCCTTGGCCGGCGCAGACAGTCCCGATCATGGCGTATTCGTTTCGTCTGATGACTCGCAGCGCAAGGGAGTGGGCGGCGAGGTCGCCTCAGGCGACTGGATCGACGCGCACTTGCCGGAGGGAAAATATCACATCACGGTGAACTCCGCCGAGCGCGATCCGCCGGAAGGGGCAGAGGAAACTTCGGCGGAATTCGTCGTACCCCCGGGTGACGGCCCGGTCGTTCTCCCGCCCCTGCGGATGAAGGTCCTGCCCCTGCGCGGGCTCGTGGGCAAGCCCGCACCTGAAATCGACGCCAAGGACCTGAAAACCGGCCGACCGGTGAAGCTGGCCGACTACAAAGGGAAGGTTGTCGTGCTCGATTTCTGGGGCTACTGGTGCGGCCCCTGCATCGGCTCGATGCCTGCGCTCATCAGAGCCTTCGACCAATACAAGGGCAAGCCCGTGACAATCATTGCGGTGCACGATCAGTCGATCCAGTCGCGCGAGGAGTACGATCAGCGGCTTACCGAGATCAAGCGCCAGGCCTGGGGAAACCGTGAACTGCCGTTCCACGTGGCCCTCGATCACCCCGAGCCGGATGTGCCCGCGGGCGAATCCGCGATTGGAAAGGGAATCACGTGCAAGCGCTATCAGATCCAGGCATTCCCAACGACATTGGTCATCGATCAGGACGGCAAGGTGGCCGGCCACGTCAACGTCCGCGAAAACGGCCGGCTGGACGCCATGCTCGGCAAGCTTCTGAATCGGGCAGAGCAGAAATGAGCGATGCCAAACGGCTGCGCTCTTTCGCGACCAATCAGGCGCCGCGAACCGCGGACGAGACGGAAGATCCCAGGCATGCCGGACTCGCTTTTGCGAGCGGTTTGGTCTTGTCCTTTTCCAATCGCTCGTGTTAAGAAACCGGATCGAGTCGACATTCGTGTGGCTTACAATGCTTCAAGATGGCTTGCCTTCCCTCGGACAGGACCCGCCTGGCAACAAAGGACAGGGTTCGGCTCATCGCCGGAGCCGGCCACCTTGGCTCTCCGTGAGCCTGCGAAAGCGAATTCGAACGTGATAACCCGCCCGAGTATCGCGCCCTCTTCCCGGACTCGCTCAAGCACGGAGGCACAACCATGGGATGGTTCCATTCCTCGCTCAGGTCGCTTTGCAGTCGATCACCGCGATCGCGGCGGGCGGCACGGCGCAACCGGACATGGATCCTTGAGGAGCTCGAGGGACGCCGGCTCCTGTCCCTGGCGGTTGAGGCGATCGCGAACTTGCCGAACGCCACGTCCCCCATCATCGCCGGGTCGGACGGGGACCTGTGGGTTGCCGTCAACCCGACGCCCAGCACCGCCGCGATCGATCGGATCGGACTGAACGGCTCGGTCACGTCATTCCCCGTGCCCGAGAACGCACTTCCCGGAGGGTTTTCGATCGCTTCGCTCTCGACCGGTCCGGACGGCAATGTGTGGTTCGACGCCAACGATGATCTCAGCTACAGCGACAACCAGGTTCTTGTCGGATACGTCGCGCCGGCCGGTCAAGTCACCGAGCTTCCTCCGATTCCTCTCTCCGCAGGACAGGTCGCTCTGGCCGATTACAATGCGATGGTCAGCGGGCCCGGCGGCGACCTTTGGTTCGGTTACTCGGTCAGCAATTCCGCGCAGGAATGGCAGAACTTCATCGGACGCGTGACGACCGCCGGGCAGATCACGTCCTTTCCGATCTCCAGCTTCGGCAAGAAGTCGCCGTTTCTGGTGTATTCATTGGCCGTCGGAGCCGACGGAAATCTCTGGTTCACCGAGGGTGTTGGCAAACCGTTCGTTTTGGGCCGGATGTCCCCCAGCGGTGTCGTGACTCGGCTGCCGTTCCATCAAGTCATCATCGGGCGCGTCGAGGACGGGGCCGATGGCAGCTTTGTCCTGACGGGACAGAACAGCACCTTCGAGCAGGAAGTCTTCCACGCGACAACGGCAGGCGCCGTCACGCGCGACAGGATCCCCGCGGCGATCTCCGGCGCATTCAACACGTATCTGGGCGCGGCGGATGGATCGCTCTGGTTCACGAACGAGTTTGGGAACGTCACGGGGGCGATCACGATCGGCCGGATGACGGAACAGGGTGTGGCGACGTCGTACAACCTTTCCCACGTTGTGCACAACAGCACGGCGGATCTCGATTCCATGGCCATCGGACAGGATGGTAATCTGTATGTGCTCGACACGTTTCAAGCGAAGGGCGGACTCTTCGTCGCGAGGGTGTATCGCCTCTCGCCGAGCCGATTTCGGTAAGCGCATGACCCGACTCGCGGGGAGACCTGGTACTGGTCTTGGCCCGACAGCGACACCAGCGAGGTTATCCAACGATCATGAAAGAGCTCTTGCTCGGGCTAGCCGCGGTCGTGCTCGGGTTAGCCACGTTCTTCGCCGTGGCAATCATGGTCGAGTGGGCGGGGCAGGTTTTCTATCCAATGCCCGCCGAAGTGGATTTGAGGAATCCGCGAGCCGTCCGGGCGATGTCTGAGAAACTGCCCGCAGGCGTGTTTGTGTGGGCACTGGTTGCGTGGGCCGCCGGGGCGTTCGTGGGTTCCATGGTAGCGGCGCTCCTGGCACCTGCGAACAGGATGCTGTTCGGACTGGCCATCGGTGCATTCGGTCTGCTCGCGGCGATTCTCAACATGCAGATCGTTCCACACCCGACGTGGGTGTGGGTCCTGGGACTTTGCGAGTTCCTTCCCGCGGCCTACCTGGGCGCCAAGCTGGCGACGCCCGCGCCGAGCAACGGAATCGAGCGCCCGCAGGAGTAGCAAGATCAGTCCGGCTAACTGATCGCGTGCCGCCCGCATGAGGACGGAGACCGCCAGCACGATGGACTCATGAGCGGGGCGCGATCGGAGGTGTCAGAATGAAGAACTTGTTCTTGAAAACGGCGTTTGCATTCAGTGTCATTCTCTTGACGCTCATGCTCCTGATCCCAGCCCAGTCCCTTCTCGAATACGTGCTCCCCGCTGATGGGCGGCAGCCGGACGGCACATACCGAACGGTAGACCGGCTTCTACCGGGCATCATTGTCATCGTCTGCTGCCTGGCGGCGGCCGATCGAATCACCGGACAAGTGTTCTGGAAGACGCACCTCTCGCAGGAGCGCTGGTCGGTACTGAAAAGCCGGCGTCCGCGGCGACCGCGATGAATGCGTGCATTCGCTGATCGAATCCAATCTCGAGCGCATCACTCGCCAGCTTCCGCGAACTTCACTCGCCTCCACGAGAACCGCCGCCCGAGCGGAATCCCTGGATGCTGGGCCAGCGTTGTTTTTTTGAAACACCTTGGCCATTTCTGTCTGTATCGGATCGCATTGGCCATTCCCTCCTGAGAGAACTCGCGCCGACGTGAACGAACCACCTCGGTTGAGAGCGATCGGGCTTCGTCGAGGCCGGTTGCGTGATCGGCCACAATTGTGATGGCAGGGCAACGGGAGGGCATGCAGCGATGATTAGACCCATGCGCAGTATCACTGCACTCTTTGGGTTGGCGTTTGCGATGTTGGCGTCCCCGGCACAGGCGGGATACATCTTCACCAACTTCAGCTTGGGGTCGCCACAGGGTGCCGCTGGCACAACGATCAACGGCATCAACAACAACGGCTCGGTTGTCGGATTCGGGGTGAGTAACAGCGGCGCGATTACCAACTTTGCCGGACCGCCCGGCACGCCGACGATCCTGAACATCGGCGGCTCGACGTCCGCCATGGCCAATGGCATCAACGACAGCAACCAGGTCGTCGGCACGGTGAATGGTCAGGCGTTCTTGCTCTTTAACAACTACCAGAATCTCTCCATGTTGACTCCTGCAAGCGGAGCGACGTCCGAGGTGGCAGCCGGGATCAACAACGGCGGGTTGATTGTGGGCCAGTACACCACGAGCAACGGCTCGCTGACTCCGGGCTTTCTGTATAACGACGGCGCCTATACCACGCTCATGCCCGTGTCACCTGTGGGCGGCGTGCTGGCCGTGAATGCCCAGGGGATCAACAACCATGGAATCGTCGCGGGGTTTTACTCCACCGACAACACCACGACGCCGGTCGACGGCAACGAGCCGCAGCATGGCTTCCTGTACAACAGCAACACGGGCAAGTACACCCTTGTCCCAGACCCGACCGTACCGGCTGGTCAGACGTTTTTCACCGTGCAGCTTCTGGGAATCAATGACCACGGCATCGTGGCGGGCTACGTGCAGGACGCCAACGGCGACCAGTTCGGGCTGCTGTACAACTCCAACACCAACACCTACTCGTACTTGAACGACCCCGATGCGGTATCGGTCGGCGGCATCGTGACCACCCAGATCACGGGCATCAACAACTCGGGCGAGATCACCGGGTTCTTCGTCAATTCCAACGGTCTGGCCGAGGGTTTCGTCGCCGTTCAGAGTGTTCCGGAGCCAGCTTCGCTGGCGCTATTGGGCATCGGCCTCATGGGCGTCGCGGGCGTGACTTACAAAAAGAGGCGCCAGATGAAGGCCGTGTCGTGACGATGCGATATTGCTCCTAGAAGGGAAATCATTCCGCTGGGGTCCGATCCTCTGGGAGGAACCCCAGCAAAAGCTCAGCAAATCCCTCAGGCGGGTCACTCATGAGGAAGTGGTCCGCCTTTGCTCCTTTCCTCCCGGACTCACTCCGGCAAAAGCGGCAGATGAATGTCGGTCAGAAGGTCATCCGGCGGGGTATTCATCGGCGAGTTGCGGTAGATTTCGACGGCCGGCGCGGACTTGAGCTCTCGTCCGGAGGCCGGCAGCCAGTGGCCGCAGAGCCGGGCGTAAGTCCGGCCGAGCGTGTCATACGGCCCCCGGTGGGTTGCCACGGCGAACTCACCAGCCACTTCCTGAACGCCCACGTCCGCTTCGGGTTGAACGCGTTCATTCACGACGATACATGCGTCGTAGCGGACCTTGTCCGCCGGCGTCACCTCGGGGTCGTCATGGACGATGCCGAGTATCTGCGGGCGTCGGATAAATCCCATGACCGATTCGCCGATCAGTCCGCGAAACAATCGGTGGAAGTGATAGGGAGAAAAGTGGGCGACCTTGGCAAGGTCATCGAGCGAGATCGTCTCGTCCAGGTGGTCCTGGATAAAGACCAGCACGCGGAGCATCCGGGCTTTGTAGTCTTCTTCGGTATTGGATCGCATGAGGGGAAAGTCTACTGCACCCGACGATCCACCGCTTGACCGATTTTGCGGATTTGGCTGCGCTCCGGGGACTGCGCGATCTTGAACACCCGGACGGGGAAATGGATACTACAGTTGTCCTGTAGCTTGATTGCCGCAGGTACCGGTTCGAATCGGAGCAGGGTGGCGGCAAAGTCTTGAAGGGGGCGACCCGATGGCAACCTTGATGCTCATGCTCAGTCTTCTCGGCCAGGAACAGTCGCGCGCGCCGGAAGTGGCCAAGGAGTCGGCGGAGCGACTCGAGTTCATGAAGAAGTCGGTGGCCGTGCATGTGCTGAGGCTCGCAGACGACCCGAATGTCACGTTCCGTCTGTTGCCCGAGCCGGCGATGCGGTTCACCAACAGCGTGGGGACCGTCAGCGACGGGACCATCTTCTTCTGGCTGGACGCGAGCGACCGGCCGGTCGCCGCCGTGCAGGTGTACCGGACGACTTCCGGGAGCTGGCACCAGGCATTCTCGTCGCTGTCCACGAACCCACTGACGGCGGGCCGAGTCTGGAATCCGACGCGATCCGGAGTCGAGTTCATGCCTGTTCCCGGAGCGCCCACGCCGGCCGACACTCCCGAGCGACGGCTGCGCCAGATGCGCGAGCTTGTCGACGGATTCAAGGCGGAGATGAACCTCGAGCTCAAGACCTGGCACAAACTCCGAGCGCTCGCCAAGCCGCTTTACCGTTATGGCAAGCCGGGCTCGGATGTGATCGACGGCGCCGTGTTCGGGTTCGTTCTGACGACGGACCCCGAGGTGTACCTGCTGCTTGAAGCGCGACCCGGCAAGAGCGGGCATGAGTGGCAATACGCGTTTGCCCCCGAGGCGAGCGCCTCCCATCCGTTGCACGTGGAAAGGAAAGGACGCTTGGAATTTCGAGTTCACCGGTGCCGAGAACCACAGCCGTGCGACTTACTTCGACTGGTGGTTTTCGCAGGAGTGACGCGGTTCGTAGCGTGAGACCGTAGCGAGGCGGTCGTTCGAAGCGAGTGCTGTCTTCGTCTGACCCGCGACAATCGTCGTCAATCCGCGGCGGTCACCGCCCATCGATCTTCCGAAACGTTCTGTGATTCTCAATGCCGTACGGGGAATACCAATTGCCGCCGCGGTATTCCCAATCCGGCTGCTTCCATATCCCGTTTTCGCACACCCAGACTACGTAGTTCTGAAAATCGTTGTTGTTCTGGATGAGCTGCGCTGGAAGGGAATAGGCACTCCGCCCCTGGCCGGGGTCGATCTCGACCCAGCCCGAGCCGGGCAGATAAACCTGTGCCCACGTGTGCTGGTTCTGAAAATCCGCTCGAATCCTGTGCAGGGCGCCGACGCCCCCCGGAGTGTTCAGGTTCAGTCCCACGACGGTTCTCGTCGGAATTCCGGCTCGGACGCACATCGCTTCAAACACCGTCATCTGGTGGCCGCAATGGCCTTTCTGGTTATTCAGGATCGAGGCCAGGTCACGAGTGCCAAAGGGGACGGACGCGTCGTACTTGATGTGTTCGGTGATCCACTTGCAAATCTCCAGAGCCGCTTCGGCCGGCGGATGGCCGGCCTTGATCCGGTCGACGATCGCGTCGAGATCGACATCGACCGATGGCGTGATTTCATCGAGATTATGATGATAGTCTGACCACTTGGCGGTCGACCGTTTGAGGTCGAGAGTGCGATCCGCCGAGCGCACGCGAAACCGGCTCATGAACTCGAGAGTCTTCCCGGCTTTCAGCTCGTCGCGCAGTTCCCAGAACACGTTCTGGGATTCGCTCGTCGCGAGGTGCTGGATACGACCGCTGTTCGGCTCGTAGGTGATCGCCGATGCGCCGAGTGTTCGGTCCAATCCGTCCCAGGGGCGTGCCGTCGGCAGCGCGTGCCAGACTCCAAGGCCACTCAGGTTCCTTGCGTTCTCGGGCACCACGAACTTTGTCGTGATGGTGACCTCGTACACCTGGGGATTCGAGACGACGACATCCGGCGGCAGGCGCTGGGCCTGGGCGTTTGCGGCGAGGGTCAGCACGATTGATAACGTCGTCAGTGCGCCGTGGATGCTCTGATTCACCGCTTCCCGCCCTTCCCTTTGGCTTGGGGACCGGCCGGACCGCCGGTGCCGTTCGGAGCCGATTTCTCGCCTTTGGCTCCGGAGCTTCGTCGTTCGTTCTCTTTGTAGAGCCTCAACCCAGCGTCTGCCCCCTTTCCTTGCCACGTCTGGATCTTCTGCAGGAAAAACCGATAGTCCTCGAGAAGCTTGAGAGCAAGTCCGCCCAAAATATCGCGCGGCGCACCAATCGCTCTCGTCGCCTCGTCACAAGCCTCAACAGATCCCAACGATCCCTCTGTCAGCGCTTGCAGGTCGGGGCGCTCGGTACAGCGAGTCGCCGTGTGAAAAAACCCGAGGAGCTTGTCGTTGTGGTCGCGAACAAGGTCGAGAAGCTCACCATAACAGCGAATCCTGGCTTCCAGTCGCTCGATCTCGAGTCCGCTCGTCCCTTGGGAAGTCGTCTCGCGATTGGGCCGCTCGAGCATTTTGATCCTTGAATCGAGCAGACCTTCCTGATCCTGTTCGACTTGCTGGACACATCGGACTACGTGGCTCCGCCGCTTCTCGTAATTGCTTCGCAGGGAAGACGCTGTCTGATCCATGATATCGGAATGATGTTTTATCGTGCGCGCATCAGCAGCCATCCTTTTCAGAAAAAGCTGGAGCTGCACGCCCTTCAGGTATCCGTCGATTGCGGAGTCCCCGGATGAAAAGAGGACCTCCAGTCGTTGCGTGTCGGTCTCAAGGACCGATTCCAACGATTGTATGAATTCTTCGGCGAGAGCAACCGCCTCGGGATTTGGAGGTGCAGCAGGCAGTCTATGAATTGGACGGAGCGGACGCACGGGATCGTCGACATCGATCGATTCGCCCCGATCGGAAGGCCCGGCGGATTTGGAATCCGCGGGTCGCGACGGAGTCTCCGGATTGGCCGCGACGCCGAGGAACGACCGGGATCCGAGGATGAGCACGACGCCAGCAGATGTGACGACTAGCAGAGCCGCGAAAGTCCAGTAAAGGATTCGTCGTTTCATCGGTGACGAGCTCACTTCCCTGCATCGATCATGCGACCACACGACCCGTAGGGGTCATCACCGCCAGAAGACGTCAGGACCGAGTCGATGAGCCATGACCGCGATCGTGATCAGTACGGGCGCCGCCGCGGTCACCACAACACAAAAGACCATCAAGCGATCGGAGCCACAGAACATTCCGGCGCAATCCACAGCCACGACCGCCGTGACAACCATCCACCTTCGCGTCGTCATCCTCGGCAATGGCATGGCGCGGTCCCATGAATGCTCACTTAAATCGGACGGTCGCCTTTCATCCCTCGTCTGGGCGGCGATCCGGAGGTTTGCCCAGGAGGGAGCCGACGAGTTTCTCGAGCCGGTCGTGATCATATTTGGTCAGGTCAGTGTGATAGTGTCCCTTCGCATCGGTGCGTGCTGTGCCCTCCTGGGTGAATCTGGGGAAGTGGTCGGCGGGGCCAAACAGGACCAGCGCGTTTGCGATCGGAGCCCCATCGAGATCGACGACCTGGCCGTCGATGATCCTCCCAGTGGACTTGCCGGCCGTTGGCCCGTCAGCCTGGGCGATTCCAAGGACCGCAACCGCGATAATGCCCGCGAGCACGAGCGTCGATCGTGTCATGACCGTCGGCTCCTGAGATGGTCGTCCTTCGGCCATCGTCATTCCAATGAATTCCGTTCTACGGGGAGCAACGGAATGAATTCCGTGCTAAGCGTGGCTCTCCGCGGGCTGATCGCAACGATTGTACAGAATCGACCCGTTGCGGACCATTAGCTTCCCGGGCCCCAACAACTTCATGGCCATCGCACGTCCTCCGGCAAGTTCGCCAATCCTGTCCTATACTCCTTTTGGCGAGATCAAAAGAGTGATCGACCCGGGCCTGGTGCGATTCGTCACCGCCCAAGTCCGATGTTGCGAGAGAATCCGCGCATGATTTCATTGAATGTGGTACTTGTGGGAATCCAGGAGGGTCTCGTTCCCATGTTGCGGGACGAGCTGGCCAACGCGGGGCTTGAGGTTGAGTGCGAGTTCCAGTCGGCGCACATGGCGATTGACTGCCTTCGCCACTACAGGAAGCAGGCCCGGGTGCTTGTCGTGCAGATCGGCGCGGACTGCGAAGCCGACACCATCCGGCGATTGACGTCCGACCTGAGCGGCTGGCCGATCCTGGCGCTCCTGCCCGGCCAGAAGACCGACGACTTCCTGCAAGTGAACCGTGCCGGTGCCATCCAGGTCGTGCCCCTGCCGCTCGACCCCGCCGATCTCCAGAAAGCGCTCGATGTGATCGGGTCGCACGCCGACAGAGACTCTCTGGACCGGCACGTTGTGGCTGTCACCGGCGCAGCCGGTGGGAGCGGGGCGACGACCGTCGCCGTCAATCTCGCCTACGAAATCGCCGAGAAACTCGCGCGGGATACAATCCTGGCAGAGCTGACTCTCCAGATGGGATCACTCGCGTCGATGCTGGATGTCCAGCCTCGCTTCACCCTGCCGCATTTGATCCGTGAGATCCAGCGCGTCGACGATTTCCTGATCGAAAAGACGCTGGTTCCCGTCACGGACAGGCTGAGGATTCTCGCTGGCCCTCAGGAGCTGAACTCGATTCCTTCCGTCGTTCCCGAATACCTCGTCAAGATCGTCGGATGCTTGAAAAAGCTCACGGAAGTGACCGTGCTCGACATGCCCGGGACGTTCGACGAGCTCGAATTCGAGGTCCTCAAGGCGTGCGACCAGGTGATCGTGGTTGCCAATCAGACGATTCCTTCGATCAAGTCACTCACGCTCTTCTGCGGGTCATTGAGCGAGGAGCGGGTGGTGCATTCGCTCTGGGTCGTGCTCAACCGCTACGACCCTTCGATGAAGGGTTTCACCTGCGAAGAAGTCAAAGAGATGCTGGGCATCGCCCGCGTTCTCACGGTCACGAACGACTTCCATGCCGCCAATCTTGCGGTCAACAAGGGTCGTCCCCTGCGTGTGGTCGCGCCGGGACGCGGATGCTCAGCGATCTCGACCGGCTGATGTACGAGATACTCGGCCGCGACGGCCAGTCTGCCGAGCAAAATGGCCATGGGTTCTTCGGCCGGTTCTTGAACGCGCTCAAGCGGCCAGAGAAAGCGCAGCGCAACGGCAGGGCCGCCGTGGCTCCATAGCCATAGAGCACTCACTTCCAGTAATGATCCTGCTCGTGCGCCGGGCCCCCGTTGTGGCTCGATGCGCGAAGGTCTTCGGTGCCGTAGACCAGCTTTTTGAATAACTGGTACGGGAAGGCTTCGCGAAAGACGATCCGGATCCGGCAGGGTTTGATGAGCGGCTTCCGGACCGAGACGACGACGCCTGCGACCCATTCTGCCGACGAGTCGGCCAGGGAACGAACCGCGACCGGCTGCTGAGGGGTTCTGGCGGGACGCTTCCGCAGCTCGAGCATGCAGCCCTGCAAGGAGAGGTCGAGTAGTCGAGCCGGTAACTCGATCAAGCTCGTCCCTTCGGACCACCCGAGGAGGGCGTCAGGGAACATCACTCCGTAGCGACAGCTCCGGCGACGGTCGAACGCCCCCGGCGCTCGGCGGCCGATTTGAAACCCGATCGAGTGGCGAGCGGAGCCCATGTCTCTTCCTCGGAGGCGAGGTGGACGGTCGATCTTCCCGGACCGACCGGGCGGTCGATGGCATGTCGGATCGGCCGTGCTCGAACATTCGAGCGTGGAACTTCCTCGCGACGCGGCACGCGGGAGTGATCGTGTCTTCCGACCGAACGGAACACACTCTCCCCAATGGAGCGTAGGGCGCCGTTCGGCGCCTGTCAAATCAACGCTTGCTGCATTCGTTCGTGAAGGTTGGCTGCGGAGTGACGTGCTCTTTCGCCAGCCGCCAAGCGGCACTCGCTCATTGAGTCGGAGCGGGACCCTCCGGTTGTTTCAGTCGGACCAGCAATGCCGGCTGAGACTGCTCCGCACCGAAGTGGAGGAGCGCCGGCGCCTCGTCTCCGGTCAGGTTGTTGATGCTGGTCTCAAGAACGCGGTCTGTATTCTTGTTGTCGGCGAAAGTCATGGCCGCACGCTGAGTGTTCGCATCGACGGTTCCCTGGACCGGCCGGCTGACCTCATGGGCTTCGTTGTAGTACGTACCGGCGATCACGCCCTGCTTGTTCACCGCCAGTTGCACGACCGCCTGCGAATCTCCCGTGTCTTCGGACGTGAGCGCGAAGACACCCAGAGGAAGCCAGTCCTCTTGCTGGCCGTTGATTTGATCGGCCGGCGGCGCCGCAGCGGCAAGTGCTTGAGCTTGCTGGTAGTACTGTTCGGGTGTGCCCGCCGACTGGCCATTCACATAGACGACGTTGTTCTCGTAATAGACGTTGCCGCCCTGTCCGTACGCGTAGTACACGGGTTGCGCGGTCGCCCAGCGACCGCCCATGAAGGCACCCATCGCCGCCCAGGTGACGGGGCTCCAAGCGTAGTAGGCACCGCGGCTGGCCCAGCCGCCGTAATAGTTGTAGCCCCCGGTGACGACTCCTCCGCGATAGTACGAGGCGGTGAAGACGTTGTTATATCGAGGGCCGACGCCGGTGCGGACGTTGTTTCCCCAGTTCTGGCGCTGGGAGACCCACGCCTGGCGGTTGTTGGCGTAGCTGACTTGATTACCGACGTTGACATTGCCGACATTGACATTCGTGGTATTACCGCCGATGCCGACATTCGTGCGCGCGCCTGTTGCGACGTTCGTGCGATCGCCGGAGTTGATGCGCCCGCCGAGGCCCGCTCCCGTCGACTGGCTCGGTGCTGCTGCGGCGCGCCGAGGCCTGGGCGCTCGATTCCAGTCGACTGACCTGCACCCGGACGCTGTATCCCTTCCGGAAGGCGGTCGGTACGGCCTGGCGTCGACCCGCCCGTGCCGAGGAAATCATGGAGGGCTTGATTCGAGGAGCCGCCGGAATTGGCCCCGCCGGGGCGCTCGATGCCACTCGACCCTCCGGTATTCGGGCGCTGGATGCCGCCGGTGCCTCCGGCGCTGGGCCGCTCAATTCCCGCTGGGTTACCCGCATTCGGGCGCTGGATGCCGCCGATGCCTCCGGCGTTCGGCCGTTGAATTCCGCCTGTGTCACCTGCATTCGGGCGTTGGATGCCGCCGGTGCCTCCGGTGCTCGGCCGTTGGATTCCACCGGGCAGAGCCGTACCGGGGCGCTGAATTCCACCGGGCGCAGCGGCGCCCGGTCGCTGGATACCGCCGGCGCCTGGGGGGTTGGGCATCTGTGTGCCACCGGTCTGTCCCGCGTTTGGGCGCTGGATGCCGGCGGTCCCGCCGCCCGGCCGCTGGATGCCCTGGCCGCCGGTCGCCGGCCGGCTCATCGAGGGGCTGCCCTTGAGGTTCGCCGCCGCGCCGGATGCGCGATATCCGGCCGAGCGCGCGCCTGCGGCGCGGCCTCTGGCTGCGCTGCCAGGTTGCGCCTGGCGCCGGCCGAGAGCAAGGGGACGAGCAACGCCGATCCGGCGAACACGGCGATGATCTGAGATGTCTTCATGGCTGGTTCTCTCCCAGTTTGGTGCTCGAAGTTTGAGGCGTGGCGGCATCGGGCGCGGTCTGGGCGGGTTCGGCTGACTTGCGCACGACGGTGACCTCGTCGATGTCGGGCTGGAGCGAACCGTCGATCACGCGATTCACCGACTTCCAGCGGAAGGCATCATTGCTGTCACGGGTCATCACGTGGACTGCGGAGGCCCGGCCCCCGTCCGGGAGGGTGAACTTTGTACGGATCGACCATTGGTCGGCGGAGCGGCTCCAGGACTCTTCGCCGAAGCCGCCGCGCGAGTCGTACGTCCAGGAGCGGATCCGTTTCTCGGCCGGGTCCCAGGCGATGATCTGCATTCCCGCAAGAGGCTCTCCCAGCAAGTTCGCGACCCGGAACGAGCGAATCAAGAACGCGTCGTTCTTGGACCATTTCACGGACGATTCGATGGTCGCGGTCTCATCGTCATCGATCCAGTCGCCGACCATCCAGGCCAGCTCGTGGAGCGGTTTTGCCGCGGCAGGGGCGTCGCCGCCGGCACGCTGGGAAGCCCTTGCGATCTGGTCGTCAGCCGGAGCGGACGCCGGCAAGCTTCCCGCGAGTGATACGCTCGAAGGCGGGAGTTGCTTGGACGGGGCCGGCGGCATCCGTTCCTGCGAGGTCGCCGCCTGCTGGCCAAGGGCGACCAGTCCCGCAAGTGCGATCAAGACAATCTTATACGTACTCATCATTGTTTGCTCTCCCCATCTTTAGAAAAGGGAAACCAGGAATTCGACGCATGTCTGTTGACCGACCAGCGCCAGGGCGACTACGAGGCGACGGCGATTTCACGGGACGGGCGCTGAGCACAGGAAGCGGACCGTCCCGGTGGCGATGTCGTAAACCGCCCCGACCAGCACCGACCCTTTCCTCTGAAAGGCCAGTTGGCCCTGCGCGAGTGCCGCGAGCTGAAGCATGGACCAGCGCACGTTGGCCTCGACAGCCGCGTGCACGCGGTCGGCGCCCTTGAGGTCGGCGCGCAGGCCCTTGAGCCCAGGCTCGATTGCGGCCACGAGGGCGGCGATGAACCGAGGCTCCTTGCCATGTCCGTCGAGCGCCTCGACGGCCGCCGTGACGGCGCCGCAGCATTCGTGCCCCATCACGACCACGAGAGGCGCATGCAGATGGCAGGTCGCGTACTGGAGGCTCCCGAGCACGTCCGGTGCGACGACGTTCCCGGCCACGCGGATCACGAAGAGGTCGCCAAACCCTTGGTCGAACACAAGCTCGGGGGGCACGCGGGAGTCCGAGCAGGCAAGAATCGTCGCAAACGGCTGCTGAGACGCCTCCAGGTGCTTGCGCCAGGCCGCCGCCTGGTGGGCGTGGCGCAAACGGCCCGAGACAAAGCGGATGTTACCTTCCTTCAGCCGGGCCAGCGCAAGGGCGGCGTCGATTGGCCCGGGGTCGGCTGGCGCGTCGGGAGGCTCGGCCCCAAGGGCGGCGGCCGAACTGCGCCCTTTGGTCGACGATTTCTTCATTACTTGAGCTCCGCGTTGACTTTCTCAATCTTGCCGTATTAGTGACCAGGCAGCCGCGGCTTTTCGTGCGGCAGGCCGCCGTCTTCGATGTTGAAGTCGGGGTCGAACAGCGTGCGGCTCTGGGCGCCGAGGAAGCTCGGTTGCGCCTTGATCCATTCGCTCGGCTTCATTTCGCGGGCATAAGTGACCAGTCGTGCGTTCAGCTCGCTGACCATCTCGGGATGCTGGTCGGCAACGTTCGTCTTCTCCTCCGGGTCGTTGGCGAGGTTAAAGAGCTCGGTCTTGCCCGGGAACGTGGCCAGTCTCACCAGCTTCCAGTCTCCCTTGCGAATCGCGCCGCGGATCGCCTCGACGTTGATGAGGATCTCGTCATGGGGTGAAGGTGCGCCAGAAGAGAGCGTGGGCCAGATGTCCTTGCCGTCGAACGGGTGGTCCGCACTTCCCTTGCCTCCCGCCAGCGCGAGCAACGTGGGCATCACGTCGACCATCGCAACGGGCGCATCGACGACAGCGGGCTTGAGGTGGCCCGGCCAGTTCACGAAAGCAGGGACGCGGACGCCACCCTCGTAGAGCGAGCCCTTGCCCGCGCGGAAGCGGCCGTTGGAGGCCGGCGGCTTCTCGCCCAGGCCCACGCCGCCGCTTGCCTTGCGATCTTCCTCGGACCGGGCGCCTGTGGCAAAGAGAGCGCTCGTCGCGCCGCCGTTGTCACTGGCGAACAGGATGATCGTGTTGTCGCGCAGTCCCTTCTGCTCGAGAGCGGTCACCACGCGGCCCACCCGATCATCGAGCGCCGTGATCATGCCGGCGTAGGCACGGCGCTTCTCATCCGGAAATGACGCATGCCGGTCGATGTATTTCTTCGGCGCCTGGTAAGGCGCATGGGGGGCCAGCGACGCGAAGTAGAGGAAGAACGGCTTGGCGGGGTCCTGGGCTTCGATCAGCTTGACGGCTTCGTTGCCGATCAAGGTCGTGAAGTACTCCTCCTCCTTGAGAAACTCGCCGTTGCGCTGCCAGTCGATCAGACCCCCGCGCTCCTTGGTGAAGTAATCCACCTCGCCGACCAGATTGCCATAGAAGTGATCGAAGCCGCGGTTCTGCGGCCAGTACTTCCGGTCCGCATGGCCGAGATGCCACTTGCCGACCATGTAGGTCTGGTAGCCCGCGTCCTTCAAGGCTTGCGGCAGCGTGCGCTCGTCGGTCGGCAAACCGTATCCGTGGCTCGGAAAGATCACGAGCGTCTGAAGGCCGTGCCGGATCGGATAGCGGCCCGTCATCAGAGCAGCGCGCGAAGGGGTGCATACGGGCATGCCGTAAAAAGACTCGCAGCGCACGCCGGTGGTCGCGAGCCGGTCGATATTGGGCGTTCTGATTTCTCCGCCGCGGTAGCCCAGGTCGGCATTGCCGAGGTCGTCGGCCATGATGAAGACGATGTTGGGCTTGTCCGCCGCGTCGGCGCCCGCGGCACAAAGCAGCAGGCCACTCAGGGCGGCAAGGATGTGTCGAATTCGAATGGATCGCATGACTTCTCCCCGTGCTAATCGTTCAGGGTCTGGGAGTGAGCTCCTTCGATGGGTCGTCGTCGACGATGGCAATTAAAGGGGTGGCGTCTGGCAGCGTCGGAGCCGGGCGGCTCGAACGGGCTTCGACGTAGGATCTTCATGGTTAGAACGTAAGGCGAGGACGGATGCGCCCAACGGTGTACCGTCGCATCCGAACGAGGCGAGGACCAACGCCCGCCGTGGTCGATCATCCGCGACTGCCGGCCGCGACACGCTCAGTCCCGAAAGTGTCAGCAACACGAGAAATATGTGTCGGGATCGCATCTCGACTGGTGGAACTCGCCTGGAGAGGCATCTTGCCGTGACTTGAAATTCATTGTCAGGGGAAGTATAAGCCAACCCCGTCCGTGGACTCAATCGGTAAGTCGTGCATTCTGACGATTACCTTGCATTCATGATCTCCACGGTTGGCGCCGACAGGCCGGCGCGAGACGATTGGGGGATGCGGAACGGGTGCCGCACAAATGAGGATATGATCATGTCGATGCGAGCGGTGACAGCGCTCCTCCTGGGGATGGTGGCCGCTGGTGTCTGGTGCGGCCCCTGGTTTCGATGCGGGCTGCTGGCGGCCGAGGACCCGCAAGCAGCACAGTCAGCGCCGGCTGGCTCGCCACCCCAGACAGCCCGATCGGCCGACGGGCACCTCGCGGTTTTTCTCTCGCGCGGTGGACCTGAGCGGACCGGGTCGATGTCGGGGACCCACCTCCCGGAGCACCCGGTGGTCGAGTGGACGACCGACCTCCCGGGTTTTCCAGGCGAGCCGCTCTGCGCCGACGGCGTGATC
Source organism: uncultured Isosphaeraceae bacterium (assembly GCA_963781785.1). Taxonomy (GTDB): domain Bacteria; phylum Planctomycetota; class Planctomycetia; order Isosphaerales; family Isosphaeraceae; genus CAWAHD01. Next base: position 2,138,597 of record CAWAHD010000005.1, on the reverse strand, counting down.
TACGTCGGTGATCTGCGAGGAAATCTTCACGCCATCAAGGCGACCGATGGTTCCATCCTCTGGCAATTCGCCAATCGCGACCAGATCTTCGAAGCCCCCGCCAAACGAGGCGGGACGATCTATTTCACTTCGAGAAACGGCCTCAAGGCGGTTTCTCAAGATGACGGCAAGCTCCGCTGGTACTGCAAGGATGTGGACAACGCGACCGAGTCGTCACCCTTGATCGTCAACGACCGGATCATCGTCGCCGACACGAGAGGGAACGTGTCTGCGGTTGACTTCGACGGCAAGCTGATCTGGCAGCACGACATCGCGGCGGGAGCGGCTCCGTCGCCCCCAGGGTTGGGCGGGCTCCAGCCGAAGCTGCCGGAGGAAGCCGCTCGGCCACGGGGTGCCGCCAGCGACGGGACGGCGATCTACCAGGCAATCTTCGACCAATCCCGGATCGCCGTCATCGATTTCAAGGCGGGTCGCCGCCGTTGGTCTTTCGATGCGAAGGGCTGGATCTGGGGAGAACCGACGGTGGCCGAAGACAGGGTGTTCTTCGGGAGTCGGGACAAGAACCTCTATTGCCTCGACAAGAGAAGGAAAACGCTCATCTGGACCTTCGCCGCGAAAGCACAAATCGCGGCAGGTGTCGGCTATCGAGATGGATCGGTCTTCGCCGGCTCGTGCGACGGTCGTTTCTACCGGGTCAGCAGCGCGACCGGCAAGGAGGTCTGGAGTTATCAAACGCCGATTTCCGACGGTGCGAACACCGCCATCTACTCGTCGCCTCTGTGCACGGAGGACGCAGTTTACTTCGGCTCGTTTGATGGTCATCTCTACTGCCTGAAGATCGATACCGGACAATTGAAGTGGCGGATCCAGCCGGTGAAGGGTTCGGAGATCACCAGCTCGCCGGTGAGTGACGGCCGGAGAATCGTCCTGGCGGTCCGGCGGAACCGCACGAGGGAAGGCCGGCATGCGATCGTCGCGATCGGCGAAGATGAAGGCAGGAAAAGAGACATCGCAAAGTAAGGGAAACGGCCGGCCGCGGCGCGGCAATCCCGAACGCGCATCACTCAATATGCTCAACAGTCAAGCCTTGTGTTTTCACCAGGAATTCGGCGATCACCAGTCGGTGGCAGTCCGACACGCGCTTCTCGGCGCACATGAGGCAGATGGGCTCCGGCAGCTCGCCCAGGCGCGCGACCAGCAGGTCGCCCGCGCGTTCGAAACAAGGCGCGGTAGGGTCGGTGCCAGTCGTCGAGATCGCGGAACATGTTGCCGAGCTCAAGGATCGAGCGATACGCGATACCCTGGTCGGCGAGCAGCTTCTCGATCCCCTTGTCGGGCGTCCGAGCCTTGACATAGCTGCCCATGCTCGCGCGGTCGGGGTGGATCCGCACGTCGGCGATTGATCGAACGCCGTGCTGGACCAGCAGGCTCGTGAACTCGGCCGGCGCCCGTCCGCCGTAGCCAATCGTATAAAACGGCATTTGCTTTATCCTCGAGGATCGATCAATGGCACAGGCCGGCGGGCCGCCCCCTCACCCGGCCTTCGGCCACCCTCTCCCCGCGGGGGCGAGGGAAGAACAGCCGATCCGTCCGCAGCGGAGGGGCCGCCCCCTCACCCGGCCTTCGGCCACCCTCTCCCCGGGGGGCGAGGGAATAACAGCCCATCCGTCCGCAGCGATGGGGCCGCCCCCTCACCCGGCCTTCGGCCACCCTCTCCCCGCGGGGCGAGGGTCAGGGGGTGGGTTGCCCGCCGGAAGCGACGGTGACCTTGATTTTACACTTCGCCGCAATCACACCCCGCGCATCCGCTCGAGCAGATTGCGCGTGATTCGCTGGACGCGACCGTCCGGCCCCCGGGGTGTTGTATAAACCGAAGGTCGAACATACCCCGGCGGTGCCGCCAGTCCGTCGGCCCACCAGATTGTCGCTGCGTTGAAGACGAAGTTTCCTTTGGGCCCCGGATAGATCGTGGCGGTATATTTCCCTTCGGCACGCGGGCTCTGGGTCTTGCCGCTGGCCACGATTTCCAGCCCGGGGATCGGCGCGGGGTCGCCATGCCACTCCCAGCCCACCAGGCCGGGGATTCCGTCTCCTTCCTTCATTCCGGTCCCCGCAAAGAGCCAGTGGCCGGGCTTCTTGCAGATCCAGTCGCCGCCGCCGGTCACCGGGTAGGTGCTGCGCGCGCCCATGAGGGTCGCTTCACTCGGGCCGTTCCTGGTGAAGAGGGCCTCCTCGGGAAATCCGTTCTCAAGCTCTTCTTTCTGAGGCGAGCCGTACCGCCCGACCCGCTCGATCTTCCGGCCGGGACGGCCGTCATAGGAGGGTCTCACGTCGATCACGCCGCAGATGCTGTTGCCGGACAAGAACGCCAGGTTCAAGCCCTCCGATACCATCTTCATCATGTTCTCGAACATGGTGAGCGACCAGTACTCGTCGTGGCCGACCGACAGCCATCCCCTGGCCCGGCGCATGCCGGCGAGGTCGAAATGGGTATCAAGGTTCGAGATATAAGTCAGGTCGAACCCGTGTCGCTCCATCCAGTAAGCCAGCGGAAACTCCCAGAGCAGGAATTCCCCCGAGCCGACCGAGAGGGGTGCATCGAGAATCTGGCAATACTTGCCGTAAGGCCGGTCGAAGCTGGTCTCGACTCCCGGGCCCCAGTACCAGACTTTCTTGCCGTCGTCGTAGAGTGAGAACTGGCTGGGCCAGCGGTTGTACGCATTCCAGGTCGTGTCCGAGACCTGAAACAGGAAATCGGCCCTGCGGTCGTCGCGGACCACGAACACGACGTAGCTCTGGAGACGCTCGCGCTCGGCCGTCAGCTTGCCCAGGTAGACTCCGCTTGTCCAATCGGCCGGGATCGTCAGGGTGGCGCACGGCTCCCAGGTGCATTCGCGGAGCCGTTTCGGCCCGACCGGCGGGTCGGGCTGAACGGCTCCCTGGATCGGGCCGATCTTGTGCATCAGCCGTCCCCCATGGCCCTGGTAGTATCCCAATCGATAGATCTCGATCAGGAACGGAGACGACGGATTTGTGCTGACGTGGAGGGTGATCGATTGACCGGGCCGGACACTGGTTTTCGAGGCGAAGCCCTCGATCCACGGGCTGCGGTATTTCGTGTTGGGATCGATGCGCACGTTGGTCGTCATCCAATCCCGGGTGCCGGGGTGTTCGTTTTCACGGCGAATCCGCTCGGGGTCGGCCGGGGCCGGCTCCTGGGCCGATACAACCCGGCCACCCAGAACGGCTGCCAGACTGCCGGCTGCTGCCGACTTCAAGATCTCGCGGCGCGAGCTGGCGCGATTGTCGGGCATCATGTTGCGCTCCGTACGAACCCGATCGACGCGAGATGGGAGACCAAGCGTGTGTAGAACTCGATGGGCGACGGCAGCGCGGGGGTGTGTTCCTCGGGAGCGAACCAGTTCATCTGTTTGAGGTGGTCAAGGGGCCAGAGGGGCAGCGGAGTGCCAAAAGCCAGCGCCGACTCCACGGGGACCAAGCCGTCGTTGGGACCCTCGAGCTCGGAGAGAGCGGCGTGCGTGCGCCGCAGCGGCCAGCCCACGGTCTCGGCGGCCGGGCTGCCCGCCACGCAGAAGCACGGCAAATCGCCGAGCGCGGGCTGCTGGCGGTGAAAGCGGCGGGCGGCGCGGCGGGTCACGTCGAGACAGCCCTTGGGCTCAACCCCAAGCGCCGTCATCAGGCGGAATACGCGGCCGGCCCGGAGCTTCGCGAAGTCGGCGAGTGCCGATCCCAGGTGGGGCGTTCCGACCGTCGTCAGGCTGAGGACGCGCTTGCGCCACGGGGCATCGGCAAGAAGCCGCCGCGCATCGAGGCCTCCCATGCTGTGCCCAATCAAGTGGACCGGCTCGCCGGGAAAAGCCTCAAGGATTTGCTCGCCCAGGCGGGCGGCCCGTTCCTCGACTCCGCCGAGCGCCGGCACGCGCGTGACCAGGACGCGATTTCCCGCTTCGGCGAGAGCCTGGGGGATACCGCGGAAATACGATGTGAAGGTCAGCGGGCCGACCCCGATCCGGGTAAAGCCGAACAGACCGTGAGCCAGCACGATCGGCTCGGCCAGACGGACCATCTTGGTTTGAGGCTGCATCAGAAGAGGCAATCGCCCAGTGCGGGGATTCGTGCCATGTCGTGCCGGTCCGGGACACCGCACGATGACGTCCGGATCAAGGTCACGCACGCTCGCTTGACAAACCTCGGACCCTCATGCCATTGTGCACGTCCATACCCGCCACGTCGAGGGGGGGCGGTCGTGTTTTCTGGATAGCCTTGACGGCCAGAACGGTTCTTCCGTCGATATCGGAGACCGGTCATGCGGATCCGGGGGATTGTGCGGACGGCGACACTGGAAGAGAACCCTCCGGGTACCGACCGGATCGAGATGGTTTTGCGCGTCCAGGGCGTCCGGCCGGAACAACCGCGGGTGCTGGTGGTGCCTTACGAGCTCTTGCTCGCAGATCAATCGCTCGATCCGGAGCAGATCCAGGGAAAGGGATTCGAGGTCGAGGCCGACGTCGATTCGGCTGGCCGCTGGGTCGTCTCGGAGCTTGCCCTGGCATCGGGCCGGGTGTTGCGGCTGCCGGACTGATCAGATCGAGGCAGCGCCAGAAATTGATTGAACCGCGGCTGACGCGTTCTTCTCGACCAGGATCCTACGCGCCCAGAGACTTGCCCCCGCGAGATCGCCGGGAGCGAGAATCATCTCCGCCAAATCCATAAATTTAATCGACCCGATTGCGTGCATGCGCTGACTCGTCTATGATGCACAGCCGGCCCGATGCCTGCAGCCCGGCATCGACCCATTTCAACTCTTCTCTGAGAAGGTGCACATGAAGCTTCCGCAACTGGAGGCCCATTACCGGATGGTCCTGCGTCCCCTGCTCGAAGGGCGGGTCGTGCCGTTCCTCGGAGCGGGCGTCAACCTGTGCGGGCGGCCCCGAGATCCAGCGGACCCTTCGAAGCTTACCCCTTGGGCCGGCAGTTATCTGCCCAGCGGCTGGGAGCTGACCGAGCACCTGATGAATACGTACAACTATCCCAAGGAGGAGCCGCAGGACCTGTCGCGCGTGTCGCAATTCGTGGCCGTCACGAGCGGCACCGGCCCGCTGTACCAGGAGCTGCGCCGGGTCCTGGTCAAAATGGAATATCCGATTACAACGGTCCACCAAATCCTGGCCAGCTTGCCTGGGGCGATGCGTGAGAGCGGCTCGCCGCCGCGTTACCCGGAATCGGCGTACCCCCTCATCATCACGACCAACTACGACGACGTGATGGAGCACGCGCTTCTCGTGGCCCAGGAGCCGTTCGACCTGGTCTACTACGCCGCCCAGGGACCGGACAAGGGAAAGTTCTTGCATCGAGCGCCGGGAGAAGAGCCTCGTGCGATCACGAAGCCCAACAAGTATCGCGTGAAGATCGACGGACGCGAGTGCCTCCTCTTGGAAAAGCGGCCGGTCCTGCTCAAGATCCATGGCGCCATGGACCGCCAGGCCCCCGGACGGGACAGCTACGTGATCACCGAGGATGACTACATCGATTACCTGACCCTGCCTGAGCTCACCACGCTCTTGCCCCTCCCGTTGCCGGAGTGGCTGAACCGGTGCCACTTCCTTTTTCTGGGCTACAGCCTGACCGACTGGAACATGCGGGCCTTCCTGCGCCGGATCTGGAAAGACAGCCCGCTGACCTGGAACTCGTGGGCCATCGAGATCCGCGAGAAGCCCGTGGACAAGATGTTCTGGAGCAAGCGCAACGTCGAGATCGTCGTCGCCAGCCTGGAAGACTACTTCGCCGATCTCGAAGAGCTGCTCAAACCAAGATCGCAGCCCGGGAGCCCCACTCCATGACAACCGGCCCGACCGGCGACGTGAGCGAGCGGCCGTTCGTCGGCCTGGTTCCGTTCACCGAGAGCGACGCCCTCTACTTTTTCGGCCGCGACGCCGACCGGGCGATGATCACTTCAAACCTGGTCGCTGCGCGGCTCACGGTGCTCTACGGTCCCAGCGGGTGCGGCAAGAGCTCGCTGCTTGACGCGGGCCTGGCGCACGAGATCAATCGCGCGCGTGCGCCACGGCAGATCGCCCTGGGCCGGGAGCCGGAATACGTCGCCGTGACGTTCCGATCGTGGCGCGACGATCCCAGGCTCGGCCTGCTGGGCAGCGTCCGCGAGGCGGTCGAGAGTGTTCTGGGCCATCCGGTCGAGCCGCCGGCTGACAACCTGCCTCTGGCCGACGTCTTGAGCGCGTGGGCCGAGCGGGTGGGGGGAACCCTGCTGATCGTGCTCGACCAGTTCGAGGAGTACTTTCTGTACCACGGGCGCAGGGTCGTCGAGGGGACGTTCGCATACGAGCTGGCGCGTACCGTCCGCCAGCCCGACCTGAAAGCGAACTTCTTGATCTCCCTGCGCGAGGACTCACTGGCGCAGCTCGACGTCTTCGAGGGGCACATCCCGGGCCTCCTGGCCAACACGCTGCGGCTGGACCGGCTCAACCGGGAGCGGGGCCGCGAGACCATCGCGGGGCCGATCGAGCGCTTTAACGAGCTGCACGCAACGGACGGTCAGGCGATGGCGATTGAGCCCGGGCTGATCGATCCGGTGCTGGAGGCGGTCGAAGCCGGTGCGATCACCCTGGAGACCGCCGGCCGTGCCGAACTCGAGGATCGAGACGGCCAGGATGACAGCGACCGACCGATCGAGACCGCCTACCTTCAGCTCGTCATGAAGCGGCTCTGGGACGCGGAGGCTCTGGCTGGCTCGCGGGTGCTCCGGCTCGAAACCTTCCAGAGCCTGGGCGGCGCGGAAGAGATTGTCGGCACACACCTCGACAACGTCATGGCGACGTTTGGTGAAGAAGAGCGCAACGTTGCGGCCAACCTGTTCCGCTATCTGGTCACGCCGACCGGAACCAAGATCGCGCTGGCGCTCAACGATCTTGCCGAGTACACCGGGCTTCCGCCCGAAAAGATCCGGCGTGTCTTGAACCAGCTCGGCTCGCAGCAGGTGCGGGTCCTCCGCGAGGTATCGGCCCCGGACGACGACCCGGCCAAGGCGCGTTTCGAGATTTTCCACGACGTCCTGGCGGCTGTCATTGTCGACTGGCGTCGCCGTTACATGACCGAACAGGCCAAGCTCGAGGAGGCCCAAGCGGCTGAGGCGAAGCGGCTGGAGGACGCAAAGGCGGCAGAGGTCAAGCGGCTCGAGGACGCCAGAGCGGCCGACACAAAGCGGCGGGAAACTCTGCTCCGCAGCGGATCGGTGGTTCTGCTGTTGCTCACCGGTCTGAGTGCCTTCGCGTTCTATCAGTCGATCCAATCCGCGCGGCAATCACAGATCGCAGAGAAGGAGCGGCAACGAGCCGAGGAGCAAAGAGCACTCGCCGAAGACGAGACCAAGCGTGCCGAGCACGAGCGGCAGAGAGCCGAGGAGCAAAAGAAACTGGCGCTCGAGGCCAAGGCGCGTGCCGACAGCGAGGCCACGGTGTCGCTGTCGTCGATCGTCGCGGCGCAGGCTACTTCGGTTCAGGATAACGACCCCGATCAGAGCCTGGCGCTGGGTGTCGCGGCGTTCAAGATGGCGCCAAACACGGCCACCGAACGCGCGTTGCGTCTGTCGCTGGCGGGTTCACATGTCCGCGCCGTGCTGGGCGACCATCTTGGCAAGGTTGTCTGTGTGGCGTACAACCCGGGCGGCGACCAGCTCGCGACGGCGTCGCATGATGGGCGGGTGGAAGTCTGGGACATTGCCACGGGTGTGCGGAAGTGGCACCGATTCAACGGTCGGAGCCTCGTCAGGCTGGCGTTCGGCGGCGGGGGCCGATACTTGACCAGCGTGGACGAGGCTGGGGTCGTCGCGGTGCACGACCCGGCCGCCGATGCGAGGCTCAAGAAGCTCGGCCATTCGAACGGTCGGAAGTTCTGGGCCGCGTCGTTCACCCGCGACGGCTCGCATGTCTGTGTTGCCACGGATGACAAGGTGATCCGCACCTGGGAACTGCCCTCGGGCCAAGAGCTTCGAGAACGACGAGTTCACGGCCCTCGCATCACTCGCCTCGCCTTGAGTGCCGGCGCCCGCGCGCTTGCTGCGGTCACCGGCCCCGATCCGGAAGCCAATGCCTCCGCGGCAACCGTGGGAGTCAGCTCGAAAGCCGCGGCGGCGGCCCAAAGATCCGATGCCCCCGCGGCAAGTGTGGGCGTCAGCGCGAAGGCCGCGACGCCGGCCCCAATCTCGATCGTGCGGCTCTGGAAGATCGAGTCGGACAGTCCAGCTCTGACAGTGGAAGAGCCCGTCCTCGTCACGGCCTTGGCCCTCAGCTCCGACGGCAGGTGTCTCGCCACCGGTCTAAAGAGCAATCAGGTGAAGGTGTGGGACGCGGCTCCCGGCAAGCCGTTCCCGACGCCGCCGACTCGGGTCCTCTATCACAACGGTGAGATCGTCGAGTTCGCTTTCAACACCCCGGCGACGATCCTGGCAATCGCCGCGAAGAATGGATTGGTGCAAGCCTGGAACCCGCGCGACGGTTCCTTTCGGGGCAGCATGACCTCTCAATCACCCATTACCCATGAGACACTCAGCACGGAGGGCGACCGGCTGCTCGTGACGTGCGAAGACAGAACGGCCTCGATCTGGACAATTGGCACGACCGAATCCACCGTTTTGCGGGGACACACGGGGGCGGTTCTGGATGGTGGCTTCAGCCCTGATGGACGCACCGTCGCCACGGCGAGCGACGATGGCACCGCGCGGGTCTGGGACGTCTTTTCAGAGCGACACATTGCGCTTGCCGGCCCGCTGGCGCCGTGGTCCGACGCCGTGTTCAGCGCGGACAACCGGGTGATCACCGCCTGTGTCGACAACGCGGTGCGGCTGTGGGACGCCGCGACGGGAAAACCCGCCGGGGAACTTCCTGCACGCTTTGGCCCGGTCGCCGCGCTGGCGATCAGCCCTGACGGCCGACGGCTCGCCACGGCCGGCACCGATCGGATCGCCAGGACGTGGGATATTTCGTCCCTGAAACTGCTCCAAGCGTTCTCCGGTCATGAGGCCCCACTCACGGCCGTCGCGTTCAGCCCCGCCGGCGGCCAGCTCGCCACGGCATCTCACGACGGTACGGCGCGGCTCTGGGATCTCGACTCCGGACATCCCCGTGGCGCTCCGTTGCGGCATCAAGCGCCCGTCACCGGAGTTGCATTCCGGCGGGACGGATCTCGGCTGGCAACGGCGGGCCTCGACAACACGATCCGGGTCTGGGACACCGCGACATTCAGCGAAGTGTCGAAACGTACGGGGTACTCTGCGAGCATCAAGGGCGGTGTGTTCACCGCCGATGGCCGGCTGATCACAGCCGCCATGGGCGTCGCCAAGAGCACGGGCCAGGGACCGGCACGGATCGTCGAACTGGCCACGGGCCGGGTCCATTTACTCGATGGCCACAAGGGCGCGGTGGCCGACGGGGCGTTCAGCCCCGACGGCAAAACCGTGGCGACCTCCGGTTACGATCGCACGGTACGGTTCTGGGATGCTGCCACGGGCCGGGCCCATGAAGAGGTCCTCTATGGTCACACTTCCCGGGTCTCTCACGTCGCCTTCAGCCCAAGAGGCACCTACCTCGCGTCGGAAGCATACGACACGACCGGGATCATCTGGGACGCCCGCAGGTCAGTTGAGCTCTTCCGGCTTGCCGGCCTGACCAGCCAATCGTCGATCCTCGTTTTCAACCCGGCAGAGACGATGCTGGCAACCGCGGACCGGAGATTCAACGTGAATCTGTGGGACGTCGCCGGCGGCAAGGTCGCTCAAACGCTGAAGGGGCACATCGGTTTCATCCAAGGAATCGCTTTCAGCCCGGACGGCCTGCTGGCGGCGACTGCGAGCCAGGACGGCATGGCGCGAATCTGGGACGTGAAGACCGGCAAGTCCCTGAAGACGTTGGACACGCACCGCTACGGTGTGCAGAGCTTGAGCTCCGTGGCATTCAGCCGCGACGGCCGTAAGCTCGTCACGGCGGCCGTTGACGCCACGGTCCGACTCTGGGACGTGCACGGGGACTCGACAGAGGCCAGGTCGATTGCGGTTGGAGCGTACGTCGGGGCAATTGCACTTTCCAGCGACGGCAAACTGCTGGCGACCGGCTGTTTCGACGGGACTCTACGGCTCATCGACATGGCCGAAGCCAAGATCCTGGATCAGACGCCCGTCTGGACGACCACCTCGTGGTATATCCCGGTATTCAGCCCCGACGCCACACAACTGGTGACGCAAGGTCAGGGCGACACGGCGCAGGTCTGGGACACCAAGGAGGGCTCGCTCTTGCGCACCTTGAAGGGCCCGCCAGGAGCAGGGGCCGTGGTGGCCGCGAAGTTCAGCCACGACGGCCGGCGCCTGGCCACCTCGTCGTTTGGCGGGTGGTTGCAGATCTGGGATATGCAAGTCAGCGGTACCCCGCGCCCGATCCCCACAAACAAGGCGTTCGCCTTCGAGCTCTTGGACTTCGACCCCACGGGGACCCGCCTGGCCGGGGGGACCATGGGTGACAAATCGGCCTCGATCTGGAATTGCACGACCGGTGTTCGGATCGCCGAGCTGAACGGGCACGGGGCCGGATTGGTGGGTCTCGCCTTCAGCCCGGACGGCAAGCATCTGGCCACGAGCGGCACCGACAACACGATACGGATCTGGGATGGCGAGACGGGCACTCCCGGCCCTGTGATCGCCCAGGGTGGCGCTGCCAATCGCCTCTCGTATAGCGCCGACGGCACTCGCCTGGCGGCTGCGGGCCAGACGACCGTGGGTCGGGTCTGGGACGTCAAGACGGGGAAGCCCATCGATCTGCCTCTCAAGACCGAGGGAATCATCCGCTCCTTGAAGTTCAGCCCCGATGGCAAGCGCCTCGTCGCGGCGGGTGACGAGAAACTGCTGCGGGTCTGGGACGCGACGACCGGTCGGCCCGTGGCGACCTTGCTGGGCCTCCAATTCTCCGTTTTTCACGTCAGCTTCAGCCCGGACGGCAAGCACATCGTCGCCGCAGGCAACGACCGCTCGGCGCGGGTCTGGGAAGTCGAGACCGGCAAATCGATTGCTGAACTACCCCACGGCACGGCAGTCTTGAGCGCGGCTTATAGCGCCGACGGAGCGTTCATCGTCACCACGGCCGCAGACAACTCCGCGAAGGTCTGGGACGCCAAGACGGCAAAGCTCGTTTCCGCAATCGGGAGTCACATCCCTGCTCCGATCAAGAACCTGGCCTTCAGCGGGGACGATCTGTCGATCATCACGGCCCACGGCGACGGCAAGGTTGGTGTCTGGGAGGTGCGCAGAGGGCGGCTCAAAAGCGTCCTGGAATCGGGCGGCAGCCCGGTCAATGCGGCCGGGTTCAGCCCCGACGGAGCCCGTGTCGTGACGGCGAGTGGCTGGGTCACGTTCGACGTGAGCGATCAGGAGAAGAGCGCACGAATCTGGAAGGAGAACGAAGAGAAGGCGGTGCTCGACCTGAGCGATCGACTGGTTGTCGTGAGCGAAGCCTGGTTTAGCCCCGACGGCATGCGCGCGATCACGCTCAGAAGGGACGGCGTTGCGACCGTCTGGGACGCGACCACGGGAAAGCGGCTCGTGCTGCTGGGTGTCCCGTCGTTCTCTCCCAACGACAGCGCCTTCCCGGATGCCGCGATGAGCCCGAACGGCAAGTTCATCGCAATCACCAGCAGAGACGGACGGGTTCGAGTCTGGGACGTGGTGACGGGCAAGCTGTTGACCACGTTAGCCGGACCGAGCGGGCTCGTCCTTTCCGTTGCGTTCAGCCCGGACAGCACCACCGTACTGGCCGTGTATGACGACGGGACCGCGCGTCTTTTCGACAGCGAAGTCCTGAGGCCCGTGGATCAAGTGTATGAAAGGGCTCTCGCAGTCGTGAAGATGCTCAGGCGGGAACTGACCGTGGACGACCTGCGGAAGTACCTGGGCGAGCCGTTGGCCCAGTGAGCCGCGGCACCTCGTTACTTGGCCATCGGATACCGCTCTTCCAGGTCGTCCAGGAAGCGATTGATTTGGTTGACGCCGTGATAATGCATTTTGGGAAACCGCTCTTCGAAGCATTTTCCGGTCTGCCGGAACGCTTTCGGCCAGAGCATGAGGCAGCCCAGTAACAAGAACGGGGTGCCAACCGGACCGGGAAGCAAGATTCCGCCGATCCCGGAAACGATCAGCAGGATCCCTAGCTCTGTCGGCATCGCTTTGACCTTGTGGATTTCCGCAAGGTCTGTGATCGCCGCGTCGGCTGCATGCAAAGCACGCCCCGTCCTGGCCGCCCCGCGTCCCGTCTTCGTCCCGTTCAATTTCGCCTCCTCGCCACACACAGATAGAGACACTCAGAACACATTCATGATACACTCGTTCATCCTGAACGGTCTATGTTTCCCAGACTAACGCACAGAAGGTGATCTTTCGATGTCAAAAAACGGGTTCGTGACGCCAGGGTCGCGAGATACACTGCGGACGGTTGCGGATGCATGGGACATCGCGATGCAGGCTGCCAAGGATGGCGCGTCCAGCGCGACGGCGATGGCCGAGCAAGCGCTTCCTGCAACCAGCCGGTTCCTGTCGCGGATGGTTTACGCGATGTCGTACTCGTTCTCGTACGGCTGCGTGTTCCCCGTGGCCTATGTCGCCAAGTCGTTGCCGGCGAACAATGCGGTCATGAATGGAATCGTCGACGGCGCGCGGGCCGCGAACGACTGGGTCGACGAGCTGAAGCATTCCGAACCGGCACCGCCGCCGGCTGCCAAGCGGAGCAAGGCGCGCACCCGTGCGACGACGACCAGGAAGAAATAAATCTCAACGAGTCAGGCCGAGCCGGGGGATTGCTGCCAGTTCGCGGGGGCGGCCCGGCGGCGGTTCCGCGCCAGCCGGAGGAAGCCAAATAGCGCCAGCCCTGCGACAGCCAGGACGGCCAGCCCCACCAGCGGCCGGTACGTGATCCACCCCAGCGCGATCGTCACGAGCGACAGCACCAGGCCGATCCCCATCGCGACGAACCCCGTACCGAACCGGATGGCGTTGCCGATGAACGGAATCACGTCGCCAAAGACCGCTAGCGGCCGCAGCACCATCCCGATCCCCACCGACATCAGCACGAACCCGACCAGCCGTAAGACCCACGTAAACATTGTGTTCTCGGCCTCCGCCTTTTGGAACATGTCGGCCGCCGAGACCACCCCGAGCTGGAGCCGGTTGATCGCGCCGCCGGCCTTCGTCTGGTAGGGCCCGAACGATGCGCCGACCTGCTGAGCCAGCACGCTCACCTCGGTCGGCAGGACCTGCCGGAACTCCACCGATATGTCACCGACTTGCGGCTCGCCGGGACTCGCCCCCTGGTAAAACCGCCCATCGCTCACCCGCATCCGGTCGCGGAGGTCTTCCGGCAGGGCATCGCGCGCGGCCGCGTCGACACGCAGGGGCTCGAACTTGTTGATCTGGCGCACCAGGTCGGGCGGGAGCCGGAACGCACCCAGCGTCACAGCCTCCGCCTGTCCTGACCAGCTCCGGAATCGCCAGTCGCGGGGATTCTCGTGGCCGGCTGAAACCTTGAACCGGCTGGAGTCGACGGGCTTGTCGGACCAGCCCTTGGTGTAAGTGTACTCGGTCGTGCGCTCTTCGCCGCCGCCGACTTTGCGGCGCGTGCGGGTTTGCTGCTTCTCGATCCACTCGTACATCTTCACGTCCCGATCGAGCCGCAGCGCCTGGGCGGAGACGGGGAACTGCGGGTCCTTGATGGACTCAGCGGTGGCGGCCTTCCCGCTGATGTGGATCAAGGTTCTGTCGTGCGCGGGGTCGACCCGATCAGCGCTGATGGAGACGACCGTCTTCTCGCCCTCCGCCAGGCTTCGGGCCGTCCGGACGGACCGGCCCTCGTTGAGAAACAGCACAACGAACGAGGCCAGGAACAGGAGCAGGCCGATCGGGATCCCGATCAGCGCCCCGCCGATGCGCGAGAACCACCCCCGCGAGGAGACCTCGGTGAATCGGTCGCCGCCGAAGGACATGCCGCTAATCCCTCCGAAGACTTGCTAGGGACCCGTGCGATGGACCCGCTGGCCGCGGCCGGCTCGGTGCTCCCCAGACGACAGGGCACCCCGCCTGGGCCCGCCGCGACTCATTAGACACGGTCGGAGCACCGAATGCGAGCCTCGTTCGCAAGCCGGTTACACGGCGCGGCCGCCCTGGCCGGTCCCATTCGCCCGGCCTGGACGAAGGCTACCACCGAGTACACCGGAGACGGGTGGTCCCGGAACTGCGTCGATCCGCGTCTGACCGGCTGTCATGATGGGCTGATTTTCGCAGCGTCGGATCTGGTATCATTGTTTGAGAGAGCTGACCATGATCCAGTGAGCGGGCGCAGAAGAGAGGGATGGCAATCATGGCGACAGTACCACGACACGGGCGGACGCGCGAGATCGAATATCCCAGCGGGGATGGCAAGCCCATGGCGGAGACCGAGATCCATTTCAGGGGCATGATCGACACCGTCGAGGTGCTCTGGGATCGTTTCGCCGCTCAGCCGAATGTTTATGTTGGCGGCAACCTCTTGCTTTACTATGAGGAGGGAGATCGTCGCAAGCACGTCGCCCCTGATGTCTTTGTGGCGCTCGATGTGCCCAGGGAGCCGCCGCGCGATTACTACCTGGTCTGGAAGGAGGGAAAAGCGCCCGATTTCATCGTCGAGATCACGTCGAAGTCGACCAAGCGGGAGGACATGAAGAAGAAGTTCGGGATCTATCGCGATATTCTGAGAGTGTCCGAGTATTTCCTGTTCGATCCGACCGAGGACTACCTCGACCCGCCGCTGCAGGGCTTTCGGCTGGATGCAGGCGAATATGCTCAGATCGAGCCGATCGACGGCCGATTGCCCAGCCAGGTCGTGGGCCTTCATCTGGCGCGCGACGGAGAGAAGCTTCGCCTGTTCGATCCCGCAACAGGCCAGCGATTACTGACGCGACTCGAGGGCCGCGAGGCGGCCGAGCGCCGCGCCGACGAGGAACGCCGCCGCGCCGAGGAGGAACGCCGCCACGCCGAGGCCGCGGAAGCCGCAGGGCAGCGTCTCGCCGAGGAGAACGAGCGCCTTCGACGGGAGATCGAAGCTCTGCGGCGCGGTTGATCGCGACGCGATCGAGCCTGATGCATGAAGCGGGCGGCATCATCGAGGTTTTTGCAACGTCTGTCCGCCGTGCTCACAGCCGCAGAAAGATTTTTCGCTCGTACAAGAACCGGCAGATCCCGAGGGTGATAGCCATCGCCACGAGCGCGACCGCCAGATCACCATAGGCGCCGAGGTACAGCTTCTTGAAGTCACCGCCGACGAACCGACGGGCAATTGCCTCGATATCCACCAGGTTGTGGATCATGTAGATCGTGATCGGGTTCATGCCGATCCACACAAACGGCAGAGCCCATTTCTGATACTTCCAGACATCCACGACCAGGTGAAACAAGCCCAGCAGCACGGAGCTATAACCCACCGCCACCAGCACGAAGGACGACGTCCAGAGCTTTTTGATTACCGGAAACTGAAAGTCCCAGAGCCAGCCCAGGAGCGCGCAGGCGATGCCTCCGGCTATCAGATAAAGCACCTTGCGGCGATCATCCAGATTGCTTTTCAAAAGTCCGCCGGCAAAGACCCCCAGCAGGCAGTTTGCAATCGCCGGCAGCGTGCTGAGCAGTCCTTCCGGATCATAGTCGCCGTCCCATTTCCGCAGCGGCAAGTAGTGTTTATCCACCCAGTTCGTCAGGTTTTGTCCGGGGTCAAAGTGGCCTGCTCCCACTCCCGGCACCGGCACGAAAGTCAAGAGCGCCCAGTACCCCAGGAGCAAGATGGCGCATAGGGCCGCGCGACCACGCCAGCCGGCGAAGCAAAAAATCAACCCGGCGAACAGATACGCCAGTGCAATTCGCTGGAGCACGCCCAGCAGCCGGATTTGCTGAAAGGACGTGCTGAACCCGCCGTAGCAAAAAATGCCGAGGAGATACAAGAGCACGGCGCGCCGCACGATCTTCGCGGCGGCTCTTCTTCGCCCCTCCTGCTCGATCATCCGGCTCAGGGAGAACACCAGCGACACGCCCACGATGAACACGAACATCGGAAAGATCAGGTCCTCGAAGCGGAATCCGGCCCAGGCGACGTGCTCGAGCTGCCCTGCCAATCCTCGCAGTGCGCCGCTGTCGCTCACCTTGCGCAACCCTTTCACAAGCTCGTCAGCGCCGACGATCCAGAACATGTCGAAGCCGCGCAAGGCATCGAGCCCCATCAGGCGCGCGGATCTCGTTGCGGTACTCTCGGCACCGGACGACACGAAGGTCGATGGATTCGTCATGGCACGGGGCTCGAATTCTTCGTGCTCTGGGTCTCTCGGTAACGACCAGGCATTATCGCGCTTCCGGGTTTGCGCGAGAACAAGTGTCGTCTTTCGCTCCGCGAAGATAATTGTCGCCTTTCGCTCCGCGAAAGTATGGTCTTTCGCGGAGCGAAAGGCGACTATTTCGGTCATTTCTTGTCGCGCCGTTCCGCAGCCCCTCCATGCGGTCTCGCCCGATTTCGATTAGACGTCGATCCTGTCCCGCAGCTTGATCTGTCGATTCGTCTTCATGTCGGCACAGGCATTTCGCTCAGTCGAAAAGCGCCATCGTGGCTGAGCCCGACAAGCTCGGCGCTCTGTTCCCAGAGTGCAGCCGCTTTCGCCAGGTCGTACGACTCGGCCGACGACCGAATCTCTTTGAGGCCCTCGAAGTAACGACCACTGACACTCTCCAGAGCGGGATCGAGCACGAGCCGGGCCAGAGCTTGCCCGGATTCTGCGGGGAAGTGAAAATTGGCATTGAAGGGCCGGAGGGCCCAACTCAGGAGCGTTCCTAGCGAATGCCATGCAAACCGGGCCGCAGGACCATAGCCGCGGGCCAGGCCGGTACCCGGCATGGCACCGGGATCGAACGCATTCACGGTGATGGGACGGTCCGGCGTGCTCGCATCCGTTTCCTTCAATCGCCGGTCCATCTCGTAGGCGCAGAGGACGTTGCACAGTTTCGAGGTGGTATACCGCCGTCGCCCCACGGAGCCGGGTTTACGGCGTGCTTCCTCCTCGTCGTCGGGGGCGGCCAGAGATCGGGCATGATTCAACAGCGGCGTGGGCATTCCCGATCTTTGACCCGGGTCGTGCGTGCCGCTGCTGACGAAGATGATCCGGCCTGGTGCTTCGAGGTGCCGCAGCATCAGGTTTGCCAGCAGGAAGTGGCCAAGATGATTGACCCCAAACGTGGCCTCGAAGCCGTCTTGGGTGCGCTCCGTCGGGCCGACGTGCTGGACCCCGGCGTTGCACACCAGCGCCCGGAGCGGCGGCCGATGGCCGGCGGAAAAATCGAGGGCGACCTGCCGGACCGCCGCCAGCGACGCGAGGTCCAGCACCATTGCCTCGACAGGAACGGTGCCGGCCGGTTGACTCAACCGATCGGCCGCCTCGTTGCATCGCTCCTGGCTGCGTCCGGCGATGACGACATGCCAGCCGTCTCGTTCCTGCAAGATCGCCCTGGCCGTTTCAAAGCCGAGGCCGCAGTTTCCCCCGGTCACGATCACCGTCTTATCGGCGTTTGCCATTGCGTTCATTCCTTGAGCCCCCCTTCGCCTTGACCCCACCGCCATTCCGTCCAGCGAGCCGCTTGACGATCTCGTCGAACGTGATGATCTCGTCACGGTCCAGCCGTCGCAACCGTTGGCCCAGCACGCGGCTCAAAAACTCTTGTCCTTGATGAAGTGCCTCCTTTCCGGCGACGGTCTGGACGAGCCGGAATTTCCGCAGGTCACCGGGTTCGGCCCTGCGCTCGAGGAAGCCTTTTTCCTCCAGTTGCTTGACCATGTACGTGACCGTTGGCGGCGGCAAGTGCAACTTCCGGGCGATTTCCGCGGGGAACGGGTGCTCTGGGACGGCAGCCAGTAAAAAGAACGCCTTGGGCGAGAGCCCCAGCGCCTCGAGATCGGGCTCCGAGTCGTCAAGAACCGATTGGATGAGTTGCCAGAGGCTGGCCAGAATGCCACAGGCATCAGGCTTCCCTCTCTTCTTGCTCGACGACATGATAGGCGCACCCCGTTCGGAAGTCAAATAGTTCAACAATGGAATTATACCACTTTGGTACCCCGGTGACCAGAGGTTCGTGCGCTCCGTGATCGCCGGTGGTCTTCCACCGAGTTAACGAGGTTGGGAAATGATCGGTCCGTAAGAGCGTCAACAACGTCTTTGGCCGGGCCGGCCTGCATGGCCGCTCGGATTTTCTCGCCGTCGTGTTACCATAGATTAATGATCGCGGCTCTGAGATCGGCTCGGTTGGATCAGACTGGAGCCGTTCCTTCACAATCAGCGACGGTCTTGTCACCGAGCGAGAGAGGTGACGAATGCCAGCCGTTTATCAGATCAGATTCTTGCCCGGCGGTGAAACCCAGGAAGTCTACGGCTCCCGTGGTGATCACTACGAACTGGCGGACGGCACGCAGATCGATTTACGGTCATCGCCCGTGTGGTGCCCCCAGTGCAACGGGTTCACCGACGGGGAGTCGATCGAAGCCCTTGAAGAGATCGACCAGCAAATCGCCGACCTGCGCGACCCAACGTCCGAACTCTTCCGGTTCTGTCAAGACATCGGTACAGGCTCGATCGGGGTAGACGGCATTCGACTCATCACAAAACTGGAGAAGAGACGGCGCTGGCGTGAGCGCAGGAGGTCGCCTCCGAAGTGCCTTGGTTGCGGTTCCAGCGAGATCGTCTTGCTTCCGGAGGGCCAGACGGTGACCAACCCGACCGGCCCCGGTTGGATCAAGATTACAGTCACCGGCCATTGCAGCACCTCCTTTAACAATCGCTTTTACACGTCGGAAGGCGACCGTATCCCGAGGGATACGAAACCGACGTACTGGCGGCTGCTTTGATTGCCGTTCAGCAATTGATGACGGAGCCGTCTCATCGCGGAAGGGATGCCACAACGTGGAGGGGCGCCGGAGCGTCCGACTTGTGGGAAGAGTTCTTTTCCGGTTCGCGCAACCGGCGCGAACCGGGCTCCCGATCAGCGATCACAATGCCGGGGCCGAGCGGCTCTTGCCCATCCGCTTTCAGCCGAGCCGTCTCCAACTCGAAGAGGCGGGCTGCAATGACACTGCGATTCTGAGCCACTGCCGGGACTCGGGCCGCCACGCGATCGGGTGTTGGGTCGTGGACCTGATCCTCGGAAGGTTGTGATGGGACGGTGGATCGGTTGGGGGGCTCAATGAACGCGGTAAAGTTCGAGGATGTGGCCGGAATGTTGCGTCAGTGGCGGGAGTCGCTCCTTGACCGGCTGCGAGATCCGGCGACGCGGGACGAGGCGGTGAGATTGAAGCACCAGCTCGACGACGCCATCGGTTGCCTCGACCTCTGCGAGCGACACCAGATCAGGCCCGAAGCCAGAGTGGTCGCCGTACCCGAACCTCAGACGCGCAGTCCTTCCTCGGAGTTCCGGCTCGTTGAGGACCACGAGAGCGATTGCCGCGAGGTCTGGACCGAGGCGATGCTCGACGGCGAGCCCATCCGTCCTCTGCCGGGAAGTCTTATCATCGAACCTGGGTGACCTTCGGGAGCCTTTCGCCGTCGTCCCTGAGCAATTGAAAGACAGGACGGAAGCCGTTCATTCTGAATCTGCTCGATTTTTTTTGCATACCTGGTGAAGTTGATCCAGGGAGGGATCCACTCGAGGGGTGACTGAAGGCGCACACATTCGGGAACAAGGAAAAGCCACGATGCTTGGAGCCATCGCCGGGGACATCATCGGCTCGGTCTACGAAGCGCGGCCCATCAAGACGACCAAATTCGCCCTCTTTCACCCCCTCTGCCGGTTCACCGATGACACCGTGCTCACGGTCGCCCTGGCTGACAGCCTGATGCACGGTGCCCCGTTCGTCAGGCTCCTGAAGGAGTATTACCGGGCTTACCCTCACGCCGGCTACGGCGGATTCTTTTGCCAGTGGGCAGAGTCGGAAGACTCTCGCCCCTACAATAGCTGGGGCAACGGCTCGGCGATGCGGGTGAGCCCAATCGGGTTCGCCGGCGCCACGTTGGACGACGTGTTGTCGCGGGCGCAGCAGAGTGCCGAGGTGACGCACGACCACCCCGAAGGGATCAAAGGGGCGCAGGCGGTCGCTTCGGCGGTCTTCCTCGCCCGCACCGGGCAGAGCAAGGAGCAGATCAAGAATTACGTCGAGAGGGCGTTCGGCTACGACCTTGACACACCGCTGGACGAGATCCGTCCCACGTACGAGTTTCTGGTCTCGTGCCAGAAGTCGGTTCCGCAGGCGATTCGGGCGTTCCTGGAGTCAGATAACTTCGAGGATGCCGTGCGGAAGGCGATCTCTCTGGGTGGCGACAGCGACACGCTGGCCTGCATGGCGGGCGGGATCGCACAGGCGTTTTTTGGCGGAGTGCCCGAGGTGATCACCAGTCGGGTCTACGACATTCTCGACAATCAGTTGGGCAATGTGACCCGCAGGTTCGTTGAGGAATTTGGATGCGCGTGAGGATGGCGCCACCGCAATGAACGTACACATGATCGCGACCGAGTGGCACTGGAAGAATCTGATTGGGAGGTTGGACGTGGGAAGCCGAAACTCGGCGACCGCCCCACGCGCGAACTGTTGAGGGGGAGACTGCAATGGATGAACCTGAAAAAAAGGCGATCTACTCGGTGAGCTGGCGCTTGAGGCGGACGACGGTCGAATACGCTTACGTGAGTGTCCCCGTAGCCGATGGCATGGTCAGGCCCGACGAGCACGGTGTCAATCGCATCGATACGAAGGCGATGTCGCGACGTGCGATCGAACTCGGCTGTCGATCCGAGATCGTCTGGTATCGCGAAGAGCAGAACGTCGAGCTGCACCCACTTCAGAAGACACCGGAAGAGGGCGAAAAAAGATTCCCTGTCTGACGGATGGCCAGGGACGTTCAAGCCTCCGTCTCAGGGCCGTTTTGGTACGAGCCTCGCCAGGCCGAGCGTGGCCCAGGCACTGGCCGCGCACGTGATCGGCGTCAACAACTTCGCGCTTCCGGGCCTTCCGTCCGGCGTGGATCGCGAAGTCATCGGCCAACTGCCGTCGGGCTTCTGAGTCGCGACAAGGAAGTTGATGGCTCGCTGGATGTCACGTCTTTCGGACGTATAACCGGCGAGCGACAGCACGTACAGAGTCTGCCCTGTGGCAAAGGCGTCGCTTTTCATGTTCGGGGTCTGGCTCCAGCCGCCGTCTTTTTGTTGTCGGGAAAGCAACTCGTCGATGACGATTTGCATCTCGCTGGGCGACTTGCCCGCGCGAAGCCCTAGCAGCACTTTGAGGACCTTATCTTGAAGGTCATCCGACAGTTTGGCGGCGGCCAGCCAGGCCGTCGCTTTCTTGATCGCCAGACGCTGCGATTGGGACGCGTTGCGTGCCAGCTCGCCTTGCAATGCCACAATGATCCAGGCGGCATCGGTCGTTTGACTTTCGTTGATCGGCGGTCGCCTGAGACTGGGAAAGAACTCCCAGGAGCCGTCGTCGCGCTGTTTCTTGACGATTTCGTCCGCGATCTTCCGGAGGCTTTGTTTCTGTCCCTTTTCCAGTTGGGGCAACGACTGGGCCGCGACGGCCATGAAAACGGTGCCCATGTTCACACCCCTGGCGCTGGGGCGCGGATCAGGTGGATCAGCCGGGCTGCTCACCAGCTTCGAGGCAATCATGTTCTCGAGGCTGCCCAGCGTGGCCGCGGTTGTGTCAGCCAGGAACTTGTGATCGATCGTATACCCCTGCCGGCCGGCTTCGCTCAGTGCCCAGAGCGGCATCGGCGCGTGATGGCAGGCGGCACATTTGCGCGTCCTTAACCAGGCGGCGCTTTCGGTCTGCAAGTATCCAATGGCGCGCTCGACTGTCTGCTGGACTTGCGGCGCTCTCGCGCGTGGAATCGAGGTTGGCTCGTCTCCAAGGGCCGGCCGTGAAGCGCAATACCCCAGAAAGAACAGCGCGAATAACGACGTGCGAGCCATGGTTCGATCACTCTCTCAAATCGATTGATCGGCGGCAAAACGCATTTGCTATCTTACAGCGCCGCCGCCGGGCCGGCCATTCTTCGTCGACCGGACGCGAACGTTGAACCGAAGTCACCGAACTGTTACATTTGTCAGACGAACGGGATCACCGGCGTCATGGTTGCCAGAGGACTCGTGAAGATTAATCGATGGCCATCATCCCCACCATCAATTCAAGCGAACCGCGGGCCCAAGGGCGCGGACGCCTCCGTGTAAGCGTTCGGACGATGATGATCATGATCGCCGTATCGGCGTGTGGACTTGGCTGGGTCGTCCACCGAGCACGAGAAGAGCGGCTGGCGGTTCAAGCGATTCTGGCTCAGGGCGGTACGGTCGAGTACGACTACCAGTACGATGCCGCGACCAATCGGCGCATCCCGCAGGGAAAAACCTGGCGGCCGGTCTGGCTGCAGAAGGCACTTGGCGACGAGTACTTCCACAACGTCGTCTGCGTCGGCCTTGACCATGTTGCGACGGATGCGAATCTCGTCCACATCGCCCGGCTGACGCACCTGAAGCTGTTGTATCTCGGCGAGGGTCGCATCACCGATCAAGGGCTCAAGCATCTCGAGAATCTGACGGACCTGCGACTGCTGATCGTTTCGGGCAGCCCGATTTCGGGCGACGGATTGGAGCACTTGCGGCGCCTCCGGAAGCTGAAGCATCTGGACCTGGGCAGAACCGAAGTCACAGATAGCCGGTTGATCGGTCTCAGGAACTTGGCCGGCTTGGAGAGGATCGATCTGCCGAACAACCCCCAACTCACTGGGTCTTTTCTTCAGTATGTCGTGGACTTGCCTGATTTGAAGGACCTCGTCTTGCGTGGAACCGGGATAAACGACGCGGCTCTGATTCATCTGAAGCATGTAAAGAAGCTGCGAGCGTTGATGTTAGATGGCACACGCGTGACAGACGCGGGTCTCCCCGATCTGCGAGGGCTCACGAGTCTCCGAAGTTTGGATCTCACCGGAACAGCCGTCACCGATATGGGCATTGTCCGAATATGCGAGTGGCTTCCTCAGACCAGCGTGAAACCGCTCGTGGCTCAGAAGTAATTAAACAGTCTTGCGCTCTGCGACGTGACGTCGAGCCCAGGAAGGGCAAGGATTCTGCACCAATTCCGGCGTCAGGTTGGAAAGCCTGACCTACAAACAGTTCCGATTGTCTCAGCATGTGCTCTCTCGCCGGAACCGTCATCCCGGCCACGTTCCGGCGATCATCCGTCGATAGAGGGCGAGATAGCGGTCGACGACGACGGGCAGCGCGAATTCTTCGTCGATTCGGCGCCGGGCGGCGGCGCCCATTCGCTGCGCGGCCGCGGGGTCGTCGAGCAGGTCGAGCAAGGTACGCGACCAGGCCTCTGGGGTCCGGTCGGCAACCAGGCGGCCGGTCGAGCCGTCGGCGATCAGGTCGGTGTTGCCGCCGATTCCCGAGGCGACGCAAGGTAAGCCGGTGGCCATCGCCTCCAGGAGCGAGTTGCTCATGCCCTCGGCCAGGCTCGGAAGCACGAAGATATCGGCTGCCCGGAGATAATCGGCGGGGTTGTCGACGGCGCCGACGAACTGAACACGGCCGTCCAGTCCCAGGGCGGCGACGCGCTCGGAAAGCGCCTGGCGATCGTTGCCGGGCCCGACCAGGATCAGGTTGGCGGGACTGCGCCGCGAGACTTCCAACCAGGCGTCAAGGAGCATCGGCAGGTTTTTCTGGGGATGGAGCCGGCCGGTGAACATCACTCTGGGCCGGGGGAGGAGTTTTGCCTCGACGGGGCTCGAACCGGGGCGGAACTCCTCGGCGTCCACGCCACTGGCCAGGCGAATGATTCGCTCCGGAGCGACGCCGAGCCCGCGCCACTCGCGCTCGATCTCCGCTGAGATGGCCGCGAACCCCGTGTTGGACAGGATCACCCGGCGGAGGATGGCGGCCCCTCGAGTGCGCGATAGCTCCTCGGCCTCGCCGTAATAGCCCGCGCTGGCCGGCTGGATCAAGGCCGGAAGCCGACCCAGTAGCGGACGAGCCAGCCCGGTTGCAACGGCTTCCCAGAGTGCCTGGTGGGTGTGCACCAGGTCGATCTCGCTGCGCAGATTGCGCAACGCTCGCGCCACGCCGGCCACGAAGCTGAGGCCGAACAGAGGTCCGCTCGCGGCAGTCTTGATCCAGCGGTGGATCAAGATTCCCCTGTATTCTTCGTCAACGATCGGGTAACCCGGGATGGCTCGGGTGAGGACGTGAACGACGTGCCCGCGGCGCGCCAGCTCCGCGCCCTGCGCGAGGGCCTGGCGCTCTGCGCCGCTCTCGAACGGGTGAAAGTAGCTCACCACGTAGCAGACCCGGACCGGCTGCTGGCGGGCTCCCCCAGGAGCATCGATCGGCGGCGCTTCGACGTTCAAGACTCGGGTTCGTGCACGTTCCGGAGGTTCTTGAAGTGGGGATAATGGCTCAAGATTCCACGCGCCTTGCCCGCCAGCGAAGAGGGGACGAAGATCGAATGGCCGGACTCGAAAGGAAGTCCGCCGAAGGCGTCGCCCCCCGGACTGGCGTCGCTGCGTGCCGGGATCTCTTCTTCCTTGAGCAAGTTGACGACCAGCACGGCCTCGAATTCGTTGGCGACTTCACAAAGCAGGATTTCCGGAACCTCGTCCATCGGGTTCTCTCGTTAGAAAGTGATGATCAGGTTGCCCACTGGTCTGTTCTCGCGGTTATCCATGACATTGCCGTCTGTCACAGTGATGTGCCGGACGGTTTCGACCCGGCCGCTGGGCATTGTTACCTTGACGGTCCATTGTCCGTCGGGGACGCGGATGGCGAAGCCGCCGAATGCGTTGGTGATGCCGTCGTGATGGACCACGCTGTTGTTGCGGTTAACCACCGTCACGAGGACTTCCTCCCGAGCCGCACGCGACTCAGTCTCGACCGTTCCGAACAGGATGTTGCGGCGGTTGACGCGCTGGGATCGCGGGTAATAGGCGGGTTTCTGCGAATCGTGGCGCACGGTGTCGGAATCGCCCGCTGGGGGTGCGGCCTCCAGGTCCTGGTCATTGCGGCCGGCACCGGGTGCGGTCGGGGTTGTGGGACTTGCATTCTTGGGCGGATTACCGGCCGCTTTCGAAGTCGCATCCTTGGCGGCAGCCGATTGCGCGGTCTTGGCCGCGTCATTCTGGGCCGCACTCTGCTCTGGCTTGAAGGTTGGAGGAATCGGAGGGCTGGCCGCAGCACCGGCGGGCGTGCCCGACGGCTGCGGTTTGGCCTTCGCGGGTTCGGGCAAAGGAGCGGCGGGGGTGGCCTCCAGGTCGGAATCGACGAACGACGGGATCGTCGGATCTTCCCTCCTCACCGAGTCGCTCGGCCTCGATGCCCGGCTGGCAGCGGGCGTGCTGGTGATACTCGACGATGAAGACGACGGAATCGGCGCGACCCAGGCGACCTCGTCGCAGCAGATCGCCGGGGTCGTCGTGTAAGCCGTTTGCAGCACGCTGGGATACTGCCAGATGGTTGGCCGATAGGTGGTGACCCGGTAGGACGATGGGTAAACGTAGGTCGGCACAACGTAGGACGACGGCACATAAGCGACGCCATAGCTTGCGGTCAACGGCCGCTCGACCAGCCAGCGGCGGCCGAGTAAACCGCGACGGTAGGTGGTCGCCACGTAAGTCGTGGGCAGGACGGTCACCGGGTCAGCGTAGTAGGCCGTCGAGAAGATACTTGCCGAAGTCGGAATGTAGCTGGGAACGATGAAGTCGGTTGGTACGACGTACGACCTGGATACCACGTAGGCGGGTGAGAGCGAAACGGTCGTCGACGTGGGTATGATCGTGATCGTTTCGCGATACGGCGAATCGGTGGCGTAAACTGTGAGACCGATGCCCGCCCACGCTGTCGCGGCCAACAGCGGCAACCGGATACCTGCTAATCGCATCGCCAGCCTCCTTCATGTTCGGCTTGGGGACGTTTCACTTGCTATTTGAACTGCATTCTGAGCGCTCTAAGAAGCTCATGAATAGCATAACAAACCGCCCAGGCACTACCAAGTGTCCTCAGTTTTGCTGCCGTCACGTGGTCCTTGCGACCAGGGACTTCAATCAGAGCCGGACCTGCTCGAGCAGGAAGACGCCTTTCTTGTTTGCCGTGACGATATCCAGGAGCCCGTCGCCGTTGAAGTCCAGGACGACAAACTCCGTGCCGATGCCGCTCTGGTCGTCGATCTCGATCGGCGTGAAATCGATCTTTCGCTCGGGAGAGCGACGTGCTTTGAACCAGTAAAGCCGGGCGGGTTTATCGGAGCCGGCCTCGCTCTTGCCGTGCGACCAGAACCGCTTGCCGGTGACCAGGTCGTTGAGTCCGTCGCCGTCGATGTCAGCGGCGACGAGCGCATGGGTCTCGGAGACGAGGTCAGGGAAAAGGTCGTGTCTGGTGAAGACGGGGGAGCCGTCCTTGGGATCCTGCTGCTCGAACCACCAGATTCCGTATCGGTGGGCCGAGCTGGCGATGACGTCGGGCTTGCCGTCACCGCTGATGTCGTAGGCGATCATGTTCGCGACGGCATCGCCCAGACGGGCTGGGTGAAAAGGCCAGGGAGTCGTGCTGTTCCGGCCCGATTCCGGCTGTTCCCACCAACCTGCGGTGCAGATGACGTCCTGGCGGCCGTCGCTGTTCAAGTCTCCGACGCCGAGGCCGTGCGAGAATCGGGCCGTGCCGGGAACTTCCTTGCCGGGTTTGCTGGGCTCGCTGATCGGGTGCATTTCCCAGGGTGCCGTGGGATCGGCGCCGGGCGTGAACCAGGCCATCTGGCCTTCGTTGTCCTTGCCTTTGGCCTGCCAGCCCATGACGAGCACGGGTCGCCCGTCTTCAAAGAGGTCGGCATAGAGCGGTGTTTCGTTGCAGGCGCTGGGCCAGACCTCGTGACGGGGCCAGTAGCCGGTCTTGCCCTCGGGGTTCTCGTACCAAAGGGCCGGAGTCCCGGGGAAGCCGATCACGATCTGATCCGGCCAGCCGTCGCGATTGACGTCGGCGGCCCAGCACGTCATGCAGTCGCTGTAATTCTTCAGGCCGTCGCCATATTCGCCGGGCTTCCGGATGTCATGCTTGGCCCAGGAAGGGCCTTCGTACCAGGAATCGCCGATCAAGACGTCGAGCTTGCCGTCCTTGTTGACGTCGGCGGTCGCCACTCCCTCCGAGCGAAATTTCCCGTCGATCACCGTCTTTTTCCAGGAGACGGGCCTGCCCCGGTCATCGCCGCGAACGGGCTCGCTCGCGAGCCAGATCGCCGCCAGTCCGGCCGCCACTGTCACGATAACTCGCGAGTCCATGGTCCTATCACCCTCGGATCTTTCTGAGAACTAAAGAGAAACTCCGGTCCCGCCAACACCTCCACGTTAGAGCTTACAAGGATGTGAGCCCAGAAACTACAGGTCACGCCCATCACGTTTCGCCCAGCGGGACCAAGAAAGAGCCAGATCCCACGCTGGCTGCGCGAGTACCGCGCATTTTTGATCTCGGTTTGCATGTCACCGGGGGTTTTGCCATGATAACTGGGTAGCCAAATTGAAAAGGGCCAAGGAGTGCGACTGATGTTGAATTCGCGCGATGCCCTGGAGGTTCTCGATCACGACTTCCTGGAGACGCGGTGCAAGATCCTCGAGATCGCGGCGGTTCTCGACCGGATCGACCGTGCGCCCTTTCGCCAGGGCGAACATCCGGACTCGCGTCTCAGCCAGCTTCGCCGGGCGCTGGAAGCGCTTCTGGAGCCGGGTCCTGGCCGCGCCGAGACCATCCAGAGGATCTTCTCCCTGGAGTATGATGCCGGGTGGCGGAAACGAATGAACGTACCACGGACGAACGCGCACGCGACTTGAAGGTCAATCACGATGCACTACGTCGATCCTCATATTCATATGGTATCTCGCGTTACCGACGACTACAAGCGGATGGCGCTGGCTGGTTGCGTGCTTGTGAGCGAGCCGGCATTCTGGGCAGGTTTCGACCGATCTGGCGCAGAGGGTTTTCGCGATTATTTCCGGCAATTGACCGAGTACGAGAGCAAGCGGGCGGCCGGTTACGGAATCGAGCATTTCTGCTGGCTTTGCATCAATGCGAAGGAAGCCGAAAACGTGACGTTGTCGCGGGAAGTGATCGCGATGATTCCCGAGTTTCTCGAGCGCCCGGGGGTGCTGGGGATTGGCGAGATCGGGCTTAACAAGAACACGCGCAACGAGTCGACGGTTTTTCTCGAGCACCTCGACCTGGCTGCCCGGACACAAGAGCTGGTTCTGGTGCACACGCCGCACCTTGCCGACAAGTACCAGGGGACGCGGATGATCCTGGACATGCTGCGGGACGACCGCAGGATCCGGCCGGAGCGGGTGTGCATCGATCACGTCGAGGAGCACACGATTCGCCACGCGCTCGAGGCCGGCCACTGGGTGGGGATGACGCTTTATCCGATCACCAAGTGCACGCCGGCTCGGGCTGCCGACCTTGTGGAGACCTTCGGCACCGAGCGGATCATGGTCAACTCGGCGGGCGACTGGGGTCACAGCGACCCGCTGGCGGTCCCCGAATTCATCTTCGAGATGAAGCGCCGCGGGCACGACAGCGGGCTGATCAGGAAGGTTGTGCACGACAATCCGCTGGCGTTTTTCGGGCAATGCGCCCGTTTTGATCACGTGCCTACCGAGTCGCTGGGTGCGGCCCAGGCGGTGTGAAGCCTGAGAGGGTACGAGTCACTGCCGATCGCGTGAAAAGGCGGCGGCCCTTAGCGCTCAAGACGATGGTTCCCTTCCCTCGGCCCCCCGCACTGGTGATAACCTGGAAACCTTCTTCGGCACGATTCACTTCTTGGGCGAGGCACCTTCTGCATGAATCGACCGGCTTCTGAGTCGGCCCAGATCGCGCCGGCGCGACGGTCGGGGCTTCCCGTGATCGGCGGCAGCACGTTCGCGCTGGCCGTTCTGTTTGCGATGAACCTGCTGAACTACGTGGATCGTTATTCGTTCGTCGCCGCGGGTACTCACATCCAGCGCGAGCTGAATATCGACGACTACCGGTTTGGCTGGGCGGCCGCCTCGTTCATGATCGCGTACACGATCATTTCACCGCTCATGGGCTGGCTGGGGGATCGATATAGCCGCAAGGTGCTCCTGGCAGCCGGCGTGGGGATCTGGAGCCTCGCCACGGTCGGGACGGCGTTCTCGAGCGACTACCGGCACCTGTTCTTCTGGCGAGCCCTCCTGGGAATTGGTGAGGCCAGTTATGGAATCATCGCTCCGACCTTGCTGTCTGACCTTTACCGGGTCAAGGATCGGGGCCGGGCGATGGGGATCTATTACCTGGCCTTGCCGGTCGGCTCGGCGCTGGGGTTCGTGCTGGGGGGACGAATCGCGGACGCCCTGGGGTGGCGAGCGGTGTTCTACGTGGTTGGTGTGCCGGGGCTCCTGGCGGCGGCGGCGGCTCTCTTGATCTTCGACCCGGGCCGCGGCGCCTCGGAGGAGGGTGCTTCGGGCAAAGCGTCGAGTCGACCCGGCCTGGCGGATTATCTCGATCTGCTGCGCACCAAGACGTTCCTGTACAACACGGCGGGAATGGCAGCCGTGACGTTCGCGACCGGGGCCTACTCGGTGTGGGGGCTGATCTTTTATCAGCGGGTTCACCATCTGACCTCGTCCGAAGCCGGCACGACGATCGGCGGCTTGCTGGTTCTCTCCAGCCTGATCGGAATCTCGCTGGGGACGTTTCTGGCCGATTGGCTCTACCGATTCACGAAGCGGGCCTACCTCCTCCTGGCCGCGGTCGTCGTCATGGCCGCAATCCCACTCGGAGCGACCGGCATTCTGGAACCTGTCTATCACACCTCGCTCGTCTGCCTGTTCGGAGCATCGCTCCTGATTGCGATGGTGCTGGGGCCGTGCAACACGATCACGGCCAATGTCGTTCCTGCCAGCCGGCGCGCCGTCGCGTATGCCGCGTTCATCTTTCTGATTCACCTGTTCGGCGATATCAGCTCGATGGTGCTTCTGGGCTGGATCTCCGAGTTGTTCGGAAGGCCGGACGTGGCCGGTTCGCCGATCGGGCGGTTCTTCGCCGCGATCGGCGCGGCTCCGGTCGACGGCACCAACCTCACCGTAGCCATGCTGTCGGTTGTTCCTGCCTTGGCCCTGGGGGGCGTCTTTTTCCTGATTGGCTCCCGAAGCTTGCCGGCGGACCAGGAACAGGTGCGTGCGGCAAGCAAGGCGGGCGGCGGCGATCCGGAGTTCTTCCACCACTAAAAAGCCTAGTTGGTGCGCGGTGCATCGGCGGAGAAGAGCGGAGCCGCGACGAGGGTCGTTTCGGCAGAGCGATTATCGAGCTCCGCTCGTTGTTTCACCGCGAATTCGCGCGGATCGGGCGGCGGGTGGCGTTGCCACCAATGGGCGGCCTGGCGCGGAGACCAGTTCGGTGCGTCGGCGCACAGCTCGAGGGCCTCGGCCAGGCTGGGGGTATCGGGGTATCGGTCGTCGGGGTTCTTGGCGAGGCACCGGAGCACGACGTCTTCCAGGTCGCTCCGGATATCGGACCGGAGCTGGGAGAGGGGAGTGACCGGGTCGCGGGCATGAGCGATCATCACGGCCATGGCGTTGTCGCCCAGGAAGGGAGGACGGCCGGTCAACAGGAAATAGGCGACGGCCCCCAGCCCGTAGATGTCGGTGCGTCGGTCGGGCGAATGAGTCTGCATCACCTGCTCGGGTGACATGTAGAGCGGCGACCCCGGGACGAATCCTTCACGGGAAAGATGGACCGGCTGGTCCTCGCTCAGCGTCTTGACCAGCCCGAAATCGAGCAGCTTGGCCACGTCGTAGAGGCCGCCGCGGTAAGCCGCCATCAGGTTGGCCGGCTTGATATCACGGTGGATCAAACCCGAATCGTGGGCCTCGCGCAGGGCGTCGCAAGCCTGGCGGAGCAGATAAATCACACGCGCCGGCGGCATGGGACCGTAGCGCTCGACCAGCTCGGCCAGGCTGAGACCTGGAAGATATTCCATGACGTAATAGAACGAGCCGTCGTCGTTGCGACCGTAGTCGAAGATTTCGATCGTGTTCCAGTGGGAGAGCTGCGCTGTCGCGCGGACTTCGCGCTCGAACCGCGCAAAGATGCGAGGATTCCCCGCGAGGTCGTGGCGGATCAGCTTGATTGCACAGGGCCGCTTGAGAAGCTGGTGCTCGGCGAGGAAGACCTCGCCCATTCCTCCGCTCCCCAGCTTGCGGCCCAGGCGATACTGGCTCAGGAGCTTTGCTTCATAAGCCTCGATTCGCAAGCTGTTGATCGTGTGGGTTCCGAAGATCGCGGTGATCGCTGCCAGCACCAGGAATAGTGCGTTTTCACTGACCTTCTCGAGACTCGCGGCATGGATGGCGATTTCGTAGAGCTCGGGATGGACCAGCCCCAGGACCCAGGGAACCGCCATCGGCGCCAGCGCCATCGGAACGATGACCTTCGCGGAACGCCGCCAATGGTTGGGGATAAAGATCGCGTAGGTGAAGATCATCGCCAGCATCCAGAGCACGCTGCTATTGGCCGCGGATTCCAGCCGCGCCGGGTTGTGCTCGTGTACGCCCCGGAGCATCAGTACATACTGGGCTGACATGAAGAAAACAACAATCAATGCGAACAGGGCTGCTTCGAACGTGCGCAGCCGGGCAAGCGAGGGGCTCCACCGGCTCGAGAGGGCCCCCAGGGTCGCCAGGAGCAAGAGCAAGAGCAGGCCGTGAAACAGGACGGCGAGGGATTCGAACTTGTGGAGGAACAGCGATCGCACGAAAAACAGGCCGAATCCGACGACCAGGACGAGCGACACGGCGCGGAGCCGCTGTTGGAGCAGCCAGCGCGTCTCGGTCCCGAACTCGGTCGCCTTACCCGCGATCACGCGCTTGCCAGGGACAAAGCTATTGGGAGCCGAGGACTTTTCCGTGTCCGGAACCGGGGGCGGATGATCCGCGCTTGTGCTTTCGGTGGTGGACATGAGCAATTCGTTGTCGGTTGTCGTTTGTCGGGGGTCGGTTGTCGGTTATAGCATTTTTGCGCTCTGCGCGGCAGAGCCGGGCGGCCGGCGCAAAGAGGCCGGGCGAGCTCCGCAAGGAGAACAGCTCGGCCTTGCGATCGACAACCGTGTGTGCGCCCGCCGCGGCGCGCCAGCCAGCTACGGGATGGGTACCGCGGCGGTGAGTGTCTCAGAATGAGTCGGAGGAAAGGACCTCGCCGGCATTACGCGTGATCAAGGCTTTCAGGGTGATCGGGTTGAGTGCCTTCTGGATCGTGTGAACCGACCCATCAGCAAAGAGTGCATGGAACACATTCGGCGAAAAACCACCCAGCTCAGGCAAGGGACCGTCAACGTCGAAGGGGATGTCTTCGGGTTTCGTCCAGGGAACGTCTGCTCGCCGCTCGACGACAAGGATGGTGTTCGAGGCGCCATCGGTCATATCGGCGATGCCGTTTCCTGGGAAGCTGCCATCTTTTCGCGCGCGGCCGCCCAGTGCGGTCGTTTCGCCGCTGAAGACAAAATACGATGTGATCGACGAGCTCACCGGGTTGCCGTCGGCACCCGGAACGCTGTAGACCGCCGGCATCTTCTCGAGCAGCTTGCGGTTGCGCGGACCGTCCCAAGGCTCGTCGAAATTGTACTGGCGATAGAGTGGAGCCTGCTCGAGATACGGTAGGAGGGCCACTCGCCAGCTATAAGGGATGCTCTTCTGGGGTCCACCATACAGCACCCGCGTGGGGAAATGTCCGTTGGCATCGAGATAGTTATGAAACGCGAGCCCGAGCTGTCTGAGATGGATTGTGCTTGCCTCGGCCTGGGCTCTGCTGCTTGCTCGAGCTACGCCGGAGCCATGGCTGTCGCGGCTTCGCTCAGGTTGAGCGATGATTTCGCCTGCATGTGAACCATGTTTGCGGACGACTCGACCTGGGCGCTATTCAGAAGCGATTCCCACAAAGGCAGGACCGAACGCAGAGCCGGATTCTTCAGTTCGCGGTCGGAATTGTGCGCAGTTGACTGGACCGAGTTTCGACCGAGCGTCACGACCGCTTGCAGGGTTTCCGCAACCGGCTTGGCATCGGCTTCGGCGGCGGTCTCGGCGATCACGTCGACCTCGATTGTGGGGAATGCACCAACGGAGATCGCGTAAGCTCGCGTCTTCTCGAACAACGGCGAAATGGTTTCGAGTGTCGGTGCAAACCCCGTCGACGATGTCGTCCGCGCCGTTGAGAAACCCTGTGCCGTTCGCCTGCGCAACCACCGGGAATCGACCGCCAGGACGGCTTGGCCGCTGGAGACCCTGGCCAATGCCCGGTCCCAGGCGCGCGTGGGCTGGGGCGCCTTCCGGTCGAGCACCAGCTCGCGCAAGAGATCTTCTTCGCGCGTCAGGACCAAGGTCCGGTCGTCGGGCGCGTACGCGCACCGGCTCGCGGATGACGATCGTCCGGCAAGCCGGAAGCACTTCTGTCCGTCGACAAGGAACTCCTCGGTCGGACCATGGATCTGGTCCAGACGTGCTTTCCAGTCCTGGGCAACTCTGGCGCGAAAGACGAAACCCGTCGGCCGCGGCACGAACGCTGACCGCCTTCGATTGTCGGGAGGCTCGGGGAACCCTTCCCAGAAGACCGCAAGCTGCTCGATGTCCTCGGGAGCGACAGCCAGGGGCGCACTCGGCACGACACTTTGCAGCAACGAAGGGATCAGCGATTTTACACCTTCTCGTGCCAGCAGGGGCCCTGGTCGGAGGACGACCAGTACCTTGGTGTCCGCGGGCAGATACGCGAGGTCGAATGCCTCGCTCTTGCCTGGTGCTTTTTCAGCCGTGGTTTTCTGATCCGCGGGCTGGGGTGCGGCTTCTTGTGATGCCGGTTGCCCGGTGCCAGCCGAGACGCGGAGCCCAGCGACTGCGACGCCGACGGCGGCGATCAAGCCGACGGTGAGAACACGCGCCGGGATCGAGAGTGCGGCCGGGTAGAGCCGCTCAGTACTGCGCAGCATGTCGATTCTCCGGAGGAAAGTCCCGCGCGCGGGAAGAAACGCGCGGGCGGGCCAGATCGTTGCGGGGGTATCGCGATTCAAGGCGAGCCGGGCAAGGGATGCGAGATAGATCGGTTTACCGCCCGAGAGGCGGGCGCCCCAATCGTCGGCCGCGAGCTCCTGCTCCAGCCGGAGCCGCGCCGTCAGCCAGTGAGCCAAGGGGTGATAGAAGTGGAGGGCCAGGGAAACCTGGGCGACCATGGAGGTCAGGAAATCGCCGCGACGAACGTGCGCCAGCTCGTGCGCCAGAACAGCCCGACGATCGGAGCGATCCCAGTCGCGCCAGTCGAAGGGCAGAATCAGGACCGGCCGCCGCCAACCGAACGTGGCCGGCGTCGCGACGTCGGCCGACTCGCGGGTCTCGACCAACCGCGTGCAGGCCAGCTCGGATCGAAGGCATTCGATCTCTTCGCGGAGCACGGCGTCGGTGATGGGCAAGCTCCGGGCCCGCAGCCGCCCCACGGCCAGGATTCCAAGGCCCAAGCGGACGACGCCGGCGACCACGCTGAGTAGAAAGCCGACGGCGAGCCACGCGGGCCATCCCCAGCGTTCTCGCGGCTCGAGTGCCCGAACACGGCCGAATTCCAGTTCAATCTCACCTGCGAGACGACCAATCGTCAGTTCGGGATCAAATTCGGCACGCGAGAGCGGCGCCTGCGCTTGAGCCATAGCCGGAGTGAGAGAACCGGGAGTGTCTGGCCGGGCGGGCGCCCGCCAGCGGCGATCCGATCGGCCGGGGCAGGGCCCGCGCTGGCCACATTGCGGCGCGCCAGATCGATGGTCCAGAAGCCCTGCCACGGAGCGACGGCCAGCACCGAGACCAGCGCGATCACCGCCAGGCACGAACCAGCGGCGAGTGCACCGGCCGCCGGGCTCGAACGCCTCCATGCCAGATACACGAGTGCGCCCACGATCGCAAACGCGGTTGCACGTGCGATGGTTCCCAGCAAGATCAGGCCGAGCGCGTTCACTTGTGTTTCTCCTTTTGCCGCAAAATCTGCGTCAGCAAGCTGCGCTCCTTCGCCGAGAGCGACCGCTCTTCCACCAGGCGCAACAGCAATTGCTCGCGAGAGCCGCGAAAGACCCGCTCGATCAGCTCACCGACGAGCTTGCGCGAGACATCTTCATACGACCGCGCCGGCCGATACGAAAACGGCCGCTCCTCGTTGGTCTGAACCAGGAACTTCTTGTCGGACAGGATCCGCACCAGGGTGGCGACTGTCGTATAGGCCCGGTCGAGCCCCAGGGCGGCCAGCGCGTCGCGCGCCTGGGCGACCGTCGATTCCCCCCGATCCCAGAAGACGTGCATGACCTCGAGCTCGCGCTCTGTCAACTCCCTCGCCGGCGGTCTCGCCACGATATTCCCCCTTCCGGGCGTCCGTCGCACACGATCAAACGAGTTTTGGTTTTCTAGATTTGGTTTTATCGTAGTGACTGGCGCCGGGCCCGTCAAGCGGAAAATCGGGTCACGAAGTTCGTGTCATGTCCCTGAGATCGACAACGTGGCAACTGCGCGCTTTGATGATCATGTGGATTGCGGCGCCGGCTTGCAGGTCGAGCTGTTCGACGGCCGGCGCCACCAGGCTGACGATCCAGGTGAGGCCGCCGGTGCGGATCACGGCCTCGGCTTCGGGGCCGTGGCGGACGAGCCGCTCGACCGTGCCGGAGATCTGATTGCGGGCGGAGATGCCGTCAACCCTCTCGCCGGCGAGCAAGATGTCGTCGGCTCGCACCTCCACGAGCAGCCGTGCACCGGGATCGTGGTCGAGGAACGGGACGATCAGGTCGGGTCCATCGTCGAGCGTCAGGCGAGTCGCACCGTGCTCCGGGACGTGATTCGCAACGCACGCGGGGAAGACGTTGCGGATGTCTTCCCAGGGGATCGATCCTGGTGGCGGGCGCCGGGCGGCGCTCAGGACGTCAAGCGGTGGTCCTTGAGCGACGATTGTTCCTTTTTCCATCAGGAAAAGCCGCGAGCCCAGCGCCAGGGCCTCTGTGGGGCTGTGAGTGACGTAGATCATGGGGATCGCCAGGGCGCGCTGCACGGCGCGAAGCTGCTCGATCAGAGCGTGACGATTGGCGAGGTCCAGTGCGGAGACCGGCTCATCGCAGAGCAAGAGCCGAGGGCGCGGAGCCAGCGCCCGGGCGAGGCCGACACGTTGTCGCTCGCCACCGGAGAGCGTTTCCGGCGCGCGGTGCAGAAGGTGCCCGACTCCGCAGAGCGCCGTCACCTCCGACATCCGAGTACCGGCTTCCCGCTGCGGCCAACCCTTCAAACCGAAGCGAATATTGGCGGCGACGCTCAGGTGGGGAAAGAGGCAATCGTCCTGAAAGATCATGCCGATCCTGCGGCGGCGCAGGGGTTCATCGATCTTGCGCTCTCGGTCGAAGAGCGTGATGTTTCCAAGGCGAATGCAACCCTGGTCGGGCGTGGAGAGCCCAGCGATCAGCCGCAGCAAGGTTGTCTTGCCGGATCCCGAGGGACCGAACAGGACGCCGATCTCGGGGCCGAGCCGCAAGGCAACGTCCAGAGCGAGCCCGGGGTGGACCCGGCGGATCAATCGAGCTTCAATCACCAGGTCGTCGGGTGGGGTCACCGTGTGAGGCCTCGCGAGGGTAGAACCCGCTGGACGACAACCAGGGCCGTGATCGATACGACCGAAATCCAGAGCGTCAACCAGAATGCACGACCGCCTTCGTTGACCTGAACTGCGTCGTAGATTGCCAGCGCGGCAGTCTGGGTCAAGCCGGGGATGCTGCCGGCAACCATCAGGGTCGCACCAAAATCGCCGAGGGCTCGGGCGAAGGCCAGCACGATTCCTGCGGCCAGCCCGCGCACTGCCAGCGGAAGCGTGACGGCCAGGAAGACCGAGAGCTCGCTGCGACCGAGCAGGCGAGCGACGTCCTCGAGGACGGGGTCGACCGCCTCGAACGCTCCCCGGGCCGGCAGCAGGAACAGGGGAAAAGCTGCCACCGCCGAGGCGACCACCGCACCCGACCAGTGAAACACGAGCATCACTCCGAGGGCGTGCTCCAGCCAGTACCCCAACAACGACCGCCTGCCCAGGATCTGGAGCAGGCAATAGCCCAGCACCGTCGGCGGCAAGACGAGGGGCAAGACGAGAATGCCCGCAACCAGGGATTTGCCGGGAAACCGTGACCTGGCCAAGAGGAGCGCAGCCGGCAAGCCGGCGACCACGATCAATAGCGTTGCCAGCGACGCAACTCGTAGCGAAAGCCAGAATGGGCTGAGGTCGCTCATGAAACTTGGCGAGGTAGGCTACCGCTCGGCCGGGGAAGAGGTCTCGCTCGCGGATTGGAATCCAAACTCCTTGAGGAGGCTCTGTCCCTCGTCGCCGAGGACAAAGGCCGCAAACCGCTCTGCGTCCGCAGCCCGCTTTGAAGACGCCACGATCCCGAGAGCCTGGATGATCGGATCGTAGAGCTTCGGGTCGATCGCGACAACGCGAACCTCCGGCACACCGGCGATCGCCCGGCCGACCAGGGCCGCTTCGACATCACCGTTCTCGACATAGAGCAAGGCCTGCCCCACCGACGCGGCGATCACGATCTTGGGCTCGACCTTTTCCCACAGGCCGTGCGCTCAAGTGCCTGCTTGCCAGCCTTGCCGTACGGGGCCGTGGCCGGGTTGGCCAGCGCGATCTTCTTGACTTCAGGCCGGGCCAGGTCTTCCAGGCGTTTGACCAGCTTCTCGTGCTTGTGATAAACCGCCAGGACGAGCGAACCGCGCGTGTACTGCTGAACGGTCTCGTCTCTGACCAAGCCCTCGGATGCCAGATCGCGCACGAACGCGTCGTTGGCAGCCATGAAGACGTCGAAGGGGGCCCCCGCCTTGATCTGCTCGGAGATCTGGCCCGATGCGCCGAAGCTCAGGCTCACGGCGATGCCGGTGCGCTTCTCGAATCGCTCGGCCAGCTTGGGCAAGGCATGCTGAAGATCGGCCGCCGCCGCGATTCGTAGGGGGGGGTCCGCTGGCTCTGGCAGCCCACAGCCAGAACACAGAGAGCAACGCCCAGCGCGCCACACCTTCCCCGGAGAAACTCGTGAAACATTTTTCCTCCTCGAACCGCCGACCGGCGCCCCCTCTCGGAGTACCGTTCGTTCCTGGCATCGTACGGGTCGAACACCGGGACCGTCAACCGCCTCAGATTGCGGGCGATCGCCGAATTGGGTAAGACGAAATGCACGCTCGAGAGAACTGAAACACTACCGAAAGGCATCGCCCAGAATGAAGCTGGAACAGTTTTTGAAACATCACGGCGTCACCGGGAACCCGTTCAGCGAGGAAGACGCGCAGACCGATACCGTATTCAAACGGCGGTGCATGGCGACGATTCACCACCCGGCCTGGCACAAATTCTTCGGCAGCCCGGCCGATCCGTCCACCGCGCTCGTCTTTGGTGAGAAGGGGAGTGGGAAGACGGCCCTGCGGCTGCAAGCCGACGCCGAGCTGGAAGCGCACAACCAGGCGAATTCTCACGAGCGAGTTCTCGTCATTTCGTATGACGATTTCAATCCCTACCTTGATAATTGCAAGGCCGCGATCCGGGCAGCCACGCTGGATCAGGTGCTCCAGGAATGGCAGCTCGAAGACCACATGGACGCGATCCTGTCGCTGGGAGTGACCAAGCTGGTCGACTTGCTGACGGCCGGGAAGGTCGACCTGACCGTGCTCACGCTCGACCAGCGCCGCGACCTCTTGCTCCTGGCGGCACTCTACGACGCCTCCACCGGCGAGCCGATCGCCGGTCGATGGAGCCGGCTCAGGCGCCGTTCCGGCTTTCGCCCGCTCTGGACACGGCGCGACTTGCAGATCGGCTTTGGAACGACGCTGATTGTGATCACGTTGATAGCGCTTTTTCCATCTTGGGCGAGCGTGAGGATTCTGCCCTGGCTCTTGCTGCCGATCCTCGCCGGGTGGTTGTACTGGGGCTGGCGCCTGGCGCGGGCGGAATGGTTTGCGCGCGACATCCGCAAGGGACTCAGAGTGCTGTCCCGCGACCCGTCGGCATTGCGGTGGGAGCTGCTCTGGTTCAAGCCGTCGGAGCTGGGGGGCCAGCCGCTACCGACTGCTTCGCGAGGCAGCGTCGAAGAGCGATACGAGCTGTTGCGGAAATTCCAGGGGGTGCTGCGCACCCTGGGTTACGCGGGCATCGTCGTCCTGATCGACCGCGTCGACGAGCCGCAGCAGGTGGAAGGCGATCCGGTCAAGATGCGGTCGCTGATCTGGCCGCTCCTCGATCACAAGTTTCTCCGCCACCCGGGAATCGGCGTCAAGCTGCTCCTGCCGATCGAGCTGGCCTACTTCCTCGAAAAGGAAGGCAAGCCGTTCTACGATCGGGCTCGCGCCCGACAAGCTCAACATGATCAAGCCACTGCGCTGGACCGGCCCTTCACTCTACGATCTCGCCAGCGACCGGCTGCGCCTGCCGGGGCGATACCGAGGCCAACGGAGAAGCACCAAGACTCCGCCGGTTCATCGACGAGGCAATCAGCGACGATTACCTCAAGGACGCTCTGGCAAGCCTGCGCACGCCGCGCCATCTCTTCAAGTTCCTGCACAGGCTGATGGAAGAGCATTGCCACCGGCACACGGAAGATACGCCGCGCTGGACGATCGACTACGACACGTTCCGTACGACGTACGCTGCTTACATGCGCGACCTGGAAGCATTCGACCGCGGCTATGGGCATGGTTAGAATGAACAGGGAAAACCGGCAGGCCGCCGCTTGTGGGAGCAAATGGGCTTGCAAGACTCAATAGAATCGGTGACAGAGCCATGGCGACTGATCTGAGAAAAACGAAACGCGAGCCAAACGGTCGCAAGCGCGAGCCGGAGCCGACTTGGGAGATCGCGCGATTGTTTCCGGCGCAGGGAGATTGGACTGAAGAGGAGTACTTTGAATTGGATTCGAACCGGCTCGTCGAGTACTCCGACGGCCGTCTGGAATTCCTGCCGATGCCCACAATCT
This sequence comes from uncultured Isosphaeraceae bacterium, assembly GCA_963781785.1. Classification (GTDB taxonomy): domain Bacteria; phylum Planctomycetota; class Planctomycetia; order Isosphaerales; family Isosphaeraceae; genus CAWAHD01. The sequence continues at coordinate 2,098,437 of CAWAHD010000005.1, read as the reverse complement.
TTCACCAGTTGATCTTGCAGTTTCTCTATAAGAAGCTGGAGGCGTTTGTTGCCTCGAAGGGCCTGGGAACCGTGGTGATCGCGGGGTACAAGGTTCGCCTTCGAGCGCGCGAGTATCGGGAGCCAGACATCCTTTTCATCAAGGCCGCGCACGCCGCGCGGATCAAAAAGCAGTACTGCGAGAAAGCGGACCTGGTCATGGAAGTCGTGAGCGCCAAGAAGCGCGCGCATGATATCAAGAAGAAGCGGATCGAATATGCCGCGGCGGGCATTCCGGAATACTGGATCATCGATCCGCAGAAACAGACGATCACCGTGCTGGTGAACAACACCAGAGCCGCGACTTATACAGAGCACGGCGTTTTTCCGATGGGGAGCAAGGCGAAGTCGAAGCTGCTTCCGGGTTTTACCATCGACGTGACGGAAGCTCTGTCGCAGAAGCCATGACCGCCCGCCGCGCAGCCCACCGCACCTGGGCGCCTTTTGCTCAGGGGGCGGGCAACTGTTCGAGCCGCGCCTCGAGCAGTTTTCTCTCGGCGTCGAATTCAACGACCACGAACGACCCCTCGGCCGTCGTGCCGACATTGATCACGTGGCCGCCGGTTTTGAGAATTCGTTCCTGGGCGACGTGCAAGTGGCCGCAAAGATGGAGCCGGGGCGCGATCGACTTGAATGCCTCGAGGAAGCAGCGCTGACCGCCGTGCCGTCCCGAGGGTGTAAGGTCGGCCAACCCGATCGGGCAGCCATGCGTGAGCAGGATGTCGACCGGGCCGGATGCTTTGATCGCCGCTGCGCTTGCGGCGACGTCTGCGTCGGTCACGTAAAACGTCTTGGCATGGGATTTGGCCCAGATTCCGCCGATCGCCGCCAGCCTGAGGCCCGCGACCACCCGGACCTCGCCTTGGGGCAACAGCACGGCAGAGCCATCCGCGTTGCGGAGGCGAGCAAGAAGCTCGATCGCGTCGTGGTTCCCGAAGGTGGTATACACAGGAATACGGTCGAGGAAAGGGACGAGATCGGCCTCGGACACCTGGTCGGAGTCGCCCCAGTCGCCGCACGAGAACAAGACGTCTGGTCGAACTCTGGCGCAGGCCCTGTGAGCCGCGTGCAGCTCACCGTGGAGATCGCTCACGACCAGGATGCGCATCGATCCTCCAGCAAAAAAGGAGGTCGCCGGAGGGCTCGGGTTCCCAACCCTGGCGTCCATCCAGGAGGCCAGGGTCGAAAAGCCGTTGCGCTCCGGCGACCCGGGGGACGTGGCACGTGAGAGGCGCACGTGCTGAATCTGGCGGGAACTGGGTGCCTCCAGGGTGTTAACGTGATCTCTTCCGCAACTTGACTGTTCTTACGCCCGCTCGACCGAAGACAAACGGCGTCATCTTGGTGCGCCGGTCAGGTCTTCAGAGGAGCCCGGCCAACCACGTGTGACTGCTGCCGGGAGACGTCCCACATCCGGACCGTGCAATCACCGCCGGCGAAGGCCAGCCACTCACCATCCACGGAGAACGCGAGTGATTTAACGCGGCCGACGCCGTCATGGAGGGTGATCTGTTCCTTGCCCTCCTTGAGATTCCAGAGCTTGATGCACCGATCGCCGCCCGCGGTGGCCAGGATCTCGCCGTCGGGTGAGAACGCCATCGCGAAGACGCCGGCCTTGTGACCCGCCAGCCGCATGCGCACCTCACCCGTCGCCGGGTCGATCAGGGTCACGTCGACTTCGTTCCCCGAGGACTCCCCGACCGCCAGATCCTTCCCATCAGGAGAATAGGCGACAATCTGGACCGGGTTGCCCCCGGCTGTTCCGAGGGAACGAATTCGCTGGCAACGGACCGGATCCCACAGGAGGATCTGGCGATCCTGGCCCGACGAAACCAGAGTTCGTCCGTCCGGCGAGAACGAGAGGCTCCGAACGACGCCTCCGTGGCCCGGCAAACGGTTTCTCTCCCGGACCATGCTGCTGTCCCAGAGACGAATCGAGCCATCGTCGCAACCGAGGGCCAGAGTCTGGCCGTCGGGCGAGAACGCAACACAGCGGAAGGTCTCACCCTCGGTCCGCGCACGAGGAATGTACCGCCCCGCCGTGCGCCGCCAGATCGTCAGCGAGTTCTGTCCCGCCGCAACCAGAAGACTGCCGTCGGGCGAGAAACCAAGCGCGAAGCGAACCGAATCGTGGCCCAGGACCACCGGCTCACTTCCGGGTTTTCCATTCAGCACTCCCGCCACGTCCCAGAGGTGCACCGATTGATCCCAGCCGCATGAGGCAAGAGTACGCCCGTCCGGAGCGAACGCAACTGCCTCGACAAGCTGAGTGTGGTCGCTCAGGGAGACCCGCTTGGGCCGCCCAATCGGATCCGTAAAGACAGCCGAGAGAACCATCGCCGTTCCGGCGACCACAATCGCCACCAGGAGCAGCTCGCCCCCGATCAGCCAGAGTCGCCTCGTCGCAAACGAACCGCGGTGTGAGAATTCACCAGCCGCATCGTCTCGCGCCCACCCTGGTGCCTCAAGCTCTCGTCGACGCATCGGTCGTTTCTCCTCAACGCTCATTCCGGTATTCGGTCCCAGCGGATGATTGTTGAACGAAGGAATTCGGATTCGGCCGGTCGCTTGTGGCGGGAACACGGTAGACAACCCACGATTTCCTCGGCCTCTTCTTAGCGTAGTCGTCGGTCACAGAGACTTCGCGCCAGGTTCACTAAGTATTTCGTTTTCGGTGCGTCGGGCCTACCGGGCCGACATCTATTGACTGCCAAAATGTGCGCAGTCTGCGCGTAAGATCGCAGAAGTGGCAGTCACGCCCCGATTGCCATCAATGGTGCCAAATTGGCAGCATCGGACATCGGGAGCCTTGCAGTAAGTGGCATGCTGCGGCGTTCCACTCGCTAGGACGGTATGGACTTAACTCATTATAAAGAAAGGATTTGTACGATTTGACAGGTTCGGCACAAGGCTTGCTACTGGAAGGGCAGATGGCTGGCTGACCTGGTTGATCACGGTGGACCAGGTTGGCATATCGATCGAGAATCGGGTTACTCTTCCAACCAGCCGTGACTGGAAGAAAGGATCAGAAGCAATGTATGGTCTGTCGCGTTTCAGCTCTCCGTTTACCGGCGCCGGCTACTCAACCTATGGCGGGTTAGACTCGCTGTTCGACCGCGTGTTCGGAGAAGATGGCGGCAATTCGCGGTCGTTCCGGCCGCAGAGCGTGCTGCCGCTTTCGATCTGGCAGGACGAGGACCGTCTCTACGTCGAGGCAGACTTGCCGGGCGTCGAGGAGAAGGACCTCGATATCACCGTCGAGAGCGGCGTGATGACGATCAAAGCCCAGCGCACCGCTCTTGAAGGCCGCGCTTATCTCCACAACGGGCGTAGCTTCGGTCGTGCCGAGCGAGCGGTGACGCTGCCCTCGGACGTCGATTCGTCTCAGGTTGAAGCCAAGCTGAGTAACGGGGTCCTGCACATCACCCTGCCCAAGCTTGCCGAATCTCGGCCGCGCAAGATTGCGGTCAAGTCGTCGTGAGCCAGGGCCTGCGGCAAAATGGGTGCAAGGCTCACAATTGAGGCCTGGCACCCCGGAGAATGAAATAGCCAGGTGGCGGACTCCGTTCCGCCGCCTGGCTTTTTTGGTTATTCCAGGTCCAGGGGCTGCTGCAGGTAGAGCTTGCGATAGCTCTCATAACGGCCCGAGTGGATCTGGCCCTGGTGGACGGCCTCCTTGACTGCGCAACCGGTTTCGTGAGTATGCGAGCAGTCGGGGAAACGGCAGTGGGGGATGAACGGTCGGAGTTCGACGAAGTGCCCGCCGAGCTCTTCGGGAGGGGCAGCCCAGAGCTCGAACTGTCTGAGCCCGGGCGTGTCGACGACGAATCCGCCCGATTTCAGGTCGAGGAGCTCGGCGGTGGAGGTCGTGTGCTTTCCCTTCGAGGTCCAATCCGACACCTCCCGCACTTTGAGATTCAGCCCCGGCTCGACCGCATTCAAGAGCGAGCTTTTGCCCACTCCGCTCTGGCCGGCGACAGCGGTCACGCCGCTGGACAAGAGCGAGCCCAAGCGGTCGAGACCTCGGCCGTCGATCACCGATGTGACGACCGTCTCGTAGCCGAGCTGGGCGTACAGGCCGATGACCCACTGGTGCCCGGCAAGGTCGACCAGGTCGGACTTGTTGAAAACGATCACGGCACGGACGGCACCAATCTCGGCGGCCACGAGATACCGGTCGATCAACCCGAGCTTGAGGCCGGGCTGGACGAGTGCCGAGACGATGAGCATCTGATCGACGTTGGACGCGATGATGTGCTGGCGATGTCGATAACCGCGAGTGATCACGCTGCGCCTGGCCTCGACCTTCTCGATGAGTCCGTCGGCACCGGCGGACGATCCCGGCCGGAACCAGACGTGGTCGCCCACGGTGACGACGCTTCGCCCCTCGATCGCGAGGCTCTTCAAGAGCCGCCGGACGTGACAGGGATAAACCCGGCCGTCGTCGGCTCGCACCATGGAGATCAATCCGTGGACCCGCAGGACCAGGCCGCGGAGGCAGGTCGCGGGATCGACGGCCAGCCGGGAGGCGGCATCAGGATGAGCGGGTCCCGGCGTGTCCCGATTTTCCTGGTCGCCGGGCTCTTCGATGATGGTCCGGTGCCGCGACAGGTCTCCCCTGGGCCGGACCCGTTCGCTGCCGGCACCCGGGGGTGCGGCCTCATCGGCACGGAACCGACGCGTCAGGTCGTTGGACCGGGTTCGGTTCTGGCGGTTTTTCCGGAGCGCGACACGAACTTTCTTTTTCTTCACAGCTCTCACGGCCTAGGATGTGGGTGAATTCACCGCGGGTGGCCTCCACTTTGGGACGTTCGTCTCTTGCCTCATCGCGAGTGCAAGGGGCGGCGGCCCGCCGAACGGCTGGTGCCCGAGGAGGAATTAGCAACGTCATTCAACACCTGGGACGCACGTTTCGGGTTGGAGGTGCGGAAGATCCCCAATGCCTTCCTGGGCGAGGGTACCGTCGAAACGTAGGCGTAGTCGATGTTGATGTGTTCATCGGCGAGCCGTTCCAGCACGCGAGCCAGGGATCCGGTCCGGTTTTCGAGCTGAACGGCGAGAACTTCAGCGACGCGGAACTCGGTTCCCAGGGAAGTCATCACGCTCTTGGTCGCATCGAGGTCCGAGGTGATGAGCTTGAGAACGCTTGTTCCGTTAGTTTCCATGATGGAGAGGGCGCGGATGTCGATCTTGTCGTGGGCCAGGGCGGAACAGATCTTGGCGAGTCGCCCCGGTTTGTTCTCGAGAAAGGCGGTGACCTCGGGCACGAATTCCATCGCAGGGCCCCCCAGTCGAACGAAATGGTTTTTGAGACAATCATCCGCCTCGCGGGCCCGGGCGGCCGCCACCGCCCCGGCGTCCCCCGGGTGCGGCCGCCGGGGCGTTCTTCGATGTTGCCGGCTGAGCGCCCTTGGGCGCGGCAGCGGGTGATCCCGGCGGTCCCGCACTGGCGGGGGCACCGTTTGCAGAGGGTGTTTCGGCGGCTGACCCCGGCAAGAGCCGGTCGATCATCGCCTGCCATCCCGGAATGATGGTGGCCATGGGCGCCAGCCCGACCGGGATCGAAAGATTGGGGAAGGCTTCGCGGAGGGCGAAGCGGATCTCGCCGTCGGACGAGCTGATGGCAAACGTGCTGGGGAAGAGAGACGCCTTGAGGTCGCCGGCCTTGGGAAGCTTGTCGGGATCGACCTTGAGCACGACCATGGAGTCGCCGCCGGCCGGGTCGGCGGCGGGCGATCCCGGCCCGGGGTTGCCGAACCCGCCTCCGGGCAAAGCGCCGGGCCGGCCGGGGCCGCCCTGGCCGATTGATGCCGACGCCCCGGGCACGGGGGGACCTCCGCCGCGGCCGCCCCGCCGCCCGCCGGGAGCCGCGGACATGGCGCTGCCCGGCGCCGCCGGGTTGCCGCCCGCGCCCGGCTTGTCGGCGGCCTGTCCCTTCTTGAGCGCAATCGCCGTGTTGACCAGGCTCTGGAGGGTGCCCGGCAAGCTCGCCAGAAGCGACGAGAGGCCGTCGCCCACGTCGGTGATGCCAAGAGCGGTCAACTTGCCCGGCAGCTTGTCAAAAGCCTGGTCAAGGCTGCCCGAGGGCTTCCAATCCTTGCGGCGCGCGGCCGCGAGGGCCGTTCGGGCCGCGTCGGGCGAAACGCCGAACGCCACGAAGTCACTATCGAAAAAAATCGTGGGGCGGAAGCTCGACGGGCCGAACCTCAAGGGGGACCCGCTGGGCGTTCTCAGGGTAAAGGTTCGGGAATCGCTGCTGGTCGGCGCCAGCTCGAATCGGGGAGCGGGCGTCTGCTGGAGCTGGCGGCGAGACTTGCCGCGGTCGTTGCCGCCGCCCACTCTCGCTCCGGCATTGCGACCGCCCACCCCCCCATCGGCCTTCTTCTTTTCGGCTTCGTCGCGGTCCTCGGTGGCCTTCTCGATCGCCTGGGCCTTGAGCTCGCCGTTGATCGCGATGATCGCCGCCTCGAGCCCCTTGCCGAAGGCTTTGGGATGGTTCACCTCGGCAACCAGGGTGAGCTTGGGGAACGACGATTGCAAGGCGGCGATGGCGGCCGGTAGGCTCCAGCCCTTGGACAGAGCGGACTCGACCGAGTCATCATTGGTCGCGGCCGAGCCGCCCGAGGTTACATAGCCAACGATTCTCGGGCCGAGGTGAGCGAGCAGGTCTTTCTGAAAATCGATCTGGCCAGCGCCCTTGATCGATTCGCTGATCTCCTCGATCTGGTCCTGGACCGCTCCCTCCGGAGCCAGCTTCTTGATGGTTTCGAGGAGCTGGCTGGGGTTGACTGAGACCTCGACGAACGATTCGATTCCATCGGGCATCGCCAGGAGCGATGCCCTGTCGAAGGTTTTGCCGTCGAAAACGGCCAGCCCGGGCTTGCGCGGCTTGGGGGCAGCCAGTCTGGCGACGGTCATCAGTGCGGTTGCGTCGAAACCCCAGCGGAGATCGACTCGCTCGATTCCCCATTCCTCCTTGAGCCCTCCGAGACGTTTTGCCAGGTTTGTGGGAGCGTCCGGGCAGTTGGCCGCATCGGCGAAGCCGATCAACACCGGCTGAAACGTGCCCTCGGGCTTGGCGAGATCCTTGACGAGCGGGTGTTCGACGGCGCTTGGGCTCTTGCCGTCGATAGCGGCAATGATGGAATCCGCACTGGTCGGCGTGAACAGGCCGACCACAAGGTCGTCCTGCTCGATCCACCACACCCAGCCGTGAGCGAGGGCGCCCGATGATCCAGCGGAGCCTGTGGCGGGCACAACCACCAACTGTCGTGCGTCCTTGGTTTCGCTCCGCGGCTTGGCGCTCGCCATCAGCCACCCCAGCAGTCGGCCCGTGACCGGCCGAAATTCCCGCGACGCCGCACTCCGGAGGACCAGGGTGCCCCGGGTGTGCTCAGGACCTTTGGGGTCGATGTTGACGGCCAGGACGAACCCGGAGTGGAAGAGATGCTTGATCAAAGAGACAATGTCAGGTCCCGTCAGCTTGTGGCTCGGAACGAATTGAAGCGCCTTGTCGAGAAGCTGCCCCGAGACCTCCTCGATCATCTGACCGAGGGGAGTGTCGGTGAGCATCTTGCGACATGCGGTTTCGTTCCATGCGGCGTCATGCGAGTCCACTCCGGCAAATTCCAGATAGTAGACCAGGTTCTCCCTGGGAACAAATCGGCTCAAAGGCCGCGTGTCGGCAGCGGGCGGCGTCCCCTTGGGCTTCGTGGCCGTCTGCGCGTGCACAGCCGCCGGAGCGACCGCGCACGCAAGCAAGACCAGCACGAGCCGGCGGGCAGCCAGGTGGAGAGAAATCGAGGACCGGCACGTCGATTGACGCGCCCTTGTGTTGGTGCGGGGTGATCGTCGCACGGTGCAATCCTCAGCCTGGAGGCTTATTCAAACCACGAACACAATTGGATTGGAAAGGAGCGGCTCGCTCCTGAGCACGGGCCCTCGAGCACGCCTGGGGCACCTCGTTCCAGCGCGCGAACGGCTGGACCATGGCTCGCGAGTAACCATGAGCTCGCTCTGGTCGCCGATCCCGCGATTCCATGTGTCATGGTAAAAGCCAGAACGCGCCGCGCCAACAACCTCGTCCGAACGGGGCCACGCTGCTGTTCCATCAATCATCGTCATCGTCATCGTCATCGTTGCCGAACGGATCGCCGGGGGCATCGGGATGGAGGGGATCATCGGGGCTGAAGAAAAGGTCGCCCAGACCAAGCGGGGTGTGCTGGCCGCCCAGAGACCGGCGCTTGCGGCGGGCGGCGTTTTCCAGGTCGGCGGCCTCTTCACCCAGCACGCAATAGAGCGCCTCGCGCCAGGCGACGTCACGGCCCATCGGGTGCGCGGGGTCCTGGGCCATCCGCTTGATCGCAAACCGCAGGAGATTGATGCCGTCGCGCGGGGAGAAGTCGAGCTTGAGGCGATGCGCCTGCTGGAGAAACTCGACCGTGAGCGCGAGTAGGGCATCTTCGGCGAAGGGAAGGTGGTACTTCAGGATCGCCATCTCGTCGTCACGGCTGGGAAAGCCCAGCCCCAGGGTCGGCTGGAGCCGCGACAGGATGTAGTCGGGGACCTCATAGGTGGACTCGTCTTCGTTCATGGTCACGCAGACGCGAAAATCGGGGTGCGCGGGGATCGTGATGCCGGCGACGATGCTCTCGACGTAGCGGCGATGGTCGAGAAGCGGGGCCAGGCTGGCCCACGACTTCTCGTTCATGCGGTTACCCTCGTCGAGTACGCACACGCCGCCGGCAAGCATCGCCGACACCAAGGGCGAGGCGTGATAGGCGATCTTGCCGCTCTCCGCCAGCACGGGCGTGACGATCAGATCCTCGGGTCGCGTGTCGGCTGTGCACTGGTTGATGAACAGGGGCTGGCTGCGCAGCCGGGCCGCCGCCATCGCCAGCGTGGTCTTGCCGATTCCCGGCGCTCCGGTGAGCCGGGGCGCCAGCGGCAGGTCGCGCTCGTCCACCACCAGCCAGCAGGCCAGAAGCTGCCGCAAGATCGCGTCCTGGCCGATCCAGTTTTGACCCGTTGTATCCGGAGTGCTCAGGTGGAGCGTCACTCCACCTAATTCGACTGTTTTGTGTGTGGCCGGCGCCGGCGCGGCGTTGCGTCCGATCATGGGGATAAGGACCTGACGTGTGGTGGACGACTCACCGTTAGAGGAGAACCGTTCTCGCTCGTGTCCGTGTGATTGGGTCCCAGTGTAACCGATCGCCGCCCCCGGCGGCGAGCGGCACTGGGCGGGCCTGTCAGCGGCGTGCGGGCGGTGCCTGTGATTTGCAATTTGCACTTTGCATTTTGGCCCGGCGACGGGCTAACCTCATACACGATGGTCGTCCGCCGAACGGCCGGCCAGTCGAACCGCCACCCGTCTTGATTCGGAGCCCCTGTCATGGATCGTTTCTCCTCGACCTCTGCCGCGGACGAATTGGCCTCCAAGGCCCGCCCTGCGGCAGCCGATCCCCGCGGGTTTAGCCTGGGATCGATTCTCCCTTCCATTCGCGCGCACCTGATCAGCGGTGTCATCTTCAGCCTGCCGATCGTGATCACCTTCTGGATCGTTTACTGGATCTTCATGACGCTGGAGCGCTTCTTGCTCAATCCCCTGGCCGGCGTGATCAATCGGATTCATGGCTGGATGCGGGACTATCCCGCGCTTCAGGAGCTTGATCTGCCCGAATGGTGGTACAACATCGGCTCGCCCGTGCTGGCGATTGTGCTGGCGCTCTTGGTGCTGTATGTGCTCGGGTTGATCTTCCGGTCGTGGGTGTATCGGACGCTCGAATGGTTTCTCTTGCACGTTCCGATCGTCGCCACGATTTACCGGGCCGCGCGGAACGTGGTCGAGTCGCTGGGGAGCCAGTTGCGGGGGGGCGGAGAGTTCAAGCGGGTGGTGCTGGTCGCCTTTCCGCATCCGGGCTCGCGGTGCCTGGGACTGGTGACCAACTCGTTACGCGACGTCACGACGGGGCGGACGATCCTGACGGTCTGCGTGATCACCGGCGTGATGCCGCCGGCCGGCTTCACGCTGTTCGTGCCGGAGGAATCGGTGACCAACATCGCCTGGACCGTCAACGAGACGCTGCAATCGATCGTCTCGGGGGGTATCACAGCGCCGCCCACAATCCATTTCTTCGAAGGACTGTCCGCGCCGCTTCTGGCGCCCGGCGGCCCGCTGGTTGATTCGCACGGCCACGCGCTGGATCGTGCAGATGGCGACGATGCAAGCCGGCAAGGGTAGGGGGCGGGTGGCTGGTGAAGGGGGGCAGGTGGTGAGCAGGGCCAGGGTGTGGCCACTGCGCGGAGCCCCCTCACCCGGCCTTCGGCCACCCTCTCCCCGGGGGGCGAGGGACGGGTGGTGGTACTGGGCCGGAAATCCCCAAAAAAGAAGGGCACGCGGGTTTCCCGCGTGCCCCTGGTGACGATTTCGACCGCTGACCGGTTGATCAATCAATACATGTCGTCATATCCGCCGTGGCCGCCGGCGGCCTTCTTCTCTTCGTCCTTGGGCATGTCGGCGATCAGAGCGTCGGAGGTCAACAGCAGGATGCTGACGCTGGCGGCGTTCTGAAGGGCGTAGCGGGTGACCTTGGTCGGGTCGATGATGCCGGCTTTCACGAGGTCGGTGTATTCGTCCTTGAGGGCGTCGTAGCCGAGGTTGCCCTTGCCTTCAAGGACCTTGGAGACGACGACGCCGCCATCTTGGCCGGCATTCTCGGCGATCTGACACAACGGCGACGCACACGCGCGGACGATGATGTTGAAGCCGACTTCCTCATCGTGAGTCAAACCCTTGCCCTTGACCGCGCAGACGCGCGGAGCAAAGCGACACCGCCGCCGGGGAGGATTCCCTCCTCGAGGGCAGCACGGGTGGCATGCAGCGCGTCTTCGACCCGGGCTTTCTTTTCCTTCATCTCACTCTCGGTGGCGGCTCCGACGTTGATCTTGGCAACGCCGCCGGCGAGCTTGGCGAGCCGTTCCTCGAGCTTCTCGCGGTCGTAGTCGCTCTTGGTGTCGGCGATCTCGCGGCGGATCGCCTCGATGCGGCCCTTGATGGCGTCGTGGCCGCCGGATCCCTCGATGATGGTCGTGTTGTCCTTGTCGATCACGACCTTCTTGGCCCGGCCCAGGTCGCCAAGGCCGACGTTTTCCAGCTCGATCCCCAGTGCCTCGAAGATCGGCTTACCGCCAGACAACACGGCGATGTCTTCGAGCATGGCCTTGCGCCGGTCTCCGTAGCCCGGTGCCTTGACCGCGGCGCACCGGAAGGTGCCGCGGAGCTTGTTGATCACCAGAGTCGCCAGGGCCTCGCCCTCGACCTCTTCGGCGATGATCAAGAGCGGCCGCCCGGTCTGGGCCACCCGCTCCAGGACCGGCACCAGGTCCTTGACGACCGAGATTTTCTTTTCGTGGATCAGGATGTAGCAGTCTTCGAGGACCGCCTCCATCGTCGCCGGGTTGGTGACGAAGTAGGGGCTCAGGTAGCCACGGTCGAACTGCATTCCCTCGACCCACTCGACCTCGGTCTTCAAGGTCTTGCCTTCCTCGACCGTGATGACTCCGTCCTTGCCAACCTTTTCGGTGGCCTCGGCGATCATCTTGCCGATCTCGGAATCGAAGTTCGAGGCGACGGTTGCGACCTGCTCGGTCTCGGTCTTGGTCGTGACCTTGGTGCTCATCTTCTGAAGCTGCTCGACGATGTCGGCCACGGCCTTGTCCATGCCGCGCTTCATGAGCATCGGGTTGACGCCCGCGACGACGGCCTTGAGTCCCTCGTTGTAGATGGCTTCGGCCATGACGGTAGCCGTGGTCGTGCCGTCGCCGGCAACGTCAGACGTCTTGCTGGCGACTTCCTTGACCATCTTGGCGCCCATGTCCTCGTACTTGTCTTCGAGCTCGATCTCCTTGGCGACCGTGACGCCGTCCTTGGTGACCGTCGGTGAGCCGAAAGACTTCTGAATGATGACGTTGCGGCCGCGCGGGCCCAAGGTCACCTTGACCGCGCGGGCCAGCTTGGCAATCCCGCGCTGCATCGCCTGACGGGCGTCCTGGTCGAACGCGATCATCTTGGCTGCCATTCGTGATTCACTCCCAATCTAAGGAAATGGAATTCCAACCCGAATCTTGTTTCTTGGTAATTGATTTCGATCCGATCCGGACCGATCCGATCCGGTCCGAGATCCCGCGGAAGAGAGAGACAGGCTCAGCCGATCACGGCCAGGATGTCTTCTTCACGCATCAGGAGAACTTTCTTGTCGCCATCGATCTTGAATTCCTCGCCGGCGTACGAGGTAAACAGCACGTGCTCGCCCACCTTGATTTGCAGCTCGCGGCGTTTGCCGTCCTTTGTGACCCGGCCGTCTCCCACGGCCAGCACCTTGCCCTTCTGGGGCTTGTCTTTTGCTGTGTCCGGCAGCACGATCCCACCTGCCGTGGTCTCCTTGGCCTCTTCCCGCTCCACGACCACCCGATCTCCCAGCGGCTTGAGTTGCATCGCCCCCGTCTCCTTCGTTTCGTCTGGCTCGACCCCAAGAACCCGTTGCGCCACGAGCAAGCCAGGCCGATCGCCGACGCCTGCCGCGGCCGTCGCGCTCTCGCGGAACGCGACCACTGGAGCCTGTCCCTATGCAATGCACGTGCCTTCTCGAAGTGCGGTCACAAGTCGCATCGTTGATGCAACTTGTGACGAAGTGGATCCGCGACCTGCGCCGCCGGTTCCTGCCGATCGTGTTCTTTGCCGCCGCCCTTCCTGCCATTTCGGCAGCTTGATCGGCCCTTTATCCTTCATCGTTGTCTTCGAACGTTATCTTTTCGAGGAACCGGTGAGAGCGGTTCTTGAGCCCGGGCCAGCGGATGGAGTCGGTAGCCCGGTCGTGATCGCGGTCGTTCCAGCCCCACCATAGGACCGGTGGGTCACCGGCGAGAACTTCCCAGGCGGGCGTCGGACCGCCCGCGGCCGGGGGTGCCCAAGAGCGAGCGGGCCAGAACGCACCCGAGCGCTGGGGAGCGCCTTTTGCCTCGCGTTCCCACCCGGTGCATAGCGTCGCGGCCGAACATCGCGGGTCGGCCGCGGCGGCTTGTACCGCCGCCGGCGTGTCGTCTCCCCAGGCCACCAGCACATCCCGTCCCTGATGCAGGGCGGACACGATGCGGGCGTTCACGGATCCCAGGCGGACGAACTCGCCGGGTTTGACGGCGACCTGGCTGTTCGGCGGAGCCGGGGCTGGTACTTGGAGCGGGGTCTTGCCGATGAATCGCGCTGCGAGGCGCGGCAAAACGTCGCTGGCGAGCCGATTTGCGGCCGCTTCGGTATCGACGTGCAGGACGAGGAGGGCACCGACCGGCATGCCCGGGTGCTTCCGATCGGTGATCAGGCAGGCTGTGACGCCCTTGAGGTGAGGCCAGAGATCGGCTTCGGGGCGGATGGAAGCGGCGGCGGCCAGAAGATTGGCGCGGTGCGCAGGGGGGCCAGTTCGGCATGGGCCGGGTCGACACGGTCGACACGATCGGCCAGCGCGAAGGCCCAGTCCCAGAACGCAGCGCCTGGCTCGAGAGCGATCGACATGACCGCCATCACGCCTGCGGATGGGATCCACTTGAGCCACGCGGGGTCAACCGCGGCCGGCTTTTCCGCGGTCGATCGCTGCAGCTTTCCGGGGTCGAGGGAAGTCGTGATCGAGAGCCCCAGGCAGTCTCCTTCGAGGGCCATGTGGCCGGCCAGATGGCGGCACGCGAGCCCGCGGAGTAGCTCGCCGGTGCGGCGCACCACCAAGCGGCCCTTCCCGGCCGCGGCAAGCCGGGCCGGATCGAGCTCGAAGTGAAGGCCGGGATCTTGGGAAGGGTCGCGCGGGGTTGCCCGCGGATCGCCGGGCTTTTGGGGGGCGGTGCGACGTGATGAATTCTGCGTGCTGGATAAGACGGTGCGGCAGGCACGCGTGATCTCGGCCCGGGAGCTGGCGAGAATCAGCGTGTCGCCGGCCCGAATTGCGAGGACCGCACCGGGCGGCCCGAGGCGTTCGACGGCGATTTTTCGGGCGTCTCTATCCAGGGGGGCCTCGTCTGCGCCGTCAGTCAGCCTCAACGCCGTGACGACGGCCGCAACGCTGCCATCGTCGCGGGGCATCAGAGCATGCCATCGCGTGCGGCCGTCGGCCGCATTCAGATCAATCCGCAGCTCGGCTTGATCGAGCACGCGCCACTCCGGGACCATTTCCGGATTGAAAGCCGCGATCAAGGCCTCGAGCGGCTTACCGAGGATTGCCAAGTCGGGGGTGGCTCGCTTCCAGGCCGCGAGCGCCGCGGCGGGGTGCGGCGCACGTGCACCTTCGAACATTCTCAGGATTTCCGCCGCCTGCTGCTCGGGGCGCACCAGCCGGACCGTCAGCGTGGGAGGATCGTCGGGCGGGTTGCCACGCAGCGTTCCTGAGAGCAAGGCCAGGATTGCCGCGGCCATCATGGCCAGCCGCGCGCCGTCGCCGAGTTTGGTCATCGTCGTTTCCTCGTCGGAACCAAACCACGCCTTCACGGCAGACCGGGCCGTCTGGCGTAGGTCAGGCTTTCCAGCCTGACTCTCCAGGATGTCAGGCTGGAAAGCCTGATCTACAGAAGTCCGGGACGCCGATTGTGGACCGGCGGGTCTCGATCAACAAGCCCGATTCGGTTGGCGTGAATCTCGGGGACGGTGCGGCGCGATCGGGGAGGATTCCGTGACCAATAAGAAATGCAGCCCAAACGGACGGGTGACCTGCACCAGAAATCGGGGGGATCATGATTTCTCAGCACATCGAGCTTGGCGAGAGCACGCGGTCGTTCAAATCGGATTTGGCGAAGAGTCGTCGGGAGGACGAGCAAGTCGCGGCGGCGCTCGAGGAATACGGTCAACTGACGCGGTTCGGCGCGCGACCGGACCGGGACGAATTCCTGGCGCGTCATCATCCGATCGCGAATTGGCTGGCCGAATGCCTCGACGGTTTCGAGATGATCGAAGGGGCGGTCGAAGATTTCGCGGCGCCTGGGCGGGCTGGGGGGCCGGCCGTGGATCCGTTTCAACCGCTCACGCTGGGCGAGTTTCGGGTGATCCGAGAGATTGGCCGCGGCGGGATGGGGGTTGTGTACGAGGCCGAGCAACTTCCTTTAGGCCGCCGGGTTGCGCTCAAGGTACTTCCCTGGGCAGCGTCGCTCGATCCGCGCCAGCGTCAGCGGTTCCAGCTCGAGGCGCAGGCGGCTGCCCTGCTGCACCACGAACACATCGTTCCCGTCTTTGGCGTTGGAACGGATCGGGGGATCCATTACTACGCCATGCAGTTTGTCGATGGGCGATCTCTCACAGAAGTCATCCGAGAGCTGCGGGCCTCACCGCCGCCACACGGGTCTGCAGCGACGCTTCCGCTGGAGCGAACTCGGGGGCCGGCAGCGGAGAAGAGGCAAGGGGCTTTGCCCGGACTTTCCGACTCCCATCCCGGCACCCGGCAGTACTGGCAGGCCGCCGCGCGGTTGGGCGCTCAGGCCGCCCTGGCACTCGAACATGCTCACGAGCTCGGTGTGATCCATCGGGACATCAAGCCGTCGAATCTCATGCTCGACGCCAGGAACCATCTGTGGGTGACGGATTTTGGACTGGCCCGTCTGCCCGAGCGAGACAGCGACCTGACCCCGACTGGCGAAGTGGTGGGCACGTTGCGGTACATGAGTCCCGAGCAAATCCGCGGGGAACGGCGCGGGCCTGACGTGCGCGGAGACGTGTACGGCCTGGGTGTGACCTTGTACGAGCTCTTGACCTTGCAGCCTGCGTTCAGCGG
This sequence comes from uncultured Isosphaeraceae bacterium, assembly GCA_963781785.1. GTDB lineage: Bacteria > Planctomycetota > Planctomycetia > Isosphaerales > Isosphaeraceae > CAWAHD01. The sequence goes on along the minus strand of CAWAHD010000005.1, from coordinate 2,082,602 downwards.
GGGTGATCGACAGCAGCTTCTGCGACAAGTTTTGCACGACGAGCCACCGCGGCCGCGGCGGTTGAACCCGGCGATTCCGGGTGACCTGGAGACAATCGTTCTCAAGGCGATGGAGAAGGAGCCCTCAGCCCGGTACGCCTCGGCGCGCGAGCTTGCTCTGGACCTGGAGCGTTTCCTTGACGACAAGCCGGTGCAGGCGCAACGACCGAGCCTGGTTCACCGCATCGTCAAATGGGCGCGCCGACACCGCGCGGTGGTTGTCACCGCCCTGGCCACGGTCGTCGTGACGCTCGCGGCGAGCACGATCTTGCTCTGGCAAGCGAAACGCCGGGCCGATCTCGCGCTCGAGGCATCGCAGCGGGCTCTGGTCGGTCATCGCTTGACAATCGAGTATGCCCTCGGTGCTTTCGATCAGATCACGCGAGCGCTTTCCGAGAACGAATCGGTCGAGCCGGGCTCTGCGCTGGACGACAAGGCGAAGCAGATCCTACCGATCATGGTCACTTTCTCCGATCGGATACCGGGATTGTTCTCCAACGTTGATTTGATGAACGAGGCCATTGCCAAGGCACGCCGGCAGTCCGGCCACGTGCGGCTGCTCCTCGGAAAGACTCGAGGGGGGGACGACTATCGGCTGGCGATTCGCGACTACGAGGAACAGGCCGCGCAGCACCCGAGTTTCATCTGGCTCCGCAGCGGATTGATCGCGACGCTCACGGAGTATTCTTCGATGTTGAGGAAGCCCGAAGACGCGACGGAGGCCGAGTCATCGCTGCGCCGCGCGTCCGAGATCGCCCTATCTCTGATCGGCAACCCTGAGGCCGGCAAGCCCTGTTATCGTATGGCATTACTGGGGGCCTTCGACGATCTGATCCTGGCGGACGTCCTGCCGCCCGCTAAGCGCCCATTTGACGTGTCTTTGGCAGTGAAACTGGCACGCCAGTCCGTCGACTGGGACCCGGCGCGGGCTGACTCATGGCGCGTCCTGGGAGTGGCATGCTACCGCCAGGGCGACCTGGACACGGCGCTCAGGGCCGTGCGGAAATCCGTCGAATTGAACGGCGAATCGACCATTGCCGACCGGTTCTTGCTGGCCGCCATCCATCGGGTTCGCGGCGACAGCGTGCAAGCCTGGCACTGGTACGATCAGGCGGTGAGCCGCATGGAGCACGAGCCGTCCGTCGAAGGAGATCGAGAGCCCGCCGCGGTGCGAAGGCACCTGCGCGAAGAAACCGAGCGGGTTCTCCTGATCGGGAAGTCGAGTGCAGATTTGTGATGCGCGGGTGCGGGCCGCTACGAGGACTTGGGGGTCTTGCGACCGAAAAGCTTCTAGAAAAGAAGCAGTACTTCGGCGGTAACGGCCACCATCATCATGCCTTCGAGCACGCCCGCGACTCGTGTCCCTCTTCCACTTGGCGGGGGATGCGATTCGCCCGACGCAAGCACTCTGGTCGAGGTCGTGTTCTCAACGTTCGACCGGATGGGCCTTCCTCGTGATCATCTGGCGAAGACGCTCATGCCAGTGCGCGGGCGTGGAGGCAATTTCGTCCATGAAGCGACAAGCGATTGGGGACGGTTGTTTGAGACCTTGTTCCCAAGATCGAACGGTCTTCACATCGACGCCGAGAAACCTCGCGAAAAGCGCCTGGCTGACGTTGAGGATACGTCGCGTTCTCTTCACATCTTCGGCGCCATACGCGTGGGGACGAAGGTCAAGCTCGACCGTCCGGACCGTAAACTTCTGATCAAGCGGAACCTTTGCTCTCAGGGCATCGCGGAACTCGGTCAGTGCGCCGATGATCTCGGCGCCGGCAGCCGAAAAGGTAGGCGTGCGTTTCTTCATCGCAGCATCTCCCGTCCAATTCTTGCTCAACGATCTTGCGCAAGCTCGTGTTCAATCTCCGTGATGACCGACGCGATGCCGTTGCGATCCGTCATCGTCAGGTTGGATTTCTCGTTCTTGTCTACTCCCTGGTAGTACATTTGGCAAGTCGTGATCGCGTCTCGATCGGCGTGTTGATACAATCCGGTTGAAGCATAGACCCTCACACCGGGCAAACGCCGAGGAAAGGGTGCGCTCTTGAGTACCGTCTCAACGACTCACACGCCGGAACCGCCCGCGACCGGCCTGGGCGATGATCCGTTCCGTTACGGCTGGCGCTACGTCCGCGTCCAGCAGCCCGACGGGACCGAGACGTTCGATCAGATCCCGTTGACACTGGAGGATGTGCTCCATCCCGAAGTCGGGGACTTCATTGTGCAGACCGACGCCCATGACGACGACGCGGCCTACCTCAAGTCTGTCTTCAGATCGCGGCTGGCTGGTGTTCCGCACGTGGCGGTCATCTCGGACTGTCTGGTCGACTGGAATCTGCCCGGCATCAAGCCGCTCGGCCCCGACGACGCGGTGTTCTTCGACGTGACGGAACGCCAGAACTGGGCGACGCTGGACGTTGCCGCCGAGGGAGCGACGCCCGCGCTGGTGGTCGAGGTCACCTCGCGAGGTACGCGCTCGAACGACTTCGGGCCCAAGTTTGATTACTATCACCGCGCGCGGGTGCCGGTGTACATCATCGCGGACTCCGGAGATGACGCAGGGCGCGATCGCCGCCTGGAATTGTATGCGTACCGGTACACGCCGCGCCAGTACGAGCGGATTGCGCCGGATGCCATGGGCCGCGTTTGGCTAGACGCGGTCGGAGTCTGGCTGGGAATCAGCCGGGACCCGGACACCGGCAACGAGCGACTGGCGTGCTTTGACCCGGCGACTGGCGAGGAGATCGGCGACTACGCAGCGGTGAGCCGCGCGGCGGCGGAAGCCCGGGCCCGCGCCGAGGCCGAGGCCGCCCGCGCCGAGGCCGAGACCGCCCGCGCCGACGCCGAGACCGCCCGCGCCGACGCCGAGACCGTCCGCGCCGCCGCCGAGGCCGCCCGCGCCGCCGCCGAGGCTGCCCGCGCCGACGCCGAGGCTGCGCGGGCCGCGACCGAAGCTGAGGCTCGGGCCGCCGCCGAGGCGCGCGCCGCGACGGAAGTACAGGCTCGGGCCGCCCTGGAAGCGCGCATCCGAGAACTCGAATCTGCCCTGAAAACTCAAGAATGAGTCCCGATTCGACAGGAACGGAAAAGAAGGTCGAAGCGGCGGAACAACCCAAGACCGGGCTGGACCGCAGCCAGCGAATCCCATTATCGCCGACCGGTCGCATTCTCGTGGCCATGGTGCTGGGGATCGTTGCCGGGATCCTCATCGGCCCGCGCGTGAGCGGGATCGGCGAAGTGGGGCGGCTCATGATCAACGCGATCAAGACGCTGGCGGGTCCGCTGGTCTTTTTCGCGGTCGTCGACGCCTTCCTGCGCACCAAGGTCAAGGCCCGGAGCGGCCTGGCCATGGTCACGATCTCGGCAATCAACGCGACCCTGGCCATAAGCATCGGACTTTTGATCTCGAACGTGCTCAAGCCGGGGACACTCGTGCCCCTGTCATTCGCGAATGATGCTTCGTCCGAGCTCGTCAAGAATGCACGGCCCATCAAGATCCTCGATGAGCTGATCGCACTCATACCCAAAAACCTCATCGACCCGTTTCGAACCACGTCGATTTTCTCGATCGTCGTGCTGGCTGTCCTGGGCGGGATGGCCCTCCGGCGACTCAAGGACGAACAGATCGCGGCTGGCGAGGTGGGCTACCGCACGATCGAAGACCTCGTGTCGGGCGGGTTGCGCCGTCGAAATCCTGCTGGGCTGGATCGTCGCCCTCTTGCCGCTGGCGGTTTTCGCCGTGATGGCTCAGACCGTTGGGACACACGGAATCGGCGAGCTGCGCGGGCTGGGCGTTTATCTCGGCGTCGTCATTCTCGGGTTGGCACTCCACGTCGGGCTCGTTTACCACGCTTGGGTTGTCTTGGTCGCCCGGATCCCGCTCAGGCGATTCTGGGCTGGGGTTCGGGAACCGGTCGTTTACGCCGCCGGGGCCAGCAGCAGCCTGGCGACGCTGCCAGTGACACTGCGCAGTTTGCGGCTCATGGGTGTTTCCGACGAGGCCGCGCGGATGTCGGCTTGCGTCGGAACCAACCTCAACAACGACGGCATCCTGCTTTACGAGGCCATGGCCGCGCTCTATGTGGCCCAAGTGTTCGGGATCGAGCTGTCGTTTTTTCAGCAGTTGATGATCGCGGCCACCTGCGTGCTGGCCGGCGTGGGCATCGCGGGAATTCCCGAAGCGGGATTGATCTCGCTTGCGCTCGTCCTCACCACGGCCGGACTGCCGCTCACGATTCTGCCCCTTCTGCTCTCGGTCGACTGGGTCCTGTCGCGATGCCGGGCAATGACCAACGTCATCAGCGACATGCTCGTCGCCGTGTTGATCGACCACTTCCGGAGCGGATCCGGGTCTGACGATGCGATCAGCGGCGACTGACGGCACGAACAAATCGATTGCGGTCCTCGGACCTGGGGCTCACGCCGGCAGGCTGTACGATGTCGCCGGTTTGCGGCTGGGACGAAAACTCGTGTCGGAGATCGGCCGGAAGTCTCCAACGTTCCCAGTCAGTCGACGAAACGGCGGTGGCCATGTGGCCATGTCGCGCGCCGGTTTGGGATTGAGGCAATTTGCGGCCTCTGCTATGAATCCGTGTCGACGGGTTCTCCGTCGTTCCGCATGCCAGCCGTTGCGCGATCAATCCAGTCATCCAAGCTGGTCGGAATGCGTGAGGCAGGTTGGACTCGTCGTCGCCGCGGGCTCGGTCATCCGGGCTCTTGAAAAATAGCGAGCGTGAGGGTCAATGTCGTGACGAGATTGCTCGTCAGCCAGCCAGCCCGGCAAGGAGGCCTCCTGGCATGAACCGCCGCACGGCCCTGTTTGTATCGATGTTGTTGGCAGGCCTGGTCCCGCGCGGACTCTGGGCGCAGAGCAGCGCGCGGAAGACGTCGAAGACGCGCGACAAGACGTTCGCTCCGGTGTCGGCGCACGACGACCAAGCCGACGAACAGACGCCCGCCGGCGACGAGCCGTCGGCCCCGTTTGCCCCGGAGCCTGGCTTCCAGTGGCGCCGCTGGCCGATCGCGCGGTACACCAAGGCCGCCAGCAGCCAGAGCAATCCTCAGAAGGCCATCATTGACTGGATTTTCAAGCGCACCGGCATCGCCGAATGGCACGGTGAGAAGGTCGCTGTTCTCTCAGCCAACCGGACCGAGCTGCGGGCGTATAACTCGACTGAGATTCTCAAGGAGGTCGACGAGGTTGTCGACCGGTTCACCAACGCGGTCGAGGATACATTGTCGATCCACGTCCAGTTCATCGCGGCGGTCGATACGCGGTGGCGATACTCGGTTTTCTCGCGGCTCACGTTCGTGGGCGGCGGCCCGCAAGGACAGCAGATCTGGACGATGCGGCTGGAAGACGCGGCCCTCGTGCTGTCGCAGATGCAGATCCAGCAAGGCTTCCGCAAGATCGCCGACCAGCGGGTCGAAATGATCAACGGGCAGACACTGTCGATGAAGACCGCCGAGCCGCGAACCTTCGCCAGCGGCTTGCAGCGCGACGGCGGAGCGGGAGCCGGGTTCCAGACCAAGGCCGACAAGCTCGAGGAGTGCATCAGTCTCAAACTGAGCCCGCTCCTGAATATCGACGGGAATGCCGTCGATGCCATGATCGACCTCTCGGTCAACACCGTTCGGTCGTTTCATCGCACCCGAGTGATCACTCCTCGCGACGCGGGTCCCGCTGAGATGGCGATCGACGTTCCCGAGGCGACCGAGACCCGACTCGATCAGACAGTCAAGAACTGGCCGCTCGGGCAGACACTCGTGATCTCAGCCGGGATCCATCCCGGGGTCCTCGACAAGAAGGGCGGCTGGTTCAATCTCAATATTCCCGGTACCTTTCCCACCGGCACCGAAGTGCTCGTGGTGCTGGACATCGAGACCGTGGCCCGATCCAAATCGTCGTCGCGCATCGATGATCCGCCGGCCCGATCCAAGACCGACAGCCGTTCCCGGTCAGCGCACGGCGAGGCCGGCGACGACGAAGAGAGCTCGAGTCCGAAACACTAAATCCGAAGCCCGAAATCCCAAACCCTAAATTCTCAATGCGAACTCCGTGTGCATTGGGTCATAGGCCGAACGGGGACTTCATAGGATAGGCTGCGTAGCCGCTCGGGTCATCGGGCATGAACTCCAGGTGGCAGGCACACATCTCGTCTTTGGTGCTGATGCCGTAATGAACCCGGCGGGGCGGCCGATGGGGATTGCGCGGGTTTTCGGCTGAGTTGTCGAAGTAGACAGCCAGGGTCACCACCGTGTTCGTGGGCAGTCGGACAGGCTGCGCGTAGCGGTACTGGTCCTGCCAGTCGAAGTCCCAGTCGGTGATCCAGAGGAGGGGCACCATGGTCCCATCGGGCAGGGTGGCGGCCAGGCGGAATTCGCGGCAGAGATAATGGGCGTGGGGGACGACGGAATAGAGGTGGATGTCGGCTTTGAGACGGGTGCTCAGAAGGACCCTGTGCCGCTTGGCTCCGGGTGGGATGTCGAGACGGTCGGTGCAGAGCGAGTAGCCTGCCATGGTCCGGACGACCGGCTTTTTTGCGAGGAAGAGGCCGACCTGAGACTGGTCGCGTTCGGGCTTTCCGGTTGGGTGATAGTGGACCTGGAGCACGATATCCGACCCGGCCGCGATGAGCCGGCCGCAGCCGTCGGGGGCAAACCGGGGCGTCATCCCGGGCGTCCAGGCGCCGATGCCGGGATAAGGCAGCTCCATACCGCCGCTCAAGCCGGCCCTGCCCGCGTAGCCGGGCTTGGGATCGGAGCGATCGAGACGACGGGCATCGCCCGTCGAGTCGACGTACGTACGGCTGTGATGTACAACCCGCTGGTTACCGGGGCGGAACTCGATGCCGGTGATGACCGCCTTCTGGTCCAAGGGGATTCCCAGGCAGAAGGACCGATAGATGTCTGGGCCGCCGGCGGGGATCTCGTATGGCTCGGGCATGGAAAGAACCACGTCGGGTTGACCGAGCTGCCAGCCGTCATCGAAAGCAGGCGGTGGCGGCAAATCGGCGGGATCACCGGCCGCGCAGCCAGTCTCCGCCCAGTTGCGCAGGATTTCCTTGTCGCGCTCCGAGAGCCGGCGAGCGTCGAGGAATGTGCCGGCGCCCGGATGGGGCTTCCAGGGGGGCATCCGGTCGGACGCGGTCACAAGGGCGATAAAATCGGCACGCTTGGCGGCGTCTCGTAAGGTCATGAGCGAAAAGGGAGCCACCTGGCCGGGGCGATGACATCGCCGCAGTTCTTCCAGAGGATCGGGGCCACGTCCTTCGTGAAAGTGACCGGCTCGCTCGGCACCTTGGTGCCGTCGGCCAACTGACCGTGGGTGTCGCCCAGCTCCGAGCCGCTGGCCGGTCGTCTGCCGTCGTCGATCATTGTCTCGAAAGGGGGCTCGATCTTCGGGGCCTCTTGGAGCCACCGGATCGCCCCGGGAGCCAGGGCGACCAGTAATGCTGCCACCATGGCCAGGAGGGGACGGATCGGCCGCCTCGCCCGCCCGCTTGCCAGCCGGAGCCTTCGCGGCCGGTAGCGGAGCAACGACTGCTTTCCCGCTCTAGTCCCGTGGTCGGGTCGGTTCATCATCCTTGACTTTTCTTGACTTCCCTGGCGCGAGGCTTTGACTCGGCGACTCGATTGTTGATCGCCCGCATGAGCTCCTTGAGCAGACCGGGCGAGGGGCTCGACTCAAGCGAAATCTGGGAGACGTGCCGCTCGATTTGAATCTTGAACATGCCCGGATGATAGCGGAACATTTTCCAGCGAGATGCCACTTCGGGCAGCCATTCTTCGTTGTGCAGGAACGTGTAGACGACCTCAGTATACTGTGTGAGTGCGCCGACCTTCTTGCTGAAATAAAGGCCGCGATAGTGCGCCTTATCCGGCCAGCCCGGCACCATGATCTCCCGGTCGATTGGGGTCCGCTCCGCCGCGAAACCCTGGGAGCGGTAACAGACATCGGGAGTGTGAGCAAAAACCGACGCGGCGAGCCCATAGATGACCAGGACGGAAACGACATCACCGTTCGAAATCATCGCGATAGACCCGGATGATATGGTCGCTCGATCCCGCCAGATCAGCGATCTCGGGATCGAGCTTGCCGTCGTCTTCCGGACTCGAATTCCAGTTTCCCAGGTTTCTGGGCAGGTCGTTCAAGGGAAACGGGCATGTCTCGCTCTCGCGGTTGAGGCCCGCGAACTGCAAATCGCGCCAGTGCCTTACCCCGGCCGAACACAGCAGGAGCGTGCACGCGATCGCGGCCCACCACACCGGTGAAACCGTGGCCCGCGCGAGCGGTTTGGTCACCTTGGCGAATCTGCGACCCGTCGCGCTCGCGACTGAGCTCGTCATCCTGGCGAGCGTCGAGGTCTCTTTGCTGCCTGGCGATGGTTTGGCGGCGCCGGGTACGTCCGCCACCCAGTCGTCCACGCCTTTTGCTCGCTTGCGTCGATTCGCCTTCGTTCTCATTTGGTTGGACGCTGTCAAAAATGGAGGGTACCCGAAACTAACGTTCCATTGTGGAAGAAATCGTCGCGTTCCTCAAGACAATGCTGCGTAGCGATGTGCTCCCATGCATCGATGTAAACGGTGGAGGAGGCGGTTAACATTCGTTCCGCATTAAGTTTCTAGATCATCCCTCCAGAGAATAGGCCAACTTTCCGTCGAGCCAGTGCAACCGGCGACGGTTTTCGTCTGCTTGCAGGCAACTCGAACGCACGGACGTACGCACTGGTCGGATTGACGCCTCCAACGGACCCCAACTTCCGTCGGCGACTGAGCGCCTCGTGCTCAGGGGTGCAACGGAAACCGGTCCTGCGACGACCGATAGCGTCCACCCGCAGTTCGATTCTACACGGAACGACGATCGTTGACAATTTGCTCGAGGCAAGGAGTCAGGGAATCTTCCAGGGATCGACGGGAAGCCCGGTGGTGCCAGAGGTTGCGAGGTCAGCCAGGACGCGGCCGATCAGGCACGAGAACTTGAAGCCGTGGCCGCTACAGGGACTGGCGACGATTAGGTCGGAACGGCCGGGGAGGAAGTCGACCACGAACTGGTCGCCGGGAGCCGATGTGTAGAGGCAGACTTCGGTCAAGCTGATCGCTGCGGAGGCCAGGGCGGGGATATGGCTGCTCAGAAAGCGCCGCACGGTTTCGACGTAGTCGGCGGCAATGGTTCGATCGACGGTGTCGGGATCGAATTCCGGGCCGCCGTGGCGGGCGACCTTGACGCCGAGGTGCTGAAAGTGCGGCATCCCGTAGAACGCGTCAAGCTCGGCCTCGCCCTTAAAAATGAAGACGGGGAACCGGCCGATCTGAAACGAGGCCGTGTCGGCCGGTTCGACATAGAGCACCTGCTGGCGGGTGACGCACAGGGAACCCGTAACGTGGGCAAGAGGTGCTTGACCCAGGCACCTGCCGCGACGATGAGACGATCGCCGACGATTCGCGCGCTGTCGGTGACGACGACCGGGCGATCCTGGTCCAGGTCGATTCGGCGGACCGGGGTTTGATCGAGGACCCGGATATTGCGGCCGCCGTGAGCCCGCGCCAGCTCGAGTTCGAGCTCGAGCGCGCGGGCCGCCGCGAGCATGCCGGCGTCGGGCTCGAAGACGACGTCATAGGCATCCGGCAAGGCGAAGCTGGGGTTGCGCGCGTTCCAGTCGCGGCCGGAAGATCGCCAGAATGGGACCCCCAGCTCCTGGAGATTGGTGGCGACTCTGGCGGCGTAATCGACCCCGGGAGGGGAGAAGGAGACGCCGCCACAGCGGAAATACACGGATTCGCCGGCGTCGGCCTCGAGCTCCTTCCAGGCGCGGAATGCCGCGGGCATCAGCCGCGCGTAAGCAGGGTCAGCGTAGGAATGGCGGGTGATCCGGGCTGCGCCATGGGAGCTTCCTCGATCGTGCCCGAGCGCGAATTGCTCGACCAGGACCAGGTGCTCCTGGCGGCGGGCCAGGTGATAGGCTGCCGCCCTTCCCATGGCGCCGGCACCGATAATGATATGCTTCGTTTCGATCTGTTCCATGGTCAATGCTCTAGAGGGCGGTCAGATAGCGGTGGATTTCCCAGGACTCAACCTGGGCGTGATACTCACGCCACTCGTCCCTTTTCAGGCGAACCAGCTCGTCGGCGATCGGGCCCAGGCTATTGTAAACGACGCGGTCCTTCTCGAAATGGGCCAAGGCTTCGGTGAGGCTCTGGGGAAGCGTGCCGACGCCTCGGCGAGCCATGGTTTCCATGTCGGCAGCATAGAGGTTGCCGAGGTTGGGCTCGCCGGGGTCGAGCTTGCGGTCGATTCCATCGAGTCCCGCGGCGAGATAGGCGGCCATTCCGAGGTAAGGGTTGAAGGCGCTCGAACACGAGCGATCCTCGACGTGGCCGCCCTCGGGGACGCGGAGCATCTGAGTCCGGTTGTTGTCGCCGTACGAGATAAAGGCGGGAGTCCAGGTATACCCCGAGCGCGAGCCCGTGAGCGCGGGGCCCATTTGCAGTCGCTTGTAGCAATTGACCGTGGGCGACGTGACGGCGCAGAGGGCCGGGGCGTGGATCAGCACTCCCCCCAGGAACTGATAGGCCAGGCTCGAGAGCCCGAGGCCGCGCGGGTCTTGGTCGTCGTGGAACAGATTCCGGCCGCTGGAGGCATCGGCCAGGTGATAGTGCATGTGAGCGCCGGAGCCGGTGCGGGTCGAGAACGGCTTGGCCATGAAGCTCGCGGTGGCTCCGAATCGCTGCGCGATCTGGCTGGCCATCATCCGGAAAAACGTGAACCGATCGGCGGTGGTCAGGGCGTCGGCGTATCGAAAGTTGACCTCAAACTGGAAATTGGCGTCTTCATGATCGGTTTGATAAACCCCCCAGCCGAGGCGGAGGAGGGCTTCATTCAGCTCGCGCAAAAACGGCAGGGCTCCGGAGATGCCTTTGTAGTCGTAGCAAGGCTTGGCGAGGTCGTCGACCTGCTGAGGATCCCAGCCGCGGATCGAGCCGTCGGGATTCTTGACGAGCAGGAAGAACTCGGGCTCGATTCCGACGTTGAAGAGATAGCCTTCTTCTCGGGCCGCGGTGAGCGCCTTCTTCAGATTGACGCGTGGGCAGAACGGGTGTGGCTCCTGGTCGACGTACAGATCCGAGGCGAACCGCGCCACTCCGTGTTCGTAAGGGAGCGGCGTGTACGTGTCCAGGTCGGGCCGAGCAAACATGTCGTGCGAATGCGGTCCCTGGCCCATGCCGGCGACGGCGCCACCGGCGAATCCGGCTCCGGCCTGAGCGACAGCTCGCAACATTTTCGCGGGAACCAGCTTGACCTTGGCCGCGCCGTGCAGATCGACGAACTGGATCAAGAGGTGAGCGATCAGGTCGTCCTCTAGTCGATGCTCGAGGGTAACGAGCTTGTGCTCAAATTCGGGCATGGTGCTGCGCCGTTCCTTTCGTGAGAGGAGCACCGGGCGATGGGCGGGTCGTCTCGCGCCTGCCGCCTGCGCCTCGCACTTCCGATTTTTGGCGACAACGGTCAGCCAAGCCAGTAAAATTGGTGCTCGACGACCTGTTTCTTGAGCGAGAAGGACGCCGAATGTGCGGGATCGTGGGTTTCCTGGACCGGACCGGCCGCATGGACCGCTCGACGGGGCAGGTGGTGTTGGGCATGCTCGAAGCGCTGGCCTGTCGTGGTCCTGACGGCGCGGGCGTGGCAGTGATCGGCCCGGAGCAAGAACCGGGGGCCGACCGGGTCTGGTCCGTCCGGATCGCCGGAGCGGGTGACGACGCACCGGGCTTGCTGAACGAGCTGGGCCAGGTCGCCTTCTTGCCTGACGGCTCAACCTCGGTTCGGCAAGGGAGCACGTTGCGGTTTCGCTTCTTGCCGGAGCCGGGAGTCACGGCCCAGGACCTGGAGCAAGCGCTCGGCGCCCGGCGAGGCGGCCTGGAGGTGCTGAGTCTGGGGCGCCGGCTCGACCTCGTGAAGCAGGTCGGATCGCCGGCGGCGCTCGAAACGGTTTATGGGGTCTCGACCTGGCGCGGGCCCCTGGCGATCGGGCACACCCGGCTGTCGACCGAAAGCCGGATCGACCTCAGTCATTCGCAGCCGTTCTGGGTGCATGGGACCCCCGACCTGGCAACGGTTCACAATGGTCATGTGACCAATTACCACCAACTTCGGCGCCACTATGAACAGCGCGGAGTGACCTTTTACACCGATAACGATTCCGAAGTCATCGGTGTCTTTCTGCGCGACCGGATGGAGCAGGGCCGCAGCTTGAGCGAAGCCATGGCGGACTCGATCGCCGGGCTGGACGGCGCTTTCAACTATCTGGTGGTCTCGTGCGAGGGGCTGGGTGTGGTGCGCGACCGGTTCGGGTTCAAGCCGCTCATGCTGGTCGAGACCGGCGACTTCGTGGCGGTTGCGACCGAGGAGATCGCTCTCCGCCGCGCTCTTCCCGGCGTCTACCGCGCCCTTGAGCCGCCGCCCGGCACGTCCCAGTTTTACCGGTCCGGTGTGGCGGAATGCTCACCGGCGTGAGCAAATCGAGGAAAGCTCGATGCGGTCAGTCCTCAGGGGGGACTCATTCCGTGAACGCACCAAGCTCGCCGGAACAGCCGGCGATGACGCTGGATTGTGGTGACCTGCCGGTTCGTGCCATCAACCAGTCCGTGCGAGCGGCGGTCGCGTCGGGCGTCAGGTCGATCCGCTTGCTGAACCCGGGTGCGCGGCACAACCTGGGGGTGGGATTGGCGGAGGGCGTGAGCCTTTCGATCGCGGGGAGCGTGGGGTACTACGTTGGCGGGATGAACGACGGGGCGAGCATTTCGGTCGAGGGCGGGGCCGGCTGGGGTGCCGGCGAGAGCATGCGCGACGGGGAGATCGTGATCGATGGTGACGCGGGGAATGCCGTGGCGGCATCGATCCGGGCGGGGACGGTGGTGGTGCGCGGGGATGCATCAACGCGGGCTGGCATTGCGATGAAAGGGGGGATGTTGATCGTAGAAGGGAGCGTGGGCCCGATGGCCGCCTTCATGATGCAGAAAGGGATTCTGGTGGTGTGTGGCGATGCCGCAGCAGGGGTGGCCGACAGCATGTATGCGGGGGCTGTATTTCTGGGCGGGAGGCATGGCGAGCTGGGGGCCGACGCCGTCTTTGAAGAGGTGACGGACGCCGACCGCGAGGTGGTGGGCACAGCACTCGAGCGCTGGCGCGTGCGCGCACCTGTGGCCGGGTTCCGGAAGCTGGTGGCAGGCAGGAGACTCTGGAATTTTGAGCGGAGCGAACGAGACCTGTGGAAGAGAGCGCTCTGACCGGCAAGAAAATGGCAAATCGCTCAAGACAGTTGATTGACAGCAACTCGACCCGTTCGTAGATTGAACGGCGTCTGGTCGACGGCTCGAGCCTGCTGGGTCGACCCTCCTTGCACTGATTCCTCGACATCGCCAAAAGTCGGAGTGACTCAATCCGTGGCGGCCTCGCCGGCGTGGTCGCTCTCCGTTACGTCCGGGGCGAGCGAAGCGATTCAGTTTCGAGCAGCACTTTTGATGCGGGCCGGGATGGTGAGAGACTCCGTGACATGACGCTCGCTGAATATTATGACCGAGTGATCAACTGGCCGGGCCCGACGGGGCTGGCGGTCGGATTCGGCGCGGGAGTTCTGATCCTGGTCATCGCGGCGATTCTGCTCTCCATCGGCAGGTTCCGGCGGTTTGCGCGGGGACTGGGGATCGTCGGTCTGATCGCGATCATGGTTTTCGTCTGGTTTGTCCACGAGCAGACGGTCACCGAGAAGCAAGGTCCGCGGATCACGGTGACGACGATGCGGTATCCGCCGCGTGTCCGTCGAGTCACGACCGCGGCTGTCGTGGCGCTCCCGGCGGTGGCGGCCGTGGTGATGTCGTGGGTGTTCTTCACGACGCGGCGCCGGCTGCGCGCCAGGTGCCCCGGCATCTCAAGGAGGGCCGGCGGCATCTCGTGAACAAGGAATACGCCGCGGCGCTCTATGAGTGCAACCAGGCGATCGAGACCGCCCCCGAGAATGCCGAAGCCTACTACCGGCGCGGGTCGGTTCTCCAGGCCATGGGAGATTTGCCGCATGCCCTGGAGGATTTCGACCGCGCGATCGAGCACGATGCCCGGCTGGCGTCGGCGTATCTTCAGCGCGCCAAGATCCACACCGAGCAGGGCAATCTTGACCTGGCGCTGGCTGATTTCGGGCGGCTCATGCAGTTCCGGGCCAACGATGCCGAATCGTACCTTCATCGTGGAATCTGCCTGGCGAAAAAGGGGCTTCTGGGGGATGCCGCCGCTGATTTCCAGCGAGTGCTCAAGCTGACGAATCATACCGACTTTGCCGAACCGGCGAAGAAATACCTGCGCGAATGCCAGGGCCAGTCTCCGGGGTCGTTGCCGGCACCCGGCGGCAATGGAAGGGCAAGGGAGCGGTCACAGCCCGAGACGAGAGCCGAGGAGCTCAATTCTTGAATGAGCCAGAGGCCGGCGCGGCCTCCATCAGAAGCGCATGGGAGACGGGCCGAGCGATCGGCGGCGATCCGTCGCCCAGGGAGTCTTCCGGGACGTTCACGCCGGCCGTCATGGAAGACATCCAGATCAAGGCCGAGCTGGGGCGATATCGGATCCGGGGGTTTGGCTCACTGCGGAAGCGAACGTGGGCGACCTTCGACGATCTCACGTTCCTTCCCGGCACGCTCACGCGCATTCCACTGGAGGGCTATCGGGAGTCGTGCGGGACCCGGACGGTCCTGGGCACGCGGTTCGCCAGGAAGCCGGTCGAGCTGGAGATTCCGCTACTCGTCACCGGGATGAGCTTCGGGGCACTGTCGCGACAGGCCAAGACGGCTCTTGCCCGGGGAGCGACGATGGCCGGCACGTCGACGACCACGGGTGACGGCGGGATGCTGGACGTGGAGCGGACCGAGTCCCGGGTTTTGATTTACGAGGTGTTGCCCAGCCGGTACGGCATCAACATTCAACATCTGCGCCAGGCCGACGCCATCGAGCTGACGATCGGCCAGGGAGCCAAGCCCGGGACCGGCGGCTTGCTCCTGGGATCGAAGGTTTCTGAGGAGGTCGCCCGGCTGCGCGACTTGCCGCCGGGCGTCGATCAGCGGTCGCCGTGCCGGCATCCGGATTTCCTCGGTCCCGACGACCTGATCATCAAGATCGAGGAGCTGCGCGAGGCGACGGACTACCAGGTGCCGATTTTCGTCAAGATGGGGGCCTCGCGGGTGTTCGACGACGTGCGGCTGGCGGCCAAGGCGGGTGCCGATGTGATCGTGGTCGACGGCATGGAGGGGGGAACGGCGGCGTCACCTGAGCTCTTGCAAGAGCACACCGGCATACCCACCCTGGCGGCCGTGTGCGAGGCCAGGGCCGCACTGGAAGACATTGGTCTTTACGGCCAGGTCCAGCTTGTGATTGCCGGCGGCCTCCGCCACGGGTCGGACTGCGCCAAGGCGATGGCCCTGGGTGCGGATGCCTGCTACCTGGGGACGGCTCTCCTGATCGCCCTCAATTGCAACAAGCCGATCTACCTGGAAGATTATCACAAGATCGGCGCCGCGCCGTACTCCTGCCACCACTGCCACACCGGTCGATGTCCCGTGGGGATCACGACGCAGGACCCGGATCTATCCGCCCGGCTCGAGGTCGGGCCGGCGGCGGAGCGGGTCGCCAATTTTTTTCATGCGCTCGTGTCGGAGATCCAGATCCTGGCCCGGGCCTGCGGCAAAAGCAGCGTGCATCACCTCGAGCCCGAGGACTTGCGCGCGCTCACTCTGGAAGCCTCGATGATTACGGGAGTGCCCGTGGCCGGCACCAACCGCGTGTTCGGCGGCGGGCCCGGCTGGAAGGATCAGGGCGGCGGGCACGAGTGATCGATGCGTGCGCTGTTCGCGGCTCCAAACTCGCTCTCAGCCGCTTCTCGGTCCCACCATGTCCTCAGGGCGGACCCAGCGGTCGAACTGCTCAGGGGTCAAGAGCCCGAGCTCGAGGGCCGACTCGCGGAGCGTGATGCCCTTGTGATGAGCATGCTTGGCGATCTTGGCGGCGTTGTCGTAGCCGATGTGCGGATTGAGGGCGGTCACGAGCATCAGCGAGTTGTGGAGCAGCTCGTCGATCCGCGGTTTATTGGGCTCGATGCCGGTGGCGCAGTGCTCGTCGAAGCTGATGCACGCGTCGGCCAGCAGCCGGACGCTGCCCAGGAAGTTGTGAATGATCAGCGGCTTCATCACGTTGAGCTCGAAGTTTCCGAGCGCCCCCCGAAGTTGATGGCAACGTCGTTTCCCATCACCTGCGAGGCGACCATGGTCATCGCCTCGCACTGGGTCGGGTTAACCTTGCCGGGCATGATCGAGCTGCCCGGCTCGTTTTCCGGGATGAAGATCTCGCCGAGCCCGCACCGGGGGCCCGAGGCCATCCAGCGGACGTCGTTGGCGACCTTCATGAGCGAGGCCGCCAGGGTCTTGATTGCGCCGTGAGAGAACAAGAGCGCGTCGTGGCCGGAGAGTGCCTCGAACTTGTTCGGGGCCGAGACGAACGGGTGGCCCGTGAGGCGCGAAAGCTCGGCGGCGACTCGCGCAGCGAACTCGGGATGCGCATTCAAGCCCGTGCCAACCGCCGTGCCGCCCTGGGCCAGCTCGCACAGGTGAGGAAGCGATTCCTCGAGATGCTTTAGCCCGTTGTCCAGAAGCTGCACCCAGCCCGAGATTTCCTGGCCCAGTGTGAGTGGGGTGGCGTCCATCAGGTGGGTCCGCCCGATCTTGATCACGTCGGCGAAAGCCTTGGCCTTCTCGGCGAGCGTGTCGCGCAGCCGGCTAACGGCCGGTACGAGCAGCCCGCGTAGCGCCGCTGACCGCAGCGACGTGCATCGCGGTCGGAAAGACGTCGTTGGACGATTGGCCCAGATTCACCTGATCGTTGGGGTGAACCTTGCGGTGATCTCCGCGCTCGCCCCCCAGGAGCTCGCTGGCGCGATTGGCGATGACTTCATTCAAGTTCATGTTGGTCTGGGTGCCGCTGCCGGTCTGCCAGACCACCAGAGGGAATTCCTGGTCGTGCCGGCCGGCGATGATTTCATCGGCGGCGGCGATGATCGCCCGCCCAAGAGCGGGGTCCTTGAACCGCTCGAGGTCGAGGTTGACCTGCGCCGCGGCGCGCTTCACCATGGCCAGGGCGTGGATCAAACCCAGCGGCATGCGAACGTCGCCGATCTTGAAGTTCTCGAGCGACCGCTGGGTCTGCGCACCCCAGAGCCGCTCGATCGGGACGTGCACTTTTCCCATCGAATCCGTTTCCTCACGCGTTCTTTGCGTCATGGGTCTTCGACCTCGGCAGGCGTTCGGTCCCAGTTGCAGGACCTGGAGAGAATTCAGGAGATCCACCATCAAGATACCCGATCGTCGGGAGCGCCGCACCGGGATAGCCGGGGCACATCGCGCTAGAAAACACGCTTACTTGCCGATGCAGAAACGGCGAAAGATGCGGTCGAGGATGTCGTCGGTGACGACGGCCCCGACGATTTTGCCGAGCTCGTCGATGGCCAGGCGGAGGTCAAAGGCGACGAGCTCATCTCCGCTCTCCTGAACCAGTGATAGGGCGGCCGATTGGAGCGCTCTACCGGCAGACCCCAGGCTGGCGCGGCAGCGCGCGCCGGTGCCGGCCGGAAGATCTCCCCGTGAGTTCTGGCTGCGGATCGCCCGCGCGACGGCTGACCGTAGCGGATCGAGGCCGCTGCCTGTGAGTGCGCTCGTGACAATCGGCGGAAGTTCGCCGGGAAAAGCGCCCAGGGGCATGGCCATGTCGCTTTTGGTCCAGACGGCCAGGCGCAGGCACGATTCCGTGGATGGGTAGGCAGAACTTCCCCCGGATTCCGGCGAGCGGCAGTCGAGCAGGAGGTCGGCGCGAGTGGCCTGCGCGGTGCGCAACGCCTGGGCGTGCGCGGCGATCGACCCGCATGGGGCCTCGATTCCGGCGGTATCCACCAGCTCGACTGTCAGGCCGTCGCAGTCGCACAGGGCAGTGAGGTAATCGCGGGTTGTTCCGGCGCGGGCGAGACGATGGCTTGGTCGCGGCCCAGGAGTGCGTTATAGAGCCGGCTTTTGCCGGCGTTGGGCGGACCGACCAGGACGACACGAGGGTGGCTTTCCGGTCGATCGCGCTCGCTGAGCCGCAGTTCGAGCGCGGCGAGCTCGGCCGCGGATCGTTCGAGCTCGCCGGCAACGGACGCGCGCTCGACGGGGTCGACGTCGGGCTGGTCGGAGAAATCGAGGCTCGGCTTCCAGATGGGCGACCAGGTCGAGCAAGACGGTCGCGTAAGACGAGGATGGGCCCGGACAGGCCGCCGGCAAGCTGTTCGAGGGCCGCTTCGAGCTGCGCGGGGCTCTGCGCGCGTCGATCATTCCCAGCACCGCCTCGGCCCGCGTCAGGTCGATCCGGCCCGAAAGGAAAGCGCGGAGCGTGAACTCGCCGGGCTCGGCCACCCGCGCGCCCTTGGCCAGGCAATGGGCAAGCACCAGGCTGACCAGCGGCGTCGAGCCGACGGTGTGGATCTCGGCGACGGTTTGCCCCGTATAAGTTCGCGGCGCCGGCCAGATTGCCAGCATGAGCCGGCAGGAGACGGCCGCAGGCCGTCGACCGTCAGCCGGCCTGGCCTGGCCGCCGGCCACTCGCTCGGGAAGCGGTTCGTGCCGGTCGGGCATGAAGCCGTCGAGCGCAATCTCGAGGGCTTCAGGGCCAGAAAGCCTGACGATGCCTCGCAAGGCAGGTCCGGGCGGAGTGGCCACCGCCGCGATGGTGTCGTTGGGGTCGAGCGTCGCGGGCATCGGTCAAGGGCCTCGGAGGCTGATCGCTCGTCAGGCGGCGGAGGGCCGGCGGCTCACCGCCTGCGCGGCTTGGGCCGGGGCCGGTCCTATCGCTTTTCCTTGTCTTTGGTGCGATCCTGGACCGTCGCGTTCGTCGACCACCTTGCGATAGGTCGGGTCTTTGCGCGCTTCATCGAGGACGCGCTCCCAGAACTGCGCGATCTTGCCGGGGGGCTTGGCCTCGACCTTGGCGCCGTTGCCGCCGCCGGTCCCCCTTGCCGCCGCCTCGGGGCCCGCCGCCGTCGCCGTTTGAGCTGCCTTTGTTCGTTCCTCGGTCGCCGAACGAGTCGCCTGCCTCGCCGCCGGACGGGGGCCGAGCTGGTCGCGTGCGTGACCTTGGGCAAGAGCAGCCGCTCGCCGATAGCCCAGAGGCTGCTGGTGATGAAGTAGATGCCCAGCCCGGAGGGTACCTTGTAAAACATGAATCCCATGAACACCATCATATACTTCATCATTTTCTGCTGCATCTCGGCCTCGGGGGTCGTGGCCGGCGGTGCGAACAGCTTGGTCTGCACCAGCATCAGGCCCACGACCAAGAACGGCAGCAGGTTGAACCACTCACCCAGAAATGGGAGCTCAAACGGGCAGGTGAAACAGCATGTCGGGAGCGGCGAGGTCGCGGATCCACAAAAACGTCGCATGCCGCAGCGGAAAGCTGGTATTGAGCGCCTGCCAGAGACCGACGAAGATCGGCAGTTGAATCAAGGCCGGCAGGCAGCCGCCGACCGGGTTGACCCCGTGCCTCTTGTAGAGGGCGAACGTCTCCTTGGTGAGCTTTTCCTTGTCGTCCTTATATTGCTCTTGCAGCTCTTTGAGATGGGGCTGAAGCGTTTTGCATTTTCTGGGCCGACAGGGCCTGTTTGCGGCCGAGCGGAAACATGAGCGCACGCACCAGGATCGTGAGCAGGATGATCGCGATGCCGTAGTTTCCCTTCGAGCCGCCGAAAAACCGAGCGACCCTGTTCGTGACCTCGTAGGTAAAGCCCAAAGTCGGCGTGATGACGACTCGGGCGATGTCGGGAGCCAGGGGAATCCATTGCGGCTTCCGGTACGAGGCGAGGCCCTGGGCGCCATAGGGGAAAAGCGCCTCTGCTGGTCTTGGGGCCGGCGTAGACCTGGTAGGTGTGGACGACCGGTTGATCCGGGGCGATGGTAATCGGTTTCGAGGTGATCTTGATTCCCACGTCGGAATGCTGAACCTGCTCCTTCTTGTGCAGGAGGATGGCGATTGTTTTGGAGTCCCAGCGGTCGTCGGGGCGGGTGGGCGGTGGGAAGGGCTCGATCATGATGACGAAGTGCTGGTTTTCGATACCGGCGAAGCGGAGGGGCAGGGTGGTATTATCGATGGCACCCTCCTTCGCCCCGGCCACGTCCCCGGCCGCGTGCGTCACGATCTCGGTCGTTCCGCTCGGGGTCAACTGGCCGAAAAATACGTCGCGGAAGGTGCCCGTGTACCAGAGGCCCTCGATGGGGATCCCGTGAGGTCCGAGCACGTGATAAACGGTCGATCTCTCGCGGTCGGGGCTCTCGAACTTGAGCTCGACCTCAAGCCCGTCGGCGTTCGGGAAGAGGCGGAAGGTCTTGGTGATCTTGACGCCACTCTTGGACGTGGTCCGGAATGCGATGGACTGGCCGGTGACCGGGGTCTTGGTGACCAGGTCGGTTCCCGCGGCGGGCTGGACGATCTTCTTGGTGACGGGGTCGCGGACGACCTCCCAGAGGACCGAATCGAGCAAGTCCTCGGCCTCGGCCGCCGCTTGCCTGAGTGCAGCCGCCTCGTCATCGGCATCGGCCGGGTCGGGTTCGGCAATGAGCTTTTTGCCGTCGCCCGGGCCGGTGCTCAGCGTCAAGGCGAGTGACGGGGGCCAGCCCGGATCGCGATGGATGAATTCGAGCGGGCGCCGGCCGGGCTTGCCAAACTCGAATTCGGCGTCGAACCGAGAGGAAAAGAGAGCCTCGATTCCGGCGCCGTTCTGGGTCAGATGGGCTTCAAGATGATACCCTTCTGGTGATTTGTCCGTCGTCGAGCCGAGGACCAGCTCGGCTTCAGCGACCACTTCGACCTCGGGCTCGTTGGGCGGTTCTTGCCCATTCGGTTTCGCCTCGGCCTGCTTCTTCTCGGCAACCTTGGCTTCAGCCTTCGGGGCATCGCCCTTGGGAGGGGCGCCGGCATCGGGGAGGTCGGGCTTGGCGGGATTGTCCTTGGCGGCGGCAATCGCGGGCGGCTTCTTCGGGGGTGGGTTCCACCCCATCAACCGTGAGATGTAGGTACTCACGAACATCCACGCAACGACGATCACAAAAAAATAAACGACCAGCCGTTTATCGTGATTCATGGCGGAGGAAACCTGAGGACCAAGAAAACCTGGTAACCAAGAGATTGCAGACAAGCCAGGGAGGGAGCGGCGGCCAGGCAGAGGAGCCAGCCCCATGTTGCATGCATTTTCAAAACGTTGGGCATGAGGATGGGTTCCCGTTAGGCGGGGACCACACTCTCATGGTGCCGCTCAGTTTGCAAGCTGAGCCCGGACGCCGGCGAAGTCGGGAGGCGGCGCCGACTACTCTGGATTCACTGGACGGCCTGGGAAGCAAAAAACGTCGGTGGGGCTGACCGATCACGGAAGCGCCAGTCGGTCGGGACGGGCGTCTCGCTCTCCAAGAGGAACACAAGGCTATCGTCCTTGCCGGAGGCGGTCGCCCAGGAATGGCTCGAGCTCAGGAATCGAATAGATTTTCTGGATCGTGGTCTCGAAATCGTAGGGGAGGCGGCGGTAGACGATTTTGGGGGACTGCGAACCGGGTGCTCGCTCGGCCTCGCCGTTGGAGGAATCGTCATGAAGGCCGTCGTCCAGGATAACGTAGCACGCCCGATTGTCGCCGTCGCGCGGCTGGCCGACCGAGCCGACATTCACCATCAGCTTGCCTTCACCCAACGTATATTCCAGGTCGATTTCCTCGGGTGCGAAGAACTGGAAGTTTTCGGTGAAGATGCCGGGAACGTGCGTGTGCCCCTGAAAACGGTAGCGCCCGACGAGCTGAAAGAGGCGCTCCATCTTGCGATGGTTGTAAATGTCTTCGGGGAAGATGTATTCGCTCAAGGGATTGCGCGGCGAGCCATGAACGAAGAGGAATGAGCCGTAGCGGTGCGAGCGCTGGAGCTCGCCGAGAAAATCCCAGCGGCGCTTGTTCTTGTCGCGGTCGCTGGGAGATTCGAGCTGCTCGCGGGTCCAGAAGATGGCACGCTCGGCACTGATGTTGAAGCCGTCAGGGTCGAACATGGCCCCCTGGTCGTGGTTTCCCAGCAACGTGATCTTGCAGGTCTCCATGACGCGATCGACGCATTCGCGAGGGTTGGGGCCGTAGCCGACGATGTCGCCCAGGCAGAAGATCTCGGTGAGCCCCTGTGCCTGAATATCTTCAAGCACGACCTCCAAGGCCTCGAGGTTCCCATGAATGTCGCTGATGAGAGCACGCCGCACCGGGGGAAAACCTCCGACCGAAAATGGGTGGACAGCACGACTCCGAGCCTGACAATTCGGACCTGGATCGCTCTCGACCGCGCTGCGAATCGAGCTTACTCTAATCTAATATAAGCTCCCAATATAAGATAGGGCGAACCAACGCCGGCGGTCAAGTCCACGCCGTCATGGTCTCGCTGCGAATTGAGTGATTGCGGGCGGAAAGATGAACCTGCTGGTCCTGGATACGTCGACGGAGCGAGCCGCACTCGGTTTATTAACGCGGGATGGGGCGTTGATTTGCGCCGCGAGCGGTCCCGAGCGCCGGCACGGTCGTGACCTGATCCCGCGGGTCGGGGAGATTCTCGCCCAGGGTCATCTGCGCCTGGGGACCTCGACCTGATCGGGGTCGGCCTGGGCCCGGGCTCGTATACCGGGTTGAGGGTGGGCGTCATGGCGGCCAAGACCCTGGCGTACGCGACCGGCGCGGCCCTGGTCGGGTTTGATAGCCTCGAAGCCGTTGCGCGGAACGCACGCGATGCCCTGCACATCTGGGTCGTCGCCGACGCTCAGCGCGGCCAGGCCTACACCGCGGAATTCTCCAGGACGGCGCCCGGTGAACCGCTTTTTTCGACACGAGGGAGCCAGATCGAGAATCTCTCGGAATGGTCGGCGCGACTTGATCCGAGCATGCTCGTTCTGGGCCCGGGCCTCGACAAAGCACACATCCGCGACGCCGCCGGAGCGAGGGTCATGGCGGCGGATTCCACGCTCAATTACCCTGACGGCTCGCGCCTGGTCGAGCTGGCACGCGATGCCTGGTCAAGCGGTCGCCGCGATGACCCATGGCTCTTCGAGCCGCGCTACCTGCGGCAAAGCGCTGCGGAGGAGCGGTGGGATTCTCGCAATCCCGCCGGGCCCGGTTGACCAGGCTGTACTTCTTTTCTTGACCGGAAGACGCCATGCCCGCCGCCGATCAAGCCAGGACGAAGTCGGCTTACGGAATGCAGTGGAATCGGTTCCGGATCATCCGGCCGGAGGAAGACCGCGCCACCTTCCGCGGCCGGACCGGCTTCACGGACCACGATCTCGCCGGCAAGATCGTGCTCGATGCCGGCTGCGGCATGGGGCGTTACCTGCGGATCGCCGCGGAAGCGCCGCCAGGCTGATCGCGGGCGTCGACTTGAGCACGGCGGTCGTGGCCGCGCGCGATCTGACGGCAGGGTTAACGCGGGTCGGCCTCGTGCGAGCGGATCTGCTGAATCTGCCGTTCGAGGCGGAGAGCTTTGATTTGATTTATTCGCTGGGGGTGCTTGATCACACCCCCGATCCCCGCGCTTCGTTTCTGGCCCTGGCGCGGCTGCTCAAGCCGGGGGGACGGATCGTGATATGGGTCTATGGCGCGAGCGCCCGATCGTCGAAGCGATCATGAACCTGGAGCGCTTCGTCTCGACGCGCTTGCCGGTGACGTGGCTGGAGTTTTTCTGTCGGGTCTCGGCTCCCCTGGGAGGCCTCAAGCGGCGACTCTGCGCCAGTCCGCGGTGGTGGGTCGAACGCCTGGGAGTCGCGCTTCATCTTGCGACCATCGGCGTGTCGATGCACCCCGATCCCGAGGTACGCGTCTGTGACACGCTCGACTGGTACGCTCCCCGATACATGTCGCGGCATACCTATGACGAAGTGGCCGCATGGTTCCAGGAGGCTCATCTGACCGACCTGGTCAACCTCAGCCTCGACCAGGTTTTTTACCACCAGGGTCAGGGTCACGGCATCAACATCGCCGGCAAGAAGGCTTGCGCGGGGTGAGCCCGGTAGAAGCCAGGATCGACCCGCAAGCCGGGCCGGACTCGGCTGGGCGCGACGCCCGTACCGGAGCGACATGCCCGCCCGGGATCATGCGCCGTCTCGCGCAGGCCGCGGCGAGCATTCCTGGCTTCTTAACGGTGTTATGACCGGATGCCTTGCCGCGACGGCGAAGCTCTCCTTATCATCATAAGGAGGCGGAAGGCTGCTCGCTCGGGCTCTCGGGCTTCCTGGCAGAGACTGGCCGCCTTCGCTTGAATTCATCGACTCACTGTTATTCACGATGGAAATGATTGTTCCAACTGGAGATGCTCGAACATGTTACGGTGGATCAGTCTCGTCGTCGCAGTGGTCTTCCTGACTGCGGTGGCGTCGTATTACACCCTGAGTGGATCGAATTCCACGAAGGGTCCGGTGATGGTCGGGGTGAGCGAGGGCACGGGTCCTCAGCCCAAGGTGGAGATAGCGCAGCCGCTCGTCTTCGATTTCGGCACGCTGCCGCAGCAGACGAAGCACAAGCACACGTGGGAAGTGAAGAACGTGGGGGACGGCGAATTGGAGATGTGGTTGTCGGGGTCGACTTGCTCGTGCACGATCGCCAAGCTGGCCCCGAAGGAGGGTGAAGAGCACCCGAGGGTGACCGTCAAGCCGAAGGAATCGACGACGATCGACCTCGAGTGGGACACGAAGCAATTCCCGTCGGCCGATTACGCCAAGAGCGCAACCATCGGCACCAACGACCCGACCCGGCAGAGCTTCACGCTCAATGTCAAGGGCAAGGTCTATCCGCCGCTGGTGGTGTTCCCGCCGGAGATGATCGTTCTGAACGCGGTCTCGAACGAAGAACCGAGGAAGGCGACGATCGCGGTTTTCTCTATGGACCGGCCCGAGACGAAGGTCACCCGGGCGAGCACGTCGCTGCCCGCGCTCATCTCCGCCACGTACACGCCGCTGACGGACGTGGACCGCAAGCATCTTAATGTGAAGTCCGGTGGTTATCGCGTCGACCTCGAAATCAAGCCAGGCTTGCCGCTGGGGAGATTTCAGGAGGAGTTGCTGGTGGAGACCGATCATCCACTCCAGCAGCAGGTGAAGGTCTCGATCACGGGGAATGCCATCGGGCCGGTCGGCGTGATTCCGGAGCGAGTGCACCTGACTGATGTGAAGAGCCGCGAGGGCAGAACCCACAAGATGAAGATCCTGGTGAGAGGAAACCGGGAAACGACATTTGAGGTCGTCGATAAGCCGGCAAAGATCGAAGTCAAGATCACGCCCAACGAGGCGGGGAACCAGAAGGGGAGCTACACAATGACGGTCATTGTCCCGCCCGGGACGGCTCCGGGTGCCGTCGAGGGCGAGATCATCCTCAAGACCGATCATCCTCGGGCCGCTGAGCTGAAGATTCCGGTGAGGATCTTGATCTCCGGAGGTGAGGGCTGAACCCGACCCGGGCGATCGCCCCGGCGCACGCGGTATTGATCTTGTCGGCGGCCTCGAGTCGCTGCGCGTCAGGGCGGTGTGACATTCTTCTACGCGGCGCACCCGGGATTGATCTTATCGGCGGCCTCGAGTAAGGCTATAACGCTGCCGGAAGGAGCCATGTGATGACGCGGACCGATTTTCGCCCATACGCCGCCCTGATCCTGGCATGGGCCGTGCTCGGCTACGTCGGGTGCACGAGTCGCTCGCCATCGCCGACCGCCGCCATTTCCCCGGCACAAACCACTCCGGGACCCGGCTCGGCGTCCCCGGCCGGTTCCGCCGCGAAATCGCAGAAGGTGCTCGCGAACTGGGTGAATCCCGCGGCGGTCCTGGTGATCTCGGGCCAGGACGACGGGTACATGGAGCCGTGCGGCTGCTCGGCGGAGCAGATCGGCGGCCTGATCCGGCGGTATGACTTCATCGACCGGCTGCACGACCGGAAGTGGCCGACCGCCCAGATTCATCTGGGAGGCTTGATCTGGAATCCCTCCGGCGCGGGGGGGCTTCGAGCAAGCCAAGATGAAATTTGATTACGCCGTGCAGGCGCTCAAGCTGCTCAACTACAGCGCCCTGGGTCTGTGCCCGGAAGATCTGAAGCTCGGGGTGGGCGAATCGCTGGGTATTCTGGAAAACAGTCTGGGAGACACGACCAAGATCGTGGCCGCAAATATCCAGCCGGCGGCGGAATATGAAAAGATGTTTCGCACCAGCATGGTCGTGACGGCCGGACCAGTGAAGCTGGGGATCACGGCGGTGACCGATCCGGATCTACTGGCCAAGCTGGTCGATCCGTACAAGGACTCCATCTTGCCAACGATCAAGCGTCCGGATGACGTTTTGCCAGCCGTGCTGGCCGCGCTCGAAGCCCAGAGCGACTACCAGATCCTGATGGTCCAGGGTCCGCCCGCCTTGGCGAAGCGGCTGGGTGAGGCCTATCCCGGGTTCGATGTGGTCGTGGCCACGTCCGAGGCCGCCGATCCCTTCAACCACGAGCCCGATCGACCGAACGGCGGCAAGACCTTGCTGGTCTCGATCGGAAAGAAGGGAAAGTACGTGGGCGCCTTCGGTTTCTTCCCATCCGAGTCGCCACCGGTGCGGTTTCAGCTCGTCGAGCTCAACAAACGGTTCGACGGCCCGGCTGCGCCGATGAAAACACTGATCGAGGATCAATATCGTGGCGACCTCAAGGTGGCCAAGACGGTCGAGAGTTACGTGAAACGGAACTATCTCGGTGGGGCGCCGGGGGCAGAATTCGTCGGCGCCGAAACGTGCAGGGCGTGTCATCGCAAAACGGTTGAATTCTGGGAGACCACCAAGCACGCCAAGGCGTTCGATTCGTTGCTGCACGACCTCAAGCCGAATGTCGCCTTCGACGCCGAATGCGTTTCCTGCCACACCACTGGGTTCGAGTACAACTCGGGATGGCAGTCGCCATCCCTGACGCCGTACCTGGCCGGAAACCAGTGCGAGAATTGCCACGGGCCCGGCTCCAAGCACGCGCTTGAGCCCGACAACGACAAGTTTCGCGAGGTGATGAGCGTGACGATCGAGCAGGCTGACAAGAACCAGCTCTGCTCCCACTGTCACGACGAGGATAATTCAAGAGACTTCGAGATCAAGAAGTACTGGAAAGAGATCCGTCACAACGGGAAGGACGCCTACACCGATCCCAAGGTCCACGTCGGGATCACCCGCCAGAGTCCAGAGCCGCGACCCGCCGCCAAAGTTCCTTGATCAGCCTGTTCCGCTTGAGGACATGTCTCAGTAGAATCAGCCGCGACCCGCTTCGTGTGCGAGGCGCCAACCCGCGCGTTCCGTTCCGTTCCATCCCATTCCATTCCCTTGATCTGGTCGACGCTCTCGGTAACGAGGAAAGGAATTCCGATGCTCAGGGCATCCACGAACACGGCCTCTCCCGCAGTGGATTCCGGCGTTTCCGTCCAGCGGCCGATGGGCCTGGCGGATCGCTATCGTCACGATCACCGGCATCCGATCAACCACTTTCTGCACGTGGGAGTCGGCTGGCCGATGGCGGCGATCGCGGTCGTGCTTGTGCCGTTCCGCCCGCTCTGGTCGCTGGGCCTGTTTCTCTCGGCCTACGCGATCATGTTCATCGGGCATTTTGTGTTCGAGCGGAACATTCCGACGATCTTCACCAGGCCGACCACGCCGTTCGTGATCGCGTTCTCGGTGATTCGCGGACTGCTGGGCGGACTCGCCCGCCTGGCAACGCCTCCCCGAATCCGCTAATCTGAAGTCGGAGCGATCGGGCACAGGGCGACTGCGCCACCAGGCGAGCGTGCCGGCGCATCAGCCCGAGCATGACTTGACGGGAGCTGCGAACGTGGCGGAACTGGTAACATACAACGACTTTGCCAAGCTGGAGCTTCGCGTTGCCAAAGTACTCGAGGCGCGCCCGCACCCCAACGCCGACAGGCTCTTGCTGCTGCAGGTGGACGTGGGCGGCCAGGAGAAGCAGATCGTGGCGGGAATTCGCCAGCACTACACGCCCGAGCAACTTGTCGGCAAGCTGATCGTCGTCGTTAACAATCTCGAGCCGGCGATGTTGCGCGGGGAATCGTCGAACGGGATGCTCCTGGCCGCGTCTTCAGGCGATCGAGTGATTGTGCTCACCGTGGACGACCCGAGCTGCGAGGTGGGGGCGAAGATCAAGTAGCCTCGGGCGGGCTCCTCGAGGGTGGCGGGGGTAGACCGGTGCGACGCGACCTTGGGGATTTCCAGACGCCTTCCGAGCTGGTTGCCGCGGTTCTGGAGACCCTGGGGCCGATCAGCCTGCGCTGGAGGCGAGTGCTGGAGCCCACCTGCGGGCAAGGCTCGTTCATCGCGGGGCTTTTGGCCCTGCGCGTACCTCCGCGCGAGATCCTCGGGATCGAGATCCAGGAAGACCATTGCCAGGCGGCTCGCGCGCTCCCGGCCGAGAAAGGTTCCAGCCGCGTAGAAGTGACGATCGTGCACGGGGATTTCTTTGGGCTCGACCTGAAGGAAGACCTGAGCTGGCGCGAGACTGGCCCGCTGTTGGTGGTGGGCAACCCTCCGTGGGTGACGACGGCCGAACTGGGACGGTCTGCGACCAACTGGCAGCCGCCGAAGCGGAACATCAAAGGGCTCCCCGGCCTCGCGGCACGTACGGGGGCATCCAATTTCGACGTGGCGGAAGCTGTCTGGCTCAAGCTGATCCACGAGCTGGCTGACCAGTCGCCCACGATCGCGCTCTTGTGCAAGACCGCCGTGGCCCGGCGGGTCCTTCAGTATGCGCACCGCGCGCGGCTGCCGCTCTCGGCCGCGTCGATCCGCCGAATCGACGCGGCGCGCTGGTTCGGTGCCGCCGTGGAGGCCTGTTTATTCCGGATGACGCTCGGAACGACCAACCGTTGCCGCGAGATTCCAGTCTTCGCCGACCTGTCACAGGCCGAGCCCGAGTCGGTCCTGGGCTTTGAGCGGGGATGGCTGATCGCGGATCGCGCGGCGTACGAGCCGTGGGCTTTCGCCGACGGCAAGTGCCCGCTCTCCTGGCGGCAGGGGCTCAAGCACGACGCGGCAGCGGTGATGGAGCTCGTGCGCGACCACGAGTCGGGCGAGCTCAAGAACGGCTCGGGCGAATCGGTCGACGTCGAGCCGCGCATGTCTATCCTCTCAAGAAAGGACGAGATCTGGCGGCCGCCGCGGGGGAATCACCGGAGCGGGCGGTGCTTCTCACCCAGGAACGGATCGGCGAGGATACCGCGGGCCTCGCCGAATCGGCGCCGCGCTTCTTCGGCTACTTGCAAGCGCACTCCGAGGCGTTTGCGCTGCGCCGATCGTCGATTTATCGCGGGCAGCCGGCGTTTGCTCTGTTTGGCGTCGGTCCGTACAGCTTCGCACCGTTCAAGGTGGCCATCTGCGGCCTACACAAAGAACCGGGCTTCAAGGCGCTCGGGCCGGTTGGCGGGCGACCGGTGATGCTCGATGACACGTGCTACTTCCTGCCGTGCTCGACGGCGGACGACGCAGCAGTGCTCACCGCCCTGTGCAATGACCCGATCACGCTCGCCCTGATCCGCGCGGCAAGCTTCCGCGCGGCGAAGCGCCCTGTTACGAAGGCGCTCCTGCAACGGCTCAATTTCGCGGCCATACTCAAGGAGGCTGACCGCGAAGCGCTGCTGGCTCGCGCCGAGAGGTCCTCGTCGCGGAGCTGGGCGTGGCGGACGCCGCACTCCCAAGGGAGGCTGCCGAGCGGATGGAACAGGAGTTTGTCGAGTGCGTGGGTCCGGCGCCTGGGGATGGCGAAGGGTCTCTCGCGCCGACCGAACTGATCGAAGCCCCGGCGAGCGAGCCGCAGACTTAGTTGAGTTCCTGGTGCACCGGGGAAGACGGGACGACGCGCGCGACCGATTGCGATCACAGCCGATCGCCTCGGAGCGGCCCAAACGAGGAATCGCATCGCATGAAAAAGTTGCCAATGTTGATTGCAGTCATGTTGTTCGTGACGATCGCCACGGCGCCGGGCTCCGAGCCGAAGGACGGGCAGGCTCCGCGTAAGACCCGGACTCGAAATATCATTCTCGCGACCAGCGACGGCCTGCGCTGGCAGGAGGTGTTCGGCGGGGTCGACACGGCGTTATTGACCAAGGAGAACGTCGGCGCGAGCGACCTGGGTCTGCTCAAGAGCGACTTCGGCGGGGATACGCCCGAAGTCCGGCGCAAGCGGCTGATGCCGTTCTTCTGGAGCGTGATTGCCAGGCACGGGCAGCTCTATGGCAATTCCGCCGCCGGCAGCGAGGTCAAGGTCACCAACGGACGGAACTTCTCGTATCCCGGATACAACGAGATCTTGACCGGATTCGCCGACCCGAAGATCGACTCCAACGACAAGGTTCCCAACCAGAACGTCACCGTGCTGGAATGGCTGAACGGCCAGGATGACTTTCGGAGCCGGGTCGCGGCGTTCGGGTCGTGGGACCGATTTCCGTTCATCATCAACTGCTGGCGCAGCAGGGTGCGGGTCGTCGCCGGCTGGAAACCTCTGGTGGGGATGGGTCTATCCAGCGAGGAACGGCTCATGAGCAGGTTGATCGCGGAAACACCCCGGCTCTGGGACGACTGCTGTTACGACTCGTTCACGTTCCACGCGGCGTTCGAGTACTTCAAGCGGCAACGGCCGCGGGTACTCTACCTCGCACTGGGCGAAACCGATGAATTCGCCCACGCGGGCCAGTATCCCAACTATCTGCGTTCTGCCCTCTACTTCGACCAGCACTTGCGATTCCTCTGGGACACGCTGCAGATGATGCCGGACTATCGCGGCACAACCACATTGATCGTCACCACCGATCACGGACGGGGCGACGGACCGGTTGAATGGAGGAGCCATGGCGCCGAGATCAAGGGGTCGGAGCGAATCTGGATCGGGGTCCTCGGCCCGGATACGCCACCCTTGGGAGAGAGGACCAACGTTCAACCGCTGACTCAAGGGCAGGTTGCGGCCACGATGGCAGCGCTTTTGGGGCTCGACTTCCATTCGTTCGCACCCAAGGCGGCGCCGCCCATCGCCGCCGCAGTGGGGCGGTGAAATCGAGCGCCGGGTGGACCGCTCTGTTTCTGGTGCAGCCTGGAAACCGTTGCGGCCGGGCGCGCACCTGGGATCTGTGTGCGAGAGAACCGTGCTCCGCGAACTGTCGGTCCAAAACCTGGCTTTGATCGAAGATGCCCACGTCGAGCTCGAGGGGGGCTACTGCGCCTGGACGGGAGAAACCGGCGCGGGCAAGAGCCTGCTTCTCACAGCGCTCGGGCTGGTGCTAGGTGGGAAAGCGTCGGCCGATCTGATTCGCTCGGGAAAGGATGAGGCCCGGGCGGCCGCGGTGTTCGAAGTCAACGATCCGGAGCTCAAGACCGACGTCGAGACGATCCTGGGCGGGGCGATCGACGACGACGAGCTCATCATCACTCGGAGAGTCACCGCGCAAGGACGCGGGAGTGCCCAGGTCAACGGGCTGCCGGTGAGCGTTGCCTCGCTCCAGAAGCTGGGAGAGCGGCTTGTCGACATCCACGGTCAGCTCGAGGGGAGAGCCCTGCTTGACCCGAGCCAGCAACGCTCGCTCTTGGACGCGTTTGGTGGGCTCGACGACGAGGTGGCCGCGTACCGTGTCGCGCGACAGGCATACGAAGGCTTGAGGCGCAGGCGGCAGTTGCTGGCCGAAACGGCCGAGTCGCGCGATCGCGAGCGTGCGCTCTTGGAGTACGAGCGGGACGAGCTGGCGGCGGTCAGCCCCAACCGTGGGGAGCACGATGAGCTGGCGAGGGAGGCGAACCGCCTGCGAAGCTCTGAGCAGATTCGCTCGGCGGCCGCGGCGGGTTATGTCCTTCTCTACGAGGCAGACCGATCGGTACAAGACGTGCTGACCAGCGTGGCGCGAACGCTGCAGCCGTTGATTGCTGCGGTGCCAGAGCTCGCCGAGTCCACCGCGATGCTCGAGCGACTGGCCGACGAGGCCCGCGAGGTTGCCTTCCGCCTGCGGAACCTGGGAAACGGCTGGGACGACGACCCGGCTCGCCTGGAAGACCTTGAAGGCAGGATGGCCCTGTACCGGCGCCTGGCGGCGCGATTTCACTGCACCCCCGACGAGCTGCCCGATCGATGGGCAGCGACCGAGTCCAGGCTGACCGCACTCGGCCGGGATGCTGCCGACTTGCTTGCCCTGGATCGACCGCTTGCGGAGGCCTGGCGCGACCTGAAGCAGGCCGCGAGTCGGCTGACCAAGGCGCGCGTAAGGATTGCCCGCGAGTTCGGCAAGGTGGTTCAGGGGCGGCTCAAGCCGCTGGGACTGGGCGGCGCACGGCTCTCGGTCAACGTCGAGACCCGCGAGCTGGGCAACGATCCGCCGGCCCAGATGCCGCCGGAATCTGGCGCCGACAACGTCGAGATGCTGTTCTCGGCAAACCCCGGCGAGGAGCCTCGCCCATTGCGGAAGATTGTCTCGGGGGGCGAGCTCTCCCGGCTGACGATCGCGGTCAAGACCGTGCTCGCAACCGTCGATCGGGTGCCGACCCTGGTGTTCGATGAGATCGATACCGGAGTCGGCGGCCGGCTGGGTTCGGCACTGGGAAAGGCGCTCGCCGAGCTCGCGTCCACGCATCAGGTCATCTGCGTGACCCATTTGCCCCAGATGGCGAGCTATGCGGATCGCCAGTGGGTGATCCGCAAGCGAATCGAGCGCGGACGGTCGCTCACGACGATCACGCGGCTGGATGATCCCGAACGCGTCGATGAGCTCGCCGCGATGCTGCGCGGCGACTCAGCCGCGGAAGGGACGCGCCAGGAAGCGATCGCCATGCTGAAGGAGGCCCGGACCGTGCCGGGAATGCGGCGAGGTGCGAATCGCCGCCAGCGTAAGGGCTGACCCCAAGGCTGGGGCGTGTGGCGGCAACTTTCCAGCGGAAAGGGAGGTTGCGATTCCAGACGACTTTTCCGCCGTATTCAGGGCTTTTTCGCCAGCGCCTTCTCGACCTCTTTCTTGATGTCATCTCCGCGCATCCCACGGGCGACGATCTTGCCGTCCGGGCCGACCAGGACGAACGCGGGTATCGCCCGGATGCCAAACTTGCCAGGGGTCGGGCCGTGCATGCCGCCGGCCAGAAAGGCCTGATTCCAGGGTAGCTTGCGTTTCTCCTGGAACTTTCTCGGCTCGTCGATCTTCTCGTCGACGCTCACGCTGACCAGCGCGAACCGATCGTCGTTGCCGAAGACGTCGTAGATGGACTGAAGGTTGGGGATCTCACCGATACAGGGGCCGCACCAGGTCGCCCAGAAGTCGAGCAAGACATACTTGCCCTTGAAGTCGTCGAGCTTCAGCGGCTTCCCGTCCAGGGTCGTCGCATCGATCGGCGGGGCAGGATTGCCGGCGCCCGGAGCGTTTTTCCGGAACGACGACATTTCCTCGGCCCTCGCGAGCGCGTTCGGGTGAAAAGCGCCGGCCCGGAGCGTGCCGAGATCAATCCGAGCTGCGTTCTTGGGGCGGACGGCGCCGGCGGCTTGATACTGGTCAGGCACGGAACCGTCACCATGCTTCAAGAGCGAGATCTCGTACTCCTGATCGACCACAAGAGCCGGCAACGTGAACCGGCCTTTCGAGTCGGTCACGACCCTCGGGGCGAAGCAGGTCATCGAGATCGTCTGCTCGTCGTCGATGAAGACGCGCCGGCCCCACTCGAGATTCTGATTCGCGGCGGGCTGGCCGCGGTCGTCCAAGAGTACGCCAGTGGCTGTCGCCATGGGTGCGACTGCGATGACAATTTCAGGAGCTTCAGCCCCGACTTCGACAATCGCCCCGAGCTTGCCGTCGGCGCTCTTGGCGCAGACAACCAATGGGTCGAGGTCTCGTTCGGCATGGAACCGCCCCTTTGGGTCGGCCGTCACGGAGAAGGGAACGCTGCGCTGATTGGCGGCGACGATCACGATCGTCGCCCCGGCGAGCCCTTTTTCTCCCTCACCGGCCTTGATCACTCGGCCCGTCAGCGTGCCCTTTGCCGGCCGGGGCATCTTGAAGTCGCGGATCAGCTCGGCCTCGTCCTGGATTGTGATCTTCTTGTTGTCGGTCCACGGGGGGCCCATCAACGTGTAGGTGCCGGACCCGACCCGGATGGAATAATGGCCGGCGGAGTCGGTCGTGGAACCGAATTGCCTCCGGATCTGGCGCCAGACGCGGTCGCCTGCCTCACGCAGGTCTTCCGGGGCGTTGCCTCCGGATTCGTCGAGCCAGATGTACTGGCCAGGAGCAGGGCGGTTCTCGGGCCCGACGGTCACCGTTCCATGGATGACGGTTCCGCGGGTGAGCTTGAAGTCGATTCCGTCAACGGGTTTCCCCTCGCGAACGACGACATCGAGGCGCGACGGTGCAGCCCAGTTCTTGTCGTCGACGTAGACGGCGTAGCCCTCGTTGGGGTCGACTTCCATCTCGTACGAACCATCGGCCGCCGTGCGAGCGCGGCCGTGGCCGTTGTCCATCCCCTGGCCGGAGCCGAAGGCACCGACGTCGATGTCCGGCGCGGGCGATCCGTCGGGACAGACGACCCGGCCCCGAATCGTCTCCTTGCGTGTTAGCCTGGCGACGACGATCCCTTCCTCGCCTTCCTTGAGTAGGGCTCGGCGGTGAGCGTAGCCATTGTCACCCGGCCAGAATGTGAGGTAGTCGCGGTTGGGCGGCAGCCAGTCGAACGTGGCGACTCCGTCCGGACCGGTCATTGTGGCAAAGATCCGGCTCAAGAAGTTGACCCGACTGCGCCGGCCTTCCTTGTGGAGGAGCCAAGGTGAGAAGCCGACGCCCGCCAGCGGCTTGCCGTCGCGGTCGACAGCCTTGACGCTAACCTTTCGGGCGCCGTCCAGCGTCAACGCGACCAGTCGAGGGAGCGTCGATGCTGGGGCCCCGCCATGGGAGCGGCCCTGATCGTCGATCGTGCCGTATTCGGCATAGTCGAAACCGCGGCCTGACTTGAGCGCGACGATCCAATCGACCTTGGCATCAGACGGTATGTGAAGCCGGACTGCACCGTCGGGGCCAGTCGTCGCGTCGTCGAGCACCGAGTAGCTGCCTGCGATTTCGACGGCCGCGCCGGGAACCGGGGTTTTGCCCGAGTCGGTGACCCGGATCTCGACCTCCCGGCTCGGCCTCAAGACGATGCGGGCCGGTTTTTCGGCGTCTGCTTTGGCCAGGTTGTAGTCGTACCGGAAGAACCCGCAGCGATCACGATTGGCTGATCGGGCGAGCAAATCCGTGCCGTCGACTCGCTCGCTTCGGATCGGGATCGTGAACGATCCGTCGGCGCCGGTGATGCCGCGCGCCTCGCGCTCTGAGAATGCCTTGGCCTGCACGAGGGCCCCCGCGACCGGCCGGCCGGCATCGTCGACGACGACTCCGTGGACCTCGACCTGATGAGTACTCACCTTCTTGCTGGTGGCCTTTGCACCGGCCGTCGCGATTTTCTCAGTCGGCTCGACTTGGGGAAGCTGTACACCGGCGCCGGCCCGCTGGCCCAGGAGAGGCCGGCCGTGACGCCAGCCGCGACGAGGACCACGAACAGTGCGGCGATCTTGAGCTGGTGCAGCAGCATGGAATTCAAGACGCCTCGAGCGAGTAAAGCCGGAGCGAGGCCCGAAGTTGATCCCAGCGCGATCTGGACGGTGGAATGGACCAGAGCAGCGGGGACTGCCGCTTCTGCTTGAGTCAATTCGCCCGCCGCCATCATGGCGGCCGGGACCGTCACGCCGCGGCGCACCAGTCGGCCCCGCAGTTGCTGTTTGGCCTGCGCCAACCGGCCACGGAGGGTTGCGTCGGAGAGCTCGAGCTGCTGCGCCGCTCTCTTGTAAGTCAGCCCCTCCAGGTAGCAGAGCACCAGCGGTGCCCGCAGCCGCTCGGGTAAGCGGTCGACTTCCTCGTGCAGGATTTCCCAATCGGTATCATGCGGAGAAGGGTGGTAGCACTCGGAGGTCTGCTCAGCAGCCAGTTGGTCGAGGCATCGCCGCCGAGCGGCGCGGACTCTGGCCCGCGTGGCCACGCGCTGCGCGACACCGAACAGCCAGCTTGCCACGGAACTCTTGCGCCGAATCGAACGGGCCCGATGAGCCAGCACCAAAAAGACAGCCTGAAATGCATCCTGAGCGTCGTGCGCATCCCGGAGAACCTTCCGGCATACGCCGAATACCATGGGCCCGTGCCGGTTCATCAGCTCCTCGAATGCCGCCTCCGCGGACTCATCGCCCCGGGAAACAAACCAGTCGAGGAGCTGGCCGTCCGGGGTCATTCCGACCGCGCCGAGGTTGAAAATACGGTTCACGTGCCGAAAAACGCGATCCGATGAGTTGGCCGCCATCTCGATACTCCCCCTCGCGGTTAATCTTTCCTGATGATAGTGCCTGGCTCGGGGAAAGCTCGCACAAATTTGTTTGGGAAAATGGGCCCAATTTGGAGGTCGAGATCGTCACGGATGCCAGGTCGCCAAATCTCGGATCGAGCCGAACACCGAGGCGAAATGGCGGTTGGACCTGGCGCTCCGTGCGTCCGCTCCAGACTCGGTCCCATTCTGCCCGGCCATCTTCCGGAGCGCGGCGCCAGCCGTCATGGATCAACCTCCGGCACCAATTGCGGCTCACGATTCGAGAAAGAACAGCGCATCGCGAAGAACGACATCCGATAATAACGATTGTAACGATGAAGGATGACGGATGACCAAGACCCTTCGTGGCATTGTAACTGGTCTTGCCGGGACCACCCCCCCTGGCCCCCCCTTCGCAAGGGGGGGAAAGGGAATCGCTCGCCGGGTGAGGCTGGTCGTCGTGACGCTATTGCTCGCGACGGCGCCTGCGATTCTGTTTTTTGACCCGGCGGATTATCGACCAGGGCGGGGGCACGTGGCCCGCGCCTTTGAGCATCTACACACTCTACAGCGATGACATCGCGTACGTGTCGGCCTCGCGGACGCTTTCGAGCACGGTCGCCAACCTGTTCGTGCCTCACAATGCGCACGTGGTGCCGGCGTGGCGGCTCGTGACCTGGGTGCTCGTCGCGAGTGCGGGCAGCCTTTCCCGGCTTCCCGAGGTGCTCGCGGTCGCCTCGTATTCCATTCTGGTGGCGGTCATGCTGCTGACGGGCCGTTTGGTCGCGCGCGAAACCGGGAAGACCGCGCTGGGCTATGTCGCGATGATCCTCGTTGGGACGACCTCGCTCATGCTGGTGCCAGTGACCTGGTATTCGGCCGGCCAGCCGCTCTGGGCCGGATTCGGCGTGCTGGCGGTCCTGTGGTTTGCACAGTCGTACCGGCGGTCTGGGCGCTCGCAGGCGCTCGCGCTGGCGGGCTTCACCGTTCCGCTTTCCGGCTGGTTTTGGGCCGCCGGGCACGTCGCCGGTCCCGTGGCTGCCGTCTACCTCTGGGTTGACGGCCGCCGAAGATGCCGGTTCGCGGCGGCTGGGCTTCTGGCGGTCACGGCCTTGACCGTCGCATTCACACTCATGATCGGCGGCAGGCAGATCAACAATACGATCAGCTTTCACGGCCGCAGCCCCCGCGAGGCTGCCATCCCGACACAAGGTGTTTTCCATTCCGCGCAGGCGATCGTGGAGAACCTGGCGCTAGGCAACCTGGGCTTGACCGCGCACACCACGCGGACCCAGGGAGCCGTTCTGACTGCCTGCGTTCTCTTGTTCTGGAGCAGCCGCTCTTGGCTTCGCCTGATCCCGGCTCGGCAAGTGGCCGGCCTCGCACGGCTGCGACCGCTGGAGTGCGCCGGCGCCGCACTGATCCTGAGCAGCTATTTGATCGAGTGGACCTTTCGCGGCTATATGGATTATCAATTCCTTAGAACGAAAAACCTGCGGTTCATCGTCCCCTGGTACGACGCCATTCCGCAGATCGGGCTCGTGCTCCTCCTGGCAGGATGGTGGGACGCCACTCGGCCAATTTTGGCCAGGCGGCCGATGCTGCCAGATCGCAAGCCCCTGACGTGGCTCAGCACTACCGGTCTGGGCATTCTTGTCACCGTGATGATCGTGCTCCACCGGCCGAAGGTGGACGTCCTGGTGAGGGAGAGCGTGCCCCCGTTACTGCCCTCGGAACAGAAGCGATTCCCGATCGCTCGACTTCAGACCATGCGGGCGAATATTCTGCTGCTCGAACAAGCGGAAAGGCAGCGCGCTTGCCTGCGACGCCTGGACCTGTGCCAGCAGCACGC
Organism: uncultured Isosphaeraceae bacterium; assembly: GCA_963781785.1. GTDB lineage: Bacteria > Planctomycetota > Planctomycetia > Isosphaerales > Isosphaeraceae > CAWAHD01. Next base: position 2,044,250 of record CAWAHD010000005.1, on the reverse strand, counting down.
GCGGCGGCTGGGCCTCAGTCGAAGCGCGATCCGGGCGGCGTTCGGGCATCGGTGGCTACCCGGAACGGGACCACCCGTCTTCCCGAGCATGTACGATCAATACGACGCCGTGGCCCTGCTCGACCTTCCCGACGAGGGACGAAGGGTCGATTCGGCGAGCGTGCGCGCGATGCTGGGAGAGTACTTCGTCGAGGACAAGGAGCCGCGTCCGCCATGGATCACACCCAATGAGCCCTGGCCGCCCCCGAGCGCAGCGCCCGCTCGGGAATAAGCCAGCGCGGGGTTTGCCCTCGCCGGTCTGCTTGACCGGCCACCCGCCATGCGGCCGGCTGCCCGAACGAGCGAACGATCGATCGATCGTTGGATCAGTATGGCGTGCCTTCGTCGAACGGCTCAGCAACGGTGGCCAGGTTTTCGAACCGCGTCAGATTCTTGAGGAAGGTGAGCTTGACGGTGCCGGTGCGGCCATTGCGATTCTTGGCGACGATCAGCTCGGCGACCCCGGGCTGTTCTCGTTCGTCGTAGTAATCCGGGCGGTGGAGCAACAAAACGATATCGGCGTCTTGCTCGATGGCGCCGGATTCGCGGAGGTCTGCCATCCGCGGTTTCTTGTCTTCGCGGCTCTCGACGGCCCGGTTCAATTGCGAGATGGCGATCACGGGCACCTTCAGCTCGCGAGCCAGCGACTTGAGCCTCCGGCTGATCTTGGCAATCTGCTCCTGGCGGCTGTCTCGCGTGTCGTCGGAGTCGATCAACTGGATGTAATCGACGATGAGCAAGCCGATCTTGTTTCGCATGCGGACTCGCCGCGCGCTCGCGGTGATTTGCATCATGTTCCGCGCCGGCGTGTCGTCGATATACACCTGACCGATGGTACTGAGATCGTTGAACGCCTTGCTGAGCTTGGTCATCTCGCGCATGCCGAGGCCGATGCCCTTTCTGAGCTTGTCGCCATCAACTCCGGATCGAGCGCAAAGGAGCCGCTCGGCGATTTCGAGGTGTCCCATCTCCAGGCTGACGAACAGAACGGGAATCTCGTTGTCAATCGAGGCGTGATCGCAGATATTGAGTGCGAGCGCTGTCTTGCCCATGCTCGGCCGCGCCGCCAGGACGATCAATTGGCCTGGGTGGAAGCCTGACGTGATGTCGTCGACGTCGATCAAGCCCGAGGCGACCCCCGTGACCGCGTGGCCCCCAGAATCGGCTCGCATCGCGATTTGATCCATCGCGTGCTTGACCACGTCCTTGAGCTCGAGGGTGTCGCCCCGAATCTGGTCCTCGCGAATGCTAAAGATGGTCCGTTCGGCCTCGTTGAGTAGCTCCTGGGCCGTGAATTGATTGGAATAGCCGTCGCGGATGATCTCGGTTGCGCCCTCGATCAACTGGCGATTGATCGACTTCTCCTTGACGATTCCCGCGTAGTACTTGCCGTTGGCGGCATGGGGAACGCTCTCGCAGATCTCGGTCAAGATGTCGTTGCCGCCGACTTTCTCGAATTGATCGCGAAGCTTGAGCTCCTCGGCGAGCGTGACCGCGTCGATTCCCTTGCCCTGGTCGTAGAGGTCGCGAATGGCCGAGTAGATCACCTGGTGAGCATCACGATAGAAATCCTGAACGCGCAGGAGTATCACGATATCATGAAGCACGTCGTTGTCGAGCAGGATGCTGCCCAGGACGCTGCGCTCGGCCTCGAGGTTCTGGGGAGGGAGCCGATCGCCGGAGGCAGTCGAGCTCGCCGCGGGACCTCGTCCTGCGCCGTTGGGGTTGCCATTTCCGGGGCCGGAATAGGGGGCTGCCATGGTTTGTCAAATCTGCCTAGAGGGCGAGAATAATGTGACCGTGTCGTCAAGACGCCACGACGCGACGCGGCAGCCGCGAGACGCGCTCAGCACCTGAGTGGACCCGCCGAAGAAGCTGCGCAGGCCGGCCGCCAAGACCGATCCGTCCGATTAGATGCGTTGGCCGGCGTGATTCTTCAGGCTAGGAACACTGGCCCTGGACCCAACCAATTCTGCGGTCCCATTGAGGACCGCGCAGCGCCCATGCGCCGCCGAAGCTATTCTACCCGAATCCGGGGTCGCCCGCGGCGCAGGCGCGCGGTTTCGGGCTTCACTCCCTTCGGATATGAACGGTTGTATCGTCAAGGGAGCGGCGAGCGCTTGAGGAATAAGGATGAAATCGATGCCAGCCCGTCACGGCGAGCGCGCCGGGCGGTCCTGCCGTCGCAAGCGGAGGACGATGGGAGGGGGAACGAGGGTCTGGTTGAACCGTGGATTTGCGGTGTATCGCGACTGCCAGTCGTCGTAGGAGATCGTTGTGTTCCGATAGCCCTTCGCCGAGACGCGACATTCCCAGTTGGGATAATGTAGCGAGCGAGACTCGGTCACCCAATGTTGTCCGTCGGCCGTGCGACGTGCGACGGATGTGACCTTTAGCTCAGGCAAGTGAATCCTGGCATGCCCATCCGGCCCGCTCATGCGGGTAATCGAATATGGTTCCTTCGGTGGCCCTTCCAAGTAATCTGGGTCCTGGAGCTCGAGCGATGCCCCGGCGATCGGCTGCCCCGATTCGTCATCGACGAATACGAAGTCGAGCAAGACGTCGACACGCCCGACTGCAAGTGCCGTTCCGCGCGGTGACACAAACAGCACCCAGACGGCCGTGAAGGCCGCGGATACCACGGCGGACAGAACCATCACGCCGATCAAGCGCTCTTTCATGGCGGCCACCCGCCGCAACTGTTTAGCCGGCCCCTTCCTCGGTGTGAGTCGGCACGACCCAGAGCTTCACCTCGCCCTCGATATCGCTGGCCAGGTGGACCTTGATCGAATAGAGGCCCAGTTCTTTGAGCGGGCCTTCGATCCGGATGTTCTCGGGCTGAACGGAGAAGCCCTCGCGCCGGAGCGTCTCGGCAATCTGATCGGCGTTCACCGACCCGTAAAGATGTCCCTCGGCGTTGGCATTGGCCTCGATCGTGAGCGATCGCTGGGCGATCTGGGCCGCGAGGCTCAATAAATCGGCCCGGCGAGCCTGCTCCAATTCCTTGAGCCGCTGGCGATGCTTCTCGACCATCCGCAGGTTGTTCTGGGTTGCGAACGTGGCCAGCCCTTGGGGAACCAGGTAGTTGCGGGCGAAGCCGGGGCGAACCTTGACGAGATCGCCCGATTGTCCGAGCTGGGGGATCGCTTGCGTCAGGATGAGCTCGATGTATCCATGCTTGGCGCGCGTGGGATGATTCCTGCGGCGCTCGACGCCCGGCTGGCGGGGCGGGCCTTCCCTGGCTGGCTTCGCCTTGCCGGGCTCGCCCGAGGACGGCTTGCTGTGGGGCTTGGTGGTCGTGGCCGCAGGCGAAGCCTTGGCGGTTGTCGTGTCGGGCGTCTTGGCCATGAAAAGTCCTCTGTCGTTCGTCCTATGTCGTTGTCTTTCGTCGTTCACCGTTACCGGGGCGAGGGTTGGCTCAGAAGCAGACCCGCTTCTGGCGTCTTCCTTCGTCCTTCATCTTTTCCGATCAGAACGGGATATCATCCAGCTCGGAGTCGTCCCGTACGGGGCCGGGGCCTTGGCTGGCGGCGCCTGGGCTGGGCGGGGATGGTCCGTTGCCTGGGGCAGGGGCGTCGCCGGGTCCCGCGGCAGCCCGTGTATACGAGGATCCGCCGCGGCGGGCGGCAGGCTCGCGGGTCGCTGGAGCCCCAGCGAAATCGTCGTCGCCGCCCGCGCCGCCGGAATCGCCTTTACGGGGATCGAGGAATTGCACCCGCTCGGCATTGACGAGGATCTTGGACCGTTTCTCGCCGGTGGTCTTGTCGTCCCAGGTATCCATCTTGAGTGAGCCTTCGACGTGGATCGCGCTGCCTTTGCGCAGGTACTGGCAGCACGTTTCGGCCTGCCGATCCCAGACCGTCACGCCGATGAACAGCGTTTCCTCGCGACGCTCCCCATCCCGCCCGGCCCAGGACCTCGTGGTGGCCAGGCGCAGCTCGGTCACCGCGGTTCCGGTGGGCGTTCGCCTCAGCTCGGGGTCGAACGTCAGTCGACCCATCAAAAATACCTTGTTCAAGTCGGCCATCGTTGTGACACTCCAGCGAAAGTTCGCCCCGCGATCCCTGCGATCGATCTTAACGTTTGTCCCGATAGTAGACGGGTGTTCCCCATGACGAACGTTATCACAATTCGGGTCTGTCGACAAGGGTCAAGATTTCAGGACCGGGGCGGCTTGAGCGAGGGGGCTCACGTCAATCTTCGCGACGACGGCGGCGGGGCCGCTCGTCGAGCTCATCTTCGCTGGCATTCTCGGCTTCGACGTTGGGATTGGACGTCATTGCCTGATTGACCAGGTGGTCGGCCAGCTTGGGGTGGACCTTGAGCACCAGCTCGCGGAGGATGACGTCGCTCAAGCGGCAGTCGGCGACGATTTCCTTGAGGTTTTCGCCGGTGGTCCGGAAGTAGGTGAGCAGGTACGTTCCTTTCTTGTGGCCGCTGACGGAATACGCCAGCCGGCGCTCGTCCCACTGGCGGCTGGCGACGATTTCGGAATGGTGCTTGGTCAAGATGTCATGGACTTGCTTGACGGTATCCTCCCAGCCGGCGGCAGCCTTGGTGCTGTCGAGCAGAAACATGGCTTCGTAGGTATTCACGGGCAAGAGCAGGTTCCTCCCATCGAGAAATCGGACGTATCGGAGCGTTCACAGTTCGGGCAGTCTTCAAGTTCCGGCCGGACCATTGAAGCGATTCATGGCGGCGTCGATCCCCTGGGTCACCCAGACGGCGACGGCCTGGGACGCCAGAATCAGGGCGTCGTCGATCGTCGACCGTTCGGCGGGACGGAACCGGCTCAGCACGTAATCGACGGCGTCGGTTCCTTGCTGGTCGCCGATTCCGATCCGAAGGCGTGGAAACTGGTCGGTGCCGAGATGGCCGGCGATGTCGCGCAGACCTTTCTGGCCGCCGTCGGACCCGGACGGCCGGAGCCGCAGCTTGCCCAGGGGCAAGCTGAGATCATCGCACACGATCAGCAGGTCAGCCAAGGGCAGCTTGTGGAATCGAACGGCCTGGCCGACCGAGCGGCCGCTCAGATTCATGAACGTTTCGGGCTTGAGGAGCAGGACGCGGCGGAAATCGATCTCGATCTCGGCAAGCTGTCCGTCGTACTTGCTCAGGAACCGGGAATGCGAGCCTCCCTGGGCCAGGCGATCGACCAGCTCGTAGCCGATGTTGTGGCGAGTCCCCTGGTACTTGGTGCCCGGGTTTCCCAGGCCGACAACCAGTTTCATGGTCGCCAAGGCGACGGCTCCGGCGGACATACATGCTCCCGCCGGGCCGTTGCACTCAAAATCGGCAGGGAACGCGGCGGCCGGCGCGGAGCAGAGCGAAACGAATCCAGACGAATCGAGGGATGACCCCGATCAACCTTCCTTTTCCTTTTCCTTGCGCTCGGGCTTGATGACCTCGGGCTGCGCGGCCGCTTCGGTGGCTTCGGCCTCCGGCTTCACCTCCTCGACGACGGCGCGAACGACAACGTGAGCCAGGAGCAGCTCGCGATCGGCTCTCACGGTGACGTCCGGCGGCAAGACCAGGTCGCCTACATGAACGCCCTCGTCAACCTGGAGGTGGCTGACGTCCATCTTGATCGACTCGGGAATGGCGCCGGCCTTGCACGTGATCTTGAGCGAATGGACCAGGTGCTCGAGGACGCCTCCGGCCGCGATGCCCGCCGGCACGCCGCGGATCTCGAGGGAGACCTCGGTTTCGATGATCTCCTCGGCGCTGACCCGGGTGAAATCGAGGTGGAGGATCTCCTTGCCGAAATGGTCCCACTGCACGTCGCGGATCAAGACCGTCTCGGGAGTACCGTTGACGTCCAGGTCGGCCAGGCGACCGGGGGTCTTGATCATCCGAAGGACGTCGTCTCGTGCCAGGCAGATCGGCACAACCGCCTGCTTGTGCCCGTAGATGACGCCGGGGACCTTGCCCTTCTTGCGCAGCCGCCGCGCCACCCGGGTTCCCGTCCCTTTGTTCTTCTCTGGATCACGCGGCTCGACATGAATCTTGAGTGCGTCGGACATCAAAAACTCGCTTTGCCCGACCCACGGATCGGGAATTGATCGGCGGCAATCGCCATACGGCCTCGCGCCGCCCTGACACGAATCAAGCAGCCGGCCAAGGCGTCACGGTTTCAGGGGCAGCGTCCCTGCGCAAAACGAAAATGCGGCCCTCCGGACCGCACCGGGATCATATTATGGAGATTCCCTCGGATTTGTACAAGAGCCTGGAGCCAAGCCGTTTCAGCCCAGGAGGTTGGGATGCCAAAGCGTTGGCCGCTCGATGGCGGGCTGCAAATCCCGCGGAGTGGAGTCTGAAGTGAGGGACTCGCAGCCTGACTGCACGCGACACCCGTCGAATCAGGCATCCGGCTTGGCGGCGGCCCCGAACTGAGATTTGAGGAAATCGAGTCCTTTGGCCAGCAGGCCTCCATCCTCGACCTTGCCGTTGGGAGTCAGCCGGTCGATGACCAACGGAAGGTATTTCGAAAGCAGAAGCGAGGCTTGTTCGCTCGAGGCACCCAGCTTGGCAGCGATCTGGGCAATCACATCGGGGCCGATGGCGGAGCTGAGCTGTTCGCCGGAGACCGCTCGGTTTTCGCCGGTGCCGATCCACGAAGCGGCGATGTCACCCAGGCCCTTGCCCTTGAGCTTCTCCAGGAGCCCGCTCAAACCACCGCTCTGCGCGATCATCCCCAGGACGCTCTCGAGCATGGTGTGAGGGTCATGCGCCGGTCCCTGGGCACCCTTGGCGCCAGCGGTTTCGGCGGCCAGGACATCACCGAGCTGACTCTTGAGCTGTTCGAGCAGATCCATGTTGATTCCTCCTCGGATGTGGGAAACACAGGTTGCAAACTGAGAACAGAGGTGAACGTTGCTGGCGGCCACTTTAACAGAAACGGATTGTTGAAACATCCGCGTGCCCATCCGATCACTGAGCGCAGCCCATATTCTGGTGCGGCGTTTCGAGTACGCTTAATTAGTCTCAACGGATGTGACGAAGACATAGTAGGCGGTTGGGCGCTTGCCAGGGTTTTCCAGGAGGGGAGGGTAACGATGCCGCGAAAGGGACGTGCACTCGAGGACAAGGCTGTCAAGGCGATTCGCCGAGGGTACGCGCGCGGCGAACGGGCGAGGGACCTGGCAATGCGCTACGACCGGAACGTGTCCACGATCTACAGGATCGTCGTCGGTCGTAACTATCGCGATGTACCGGGAGCCATCGCACTGCGCCCGCCTGGCGCCCCGCCGGGCTCGAGGCATGGCCGGGCTAAACTGCGAGAGATCGACATTGTCAAGATCCGAGAGCTCCGCACAAAACAACGGCTCACATTGCAAGCGATTGCCGACGCGTTCGGCGTGTCGTCCAGCTTGATCGCGAGGATTGCGCAGGGCACGCTCTGGTCGCACGTCCCAGTGTCCGCAGTCGATCAATAGCAGGGCAACGACCGGGCACCGAGCCGTCGCCAAGCGGAGATCGCGAACCCGTTTCGGGCCGATTGCTCAGGATCCTGTGCGTCGATCAGCCGACGGCGGCGGATCCGTTGTCGGTCGCGCGTTCTCCAACTCGTTCAAGAGGGTCTTTACGGCCCCGTCCAGGCTCGGACCGTGACGGTTCTTGAATCGAATGGTCGCTGTGGCGTCGAGCACGTAGACGGTTGGGAAACGCGCGATATTCCAGTTCGTGCGGATCGGCCCTTGCGGGCCGCGATCCCACCAGCATCGCCAGGTGATCTCACCGTCCTTGATCGACTTCTGAAGCGCCGTGCGGTCCTCATCGGTGTTCACGCTCAAAAGGGCAAAAGGCTGGCCCTGGTGGCGCATCACTGTCGCATTCGGCCAGGGTCGATGACTCGGTCGTCGCGTTCGACCGGCAACTGCAATGCGTGTCCTCTCCTCCTCGTGTCCTCTCCTCCTTCTCCATCGACAGTGCCAGCACTCTCGCGCCATGTCGGTCGTTGGCGCGGACGGTGGGTGTAATTGGGTGGTCAACCCTACAGGACAGGCGTGTATGGCGAACTGTCCGGCCAACGAAACCGTCGCCACGGACGTGCCGGGGAACAGCACCCTTCGAACTGCACCCACCAATTGCACGGGCTGCATGGGCAGCTTCTTCGAGGTGGCGTGCGGCTGCCAATAACAACACCAGCGCTTTACAATACGTAAATCGCCCTGGCCGAGCCGCACTGGTTGGGTCGCGGAGTCTGGCCGATTTCGCGGCTCCTCTCGTGCTCGCCTGGGTCCAGGAATGGCGCGATTCAGCGCGGATTTCGAGCGATTTCGATAACACCGCTGGGGCATGTACGTGTGCACCTCGGCACTCACTGCGATGCTCGCGCTGGTTTATTTCGATTCGGGAGTCGAGGAGATCCAGCGCCAGATCGCCCGCACATGGCACGAAGACGCACCCGCGAGGGCGTTGCGCGTCAAATGTTCGGTCACACTGGAGGCGAGCATCCCAGACAGAGCCCTCGGTGACGACTATTTCCCGAACACGCTGATTCGCGATCGAAAGCAATCTCCCGCGAAGTGGAAAGGGCACCCGGAAGCACGCTGGGAGGAAGAAATCGCCCGGCGGGGCGCCAAGTCCTACTTCAAAGGGCAGTTTTATTCGCCCTTGGACGCGGGTCCGCGTCCCACCAGCGTGATGTTGTTCGACGGGCACGCTTCTTGGCGCTATCAACCGCGTACGATGAAGCCGTATGCAACCAAGTATGCCGGATTGTCGCCGATGAGCCGGCTGATCCAGGATTATTACGGAGATGCCATCGGCTTTCCGTCGGTGGTCCAGGGTAAAGCCCGCAACGTCGCCGGCGACATCGGTGAGCCTTACCAGTTGGACCAGATCTTCACGACAGGTCAGTACAGGCTCCTTGGCGAGGAGTCGGTGCAAGGAGTCGCCTGCGCTGTTCTTGAGCGGCCGGGGCTGGATAAGCTCTGGCTGGCTGTGGGAATGGGTTACGTGATCGTCCGGCGCGACTGGTGCTGGACCGTGAATGGACCCATCAAGCGCCGAATCACCAATCGCGAGTTCCGGCAGATGGGCCCGGGCATTTGGATCCCGGGTCAAGTGGAGATGGAGGTTTTCGGCCATCCCTCCTCGAATCCGAACCGGCGTGTCGGAGTGCTCCGCCTCCATGTTGTCGAAGCGGAGGTCGACGTTGCAGATACGTGGTTTGAGCCCCACTTCCCCGACGGGACTGCGATCACGGACACGATATCTGGTGAAGTGTACGTTCAAGGCGAACCGGCCGAGAGTGCCCTGGACGCAGTGAGCGAGCGCCTGGTCAGGTATCGCGGCGACTTTGTAAGGCGGTCGTGGTGGCAGTCGCCGTCAATCTGGGCCGGGGTTTTCCTCGGCATCATCATTGCGATCGCGCTCATGATCTATCGTCTGAGCTTGGGGCGACGGGCGCGCGATCCCCGAGGCGTAACCCTGGTCGAAACCTTGGTCATCCTTGCGATCATCGGCTTGCTGGTGCTTTTCCTGCTGCCCGCGGTCCAGAACGCGCGGAGGGCAGCCGCTCGGGCTTGCTGTGCCAACAATCTACGCCAGATCGGAACGGCACTGCACCAATATGAGGGTGAATTCGGCCAACTGCCGGCGGGCCGGCCGACCCCCATTGGTCCCAACTTCCACGATACCGCGCGAAGCGTGTTTGTCGCCATCCTCCCATACGTCGACGCCCAGGTTGTCTACAATCAGTACAATTTTTCCCTCCCCGGGAGAGCCCTGGCGAACTTGACGGTGGACGTCGCGCGTCCCGGAATTTTCGTTTGTCCCAGCGACTCGGATACCGGCCGGATTGTCTTCGGAGCACCGAGATTCCGACAGCCGTCGCCAGATCCACCGCATGGCACCTGGCCCATGGCACTCGCTAGCTACGGCTTCATGTACGGCACGCTCCACTATCCCTGGGAGCTCGGTGCTGGATCGCCCGATGACCCTTACCGACAGATCAACGGTTGTTTTAATGACCTGCAGAGGATTACGTTGGCCGACATTACCGATGGTTTATCACAGACCATGTTCGCCACCGAACGGGCTTTGACGTACATCAACACCGATCGGATCCATCCCTGGGGCCACTGGGTCGGCACGCTGACGCCGTCAACCCTTCTCTATGCGACATTCCCGCCGAACACCATGTTCAAGATCTCACCGCGTGACTATCGAATCGCCAGGGTCTGCGAGTCGTCGTCGTCGTATCACCCCGGCGGGGCCAATGTCCTTCTGGGGGATAGTTCCGTTCGCTTTGTGAGCGAGACGGTCAATAGCTGGCCGATCGATCCCGAATTGCTGGTGCCTGTGGGGATCGGGATGTTCCCCGGCGGTTTTCGGAATGTGCCTGCGCAAGGCGTCTGGCAGTCCCTGGCGACTCGTGCGGGCGGCGAGGTGATCGGAGAATTCTAGCGACACGTGCGGCAGAAGTCCCTCGGGCGGCTTCCATTTTCTGGTTGAGGTTTCCTGGCCTTTGTGGATCGATCGCGTTATGTTTCTGCATTTATTGTTGAAGGGGCGATGCTGTGCGATCGATGGAGGATCCACGTCAGGCAGAGCTGTTCGACGTTCGTAACTGATTGGGCGTCTTCCGATCCATCGTCGTCGCCGCTCGAAAACGCTCGATCGCGTTCGGCCAGAACTCTTTCCTCTCAAAAGACGGCGGAACGCTGGAGGTCGCAGGAAGTGCAAAAGTGCAAGGACACGAAAGTGCGAAAGTGCGAAAGTGCAAGGACACGCATCGCGTTAGCGTGAAGTGCAAGGACACGCATCGCGTTAGCGTGGTAGCACCGACGCCTGAACGCCACCAGCCTCACGCACGCGCAACACGCCGGTGGAGTCAAAAGCGGCCCACTTGGCCCTCCACCGTCGATCCCACCGTGCCGCGCTCGTCATCGGCCAGTTACGCGCGACATCGACACCCGATCACCGAACGCCCGCACCGCTTCGTGACGTCGAGTTCGCCCCGGGAAGGGAAGCAATACGATGTGAATTCGCTGGAGCTATCGCGCCGGGCACCCACCGAGGTTCGTCAGATCGTGCACGCGCGATCGCGCGGCGACCTCGCGCAGCCGCTAAAAAGCTAAGTGCAAGGACACGCATCGCGTTAGCGTGAAGTGCGAGGACACGCATCGCGTTAGCGTGGTAGCACCGACGCCTGAACGCCACCAGCCTCACGCACGCGCAACACGCCGGCGGAGTCAAAAGCGGCCCACTTGGCCCTCCACCGTCGATCCCACCGTGCGCGCTCGTCATCGGCCAGTTACGCGCGACATCGACACCCGATCACCGAACGCCCGCACCGCTTCGTGACGTCGAGTTCGCCCCGGGAAGGGAAGCAATACGATGTGAATTCGCTGGAGCTATCGCGCCGGGCACCCACCGAGGTTCGTCAGATCGTGCACGCGCGATCGCGCGGCGACCTCGCGCAGCCGCTCACGGCTGGCTGCCAAGAATCGGCCCAACAGCCGGCCACCCTTTAGCTGCGCCATCCGGCCGCCGCGTCTGATCTGTCCGATCCGACCGATCAGTCCGATCAGTCCGATGAGACGCGGCGGCCGGCGTCGCGGTTCCGCCTGGGATCGCCGATCCCAGCGGGGTACACGGCAGCGCGTTACGCGAAGAAAAGAAAAAAGACGTTGGGCGGGGTCGATGGGCCAGTCACAACCGCGCAACGACGGCCGTCGATCGGCGCCGGCGACGCGGCGTCGACTCGACGGGACGGGAAACGAATCGGCAGCACTCCACTTGAGCTATCGCGCCGGGCACCCACCCAGGTTGGCCAGGTGGTGCACGCCCAAGCGTGCCGCCACCGCTCGTAGCCGCTCTCGACTGGCGGCGAAGAATCGCCCCAGCAGCCGGCCACCCCTCAGCTTCTCGAGGCGAGCCTGCCAGCCCTCCACGCTCGTGCCCAACCGAGCGAGAATTCCCGCCAGCTCAGCCGAAATCGCGCTCTTCCCCTCGCGGAACAAGCTTCCCGTGTAATCGACCAGGAGCAGATAGCTGCCCAGTGGCAGACCTTCCACCATTCCTTCGCGCGACGAATCCAGCTTGCGACGATCTTCGACCGGGCAGAGCCAGATGGCTTCCTCCAGCCCGGCCGATGCGGTCGATCCGGCCACACTGCGTTGCTCGGCCGCTTTCAAATCGCTGGTTCGGCCCTGAGCCTTCACGTGCTCGACTCGCGTCGTGACCGACGTATGCGGGCTGGCCTCCGGTACCTCCACGATTCCCGCCGCCACCGGGTTCAGATCAATGTACGCACAGGTCGCCAGCAGCGATTCCTCATCGAGGACCGCAACGCTCTTGAAGCGTTGTTCGAAAAACGCTCCCCGGACTTTGTCCTGCCTGTTCGCAAGTCGCGACAACGGCTCCTTCAAGGATTTCATGAACCAGCTCAGGCTCTGCAACCGCCCGCGGATCTTCGCCACCCACTCGGCGTCCCTGAGCCGCGACTGAACCCAGTCGTTGGATACCGGCAATGTCTGCCGGGACTTGTCGCGGGGCGGAAAGAGCCGTCCCCACCGCCGGACGACTTCCTCATCCGACCACCCGTTCGTGGCTTCCGGGTCGAGGCGTACCAGAAGATGCAAGTGATTGTCCATGACCGAAAATCCGCCCACGGAGAGGGCGAAGATTTCGGCAAGTTCCTTCACGCGATTTTCGATCCATTCTTTGCGGTTCAAGGGTCCTTCGCCGAGCAAGAACGCCCGTCGTACACAGCGCGTGACGCAGTGATACCAACGGGTTACGGCTGTATCGACCAGTTGCGAACGCGCGACCGTCATGTTGCAATCTCCGCGGGTGTTGTCTTCGCTGGACTACCGAACCTACCAAAACGGACGGCCCAACGCACGATGAACATTGCGTGTCATTTTTATTTATTTATTTATTTATTTATTGAACCTACCAAAACGGACGGCCCAACGCACGATGAACATTGCGTGTCCTTTTTATTTATTCACGATGTATTCACGATGAACACTGCGTGTCCTTTTTATTTCCATTATTTCCATTATTTCCATTATTTCCATAACGGACGGCCCAACGCACGATGAACATTGCGTGTCCTTTTTATTCGCCCAGAGTTCGTCAGGAATCGGCAGAGGATTGGTCATGGCGGCGATGTATCGCCATCACCGAATTCCGTCAATCCCAAGGTGTGAGCGACTACGCTCCCGTCCTCCTCACTCGTCCCGAAGATTCAGCAGACAGCCTTCGAAGTGTCTCGACCACCTTACCAGGTCGCCCTCCGTATCGGTACCATTCTGAGAGACTTGCTTCGGAGCTATGTTGATCTGTAGTTAGGCCGTGGAAGGGACCGTCGATGGCCGAATTGCCTGTGTTTTTACTGGCGTTTGCCAACGAGCAAGAAGGCCATCGTTATCTTCGCGATTTGCCGGAGGAGCTACGGCAACTCCAGGCGATCCTCGAGGCCGCCGAGGGGAAAGGGCTGTGCAAACTGGTCGTCCGGCCCAATGCCAGGCTCGACCAGATCCTCAAGACGTTCACCGAACACCGCGATCGCGTGGCGATCTTCCATTACGGCGGACACGCGGGTGGCGACCGATTATTCCTGGAGTCCACAGGCACCGAGGGCGCGGTGGCTCACGCCGAAGGGCTGGCGACGTTCCTGGGCCAGCGGCGCAATCTGAAACTGGTGTTCCTCAACGGCTGCTCGACGCGGGCCCAGGTAGCCGGGCTGCTCGACGCGGGGGTCGCGGCGGTGCTCGCCACGGCGCGAGCCATCGAGGATGCCATCGCGCTCGAGTTCGCAGCCGCCTTCTATTCCGAGGTGAAGTGAAAGGACAGAAGTGAAAGGACAGGCATCGCGCTGGAAAGAAGTGAAAGGACAGGCATCGCGCTGGAAAGGTCAGCCCGATAGGCGATCGATGGCGAAGTGAAAGAAGTGAAAGAAGTGAAAGAAGTGAAAGGACAGGCATCGCGCTGGAAAGGTCAGCCCGATAGGCGATCGATGGCAGCCTCAAGCGGGCCCAACGCGCTGGCGCAGTCAGAAGTGGCCGCCCTGGCCGTGGACCGTCACTCCGCACGCGGTGCGCGCTGCTGATCGGCCAGTTACGCGCGTCATTCGCGCTCGATCACCGACCCCGACGCGACGTCGATTTCGTCAGGAGAAGGCGGTAAGGAAGCTGTGAGAATTTGTTGGCGCTATCGCGCCGGGCACCCACCGAGGTTCGCCAGATGATGCACGCGCAGACGCGCGGCGACCTCGCGCAGCCGCTCTCGACTGGCTGCGAAGAACCGGCCCAGCAGTCGCCCGCCTTTGAGCTTCTCCAGCCGCGCCTGCCAGCCTTCCACGCTCGTTCCCAGCCGGGCGAGAATTCCCGCCAGTTCGGTCGAAATCGCGCTCTTTCCTTCGCGGAACAGCGCCCCGTGTAATCGACCAGAAGCAGATAGCTGCCCAGCGAGAGACCCTCCACCATTCCCTCGCGCGACGAATCCAGCTTCCGCCGATCTTCGATCGGGCACAGCCAGATCGTTTCCTCCAGCCCGGCCGATGCGGTCGATCCGGCCACACTGCCTTGCTCGGCCGCTTTCAAATCGCTGGTTCGGCCTTGAGCCTTCACGTGCTCGACTCGCGTCGTGACCGACGTATGCGGGCTCTCCTCCGGAACCTCCACGATTCCCGCCGCCACCGGGTTCAGATCAATGTATGCACAGGTCGCCAGCAGCGATTCCTCATCGAGGACCGCAACGCTCTTGTAGCGTTGTTCGAAAACGCGCCGCGGACTTTGTCCTGCCTGTTCGCAAGTCGCGACAGCGGCTCCTTCAAGGATTTCATGAACCAGCTCAGGCTCTGCAACCGCCCGCGGATCTTCGCCACCCACTCGGCGTCCTTGAGCCGCGACTGAACCCAGTCGTTAGATACCGGCAATGTTTGCCGGGACTTGTCGCGGGGCGGAAAAAGCCGTCCCCACCGCCGGACGACTTCCTCATCCGACCATCCGTTCGTGGCTTCCGGGTCGAGGCGCACCAACAGGTGCAAGTGATTGTCCATGACTGAGAATCCGCCCACGGTGACGGCAAAGATTTCGGCAAGTTCCTTCACACGATCTTCGATCCATTCTTTGCGGTTCAAGGGTCCTTCGCCGAACAAGAACGCCCGTCGTACACAGCGCGTGATGCAGTGATACCAACGGGTTACCGCTGTGTCGACCAGTTGCGATCGCGCGACCGTCATGATCCAACCTCCGCGGGTGTTGTCTTCGCTGGACTACCGAACCTACCAAAACGGACGGCCCAATTCAAGATAACGTTGCGTGTCCTTTCCTTTCAAAACGGACGGCCCAATTCAAGATAACGTTGCGTGTCCTTTCCTTTTCAAGATAACGTTGCGTGTCCTTTCCTTTTACGTTGCGTGTCCTTTCCTTTTTCCTTTCCTTTTGCGCCCGGTCACGAAGGAGTATTTCAAGGTCAAGGCCCTGTCCGCGACGAAACCAGGAACTCGTACCCCGCCGGAGGGCGATCACGCGCGGTGATGTGTGGCAGTCCGGCGAACCGGAGCAGGTCATTAGCGTTGGCGATCTGATGTGGCGAAATCGGGTGACGATCCGGCGGCTGATCATGGTACTGGCGATCGCGGGCGCCATGGCCGGCGGGGCGGAGTGGGCCCGGCGATCGTGGTGGGGACCTGAGCCGGTGCTGTCTACAGGTTGGCCGTGGTTCAGCGTGCGCGGGCCGCAGCTTACCGACCAAGGCGGGGTCATCTATCGCTTCATTCACCTGGGTGATCTGTTTACAGGAGCTCGACCAGTCAGGACCGCAACGATCGAATACCTGCCGAAACACCCCGGGCCACCCGCCGCCTCCACGCGGGTCGCTCCACCATACATCACACGGGTCATCGTCACCGCACCGTGATCGCGAGTATTGGACGAACCGGCTTCGCCACGGAATGGCGGAGCGGCCTCCGTGGTGTGCATCGATTCTCCGTTTATTCTCGATCGATTGACCGACATGATCATCCCAATTGAATGCGACTCGTCGGATTCGCGGGTTCGATGCCCCGTTCCGATCATTCCAAACCCATCCGCAACCCGAAGTCCTCTAACGAGATAGTACATCAGTGCGCCTTCACCAACGAGTTCCGATTATTCCAAACCCGTTCACAAGGCCAATCCCGGTAAGGACATGTGCCGACACCCCCATTTTCGCTCCTCAGTTCCGATTATTCCGTCGGAATTCACAACGCCAATTCCTGTAATGAGATGCGGCAAGGCGCCCGATTTTCGTCCGGATATGTCGATTACTCCAAACCCTATCGGAACTCCAACTCATGTCAAAGGTTAGGAAATGAGCCTACGTTTTTCCGATTATTCCAAACCCTATCGGAACTCCAACTTCCGTAAGGGGTTGGGCAAAGAGGTGATTTTTTGCTGAGACTCGTTGTGTGCGCGACGGAGTCACTGTTCGATCTGCCTTACTGCTTCGAACACAGCGATGGCGGCGGCATTGGCCAGGTTCAAGCTGCGGGCCTCGGCACGGATCGGGATCCGCAGGGCGCGGTCGCGGCGTTCGTTCAGCCACCGAGCGGGCAGGCCGCGGCTCTCGGGGCCGAAGAGGAGGGCGTCGCCGACGGTGAACGAGGCGTCGGTGTAGACCCTTGCTGCCTTGGTGGTGAACGACCAGATCCGATCGCGGCCCAGGGCTTTTTCGACGTCATCCAGACGATCGACGACCTGCACGCTGAGGTGTTCCCAGTAATCGAGGCCGGCGCGGCGGAGATGGCGGTCGTCGAGATGAAAGCCCAGGGGACGCACCAACCAGAGCGCCGCTCCGGCGGCGACGCAGGTGCGGCCGATGGAGCCGGTGTTGGATGCGATTTCCGGCTCGAACAGGACCACGTGCAGCCGGGGCTCCCAGGGCGGCGTGGCCTGCTCTTCAACAGGCGCGGCCCCGGCGGGCCGATCAGTGGTGCGCGGCATGAGAGGGGGCGTGGACGGCTCCATTTCCGGCAAGATGGCCGGGTGCGGCGTCGCCGTTGGGCTTGTAGTCCCCGTCGTGCTCGGGCTTTTCACCGCCGTCGTCGTCGGTCTCTTCCGCGAGCTCCTCGGCCTGGCGGGCCTGGGCGCGCTTGTCGCTCAGCCACTGAATCACGAAGTAGAAGACGGGCGTGAGGAAGATCCCGAACAGGGTGACCCCGAGCATGCCGCTGAAGACGGCGGTCCCGAGGGTGCGCCGCATTTCGGCACCGGCACCCACGGACAGGACCAGGGGCACGACGCCCAGGATGAAGGCGAACGAGGTCATCATGATGGGCCGGAGGCGGAGCTGGCACGCTTCGAGGGTGGCTTGCTCGCGGGAGGAGCCGCTCTCGCGCTGCTTCTTGGCGTATTCGACGATCAGAATGGCGTTCTTGCAGGCCAGCCCGACCAGCACGATGAACCCCACCTGGGTGAAGATATTGATGTCCATGCTGGCGATGTTGACGCCGATCGTGGAGCACAAGAGGCACATGGGCACGACGAGGATCACGGCCAGCGGCAGCGCCCAGCTTTCGTACTGTGCCGCCAGCACCAGGAATACGAGGATGACCGCGAGGATGAAGGCGAACATCGCGGTCGGGCCGGTCTCGAGCTGGAGGAGAGCGAGCTCGGTCCAGTCGTAGCGCATGGCATGGGGCAGCTCGGGCTCGACGAGTTTCTCCATGGCGTCCAGGGCCTGCCCCGAGCTGGTGCCGGGTGCGGGGTACATGTTGATGGTGGCCGATGGGTAGAGATTGTACCGGATGATCATGCCCGGACCGCGGGCATCGCGCACCTTGGCAATGCTGCCCAAGGGGACCATGCCGCCGCGTTCGTTGCGGACGCGCAGGCCGGTGAGATCGCTGATCTGCTTGCGGAAATTGGCGTCGCCCTGCACGTTGACCTGCCAGGTGCGGCCGAACCGATTGAAGTCGTTGATGTAGAGCGAACCCAGGTAGACCTGGAGCGTATTGAAGAGCTCGGCGATCGAGACGCCCGCCAGCTTGGCCTTGTCGCGGTCGATGTCGAGGTAGAGCCAGGGCGTGTTGGCCCGGAAGCTCGTGAACAGGCCCTGGAGCCGATCGGAGTGGGGGGGTGATTGCGACCGCTCTACAACGCGATTGGCCGCGGCCTCGATCTCGTTGAAGCCAAGGTCGCCACGGTCCTGGATCACGATCTTGAAGCCGCCGGCAGTTCCCAGCCCATCGACGGGGGGTGCGTCGAAGACATTCACGAGTCCATCGCGGATCTCATTCTGCAAGGTCGCTTCCAGACGAGCGGCGATGGCGGGGCCGGTGAGCTCTCCGTCGATCCGGTGGTGGAATTCGTCGAGCATGACGTACATCGCGCCGAAGTTCGGGGCGTTGGCGTTCATCAAGATCGACTGGCCGGCGATCGCCATCGTGTGCGCGACGCCCGGGAGCTTGCCGGCGATCCGTTCGACCTCTTTCATGACCCGCTGGGTGCGTTCGAGCGACGACGAGTCGGGGAGCTGGACGTTGATGAGCAGATAACCTTTGTCCTGCGCGGGGATGAACCCCGTGGGGGTGCGGGTGAAACCCCAGTAAGTCAAGCCGAGCAGGCCGCCATAGAGCAAGAGCACCAGGATGCTGACGCGGAGCAATCCCGCGACCATCCGGCTGTAAATCGACGTGGCGAAATCGAACGCCCTGTTGAAGAGATCGAACGACCAGCCGAACAGGCGGTTCAACAGCCTGCTCAAAAGCAAGCCGAGGATGCCGCCGGCGAGGATGCCGCCCGCCGCCGCGACGTAGCCGGGGGTCAAGTAGGGGCCTTCCAGTCGCAGGCCGGTTCGCTCGACGAGACCGAGCAGCCAGGGACTCACGTAGGCATATCCCGCCCAACCAAAGGCGCCGACGAAGGCGGGCCAGGGGAGGGCCTGGAACACGCCCTTCTCGCGGGGCCGCAGCAAGAGAGCCGACAGAGCCGGGCTGAGGGTGAGTGAATTGAAGGCGGAGATGACGGTCGACGTGGCGATCGTGAGTGCGAACTGGCGGTAGAACTGGCCCGTGATCCCGGTGATAAACGCACACGGGATGAATACGGCCGTGAGGACCAGGCCCACGGCGATGACCGGCGCCGACACCTGGCTCATGGCCATGATGGTCGCTTCGCGCGGAGCCAGCCCGTGCTCGATGTGGTGCTCGACGGCCTCGACAACGACGATGGCGTCGTCGACCACGATGCCGATGGCGAGGACCAGGCCGAACAGGGTCAGGTTGTTGAGCGAGAACCCCAGAGCCGCCATCACGGCGAAGGTGCCGAAGATGGCGACGGGGACGGCGACCAGGGGAATCAAGGCCGACCGCCAGTCTTGCAGGAACAACAGCACCACGAACGCGACCAGGACCACCGCCATGATCAGGGTCTTGTAGACCTCGTTGACTGACTCGACGATGAACGGGGTCGTGTCGTAGACGATCGCGTAGTCGACTCCAGGCTCGAATTTTTCCTTGAGCTCCTTCATCTTGTTCTGGACCAGGCGAGCGGTCTCGAGGGCGTTTGAGCCCGGCCGTTGATACACCGAGAGGGCGACCGTCGGGCGGCCATCGAGTGTGCAAAACTGGTCATAGCCCTGGGCTCCGAGTTCGACCCTGGCGACGTCGCGGAGGCGGACGATGCCGCCGAGCGAGTCGGTCTTCAGAATCATGTCCTCGAACTGCGCGGGATCGGTGAGCCGCCCCAGGGCGGTGATGGTGAACTGAAATGCCTGCCCGGTGGGGACCGGCGGCTGGCCGACCTGGCCGGCGGCGACCTGCACGTTCTGCTGGGTAATGGCTGTCACGACGTCGGACGAGGTGAGGTTCCGGAACGACATCTTCTGGGGGTCGAGCCAGACCCGCATGCTGTAGTTGCGCTGGCCGATATAGGTGATGTCGCCGACGCCGTCCAGCCGAGCGAGCTCATCGCGGAGCTGGATGGTGGCGTAGTTGCTCAGGTAGAGGTCTTTGCGGCTGCCATCGGGCGAGAAGACGTTGATGATCATGAGGATGCTGGGCGACTTCTTCTTGACGGCCACGCCCCGTCGCTTGACCAGGTCGGGAAGGATGGGCTCGGCGAGGGCCTCGCGGTTCTGCACCAGCACCTGAGCCATATTGAGGTCGACGCCGTGACGGAAGGTGACGGTGAGCTTGTACGTGCCGTCGTTGGTGCACTGCGACGACATGTACATCATGTTCTCGACGCCGTTGACCTGCTGCTCGATGGGGGCGGCCACGGTGTCGGCGACGACCTGCGCGTTGGCACCCGGATAGTATGCGGAGACCTCGACGGTGGGGGGCGTGATGTCGGGATACTGAGCCAGCGGCAGGGTGCCCAGGGTGATGGCGCCGGCCAGCGTGATGATGATCGAAAGGACGGCGGCGAAGATCGGCCGGTCGATGAAGAAACGGGAAAACACGAAGTCCCTCACTTCCGGTTCATGGGGCGGGATGTTCGCGGCGGGTTTCCGGGGGCCGGCGCGACCGATTGACCGTCCTGGGCCAGCCGCCAGCGGGACGGCCGCCACAGGTAGCTCAAGGTGAGGATTCCGAGCACGATTCCGCCGTAGCGGCGGACGCGGGGAGAGGCGAACCAGGACGACTCGCTCACGACGTCGATCATGTAGAAGAAGACGGGCGTCAGGAGGACGCCGAAGATTGTCACACCGACCATGCCCGAGAAGACCGCCATGCCGAGCGACCGGCGCATCTCGGCGCCGGCGCCGTGGGAGAAGAGCAGGGGGAGCACGCCGAGGATGAAGGCCATCGAGGTCATCACGATCGGCCGCAACCGCAGCCGGCACGACTCGAGGGTAGACTCGCGGATCGGCTTGCCGGAGCGATGGATGACCTTGGCGAATTCGACGATGAGAATGGCGTTCTTGCTGGCCAGGCCCACCAACACGACCAGGCCGATCTGGGTGAAGATGTTGATGTCCAGCTTGGCGGCGTTGACGCCGATGAGCGCGCTCGACACACAGAGGGGAACCGAGAGGATGACCGCCAGCGGCATCGACCAGCTTTCGAACTGGGCGGCCAGCACCAGAAAGACCATCACGATCGAGAAGCCGAAGACCAAGATGGCGGTGTTGCCGGCCTCGAGCTCGAGGTATGCCAGCTCGGTCCACTCAAAGTTCATGGAGCCGGGAAGCTCATCGGCGGCGAGCTGCCCCATCCGGTCGATGGCCGTCCGGGTGCTCACTCCGGGAGCGGCGTTGCCGTTGATCGAGGCGGCCGGATAGTTGTTGTACCGGGTCAAGACGAGCGGACCCTGAAAGTCGACCGGCCTGGCCACGGAGCCCAGGGGAACCATGGTCCCGCTCAAGTTCCGCACGCGCAGCCGGCTGATGTCGTCTTTCTGGTCACGATACTTGGCTTCCGACTGCGCGATCACCTGCCAGGTCCGGCCGAACAGGTTGAAGTCGTTGATGTAGAGCGAGCCCAGATAGACCTGCAACGTGTTAAAGGCGTCGACGAGAGCGACACCCTTCAAGAGGCAGGCGGACCGGTCGACGTCGAGGAAAATCTGGGGGACGTCCGCTCGAAAGACGGACGTGTTGCCGACCAGGACCGGCGGCTCCATGACCATTTCGGGCTTTTCATCCTTGTCGGGACCGAACAGCAGCCGGCGCAGTCGCTCGGCGAGGGTGGGCGGTTTTGGCTTGAGTGCGATGGGGTTACCGAGGATGTCGATCTTGTTGGACTTCTTGACCAGGTTCTGGATCTGTTCTTGAAGCTGTCTGGGGCCGAGGTCGCCGCGGTCTTCGATCATGATCATGTAGCCGCCGGCCCTGCCCACGCCTCGGACCGGCGGCGGCCCGAAGATGGCGACCTCGGCTTCGGTGATCCGCGGGAGCGCCCTGCGCAGCTTGTTCATGATCGCTTCGTAATAGGTATCCGGGGTGGTCCGCTTGTCAAAACTGTCCAGGGTGACGAACATCGTCCCGAAGTTTGACCCATAGGCGTTCATCAGGAGCGACTGGCCGGCGATACCCACGGTCGCGTTGATGCCCTTGGTTTGGTGGGCCACTTTCTCGATCGTCTGGATGACCTCCTGGGTCCGCTCCAGCGACGATGCGTCGGGGAGCTGGACGTTGACCAGCAGGTATCCCATGTCTTGTGAAGGGATGAACCCGCGGGGGGTATTCAGGAAACCCCAGTACGTCAGTCCCAGGATTCCTCCATAGAGGCAGAGCACCAGGACGCAGACCCTCAACATCCCGCCGACGAAGCGAGCGTAGCCGTTGGCGGTGGCCTGAAACCCGCGATTGAACAGGTGGAAGCCGACGCCCAGGACGCGGTTGATCGGCCAACTGAAGCCGAGCGCCAAGAGCCCTCCCAAGAGCCCTCCCGCGAGATTCGCTGCAATCGCCGGCTCACAGCCCAGGACGCGGGCCAGCTCGCTCAAGAGAGGGCCGGCGAAGGAGAGCCTGGCGAGCATGGTGCCTGCGCCGGGCTCGAACAGATGAGGCCCGAGCCGCGAGTAGCCGAACCAGAAGCCCAGGAGCACGAATGCCGGCCAGGGCAAAGTTTCGTAGACCTTCTTCTTGCGCGGCTTGAGGAGCATGGCAGCGAGCGCCGGACTCAGGGTCAGCGAGTTGAAGGTTGAGATGATGGTCGAGGAGGCGATGGTGAGCGCGAACTGCCGGAAGAACTGGCCGGTGATCCCCGAGATGAATGCGCAGGGAATGAAGACCGAGCTCAGGACCAGACCCACGGCGATCACGGGTGCCGAGACCTCGCTCATGGCCTTGATGGTGGCATCCCGCGGCCTCAGGCCGCGCTCGATGTGATGCTCGACCGACTCGACGACGACGATGGCGTCGTCGACGACGATGCCGATGGCAAGCACAAGCCCGAACAGCGTCAGGTTATTGAGCGAGAAGCCGAGCGCGAGCATCACGGAGAACGTGCCGACGATTCCCACGGGCACGGCAATCAACGGGATGATGGCCGACCGCCAGTTTTGCAGGAAAACGAGAACGACGAGCGCAACCAGGACCACCGAATCCAGCAGGGTCTTGAAGACCTCCTGGATCGATTCGCGGATGAAGGGGGTGGTGTCGTACCGGATCATGTAGTCGACGCCCGGCGGGAAGTCTTGCTTGAGCTCTTCAATCTTGGCCTTGATCAGGTCGGCGGTGGCCAGGGCATTGGCGTCGGGAAGCTGGAAGACGGCCATGTTGGCGACGGCGCGGCCATCGACCCGGCTGCTGGTATCTTCGTTCTTGGCGCCCAATGCGACCCTGCCGACGTCCCGGACGCGGACGACCTGGCCGGCGGGGGTGGTCTTGACGATGACGTTCTCGAATTGTTTCGGAAGTGTGAGGCGGCCCAGAGTGCTCAGGGTGACCTGTGTCTCCTGGCCGTCCCTGATCGGGGATTGACCGATCTGGCCGGCGGCCACCTGGAGATTCTGCTCGCGCAAGGCATTGACCACGTCGCCGGCGGTCATGTTGCGGACGGCCAGCTTATCGGGATCGAGCCAGATCCGCATGCTGTAATCGCGCTGGCCGAACATCGTGACGTCGCTGACGCCGCGGACCCGCGACAGCACATCCCTCAAGTGAATCAGTGCGTAGTTGGAGAGGTAGAGCTGATCGTAGCGGCCGTCGGGCGAATAGATCGCGATCGCCAGCAGGATGTCAGGAGCTTTCTTCTTGGTCGTCACCCCTGTCGCCTTGATGACGTCGGGAAGAAGGGGCTCGGCCAGGGCGACCCGGTTCTGAACCAGCACCTGGGCGAGGTTGAGATCGACGTCGTGCCGGAAGGTGACGGTGAGGGTATAGCTGCCGTCGTTGGTGCACTGCGACGACATGTACATCATGTTCTCGACGCCGTTGACCTGCTGTTCGATCGGGGCAGCGACGGTTTCGGAAACGACCTGGGCGCTGGCCCCGGGATACTGGCAGGTCACGTTAACCGTCGGCGGTGCAATCGGCGGATACATCGCGATCGGCAGTGCCCAGAGCGAGATGGCCCCGGCCAGTGTGATCGCGATCGAGAGCACGGTGGCGAAGATCGGACGGTCGATGAAGAAGCGAGAAAACACGATGGCTGCTCGCGTAGGGGGAGTTCGAGCAATCAAGATCGACTGGGTTAGTTCGCGTGGGCGGGCCGGGCAGCCTGCTCCTTGTGGTTGTCGGGAGACTCGGTGGGAACCGGTTCCGATTCGGCTTTCGTCTCGTCGCGGTATTGCTCGACGAGCACGGGATCTCCCTCGTGAAGTCGCTGCATTCCGCTCACGACCACCCAGTCATCGGCCTTGATCCCCTGTGCGATCTCACGGTAGCCGTCGACGAGAACGCCAAGGTCTCCGACGTTGATGGGAAACGGCCTGTAGAGGGCCGTCGGGTTCTTGGGGTCCTTGGTGGAAAGCGGCTGGCCGTCTTTATCGGTGGCCCGCCTGACCACCCAGACCCGGTTGATCCCCTGGTCGGTGACACGGGCTTTTTCGCGAATCATGATCGCGGGGTGAGCGTCGCCGATCGGCAACCGCACTCGCACAAACAGACCCGAGGTGATGAAGTGGTCCGGATTCGGCAGCTTGGCGCGGAACTGAAGCGTGCCGGTGTTGATGTCGACGTGGTTGTCGGTGAAGTCGACCATCCCCTGGTGGGCGAAGCTCTCCTCGGCTTCATCAGACAGGCTGATCTTGACGGGCACCTCGCGGAGGGATTTTGCCTTGATTTTTCCCTGATCCATCAGCCTGCGGATCTTGAGCATCGCCTGCTCGTGCACGTCGAAGTAGACGTAGATGGGGTCGAGGCTCACGATCGAGGTGAGGATCGTGTCGTCGGCCTTGACCAGGTTTCCCGGGTCGACCATGCGGCGGCTGCAGAGGCCCGAGATGCTGGCCTTGACCTCGCACCAATCAAAGTTGAGCTGGGCAAGATCGCGGTTGCCCTTGGCGAGCTTCAGATTGGCGTCGGTTTCCTTCCAGTCGGCCTCGTAGCGATCGCATTCTTCCTGGCTGATGGATGCGCGCGCCAGCAGGCCCTTGGCTCGGTGATACTCCTTCTCGACGCGCCAGAGGTGGGCCTCGATCTGCTGAACGTTGCCCTTGGCGCGATCAAGCTCGGCCTTGTACTGGCGCGGATCGATGACAAAGAGAACCTGGTCCTTCTTCACGAGGTCACCGTCATTGAAGCAGACCTCGGTCATGTACCCCGAGACCCGCGCGGACGTCGATATCGTAGATGGCCCTGGTCTGGCCCGGGAATTCCTCGTAATCCGTGATGGTGCGGGTGATCGGCAGGTCGTAAGTGACGATCGGGGGCCCCTTCACGGGGGCCGAAGCCGCGTGCTGACACCCCGTCGCGGTCGCACTT
This sequence comes from uncultured Isosphaeraceae bacterium, assembly GCA_963781785.1. Lineage (GTDB taxonomy): Bacteria > Planctomycetota > Planctomycetia > Isosphaerales > Isosphaeraceae > CAWAHD01. Next base: position 2,018,894 of record CAWAHD010000005.1, on the reverse strand, counting down.
GCCAACAAGCCCGCCAGCATGACGATCGACGGCTGCCGATTCATGAGTGCACGAACCTCTCTGTAAAGAGCGAGGCGATCAAGCCTGCGCCCCGGGTAGGCATTCCGCGGAGCCCTTCGCTTCTGCGCCGCGGCGGTGTTTTTCTGAGTCGGTCAAGATTCCGAAGAAGACGACATTCAAGATTTCTCTGGCCTGCACGTCGGAGGGTTTGGGCTGGCCGTTGAAGAAATTGGTGACCATGATCCCGTAGAGCAGGTTGCTGACCACCGTTGTGATCTGATCGACGGGCATGTCTCGGACACGTCCGGCGGCGATGAGTTCGCGATAGACCTGGCGCCAGCGTTCGACATTGACGTCGCGATGCTCGAAGTAGGTCGGCCGTTTGCGGTCCTTGAAGTGGGCCCGCTCCTGAATCAACAGCTCGACATAAGCGGGATGTTCGGCAAAAAATGCCAGAAACGCGACAATGGCATGCGTGATCCGTTCCAGCCCGTCGGTGATGCCGGCGATGTTCGCCTCGACGCGTTCCTGCATCTTCTTCATCACGCGGTCCGCCGCCGCCAGAAACAGGTCGCGCTTGCTGGGAAAGTGCCGGTAGATCGTCCCCTTTCCCACCTGCAACCGCTCGGCGAGCGCCTGAGTGACCGCGTCCGAGAAGCCGTGCTCCGCGAACAACTCCGTGGCGGTTTCCAGGATCTCTTCCCGGCGAGCGCAAACCGCCTCGTCCGTTGTCGTTCTCGATCTTCGTGCCGTCAATTCGCTCATGCACCCCCCAAGGCGGGAATGGACTGACCGGTCAGTCCACATTGTAAAGCTGGACAACTGGGGGTCAATGCCGACTTGCGCGGATTTTGCGTGAGGGTTCTGGGAAGATGGGATGGTCGAAGGGGAACCACGGACGCCGGACGATCCGTTTGGTTTGGTTCATGGGGGCGTCCCGATCGGAACGATTGTGGTGGCTGTCGGATGGGGCTGGGGGTTGCCAGGATGGTAGCGTCCCGCCATAATTGAGCAGTCGCCTGCGCGGTTTTTGACGCAGCCTCGTCGTTTCCGCGCGACGGCCTCCCGACCCGCCTGTTCGCGTGCCTGAGCGGCCGAGAATCCACCCCGCCCCCGCTGTCCCATTGGTTTCCTTAACCCATGGCTTGCTTGCAGTTCGATCGAAATCGATGTGACCAAGCGCGGCGGCGCGCTGGGCCAGCAGGTCAAGCGGCCTGGGGGATGATTTTCGGGCTGGCAACGCTTGTCCCGGTGCTGGCTGGGCGGCTCGTTGCGAGTGAGGAGGGGCCCGGTCGTTCTGCTGGGGGAGCGTTTCCACCGGAGTCGATCGAGTTTTTCGAGTCGCGGGTGCGGCCGATCCTGGTGGACAGTTGCCTCAAATGCCATGGTCCCAAGAAGCAATCGTCGGGGTTGAGACTGGACAGCCGGGAGGCGGTGCTCAAGGGCGGGGAAAATGGGCCCGCCGTCGTTGCCGGCAAACCGGCGGAGAGCCTGCTGGTGCAGGCGGTCTCGCACACCCACGAAGACCTGAAGATGCCTCCGTCCGGCAAGCTTTCGGATCCGGCCGTGGCGATCCTGCGTCAGTGGGTCACTCTGGGAGTGCCGTGGCCGGCGGACAAAAATGGCCAAGGCAATTCGGTCGGACTGGCGGCTCCGGCCGCAGGTGAACCGGTCACGCACTGGGCGTTCCAGCCGGTGCGCAAGGTAACTCCTCCGCTTGCCAAGAACCGGGCCTGGATCCGCACGCCGGTCGACGCTTTCGTCCTGGCCCGGCTCGAGGCGACGGGAATCACGCCATCCCCGAGAGCAGAGAAGCAGACGCTGATCCGCCGGGCAACGATCGACCTCTGGGGCATTCCGCCGACCCCCGAGGAGGTCGACCAGTTCGTGGCCGACTCGTCGGCTGACTCGTTCGAGCGGCTGGTCGACCGGCTGCTGGCGTCGCCGCGGTATGGCGAACGGTGGGGCCGGCACTGGCTGGACGTCGCGCGGTATGCTGACACCAAGGGCTATGTCTTCACCCAGGATCGGCGCTATCCGTACGCCTATACGTATCGCGATTACGTCATTTCGGCTTTCAACTCCGACTTGCCCTTCGATCAATTCGTCCGGGAGCAGGTGGCGGCCGACCAGATCGCCAAGGGCGACGACCGGCGGCCGCTGGCCGCGATGGGCTTCCTGACAGTGGGACGCCGGTTTCTGCTCGATCAAAACGAGATCATCGACGACCGGATCGACGTCGTCTGTCGCGGGTTTCTGGGCCTGACGGTCACGTGTGCCCGCTGCCACGACCACAAGTTCGACCCGATCCCGACAGAGGACTATTATTCGCTTTACGGCGTATTCGCCAGCTCGGTCGAGCCGGACGACTTGCCGCTTCTCGAAGAGCGCGGCACAGACGCCCAATCGGCCGATTACAAACGTAAGCTGGCGGCAGCGACCAAGGCGCGCGACGACTACCTGGCGGCCCGCCGGAATGATTTCATGGTCGACGTCCAGTCCCGGCTGGCCGCGTACTGGAAGGCCGCGGAGACCCTGAAGTTCGAGGCCCGTAGCCGCGGGCTGGAGGAACGAGCCCGTGCCGACGGCTTGAACGCACGGCGGCTGCGCGGCGTGATGAGCCTGTGGAGGCGCCGCGTTTCCTCACCGGACGCGGCTTCGGACCCCGTTCTCAAACCCTGGCACGCATATGCAGCGTTATCGCGCGATCAGTTTGCGGCCAAGGCGGCCGACTTGCAACGTGCGCTTGTCGAGCCGAAAGACTCGAAAGCCGCGCGGGTGCATCCGCTCGTGGTCAAGACCGTCCTGGGAAGCCCGCCGTCGAAGATGAGCGACGTCGCTGACCGGTACGCGTCGCTTTTTGCAGGGCTGGAAACGCGGTTGAAGGAACGAAGGGCGAAATCGCCCGCGGCGACCGGGAGCCTGGCCGAGCCCGAGTGGGAGTCGTTGCGGCGGGCACTGTTCGACGCGGGCGGCGTGCTTGCGGTTTCAGCGGATCAGTCGCGGCTGTTCCTGGATCAGACGCAGGGCAACCGGCTTGCGAAGTTGAATGGAGCCATTCAGCAGCTCAATGCGACGCATCCGGCGGCTCCGGCGCGGGCGATGGTGCTGAAGGATGCTCCCAAGCCCGTTGACCCGCACGTCTTCGTTCGCGGCAATCCCGGCCGGCAAGGCCAGGCGGTCCCGCGGCGGTTCCTCAAAGTGCTGGCCGGGCCCACACGCCGCTCCATTCAAGTCGGGGAGTGGCCGGCTCGAGCTCGCCCAGGCGATCGCCGACAGCCGCAATCCGCTGACGGCCCGCGTGCTGGTCAACCGGGTCTGGCAGTGGCATTTCGGCAAGGGCCTGGTCACGACTCCCAGCGATTTCGGCGTGCGCAGCGACCCGCCGACTCATCCCGATTTGCTCGACGACCTGGCTTTTGCGTTCATGAGCTCGGGCTGGTCGATCAAGGCGCTGCACCGGCGCATCATGCTTTCCAGCACCTATCAAGAGGCAAGTGCCCCCCGAAGGGACGCGCTCGCACGCGACCCGGAGAACCGGCTGCTCTGGCGGTTCAATCGCCAGCGACTCGATTTCGAGGCGATGCGCGACTCGGTTCTGGCCGTTTCGGGAGCACTCGGTCCGGGGCTGGGCGGACCTTCGTCGGCGCTGACTGACCCGGCATTTTCCACCCGGCGCACCATCTACGGCCTGATCGACCGCCAGAACCTGGACGGAACGTACCGGACGTTTGACTTTGCCGTGCCAGACGCCACCAGCCCTCGCCGGTTCGTGACGACGGTGCCGCAACAAGCGTTATTCCTGATGAACAGCCCGTTCTTGCACGAGCAGGCCAGGCGGCTCGCTGCGACGGCCGGGGTGGCCCCAACAGGAGACTCGACAGCCGCCCTAGGCGGCTCGGCCGAGTATCCCGCCGAGACCGTGCGCCGCCTGTATCGCCTGGTCCTGGGCCGAGGGCCCGATGCCGACGAGCTGGCCCTGGCCATCCACTTCATCCGGCACGAGACCGGGCCGGCCAAGGGGATCGCGCCGGCGTGGAGGCTGTCTCGCCGTGGCGGAGACGGCGAGCCCCCGCTGTCGCGCTGGGAACAGTTGGGCCAGGTCCTGCTTCTCACGAACGAATTCATGTTTGTGGATTAAATCAGATCGTGAGGCCGGCCGGCTGGCCGGTCGTTCTGAAGAAGGAGAGTTATGTCTGATCATCGGGTGAAGATCCACGACCTTGTGATGACCCGGCGCGAGCTCTTGGGCCGCTCGGGCATGGGCATGGGCGCACTGGCTCTTGGCGGCCTGATGACCGAGGCTGGCCTGTTGGGGCCGGCGGCCCGCGCAGCGGACGGCGCGGCCAGAACCGCGCTCTCGGGTTCGTCCAAGATCGGGGCGAATCCGCTCCTTCCCAAGCAGCCGCCGCTCCGCGCGAGGGCCAAGCGCGTCGTGCACCTGTTCATGAATGGCGGGCCGTCGCACGTCGACACGTTCGACCCCAAGCCGGTTCTCGATCGCAATAACGGCAAGCCGGTGCCGTCCAACCTGCCGACCGAGCGGAAGACGGGGGCTGCCATGGCGTCTCCCTTCGGCTTTCGCCGGTATGGCCAGAGCGGGATCGAGGTCAGCGATCTTTTTGCCCATACGGCCGGCATGATCGACGACATCTGCGTGATCCGCTCGATGCATGCCGATGTTCCCAACCATGAACCGTCGCTGATGCTGATGAACTGCGGCGAAGCGCGGCAGGCGCGGCCGTGCGTCGGCTCGTGGGTACTCTATGGCCTGGGGACCGAGAACCAGAATCTTCCGGGGTTCGTTGTCATGTGCCCCGGCGGATTTCCGATCGCCGAGTCGCAGAACTGGCAATCGGCATTTCTGCCCGGGATCTACCAGGGAACGTACATCGACAGCAAGCACACCGAGATCGAAAAGCTGATCGCGCACATCCGGAACCGCGCGATGGGCCCGGAGGAGCAGCGTGCCCAGCTTGACCTCCTGGCTGAGCTCAACCGGCGGCACCTCGATCGCCGGCCGGGCGAACAGGAACTGGAGGCACGGATCCAGTCGTTCGAGCTGGCATTCCGGATGCAGTCGGAGGCGGCCGACGCATTCGATGTGACCCAGGAGCCCGAGGCGGTGCGCCGGCTGTACGGGCCGGGCGTGCACGCTCGCCAACTTCTGGCGACGCGGCGGCTCCTGGAGCGCGGCGTCCGGTTTGTCCAGCTCTGGCACGGGGACGGCCAGCCCTGGGACCATCACGACGACCTCGCCACGGGCCATCGCGAGCTGGCCCGCCAGTGCGACCGGCCGATCGCCGCGTTCCTCATGGATCTGAAAGCGCGCGGAATGCTGGAAGACACCCTGGTGATCTGGGGTGGCGAGTTCGGCCGCACACCCACCGTCGAGCTACCCACTCCCGGATCAAACCAGGGCAAGATGAACGGCCGCGACCATAACCACTACGGCTTCACGATGTGGATGGCCGGCGGCGGCGTCAAGGGAGGCTACGTCCATGGCGCCACCGACGACCTCGGGTTCCAGGCGGTCGAGAAAAAAGTCCACGTCCACGACCTGCACGCGACAATCTTGTATCTCCTGGGATTCGATCATGAGCACTTTACCTATCGATACGCCGGCAGAGACTTTCGCCTGACCGACGTTCACGGGACGGTTGTCAAGGACTTGATCGCCTGATGTCCTCGGCCGGTCGGGCGCCATCCTGGGTGTCGAGGAAGCTGGGCTCGTCGCCTCCCACATCATCGGCCTCCCAGTACGAATCCGGGCCGACCTCCGGGACGGTGACGCGGATCCGGCGGATCAGAGGTCCGATCTCGATTGGAGGAACCAATCCGGCTTTCCGGAGGCTGATCGCCAGGGCAACGATGAAGAAGAGGATGCCCGCCAAGATCTCGTCAAGGCCCAAAAAGAGCCTGCGAAGCTGCTGGTAGCCGTGCAGCCCGGAATCAAGCACCCAGGATGCGAGTGTGAAGACCGCGCTCGCCGTGAAGAGCATCTGCCGCATGGAGACGCCGTAAGTTGCCGCAATGACGATGGCCAACAGCGGGTACCAGGAGATGATCGACATGGGAACGAACGGCTCGATCATCGGCAATCGAAAGACGGCGCCGACCCCGAGCGCCGCGAGCACCATCGGGCAGATCACTTGCGCCAGGTCGCGCAGCCAGTTGTCAAAACCGGCTCCGAGAACGAGCAGCGCCGCCATCGTGAGGTGGATGGCGATCGACGCGAGCGGCGCCGCGGGCCAGACCTGCGCACAAAGATCGGTGCCGCTCAACACCAGCAGGCAGGCCGCGGTTGCGGCGCGAAATGCGGAGTGGCGGCGCCAGGCAATCGATCCCAGCAAGAGGCCAGCCGCCAGCACTGGAACGGGCCTCGATTGATCGAGATCATAAGCGATGACGGTGTGCGGGCCGACCATGCCAAGCCCGATGAGAGCCACGCACAAGAACTCGCATGCCAGAGGAACCTTCCGAACCGCGGCATACAAATAGAACACGGCGGCCGCGATCAGTGTGAGAAACGCGGGCGAGCCTCCCAGCGTGCGCATGAATGTGTGGAGAAAATACTGGTAAACGGGCTCGAACCGATGCCCATAGAGGCACGTGCCGGCGAGCAAGAGCGGCAGCGCGGACGCCAGGAACATCACGCCGCGGCGCCCGCTCGCGATGCCGATCTCGAGCCAGATGAGGCTCACTGCCAGCCCGATCGGCACCAGAAAATAAGGCCCGAAGATGGTGCGGCTGCCCCCGACGTAGTGGAACGAAACGCAGAGCGAAGAAGACCGGACTGCCAGGCCGCCGGCCATGATCAAAAACAGCGACCAGGGAAAAAGCGGCCAGCGCCACGGGCTGCCGTTCGCGACGACATAGATCGGACCGCCCCACGCGGCTGGAACGAGGGCGGTCAAGACCAGTCCGGACAGGACAGGGAAACCGAAGAGCGCCCATTGCAGAAGTGGGCTTTCCGGCTCGCTGGCCAGCCGGATGAGCAGGATCGGATAGAGAAATATCAGAGCGAGGATCAGGTAGTAAGCCGCGCGGTACCAGCCGGGCAGGCGCAGGCCGATCGTGCGGAGGACGGATTCGGTGACAACCACCGCGAACAGCAAGCCCCCCAGGCAGCCGAGCGTGCCCTTGGCGGGGTTGACCGCCAGCGTGTCGTCAGTGCTCATGGCCATCGTCATGAACATCATCACGATCAGGATCAGCAAGCTGCGCAGGTCGTCCCAGAGCTTGCCGGCACGGATCAAGAAGCACGCGGTGGCGGCCATCAAGAGCGTGTAGCCCCCCAGGCCGAAGAGCAGAGCCCAGGTCTGGGAAGCGGGCCCTTGTGAGCCGAACGAAATCTTGAGGCCGACGAACACGAGGTCGGCGCTCAAGATATAGAACGGATTGCTGGAATAAAGGAACCGGACGAACCCTCGGGCCGGCCGGACCAGCCCGTCGCCGGGCGACGGTTGCCGGGGCTCAGGCGACGTGGGCGGCTGCGGCTCGTTCTGTGATTCCCCCGCCGATTCCGACTCAAGCTGGTGGTCTGGCATGGTGCACCCTCCCTCGGTTCGGACAAGGCGATGATGTGATGACGGAAGAGAGCGAACGCTCGATCTCAATGCCCGATCGGGAACCGTCGTGCGCGGGCCCGTGAAGGGCTCGAAGTGATGCGCGACGACTCTCTGCGATGATACGCGCCTAGGACAATTGTCGCAAGAGGGTTGTGCCTGGCAGCGAAATCACATGAATGCCATCTTCCTGCGCGATGGCAAATCGAGAATTGGCAGGGTCGAGAGCAAGTGGCGTCAGTGGTTCGTGGCAGTGGATACTGCTCAGTCGATTGTCGCCGTCATGGTGGTGATCTCTTTGATTTGCGTCCAGGACGCTGGGGTTGGATCGGCCCCAAGAGCGCTCTCGGCGCTGAGCGATGTCATGCAGATTATCGTACCACGATCCGCCCATCTTCCATTTCGATGACCCGGTCGGCCACGTCGGCGATGCGCGTATCGTGGGTCACCATGAGGATCGGGCAGCCCTGCTCCCGGGCCAGCTTCATGAGCAATTCGACAATCTCCCGGCCGGTCTGGCCGTCCAGCGCCGAGGTGGGCTCGTCTGCCAGGATCAGGCGCGGGCGGCTTGCCAGGGCGCGGGCGATCGACACCCGCTGCTTCTGGCCGCCGGACAACTGCGCTGGATAAGATTCTTGCCACGGTGCCAGGCCGACCAGCTCGAGCATCCGCGCGGCAGTGTCTTCCATGGTTGGGCGCGTCAGCTCTCGGTGCAGTTGCAGAGCCATCTGGACGTTCTCCCGGGCAGTCAGGAAGTCGAGCAGATTGTGCAACTGGAAGATGAAGCCGATGTGACGCCGAACTTCGACCAGCTCGTGCTGTTCGCACGCATGAAGCTCATGTCCCAGGACGGTCAGCTCGCCGGTTTGAGGCGTGCGCAGGCCGCCGATCAACGTCAAGAGCGTCGTCTTGCCGCAGCCGGAGGGGCCGGTCAGGAGCACGATTTCTCCCGGCCAGATTTGCAGGTCGATGTCGAAGAGCACCTGGGTGCGCCGGCCGGCCTCCTCGTACGAGAAGTCGAGCCCGCGGATCGCGACGGCCGGCTCGTCGCCGGCCACCGGTTCTGACGCGGGCGCCGTCGCCAGCCACTGCTTCAGGTGGGGTGCCATCGACCGATCCTCCGCTTTAGAACACGTCCGCCGGGTCGGCCTGGCGGATCTTGCGCATCGCCAGCAGTCCGGACAGGCTGCACATGGCGACCGTCAGCCCGAAGATCAAAGCTCCGCGAGCGAACGTCATGCTCATCGGCAGATTGGTCGCTTTGACCGTGAGTGCGTACAGTCCCCAGGCAAGAGCTGCCCCCGGAATGTAGCCCAGCACCGACAGGATGAGCGACTCCTGGAGCACGACCCCGCGCAGGTAGCCGTCGGAGTAGCCGATGGCCTTCAAGGTGGCGTACTGGGGCAAGTGGTTGCTGACGTCGGTGAAGAGCACCTGGTAGACGATCGCAAACCCCACCAGGAAGCCAACGAATGCGCCCATGCCGAAGATGAAATTGATCGGCCGGGAGCGGAGGATGAAGTCGGTGGCGCGGTCGGCGAACTCGGCAATCGTCAAGACGAGCACGTCGGCGCCGTAGAGCTTCTGCAACTCGGCCTTGACTTGCTGGGAGTTGGCCCCTTTGACGAGCCGGACGACCCCGACGTCGATTGCTCCGGCGAGCCTTCCGGGGAAGAGGCGCAGGAAGTTGGCGTCGCTCGTGACGAGGTTGCCGTCGACGGCGAAGCTCGCCCCGATGGCCGTGCTGCCGACGACCCAGAACCGCCTGCCGTTCACTTCCGCCGAGATCGGCTCGCCGCCCGCGATCCTGGCGGCGACCTCGCGAAACTCGGGCCGCGCGCACAGGTCAAAGAGACACGTATCGGAAGCGTGCAGCCCGGTTTCCCATTCCCGCACGCCGGGGGCGGTCAGCGCCGGGGCGTAGGGGACGATGCCATAGGCAAAGAGCGGCCGCCTGTCTCCCGTGGATGGGTCTTTCCACCGGACCATTCCCGTGTAGAGTGGTGCGACCGAAGCCACTTCGGGGTGCCCGCCGGCCCGCGACAAGAGCCGGCGAGAGAAAGGCTCCATGGTGTTGATTTCGTGCGACAGTGGGTTGAGAACCACCAGCTCACCGCTCAGTTTTCCGTAGAGACTCGTTGCGCTCTCGATGGCTGCGCCCAGGAACCCGAGCTGCATCCACATGAGCAAGTCGGCGAAGACGATCCCGATCACGGCAGCCAGGAGCTTTGTCCGTCCATGGCTGAGCTGGAGCCAGGCGACGGGCAGATTTCGGAAAGCGGTCATCGTGTGGCCGCCCCCTTCACGTTGATGATGACCTCGGCGCGGGCGTTGGAGAGCCCGGCAACCCTGGCGCTGGCCTCCGGGTCGAGGCGGATGCGGACCTCGACGACGCGGGCGTCGGTGTCGGCGACCGGGTCGTTGTTGAAGACGACCTTGCGGCCGACGACCAGGTCTTTGTGGACGACCTGGCCGGCTAGATCCGCGTCCAGCGAGGGCACGCGTACCCGGGCCTGCTGGCCGACCAGCACCTCGTTGACGTCTTTCTCGTACACCTCGGCAACGGCATGCATCACGTCGATGTTTCCCACTTCGACGATACCCTGGTCGCCGACGTGTTCACCAGGCCGCACGTGGATGCGCAAAACCCGTCCAGAGATCGGCGAGCGAACCTCTGTGGCAGCTCGGTCGGCCTGGGCCACCGCCAGCGCGGCTCCGGCCTGGGACAGCTCGGCGGCGGCGACGTTCACATCGACCGCGCGAATGGCCTTGATCGCGGCGAGCTGAGCCCTCGATTGCCGGAGCGACTCCCGGGCCTGTTCATACTTCAGCGTCTGGTCGTCGAATTCCTGCGCCGAGCCGGCCGACCGCTTGACGAGCGACGCGATCCGGCTGAGGTCCCGTTCGGCCGCGCGGAACTCGGCCAGGGAGCGGTCGATCAAGGCCTCCTGGGCCTGGACATCCTCGGGCTTGGGGCCGGCCTGGGCCTGGGCCAGCTTGGCCCTGGCGACCTCGACCTGCGCCTGTGCCTGAAGCACGGAGGCGACTCGGCGGGCGAAGGTATCCAGGACTGCGACAACCTGCCCGGCCGCGACCTTGTCTCCCACCGCGACCAGAAGACGATCCACTCGCCCTCCGTCTGCTGCACTTCCCGGCGCCACCGCGATCACTTCGCCCTCGGGTGCCAGACGTCCGAGAGCGCTGACGCCGATCGAGAGCGCGCGAGGGGCTGGGAGGGGCTTGGACGAGGTATCCGGAGCCGGTCCTCCGAACGCCACCCATAGGCCAGCCGACGCCGCAACGAGACCCGCGGAGCCGAACCACAACAGCCCCCGCCTGCGTTTCGGCCGACGCGCTGGGGCGAGGCGCGGCGACGCTTTCTCGGTGACCGTGTCGGTCGCCATCACAGCTTCACTCCTTGGAAATGGACGGGTCGGGTCCTTCAGCCAGGGTGAGCAGCTCGTCGAGGATCGGCTCATAGAGGGGATCGTCGGGCAACAGGATGCCCAGGTTTTGCCAGAGGAGCAGGCCGTGAATCGCGGCCGAGAGGGCGACCTGCCGCAACCCATTGGGCCCTTCGGCGATCAGCCGCTCTCTCATCTGGCACGAATTCTCCCGCACCGGGTGGAGCAGATGGGGATTATTCGCCGACGCCGCCAGCATCGCCGTGAAGAAACGGCCCATGTCCGGGGATGCGACCATGCCCGCTTCACCAACCTGGCGGGGCCGCCAGATCGTTCGAACAATCGCGCGAAACCAGCGGCCGCGCGGGTTGGGATCGGCGGCCGCGCGGGCCTCGATCGTGCGCTGGGTCCTGGCCCGGAAGTGCCCGAGCATCGCGGTGATCAGGTCATCCTTGCTCCGGAAGTGATAGATGAGGCCGCCCTTGCTGACGCCGGCCTCCTTGGCCACCGCGTCAAGGGTCATCGCGAGAATGCCATCGCGGATGGCTACCTGCACCGCTGCATCCAGAATCTTTTCGCGACTCGACGCCGGTAACTGGACCGCCGCAATCGACGCGTCCGTGCTCGATCGATCTTCGCCAGTCATCCTGTTCTACCCCTCAACACCGTCGAACCGTCGATTGGCGCGGGGACTATACCGTCTGGTCGGTAAAGCGTCCAGGCGCTTCGGACAGATTCGAGGCTAGGATATCGGCGTTCACTCGTGGTCACGATCAAGAACGGGCAGCGGCCAGCTTTGCGACGAATGCGGCATGTTCGGGTGTTGCGCAGCCCTCGTTGACGACGGCGCGAAGGCGCTTCCGATCGCCATTCAGGAGGGCGATGGGGTCCAGCCACAGTCCTGGAAAGGTGACCGAGCGGTAGAATCCGTCCGGTTCGATCGATCGCTGCGACATCCGGCCTTTTTCGCGTGCGAACCAGTAGATTTCGTCCGGGTCGACTGCTCGCACGACATATTCGCGCACCCCGGCCCGCTGATAGTCATTGCGCTTCGGTCCCAGGTCCACGTAGCGGGTGGCCTTGGACACTTCGACGACAAGCTCCGGCGCACCGGAGATATAGCCGCGATGGACACGGCTTTGACCGCCGTACTCCGGAAGAATCCGCAGCAGCGCATCCGGCTGCGGCTCGCTCTTTCGGCCCAGGATCGTCGTGGCGCTATCCGCGACCTCCAGCCCAGGAGTCTGCTCGGCGTAGTTATCCAGCCAGACGATCACAGGGACTTGCGTCACCCCGTGTTCACGGCCGACAGGGCTGGGCAGATAGACGACTCCATCGATCAGTTCGGCCCTAGTGCCCGGCGGCATCGACTCGTAGAGCGCGTGAAACGTCGGCTGATCGAGTCGCTGACCTTCGACGAGCGTGGTCGGCGCGGGTTTCGTTGTCACACGAACGGCCATGATCGAAACTATGTCCGTACCTACGTGATCCAAAACGAGTCGTACCGAGTCTGGCAAGTAATCGCTAGAGCCTCCCATGGATAACCCGTAGATCGTACCATGGACCGGCCGTTCATCCCAGCAGGCCCTCCGGTCTCACACATGCGCAGGCGCACGACCTTCGTTCGTGCGCGTCGTGACATGATTGCCTCGTGTTTCCTCAATCTTCGATTGGGGGGTCGGGGCACTGGAGACCTTCGGTTGCGCTCTGGGCGGGGTCTGGAGACCTGCGCCCAACAACCCCCGAATTGAAGATTGACGGGTCACTAGAGAATCGGTGGCTTCTTGCCTGGCGAAGGCCATGCGGCCAGGACGGCCTCATCGAGCGTGGGATGGCATTCCACCATGATGGTGAGGCGGACTTGATGCAGGATCGCCATGACCCGGGCAGGGGCCTGGCAGATTCGCAGGCCGCCGGAGGCCCGATCGAGCCTGAGGTGGTGAGCCAGGATCACGCCGATGGCCTGCGCCGTGAGGTGCCGGACGTATTCGAGGTTCAGGACAACCTGCCGCGGCAACGGTTGTTCGTAGAGGGCGTGAAAGTGCGATCGGAGCAGCTCGATGACTTCGGGTTCGTCGAGCTCCGTGACGTCGGGCGTGATGACCAGAACGTCCTGGATGACCTCATGCTTGATTCGCTCGTCGGGCTCGTCGGGATCGGGACCGGCGCTCGTGGGAATGGAGACGGTCGGCTGCGTTTCACCGTGGTAGGGGCGAGTGGCCTGTCCGTCCCCCTGCATCCAGCCAGCGATTATCTCGTCGACTTTACCTCCCTGGGGAGGATCGGGCCGGGCGACCAGGGTGGCGATGACCGGTCCGATCTGGATTCGATCGCCATCGCGGACCTCAAATTCGCTGCTCCGGAGCGTCCGCCCGTTGACGATCGTGCCATTGGTGCTGCCCAGGTCGCTGACAAAGACCCGGCGGTCGCGGAGCTCGATCGCGGCATGGCGCTTGCTCACCATAGCCGAGCCGAGACGGAGGTGGCAGCTCCGATCGCGGCCGATCAAGAACTTCGGGCCGACGATGCCGACGGTGCGACCTTTGGCTGCGCCCACCTGCACGCGCAGCCAGACCTCATATTCGGTCTTATGGAGCGGAGGCAGGTCCGGGACGTTGAACCCTGAATGCGAGCCGATCGCCGACGGCTTGTGGACATCCGATGCCTCCGACGATAACCCGCCAGCGAGGGGGGGAATGTCGGCGGCGAGTGTCAATGCGGCCAGGATCTCGACGGGAAGGGCTCGCGGCCCGGATGCCTGGGGCCAGGGGCTGTCGATGGCGGAAGCTTCGTCGTCGTACAGAGTGACCAGGTCGCCGACGCCGGAAATCGGAAAAACCTGGGCCAGCTCGCGGGGCAGCCCGCAGATCTTGAGCGCTCCGCCGTCAGCGGCCGCACACCGGCGCCGGGCCGCTTCCACGACAAAAGGCAGCCAGCTCGCCAACCGCCCGGTTGCCTGGAAATTGAGTACAACCCGGTGATTGCCGGCGGCGATCAAGTCGAGGAGGTCGCGTGCCAGTTCGCGGAGCTGCGCGTCCTTGACCAGGGACTTGTCGAGCAGCCGCACCAGCGTGATTCCGCGCTTGTAGGCGACCCGGAATCGCCCCCAGGAGTCCAAGGTGGGCACGGCGGCCTGCTCGCGGGGCCCCTTCTTGGGCATCCGTTTCAGGCCCGGCAGGCCCTCGATCATTTTATTCCAGATGCTCCGCGGCGCCGGCTGGGCCAGGCTCTCGAAGTCGAGATCCAGATTGCTGGCGATCCATTCTTCCATCCGCCGCTCGTCATCAACCGGTGGCGCTGAGGTTGCCAGCAGGCCAACCCGCTCGGCCTCGAGCGACGTCCGCATGGCCGGAATCCGGTTCCCGGGCCGCGCTCTGCCTGGGAAGACGGGCCGGCGCGATTCTCGTCTCCATCGATCAGATCGATCGCGGCGTCTTCGTTCGTCATGAACACGGCTCTCCGACTCGGCCCACTCATGGGAACACGTGGGCAAACCTAACCGATCAAAAGGCAACGTGCTCCCAAGATCCATCGACCCACTTTTTCTGTAGGCGTCATCGGGAAACAGCTCGGCCCGTGATCGGCAAAACCGATCAGGGGAGCAAACCGAGGCCCAGTTTTTGGCGAATCAACCGAAAAAGACGGGCCGGAGCGGGCCGGTATGACGCCAATCTTCACTGAAGCGACAGGATCTCTCGCACCGATGCCTCGACGGTGGCGCAGTAGCGCTCCAGGGGCAGGTTGTCACCTCCCGTGCCGAAGGGTTCTTCGATTTCTTCGGCGACCATCTCGACGCCGAGCAAGAAGTAAGCCGCCACCAAGAATAAAGGAAAGGCGGAGGCGCCGATGTCCTCGATCAAATAGAACGGTGCGACCACCAGGTAGAGTGCGATCCCGTGGCGGAGCAGCGCCCGGTACGAGGACGACAAAGGAGTATTCTGGATCCGCTCGCACCCACCGCAAATGTTCATCAAGCTCTTCAAGTGCTCATCGAGCCAGAGCAACGTCCAGCCGTCGGCACGTCCGTCGTGCTGCCACGTCAGCGCGGTTTCGTAAATGGCGGCCGCCAGCCTGATTGGCTGGTGATTCTGGGGTGGCGTTGGTTCTGCCCCTGCTCCTGGTCTCGGATGGGCAGCGGCGACATCTCTGCGGAGGCGGTCCTTGAGTGCCGCGGCGAATGCGATCAGCAGCTCGCCGATCCGCTGTCGATCGGCCGGATCGATCCCTGCCAGCGTGCGCACCTTGAGACACAGGTTGCGATTCTCGTTGATGAGCTGGCCCCAGAGCTTGCGGGCTTCCCACCATCGGTCATACGCTTGGTTGTTCCGGAAGGCGATCAAGAAGCCGAGGACGACTCCGTTCAAAACGGTCGACTCGGCTCCCCATTCGACATGTGGCAAATGCTCGTAGTCCACGGCCCAGATCACGAACCAACCATACAAGGCCAGCACCGCCATCCAGGTCAGGAGCTTCCGCTTGATCTTCAACGGTGGGAGCAAGCCGCGGAGCGCTGCCATCAAGACGCCCATGACCGTTTTCACCTGGCCAAAAGCTTCGGGAAACAACCGTCGCCCTGACGGGCATACGACGCTACACTAATCATCAGGCAGTTGGAACACGTTTCCGCCGCGTAAGCACGGCGCGCCCGACCCGCCTGAACGTCATGACGGACTGTCACGGAGAACCCGAGTGAGCGCAAGCCGCGCGACGGCCGATGACTTCCTGGCGATCAGCCCGCGGATCCGGGTCATGCCGATCATTCACGGGTCAGGGGATTTCGCGGTCCAGGTGCGCGACGAGCTGCTATCGCGGCCGTACGACTGTGTGGCCGTGCCGTTGCCGCCCTCGTTTCAGGAAGACGTCGAGGAGGCGATCGAACAGCTTCCAGCCATCTCGGTCGTTGTACAGGTCGACGCCGAAACGGAAGATGCTGACGCCGAAATAGAGCCCGGCTATAGTTTTGTGCCGATCGATCCGTGCCAGGGAGTGATCGCGGCCTTGCGGATGGCGCGGGGCGAGCGGATCGCGCGCGAATTCATCGACATGGAAACGCCGCGGTTCGTGCCGGTCACCAGCGTGTTCCCCGATCCGTATGCACTCAAGCGGGTGAATCTGTCCCGGTTTGCTGCCGCCATACTGCCTGCGGTCCCGCCCCCTGAGGCGGGTCAGAACTCTGACCGGATCCGCTGGATGGCGCATCGCCTGCGCGAGCTGGAGACGCACCATCGCTTGACGCTGTTTGTCTGCTCGATCCTGGACTGGCCGTGGATTCGCGACGCGTTTCAGGCGCTCGCTGCCACCTCCCGAGCCCGCACCCTTCTTCGCGCCAATCGTCACGTACGGCGTCGATCCGCGGACATTGATCTTTGTGCTGGGCGAGCTCCCGTATATCACGAGCCTTTACGAGCGCGGCCGCCGCGAGCTGCTCTCCGACGACAACCTGGCGGCTGACGGCGTCAAGGAGATGGTTCTCGAGGCGCGGGAAGTCCTGAAGGAGAAGCATCCAAGAACGGCCGAGCGGATCACGCCGCAGCTTCTGTCGATCTATTTGCGTTACATCCGTAACCTCTCGCTGCTGGACCGGCGCCTGACGCCGGACCTCTACACCTTGATCGTCGCGGCCAAGCAGACCGGGGGCGACGACTTCGCTCTGGCGGTGGCCAGGATCGCGCGATCGTACGCGCATGCCTTGGCCAGTCCTGGAGATTCCGCTGGAGAGCCGGCATTCGAGGAACCCGGCCTGGCGCGGATGGGGATCGACCGTGCGGAGCTGCCGGTGTGGGGCACGGGCAGGATGGTGAGCCGGCTGCCCGGCCGGACGATCTCGTGGCGGACCTGCGAGCTCCGGCCCCAGCCTGACAAGCAAGACCAGGCCCGCTGGCGGCAGCGCTGGGATCCGTTCGGAATGTGTTCGCACCCCCCGGAGGACGACCGGATCGAGAGCTTCCATCGCCATGTGCGCGATCAGGCCAAGGCACTGATCGGCGCGGACCTGGCGCGCACCGAGAAGTTCACCACGAGCGTGCGCGACGGGATCGATATCCGGGAAACCCTGCGCAACTGGCATAAGGGCGACCTGTACGTGAAGGTGGTGCCACCGAGCCGGGGGTCGATCGAGGTCGTGATCTTCCTGTTCGATGAGCCGGCCGACCCGGCCGTGTACACTAGCCGGACGACCTGGTACGCCGAGCACCTGGAGGAATCGACGCTGGCCTTTTACGCAACCGATCCGATGAAGAACATGGTCGGCCCGGGGATTGCGCAGGCCGAGTACGGCGGCGCCCTCTTCATTTTTCCCCCCGGCCGATCCCGGACGTCTGGACCGACAAGCGGCTGGATTTCACGGCCACGCTGGAAGAGCGGCTGCTGGCCGCGGGGTTTCTGCACAGCAAGGATCGCCATGTCGCGGTGGTCAGCCGGAGGATTCCCCCGTCATCATGGCGGCGGCTGGCCAAGAGGTTCGGCCGCAAGATCGTCCACCTGCCGCTCAAGAGGTTCAGCGCTCCGTTACTCGAGCGTCTGCGCATCTTTCACGTCTTGAACGGCAAGCACGTCCGGTCCTATGCGGCTGACTACATCCGTGAGTTGTGACAATGGGGAGGTCCGATCGTGACAGTACTTCTCGTCTTCCTGGTGTCGACTGTCGCGGACCAGGCGCCTGATCTGCCGCCAACGGCGCCGTTCGAGGCCCCCAAGTACGGCCTCAAGGCGCGAATTCCCAAGGCCTGGTCGATTGCCGTGCACGAAGAAGAGGACCGGATCTTCGTGGCAATCATTCCACAGCGCGACTTCGAAAGACCGGGCGTGGCGGCCTGCGAGCTGGCGCTGGCGCCTGAGAGCCTGGACGAGTATCGTACCCGCATCGACAAGAACGCCGAGCGGAACGGCCGTCCCAGCGGCAAGCTGGCGTCGAACAAGATCATCAAGGACGGCCACGGCGAGCGGCTGGAGACGATCTGGGAGTTTCATCCCGATGCCGGGGGCTTCTGGCGTGAGGTGAGCGTGCGCCTGATCAAGAACCGGCAGCTCTATACGTTCATCCTGAACGTCGAAGATTCGGTTTACGCCACGGCTCGCCCGGCGTTCGACGCCATGGTCGACTCCTCCACGTTCTCACCGCCGAACTCTGGCGCGGACCTGGTGGCAAAGGCGACCAATCGGTGGATTCAACGGGAGTACAAGTTTGCGATCGACCTTCCGGAGACGTGGAGCCCGGCGCTTGCTCCCAGCGAGGTCGCCCTCTTGTACGCCAACGGCCCGCCCCACGGCGTGTGGTCTGACAACCTCCTGGTGCTGGCCCAGCCGCATCGCGAACTTGACCTGGAAGAGCTGGCCAGACAGCTTCCCGAGCAGCTCCACCGCGAAGACCCTCGCTGCGAGATCATCTCTTGCAAGGTGATTTCGAAAGAAAAGGTCCCGACTCTCGAGACCGTGGTACGCACCGCGCGAGGTCCGTTCTCGATGACCGTGATCGAGCGGCGGTTCCGCGGCGGCCGCTTTGACTATGAAGTCAAGTACACCGTCGAGACCAAGCGATTCGACGACCTGGTGCCCAAGCTCCGTCAGAGTCTCGACAGCTTTCGCGAGGTTCCCGGCGGGGTCCCGGCCGTGAAGGCCAAGGCGGCGTGAGCGGAGCATCTGCCTCATTTCAGAGCACCCGCGGCGGGCCGCGCGTTTTGCACAGACATCTCAGGCATGGCTGTTTCCCTCATCTCTTCCAGAGCAGGCATGGCCGGAAGTGCATGCCTACGTTCGAGCCGCAACGTCAATCCCAGCCTGCGGGCCAGCCATCCGCCCAAGAGCGCCAGCACCAACTGGGGCGTCGAAAACAGGACAGTCGAGAACCCGAACTCCACGAAGAGCTTGCCCCATTCTGGAGCGTTTTCCAAGTAAGACATCACAGAGGGCCGAATCGGTGCGACGATCGCGCTGGCATAGCCGATGACCGCGTGCTCGGCGATGGAGTACCAGGACAGGAAGGCGAAGAGCACCACCCAACCCACCGCCTCGAAACCGAAGACGAACGGGGACAGCGGGCTTCCCCGCAGGAGGCCTGGGACAGAGAACGAGCCGACCACGATCAGCAGGCTCGCGAGCGGTAGGATGCCGCATGCATAAAAGAATGCCGCTTGGGAATTGGATCCACCTGAGTAGATTGACCGCCAGACCGCGACATTGACGGCAACCACAGCCACTGCAGCCATCAACCCGGCGATCGAGACGCGGGGGCGCGTCATGATATCCCTCCTTGAATGCGAGATCTGGTTGCGACCGTGGAGATCGTACCGGCCCACATCCGGCCGGTCGACCTCAAATCTCGAAGAAACAAAGGCGCATCAGCCCATGGTGTCGCGGGTCGACTGCTCTTAGAATTCTCTCCAATCACCTTTGGGGACTTTTCGTGTCCCGAAACGGCGGCCGAGCGCAGTCTTATCTATCATGGGCGCGAACGAGGCTACGGGCAATTCGGGGGAAGGCGTGGATCCGGATCGGGTCGGCGCACACGGGACTGATCGCGCGGACTGGGGCCAGTTCCTGTCAGCACACCGCGATCGCCTGCGGCGGATGGTATCGCTCAGGCTGGACCAGCGACTGCGCGGCCGCATCGACCCCTCGGACGTGATCCAGGAGGCGTTCCTCGAGGCCACTGCGCGCAGGCCCGAGTACGCGCGCCAGCCGGATCCCATGCCGCCCTTTTTGTGGCTCCGGTTCTTGACACTCCAGCGGTTGCAGATCGTGCATCGCCAGCAGCTCGGAACCAGGTCGCGGGACGCCAGTCGTGACGTCTCGATCCACGCCGGGGCGTTGCCCGCGGCGAGCTCGGCGGCCCTGGCAGCGCAGCTCCTCGGCCGCGACACCCGGGCGAGCGAGGTGGCCATGCGCGCCGAGCGCAAACAGCGGTTGCAGCAGGCGCTCGACCTGATGGACCCCGTCGACCGCGAGGTGCTGGTTCTGCGGCACTTCGAGCAGCTCACAAACAGCGAGTGCGCACGCGTGCTGGGGCTCTCCGAGTCGGCGGCGACCAAGCGCTACCTCCGGGCTTTGACTCGGCTCAAGGACATCCTCTCGGTCCTGCCGGGAGGGCAGAAGGAGGTCTGTCCATGAACGGCGGCAAGCCGGCATCGCCGTTCGACGATCCCCTGGGACCGGTCGTCGAGTCGTTTCTGGAGCGGTTCCGTCGCGGTGAACGGCCGGCACTGACTGCGCTCATGGAACGCCATCCGGAGCTTGCCGGGCAGATCCGCGACTTGATCCCCGCGCTGGTCGAGCTGGAGCAGCTCGGCGGCTCGGCGGGAAGCGTGATTCTCTCCTCGGGGCAGCGGACGGGCACGCGCGAGTCCGGAAGCGAGAGCCCGTCACCCGAGCGGTTGGGTGATTACCTCCTCATCCGCCGGATCGGCGGCGGGGGCATGGGCGTGGTGTACGAGGCCGAGCACGAATCGCTGAAGAACCGGGTGGCGCTCAAGGTCATGCAGCCGCGATTCCGGGCCGACCCGAAATACTTGCGGCGCTTCCACGCCGAGGCCCGGCTGGCCGCCGGGCTGCACCACACCAACATCGTGAGTGTCTTCGACTACGGCGAGCACGACGGAGTCTGCTACTACGCCATGCAATTCATCCAGGGGCAGCCCCTGGACCGCGTCCTGGCCGACATCCGTCGTCTGCGCGGCGACGCCGTCGACGCCGATCATCTCATGGGACCCGATGCGAATGTCACCATCCCCGACACGGCCGCCTCGCCCGCCGCCTCGGCCGCAGTCAAAGGGCTCTTAACCGGTCGCTTCGACGGGGCGACCGATGCGGTCAGCATCGCCACGGCGACCGGCCAGGCCGCTCGGGACGCCGTCGCGCTCGTTGCCGGCAATGCAGAATCCGCGCGAGACGCGAACTGTCGCTCGGGCGAAACGCTCCAACATCCGGGATCTCGCACGGCAGAAGAAGGGCCGGAAGAGTCCGTCGATCATGAGCCGGTCAAGTTCGGATCGTCGTCGCTGAGCAACCTGCGCGAGCTGCGGTACTACCGCGAGATCGCGCGGGTCGGCGTCCAGGTGGCCGACGCCCTGGAGTACGCCCACCGTCGCGGCGTCCTGCATCGCGACGTCAAGCCGTCGAACCTTCTCCTGGACGCCATGGGCAACGTCTGGATGACCGACTTCGGGCTGGCGAAGCTGGAGGAGAGCGCCGACCTGACTCAGTCGCGCGAATTGGTGGGGACACTCCGCTACATGGCGCCCGAGCGATTCCGGGGAACGTCGGACCGGTACGGTGATATCTATTCTCTGGGGGCGACCCTTTACGAATTGCTCGCCTTGCGTCCGCCGTTTCAGGAGACTGACCAGATCCGGCTGATCGAGCGGATCCGAAACGACGCGCCGCCCCCGCCGCGGCAACTCGACCGGAACGTCCCGCGCGACCTGGAGACGATCGTTCTGAAGGCTCTATCGAAGGAGAGCGCAGACCGGTTCCGCTCGGCGGGAGCGATGGCCGACGAGTTGCGCCGGTTCGTCGAGGGGCGTCCGATCCGGTCGCGGCCCGTGTCGGACATCGAGCGACTCTGGCGCTGGTGCAAGCGCGACCCGCGGCTGGCCGCCGTGAGCATCGCCGCGGCGCTCTTGACGATTGTGCTGGCTGTCGTGTCGACCACAGCGGCAATCTTCTTCCGCAAACACGCGGGCGAGCTGGAGATCGAGCGCCTTCGCTCGGACAGGGCAGCGCTCGATGCCCGCTGGCGCGCGGTCGACGCCTACGCCGCGCAAGCCCGTGCCGGCGGGTTCAGCCGCCGGCCCGGCCAGCGATTCGAGAGCCTCGAGGCGGTGCGCCAGGCCGTGAGCCTCCTCAACGGCCTGCCGCGGGGGCCGGACTCGGACCCGCGCCGCGAGAGGCTCCGCGACCTGGCGATTGCTGCACTGGCCCTCCCCGACCTGAAGCGCACCGGCCGGGTCGTCACTCAACCCCCAGAGGTCATCGCGAGCGCCTTCGACCCCACCATGACCCGCTACGCGTTCCGATTCCGCGATGGGGCGATCTCGATTCGCCGCATCGTCGACGACGGGGAAGTTGCCCGTTTCCAGGTCCCCGGCGATCAGGAAATCTGGGTCTTCAGCTTCAGTCCCGATGGCCGCTATCTCGCGACCACGCATCAACCCGGCCGTGCTCTGACTGTTTGGGACGTCGACCGGGGCGCCACCGCCGTCGAGGACCCGGGCCCGGTCTGGCGGGCGGCCAGATTCAGCCCGGACAGCCGGCGAATCGCTGTCGCCCACGAGGATGGCGACTTCCTCGTCTATGATCTGGCCACCGGCCAGCCCGGCCGTCCGTGGCCTGCGAGAGCCGATCGCCTGGCGTTCCGTCCAGACGGGGCTCAGATCGCGGCCATCGACAACGCGTCGAAACCCGCCACTT
The DNA here is from genome assembly GCA_963781785.1 of uncultured Isosphaeraceae bacterium. Taxonomy (GTDB): domain Bacteria; phylum Planctomycetota; class Planctomycetia; order Isosphaerales; family Isosphaeraceae; genus CAWAHD01. The sequence goes on along the minus strand of CAWAHD010000005.1, from coordinate 1,996,519 downwards.
GCAGGATCCTCGAGGGGGAATCCGGCACGCTTGTCCGGTTGTTTCCCCTGCGGACTGGCGCTGATGATGTCGCCTGGAGCCCCGATGGAGTCACACTGGCGACAGCGGGCTACGACCCCAAGATCGACCTCTGGGACGCCGCCACCGGCATTCCCCGGGCGACACTCGAAGGCCATGACAATAGCGGTCTAAGTGCGGCCTTCCACCCCGCCGGCACGCTGCTGGCCAGCAACGGCTGGGAAGGCCGGCTGCGGCTCTGGGATCCGGTCCTGGGCCGGCCGTGGCTGAGCCTGACCGGCTCTTACGGTACCCAATTCAGCCGGGACGGACGGATCGTCGTTACGCTCGAGGACAAACTGACGATGTACCAGGTCGATCCGGCCCTGGAATACCGGACGTTCGCCCATGCCTCTCGTGAGCCAATGGATTATGCAAACCCGTCGATCCGCCACGATGGTCGGGTCCTGGCCGTGGGGTCGAACCGGGGCGCGGTGCTCTGGGACCTGGCCCGCGGCATCGAGCTTGCGTTCCTGCCGATCGGCAACGCCTGGAACCTGATGTTCGAGCCTTCCGGCGACTTGATCACAAGCGGCTCGATCGGCGTGCAAAGATGGCCGGTTCAGCTCGACCGAGACCGTGGTCAATTCCACATCGGGCCCCCGCGCCAGGTCCCGTTGCCGGTGAGTCATGGGGGGATTGCCGAGGACCGATCGAGTCGGATCGTGGCCTTGGCCGACCGTGACTATGCTTACGTCGCGATTCCTGAGCGGATGATCCCGGTCGGTCCGCTCGACGATTGCCGTTCCGTCGCCGTCAGCCCGGACGGGCAATGGTTGGCCACCGGTAGTCAAATTACCCCCCGAGCCCAGGTCTGGCGCATCGCTGATGGCACGAAGGTGGCCGAGCTGCCGACCGGTGCGGGCGGAATTCGCTTCAGCCCCGACGGGAAGTGGCTGGCGGGAAATTCACGGCTCCGTCTCTGGCAAGTCGGCACCTGGCGCGAGCACCGGCAGATCACCGAGGTCGGCGGCTACTTCCGCTGCTTCTCGCCCGACGGCCGGCTGATGGTCGTCGCCGACCCGGACCAGGTCATTCGCCTGGTCGAGAGCGAGACCGGCCGCACGCTCGCGCGGCTGGCGAGCCCTGACCTCTGCACCGTGGGGAATGTCGCGTTCAGCGCAGACGGGTCGCGTCTCGTGGTGGCCACCAAGGATCGTCCGTCACCGGCCGTGCATGTCTGGGACCTGCGGAAGATTCGCAAGCACCTCGTCAGGATGGGCCTAAACTGGGACGCGCCGCCCTATTCCGAGGATGACCCCGCCAACGCCTCGGCACCGCCCCTGCCTCCGAGCCAGGTCGATTTCGGCACGCTGGCTGGACATCTCGACGAGTTCACGGAGCCCCCCGCAGAACGGCTCGAGCGTTACACCGCGAGACTCAAGAGCGATCCCAACGACGCCGATGCCTACCACCATCGCGCCCGTGCCCTGGCCGACCTGGAGCGCCTTCCGGAGGCGATCGACGACTTGACTCAAGCGATTCGCCTGCGGCCAAACTACGCCCGCAGTCGGAGCCTGCGCGCGGTTCTCTATCAATTCCTGAAACGATATGAGCCCGCGATCGCCGATCTGGAGACTGTGCTCGCGCGCCAGGCAGACCAACCCGCCATCCGCGAGCGGTTGGCCCTGTGCTGCAATAACCGAGCCTGGGAGCTTGCCACCGGTCCCCAATCGACCCGCGACCCGCATCGCGCACTGCATCTGGCCCGTCGCGCCGTCGACCTGACCCCGGCCCAGAACAACTACCTCAATTCGCTGGGCGTTGTCCAGTATCGAGCGGGCGAGTATGCCGAGGCGATCACCACTCTGGAGCGAAGCCTTGCGGCGGGAAACGGCCAGACCGATGCCTTCGACCTCTTCTTTCTGGCCATGGCCCACCACCGGCTGGGACATCGCGAAGGAGCCCGTGCCCTTTACGAACGCGCCGTGCGCTGGATCAGTCAGAAGAAGAACCTGAGCGCGCTGTACTCCAAGGAACTGGTCACCTTCCGCGCCGAGGCCGAAGCCGTGCTCGCCGGCCCGGCCAGCGAGCTGCCCGCGGATGTCTTCGCCCCGGCGCGCTGAGCTCCGCGCGTTCGTCATGCCCAAGATCGGGTATTTCTGGGAATTCCTGTCCCGAACTCCTTAGTGGGCGCAGTCCTTCACCCAGAAGCGGCACGAGAAACATCGTTGAGTTCCCGTCGGTGGGCACCGCCCGCCGAGCTCGCTGGGTCGTCGAGCGCCCGAATCTCTCCCTACCTGCAACAAGAGGACACCATCATGAGTCAGTTCGTCACCTGGTCGAGGAAGATCGTAGCGGGTAGCCGGCTGTTGGTGTTCGCCGCACCATGTGAGGCCCGCCTTCGGGAAGGAGCTGCGGCCGCGGCTCGAGCCGATGGAGGACCGCACCTTGCTCAGCACGCTGACGGTGATGAACAACATGGACAGCGGCAAGGGCTCGCTCCGCGCCGCCATCGCCGCGGCCCAGAGCGGCGATACGATCGACTTTTCTTCCAAGCTCAAAGGCGAAACGATCACGCTAACCAGCGGCGAATTGCTCATCACCGAGAGCGTGACCATCCACGGCCTGGGGGCCAATCAGCTCGCTGTCAGCGGCAACAACTCCAGCCCGTACGGACAGTACCTTCAGCGGCAATTTAGCCGTCGGCGGCAACAGCGGGACCGGGGAATTCCGGGGCCAAGCCGAGAGAGGCGCCATCTACAGGATCTTTACCACGGCTTCGATCTCCGGCAGCACCTTCGACCACAACCAGGCCATCGGCGGCCAGGGCAACACGGGCAGGGCCGAGGGCACCGGAGCGGTCTTCGCCGGTCTCGGGACGGAAGGCGGCATCTTCAATTTCCTGGGGCGGTACAACTCTTCCGACTTCGGCAGCCTGAACTCCAGCGTGGTCGCCGTTAGCGGCTGCACGATCGGCCAAAACCTGGCCCAGGGGGGCGGCGGCGGCTACGGCGAGGGACGCGGCATTGCCAACGTGCTATCCGTAACGACCACGGTGTCGAGCAGCATCCTGATCCTGAACCAGGCGAACGGCGACGGCGGAGCCGGCTCAGGCGGCGGCGCCTACAACGACGCGACCTCGACCCTGGCGCTGACGGCGGATTTGGTGCCTCTGAACAAGGCTGGGACGGGTTGGGCCACTCAACAGGCTACCGGACCCCGCATGGATGGTTATCCCGGACGCTTACCGCGCTCTTGCGGCAGCTCGGAGCGTCGCTTCTGGTCACCACCTACCAGGCCGGCAAGCTGGTGCTGGTCCGTGATGAGGGGGATCACGTCGTTGGAGAACTCGTTCACGGTGCCCGACGCGGTGCTGGCCGATGTGTCAGCGGCGCTGCGGGCCGGCCGAACCGACCCGTAGCGCGGCGGGGTCGGCCGGGAACGGGAGACCGCCGCGCGAGCTTTCGTGAAGGCGTCAGAGAGTTTGTTCATCAATCGAGGTTGTTTCACACCAAGGGAGAGACGCAACGATGATTTGCAACAGAGCGAGTGATCACCAGCGGAGCGGGCGCAGGATCGCAGAGGCCCGGAAACGGCGGCGGATGCAGCCCACTCTGATCGCGCTCGAGGACAGGCGGCTGCTGTCCACGATCGTCGTGACCAACACCGCCAGCAGCGGCACCGGCTCGCTGGCCTGGGCGGTCGACCGGGCGAATGCGAACGGCGGCGCCGAGGTGATCACCTTTGAGAAGACGGTATTCAAAACGCCGCAAACGATCACCCTGAGCGGCACCCAGCTCGAGCTGAGCGACAAGACCGGGACGGAGACGATCACCGGCCCGGCGGCGGGCGTGACGGTCAGCGGCGGCGGGGCGAGCCGGGTGATCCAGGTCGACGGGGGCGTCACCGCGTCGATCTCGGGACTGACGATCGAGGACGGTAACGCGGGCTACTACGGTAACGGCGGCGGCATCACCAATGCCGGCGATCTGACCGTCACGAACTGCGTCATTACCGGCAACACTACGGGCGGCCGGGGTGGCGGCATCTACAACGATGGCACCCTCGCGGTCGACTGCACCACGGTGTCCTCCAACACGTGCGGCGTCACGGGAGGTGGCATTGAGACTTTTGGTGGAAGCTCGAGTTCAACGATGGTGACCGACTCGAGCATCCTCGGCAACTCCGCGACCTACGGCGGTGGTATCGGGAGCGACTCCGGCTCCACCACCGTGAACGATTGCTCGATCGATGACAACTCGGCATCCGGCAATGGCGGCGGCATAGTCGGCCAGGGAATCAGCGTGCTGGACAGCACCATCGCTGGCAACACGGCGCCTTCGGGAGGCGGCCTCCAAATCGGCGGCGCCACCCTGACCAACTGCACCATCAGCGGCAACACCGCCAGCAACGGCGGCGGTCTGTTCACAGCCGCCGGCACGAACCTGTTGACTAACTGCACCGTTCGCGGGAACTCAGCCACCAACGACGGCAACGGCGGCGGCGTGAACAACGATGCCTCGCTTACGCTGACTGACTGCACCATTAGCGGCAACACGACCAGTGTCGGGGGTGGCGGCATCTCCAACGGGGGCTCACTTACGATCAGCGGCAGCACGGTCTCCGGCAACTCGGCCGGCGTGGGCGGCGGCGTCTTCAACGGGGGCTCACTTACGATCAGCGACAGCAATTTCCAGACGAACCACGCCTCCTTTTACGGGGGGGGGCTTTACAACGTCGGTCCCATGAATGCGCTGGACAGCGGGTTCACGGGCAACTCGGCCGGCAATACCGGCGGAGCCATCTCGAACTCCTTCGGGGGAAGCGGCTCGATCTCCGGCTGTAAATTCTCGGGCAACTCGGCCGGCAGCACCGGCGGGGGCGGCATCTCCGTCTATGCTGGCGCATTGACGATCGCCAACTCGACAATTGCCGGCAACAGCTCCGCGGGTAAAGGCGGCGGCCTTCTCGTCGTCCTTGGCTCGGCCACGCTGACCAACTGCACCGTCACCGGCAACTCCGCCGTCGACGGCGGCGGCATTTCCAACCAGGCGACGCTGAATGTCTCGTGCAGCAATATCATCAACAACAAGGCCATCGGCGGCGCCGGCGCCGCTGGCATCGGCGGCGGCATCTTTAGCAACGGCGGGAGTGTCGCGCTCCGTAACAGCACGCTGATCGGTAACGCGGCAATCGGCGGCGCTGGGGCCAGCGGCGTTGCTGGCGGCGACGGCATCGGCGGCGGTCTCGCCCTCGAGAATTACGCGACCGCGACCGTCACCAACACCTCCTTCCTGGGCAACCTGGCCAAGGGCGGTGCCGGCGGCGCGGGGGCCAACGGCGGCGACGGCATCGGCGGCGGCATCGCCGTGGGCACCGATGGGACGACGTCGTCCGTCAGCCTCAGCAACAGCTTGCTGAGCCTCAACGTGGCCCAGGGCGGCGCAGGCGGCACGGGCGCCAACGGCGGCAACGGCTCCGGCGGCGGCATGTTCGTCGGCGCGGACGGCTCCGCGTCGCTCGACCAGACGAATGTCCTCCTGGACCTGGCCATCGCCGGCCTCGCTGGCGCCGGCGGCAGCACCGGCAGCGGCACCGGCGGCGGCCTCTACGTCACCAGCGGCGGGGTCGGCGTGGTCACCCTCCACGAATCGACCGTCGCGCTCAACTTCGCCTCCACCAGCAACGGCAACATTTACGGCACCGTGACCTACGTCTGAGTGCCACCGCGATCTTCCCTCGCTGGCTGGCCTTCCCTCCTTCGGGCGCACCTTCGGCGCCGGGGGAGGACCGTTTCCGGGCGTCATGAATGAAGAGAGTCAAAAGGCGAATGGCACCGTGTTGGGCGAGGGAGATGGGTTCTGCGCCATCACCAGCGCTTTTGCTGCCTCCCTTTCCATCGTCAACAGCACATTCGACCAGAATCAGGCCATCAGCGGCAGCGGAGGCAACAGCGGCCCAGGCAACGCCGACCCCGGCGTCGACACGGCCTATGGCGGCGCCATCTACCCCTCATTTGAGTGTACTACCACAGTCGCCGGCAGCACCTTTAGCTACAACGAAGCCATTGGCGGCAATAACGCCACCGCCACCGGGACCGACATCGTCGAGGTCGGAGATGCCGAAGGGGGAGCGATTTGCAATCAAGTGGGGTGTGTTGCCACCATCTCCGACTGCACCTTCGACCGCAACCAGGCCCAGGGGGGCAACGGCAACACCGCCAGCGGCGCCGTGGTCCATGTCGGTACAGCCCTGGGAGGGGCGATCAATTCGGCCTACGGCGGCAGCGAAGTTGGCCCGAACACGCTCAGCGTCAGCAACAGCGCGCTTACCGAGAACAGCGCCCAGGGCGGCGATAACAACAGCGGCACCGCCAGCGTGGCGGGCCTGGTCGGCGCCGGCGTTGGCGCAGGCATAGCAAACTACGCGGGGGGTACGGCCAGCGTCAGCGACAGCGACCTGGACCACAACCAGGCCCAGGGGGGCGGCGGCTACGCCGAGGGCCGTCGCATCGCCAACGTGCTTTCCGCCACGACCACGGTGTCCAGCAGCATCCTGACACTGAACCAAGCGAATGGCAACGGCGGCGCCGGCCTTGGCGGCGGCGCCTACAACGACGCCACCTCGGCCCTGGCGCTGACGGAGGATTTGGTGACTCTGAACCAGGCCAATGGCGCCCCGGGGATCGGCGGCGGAATCTACACCCTCGGGACGTTTACTCTGGATTCTCACAGCGGGGTCATCTTCAATTTCGCGTCCACCAGCAACAACAGCATCTACGGTATGGTGACGTATCTCTATTTGACGAGCAGCTTGCCAGCCACTTCGCGGCGTGCGACACTTCCGGGCGCCCGACGTGGCAGAGCGCAGCGAAGAGGCACATCGTCGATGCGAGGAGTCGGCCGGGTCGTTCCGACGAATTGGGTCGAAACTTTCGTTCTTCCATCAAGACAGGAGATTCCTGCTATGTTGCAGTCCATGAATGCGTCGAAGATGACCCCGGCAAGATCGCGATTCGGGACGCGGAAACCGCGCAGCGCTCGTCACCGTGGACGGCAATTCCTGCCTCGAGTCGACTTGATGGAAGACCGCACGTTGCTCAGCATCCTGACGGTGACGAGCAACATGGACAGCGGCAAGGGCTCGCTCCGCGCCGCCATCGCCGCGGCCCAGAGCGGCGATACGATCGACTTTTCCTCCAAGCTCAACGGGAAGACGATCACCTTGACCAGCGGCGAATTGCTGGTGCCCGTGAGCTTGACCATCAATGGCCTGGGGGCCAATCAGCTCTCTGTCAGCGGCAAAAATGCGAGCCGGGTGTTCGAGGTTGTATCCGGCCAGAACGTGACCATCAGCGGCCTGACGATCACTCACGGCTCTGCCCCTGACCAGGGGGGCGGCATCCTGAACGACGGCAGTAACCTGACCCTGACGGGGGACGATCTTTCTCAGAATGTGGCCTTCGAGAGCGCCACAAGCAGCGCCCAGGGCGGCGGACTCCAGAGTCTGGACGGCACTCTGAGCATCACCGGCTGCCAGATCACCGGCAACCGGGCAGTTGGCGGTGCGGGCGGGTCGGCAGCCGGCACCGCGTTCGGCGGCGGCATCTACGTCACGGCGGGCAGTGCGACGATCGCGAGCAGCTTTTTCAGCGGAAACCTGGCTCAGGGCGGTGCCAATAGCAGTGACGGTCTCGTCATGGGCGGGGCCATTTTTACCGAGGTTCCTACGAGCATCACTGCCTCCAAGATCAGCGACAACGTGGCCCGCGGAGGCGACGGCGCGCCCGGCAGCGGCGCCTATGGCGGCGGTGTCGCTGTTTATGGTTCGTCCACCACCATGACGGGCTGCACCGTCAGCGGCAATCAGGCCGTTGGCGGCAACGGCGGGACCGGGCCATACATCGGCGACGCCGAAGGCGGCGCCATCAATAACTACGGGAACCTGACGATCTCCGGTAGCACCTTCGACCACAACCAGTCCCTTGCCGGCAGTGGTGGCAACAGCGGTCCGGGCGTCACGGAAGCCTTCCTGGACTATGGCTTCGGCGGCGCCATTGCCAGCACTGAGGCCACGAGCAATATCACCAGCACCACCTTCAGTGACAACGAGGCCAAGGGCGGCAACGACGCGACGGCCACCGGGGCCGACTTCGGCGCGGTCGGGGGTGCCGAGGGCGGTGCTCTTTACAACGAGCTGGGAAGCACGGCCACTCTCTCCGGCTGCACGCTCGATCACAACGAGGCCGAAGGCGGCAACGGCAACAGCGGCAACGGAATGGTAGTTCTGGTCGGCGAAGCCATGGGAGGCGCGATCGTTTCGGGCTACGGCACGGACTTCGTCGGCCCGAATACGCTCAACGTCAGTAGCAGCACGTTCACCCAGAACAGCGCCCAGGGCGGCGACAACAACAGCGGCTCCGCGACCGTAGCGGGACTTGTCGGCGCCGGCGCCGGCGCCGGCATCGCGAACTACGCCGGAGGTACCGTCAGCGTCAGCGGCAGCATTCTGGACCTCGGCCAGGCGACGGGCGGCAATCACAATACGGCCGGCGGCCCCGGAGTTGTCTTCGCCGGCTTGGGCGCGGGAGGCGGCATCTTCAACTACCTGGGGAACTATGACTCCGCCGGCTATGGCCAGTCCACTCCCAGCGTCGTCGGCGTCACGAGTAGTATCATCGATCTCAACCAGGCCCAGGGCGGCGGCAGTGGCAACGGCGAGGGCGGCGGTATTTATGTCGGTTCCGGGGGCTCTGCGACACTCGAAGAGACCGTCATCACCGCCAACGTGGCTATTGGCGCACTTACCGGTTGCGATGGCTCGGGCGGCCAGGGGATCGGCGGCGGGCTCTACGTCGCCACGGGTGGCTCGGCCACTCTCACGAAGTCGCTCGTCATCGGCAACTGGGCATCGACCAGCAACAACAACATCTACGGGATCGTCAGCTTCACTTGACACTATCCGCGCTCGAATCGGATCGTGAGCTTCAGCCGGCGCGCCAGCCATCCGCCGAACAGAGCCAGGAGCAATTGCGGCGCGGTCAGAACGAGCGAGCCGATGCCGTTGGCGAAGTAAACCCAAACCCACGGGGGCGCCTGGTCCAGGGCGGGAATGAACGGGCGCATGATCGCGACTTGGATCGGAAAGCGGTACCGGTCGACGGTGAACCTCCCGAGCGAGTACCACGAGATGAAGAGCAAGAGCACGGTCCAGCCCACGGCTTCAAACCCGAAAACGAATGGAGCAAGCCGGCCCCCGCGCCGCCGATCGGGAACCGCGAATGCGCCGAACAGAACGAGCAGACTGGCCATCGGCAGGATCCCGAGCGCATAGAACATCTCCAGGTCGCCGTCCACCGGGTCGAGGTAGAGCCGCCGGCAGACCGCAACATCGACGGCAACTACAGCCACGGCAACCATCAAGCCTGCGATCGAGATGTGCGGGCGCCTCACGAAATCCCTCCTTGAATGGAAGACCAGGTCGTACCCTCGCAGACCGTTCTATTCGATCACCCGGACTTCGAACTGACCCTTGTCGCGGTCACGCCATTGAACGATGAATTTGACGGGGGTGTCTCCGCTCTCAAGGTGGGCCACGCATTGACCGGTTCGGCGGTCTGCCGCGCGATCGTAGCTAAGGTCACGGAAGCCATCGACGGACTTGGCCTTGGCGCCAACAGGGGTTTTTCGGATGACCTCCGCCATCAACTGGGCAACCTCCTGGCTCGTGCATGACGGCAGATCAGGAGGCGGGATGCGTACTTCAAACAAGTTTTGCTTGCGATCACGCCACTGCACAATGTAGTTGACGACGACGTCCTTGCCATCAAGGTGGGCCACGCATTGCCCTGTTCGGCGGTCTGCCGCGCGATCGTAACTGAGCTCGATGTGCCCATCAATCGACTTGGCTCTGGCGCCGATCGGCGTCTTGTGAATGATCTCCTCGAGCAAGTTGACAACCTCTCGACTGGTGCACGATGGCAGACCGGGCGGTACCAGGATCGCTCGAAGCACCGGGCCCACGAGGAAGAAAACAGCAACGAGGAGTGACGGAACGAAAAGATCAGGGCCGCCAAACTTTCTACGCCGGAAGAAAGCGTACGGGTAGACTCCGATCCACAACGCACACATTCCCAGAAACAAGATGATGGCGGACTCTCGTGTTCGACCCGTCAGATCGACATTCTCAAGACGATGAGCGTCCAGGGCGACCAGGACCGAAGACAGGACCACGGTCGCTCCGCTGATGGCAAGAGCGAGACCAAACGATGTGACAAACATCAGCACCACGGCAGCGATGACGGGCAGTATCAGAGCAACGGCAACAAGACCGTTTCCCACGCGTCGGGATGGCTTCGGGGCAGGGGATTCTGTGAAGAATTCGTCGATTTCGGACATGTTGCAATCCCGCGCGGCTCTCCTTGCGCTGCCGCGATCTCACCGTTCACAGTCTGCCATCGTCGCTTGCGAATGAGAGAGCGACGATACCAGCATCGCACGGAACCCTCCCGTTGCACAATCCCCTGGGATAAGAGCGTCGCCGAGAGCCCAGGCGAGGCCCGCGCCGCTCGCACTCATCCCATCTCACACCGAGAAAAATCGGACTGACTCTTGTACGAGCCCCACCCTGTGCGTGAGAATGCCGTGTGCGGAGATTGCGCAATTGCGCGAATGTTTAACAACGGGAACGTACCTCGCACACCACATCGCGGGCGCAGGTACTGGACGTCGAGACGGGAGAGAACGCATGACGAGGCGACTGTTATTGGCGCGACTGTCCGGGGTGACCATGGTTGCGTTCGGGAGCGCAGTGCTGCCCGTCGCCCAGGGACGGCAGCAGAATCCGGCTGGCCTTGCGGTGCCGCCGGGAGTGGACATCAAGGCCGCGGAGAAGGTCGCAGGGAAGGCCGGTGAGCCCAAGAAGTTTCACGATTTCAATGAGCTCACCAAGGAATCCAAGAAATACGAGGGCTTCATCACGCTGCACGAGAAAGAGCAGCACCTGTACGCCGAGATCAAGCCCCAGCAGCTCGATCAGCCGATCCTGGCGCCGATCGTCATCGTGCGCGGGATGGCCAGTGCGGGTTCTCCGCTGAACTTCGGCGACGAGTGGGTTCTCGTGTTCCGGCGGGTGGGCGACAACCTTCAGCTCGTTCGCAAGAACATCCATTTCACCGCGCCCGCGGCCTCGCCGCTGGACAAGGCGGTCAAGCAGAACTACACCGACTCGGTGCTCATGGCGCTGCCGATCTTGAGCATCAATCCCGCCGGCGGCTCGCTCGTGATCGACTTTGCCGACATCTTCTTGACCGACTTCGCCCAGGTTGGATTCGGCAACCTGGACAAGAACCGATCGCGCTGGTTCAAGATCCGCGCGTATCCCAACAACGTCGAGATCCAGGTCGAAGCGACCTTCAGCGGCGCCAACTTTGGCCGCTACTACTACTTCGGAGGGGCGTCGCCGATTGTCGATTCGCGGGGGGTCACCATGGTGATCCACTACAGCCTGTGCAAGACGCCTGATCCGGGATACCACCCGCGGATGGCCGACTACCGGGTGGGGCATTTCTTGAACGCCGTCACCGACTACGGCCAGCCCGACCCCGATACCGACGCCCGCCGGATGATCAACCGCTGGCGGCTCGAGAAGAATGATCCCAAGGCGAAACTTTCGCCCCCGAAGAAACAGATCGTCTGGTGGATCGAGGACAACGTGCCCATCGAATTCCGCCCCTACGTCCAGCAAGGCATTCTCGAATGGAACAAGGCGTTCGAGAAGATCGGCATCCTGGACGCGGTGGCCGTGCGGTGGCAGAACGCCCAGGACGACTTCGAGCCCGAGGACATCAACTACTGCACACTCCGGTGGATCACCACGGGATCGACGTTCGCCATGTCGGGCTTGCGCAGCGATCCGATGACCGGCGAGATGATCGACGGCGACGTGATCTACGACGCCAGTTGGATCAAGACATGGAAGGAAGAATACGCGTTTTTAGTGGGCGTGCCCACGCCCACGGGCGCGGGTCTTGACCTTTCCGGCCCGGTGATCCCGCTGGCCATGGGAGAGGTCATCAGCCCGATCATGGCCATGAAGCACGGCTTCGGCTTTCCCACACCACCGCCCGGGAGCCGCCGCGCACTATCGCTCAATCAAGCGCTGCTGGGAAATCAGAAGGGCGGCCTCGGTGCGCCGGGCGGATCGGTCCCCATCGCCGTGGACGTGGTCCCCTCCGGTTGGGACCCGATCCAGGCCCACCTCTTCCGCCGCATGACCGAGGGCCGGCTCACGTCTTGCAACTACGCGGCCGGCAAGTCCGGTGAGATGCGGTTTGCCTCGCTGGCCTTGGCCATGCTGGCCGACGCCGACGCCGAAAAGGAGAAAGACAAAGACAAGAAGGACAAGGAGCCCAAGCTCCCCGAGGAGTTCCTGGGCCAGGCGATCAAGGAAGTCGTGATGCACGAGGTCGGCCACTCGCTGGGCCTGAGGCACAACTTCAAGGCCAGCATCATGCTCCGGCCTGAGCAGATCAACGACACGTCGGTCACTCGCTCGAAGGGGATGACCGGCAGCGTGATGGACTACAACCCGATCAACATCGCTCCCAAGGGCCAGAAACAGGGAGACTACGCCTCGACCACGATCGGCCCTTATGACTACTGGGCCATCGAGTATGCGTACAAGCCGGTCGAAGGAGACGAGGCCGCCGAACTCAAGAAGATCGCCGCCCGGTCGCCCGATCCCGATCTGGCCTTCGGCACCGACGACGACTTCGCTGACAACGACCCTCAGGTCAACACGTATGATTTGACGAACGACACACTGGCTTACGGCAAGCAGCGGATGGAGATGGCCACCGAGCTGCTCAAGGACCTCGACCAGAAGGTCGTTCGTGAGAACGAGTCGTGGAAACGCTTGCACTCGGCCTTCAGCACGTGCATCAGCCAGTTCGGCAACGGGGCCTACCTTGCGTCGGAGTACATCGGCGGCCAGTCGGTCAACCGCGACTTCAAGGGAACCGAGAAGGCACGCGATCCGGTCACGCCGATCAGCGGTGCCAGGCAGCGTGAGGCCCTGGCGATGCTGGTCGACCAGATCCTGAGCGACAAGGCATTCCATTTTTCGCCGGGCCTGTTGCGCAAGCTGATCACCGAATCGTGGCAGGACAGCCGCTACTATTACTATGGAGACAGGGATTACCCGATCTACCGGATGATCCTGAACATCCAGGAGATTGTGCTGGACCAGTGCCTCGACTCCAGCGTGCTCCAGCGGATCCAGAACCAGGCGCTCCAGAGCGACCCCGGATCGGACCCGGTGAAGATCGCCGAGATCTTCCGGTCGCTCTCCGAGGGCATCTTCTCAGAGCTGTCGGCGCCCGCGGGAGACGGGAAACAGTTCAGCATTTCCACGATCCGCCGGAACCTTCAGCGCGAGTACATCAAGCGGCTGAGCAAAATGGTTCTGGGGCCCAAGAACGACAACATGTACGGCCTGGGCTACCGCTATATCGTCTTCTACGGCGACATGGGCTCGGCACCGCCCGACGCCAAGAACCTGGCGCGACTCCACCTCGAGGAGATTGGCCAGAAGATCGACAAGGTGACCGGCCAGAAAGACGTCAAGATCGACGACACCTCACTGGCCCACTTGAAGGAGATCCACCATCGGATCGACCTGGTGCTGAAGGCGAACTTGAACGCCAACGAGCCGTGAGCGGGAGGTGACTGGCGAAAGAAATCGTGTTCGAGGTTTCTGGCGAGCCGGTGATGCCGGCTCGTCAGGAACTTGCTGACTTCGATTCATCGAACGGCTCCGGCGACCGCTGTCAGTGCTGAGCCACCCCGCTCGCGCGGAAGCATGCCGATGCCTTGGTCTTGTCGAAATAGATGAGCACGTCGTACGCGTCCGGGACCACGACGGGGTAGAACTGCCGGTCCATCGCCAGGGCGCCGATCGAGCGCAGGTCGTGCGGGCGGCGGGCCCAGGACGACTCGGGGGCGTCGCGCGATGCCTTGCGCAGGTCGAGCACCAGGCGCGGCAACCCCGTGTCGACCAAGGTCCGCTCCAGGCTTCCCGGTGTCGGCGGCAGCAATTTGTTGTCATCCACCAGCCCGCGCCCCTGCCGGACAGCCGTGTACCGGCCCTCGTGGCAGGTGAAGCCGACCACGACCATGGCTTCGCCGTACCGTTTCGCCAGGTTGAATCCCATCGAGCCTGGCTGCTTGCCCACGTGACCGTTGTGCGCCCACAGCACGATCTTCGAGTCCCGCGCCGCGTGATCGAGGATCCACGTCACATTCTCGGCCATGCACCGGTCACGGTAGAGGCCGCTCGGACTGGTCTGGGTCTCGACCGCCTGGGCCGCAATCCGCGCGTCCTGGATCGCGCGATCGACCTCGTCCGCAGCAGCCTTCTTCACGTAGTTGGCACGCGACTCCTCCAGGTGCTTGACGACCTCCCAGGCTCGGTTCCTCCGCGCCTCCTTCTCCGTGGCCGGCAAGGCGGCGCCGCTTGCGCACGCTCCATCGTGCCCCAGTAGTCGCCCAACCCTTCGTAGGCTTTCTCCAGGGCTGCAACGTAGTCTTGATCAACCCCGGCGACGAACGCTCGCACGTTGGCCAGCGCCACCTGGCCGAACTGCATGTCGAAGCCGAGGAACTCGATCCGCCCTTTGCCCGACTGGTTGAACCGGCGCATCCAGACGATCATGTCGAGGACCTCCTGCGTGTCCCAGGTCCAGAAGTACATGCCGCGGAGCAGCTCCTTGGGGTCGCCCTTGCCGGTCAACACGTACTCGTTGACGCGATAGGCCTCGGGCATGTTGGCCTCGATGGCGAAGAGATGGAAACCCATCTCACTGGCGAGGAACTCGGTCAGGCGGTGCTTCATCTTGAAGAACTCGCTGGTGCCGTGGGTGGCCTCGCCGAGGGCCACGATCCGGGCGCTGCCGATCACCTTCTTGAGCGGCTGGAGGTCGGCAAAGCCCCGGCCCGGCTCGGCTGTGTCGAACGGGATGGCGGTGGTGCGCAGCCACTCCTTCTGCTCCTTTGTGAGCGGCGTCGCCTCGACGCCAGGGGACGACAAAGCCATTCCCGGGTCGCCGATCCCTTCTTCGAAGTCGAGGTTGACCGGCTTGGCCGCGCCGAACTGCACGCCGAGCTCGGCCTTCTGCTCCTGGTCGAACATGTTCGTCGAGGGTACATCCTTGCCGACCGCCTCGATGCGAACCTCGTCCATCCAGACCTTGCCCTCGCCGGCCAGGAGCAATCCCAGGGCGACATAGCGCGCTTTCTCGGAGACATCCAGAACGATCTCGGCCTTCTGCCAGTCCTTCGTTCCGCGGACGCGCCGCGAGTCCATATTGTCGAAAGCCAGAGTGGCGTCCGTGCCGTCGACCCGCATCCAGAGAGCGGCGCCGGCCTTGGCGTCCTCGGTCTTGAGGTATGCCGACAGGCGGACGCGCTTGCCGTGATAGTGCTCGGCCTGGATCGTCTGCATCAGCGTGCCGAAGTCGGCCGGCGCCGCCCCCTTCATCCGGACGTACGCGCTGGACTTGCCGCCGTGAAACACCGTGCGATCGATGCCCGACTCGTAAGCCCCGAAATTCGCCGAGCCGCCCATCCAGCCTTTGGGCAGGCCGGCCTCAGTCCCCTTTGCCGCCGGCTTCGGTTGGTCGGCTCGGGCCGCCTCGAGCAACCACCAGGGCAATGCCAGCAAGAAACCCGAGGCCAGCAGACCTGCGACCAGGGCGGCCGGACTCCATTGCTCCATTTTCCCATTCGCCAGAAACATGATTGTGCGATGCTCCTTCCACAGGCTTGGCTCTGCCAGGCGGCTTGGTCGAAATCACGGATCGCCGGCTCCTCACGGAGGAGTTTACAATAATTGCACGGTCGTGCGACAGCGCGATCCGGATGCCGCGTTGGCGAATCGATCTGTAACCTTTTCAGCCAACCGGGAGGGAATAACCAGGGAGGCAAGTGAGTGAGACCCGTCAGAGCCTTCGACACCGAGGAGTTGATCGAGCGAGCCAGCCGTGGCGATTCATCGGCGGCGGAAGCTCTGCTAGCGGGGCACCGCGAGCGGCTCCGGCGGATGATCGCCGCGCGGCTCGATCGCCGCCTGGCCACGCGAGCCGATGCCTCTGACGTCGTCCAGGAATCGCTGGTCGCGGCGGCTCGTGACCTGCCGGCCTACCTGCAAGCCCGCCCGCTGCCGCTGGCGGCCTGGTTGTGGCAATTCGCGTCAGAGCGAATCGCCAAGCTTCGCCGGTTCCACATCGGCACCAAGCGACGAACGGTTTCTCGAGAGGAATGTGTCGCGCCCCGGTTTGGCAGTGAGTCCATGACAAACCTGGTTGAGCGTCTGGCCGCGAGCGGGACCAGCCCCAGCCAGCACGTGATCCGCGACGAAGAGCGACGCAGTGTGACGGATGCTTTGAAGCGACTGCCGTCGTCCGACCGTGAGGTCCTGATCTTGCGAAACGTGGACCAGCTTGCCATGGCGGAAATCGCCGCGTCGCTCGGAATCACCGAAGGGGCTGCAAAGGTGCGCCACCTGCGGGCGCTCAGGCGGCTTCGCGCCGAGCTGGAGACAAGGCAATGACTTCAACCGGAGCCCCCTCGTTCAGGTGTTCGAATGACGAAGCCGTGGCCGAACTGGTTGACCAGTATCTGAAACACGTTCAGTCGGGCGAGGCGATCGATCCGGAGATCTTTACGTCCCTTCATCGTGAGCACGCCGAGGCCTTGCGCCAAGTCTTGCCTGCGGTCGCGGCAATGGCCCGCCTCGTTGAAGCCGGTACTCCGCGCGCCGCGCCGTCCGTGCCAGATACTCTGTCGCTGGCCAGCACTCTGGGCGATTACCGCATCGTTCGCGAAGTCGGGCGCGGCGGCATGGGAATCGTGTACGAGGCCGAGCAAATCTCGCTCGGCCGGCGGGTGGCCCTCAAGACCTTGCCGCACACGGCCGCGCAGACCCCCGCCAGCTCGCGCGGTTCCATGTCGAGGCCCACGCCGTGGCTGCGCTCAAGCATCCTCATATCGTCCCGATCTTCGCTGTCGGGATCGATCACGGCGTGCACTACTTCGCGATGCAGTACATCGAAGGTCGCTCGCTCGCGCAGGTCATCCTCGAGTCGCGGCGCGAGGCAGAAGACCCAGAGTGTCTCGGTCACACTTTCGGACTCGAAGGGGTCGAGGTGGCCCGCGTCGGACTCCAGGCTGCCGAGGCGATCGAGCACGCGCACGCGATGGGAATTCTCCACCGCGATATCAAGCCTGCCAACATGCTTCTGGACGACAGGGGCAACCTCTGGCTGGTCGACTTCGGCCTGGCTCGCTTCCAATCTGAAAGCGATCTGACGCTCTCCGGCGACGTGCTGGGCACGATTCGTTACATGAGTCCCGAGCAGGCACTGGGACGTGGAGTCACCGACGCCCGCAGCGACGTCTACTCGCTGGGCGTGACGTTGTACGAGCTTGTGGCGGGCCGTCCCGCGTTGGACGGCGGCGACCGTCAGCAGCTCATGCACCAGATCGCCGATCGAGAGCCGGTGAACCTGCGCAAGCTCAACCGGAGGGTCCCCGCCGATCTGGAAACGATCATCCAGAAGGCGGCCGCCAAGGAGCCGGGGGATCGCTATTCCTCGGCCAGCGAGCTGGCCGAGGATCTGCGACGCTTCCTGAATCGGCAGCCGATCATGGCTCGGCGCCCCGGTCCGGTCGAGCACGCGTCGCGATGGGTAGAGCGCCACAAAGCCGCCGTGGGGGCGGCAGCCGCCGTTCTCGTGCTCACGCTCATCGGGCTGGTACTTGGTCTGGTCATTCTCACGACCGAACAGCGCCGGACCAAGGGAAACCTCGATCTCGCCCTGCGTGCCCTCGACCGATCGCTTCAACTGGGTGAACGAGACCTCGAGCGAGCCCCGATCACTCCGGCCGTCCAGGAATCATTGAGTGAGGCCCTCCGCCTCTACGAACGCCTGGCTGCTCAGAACCCGCAGGATCGCCAGGCACGATTGGCCGGCGCCAAGGCCTACGCCCGGGTCGGTGACATCAAGGCCGGCCTGTGCGAATTGGACTCGGCCGAGGAGGCCTATCGCGCGGCCGATGCGATGCTGAAAGGCCTGCTGGCGCTCGACCCCCAAAGCGCGGTTTATCGCGATGAGCGAGCCGAGCTCATGAGCCACTGGGGAACGACCATCAGCAGTCCACGCATGACGCGACAGTTCCAGGGGTCGCTGCAAGCCGAGAAACCCCTGCGAACCGCCATCGAGATCGATCGGTCGCTGCTCGCGGAGTTTCCGGCTACCGCTCGGTACCAGCACCGATTCGTGCAGGATGCACTTCGCTTGAGCGCCGTCTTCTTCATCCCCCGCTGGTTGCCCGAGCGCAAGCAGTCACTCCCGAGACGGCTGCCCGAGATGGAGCAAGTCCTCTCGGAGGCCCGCGACGTGCTCCAGCAAATCACGCCCTCCTCGAACGGCGACCGGCTGGCCTTGATCGTCGCCCACAAGCACCTGGGGGACATGATGCATGCCACCGGCCGTTCTGACCTGGGCGCCCGGGCTTATGACATGTCGCTTGAATTGCTGGAAACGTTGCCGCCAGAAACCGGTTCCGACCCGGCGTATCACCGCGCGTGCGTCGACTTGCTGGAACAAGTGTGCCAGAATTCGTTTTGCCTGACCGATCAACCGAAGAAAGAGGAAGAATTCTACGCTCGGGCCCTGCCGGCCTGGGATCGCCTGATGACACGGCTGGAGCTGACGCCTGTCGAGCAGATGAAAGTCGCCGAGGAGTACTTTGACGTCGGCAGCGTGCTCGGGCGCGGCGAACGCATCCAGGCGGCCGTGGGGCCCTTGTCCAGGGCAGTGCAACTGGCCGCGGGTCTGGTGCGGCAGTACCCCTTGGAGCCCGAGTATCGCCGCAAGTCTTCGGCGTACAACCAGCAGCTCGGGCATCACCTGCTGGCGGCCGGCCGCCCGCGTGACGCGCTTCCCTGTCTCGACCTGGCCCTCGAGCTCGAGCCCTCGAGCAGGACGCTCAAGGAGATCATCGCCTGGGACCTCGTCTTCTACCCCAACCCGGCTCCGGAGAAAGCGGTCAAGCTGGCCGAGACCCTGGTCAAAGACAAGCCGGATCAGGCGAGCTACTGGAGCCGCCTCGGCCAGGCTCAGGTCCGGTTCGGCGACTGGGCTGGCGGCCGGAAATCGCTCGAGAAGGTCATCGCAATGGCCGACGGCGGCGACGCCGACGACTGGCTGTTCCTGTCGATGGCCTGCTGGCAGCTCGGCGACCGGTCGTCGGCTCGCCGGTGGTACGATCAAGCTGCAACCAAGGTTGACCGGACGCGGGATCGTCCCGATCCGGCGATCAATCAACTCCTGGCCGAGACCGCACGGCTGATCGGAGTGCACGCGTCCGCCGCGCGTCCGAACTGAGCGGCCTGCACGGATTGAAGCAAGCTTGTGCGTTTTCTTTTTCGCGACGTCCCGGCGCGCACGTCCCCCGTGCGCGCCCAGCCCCCAACAGGAGTTTGATCGATGGCTCGTTATTCTCGCAAGTTGTTCATGATCATGGCGATCCTGACGGTCGGTTGCCTGACCGTGGTGGACGCGCCGGCAGCCGGAGCCGGCTTGATCGGAGACGTCTTCACCACCGGTACGCTCTACGACGTCAATCCCCAGACCGGGGCCACGTCCAATCCCCGGACGACCGGCCTGACGAACCTCGCTGGTATCGCGTTTTCCCCGTCGGGAGAGCTGTATGGCCTGACAGCGAGGCTGGGCGAGCCGAGCGCCCAGTCACTTTATCAAATCAACCCAACAACCGGCGCCGCGACCTTGATCGGACCGACCGGACTCACCAATCTCTTTGAGGGTGACCTCGGCTTTGACCGCACGACCGGAATCCTCTACGGCGTGCAGGAGATTCCCGCCACGGGAGGGCGCGAGCTGTTCACCATGAACACGTCGACCGGTGCGGCCACGATCATCGGCAGCGTCGAACAGTTCGGAGACCTCTCGGGCCTTGCGTTTGACAAGTCGGGCCGCCTGTTCATCCTTGACGACGACAACGTCAATGGCATCAGTCAGTTGCTCGAAGTCAACAAGTCCACCGCCGCGATCATCAGCTCCGTCGACCTCAGTCTCAAGCTGGGACCCATCCTGGGGATGGACTTCAATCCGTCGACCGGGGTCCTGTACGTCGCCGATGGATCCGGCCCGGAAACCAGCGGAACCAACAGCCTGTACACGCTCGACACGACGACCGGGAAGCTCGCCTTGATCGGAAACACCGGTCTCTCGACCGGTCTCGCCGGGCTGGCGTTCAGCGCCAATTCCGTCCCCGAGCCCGCAAGCATCGCACTACTGGGGCTCGGCATCATGGCCGTCGTGGTCGTCGGACGGCGCTCGATTTACTCGAACGCTGCTCAATAAACGGTGCGCCGGTCGCTGCGATCAATCGAGAAAGCGTGCCCTCTCACTGGCCGAAGGCATACGGCATGTGTCGTGTTTGCCGAACCAACGATAGCGATTTCGCGCAAGAACGCGGTATGCCGGATTACGAATCCCGCGGGGGACGAACCGCGCGAGGCTCAATAGCCACCACAGACCGCCCATCCGCCGATAAACCTCGAGCGACGCATCCGACTGGTCGTGGATCCCTGCTTCATCGACGTACACCATCGACCATTTGGATGGATCATCGGGCAGGGGCGGAAGCAGCTTGTTCGCCGTTTCCCCGGTCAGCGAGGCGAACAAGAACTGCTCTTTCCGATCGACCTTGAGAAGCAGGTTGACAAAGCTATTGCACATGACGCAAACGTCGTCGAAGAAGATCACCGGCTTGGTCAGACCGGCCGAGGCGAGTGCGCTCTTGGGTAAAACGTCTTGCATGGCTGATGGTCCCTGGTACTCGAATCCGGCCGCGTGGTCGCCTGTCTGCCGCTCTGATCCGGTGCATGCGACCGCTCTTGAGCCGCCATTTGTCATTATAGCGTCGCTCGACGTCCGACGAGCGGGACACCCTGACCGTCCGCTCGCTCGATTGATGAGCACTCGGTTTGTCCCTCCGCTTTCATCGTTCATCCTTCCAGCAGCGCCCTAGGCGCTGCTGCTGCTGTGTCATTTCTCCATTTGGCGAATCTATGTGTCACATGTGTCACCGTGTCACCCGCGCTGGCAGAATCTGCATAATGCTCAAGAGCGGCGCTCCAGTGGGCCGCAAACTCCGCGCGACCGGCACGCGCGACCAGCCGCGGTTGACACTTCGTGGTGTCGCTACCGCAGACCATGTGTCACCCCGAGCCGGCACGCTCGGGTGTCGACGGGCCTGGCGCCGCTGTGCAATCCGCTCATCCGGCAGAATCGTGAAAATCCGACTACGTGGGCGTCACGCAAGAAAGCCTGCGAAGCGAGATCGCCGGCGGGAGCCGGCTCGTGCAGGCACCCCGGATCGTGCAACGGCGGGTGCGAGCCGGCTCTTCGGCGCGCTCACATGAGGACGCTTTCTCCAGGAGGAGGCTCTGTCCCCCGACCTTCGTTTCCTGCGGACCAGGCCGGCCGAACCCGTTGCGCTCCCGGCGAGCGCCGCGGGCGCAGTCACTCCCGCATCAAGACCTACCGGACTACCACACGACGATGGTACGCGAATGAGCTCTCCGTTCGAGAACAAGCGCACGGCTGCGCCGCGACCGTCATGGCCGCCGTCCAAAACTCCCTATTGCAAGGGAACAACGGCCGATAGAATAAGAAGAAAGGAGCCTGCCAGTGAACGGCCGGATCATCGACGAGAGTAATCCCCGTTACCGTCCCTGGGGTCAGCCCTAGTTTCAAGTTTGTACAAACTTGAAACTAGGTCTGACCCCCGCGAGGGTGAGGCCGGCTCCGCCGCGGCGCCGGCGATACCCGATCTGTTGAACGCCGCGGAAGAACCCGACCCGGCCATCCGGACCGGCGCGATCGAGGCAATTATCAGGATCGATCCGCCGCTGGGCGCACGTCTCAAAAGCGCCAGTCACGCGCAAGTACGGCGATCCGACGACGACCTACCGCAATAGCGGTGCGACCGTTACTGACCATGCCGGTATCCGTTCCAGCTCGCGCAACTGCCACTCCTCAAGGCGCGCGAATCCCTCGCCCCCCTTTCGATCCGGGGGGCGAGGGTCGCAGCACCGAGCGAGAATCAACGAGGAAAGACCGGCTGCCAGGCCATCAGGCGTTCACAAGCGCCTGCACGACCAGGTCAGCGCGGCGGGGTGTGCCCAATCCCGTGACGAGGTCGTAGCCCGGTCCGGCCGATCCGACGCTGTTTGACCCGGTGGTCACGTCATAGAGGTCCTCCGAGCCATCCGTGCCGGTCGACATCGCATAGAGAGCGGGAAGCGTCTGCGACACGCCGCTCAAGGTACCCTTTGTTAGCGCGGCTCGCCCCTGATTCGCGAGTGCAATGAGCGCCGACCACTGCGGCGCGCCCTCGCTCGTACCGCCGACCTGCCACCAGCCCGACGCCCCCTGGTACCGCACCGAGTCGTACACGGCGACCCCGGTGTTGGGATCGGCGTCGTAGGACACGTCGGGATTGGCCCGCTTCGAGTAGCTCAGGCCGCTCTGGTATGACGGCTTCGTCTCGTACGCGCTCACGCCGCCGCCCCCGTCAGCCCAGCCCGACTCGCCGGTCCAGGTATAGGACGAGCTGTAAGAAAGCGTGGTGCCGCCGACCGAGACGACGTCCGGCGACTCGGAGGGATATTCCTGCACGCCGCTATCGCCGGCTGAAAATACGAACGTGACCCCGGTGTAGCCTGTGAAGGTCTTGTCATACGCGGACGCTTCGTTCGAGGATTCACCGCCGCCCCAGCTATTGGAAATGACGGTGGCTCCGTGCGTCGCGGCATAGGTGTCGCCGCCGAGCAAGCTGCTGTAGCTGGTCGAGGCAGTCTCGACGAGCATGATATGGGCCTGCGGTGCGATCGCGTGCATCCACTCGACGTCCAGCGAAATCTCGAGATCCCATCCGGCATTCCCGGAAGGCTTTCGCCCCGAGGCGTAGTCCGTCGTGAGCCAGCTCGAGCTCGGCCCGTAAGCGGAATACAGGGTGGTCGTGCCGCCGAGCGTGGTTGTGAACTGCTTGTCGAAGGTGTCGGCGTCGGCGGCGATGTTGGGGTCGTTGTACGCGTCGACGATCGCAATCGTCTGGCCGGCGCCCAGATTGCTGATCGCATTGATGGAGTAAATGTTTCGGACTTGAGGCGGCGTGAGGGCACTCGCCGGCGGACCGCCACCGGCATGGCGATGCACATGCGAGTCGACCTTGAAAAGGGGATGTGCATGAATCACGGCCGGATGCGCTTCGAGCGCCAGCTCGCCGCCAGAGCGGGCGACGTCGGCGCGTGCGTGATGAACGAGCGGGATGGGCAGCGTACTGAGTAACGTCCTGGCCTCGCAAAGCTCCAGGGCCGTCGGCCGAAATCCAGTACGCGAACGCTGGCGACGCGTGGGTCGTTTCATGGATGCTACTCGTGTTGTGGATCGATAGAAAACGGCGGAATCGCAACGCTGCGAATGCTAGAGAGGACTTCGCGGACAACCACTATATCAGTGCATTCTCGGATTTCAAGTGCCACGCGCCAAAAAAAGCGAGTATCGCGCGGACCCAGGAAAACAGCCTGGCGGCCGCGTTTATTGCGATCGTCTCAGAGTCTGGAATCACACCCGCGAGACCTGGAAAAGACGCACGGCAGGACGCGGTCGCGCGCGCTTGAACCGGCAGACGTTCGTGATCCGGTCGATCAGAACTGAAAGTAAATGAACTGCTGGCCACCAAACTGGCCGGCCAGCACGATCGCATAAAAACACGCCGTGTAGAAACCGCTGCGGACGTACCACGGCGTGCGGGCGATCACGTTCAAATCATTCGCCCTGTACTGCACAAGCTGCACGATCCAGAGCGGAATGACGAGTGACGCCACCGGCACGAGGTACCGCGCCAGTGGTATGGCCGGCCTGCTGAAGAACGCGCTCAGCATTCCGGTCGCTTGATCCATTGACTCGGCGCGAAACAGCAGCCAGCCGGCACAGACAAGGTGAAACGTCACGAAGATCCGCAGTCCTTTCCAGCAGGCGCGGTCAACCGGATCGCGCGGTTTGACCCTATCGAGCCAGGGCGTCGCCAGCCGGTGAGCGACCAGCAAGAGCCCGTGATAGAAGCCCCAGGCCGCGAATGTCCAGGCGGCGCCGTGCCAGAGGCCGCCGAGTATCATGGTCAGCATCACGTTCCGGGAAGTGATCAGCGTGCAATTCCGGCTGCCTCCCAGCGGGATGTAGAGATAATCGCGCAGCCAGTGCGAAAGACTGATATGCCAGCGATTCCAGAAGTCCCTGGGGCTGGTGGCGAAATAGGGCAGGTTGAAGTTGAGCGGGATCTCGAAGCCCAGGCATTTGCCGACGCCGCGTGCCATGTCGCTGTACCCGGAAAAATCGCCGTAGATCTGAAACGCGAAGGCGTACACGGCCAGCAGGCTCAAGCCGCCGTCAAGCGATTGCCACCGGCCGAACAGGTCGTTCACGATGAGCGCCAGGTTGTCGGCGACGACGACCTTTTTCACCAGACCCCAGAAAATCAGGTATGAGCCTTCATGGAACTGACGCCAATCAAACCGCCGGCGCGAGGAAATTTGCGGCAAGAGCGATGTCGCCCGCATGATCGGGCCCGCCACCAGGTGAGGGAAGAACGACACGAAGGCGGCGAACTGAACCAGGTTGCGCGTGGGCTTGATCTCGCGGCGATACACGTCGATGACGTAGCTCATCGACTGAAATGTGTAAAAGGAAATGCCGATGGGCAGTACTACGTTCAGATGTTTGAGCGGCAGCGCAACTCCCGCGTGCAGAAGCAAGGCCTGCAAGCTCTCCGCGAAGAAGTTGTAATATTTGAAATACCCGAGCACTCCGAGGTTGAGCGCGATGCTGACGCCGAGGGTCAAGCGGCGTGCCGGGCGGCTCTCGAATCGATCGATCCAGAGCCCGCACGCGTAGTCGGCAAGCGTCGAGAGCACAAGCAGCGCGAGGAATCTCGCATCCCAGCAGGCGTAGAAAGAGTAGCCCGCGCCCAGGAGCAGCACATTCTGTGCGCGGCGCCAGTTGGCGAGTAGCCAGTAACTCGGAAAGAGCGCGGCGAAGAAGAGGGCGAACTGGTAGGAATTGAACTGCATGCCACGCTCTCGTCCCTGAGGCGTCTGCCGCGGCTTGCGCTAAGAGCCCGCTCTGCGAACCTGCTTTACAGTCTGAGGCGAGCTGCGAACGGGCTCTGGTGATGCCGCTTGGTGGAACATCCTGCCCGCGCGCCAGCCCCATTACAACGAGGGAACAGATCCTGTCAATTCCGGTTGCGCGGCCTGGGGGGGCGAAGGATGCGCTTGGTTGACTTGAGATCAAGCCGATTCGCTGCCGCCCGTCTCCGGCGTCCAACGCCCGTCGAGAGGTGACGTTTCGGTAATAATTGTCGTGAGTGACGTATGGTGTTCCGGGAAACCGCGTATGGAGGCCCCGTAACCACAGCTCAAGCGGTGGGGCACGGAGGTCGAGCGGCCAGCGCCGGCCACGGTATGGACATTTCAGCCGGTGGTGCATTCCACGAGTGCGCCCAACGGCTCGGTCGCCTGAACCAACGCATTCACGGATTGGTGCCGCCTCCCCCGGGCACAACGCATGTAAAGACGCCGAAAACGCGGAAGTCCGACTGGTTGGTGGTGAGGAGCGATTGGATGCCTGCCTCCAGGTAAGTTGCGGCACGGAGCGTAACCAGCAGTCGCTTGCGTCCGAACGAGAACTGCTGCAGCCATGTGAGAAACTGCCGCACGGCACCCGCGTCGGGAAACGATTGCACGACGTCGCTGGCCGTCCACCACTGCCCGGCAACATGAACTGCTGCGCTCATGTCGAGGGGCTGCGTGAAGCGACGGGGGTCGGTGACGATATGGATAAACTCCGCCAGTACCTGCGGGGCGATCGCGATGACGTCGCCCGCCGATAGCACCTGCGCCAGTGTGGCACGGGCGTCAGCGTGCGCGACGTGTTCTCGGACCTCCGCGGCCACAAGGAACCCCGTGTCCAGGCCATGGATCATGGCCGACCTTCGAGCATTTCGCCGAGCAGGTCGTCGTCGGAAGTCAGCGGACGAAGTACCGAGCCCAGGCCCACGGCGCAATTCGAGGGCGCTGTGCGACCGCGATCCTTCCATCGGCGGGGCGGCTGACACCGCGCCATGCGCCAGCACGGTCACTTCTTGCCCCTCAGGCAAGCGCACGCCGTCGTCTAGCACAACGACGCCGTTTTGCACTCGACCATGGGCAACCATGGGAAACCTCGTCCAGTCGCGAGTCAGTGATGCAGACTTATCGGTTTCTATCACGTGTGGCATTCGAGGGAAAAGTGTCCTAGGTCAGTCGAAATGGGACAATCCTCGCGCTCGAAGCCAATCAATTCGCATTTTGCAGTAAGTACCGAAGCCGGGACTTGAACCCACACACCCTTTATCGGGACCGGATTTTGAGTCCGGCGCGTCTGCCATCAACGTGGCGTTGGAAACAGGTTGGGCTGACAGTTAAATTGGCTACGTAGCAAGCGGTTACGCCACCGCTTTTCTGCTAGCAGCATTGTAGCCACGTTGGGCTGACATCGCCAGTGTTGTTGCCAAATTGTTGCCAATCGAGGCTTCCGGCCAGCCCGCGAGGCAGCCCAGCGCGGCCGAGGTGCACCGCAAGGCCGGGACATGGTTCGACGACGCGGAAATCTACCAATGGTTTGGCGAGAATCTGCACCGGGTGCGTGAGCCGTCGATGCGGCAATATGTCCGGGCCAGGGAGCGCAAGGCCGCCGGCATGGACTGGACCGACGTCCTGGCGGTGGAAGCTGAGAACAAGCGGGCCAGAATTGCCTCCCAGCTGCTGACCAGCAACGCCCACCGCAGTACCACCGAGCGCGTCAAGGCGTTCGTCGAGCACGGAGGAGGATGCAGGGCGACGTTTTTCAACTACCGCCGTTATCTACTTCAGAAGATAACGCCGGTTATGTGACCAAACCAATTATGTGGCGATCGGTCTCCCGACGCTGGCACTGAGCCACCTCGAGCAGGATCGGAAGCCACATAATGCCCTTCCCGTAACATACAGACAAGAAACAACGCTAAGCCGGAGTTCGCTTTGATCGAACCGGCCTTCAGCGTCTGCACTGGTGGTTTACTGGTTGACCGAGACGACTTGCCAGCACTCTTCGTCGCCGCCTCTCGGGAATCACGAATGATCGGGCCGATCGAGAATCTTGAGCATTCGCTCGACCGTTTCCTTGGGCTTGGGTCGTTTCGGCGTCGTGGTGAAGTCGAAATCCAGTCCCTGCTCCCGGGCAACACGCACGAACGCCCAGTGATTGACGAACCGCCGGCCGTAGCGGTTGCCCAGATGGTCGAGGACGACCCGCCGGGCCGCGCCGAAACAAGTCGGCATCTTGAGCAGCTCGACCAATTCCGGCGTCGTCAGTCTGCATGGCAGCGGCGTGCTCGGCGGCTTCTGGTCTCCTGCCTTCGTCTCGGCGGGTTGAGGGGCAGGCGGCGTGCGACCAACGTCGGTGAGGATCGCGTTCAAACGAGCCGAGAGCGTCTCATTGAAAGTAGGGCCACCCCTCCACAAACTATCAGACCACAGCTTGTTATCCGAACACGCCCGCAGAGCCAGCTCCCGAGCCAGCTCTCTGGCGGTCGAGGGATCGAGCTGTGGCAGAAGCTGGACGATCGAATCATCAGGTGCTTGAAGTTCTTGCAAGAGAGACCGGATCACCTCGCGGAAAATCCAATTCGCCTCCTCGGGTTCCATCGGGCTGGCGAGCGACACCAGGTCCGACGCGAGCGACTGGCGCTCCCACTCTGGGTGTGGCATCTTGGCCATCCTTGCCAGGTTCCCCGGCACAATGAGCATTCGGGCGACCCGGCCGCGCACCTTGGCGGCCTCGGTTGGCGTCATCCGGTTAGCAAGGCTTATCAAGGGCTTTAGCAGAGGCTTGCAAGTATCCCAATCCTTCTCATCAGCCAGGGCGTCGGCAATTACCTGGGAGATTCTGGCGGCGTCGGCTGGCGTCATCCGGTTCGCGAGCTTCGTGAACGTTTCCAACTGAAGCCAGCGGAAGGAATCCGCCGGCTTTCGAATCAAGGCTGCGGCCAGCACTCGAGCGATCTGGGCGGCCTCCTCAACCGGCGTATGGTCCGCGAGAGCTCTCAGACATTCCAGGCGTTGGCGGTTAAGAAAGCCATCCATATCTGGCTTCCTTAGCTCAGCAATCAGCGCCCGCGCGGCCTGAGCCGCCTGGCGTGGATCACAATCTGCCACCACCTTGAGTGCGTCCGAGAACGTGGACACCTGGAGGACCCAGCGTTCCTCCTTTTGCTGCATCGCGGTTAAGAGTCGCGGTAAGGCGGGACCACTTATCCGGGTGACGTCGGCCGGCTCCATCCGAACTGCCACCAGGGCCAGACCCGTTACCAGACACCAGCGGGTGTTGGGGTCCCTCTCTAGTTCCAGCGCCGCCAGGATGAGCCGCGCCGCGCGGCTCGCATCGGAAGGAGTTGGCTTTTGGCCCAAAAAGGCGAACAGATCGGACAGGTCGTTCGATTCATGACGCGCCGCGGTGCGAGCCACCAGCCCGACCGCACTGGCAGCGTCGGACGGTGTGAGGCGAACCGCAATGCATGCGAGCCCAGACGCCAGAATCAGGCGGTCCTCATCGTGTGTCTCTTTCTCGAGAGCCGCCGTCAACACCTGGCCGACCCGGCCACAAATCTTCGCGGCCTCGGTCGTGCTCAACCGGCTGGTTACTCGAGTCAAATCCA
Organism: uncultured Isosphaeraceae bacterium; assembly: GCA_963781785.1. Taxonomy (GTDB): domain Bacteria; phylum Planctomycetota; class Planctomycetia; order Isosphaerales; family Isosphaeraceae; genus CAWAHD01. The sequence continues at coordinate 1,967,633 of CAWAHD010000005.1, read as the reverse complement.
GTGCAATCGCCCTGCGTACCTTCGCATCCGTCGTCTTCTCTACGGCGTCAGCCAGAACACGAGCAGCCGGCGAGGCCACCTTCCCGGCCTCCCCCGGCCTCATCCGCTCCACGATGGTCGCCGCCGCGATTGATAGATTCCAGCGCGGAATCCCGGAGTCCGCGGGGCGATTGAACAGAGCTGGCTGATAAAGATCGCTGACCTTCGCCTCTGACAGGTCCTCGAGCACAAGGCGCGCGACCTGGTCGCAAACTTTCGCGGCCTCGGTCGGGGTCATCCGGTCCATTAGCGATGAATAATGATCAAAATTAATAAAAAACATTGATGCATCAGTTAGCGAATGCGCTAGAATCCGCCGCTTTGTTGCATCCTTCTCTCGCTCACGGGCAGCGGCGAGAGAATGGCCGGCCATATCATACAATCGGCAAGCCTCAGCCTGGGGCATGTAATTGTCGAATCCATACAGAGACTCCACCAGATGGTCGAGTTGCTCTTGACCCCAGTCATCGTCGAACAGGCGCCTGAAACGATCGGATAGCATCTCGATGGCGCGAGCGGGCGCCTTTTTACACATTATAGATATCAAGACGTCTTCAAATTCAATTTTGCGGAATTTATCTTTTTCTCGAACCAGAGCGGCGGAGAGCATCTGGACAATCCGCTCCGCTTCTGCCGGATCAAGGCGCTCTGCCACGGTTTCCACTAGAGGCCCGAACAGTCCATCCCCCTCAAGAAGTCCCCGTGTGACATGTATAAAAAGTCCCCGTGTGACATGTATAGGGTTTCGTACTTTGATTTGGGCAAGCATCTGGGCGAGGGTATTCGGCTCAAGGCGGGCTACGTTATGGGTCATATGGAATTGCCAGTCGGATGCTCCTGATCCTGGCTGGCTGGCCGCGGCTGCCTCGATCACGGTCGCGGTACAATCCCGCGTGGCGGCGCCGGCCTGGTCTTCAAGCTCAAGGGCAATCAGTGCTACGTCGGCCCGATGGGCCGGGGTCCCGAGCTTCGGATCGAGGAAGCGATCCGCCAGCAACTTGGCGGCACGGTCGCGTCTCATCGAGTCGAGGCCCACGGCCGCGATCAGAGCCGGCTCGGCTCGAGCGAGAAGCTGACGCACAGCCATCGGGTCACGAATGGCCTCGTACAGGAATCGCATTCGAAGCCGGTCATCGCGCTCCTCCGCCAGCTCCCAGAGGCGCTCGACCTCCGTATCGGTCAAGGGTGCCACCTCGGGCTGCCCGAAGCTAGTCCTCTCGGAAAGAGCGTCGAAGGGCCCCACCAGGCTGCGAGCGGCGCTCTGTTCAAACCTATCTCGCGCTGTGTCTGAATCCATTTTCGCCTGATCGGCGATCTCCCGCCGCTCGCGCTCCGCCTTTGCTCGCGCCTGCGCCTGAAAAGCCGCGATCGAGGAAATCACGGCCGCGGCCACCAGGCCCGCCGCGGCCAGGCCACCTGCCGTCGCCAGCGCGGGGTTGCGCCGCGTCCAGAGCCAAGCCTTCTCAAACCACCGCACCGGCCGCGCCGCGATCGGCTCGCCCTTGAGCCAGCGAGCCAGGTCGTCGGCCAGCTCGCCGGCCGACGGATAACGCCGGCCCGGCTCCTTCTCCAGGCACTTCAGCACGACCGTTTCCAGGTCGCGGTCCAACCCCGGCCGGATCGACGAGGGCCGCGGCGGCTCCGACTCGCGGGCCTGGCGCAGGACTGTCAGCGCGTTCTCGCCGGTGAAGGGAGTTCGCCCTGTCAACCGCTCATAGAGGATGACGCCCAGGCTGTAGACGTCGGCGGCGACGGTCAGGTCCTTCCCCCCGGCCGCTTGCTCGGGAGCCATGTACTTAGGCGTGCCGAGCACCTGGCCGGTCTCGGTGAACGAGCCATCGCTGGCGGCCAGCCGTTTCGCCAGGCCGAAGTCGGTGACGAGGCCAGTTCCCGTCGAATCAACGAGCACGTTCGAAGGTTTCAGGTCGCGGTGCAAGACCCCGCGATGGTGCGGCGTGGTGCACGGCCCGGACCACGGCGACCATTCGTTCGACTTCTTTGCGCGGATCACTCAGCGGGTGTTTCGCCAGCGAGGTCCCTTCGACGAACTTCATCGAGTAGTATTGCTGCCCTTCGTGCTCGCCAACCTCGTAGATCGGCACGATGTGGGGATGGTCGAGGTTGGCCGCCGCCTCGGCCTCGGTGCGGAACCGCTGGATGTCACGGCTGGAGGCGAAGCTGCCGGCGAGGATCATCTTGAGTGCGACCATCCGGTTGAGCGACACCTGCCGCGCCTTGTAGACGATCCCCATCCCGCCCCTTGCGATCTCCTCCAGCAGCTCGTAGTCGCCGAAGTAACGGACGGTCGGCATCACGGTGTGGCCATTCGCCTCGACTGCACCGGTTGCCTCCAGTCCGTCGGCAATGCGCAGAGGGGAGGCGACGCGATCCATGCGGTCCAGGTCGGCGAAGAAGGCGCGCAACGCCTCGGCATGCTCGAGGTGTTGGTCGAGCAGCTCCTGGCGGTTGGGGACCTCGCCGGCCTCGACCGCCAGCATGTAACCGGCGATGACCGCGTCGAGCGAGTCGTGGGACATCGTGGGGTCGTTTGGCGTCGTCACGGGTCACTCCCTGGTCTTCAACCGGTTTCGCAGCTCTTCCAGGCCCCGACGCAAAAGCGAGGCGACGGATGGGACACTTCGGCCGATCCGCTCGGCGATCTGGGGGAGAGTCCAGCCCTGGCAGTGCTTGAGCACAACGACCTCGCGCATCAGCTCGGGCAGTTCCGCCAGGGCCTCGACCATGCGCAGCAGCTCCTCGTTCCGCTCGGCCCACCCGCTCGGTGAGGTCTGGTCGGCAGCGAGCCATGCCGCGAAGCCCGAGGCGGAACGGTCGAGGTCGGCCTCTAGCGACCGCTCGAGGGAGACGTCCCGCTTGTCACGCTCGTAATGCTTCACCGCATCGGCCAGCGTCCTGGCCAAGATCCGCCGCAGCCAGGCGACCAGCACTTCTGGCCGGGGGTCGCGCACTTCCCCGAGGGCCGAGTAGGCGCGCAGCATCGTCTGCTGCACCACGTCGGAGGGGTCGAGCTTGCCGCGCAACTTCCGGTCCAGGTGCAGCTCGGCCAGGACCTTGAGGTACTTGCGGAACGGCTCCAGAATTCCTGTCGTGTCTTGAGTCATGGGCGAACGTCGTTTTCCCTCTTCCCATAAAGACGACGTCTTCCGATCGATGAACCAAAGTTTTTCTCGTGGGGTGTCGATTTTGACATTTCGGTCCCGCGAGCATTCACGCTTGCATTTCACGCTTGCCCGTGACGAGGCGACGTCGCGTCCCAAAAAGGGACCTTTTCAGGACAGACTCCGTTCACCCCTGGATTCCTTTCCAAAGGGCCAGCATATCGACCGAAAAGCGGTTCCGAAATCAACGTCTCACAATCTTCACTTGAGACACGAGTTTCGGTACGATCCGACGACGAGAAAGGTACGACCTATGCTGATCGGCTATGTCCGCGTCTCCACCACCGAGCAGGACCCGGACCTCCAGACCGACGCTTTGAAACGCGCGGGCTGACATGAGTTCCGGGGACACCATACCTATCTCCGACCTCGCCTCAAGCGTTGCAGGTCCTGAGACATCATAATCTATCTCCCGACCTTGCTGCCCGAGTGGCCGTGGGTGCAACAGAGCGCCGCCCTTTCCGGCATCCCGATAACCGAGCTGCCGCTCCAGGAGTTCTTCCCCTGAGCGCAGGTCGGCAAGATCGAGACCGCTCGGACGGTGGCGCTAGTGAAGTTAGAGGACAGGCAGGCGATCAAGCAGGGTGCGATTCACCACAAGTCGCTAATACCGAAGGTGGTACTTGAACCCACACCCTCTTGCGAGGACCGGATTTTGAGTCCGGTACGTCTGCCATCGCCGTCGCATTGGAAACAGGTTGCGGTGATACTTAAAGTCTGCGAATCCAAGGCTCGCACGTCGCCGCCTTGGTGTTTTCGCATTGTGGCCGCATGGGGCTGACGTTGCCAATACTGTTCCCAATTTGTTCCCAACTCGCGCCCGAATAGAGGCCGGTACAGGGTCGATCAGGTGTGATGGGCTGCCCGGCAGTGGCCGATGTCGGATCACAGCAGTAAACCCGTCCCGATTGATCCTTGACCGATGCCGGAACGGTCTTCGGAGCCATGGGGACAAAACCCCGCTAAGGAGAGGCCCTCGCTCGTGACAGCCGCCGGTTTTTCGTTGGACTCGGTTTTCGGCCTCGGTTCAAATGCAGTCGCCCCGATTTCGGCGGATGATCCCAAGAGACGCATCTCGTGGAGTGGGTTCAGTCTGCAACGGTGTGCGCAGCGGCACCATTCTTTTGGAGAAAATCCTTTTATGCGCTCTTTCGAGTAGATAGTGTTAAGTGGTTTGTGTCCTGGCCGCGCCGCCGCAAACGAGCCATCTCCGCAACGACCAAAAATGGACGATCACCATGGTTTTCCGCAGACTTATCCAAAGCGTGCGGCGTCTCGTTCGCCACGGCCGCCCCTGCCTGACGCTCCGCGGCCGCCGCCGGTGCCGAATGTTCGGCGAAGAGCTGGAGGTTCGTGCGATGTTGTCGGCCGCTCTCGTGGCCCACGAGGACTACTCTGATCCCGTCGACTTCGGTTACACGCAAACCAACCTGGTGTCGAACATCCCGGGGTTTGGCCCTTATACCGACCCGAGACTGGTCAACCCGTGGGACGTAAACTTCCCACAGAAACCTGATGTATATCCTCCGATATTCGTCGCTGACCAAGGTACGGGCGTAGTCACGTCGTACAAGATCACCGCCAACGGCGCGCAATGTCATCGAGTCGAAGTCGGCGGTGACGATCCCCACGGTCAACGAACCGAGCGGCCCTACCGGCTTGGTCCAAAATACGCACCCCATGGACTTCTTGATCCCAGGGCCCCATCGCAAAAAACCCGTTCCCGCCACCTACATCGTTGACACGCTCCAGGGCACGATCGAGGGCATCGAGGGCTTTTCCGTCAAGGGGAACATTACAAAAGCCACTTCGGCCGTTATCATGGTCAACAACAGCTCGACGGGGGCGGAGTACACCGGCCTGGCCGCCGGCACCTTCAACGGCCAGCCTTACCTCTACGCCGCCAACGAGGGCACGAACCCGGGAATCCAGGTCTTCGATGGTTCCTTTCATCAGGTGCCCCTCGGTATCAGTAACTTCAGCGGCAGCTTCATCGGCAACTTTATCGATCCCATTCTTCCTGCGGGGTTTCTCCCCTACGGCGTCCGTGACCTCTCGCTGGGCACTCACCAGGAGCACTATCTGTACGTCACGTATCGAGGCCCCAACTTCCAGGGTGGGGCGGTTGCCGTGTTCACCAACAACGGCGAGTTTCTGGGACAGATCGCCTCTGACACGAAGTCGGGAGGAAACCTCCAATCACCCTGGGGAATGGCCTTTATAAAACAAGGTTTGTTCGGCGAGTTCGGCGGCGACCTCTTGGTCGGCAATTTCAGCAGCGGGCAAATCGACGCCTACAAGGTCACCGTGAACCAGAGCGAGGCCAGTGCAAAATTCCAGGGATGGATTCCCGACGAAGACGGCCTCGCGCCGCTCACAATCCCCGGGCTCCGGTCTATCCATTTCGGCCCCGGCCTGGGGACTTCCGGCAAACCGCACGTCGCCCTGCTCTTCACCGCAGAGCTCGATAGACTCCAGTCAGGGATCGGTAGGAACCTCTCGCTCTACGGCGAGATCACGCCCAACGGGCCCGTGACCATCTACCACGGCAACGGCGGCGGCAACGAATAGCCCTACGTGTTCGTCGGCAGTAGCTCGGGAGTCCTGCTGGTGGAAACCGAGGGCAATAATTTGATCATCGGCGGCGCTGAAGGGAGGCCATGCTCGACAGCGGGTCCGACCAGGACATCGTCATCGCCGGCAGCACGATCTACGACAACAACGCCGTCGCCATGCAGGCGATCGAAAGCTACTGGTCGGTCAACGGCAACGATGCCGGCGACGCCATCGACCCGGCGTCCGCTTTTGTCATTGGCTCTTCTGGCGGATGGTAGTTGCCGGCGGGGCGGACGCGCTGGTGACAGGAAGTGCGATTCCGAAACAATTCGAGGGGTCAAGCTTTCGAGCGGTCAAGCTTTGTTTTTGGTTTTCGACAGTCGCTCCAGTCTGTCGCCGCGAAAGGTGAAGGTCTGTTACCGCGAGGCCCGATATCGCCGGCAGCCCGACGAAGCCCGACGTCGGCGTGACTCGATGCCATTCGATGATCGCGCCGGTCAGGTGGAAGATCAACGCCTGGCGATCGCGGGTACCGCCATACCGCCCATCGAAGCGCGGCCGCCACGATTGCGCCTTCCTGATAGAGTCCCTCGCATTTTGTCGTTAAACGTGTGGCCGCGGCTGGTCGACCGAGGAGACGGCCAATGTCCCTGGTCTCTGACCGCTCAGATTTAGCTATGCTCGCTTTTGAATACCTTCATCCTAGTACCGAAGGTGGGACTTGAACTCACACTGGTGTTACCCCACCGGATTTTGAGTCCGGGGCGTCTGCCATACTCGTGGAAACACGTTGGAGCGACACTTAAAGCCAGTGGTTTAGATGCAGTTAGGATGCAGTATTCACCCGCGTACCTTGTAGCCGCATTGGGCTGATATTGCCAATCCTGTTGCCAAATTGCTGCCAAATCGGCCTCGCTGGTAGGCTTCCCGCTTGGTTGGGATGGTTGGCCGAACGGGGCCGCACCTATTCAGCCGCTTCATCGTGCGTCCTGTTATGATTCTGCTGCTGCGGGGCGATCGTATTTCCCAACCGCGAGGCAGAGTTACGTGGGAGCGGTTCGATGGGTGGAAACATGTTTAATCAGATGAACATATAAGACTACATGATCAATATCCGCAATGAGATGGTCGATGAAATCAAGCGGTTGTCGGACGACGAAATCCTAAAAGGCGACATCGAATCAATGGCTGCCGATTTCGCGGCCAAACATCAAATTAAACTCCCAGTTTTGGAAGAGGAGTTCGAATGTTCTCCGCCATCGCTGACGCCAGGTAGCGCTCCCGTGACCGTTCGAGTGGAAATCCCGTTCGAGGGCGAAAAAGATCTGTTCGCCTGTTACGGTCATTCTGGTCGAGGAAGTCCAGAGGACGATCCAGCCCAGCAAACCGCCCGGAAGACAAGCCCGCTGATCCGTGGTTCGCCAGGTGGCGCAGCCATCGTGTCCCGCCTCCGATCCGTCCCAGACCGATCAGACCTCTATCCCCGTGGACCGTCCCCTCACCCTGGCGGCCCCGCCTTTACACCGGCGTCATACCCTTATGCGCAAGGGACTTAGGACTTTGCTGAAGGGATAGCGGGATCTCATGAATTCCAAGGATTGCCCGAAACCCGCCAACTTCGCGCGTAACAACTTGGTCAGGAAATGGGGCTCTAGGGATAGGGGGATCTCTTGAATCCCAATGGCAGGTTTTGCGGCACAAGCGGAGCGACAGAACCATGAGTCACAACTTGATGAGGGTCGAGGCAGGGGCGGGCAGGGTACGATCCGGAGACGGCAACGGTGGCGGATGCGGCCGACGCTCCTGGCGCTCGAGGAACGCTCGCTGCTCTCCACGATCGTCGTCAACAACCCCACCGACACGCCCGTCGCTGGCGAGACCGACCTGCGCCAGGCGATCGTCCTGGCGAATACGAACGGCGGTACCGAGACGATCACCTTCGACAAAAAGGTGTTCGCCACGCCGCAGACGATTTCCCTTAACCCGGCCCTCGCCCCGCTCGAGCTGAGCGACACCACCGGTCCGGTGACGATCACAGGCCCGAAGGCCGGCGTGACCGTCGACGGCGACTACACTGCGGCGGGCCACGCCAACAGTGTGTTCAAGATCGATTCGGGCGTCACAGCGACTCTCTCGGGCCTCACCATCACGGGGGGGAATAACGGCTATTACGGCGGCGGGGTGGACAACGCGGGCACGGCGACGCTCACCGACTGCACGATCAGCGGAAACGCCGGCGGTGGTTTGGACAGCTTTGGCACGGCGACGCTCACCGGCTGCACCATCAGCGGAAACCCCGCAGGAGCAGTCTACTCCGGCGGCGGGGTCGTTAACTTCGGTGGCACGATGACACTCACCGACTGCACGATCAGCGGAAACTCCGCAGGCAGGGGCGGCGGCGGGGTGTGGAGCTACGGCGGAACGACGCTCACCGGGTGCACGATCAGCGTCCAGGGTGTCAGACCTATTTTCAAGTTATTTCGTCCAGGGTGTCAGACCTATTTTCAAGTTATTTCGGATATTCCGGATTCATCCCACTGCTCCTCTAGGCCCCTCAACTGCTGGCGAACTCGTGAATCGATTGCCGGCTAGCCCCTCAAGCGCCGACGTTAGCCGCGCATCATCGTCGGCAATCGATCGATAAATGCGCCAGTCCAGAGGCTCCAACCGCGGTAGGCCTCCCCGAGCCGCAGTTCGGTCGGCGCCGCGCCCCTTGCGTGGATTGGGTAGCAATGATGTCTTGGAACCGAAGGTGGGACTTGAACCCACACCCTCTTGCGAGGACCGGATTTTGAGTCCGGCGCGTCTGCCATCGCCGTCGCATTGGAAACAGGTTGCGGTGGTGCTTAGAGTCTGCGAATCCAAGGCTCGCACGCCGCCACCTTGGTGTTTTCGCATTGTGGCCGCATGGGGCTGACGTTGCCAGTACTGTTCCCAATTTGTTCCCAATCAGGCCACGTTTCCGGCGAGGGAATGGAGCTCATGGGTCGGGTAAGCCCTCGATTTCAGGGCTCTGACGTCGACGCCGATGGACTGGATGGACGTGATCGCTTCCGGGTCGGTCCTGAACCAGGTATATCCCTGGCCGTGTGAGCGCCGCCTCGGGTAACGACGACGACTTCAGTGACGCGGTGGCTGAACGCCAGGAAAAAGCCCGGCTCGAATCAGTAGCCGGCGCACCTCGACTGCGCTCGGGAGCGTTCATGACCAGGACATCGATCGTCGTTCGTCCGATGGCGGTTCGGCCTGTCAGCACCGGGCCAACCCAGGCGAAATGCTCTTCCCAAATATCCTGGCGGGGGTGGAATAGTCGAGTCAACAACCCTGTGTCGGGGTCGAGGCCGCCGATATTCGGCCCCTTGTGGAGGTTGTCATTCAGGAAGGACAACGCCAAGTTTTCGGCGACCGCAGGCCCGTGGTGTTGCACGGCAATGACGTGGTCGATCTGGAAGGGCAGAACGTCGAGCGATTGCGGCAGCCGACAGTATTCGCAGGCGCGTTGGCGCGGTCCCAAACCAAACGTTTGAGCGCCTCGTTCATCGCGTCAGGAGGCAGGGAAGGAGGGCTAGGCCAAAGCGCAGCGAGCCTTGGCGTGGATCAAATTGAGGAAGTTGCCGACGCGCACGTAACGCTCCAAGAGCGCGCGTTCGGACGGCGCGATGGTGCCCTCGCGGTTCTTCTCCGCCAGTTCGTGCATGCGTGCGACCGCGGCAGGATTGAAGCGAAATCCGAGCAGCGCCCGCGCAGCTTCAGGCGACAACCCGGCGGTGTCGGATTGAATGACCTGCTCAAGGATTTCGCTTTCTGTCTCAAGAGTGGCTGTATCGCTCATGGCATCAGTATACCGCGGAGCGGGAACCAACGACAAGCGCGTGATTGAGCGTCCTCGAAACTGAAAATGGTTGAGGAAGCTCCGCCCCATCGACGTGATCGTTGGGGGTCGGTCGGGCCGCTTGGAGCGCCCGCGAATCTCCACGCCGCCGACTACCGGCCATTCAATTACCGAAGGGTATCAAGACACCCGCATTGCACTGGCTGGCTGAAGGTTGGGTGAATTACGGCGCACATTCAGGCAACCAACAGGCGCGCATCTGGATTGCCTGCACGCACGGCCGGCCGGCCGGAAGGAGGGTGTCTGGCGACCCCTTCGCGCAGGGCTCTCCGCTCGCGTCTCGGGACGGTGCCTGGCCCGCGCTCGAGCGGAACCGTGCGCCGCGGCGCCATGTGGTAAGATCGACGCTGGTCGCTCGGCGGGCCGGGCCGCTGAGCTATGGCGTCAGGCGCACTCCATGACCAACATCGTGAATAGCAATTTGGATCGCGCCGAAGGGCACATCGTCGCAATGGGTGGCGGCGGCTTCTCAATGGAGCCTGACAATCCTCTTCTGGACGACTTCGTCCTCGGGTTGTCCCTGCGCAAGCCGGCCCGCGTCTGCTTTTTGCCAACGGCCAGCGCCGATTCGGCGACTTACATCGTGCGGTTTTATCGAGCATTCGCGGGGCGGTGTATTCCGACAGATCTGACGCTGTGGAATACGACTGCGCTTCCGCGTCAGCCACAGCGCACGTCGGATCTGGCTGATTTTATTGCGGAGCAGGACGTGATCTATGTTGGCGGTGGCGACACCGCAAATCTGTTAGTCCTTTGGCGCCGTCATGGGCTCGACGTGTTACTTCGCCGAGCCTGGACCCACGGAGCGGTCTTGGCAGGCGTCAGTGCAGGCATGCTGTGCTGGTTCAACGGTGGCGTCACGGATTCGTTTGGCGGACTGGAACCACTCAATGACGGCCTGGGCCTCATCGATGCGACGGCTTGTCCCCATTACGATGGAGAGCCGGAACGTCGCCCCAAATATCAACGCGTCATCGCGAACGGCATGCAGGCCGGCTACGCGGCAGATGATAGTGCGGCCCTCCATTTTTGCGGTACGAACTTGGCCGAGGTCGTCAGTTCGAGGCCTCAGGCATGTGCGTACCGAGTTGAACTGATTGAAGGGATCGTGATGGAAACTCCGTTGCCCGTTCGGTTCCTGGGAGCAAAGGATCCAACGACGCTTACCGGCGCCTAGCACGTCGCGGCAGCGGACGCGCGGGGCGCCCCGCTGAGCCGCAAGCTGTTAGACGGCTCAGGGGATTCCAGTCACCCAGGGATTCGCCGCATTCCCGCGGGTATCAAGACACCCGCATTTCATTGACTGGCTGAAGGTCGGGTGAATAACGGCGCACATTCCGGCAACCAACAGGCGCGCATCGGATTGCCTGCACGCACGGCCGGCCGGAAGGAGTGTGTCTGGCAACCCTACGTCAAATTGTCAGTGTAAAGCCTGGACTAGAGTCGAGACTTTCCGTCGCTGGTGTCGGTGATGCTGGCTTTCCATGATCAACGAACAAGTTCTTCTCCTCGTCGTTGCCGTCGCCTGCGCCGCCACCATCCTGGCCGTCGTCTGGGTCTACATCCGCTTCGGAATCATCTCGGAGTACCGGACACGAGGTTGGAAGGATCGTCTCCTGCACCCCCGCTTGGAGGAAGTGGAAGTCAGGTGGGGAGTCCGGTTGCCTCGCGAGCTCGAAGCGCTCTACCGCGCCGGAGGCATCGCAGAGCTGGCGGAAGTCTACCTGGCTCCTCCCGGTCCCGGCGCCTCGCGGCGGTGGTTCGTCGCATTTTTCATCCCCCTGACCGTTCGAGACCTGACCGAATGGATCAAGATCACGAACGTGCCAGGTCTTCCGATCGCTGTCGACAGCGACAAGGGGACATACTACCTGCCGTTCGCAGGCCTGCAGGGTGGCGTGCCCCGCGTCTTGCTCCGAGAACCCGGGAAGCCTTGTAATGACATCGAGGTCGCCACACGCCTGGACGACTTTGTCCGGTACCTTCCGCTTGAAGTCAGCGAGGAGGACGAGTAGGGAGGGGCTCGCGCCGAACCTGTTGAACCGGCTTAACAAGATGCGGCTGTGATGAACGATAGTCCCTGCATGGCACAAAGGCTCGGTCAGAGCTCACGTCAGCACTTACGTCAAAATTGGTCGTGTGAAGCCTGGACTACTTATCAGAGTTGCCAGGAGTTTCGGCCATGCGGTTGCCCCGGATGACGACGCGGCGGTGGATGAAGGTCGTGGCTGGAGTCGCATTCGCGGTGGCGCTCTGGCAAGCGGGCCTCGGCGCAAATCGATGGCAGTCGGTCTGCTCGGTGACCTTTTTCCCCGATGGCCGGACTGTGGCCGCCGGTTTGTACAGCGGTAAGGTTCTTTGTGGAAACGGTGAACTAGAAACGAAATTCTTGACCGAGCTCGAGCTCGGAATTGAATATGATGTCCCCGGCACCCAGGTCGTGCCGCTCGCGGACGTGGAGAACGTCTTGGGCCACGCTGACCCAGGTCAGGGTTTGACTTTCATGGGAACTGGGAACTCATCGGCCGCATCGACCGAGACTCGACGTACGTGAAAAGTATTGCTCGGGTCGCGCGCGAGCCGTTGGCCTCCGCTGGCTTGGTCCAGATCGCCTTGCCCTTCCAGAAAGTGTTGATGGCGAAGCCTGTCATCGGCGCGAAGGCAAATTGCCACTCAGGGCCGTCTTTGCCGAGCCGCGACTCGAGCATCAAGAGGACCTCGGGGTCGGTCGCGAGAGCGAAGCAGAACAGGGCACCGTCCTGAACGTCCGAGCCTGGTTTTCCAAATCGGGCGAGCGGCTTGGTGAGCAAGCGAAGCTGGTTCCAGGTCCTACCCCGGTAGAAGTGCTCAGCCGAGAAACCTTCGGCCAGTTGACGCATTTGCCCGAGCCGCCGCTCGGCGGTATCAGCAGGCTTGGCGGCATCGGGCACGGGTTTGAACGAGGTGCCGCCTCTGGACGGGTTCCAAACGCGTCCATCGGCTGATTTCGCGATCAAGGGACTGGTGAAGAGTGAAGAGAATTCCTGCACCCAGATTTGCTGGGGATTCCACAAAATCTGAGTCGCAACGGCTGGCCGGTCCGCGTCGTCAAGCCAGAGAAACAGAGCCCCGTCCCTCGAGCCGCCGACCGGGTTCGTGAAGCGAAGCACCGGTTCGGCCAGGAGCCGAAACCTGGTGCGACGATCCCCGAGCGCGTGGACGTCATGGGTCGTCATGGATTTCTTCATGAATTCGAGACGGGCTTTGGAATCGGTGGCCCTGTCCGCAGCCGGGGTCGGCGCCTGGCTCACTAGTCCCAAAAGCAAGGGCACGCAGAAGACACCACTCATAATAGGGCCTGGCTTATTATTCAAAAGAGGATTGCGGACACCCAGTAAGTGCCGGCTCTATGATAGAGAGAACCACGCGATGAGCACAGGGTCATCCACTCGCGCAGCCAGCACGCGGCATCTGGATGTCGATCCCGTGGCCATGTTCCCGTCAGGGCGAGATGAACGATGGGCGTCTGCCGTCCCCTTGACGAGCGCGGGGCGATGGTGCGCGACAGGCTCAGATCGGGACTGGCATTGGTTCCGGGGCCGCGGTATGTTTACTGGGCGAGGTCGAACCTCGGCCCGACCGGCCCATCACCGCGGTCGCGCGGGACGCGGAAGGCAGATAGCTCTGGCTGCGTCCCCGTTCGCCCCGCGCGGGCGTCGGGGGGTGATCGGAGGGCTCGCCATGGCACGCGGTGCATTGCCGGCCGGGGAGATCGTGGACGAGCTGATCGGCGTGGCGGTCGCGCAGCCGCTCGAGGCCGCGGGGTTCCGCAGGACCGGCCGGGACTTTCACCGCCGCCATGGCGAGGCGGTCCAGGTGGTGAACGTCGTCGAGAGCGACCCGTCCGCGCGGTACAGGGGGTGCTGCATCTACGTCGGGATCGCGTTCGACCCGATGTGCCGCCTGGCTGGGCTGCCCGTGCTGGAGCGGCCCGTGATATTTCGACCGGGGGCGTCCGATTTCGCATACCGGGGGACTTACGACCGGCTGGAGTCGCTGTTACCGGGAGTTCGGGCCTGGTGGAGCGTCCGCGTCCGGCAGAGCGTCGGGGAGGGCATCGAGGAAGTCGTCGGGAGTTTCCGCGCCGCGATCGTGCGGCTGGCGGCCGAGCTCGACTGGATTGACGGGCTCGACGCCTACCGGGCCCATCCCTGGTTCGATCGCAATCCCCCGTCGCCGGAGCGGGTCCAGGTCCTGTACCTGCTCGGCGACCTCGACGGCGCCTGGCGCGAGATGGAGGCGGTGGTCGCTGCTTACGTCGCCCACTTCGCAGTGGAATGGCCCGGCGTCGCAATGCCCGGGCCCGACTTCTGGGTCGAGCGGCTCAACCTGGCCGACCTCCGGCCGCGGCTCGGCGGGAAGGTCGGTTGACGGGATGCGGAGATCTCCTGGAGCGTTTCCATGCTGGACTTCAACAAGCTTTGGGGCTGGCCGAAGGGATTCCCGTCATCAGCGCCAATGAGCGTCCTGAGCGGATCGCACGCAGAGCGGAGGTCGCCGGCATCGGCGCTGAGCTGGTGGAGGTCGTCGAGTCGGTTGATGGGCCAGAATCCGCCTCCGGCCGAGTGTAAGGGTTGAGAGTGCTGTGGATTGGAGAGTGGTCTCGTGAATCGACTCAAGTTCACGACCGGCGGACTGATGGGGTTGGTGGCCCTCTTTGCCGTGGATTTTGCCGTTGTGCCTGGCATAACGCGCGTTCCCAACTCGCTGACCCGCATCGGGCTGTTTGGGGCCCTGCCGATGGTGCACGGGCTTGCCTTCTATCTGGTTCTGCTCGGGGCACGGCTCCGGCGCCAAGGCGAGATCGGACTTCCCAGCGGCGTGTTTCTCGTCGTTGGTGGCGCCCTGGTGCTCGTCCTCGGACTGATCGCCGGCGTCGCGCCACAAGTCCTCAACTTCTATGTGGACAACATGGCCGGCCTCTGGATCAGGCCCGGACAAACGGTAGCGGATATTTATCTTTTCGGAATGAATCGGATGATCGATCCGCTACGTGCGCTCTTGGTGTTTGCGACCATTACCCCGCTGCTTGTTATCCCGGCGCTGCTCGCGGGCCGCGCGGCACGCGGCTATTGGCTGAGGCTTGAGAAGCCGGATGACCGCGGAGGCACACCATGACGCGGCTGCGCATCACGGTCTCGTGCTGGATGATGATCATTGCGGTCATTGGCGTCGACCTCGCTGCGCTAGAGCTCCTGCGAGGCACTGGCAACAAGGCTCTTTTCCGCGCCATGCCGATGGCTGACGTATTGGCAGTGCTCCTGGCAACCACCGCTCTCAGGCTGCGACGCCGTGGCGAAGCGCCCCTTTCCCACGTCATGTTTCTGCTCGCAGGGGGAATGGCGCTGATATTCTTTGTCTATCTGGTTCCCCTGAGACCTGACCTCGTCTACGAATATATGCCGAACAGCGCCGGACGACGGGGAGGCGGAAATATCCTGGTCAAAGTTCTCCTGGATTGGCTCGCGGTCAATTTGGCGATTCTCGTTCCTGCATTGTTTGTGGGCTGGGCCACACGCGGCTATCGGCTGAAGTTAACGTCCTGTATCGACGGTCAGAGCGAGCTCACGAGTCGCGATTGATCGATGGCAAGGACATGCATTGTTAATGGACGGCCAGATTGATGGGTAAGCCCGTTGCCCCTGACGCGAAGGCAACGAGCCCCCGAGAAGTCACAATCGCCTGACCCCGGATGCGCGCGATCATCGCCGAAAGCCCGCTGCGGGGCCCTGATCGGGATGGTCCGATGCAAGATACGCACTGCCTGTCCTGTTCACTTGGCACTTGGGATCCGCCTAGCCGGACTTCCAATCCACCTTGGTTGAGTGCGCGACACTTCTCATCAACCGGCCACGCGTGCATGGTCGACGAGGGCGCTTCGCAGCGCTTGGTCACGAGGACGAGGACGCGGGCCGTTCAGGACCAGGCCGATCCATGTGTAACGAACGAAAAGCTGATACGACAGCAGGAGGATTGCCGTCACCACGCCGAGGAGCAGCACGAACTTGACGTGCGAAGGCAGCGGCCAGGGCGCGACGATCGCTTGCGCGGCGATGACAAGCGGCACATGGGTCAGGTAGAGCCAGTACGACGAGTCGGAGATGTAGCGAACCCACGAGCGCTCTCGCCTGAGGACGCGGCGGAAGAGACCCATGGTGCCGAAGCTCATGAACCACGCGTACACGACCTGCGCGACAGCCGTCACGGGGCGCAACGGGAGCGTCGCGAGGCCTACCGGCAACGCGATCACAAGCGCAAAGGGCAGAAGGAACCACCAGCGGCGCCCCAGGCGGCCCTCGTCGTCATTGGCGTCATAGTAGAGGGCACCGAAGCCGAAGAAGATCCCGTAGTAGAACAGCAGGTGCGGCATCGGAACGATTCCGATCGACGTGTCGGGGCCGAAACTCGGCGCGTCGACGCCCATGAACCACTGCGGAATGAACAAGAGCGGCAGGAGCCACAGGTAAGAGACCGGTGTGTGCAACAGCCCGCGCGGTACTCGGGGAAGCCGAAGCCGCTCGGCGGCCCACGCAACTGCCGCGAAGAGCGGCACGAGCCAAGAGAGGAACCAGAGAAACCAAAGGTGATGGAATACCGGCGTGCGGATCAGGTCGAGGCTTGCGCCGGCAGCGTGCACGGTCCATCGTTCGGAATTGAGAAACCGTCGGTAGGCGTTGACGAGCCCGCCTCCCGAACCCGCGGCGGATGCGCCGCCCCGCGCTAGATCACCCTTCGTTTGCGTGACTGGTTCCAGCATCCGCCGGACCTCGGCGCGCCCTGCGTCCAGGTCGGTCTCGGTGCCGACGGGGATCTGGAGCATTTTCGCGATGAACTGCGTCGTGTCCCAGTCGACCGTCGTGGTCTCGAGCGGAGTCTGACCGGCCATGCTGCGCGCATTGGCGTCGGCGCCGTGCTCGAGAAGGACCACGACGACCTTGGCCCGGCCAAGAAACGCCGCGGAGTGCAGCGGCGTGGAGCCGTCGCGGTTCGTTGCCTTCAGGTTAGCGCCGCCGTCGAGCAAGAGCTTCGCGGAATCGGCATCGCCGAGCATCGCGGCCCAAGCCAGCGGAGTCGCCCCGAAACTGGTGTCGACCTTGTTGACGTCGAGCCCGTTGCGCATGCGCTCGCGGAGCACGGCAGAACCTCCCGATCGTACGGCTGCCGCGATCGAGCCGTCGTCAGGTGCGACAGCGGGCACTGCGTTGACGATCGCCCAAGCCGACACCCAATTGAGCAGTGGGATGATCGTCACCAGGCCGACGAAGCAGGGGATAAGGATCCGCACCGCCCTTTGCTTGAGCAGCGCCGGCAGTCCTCGCCTGCGCCAAAGCATCGCGGTGAAAAAGCCGCTCACCAGGAAGAAGAGCGGCATCCGGAAACCGTGCACGGCCATCATTAACAGCGAGTAGAGCTCGCTTTGACGCGTATCGCGCACGACCCACGGAAGCGTCGAGAACGAGAGCGATGCATGCAGCGCGATGCCAAGCAGCATCGCGAAGGCGCGCACTGCATCGAGGTCGTGACGGCGCAGGCTCGCGGAGGACGTCAGTTCAACCGAAGGAGCGGTCGCGGACATCGTGAGCTCCAGTGGAGCGAAGAAAGTCATGCATCGCAGATCGATCCCAACGGCTCGGCCCCCGGCAAGAGCCGCGTCCGGTCCGGGACCGAGGCCCCTGCCGTGATTCTGGCAGGTTGTTCGCCCGGCGGTCGTCAATTATTGAATCGAACGACCAATTTCGGACGCCGCGAGCTGTCTGGCCTTCGCCAGGTGTGGGTCGTGTATCCTCGCCAAGCGTGGGTTTATGTGTACACGTCGACCAGGCCAGTCCGCGTGCTGGCCCCGGGAGTCGAGCTCGACGGCGAGGACGTGCTGCCGGGGCTCCGCATCTCAGTGAAGGATTTGTTCGACAAGGCCGGCGAGCGGGGCTGATTTTAGCAGCGAAATGCGCATGTGAGCCCCCGATTGTGGGCGCACGTATTGGTCTTCGCGACTCGGTCGCAGAACCAGACGTGTCGCCCCGGCGGGAGCTTGGAAGGTACGGAAGACGCCGTCGTTGCGCTGCAGGCGAACTTCGCCGAGTTCAAGACGGACTTCAAGGCGCAGAATGAACTGCTTGCCGAATCCCTGGCAACGTTGCAGAAAGAATCGCGGGCCAGAGACGGCCGAATCGACAGGGCACTCGATTCGCGGGATCGCATCGACAAGACGCTGACCAAGGCGCGTCCGGCCAACCATGAGCGAATACCGAAGGTGGGACTTGAACGCACACTGCCTTTACGGGGACCGGACTTTGAGTCCGGTACTTCTGCCATGTACGTGGTATTGGAAACACGTTGCAGTGATACTTAAAGTCTTTGATTACAAGGCAGTTACGATGCCGCCCTGATCCAAATACATTGTGGTGGCATTGGTCCGATATTGCCAATCCTGTTACCAATCTGTTGCCAAATCGGCCCGGCGGACTTCGCTTTCGACGGGGAGCGCGGCGGGCTCAATCGGCCGGGCGGATGCGTGCCGCGATTCGTTATGCGATAATCGCAGGCGCCAGGTTCGTGGCCTCGCCGGAAGCCGTCGACATCAAAGGCCGTTCGCCGATCGACGTGATCGCACCTTCGGGGTTTCGCCGCATGCGCGCCGCTGACCGTGACATGCTCTTCGGCTTGATCGCTCTCCAGAACAGCCTGATCGATCAGGACCAGCTCCTGAACGCTTTCCGCGCCTGGTCGCATGATCGGAGCCGAACGCTCGCCGACCATCTGCTCGCTCGCGGCGACGTTAACGCCGAGCAGTGCGCCGGTACCGAGGCGATGGTAGTGCTACACCTGAAGAAACATGGCGGCGACACCCAGCAAAGCCTGGCCGCGATCCCTGCCGCTCGTTCCACGCGCGAGTGCCTGTTTCGCCTCGGCGATGCCGACATCGAGGCATCGCTTGCTCGCGCGGGCCCGGCCACCGCCCAGGCAGGCGACGACAGCGACCGAACCGCCAGCTACGCCGTCGGCATCGCCACGACCGACGGCCGGAGATATCGCATCCTCCGGCCGCATGCCCGCGGCGGCTTGGGCGCGGTCTTCGTGGCGCTCGACTCGGAACTCCACCGCGAGGTTGCGCTCAAACAGATCCTCGACCAACACGCCGACGACGCGACGAGCCGGCAGCGCTTCGTTCTGGAGGCCGAGGTGACCGGCGGGCTCGAACATCCTGGCATCGTCCCGGTTTACGGCATGGGGACCTACGCCGATGGCCGGCCGTACTACGCCATGCGGTTCATCCGCGGCGACAGTCTCAAGGAGGCCATCGAGCGATTCCACAGCGACGAAGCACTGGAGAGGGACCCCGGTCGCCGGTCGCTCGAAATTCGCAAACTCCTCCGCCGGTTCGTGGACGTATGCAACGCCATCGAATACGCGCACAGCCGCGGAGTGTTGCACCGAGACATCAAGCCGGGCAATGTCATCGTCGGCAAACACGGCGAGACCCTGGTGGTGGACTGGGGGCTGGCCAAAGCCACCGGCCGGGCAGACCCCGCGGTTGACGAGCGAACCTTAATGCCCAGTGCCGCGAGCGGCACAGCCGATACATTGCCCGGCAGTGCGCTGGGCACTCCGGCTTACATGAGCCCCGAACAGGCCCGCGGCGACCTGAAACACCTTGGCGCACGAAGTGACGTTTACAGTTTGGGCGCGACGCTCTACTGCCTCTTGACCGGCAAGCCGCCGCTGGAGAATCAAGACGTCGGTGCCATGTTGCGTGCCGCGCAGACAGGCGACTTCCCGCCGCCACGAAAGCTCGACGCGACAATCGACGGACCACTCGAGGCAGTCTGCCTCAAGGCGATGGCCTTGAGGCCGGAGGACCGCTACGCGACGCCTCGCTTGCTGGCCGATGACATCGAGCGCTGGATGGCCGATGAGCCGGTGTCGGCCGGCGCGAGCCGCTGGCCGGCCGAATACGGCGGTGGGGCCGGCGCCACCGCACTTTGGTAACGGGCGCCGTAGCGGCACTCGTTGTGACAGTCGGTGCCCTGTTATCCGGGACGGTGCTGATCGGGCGGCAACGCACCGAAGCCATCAAGCAGCGCGACCTGGCCCGCGGCAATCTCGAGCAGGCGCGGCGGATCGTGGACGAAATGTACACCAAAGTCAGCGAGAATTTGACGGACCAGGCCGGAATGGATGCCTATCAGCGCGACATCCTCGAAAAGGCTTTGCAATTCTACGAGGGAGTTGCACTAACTCAGAGCGACGCGCCGGAACTGCGGTACGAGGCGGGGCGATCGAGCTTCCGCGTCGCGGAGATCCGGTACAAGTTCAATAAGCCGGAAGCAGCCGAACCCGCATACCAGCGGGCCATTTCCCTTTTCAGTCCGCTCGCCAAGGATTACTCGGATCGGCCCGAATACAGGCAGGCACACGCCGGGGCGCTGAATAGTCTGGCGATCCTGTATATGAGCACCGCTCGGCTCGACCAGGCTGAGACTGTGTTTGCGCAGGCCGCGGCGATCCGACGAACGTTGATCCCCGAGCATCCCATGGAGGCAGCTTACCGCTCCGGTCTGGCCCGGATTGAGAATAGCCTGGGCGTCAATTACCAACGGATGAATCGCCGGGACGAGGCCGAGGCCGCACTCAGGCGAGCGGCGGACCTCGACCGTGACCTGGTGAAAACCCATGCGGACGACCGTTTGATCCAGGCGCATTTGGGCTCGGTCCTGATTAGCCTCGGAGGTGTCATGGACCCCGCGGTCCGACGTCATGAGATTGGATCGGCATACGACGAGTCCTTGGCGATCCTGCGGAAGCTCGTCAAGGAACAGCCGCAGACCGTCAGATTCCGGAGCGGGCTGGCGAACGTCCTGACGCGCCTGGGTGCGCATTACGCGGCGACAGGCCGGCACGATCAGGCCGAGGCCGCCAACGAGGAGGCCATCGCAATGAGACGGCGGCTGGTCGAAGACCATCCCGATCGCGCCGAGTTCGCTCTCGATCTGGGAAGGGATTATTACAGCATGGCTTACATGAACAACCAGAAGAAAGACCATCAGGCGACGTACGATTGGGCCAGTCGCGTGATTCAGGTATGCGAGGCGAGCTTGAAAGACCAGCCCCGCCGCAGCGACATCAAGGAGCTACTTGGCTTCGGATGCCACCTACGGGCACAGGCCTTGACGGACCAGCACCGCGCCCGCGAGGCGCTGGCCGACTGGGATCGCGCCATCGCGCTCGCGGGGGAGGGTCAGCGCCAGGATCCCCGGTCTCCGGGAGAGCCGCGCCCTGGCCTTGGCCTATGCTGGCGACGTAGGACGCGCCATTAATGAGATTTCTGCGATCTCCAAGACCGGAACAGACGCGGCCGTATTCTTTTACAACGAGGCGTGTATCTTCGCACTCGCCGCCGGTGCCGCCGCGACCGACGTCGCGCCAATCCGGCTGAACGCGCCGCACTGGCCGAGAAATACGCCACGTGCGCCATCGTGTTCCTGGCCGATGCGCTTCGGACCGGTTATTTTCGGGATCCTACCAGGGTCGCAGATATATTGTCGGACCGGGATCTCGACCCGCTTCGGCCGCGTCTTGACTTTCAGAGTTTGCTGATGGACGCGGCCATCCCGTCCCAGGCGTTCGCGCCCCCCTGAGTGACTTGCGCGAGGGCCTGCTGGTGGACGCACGGCATTGCGAGGTGAATCGCGCAATCGGCACCATACGGGTCGTGCCCCCTTCCTTGATACCAGTCGCATGCCCACAGGATTGTGGCTCTGGAACGCCGACAACCCAGGATGCGATTCGCCTTGAGCCGCCAATACCGAAGGTGGGACTTGAACGCACACTTCCTTTACGGGGACCGGATTTCGAGTCCGGCCCGCGCTGCCTCGTGTCTGACACGCCAGGTGGCCAGGGCGAGAGTCCCCCCGTCTCCCGGTCGTCTCCGGAGGGGACGCGCCCCAAGCTGACGCTCGCTTCTGTGGTCGCGGCCATCGGCGCGATCCTCCCGCAAGGCCCGCGACAACGCCCAACTTGGGTCAGAGCTCGCCGGGCTTACCGACCGTGAAATGACCGAGGCCGACCAATAGGTTGCCTGGCGCGAACGGCGGAGGCTCGCCCCGCGCGAACGTCCGCAGGCTGGTTTCGGACACTGGTTCCGGGAACGCGATAGCTTCATTTCGCCGGACCGGGCGAAGCCAGTCCGGGCAGGTCGGGCGTCGCCGCTTCGGTCTGCGGAGTCACGGCCATGATCGAGTTCCTCAGCCCCCTGCGATGGATGAACGCGACGTCGTTGAAGTCGCTCATCGGCTCGGGCAGCGCGCCGCTGCCGTAGAACCCCAGCTTGACCACGTCGTTGCCCTCGGCGTGGTCATCGTGCAGGCGGATGGCGTAGGCGATATCGTCACGGAACCAGCACGCTCCGGGCGCCGACGCGCTCGGCGCGGCGGGCTGGGAATAGCGGCGCGAGAACCAGCCGGTGCCGGTTTCGCGGAGAGCGGCCTGCATCGTGATGTACTGCTCCGACCAGGGCCGATCGGCGGTCGTCCCGCCCCCGCTGAAGTGGTAGAGCCGGCCGCGCGCCGCGAAGCCCGGCTCGGGACGCCACAAGAGCAACATCCGATGCGCGGCGTGCACGGCGAACGGCGTGGCCCCATCGCGGCCGGGCACCTCGCCGTTGACCCACTCCCGGCGCGACTCGCGCCAGCGGCCGGCCGGCGTCTGGACAAAGCGCCGGACCTCCGTCCACGACCGATGGTTGGGCTCGGTCGGCTCGACCAGCCCGACACAGAGCGCGGGCGTCTCGCCGTCGCGCGCCTCCACGGCAGCCACGGGCACCGCGCTCGCGAAGTCCGACTCCTCTTCACGCCCGAAGCGGGGCTCGGGGCCGGCGACGTCGATCAGCCGAAGGCCGATCGGACGGTCGGGCGAGCGCCACAACAGCAGCGCCAGGCGCCCGCCGAAGGACGCCAGGGTCGGCTCGCCGACCTCGCCAGGGACTGCGATCGCCGGCCCGATCCTGGGATGGTCCCCGCCCGGAACGATCCGGCGCACGATGACGCGATCGGCCGTCCGGAACGCGACCCACGTGGCGCCTCGAGCGTAAGCGGCCGTCGGGTCGCCGCCGGCGCCCGCCGGCTCGACGACGATTTCGGGCGACCAGCGTGCACCGTCCTTGTCGACATCCGTGCCGAGCCACTCGCGGACGTGCAGGGCCCCCCCACGCGGCAGGAAGAGGAGGAGACGACCGTCCTTGGGCGCGCCATGCGTCACCAACACCGGCGCGGCATCGGCGCGCCCGACATCGTACTCCGGGCCGATGTCCGTGCCCTGGTCGTAGTTGATGTCGGCCACCACGTTCTCCTCGCCCAACACCCCGTTCCAGTTCCAGTCGATCAGCGTTGCCCGTCCGTCGCGGCTCGGCTCGAGCCGGTACTGATAGGGGGTCATCGCCAGGAACTCGACCTTCCTGAACGGGAACGGCAGCCGCTCGGAAAGGTGCCGTTCGTTGAGCACCAGCGAAGAGAGCGCTCCCTCCGAATAAACGGCCAGGTCGAGGCGGTGTCCAGCACCTTCGATGTACGTGTAGCTCATCACGCTGTTATAGATCGGGCAGCTATGCGGCTGGAACCCGTCGTGGGGCAGGCCGAGCTCGTGCCCGAACTCGTGCGACATCACGTCATGGACGGGCGGGCCCAGGTGGAACTTGCCGTGGTCGCCCATCATGATCGCGACGGACCAGCCGGGGTCGCCGTCTGCGCCGCAGAACATCATGTGGACGATGCCGCGATGCTCCAGCGGCGGGTACCATTCGTCGAAATGGCGATTCACCTCGTCGAACCTCGCATGCGGGGTCGGCGGGCGGTAGATCACGTGCATCGCGATGCCGCGCGTGCCGTCGGGATTGGCGACGGGGAGCGACGCGAAGTACCGCACGGTGATCGCCACCTCCTCGTAAAACAGTGGGACATCCACATTGTCGAACCGCTCGATCTCGACCAAGACGTCGCTGCGCCGGGCTTGCAGCCGAGAGCCTTGAGGTCAAGCCCCGCCGGCTTGATCGCGCCCGTCTCCCATTCGTCGGGCAGGCCGTCGAAGTCGTCGTCAAGATAACCGTGGTGTGAGTCGCCCGCGTGCGACGCGAAGTGAATCACGACTTCGGGGCCGCCCTCATTACTGGGGAGCGTTCGCTTGCGGATGAGGTCGTCCATGCCATTGCCGTCGATGTCGCCGGAGCGCCACCAAAGTTCGCGGTTCCACTCAGACGCGGCGGGGAGCGTGTCGAGCTCGATGGATGACGTGGGATCGCCCCCAGGCAGGAGCCGGCGGCCGGCGATGATGTCGCAGGTGGAACGACCGAGGAATCGACCTACCGCGAGATGCGCGCCGGGACCAATTTCGAGCAGGCGTTCGGCCTTCCCCAACTGAAGGCCGTCACTGCCGAACGTGAGCGCGGCCGCGCAGAGGTTCCCCCGCCGGTCGATCCAGACCAGCCGGTTACGCGCCTCCGAGCCGAAGCTGCCGACTTCGAGCTCCACCGCGTCGGTCGGCGCGCCGCGTGAGAGTGAGGCGACGAACCCTGGTCGCCCTTCGTCGCCGGGCTGATTCAAGAGCACCAGGAGCTCGCCGTCGCCCCGTGGGAAGAGCACGTCGACGCGCCCGTCGTGGTTGACATCGGTGCTGAAACCGCGCGTGACCGTCGAGGGGATGGCGGCGGGAGGGACCGTGCCTACGCGATCGCTTCGGGTGTACTCGCTGGTGCCACGCTTCATTTCCGAGGCCAGAAGCAGCCCGCCGTCGCGTCCCAGTGCAACCACCTGATCGCCCGCGCCGCCCGTGAAGCGGCCGACGACAGCCGCCACGAGGTCGTTACCGAATCGGTTGTTCCGGTCCGGATCGTTGGCCCACTTGCCCAGAGGCGAGGTTCTCGCGAGCGCGATCGTTCCAGGAGGGTCGACGGCGACCAGATCGGCCCGGCCGTCTCCGTCGGCGTCGCCGACCAGCGCGATCCACGAGGGTATGGCCCAGTTGTCCCACCAGAACCGCGGCGCGCTCAGGAGGCACGTCTCGTCTGTCCCCATCACCGCGTTCGGAGCGAGCACGACCAAACTCAACAGCATCAGCGAAACACGGCCTGTCGTCACAAGCGGCTTCATGGCAGCGTCTCCGCAACCCGAAACTCCCGAATCCTCCCCGTGCGTTGGATTGGACCCGACGATCTCAAGAAGCTCAGCCGGCCGAACGAAAGGCTCGCGCGCTTCGCGTAGGGGGGAATCGAGAACTGGCGACGAGCATCGAGACCACCAAGCAGCTCGAGCGATAACCGCCTAGTCTCCAGCATGATAGGTTCTGCTGCAACACCATACACACTTTCGTGACGCGATCCCGAAGCTCCCGGGAAAGCGGGCGAACAAGGCCGGCCCGTCGGCGGCTGCGGAGTCCGTGGAGGAAAGGAGGTCGACCAAGTGGTAGCCGAAGAGAATGCGGTAGCTTTCGCCACGCCCCGCAATTCTGGCCATCGCTGCGGCTCCAATGTCACCCCAACGCTGTTACCGATCTGTTACCGAGGCAGGCAGTTCGGCGGGTTGCGATTAGACGTAAGCGTACAGTACCGAAGGCGGGACTTGAGCCCACACGCCCTTGCGGGGACCGGATCTTGAGTCCGGTACGTCTGCCGGCCGCCTGACGTTGGGCTGATACTGGACTGACGCAGATTTCAGGGATTTTGCCGGGGTCCACGATGGCCCTCGGCGTCGATCCTCTGTTGCCGCTCTCGCGGTCTACGGCTTGGTCTTGCCGCTCAGCAGGGCTTCGGCCTCGCGGTACAGGATCTGGACGTCCAAAGGGGCCTGGTTGCCTTTGTTCTTGGCGTCGGCCTGAAGGCGGTTGATGAGCTGCGAAGCCGCTTCCAGAGCACGCCGGGCTTCCTCGGGATGCCGGAGTTGGTGCTCGGCCATGGCGCGGACGGCCAGGTTAAGGGCGTGGGGGAGTTCTTCGGGCTTGTGCTCTTCGGATCTCTTCATGTACTTCACCGCCGACTCGGCATCGCCGCTGCGGTACGCCAACAGAGCGCGGGAGCAAAAACCCCACGGCACAAACCAGTCCGGCGCAGTTCCGTCGTCCAGCGATCTGGCCAGGATTTCCCCGTGAAGTTTCCCGAGATCGATCGAGTCAGGTCGCAACAGCGCGGCCTTGATCACCCGCTCGGCGACTACGGGGTCTTTCGTCGCTGCAAATTGCCGCGCCATGCGATCGCAGAATTCGGAATAGACCGCCTGATCTCCGGCCAATACCAGGACGGGCGCGACCCGAAGCCACAGCAGCTCGTCCTGCGGCATCGCTTTGACGAGTTGCAGGGCGAATTCGGTCGCTTCGCCAAAGCGGTCGGCCTTCTGGAACTGGTCGTATGCGCTCTGCAATAGGGCCGGTTGATGTGCCACGACTTGCCGCCACTCGGCCAGGGCCAGATCCCACTTCTCGGCAGCAACGTATATGGCTGCGGCGTTTCGCCAGTAAAGCGGTATCCGCAACGTCGCGCTTCTTATGGATCGCGATCTCCTTGATCATGACCCGTCCTCGGTTCACCCCGAATTGGAAGCTGATCGAGTTGTTTGCCGGAGTGGCATCGTGCGGGATGAATGAGAACTCGTAGTCCGTAAACTCGGATGGCGGAACAAACGTCTCCTGCAGCCCAATCCCGTGCCAATCTTCCTGATGGATCTGGCCATACACAGTTACGGAACACGAGTCAGGCGACTTCATCTTGAAGCGGATGACGTACCGGACTCCGTTCTCCAGTTGCACCGGGGCCTTAAAGATTTGAACGTGCCAGTTGGTTCCGGTCGCGGCCGTGGTGGTGATGACCAATGCCCCATCGACAACCTCCATCGAACCCGCTCCGCCATTCGAAATTCCCAGTTGCCATTGTCGAAAATCATCCGACTTGAAGCGATCGACGGCCGCATCGGATTGCTGGTTTATCGACTTTGTCCAGTCGGCCAGGGCCAGGTCCCATTGCTTGAGCTTCTCGTACGCTTCGGCCCGTTTGGCCAAGAGCGTCGCCCCCTTCGTCTCCGGGGTGATCGCCTTGGTGTACGCGGCGACGGCCGGTTCCCATTCGTTGTCCGCCGCATACAGATCGCCGATGGACGTGGCGGCTTCCGGGTGGGACTTGAGCAAGGCATCGAGCGCCGGCTGGTCGCGAGCGATGTGATACGCCGCGGCGAGCCTGGCCCAGGGATCGGCGAGTTTCATTGCCGCGAACCGGCGCTGTTCACGGGCGAAGATGGCCGGGTCTCCACTGACCGACAGGCGGAATCGGCCCAGATTGTTCTGAGCCGACTGAACAGGAGAGGGAGAGTGCAATTCAATTCTTAACTCGTCATTGGGGGAGCGGTGCAATTCAGTGGAAACAACGGCGGTATTCGCCTGGCCGGTCCTGGCGGCGTTGGCCCAACCCGCCAATCCGTCGATCTTGCCGTCGATGATCCTTGGAGATTCCGAAAACTCATCGAAGTCGACAACGCTATTGGACAGGGCGACCGGCGTACCGCCGGCGATCACACGCAACTCATTGAGATAGAAACTGCCGTTGCCGGGGTGTCTTCCGGGACCGTTCTCGGGCAAGGCCGGGTGGGGAAGCGCTTCCAGACGGACGGCGACGATGTGCTCGAGACCGGGCCGGGCGACCACGGTGTAAACGTCCCGGTCCGGGTTCTTGCCGCCGGCCAGAATCGAGTTGTCGTCCAGCAGGGTCAGGGTCGCTTCCCCTTCCGACTTCATTTCGGTCGGCTTTAGCACCGTCCAGGCAGCGGCGCGCCCGCTCACGTGCTCTTCGAGCAGCAGTTCTGCAAGTTCCACCGCCAGTCCTGAATTCTCGGGCTCCTTCGCCAGCTTGAGTTTGACCAGTGCCACGGCTTTGGCTCGGGCCACATTCGCCAAGGCCGCATGGCCTGATCCGTCATAATGCCGGGCCAGCTCGGCCTGGAAGTGCGCGTCGAGAGAGGCCGCCTGGCTCAGCTTGTCGAGCACTCCTTCGAGCGGCGCGGCCGCCGCGATGATCTTGGCTTTGGCGGCTCGGTCCGAGGCCAGCCGGAGAGCCTCGCTGAACGATAAGGTGGCCTCATTGGCTTGACCTTGCTGAACGTAGGCCTTCCCGAGGGCGACGCTCAGCTCCGCGAAGTCGCTGTCCTTGAGATCCTGGCGAAGTGGCGTGCGCGCGATGGTTTCCTGTTCATTCGTCACGGACAGCCGGAAGCGGCCCAGGCCATGGTGACCCCAGTTCGTGATTCCTGAGTCCAGCGCGATCCTCAGGTAGCCGCCGCCCGTTCGCACCGGTGATTTGAAGCCGAAGACCGCCCAGTGCGCCTGCCGGCGTTTCACGTCACCATTGTCCGTGTCCCACCTTGTCCTGGGGTTGCCATCAATCATGTTCCTGGGTGCAAGAAGCTCGCTCAGGTGGTAGTCCGCAGTCACGGAGGAAATGTCAATTGGCGTCGGCTTACTCTTCTTACCTTCGGATTCGATGGCTGCGGTGAATTCCGACACATGGAAGTTGCCGTTGCCCGGGTAACGGCCGGCACCACCTCGAGGAAGTCGCGCATCGGGGATGGTCTCCAGGCGGATCGCCTTGACGGCCGGCAGGTCGGTTCGACCTTTGAGCGTGTACACGGCCCGCTCAGGGTTCGGACCGCTGACGAATATGCTGCCGTCGCTCAGGGCCGTCATCGTTTCGCCTCCGGTCGACTCGAGCTCCACTGGTGCCAGCACGGTCCATCGATCCGGGTAACTCGCGCGCAGCCGCGTGAAAATTGCGCGGGATTCTTGCAGCTCCCTGAGTGCTTCCTCAGGCTGCTTCGCGGCCAGACGCTGCTGGCCCCGCGTCGCGAGTGTCCGGGCCAGAGCCAACTGCAATTGGGGATCTTCGCTCTGCTGCCGGACGAAGGCGAGCAGAAGATCGTCGAACCGCGCCAGAAGCTCGAGGATCGGCTTCCTGGCGTCATAACCGTCGGCACGCCGGAACGCTCTGCCAAAGTACTCGAGCGCCGACTGATTGCGACCGTTTATCGCGTAAGCGGCGGCGAGTCTTAACCAGGGATCGGTAAGTTGCGTGACGGCGAAGCGCTTCTCTTCCCGTTCAAAAGCAGCCGGGTCTCCACAGACCGACAATCGGAAGCAACCGAGACCATAGGAAGGAAGGAAATCGAGTTCGATTTTCAAGTCGTCATTCCGGGCGCGATCCAGTTGTGTTGCAATCACCGCGGTATTCGTCTTCCCCGGCCCTGCACAATTGCCCCAGCCCAATGCGTCGTCGACCTTGCCATCGATAACTTCTCGAATACCTTCCTGGGAATAGCGGGTGCGATCGTAGGCGACGGCAATGTTCGAGAGCGGGGCGGGTTGGCCCGCGGAAAAAACTCGCAACTCATTCAGATGAAAGTCGCCGGACGCTCGTCCCGGGCCGCTCGAGGGTAACGAAGGATCGCAGAGCGCCTCGAGCTGGATCGCGGTGATGTGCTCGAGATCGGTCTTGGCGGCCAGCGTGTAAACGTCCCGATCCGGGTTCTTGCCGCCGGCCAGAATGGAACGATCCGGCTTCACGGTCAGCGTGGCTTTGCCCGAGGATTTCATCTCTGTCGGCTCCAGCACCGTCCAGGGAGTGGGATGCGCATTTTCGTGCTGATCAACGAGCAGTTGCGCAAGTTCCGCGGCCACCGCTTCGTTCTCGGCGTCAGACTTGAGCAATCGTTCATAAAGTGCCCGAGCGTTCTCAAACGTGATCGTTCGCCAGCGGAACCTGGCCGCCCTTGGCAAGTCGCCGTCCGAACTCCTCGAGCAGTCTCGCCCCATCCGGATTTCCGGCCGCGGCCCGCGACCAGTCAGCTACGGCGGCGTCCCAGTTCTTGAGCGCCTCATGCCCGTGGGCCCGCTTCGAGAGCAGTAGGGCGTCGGTCGTTTCTGGCGTGATGCCCCGGCTGTAGATCTCCACCGCGCGCGACCAGTCCTTCCTTCCTGGATGAAAAGGTCACCGACTGAACCCGCCAGCTTCGGATGCCGTTCGACCAGTTGCAGAATGGCCTGGGGGTTGCCGTGAATCTGATAGAGCGCGAGCGCCTGGTTCGATAGCAAGGCAAGGTCGGTCGTCGCGTCGGTCACGCCGCGAGCATAATCGCCTTTCGCCTGTTGCCATTGTCTCAAGGCGACGTGCGCATTGCCCCGACGGCCATAAAGCCGCCTGAGGTCCGCCGTGGGCTCGGGTGTCTGCCGGGAAAGGGCTTCGATGGCCGCCGTGTAGTCGGCCAACTGGGCCTTCGTGTCGGACCACTGGCCGGCGAGCTCGGCCCGCAGCTCGAGCAGCCCGGGGTTGCGAGGCTCTTGGCCGAGCCGTTGCTTGATCAAAGCCCGCAGAGGCTCTAGCAAGTTCTCCGGTCGCCGAGTCTTGGACGCCGGCTCCCGCCTGCGCGAGATCGGGAAGCCCGTCCTCGGCACGGCGTTCGGCGCCGCCGGAGAGCAGGGCCGCGGCCTCACGAGGCCGATTCTCGTGCAAGAGTGCCGTCGCCAGGCGCAACAACCCGGACGTGCGCAGCCAGGCCTCGGGTGCGGTGGGATCGGCGGCCCGCAACCGATCGAAGGCTCGGGCGGCCTCCGGCCACGACTGCCGCGAGGCATGCCAGTTGGCCTGCGCGGCAGCCAGAGCAGCGCGCACCCGCACGTCTTTCGCATCGAGCTTCTCGAGCGCCTCGTGCAACCGCGGGTTCTCGGACAACATGCGGATGCGGCTCTGGAACAGGGCGTTCGATTGCAGCAGCGGACGCAGTTTCAGAGCGGCCTGGTCGGGGTCGTTCCAGACGACGGCCGCGGCGGACCATATGGCGGTGCTCTTGCCCCCGGCCAGCATTTGCCTACCGTCGGGCGAGAACGCCAGGGTCTCCACGCCTCCCATTAGGGCGTCGCCGAAATCCATCTGCATCAGTTCGCGCCCGGTCTCGGCATTCCAGAGGCGGATTGTCTGGTCACTACCGCCGGTCGCCAGGGTGCGTCCATCCGGAGAAAACGCCAGCGGCGCTAACCGCGCTGGAATGCCCCTTGAGCGAGAAGAGAAGTCCTCCGGTCGCGACGTTAAAGAGCTGCACGGTCCCCTCGCGACTCGCCATGGCGAGGCTCTTGCCGTCCGGCGAAAACGCCGCGTCCTCGACCATGCCAGCTTGCGAATAGACGCTGGAATATATCGAGTCCGCATCGGCATTTCGGAGCGTACGCGTCGCTTTCCAGGTCCCCGTCGACCAGAGGATCGCCGTTCCATCGCGACTGCCGCTGGCCAGTAGACCCCCATCCCTCGAGAAGTCGAGGGAAACACAGTAGCCCCCGTGCCCGATCAAGCCGCGGATCAGTCGGCGCGTGGCGACCTCCCAGACCTTCAGTGGACTGGTGGACCTCCCCGAAATGTTGGGCGCGATGAGTCCAGGCGAGCCGAATCCCGCGACCAGGTATTTCCCGTCGGGCGAGAACGCCAGAGCTCCGACTGCTCCGGAGTTCTCGTTCAGACTGAAGTCGGCCAGATCGGTCGCTCCCGGCAAGCGGGCGAGTTCCCTGCCGGCATCGATGTCCCAGAGCGAAACATACGAAACGTCGGCTTGTCCGCCGTATCCCACGGCCAGCAGGCGATTGTCGGCCGGCGAAAACGCCACGCTAAAGACGCGACCCTTGCCGCCGGATGACAGTTCGCGCACCAGTTTCCCGCTGGCAGCATCCCACAGCCGCACGCTGGGGCCGTCTGCGGCGGCGATCCATTGCCCATCGGCTGAGAACCGCGCCGCGTAGCAGGCGCTGCCGGACCGTTCCAGTGCGCCGACTGCCAGGCCGCTCTTTTCCATGTCCCAGACTCTGGCCGTCTTGTCGGCGCTGGTGCTCACGAGTTGCCTGCCAGTGGACGAAAAACCAACATGAGTGATCGCCGCTTCATGCCCCTTCAGCGTCATGGAGGCGGCGCTCGTCGACGTCAGTTTGCGAGCATCCTCCCAGACCTTGATCGTCCCGTCGACGTCCGCCGTAACCAGCTTGAAGCTTTCTCGGGCGAAGGCCATCGCCGAGACGGGCGACGCATGCGCGGAACCATGCTGCGCAATCTGGCGGCCTGTGACCGTGTCGTAGAGGGAGACGGATCCCGACAGCTTCGCGCCAACGGCAAGCAGCCGGCCATCCGCGCTGAGCGCGGCGGCACTCAGGGTCCCAGCGGTAACCACATCCTTGGCCAGCGGAGTCACGGTCTGCCTGGCCGCGTCCAGTCGAAAGATCGAAAACTGATTGCCGGTCATGCCATGGCCGACAACCGCCAGTGTCAACCCATCGGCAGACAACGCCATACCGAGGTCAAGGAAGTAAGCGAACATGACGGCGCCGGCGGCCGGCGTCTGCCCATCGGCGGGCAAGGCCCCGCTTGCCTCGCGATCGACCGAGGCAATCACCTGCCCGCTGTCGGATGCACACCACCGAATCTTGTTGTCGATGATCACGAGCTTGCCGCCATCCCGGGTGAAGATCAGACCTCGGCCTTGTCCTCCCCCGAAATCGGTCTGGAAGTTCTCTTTGCCGGTTGAGGTGTCAAGAACGTGAAGCCTGTTGCCTTCGGCCAGCGCGGCCAACCGTCCGTCGCTCGACAAGGCGCGGCGCTGAGCTGTCTGGCCGCCGGGCAGGTCTCGGCGGCTCGCCTGGTCTTCAACCTGAGAACTCACGTTCCAGCGACGTATCTCGCCATGCTGATCCATCGTCACCAGTTGGTCGTTCGCGCTGAAAGCGCCGTCAGCGACGGTGACAGTATGCCCCGAGAAAACCGCGCCGCTCTCTTCCAGCAGATGCTGGTAATAGTACCACTCAAAGCCGCGCAGATCGGACTTTGTCCGGAAGGGTGAAGGATGAAGGATGAAGGATGAATCAGACCCCTCGCCCGCCGTGTTTTCCCCCTTCATCCTTCCGCCTTCATCCTTCATCCTTCCAGCCGGGATGTGTTTCGCCAGCAGGGTGTGCAGTTTCTGGGCCGACGTCCGATCATCGCGCCAGATAAACGGTGCCAGCCGCATATCGGTCGTGTACAGCAGCTTGCGGCCCGCTTCTTCGGCCTGCGTGGCCTTGTTCAGGCTGCTCTCGACCTCGGCCTTCTGGGTTTCCACCTGCGTGAGGGCCTCTTCGGTTGCGTGCTGGGCTCGCAGGGCTGTTTTTCGTTCACGGTCGGCTTCCAGGGCGCTGGCCTGGGCGGCTGCCTCGTTCTGCCGCGCAACGGCCGCCAGGTCGTTCGCCCTCTTGTGCGCGACGAGCGCGGCCGCGCAAGCGATCGCCGCGACGATCGCCACGACGGCGAGGCCCCCGATCATCGCGCGCAGCTTGCGGGCCGCGCGCTGCTCTTGCTCCAGTCGAAGTTGCCGGGCCTCGGCCAGTTGCTGTGCCTGTTCCAGCTCACGCTGCCGTGCGGCTTCGCGGGCTTGCTCTTCGGCGACGCTCGCCTGCTGGCTCACCTCGAGAAACTTGATCGCCGTCGCAAATCCCCCACGATAACGCTCGGCCCAGGCGGCGTTGGGCCGTTTCGATTCGCGCCACGCCAGCGCGATCCCGAGTTCCGGGTCGCGATACAGACCGGCTTTCCCCTGCTGGTTCAGGGCGGCGCTTTCGGACAGGCGAACATAGATGCCGGCCGCCTGCGTTTCTTCCTCGACCCACTGACGCAGGCGCACCCAGACACGCATCAGGCTTTCGTGAGAGATATCGATGATCGTCTGGTCGGTCAGTTCGACCTCTCTCGACGGCATCAAGAACGTCACACCGCTTTGCCGATAGGCGTTGATGATCGGCCGTAACTCACGGGCCGGCACATCGAGGATCTCGCACAGACGACCCAACCGCTGCGGGCGGCGAATGCCGCGGCTGTTCGATTCCTCGACCGTCAGCGCCTGAAAGATCCCCTGGCATAATTCACGCTGGCGATCGTCCGCCAGCGACTCGTAGATCTCGTCGGCGTGCAGCGACAGGGCCTGCGACATCTTGCCGACCCGCTGGTAATCGTCGAGATCGAGCGCCTCACTGTCCCCTTTCAAAGCCCAGACGTCCCAGGTGCGCATCGAGCGCATGTTGCAGACAGGGGAGCTGATCGGCCTGCTGGCCGAGATCGTTCAAGAGCCGTTGCAACAGCCGCGGCGCGATCTGCCCGCCGGCGACCTTGATCGGCCCTTCGATGACCCGTTTGTATTGCTCGCGATTGAGCCGCGGTATCAGGAACTCGCCGCGGTTGACCATCTCCGCGAGCCCTTCGAACTGTCCGCACTCGCCGATGAAGTCCGAACGCATCGTCAGCACCACGTAGATCGGGACTTCCTTTTGACCCACGGCTTCCAGCAGAAGGCTGACGAACTCGTTGGCCGCTTCCTGCTGCCGCTGGCCGGCTTCGTGGAAACGAAAGATTTCCTCGAACTGGTCGACCACGAGCAGAAAGTTGGTCCCCTCGTCCAGTCCCGCTTGCTTGACCGCTTCGACAAAGCCGAAGTGACTGCGGCTCAAGGTGGCGAGCAGGTTTTCCCGGGCGTGTTCTCTTTCGCGGTCGTAGAGGTCGGCCTCCAGGAGTGCGTCGGTCAGAAGTGCCAGCGGGTTGCCGCCGGGATGCGTGACGGCGATCTCCCACGAGGCGCCCGCCTCGAGCATCCGGCCCCCCATCAGCTCCGATAACAACCCGCAGCGGACCAGCGACGATTTGCCGCTGCCCGAGGTGCCCACGACCGCCACGAAGCGGTTGCTGGAGAGCCGCTGTAACAACTCGATCGTCTGTTCTTCGCGGCCAAAGAACAGGTAGTCTTCTTCGTGCATGAACGGTCGCAAACCGGGAAACGGATTCCTCGTGACAGGTGCCGCACTCATGCGCACACCTCCTTGATCTGATTGATGAACGTACCCAGTTCCGAACAGGGCTGAAACTCTCCCGGCTGTCGAATCACCCCCGCCTGGTGAGATTGGAACCGCTCCTTGCGGCGGTCGTCAGGTGGCGCGATATAGACCGCCTGGAGCCCGATCGGCGTTTCCCTCCCGTAGCCGGTCGCCTTGAGCAGCTCGCGCAGCTTGATGTCGACCCACGCCCGCGGAGCCGCGCCGTAGTAAACCAGGACCGCATCGCAGGTGAGCAGGTTGTCCTGATGCAAGGCCGCCGCGTCGGCGTCTTCGCCGTCGAATGCGGGCAGCATCACTTCCAGGCCCTCAGCGAACAGGTAGTCTTCCAGCGCTTCAACGGCGGCTTCATCTTTCCTGTCGCAAATCAGATACAGCTTGGGCGCTCCGCCGGGCGACCTCGCGGTGACGGGCGGTTTCGGCTTTTCTTCAGGCGGCGCCAGGCGACGGATCAGATCTTTCTTGAGCAGGTTCAAATTTCCTGCGATGATCTCCGCCCGATCGTGGAGGGCCGGGTCTTCCTGCACGCGGCGCACGAATGCGCGCTGTCGTTCGTCGGCCGATTCCTCACCCCCGGGCATCCAGATCAGTCGCTCGAGTTCGGGCGCGAGTGACCGGTCGGCCGTCAGACGGAGTTGCAAGGCCGGGATCGATTCCCACGAGTCTTCCGGCGTCACCCCATAGCGCTGGCCCAGCAGGTGGATCGCGATGGTGCACCGGGTGAGGCAGTCCCGAACCATCGTTTCGACGTCGCGCGAAAGCATCGGCAGCGGTGCATCGGGCAGCACGATGTGCCCCCGCTCGAGCAGTTCCCGCTTGATGCGGTCTCGTTCGTCCGCGACATCCGACGTCGTGGTCGCCAGATAGACCCAGCGCCTGTTTGGGTCGGGAGCCGCCCGGGGAACATCGCGGGTGCGGACCTGCTTCAGCAGAGAGAGCACCTGGCATCCGTCATACGCCAGATCGTACACCCGCTCGAAGAAGCGTTGCTTGAGGGCCGGCCCGAAAGTCTCATCAAACTCGCGGACGCGGCCGGTTTCGGCATCGAGCTCGAAGAACTCAAATCCGAACAGGGGCGCGAAGATGTCGACGAGTTGTCGAGGCATCTGCTGTTCCGAGACGGCCGTCTTGAGCACCTTGAGCAGGCGCGACTTGTCCTCGATGTAGCGGCCGCCCGTTCGCTCAGCGCCGTTCCAAAACTGTTCCACCTCCCGCCGGCAAACTTCTGACTTGATGAAGGGTGGCGAGACGACCGAGATCATGGCCTTGGCCTGGGGAACATGCTCGAGCAGCTTGGCCTCGATCACCGGCGAGATCGCGTCCTCCGGCAGGCGCGCGATCCGGACCTTGTCGCCTGAGAGCTGCTCCATGCGCACTTCCAGGTTGCGATGCAACTGCGACACCCAGCCCGGCTTGCCGTCGTGCAGCGGGAAGTCGTCAATCGCCGCGTAATTGAGGAGCACGTCGCTGGCCTTGAGCCGCTCGAGCGAGAACGGCTCCTCCGCGCTGCCACCAAGATTTCCTGCGTACGTCTGGGACGGTTCCGCGCGACCGGAGGCCGCCGGCCCATGTTCGAGCTCCCTGGCAAGGTTCCGCAAATCGACCAGCAGCTCGCGAGCTGATTGATACCGGCGGTCGGGCGATTTCTGCAGGCACTTGAGCGTGATTCGCTCCAGCTCGGGGGGAACGTCGTAGTTGAGCCGGGCGATGGCCGTCGGCTGAGCGTGCACGATCTTGTCCAGGGTCTCAGCAAAGCTGGCGCCTTTGAACGGTCTCTGGCCCGTCGCCAGTTCGTAGAGAACGACTCCCACGCTGAAGATGTCGGTGCGATGATCGATATCCTTGCCCAGCGCCTGTTCGGGGCTCATGAAGCTGGGTGTTCCCAGGATCTGGCCGCTTTGGGTTTGCTGCATGGGGGCGGTCATCCCCAGCGCATCGGCGCATTCCTGCGGCATTCGCTTGGCCAGTCCGAAGTCGAGAACCTTCACCTGGCCGCGCTCGTTGAGACTGATGTTGGCCGGCTTGATGTCGCGATGCACGATGCGGCTTGAATGGGCGGCATCCAGCGCGTCGGCCACTTGAGCGACGATCTCGACGACGCGGGCGATTTCGAGCGGTCCCTGTCGCACCAGCACATCCAGCGGCTGGCCCTCCACGAATTCCATGGCGATATACGGCAGCCCGTCTTCCGTCTCACCTACATCGTAGACGGTGCAGACATGCGGATGATTGAGCGCCGAAGCCGCTTTGGCCTCGACGAGGAATCGCTGTCGCCGCCCCGGGTCCGCGGCAAATTCCGCCGGCAGGAACTTGATCGCGGCTTTACGTTCCAGCCGGGTGTCCTGGGCCAGAAAGACCTCTCCCATGCCGCCGGAACCGAGCTGGCACGAGATCCGATAGTGGCCAACCGTCTTGCCGATCATCTGACTTCCTCTACATCGAAGGAAACGCTCGAGAACACGTCCGGCAGCCTGACCCATCCAGATCGGCGACAGCGCCGCGGTGCACCGGCCAACAACAAATGCGCTTGCGCCGGGTGAGGCAACGTTGTGTAGCCGTTCAACCGGAGCACGGCGCAAGGGGCTGGCCTGGTGTTGAATGCCAAACGGCGCAACGCACGTTCGGCAGCGACGATGCGGGCTGTCGGTCGACGTACCACCTTTGCACCGTACCAGCATACAATCCCCAAAACCGGATACCTAGCCCGACGTTCCTGGTCGGGCGCGCGTTCCCGGTCCAGGACGCCGGCCACAACAAGTTCTTGCGGGGTTCTGGGGACACCATACCTATCTCCGGAGTTCCGTGGACACCATACGTATCTCCGACGTTGGAGTTCCGGGGCATCACCCCTGCCTCCCGACTTTGCCTGCGGGAACGGTCACGAGCGCGGTGGGGCGCCGGCTTCAGCGGCGTTCAGGTCACCGAGAGAGCGCTCGAGGACGCTGCCGCACGATGTGGGTCGACAACATTGAGACCGGCCGGGTGGTATCGTTTGCGATGTTCGAGGGCGATCAAGGATGATGCGAACAACCCGAGTAGCTCATAACCGAAGGTGGGACTTGAACCCACACCCTCTTGCGAGGACCGCATTTTGCGTCCGGCGCTTCTGCCATCGGCGTCGCATTGGAAACAGTTTGCGGTGGTGCTTACAGTCTGCGAATCCAAGGCTCGCACGTCGCCACCTTGGTGTTTTCGCATTGTGGCCGCATGGGGCCGACGTTGCCAATACTGTTCCCAAGTTGTTCCCAACTCGTGCCCATTCGGCACGCGGTGAGTTGATGCGACGCGCGGGCAAAGCGTCCGATGGCCTGACGGCGTTCTAGCGGGCGCTCGAGTCTGCCTGGCTGGAGCCATGGAAGCGATTCTTTGGCGGCACGAATCAAGGATCTGACCCTTTGCCAGTTTTTTGAGAAATTTCGTTACGCGTGTCGATTTCGTCCTGGTCCGTTCGACCATATTATGAATCGCCGTCCCGGGATCGTAGCTGAGGGCTCAGCCGGCCGGGTCGGCATCTAACTGAAGAGAGGACAATCGCATGGCACTTTTCCTTCGGGCGCTGTTGGCAAGCGTCGCCCTTTTAAACATGGTACCGTCGGCACGGGCTCAGGAACCGCCGAAGCCGGGAAAGGAGCATGACCATTTAAAGCGCCTGGTGGGCACCTGGAATGCAGAGACGGAAAGCGGCAAGGGGACGATGACCTACAAGATGGGTCTGGGAGGCCTGTGGCTGATCGGAGACTTCGAAGGCGAATTCGGCGGCATGACGTTTCAGGGCAAGGGCCTGGATACTTACGACTCAACGACGAAGAAGTACCGGAGCGTTTGGGTGGATTCCGTCTCCACATCGCCCAGGACTATGGAAGGCAACTTGGACAAGGACGACAAGGTCATGACCATGACAGGAGAGGGCCGCGGACCGAACGACAAGCCGGCCAAGTTCAAGTCGATCACAGAGATCAAAGATGCCGATACGGTTAACTTCAGCCTGTTCATGGTGGAAAAGGACGGTACGGAACAGCCGATGGTAAATATCACGTACAAGCGGAAGAAGTGAGACCGCGAGCCATTTTTTGAGAAATTCTGTTCCGCGTGCCGATTTCGTCCTGGCCCGTTCGCCTATGGAGCGAGCGCTCGGCAAATCTGTTTTCTGAACAAGTCACAATGGGAAGCGCATTTTGCACACAAGTGAGGACAGAACATGAAAGTCATGGTGATCGGCAAGGCCAGCAAGGATTCCGAAGCTGGAGTGATGGCGCCCGAGGAAAAGTGGGAGGAGATGGGCCAATTCAATGAGGAGCTCATCAAGGCAGGAATCATGGTCGCCGCCTACGGGTTGCACCCTAGCTCGAAAGGCGTTCGTGTTCACATCTCCGGACAGGATCGTATCGTCACGGACGGCCCGTTTGCCGAAACCAAGGAGTTGATAGCCGGTTTCATGATCTGGGAGGTGAAATCGATGGAAGAGGCCATTGCCTGGGTCAAGCGCGGCCCGATGACCGGCGATTCCGATGTCGAGATTCGACCGATTTTCTCGCCTGAGGACATTGGCGCGGCTGTTTCGCCTGAGGTTCAGCAGGAAGTGGAAGGCCGGTGGGCCAAAGTCGCATCCCGAGACACGCCATGATCTCAGCCAAGGGCCGTGTGAAAGCACAATACCGCCTTGGCTGGGTTCCGGGGACACCATACCGATCTCCGACGTCGACTCGGGGTGGGGATCGACGGCAGGAACCGCCAACCTGGGCGAATCTGGACTTGGCTTCGTGCTCGGAGACTTTGCCAAGGGACAGAGTGTGCTGCTTAGCGTCGCAGCGTCAACTTCAGTTGATCGCCGGCGTCGCCTCAGATTCCCGCGGATTCAGGGCACCTGCACCGGCGAGGCGAACGGCTGGGCCGGGACGGCCAGATCCATCATCAGGAGGCGGAAGTCGGGCCGGTCGCGGAGCGGGTCGACGGCCGGCTCGGTGCGGACGGCGTCAGCGATGCGGTAGTGCAGAGCGACGGCCTTTTTGAGCAGGGCAATCGCCGCGTCGGCCTCGCTTGCAGCTTCGGAGGCCGACACTCCCGACCCGGCGATGCCGGCCAGGCCGGCCGTGGCGGCGTGGCAGCAGGCCGTCTCGTACCATTCTTCCCGCGACCGCGTCACCAGGGCGTCGTAGAGCTCGAGCGCCCGGCGGACGTCGGCCGCTGCCCCGGCGGGATCACCCAGGTCGCGGCGAGCCAGCCCGCGCCGACGCAATGAGAAGGCCAGGCTGCCGCGATAGGCCCGGGAAGTCGGGTTTTCCTTGACCAGGCGCTCGCAGATCGCGATCGCGCGGTCGTAGATCTCGCGCGCCTCGACGGTCCCGCCGGAGGCGCGGACGACGTCGCCCTTGCGGGTGAGCGCGGAGGCGAGTCCGTCGGCGTAGTCGGGGACCTTGGGACTCTGGTCGGCGAGCGCCTGGTAGATCTTCGCCGCCGAGCTGAACACGGCATTCGCCTCCTTGAGCCGGCCTGCCTGCGCCAGCAGGATGCCGCGACGGACCTCGGTGTAGGCCAGCCCGTACCGGAAATACGTCACGGCGGGATTGGCCCCGGCCAGGTCGCTGAAGATCGCCTCGGCTGCGCGGTACTCGGGCTCCGAGTCCGACGCCCGACCCGCCTCGGAGAGCAGCTCCCCGAGGTTGACGTGGCTGGTCGCAAGGCGGTCCTGGAACTCGGTCACCGCGGGGGCGGCCTGCACCAGCTCCTTGTTATTCTTGACCCCCGCGCGGAACTCGGCCTCGGCCTCGCGCGTCCGGCTTGCTTCAGCCAGCAGGACGCCCAGCTCGCTGTGGGTGGACCCCAGGTCGCTGCGATACTGGGTGACGGCGGGGTTGGCCTTCACCAGCTCCTGGCCCATGGAGAGGGCGGTGCGGTACTCGGCCTCCGCCTCCTTCAGCCGGCCCGTGCGCTTGAGCACGGTCGCGAGATAGTGGTGGTTGAGCGCCAGCAGCCTGCGAAATTCGGGGACGGCGGGGTTGGCCTGGGCGAGCTCCTGCTCGATCGCCAGGGCGGAGCGGAAGAGGCCCTCGGCTTCCTTCAGCCGGCCGGTTTGCCGGAGCAGATTGCCGAGGTTGAAGTGGCTCGCCTGGAGGTGCTTCTGGAACTCGGAGACGGCCGGATTGTCGCCGGCCACCTTCTCGCGGAGGGCCAGGGCCGTGCGATACTCGGCCTCCGCCTCCTTGAGCCGGCCCGTCTGCCACAGCACCAGGCCGAGGTTGTTGTGGCTGGCCGCCAGGGCGTTCTTGGATTCGGAGTCGGCGGGGTCGTCGTCGAGGAGCTTCTGGCGGATCGCCAGGGCTGCGCGATACTCGTCGGTTGCCTCGCGGGGACGGCCGGTGTTCGCCAGCAGGCGGCCGATGCGGTTGACCGTGTCGCCCAGCTCCCGGCGAGCCTGCGGCGAGGCGTCAGACGCTGCAACCAGTTTCTCCTGGTCGGAGCGGGCCAGGCGGTACGCGGCCAGTGCGTCGTCATTCTTGCCGATTGACGTGAGAAAGCCCCCCATTCGCGACCGGCAGGCGGCCAGCGCAGCGTGGGCCTCCAACGAGGTTGACGCCGTCGCGGAGAGCAAGCCTTCGGCATCCCGGTAGGCCGCCACTGCAAGGTCAGTCTTGCCGGCCGCATCGAGAAGTCCGGCAACTTCCGTCAGGCTGCGGCCGACATCGGCCTGCGCTGTCGCGTCGGCCCCCCGCTCGGCGGCGAGCTGGCGCCGGGCCGCCAGGACCGAGCGGTGCGCGGCCAGTGCATCCGCGTTTCGTCCCACCTTCGCGGTGAGGTTGGCCAGCTCGAAGTTCGCGGCGGCCAGCGCCCGCCGCGAGGCCACGTCGGTCTCCTTGCCGAGCAGGGCCGAGAGCTTGCCGTAGAAGTCGGAGGCCGACTTCAAGAGGCGGTCGCGCAGCTCCTTGAACTTTTCCTCCTTGAGCAGGAAGTCCTCGCTGACGCCGGTGTGGAACGTCTTGATCGCGTCGACGGCCAGCTCGTACCGTGCCTGCACAGCGGTCCGGGAGGCGCTCAGCTCCTGGTTGGCGGCCGCGAGGGCCTTGTTGGCGGTTGTCTCGCGGCCAAGCGCCCGGGCGATCTGGGCGTTGGCCTG
Organism: uncultured Isosphaeraceae bacterium; assembly: GCA_963781785.1. Taxonomy (GTDB): domain Bacteria; phylum Planctomycetota; class Planctomycetia; order Isosphaerales; family Isosphaeraceae; genus CAWAHD01. Next base: position 1,925,914 of record CAWAHD010000005.1, on the reverse strand, counting down.
GGTCTGCACGACCAGCACCGCCGACATGCCGACCACCCCGGCCAAGAGCGCGACCGCCGCCGCGGTGACGAACGTCCGGTGCTGCTTCGCCCAGCGCCGTGTCCGCCGCAGGAGCGGCTCGCGCCAGGCCGAGACCGGCTCGTCGGCCATCCAGCGCTCGACGTCGTCGGCGAGCGCCTTGGGCGACGCGTGCCGTGCGGCCGGTTCGAGCGCCATTGCTTTGAGACAGACCGCCTCGAGCGCCGGGTCGATCGTCGGGTCGCGCCGCCGCGGGGGCGGGAACTGGCCCAGCTTGACGACGCGGAGCACCTCGGCGAGCGGCCCTTCCACCGGCGGCCGGCCGGTCAGCAGGTAGTAAAGCGTGGCGCCCAGGCTGTAGACGTCCGACCGCGGGCCGAGGTTGTTCAGGTCGCCCTCGGCCTGCTCGGGGCTCATGAAGCCGGGCGTCCCCAGCGCGCGGCCGGGGAGCGTCTCGGCGGAGCCGCTGGCCGCGCTGGGGACCCATGTTTGCTCGCCCTGGTCCGCCCCGGGGTCGGCCCGACCCGTCGCCTTGGCGAGCCCCCAGTCCACGACCAGCGTCTCGCCGTGCTTGCCGACGATGATGTTGCCTGGCTTGATGTCGCGGTGGAGCACGCCGCGGCTGTGCGCGTACTCGATGGCGTTGCAGACGTCGAGGAACCGCAAGCAGCAGCCTGCGCAGCTCGAGCGAGCGCTGGCCGGGGTCGGCCGGTCGGGCCGCTTCCGGGGTTTTCTGAGCGTCGCCAGGGTCCCCCTGGGCAAGCAACTGACAGCCCGTGAAAGGCGTCTGCGGCCTCCTTCAGGCTGTCACCCTTGATGAACCGCATTGCGTAGTAGGGCCGGCCGTCGGCGTAGGTGCCCAGGCCATAGACCGGGACGATCCCCGGGTGCTCGAGGCCGCCGGTGACCTCGGCCTCGAGCAGGAAGCGGGCTCGGCTGACCGGGTCGTCGGCGTGCTTGTCGAGGATCTGCTTGAGCGCCACCTCGCGGTGCAGCTCCTCATCGAGGGCGACATGGACGACCCCCAGTCCGCCGCGGGCGTGGGGCCGTAGTACGCGGAACCGCTGACCGCTCGAGGTTGCCGTGCCGACGGCGAAGCTGGCGGCCCGATCGGAGTCGCCCCCGGAGCCAGAGCCGACGTGGGCGAGCGTCTGCTCGATATCGGGGTCGCCCACCGTGGCGAGCATTGCCCGGGTCGCGGAGCCGGCGCCGACGGCGGCGAGGCTTCGCTCAGTGCGGCCGTCGTGGGCCTCGACGTGGATCGAGGCGATGGTCTCGACAGCCGGGCGCTGCCGCTCGTTGAGGTGCCCGAGAGAGACGAGGTGTTCGGCCAGCGTCTGGGATTTGTCGGTGGTCCAGGCCCGCACGCCGTCGGCGAGCTGGTTCTGGTCGATCAGGCCGTTCTTGAGGGCGAGCAATCCGAAGAGCAAGTCGCGATCGGCGTCGGCCATGAGGTCCTCCGAGGGAAATCGGTGACGTGCCGGGCCCGCCGTCAGCGGGAGTCGCCCGGTCTTTGTTCGGATGATCGATCTCAGCGCGGCTGAGCCGCGAGCAAGCACGAAATCCCAACGCGGCTGCGCCGCGACCAAGCACGAAATCCGAAACCTCAAATCCGAAAAGATGCGCGCACGGCGCGGGGACGTCACAGACCCAGACTTTAGTGTACAGTCTGAGAGCTTGCAACTTCGCGCAACGAAGGAATTAGAAGGCCGGGACGCTTGACGTCTGGCATCATCCGCTGGTTGGTGAGGGAACAATCGCACGGGGACGGGTGTACGCGATCGCCGCGGCCCGATCCCGCCGCGCGGCGTAAGCCGGATTCGGGGGCGGAAGACGCGCTGTCGAAAACACATCGTCCCCGATCTCCCGATCCCCACACCGAGGCGCCCGTTCACACGGGGCCTCGCTTCCGGACGACGTTTTCGTTGCTCTCTTACGCCGGTCACTTCGAGTGATAAAGGTCCACGATTTCTTGGAGCGCAGCCAATGCTCGTTCGAGGTCGAATGCATCGTAGTCCGCTGCTCGAAGAACCGGAAGGAGTTGAGTCTTGAGCTGGCCTCGAAGATTCGTATGTCTGGCCGCCGAAAGATCGACAGGGTTGTTCGCTGCGACCGACAGTTTCTTCGCGACAAGTTCGAGGAAAGCCGGATTGCGGTGATCCAGGAGCGCTCGCTTCAGCGCGTGGTCGATGTCGAAGAAATCGCGAATTGCGGGTTCCGGGCGGGTGAGGGCGGCGCGGACCTTCTCCGCATAGGCCTCAAGAATCTGTAGCACATAGACATTGACCGCAGAAATCGCTGGTCCGGACGATTGAGCATCGCGCAGTAAGGTACGCGCCGGAAGAAGCTCGCATGGCAAGATGATTTCTTCTCGAAGCGAGACCTCGACTTTGACGAACACTCGGTCGCCTGTGACCGCCGATTGATAGGCCAGTCGGCCGATTTACTGCCGCGAGTTGTTGTGACCTTCGAACGGCTCAGCCATTTCGAGCCACGTGAGCCGATCGGGAATTCTCGAGAAATGCTCCTTGAGCACCGTCGCGGCCTTGCGGCGGTCTGATCGTACCGCATCCGTTGGCGTCGCGACGCAGAAATCGAGATCCTCACTCAAGCGGAAGAATTCGGCGTGGACCTTGCTCAGGCACGTGCCACCCTTGAAAACGAGTGCTGCGTCGAATCGGGCCGACAGGTCTCCCAGGATCAGGGTGCAGATATAATCCTTCTCGACGAGACGCGCGCTGAATCCGCTCTCTGCCTCGGTGAAGCTGAGCGCGTCCCGGAATCGCTGGTGATCATCGTGGTACCACGGTCCACCGGGCTCATTGGCCATTGTTGATGACGGCTCCCCAGCGCTTGTTGGCTGACCCGCGTTTGGGGCGGTTCGGAATCCACGGGATGAGGCTCGAGGACGGGCGAAGTTCCTTCTCGAGGCGCCGGAGCAGGGGCTCGCCGACACCGATGCGCTCGAGGTGCACCCCGATACGCCGCACCGTACCTTGATTTCCGAATTGCGTTGTCATCTTAACGAGTTCCGCGGCGAATTCGTCCGCTTTTTCGAGCTCTCGGCGCATCCAGTCAAATGCGCGAGGCAGAGTATCAAACCGCGACCAGTCGTCAACCGCGTCGACCAGGGATCGCGCTTTGGTGGCGTAAACGACGTCGATCCCGTTCGGGGTACTCACGGTCTGCGTACCCCCAAGGCGCTCATCGGCGATCTTGATGAGCGTCAGTGTAACGGCCCCGATGTGCCTGTCGCCAGAGATGCGATTGTTATAGACGTACAGACGGTTCGGAACCTGGTCGGACCAGCCGTAGCGGTAGAATGCGCTGGGTCCGGAGATCTGGTAACGTCCTCCCCGGTCACCAATCAGCGTAGAGACCGCAAGGAATTCCCCCGGACTCCAGCGCCCTCCCGGTGGCAGGCGAGACGGCACGAGGTAAAGACCGCGGCGGACGCGGGCGATGACGCCCTTGCGAGCCAGGCGGCTCAGGACCGTTCGTTCCTGTACGTTAGTCCATGACAAGGCGCTCACCAGTTCACCGGCAGCGACAGACTGGCGCCGGCCGCTTTGCGCGTAAGCGAGAAGTTGAGTTTCCATCGGTCCGAGTGATCGTGTCACTGTATTCTATTTTTCGTAAATTGCTTTTACGAAGATTTAGCTGAGTTGTTCACCACGCCAGACGTAGAGTATTTGAAGTTGCAACCCATTGTCATCATGGAAATTGTTCCATTATTATTAACTCCGTTGTAGCGCGAAAGCAACGATTGACTCTTGCTCCAGTCGTTGTAGAATTAATACAACAAACGGAGGAAGAGATCGAATGTCTATCGGTGAAAACTTCGGCGCAATTTTCCGGGCCGGTCGAAAGGCACTGGGTCTCACATTGCGTGAGTTCTGTCGCCGCAATGGCTTCGACCCTGGCAATGTGAGCCGAATCGAACGAGGGCTTGTGCCGCCACCTCAGACACAGCAGCTCCTGGAATCGTACGCCAAGGCTCTGAAGCTGGAAAGCGGAACCGTGGCACGGGAGCGATTCTTTGCGCTGGCGGCGGCCGAGGCCGGCAGGATTCCTGCCGACGTCCTGCAAGACCAGCAAGCAAGCCAGCGACTTCCGGCTCTCTTCCAGCGGGCGCGGGGGCAGGGTCACACCGGCTGGGTCACCGCCCTGGACCTCGAAGATTGGGCCAAAACTCTGGACGCGCGAGCGACCCTGCCGGAACTTGTCCGACGCCTCATCCGGGCGACTGGCAAGGATATCCGAATATTGGAATTCCCCGCGCGAGAGCAAACCCACCGCCCCGTCTGGGACGGCATCGTGGAGGCAGAACATGCGGATGCGCATGTCCCAGCGGGCACGAGCGGCTGGGAAATGGGCGTTCTAGCGAACCCGCAAAAGAAAGCAGAGGAGGACTTCGCGAACCGTACCAAGGATCCTCGAGGCCTCGACCAACGCAAGACCACATTCGTGTTCGTCACAGCTCGGAAATGGCAGAAGAAGGCGGATTGGCGCCGCGCGAAGGAAGCGCTCGGGGTGTGGAAGGAGGTCCGAGTGTACGACTCGGCCTCGTTAGAGGAATGGCTCGAACGATCGCCCGCCGTCGACGCGCGGCTGGCCGAGCTTCTCGGCAAGAAACCGAAAGGCCTGACCAGCATTGACGAACATTGGGCCAACCTCCAGGCGATGACGCAGCCGAGCCTGACGCCGGAGGTCTTCCTGGCGTCGCGCGAGAAAGCGGCCGAAAAGTTCGCGAGTTGGCTCGATGGTCCGCCCGGCGAAATGGTGATTGACGCGAGATCACCGACCGAGGCGATCGACTTCTTGGCCGCGTACAGCCGGCTCCCGCTGCGTGCAGAATGGTTCGCCGCGAAGGCGTTGATTGTGGAGAGCAGAGACGCGTGGCGCAACGTGGCGAGCGCGGCGGACGCCGGGCTGCTCCTGGTCGCGCACCCGACCTTGCCGGTCGAGCCGGAGCTGGTTGCGGAGGCAGTGCGCCAGGGGCATCACGTGCTGGTCTCCTCAAGCCAGGCACCGAGGGAGCATTTGGAATGCCTCCGGCTGCCGCGTGCCGGCCGTTATGAGCTTCAAAGGGCGCTGACGTCGTCGGGACTCGACGAGGAGAAAGCAAACAGATTCGCGCGAAGCGGGAGGAAGCCTGACCGTGCTGAAGCGGCTCCTGGGACAATACGCGGGGACCACGGACCCCGAGTGGAGCCGATCGTCCGAAGCCCCGGCGCTGGTCCCGTTGCTGCTGGCCGGTAGCTGGGACGAGACTTCCGAAGGGGATCGGTCGGCCATCGAGAGACTCTCGGCACAGCCGTACAGCACCGTCGCCGCGACGGCCGTGCGGTACCTGAGAGCTCACGATTCGCCGCTCATGCGCGCCGGGTCTCGCTGGAGTCTACTATCCCGCGACGATTCGTGGTTCCTGCTTGCTCGATCGGTCGTTCCGGACGATCTCCGGCGGTTTGAGGAAGTCGCACTCGAAGTTCTTGGTGAGGACGACCCTGCGTATGACCGGCCGGCGGCGGCAATGTGGCAGGCGGCGTTACGGAACGAGGTACCGAAGTACTCGAAGACGCTCCGCATCGGGCTGGCCGAGACGGTCGCCCTGCTCGGGGCACGGCCGGACCGGCTCACGGACGCGCTACGCATCGCCGGCCGAGTCGAACACATTGTGCGACAGCTTCTGGACCGTCAGGGGTGGCTGCGATGGATCTCGCTGTCGGATCAGTTACCTCTTTTAGCCGAGGCGGGCCCCGAGGCGTTCCTTGACGCCGCTGAGCGGGATTTGAGGCGAGCACAGCCTGCTTTGGTCGAGCTGTTCGAGCGGGACGGTATCGCGGGCTGGTCGTCGACACGGCATGTTGGACTCCTCCGGGCGCTCGAAGGGCTGGCCTGGGACCGCACGTGTTTGCCGCGGGTGAGCTTGATACTTGCTGCGCTGGACGAACTAACGCCTGAAGTCAGGTCGGGTAACAGTGCTTCGCGGAGCCTGCTGGAGATCTTCATGCCCTGGATGCCGCAGACCACGGCACCCGTCGAAGAGCGAATCCGAGTGCTGCAAAGGATCGCGCAAAGTCGCCCGGCTGCCGGTTGGCGGCTCCTCCTTGGTTTATTGCCCAGCCAGCAGCAGCTCTCAACGCCCATTTATCGCCCTTTGTGGCGGGACTGGGCGCTTGCCTGGTCTGCTGCAATTCCGGCAACCGATTTCTGGGAGCAGGCCTGCGCATGCGCGCGCCTGCTAGTCGAGCACCTAGGCGACGACGTCGGAAGATGGACGGCGCTTGTGCAGCAATTTGAGAACCTTGCTGGCCCAGTGCAGAAGGAGTTTCTCGATCGGCTCGGGGTGCTCGCAGAACGCGGTCTGGACGACGAGAGCCGCGCGCGGTCTCCGATGCAATCCGCGAGAAGGTGTCCTTGCACCGGAAATTCGCGGACACAAACTGGGCACTCCAGGAGAACACGCTCACGGAACTGGAAAGAGTACAGAGGCGATTCGAGCCGGAAGACGCCGTACGCAGGAACTCGTGGCTGTTCGGGCCGCGCTGGCAAGTTTCCGAAACGCCCGAAGGCGAAGCAGAGCGAATCGGCAAGCATTGCCCGCAGGCACTACGGCAAATACTTGCCGAGGGAGGCTGGGAAGCCGTTCTGAGGCTGGTCGACCTTGTGAAAGCACCCGAGGAAGTCGGGACAGCGCTTGCGACGATCGGCTTTGCCGGGAGCGACGCGAAGATCTTGCCTGAGCTGCTTGTGTCGGCGGGGGAGAAGGCTGCCCGATTTGCCGGAGGGTATGTCAGGCGGAGTTTTCAGAATGAAGGGTGGGGCTGGGTCAATCCACTGGAGATGCATGGCTGGTCTGCACAGGAGGCGGCGCAATTCCTCGTGTTCTTGCCGTTCGAGCGAAAGACGTGGGACTTTGCGGTGGACAAGGGTGACGAGGTGGTGTCGGCGTACTGGAAGCACGCACGGCCGTTTACCCGAGGAGAGGACGGCGGTGAAGCGAAGTACGCGATTGAGATGTTCCTCGAGCACGGAAGGGCGCCCGCTGCGTTTGTTGTGCTCCAGATGGCGCTTAGCCAGAGAGCGATCATCAAGCCACGTCTTCTCATGGACGCGCTTGAGTCGTGGATGGGTTCCGACACGCAGGAGGCGGCGCATCAGGGCATCACGCACCAAGTTCACCTGTTCTTTCAGGAGTTGCAGGAGCGTGTCGACCAAAAGGACCCGAGCGTGGATCTCGACCGGTTGGCGAAACTCGAATGGGCGTGTATCGGCTTGTTGGACGGGCATCCGGCGTCGCCCGTAACGCTTCACAGGAAGCTCCGTGACGACCCTGAGTTTTTCGTTGATGTCCTGGGACTTGTCTTTCGGCCGAAGAATGAGGTAGTCGAAGCCCAGAAGGAGGTCACAGCGGGAGATCGCCAGCGTGCGCAGAATGCGTACCGATTGCTGATGTCGTGGGAAGAGGTTCCGGGGCGTCTGGACGACCAAAATGTTGACGAGAAAAAACTTCATGACTGGGTCCAGAAAGCCCGTACGTTAGCCGACACTCGCGGCTTGCTCGAAATCTGCGATTCGCGGATCGGAGAGGTATTTGCTTATGCCCCGGTGGAAAATGATGGCTCCTGGCCCTGCCTTCCGGTGAGAGACGAGCTCGAAGAGATCGACCCCGACGATGTGCGCGACGGATTCTGTGCCGGAATCTTCAACAAACGGGGAATGTTCACGAAGTCTATGGGAGAAGGCGGTGCTCAGGAGCTGGCCCTCGCGGCGAAATATCGGACGTTCGCCGAAGCCTGCAAGATCGAATGGCCAAAGACGGCGGCGGCGCTCCGTCGCGTTGCGCATGGATACGACGAGGATGCCCGGCGCGAGGACGCTCGGGCTACGGTCGAGTAGTGGTGTCGTCGTGGCTCGGACCCTGGGCGAGCGCCTGCGTGACGCCCGCGGTCAGGTGCGGCGTCTGGTTCGGCGGGTGGCCTGCGGTCGCTCTAGCAAGTGGGCAGCACGCCAAGCCTCGATACGCCCTCTGCCTTCAGGCCACTCCTCGTTGGACTTGTCTAACCAATGGTGGGCATCGTCAGGTTTTCCCATCGCCAGGCTCGCCATCGCAGCCAGAAAATGCTCATTCCTGCTCAGCAGAAAATCCCTCGCGCCTTCAAGTGTGCTGTGGGTATCAAGCCACGGCTTCCCGTATTTCTGCCAAGCCGAGGCGACTTTGGAGCCGAGCGCAACCAAGTCTGTTTTGCCGTCGAACGACCACCAATAATCCCTGCCAACCGGCATCAAGAAGCCAAGGCGCTCTTGAACGTCACAGTGATGAACGAGCGGTGACTCGACAACCGGAAAAGCGTCATGGAGCTCGGCAAGGTCACGGTGGTACACGCCCAAGTTGACGGTGAACTGCCCCTCGCTGCCGATATTCCACGCCGAACTCTGGATATTCACCAGGCGGATGACCGTCGGTGAGAGTTCCTCGCGGAATCTCGCGCCTTGCTTGCGATAGCCGGCGGCCTTTAAGGCTGGCGCGAAGGCAGCGACAACCACCTTCACCATGTCCTCTGTCGCTGACATCGCATTGAAAACCTGAAGCCGCCGAACTTGTGATTCTCTCACGAAGACGCAGGCAGCTCAACGAACCAGGGATAGCTCCCATACTGGGGCTTCCAGTCCGTGATCGGGACGACCGGTCGCAAGGGGAGACGCCCGATCGTATCGAGGCTGATGACCACAGCCGGCCGAATCTTGTGGATTTCAGCGCCGACGGCAGGATCGAAATCGACCAGCCAGATTTCACCGCGTCTGGGTGCTGGAACTGTCGCCATACAGGTCGTCCTTGCCGTAGGCTTCGAAGGCCGTCAGTTGGGGATCATTCCGGTAGTCTTCCTCGGCAAGGGCGGCAGCGGCCTCCAGGATGGCATCCCGTTGTTCGGGGGGAAGTTTCCGCAACTCGGCCGCCGTCCACCTTCGACCCTGTGGCAGGGCAGACTTCACGTCCATCGCGTGAGCTCCAAGGTTTGAATTTCGCCAGCTTTCCGAACGCCTAGGCTCAGCGGCCCGGCCCGCCGGGAAGCGCCTTGATCTTACCAGAAAGCGCGACAGCCGGCCGCGTCCACTGCCGCGAGAGGTTAGGAGCGGTCGTCGTCGCGGACGGTCAGATGGAGGAGCGCCGCCCGTTCTTCGCAGACGGCGCGGGGGATAATTGTAGTCAGCACCTCGCTGTCTCAGAGCGAGAGGTTCCCGACGGGTGCAACGACTCGTTCGGCTACTTCTCGTTATCCCAAGGCAACCGTGGAAGTGCTCGAAGACCAGCCACGAAACGCTCTTCGTGATAGGGCTGACCGCCTTTCAGAACGTCGAAAATCTCCGCGGACACAACGCAGGCAATCAGTTCTCGCGCTCTATCGTCAGGGATGCCATCGGCCAAGAGACGCTTCAGCGTGGCGCAGCGTTTCGGGAGGTGTCCCGTCACGAATCTGGTTGTCAACGACTTCCAGAATCGCGGCACGCAACACCGGGTTATACGGCTGATTCGGCATGGCCATTCATTATATTGTATTTGCGGCCGAACAGGTCAATCGGCCTGTTGCTCTCTCTGCGCGATAACTTCCAATCGCTGTTCGTTGGGAGTATTGATGAACGCCACACGAACGACCGTCGGCGGGGGTCCCTTGACGGTCAGCAGACCTTCTCCGCCGTACGGCGTCACAGAGTTTGGGCTGTATTCGTTACAGAGGGCGGCGATGCGAGCCAGGATCGTGCGGAAGGCGGCGGGCGCCAGAGGCACCAGTGGCTCCTTTGTCTCCCCGTTGACGGTCCAGTTGCAAACGAACCGGTTCCCGACCCGGTTGAATTCCACGTCGCTGCCGACGCACGCCTCAAGTAATTGATCGGTCAACCCGACGATGCCGCCTTGCGTCGGCGCGAAAGCACGTCGCAGGTGATCATCAGCCGTTTGGGCTGGGATCACGGCACACCTCGCTCTTTCACGAGCGACCCCCAGCTCGCCAACAGGTTGTCGAGCGCGGGCCCCCGGGTCGAACTGGACGACCCCGCCGCAGAGCGCGACGAGTTCCGCTACGTCCGCGCCTTCATCATACTCGATTAAGCCCGCGTAGGGGGACAGGTGTTCGACCGCCGCCATACGCACCACGTCGTCCGGTACATCGACCGCGAGGACCGCCGGGCCGAGTTCGTTCGGGAAAGCGGTCGCCTTCCCTCGGGCATAGGCCAGGGAGTCACCAACAGCGGACGCCGTGCCCTCGGTGGTGAACGAGAAGTTCTCGGCGATGCCTTGCCCTCCCGGCTCAACGAAAGTGACATCGGGGCCGTGCTGAACAATGCTCTCTGCCCGCGCGGGTCGTTCCGTGCAGCAGCCACATGTCGAGGGTCACTCCCAGAACGGACCGCGCAGCGTGAAAGTCCGAACTCCGTCGCCCGTCTCCGGGTCGCTGTGCTACCGCGACCCGGGAGTGCCGCCACCCGCACAAGCCGAACTTGTGGTTCTCTCACGAAAACGAATTAACAATGACGGGCCAAAGTCGGTCGGTCAATCAGCGAACTTCCAAATGACTCAATCGGTCAGGACGATTTCAGCCGTGCGAACCGTATCAGCGTTGGCCCGCGTCAAGGCGCGCGTTGCAACGGATGCGGATAGCGATACGGCTGATAATCCTCGGGCTTCGGTGCCCTGTTGAAGAAATCCCGCCCTTCCTTGACGGGCGCGGCTTGTCGCTCGGTCTGTTGCGGATCCGCCCAGGGGCGCAGCACCATATTGAGCTTCGCGCCATTGAACGTGTTGTTCCAGGCGTAACAGGGCGAGGGCTCGAACACCCCGAAGGGAAAAGCGCCCGCCCGACTTCCCCCATCGCGCTCGCCTTTTCAATCCGGCAGCACCGTCAATTCGATGGCCGTCGGGTAGTGGTCGGTCCGGAAAACGCGCTGGGTGGCCGGGCGAAAGTCGGTCTCCTGCGCGCGATAGATGTTGGGCACGTAGGTCTGCGGGTTGCGGTCGATGAGTGGGAACCAGGTGCTCTGGAGCTGGAGCATGACCTTGTGTCCCCTGCGGAACCGGTGGGCCCCGTGATGCAGGTCGATGGCGTACGACTCCACCCGGTCGGGCGTGAGCGGCTCGGGCCGGTCGAACGCCTTTCGGTAGCGGGCCCGGAAGACCTCATCGGCGATGATAAGCTGATAGCCGCCCATCGCGGGGTCGTCCTCAGGGAAGACGTCGATCAGCTTGACGACCCAGTCGCAATCAGTCCCTGAGGTCGAGGCGAACAGCCGGGCCGTGATCGGCCCAGCGAGGTCGAGGTCGCGGTTCAGCGAGGTTGTCTCGTAACTGAGGACATCCGGGCGCTGGTGCACAAACCGCTGGTCTTGCACCAGCCACTCGCCCCACTCGGGATTGCCGGCGACCTGGCCGTTCTTGCCGAAGATGATGTCGGTGCCGATTGGCCGGGGGCGGAACGGGACCGGGTGGGCGGGGTCGGAGAGGTAGGCGTCGAATCCGGGGTCGCCGTCCGGCGCGGCCGGCGGCGGCTCGAACGCCAGCCGGCCCCCCGCGCGGGCGTAGAGGGAGCGCGGGCGCCTCTCCGGGGCGGCCAGTGGTCGAAGGTCCGCCAGACGTTCTCGCCGGTGCGGAAGACCCGCGCCTCCGGCACGGCCGGGCCGTCCTTATCCTTGTCTTTGAGGTGGCGGGCGAACCAGGGGGCCATGACCTGATCGCGGAAATCGCGGGCCGTGGGGCTGCCGAAGGTGACCGGCCCCAGGCGGTCGCCCTCGCTCCGGATCCAACCGCCGTGATTCCACGGGCCGGCGACCAGGGAGTTCAGGCCGTCGCGGTCGTGCTTCTCGAACGCCTCGTAGATCCGGAGGGGGCCGGAGAAGTCCTCCTGGTCCCACCAGCCGATCACGTGGAGCGTCGGCACGCGGGGCCGGCCCAGGCGAGGGGGCAACGCCCGCTCGCGCCAGTGACGATCGTAGTCGGGGTGCTCCACCAGGTCGTTCCACCCGGACACCTTGCCGTGGAAATGGCGGGCGTCGACGTTCGACAGCGGCCCGAGGTCCAGGAACCAGTCGTAGAGGTCGCGGCGGCCGTAGTCGAACGGCGTGAACTCTTTGGCCCGCCCCATCACCGCCAGGTACTGGAACACCGGACTGAGGCGGAAGGCCCCGTTGTGGTGCTCGTCGTCGCAGAGGAACTGGTCTCCCGGCGCGGCCTGCGGCGAGGCGGCGCGCAGTGCCGGGTGGGGGTCCAGGAGTGCCTGAACCGTCAGCCATCCGGGGTACGAGACGCCCCACATGCCGACGCACCCGTTATTCCCCGCCACGTTCTTGACCAGCCAGTCGATCGTGTCGTACGCGTCGGTCGTCTCGTCGACGGCCTTCGGGTCCGAGGCGTCGCGCGGGCCGCTCGAGGACGAACGTCCCCTCGGAGCCGAAGCGGCCGCGGATGTCCTGGAAGGCGAAGATGTAGGCGTCGTCGGCCAGGGGCTTGAGGGGGCCCCGAATCAGCGCCTGCTGTGCCCGCGCCGGCACGCCATAGGGCGTCCGCTGGAGCAAAATCGGCAGCAGCCGCTGGTCTCCCTTCGGGCGGAGGAGGAGCGTATGCAGCTTGATCCCGTCCCGCATCGGGACCATGACTTCGGACGACTCGTATTCCCCGGCCGCCCGGACGATCCCGGGGAACAGCAGGAGGGACAGGGCGGCAGTCGCTGCGCTGCGCGACCAGACCCGTCGCGTGATCATGGGACTTTTGTCTCCGTCTCCGCGGTGTGGACAGGAACACGGGCGATCGGCGAACGTCCCAGTGTCCACGGTGCGCGGGCGGATTTCAACCGATCGCCGCGGGTGACCGGCCCTGGGTCCGCCCGCAGGGCGATACGAAGGGACGCGGGAGGCCGTTTCGTATCGTGCGCACGGGACACCAGGGCGCGGGCGGTGGCCGGGCCGGTGCTATTCGAGGGTCCTCCCGCGTTTCCAGGCTCTCCGAGCGGTTGGTGGGCCGTTACCGACCTTGGTCTTGCGCGCGTCGGTCCGACACGACCGACGCGCCTTCAGAACGAAGCCAGCGCATGGGTATCGTCGAGCAGCCCATCGGTTTTCAGGCAACTGCGGGACACGGAACCTCGGGACTCAAAGCGGACGTGATGGCGTATTCGCCGCGGATTTACCTCATGATAATCGGGGGGCGGGGTACACGTGCGCCGCGAGCTGCGCGACAGCCGGCAACCTGGCGACCGGCACCGTGCCTTCGACCAGCCCAAAGTTCGGCACGATGCGAATGATTTGCAGCCCGTCCCTCCCGAGAGCGCCGAGGTACGCACCCAAGGCGGGGGGGAACGCCACCTTGATTCGCACGGCGACTCGGTCGCTGCCGATCGGGAGCAAGCTGTCGCGGCGCTTCGTCCTCGTACTCACGGAAGAGCACCCGGAGTGGTGGAGAAACGTTGGCCGGCAGCGCAGCGGGCGATCCGTGCCGGAGATCCTCGCGCGGCTCTCTGATGGTGGTCAAGGTACGCGTGGCTGGCCGGTTGATCATGCACGACAGCCTCGGCCGTCGCGCCTCGGGCGCCTCCCGATAAGAGGAGCCGATCAGCGAGAGATTCCACGAGAAGCGCGGCCTGCCGGCGGCCTCGCCGGACGTTTCGATATGTCGTGCACATGGCTGTATCCTTGGATGATAAGTATCGTGCCGGATGCCTGGCTGGTCAGGTCGAAGACGCCAGCCGGCCGGAGCAAGGGTCGAGAGTCCTGTTGATGCTCGACGGTGTCGCGGGCCAGCGCCCTTACGCCAGGAAATCTCTCATTCGGGATGGGGGTCGCGGCCAAGCTGACTGCGGCTCCGGGAGCGTCGCGTGCCGGGTGGAAGGCGACGCTCAAGGACGGGTCAATCGCCGGATGGCGCTCTTCCTGAAATGCGCACCGGGCGATTTCGGTGTGGCCGACCGGTTTTTCCAGCGGGCCTGCTCGCGGAGGCGGGCGTCCTCGCGATCGCGTGCCTGTTGCCGGAGGTAGCGGGCGCAGCCGTCCCCGGCCGAAGTTGGGCCGGAGGTGGTCGCTCAGCCGCCGACTAAAAAGAGGCTCGGCGGCGGCAATACGTACCCTTCAGCCTCATCGAGTCGGTGGCCTGGTGACAGTCGTCTGGCCACTGGGGCGGACTCGCTATCCCCGGCGACGTGGAACTTGATGCGGCCGAATGGTTAAATATCATGATCCTACAGGTCGGATTGAGAGTCAACCGGGCGTCGAACTTTTGTTAGACTGATGCCCTGGTCGTCGCCTGGAAAACGGACACAAGCTCCAGTTGCGAAAGACCAACGTTTCATCAGCCCCGGATCGCCCATGCCATCGAGCCCTTGTGCTCCGCTAGCTCTCGGGTTTTAGCGCGAGCGTGACCAAGAAGAGAATCGCGGCGCACCGGCAGACCATGCGATCATTCTTGACGGTCAAGCGATGAGATGATGTAGCCGTCCGGGAACGCCTCCCAGACCCACACATAAACACACCGGAAGATCACCGCGCCCGCGCACAGGATTACGCCCGTGATCCAGAACCAACTGCGGTAGCCCTGGCCGAGACGCTCCCAGCGAATTCGCAGCAGGGTGCAGATGAACGCGAGGATCGCTCCGATCAAGGTGGCAGCGGTCATGAGCATGAGAAGGATGTACCCTGTCATTCCGACGGATAACACCGTCTGGAAGCTCAGCCCGCCGGGCCAGCCGTTGGCCCACCCGGGAGAGAAGAACAGGAGCCAGCCCAGGATGTTCTCTACGAACAGGGCGGCTGCCGCCGCCAGGGCTGCCCAGATGCACATGAGTGCCAGCATCAGCCGCCCCGGATCTTTAGTATTTTCGCGTCCCACGGGGTGCCTCCGATGGCGGAGTGTGCGCACCGCCTGTCGACCTGTGGATGGCAACTCGGGATCATAGTTTACCGCGGTGGGCCGAGTCCCCTCTAGCACTCGGTTTGGGGCGAGTCTGCCACAGCGACACCGACCGTGATACGACGCCAGCGGCCAACGATCGCCAGGCGACGGAGAGCAAGACGTTTGCGTCGAGGAAGACCCGGTCCACGGGTCAGACCCCTGGTGGCTTGTAGTGTGGGATCGTAACCGGGTCCAGACCCATCTTGCGAACCTCGGCCACGGCCGCGGCGTAATCGGCGGCGTCGATGGCGTTGGACAGGAGGAACTGGGCTTTGCGTTCGGGGGTATAGACCTCGACCGGCAGGACCAGGGCCGGCCGGATCAGGACCCCATTTTCGCGGGGCTCGGCAACGACGAACGACCCTTCCTCGATTCCGTAGCGCCGTCGGAGCGCGGCCGGGATCACGACTGTGCCCCGCTTGCCGACCCGGCTCGGCTCAGCCGCCGGGATTCGCCTTGGGCTTACTCTAACCTTCCCAGCGGTCGCGGACTTCGGCCGTGTCACCGCAGGCTTCTTTGTCGAAGGCATACCATCTTCTCCCGGACCGCAGGGTCATCGCATTGCCGGATTGTCTGAATATCGGGCGTTCTTATTGTTCTTGGCCAAGCCTGGCGGGTCAAGCGGGTTCAACATTTTTGCAGGATGCTCTTCATCGCCGAGTTTCTGGCGCCCGGCCTACACAGAGATGATGCGACGAATGATTCCGTGACACCGAATCAATACGACTCCGCCACCCGCGACCGCCGCCATTTCCAGCGCCGCGGCCGCCGAATAGCCGCTGACAAGCTGGCTCAAGCCGCACCCAACCCCGGCGATGGCCGCGGGTCAAGGAACACGAGATATGCCCCACAAGCCGCCCTCAGACCACGCCGAGGACCTTGCGCCGCTACGCGCAGGAGATGGACGACTTGACCAGGGACCGGATGGTGGAACTTGGCATCCCTACGAATCAGATCGGCTCGCGCATGCCCGGAAAGGTCCACGCCACGTTCCTACCTCACGGCTTTGCGCAGCGGCCGGTCAGGCGATTGACTCGGGGTCGGTCCGCCGTTCCCCGTACCAAATCTCCAGGCCTTCCCTCCGCCGCGCTGATTTCGGCCAACCGAGGGCGAGTCGCGCCAGCAGGCCAAAGACCTCACGCGCCGAATGGGCCCGGAACTTCCGACCCGACGTGACCACGAATTCGCGCAGGACCACGAACCGACCCAGCCGACCCAGGGCTCGGCTCATCGCGCCCTCCTCCCCGGCGAACAGCCGCTCGTCGAATCCTCCGGCCGAGCGGAATGCCTCGCGCGTGCAGAAGAGGAAGCATCCGCTTGCCAGACGCAATACCCGGTAGAGAGGTACGACCAACGCCACGAAGGCGCGGCCGTAGAGTGGCAGGCGGCCGTCGAAATGGACCGCGCAACCGCCGCCCACCGCGCCATCTTTGATTGCCCTCTTTGCCGCACGGATCACGGCCCCGTTGACGATCGTGTCGGCATCAAGGAACACGAATATCTCGCCACTGGCGTGGCGTGCCCCAGCGTTTCGGGTCGCGGCGATCTGACGGTGCGACACGGTAATCACCCGAGCGCTGTGCTCACGGCCGACGGCAGCCGTGCGGTCACTCGACCTATCATCCACGAGAATGACCTCGAACGAATGCCCCACTCTCTGCGCCGCATTCACAAGCGCGTCCAAAGTGCGCCCGATAAGCTGTTCCTCATTATGCGCGGGGATGATAAAGCTGATCACTTTGACACTCCCACAGCCGGGTCGCCCGGGCAGGATGGGCCCGTCATTTGTCCGATTCGCGGATCGATTTCGCCCAGGCATTCCAACTATCGAAATCATCGCGCAGACCGGTCGCGCGTGCAATGCTCCGCGCGCCGGGCCGTCGCGCGTGATCGCCTCCCGATCGTGGCGAGAGCGAAAGTCGAGCGCCACCAACTTCGTGGTTGTGCCAGGCTGAAGCCGGAGGAGAGTCTGGATTTTATCTATCTGACAACCACGGCAGCCGTGAAGATCTGTCTCACGCCGGTCCGGTTGTCGACCCACATTGGGTGGAATGCCCCCGAGGCGTCGGCCGCCAGGCCCGCCGTGTCGCCGACCCAGCTTTCATCTTTCTCAGGGTCGCTCCGGCTGACAAACTCGGAAACGCGGACGCTCTTGAGCCAGGTGTTCCCGCCGTCGATCGAGGCGCGAAGGCGGACGGTGCTGCTGAGCATCCCCGCGCGGAGGGTGGCGTCATACCAGGACACGGCGACGACGCCTGCCCCGTTCGCCGCAACCGACGGCAGGAAGGCGTAACGTCTGGTTGATTTGTCTTCCCCTTGAGCGCCCGCCTCGTCGCTGAGGACGACAGGCTCAGACCACTTGACTCCATTGTCCTTGGAAACGATCACCATGACACGCAGCCCGGCCTCGGTTCGCTCGGACCAGACCAGGTAAATGCGGTCCCTGAAGTCACCGCTCGCTGGGTTGACCGCCGTGAACGGGATCATTGCCGACATTCTGGGTTGGGAGGCGTCGGCTTGGTAGTCGCACAAGGTCTGCTCCCCGAGGAACGACTCCCCGCCGGGGTTCGACCTCTGGACCCGGAGCGACCTCTGCTGGTCGCTCGCCTTGGTCAGCACGGTATACGGCACGACGAGCGCGCCGTCGGAGAGCACGACGCCCTGGCCGGAGACGATGCCTTGACGCGAGCCCTCGGCAGCAAGGCGCGTGGGCGGGTCGAATGTCTTGGCCCCGTCGCGTGACCGGTGAACGGCAGGTTCCCCACCCAAGGTTTCGATGCAATAGAGTCGGCCTCGAAACCTTCCATTCGTGCCGTCGACGGCGAGGAATGGACGGTCCATGAACTGCTTGGCCGTGAAGGGTGCGCCCCAGGTTCGGCCTCCGTCGCGAGAGGACGTGATCTCCACGCCCGATCCTCCCGAGAACATCGCCGCAAAGTAGGCGGTGCCGTCGGGACCGAAGGCGACGGTGGGGTCGCCGTACCACCTTGCGCCTTTTTCTGCCTTTTTTTCGAGAGTCAGCTCCCACGTCTTTCCGCCGTCGGAGGATGCGTAGGCAACCACCGATGCGCCCATGCCCGGGTTCATGACCATCGAGCCGGCGAGCAAGCGCCGGCGATCACCGGGGTCCGCGGCGAGGATCACTTCGGCGTGCGGCCGCTTGTCGAAAGCCTTGCTCACCTGCACGATCGGTCCAACCGAAACCCGGGCGTTCTGCCGGGCGATCTGAGCGAGCGCCAGCTTTGCTTGGCATGCGATCGCCAGCGCAGTGATCAAAGCCAGCGGTACGTGCACATGGATCGACCATGTCTTCATCGTGTCCTCTGCGCTCTCAAAGATCCTTCAACTGCCATAGCTGAATCGCGCCCTTACCCGTTTCTGTTCCGACACCGACGGCCAGGACGTTGCTGTCCGGTGAGAAGGCCGGCGTCTCGAAGCTGCCCTGGTCGCCCGGCAAGGCCCGCCGCGGCTGCCAGGATCGGGCATCCCAGACGATCACCTCACTCTTCCTCGTGCCGTCTGCCACGACCATGCCGCCAGTCGCCAGCAGTTTGCCGTCCGGGGAGAAGGCGACGCTCCAAACCTGGCCTTTGTTCCCCTCAAGCGTCCGGATCGCGCTTCCGGCTTGCACGTCCCAGATCCTGACCGTCCGATCAAACCCGGCGCTCGCGAGCACCTTGCCATCCGGCGAAAAGGCAAGCGCCAGGACGACCTCGGTGTGGCCCTTTAGCATCGCTTGCACGCCCCCGGTCCGGACGTCGATCAATCGCACTCGGAAATCGACATCCGCGGCTGCCAGGAGCTTGCCGTCGGGTGAGAACTTGAGGTCCCGGAGGCCGTCGAGCTGGCCGGATCTGCTGATGTCGTCGATCCGGAGCTCCTGCCTGAATTCTCGGATGGTCGCCGCCTTCTCGACGTCCCATAGCTCGACCGTACGGAAAAATGGCCCGATGGCGGTCTTCGGGATATCCTGTCCGCCGATCGCGAGCATCTTGCCGTCGGGGGAATACACGACACTTCGCACGGTCCCTGGGAGCGGGATTGTCTTCCTGGTCGTTCCCGTGGCCGGGTCGATCAATCTCACCGCGTAGGCAACGTCGCCTGCGCGCCGGATGGTGGCGATTGCGAGCATGTTGCCGTGTGGTGAGAACGCGATCGATTCAACCGAAGTCATGCTTTCAAGATCGACGGATCGACGAAGTTCGCGTTTCTCCGCGTCCCAGAACTTGAGCGTGCTCTTCATTTCTTTCTGTTTCGTCTCGAACCCCACGCCGACAGTGGCAATCGTCTTGCCGTCCGGCGCCCAGGCCAGACGGAAGATCGGCTGATCGGCATTCAGGATGATCGGCTCGGGATCACCATCTTTGCCAGGAACAGAGATGTCTGGCACCGCCGTTCCGACGGCCAGCAGGGCCGTCACGGTCAACATCAGTCTGGTCATGATTCAACTCCTGTCACATGAAAAAGGGGCGTCACACTACCGACCGACGGGCAACGGCAGGTCTTCGGGCTCGATCTCCTTGACGCTCAGATCGCCGTAGACGACGCGGTAGGTCCGCGAGTCTTTCGGTCGATACCAGCAGACCATCCGGTCCTTGTCGCCGAGCTTCACGCCCTTTCCGAGGTACTTCCAGCTCCCCTTGGCGACCTGCTGGGTGATGAAGACGCGCATCGGGCCCGGGCCGGGGATCCCGGTTCCGTACCAGCGGCCCATCGCTTCCACCAGCTTCACCTCGGCGGGCGAGGCACCACTCTTCTGGCGGACGGCCTCTTGGGCGCGCGTCAGCCGCTCAAAGTCCTCTTTCGAATTCTGGGCGAAGTGCGGCATCCGTTCGGGAAAGGTCTTGCCGTAGTACTCGGCGACAATACCCATGAATTCAAGGACATCCTTTTCGGCGATCGGCGGCGGATTCACCGCCTTGACGGTGTAGCCCGCGGGCGGCTCGAGCGAGAAGGCCGAGTCGTCCACCTCGACATCGAACGCGATCTCGCTGACCCTGTGGCCCTGGGCGATCGCGCCCTCGTGCGCGAACTTGAAGGTTTTCCCCTCGTACTCCAAGGTCTCACCCGAAGAAAGGGACCAGGCCCGGTCGCGCACGAGTTCGGCTGCGCTCACAAGGTCGCCCCCGGGCTGCTGGCACTGGACCAGTCGCTTGGTCGCGGCATCGAGCCAGAAATCGGTGCTGCGATACTCGCCGAGCAGGCCGTTACGGAGCTCGAATCGGAAGCCGTTTGCCGGCCGGCCCGCGACGTCCTCCTTGCCGAGCGGCCGGAGGTCCTCGCGCTCTATCAGTTCCAGGTATGGCCCGAACGGGCCGCGCGGGTGGTACAACGACTCAGTGAGGCGGGTCAGGGTCGCCGTTTTGGTCCTGTGATTGATGTCGAGCTTGGACCGGCTGGCGTGGTCCTCGATGGAGACGTAACTGACCTTGCCGTCTTCGTCCAGGTTTTCGCAACGGTACAGCCCCGGCGACTTGTAGGCGTACCGCTGATCCATGTTCTTGATCCGGAACCATCGGCTTTCCGCACCTCCGGTACCGATGAATCGCTGGTAGTACGAGATCTTCCAGGTCGCGGTGTGCGCGTCCTCCATCTGCTTGCGGGCCGCCGCGAGCTCGGCGGCTTGGACGCGCCCGCCGAAGGGCGTGGAATTCGGGTGCAAGAGAGCGAACCCCAGGCCAATCAGGACGGCGGCGGCGACGGAAATCTTCGCCAGGTGTTTCATCGTGCTATACCTCCTCAAGCGAATCGCTTGGATGTGAACGATCCGATCCATGACGACGGGTGTGATCGAGCGGACGACGACGCTTCGTCCGTCGTCGTCCAGCCGATGGACGAGCCGCCGAGTCTCGTCCAGAGACATCCGACAGGCCTCGCATTCGGTCAGGTGCTCCCGGAGTTGACGCTCGGCGTCGTCGTCCAGGAGCCCATCGACGTGGGCGGCGAACAGGTCTTCGCACTGCGAACAGGTCATGGCTCGATCTCCGCATTTTGCGCGTGTGTGCGTAACGCCTCCCGCAGCAGGGCATAGGCCCGGGAGAGACGGCTGGTGACCGTCCCGAGCGAAACACCCAGGTTGCGACCGATCTCGGCACAGGATTGACCTCCGTAGAACCGCATCAGGATGACCTGCCTGTACGCTTCGGGTAGCTCGGCCACGGCCTGGCTCAGTTCCGCGCCGGCCTGACTGTTGTTCTCGGAGAGATCGGGCTGGGTGAAGCCGGCGACTGCTTCGATGTCGAGGTGAGCGTGGTGGCGCCGTCGTGCCCGGCTGAACTCCCGGGCGACCCGGTCGGCGATACCCAGCAACCACGGAAAGAACGATCCGGACTTCCTGAGTCTTGGCAGGGCGAAATAGGAGCGCACCATGGCCTCCTGCGCGGCTTCGGCCGCCTCGTTCTCATCGCGGAGCCGTACGAGCAGGTGTTTGACGAGGGCGGACTCATAACGTACGACCAGGTGGCGGAACATCTCCGGCCTCCCGCCCAGACAGAGCCGTACGTACTCCTCGTCGGTCATGCGCAGAACCACCCCAAGTCGAAGCGGACGTCGGATTCCAGCACCGCAGGGCGCGCGTCACGAGTTTCGTCGGTCGGACAATGCCAAGGTCCAGATGGAGACACTCCGGCGAATCGCCAAACTCTCAACAATTCCGCGGAGGAACTAGAGAAGAGTGACCTGGCGGGCGATTTTGCTGCATTGGGACGAAAAGAATGGCTGAACGCGCGGCTTCGCGACGGGCGACCATGCTCGCCCCCTCGATCAGCACCTCATTCCAGGGCTCATGACGCGACACGTGAGTCAACGAGATCAGGTCCTTAGCAAACACGACAACGCACCGGTGACCTCCTCGGGGCGCTTGCGCAGCCAGAGCCGGACATAATGCCGGCGACGTTCGGGCTCCGCGTGATCTTCAAAAGAGGTGCGGTTGTGCAAGACCGGGAACCCAGCCAGTGCGAGGATCAAGTAGCGATTCGCTGCGCAAATCGAAGTTCTTTCGCGGAGCGAAAGGCGACACTGAGATCCACGCGATGCCGGCTGACGACTTGCAGCCGTGCGGATCATGCTCCTCAGTAAATCGGGTGGGCTCCCACGGTAGCCCGCGTACGTTATTCTGCGGTAATTGGTGTCATCTCATTTCTCTGACGATTCCTGTCCGTTCATTTTCGAGCGATGAATCGGGATAATCAGTGCCAGTTCTCCATTCGAGCCGTGAATCGTGCATTTTTCGCAGACAGAATCACCGACACGAATGACGCTCACAGCCTTGTAACGAGCCTATTCAGACTCTCGACGGGCCGGTCCGTTCAACTTCAGGAAGGTCTCAACATGCGACGATGGTTTGCGACTTGGCTCACGACGCTGATGTCCGGTTACAAGGGTGAGGCGGTTGTTGAGTTGCTTGCCAGTGAGGGATAGCACGGCGCACACCATCATCGTGCGCCGCCGTGCAGCCGCGACGTCGTCACAACTCGCTGGCGATGCTCGTTTAGAGCTGAGCACCCCTTTCGGTTGGGGTCCTATTCGGATCGGAATCCTGGGGATGCCAGCCGAGCGCAAACGAGTGCGTATGCATCGCAGTGAGGACGGTGCTCCCGGCCGCGCCCTCCGGCGGATCAACGTGCCGCTCTTTCGCCAGGTGCCAGATGCTGGGACTGCCGTCGGGATCGGAAGATTCCGCCACGTCGAACACGCACTGGACGGCGGCCGATTCACCGGCCTTGACGGCGACCGCCAGATTGAGGATCGCGTGCGGACGGGCCTCGATCCGGCTGGGATCGATCCCCGCTTGAACCAACCACTTCCTGGCACGCTCGAGCGTCTCGACATGAGCGAACTGATGGGTCATGTACCGCATGATCGTTTCCCTCTTCGTTTCAGTGTTCGTATTCGTGAATGGTCAATCGCAAACGGTTCGACCGGGATCACCGACCCCGGCGTGAGCGGACACATCGCCGCGCTCAGGCGCACGATGCGGCTCTTGCGTGTTGATCAACCCCGCGCGGCGCTGCCTGGACCGGAGCCCTGGCGCACGAACTCGACGGCGCGCGAACTCGACGCGGTCACGTGGCGCTCTGATGGCTCACCGGATTAACAGCGGAGCCGCTCAAAGGAGGAAGGGGGAATTGAGGGGGTATCAAGCAGGTCGGATCGGGGTCGTCTCGTCGCGGGGATCGCGATCTGGCACGAGGGAACCACGTGCCTGAACCAGATTCTCGCCGCCGCGTTGGTGTCGTCGTCATCGTCATCGTCCGTCAGATCGGCCCAGCACTCGGCATCGAAAAGCCGGCCGGCACTTCTGGGGCGCCGCACGTCGCGAACGGCCGACCGGTGCGGCGGCGTGCATTGAGCGGCCGGCCGCGACCCGGCTGGCCACGTCGTTTTCTACGCCCTCGCAGACCCGAACCCCACGCCAATCGTTAGCAATGCGGGCAAGCGTCACGGGATCGTCGCATGAGCCCGAGCAATCTTGCGAGGTTGATGGCTCGCCCGGTTCCGGAGGTGTATCCACGCGACTCGTGTCGGCAACCGCGCCTTCGCCAAAGGACCCACGGCGAGGCGTTGGGCGATACGGGCGGCGAGCGCGAAGCGGCCGTTTCCCGTCATCTCCAGGGCCGATGCGCGGGCTGTCGCCAGCGTCGTTCCCGTGATGATCACGAGGGGAACCCACCATCGGTGCGGCGAGCGGCTGACAGTGGCCATGACCGTCCCTGGGCGAGAGGTTTCCACGACTCCTAACGACATCGTAGGAGCGATCCCCGGATCAGGCAAGCCCAGTAGCCGGCCGCCTGGACCAACCATCCGCGAGATCAACACAGACCCGAGCGGAAGTACTGTGTCGACTGCCGCGCGAGGTCAGGTGAACTCGTCGAGTTCGTCGTACCCGGCCTTGCCGAGCTCGTCGTATCCGACCTCACCCGCGCAGCCTTCGACAAGCGAGAACCGCCGCGGGTCGCGGGCCCAGCAGGCGATCGCGACCGGCAGCGAGAGCCAGAACGCCCAGAGCAGCGCGCCGAGCCAGCGAACCCATGCGAGCACCGCCAGCGAGCACAGGCCACCGCCGATGGCGCCGTTTGCGATCCGGTGGACCCAGTCGGGAAGGTGGCGATTGTGGAGCACGATGGAACTTCGTTGGCAGCATGACCGCGGCAGTATTTGGGAACTTGACGAACAGCGCGGGTTTCAGACGCAGTTGACCCGCGCTGGGTGCAGTCAGCGCACGAGGTGCAGCGCGAGTTTGGCCACGACGAGCTGATTGAGGCTCACGCCTTCGGCTTCCGCTTCGCTGGCCAGAGCGGCGTGAAGCGACTTGGGCACGCGCACATTGAACTTGCCGCTGTACTCCCGCTTCTGCGGACCAGCAGGAGGTTCGGGCAGGCTATCGATCAACCGGTCGACCTGACGGCTTTCTTTCGTCTTGGCGAAGGCCGTTCGGTCCCTGGCACTCGGGAACAAGCGGGCGAACGGCCCCCCGGGGCCGTACACGGCATTGTTCGCTTCCACCCAGGTCAAGCCAGGCGTTTGCGCCAGCATTCGCGCGCGTGTCAGCAGCTCTTCCGCGCGGCTTTCGATGCTTCGTTTCGGCACTCTTGGAGCCTCCGGTCAATCCAGGTCGATAATTTCGCCAGCCTCGCGAAGTTCGAAATGGCACGCCGCTCGCGTCGGCTGATTCTCGATCGATCGTTGCGATGCGTCGGGATGCGAGTGACGACGAGAATTGCGGATTCTCTCAGCCCGCCTGCGGCAACCAATCCGCTGACTTATGGTACCGCAAATAGTACCAAACACAAGTCTGCTCCGGACGGGTTTGCGCGTTACTTCTCAAGAGCGGTGGGCAGCGGTGACGCGCGGTTGGTCAAGGAGCCGCCGGCAATTCAACGGAGAATGATAGCCGGAATCGCGGCGATTTGAAAATCGCGCCAATGAACCGACCGGGCCAAAGGTCGAGGGCCATCCGCACAAAACATGGACCGCGAACGAAATAACGGGAGAGGATCGAATGGACCCGGCAAACGTGGGACACGCGTCCATGACGACTTCAAGGATTACCCTTCATCGCTCGGTCTCCGGCGCCACGGCTCAGCGTCAAATCGAAGCGTCCGACAAGCGGCGGGTCCGGATCCGCCGGTCGCTATTTCTGGGCCTGATCGGAACGGTTGCCGCATCCCTGGCCGGCCTGATCTTCGCCCAAAGCTCCGCGGCGGCGGATGACGTCGCTCTGGGCCGCGAGCTTTTCTCGAGAAAATGGCTACCGAATGATCCACGCGGCCACGGCGGCGACGGGCTGGGGCCGGTGTACAACGCCACGTCGTGTGTCGAATGCCACTCTCTGGGCGGGCCGGGAGGCGGGGGGCCAGCCAGTCAGAATGTCGAGCTGGCCACCGGAATCGGCTACTCGTTCTGCGGTACCCAAGACGGTCGCCAGAAAAAGATAATGGGCCGCTGCATGGCGACCGACCTGGTCAAGATTCACCCCGGCTTTCAGAACGCCCGCAGCGTCGTCCTCCATCGGTACGGCGTTGCTCCCGAATACAGCCACTGGCGCAAAAGCTTCCTCGAGCAAGTGCACGACGCGGGACTGCTCATCCCTGACAGCATGGAAACCTACGTCGCTGAAATGAATCCGATCCGGGTCGAGCCGGGTCTACTCGACGGTGTGGAACGACCGCCTCTGGGCCGCCGCGTTGTGCAGATGCCTTCCATGGCGAGCATGTTCATGAGAGGCAAGCGAGCTGGCCGAGTGGTCCAGCGTGTGCAGTTTTCGATCACAAAGCGTAATCCACCACCCTTGTTCGGGGCTGGTCTGATCGACGCGATTCCCGACGAGGCACTTTACGAAGTCGCGCTTGCGCAGAGGCCGGCGGTTCGCGGTCGCGTCCATCGGATGAAGACCGGTCAAGCCGGCCGGTTCGGCTGGAAAGCCCAGGTGGCGAGCCTGAAGGACTTCGTCATGTCGGCCTGCGCCAGCGAGCTCGGGCTGGAAGTTCCCGGACACCATCAGGCTGACTCTCCACTCGACCCGCACGCGATGGCCGAGGCCCGCGTCGGGCGCGCGAGAATATGACGAAACAGGCCAACATCGCCCTGGCCGAAATGACGCGCGGCATCCATCCGATCGCGCCCTCTACCCCGTTCAAACCCAACGGCAGGGCTCTCGACCTGACCCAGGACGAGTGCGATGCCCTGACTGTTTACGTCGCAGAGCTGCCCGCGCCAGTACCCGTCCGGCCGTCGTCACCACGGAAGGCGTCGTCGGTCGACGAAGGGAGCCGAACCTTCCGGTCCATCGGCTGCGCGGCCTGCCATACGCCGGATCTGGGCCAGGCACGGGATATCTACAGCGACCTGCTGCTCCACGACATGGGAGGCAGTCTGAGCGATGTTGGCGGGTACTACAACGACAGCGAGGATCCCGACTCGCCCGATTCGCCAACGGTTTCCGAATGGCGCACGCCGCCCTTGTGGGGAATCCGCGACTCGGGCCCGTACCTGCACGATGGGCGAGCCGCGACACTACAGGAGGCGATCGCGCAGCACGGGGGTCAGGCAGCGCAGTCGGCGTCGGGATTTCGAGCGATCGGCTCAAGCGGCCGAGCGAACGTGCTCGCCTTCCTGAACTCGCTGGGTACTCCGATTTCGAGCGGAGTTCTTCCGGAATCATCGGGGGCCGAGCCGCCACCCCACGCAACTCGACGCCAGAAGATCGGGGACGCGATCGATCGGGCGACGGCTTTGGTTCACGCTGGCCAGGTGCTGGAACGGTTCGGCAAGACGAGCGAGGCCCTGGATCGGTATCGGCAGGCCGTCGAGCAAGCCCCCGATTCGCGCCGGCCGCACGGCGGCCGAGCGGATTCTGATCCTGGAGGCGAAGTGACAGACGCCGTTGTCCCAGGCGTCGGTTTCCCGATCGACAACTGACTTGACAGAAGCCGCGTGCACACCGGAGGATGCATGTCATGTGGCGTCTGACCATGTTCTTGCTGTGCCTGATCGCCGCCGTGTCGGGGACTCCGCTCCGACAAGCCGAGGCGGCGAGCGACTTCATACGCTCGTTTGGCGAGTTTGGGCCAGGGAACTCGATCGAGACCATCGACGGCGGCGTCGGTGACGACCCGGAAGCGTCCATCCTGAACGCCGGAGACGACACGCAGTCGCGTGCGACAGCATTTCCGTCACTGACGGCGGGCGTCGACTTCACATCACCCATCCTTCTCTCATCCCTTCCCAGCATCGGCAATCATCGCCCGGGCGATCTGGTTGGATCGCTCGCGGCAAGCTCTGATCGCCGCTTTGCCTCGCTCCAATGCTTCCTATTCTGATGCGGTCCGGCGAGACACCGCGCTAGGTCGGTGCGAAACCCAAGCCATCAGAACAGGAGCATGACCATGCAAGCTTCTTCCGCGACTCGCTTTTCTCGTGCCTTCACGTTGATCGAGCTCTTGGTTGTGATCGCCATCATCGGCGTCTTGATCGCCCTGCTGCTGCCCGCCGTCCAGGCGGCGCGGGAAGCGGCCAGGCGGGCGCAATGCCTGAACAATCTGAAGCAGATCGGGCTCGCGATGCACAATTACCACGGCCGGCACGAAACGTTTCCGCCCGGCTACGTCTCGAGCACACAGGGCAACCGGCCGACCGGACCAGACATCGGGCCGGGCTGGGGTTGGGGGACGATGCTCCTGAGCGATCTGGAGCAAGGTCCGATCTACAACTCGGTGAATTTCGGCCTTCTGACCAGCGATCCCGGATCGCAGACCGTTCGCACGGCAAGCCTGTCGGTGTTCCTCTGCCCGAGCAACACCGGGATGAGCGGACCTCTCACCATCAAGGACGGCGCGGGTAACGTCCTGGTCAGTGATCTATCGCCCGGGCAGTACGTCGCCATGGCCGGGCAGTTTGAGCCTGAGGAGTTTGCCGGACAGAACAACGGCGTCTTCTACCGGAACAGCAGGATCGGCCTGCGAGACATTACCGACGGCTCGAGCGCGACGCTCCTGGGCGGCGAGCGGTCGCAGAACGTCGCCAACGGGACATGGGTGGGCATGATCCCCTTCGGCCAGGCCTGCAACAACCCGCGCTGGCCGGTCCAGGACTGCGAGGCGTCGAACGTCTTGGTTCTCGGGCACACCGGACCATCGCCCGACGAAATGTGGATCGATACACCGAACTACGCGAAGGCCGGGGCGGACGACTTTCACAGCCTGCACCCGGGGGGCTGCAATTTCCTGTTCGCTGACGGGTCGATCCGGTTTATCAAGCAGACGATCAACCCGCAGGTTTTCAGCTACCTGTCAACACGGGCGGGTGGCGAAGTGATCAGCGCCGACCAGTTGTAGGCCCGGTGCCCCGCTGGGAGACCAGCGACGGAGGAGGATTCGCGGATGGAATCCATCGAGAATCGGTTTGCTCATGTGATGGTCGGTTCCGGTTAGCTGCCAGGGCTCGTCATTCGACGGCGAGGACCTCTCCCGCGGTTGACACCTCGACCTCGCGGACCTTGCCGCGCTTGTCCTTGCCGCGCACCTCGTAAGCGTCTTTGCCGTCGATTTTCATCTTGTAGGCGGTGTCAAACGTGTAGCCCGGCAGTTGTTTCCGAGCGGCCTCCATGACGTTCTGGGGGACCTGCTCGATCGGAACGATCGGGTCGCCGGCGGGGGGACTGCCTGCGCAGCCGAGAGCGAAAATCAGCATCAGCGCCAGAAGATGGTTCTTCTTCATTTCAGAAATCTCCAGAGATCGCCTCGCCGCCGGCGCGAGTGGCCAGCGCCGGAATACCTGATAATTCATCGACGTCTTGAGGAACGCAACATGTCCGTCGGCGAACAGGACGTTCACTCCTCCGGGGTGGCGGCTGTAGAACTGGTTCACTTCGCCTCGGGGATCTCCGGGGCCGATGTTCCCGCCCGCGTGCCCCAGGATCATTCCGGGTGCGCTTTCGAGTCGCGGATAGCCCACGCCGTCATTAGTGAGCGGAAACAGGGACGTACCGGTAACCGACCCGGCCCAGGTTGCCACTCCCAGGGCCTCGGCGCGTTCGCCGGCCGC
Source organism: uncultured Isosphaeraceae bacterium (assembly GCA_963781785.1). Classification (GTDB taxonomy): domain Bacteria; phylum Planctomycetota; class Planctomycetia; order Isosphaerales; family Isosphaeraceae; genus CAWAHD01. Next base: position 1,896,921 of record CAWAHD010000005.1, on the reverse strand, counting down.
GATCGTCTGGGCGGTGCCATCCGTAATACTGGAGATGCCGACATTGCCGTCGCGGAAGAAGATGCCGTCGCCGTCGATCCCGGGGTCGCTCGTTCCGTACATACCGACGTAATTCGCGGCGGCTACCTGGCAAATGTTTTGAAGCGGTGTGCCGCTCGGATCGCGGGTCACCGCCCACCAGGTGACAGGCGGGCTGTCGGACGGACAGAGAAAAACGGAGAGCCGCGTCAACCGGCTGGTCGGGTTGGACGCGTCTTCGATCGGGAGGTTGAAGTTGACAGCGTCAAAGAGCGGGTTCTGCTCGAATTGAGGCAGGAGCATGGCGGCCCAACCCCAGCCTGGACCAGTGTCGTCGCCGCTGGCACTGAAGCTGGAGATATAGCCCGGCGGAAAGGAGCGAGACGCACTTTCGTAGGAATGCAGAGCCAATCCGAGCTGCTTGAGATTATTGACGCACTGGGTGCGCCGGGCCGCTTCGCGGGCGGCCTGAACGGCGGGCAGCAGCAGGGCGACGAGCAGGCCGATGATGCTGATCACCACGAGCAGCTCGATCAGCGTGAAGGCTGGTCTTCGTTTGAGAGTGCAGGTCGACGAACGCATGCCTGCCTCGGGCCTCGGGTTGGGCGCCGATCAAAGAATGACGTCCCGGCATTCTAACCTCTCGGCTCGAGGATGACAGCCCGCTCATCTTCCCAGCAGGGGAATGCGCGAGAACGCACGCTGGTTTCGGCATCGAGGCCGGTCGAACTGGGCCTCGTTCAGCAATCACCGGTCGTGTTCGTCTGTTTCGCGGTTCGTGGTCGTGTTCGGATTGGGTGTGTTCGGCTTTCGCACCGCCAGCCGGAGGAACTGCAAGGCCGCGAAGATCACCAGGACAGGCAGGATGACGTAGGGAATGAATAGCGTCCACTTGAGGCCGAGTGATGGTCCGGCGAGGGCCATCGGCAGGATGATGAGGGCCCCCAGGAGGATCATGCAGCCCGTGGAGGTCATGACCGACTTGAAGTTGGCCTCTTCGCTGATGGTCTCGTAATGGAGGTCCACGGTTCGGCCGCGGCGCAGGCTTCGGCTCGTGGCTTCGGCGAGCTCCATCGCCCGGGTGGCGTCGAGGAGGTTGGGATGCGGGAGATCCGGACCAGCGTGGCGCTTTTGTGAGGCCGCCAGCACCGAGATGATTGCCTCGCGTGGGTCCCAGGGTGCGAGCTCGACGGAATTCTCGGCGAGAGACGTCGACCGCCGGACCAATCGGGCGGGCTGCCCGAGCCAGGTATCGAACTCGAGCGTGAGCGAAGCGTTAGCGCCTTGGAGGGACAATCGGGCCGGCTCGGGGTCGTCTGCGCAAATGCGCACCTCGGCCCGGCGGCCTTCGGCCGCACGGAGCTGAACGACCAGCTCAAGATCAGGATGTTCGCCCGGCGGGTCGCCGGTGGCCGTCACTGCCTCAATCTCTCCCAGAACCGCGCGGACCACGTCGACCAGTCGAGCGAAGGCGAAACGCGCCAGGTCGACGTCGTCGCCGGGCGACGGCGACTCCAGCCGCACGCTCCGGAACGCGCCCAGCTCGCCCGTGTCCAGGGCTTGGCGGAGGGCCGTCACGCCGGGATGAAGTCGCAGAGGGAGGTCCGGCACGATGATGGCGCCTGTTTCGGCGCGGCTCAGGGAGACCTGGTAGTAGGCTTCGGAATCTTCGCCGCTGGGGTGCAGGCAGATGATGGCGAGCCCTTCGGCCGCAGCGCGGCGCAGGTATTCACCGCGGAGTTCCATTGGACCCCCCACGATGACCGCTCCCAGGCCGGGCTGGGCGAGCGCGTCCTCGGCGTCCCGCGGTGCCAGGACGGACGCCAGCTCCGGATCGGAGAAACCAGGAAACGCCGCCAGGAGCTGATGCTCGGGGCGCTCCAGCAGCCATCGCGCCCACTGAAGCTCTTCGATGCCGTTACCCAGGATCAGGATGTTCATCGCTGCGCGAATTGCTCCAATCGCTTTTCTTTCATCTTAGACGAGCCGGCCATGGGATGTCTGCCGCCGGCTACGGGCTGCTCGGGCACAAAGTCGCGCGTGGCGCCCGGACGGCAATCGCGCCAAGGCTCCAGCGACCGTGGCCAGGATTGACCTTGGCGATTGCCCGAGGTGATAATGTTTTCCTTCCGGCCTCATTCCTACAAGGGCTTTTCGCTTGGCTGAGCGCGACGGTGGAATGGAACAAGGCAGTTGTGCGCGGGTGATCTCGATCGAAAGCGTCGGCGATCTACCCGCGATGGCTCGAGGAGCGATCGTCACGGTCGGCAACTTTGATGGAGTTCATCTCGGGCATCAGCGGCTGCTCGCTCACCTTCGCGCCCAGGCGGACTCCGCCGGCGTGCCGGCCCTGGCGATCACATTCGATCCGCACCCTGTCGCCCTCTTGAGGCCGGAGGCGGCTCCGGTTCCTTTGGTGTGGCTCGAACGGGAGATCGCCTTGCTCCAGAATGCCGGGGCCTCGCTTGTCGGTGTCTTCCGCACGGGCCCCTGGCTCCTGAAGCTGCCGGCGCGCGAGTTCTTTGAGCAGGTGATCCGCCGGCAGCTCGCGCCGCGGGGCATCGTGGAAGGCCCAAACTTTGCGTTCGGGCACGACCGCGGGGGCAACGTGACCAGCCTCGCGGCTTGGTGCCGGGAAGAAGCCATCGACTTTGAAATCGTCGAGGGAGCTGCGATCGAGGGCCGGCTGGTCTCCTCGTCGTTGATTCGCGGCTGCCTGACGGAAGGGCGAGTGGAGGAAGCGGCCCGATACCTGGGCAGGCCCCATCGGATCAGGGGAAGGGTGGTGCCCGGAGCCAGACGAGGCGCGACGCTGGGGTTTCCCACGGTGAATCTTGCCGAAATCGACGCGATGGTCCCGGCACAGGGGGTTTATGCCGGGCTTGCCTGGATCGACGGCGACGGGCCGGCCTGGCCGGCCGCCTGTCATCTCGGCCCCAACCCCACCTTTTCTGAGCATGCCACCAAGGTCGAAGCGCACCTGATCGGGTTTGAGGGGGATCTGTATCGGCGCTTGGTCGAGCTTGAGTTTCTCGAGCGGCTGAGGGGGATCCAGGCCTTTTCCGGTCGCGACGAGCTGCTTCGGCAGATCACGCAGGATGTTGACCAGACGCACCGGATCTGCGGCGCGAGACGCTGAGTGGGCCAACCGAAAAAGCCGCGCAGTCCGCCCGCCGCGATGGATCCGTCCGATCTGTCCGATCGGATCTGATCCGATCTTCACGCGTTTTGGCGATGCTCGTAATACTGGCTCAACAGCAGCATGCGCCTGACCTGCCGCACCACGACATACCCGGTCAGGAGCAGACCGGCCACGAAGATATCGGGGTGCTGGAGGTCGGGGCTCGGGTGCAAGGCGAGGCGGCCTCCCCTGAACGAGAGGGCGGCTTCGAGGTAGAGCCAGATGTAAGCCAAGGTTGCGAGAATCGTCGTGATCCAGACAAGGCGGACGCGCCACCAGAGCCCGGACGCGGCGATCAAGAGGGGATATCCAACGAGCAAGGTGGTTTCAAACCGCACGACGGTCCCGCCGCCCAGGACGGCCTGGACCTCTTCGAAGAGCTTGAGCTCGATGGTCAGAAAGACGATGTCAGCGGCCGACCAGAGGACCCGGACCCGATCCGACCTTGCCGCCTGTGCGCATCATTGTCTGGAACAGCACCGCTGAACAAGCCCAGAGGGCGAGGACCGCCTGAATCGTGTAGTGGAGCCGAAAAATGGGGTTAGCCGAGACGTAGAGGTAGTTGTACTGGGCGATCAGGGCAACGAGTCCCAGCCCGCCGAGCCGCGCCACCAGCTCGGGCTCGCGGCGGTTCCAGCGGCGGAGGCGGGGGATGAGCGTGGTCGCACCGATATATTCGCCCTGAAGATAGCGATCGAGCTCATCGGCCAGGGCGGCCGCGGAGGCGTAGCGGTTCTCGGGCGATTTCTCCAGGCACTTCAGGCAGATCGTTTGCAGCTCGCGGGGGACCTCCGGCCACAGCTCCCGGGGAGGACTCGGGTCTCGCTCGAGCACGTCGACGACGGTCTCCATGACGGTGCGGCACCGGAACGGAGGCACGCCGGTCAAAAGCTCGTAGAGGATGGCGCCCAGGCCATAGACGTCGGTCGCCGGGCTGAGCCCTTTGCGGGTACCGCAGGCTTGTTCGGGGGCCATGTAGCTGGGTGTTCCCAGGATCGCTCCGCTGACCGAGAGCGAGCTGTCCTCGCTGGCTCGCTTGGCCAGTCCGAAGTCGGTGACGTGCGGACGTTCTTCGCGATCGAGCAAGATGTTCGACGGCTTCAAATCGCAATGGAGGAAGCCTTGTTCATGGGCATAGTGGAGAGCGCGGGCCAGGGTCGCCATCAAGCGGGCGGCCGCGCGGGGATCAAATCGAGAGCCGGTTCGCTGCTTCGACTCGATCTGATCGGCGAGGCTCTCGCCCTCGACGAGCTTCATACTGAAGAACGGGCAGCCCTGGAACTCGGAGACCTCGAAGATCGGCACGATGTTGGGGTGGTCGAGGTTAGCGGCCAGCTCGGCCTCGCGGAGGAACCGCTGACGCTCCTCGCCGGTGGCCATCTGGCCCGACAGGATCATCTTGAGCGCGACCAGGCGTTTCAGTCCCGTGTGCCTGGCCTTGAAGACAACTCCCATGCCGCCCCGGGCGATCTCCGCGAGAATCTCGTATTCGCCGACAATGTCAAATACCGTACTGGCGGCGGAATACGAGCCGTTCGCCCTTCCGCCCGGAGAGGCTGGGAAGGCTGTCGGCATGCCGTGCAAGCTGATGGTTGCTTGCGAACCTGCGGAGTCGTCGCCGTGGCGGGGACCTGCGGAATCGTCGGCCTCAGACACGGCGGTGTCGATCCAGGTTGACACATCGGGAAAGCGAGCGCGGTACTCGATCGTGGTGGGCGATTCGCCCGATTCGCGGCGCAGCTCGAGCTCCAGCGGTAGGAGCTCTCGAAGGAGGGCATGCCGGTCGCTCTCGATGGCGCGCGACATCAGGTCTTCGATGCGGGGACGATCGCCCGACCGCCAGCGCGAATTCGAATTCCTCGCACAGCGAATGAATCCGGCGAGCCTGCTCGGAGCTCGAGCGATTCGGTGCCGGTTTCCGGGGCGTCGGCCATCAGGCCACCTCCCCGGTGGCAAGCCAGGTCTTGCGGATCAATTCCAGCCGCCGCGCGATAGTCCGGCGAGCGCATCCGAGCTGGCCGGCGATCTCGTCGTTGTTGTAGCCTTCCATCCGGCTGATGGCGACCTGGCGCAGTGCGTCGTCGTCGAGCTCGTCGAGCAGGCGGCGGCACTCCTCGGCCATGATCGCGGCGAACTCGGGAGTTGGTCCGTCGGCGGCGATTTGCTCCAGGCCAGCCAGGGAATCGCCGCTGCCGTCGAATTTTTCTCCGAACAGGACGGCCTCGGAGACGACCCGGCCGCCGCCGCGCTTTTGCCGGCCCTGGCGATTGGCCTGGGCATAGCCTTTCCGCGCCGTGATCACCACCAGAAGCCGCCACAAGTCGTCGCGATCGTCGAGCTTGGGAAACCTACCCCGGGCCACGCCGGCACAGAAGCTGTTGAACGCGCTCAACGCGGCGTCTTCCTCGTCTTCGTCGGCCGTGGTCTTGCGCAGCCGCTTGAGCTTGGCTCGCGCGATCAATACGAGCTGCGAGAAATAGCGTTCCCAGAGCGGCTGTGCGGCGGCCTGATCCCCCTCCTTCAGGTGACCGATCCAGCCGGTAATCGAGTGTTCGTGGCCGCTTTTCATTGCCGTCACCGTTTCGTTTCAGCTCGACCCGACCCGACCTGACACACACTGAGCCGCCGGCTCATCTTCTGATCAGGGTTCCGGCCACGCGACCGAAATCTCATGTGCTCGGCGGATCGGGCCCCGGCCGATTCACTGCCTCGATCGGCCCGTCGATCGTGGAGTCTCAGCGAGCCATTGTAACCGCGAGGCGACCGACACCCAATCGTGCGGTCCCCGGCCTGATTCTCATCGAGGCGCCCGACTGGTGATTCGCGGAAACCGTGGCACATCGGCCTGCGATTTAGTCATGAGAAGCAGAGAGAGTAGGAAGGTATTGTGGCTGATCCGTCGTGCCGGGACCAGCACCAGCTCGGAAGGAAGAAGAAATACTTTTCGCGGCGTTGCTAACTGGATGCCCCGGTGACCACCTCCCCTAACTCCCCCTTCGCAAGGGGGGGGAAAGTGCTTGGGACACGTACCAGGATGTTTCACCGCTCGAGGATGAGCGATAATTGAGCTGGCTGATTTCCAGGGCAGGTCCCAGGGTCCGGGAGACGCTTCACATGTCGCGATCACTTCCAGGCTACAAGTCCGGCGAGTTTGAGCAAGATCGCCGGGCCTGGCTGCGGCTGGCTGGCCAGGCAATCGCAGCCGCCTGGCTCGGCACGGCCAGGGCAAGCCAGACGGGCGAAAGGGATCAGGAATCAAGGCTGGCGCCGGCGGAACAGGCGAAGCTCGAGCTCGATCGTGCCGTGGAGCGTGTCCGCTCGATCACGAGCCGGCCAGCCATCACGGTGACTTCCGAGCGCTACCAGGTGATCGGCGACGCGGCGGAACCGTTCTTGAAGATCGCGCTGGGAGACTGCGAGCTGATCGCCCAGGACTATCTGGACTATTACCAGGCCAAGGGCTTTGACGTCAAAAGCCCTGGCCGCCGGATGACTTTGATTGTCTTCCGGGAGGAACCCTCGTACCGCGAATTTGCCCGGAAATTCGCCCAGGGCATACCCGCGTTCGTCACGGGCTTCTACTCGCGCACGGAAAACTGGCTGGCGATCTACGACCTGCGCAGCGACCCGGCCGCCGAGCGCGTGGCGGTCACGAAGAACGCCCGGATCCTGGCGCATGAGGCGACGCACCAGTTGACGTCGAATACGGGGCTGTTAAGCCGGCGGGGCGACGTGCCCAGGGCGATCGCCGAAGGGTTGGCTTCCTACGGGGAAACCCGCCGGCTCCGCGGACACACCGAGCCTGGGCAGAAGAACCTGCTTCTTCTGGACGACCTGGCGTACATCCAGCGCCGCGTCAAGTGGGTGAAGGCGGTCGACCTGCTCACCGACGACAGGCTGGCTTTCGGCACCACGCTCGATCAAAGGTTGTTCGCGTATGCCGAGAGCTGGCTGCTCGTCTATCACCTCATGACGGCGCCGCGTCGTCTGGTGCAGTTTCAGGCGTACTTGAAGGCGATCTATCCGCGCGCCAGTGCGAATCGTCGCCTCGAGGACGCAGAGCGGCATTTCGGCGATCTCGATCGATTGGACCAGGAGCTGCACCGCACCGCGATCCGGCTTCAACAAGACCGAGGTCCTTGAGGACCAGGCGCATCCGAGCAGTGCTGCCGGGAAAGGAACCGAGACCATGACACTCGCCAAGCCCACGATCGGACCATTTCTCTCGCCGGTTGAGCGCGACGAGCTGGGCCATCTGGATTATCTGGTGGCGCGGCTGGCGGAGCTGCGCGACCGCGGGCTGATCACGGCGGAGTCGTATCAGACGATCCTGGGTGAGAGTCAAGGCCGGCGCCAGGCGATCGGCCGGGACGGCGAGTATCGGGCCGCCATGGGCCGGGCGAACTCGTTCTCGATTTCGCAGTCGCGAGAGGCTTTGGACTGGGCGGAGAAAGCTCGGGAGATCGACCCGGCGCGCCCCGAGGCGTGGGAGCTTCTGGTGTGGGGTCGGTGGGGCCGGGAAGAGGATCAAGAGGCCATCGAGGTGTGTGAGCAAGCCGCCGGGCGGCTCCCCCAGTTTCAAGAGGTGCTTGAGCGTCTGCGAGCTGAAGCCGCTCCACGAGCCGAGGCCCGGCGCCAGAAAGCCGAGCACGCCGACCGCGAGCATGCGATCAGCGGGAAGCTTGCCGTCGCGAAGAGTGCCATCGCGGACCATCGTGATGGCGAGGCGGTCACACTGTGCCGCGAGATCCTCGCCGACTGGCCCGGGCACTCCCACGCCCTGGCCCTGGCAGCGTTCGCCCTGCGACGGATGGGGCAGCTCGACCTGGCCCTCGAGATGTACGACCGCCTGGTTCGCGCGGAGCCCAAGAATCCGGCGTGGGCAGAATGGGCGAGGAAGCTGCGTTTCGACCAGCTTGGACCGTCCCCGGCCGAGAGACCGGTCCGAGAAGCGGCTGCGGTCGATTCACCGAACGAAATCGCGGCAGTCCTTGAGCCGGCGCGGATCGACCATCACGCGTGGTCATGGAAGAGCTTCTCCGGTGAGTTCCTCCAGGAGCACTGGCAGAAGCTGATCCTCTGCGTGGCCGTGCTGTTCATCGTGGTCAGCTCGACCGTGGGCGCGAACATGCTCCTGGGAGACCTCTTGTGGACGCCGATGGGCATCTGCTCGATTGCACTGGTCGCGACCGCACTGTTTGCTTCGCTTGGTGCGGGGCTTCTGCGGTGGGGTGCCCCCGCGCCGGCCGGATGATGCTGATCGCGACCTTGATCGTCGTGCCGATTCATTTCATGCTTGCCGGCGAGCTCAAGCTGATCTCCGAGCCGGCGACCTGGCGATACGTTTTCCTGGCGGTCGACCTGGCGCTCCTGATCGCCATGGTACGGTGGGTGAGCGGCAATCTTGCGCAGCCCCGCGCCGCGCGGTTCATGACGGTTGCGCTCTTGCTCCTCAGTATCGGCAGCGCGGCGACGACGCGGGGCTCACCGATCGCCTGGGGCCTCCAGTTTGCGGCTTTTCAATTGTCGTCCGTGGTGTTTCTGGCCGCGGTCTGGGCGCTGTGCGCACGCCAGTGGGGAAAGACGCGGGAAGAGCATCTCGAATTCGTGTACGTGATGTTTGGAGTGCTGGGTTTTGCGCTCTTGTCATGCCTGTTTCGTGCCGGTGTCTACACCATGCACCTCGAGCCGCGCTCTTTGCCGTACCGGCCATGTTTGGGGCGACCTCCCTGGTGCTGGCGTCGGGGCGGCTGGCCGACCTGGAACCGGACAAAAGGCGGCTGGCGATCTTGCGGCTCGCGGGTTTTTCGCTGTCGGCCCTGGCATTCGCACTGGCCTTGTCGCGGTCGCACGTGCCCTCTCTGCTCTCCGGTGGAAACTTGCTGGCTGCCGGACTCCTGGGCGCGGGTCTCTATGTCGACTCGCTGCGCCGCGAGCGGCATCCCGCGTTTCTCTACCTGAGCTGGGGCGCCGCGCTCGTGGCCTCGATCGGCCTGGGTTACTGCATCCGGCTGCGCGTCCACTTCGTTGAGCAGGCCTTGTGCTGGCTGCTCGGTTATCCCGAGCACCTGCCCCGGGCGTTCATCGCAATCCTGGGGATCGCGATCAACCTGGTCCTGGCGTGGCTGTCGTTATGGTTTGTCAGAGAGTGGAATGACCGCAATCTCGCGCGGCACTGCCACTATCTGGGCCTGCCGGTATCGATCGCCGCCTGCATCTGGAGCGGGCTGGAGCCGCTGGCCGGGTGCATCTGCCTTGGCGGTTACGCGATCTTGTACCTGGCGGGGACGTGGGTATTTTCCACCCCGTGGCTGACGTATCTGGGCGTGGCGGCCTTTTGCGGCTCGTCGTACTTCGGCTTGACGCTCGTTCCCGGCATCACGCTCGCGGACCAGGCCTTGCTGGCCGCTCTGCTGGGTTGTGCCGCTTGGGTCGCTCGGTTCGGACTCGGTCGATATCGCGTGCCCGAACCGTACCTCGCGCCGTGGCGCCACGCCGCCCTCGCGCTGGCGACCGTTGGAATGACGGCCGCGACCCTCGGCCTCGCGTCAACGCGCACCGGCTCGCTAACGGGCTGCGGGGCGTTTGCTCTGGTGTGTCTGCTCGGTGTCATCGTCAACCGCGAAGCTCCCCGGGCTCTCTGGGCGTGGCTCTCACTCGTGAGCTTCGTCGAGTTGACAATCTCCGCGACGAGCCTGGCGCGCGGGGGCGTGGCATCCCTGGTCACCAGTATGGCCTGCTGTTCGCGGCCGATGCGCTCATCGTCATGCTCCTCTTCGAGATCCTGGGATTTGTGCGGCGGCGCAACTGGGAGCCCACGGGCGGCGCGACAGATCCTCCCGGGCTCGACACGTTCCGCGCAGCCATCCCGGGGTTCGCGGTCGTGCTGATCTTCCTGGCCGACCTTTTCGGGGTCGTCAACATCGATCGCGCCTGGCTGTGCGGCGCCGTCTTCCTCATGAACGCCGTCGGTTTCTTCTGGCTGACGCGCGTGAGAGGCGAGCGAGTGTTTGTTTACCTTGGTTTTGCCCAGATCGTGGCCGGGGTGCTCGATCTCTCGTACTGGGGGATCGACCGAAGCCATCCGGATTTCGTGCTCGCCTCGCTCTCGCTTGTCGGGGCACTCATGGCGCTCTCCTTCTGGCTGGCAGCGACCGGCGCTCGCCGAACGGGGCTGTCGAGCTTCTATACCGAGCCATGCCTCCATGTGGCTGCCCTGTTGACGGCGGCGGTGGCAGTCGGGGTTTTCGACGCCCGGCACCTGGGGGCCGGCGGATATCGGCTCGGCGTGGCCGCACTCGGCGTGAATGCCCTCGTATCGATCTTGCTGTCCCGAACCTGGCGCAAAGCCGAGCTGATCTACGTGGCCGTCTTTCATCTCGTGGCGGCGACCTACATCGTGCTTTTCACCGCATTCAACGACGACCCGGGAATGGCCTACGTGCTCGGGCTCGCGGCGGTGATTGAAGCGCTCTTGCTCTGGACGCTCGGGATCCGGTGCCAGCGGGCCGGCGATCCCTGGACGGCCGCGTGCGCTCGGCCGCTCTGCCACTGGGCCGCGTTCATGACAGGGCTGGCGGTCTTGCTCTCTTATCATTCATCGCTGACCTTCCTCATGGTTGCCGTCTCGTGCTTGTTCGCGGTGAAGGGTCTGCCACGGGCGGAGTGGCTGTATGGAGCGGCCGTTGCGCTGGTGGCGGCTGCCTACGAAAAATGGCTCTGGCACTGGGGGCGAGTCGACCTGATGGCCTGTGGGCTTGTCGTGGCCTTTGGCTTCTGGGGACTCGGAGTCTTGATCCAGCGTACCAAGCCGGCGATCTGCCGGCGGCTGGGTCTCGTGGAGCTTTCCTACGAGTTCCCGCTGTTCCACTCCTCGATCGCCGTTGGATTCGTTGCTCTGTTGATCCGCGTGGCATTGACCGAAGGCCTGGTGAACGGCTGGGATGCCCATCCGTGGCTTCCCGTGGGCCTGGCGGTCCTTTGCTTGTTGATGGTGAGGGCGTATCCGCGGAGAGCGTGCGTGCACGCGAGCCTGGCCTTCCTGACATGGTCGGTGGTCGCTGTGATCGCCCCATGGCTGTCTTCGTCAAGCGCCTGGACGCTGGCGGGCGCGTTGATGGCGCTGATCCTGCTGAACCTGGAGCGTGTGATCGGGCAGATCGAGCCGGCACTTTGTGCCCGGCTCGGCGTCGTCGACGCGGGATATTCTCCCGTCCTGGGGGGTTGGTCGGCGGGATTGTTCGTTGTTGCCTCGAGCGTGGCGATCTTCGTTCTGGTTGACCAGATGGGATCGGCGATCTTCGGTTGGGGCGAGGCTTTCGTGGTCCTCTCGTCACGGGAGTGGTGGGCGTTCGTGGGGGCTTTCGGGCTGCTCGGGGCGACTCTTGTGACGGCGGGGCGCGACCCCGAAGGGTGGGCATTGCTCGACTCCGAGCGCGTGCTGGTGGGGCTTTACTGGCTGATCGTGTGCCTGCTCTGGTGGCTGGGCGTCCCGTCGTCGCCGATCCGCGGCCTGGGCCTGCCGCCCGGAGTCTTTTATCCCCTGGCAACCGCAATCGCCGGTCTGGCGACGGCGCAGATTCTGGGGCGATTCACGCACGTGGAAGGTTGGCACGAGCCGAGCTGGCTCGGCGATCTGGGTTCCCAGCCGCTCGCCGTGGTGTTCTCGATTCAAGCGACCGTGGTCACTGCAGCTGGCGGTTCTCTTCACGAGGTGCGTGATCGAGCCGACGACGGTCATGACCCTGACACTGGCCTCGCTGACTCTTGGCGTCTTGGCGGTGCGGATGGGCTGGGTGGCAGCCGCGTTCGCTGGTGGCGCCGCGTGGGAAGCGGCCTGGGCAGTCGCCGGTCTGGTCGTGGCCCGGCGGCTGGATCCTGGCATGGAGCAGACGCGCTTGACCTTGGCCGCGGCCGGGATGCTGGTCGCTGCGTTTTCGCTCGGGGAATTGACGAGCCGGCTGCGGCGTGCCCGCTCGATCGCCAAGCTCTCATTCGCCAGTCCGGGAATGCCGACCGAATCGCTCCGGTCTCGTTTGGCGGTGGCGATCGAGACGGCCACACTCGGGTCCGCGCTCTGCGCATCCGGCCTCGCTCTGGTCGCCGCCACTCGACCCGAGGCGATAGGCGGATGGGGAAGCCTGGCGGGGGTAACGGTGATCTTGACCGCGGCCCTGGTGCCGGTCTTGCTCGCGCCGCGCTGGCAAGCCGAATGGCTGGTGTACCTGGCGCAGGTGATGATCCTGGGGGCGTACGTCGATTTCCGACTCGCCCACACGCAGCCGCTCAGCTTCGATGCAGCGGTCTTGACCGTGCTCTCCTATTTTGAGCTGGGCCTGGCCGAGATCCTGGAGCGGCGCAATGCCAGGCTTTTTTCACGTCCCGCTCGATACTCCTCGCTCATCCTCCCGGTCGTCATGTTGATCGCGATCACGTGGCGCGCCCAGGTCGATGAGGTCACTCTGTTTTACGTGATGACGGCGGCGGCATTCTACAGCGTGGCCTGCGCGATTCCGATGGCGGTCGTTGGGATACGCGGCGGCGGTTCTCTATAACGCGGCACTCTGGATACTGTGGGACCGGATCGGCTGGAGACTCTCGGACCACGTTCAGTTCTTCCTGGTACCGGTCGGGTTTTCGACGATCCTGTTTGCCGAGGTGAACCGGCGCGACCTGGGGCGTGACACGGTCAACACAATCCGGACGGCGGGCCTCTTGATCATTTACGGCTCGCTCGCGTTCCCGATCTGGCAGTCTGCAAGTTTTGGCGCATGGCTGGGCCTCCTGGTCGCATCGCTCGCGGGGATCTTCCTGGGCATCGGCCTGCGGCTTCAGACATTTCTCTGGCTGGGACTCGCGACCTGCGTGCTCGATGTGGTCTATGAGCTGGCGCGGGTCAGCCGCGACTATGAGTTCGCCAAGGTGGCCATCATGCTCATCGCGGGGATCAGCCTCGTGCTCTTCGTGGCGCTGAACGAGAAGAAGAAGATCGTCACCACGATGCAGGCTTACTGGGATCAAGCTCGACAGTGGGAGTGAGCGTTCACACAAGCTCAGGGAGCGGCTGACCTTCGACCAGGTACTGTGGTCTTCCGGCGGGGTCGACGATGGTTGTCTGACCGACGTCGATGCCCAGGTTATGGTAGAGGGTCGCGACGATTTCCTGGATGGAGACCGGGCGGTCCTTGGCGTATTCGCCCAGGCGGTTGGTGGCGCCGATTGCCTGACCCGGGCGAATACCGCCCCCGGCGAGAAAGGCGCAACTGACTTGCGGCCAGTGATCGCGTCCTGCGCCGCTGTTGATCCGCGGTGTTCGGCCGAACTCTCCCCAGGCGATGACGGTGACCTGGTCGAGCATGCCCCGGATTTCCAGGTCTTCGATCAAAGCACTGAGGCACTGGTCGAGCTTGGCGCCGTGGTCGCGGACCAGGCCGAAGTTGTCGCCGTGCGAGTCCCACCGGCCGTAGGACAGGGTCACGCACCGGACGCCGGCTTCGATGAGGCGGCGAGCGATCAGCAGGTGTTCGTTGACCGTCGGAGCTCCATCATACTGAAACTTGTAGGGTTGGCCGGTGCCATATCGATCGCGGAGCCGCGGGTCTTCCTTGGTCAGGTCGAGGGCCTCGACGAGCCGGCTCGACGTCAAGACATCGAAGGCGAGGGATGTGGCCGAATCGACGCCGGTCAAGGCGCCACTGGCGTCTCGGTCGCCCTTGAGCTGGTCGAAGCTCGAGAGCAGACGGCGGCGATCGGCGAGCTGCTCGGTCGAGATCCGCAGTTTCATGTTGGCCATGGCCGGTCCGTCGGGCTGGAAGGGCGCGTAGGCGGGGCCGAGAAATCCGGGCGCCCGGGTCAGACCAGGGGACGTGCTGGGTGCGCGCGGCCAGGCCGACGAACGGGGGAATGGCCGGATGGACGGGTCCCTTGAGCCTGGCGATGATCGAACCGACACTCGGCCGGCCGCCGATCGACTGGAGACTATCGGGCAGCCAGCCCGAGTTGCACTGAAACGCCTCGTGCCGATCGGTTGCCCCGACCACGGAGCGAATCACCACGGCCTTGTCCATGATCCGGGCAAGCTGCGGAAAGACTTCGCAGATCTGGATGCCCTCGACCTTGGTGGCGATCGGCTTGAACTCGCCCCGGATCTCCGCCGGGGCCTCGGTCTTGATCTCCCACATGTCCTGGTGCGGCGGTCCACCCCCGAGGAAGATGTTGATCACGCCCTTGTGCTTGGACCGGGTTTGCCCGCGCGACTCCGCCCGCAGCAAATCCGCCAGGGACAACGACATCAGGCCGCCCATCGTTAGGCCGCCGATCTGGATGAAATCGCGCCGGCGAATGCCGTCGCAATAGCCCGTTGCTCCCCTGGATCCAAAAATCGTCAGCATCGCGTACCCTCAAAACATGCCGGATATCGCTCGCTTCGGCCGTTTGTATTGCAAGAGTTTAACATTGTCGATTTGTCGTGTAAAGCGTGCTCGCGGGTCGGAGTTGGATTGATGCATGAAATCGCGGTTGGAACGGAAGCAGTTTTTGAATGTGTGGCACAGGATGGTGGTGAATCTTCATCCATGGGTTGGAGACTGCGCGGCCCGTGGTGCGCGCGGTTCGGGCGGGTTGCCCATCGTCTTTTCCGGCTGCGCCGATTGGGTTTGGCGAAATCATTCCGCTTGGGCTGCGGCGATCAGGAAAAAGATCGTAGAATCCGAATAGAGAAGGGTGACATGGTGGCGAGAGCGAGGGGGGGGAGTGGAGCTCCCTGTGGACTCTCGGCGGAACGCAGCCACGAAGACGGAGTCTCACATGTGCCCAGTTTTGGTCGGCCGATCGCGGAACCTCAGAGCGCTCGTGTGGGCCGTTCTGGCCTTTGTGTCCTACTCGGGCGTGACCAGTCATCGTGCCTGGGCCGGCCTGGGCGTGCGCCGTGTTGAGCCGGCGCAGGTTCTCCCGCTTGACCAGCTTGTGCCCGAGCAGCGCGACGCCGTGGCGGAGGTGATCCGGGACCATACGTTCCATCGCCAGGGTGAGCCGGAGTCATTCCCGTGCAGCTCGAGCTTGTACCTCAGCCTGGTGAACGAGCCGATGGTGCCTCTCTCGCTATGGAAGGACCTGGCTGATTCGCGCGTTCAGCTCCAGAAGATCGGGGCCAACCGCTATCAGGGGACGGATGGCACCGGGTCGACAGCCGTCTGGGATTTCGTGTTGCGAACGCCCGAGCTGCACGTTCTGCTCGCGTACTTCAACTACGTGAGCCCGCGCGGCAATGCCCGGGTGGACGCCCGGATCGTGCTGATTGTACGCGCCTCATACATGCGCGATCGCAACAAGGAGCCGTGGGTTCAGCACGAGGTTGAAGCGTTCGTGAAGGTCGACACCGTGGGATGGAAGACGCTCGCCCGGACGGTGCGCCCGTTAATCGAGCGACTGCTGGAGGAGCAGGTGCGGGAAGCGGGCTATTTCGTCTCGCTGATGAGCCGCCTGGTGATCACGTATCCCAACTGGGCCTGCGAGGTGGTCGCGAATCAACCGGGGATCGACGCCGCCTCGCGGCAGCGGTTCCAGCGCGTGGTGATCCAGACACGGAAGCCCGGGGCATCGTCAGGCCGGCCGGTCGTCCTGCAGAACCCGCCCCCGGGGCAAGACAATCGACGGCGATAGCGCGTGGCGCGGGCGATGTGACTGGCGGCGCAGGGACCCCCTCACCCCAACCCTCTCCCTGACCCTCACCCCCCACATCCTGTGGGGACCTGTCCCAGGGGGCGAGGGCGACGAGTGGCTGGCGGCGCCGTGCTGGGCGTGGCAGCCGCTGCTTTTTTCACCTCGCCCCGACGGGGAGAGGTCGGCCGCAGGCCGGGTGAGGGGGCGTGGCTGCCGCTGACGCATCAAGCGATCAGCACCGTCCCATCACGCCGCCTTCTTGCGAGCACGCTCCGCCGGATCCAAAAGCCACGACAGCCAGTGCATGATGTTGAGGGCCATCTGCCGGTTGTCGATGCCGGGGACGTTCATTCCCATCTTGAACTCGCCCCGGCCGGCGATCTGGGCCGATACCTCGGCAGCCTCACCCAGGACGACGACCCGGCCTTTGCCGTGGGAGAAGGCCACTCCCTGGGCTCGCCCGGCGGCGGAGACTTCTCCGTTCTCGGTGCGGTCAACGGCCGTATCGCCCAGTTTCAAGAATGCGACGCTGCCCTCGGGCCCCTTGAGCGATTGGCCCGTGAACGTCTGGACGCGATTGACCCGCTCCGAATCATCGCGCCCGCGAGTGATCGGGTGATCGATCAGTAACCTGTTCTCCCTGGTGAACATCAGGGACGCTGGGCCGCGATCAGGAGCCTTGTTGACCGGGTCGATGGTGGTCACCGTGCTCATACCCACCCCGAGCCGTTTCGCCAGGTTCAGAGCGGCCGAGCCCATCGGAGCATGGTCGGTGATGAGCAACAGCGACCCTCCCGCTTCGACCCAGTCACGGACCGTGTCGCATTCCGCGTCGGTGAACGCGGAATTCGCGGCGTCATCGCTGCCCATTCCCTCGGCCCCGAGCCGCATTGGCGATCACCAGCACGTCGCACCCTTTCAATGCGTCGCCCGTGAACTTCGAGCGATTGGGCGCGACGCGGTAGCCGTCGCTCGCGATGAGCTGGGCGAACGGCTTGTAGCGGCCGCCCATCGTGTGGAAGTTGTGATGGGCCTCGTCGATCAGGACAGTCGGGTGCACCTGGGTGTAGGCGGGCCGGGCGACCTTCGTGTCAAATTTGGGATCCGAGCGTTGCCCGAGCAGTCCCAAGCCCCACGCCACAGTGTTGGCAAGCACCTCGTGCTCATCACGCGAGATCCCGGGTGGTCTGAGTTTTGCGAGGTCAAAGGGCTGGCCCAGCATCTTCTGGTAGGCCGCATTCTGGCGGTCGTTGAGCACAGCGGCAATCCGATCCTGGATCGACGCGCGCCACGTCCTTGATTTTCTGCCGGCTCGCGTCGCGAGCACCGAGGAACGCGGCGCCTCTAACATAATCGTCGACTTCCTCCAGAGTCGCCTCCTGGCCCTTGGGTTTCAGATCAATGGGCACCTGCGAAGCGGTTTCGATCTCCGTCAGGCCTGCCGCGACGATCTTCGTGACCCGATCGACCTGGTCCCGGGACATTTCGAGCTGCTTCTGAAAATCGGGCCGCTCGAAAGCCCTCGGCCCTTGAGCCTGGAGCAGGAGCTGGTTGAGACGATCGCGCTGGCCCGCATCGAGGTTCTTGTGAACCAGGGTTTCCATCTCTTGTCGGATGGCATCCCTTGACGTAACGAACTCCCGGATTGCGGCCTGGCGTGCCTTCTGCAACTTCTGCCGGCCATTCTCGAGGATGACTTCCTGTTGCTTCTTCTGAGAATCCGTCAGCTTGAGTTCGGCTTGAACCGCCTCGCGGTTGACCAGCGTTACGACGGGGTAAGCGGCCGGCGGCAGCGGGACCAGCTCCGGACCGTGAAACAGGTGCGCAACCGGTTTCGGTGATTCCGGCGGCTCTTGAGTCGCGCCCAATGTCCCGGCGCCAAGTGCCACGGCAAGACCCAGAAAGACAGCGTACGTTTTCGACATGGCATCACCTCCCGCAAAAGAACCGCGGTAGCCGACCAAGGATGGCTCCCTTTTACCATTGTCGGAGCGACGACTCAACAGCCGCGCGCGGCTGTAGCGAAACGAGATGTGCGGCCGTTCGGCGGGAACTGTTCGGTGCCTTCACACTCACGGTGCGGCAGCACGGCCGCGACCATTATCTCGCCGAATCGGGGCTGGCTGCCGCGGGGTGGCGAAGCCGCGCAGGAGGTCTTCGACCTGCCGGCGCGCCAGGTCTCCGCCCAGCGGGCGGTCGCGGTACAGGAAATCGACCGTGGAGACCAGGACGAGGCCCCGGCAGGCGGCGGAGCAGGCTTCGACGAGCGGCCGGGGGACGATATCCGCTTCAGCCAGCCGCCGTACCGCCGACTCCGTCCAGGAAATCAGACTGTCGCGCAGGGGCTCCAGCTCGACTGCGAGGTCGGACCTGGCCAGGCCGAACAGGACCGAATAGATGAACCGGCCCCGGTCCGGGTCGTCGCGGTAGAAGACGTACTGCGCATCGATGACGGACTCGAGACCGGCCAGAGGGTCTGCCGCCGTGGTGACCAGGTGCGTGAGCACGCTGACCAATTCGGTGAGTGGCAGGGTGATGAGTGCCCGGGCCAATCCCTCCTTGCTGCGGAAATAATAGTAGAGCGTCGGCTTGGTAATTCCGGAGGCTTCACAGATCTCGCGCACCGCCGTTGCCTCGTAACCGCGCTCTGCGAACAGCCGCGCAGCCACCCTTGCGATGTGACGCACCGTCGGGCTCATCTCTCCGCTGGTCGCCACATCGGTCGTCATGGAATTCGTCCTACTTCCCAATGCCAGCACGGACGACAGGACCGGTCTCTTTACCGAACCGGGGGTATTCTGGAACAAGACCGCGGCTGAGTCAAGCATGACCACGGTCGAAGGACCAGGGGATCCGGTGTGGCAGTCGTCTGACTTGGCGGGGAGATGCTCGACAGGATAGGCTCATTCGTTGCGGGTGCGCGCCACCGCCCTGGCCAAGCAAGGGCTCAGGTTCGAGATCCAGACGAGAGAGAGGAGCGACCGATGAACGTGGAGCAAAAGGTGACGGCGACGATCACAATCGGCGATCAGCCGACGGAGAAGGACCTCGAGCGGTTGAAGAGCGAAGGCTACGTCGGGATCGTCAATCTCCGAATGGACGGCGAGCCCGAACAGCCGATGGGTACGGCCCTCGAGGGGGAGAAGACCCGCGCCCTCGGGATGGACTACCTGCATTTTGGCGTCGGGGGGGCGCCACTTTCCGAGCAAGGGGTAACGGCGGTCTGCGAATTCATTGACCGGCATGCCCACGAGCCAGGCAAGGTGCTGGTGCATTGCAGGAGAGGAGGCCGAGCGGTTGCTCTTCTCTTGCTCCAGCAAGCCCGCGCCAACAACTGGAGCCCTCAGGAGGCCTTGGCCAAGGGAAAGGCCATGGGTCTGGAGGTCGACGGCGGGCTCAAGACCCTGGTGGAAACCTATCTCAAATCGGCGAGCCGGTGACGACGATTCCGCCGGCGGGGGGGCGGCTGCGCATTCCGCCACGGCGGGATCTTCATTCGCGCACGGTCTTTTTGCTCTTGTAATACGCCAGCCGGTCTTCGAAGCCGACGCCCCGTCTGCCGCCGAAGCTCTGGGCGCGCTGCTGAAGCAAGGAGGGGGCGTTGAGGCGGACGAGCTTGATCGCCTCGGTCTGCCACTTGATGGCGGCTGGGAAGTCGCCGGTCTCTGCATAAGCGGCGGCCAGGGTGTCGAGGCAGTCGGGGTCTCGCCAGTGTGTCATTTCACAGGCGCGAGTGGCCAGGTCGAGGGCCCACTTGCCATTGCGGAACCTGTCCTCGTTCGTCGTGGCCAGGATTCGTGCAAGGGACTGGTAAGCGAGCGGGCTCTGAGGATCGACCTGGATCAGCCTCGAGAACTCCTGGATGGCTCTGGCGAAGTCACGGCGCTGTTTCCACGTATTGGCGCGCCCCAGGTACGCGGGAACGTACCGAGGATCGAGCTGGGCGGCGTAGGTGAAATCTGCGATCGCCTGGTCGAGCTTCAGTTCTCTGCGCCATTCGTTGCCGCGCGAAACCCAGATAGCAGGCTTCTTGGGCTCGAGCCGGAGGGCCTCGGCGTAGTCGTCCATGGCGCGATCGTGCATCCCCTGGGCTGACCACGACTCGGCGCGGGCGAGCCAGTAGGTCGCGTTTGCGGGCTCCAGCTTGATTGCCTCGGTGCAATCGGCGGCCTCCTTGTCGCGATAATGCTTGCTGGCCCAGGCCTGGGCCCTGGCTGCGAACGCCGACGCGTGCTTGGGGTCGAGCCGGATGGCCGCGTTGTAATCGCTGATGGCCCGGTCGTATTTTTTCTGGGCAGACCACTCGTTTCCTCGCGCCATGAACTCAGCGGCGGTCCCGGGTTCGGGCCGGGCCGCCGCGCCGCCGGAGGACGGATCCTCGTCGATTCCGTCAAGCTCGCTGTCCAGCGGCTCTTCGGCTGCCGGACCGGTGCGAACCGGTCCCACCGGGTTCGTGGGATCGAGCTTCAGCGCCTGGGCAAGGTCGGCGCTGGCCCGGTCCGGATCCTTCTTCCGGAGCCAGGCATATGCCCGGAGCTGGTAGCCCAGCGGCGACTTGGGATCGAACTGGATGGCTTTGTTGCAGTCATCGAGCGAGCGGTCGATCCTCTCGGTGCGAAGAAAGACAAGGCTGCGCGTCAGGTAGTATCGTGCTTGATCCGGCTTGAGCCTGATCGCCGAGTTCAGTCTGGTGAGCGCGCGCCGGTCCTGATTGAGGTAATACAGCAGCCGCCCGCAATTCCAGTACGCGTCGGCATTTCGGCGGTCGCTGGCAATCACCTCGCCGAAGTAGCCGACGGCCTTGTCGAGGGGAACCACATGGTCAGGGTGCAGCCAGCCCCGGACGGCCTTGTCGGTTGAAACGAGCAGGACTCGATCCGGTTCCGTCTGCTCGATCACGAAGGTGAGATGGTCCTGCGCCGAAACCAGCCGGCCGGCGTCAGAGAGGGGGACCTCGGTCGATTTCAGAATGACCTCGACGCCAGGTGCCAGGACCGAGCCCGGTTGCGCTCCAGGCGCTGGCTTCCCATCGGCGACCGCCTGGGCGGCTGCCGAAGCGACCACAGACATGAGCAAGCTCGACGCGATCGCTGAGCCGAGTTGATTCGGAGTCGAGAACCGGATCCACCATCTCATCGTAGGTCGCTCCCGCGATGGAAAAACCGATCACTGAACCAGGCGAATCCAGCGACAGGGTCCCCGGTGCAACTGCCCCGCCGACTCCGATTGCCGCCAACACCCTGGGCAACCAAATTATCGTAATAACCTGATCGATGTTAAGCAAATGAGAAACATCAGTCGCGGCGGGCTTCGGCCCATATGGGTCCATAGACTTCCTTATCGAACGGGGGGCAGCCGGTGGCGAACTGGCCGAGGTCGTTGTGCTTCGACCGCATCAGGGCGGTGCAAAAGCTGAAGGTGCGGCACAATCGCTTCCGGTCCAGCGGCTCGCCGCGCTCAAGCCGCCGGGCAAATTCCGGCTGGGCCAGCGCACCGCGCCCGATGCCGACGAACGTGACGCGGCCGGCGGCGACATTGGCGGCGCCCACCGAAAACGCAAACGCCTGCAGCCAGCTATAGCCCGAGCCCACCACCGGGAAGGTGCCGAAGGCTTCTTGGACGGTTGCGGTGCAGCGAAGATGCCGGCAGACGCCGATCAACGGGTGCTCGGGCGTTTCGTAGCCGTCCGGCGGCGGATACTCGAATGGCCGAAGCAGATGCGGGCTGCGATAGGGATTGCCCAGCGTGACGTTGACCAGGGCCACTCCCTGCGCCTTCAGGCTGGCGACCAGGGCCAGGGGCTCTTCCAGGTCCGGAACCGCCGGGTCAAACAGAGCGGTGCCCCAGGCCGACCGGACGGGAACGGCGAAAGGGCAGGGGATGCCATGACCTTCCGGCCCTTTGACGTAGGGAACTCCGTCAAAGACATTCAGCCGAGTGGCGATGATCAGCCCGGGGCAGGCGTCTTTCACGCGGTCCACGACTTCGCGGATAAACCGCGTCCGGTTCTCGAACGACCCGCCATATCGCCCCTCGCGCGTTCTGGCGGCCAAGAGCTCGCTCAAGAGGTACCGATGGCACTGCTTGATGTCGACGAAGTCGAAGCCGGCGCGCCAGGCGATCGTGGCCGCCTCGACGTACGAATCTTGCAGCCGGTCGAGCTCCGCATCGGAGATGAGCGGAAAATCGGCGCCGACGGTCGCGCCTGAGGCTTTGTCGATTACCGTGAGCGGGTCGAGCAACGGGTCGTGCTGGGCGAGAATCGGCCGCTGATACGAATAACGGCCGGAATGCGTGAGCTGGAGGCCGATCACCAGGTCGCCGGCGGTACCGGTTGTCTCGACATGGGCCGTCCGGGCCGCTTGCAGCAGACGTTCGAGCGCGCCGGCATTCTGGGGATTGATCAAAAGCTGCCGGGGGTTGGCGCGCCCCTCGGGGACGACCGCGCATGCCTCGCCCCAGATCAGCTTGGCCCCGCCCGCACCGAACCGCCGGAACCGGCGGAAGGTCAGTTCGCCGGGCGAGCCGTCGAGCTCGGCGTCGCAGCCTTCCATCGGCTGGATCGCCAGCCGGTTGCCGACTCGCCGGTCACCGATCGTCGCGGGGAGGAACAGCGGCGAGAGATCGTCGCTCCATGGCAGATCAAGATCGAGCCCCAGTGCCCGCGCATCGGCCAGCAAAGCCTCGCTCGTCTTGTATTTGAAGAATCGCGACACGCGGATGGCTCGTCGACTAAGAGCTAACGATCGATCGGCATCTTCCGGTTCCTGTAGAGCGACGGGTCGACGCTCTTCGACATGCTCCCCGCGTCTGCCTTCCCTCCCAGGAACGCGCTAACACGCTCGGCCTGTTCCTCGGGCCGCTGGGCGAGATCGTTGTAACTGACGAAAAGGACCTCGATGTTCGGCTGCCCCTTCAGCCACGCGCGCACTCTCCCCAGGTGTTCCCGGAATGCATGCTCGATCGCGGCGCGGGGGGCTGATGGCTTATTGAGCCGTGCCAGCATCTTGTCCTGGGAGATGAGCACCTCGTCCAGGTCGCGCTCCATGAAAATGATCAGGTATCGCTCGCTCGCAGGGAGCGCGAACAGAAGCTGGGAAACCATCTTGACTGCCTTGCCGCGCAGTTCCGGCAGCCAGGTCGCGTCGTCCTTGATCTTCTTCACCCGCTCGTACTCGTAGTAGCCCCGAGGATTATCCGTGTCGGCCGTCCGGATGTGGTCGGTGACGACCGGCACGCCGCCGTTGTCCAGCATCTGCATCATGAGCGAGGTGCCGGAGCGCGGCAGGCCCGACACGATGATGATTCCATTGTCCATGAGCGAGGGGTCCTCAAGCGCCGTCTCAGACGGCGACGTGTAAGGCGCGGCGGAAGCAGAAGGCGGCGACCATGGAGACGCCGAACCAGTAAATCACCCACTTGTCCGTGCCGCTGGTCCACGATGCGCGACGAGGGTAGGCGATCTCGATCGACCGGACCGGGTGATCGGGCCGGAATGGCTCCTCTGCGGGGTTCATCAGGATCGCCCACCAATCCCAGCCCGGCCGCTCCAAGCTGACCCGCATCAAGCCGTCGCCGATTGCGAGCTCCTTGGAGCTTGCCTGGTCGCCGACCTGGAAGACCAGCCGGTGGCTGCCGCGCGAGTGGGCCTTCAAGTTCCAGCAGACCTCCCGCTTGCTTTGTACGCGCACTGGCCCCACGGTGACCAGGGCGGCGTCCGTGGGCTGCAGGCTCACGCGAGGCCATGGGGAGCCGCGGGTCGCCGTTGAGCTTGAGGGTGATCACGGCCTCCTCGCCAACCCGGAGCGGTCGGGCCTGGTACCAGAGCGCGAGCTGGCCCAACATCAGGGTCACCGGCATGACCATCACCAGCATCGGCACGATGGCGAAGACGAACAGCCAGAACGCCCCCCGCAGGACGCGGCCCTGCTCCCGGAGCGACACCCGCGCGCTGTCCTTGAACAACTTGAGCGCCAGCAGGTGGGCGTTGATGTCGTTACGCACGCGCTCGATCGCGCGCTGATTGGAGGTGTACTTGAACACCGCGAGCAAGAGCACGCCCGTCACGGCCGCGACGACCGTGGCGGAGAGCCAGCCCGGCACGATGCCGACCGGCGCGAGCAGGAGCCGGCCCAGGGCGGTCGACAGGGCGCTCAGCCAGGCTGCGATCTGTGCGAGCATCTGCATCATTCGATATATCCGAGGCCGCGGAGCTGGTCGGAGACCTGGCCTTCTTCCTCCTCGATCTTGAGCCGCTTGAGCTCTTTCTCGACACAGTCGGCGATGAACTCCTCGACGCTGCTATAGCCGGCGGACTCCGCCGCGAGCTTTGCCCGATCGTAAAGGGGCGATTCGATCTTCACCTTCACCACGAACAGCTCCTTTGACCCATGATCAATCAGGATAGCCTCTCAACCGGAAAACACGTTTCTGCCCACCATCTGCGGCGGCGTGGGCAGCCCGAACTCGGCCAGGATCGACGGGGCGATGTCGACGAGCGACGGCGACTTGCCGCTGACCGAGCGGTTGCAGAACAACACGCCGGGCACTTCGAGCGCATCGGCGCAGTGGTCGGCGCTCCAGGCCGAGTCGTTATCGAGCAGGACGTCCTCGGTCAGATCGCCCAGGCAAGTGGCCCACGAGGCCCGAAAGCCGCGGGCGTAGCCGATGATCAGGTCGGGCGCCAGCGCCGTCGCGTTCCCCGAGTAGATCTGGTCGGAGCGGTAGACGCCCCGGATCACCGGCTTGCCGTCAAAGTCGGTGACGGCCTCGAGGCGCTCCTTCAGCTCGGTGAGCAGCGCTTCCCGCTCTTCGCCCGGCTCGACGATTCCATCGCGCTCGCGGCCTTTCAGATTCAGATAGAGTCCATTGATTCCCAGTCCGTAGGCGGTGGTGCTCGACCAGTCGACGTCGCTGCATGATCGACGAGCACTCGCGAGGGCCGAGGTAGCCGAGGTCGCGCAGCCAGGAATTGAGGTTGAACTGCCTGCCGAAGTTGGCGAAGCCGTGGTCGCTCATCACGATGATCGTCGCCTTGCTCGCCGTAGCGGTCGATCAGGTCGCCGATCACGGCGTCGAGCTTCTGGTAAAGCCGCCGGACGTGGCCGAACTGTGCCTTGGCTTCGAGCTCGGATCGGATCGGGTGCTTGTCGTCGGAGTCCCACCAGAAGATGTGCGACTGGAGGTCGCTGCTGGAAAAGTAGAAGAACAAGCAGGCCGTCGTCGTAGTTATTGACGGCGTAGTCGAAGAGAGCGAGCCGCTCTTCCAGGACGATGCCAGCCTGCCTGGCGAACTCGTCGTCGGAGAAGATGCCGTTGGATCGCGCCTTGTGGTCTTCCTGAAAGCCCGTGGTGTAGAACGGGCCCAGCCGCCCGGCGACGTCCCTGAACGAACGAGCTCTGGCTCCGAGATCTTCTGCGCGGGGGCGGCGGGGTCCATGTTGATCGGCGTGACGTAGAGCCGGAAAGTTGGCGCGACCTCCTGGAGGAAGAACCGGCAGATTCCGCTGGCGCTCTGCGACGGGAACGAACCGAGGGGACCGAGAGTGTGAAGTCGAGCTTGGTCCAGCGGCTCCACTGGCCGGGCTTCAGGAGAATTCGCTGGCCCTGGATCTCGATCACCGCGGCGTTGGCGTCGCGGTCGCGGTGGACCGAGAAGCTCGATCTTGATCGGGACCGGCTTCTTGAGGAGACTGTCCTCGGGCCCGACGATGTGGGCCCTGGCCGTCTCGTCCACGAAGGTCAGCTTCGACCGTTTTCCGCCGGCTTCGTCGAGCGGCTCGTCCGGGGCGTCCTCGGCGAAGTACTGGTAGGTGCCGTAAGTCCCGAGCATGTCGGGCGTGCCCATGCCGCAGATGCAGCGGTGGTGGCCGTAGTGCGACGGGCTGGCCGGATAGTTGGACGGAAGGTCGTAGAATGTCGAGGGGATTCCCGCGGCGTCGAGATAGTCCCAGAACGGTGTGCCCTGGCGCCTGAGCACGGTCGGCGGCCGGCTTGTGGTTGAACGGCCAGAAGTCGAGCTGGAGCCGGTGGTCGCCCACCTCCCAGAACCCTTCGCCGGGAACCGTCTCGGCGGCCGAGTAAAAAGGGGCGCACTGCTCTTGCGGGTGGCGGTGGATGAAGTCGAAGATCCCGTGCGAGCCGGGGCCCGCGCCGTTGATGAAGTTGGCCCAGGCGACCGGACTCTGCGGCGGCGTGCTCGTGCCCAGGCTGGAGAAGCCCCCGCCTGCACGCAGCTTTTCCAGGTTGGGGAGCAGACCGGCCTTCATCATGCTCTCCGACAGCCGCGGGTCCATCCCGTCCACGCCGATCACGATCACCTTCTTGCCGAGGCTCCGCGACACGTGGCTGCCGCGGCCCAGCCAGTAGTTTCCCACGCCCAGTCCCGCGGCGCCGGCGGCGACCGCGGCCGAGCCCGTGAGCAACGTCCGGCGGCTTAACGTGGAGACTCTTGCGGGAGCCATGATCACTTTCCCTTTCAAGTATTCGGATTCAGGATTTCGGATTTGGGGTTGAGGATTTCGGATTGCGTGCTGCGCAGTTCGGATTTCGGATATGAGACTTCCAGAGGTGGTCGCGGCAGCGGACTCGGCTGTTCGCTCGGCGGACTTTCGGCGGCGTCCCTCACGGTCAACACCTTGCCGTCCATGTAGTCGGGAACAGCCGCGCCGAACATCGACAGCACGGTGGGGCCGATGTCGATCAAGCGCGGATTCTCGTTCTCGACGACCCGGTTGCAGAAGAGGATGCCGGGCACGAGCGACGGATCCACGCAGTGGTCGCCGCTCCAGGCCTTCTTGTTGGCGTGGAACACGTCGTCGGTCGTGCGGCCGATCGCCGTCTCCCACGAGACGCGATACCCGCGCTGATAGCCGACGATCAGGTCGGGACCATTCTCACGATACGGGCCCTTGTAGAACTTCGAGGCGATATAGACGCGCTTGACGGCGCTGGCCCCGTTCTCCGGGTCGACCAGCGCCGGTCAGCCGCTGGCTGATCTCCTCGCGGAGGCGGTCGGCCTCGCCGTCCGGCTCGACGATGCCTTGCGAGTACTTGTCCTTGACATTGATGTAGATCCCGGCCAGACCGATGGCGAAGGCACGCGTTCTCGACCAGTCGACGCCGGCGAGGTGCTCCTCGTCGCGGCGGCCGTCTTCGAGCTTCAGGTAGCCGTTCTCCTCGAGCCAGCGGTTCAGGTCGACGCCCCGGCGGAACGGGCCGAACCCGTGGTCCGAGATGACCATGAGCAGCGTATTCTTGTCGCGGCATCTGGCCATCGTCTTGCCCACGAGGTCGTCCATGCGGCGGTAGAGGTCTTCGATGACGTTTCGCTTGTCGAGCACGTCCTGCTGAGGGCGGGCCGGGTGCTCGCTCGTCGATGTCGCGCCAGAACGTGTGCTGGAGCCGGTCGGTGCCGTCGAACACGCAGGCGATCAGTCCCGCGGGACCTTGTCGATCGCGTCGAAGAACATTTCCTCGCGCTCCCGGTCCATGTCGAGGCACTGCTCGATGAACTGGTCGTCGTTGATGACGTGCTCGTTCAAGGCCCACGTATCTTCGGCCAGGCCGAGGGTCGCGAACGGGCCCTGCTTCTTGGCAAGGTAGACGGAGTATACCGACGGGTAGCCGACCGGCATCGCCGGATGCTCGGGATCGATGTTGATCGGGGTGACGTACAGCCCGAACTCGGGCGCGGTGCTCAGAAGGAGAAACTTGCACAGACCGCTCACCTTCATCGCCGGGCGCGACGCGGAAATGAACTGGAATCCAATCGGTGTACACGTCCTTCTGCAGCTCGTACTTCGCGCCGTTGATCTTGAGGACGGCGCGGTCCTTGTCCTTGATCGTGACCGTGAACGGGAGCTTGAGGTCCTCGGGTTCCTTGAGCAGTGGGTTCTGCGGTCCGACCAGATCGCGCGCGGATGGTGTCGCCTTCACGGATGACGTGATGGACCTCGCCGCCGATCTTCTCGCCCTCGTCGCGAACGCGGGTCGTGTAATAGGAGAACATCCCCTGGGTGCCGCGCAGGTCGGGAACGCACATCGCCGACAGCAAAACTCCGCGCAGCTTTTCGGGTGGGAACGTGATCGGAACGCGGAGGATGCAACTGAAGATGCCGTACTTGCCGAGGACGTTCCAGAAGGGCTGGCTCTTGCGGAGCAGCCGCACGCTCGGCCTTGCCCAGGGGGATGTGGTACCGGCCGATCTTGATCGACCGGCGCGGCGGCCGGATCTCGACGGAGCTCAGCTTCGCGTGATAGGTGCGCAGGTCCGGCGTGAGGAAGTCGAAGATGTTGTGCTTGCCCGGGTTCACACCGGTCTGGAACGTGGACCAGGCGACCGGCGAGATCGGCGGCACGGTCGAGCCCAGCGGCCGGAAACAGCCCTGGTCGCGCAGGGCGGCCAGGTTGGGAAGCTTGCCCTCTTCGAGCATCTTCTCGGACAGTCCGTGGTCCATCCCGTCGAGGCCCAGGATCACGACTCGCTTCACCCGGCTCCGCCGGAGCGCGCGCCATCCGAATAGGGTGCGCGACACCAACCGCACCGGCCAGGTCAGGACTGTGAAGAAGGCCGAGAAGATCGCGGCGAAGACGGCGAAGAACGACCCGGCCAGCGCGAACCCGGCTCCGGGCCCGATGTAGGCCAGGGCCGGCTTCGGGGCAAGAAGTATGATCAGTGCCGCCAGAAGCAGCAGGCGAGAATACCGACGCGTCGCATTCACTTCTTCGCAGTGTCCTCTGCTTTTATCGCCTGGCCGGACCTGGGCGACTCGTTCGCCTCTTTCAGAGCCTCGATCTCTTCAATCGTCTTGCCCGGCTTCAGGTTCTTGCCGGCGAGCCCCGGGAAACCGGGACCATACCGATAGGCCCGGAAAAGCGTGTTGCCCATCATACCACGCCAGGGGCCGTCCGGGGCGTTGTGTTTTGGTGTGCCCTTCGCTTTTTGTGGTGGTCTGCCGGGTACGAGCGGTTGTGCTCCCTTGGCTCTGGGCTGTGGTCTGACGAATCCGCCTGGCGGTCGGCTTTTGCCCGCGGACGGTATCGCCCGGAAACCGCTGAAGTCGTCGGGATTCCCCACGACCGGGTTCGCGTATTTCCAGACCACCTCCTCACCCGAAGTCAACTCGAAGACCAATCCATTAACACCCGAGCAGATGAGCGTATTCCCGTTGGGAAGCCGCTGTGCCCCGGAGATGAGGAAGGAGTAGAAGCTGGACTTCTTCGGCGGGCTATAGGTCCAATCCGGCTCGGTCGGGCCGAATGGGCCTCGGGGATTGTGAGCGTAGTTTCCCTGTGAATCCACCGGCAGGACGATCTCGTCGACCGATGACGAGTCCCCGCCCGGGCGGCCGCTGCCGTTGTTGAAGACCAGCATGTGCCGTTCACCGTCTGGACCGGGCGTGATCCAGTGGGCATTGTGTTGGTTGAAGAGGCGCTGGTCCATTTTCGAGCCGTTCCGGTACGCACGCGGGTTGCCCCAGCGGTAGAGGAGGTCACCCCCCTTGCCGCTCTTGCCCCCCTTGTGGCTGGCTGCTTCGGCGGTCGTCGTGCTGTGGTCGATGATCCAGATCTCGCTGAACGCGTGCACGCTCACGACGATCTGGTCGAGTTCAGGGTCGTAGGCAACGGCGTTGAAGTGGGTCCAGTCGGGATTGGTATCGGGCCGGCCCTGGAAGGGCGCGGGCCTCGAACTGTCGCCGGACCCTGATGGGGGTTTCCGGTCTGGCTCGGGCTCGGATTTTGCCGTTTCGCCAGCTTGGGGCCTGGCCGACGGCGCCGGCGAGCTGCCGAGGTAACCAAGCGATCGCAGCATCGCAATTCCGTCGCTGGTGGCCATCATCGCGGCGATCGGTCCGTCGCCGGTGGCGAAGTTCAGATCGATGAGCTCGGGGTGGTCGGACACGTTGGCGTAGCTCGGCTTCGACCGGTCGTGCTCCTGGACCAGGTGATCCCACACGTGCCATTCCCAGACAATTTCGCCGGTGGTCTTGCCGGTGGGCTTGACCTCGATCAGGGAGTCGGCATGCAGGCCCATGACACTGACGAAGTCCGGCCACCGACCCGCGGCAATCACCTGATCTCGCGACTTGGTCTCCCAGACGATCAAGAGCACGTTTCCGTTGGGCAGCTTGGCGACGTCGTGATGCGGCATGTGTTGGTAGTCGACGTGCTTGAAGTCCCAGACAAGCCGGCCATTCCAGTCGAATTCTTGAACCAGCCCGCCGGCACCGGGGCCGAAACCGGAGGGCGTCGGCCGTTGTGTGCCGGGGCGCAGCAGGTGCCCGTTGTCGAGGAGGTAAGCGCTCATGGCCGGGGTGTAGTCGCTCTCCCAGGTCTGCACGACGTGACCGTCCATATCGATCAGATAAGTCGTCTTGGAAAACATGGGCGCGATCAAGGTATATCCGTGGTACGCCCGGGAATCGTTGAGGAGCAGCCCCATTTTTGCGGGAGAGGAATGCGATGGATTTGGTTTCGCGGGCGAGTCGGCGTTCACCGCGTCGGGCGCCTCGTCGACACCAGAAGACGAGCCGCCGGGGACGGGAGGCGGCATCGCACCGAGCGTCGCCAGCAAGATCACCAGATTTGCCGCGATGCTGACCTTCGTGCCGTTCGATTGGCGAGTGGCGCTGGCCTTCGTCATCGTGTGGTTCGTACTCTGCGCTTTTGATTCGCACTGGCTGCACAAACTGCGCCGAGGCGCGCACAACGATCGAGCGCCGAGCGCCGCCGGCCTGGTTCGCCGTGCTGTTCGGATTTGGCATGTTACCGTCTCTTAACAATGGGCGTCATCTGTTGCTGGATTGGCCCCTGCTCGTGCGTTCCGCCCAGCTCCCTGGCGGAGTACCGGGCACACTCAACTCGCAGTATCACCTTTGGCGGCGACCAATTACCCCCAATCCCGATGCGGGGCTTGCCGCTCTTACGATCTCCGCAATTTCTTCTGGAGGTGCGGCCGTACCGGGCGAGCGCCCTTACTTCTTCGCCTCGCTTGGCTTTTTCGCTTCCTTTGCCTTCTTGATCGCTTCCATCTCTTCAATCGTCTTGCCTGATTTGAGCGTCTTGCCGGCGAGCCCCGGGAAATCGGGGCCGTAGCGATAGGCGCGGAACAAGGTATTCCCCATAATCGGCCCGCCCGGGCCGCGCGGAGGTCCTGCCTGGCCTTTGGGTGGCGGTCCTGCCTGGCCTTTGGGTCGTGGTCCGCCCGGTCCGGGCGGCGGTCCGCCTGGTCCTGGCGGTGGCCCGCCACCGCCGGGAGGTCCGAACGCGAACGGTCCGCCGCGGCCGAAGTTTTCCTGCATCTCTTTGAGCTGCTTCTTCTGATCGGCCGTCAGCAGCTTGTCGAGCTTGGCGTCGACCTCCTTCTGAAGGTCGTCGAGCTGCTTCTTCTGGTTGGCCGACGGCTTGAGCGCTGTCATGGTCGTCTTCGAGATGATCTGGCCCGGCAATGGGAGCGCTGCGAAGCCTCCCGGGCCGAAGGGATTGATCTCCCGGACCTGCTTCTTCTGGGCGTCATTGAGCGTCTTGTTGAGCTTGCCGTCGAGCTCCTTCTGAAATTCCTCAATCTGTTTGCTCTGGTCGCTCGTCAGGTCGAGCTGGCCGCGGATGAAAAAGGGGAACAGATCGATGCCACGCGGACCGCCGGGACCGCCGGGGCCACCCGGACTCCCCGCGACGGGATTTGCGTATTTCCAGACAGTTTCCTTGTCCGGCGTCACCTCGAAGACCACTCCATTGAAACCTGAGCAAATGAGTGTGTTCCCGTTGGGAAGCCGCTGTGCCCCGGAGATGAAGAAGGAGTAGAAGTCCGACTTCTTGGGTGCACTGTAGCTCCAGACCGCCTGCGTTGGGCCGTAGGGACTTCGCCGATTGCGCGAGTACTGTCCCTGCGAGTCCACGGGAAGCACGATCTCGTCGACCGACGACGAATCGCCGCCCGGCCGGCCGCTGCCGTTGTTGAAGATGAGCAGGTGGCCTTCACCCCGAAGACCGTGCGTGATCCAGTGGGCATTGTGCTGGTTGAACAGCCGCTGGTCCATCTTCGAGCCGCCCCGGTACGCACGCGGGTTGCCCCAGCGGTAGAGCAGGTCGCCCCCCTTGCCGCTCTTGCCGCCCTTGTGGCTGGCGGCTTCGGCGGTCGTTGTGCTGTGGTCGATGATCCAGATCTCACTGAATGAGTGCACGCTCACCACGATCTGGTCGAATTCGGGGTTGTAGGCGATGGCGTTGAAGTGGGTCCAGTCGGCACTCGTGCCCGGCCGGCCTCCACCGGGCCCGGATTTCGACTTCTCTTTTGTCGCGGATTTGGGTTTGTCCTTCGGCTCGGGCCCGGCCTTTTCCTTGTCCTTTTCCTCGGCGTCGGGCTTGGCCGCACCCTTGGCCGGCGGTGCTGGCGAGTTGCCGAGGTAACCGAGAGACCGGAGCTTGGCGACGCCATCCTTGGTGGCCATCATCGGGGCGATCGGGCCCTCGCCGGCGGCGAAGTTGAGGTCGACGAGCTCGGGGTGGTCGGCGACGTTGCCGAAGTTGGGCTTCGATCGGTCGTGGTCCTGGATCAGGTGGTCCCAGAGGTGCCATTCCCAGACGATCTCGCCGGTGGTCTTGCCGGTCGGCTTCATCTCGATCAAGTAGTCGGGATGCAGGCCTGCGTTACCGACCAGGTCCGGCCGGCGCCCTGCGGCGATGACGTCCGCTTTCGTCTTCTTCTCCCAGACGATCATCAGGACGTTGCCGTTGGGCAGCCTGGTCACGTCGTGGTGCGGGAGACGGGTGTCACTGGCATATTTCAAGTCCCAGAGGAGCTGGCCATCCCAGTCGAACTCTTGAACTCGCCCGCCGGCCCCGGGGCCGAAGCCGGACGGCTGCTGTTGCTGGGCACCGGGGCGGAGCAAGTGCCCGTTCTCGAGGAGATAAGCACTCACACCCGGCGTGCAGTCGCTCTCCCACGTCCGCACAACCCTTCCCTGCATGTCGATCAAATAAGTCGTCTTTGAGAACATGGGCGCGATCAGGGTATACCCCTGGAATGCCCGGGGGTCGTTCTGGAGCAACCCGAGCTTGGCCGGGGCCGGCTTGGCCGGCTCGCCGTTCGGGGGCGTCTTGGTTTTGCCCTGATCCTGGGCCGATTCATCGGCAGGAGACAGGCCGGCGCTCACGCTGGGCAAGAGCGCACCGAGCATCGCCAGTGCCATCGCCATGGTGGCGGCCACGCTGAACTTTGCGACAAGCTGAGCCATGGGCCCGGTCCGAGGTTTCATGAGACCGCGTCTCCTGAGTGTCGAGTGTCTTGGGATGAAAGAAGAGGTCGTGACGCGTCGCGGGTCGACCTGACCAATGAGTGATCGGCTTCGCCTCGGGCTGGATTGGCCCCTCCGGGTCCGGTCCGTCACCAGCGGCGACGGCGTGGCGGTCGCGTTCAATTGAAGCATCGCGCGCGGTGACGAGCAAGATGCCGCCGCGCGTTCAACGAAAGATCACGTTGTCGCGCACGATCAATAACGGGAACGGAGGAGCCCCGGAGACAGATGGATCGAATGAATTCCGGAAGCTCCTTCATCCGGACGATGTTGAGCGAAGAACACACGACACCCGGCCCGGATTTGACGTCCTTCGCCCTTGACATAGGGTTGAGTCAGGGAGTGCCCTCGATCGCGGTGCCGGAGCCAGACCGATACCAAGGAATGCCGTGACAACGGGGCGGAGTCATCGTTATGCGATCCGGGGACGCAGACAGTCTTCCTCCGTTTCCCCCATCGCCCGCCGACGTCCCGCGGAGAGAGCATCTGCCAACCGTCGAGGCGAGTATTCGCTACTGGGAAGCCGTGCGTGTCCGGGCGATCCGAGCAGGCGATGATGGTTGCGCGGCGACCGCGACCGGCTTGAAGCGATCCTACGAGGAGGCTCATCGCGAGCTTCTGGCAAGAGCCAGGAAGCGCTAGAAACCGTCAGCCGTAACCTCGGTACCACCATCCCCAGCCGAGGTACACGTCGAAGTTTGGTCCCACGATTTGACCGACCTTTTCATCCTCGGTGACCGGCGGCGCTCGTTTCTGAGCGACCCGTTGTCGTTACGACACGGTCGTCCCTTTGCGGTTGGTCTCCGGATCCGCGAGAGGGCGAATGGACCGAACATCATTTGCGGGTTCTTTGAGCGCTGCCTTCGAGATACGTCATGAAGCCGTCGGGCTTGCCGGGAGGCGCGATCTCAAACTTGATCTTGATCGAGTCGTCTTTCTCCTTGGTGTAAGACAATCGAAACCGAGGCGCGGCCGATACGACGTCGCTCAGGAAGGTGAGCGTCCGGCTGTCGTCTGAAAGCGACACGGCGTAGTTGATCACGTGGCCTTCGCTGTCGAAGTAAATCGCCTTGGTCGGACCGGCTCGATCGGCGCGATAAATAACCATGAGGTCGTCATGCACGACGGTTGGCCGGCCTTGAGCGGCGGGATACTCGGCTCGATTCCGCCGCAGGAGGACCTTTTCCTGGAGGTCCCAGGCGAACGAGAACCGTCCCGACCCCTTGCCGGGCTCGCCGCCACCCTCGCCGGTCCAGTCGCCGACGAGGAAGCGATACGGCTTCCAGGCGTCGTCATCGGGCGGTGCCGACACGGCACCCGCCGAAAACATCAGGAGCACCAGGGCCGGTAACAGACGCTTCGCTTTCATCGTATTCTCCTGGGAAGGGAGGGATTCTCGTCCGCAATAGCTCCCACGCCCTGGGGAGGGCCGCAGTGAGATTTCGACTGCAGCAGCACGGCCCTGCGAATCGAATGACTCGCCACCAGAGACCGTGGCCTGCGTGAGAGCCCCGGCGCTACCAGATACTAGTGTCCCTGGACAGAAAACCTGCACGAAATTCAGACCGCATGCTCCGCATACCATCGTCTCATTTTGTGGTTGGTCCAAGTCCACTCGAATGGGTGGGCGTAGAGCCTGTTGTACTCCTGCCATGAAGTCATGACATGCTCAATATAAGCCCCGCGACTTGCCCACGATCCGCGCTTCAGATAGCGGCGACCGAACGCATGATTGAGCAGCTCCGCTTGATCGAGCCAGGACGCGCGGGCCGGCGTCAAGCGGGGACGCCACCAAGCGTCACATCTAGCGAAGTAGTCCCTGGTGGCTTGGGCGATGTGGCTCGAACCGCCATCGTGTACCAAATAGATGCCCTTGAGCCGGTGGTGGCGCCTGCGAAAATGCCTCAATGCTGCAACGTAGTGCTCGGCGTCGTTGGCTTCCAAGCAAATGGTCTCCATCTTTCCGCTATGGACCATCAGGAAGTTCAGGATGTTGACCGTGCCGTGTCGGATGTAGTCGTGCTCCACCTGCTCGATCGAGCCAGGGACGGCGCGGCGAATTGGCACGCGCTCCAGAACTTGGCAACTGGGCATCTCGTCAGCACACACGACCCAGATCCCGTGCGCAGCGAGCCGCACGGCGTTCCCGTAGCACCAGAGGACCTTCTCTGCCCGCCTCTTGAATCGCGCGTTGGCGCGAGTGGTTCGCCAGTACCGCGTCCGATGGGGTTGCAGGTCAACATCATCGAGTATCCGCTGGATCGTCCTGGGACTGATCGTTACAACGATCCCGTCAGCCATGGCCTGGCGCGCCAGGTCTTCACTAGACCAGTGGGTGACGTGCAGTCCTTTGGCCAAGGGTTCCAAGCAGGCCAGTTCGACAATCTGAGCGCGCTGGAGGGGGGGAAATCGTGGCCGGTCGCCCCGAATGATCCTTCCGACCGTCAGCGAGTAGGCCAGCAATGCCATTGGTTCCATACCGACGGCAGGCTCTCCAAACCGTGGCTTCATCGCACTGGAATTGATCAGCCACGGCCACGGTTCTGTTGCCCGCTGCCCGCGCTAAGACGATCCGAGCGCGTTGCACCTGAAACCACGGGAGGCCCTGGCTCCGAGCGATCTGCAACAGCTCAGATGCGTCGCCGGGACGAACGCGGAATCGATTGGGTTTTCGGCCGCGCATGGTAGGATCCCTCCAGTTGACCTGGCCTATCACTACCAGCTTAGCCATGTGCGCGAATTTCGTGCAGGTTTTCTGTCCAGAGACACTAGCTCCCTCTCCCGCCGGAAGAGGGCTGGGGTGAGGGTCCGGTTGATCAAGTTGAGCGAGGATGGGCATCGGACGATTCAAATTGAGAAGGCTCACGGTGGGGTTCGCCCCTCACCCCAGCCCTCTCCCCAAGGAGAGGGAGCCAGAAACAATCCATCGGCCGCCGGTGTGTTCTAGCGAGGCCGATAGCCACGCTCGAAGGTGTCAGAAAAACCCATCGCTTCACGGACTCCTTGAATGAGCGGCTCGCTCCGTTTACGGTAGGATAAAAGGCAATAAGAGGCTTGATTCCATGATCTCCACGGGCCCAAGTTTTGGCAAGCTTCTTGTCACCCTGCTGGCCGTTGTCTCGTTCGAAGGAGCTTCCACCAGTCCCAGGCCGCCGGGCGCGCGAAAGTGCCAATCCGCAAGCCGACCGGGCTCCAGCGTCCTTGGTCGGCCAGAAGGTCGTCACGAAGTACCCCACTCCCTTGCGGGCAGACGCCAGGGTTGTGGACCTTGATGCCACCTTTCGCATCGACACCGTGACCAAGATCGACCGTGATCTGGTGAGCATTGAGTCAGGAACGGTAAGCGGCTGGGTTGGGACGAGCGACATCGTCATATTAGGGGATGCGATTGCATTCTACACCCGGGAGATTCAAAGCAAACCCGGCAATCACGAGGCGTACCATCGACGCGGCTTGATCTGGGAATCGCAATCGGAGTACGACAAGGCGATCGCCGACTATACCGAGGCCATCAGGTTGTCTGGCAAGACGACGGGGCCGTTTCTCGCGAGGGCCCGCGTCTTCCTGGAACACAAGAAGGCCTTCGGCAAGGCCATCGCCGATTACAGCGAGGCCATCCGGCTCGATCCGACCTGTGCCCTTGCCTATCACCAGCGCGGCCGCGCCTGGTCTCAGAAAGGTGACGTGGAGACACCCTTTGATCGCATCGAGGACCTGGTGCCCGCGCCGCC
Organism: uncultured Isosphaeraceae bacterium; assembly: GCA_963781785.1. Lineage (GTDB taxonomy): Bacteria > Planctomycetota > Planctomycetia > Isosphaerales > Isosphaeraceae > CAWAHD01. The sequence continues at coordinate 1,860,034 of CAWAHD010000005.1, read as the reverse complement.
CGCGCCGTCCACGGCGCCGCTTCCGAACGTTGGCTCTCCGTTCGATTTGGCTGCCCCAAAGACGACCTCTCCATTCGATCTGGCTCCTGGTGATTTCTCCAAGCGAAGTGGCGACAAAAAGGACCCGTTCGATCGCAACCCCGCTAAACCGCCCGCCCCGAGGAATGAAGGCCCGCCGACTACCCCTGGCCCTGGCGAGCTGCCGCAGAGTGCCCACGACAAGGCCCTGGCCGATTTCAATGAGGCGATCCGGCTCGACCCCAAGAACGCTCGGGCGTTCTACGACCGGGGTAACGCCAGGCAACCACCCGAAGGAGAACTGGACGAAGTCATTGCCGACTATACCGAAGCCATCCGGCTCGACCCGAAACACGCCGGGGCGCTCGCGAATCGCGGCACCGCGTGGCGGGAGAAAAATGAGATCGACAAAGCCATTGCCGACTACACGGAGGCCATCCGGCTCGATGCCCGGAACGCCAAGACGTTCAACAATCGAGGCTTTGCCTGGTCGGACAAGAAGGACTACGACAAGGCCATCGCCGACTATACCGAGGCGATCCGGCTGGACCCAAAGTTCACGCTGGCGTTCAACAACCGAGGCTTTGCCTGGTCGATCAAGAAAGAATACGACAGGGCCATCTCCGACTATACCGAGGCAATCCAGCTCGACCCGACCGACGCCTGGACGTATCGCAGCCGAGGCTTCGCCTGGTTCCAGAAGGCGGCATACAACAAAGCCATCGCCGACGATACCGAGGCGATTCGCATCGATCCCGAATCCATCGATGCCTACCTCGACCGCGCCCTCGATTGGCTATTCAAGGACGAGTTTGAAAAGGCCATCGCCGACTCGGACGCGGCCATGAAGATCGACGGCAGAAACGCGAGAGCATTTTACATTCGGGGCATGCGTGGTTTAATTTGTCGCAGGACGATACCGCGATCGCCGACTACACCGAAGCGATCCGGCTCGATCCGAAAATGGTCGAGATCTACTATCCGCGCGGCAGGGCCTGGTTTGACAAGGGAGAGCACGACAAAGCCATCGCCGACTTCACAGAGGCGATCCGATTCGATCCCAAGAACGACGAGATTCTTTACGACCGCGGCGTGGCCTGGTTCGAGAAGGAGGAGTATGGCAAAGCCATCGCCGACTTCGACCAGGTGATCCGACTCGTTCCGCGGGACGCCGAAGCCTACTGGAAACGGGGCGCAGCCTGGCAATTGAAGGGGGAATTTGACAAGGCGATCGCCGACTTCAATCAGGCGATTCGACTCGATCCGCGCGAGCCCAATGTGTACGTGGCACGCGGGCAGGCACGGGTCTCCAAGGGAGAGCTCGACAAGGCGATCATCGACTTCAACGAGGCCATCCGGCTCGACCCGGATGACGCCGATACGTTTTTGCGCGGGGCAACATATGGGAGTCCAGGAAGGAATACGAGAAAGCCATCGCCGACTATAACGACGCGATCCGGCTCGACCCCAAGAGCGCTGGGGTGTACTGCAACCGGGGAAACGCGTGGCGAGCCGAGACGGAATTCGGAAAGGCCATTGCCGACTACGACGAGGCCATCCGACTCGACCCGAAGGATGCGTGCGCGGAATGGTCGAGGCATCGCATGGCGAGCCAAAAAGGAATACGGCAAGGCCCTCGCCGACTACACCGAGGCCATCCGGCTCGCCCCCAAATACGCGTGGGCGTACAACAATCGGGCGTGGCTGTGGGCGACTTGTGCCGATGAGAAATATCGTGACGGCCGGAGGGCTGTCGAGTCAGCGGCTCGCGCCTGTGAGCTGAGCGACTGGAAGGAAGCCTCTATGATCGACACGCTCGCTGCCGGCTACGCGGAGACAGGCGATTTTCCGAAGGCCGTCGCGTATCAGCAGAAGGCGAACACGCTCTACACGGACGCGAACGACCTGAAGAAGGGCCAGCGGCGGCTCAAGATATATGAGGACAAGAAACCGTACCGAGACGAGCCGGGGACGAGCTAAATGATGTAGGTCACCCGATCGAGCCATTGGTCGGGCTGGTCGTCCGCGACGACCAGCTCGAGCCAAGAAAGAACCGACGCGACCGTGGCACTGGGTCGGATCAAGAAGACGCCCGGCGAGGTTCTGCCCGAGCGAAGATGCACCGCGAGTTCCGCGGGGAAGGTCGCCGAGTCTTCCGTGAGAATCATTCGATCGGTGCGCTCCGCCCACGCGAGGATTTCCGAATCCGAGGAGCCGAGGGGCAGATCAGTCGGGTCGCCAACCCGCGTCGCATCAATCCGCAACCCTCGGCCACGGTTGTGGTGACGGATCGCATGCCAAATTGGTTTTCCGCGAAGGTTCTCGTCGAGAACGAAGGCGATCGGCATCGTTCAGGATTCCGATCGCGATTCCCGGGCTTGTCGCTCTGCGAGAAGACGGCTGATCCGGAGAGCCGCGGAGTTGGGCTGATAGGCCTCGTATTGCCGGTCGAGCTCGGCCTGATACTCAGCCACATAGGCACCCACTTCGGCTTGATATTGTTCGGCGAAGGCCAATACCTCGCCGACCAGCTCCGGCGCCAGCTCGAATTCCGCGGCAATCGTCGCCGGCGACTCGCCGAGAACGCGATTCGCTTTCACGATATGGAACAACCCGATCCGCCGGCCGGTCACGCGCACCTCGCCATCGGGACTCCAATCTAAGCAAGGCGGCAGCAGACGGATCAATGTCTCCGGCCGGTTCATGATCGGATTCTCCTGGGTGGGGTTGTTCCTGAGCTCCAAGCTCGCGAGGCTCCCTGATTCATTCTACGCGAATAAGCATCGTCCTGTCAGGGCTGCGCCGCGCTAACACCGAGGTCACCGGTGCCGGAGTCAAGGATCTCAAGGAATTGAATCGGTTCCTGGTATGATGGGACTCGAGGGATTGTATGCATCCAGAGAGTCGCCAATTCCGGGCCGGCGCCGCCGTGACTGCCGGCTCTTTTCTCGGCCCTCCTTCGTCCATCCTTTTGTGGATCGCCCACTATGCTGACTGGCTCCGTCTTCCTCCCTGACGTCTCGCCCCGCCGGTGGAGTGGCCACCATGCCCACTGAACGCGTCGTGAGTCCCTGGCGAAGATGTCTGCGATTCAGCGTGCGGGGGCTGATCGTCCTTGTGCTGTTGATCGGTGCCGGGCTCGGCTGGCTGGTCCGCAGTGCGCGAATCGCGCGAATCCAGCGCGAGGCCGTCGCCGCGATCGAGCGGGCAGGCGGATTCGTCGAGTACGACTCGAATTGGCGAGCTCGAAATCCTTCGTTCCAACGAATGCCATGGGCGCTCCAGTGGCTGGTGGATCGCTTCGAAGACGAATACTTGCGGCACGTCGTCTCGGTTCACGTCTCTTCCCTAGGAGCTCCAGCCCGTGGGGACCCGCTGCTCACGCAAATCGGACGGCTCACGCGGGTCGAGGAGCTGGACCTCTGCACTTCGTCGGCGGCTGACGCCGATTTTAGCCATCTGGAAAACCTGCATAACCTCGTCAAACTGAGAATCCACGGCGATCGAATCAGCGACGCCGGGCTTCTTCACCTGAGTGGTCTGACCAATCTCCGAGAACTGGATCTGTCGAGTCTGAGGATCGCCGACGCGGGCCTGGCACATCTGAAGGGGCTGACCAATCTCTCGATTCTCCGCCTCAACTCGACGAAAGTCTCCGATGCCGGCCTGGAACACTTGAAGGCGTTGACCAAGCTTTCCACCCTCGAACTCAACTCGGCGCAAATCACCGACGTTGGGCTGGTCAATCTGAAGGCGCTGAAGAACCTGGAGAACCTCAACATTTCCCATACCCATATCACCGAAACCGGGGCGCAAGAGCTTCAGAGGGCGCTGCCGAGGGTGTGGGTCGAATATCAGAACTGATGGGCTCCCCCCCCCAAGGCAAGGACACGCAACGTGCTAGGCGGGAGGCGCCGCGCGAGTGAGCGACGCCGGGCGGGGAGCGCGCATTTTGCCGGTATAGGCAAGCGTGGCGCGCACCTTGGGCAGACTCCGTCACTTCGTGGCGGGGCGCTCCTGAGCGGCCAGGCATGCGCACGACGTCGGCCGTCGATCACCGACCGCGGCGCGGCGTCGAGTTCGTGAGGGCAAGGGCCGTGATGCGGTACCAATTCGCCGGAGCTATCGCGCGGGGCATCCACCGAGATTGGCCAGGTCGTGCACGCCCAAGCGCGTGGCGACCTCAATAGTCGCCTTTCGCTCCCGCGAAAGTAGCGCTTGCAACTGCCCGCCAACAATCGGCCCACCAGCCGCCCCCCCCTGAGCTTCTCCAGCCCGGCCTGCCAGCCTTCCGCGCTCGTGCCCAGCCGCGCCAGAATTCCCGCCAGCTCGGCCGAAATCGCGCTCTTCCCCTCGTGGAACAAGCGCCCCGTGTAATCGACCAGCAGCAGATAGCTGCCCAGCGGCAGACCTTCCACCATTCCCTCGCGCGACGAATCCAGCTTCCGCCGATCTTCGATCGGGCACAGCCAGATCGTTTGCTGAAACTGGGCCGATCCGGCGGATCCGGCCACTGGTTCAGCCTTGAGCTGGGCCTTTGTTTTTTGGGGATTCTCGGAGCCCCGCACCGGGCGGCATCGTAAAGTTCGGGGTGTGAACGCCGGGAATGTCATCGCGCTACGGCTGTATCGACCCGTTGCGAACGCGCGACCGTCATGATTCAACCTCCGCGGATGTTGTCTTTCGATTTGAGCTCATCCTGCCCGTCGGAGCCCTGCGCCCTCCGCCCTGGATAGAAATCCCCTCGGCCTCTGCGATAATAACGGGCGCATGACAGGATGCTCGAGCCGGATCCCGAGTTTGGCGGCTCAGGCCGAGCCACTCTCGTCGATTGGAGCCACGCCATGGCCGCCGCCGCGGACCGCCACCTCCTGTTTGGCTTGATCGCGCTGCAAGTCGGGCTCATCGACCAGGCCCAGCTCGTCGCCGCCTTCCAGGCCTGGGCTCGCGACAAGTCCCGGCCGCTGGCCGACCATCTGGCGGCTCGCGGTGACCTGGACGACGCCGATCGCGTCGCGGTCGAGGCCCTGGCGGCGCGACATCTCACGAAGCACGGCGGCGATCCGGAGAAAAGCCTGGCGGCCATCAGCCTGGGCCGATCGACCCGGGAAAGCCTGGGTCGACTCGGTGATGCGGCGATCGAGGCCTCGATCCGGCATGCTGGCTCGACCTCGACCCAGCCCGGCGAAGATGCCGACCGCACGACCAGCTACGCGGTCGGGACAGCGACTTCCGACGGCCAGCGGTTTCGCCTGCTTCGGCCCCACGCCCAGGGTGGGCTGGGGGCCGTCTTCGTGGCGCTCGACACCGAGCTGCACCGCGAGGTGGCGCTGAAACAGCTTCTGGGCCACCATGCCGACGACCCGGATAGCCGCCAGCGGTTCTTGATCGAGGCCGAGATCACCGGCGGGCTCGAGCACCCGGGCATCGTGCCGGTCTACGGCCTGGGCAGCTACCACGATGGCCGGCCATATTACGCGATGCGGTTCATCAAAGGCGATAGTCTCAAGGAGGCGATCGAGCAGTTCCACAGCGATCAGTCGCTCAAGACGGACATCGGGCGGCGGTCGCTGGAGCTCCGCAAAGTCCTGCGCCGATTCCTCGACGTTTGCAACGCCGTCCATTATGCCCACTCGCGGGGCGTGCTTCACCGCGACATCAAGCCGGGAAATATCATCGTGGGCAAGCACGGCGAGACCCTGGTGGTCGACTGGGGGCTGGCCAAGCCGCTGGGACGGATCGAGCCGGGCAGCTCGATCGGCGAGCGGACCTTCATGCCCTCCTCGGCCAGCGGCAGCGCCGAAACGCTGCCTGGCAGCGCTCTGGGGACGCCCGCGTACATGAGCCCCGAGCAGGCGGGCGGCGACCTGGACCGGCTGGGGCCGCGATCGGACGTGTACAGCTTGGGCGCGACGCTGTACTGCCTGCTGGTGGGGCGGCCGCCCTTGGCGGGTGACGACGTCGGCGAGATCCTCCGCCGGGTTCAGCGGGGCGAGTTTCCGCGGCCTCAGTTGCTCGAACCGTCGATCGACCCGGCGCTCCAGGCGATCTGCTTGAAGGCGATGGCGACCAAGCCGGACGATCGTTACGCCACCGCCAAAGCGCTGGCCGATCAAGTGGAGCGGTGGATGGCGGACGAGCCGGTGGACGCTTACCGCGAGCCGTTTTCACGGCAGGCGCGCCGGTGGGCGAAGCGGAACCGGACTGCGGTCACCGGCGCGGCCGTGGGTCTCTTGGCCGGGGTGGTCGGGCTGGCGGCGGTGCTCGCGGTGCAGACCATGGCCAAGGGGGCGATCGCGCGGGCTCTGGATAACGAGACGCGAGCCAACGCCGCGCTGTCGCAGGCCAATCAGCGGGTCGAACAGCGGTACGCGCTGGCGACCGAGGCGATCAAGACCTTTCACACGGGCGTCAGCGAAGACTTCCTGCTCAAGGAGGAAAAGTTCAAGGACCTGCGCCAGCGGCTCTTGACGTCGGCGGCCGACTTCTACGGCCGTCTCGGTGCCCTGCTCGGCCCCGAGACAGACTTTGCCTCCAGACGCGCGCTCCATCAAGCGACCTTCGAGCTTGCCGATCTGACCGCGAAGATTGGGCGCACGGAAGATGCACTCTCGTCCCACCGGCAGGTTCTGTCGCGGCGGCGGGAGCTTGCGTCGGAGCGGGGGGCCGACGCCGGGACCCGCGCCGACGTGGGCCGCAGCCTCACGAGCGTCGCATCGTTGCTGGAGGCGACCGGGAAGACGGACGAGGCGCTGGCAGCCTACCAAGAGGCCGAGCGCCTGCTGGCCGCACGGGCGCCCTCGACGCCGGAAACCCTGTCTGCGCTGGCGGACTGTCGTTCGCGTCTAGGCTGGTTCCTCTCGACGATCGGCCGCTCGGACGAGGCGCTGGCCGTGTACCGTCTGGCGCGTGTCGACCAGGAATCGCTGACCGAACTCAAGGGCGCCGCCAACGAGGCCCGGCGCGACCTCACCGCCACGATCAACCGGATTGGCGCCCTCCTGTGGCAAACAGGCAAGCCAGCGGAGGCGGAGGCCGAGTTCCGGAAGGCCCTTGCGATCCGCCAGAAGCTGGCCTACGACAACCCCGCCGTCACCCTATTTCGCAGCGCCCTGGCGCAGAGCCACTTCAATCTCGGCATCCTCCTCTCCCAGACGGGCAAGCTGGCGGCGGCGGAGGCCGGGCACCGGAGCGCCCTGGCGATCCGGCAGAAGCTGGCCTCCGACAACCCCGCCGTCACCCTGTTTCGCAGCGACCTGGCGATGAGCCACGTCTGCCTCGGCATCCTCCTGTCGCAGACCGGCAAGCCGTCGGAGGCGGACGCCGAGCACCGCAAGGCGCTGGCGATCGAGCAGAGGCTGGTCGACGACAACCCCGCCGTCACTCAATTCCGCAGCGCCCTGGCGTACAGCCACGAAGCCCTCGGCTACCTCCTGTTTCCGACGGGCAAGGCAGCGGAGGCGGAGGCCGAGTACCGTAAGGCCCTGGCGATCCGGCAGAAGCTGGCCGACGACAACCCCGCCGTCACGGAATTCCGCAATGCCCTGGCCGACTGCCATAGCAATCTCGGCTCCATTCTCCCGCAGACGGGCAAGCCGGCGGCGGCGGAGTCCGAGCATCAGAGGGCCCTGGCGATCCGGCGGAAACTGGCCGAGGCCGAGCCGGGAAATCCGGCGTGGCGGAATGCAATCGGCGTGAGCCTGACCTGCCTCGGCGACGTCGACACAGAGGCGGGTCGCTTCGACACGGCGATTGCCCGATTCCGGGAGAGCCTCGCGATTCACGAGCGGCTCGCCCGCGACCACCCCACGATAACCGCCTACCGAAGGGAACTGGCCTCCGCCCTGACTGGACTGGGGCGCGCCGAGTACCGCGCTGGCCGCCGGGCCGCCGCGGTCGAGCCCCTGGAAAGGGCGGCCACGCTCTGGGAGGCGATCGCCGAGCCGGACGTCGAAGCCCGCTACGAGCTAGCCCGCAATTACACCCTGCTCGCGGCGGCCGCCGCCGACTCCCGGTCCGGTTTCTCCGCCGCCGACATCGCGGCCACGGCCGACCGGGCCATGGCCACCCTGCGCCAGGCCGTCGCCGCGGGCTTTCACGACCTGGCCAAGCTGCGCACGGACCCCGACCTGGCGCCGCTCCGAGACCGGGATGACTTCCGACTGCTGCTCTTGGACCTGGCGATGCCGGTCGAGCCGTTCGCACCGGGCCGCTGAAGGAACGTCGGCCTCCAGACCCGAGGCGCACCGCCAACGCCTCGAACAGAAGGAGCCGCTGACGCCGACGGTGTGCGCGCACCATATGAGTCGAATTCGAGCGTCGATTTCAGCTTCCCCCCGGAATCTCGAAGACGAGATCCCAGCCGCGCGATCATGTGATTGAGGGAGAATTGGATAAGTTATTCTCGCGCGGCCCCTTTGGTGCAGAAAGTATTGACCGCCGAGTTGTGTTTCTCGACTTGACCTACGGTGGCTCGGACCGTGGAGCACCGCGGGACTCTCCGTTCCCCATCTTCTGGCGCGAGCGCGCGATCAGACTGTCATCCGCGTTCAGAGGCCAAAAATCACGACCGTGCGTGCGTCCCCTGCTGGTCCCGGAGCATGACTTTGATCGCGCGTTCGTTTCCGTTCGGTGGATATCCGCACGACCGAAAACAAAAAACAAAGGCTGACCCCGCTAAAAGGCTGACCCCGCTATGACCCCGCTAAGGTACGCTGCAAACGATCACGGCATTCCAAGAGGCAATGCGGCGAGCAGCGCCGGCGGATCGGGAATTCTTGCTGCAAGCGATGCTTCGCGCGATCGCACAACAGGAAGTCGGTGATCGATTTGGTCGAGTGGAACCTCGCGCCAACAAACGCCGTCCCTAAGCCTGAAGGCCCAAGCGGATTAGGGTGAAGGCCGGTATTCGATGCCCCAGCTTTGGAACAGAGCCTGGCAGCCAACGCCGTAGTCTTGGCAGAAGTCCACCCGCTGGATCGCTTTGAGCGTCCAGGAGAGCTTTTTCCAGTTGCATGGGCGCAGCAAGAGTGGTGTGATGCGGCCCACAAATCGGGCTTCGTCCAGAGCGTAGAGCAGTTCGCGCTTGACCCAGATCGAGTTTACGGCGCTGGTTGACAAGACGAGCAGGAACCAATCGCAGTGCTCGAGCGCCTTGCCAATTTCATCATGCCATTGACCCGCAGCCATGATTTGGCGGGCGCTGTACCACGTTTCGACGCCGTGACCCGCTAGCGTGTCGGCCAACCGGTCCGCGAACGGCTTGTCGCGGTGCGAGTGACTCAGGAAGCAGTTGATCGGCACCGGCCGGCTACCGCTCGCTCGCGATGATCGCCTTGGCAACGCTCTTCAGGCCCCGCTTCCGATTCTCGGTGGCATCAAACACGGGCATCAACGAGAAATAGCCTGGCACTTGCTTGGTCGGCCGGATGATGAGTGGAAACAAGCGATCCTGGAACCGGTCGCTGGTCAGTGCGTGTTCGACCTCCCGCTTGACGAGGTCCGACGTCATGGACGCGGGCGAAACCAAAACGATCATGCCGTCACATCGGTTCAGGGCGCGGCTAACCCGGCGCAGCCAGTCGTTCCCCGGCGGGACGTTCCCGTCCCACCACACGTTCAAGCCATAGTCCCGGCGCAGTTCGTCATGGATGGCACTCGCGGTGCGCTCATCCTGTGAACTGTAACTCAGAAAGATTTGACTCACTATGTGTTAGCCCTCCCTGGCGGGTTGGGTCGCTCTCGCTCGCCGAACCCCGAAGACTGGGGGCGAGTATACCGCCGCCGTTTGCGCTTCGCCAGGGTTTTCGCGCGCCGGTCGCCAGCCCAGGCCATCTAACGGTACGGGCGCGCGGCCGAGCGGACCCGGAAGCAGGATTCAGCCGGGCGCCCCCCGGGGTTCCGTGGACACCATACCTAATTGCGGCAATGTGGCTGGGTTCCGGGGACACCATACCTAATTGCGGCAATGTGGCTGGGGCTGAGCCAAGCGTGATTCAGCGCTCGCCCACAAACAAATGGTCGCATCTTCGCGCTCCGGAAACTCTGCATTTCCAGAGTCACGCGCCCCATGGCCCACCAACTGGCACGGCCTGACATCTTCCGCCAGGGCCAAGATCGTCGATCTGTTGCGGTCCGGGTGAGAGTCGGCTCGGTGATTGACCGTGGAGCACCACGGGACTCTCCGTTCCCCATCTTCTTGGCGCAAGCGCGCGATCAGACTGTCATCCGCGTTCGGAGGCCAAAATTCACGACCGTGCGTACGTCCCCTGCTGGTCCCGGAGCATGACTTTGATCGCGCGTTCGTTCCCGTTCGGCGGATACCTGCACGACCGAAAACAAAAAACAAAGGCTGACCCCGCGAAGCCCCCCGTTCGGCGGATACCTGCACGACCGAAAACAAAAAACAAAGGCTGACCCCGCGAAGCCCCCCGTTCGGCGGATACCTGCACGACCGAAAACAAAAAACAAAGGCTGACCCCGCGAAGCCCCCGGCGCCAGGGTTACGGGTCCGGCGAGTACGACGTGCGCCGACCCGTCACCGGAGCTTACCGCGCTAACCGATCATTGGCCCGATGACATGCAAGACGACATCCGCGCTGAAATGGGCAACCATCGCCGTGATGAGTCCGAAGCGCCGGAAGAGCCAGCCGAAGATCACGCCGGGCACCCCGTTGCCGATCATCACGACCACGACCATCAGCGTCGAAAGACCGTAGAAGGCCTTGGCCTGCGGCAGGTGCGCCGCCGCGAACGCCAGCGCCGCGAGGACGTTCGCGACGAGCACGATCACCGGGCCAGCGGCGACGCGACGCGTCAGTACGGTCAAAAGCCAGGCCAGGCTGGTCATCAAGCCGAGGCGGAAGAGGATCTCCTCGCTAACGCCGGCACTGACCGATGCGAGGAATCCCATCCAAGGTGCTGGCTCCTTCACGTTCCCTTGGGGCAGATAGGGCGACACCAAGCCGTTACCGACCAGCACTGCGATGCCCTCCGCGACCCCGATTCCCGTGGCCACCACGAGCGCCCGTCGAGCCACGGCGGGTCGGAACGCGCCGTCGTCCCAGCCCGCGAGCATGAGCGTCCCAAACCCAGTGCGACGCGCCGCACGGAATCCGAGGCGGATCATCACGTAGGCAAGCAAGACCGTTCCGGCTGCGTTTGCCGCGGCGTCGGCCATTGCAATCCCAGGTTGCGCGTTACCTGGCGCGAGCGCCGCGCTGAATGGGATTTGAAGCAAGGCTGCCACGGTTGCCGCCAGCAGCAGGTAGAGCGTCGTCCGGCGGGTTGTGTCGGGCGCTGGCGGGCTCGCCGGTGAAGGCTCTTCTGTCGTGTCCGTGTTCATGCGACCCCCATACTGCGCGATAGGGACCAAGGCCGTGGCCCGGAGGCTCCGGCCGGGCATGGTCACCCGACTTCCCTCGCGGGGCAGCATCAGCAGAGCTGGTGCTACTCCCCCAGCTTAACCCCCGCCAACCCAATCCGTAAGACCGGCCCACAGGTCGGCTGATCGACGGCGACTGGCGACTGGCGGGCGCGCCCGGCTCCGGTCAGCGGGGTGCGTTTTCCGCTGCGGATCACGCACTCCAGCCCCTCGCTCCGGATACGGCCTCGAGCGGCGATTCCCGTGGTTTTCGATATAGGGGAAATTCCCATACATGTCGCCAGTGGGATTCGGCATTCCTGAGCGAAGTCCGCCGGCGCGGCCGCGAGCGGGTCCGCTGCGACGCGAGGTCAGGCCGAGGGAGCCAGACACCCACCTTTCGATCATGTGTGAGTGCAGGCAATCAGAATCGCGCCTGTCGACCATCCACCCATGCAGCGTTTCGCGGTAAATGTGCACTGGGAGTCACCCAACATTCAGCCAGCTAAGGGGAGCCAGACACCCACATTTCGGCCATGTGTGCGTGCAGGCACCCGGAACCGCGCCGATTGGCCATCCACCCATGCAACGCTTCGCGGTAAATGTGCACTCTGAGTCACCCAACATTCAGCCAGCTAACGAAATACGCTTGTCGCGAATCCGAAGGTCACTCCGGCGAATCCTTGGGTGTCTGGCATCCTTTGGGTGTCTGGCATCCTTGGCTGGCTCCTCCGTCGCGAATCGGGTCAGGACTTCGTCGAGTGCCAACACGTCGTCCCGCGATCGCGCAACTTGCTCTTGATCTTGAAGAGGCATCGCCGTCTTCCGCCGCCATGGCGGATCACCTGCTTGCGGCGGGCCGCATCGACCAGGATTCGTCGCATGGCTTCCGCAGCCGCGGCGAAGAAGTGGCCGCGGTGGTCCCAAGGAAGCCCTGATCCATCTCCCACCAGTCGAATGTAGGCCTCGTGAACCGAGGCGGTCTGTTGCAACGTTTGCCCTGGCTTCTCCTGCGCCAGACGCTGGGCGGCAAGACCGCGCAATTCATCGTACACCAGCGGCAGCAACTGTGCCGCAGCGTGCGCATTACCTGCCTCGATGGCATGAATGATTTTGGTGACTTGGCTCATTGCGCGAGGCTGATGATCTATTGAATTACCAGCGATCGGGCGGAGCGCTTGGTTCAACCAATCGGCGTTGCTGGCACCCGCGTCATCTGCTGCAGGTGCACGCGCGCGGCTTCGAGCAGTTGCTCGTCCTCGATGTCCCAGATTTCTTGATCGGCCCAGCCGGCCACATTCGCCACAAGTTGACCCAATCGCCAATCCGGATACTTCTGGGATAGTTCCGCGATCATCGCCAGTAACTCGGCGCGCTCTTGGCTGTTCATGGCAGACGGTCCTTTACTCTCGGCATACGGGTTACATCGAGTCGCGGCAGGTCTTGGATGACTTCGGCGGGCACAAGCGCACCTGGTCGGAGCTTCGCGGCGCGGGTCGCGCGGGTCACACCGTCGTTGATCCGAAGATGTCCATCCTTGCCACGAATGACCTGCAAGGGCGGCATCCCGTCGAGCGACTTCCCGTGTTTGGCAATCTGCCGGGCAAGCTTCCCGGGGTCAGCCCCCTGCGCGAGGCTGGGCGGCAGGTGCAGATTGCCGGGGTCCACATCGATGAACTGAGGCATCCTTACGCGTGCCGTCCTCGCAGTTCCGTTCCTGGCAACAACACTGATAGAATTCTACCGCTTCAAACCAATGACCGCCATCGTCGTAACGTGTCATTGCGCAGCCGCCCTGCCTATCCCGCGTCGGAGATGCGCCGTAGTCCTTACGTCGCTCATTAGAGCGCTTCACCGGGTGCAATCGAAGTAAAGGAGCCAGACACCCACCTTTCGCCCATGTGTGCGTGCAAGCAAACGGAATCGCGATTGTCGACCATCAACCCATGCATCGCTTCGCGGAAAATGTGCACTGGGAGTCACCCAACATTCAGCCAGCTAACGAAATACGCTTGTCGCGAATCCGAAGGTCACCCCGGCGAATCCTTGGGTGTCTGGCATCCCTGGCATCCCTAGCGTCTGACGACAAAGGCGTGTTCTACCGGGCGATCGACAAGGCTTATTGTGCGATGCGCGAGCTGCACATGACGCTCCATTACGAGTCGTGCGGTCGCAGGGTCAGGAGAGCCAGTGGGAAGCGGCCGGGCGTCAACCCTCCCACGGATCAGGCTCAAGCTCCACCGAACCGTCCCGATGGTCGATCGCGATTTTCTGGCGCTTCGCGGGCCGGGTCGCCCCGGGTGATTGCTCACCCGGGGGCCGGGTAAGGAGGTGACGTTGCCGCCACCCCCTCCCCTCAGAACTGCACGTGAAAGTTTCCCTTCATGCAGCTCAAGCCTTCACGAACGCCCCTCGCAGGACGCGGCCGCTTTCGTCAGTCGTTCTTGCACATGGATCTGCCGATGACAGTTGGCATGCAACAACTCCAAATTGTCCGCCGTGTCAGGACCGCCTCGGCTGCGCCAGATGCGATGGTGGATATGCAAGTTTTCCTCTGCGATCCGCAGCGGTTGACCACAGACCACGCATCGTCCCTCTTGCCATAAGTATTCGATCCGACCGCGACCTGCCAACGTTTGGCTCAGTTGCCAACCCAGTTGCGCTTCCAGGTACAGTTCCCACTTCGGATCGTAGGGATTTCAGACACCCACAATCTCCTCGATCGGACCTGCGGCTTTGTAAACGCCCTGGTGTTGTGGAGAATCTGGGGAACCCGGGTACCCGAAAGCGGAAAAGCTGGGTGTCTGAAAACTCCAGGTGGCCGCGACGTTTTCGACCAGGCGGTTGATTTTCGATTCGGGGAAGTCCGGAGCGGTTTCCGAGACCATCCGTGCGTCGGTCGCCAGTTTGCGGCCGTCGGTGGTGATGGCGAGCGCGTTGTCTTCCCTCGGGTCCACCTTCTCGGACCGCAGCCGTTCATAGCGTTTGACCAGCTCCTCTTGAAGCTGGTGCTGTTCCTCGGACATCGGGCAGGCCATGACGATCGGCTTGCCGCTAGGGCCTCGGACCCGCAATGATTCGAAGCGGTTTTAATCCGAAGCGGGTTAACTCCGATTAGCCACAGCGCTCGGCACGGACGGCGAGGGTCGTCCGGCGTCGACGCCCACTGCTGCAGGGGCAAACGCGTGGCTTCAAGCAGTCGCGGACGACCTCCGTGACGGCATGCCGTCGAGCGAGCTCCCGTGCCTCGCAACTTGCCTGGCAAGGTTGGCGAAGTGCCGAGCCACGCCCAACGTCGCGGGTGCGTGGCGAGCTGTTAGATGCTTGCGGGATCAACGATTACGAGGCCGGGACCAAATTGGGCCATACGGCCGAAGTCGGCGACATTAAACGTCAGCAGGTGCGTTATTGCGTGGGCGTGGCAGACTGCGACAAGCCGAGCGTCATGGACTTGCTTCCCGATAACCCCGAGGCCGGCCACGACGCCCTTCCAAGCCCGATAGATGTCCGGTGTGTCCTCGACCAACGGAAAGGCGGTCTCGAAGCCCGCTGCCAACGCCTCGGTGTCAGCTGCCGAGAGCCCCAAGCCGTTCTGAGCGATCGGCCGCGTGGCGATGTTGCGGAACTCGATCAAGACTTGCGGGGTTAAATGCAGGATTTCACCCCGCCGGTGCAGCTCAATCGCGGCGTGCAGAGCCACGCCATGTTGCGCATCGCTTCTGTTCGCCAGCCGACCCAACACATTGGTGTCGATCAGATAGGCCATTACTCGTATAGCGCTTGCCTACTGAGGGCAGTGTCAGGCAGGGAAACGCCGCATTCTCTGGCCATTCCCACCAGTCTTAGCTCCCATTGATCGTGGGGAACCGCCGTTGCGGCGCTATGCAGAAAACGCTGGCGGAGCGCGTCGAGTACGAGCAGCTCGGCGCGACCCCCCGACGGAGGGCCGCCTGGTTCAAGGCAGCCTCCAGCTCCGGATCGAGTGTGATGACCACTGGCGGACCTCCTTGGATCAAGCGCTTCTCTCAAAAGATACCAGAGCGTGCACCAGAATTGCTACTGTCAGAAAGTAGCGAATGGCTGAAATTGCGGCGAAAATCGTCCTCGATAGAGCACCGAATACACCCACATCGGCATGCGGGCGCGGGCCGAGGCCCTGGCCGGGCTGCACTATCCCAAGACATGCGAACCCGTTGAATTGTCGGAAATACGTCGGGTTTCGGGCGGCGTCGGGCGTCAGAAGGTTTCACGAGCTGACAGCAACGGCGACCGTGAGGGCGCTTCCGAAAACGAGAAAACCCCTTCCGAGGAAGGGGTTTCGTCGTTTCTTGTCACTGACTTTCAGGAGGTGTCAGTTGACGTAATGAAGTGGAGGCGGCGGGAATTGCACCCGCGTCCCGAAATGCGTCCGCGACGGCCTCTAAGGGCGCAGCGAATGTCCTGCTTGTCGGCCTCCAGCAACCCGATCGGCCACGACGCATCCGGTTTGACCGAACCGACGACCTCAGTAACTCGACCGTCCCGGATCGTTCGGCTCGCGAGGATCGCTGTCGGCAGCGGTCGCACTGCGGACGTGCTCATGACCGTTGTGGTCGCCTTCGCTGCGCTGCCGGGCAATCACGGTATCGACACGTGCACGCAGTGCGATGCGATCGGCCGCGCACCGCTGGCACATCGGCCGGCCCCACACCTCGAAGAACGCCCCCCGGCGCTCGGGCTCCGCCGCCCGCCCCGACAAAAAAAACGAAACGAAGCCAAAAAAAACACGATGGTTCGTCCTCGGGTGGCCGATAACGTGGAAGCATCGGCAACCACGAAGTTAACAAAACCCCACGATTGCGAGCGCATTCACGATGAATTCCCCAATTGTCAGCGGAGAAGCCGGCGGTCCGGATCATGCCAAGAATAGCATTCGCCAGAGGGACGCGCTTCTGGCCGCTGCGGCGGCGGCTCGCGCGTTCCGTTCGCCGGAGGGGCGGTATTACGTCCAGGTACCCGCCCGCCAGCGGCATGATGTCATGCAACTGCCGTCCAGGGCGTTTCGAAACTGGTTGGTCGACTGCCACCGCGCGGCATATCACCAGATCCCCGCCGCATCGGTCGTCGCCCAGGTGGCCGGGTCGATCGAAGCCCAGGCCCAATCGGATGAACAGACCCAGCCGGTGTTCGTGCGCGTCGGCCGCGACCGCAAAGCCGACGGCGGCGCTGACGACTGGGATTACTACCTTGGCCTCGGCAATCCCAGCGGCCAGGCCGTCAAGATGACTCCCGAGGGATGGTCGATCGTCGACCGCCCGCCCGTCCATTTTTTTCGTCCCGATGGAATGCTGCCGCTTCCGACACCCCTGGCCAGCGGGTCAATCCGTCTCTTGCGGCAGTACGTCAACCTGAGCGACGTCGACTTCTGTCTGTTCATCGGCTGGCTGGCCGCGGCGTACCGGCCGGTTGCCCATTACCCCATCCTGGTCATCCACGGTGAACAGGGAAGCGCCAAAAGCACCCTGACGCGAATCGCCAGGAAGCTCATCGACCCCCACTACACGCCGCTGATCACCGCACCTCAAAGCTTTCGCGACCTGATGGTCACCGCACATAACGGGTGGCTCTTAGCGCTCGATAACCTTTCTCGAGTCTCCCCTGGCCTGGCCGATGGGCTCTGCGGTGTTGCGACCGGCGGCGGACACTCCGGCCGCCGCCTGTTCTCAAGCGACCTGCGCGCGGACGTGAACGCGGAGAGGCCCACGATCTTGAACGGAATCCCCGACTTCATCGACCGGCCCGACCTCGATGACCGCTGCCTCTCCCTGACCCTGGCACCGATCCTGCCCAGGAGCCGGCGCGGTGAGGAGGAATTCTGGCGGTCGTTCAACGCCGACTATCCCGCGCTCTTCGGCGGCATGCTCAATGCATTCACGGGCGGCCTCTACCTGCTCCCGTCGGTGCAGCTCGCCGAACCGCCGCGGCTGGCCGATTTCGCGTACTTGGGTGAAGCCGTCAATCAGGCCGCCGACTCGCCGGCCGGCATGTTCCTGGCCGGCTATGCCGAGGATCGCCAGGCCACCACCGTGAATCACCTCGAGGAATCGACTCTCGCCCGAGCCTTGCTCGATTCCGCCAGCCTCGGCGGGCTGCGCAACTGGACAAGGTCCGCCACCGAGATGATCGAGGAGCTTTCCCACGAGGTGTCGCCCAAAGAAAGAGCCGCGTCGCGCTGGACCCAATCGCCGCGGATCTTTTCCGACGAGCTGAAGCGAATCGCTCCGCTGCTTCGAGCGCACGGCATCTCGGTCAAATTCCAGCGTACTCGATTCGCCCGGCTGATCAGCATCGATGCCGATCCGAGCTTCGACCGCTCCGTCGGCCCGCATTTCACGGAAGCACTCAGGCTGGCCCAGTAATTCCCCCTCCCGTTCTCATCGCCCAAACCCGCGAAAGCGGCAGGCCCGCTCGATCCCGCAGATTGAGCCGATTCGTCGCCGTCGAGCGGAAACGTCACGGCCCGGGCCAGACTGCTGATTGAGAGTAGGATTTTCGCGATTCTGCGGGGTGAGCGGATTGCACGCAGGCACCATGCCCGTCAACTCCCGATCGTGCTGTCTCGGGGTGACGAAGTTCTTGGCGGTGACGAACCCGCTTCGTCACCTGCGGCTGGCAGCACGTGCCGGTCGCGCGGATTTTGCGGCCCTCTGGAGCGCCGCTTCTGAGCATTCTGCGGATTCTGCGGCCCTGGGGTGACGAGATGACGAAGGTGACGAAGCAAATTGCCAAAGGGAGGTACACACACGGCAGCAGCGCCAGCGGCGCTGCTCGAAGGATGAAGGATGAAGGATGAATGCAGAAGGCGGACCAGAGACCTGATTCATCCTTCATCGTTCATCCTGCCCGAACCCGAGCGTTCATCATCGACGACAACACGACCGACGATTGCGGGTCTTCGAGCACGTTTGTGCCCTGGACGCATCTCGTCGCCTGCGCGTTCATCTACGACGAGTGGGGTTCGATGTGCGACCACTTCGTGATGCGGGATGTGGCGGGACGGCTGCGATTTCGTTCGAGCGGCACTTGGTTGGCGTATGTGAGCCGGGCGGACCGCACCAGGATTGGGCGCGTGCTGCGGGCGAGATTCTCCGAGAAGGCGAAAACGGGGAGCGGCGCCGCACCGGCTGGTGTCGCTGACGGTTCCTCCGCCTTGTGGGATCGTGAGCTCAATCCCTGATCGAGGATTGACCGACCGCTCGTTCCTATGCCTCGACGGATCGGCCCAGCAGAGCCCATCCCGCTTGGTGAAGGTCCATCGCTCGACGCCGAACGTGCCTCAAGTACTGGACGAAGCAAAGCAAAGAGGACAGACTGGGACCGAAACTGCCTGGGTGCAAGACAAGCTCGCTGGGCAGCCTCGCCTGGATTCAATGACGACGGGGACGACCTTCCGATCACCCAACGACGGAGCTTGAGTCCTTGGGCCCGTTTCGAGGATGAGTCTGGATTGACAACAGGGAATGGCGATCAATTTGCAGGGAACGCGATGACGGATCATCGTGCGGCTGCCGGACCAGTCGAATCGGTCAGCGGGACGCCGGCAACAATGCCGAGCGCCGGGCGCTGGCGCGTGAATCTGATTCTGGGCGCGCTCATATCGTGCGCCTATCTCATCCAGGTCTTCAGTCCGCTGCGACTCAATGCCGACGCCCGGACCTTGCTTGAGCTGACGGCCAAGCTCACCGACGGCAAGCCGTATCTGATCCACGGTGCTCGTCCCGTGTTTCCGATCGGTATTCCCTTCGTGTTCTCCGTGATGGAACGGTTGGGTGTGGCCACGCCGGTGGGTTTCGCCGTTTTGAATCTCGTCTGTCTGGCCGTCGCCGCAGTCTCGGCCTGGATGATCGGCCGCTCGCTCCGGCTATCGCGATCGAGAGCGGCGCTGGTCCTCATCGTCTCGTTCAGCAGTTTCGTGCTCTGGAAGCACAGTGTGTTGCCGCTGACCGATATCCCGTACATGGCACTTTCGCTCTTATGCGTGGCGATCCTGGAGGCGAGCCGGCAGCAAAAGGGCGCCCGATGGGCCGGCATGATGGCCGCATCCCTGGTGCTCCTGGCCGCGTCCATTTTGACCCGGCGCGTGGGCATCGCCCTGATCCCGGCTGCCCTGTACGCCGTGGGGCCGCCCCAGGGCTTGAGAGCTTGGGTGTATTTCCGTGGGAGACGGGCAATCGCCTGGTGGGCAATCGGTCTGTCGCTGTTCATTGTCGCGGTGTTCTTCGCCGCGCGATTGGCGTACATTCCGGATTTTTATCTGCCGGACGCCGGCCAACTGCTGGGAATGCGGATGCAGGATTTCGGAGAGCTGCTCTTGAACGCTCCGGCCAGTCAGTTGGGACGACTGCGCTCTGCCGTCTTTGCGGCTGGCCCGATCCTCCTGTGCCTGGTGCTCACGGGGTTTTACCGCGAGCGATTCGACCTTGGCGCGAGTCATGTCTATCTGCTGGCTTACATGGCGATTCTGTTTGTCTGGCCCTACGTGGATGCTCGATTCTGGATCCCCGTGCTGCCGCTTTTGGCAATCGTCGTCTTGCAGGGATTACGACCGCTCGCGGCATCGAAGAGGGCAAGGTCGCTGATCGCGGTCTATCTGGTCGCCTATGGGTTTCTGTCCTTCGTCGCGGCCGCCTACACAACACGGATCACCTTCGCCGGTGATCGATTCCCGGAACTCTATGGCGGGGGTTCGCTGCGTGACGCGTATCGTTCCGCCTGGTCAGGATCCGCCCCGGCAGGAGATACCGGGCCCTTGATTCGCCGTTATGGGATGAAGCCTCAGCCGGCTTCTTTCCAATAATCGCCGGACTGTGCAGAATACACGCTATCCGGGAATGCTGCCTCTAGCGGCCACGCAAGGAGCCTCTGATGATGGACTCGCTCGGCGGGATGAGAAAACTCCACGGCCTGAACCGATGGCGGATCACGCGGGCGTTCCGCCTTCATCCTTCATCCTTCGTCCTTCATCCTTGGTTCCTGGCGATTGTTGTCGGGGCCCTATCCACAGCCAGCGTGCTGGCTCAGGCCGATACCAAGGATTGGCCGATGTACAACCGGGATGTGACGGGCAGCCGCCACAACCCGGCCGAGACGGCGATCAACAAGGAGAACGCCAGCCAGCTCATCGAGAAGTGGCGATTTCCCGCCGCGGACGCCAAGGACCAGATCGGGGTCATTCATGCCACGCCAATCGTGGTGGGCGGCTATGTCTATTTCGGTACGGCCACGGATCCCACGTTCTACAAGCTCACGCCGGACGGGAAGGTCCGCTGGTCGTACCGCAACCCGAGCCTGGCCGGCTCGAAGGCGACTGCCAAGGCCGGAGAACAGCCGAGGAACCGTTTCCAGGCATCGCCTTTCGGCATCCTGGCCTCGGCGCTGGTCAGCGGCGACGCCGTCTTTTTCGGCGACACGGGCGGGTGGTTTTATTGCCTCGACCGTGCGACCGGAGCCGAGCGCTGGAAGTTGAACGCGCGAGCGCCAGGCTTTCCCGGCGCGCACCCGATCAACGTGTTCATAGGCTCGCCGATCGTTGCCGACGGCAAGCTGATCGTGGCCGGGGGGACGCTGGAGCAGCTCGTTGCCGGCAGCGTCTTCTATCGCGGGTCGCGCGGCCGCGGCTTCGTGATGGCACTCGATCCCAAGGACGGTCGGATCTTGTGGAAGTACGACGTCGGCACACCACCCAAACCGCTCGATCCTCCGATCACGATCACCGATAGCTGGGGCAAGCACGTGTTCTACTTCGGGCCGGGGACGAGCAGTGTCTGGAGCACTCCGTCGTTTGACCTTGAGACCTCGACGATCTTCTTCGGCACCGACGTCAACACGGCGCCGCGGCGGCCCACCACGGACGACCCCGGGTACGGCACGCGCGAGTCCTGTGCTGTGGTCGCGGTCGACGTTCGCACCGGGGCCGAGAAGTGGTTGACGCAGATCAATCCCGGCGACGTCTGGACCAATTCGATGCGGGCCTACGACCCGAAGGAGAAGCGCTACAAGGACCAGTCGATCGGCGACACTCCCAAGATTTACACGATCCCGGTTGCGGGCACCCCGACCAAGGTGGTCGGGGTGGGCTGCAAGAACGGGGGCTTTTACATCCTGCGCGTTCAGGACGGCCGGATTCTCGATCATACGCCGATCTACACGGGCCCGCCGGTGTATCCGCTGACGCCGCCGCCGGACACGCGCACGCTCGCCCTGCCGAGCCCGATCGGCGGGCTTCAGACCGGGTGCGCGACCGACGGAGCCAGCATTTTCACCAACGGCATCGACGCAATCCGGCTGGCGACCCAGGAGACGCCGGCGGCCAGCGGCAGTGCGCCAACGGGCGGGCGAGTGGTTGCCATCAGCCTGGATGGGCGCACCGAACGATGGCGTCACGAGCGGGCACTGGTCGCTTCGCTGGGCGGGCCGCCGCCCAAGCCCGTCTTCACGGATGTCGGCGACCCGGTCGCCTCCGGGATCGCCGTGGCCAACGGCGTCCTCTACTTCACCACGGTCGCCAGCGGCAAGCTGGTCGCCCTTGACATCGCCGACGGCCGGGTGCTCAAGGAGCTGGATCTCGGACCGGTCTGGTCGGGGCCCTCGGTTTCCCGCGGGCGCGTTTACGTGGGCACCGGCAATACCTTGTTCAGCCCGAGCCCCGGAGAGGCGTTTTTCCCCAAGAGCTCCACGGGCGTCCTCCATTCCTTCGGCTTGCCCGGCGACGACGAGGTCGATCGCCTTGGGGCCGGACCGGAATAGCGAGGGATCGAAGTTCCGCTGCCGCTTGACGGCCCTTCTTCGGCAGTCTTAAATATTAAGTGGGACCGCATGTCTGTCACGACCAGACAGTGCTGGCTTCTGGTCTGCACCTTTGCGAATCAGCCGCCCCGGTCGAGGCCGGGACGTGTGCGTGAGTCTCTTGTCCTCCGAAGGATGAATCATGACCGCGACGAACCACGGCCTGAGGACAAAGGACGAGGGACGCAAACCGATGCGCGAGCGCCGGTTCGGGTCGAGCTGGATGATTCTGGCCGCAATCGTTGCGGGGCTCGCGGCGGACGACAGACGGGCCGTGGCCGGCGAAGATTCACGGACGGCGATCCGTTTCATGGAACACCTCAGGGACGGCGGGCTGCACCAGCTTGCCCGCGATTTTATCCATGAGCTGCGAACGGATCCGGGAATGCCGGCCAAGATCAAGGACCTGCTCGATTATGAAGAGGCGCGCACCCTGATCGACGAGGCGGCGAAATCGAACGACCTGGTCTTGCGTGAAGACCTGCTGAAACAAGCGCGCGATTTACTGGGGGCGTTCATCAAGGTCCACTCCGGCCTGCCCGAGGCTCGCGACGCTCGGGTGCAGACCGGCAAGCTGCTCCTGGAGCGCGGGCACACGGCGATGATCCTGAGCGAGGACGCCGCCGACCCGGCGAAAAAGGCGGCCAAGGTCGCGGAGGCACGCGCCGCATTCAGCGAGGCGCGTGAAGCCTACAAGGCGGCCATCGAGCCCTTGAAGGCCGCGCACAAGAAGTTTGCCGGCTTCATCGAGAAAGACGACCCGCGGGTTGCCGAGCGCGACGCCATTTACGCGTCGCTTCTGGACGCGATGCTCCAGCAGGGCGTCGCCGACTACGAGATGGGGGAGACGTATCCCGCCGGCTCGCCCGAGCGACTCAAGTCGCTCACGGACGCGAACGCACAGTTCGAATCGTTGCACAATAGCTACCGCGAGCAATGGGCCGGCCTGACTGCGCGGATGTGGCAGGGGAAGTGCTTCGAAGAGAAGAACGAGATCGGGCCGGCGATCGCGATCTACAAGGAGCTGATGGGGCATACCGACATTCGACTGCGCGGGCTGCAGCGGAACGTGGGGTATTTTTACATCGTCGCCCTGGGCCGGCGGAAGCAGTACGCCCTTGCCGCCGACGAGGCCCGCCGATGGCTCGACACCTACAACCGGCGCGAAGAGCGCCGCTCGTCCGAGGGTCTGGGGGTTCTGATCGAGTACGCCAAGGATCTCGACGCCCAGCTTGGGGGGGTGGCCGGCAAGGAGCGCGAGCGGGCGGTCCGCTTGATCATCGACAGTGTGAGCGAGGTCGTTCGCTTCTCGTCTCCCTACAAGAAAGACGCCCTGGCCCTGCTCAAGAAATACAAGCCCTCGGCCGCCCTCAAGGCCGAGGAGCTTGTGAACCTCAACTACGAAGATGCCGTGGGCAAGGCCGAGGAAGCGATCGGCACGCATGACTGGGCGCGTGCCATCGCGCTATTGAATGCGGCCGTTCGCAAGGCTGACCCGCTCAGGAACGCCGACAAGGCCAACATGGCACGGTACAACCTGGCGTTCTGCTATTACATGAACAAGCAGTTCTACGAAGCTGATGTCCTTGCCGAGCACCTGGCCCGTCGTTATCCGCAGGGAGGCCTATCGGCCAAGGCGACCCAGCTCGCGATGCAGGGCTTGATCGATGCCTACAACACGTTTACCGAATTCGATCGTCAGAGCGATCTCGATCGGTTCATCGACGTGGCGGAGTACACGGCCAGCACGTGGCCCGATCGGGAGGAGGGCGACGAAGCACGCATGAATCTCTCCCAGGTCTATCTCGAGCTGCACAAGTACGACAAGGCGATCGGGTTCCTGACCGGTGTACGGCGCCAGTCTCGGTTATGGATCGATGCGCAGAACCGCCTGGGCGCGGTTCACTGGGCCAAGAGCCGCGACTTGGAGCGGCGCGGCGACTCAGGCGGAGGCGCAGACTGAGACCCAGCAGGCGATCGACTTGCTGAATGTCGCCTTGAAGGCGCGTCGCGACGCCGGGATCGGCCTGACGGATCCGGGGTTCGTGGGCAACGTCGGCGACCTCGCGACCGTTCTTTCGGAGACCGGCAAACCGGACGAAGCCCTGAAGGTGCTCGACCCGGTGGTCAAGGCACAGACAGTCAAATCGGGCGTCGGATACTCGCGGCTCGTGGAAGCCCAGCTCAAGGCGCTCATCACCTCGGGAAAGGTCGAGCCGGCGATCGATGCAATGAAATCGCTCGAGGCCGCCGGTGGCGCCGCCGGCCGGGCATCGCTTTACGTCAAGCTCGGCAAGCTTTTGGAGAAAGCGCTCGAAGACCTCCACTCCAAGGGGAAGACCGCTGAGCTGGCCAAGATGAACAACGCGTACAAGACCTTCCTGACGACCCTGGTCGAGACCAAGACGGGCCAGACCTTCGAGTCGCTCGAATGGGCGGGTGAGGCTCTCTTGACCCTGGGAGCCTACCAGGATGCCGAGAACGTGTTCCGGCGAATTCTCACGGATTTCAGTCAGAATCCTCAGTTCCTCGACCAGGGGAACGGCCGCAAGCTCCTCGCCGTGCGGCTCAAGCTTGCCAGCGCTCTCCGCGGCGAGAAGAAATTCGACGAGGCGGCCTCGCTGGTCGAGGAGTTGATGACCCAGAAGCCGCCCTACGTCGACGTTCTGTTCGAGAACGGGCTGCTCCTGGAGGCCGAGGCCGAGAACGGCCGCAAAAGCTGGAGCGCGGCCCTGCGCCAGTGGGAAGATCTGACCAAGCGGCTCGAGCGGTCCCGCCCGCGCCCCAAGATTTATTACGATGCCTGGTACCACGTGGCGTGGGTGCTCTTCAAGGAGAAGAGCACCGCCAAGGCCCGCCAAGCCCTCATGGGCGTGATGCGGCTCTCACCCCATGTCGGCGGTCCCGAGATGAAGGCCAAGTACCAGAGTCTGCTCGCGAGGCTCAAGTGATCGAAAAAAGGTGAGAAATGGCGACTTGCGTCGGTCAGAAAGCGTGGAAGACCGTTGGCCCCACCGTCGTGGCGGCCGTGGCGGCATTCAGTTGCGGGCTCGCCCGCGGCGACGACGTGAATCTGGTCCCCGGCGCCAAAGTCAACCACGCGATCGGCACCAGGGTGATCGGCCAGGTTCAGTCCGAGTCGCCCACTGAAGTGGTCGTCCAGCTCGGGGCGACGACGACGAGCGTGCCGACGGACCAGATCGCATCGATTCGGTATGACGGGCAGTCGTCGTCGTTTCCACTGGCCGAGGCGCGTGAGAACGGCGGTCAGCTCACGGAGGCGGCCGAGCTCTACAAGAAGGCCGCGGCCGACTCGGCGGCCAAGCCGCTTGCGGCTCAGGCCGCCCTGTTTCGAGAGGCCCGGGTCTTGACGGAGCTGGCCATGGTCGAGCCAGACCGCGTCAAGGACGCGACGGACAAGCTCGCTAAGTTCGTGCACACGTACGCATCGGGCCGGCACATCGTGGCCGCTCGCGTCTGCCAGGCGCGGCTCCAGTTGTTCACCAAAGACTTCGCGGGGGCCGAGGCCACGATCGCCGCGCTCGCAAGACTCCCCCGGGCGGCCGAGCAAGCTGCCGTCCTCCGTACCAAGATCCTCGCCAAGCAAGGCAAGCACGAAGCAGCCATTGCCGAGCTCGACCGCCTGATTGAGACCTATCCCAAGGGCAGCGAGCGGTTGCGGGCGGCCCAGCTCGCCAAGGCGGAGAACCTCGCCGGCATGAAAAAGTACAAGGAAGCCGAGAGCCTCCTCCGCGACGTCATCATGGCCACTCCGCCGGAAGACGCAGCCGCCCAGGCGCCCGCCTACAACACGCTGGGCGACTGCCTCCGTGCAGCCAACCGTCCCAAGGACGCACTACTTGCCTACCTCCACACGGATCTGCTCTACAACAAAGACAAGGAAGAACATCCGCGGGCCCTGCACCACATTGTCGCGATCTTTCGCCAGCTCAAGCAGGACGGCCGGGCCGAGGACTTCAACCACCGGCTCAAGCAAGACTATCCGCGCAGCCCGTGGGCTGTGGCGAAGACCACGGAACCATGAAAGACGAGCCGCTGGCTCCCAGGCCGTTGTTTATGTTGCGCTGGATTGAACGAGCGGTCGACACCGAATCACTTCCCCCCTTCAGATCGGGGGGAAGTTCTCAGAGCCCACCGCCGAACGTTCGGCGCTGGCGCCATCAGACGCTGCCCCGCCGGTCAGTACGTCCGTCCGTCCCGACCGCCCGTGCAAGGAGACCGGGTCAGACCAGGCTGTGGCTCCTGCCTTTGTATCAATCGGCATGCCGAGAAGACGCTTGACCGCGCGAGCCGCCCCAGGGAAGCGCTGCGTCCCCGACCGGAGCAGGAAATTGAAGAGGCCAACGGCGATATCGGCCTCCCTCGCTGCGCACTCACGGAGCTGACGCGGAGCAAGCGACACGACGCGGGCGGGCTTCGGATCGAGCCGCATAGCCGCGCGCCCGGAGCCAGCGCGAGCAGAGCCGCTCCAGGGTCGCGCGCTGACCGGGGGTCGCACTGGTCCGCCACGAACCTGCCCCTGCCTGCCGCATGTGGTTCCAGTGCAGGAGCGTGGCCGAGTCGCAGATCTGCGCATTTTCCGCGCTTTCGAGGTCGAGCCCGGCACGCTCCAGCCGCGCCTCAGGGCTTCGGCACGTGCCCGGTTCGATTCCTGCGAATAAAGGTCGGCGATCCGATCCGCCTGGCCCTGGTCGAGCGCGATACCCAGGTGGCCAGCGAGCGATTGCACGCTCGCGACGGGGTCGGCCAGGATGTCGTCATAGCGCTGAACCAGAATGTTGGGCTGTGCCATCCAGAACCGGTCGTTGGCCAGGATCTGATGGATCATCCCTTGCCTTACCAACTGCTCGAACGTCTTGCCGCGCTTGTGCATCAGGGAGAAAGCGACTTCGCGCACGTCGCGATGGACATACACGGCCCGCGCTCGTCCAGCGGCCAGCGCGGGGCGAAGGAGCGATCGCCCTCGTGTGACTTGACGACGTGCCAGCACGACCTCTCGGCCGCCGGACGGCCATCCCCAAGGGCGTGCCGCGGCGGTTTTCCCCAGGGGTGAGATAGCCCATCCGGCGGCCGTCGCGATAATGTTCGACGAGGTGCGCGACCACCTCGTACTGCCAGGTCGAGCACGCCCTGTACATGCCCGCACAGATGACATCAAGCGGTCCTTCGTTTGCCGCTGGATCGGCTGCCATCGCGGATCGCGCCTCATGGCTCAGGCCTTTGGTCCGGGCTCGCACTGAACGAAAACGCACCCAGTTCGGCCGGAGCAGCCGCCCGGCCAGATCCAGCCTGAACCCGGGCTGCTCGTCCTCTTTGCCAGCTTGCTCGACCACGATTTCACCTCCTTGGCACGTTGCCCGGGATTGGCGGACGCGATGGCTCTCGCGCCGGCCCATTGCCTGGGCGCGAGACCTCCGGTCCAGGCCACGGCGGGTTCAGGAGACCCGCGCCGAAGCGTGAATTCGCCGGCAATCCGAGGGAGTCTTTTATCCGGATCGGCCCGGAAATGCCAGACGGAATTGAGGTTCCGCAATCGGCAATGTCATCCTTTTTCCCAGCGAGGTGACCGATAGACCAGAATCACGCCCGTTAACCAGATGAGGAATCCCAGCCCGAGCACCAGCCACGAGGCTGGCAACGGCCGATCGCTGCCTGCAATGGTGATTCGCAACGGGGACGTGTTGTACCGGCCGGTGGAGACTGCCCAGACGCCGACCATTTCGATCAGCAAGCCGACCATACGAATAACGTGAGCGGTGCTCCGGGTCATGAGCGGGCAACTCGTTCGCAGTCGTTGTTTTTGGGGGCAGACGCGGCTCTGGCGGCTTCCGTGCAGTGAAACGGCGCCGTCGTCGTTCAAACCGAGGGAAGCTCATATCCCTTGCGCGGCTCGCGCGCGAGCAATGCCGCAGCGGACGGGTCGTTCCGGAACCGCTCGGCGTCGGCGTCCCATTCGAGCTTTCGCCCCAGCTTGTAGGCGATGTTGGCAAGATGGCACGTATTGGTGGAGCGATGAGCGATCTCGACATCGCAGGTCGGCACCGCGCGCGACTTCACGCAGTCGAGGAAATTGCGGACATGCGAGTTCTGGCCGTCGACGCCCTTCGCGGTTTCGGCCTTCAAGTCGATCTTGCGCAGGGGCCGATCGCCCAGCACGAGCTTGAGACCGTACGGCATCACGACCTTGTCCGGTATCACCGCGAAACCGGAGCGATCCAGGAGCAGGCTGCCGTCCGTGCCGCAGAACAGGATTCCGTAATCGTGGCCGTTCAGCTTCAGCCCGTTCCCTTTGTGCATCGAATACGTCAAGGTGCACTCGGGGAATTCATACACGACCTGCAAGGTGTCGGGCGTGTCGCGGTCGTCGTCGGTGGTGAAGATTCCGCCGGTGGTGTAGACCGAGCTGGGCCCCTTGGAGCCGAGGGCCCAGAGAACGATATCGTTCAAGTGAACACCCCAGTCGCTCATCATGCCGCCCGCGTAGTCGAAGTACCATCGGAAGAGCAGATGGAACCGAGTCGGGTTGAACGCCCGCTTGGGTGCGGCGCCCAGCCAGCGGTCATAATCGACATGGGAGGGTGCTTCGCTGTCGGCATGTTTGCCCATGCCGAACGGGCTGATGTTCTCGTAGTTCCAGGTTTGCACCCAGAACACCTTGCCGAGCTTGCCGGAGCGTACGATTTCCACGGCCTTCTGGAAGTGGGACGAGGACCGTTGCTGCGTTCCGACGGCCATGATCCTGTTCGTCTTGCGAGCGGCCTTGATCATGGCCTGGCCTTCCGCGACGTTGTGCGCGACGGGCTTCTCGACGTAGACGTCCTTGCCTGCGAGCACGGCGTGGATCGCGGGGAGGGCATGCCAGTGGTCGGGCGTGGCGATGATCACCGCGTCGACATCCTTGCGGTCGAGCATCGGGCGGTAGTCGCGGGTTCCTTGCGGGGAGTTGCCCTTTTCCTTGTTGATGCGAGCGCAGGTCTCGCCGGCGTGATGGTCGTCGACGTCGGCGATGGCGACGATCTCGATGTCCGGCTGGCGGAG
Source organism: uncultured Isosphaeraceae bacterium (assembly GCA_963781785.1). GTDB lineage: Bacteria > Planctomycetota > Planctomycetia > Isosphaerales > Isosphaeraceae > CAWAHD01. The sequence continues at coordinate 1,830,771 of CAWAHD010000005.1, read as the reverse complement.
GAACGAATCGAGGAGCTGGTTTCCCCGGCTGCCGGCTCCGATCAGGCCGAGCCGGATCTTCTCCTGTGCGGAAGATCCTCTGGCGATCGCCGGGCCCCCGAGCAGGGCCGTCGCGCCGGCGGTGTACCCCAGGGCCTCTGCAAACCCGCGCCTTGTGATCGAATCGGTCGTCATGATTTGTAACCCTTCTAGCGAGATCACCGGTGACCTTTCCCATTCATCCTGCGCCACACGATGCCGGACTGGCTGAATAGTAACCGGTCGCGCGGACCATGGCCAGGGGTCACGCGGCGCTCGCGTGGACGTACCAGACTGTTGACGGGGGGGCAAGCGAGGGTTACGGTGAGTGGACAATAGACCCTGTCGGCGAGCAATCGGCCGTGCCCAAGTCTCCGGCCTTGCGAGGACTGCCATGATCAAGAAGGGCCTATCTTCGGGTTTCATCGTCGCGATCGCGTGGGCCGGCACGGGCGTGGGCCAGACCCTGCCGACTGCGGCGCGGATCGAGGCCGTTCCGCTGGAACTCACGATGCCCGAGCGCTACCGGGTGGCGGAAGTCCTCGAGCCGATCCGGCGGGTCACGCTGATTGCCCCCACGGACGGAATCGTGAGGAGCATGGAAGCGCGGTTGGGCGCGGTCGTGCGCGAGTCGGAGGAGATCGCCCAGCTCGACCGGACGGAGTGCTCGGCCCGGCTCAAGATGGCCTCCGCCGAGCTTCGCGAAAAACAGGCACTGCTCAAGACCAACAAGACTTACACGGAGGTCTACCAGGCGCAGGTGGAAGCCGCCGAGGCCCGGGTCTCGATTCGCCCAGCTCGAGCTTGATCGCTGCACCCTGCGCGCCCCGTTCTCCGGGCTGATCACGGCGATGCCGGTGAGCACCGGACAATATGTGCTCAAGGGAACCGTGCTTGCCGAGCTCGCCGACATCACGAGCCTCAAGGCACTCGAGCCCGATCGACCGCAGCAGCGTGACGGTGGGTTCGACATTGACGACCCAGATCGAGGGTCGCGAGGTGCCGGCCAGGGTTCAAGCGATCCTTCCCCTTCCCGAGAAGTTTTCCCGGCTGCGCGAGCTGGCGACGCCTTTGGGCGCTGGCTTTCTGATCGTTTCCAACACCAAGGGAGATCTGGAGCCGGGCCTGCGGCTGCGCCCGGGCGATCCCGTCCCGTCCGCTAGCCACGGTTGCCCGGCGGTCCCTCAAGCCGGGCGATGCCAAGGCGGGCGCAGCCGCCACGGTGCAGGTGATCCGCAACGAGTACGTCGTCAATGTGCCGGTGCAGGTCCTGGGCGACACCAGTCCGGAGCGCGTGCAGATTACAGGGGCACTCCGGGCCGCTGATTCGCTGATCGTGGCGACGTCGGTGCCGCTCCTGGAGGGAACACTGGTCCGGTTTGGCGAAGGAGCCGCGACGGCGGCAGGCGAGGGTGGGCTCGCCGGTTCGACGGGAGGCGGCGCCGAGGCCGGCGTCAGCGGCAACTCCAACCCGCGCAGCCGGACGAATGCACCGCCGGACCGTGGCTCCGCGCCGAAGCAGAAGCCGGCGCAGCCGGCGCAGAGTGGCGGAGCGAGCCCCTTCTAGTTTCCAATCAAGGGTCAATTCGATGGTCAACTACATTTCCGGTCTGGTGTTCGTCATCCTGTTCGTGGTCGGTCTGGTGATCTCGCTGTTGGTCGGGCAAGGGGGGCGCGAGGCCGTCGGCGTCGTGTTTGGCGTCGTCTGGCTGCTCCTGGACGTGATCGTGGCCTCGGCGATCCGCGTTGCCGCCCAGTGGGAGAAGGCCGTCGTGTTCCGCCTGGGCAAGTTTCAATCGATCAAGGGCCCCGGCCTGTTCATGATCATCCCCTTGATCGACCAGATCCGGTTCGTCGATACCCGGGTGCTCACGGTCAACATCCCCAAGCAGCAGGTGATCACCCGCGATAACGTGCCGGTGACGATCGACGGTGTACTGTTCTTCCGCGTCGAGAACGCCGCCGAGGCCATCATCCAGGTGCAAGATTATCGCTATATGCTGACTCAGTACTCTCAGACCTCGCTGCGCGACGTCATCGGCCGTTTGACGCTCGACGACCTTTTGACCGAACGAGAGGAGATCGCCAAGTCGATCCAGCAGCACGTCGACAAGGATACCAAGGGCTGGGGCCTGGAAGTGACCGGCATCCGCATTCAGGACATCAACATGCCGGATGAGCTCAAGAAGATGATGTCGCGGCAGGCCTCCGCCGAGCGCGAAAAGCGGGCGACCATCACCAAGGCCGAGGGCGACCGGGAAGCGGCGGTCAATCTGGCACTTGCGGCCAAGACGATGCACGAGAGTCCGGGTGCGATGCAGCTTCGAACCCTTCAGACTCTCGACGGCCTGGGCCCGACGGCCTCGAATACGGTCGTGCTCGCAGTGCCGATCGAGATTCTCGAGTATTTGACCTCCAGCAAGGAACCGTCACAGTACCGGGGTCCGGCCGATCGGACACTTTCGCCGCCGGTCTGAAAAGCCACTTGTTTTGGTGTTGCGCTAACAAGCCTTCGGCCCGCCGAATGGGGCAGTCACAAATCAGCCCGGGGCAACGCCCTGGGAAGAGGCTGGCGAGCCGGCGTGCCTGCCAGCGGGCGTGAATTGGCGGTCCGCCAGTAAGCCGGTGCGCGATCGGGAATCGGCGTCCTCAGACCGATGCGTGTGAAACGACAGAACGACAAATCGAAGCTGCCGCGCCAGCCGGCGCGGACATAGTCCGTCGGATAAAGCAAGAACAGAGCCGCCAGCAAGCTCGCGAAAGCCGCCAGTCGGGCCGCTGCCGCCTCGCGGGCCAGCCAGCCCGCCAAAAGGCCACGCTGCTGCGCCGCCCAAGCCAAGCCGTGCGATCGCGCGGCTCGCGTGTCGCCGTCTTGGGCTCGCCCAGCCGTGGCATGGCCCCAGCATTCCGCCCCCACGGCGGCCAGCGCCAAGAGTGCCGGCACGTAGTGAAAACTCCAGCCGGCGACGCCAAATTGCACGAGCAGGTGCGAGCCCAGGGCGGGCACCGCCGCCAGAGCCATCAGACAGCACAGAAACCGACCGTCGACCGTCCGCCAGAGCCGCACTCCTCCTCGAGGAGCCAAAACGAGTGCCGGGCCGAGGGTCCAGAGAAGAGCCATCGAGAGCTTGACAGCATATCGTACCGGGGCGTCGATGAATCCCAGGTGCCAGATCGAGTTAAGATAGCCGCACTGGTAGGCATACTCTGCACTCAATTCCCGGTACCGGCCCCAGCCGCCGACGTCGTGCAGCATCGCCGAAAGCCAGGCCAGGTTGGCGACCGTGAACAGAAGGAGGGCGCCCAAGGCTCGCTTCCAGCGATGCTGCCACAGGATCACGCCGAACACGGAAATCCAGAGTGTCCCGATGTCGGGGCGATAGCCCGTGCCGAGGGCCAGCACGGCGGCCGCCGCGAAGGGGTGCCAGTTCCGCGGTTGGGATCGCCCGCGGCAGGCTACCCCGAAGAGAAACGCGCCCACCGCCACGATGGCGGTGTAGTTGCCCGCCATGGCGCCGTAACCCCAGAAGACCGGGCTGACACCGAGCAAAAGTGCCGCCGCCAAAGCCGTCATCGGCCGGACCAGCGCACGGAGGAACCACCAGATCGAGAACAATGCGAGCGCGCTCGTGAGCATATCGAGCACGATGAACCCGCGATAGAAATCGCCGACGGCTCGACCCACGAGGCCGCCAAAAGTCAGGAACAGGGTATGGTGCATGGGAAACCATTGCGCCGCAACCCGCTCCAGAAACCCGAATTCGTCCGATTCCAACGGCGCGGTCCGGGCGACCGGCCACCTCGTCAACACAATGAAAAGCAGCGAGAGCACGGCTGCGACGAGCAGTGTCCGGCGATCAGGCTCCGATGCGAAGATTGGTGAGGCAGATGCTCTCGCCCTTGGCGCTGTCCCTGCGGCCATCGTGTGGGGCTCCTTCCCGACTGATGAATCGTCGCCGCAGAGGATAAGTCAGAATGCCTTCGATCGCAAGCCGTGATGCCAACCGGTATCTGCACGCACGACCACTTGATCCTGGATTCACCGTGCTGGCGGCCGCCGCGCTTTCGCGCTCGCCACACCGGCGGATGCCACGGGCTCGCGGCCCAGCCCCGGGAGTTCTCGTTCCTGCGGGACGAATTCGTACACCACGTAATGCTCGGTTCTCGGCTTCGACGGGTGCTCGGCCGTGTCAACGGCGAGCATCCGGCAACCCCGCATCCGATAGTCTTTCTTCATGGCTCGCAGCCAGTCGGCGACGCGCGGTTCGGCAGGATCCGCCATCGACAGCACGCATCGGAGCGGGCGATTCGGGGAGACCCGTTGCCAGTCGGCCTTGCGTCCTTGCCGGCGTTCCGGCGAGTAGATCATCTGGTTGCACAGATACACCGCCACGTTCAGGTTCGTCGAATCCCACTCGCCCAATCCCGCGTCCCATCGCAGGCAGACCGGTTCGGCTTGTTGCACCAGGTCGGGCCAGAATCGGCGAGCGAACTCGCGGGACTTGTGCGCATGCATCGTGCGGAACGGGTGGAAAGCCTCGGCGGCCAGGGGAATGCTCCCGACCGCTGCGAGGCAGATCAGGCTGATGCGGAGGATCCGCATCCGGATCCGAGGCTCCCGGATGAGTCCGATACAGGCGGCGGCCCCGAGTCCGGTGAGGAGGCAGATGCTCGGCACCAGGTATTGCATGACTCGCGCTGGCGACCCACTCGCGGCAGCACCGTAGGGATAACGCTTGATCGCCGCCGCGGCGAGGGCCATCCCGAACGTCGTGAGGCAGGTGAGCAGCACGGCCCTCTGCCGGACTGCGCCAGAGCACCACGGCCCCCAGGACGAAGAGCGCGAAAGACAAGGAGCTGGCTCCACGATCTCCGCCGCACGGATAAGCGAACATACTGCCGGTATGGACCTCGACGAGCCATCCGGGCAACTGGAAGAGGTCATGCCACGGAGGGAATGCAGCCTTCCACTCGGCTTGCATGGCCGCCAAAGTGGCAGCCGCCTGGCGCGGGTGTAGACGGCATAGAGGGCGAGGAAGAAGCTCACGGTGCTCAGGGCAAATGCCGCAAAGGCAACCCAGATCTCGCGCCGCCTGGCGATCGCGACAGCCGGGGCGAGCCCGATCACGATCCCTCCCGCGACGAACACCGCGGGGTGCGAGAGTGCAATCGCGATCGGTGCGATTAAAGAGAGCGCCCAGATCCATGCGGCTCGATTTCGCGCTGCAGCCATCCCACAGCGGCCCAGAGGAGTGCCAGAGCCGCGAGCAGGTCCGACGCGTACGGCTTGGCATCCGCAGCGTGCCGGATCGGATGGTATGACACCGCGAAGATCGCCACGGCCAGAAGCAAGGGAACACCGCGAACAACGCACTTTGCCACCTGGCGGAAGAGGACGACGCTGGCGACCGCGCAGGCCAGCGGGAAGAGCCGCAGCGACCACTCGGAAAAACCCAGCAGTTTGACGAGCGTCAGCTCGGCCCAGAGGAACAGGATGGGACAGACTTGCCCAAAGTCGAGCGGCCGCAGCAGGTCAGCGTAGTCGCGGCGGATGAAGTTGACCGCGACGAACGCCTCGTCCCACCAGAGCGGATAGTTCATCGCGTAACGAATGATACGAAGCAGCACACCCAGTCCGACGAATGCCCAGGTCGCGCGGTCCAGATTGCGGGTCAGAGCGCGGTGTGCGGCTGTGTCCAGCGTGGTGCCGGCGGGCCGGCGATCGTCTCCGATCGAGGACGAGAAGGACCACAATCCCGTGACGCTCCTCGAGGCGGTGTACCCTCGTCATGAGCAGGTGCCGAGCCGCGCCGGTCCCATCGGTTCATCCATGACAGGGGGTCCGAATGTTAGCCCGCGATGCGACTTCGGGCAAGTTCAACCGCATGTAAAATCGTCGAGAGAGAATCTCTCTCGCGGAGCGAAAGGCGACAATTCGCCGTCAACTCGCGGGTTTCTCGGACTTGGTGCGCGATTTGAGATGATCCCAGATCGAGCGTCCGTGCTCGGAGATCTGCTGCATCAGCCGCCCGGCCCTGGAGCGGACGGAGACCTCGTGCAGCCGGCGAATCAGGGCCGTTCGCTCGGCTTTCAACAAGAGGGGCGCCAGGATCGAGAAGACGTGGTCGATGGCAGCCGGCGTGCTGTCCTTGCTCAGTCCGGCGGCTGCGAAGGTGTGAAACGTTGGCGGGAGCACCGCACGGAGTGCGTCGAACTGAGCGCGCAGGAGCGATTCGCGAAGCTCCGGGCTGGTTGTGCCGCCGGAAGACGTCCTCCAGCCTCCCCCAAACTCGGGCCGATCGATGCCGGACACGACAACCAGGGCAGGCGGCACCTCGTGGTGCGGATGCTCCTGGAACCATCGGTCCCACGCCTGGGCAAACGCAACGTCGGTGTCATGTTCCTGCCGGCAGCCATCGACGACCAGGACAAGCAAATCGCATTCGGTTGCGGCCATGACCGCGGCGGTGCGCGTTGCGCGGTCGCGACGGCTTTCCGCGGCACTCGAAGGGGGATAGGCCGGTGACTCGATCCAGCGCGCGTCCCTCGCGCGGTCAAGCAGCGTGGGCTCCAGATCGAGAGCCGCGACGCGGGCCTTGAGCGATGTCATGTCGCCCTGGCACGCTTCCTGGAAGAGCGCGATCAAACGCGATTTACCGGCTCCCTTGGCCCCCGCCACCACGATCAAGAGCGGCTTCAGGTCGTCGTCAAGGCCCGCCGGCGCAAGGGCGCCGGGCCGGCGGGTCAGGCGGCGGTACTGACGAGCGCCGATCGCCAGCCGGCCGCTCAACAGCTCGATCAGATGCATCCCCAGCCGGTTCACGTAGGCCTGGCAGAACCAGCGCAGCACATTTTGCTGCATCGACTTCCACGCCGGCTTCACGACCCACTGGCGAGTTCCCAGACGTGTCAGCCCGGTCACCGGGTTCAAGAACGGCAGCACGAACGAGTACAGGTCGTTGGCCTTGTTGATGTACCCGGCGACCTGTACGGCCTTGCGCCAGTGCGCGAGCGCGATCATATCGCCCCCCGGGATCTGGCGGCACAAGCCAGCGAGGTCCTCGGCGGCAAGCTCAAGCGCTGTGAGCAGCTCGACCAAGGGCACGTCGTCGAGCGGGTCGTTGTTGGAAGGGTGATAATGCGCGGCCAGGCGCTCGAGCAAGCTGCGCCCGGTCTCGATGTAGACGTCGCTCTCCAGGAGGACATCGTAGCTCAAACTTTCGATCCGGTCGGCCTCGGCTTGGACGAGCTTCCAGGCGTCCCGATCGCGTGGCGAGAACGTGTGCGGAGAGTCCCAGTCAAGGGGAGGCAAGAGCGGCCGAGCGGTTTTGGTCCACCGAGCAGCCAGCACGGAGAACGCGCCGCCGGCAGCCAGCCAGAGCACCGCCGCGACCGTGCACGCTACCCAGCCGCGCTCCCAGAGCCAGAGCATGCCGAGGCTGACATAAGCCAGCACCGGCCCCACGAGGAGCGCCACCAACACCCAGGAACGCCATCGCCAGAGCGGGCTCACCACGCCGACCTCCGCCCCGATTGATCTGTTCTGATCTGACCTGATCGATTCTGTTGTGTACTGGGCTGGTCCGACTGATCCCGGCGGCCGATCCTCGGCGCAACCTGGCCTGGAACCGGACTTCACAGGCCAGGACAACCGCTTTCACGGCCCGTTCGACTTCCTCGCCGGTCAACGTCCGCTCCGGGTGACGGAACACCATGCCGAAATGGATGCTCTGTTCGTTCTCAGCCAGGTTTCCCCCCCGAACGTGTCAAGATAACTCACCGCCTCGATGTTCGCCCCAGCGGCCCTGACCACAACCTCGTACAGATCGCCCCACGGCAATCCTTTCACCACCACCAGCGACAGATCGCGGACGACCGCGGGGTAGGGGGGCATCGAGCGAAACTGGGCAACCAGGTGTGCCCGAGTTAATAGGACGTCGAACTCGATCTCCGCCGCTGAGCATTTCTCCTTCAGCTCGAAAAGAGAACGAACCGCTTGGCCGACCTCACCCAGGTAGCCCAGGCGCTGGCCGTCCAGATGCAGCTCGCCGGCGGTCCCTTCCTCAAACAAAGACACCGAGGCCGGCCGCGCCGATAATGCCCCCTTGGCGTGCAGGCCATCGACGAGTGCTTCAATCACTCCCTTCATCGCCCGGAAATCGAGCCCAGAGACCAGAGCGAGCCGCGTCGGCTCGTCGGGAAGCACCTGGCCCGCCCTGGGAACATAGACGTTGGCGATCTCGAACAGAGAAGCGTCAGAATGCCCGTGGGCTTCGTTATACATGCGGGCAGCGAGCAGGCTGGGGACGAGGCCTTGCCGCAGCGCCCTCTCCCGTTTGCGGCTGGGGTGGTCGACGCACAGCGGAGCCGAAGCGGCTCCGGGTGCGACCGGTGCCGCCAGGCGATCCTCGACGAGGCTCAAGGTGACGGCCTCGTCGAAGCCGGCCCCGGTCAGGATCTGGCGGGCGGCTGACTCGACCCGCTCGCGAGTGCCGCGCGGGGCACTCGTCAATGCGACCGCCTGATTTTCGGGGATGTGATGATAGCCGTGAATCCGCGCGACTTCCTCGATCAGGTCGATCTCGCGCTCCAGGTCGCTGCGCCAGGAGGGGGGCCGCACCGTGAGCGACGCGTGATCTTGCGAGAGCAGCAGAAGCCCCAGCGAAACCAGGATCCGCACCGCGACCTCGCGATCGATCGCGATGCCGAGGATGCGCTCGAACTGGGCCAGTCGAAGCACGATCGGCAGTCTTGGCGGCCGGGCGGCGCCCACGTCGATCACTCCCGGATGGAGCGTTCCACCGGCGACGTTCAGGATCAGCTCGGCGCAGCGGCGGCTGGCCCATTCGGTCATCTCAGGATCGAGCGGCCGCTCGAACCGAAAGCTCGATGGGCTGAAAAGCCCCAGCGCGCGGGAAGTCCGCCGCACCGAGACCGCGTCGAACTGGGCCGCCTCGATCAGCACCTGGGTTGTCCCGGGGCCGATCTCGGTCTCCGCCCCCCCCATCACCCCGGCCAGGCCGACCGGCCGAGCTTGGTCGGCGATCACCAGCATCTCGGGCTTCAGCTCGTACACCCGGTTGTTGATCGCCGTGAGCGTCTCGCTGGCTCGGGCGCGACGGACGACCAACTGGCCTCCGGCGAGCTTCGGCAGGTCGTAGGCATGGAGCGGCTGCCCGCATTCGAACATGACGTAATTGGTCACGTCGACGATGTTGCTGATCGGCCGCACGCCGATCGTCTCGAGTCGCTTCTTCAGCCACCAGGGGCTCTCGCCGACCTTCACTCCCTTGACCACTCGGGCGGTGAACCGCGGGCACAGGGCTTCGTCAAGGACGGCGACGGCCGCTCGCGACTCGACCGGCGGGCCCTTGACCGGCGGGCGCGGGTCGGGGGTGCGCAGCTCTTTTTCGTAAAGGGCGGCGATCTCCCGAGCAACCCCCAGGTGCCCCAGGCAGTCGGGGCGGTTGCTCGTGACCTCGAGGTCGATCGCGATGTCGCCTCCGGAGTCAGCGATCGACTCCAGATTCAACCCCGAGAGCGCCAGTCGCTCGGTCAGAGCCTCCACCGGCATGTCGAGCCGGAGGTAGTCCGTGAGCCAGTTCCAACTGACGATCATGTTTCCACGCTCACCGGAGTCTTGTCGTCGCGGCGTTCCAGCACGGGCTTGCCGATCCGCGACCAGGCCAGGTAGACGGGAATGCCCACCAGCACGATCGACAGGCCGATCCCGGAGGTCAGCGGCTTGAGATACACGAAGTCGAGCACCAGGAACAGGGCCACGCTCATGTAGATCAGAGCCGGAATCGGGTAGCCGATTGTCCGGTACGGCCTGAACACGCCGGGGGCCTTGAACCGGAGAATGATCACGGCGCCCACCATCAGGGTGTAGAAGGTGACGTCGACCGGAATGACATACTCCAGCAGGGCGTTGTAGAGGTTGCCGTACACCGGCACGTCGCTTCCCTGCGCGAACGTGACCGTGACGGGAAGAACCAGGAGTGTCGCCCACAGGCCCTGCGCCAGGAGCGCCGCCGCGGGAACGTGGTGGCGGTTGGTCGTGGCGATGTGGCGGAAGAAGAGTCCGTCGCGGGCCATCGCGTAATAAACCCGCGCTCCGGCCAGGACCAGCCCGTTCACGCAACCAAACGTGGAGATCAAGATCGCGGCTGCCATCAGCCCCGCACCTCTGGCTCCCAAGGCCTCCTGCATGACGAGGGTTCCGACCCGGTCCGCGGGAGCATGCGCGATGTCGTCGAGCTTGAGTGTGACGACATACGCCACGTTGGCCAGCAAGTAGAGCAGAACGACCGTGGCAGTTCCCAGGATCATGGCACGCGGCAGGGTGCGGCCGGGGTCACGGATCTCGCCGCCTGTAAAAGTCACGTTGTTCCAGGCAGACTGCGAGAAGAGCGGGCCGATCATCGCCAGGCCCAACAGCAAGAGCAGGGCGGTCCCGCCCTCCAGAGGCAGACCCGGAGCGGCGTCTCGGGAACTCCACCGGTTGGCCGACGGATTCCACCACGACGACGTCCAGGCGGCGCTCTGCGAGTCGGTTCCCAGCCAGAGACCCACGACGATCAGCCCGAACAGTGCGGCCGTCTTGGTGAACGTGAATGAGTTCTGGATCCACTTGCCGAACTTGAGCCCCATCATGTTGACCGCCGTCAGCACGACAATCAATGCGATCGCGACGAGCTGCTGGGTGGAAAGGCTGACGGCGAATCCGCCCAGCCCGATCGGTGAGACCAGGTAAAAGTCCGCGGCGACGCGGGGGAAGAACACCCCGAGAAATTTGGCGAAGGCGACCGCGACCGCTGCGATGGTGCCGGTCTGGACGACCAAGAACATGGCCCAGCCGAACAGAAAGCCGAACATCGGGCTATAGGATTCGCGCAAGAAGACGTACTGGCCGCCGGCCCTGGGCATCATCGCGGCAATCTCGGCCGCGCAGAGGCGCCGGAGATGGTCATCAAGCCCGCCAGCGCCCAGGCCGCCAAGAGCCAGCCCGGTGCGCCCACCAGCCGCGTCGATTCGGCCGAGGTGATGAAGATACCCGAGCCGATCATCGATCCCATCACGATCATGGTCGCGTCGATCGGCCCCAGCTCGCGTATGAGCTTGCCGGCGCCAGCCTCGGATTCCGCGGTCTCGTTGGTGACGGGCACCGGCATCGTGTCTCGCTAGAGTTTGGTTGGAACCGATGCGGGGCGACCCGCCGGGTGTTGTTGTTCAGGTAAATCCGGTTCAGAGATCGGGGGGCAAGGGCGCGAGCCAATGGCACGCGATCGATTCTACTCTTCGACGAACGAACGCACGTCCGCCACGGCGTGGTCGATCGTCGCGCGACGCCAGTCAGTCAGCGCGGAATCCAGAGCGGCGACCAGCTTGTTGACCAGGTGCGAAGCGGCTTCCTTGGGGGAGCCGCCCTCCGCCCGGATCTCGGGAAAGTCTCGGTGATGGACGGTCACGGCCGTTCTTGTTCCGCTGCTCGTCACGATCACTCGGCTCGCGTCGGTATCCATCACAAGGACCTTTTTCGACAGGACGATGGGTTCTGTACAAAAAGCTTCGCCAGCGGAAAGAGCGGTAATTGGCCCGCGGTCTACGGGTGGTCAAAGGCGACTTCGGAAGCCACCTGGTCGAAGCGATCACTCTGGCCCGATTCGACCACGAATCGTTCCCGGTTGCAAGCACATTTGAGGGGGACCTGCGCAGGGCAGGTCGCGAAATGAACGATTTCCCGATGACTCCCGGAGAGCGGTTTGCCCGCTCAGAACTGGCGCAGGAAGCGGACGTCGTTCTGATAGAGCAGCCGGATGTCGTCGATACCATGGCGCCTCATGCAGAGGCGTTCGATACCCAGGCCGAACGCAAAGCCGGTGACATCCTCTGGATCATAACCCACGGCGCGAAGGACGTTGGGATCGACCATCCCCGCTCCCCCCATTTCAACCCAGCGCTCGCCGCCGTGCCAGACCATATCGACTTCAACGCTCGGCTCGGTGAACGGGAAGAACGAGGGTCGAAACCGGATCTTGACGTCTTCCCCGAGGTAGCTCTCCGCGAAAAGCCGCAGGACCGATTTCAGGTGTGCCATGGTAACGCCCCGGTCGACCATCAGTCCCTCGATCTGGTGGAACATGAACGAATGGGTGGCGTCGACGGTGTCGGGGCGATAGACCCGGCCGATGGCGATCACCCGCACCGGCGGTGGCTGCGACTCCATGACCCGGATCTGGACGGTGCTGGTCTGACTGCGCAGCATGGTCAAAGCCGGAGGCAACGGGACCGCTCCCAGATTGCTCGTCGAACCAGGGGCAGTCTGCCCCGTCGGCTCGGCGGAGGCTCCCAGGTAGAAATTATCGAACGGGTCGCGTGCGGGGTGGTTGAGCGGAATATTGAGCGCGTCGAAGTTGTGATGGATATCTTCGACCTCGGGCCCGCGGGCAACGGCAAAGCCAAACCGGCCGAAGAGGTCGATCAGCTCGTCCGCAGTCGCAGTCAACGGATGCCGATGGCCCAGCCTGGGGCGCACTCCCGGCAAGGTGACGTCGAGGCCGGCCGTTGCCGTCGACTGCTCCGTGACGCGCACACGCGCGCCGTTCCACGCTGTTTCCAGCGTGGCCTTGACGGTATTGAATTCCTGACCGTAAGCCCGGCGGCTCGCGGGCTCGAGAGTTTTGATGCGCTCCTGGGCGGTCTTGAGCCGGCCTTGCTTCTGCCCGAGGAATTCGACTCGGGCCGCCTCGACGAATGCCGGAGTCGACGCGGATTCAAACGCAGCCAGACCGGCGGCCAAGAGCCTCTCCAGGTCGGCCAGCGCCACGGACAGAGAGTCGAGAGCGTCCGTCGGGCTCATCGTGGAAGGAGTCGCTGTTGCCTGCCGGAATTCATCACGTCGAGACGGGATCAAGCCGTCCGAGCCTGCTGGCGGGTGCGAACTTCGGCGTCGTGCTTGTCGAGCTGGGCTTGCGCCAGGGCGACGATCGCGTCGAAGGTATCGGGGTCGTGAATCGCCAGCTCGGAAAGGCTCTTGCGATCGAGACCGATCTTGGCGAGCCGGAGCCCGTGAATCAAGCGGCTATACCGCAGGCCGCGCATCTCGGCGGCGGCCGTCAGCCGGATGATGAACAGCTTGCGGAAGTCTCGTTTCTTCGTACGGCGGTCGCGAAAGGCATACATGCCCGCTCGAAGCAACGTCTCCTTGGCCGAGCGCAAGAGCCGCCGCCGGCCGCCCACGAAGCCTTTCGCTCTCTTGAAGATCCGTTTTTTTCGTTTGTTTCTGGCCGGACCATTCGTTGTACGCATCGATCTACTTCGTCTCCACTTTGGCCTTATGGGCTAGCGCCGCCAGCTTGTGAGCCTCGACGTCCTGGGGATTGACGTTCTGGTGCTCGAGCAGGGCGAAGCGAATCCGACGTGCTTCCGCCGAGACGGTGAGCGGCTTTGCCTTGCGCATCCGGCGCACCCGCTTGCCGCTCTTGTGGCTCATGAGGTGCGACGAGCCGCACCGCTTGTGGCTCACCTTGCCGGTGGCAGACACCTTGAATCGTTTCTTCATCCCTTTGTGGGTTTTCAATTTCGGCATCGGGGCAGATTCCTTGTCAATGTCCTGATCAACCGAGTCCAATACTCTATCAAAACGTCCTGAGGCTCGTCCACTGGTTGTGCAACGCGAACGCTGGGGCCACGTCAGGGGGAAGGTTTTAGGCTGAAGAATCACGCCGGCCGCCGCGTCTGATCGGACTGATCGGTCGGATCGGACAGATCGGACGCGGCGGCCGGATGGCGCAGCCTGGGTGGAGGGCCGCATCACCCCGCGAGCTTGAGCGCTTCCGTGTAATGCGGCCCAACGGAATGATCGAAGTCAGGACCGGCATTGATCTTGATCAGCCGGGCGTGATTCGTTCGTTGCCCTGGGCTGGTATGCTCAGGCCGCTTCGGGGCGAGTTTCAAAACATCGCAACATCTAAAACTTGCGCGTGGGGCTGGTGTGGGCGCGACCGTGGCCCGCGCGTTCATTTCCCGCCGGTAGCCGCAAGGAAGGAAGACTGCGCCCGAGGAGAACGATCAAGCCCGAGGTGCCAGAATGGCCGTCATCCGCTTGCCCTCCATTGAGGGGTTCTTTTCGACCTTTCCGACCTCTTCGAGGGCAGCCAGGACTTCGAGCATGACCTTGCGGCCCTCGTCGATATGCGCGAGTTCCCGGCCGCGGAAGAGCACGTTCACGAGCACCTTGTCTTTTTGCTCGAGGAATTCGCGAGTGCGCTTGACCTTGACCTCGATATCATGATCGCCGGTCTTGGGGCGCACCCGGATCTCCTTGATGTGAACCTGGTGCTGCTTTTGCTTGGAGAGGCGCTTCTTCTGGGTGTACTTGAACTTGCCGTAGTCGATGATTTTGCAGACAGGCGGGCGCTCATTGGGGGCGACCTCCACGAGGTCCATACCCGCCTCGCGAGCGGCTTCGAGAGCCTTGCTCGTGGGCATGACGCCCAGCATCGCGCCCTCGGCATTGATCACCCGCACGGGGGAAATGCGGATCTGCTCGTTCACCCTCATTCCACGTTCGATCGGTCCGATGGAGCCCTCCTCGGGACAAATTGACGGTTTGAAGCTCGCCGACGGGCACTCCGCCCGAGGATCGCCTGATTCCTCTTGGCGCAGTCCCATCACGCACGCGAGAGACAGCCCCGGCGGCAGCTCTCGGTCGTCGCGAACCTGTCTTAACCAATACGATCCTATTGCCGTGTTGTCAAGATCTTGTGTCGCGGGGGCTCGCCGCACTGCGTGCCGACAACGAGAACACCAGAGCAGTAGACCAGGGGAACAGTAGCAAAGAGCGGCGCGGCGGCTCTGAGCCGATACCAAACGCGGCCGGTCGATCAGGCCACGACACGCGACGAGTGGGGGCGGCGGCAGCCGCCGCTGTGAAGTCCTGCCCGGCCATTTCACGCACCTGGCTTTGATCCGCGACGCATCCCGTGATGCCATCTGGGCCAAAGCCATGTCGGTTGAATAATCGGAATTCACGGTTTTTGCGACGCATTTCCTTGGCGGCACAGGGCTTACGGCGTGTCGGTTGAATAATCGGAAGGCCTCTTGGTTTTGTCCTATCCCTCAATGGGGAAACGACTTGACCCATGTCGGTTGAATAATCGGACCTGTTGCCGAGTTTTTGACCGATTGCCTTATGCAGACAAGGCTTAGCAAGTGTCGGTTGAATAATCGGAACTTCGGCGTAAGCTGGTCGCCAGGGGGTCGGTCGTGCCGATGACAAGGGTATTACCGATTTCGCTGCATCTTGATCGTCAGTAGCCGCGCCGTCTTGTGTCGAAAGAACGTGATTGACAACCCGTGCGAAGCTGAGGCGCTATCCTTTGCATTCTTCATCGCTCGACCCATTCGCTCGCCGCGCGAGCTCACCGTTACGGAAGCTTCAATTCCGATCGACGAGTCATGTTGGTGATCGCTCCGCGCCGGGAAAGCTCGACTGCGGCACTGCCAGTGGGAGTCGGTCTGGTCTTGGCGGCCGTTGACTTGGCGTGGGGTTTGATCAACACGCGAGGCTCGGGCTTTTTGTGGCTGCCGCCCGCTTCAGGGTGTTTCGTCTTGATCGTGACCGTGTGCGCCTTCTGGTGAGCGGCTTTCTTGCCTTTGACCGGCGACTTGCTCGTCGAACTGGCGGTAGTGACAGGACTGGCTGGTGTGGGTGTGCTGCTTTGGGCGGCGACGGCGTGGTCGACGATGGCGGCGGGCGCGCTCAACGCCGGGGCGGCGGCCGATTGGCCCGGCAGCGTCAAATTCGTGTCCCACAGCGTGCTGATGACATCCAGGTCCAGCTCTGAGGGCAGCTTGCGTACACCTGGGGCCAGGGTCGCGGACATGACGTCGTCAGGATAAAGCAAGGGCTTGAGCTCGCCGCCCGGGGCGACCTCGGCGCTGAAGCCCTGCCCGACGAAGAATTCCGAACCTCCGATCGTTTGGAGGTGACTTTCGTAACCCGGGTTATCGGGATCGAAGCCAAGGATGTGGCCGAGCTCGTGCTCGATTGCGGTCAGCAGGTCGTCATGGCCCGTTGCGTTCGCGCCGAGCTGGTCGGAGGTCGGTAGCGACGGGTTGCTGGTCGTGAGCCCCGGGTCGAGATACCAGCCCAGCCCGTCCGCATCGGGCGACAGGTAGATCACTCCCGTGGTCGGCAAGCCCCGTGAGTTCCAGCCGGTAATCACCGATTCGCCGATGAGGTTGGACGCGAGGGGCCGCACCACGATGGTGATACCGAAGGTGCGCGCGTCGCCGATGGCTGGCGACCACAACCGCTCCGCGACAGAAAGCGCCGCTTGGAGCCTCGGGTCCGTTGGTGAGAGCGAGGTAGTCACATCGCCGGACGGTGGGGATCCAGCGTTTGCCGACGAGGCGACGGCTCCCTGCGACAGGAACAGGGCACTCACCACGTGCCCGATCCCATTGGCGACCGGTACGAAGTCAGCCTGGGCTGCGGTGGCTGTTGCTGAGCTCACGGCCGTGGCGCCGCTGCTCACCGCCGTCTCCTCCAGGACCAAGTCCGTGCCGGCGGCGTCCGCGGTCGTCGTGGCCAGCGCAACCTCGGTCGCCACGCCCGATTCGACGAGGATGATGCCGTCCGCTATCCCGATGGGCGCCAGGAACTCTTCCAGGAAAGAGAGTCCGATCAGGAGCAAGCCCGTCGTTATCAGGCTGGCAATCAGTATGTTGGTCTCTGCGTCCACGAGCGGAAGGCGGTACAAGACCAAGCCCATTTCATCCTGGCGAACGATGACGGCCTGGCCCATGACGTCAAGATACCGGGGGTATTCCGGATAAGCGGCCGTGTTCCCCGGGACCCAGAAACTCGGGTAGCCGAGGTCGAGGAGCCCGATGTAGAACAGCACTTCATCGAATCCCTCTTCCTCCCAGTATGGATTGTCGGGCTTGATCTCCCACACCGTGTTGAGTACTCCCCTCACCAGGTCGGGACGGGCCTTGCCCGCCGCAAAGTTATAGAGGGGATTGGTGACCAGGGGACGCAACTTCTTCAATCCCGACCCTTTGATCCCATACAGGTCCCGGAGGATCGAGTTGACGGCGAGATTGGCCCAGCCGTTCTGCGAGGTGACCAGTCCCGGGACAGTGGTACGCGGATAGTTCATCCGGAAGTCGGCCGTGATCAACTTATGAATGGCGTTGCCGAACACGAGGGCCCCGATGGTGCTGGACCCGAGATTCAATGGCCCCTGACCATTGGGGTCGATCTCGTTCGTTGGGTCACCATTGGCGTAGGCGTAGCGGTCTGAGACAGAGGGAGCATCGGAGGGGAGGCCATCGCGGCTCGTGAACCGGCCCGTCGTCGGGTCGTAAGACCGCGATCGGAGGTTGTACGTCATCGAAGTGGCGTCGAACATCTGGCCGGTGTAGAGCAGTTGTGTCGGCGCGGTGGCCGGATCGAATCCCAGCGCGTTGCCGTAAGCATCGTAATCGAACTGGGCGGTCACCTTGCCGGTGGAATCCGTCAGGCGCGGATCGACCCCAGGGCGTCGGTGAGGAAGAACGCTGCACTCGCGCCGTTGGCTCCCACCTGGCCGATTGCGAGGACGCCGAACGTGTAGGTCTCCCGGGCTGCCCCGGTGGATGGATCGACCTCCTCGAGGACCTGGCTGTATCCAGTGGGATTATCGGTGTCGTTGAGATAGTACGTCTGGGACACGAGAATAGACGGTCCTCCATCCAGGCTCGTCGCCGTGCTGCTCCGCACCAGCAAGCCGTTCTCGTCATACGCATACGACGTCGTCTCGGTCTCGACCTGGCCGCCTCCGGTCTGCGCGTAGCGGGTTACTGCCTGGACTTCCTCCCACAGGTTGTAGCTGTATTGCAACACAAGCTGGCCGTTGACCGACTCCGAGGTGACCGACCCGTTGGCGTCGTACGTGTACGTGGTCACGTCCCCATCGCTCGAGCTGGACTTGGTGAGTTCGTTGTCGGTGTTGTAGGTGTTCTGAACGACGACGGTCTGCCCACCGCTTGTGGTCTGCGCTTCGATCACATTACCGTCGAGGTCGTAGGTGTAGAGGGTAGTGTACGTCCAGTCCGGGTTGTGTCCCGTCATGTCGACGGAGACCTCGCTCGTAAGGTGATCCAAGGCATCGTAGGTCCAGGTCACGCTCATCGTCGCGAGCGTGCCGTCAGTCCCCCGCTCGGTCTCGATCGCGTGGGTCCGCGCGCCGTCGGCGGCATACTGGTATTGGTACTGGGACACGAGCAAGCCGTTGGCATCGGCACTGGTGATCTCGGTCACTCGGTCAAGCAGGTCGTAGCTGTAGGTTGTGGTGACGCCGTTCGGGAGCGTCTCGCTCGTCAAATCACCGACGGCGTTGTACGTGTAGGTCGTCACCTGCGGGGTCGGGAGCGTCACGCCGTCGAGCCGGGTGACGGTCACCGAGGTAACCCGGCCCAGAGCGTCGTACCCGTAGGTCTCGGCCGTGTTCGCGGTGGACACGCCGACCAAGCGCCCCGTCACGTCGTCGTACTGGTGATTGATCGCCCCCTCGGGAGAGGAGACCGAGATCACGTTGCCCAGGTTGTCGTATTGATAGGTCGTCACGCCGCGAGTGGGGTCCGTCACGGTGCTGAGCCGCCCCATCGCGTCGTAGGTATAACTGAGCGTTGTCTGAGGCGTGCCGGCCGCCTCCTCCGCGGCATTGGCATAGCCGAGCTGCTCCACGAGTTGGTGCAGGGAATTGTATTGATAATCCGTGATTTGCCCCTCGGCGTCGACTTCGCGGACCACCTGGCCATAGACGTTGTATTGATCGACGTCGGCCTCGCCCCCGGGCTGCGTGACCGAGAGCGGATCCCCCAGATCATCGTAGGTCGATGTCGTCGTGTTGCCCAGCGGGTCGATGGTCGCGACGAGGTTTCCGTTGACGTCGTAGACATATTGATACGTCGGATGTGTCATCGCGCCGCCATTTTCGGGATTCGGTACGGCTGGCATGATCACTGCCGTCACATTGCCGTCGGCATTGAATTGCGTCGTCGTCGTTCGTCCCTCCTGGTCTGTCGTGGCAACGGCGTTCCCGTCGGCATCGTAGGTCGTGGTGGTGGAGGTTCCGCCAGGATATGTCGTCTTGATCAGATTGCCCTTGGCGTCATACGTGTAGGTCGTGACGCGGCCGAGCGCGTCAGTCATGCTCGTCCTGTTGTTGGCGGCGTCGTAGGTGAACTCGGTTTTGTCCCCGAGCGCGTCGATGACGGCCGTCTCGTCCCCGTTGGCGTTGTACTGGTATTGAGTGACGCCGCCGTATGGGTCGGTCGTCTCGATGACGCGGCCGGCCGCGTCGTAGGTCGTCGTCGTCGTCGCGAGGATCGAGCCCGCCGACGCGAGGACACTTTCTGGCGTTCCGTCGACGCCCGGGGCGATGTCGATCTTGATATTTGACAATCGCTCTACCTTGATCGCGCGACCGTCGCCATCGTAAACGGTGTAAGTGCCGTCGACGGGGACGCCGGTCTGGCCCGGCATATACGGATCGGTCTCATAAATCGGTCGGTTGAGTGCATCGTAGACCGTGCGCACGATCGCTCCGTTAGGGTAGTCCGTCTCGATCACGTCGCCGCGAATGTCGTAGACGTACGACGTCGTTTGACCCAGCTCGTCGACCTCCTTGATGAGGTGGCCCATGGCATCGTAGGTCCGAGTCGACGTCAGGCCGGTCGGGTCGATGGTCTCCATCAACTGGCCCGTTGCGTCGTACATGTTCTGCGTCGTCAGGGTCTTCTTGTCGGAGGGGTCGTTGGGGTTGACCCAGACCTGCGATGTGCTCGTCAGATCACCGTTGGCGTCATACTGCAAGTCCGTCGTGACACCCATCGGGTCGGTCGCGGAGGTCGGCTCCCCGCCGGCGCCGTAACTGACGACGGTCGTGTTGCCCATTGCATCAGTCGTCGATGTAATCTGGCCGGCCGAATAGGTGTATGATGTGACATTGCCGTCAGCATCGGTCGAGGTGAGCTCATCTCCGGCCAGGTCATAGGTGTTAGTGACAGTCCCGCCGTCGGGATTGCTCGTGCTGGTCACGTCGCCGAACGCGTTGTAGGTATTCGTGAACGTGCCGCCCATGGGGCTCTGAACATTCGTGAGGAACCCCTGGCTGCTGTAGGCGTAGGAAGTAGTCAGCGTCGTCCCGTTGCCGAGGACCACTTGATCGGTCAGCTTGAGTCCCTGGGTGTTGTAAGTATGTTCGACGACGTTGCCATCCGCGTCGATCTGCTCGATGACGTCGCCCCGGTCGTCGTAAACGGTCGTGGTGGTATTGCCCAGCGCGTCGGTCACGCTCTCGGACTTCTGACCCATGTTGTAGGTGTACGTTAGTTGGTTTCCTTCGGCATCCACGGCACTGGCGATCCGGCCCTGGGCATCGTACTCGGTTCGCTCGACCCGCTGACCCGAGGCGTCGTAAATCTCTTCAAGGTCGTGGTCCGTGTCGTAAGTGTACCTGGTGACGTTGCCGTCGCGATCGGTCGTCGAGATCAAGTCTCCCTCAGAGTCGTACGCATACTGGATCTTGTTCCCGGCCAGGTCGGTGATCGAGACGATCCGGCCCTGCGAATCGCGCTTGAACTGGATCGAGCCGCCCGCCGACGAGGTAATACTGTCGGTCGAAAACGTCAAGGTGTTGCCGTGAGTGTCAGTCACGCTTTCCAGCCCGGTGGTCTGGTTGATGATCATGACCGTGCCATCAGCGGCCGTGTATTTCCACAGCGTGGGGTCATAGACCTTTCCCGTCGACTGGTCGATAAAGGTCACCGGGCCGACCTGCGCCGGCGAGACGATGACGTTGTTATCGGACATCGCTGCGAGAGTGCCCGTCGTGTTAGTGCCTGCCAGAGGGACAAAGAACAACGTCGTGGTCGCCAGCGGAGGCGCCGCGAAGTTGTAAGTGACTCCCGTGAATCCCATAATGAACTGTTCTTCCGTCCCGTCGGGCAGGTAGACATCTACCAGGTCGTTTTGCGTATTCTGAAAGCTGTACTGAATTTCGGCGGGGCGGCTCCCCAGGCCGAGCGGCAAGCCGAGGCCCGGGAGCCCGCCAAGCCCACCAAGTCCGCCGAGACCTCCGAGGCCGCCCAAGGGATCGAGCTGCGAGGCGGCGAGCTGGGTCTCAGTCTGAATGAATCCGTCGCCCAGCACGCTGGACGTGGTGACCGTGGCATTACTGGTCGACAGCGACCAACCGTAGCCGAAATCCCCCTCAATGTCCTTGTTCCGCGAATCGTACGTCCTCGTGACCGTCAGGTCCAGGCCGGGCAACTGCTCGTCGAGGTCCTGAAAGCTCACGTTGAAGATGCCGACCTTCGCCTGGCCGTCGACCTGGTAGACCTGATCGGCGGTCGTGACCTGGCCACTCGTGTCCTCGACGCTGAGCCTCACATCGTAGTATCCGTTTACCATCAACGTGGGGTCGATCGTCCCGAGCACGCCGTCGATCACGGGGCTGGTCCCCGAGGCGAACTGCGTCCACTGGTTCTCACCTTCGGGCGAGTACGCGAGTGTGTACCCAAGCAGCGACGACGTGTTGGCCGTGCCGATGATTTGGGTCGGCTGCATGACATCGGGGGTCACGACGTTGCCGCCAAAGCTTGCGACAGGGGCCGGGCGGCCATTCTGCGGGGTGAGGAACTGCACGGTCACGGTCGAATCCCCCTCGTTCCCCTCGGCGTCAAACGCCTTGAGCGTCGCCGTGAAGATGCCTGGGGTCGCCGACAGCAACGTGGCGGTATCCCCGGGGCTGAGCGCCACCTGGTTGCCATTGACAAGCAAGACCATCTTCGCGATCGGCTGACCATCGAAGCTGGCTGCTTGCGCTGTGAGCGTGACGACGTCGCCCACGAGCGCCGTCGTCTCCGAGGCAGTCAGCGAGGCGCTGGGGGGCACGAGATTGATGGTCGGCGATTCGTTGATCCGCGTGAACGTCTTCGCCAGGCTGTTGGTGTTGCCCGCGACGTCCGTCACCTGGACGGTGAAGCTGTAAGCGCCGACGGTTGGAAGCGAGACCGGGTAGAAGGAAAACGCCCCCGAGGCATCGGCCGTCGTGAGGGCACCGGTTTCGACGAGCTTGACAAGTGCCCCCGCGACCGTCTGACCGTCCAGCCGCACCGTGGGAAGATCGGTCAAGTTGTTGCCGAAGGGTCGCACGTCGTCAGCGGCGTCCAGGCTGAAGGACGGAACGGCTGGAATCGTGTTATCTACCGTGATGTTGAGCGGCGTCGAGAACGGACTGACCAGCCCCGACACCGTCCCGGCCGTCGCCGTGAAGACGTACTGCCCGTCCGCGAGTGTCCCCGGCACCGCGAAATTCAGCGTCGCCGCGGTGGCCGTCTGCTGGCCAATCTGCGCGCCGTTCATGTACACGGTCACAATCGCGCCCGCCGCCGCCGACATCTGCACCGTCAGCGAGCGATCCTTGGTGATCGTGTTGCTCGTCCCGGTCAGATCGCTCGCAAGCAACTGCACGCCCAAGGGCGGCAGCGGCCGGGTGCTCTCTAGCGTGAACGATAAGTCGAACACCGCCGATTGATGACCCAGGCTGTCCGTCGCCTGTAGTGCCACGGTATGCGGGCCGTCCGCAACCGCCGTCCCGCCGTTCAACGTCGCCAGGTCGGCCGCCGTCAGCGTGAAGCCCTCTCCGCTGAGGGACGCGCTCACGTCCATCATCGCACCGCCGTCGATCGCGGCGTACAAGCTCATCACCCCGCTGGGATCATCCACCACACCCGTGATCGTCGGGTGGGAGGTGATGCCATCCGTGTTCGAAATCCCCGTGTCAAAAGCCAGCGCCGCCGTGATCACCGGGGCACTGGTGTCACTCGCCGTCGTCATGATCGTCTGCGTCAGCTCGCTCGTGTTGCCCGCGACGTCGCTCGCCACCACGATGAATGCCTGCGAGCCCGCCGCCAGAGCCACGTTGTTGAACGTGAAATCACCGCTCGCATCGGCCTGCGTCGTCCTGATCGCCGTGGTCGGGTCCCACTGCCGGTACAACGCGACAAAGGCGCCCGCATCCGTCGTGCCGGTCAGGTTCACGACCGGCAAGCTCGTCTCGGTCGTCTGGCCCGGAGTGCTCTGGGAAGCGGCATCGAGCCCCAAGGTCGGTGTGGCCGGGGGCGTCGTGCGGATAACGACTGTCAACGGCGCGGCCGCCGCGCTGACGTTTCCGGCGACGTCTTCTGCAGTCGCCGTCATCCGGTAAGTGCCGGCGGCCAGCGACGTCGTTGTGATGAATACGGGTCCGTTGTTCGCCGTCGCCTGGCCGACCTGCACGCCGTTGGCATAGAGCGTGACGATCGCGTTTGCCGGTGCGACCACCTTGAAGACCGGCGTCGTGTCCCGCGTGATGCCGTCACTCGAACTGATCCCGGTATCGCTCGAGGCCAAGAGCTGTGGCGTCACCGGCGCCGGCGGCGTCGTGATCAGGATGAAGCTCACCGTGACCGGCTGAGAGACGTTGCCGTTGGAGTCCTTGGCAATCAACGTCAGCGTGTGCTTGCCATCGGCTACCGGACCGCCGTTCAACGTGGCCAGAAGCGCGGGCGTGATCGTGAACGTCGTGCCGGAAAGCGCGCTCAGAACATTGAATGCGCTCGACTGATCGAGCTGCGCCTCGAACGAGGTGATCGGATTCGCCGCGGTGATGCTGCCGGTGACCGTGTCGTTCGCCGTGATGTTGTCGAGTGCCGAGACTCCCGTGTCGTCGGCCAGTTGAGCCGAGATCACCGGGGCAATCAGGCTGAGCCCGGGCTGCGTGCGGGTGATGATCTTGGTGAACTGGCTGCTCACACCCGCCGCGTTGGTCGCGACCGCCGTGAAGGCATTGGCGCCGCCGGCCAGTGCCACGCCGAAGAAAACGAACAAACCGTTGGGGTTGGATGTGGTCGTGGCCCCGGTCGGCTCGAGCGTCACGGTCACATTGGGGTCGGTTTCACCGACCAGGGTCACCGCCCCAGCCGTTGTCATGCCGTCGCCAATTGGAGCCGTGTCTGAGTTGACGTCGAGATCGAAGACCGGCCGTTGCGGCGGCATGGTGGGAACCGCCGCAGTCGTCGCGTGGAACCCGTAATCGCCGGCCAGGATCACGGTGTCCTGCTGGTCGACCTTGCCGTCGCCGTTGATATCTGCGGCCAGGCTGTAATTCGCGCTGCCGGCCGTGCTGCCCAGCGCCACGGCCAGGAGCGCACTGTCATTGCCGTCGACGTTGCCGTCGCCATTCATGTCACCCGCCACCGTGACGTTGAGCGCGTACTTGCCGGTGGTCGCGGCCGTCGCACCCGCAACCGAAACAACATAGAGCCCCGGCATGTTGATCTGGAACAAGGCGACGACGATGGTCCCTTGCCTGTTCACCGAGAGTGGCTGCAACCCGGCGATCGCCGGCGGCGCCGGAACGAACGTGCCGTCCGTTCCTTGCACGAGCACGCGCAAGAGCACGCCGCCCTTAGCCGTGGAATCGAGCTCGGTCTGATCCAGGCGGAAGCTGAAGAGATCCGTCGTGTTGGCAGCGAGCGTGTTGTTGATCGTGGTGCCCGCGAACTGCGCGGCGTCGCCCAGGTCCCGCTGGATATATGCCGGTGTCGTCGTGCCGGGGGTGTATTGCTCGCTATTACCGTTCGAGCGCACGGCCGCGACGAGCAGATGGGGATAGGAGATCGAGTACCCGTAGCGCTGCGAGCCGCCGGTCGCCTCGTTTTGCATCGAGACCAGGTTGCCACTGGAGTCATATTGATAGTTCACCACCTGGCCGTCGGGAGCGACGATGCTTGTGATCAAGCCCTGGCTGTTGCGCAGGAACTGGATCGTCTGGCCGTTGGCCGCCGTGATGCCGCTGTCACTGATCAAGAGCTGAGCGCCCGACGGCGTGACCTCGCCGATCACGTTTCCCTCTTCATCAAGCTGGTATTGCGTGTGGTCCGGGGCCACGAGTGTATAGCTTGGCCCGCTGAAAAACGGATTGCCGGGGTTGTACGGCTGGCCGGTCGCCAGATCGTAATAGGCATTGCCCGCCTTGGAGAGCAGGGCACTGGTCGACTCCAGGGTGTAAGTTACACCGCTGTCCGCTTGCCAGGCCGGGCGGTAGAGCGTCTGGCCAGCGACCTGCACGCTCTGTGGAGCGAACGTGAAGCGCACGCGCTGGCCAGTGGGCAGCGTGAGATAGACCTCGGTGCCAACCTGGAACGCATTGAATACGCCGTAAGCCTCTTCTCCCGTCGCTGCCACGCTCGTCTGGAGATTCGTCTGGCGGTTCACGAGGCTCCAGCCGCGCCGAAATCGCCGCTGCCGTCGCGGTTGAGCGGGTCGTAGGTGCGCTCGATCAAGACCGTCGTGCCGTCCAGGCTGACGCTCAGGTCGGCGTCGGTCACCACGACATCGCTCGGCTTTGTGGCAGTATGGACCTCGATCTGGGCGGTCGTCGTTGCCGTGAGGCCGCTCAGATCGGTCGCCGTCAGGCGAAGCTGATAGAAACCGTTGGCCATCTCGGCCGGATTGAGCTGCCCCAGTGCGCCGCCGTTGACCTGCGTGTTGCCGGTCGCCAGCACCGTGAACGCCGGGTTATTGGGTGTGGCGATCGCCAGGGTCCATGAATCGAGGTTGCCGTCGGCAACCGTGCCCTGAATCATCGTGGGGCTCGACAGCACGGCAAAGGGGACCGAGCTGTTGAAGTAGACGGCCGGCGGCGTGGTGTCGCTCGGGTCGCGCACTTTCAGATAAGCCGTCGCCGTGCCGACCAGGCCGTCCTCGTCGGTCGCCGTGGCCGTGATCAGGGTCTGGCCGGGCGTACCGGCCGTGACCGTGGCCTGGCCATTGGCGTTGAGCGCGAGCGGCTGACCGTCGAACATGACCACGAGGCCGCTGATCGGCGCCACGCTGCTGGCGATCGCGTTGATCACCACCCGCTGGCCCGGAATCGCCGGGAAGCTGGGAGTCAGCACGATCGTCACGCTCGGAAGCTGCGGATGCACCGCCGCCTGGATCAGAATGTTCTCTGTCGAGGTCGCTTGACCATCGGAGACTTGCAGCGTGACGACATAATCGCCCGCCTGCGACGGCCCGGGCGTCCACACGAACTCGCCGGTCTGCGCGTTCAACGAAGCGCTCTCGGGCAGGTTGAGGGCGGAATAAGTGAGGCTCGTACTGGCGTCGAGGTCGGTGGCCTGGACGAAGAAGCGGAGCGGCATGCCCAGCGTCGCCTGGTGATTCGGCGTATCCAAGACCGGCGGCCTCACGACGTGAGCGACATTCAGCACCACGTCGAGTGCCGCGCTCATTCCCGACGGATCCGCGACCGTGAAGTGGAGGGTGTAGTCACCCGCCTGGCCATAACCCGGGGTCCATGTGAACAACCCGGTCGACGCGTTGAAAGTCGCGCCGGTGGGCGGGTTGACCAGGTTGTACAAGAGCGGATCGCCGTCCACGTCGCCGGCGACGACAGTAAACTGGACCGGGGTGCCTTCACGGCTGTACTGCGGCAAGAGCGGCACGAACACCGGCGCGAAATCGGTGTGGGTGACCGTGATGTTCACCGTCTCGGTGCTGCTCATGCTGCCGTCGCCGGCGGTCACTTGCACCGAGTAATCGCCCGCCTGGCCAGGCGCCGGAGTCCAGGTGAGTAATCCCGTGGCCGGTTCGATGCTCGCGCCCAAGGGCAGGCTTGTGGCGGTGTACGTGAGCGCGTCGCCTTCTTCCTTGGTGGCGGTCACCGGTAGGCTCAGCAATTGCCCTTCGGCGACCGTGGCCGTCGCCGCGCTCGCGGGGAAGATCGGCGCCGTGTCGCTTGAGCGGACGACGAACCGGACCGTCGTCGACACCGACGACGGCTGCGTGGTTGTGCCATTGCCCGTGTCGGTCACGGTGAACGTGACCTGGTGCGCACCGGAGTCGGCCGCGGTCGGCGTCCAGTTGAGCGTGGCCGTTCCGTAGGAGGTAGCCGGCGTCAGCACCGCGGCAGCCGGAAGTCCGCTGACGGCGTACGTCAGGTTGTCCTGGTCGCTCTCGCTCGCATTCACGTCGAGCGTGAACGGCTGACCGATCACGGCGACCTGGTCGCCGATGTAATCGAGCACGGGGAGCTGGGTCGCCGAGTCGACGGTGACCACGAACGTATAGGTGCCGGTCTGCACGCCGGCAGGCCCGAGGCCGTCGCCGTCGTCCGTCGCGAGCAAGGTCAGCGTGTAGGTGCCGCGATTGCCCGCCGGTGGGTTGAAGTGGAGGATGCCGTTGCCGCCGCCATTGTCGGTCAGCGTGACGAAGCTCGGCAGCGCAAAGCCGGGAATTCCGTTTTCGACGGAGAGCGTCACCGGGTTGCCGTCCGGGTCGATGGCTTCTACGGCCTGGTCGAACGGCTGACCAGCCGACAGCGTGATGTCGGCGATCGGAGTGACCACGGGTGCGTGATTCACGATCAAGACCGTGATCGGCACCGTGATGCTGGTGGAAAGGGGCCCGCCGTAGCCGTCATTGGTCGCCGTGAAGACGACGTTGTAGGTCCCGTTCTGGTGGTCGGCCGGCGTCCAGCTAAAGAGCGTGGTGTCGGAGTCGAACGTCGCTCCCGGCGGCAGCCCGCTGACGGTGTAGGTGACCGTCGGCTGCGTGGTCGGGTACGGCGAAAGCGTTCCATCCGGCAGGCGCGTCGGCAGCTCGAACGCCGGGTTGTGGGGATCGACGGCAAACGCCGCGAACGAGATCGGCTGGCCTTCGCTGACTTGCCAGCTTTGCAGTGGGCTGAAGATCGGCGCGGCAGCGGCGGCCAGTACCGTGTAGGTGGCCATCACGGAGGTCGAGACGCCGCCCGCGCTCGTGACGGTGAACGGCACGGTCAAGGTGCCTGCCTGGTCATAGCCGATCGGCCAGTCGAAGATGCCGGTGTTGGGGTCGAGCGTGGCGTTTCCGGGCAGATCTGCGCTCGAATACGTGAGCGGTCCGCCGTCGGAATCGCTCCCGTCCAGGGTAAACCGAAGGTGGTCTCCCTCGCGCACGGTCTGGTCGGGCACGGCCGCGAGAGTGGGCGGCGGCGGGCTGGGTGCGATCAAGAGCGAGATGCTCGAGCTGACGGTGCTCACCCCGTCGTTGACGTAAAACGTCACGTTGTTATATGAGCCCGCCTGGCCGTAGGCAGGCTCCCACAGAAACGTGTGCGTGGCCGGGTCGAACGTGGCCCCGCCGGGCAGGCCGGCGGCCCAGTAGATGAGCGGCCGGCCGCCGGGGTCGGTGGCGGTCACCGGGATCACGAGCGGCTGGCCCTCCTTGCCAGAAACCTGCGCAGGAAGCGGGCCAATCACCGGCGGCAGGCTGCCGCCGGCGACTTGAATCGAGAAATGCTGGATCAAGTAGCTGCCGCTGGGATCGTACGCAAAGAGGTCGACCGTCACCGTGGCAGGGCTCAAGCTCGGCGTCTTCCAGGTCACGAGTCCCGTGACTGGATCAACGGTCATGCCGGGCGGGGCGTCGCCCAGCACAAAGCCGGGGGTCGAGCCGTCCGGGTCGTGCGCCTGGGCCTGGTACGTGTAAACGTCGCCCGCCGTCGCGCTGGCCACCGGCGTGCTGTCAAACACGGGCGCGCTGGCTCCGGGGGGCTGGCCCGAGACCTCGGTCGTGTAGGCGATCGCCTGGCCGCTCGGGTCATTCACCGTCACGGTTGTGCCGGTCGTGCTCTGGCCCGGCATCAGCTCGACGCCGCCGGGGACCGAGCTGTTCAGGCTGATCAGCCAGCTTCCGCTGGAAGATTGCGCAGCGTTCTGCGGCGTGCCGGTGAAGCCCGGCTCTGGGTCGAGGATGAGGAGCAGCGGGGCCAGCAGATCGAACTGGCTGGTGTTCTGGATCGTCACGTCGAACGACACCGTCCCGGTGTTCCGGTCCGATCGCGTGGTCGTGAAGGTCAGTGAGACATAGGGGGAGAGATCGCTGACGGTCGTGAAGTGCGTCACATACGGCACCAGCAGTCCGAGCCCGCTCGCGCTCTGGATCGAGTCGCTGACCGTGAGTGTGTACGAGTCGGCAACCAGGCCCGAGATCACCAGAAGGGCCGTCCTGGTGGTGGGATTGTAATGGACAGTCTCGATGGTCGCGCTGCCGGTGGACTGGCCGGACAGGGTAAAGTTGGCCGGGTCGGTCACCGAGGAAATGTCGGTGGCGGCTCCGGCAAACATGTCCTGGTCGAAGGTCACGTCGACGAACGCCAGCGGGAGCGCCGCGATGCTGTTGGGCGGCGGGTTGACGGCCACCACGTTCGGCGGCACGACTGGCTCGAGGACGTCCACTTCGTGCGACTGGCTGATCAAGAGCCGGCCGTCGGAGGTGGCCAGGACCGCGAAGCCTCGGGTACCCCCCTGCGCCACGGCTACTTGCTCGAGCGTCGTGACGTCGACCATCGTCAATTCGGTCGGCGTCGGCGCGACCGTGCCTTCGGGAGTATTGGGCGCGTCGTCGTGCGAGACGAACAGCAAGTTGTCGAGATAGGTTCCCTGCTGGCCGAAGGCGATCGACTGAATGTCGGAATCGAAGGTCAGCATGACCTGGGCACGGGCCACGTCGTTGAACTCGACGACCTGGCGAGCATCGGGCCAGGTGACCGCCCAGAGGTTGCCGCTTGAATCAAAAGCCAGGCTCGAGACGCGCAGGTTCTGGTCGCGGCTAAACTGCGTGAACGTGCCGGTCGCCGGGTCGAAGGTCGCGACCCCTTTGTTGGTGGCGACAAAGATCTGGTCGGTCTTGGGGTCGACGGCCAGGGCCAGCGTGATGCCTTCGCCAAACTGGTTGACGATGGCGCCGGTGCTCGGGTCGAGCTGCAACAGCGGTCCGCCGCCGGTGGCCGCCCAGAGATGACCCTGGCCATCGAACGCCAGAGCAAAGATCTGGTATGGCAGCGTGGCGAGCGGCGTGGTGACCGCGCCGCCGTTCTCCGGAACGTGGAACAGCTCGTTCCGCGATTCCCCACCGCTGACCAGGAAGCTGCCGTCGGGCTCCTGGGCCAGCGCCATCGGCCCGAGGATGCCGTCGCTCTGGTCGAAACCCGTGGCAAACGACTGGGCCTGAAATGGCTCGAGCACCGTCATGAATTCCGACGGGTTGCTCGCCGGCGGTGCGGCCGGCACCCCTTGTTGCGCTTGCGTGAACAACGGATTGGTCGAGGGCTGAACCGTGGGCGCCGGCGGAATGCCGAAGTTGGGCGGAGTCGTATTTGGAACCGTGGGCAAGGCGCCCAGGTTCACCGTCGTCGTATCCTGCGGCGCGTTGGTCCCTGCGGGAGGCAGCTCGTGATTACCGGCCACGTCGGTCGCCAGCGCCAGGAACTGATACGAGTGCCCGGCCTGGCCCTGATAGATCATGGTGCCGGAGGCCATCGCCACCTGGTCCTGCCAGATCTGATAGGCGCCGCCATCCTCGGAAACATACAGCGTCACGTAGGCGACGCCCGAGCCGCCCGCATCGTCGGTGCTGTTCCAGGTCACCTGATAATTGGGGCTTGAGCCGACCTGGGAAACGCTTAACTGGGTTGTCGGTGCCACAGAATCAAGCGTGTATGTGAGCGCCGCGGTCGTCTGCGGCGCCGCGGTATTGAACAGCACGGTTGCCGTCGCACTGATCTGGGTGCCCGTTGCCGCCGTGGCATAAGGCTCGATCGTGTAGGTGACGAACCCGGCGCCGGCGCCTTCGGCGTTGTTGGGGGGCAAGAGTCCGTCGGCGGGATTGGTGATCACCAGCCCGGTCACCGGGTTGATCGCCTCGATCAGCCAGGTCGCCGTGCCCGACTGAAGGTCAACGCCGGCGCTCACCCGCACGATAAATCCGTTGCTCGAGGTGAAGTCGAAATCTCCCTGGAACAACCCCAGATTGCTGGGGATCTGGATGTCGATGTCACCGATCTGGATGTCTCCGAGGCGGAACGTGCGCGGGTCGAGGCTGGGGTCGAGCTGGGTGGTGATGCGGATCTCGCCGGGCGAGGTCGTGGCCTCGGGGTCGTTCTGGAAGTTGACGGTGAACGGCAGCGCCTGGCCATTGGGGATGTAACCGTTGTCTTCCGAGGTGAACGGCCCGGTCATCGACGCCAGCCCGGCGTCCTGCCCCTGGTTGTCGACGTACTGGCTGAGATCCAGCGGTATCACCGGCTGACCGTTGACCTCCTGCACGCTGTTGATCTGGAACGACGGCGGCAGATCGGCACGATCACCCCATCCCACCCATGGCACATAAACATTGAAGTCTTCAAAGCTGGTCGGCAGCGTCGCGTTCAGGTTGAACTGGCTGAATGGGAGCAAGTTGGCAATGGGATTGTCGTGGTCGTTGTACATGGATGCCGGGGCGATCTCGTCGGTGTTGTTGCCGTACCACGTGAGCAGCTCGCTGAAGAACTGGGACACGTTGCCGCTGGAGATGATGCCGCTGCCGGCCGGACCGGCCAGCACACCGGTCGCCAGGGTGGCCATCAGGCTCATGATCAGCGGGTTCTGGCTGATCGGCGGCGTGGTGCCGTCGGGCAAGAGCTCGCCCGCCTGTTCGAGGCCGGCCAGGTAGAGGTCTTCCCACGCCGTCTGGCTGGCGGCCAGGTTCTCCAGCGCCGTCGGGGCGGTGCTGTCGGCCAGGATGGCGGTTCGCAGCTCGTCGGCCTGTGAGATCGATTGCGCCACGAACTCGGCGCGCGTGAGCGTCGTCGCCGACGCGTTGATGTCGAACTGGAACGGTATAAATGGGATCTGGAATAACGAGGGGACTGCGCCGAACTCTTCGTAGATCTGGTAGAGACCGGGCGAGATCTGATCGAGACCCTGCGGCCCGTTGTCGAGGATTCCCTCCCGGGCATAAGCTGGAAATGCCGCGTAGAGCTCGGCCTTGAGCGCGTCGAAGCTGCGATCGTTCAAGGCCGCCAGACCAGGATACGTCGTGACGTCGAAGGTGAACCCGGTAAAGCCCCCGGCGGCCTCGTTGAACAGGTAGCCCGGGATCTGAATATGACCGTTACTGGCGGCCGTGTCTGCCTGTGACTGGAGCGTGGCATACGGCACCTGGGCGTCCAGGCTCGAGTCCGGCGGCGCCCGACAAGTTGGTGTTGAGCTCGACGTAGGGGAGGTCGAACAGGTTGACGTTGACCGGATCGGCGATGTTCGGGTTGCTCAGGTCGGTTGGGAACGCATTACTCAACTGGGGGATGCCGACGTTGAACTCGACATAAGGCGCGTTGATATTCCCGAGGTTCTGGAGCGCCACGCTGTAGGTACCTGTATCGCCCGCGAGAATGAAACGAGGCCCGCCCACGCCGATCGTCACATCGGGCTGGACCGTCTGTTCGATCTCGAAGCGATACGGCGCGATCGCCTGCTGACCATCGGGGTTGGTGACCTGAACGTCGTACAAGCCGAACGGGGCGCCCGTGAGGTCGAACTCGGCAAGGATCTCGGTGCTGTTCACGAAATTCGTGATGAGTGGCTGGTACTCGGCAAAGCCCGGCATGACCAGCTTGACGATGGCATTGGACTGGAACTGGGCGCCGCTGATCGTCGTGGTCACGTAAGCGCTGTCTCCCCCCTGATCGATCTGCACGTTCGTGATCGACAGGGGAAGCAGTGCCGCCAGTACCGAAACGGGCGAGTCGTCGGCCGGCTCCGAGTTCCCTTCGATCAAGATGTAATAAACGCCCGGGATCGTCGACGGGATGACGGCGGTCTGATTCGGCGACAGCCCCCCCTGGTATGCGGCGTCGTACACCGACTGCGTCGGCGCGGACCCCTGCTTCAAGTAGACCTCGTTGGTTGCGCCGGAAGCGTTCGAGCTCAGGGTCACCTCGAGCGTGGCTCCCTGGGGCACGGTCACCTGAAGCAGCCGCTCCTGGCCGCTCGAGAGCGTCGTCGCATAGGGCACACCCAGAGTCAGGCTGTCGACGGCCACGGTGAGCAGATCGGCCGAGGCGGTCGTCTTGCTCGACTCGGGCACGCCCGCGGGCAGGGAGAGCTGGTCGAAGATATCGGTGCGCACGAAGATGTGGTACTGCCCCGGCGTGAGCGACGGCATCACGGCCGCGAGCGTGCCGGTGTAGCTATCGCCGGGCGCCAGCGTGCCGGTGTGAGCGACCGTTCCCAGGTAAACGTCGGCGATGCTCCACGACGTCCCCATGCCGATATAGACCGCATCCGACCAGCTTCCCGGCGCGGGATTGGTC
This sequence comes from uncultured Isosphaeraceae bacterium, assembly GCA_963781785.1. GTDB lineage: Bacteria > Planctomycetota > Planctomycetia > Isosphaerales > Isosphaeraceae > CAWAHD01. Next base: position 1,797,535 of record CAWAHD010000005.1, on the reverse strand, counting down.
GTGCTCTCGTCCGTCACCGTCCAGCCCACGCTGAAGGGGTCGCCGGATTTCACCGTCGCCGGGTCGGGCAGCGTGATGCCCGAGACCACAAGCTGGCTCGCCGGCGGCGGGTCGATCACCAGGGGCGGGGCCAGGTACAGGCTGTTGACCTGGTTGGCGCCGCCCCCCTCGAACACCATGCCGATGGGACTGTCAACCGGCGGATTGGTGATGACGAACAGGTAATACGGACCGCTCAGGTTCACAGGCACCTGGACCTGGGTCGTTATGGTATAGCTGGCGCCGGCGCCCAGGCCGTGCATGTGCTCGACCATCCCGAGGTAGGTATCGGCTTTCAAATCAAGGTTGGTGTCGGCCGAGAAGTAGATCAGGTCATCCCACATGGGCATGGTCGGGGGAGTGGCGGCGCCCGTGTTGGTGACCGTGTAGGTGACGTCGAGCGTCTGCCCCTGGAAGACGTGGCCCGCATTGGCGTCGGAGCTGATCGCCGTCACCTGGAGGTGGGGCGCGGGCGCCAGCGTGATGGGCAGCGGTACGGACGAGATCTTGTCCGCTTCGTCTTCGTATTGCGGCACGTTGCCCCGCCCCAGGCTGCGGCTGGCCACCGAGGCCAGGTCATACGGATTGAGCTCATCGGGCACGCCGATTTTCACGCCGTACAATCCAAATCCGATGTCGCTCGTCACGGAAAAGTCGGTCTGTGCATCGGAATCGGCATAGACGATGATGTCGAAATCTCCCTGGATGCCGTCGGGAATGCGCACGTTGAGTGTCTCGGTGTACGATGCTCCGGCAGCGAGCACCTGCCCGTAGCCCGTCTGGCCCAGCACCGTGTCGTAGATGTCGAGCGATGGGTCCTGCGACAGGAAGATGCGATCCGTCCAGCTTGCCGTGCGCGTGGCGCGCGTGCCTCGGTTGGTCACGGTGTAAGTGATCGGCACGGTCGAGCCCGAGATCACGTTGGCCGGCACGGTGATGTTCGTCACCGTGAGGTCGGGCTCGCGATAGATGATGTTGAACGGCGTGGCGAGCCGGTTGTTGTTGGGGTCCTCGAATGCCCAGTGGTTGAACTGGCTCAGCCAGTAGGAATTGTCGCCCGTATCGGCCGGCCACCAGTCCGTCATCTCCAGGCGCGCCTGGTAGATATATATGTTGGGAGGCAGGTCGTTGTGCGCATCCAGGTCGATGTAGAGGTAATACGGACCGCTCGTGCCCGGCGGCAGCGTGACGGTGTAGTTGATCGTATAGCTCTGTCCCGGCTCTAGAGGCGTGGTCTGGGCGTGGGTCGTCTGACCCAGGAACGACGCGTCGAATCGGTTGAAAGTCGGCTCGGGAGAGACCCAGATGAAATCGGTCCAGTAGGCCGTGCCACCCCAGACGGGGTCTGGTCCCTGATTCTCGACCGTGTAGGTGAACGTCATCTTTTCGCCCGAGTAGTTCACCGTCGGAATCGACACATTCGTGATCACCAGATCGGCGGGCACCGGTGTCACGATTGAGGAAACCGCCTTCAGGTTGTTGGTCTCGGAGACCTCCTCGACGACGTTGTAAGGTGTGGTGATATTTGGCTGCGGCGCGTCGGTGTAGACGACGATGTAGTGGCCCACCGCCGAGGGCGACAGCTCGACGGTGAGGCTGGCGTTATAGCTGGCGTCGACGTTGAGCACCGTATTGTGCGTGACCGATCCCAGCGTCATCGTGATGGCGTTCTGGTTCAGCGGGTCCGTCGGATCGTTGGTCAGGTAGACCGTGTCGATCCATCCGGTCGGCTGGGCGACGCCGTTGCCGGTGTTCTCGACCGTCCAGTTGACCGTGAAGTTGTCAACACCCCCCGTGGCCGTGGCCGGTGCCGTCACCGTCGTGACAACCAGGTCCGGCAAGGGCGCGAGGATGTCGATCTGCCGCGCCTTGTAGTTGTCGCTCTGGAAGTTGTTGGGGTCATCCGGATTGACGTTCACCGCCAGCGTGTTCTGAAGCACGGTCGAATACAGGTCGGTCCACGGTGTGACGTAATACGTGCCGGGTTGGAGATTGACCGGCAAGGTGACGGAGAGGGTCTCGTCGTAGCCCGCGTCGAGCGCCAGAGCGCCCGTGTGCGTGGCCTCGGTCAAGAGGATATCGCCCTTCGCCGGAATCGGCCGGGTCTTGTCGAGGGCCAGCCAGACCGAGTCGGTCCATTCATCCTCCAGGGTCGGGCCCGAGCCCAGGTTGGTCACCGTGAAGCTGACGTTGAACGTCGTGCCCGCGATCACCTGGGTGGGTGCAACAACGTTGCTCATGACCAGATCGGGCAGCGGAATCGGGTTCACGTAGACCGGCTGGTATTCGAGGTCGTGCGTGCCATTAGGCCACTGGTCGACCACATGGTTGGCATCGACGTCGACGATCACGTAGACCTGGCCGGCATAGCGATCCGGCACCGTCACCGGGACGGTCGTCGCCTGGTACTCATCGCCGGGATCGAGCGCCGACTGGTTGGGAAGATCCTGGATCAGGATCGAGTCGTCCTCCACCTGGGGCGTCAGCGAGAGGTAGATCTTGTCATCCCAGTTCACCGTTGTCGGGGCGCTCCCCTGGTTGATGACGGTGTAGGTGACCGAGAACGTTCCGCCGGCGTTCACCGTCGACGGTATGTCGATGGCGGCGACCTGGAGATCCGGCCGTGGAGTCACCGTCACGGTGATCGGCTGGGGCGCGATGCCGGTGTTGTTGGCGGTGGCCCCATTCTCGAACAGCTCGCCGTCGTAGTTGGCGATGACCTCGACGTTGTACAAACCGCTGATGTGAAGTGGGAGATTGACTGCTTCGGTGCGGGTATACTGCTTGCCGGGATCGACGGCGCTGAAGTTGGTGAAGGTGCCCAGGATCAGGAACTGGGAACTGGGCTGGCCGGCCTGCTGGATCACGACCTCGTCTTGCCACGAGCCGCTCGCCTGGCCCGGCCCGACGTTCTGCACCGTCCAGCCGACCTGAATCGTGCTGCCCTCTTCTCCGGTAGTCGGGGCACTCACGCTCGTGACGGTGAGGTCCGGCGGCGGAGTGAGATTGATCGTGAAGGGCGCCGAGACCGAGATGTTGTCGGTGCCGTCGCCGTAGATGAACTCGAACGGCCCGTTCTTGGCGGCCGCGGTGACGACGAAGTAATACGTGCCGTTCAACCCTTCCGGCAGCGTGACCTGGGCCGTTCGCACGTAGCTGCCGCCGGGGCCGACGGGGCCCAGATGATTGAACAGTCCGTAGTCCTGGATGATGTTCTTGCCGGCCGGGTCGCTGGCCAGCGCCAGGTCGTCGCTCCAGCTCGGGGTGTTCGTCAGGCCGATTCCCTGGTTGGTGATCGTCCAGGTCACGTTCAGAGGCAAGCCGCTGCCGGCGGGTTGGGGCACCACGATCGACGAGACGACCAGATCCGCGTAAGGGATCGGCATCACGTCGAAGTTGTTGGGCGCCTCGCCGACGTTGTTGGCCTTCGAGCCGTTCTCGAAAACCGCGTCGCCCGAGTCGGTCTCCACGAACAGGTGATATCGCCCGGTGAATCCCGCCGGCATCTGCACCGTCTGCGTTTGCGTGTAGCTCGCACCCACGGCTAGCCCGCCGGTATGCATGTAGTCGGCAAGCGTGACGGCGTTGGGGTCGGCATCGTTGTTGCTCGGCGATGCGATGACCGCATCGGTCCACGAGCTCGTCTGTCCCGCGCCGGTGCCGACGTTGGTCACGGTCCATGAAATCACCGGGTACGCGGGGTCTCCGATCGTCTGCGCGGGAGCAACCACGTTGCTGACGGCGAGATCGGCATACGGGGCCAGTGCGATGCTGATTCCCTGGGTCGTGGAATTTGACACACCGCCCGGCTCGATGAGCTGGCTGGTCGCGTCGGCGACGACGATGATCTGATAGGTCCCGCCGTCACCAAGGGGGATGGTCTCGGTCGCCTCTCCCGTCGTGCTCTGGCCGGGGGTGAGTGGCCCGGATTGCGTGATCGCGCCCAAAAGCAGCGAGGTTGCCGTCACCTGGCTCGTGGTCGAGAGGTAGGCTCGATCGACCCAGCCGCTCAACGTGGAAGCGGTCCCCATGTTGGTCGTGGACCAGTCGACCGTGACCGAGGTCCCCGACGTTGCCGACGTCGGTGCACTCGCGATCGACGGCACGAGATCGACATGCCCGAAGGTGAGCGGTTGTGAAGCGGTGCTCTCGTTGTTGGCTCGGTTGGGGTCGGTGACGACGGCAGCGCCGGCGTCGGTGATGACGATCACCTGGTAAGTGCCGTCGGCAAGGCTCGCCGGCAGCGTCCTGGTCAGTGTGCCGGCATACGAGCCCCCCGCCGCCAATCCGCTGGTCTGGCTCACCGAGCCGAGCAGCGTGGCGCCTGTGAGCGTGCCATTGGGCGCCAGATACACATCGTCGGTCCACGATCCGGTCGCCGGCGAGCCGCCCACGTTCTCGACGCTCCAGGTCACCGTCTCCGACTGTCCAGGCTGAGCGGACGTCGATGACGTGCTCACGCCCGATGCGGTCAAATCTGGCGGCGGTGGTACAGCCAGCGTGATCGCGGCACTGCTCTGCTGGGTCGTCAGGACCGACTCGTTAACGACGCCGCCGGCATCGGTGAGCACCACGAGGTAATAGGTTCCCGCCATCAGCGACGAGCTGAAGGGAATCTGCACGGTGGCCTGGCCGGTGTAGCTGCCGCCAGCGGCGAGCGCGCCGCCAGTCTCGGCGGCGAACGAGCCCAGGTAAATGGGCGCTGCCCCGAGCGTGGGCGTTGTCGACAGGTAGACATTATCGGTCCACGGCCCGACGGCAGGCGCCGTCCCGCTATTCGTGACGGTCCAACCGACGTTGAGCGTATCACCGAGGCTGGCCGAGCTCGAAGACGGATTGACGGCGCTGGTCACCAGATCGGGCAGTGATACCGTGTACGAAGCCTGATAGCCGCTGCCGCCAAGGTCTCCGCCCGCAAGATCTTGAACCGCCGCGCCCACATTGAGCTGATAGGTGCCGTTGGCGCGCTCAAGAGCAAAGGGAATGGCGTAAGTCGTTCCGGAGACCAGGTAGGGCTGGCCGAGCGGTATATTCCCGCTCGGGCCCGTTAGCGTGATGTTTGACGAATTGAGTGTGCTGATATTCATCAATTTATTAAACGTGACGTCGACCTGGCTAACCGGCGCGTTCACGACCCCCGTCGGTGTCGACCCAACAACCGTTGGCGGCGTCTTGTCGATGGTAAAGGTCGTTGTGTACGCACCTCCCGATCCACCATTGGGAAGCAGGTAGACGGCCACGTTGGAAATGTCGGCGTCCTCGTACCCCGCGCCGGTCGAGGCCGTGAAGCCAAACGTGTACTCGCTCGGGATCGCGGCTGCGGGGAGGTTGTACGAGAGCGTCGTGATATGGCCGTCGGGCGATTGCACTTGAACGGCTAGCAGGCTTTTTCCATCGAAGCGGATGATCGTGTGGAATGTGCTTCCTCCGCCCAGAAGCGGGTCGACGTGCGCGGTGATCGGGTACAACACTCCGTTGTAGTCGATGCCGACATGGCTGTTATCGGGGTCTTCGCCGCCGTTGTTATAGGTGTCGTACTCGACGGCGAACGAGGTGCCGGGATATCCCGAATAACCGAGGCCGCCGCCGGTCGAGCCCTGGTTGGGCTCCTGTGCGACGACGAAGGTCATGCCGTCGGCGCCGCCGCCCAGGCCGCCCCCGTCGTGGATGTTGAAGTCAAAGCTGACGACGAATGGGTCTGCCGGCTGCGCCTGGCCAAAGAACGAAGAGCCAGTCTCATATCCGCTGGCGGAGGTCAGTCGGATCACGCCGTTACTCGTCCAGCTCACCGAACCCGGCGGCAGATACGTCGAACTGCCGTTGAACGTCCAGTCGCTCGGCTGGGTCAGGAACTGCTCGTCGGTCACCTCGACGATCGACATCGCGTTGCCGGACAGATCCGTGATGTCCGGGCCGACGCTGACGGCGTACTGGCCATCCGCGGATTGCGTCGGGAACGAGACCTGAAAGGTCTCCTGCTCTTGGTCGAGCGCGGTCACCACCGCCTGGGACATGTCGACCGGCCCGTTCGGTCCGGTGATCGTCACCTGCGACGGCGTGAACGTGCTCTCCTGGATCGGCTCATCGAACTTCACCGTGAAGCTCGACACGTTCTGATTGGTCGGAGCCGAGGGCTCGAAATCGACCACCGTCGGCCCCGTCACGTCAGGCAGGAGATTGAACGCGTCGCTCTGGGCGCAGCCACCTTGTTTCCCGCGCGATCGGTCACACCGGACCCGATGTCGACGGTGTAGACGCCAGGGAGATAGATCGGGAGCGGGCTGAAATTGAGGACATACGTTGTGCCCGAGCCGATAATCGAGGAGATCGGAACGGTCGCTCCATTGGGCGCCAGGAGCGTGATCGTCGACGGGCTGAGCGTGCTGGAATCCATCGCCTTGTTGAACGTGAGCGTCCTCGTGAACTCAGGGGCTTGCTCGCTGGCCAGGCCGGCAACAACCTGCGGCTGGAGGGTGTCGATCGTGGTCATCGTGCTCGACGTGACCGCGGTGCCGCCACTCGGAGTAAACGTCACCTTGGTGGTGTAGGTGCCGTCGGCCAGATCCGGCGACGTGAACATATAGGTGCCCGCCGCAACAACGGTCTGCGTCGCGAGGCTGGTGCCGTCGCCTTTGAAATCAACCGAGATCAAACCGGCTTCGTTGACGGTCACGTCGAAGGCCGGCGTCATGTCGTTGGTCAGATCGTCGCCTTTGACTCCGGAGTCGCTGCCGGGGTCAAGCGCGATCGAAACCTGCCCGGGGAGGACGTTTCCCGAGACGACCGTGGTGGTCGCGTTGTTTGTCACATCGGGCGCCACGCCGCGGCCCAGGAGGACGAGCTGCGCCGGGCCGGACGACGTCGTCACCGTCGCGGCGGCCAGGAACGGCTCTCCTTGCGGGACGCCTCCACTGCTCGTGAGGATGATATCCGTGATCCGGGCCGTGGCAAACGCGGCCGGCAATGTAAACGTCTGCATGTCGAGGCGAACCTGTCCATTGCCGAAGGACGCCGAGGGCGTGCCGGGGGCAATCGAATTCTCATAACCGTCGTTGTTGTGGTCACGGATGTTGGTCCCTTCGACGAGGCTGAAGGTGGCATCGGCCCCGCCCGTCCCTTTGACTTCGACTGTTCCCACCGTATCGCCGGCGATTCCATACGCCGAGTTGATCAGCGTGCTCAGCACGGTCCCACCGGCGATGTTGACGGGAATGTCGAACGAGCTGCCGCTGGGACCCGTTTGCAAGATCCCCACGCTCGAGGCGGTCGTTCCGTCCGGAATCAAAGCGAAGTCGACGCCTCCCACGGAAAGCGTCGTCGGCGCAGCCGGATAGTCGCCGCCGTTTGAATAGCTCCGGAGGTTGGCATTGGTCAGGCTTGTCCCGGACTCGAACGCCGAGTGATCGACATTCGCGGTGACCGTGACTTGCAAGTTCCCCACGCCGTCGGCGCCCTCGGGCAAAGTGAACGAATACTGCTGGGCCAGAAAGGCGCCGGGATCGAGAACGCCGACAACGTCAGGATCGACGGGAACAAGCGCGGTCAAGAGCGTATCACCCTTCGTCGTATTGGTGATGACGACCTGATCGTTCCATGACGCGGCCGCGGGAACATTACCCGTGTTCGAGTCGTTCCAGGTGATGGCGAGCGTTGACCCTTGATTCAGCCCGGTCGAAGGACTGACCGCCAGGTTGGCCGCGGCGATATTCAGCACTTCATTCGGGAGGTTGGTGAGTGAGACGCTCACCGGCGTCAGCCCGCTGTAATTGGTGTCGCTGCTCACCGCCGGAGCGAAGTTGACCTGGTACGGAGTACTACCGGATTGCTGGTCGTTGACACCGGTCACCGTGACCGTCTGCGCCACGTTCCAGTCGGCCGTCGTGAACGTCAAGCTTGCCGGCGAGACGGTTCCTTCGGAGGTATTGCTCGAGCTGAGATTGAGCGTGACGTTCGCGGTGGGCTGAGTCGCGAGCACGACGGTGAAGCTCGTATAATCGCCCGCCTTGCTGGTGAACAAACCGGTGGTCGGAAAGACCCGTACGTCGGCCTTCGCAGCCACCAGCGTGAAGTCGCTCGCCGTGTAGTCGGTCTGGAAGGTGTCTCCGGCTGCGTAGGCCAGGCCGCCGTAAGTCGAAAACTCACCGGATTGCGACCGATACGTGATGACCGAGAACTGGTTGCCGACTTGCGGCGTGAAGCCATTGGCCAGCGAAATGGCGATCGTGCCGCCGAGTTGAACGGCTCCGGTGACGGCGAGCTGATCGTACTCTGTACCAGCCGTGGTTCCACCGACCTGGATATCGAGCGCGCCCGCGCCGTACTGCGTGAAGCTGCCGTCGATCGTCAGAACGCCGATTCCATTGCTGCCTGGACTCGTCGTGCCGGCGCTCGTCACGCTGGCATTGATGGAACTGGTGCCCGATAGAGTGCCGCCGGATAATCGTAAGGTGCCGCCGGTGATCGTGCCGCCGTTCGTGACAGTCACGTCAACCCGGGAGAGAGTGACCGTTCCGCTGTTGAGCAAGATCTCGCCAGAAGAATCGGCGCTGAGCAGGGAGTTGTTGGCCTGGTCGGAGAGGATCGCGGGCAGAGACGAGAGGTCGAGCACGCTGCCGGTACCGCTGACTTGAAAGAAGTTGCGGCCGGATGGGTTCGAGGTCAGGTGGTTGAGGTCGATCTCTCCGCCGGAGTATGCGTTGAAGAAGTAGACGAAGTTGGTCGTGCCCGTGAGCGTGGTCACGTGCGAGAGGTCGACCTCGCTGGGGGTTGCGGTTCCGCCCGACCCACTGGTGCCGCTGGCCTGGATAGTTCCCTCATAGCTCGTGGGGGTTGAAAGAGAGGTCACATTTGGAAAGGCAACCACGGCGCCGCCATTCGCGTAGACGTCGTCGCCACTGATCGAGGTGAGGCCGGTGAAGTTCGGTGTGCCGCTGTTGACGGTGATGGTGGCGCCCGTGAACGAGGTGAATTGCCCTGTGGGAATCGTCGCGGTCGCGTCGATCGTCAGGTCGGTGCGCGTGAGCGTGGTCAAAAGCGGAGCGACCACGGTGCCCCCAGACGTGACGCTGAGCAGGGAGTTGTTGCTCTGGTCGGAGAGGATTGCGGGCAGTGCCGAGAGGTCGAGCACGCTGCCGGTACCGCTGACCTGAAAGAAGTTCCGGCCGGATGGGTTTGAGGTCAGGCGACTGAGGTCGATCTCTCCGCCGGAGTAGGCGTTGAAGAAGTAGACGAAGTTGGTCGTGCCCGTGAGTGTGGTCACGTGCGAGAGGTCGATCTCGCTGGGGGTTCCCGTGCCACTCGACCCGCTGGTGCCGCTCGCCTGGATCGTACCTTCGTAGCCGGTGGGAGTCGACAGGACGGTCACGTTGGGAAAGGCAACCACGGCGCCGCCATTCGCGTAGACGTCGTCGCCACTGATCGAGGTGAGGCCGGAGAAGTCGGGTGTGCCGCTGTTGACGGTGATCGTGGCGCCCGTGTACGAGGTGAATTGTCGTGTGGGAATGGTCGCGGTACCGTCGATTGTCAGGTCGGTGCGCGTGAGTGTGGTCAAAAGTGGAGCGAGCACGGTGCCGCCGGAGGTCACGCTCAGCAGGGAGTTGTTGCTCTGGTCAGAGAGGATCGCGGGCAGGGCCGAGAGATCAAGGACGCTGCCGGTACCGCTGACTTGAAAGAAGTTGCGGCCGGATGGGTTTGACGTCAGGTGGCTGAGGTCGATCTCACCGCCGGAGTAGGCGTTGAAGAAGTAGACGTCGTTGGTTGTGCCAGTCAGTGTGGTCAGGTGCGAGAGGTCGACCTCGGTGGGGGTTCCAGTCCCACCCGACCCGCTGGTACCGCTGGCCTGGATAGTTCCCTCATAGCTGGTGGGGGTTGACAGGGTGGTCACGTTTGGAAAGGCGACAACAGCGCCGCCGCTGGCGTAGACGTCGTCGCCACTGATCGAGGTCAGGCCGGAGAAGTCGGGTGTGCCGCTGTTGACCGTGATCGTGGCGCCGGTGTACGAGGTGAATTGCCCTGTGGGAATCGTCGCGGTCGCGTCGATCGTGAGGTCGGTGCGCGTGAGGGTGGTCAAAAGCGGCGCGACCACGGTGCCACCGGAGGTCACGCTGAGCAGGGAGTTGTTACTCTGGTCGGAGACGATCGCGGGCAATGCCGAGAGGTCAAGCACGCTTCCGGTTCCGCTGACCTGGAAGAAGTTGCGACCGGAAGGGTTGGAGGCCAGGTGGCTCAAGTTGAGCTCGCCGCCGGAGTAGGCATTGCAGAAGATCACGTTGTTGCTGGTGCCGGTCAGGGTCGTGACGTGCGAGAGGTCGACCTCGCTGGGAGTTCCGGTCCCATTGGGACCGCTGGTGCCGCTGGCCTGGATCGTCAAGTTGACGCCGCTCAAGGTCGAGAGAGCGGTCACGAGGGGGAAGGCAATCACGGCCCCGTCGCTGGCGAAGACCTGACTGCCGGCGATCGACGTGATCTGCGCTGTGGCGACCGTGGCGGATCCATCAACGCTCAAGTCAGTGCGATCCAGCGTTGTCAAGAGTGGATCGAGCAAAGTGCCGCCTGCGCCGATGTTGATCTGGGAATCGTTGCCCTGGTCCGACACGACCGTAGCCAGAGACGAGAGGTCGAGCACGCTGCCGGTACCGCTGACCTGGAAAAAGTTGCGACCGGAGGGGTTGGAGGCCAGGTGGCTCAAGTTGAGCTCGCCGCCGGAGTAGGCATTGAAGAAGATCACGTTGTTGCTGGTGCCGGTCAGGGTCGTGACGTGCGAGAGGTCGACCTCGCTGGGAGTTCCGGTCCCATTGGGACCGCTGGTGCCGCTGGCCTGGATCGTCAGGTTGACGCCGCTCAAGGTCGCCAGAGCGGTCACGAGGGGGAAGGCGATCACGGCGCCATCGCTGGCGAAGACCTGACTGCCGGCGATCGACGTGATCTGCGCGGTGGCGACCGTGGCCGATCCGTCCACGCTCAGGTCGGTGCGATCAAGCGTCGTCAGGAGCGGATCGAGCAGAGTGCCGCCTGCGCCGATGTTGATCTGGGAATCGTTGCCCTGGTCCGACACGACGGTAGCCAGAGACGAGAGGTCGAGCACGCTGCCGGTACCGCTGACCTGGAAAAAGTTGCGACCGGAGGGGTTGGAGGCCAGGTGGCTCAAGTTGAGCTCGCCGCCGGAATAGGCGTTGAAGAAGATCACGTTGTTGCTGGTGCCGGTCAGGGTCGTGACGTGCGAGAGGTCGACCTCGCTGGGAGTTCCGGTCCCATTGGGACCGCTAGTGCCGCTGGCCTGGATCGTCAAGTTGACGCCGCTCAAGGTCGAGAGAGCGGTCACGAGGGGGAAGGCAATCACGGCCCCGTCGCTGGCGAAGACCTGACTGCCGGCGATCGACGTGATCTGGGCGGTGGCGACCGTGGCCGATCCGTCAACGCTCAAGTCGGTGCGATCGAGCGTGGTCAAGAGTGGATCGAGCAAAGTGCCGCCCGCGCCGATGTTGATCTCGGAATCGTTGCCCTGGTCCGAGACGACGGTCGACAGAGCCGAGAGATCAAGGACGCTGCCGGTGCCGCTGACTTGAAAGAAGTTGCGGCCGGAGGGGTTGGAGGCGAGATGGCTGAGGTTGACTTCGCCGCCGGAGTAGGCGTTGAAGAAGATCACGTTGTTGCTTGTGCCGGTGAGCGACGTCACGTGCGAGAGGTCGATCTCGCTAGGAGTTCCAGTCCCATTGGGGCCGCTGGTGCCGCTGGCCTGGATCGAAACGTTGATGCCGCTCGGGCCTGCGAGGGCGGTCAGCGTGGGAAACGCCATGACGGCGCCGCCGCTGGCGTACAGATTCGCACCGCTCAAGGTCGCTGCACCGGTCTCCGTAAACGTTGTGCCGCTTCCTGAAGCCGAAAGCGTGGCACCGGGCGCAACGGTCAGCGCGCCGCTCGTCTGGGATGCCCCGGAAGTGACCGTCAGCGAGCCACCCGTGATATCAATCGCGGCACTGGCGCCGTTTGAGGCATCATCGGTTATGCTCTGAATCGACGAGTTGCCGTTGTAGACGATTGTCAGGCTGTTGGAGACCGTGATGAGCGCGCTGTCGGAAGCGCCCGGCGCTCTATTCAAGCTCCAGTTCTGGCCGTTCTGCCAGGTCGTACCGTCGCCGCCACCGGTCCAGACATCCTGCGCCAGGAGCAGACGGTTTTCGAGAAACTCCATCGCCAAACGGCGCCATCGAGCACGCTTGCGATGAACGAAGCCTGCGGGTGCGGACGCGGCGCGCGCCGGCGACTTTCGCAGCGATCTTGGTCGTGCCATCTCGGTCGTCCATTCTGGGTGTTCGAACTTCGAAGCAGGTCTCACATCGCAATCGGTCGCCGTCGGAATCTAAGACGTCGCGCAGCGTCCATGGTGCGTGGCAAAATCCGAATGCTTCGGCGCAAATCGAGCGTGGTGTTCCGCGGCAGCCGCGCTCTCTCGCGGCGCAGTGACGCTGAAACCGAGCCCCGGCTGGGATCACCGCCGGTGCTGGCTCGTCACGCCAAGAACGCGGTCGCAGAGTTCACGAGCAGCCTCTTGGTCGCCGCTCGTCAATTGCCTTCCATCCTGTAGAGAAGTGGTTCAACTGAGCCAAACGGCAAGGGCACGCTTCGCCAGGGGCATCGGACACCAGATCTGGCAGCGTCACGCACCCGGGTCGCCTCGAGGTCGAAATAATAATCATCGTTCGAGATACCGGCTCAACGCCGACGGCTCAAGCGCCGCCTCCGGCGGTGCGCCGAGCGCGCTCCACGTGCCCAATCACGAATTTAACGTCGCCAGGAGATATCCGCTCGAATTCAGCTTTGATAAGAAAGCGCCGTATTATGACAAGGCGGTCCGACGGATTCAAGCACCCACCCGCACATTTTGACATGACGCCCCGGAGGCGCAATCGACGGGCGGTTTTCGGCTGCCGCAAGGTGAGTTTTTGCTCTGTCGTTCCGGCGCATTTGACCTGCTTGCCGCGGACGGCAACTTCGACTCAGGGACGCTTGCCGGTTGAACTGTGCCCGCCCGGTTTCTCTTTCTCGTTGACCTGGTCTGCTAGGGCGCCGGGCTTGATGGAGTCCACGATCCGATCCACCAGGGTGATGTACTCATTGCGCCCTGCGGCGCCTCGGGAGGCAGCGTGAAGTTGACCAGGATGAGGCGGCGCTCGTCGATTTTCACGAGTGCCCACCGGATAAGCACCATTCTCTTGCGGCCGCTCGCCTCGTCCGGCGTCTCGATCTCGATCCCATCGGAGACGACACCCAGGGCGTTGTTGCCCGATGGCCGCCATTCGATGGGACCTTTGACCTTGTACTTCGTCTGCAGGCCCTGCGCGAGCCCTTTCTTGAGCTCGTCAACGGTTCGTCCGGCGGCGACCGGCATCAACTGCACATAGGCCAGGAAATCCGGCTCGTTCCGGACGATGTTGTGCAGCCCGAGATCCAGGACGCCGTCGGGGTGCTTGGTGGGATAGGTATGCATGAGCGCCGGCACATTCATCGTCGCGGTTCCGTCGAAGAGGGACAGCGGCTCCTGGCGGAACTCCAGGTGCTTGTATGGCGGTTCGATCGGGATCCACGTCCAGCTCGTCCGGATGGCCTCCAATTCGTCCGCGACGGAGTGTCCGGCCGTCACGCCGCCCATGACCAGATACAGAAGTCCGTCGTGGATCGTGGCGAGGCCTTCCACGGGGCGGAGCGCTTCGCCATCGCTGTGCGCAACGATTCGGAGCGCGCGTGTGCCGCCGAGCGTGGTCGGACGATCGGCGACTGTGCCGTGGAAGTTCTTCGCCAGCCCCCGAGCGACGTCATCGAGGGAGCGGGCCGGAGTGCGGCCGCCCTCGACCACGATCATCGCTATCGGGCGCTTCGTGACGGAGTCGGGTTTGATCCACCGCGCGATCGTCTTCCCCTTGTCTCTGATCTGCTCCGCCCAGCCCTTCGGCTCCTGGAAAGCGACGCCGAACGTCGGATAACGCACCAGTTCGCCAGGCTGAGGCTCGGAAGCGGATAGAGCCGATACGCCGAAGCCGAGACACGCGAATGCCGCCAAAGCGCTGATCCGTAGCATGATTCACACCCCATCTCCTGCGAGACAATCGCCCGACGACTCCACAGCTTGTACTGGACTCCTTCTGAGAGCCATCTTAGCGGCGGGCGTCAGACTCATAAACCTTAGGATTCCAGTGTATTAGGGCGGTATCTTCGCCAGCGACGCAAACCGGGGCCGGCCGGCATGGTGGCCACTCCGCAAAATGACGGAAGAGTGCGGGGGGCACTGATGATACCACGATCTCAGCCGCGGTGCCCTTCGGCTAACGCGTTGTTCACTTTGCTGCTCCCGAGAAAGAGCCGCATTCCCTTTGGAAGTACGGGGAAAGAGGCGCGTCCGCTCACAAGAGCCGTGTCCCGTTTCCTCACGCGTTTTTCATTTTCTGGAGATTCCCTGTTCGGTCTGTCCATTTTTCCTGATTAACAGGGTGGACAGCCACAGGGATCGAGTCCGGCGCGAGCCGAGCCGATGAGTCGAAGCCAACGGGCGACGAATCCGGTCAACGCGCCAGGAATCCGGTACACTCTGTTAGGTACACGGGCGGGAACACCATTTCGTATAAGGGGTTGATCGATGTCACTTCATCGCGGAAATCGAACCGGAACTGCCAGCCGCAAGACGACGCGGACGTGCCCGAATCTGGAAACGCTCGAACAGCGGCTGCAACTTTCGACGTTCCGGGTCAACACGACCCTTGATACGGTGGCGGTCAACTTTCGAAACGGCAAGGATTCCTCGGGCCACATCTCGCTACGGTCGGCGATCATGGCGGCCGATGCGCATGGGGGCTCCAGCACGATCATCGTGCCCGCCGGCACGTATACACTGACAATTCCGGGGGCCAACGAGGATGCCAGTGCGACCGGCGATCTCGACCTCAACGGAAAAATCACGATCAAAGGCGCCAGTGAGACCGGTACCGTCGTCGACGGCAATAATCTCGATCGCGTCTTCCAGGTGCTCTCCGGCAAGGTCTCGATCTCGAAGCTGACGATCGAGCACGGCCGTGCGGCCCTGGGCGCGGGGCTCTTGAACTCGGGCGGAAAGGTCACGCTGTCGTCGGTTCAAATCATGGACAATACCGCGGTGGGCGCAGCGGGGTTGAACGGGGCGGACGGATCGGGCGGCGGCACGATCGGAGGCAACGGCTCAAACGGCACAACCGGCGGCCTGGCCGAAGGCGGCGGCATTCTCAATGCCGCCGGCTCGATGAGCATCTCGAACAGTCTGATCAGCCTCAATGTGGCTGTCGGCGGTCCCGGCGGTACTGGCGGTAGCGGCGGCTTTGGCGGCGGGGCGATCGGGGCGGCTGGCACAAACGGCCAGAATGGTGTCGGTGGTGCCGGCGGCAGTGGCGGCGCCGGGGGCGCTGCCTTCGGCGGCGGGATATTCAATTCTCCGGGCGCCAATCTTTCGATCACCGCGACCACGATCTCGGTGAACACGGCGTTCGGCGGGAATGGGGGTCGCGGAGGCGCCGGCTTCCTGGGCAGCGGCGGAAATGGAGGTAACGACTTGAACGGAACCACCGGCCGGGGTGGGACAGGAACCGGTGGCGCCGGCGGGGTCGGCGGTGAGGGCGGATTTGGCACGGGAGGCGGGCTCTACAATCTCGGAACAGTGCTGTTCTCAGGCAAATCATCCCAATTGACGTCGAACAATGCGCTCGGTAGTCCGGGGGGGAGCGGCGGAGCCGCCGGCAGCGGGATCGGTGCTCGCGGAGGGAACGGATCTTCCAGCGATTCTGGCGGAGCGGGGGGCTTCAGTGAAGGAGGACTCGGCGGACCCGGCGGCGCGGGCGGCTCTGCGATGGGAGGCGGCGTCTATAACGGCGGTGGCGCAACTATCACGGCGACGACCGGGCTCTTGATCACGTCCAACACCGCGGATGGAAACCTGGGCGGCAGCGGCGGTACCGGCGGCACGGCCCTCAGCTTCCAGGGCGGCAATGGCGGTGGAAGCCCCGGCGGCAACGCTGGCACAGGCGGCGAGGCCCTCGCCAACGGCGGTGGCTACGGCGGCTTGGGCGGCGAGGCCTTCGGCGGCGGAATGTTCAACGATGCCAGTGGCACCGTGATCTTCAAACCCGCGAAGAACTCCAGGAATCCCGCGCCCAGTGCATTCACGTCGAACGTGGCCAACGGCGGCAACGGCGGCAGCGGGAACAGCGGCGGAAATGCCGAGTCCGGCGATGGCGGCGGTGGACAGAATGCGACCGGCGGCACGGGCGGAGCGGCGATCGGAGGCGCCGGCGGAGCCGGCGGCGGGGCTGGCGACGCCGATGGCGGCGGGCTCTCCAACGCCGGCACGGCGATGTTCACGGGTGTCACCGTCAACTTCACCTCGAACCGCGCCCAGAGCGGCAATGGCGGCGTTGGGGCCGCCGGCGGGACCGCGGCCGGCGGCTCCGGCGGCAACGGTGCGACCGGCGGCACGGGCGGCTCGGCGCATGGCGGAGCCGGCGGCGACGGCGGCTTCAGCAGCTTCGGGATCGGCGGAGGCATTCACAACGCCAACACCGCGCAGCTCGTGATCAACCCGCGATTGCACGCCAAGAAGGGCTCCCATCAATCGAAGGCCATCAACGTGATCACGACAAACCAGGCACTGCTTGCCTCGGGAGGCGGTGCGGGAGCCGGCGGCTCGGCGACTGCCGGCATGGGCGGCAGCCCCGGCGGGGCCAACGGCACCGCGGTCGCTGGCGCGGCCGGAGCGCCTCATCCGCTCAGTATCGGTGCCGGCGGCGGAATCTTCACGGTCGCCACGGCCACCATTGACTTCACGTCGATCATCGGGAATTTTGCCTCATCCCTGGACAGCGACGTGGATGGCACGATTACCCCGTGAGGCGAATCTCTTCAAGCCTTCGATGGGCCGACGTATCATCAATCCAACGTTCAGCCCACGGCATGCGGAGTCGCGTCGATGGCCCTGAGTTCAGGATCCAGCCCAATGTGGCGGGAGAGCTTCGATCGCGATGGGTTCGCGATCATTGAAGCAGTCGTCACGCCCGACTCCTTGACGGCGCTCGTCGAAGCGACCGGGGAGTACGCCAAGGCCGGTCACGATGGCGCGCTCGATCGCGCTGGCGAATTGTATGGCGGGCGCGACCTGCTCTGGCGGATCGCCGAGGTACGCCGCCTGGCGCGGTCGCCGGAGCTGCTCCAGATCGCGGAAGCGATCCTGGGTCCAGGTGCATTCGCCGTGCGCGGGCTCTTTTTCGACAAGACTCCCACGGCTAACTGGAACCTTCCCTGGCACCAGGACGTGACGATTGCAGTGCAGGCTCGCAGAGAGGTTCCGGGCTTCGGCCCCTGGACGCTCAAGGCGGGGATCCCGCACGTTCACGCTCCCGCGGATCTGCTGGCGCGGATGCTGACCATACGCCTTCACCTCGACGATTGCGGGCCCGGGAACGGCCCGCTGCGAGTCTTGCCCGGCTCGCATGCCGCCGGCAGGCTGGATGCCGGCGCCCTTGCAGCCTGGGCCGCGCGTGCCGGTGTGCTGGCAGTCGACTGCCTCGTCCCCGCCGGCGGAGTGGTCGTGATGCGGCCACTGCTCTTGCACGCCTCGGCTTCCGGGACTGGACCCGGCCATCGCCGCGTCATTCATCTGGAATACGCGGCGCTGGCTCTCCCCGGCGGGCTGAAATGGTATGAACAGCGTGTCGAGTCGGAATTTGTGGAGAAAAGAACTTGACCGGCGATCGACGCACCGAATGCAATTGCGCCGTTTGTTTAAATCATGCTCGGCCCGTCGATCTGGATCACCTTCGTTCGATGTAACATCAGAGGGGGGGTTGTCCGGTAGACGCCGTCCGGAAGCTTGGCGCCAGACCCGAGACCAGAAGGAGCTGCGACGATGCGAGTCATGGTGATCATCAAAGCGACCAAGGATTCCGAGGCGGGCACCATGCCGAGCCAGCAACTCATCACCGAAATGGGAAAGTTCGACGAAGAGCTCGTGAATGCGGGTGTAATGCTGGCGGGCGAGGGGCTCCACCCGAGCGCAAGGGAAAGCGCGTCCGATTCGCGGGCGGGAACCGCACGGTGATCGATGGCCCCTTCGCCGAGACCAAGGAGCTGATCGCGGGGTACTGGCTGTGGGAGGTGAACTCGATGGAAGAGGCGATCGAGTGGGTCATGCGCTGTCCCAATCCCGACAACATGGATGGCGAGGTCGAAATCCGCCCGTTGTTCGGGCTCGACGATCTGGGCGGCGCCGACTCCGTAACCCAGAGCGCTCTATGATCTCCTCCGCGAAATGAGTCGCACTCGCCAGAACCCACCCCGCCTGAACGGCGTTCCCCCGATCGGTGTCCTACTGTTCTCCATCAGGTCTTTGCTGCTGCGCACCT
The DNA here is from genome assembly GCA_963781785.1 of uncultured Isosphaeraceae bacterium. GTDB lineage: Bacteria > Planctomycetota > Planctomycetia > Isosphaerales > Isosphaeraceae > CAWAHD01. The sequence continues at coordinate 1,779,083 of CAWAHD010000005.1, read as the reverse complement.
GGAGGAGAGCACGTGTTTCGTTTGCGAACAGAACGGCCGCGCCGGTTATTTCCGAAGCGATCGCTACGCCCGAGCCTGGAACACCTGGAGATCCGCCTGGCACCGGCGGGTGCGTCGTCGCCCGTCGGTTACACCCCGCCACAGATCCGTGCGGCGTACGGGATCAACCAGATCGCCTTCGGAACAACCCAGGGAGACGGCTCGGGCCAGACCATCGCCATTGTCTGCGCCGATCTCAATCCGGCATTCACCGACAGCAAATCTTCCAATTTCAGCACCAGCGACCTGGCCGAATTCGACCAGGAGTTCCATCTGGCCGATCCAGCGAGCTTCACCGTAATCAACGAATACGGGACGGACATCGGCGGCACCAACACGATCCCCAGACCCGCCACCGACCCATCCGGTGCCTGGGAGAGCACCGAAGCTCTCGATGTGGAATGGGCGCATGCGATCGCTCCGGGGGCCAGCATCATCCTGGTCGAGTGCAATTCGGATAGCGCAGCCGACCTCTTGACCGGAGTCACGACTGCCGAAAGCCTCCCCGGCGTCTCGGTCGTCTCGATGAACCAGAGCTCGGGATCAGCCCCCAGCCTATCTCTGGTCGAACAAGCGTGCACGACGCCGGCCGGGCACCAGGGGGTCAGTTTCGTGGCTCCCACGGGCGACGCGGGATCCCCCGGTTGGTTCTCTTCGTACTCCAGCAACGTGATCGCCGTGGGCGGCACCAGCCTGACTCTCGATCCGGCCGATATTGCCGCGCCGTATGTGAGCGAACAGGGATGGTCGAACAGTGGCGGTGGGGGCGGCACCAGTCCGTACGGGACCGAGCCGGCGTATCAGCAGGGTGTTCAGAGCACCGGCTTCCGGACCATTCCCGACGTCTCGTTCGACGCCGATCCGGCCACCGGGGTGTCGGTCTATGACTCGTACAACAACGGCTTCTCGACTCCCTGGGTTCAACTGGGCGGGACCAGCCTGTCGGCGGCCTGCTGGGCGGGTTTGATCGCGATCGCCGACCAGGGGCGGGTCGCCGCGGGAGGGACGCCGCTCGACGGCCCGAGCCAGACCCTGCCCGCACTCTACTCATTGCCCTCGGGCGATTTCCAGGACATCACGAGCGGTAATAACGGCAGTTATAGCGCCGGCCCCGGTTACGATCTCGTCACCGGCCTGGGCACGCCTCTAGCCAACCTCGTGGTGTCGGACCTGGCCTCGTACGAGCTGGGCAGCCAACTGGTGGTGAGCGCGCAGCCTCCGCCAAGTCTGCCGGCGGGTAGACCGTTCGGTTTCCGCGGTCACCGCGCTCGACCGCTTCGGCGATGTCGAGACATCGTTCGACGGCAGCGTGACCATCGCGCTCGAGAAGCAACCCCGGCGGGGCGCCGCTCCGGGGCACGCTCCTCGCCACGGCCTCAAACGGCGTGGCCGTTTTCAGCGGCTTGTCGATCAACACGGCCAGCCCAGGGTATATGATCCAGGCGAGCGGGGTCGGAATCACGGCCGCGGCCACTTCGTTTATCAATGTCACTCCCGGGCCCGCCGCGGAGCTGGCCGTGACGACCCAGCCCGAGGGCGCCGTGGCCATCGACACCAGCTTCGGGCTCACGATCTCGGCCGAAGACATCTACGGCAATGTTGACACCACCTATAGCGGCAGCGTGACCGTGGTGCTGGCCAACAACCCCGGCGGCGGTACCCTATCTGGCACTGCCACGGTCACGGCCGTCCAGGGCGTTGCCGCCTTCGCCGGCCTGTCGATCAATGTGGCGAGCACCGACGACACGCTCCAGGCGACCAGCACCGGTCTGGCCACCGCGACGACCGGTACTTTCGACGTGACTCCTGCGGCCACGCAGGTCGTGGTGACCTCTCAACCCCCGACCAGCGTGAGCGCGGGTGCCAGCTTCGGGCTGACCGTCTCGGTTGACGATGCCCTGGACGACGTGGTCGAAAGCTATAGCGGCAGTGTGTCGATCGCACTCGCGAGCGGCCCCGGCGGGAGCAACCTGGGCGGCCGGCTCACCGTCACGGCCGCAAACGGCGTGGCCATCTTCACGGGGCTCTCGCTCAACGAGGCCGGCAGCTATACGTTCCTGGTGAGCAGCGGTCTCCTGGCCGGCACGACGACCGAACCGCTGAGCATAACGCCGGGGCCGGTCGCACAACTGGTGGTGTCCAGCCCGCCTCCGCTCACCACGACCGCGGGCACGCCGTTCGGGCTGGCTGTCTCCGCGGAGGACACGTACGGGAATGTGGAGACCTCCTTCTACGGCACGATCAACATCGCTCTTGTCTCCTCGACGGTTGCGCTCTCCGGCAACCTTTCCACCACGGCCAGCCAGGGCGTCGCCGCGTTCGCCGGGCTGGTGCTCGACACGACCGGCTCCGGCTACACTCTCCAGGCGAGCGAGGGCGGGCTGACCACGACGACCAGCGCGATGAGTGTGACGCCCGCGCCGGCGGTGCGACTGGTGGTGACGGTCCCGCCCCCGGGGACGATGACCGCCGGCAGCGGCTTCGGACTGACCGTCTCCGCCGAGGACGCATTTGGCAACCTGGCCACTACCTTCGACAACATTGTGAGCATCGCACTGGCATCTGGCCCAGTCGGGAGTGCACTCAACGGGGCGACCGCGATCACAGCCCTCCAGGGCGTGGCCGCGTTCACAGGCCTCTCGCTCGACACGGTTGGCACGGGCTACGCGCTTCAGGTCGAGAGCGGCAGCATGACCGCGACGCTCGGCGGGTTGAACGTCACACCCGGGGCGGCCGCCGAGCTCGCCGTGACCATAGAGCCCCCGGCGACGACCACCGCCGGCAGCAGCTTCGGGCTGACCGTGTCGGTCGAGGACTCGTTCGGAAACCTGGCGGCAACCTCGAGCGGCAGCGTGACACTCGCCCTGGGGTCAGGGCCCGGGGGAGCATTGCTCGGCGGCAACTCGACGGTCACGGTCGTCCAGGGCGTTGCGATCTTCACGGGGTTGATGCTCGACACTGCGGGTACCGGTTGCACACTCGACGTGACCCAGAAAGGCCTCGCCTCCACGACCACCGACGCCTTCAGCGTGGCAGCCGGCCCCGCCGCCGACCTGGCGGTGACGACCCCGCCTCCAGGAACGTTGGCCGCCGGCACCAGCTTCGGGATGATCGTGTCGGCTCTGGACGTGTTTGGCAACCTGGCGACAGATTTCAGCGGCAGCGTGACGGCTGCGCTCAAGGCCGACCCCGGCGGGGGTGCACTCAGCGGCACGACCACCGTCGCGGCGACCAGGGGTGTCGCGGCCTTCAGCGGGTTTGTGCTCGACCGGGCCGGTACCGGCTACACGTTTCAGGTGACGAGCAGCGGCCTCACGTCCGCCTCGACAGCAGCACTGGATGTAACGCCCACGGCCACGCAGCTCGTCGTGACCGCGCAGCCTCCCGCCAGTACTCCCGCCGGCACCGGCTTCGGGTTGACAGTCACGGTGGCGGATGCCTCTGGCAACCTGGTTTCCAGTTATAGCGGCAGTGTGACGATTGCACTGGCGAATGACCCCGGTGGAGCGGAACTGGGTGGTGCGCTCACCGTGACGGCGGTGGGCGGCGTGGCCACGCTCACGGGACTTTCGATCAACGTCGCCGGCACCGGCTACGTGCTCCGAGCGACTGCCAGCGGATTGACCGCCGCGACGACAGACCCGATCACGGTGTCAGCCGGAGCGGTTCCGCACCTGGCGATCTTTGCCCAACCGGGTCCGGTCTTGACCGGAGGCGTCTTCGAGGTCACCGTCGACGCCGAGAATTCCCAGGACATGACGGAGACAAACTTCACGGGGTACGTGACGCTCGCTCTCGCCGCCAACCCCACAGGCGCGACTCTCGGCGGAAACCTGACGCTGCCGGCGATCGATGGCCAGGTGACGTTTTATGGCTTGACGTTGAACGTGGCCGGGTCTGGTTACTCCATCCTGGCGACCGCCAGCGGGTTTGCCGCGGCAAGCACGCCGGCGATCACTGTCGTCGATCCGCCGGCCGCGCGGCTGGTCGTGACCGCTCAGCCGCTGGCGAGTGTTGCCGCCAATCAAGCGTTCGGCATCACTGTCGCGGTCGTGGACGCATCCGGTAATCTGGTCCCCAGCTTCAACGGGAGCGTGACCATCACCTTGGTGGGCAAGCCAGGTGGTGGAAAGCTCCACGGCACGCTCACGGTCACGGCGGTGGGCGGCGTGGCCACGTTTTCCGGCTTGAGGTTGACCAGGGCCCGACAGCGCAACACGCTCCGCGTGACAGCCAGCGGACTGACGGGCGCGCTTTCCAGTGCGTTCAAGATCTCGCCTGCGGCGGCGCGGAGATTGTCGGTGACGGCCCTCCCTGCTGTGTCGAAGGCGAGGGCCACGACAATTCACGCCCGGGTGTCACCCTTAAACTGACCCGAATCCCCCGGGCGACTTCTTGAACAAAGAGCCGATCGTGCCGATCTGCGGGAAGGCAGGTTGATTGGGCAAAGCTCCCATGAATGTGGGCGTCGTCGCGGCGAAGCTGGCGACGTACCGCGCCGGGCCCGCCGGCGTCGGTGCCGTTACCGCATTTACCAGGCGACCGGATTGGCCGGTGGTGGCCAAGGCGCCCGAACCGAAGCGACCCACCGTGATCGGCTGCGACCCCGGCGCAGAGCCTTTGGTTGCCACGCTTCCGGAGGACGTCGGGCTGAACGCAACATCGGCCCAGAAGTTCATGCCGCTGCCGTTGTAATCCGGGAACTGGCCGGAGCGATTATACACGCCGTCGCCGCCGGAGACGCTGCTCGGCAGGGCCTCGAGCGGCCCGCTCGTGACCCCTCCGGAGGTGAAGAAGCTGGTGGTGATGCCGAAATAGCCCCCACCCGTCGAGAACGAGGCGATGTAGACCGTATTGGCCTGGATCGCCACCGGCGTGGAAAGGTTGACCTGCTGCCAGCCGTACGACGTCTCACTCGTGAACGTCGCCGTCGCCAAGAGCGTCCCGGTCGATGACCAGAGATGGCCGACGTGCAGGTACCCGCCCATCCACGTCTGCTTGTAGAACCGGATTCCCGTGACATTTCCGGCCACGCTGGACTCGAACTTCACACCGACCTCGTACGAGCCGGAGCTATAGGCGTTCTCGGGCGGGACGTAGGAGTTGCTCCAGATCGTATCGGGACTCGCCGCGGTGCCCGTAGTCGTCGCGCTGGCCACGTTGCTGTATGCCGAGTCAATGGTTCCCAGTGTCGCGATGACACGGTAATAGTAGGTCGTCCCCGCGGACAGACCGGTCTGGTCGAACGTGGTGCTGGTACCACCCGAGGTTGTCCCCACCTGGGTGAAGCCAGTCGTGCCACTCAGGCTTTGCTGGATGATATAACCCGTCGCACCGCTGGACCCGGTCCAGGAAAGATTGATCCGGGACGAGGAGACCGCACTGGCGGTCAGGTTGATCGGGGCCGCCGGTGCGACGGTGATACCTGACTGGGTGGCGGTGATGCCCGAGGTTGTGTCGGTCACGGTCAGCGACTGCGTGCCGGCCGTGTTGAACGTGACCGAGAAGTTTCCCACCCCGTGATTCAAGGTAGAGTTCGCCGGCAGGGTGGCCGCCGTGTCGCTGCTGGTGAACTGGACGGTGCCGGTGTAGCCGGTCGCCACGTTGCCGTAGGGATCCTTCGCGGTGACTGTGAATGACTCGGCCGCGCCAGCCGTTGCGCTGGACGAAAGGCCAGACACGACGAGCTGGCTAGCGGTGGTCGGGCTGACGCTGATCCCGGAGAGCGTGCCGGTGGTTGCCGACGTCGTCGTATCGGTCGCGGTGATCGACTGGCTGCCGGCGGTCTTGAGCGTGACGCTGAAGGTGGCCGTCCCATCGTCGCCGGCCGGGAACTTAAAGTTTGACGGCAGGCCGGCCTGGGAATCGCTGCTCGTGAACGCGATTGTGCCGGTGTAGCTGGTGTCGGTCCCACCGCCAGGTTTCTCGGCGGAGACGGTGATGCTGAACGAACTTCCGGCCGTCGCGGAGGATGGCCCGCTCAGTACGAGCGTGTCGACGGGGACTCGAGGGTGTGCCCACCAGCGAGCCGACCACCAGATTGGCCATTGGCGAGCCTAGCCCGGTCACGTAGTCGTAGCCGGGCCCTGCCGAATAGTTCGGGCTGCCGGTGCTTGTGCCGCTCGTGATGTCATGGAAATCGGACCGGTTCTTGTAAAGGATCGTCATGACTTGTTGCGGACTTGCGCTGTTGAGAGCTGCCTGGTGGTTGGCAGCGAGGCCCTGATCGGCGATCGCCAGCAGCGCCGACCACTGCGGTGCCCCCGCGCTGGTGCCGCCGACTTCAACCCAGTCCAAGGTCTCCCTGTCGTACGGGACGGAGTCATACACGGCAACGCCGGTTGAGGGATCGGCGTCGTAGGCGACATCGGGAGTGGCTCGCGCCGTGGTCGTCTGGGTGACGACACCAGCCTGGTAGGTGGGTTGCGGCTCGTAGGCGCTGGGACCGCCGGTGCTGTCGCTCCAGCCGGTCTCGCTCGACCAGACGTTGCCCGCGCCCAAGGTGAGGTCCGTGCCGCCGACCGAGAGAACGTTCGGGGAAGCCGCCGGCCACGATGCGGGCGCGCCGGAATCGCCCGAGGACGCCACGAACGCCACACCGGCGTGGTCAAAATAGGTGCTGTCGTACGACGTCTCACCCGAGAATTCGCTGCCGCCCCAGCTCATCGAAACGACATTCGCGTGGGCCGCCGCATAATTGACGGCGGTGAGGAGGTCGCTGTCGCTCGCGGAGCTGGCCTCGACCAGCAGGATGCTCGCCCCGGGCGCCATGGCGTGCGCCCACTCGACGTCGAGCGACTCTTCAAGCTCCCAGCCCCCCGTCGAATCGCTGGGCGGATAGGCCGTCCCGCCGGTCTCGTTCACCCGCGTGACCGTCGTCGCAGGCAGGCTGAAATAGGAATCGAATGTGTTCAGGTCGGACTGGATGTTGGGGTCGTTGTACGCATCGACGATGGCGATCGTCTCACCGCTGCCGGTGCCGGGCGTGCCATTGAACGAGATGCTGCCGAATCCATAGGCTTCCTGTATCTGCGCGGGTGTGTACCCGCCGCCGGGGCCTCCGCCGGCGAACGGGCTCAGCACGAACGTCGGGTGGACCGCGGTGGTGCTCAAGAGCGCGCGCGATTCGAGATGATCCAAGCTCGGCATTGAGCGACGCCGTGTCGTGGGGCAGGAGTGGCGAGATCCGCGCGCGGGTTTTGAGGTCATCGAAGAATCTCCTGGATGGTCGAGAACTCGTGCGATTTCAAGACGGCGGGTTCACCATGAGAATCGACAATTCCCGGGCAGCTCCGACACACCCTGGAACAAGGGCGCGGCGGAACCGCGAAGATTGCTGCGAAAACTGGCTAAGTTGGTAGTCTGATCAGCGAAGATTGGGCTGGCTGCGGGGCGAGCGTCACCACGCTATCCGACGAATTCCTCGGCTCGCCCCGGACTCGTGCCGCACACGTATCCTCACGACAGCATTTCAAGCTTGCCCGCGCGACCCGGTTGTCTATGCACCCTCGGGATTGCGCTGGCTGAGCTTTTGGTGCGTCCGTTGTCGTCCTATCGGAATAAGTGTCTGGGATCAGAGTAGGTTACTCTTTCGGACGATCAAAATAAAGTCGCCTCCGGCGTTTTCTATTCTAGGCTATGCGCGCTCGCTCGGGCGTGGATCACGCATTCGTGGCAGACCCTCCGGGGATTGGCTCGGCGCACAAAGGAATCCTGCCTGTACCGGTGATGCGCCTTCGGTTGCCGAGGATCTGAAACCACCGGCCCGACGGGGCAATCCTGTTTTTTCGCCGGCCACTTGACAATCCGCGGCGCACACCGCACTATATCCGTATTGGATATATCCACGGCGGATGGAGTGATGGCCACCAAAGAGTCGCAGGAGGTTCCGGATCCGCGGAGGGTACTGCCGCTAACTCCGGCGGTGTTTCACATCATGCTGGCACTTGCCCAGCATGAATGCCACGGCTACGGGATCATGCTGGAAGTGGATCGGCTCACGCAGGGCCAACTGCGCCTGGGCCCGGGAACGTTGTACCGGTCGATCCAGCGGATGGTCGTGGATGGCTTGATCGTGGAGCGAGAAGACTCCGATGCCGCCGAAGCCGAAGACGAACGGAGGCGCTATTATCGTTTGACGCCCTTTGGCCTGGCCGTCGCCAGGGCGGAGGCCGAGCGGCTGGCGTCGCTGGTCAGGGCTGCCAAGAAGCGTGATTTGCTGAGTTGATAAAATGCTAAAACCACAATGAAATGACGAGGAGAACCATTGATGGCACGCGCCGTGACTCAAGGCACCGATGACTTCCACACGATCACGCCGCATCTGGTGGTGCGGGGCGCGGCGGCGGCCATCGATTTTTACACGCGAGCTTTCGGTGCATCGGAGCTGTATCGCAATCTGGCGTCCGACGGCAAGTCGATCATGCATGCCGAGCTCATGCTCGGCGATTCGCGGTTCTTGCTCCACGACGAGTTTCCCGAGCAGGGACTGCTCTCGCCGCTTGGCTTTGGGGGAACGGCCATCACGCTGCACCTTTATGTGCCCGACGTCGACGCGGTGTTTAATAGCGCCGTGGCTCAGGGAGCCAAGGTCGTGATGCCCGTGCAGGACTGCTTCTGGGGCGATCGTTACGGCATTCTCACGGATCCGTTCGGCCACCGCTGGTCGATCGCGACGCGGCTCAAGGACCTTTCCCCGCGCGAGCTGCGGCAGCGGGCCGGTGAATTCAACGCAGAACAGCAGGAATGGGGCAGCAAATGACAAGACGACTCGCTTGTTCACGAACCCTTTTGATGAGGAGACATTCCATGAGACTCGTAGTTTGGCGGTGTGGAATCGTGGCGGCGGTACTCTTCTTGTTCCCGGGAACGGGGATGACGCAGGAAAACAAGGCCAAGCGGGCCGAGATACCGGCCGACGAGCCCGGGGCCGTCCACAAGCAACTGGCGCCCTTGGCCGGGAGCTGGGACGTGGACATCACGTATGTCATCAATGGCAAGGAACACAAGGGAAAGGTTCGCTGCGAAGCCAAATGGATCCTGGACGGCCGGTTCCTCCAGCAAGACTATACGAGCACGCTCCAGGGAAAGCCGTTCTACGTGCTCCAGCTTGTCGGATTTGACAACCACAAGAAAAAGACGATTGAAATCGTGATGAACAGTATGAGCACGGGAGTGCTGCACAGCGAGGGGTCGATCTCCGCTGACGGCAAGGTCATCACCAATCTCGGCGCAGAGGTCAACCCGGCCACCGGCGAGTCCACCAAGCTGCGCACCGTGACCACCCTCATCGACCAGGACCATTACACTTTGGAGTGGTTCAACCCCGGAGCCGACGGCAAGGACGTGAAGGGGGTCAGCATGACGCACACGCGGCGGAAGGCGCAGGCGGTGAGCCGGCGTTAGGCGTCAGAGCCTGTAAGAAATATTGTGTCAACGTAAGGAATCGGTTATCTCACCCTAACCTACTTACCTTACGGAGACTGTCGCATGGACGCGATTTTGACAGGCAAGGCCGAACAGTTGGCACGCGAGATCGCCTCGCAGGCCACGACACTCGCGGAGCTGAACGGCCTCCTCAAGCTCATGATGGGCTCGGCTCTCGAGCGCATGCTCGATACCGAAATGGACGTTCACCTCGGCCGCAAACAGTTGCCTGGGGCCGCTGAGGACCCGTTGGTGCCGGGCGTCGCGGATCCTTTTGCTGACCCGCCGTGTAAACCCCGTGCGAAGAATCGTCGCAATGGTCGTTCCGAAAAGACCGTGCAAGGCGATCTCGGCAAGATCATGATCGCGACTCCGCGCGATCGCGATGGCACTTTCGAGCCCCAGTTGATCCTCAAACATCAACGTCGATTGACCGGGTTCGACGAGAAGATTCTCGCACTCTATGCCAAAGGGATGACCACTCGGGATATTCAGGAAGTCGTGAAAGAACTTTATAGCGTCGATGTGTCGCCGACGCTGGTCTCGGAGATCACCGCCGACCTCGACGCGCAAGTGACCGCGTGGCGCACCCGGCAGCTCGACCCGGTCTGGCCGATCGTCTATCTCGACGGCATCGTGGTGCATGTGCGTGGTGCCAATGGTCGAGTTTCGCCTCAGACAATGTACGTGGCCCTGGGGGTGAATATACGGGGCCGCAAGGAACTTTTGGGCCTCTGGCTTGGCGAAACCGAAGGGGCCAAGTTTTGGTTGTCATGCTTGACCGATCTGAAGAATCGCGGCCTGAAGGACATCTTCATCGCCTGCATGGACGGCCTCTCAGGTTTCCCCGAGGCGCTCTGCGCAGCATACCCGGAAGCCAAGGTGCAACTGTGCATCGTGCATCTGGTGCGGGCTGCGCTGAAGTACGTGGTGGACAAAGACAGCGACCAGGTCATAGTGGACCTGAAAAAGATCTACCAGGCCCCGACGGTCACTGAAGCCGAAGAAGCGCTGGACGCTTTTGCTCAAGGTTGGGGTGAGAAATATCCGACCATCGTCAAACAGTGGCGTTTGAAGTGGCCGGACATCGCGGCTATGTTCGAGTTCCCGCCGGCGATTCGCAGGGCGATCTATACGACCAATGCCATCGAGTCGGTGAACAGCGTGATCCGCAAGTTCACGCGGAACCGCAAGCAGTACCCGAATGAGGAGTCAGCGCTGAAGCTGGTCTACATGGCGATTCACGAGGCGTCCAAGAAGTGGACGCTGCCAATCCCCAAATGGAGAGAAGCGCTGAATCACTTCGCGATCATCTTCGAGGATCGGCTCCCGCCCCTCGCCCGAAACTGACGCACGCAAAAGTCGTTCCCACCTGCGTTGACACAAAAAGATTTACAGGCCCGGCGTCACTGCGGAGACCAAATCCTGACGGTCTTGTCGGCGCTGCCGGCCGTGGCAAGAGACTTGCCATCGGGCGAGAAAGCCATTCCGTTGATTGCGCCGTCGTGCCCTTTCAAGGCCGGCAAGCTTTTGCCGGTGGTTGAGTCCCAGAGTCGCACGGTTTTATCCGCGCAACCGGCGACAATTGCCGAGCCGTCCGGAGTGAAGGTCAGGGTGTAGATCATCGGGGCCGTTTGTCTCGGGTCGATCGGGAAACGTCTCTTCCAGACGCTGGCTTCCTGGATGTCGTAGATGTCGATCCGCTCCGATGCGTCTTCCTCCTGGACGCAGAGCGCTGCCGACTTTCCGTCGGGTGAGATGGCCGGGTCTGCCTCCGCCACAAACGGTCGCACGACCCCTCTGACGCGGTCGAAACCCCAAAGCACTGGCGGCGGGCCGCTCCGGTTCGGATTGATTCGCGTCACGATGCCGTCACGGTCCAACGCGTAAGCGCCTCCCCCTTTTTCGATGCTCCACGCTTTGGAGGGGATTAATGCCAGACGTAGGCTGTGATCGCGCGTGCCCAGGATGTCTTGCTTCTTGCGCCACGACCCGGTCTCCCAGAGCATCGCCCCATCAACCGGACTGGCTGTCATCATCATGCGCCCGTCTGGGGAGAATAGCGGCGCCGACTGCAAGCCTGCGCTGTTTTCGTCCCTGAAGATTGTCCGCTGTTTGCCCGATCCGATGTCCAGGAGTATCACGGTCGAGTAGTCCCACCCGACTACGATCAACTCGCCACCGGCCGGGGTAAACGCCAGCCTCTGGACGCGCGTGTTATTGACCTGGAACGAAGCAGTTTCTTGCCAGGTCGTGGTGTCCCAAAGCTTGATCCAGCCAGGTGTACCGCCACCGTCGCGCATTCCCCCGGTGGCAAGCAGCTTGCCATCCGGGGAGAAGGCAACCTCCCAGACCCACCCCGACTGCTTCAATGTCGCCTGTTCTCGAATATTGACGGCATTCCAGGGACCCGTGACAGTCTCGTCCGGCATCGCGGGTGGGGCATCAGGCGCGAGCGGCGTGAGACCCGGCGCTCGAGCCCGGTTCATTTCCCGGCGTGACTGAGTTTGCGGGTTGAGTCCTGTTCTCGTCCCCGATGACTGCCTTATCGACCGCGACGCCCGGTTGATTGGTGACCGCCACGCCCACTGTGAGAGCACCCAGAAGAACCGAAGCGATCGCGATCGTGAGAATTCGGCTGACGAACAGGGAACTGAGGACTCCGCGTGCCAGATGGACCGCCGCTGCCGAGCTCATTTCGACTGCGCCACCGTTTGTCGCGAGCTGCATCATGGCCTGGACCGCTCGTTCCACGAGCACTTTCGGAACGGCATCTGTAAAGGCCGCTGGCCCTGAGAACACGAGGGATCGCGCGAAGCCCCGGCCGGAAAGTCGCGACCGGAGCCGCTCGCGACCGCGCGCTCGCCAGCACTTGAGCGTCCCGACGGGGCATCCCATGGCTCGTGCCGCTTGCTCGCAGGTCTGGCCCTCCAGGTCGCAGAGCAAAATTGCCATGCGATAGCGGCCCGGCAGCCGGTTGATCTCCTCATGGAGCACCTGCCGCGATTCGTGTGCGACAAAGGCGTCGTGGTCTGCGGCGGTCGCTGCCGTCCTCTCGGCCGCCAACCGCTCGTGCCTTCGCCGCCGGGCAGCAGCCGATCGGGCACACGACGCTGTGCGGTGAGCCACCTGGTAAAGCCACGGGCCCAGCGAGTCGCGCGTCCAGAGCTGTCGAGCCTTCTTGAACAAGACCAGGAAGGTCGCCTGGAACGCGTCTTCAACGTCGCTCTTTTCGAACAGGATTCCCCGGCAGACGCTCAGCACCATCGGGCCATGGCGCTCCACAAGGGTTGCGAACGCCAGCTCGGCTATGTCACTTGGGCTGCACGCAAACCACTCCAGGATCTGCCCGTCGGTCAAATCCCGCAGGCTTCCTGCGCTGAAGAGCGTCTGAAGATACGGGGCGAGTTCTCGACGTTTCCCGGTCAGCATTCTTTCGGCCTCCACCGCGGCCTCGTGTCTTCGACCAACATTGATAATGTCACGAGGAGGGGCGGCGGTTGCAAGTTTCTGCCGTGGGTCAGGCTTTCCAGCCTGACTTGATCCAGACTCTTGCGTCGCGCATGGCTCGCGGGGCATATTCACGGTCAGGGGCATTCGACATCTGGTGCCCTCTCGCGCCAGAGCCGCCAGGAACGCCCCAATTTACGATAATGTGCCATGGCCCGGACGAGAAGTCGACCGGGGTCTACCGTGGTGAGGGAAACGCACGCGACTCGGTCCAGTCGTAAGCGAGACGCCATGAAACCGATTGACTGCCTTGTTGAGACCGCAATCTACGCCGATGATCTCGAGGCAGCCGAGCGGTTCTACCATGACGTGCTGGGTCTGGTGTTCCTGGGCAAGGAAGCCGGCCGGCACGTTTTCTTCGGCGTGGGCGACAGTCATGTGCTTCTGGTATTCCGGCCTCAAGCCACCGAGAAAGGAGACCGCCTGCCGGCACACGGCTCGCGCGGGCCGGGGCATTTCGCGCTGGGGATCACCGCAGAGGATCTTGATGCCTGGCGAGACCAGCTCACACGGCACGGCGTGCCGATCGAGCACGAAGAGAGCTGGCCGCACGGCGGCCGGTCGCTCTACTTTCGAGACCCCGCCGGCAACTCGGTGGAGCTGATCACGCCGGGAGTCTGGGGGCTGCCGTCCGGGTGGTGAATCCGCGGCTCGTCGATCCGCCGATTGCTGGAGTTGGGGGGCCGAAGAGAGAACCCGAAGATTCAATTAATGAGATTAAGATTAGGATTAAGATTAAGATTAGGACTAAGACTAGGACCAAGACCAAGCGCAAGATCAGGGCGTAAGTTGCCGCGTTGCCAATGCCGTACTGGTCGATCGAGTTGCTCTCGATCAAGCACGCGACAGCGGTGCTCAAGTGTTACGCGAGATCTTACTCTTACTCTTAATCTTAATCTTAATCCTAGTCTTGGTTTCAGTCTTAGTCCTAGTCTTAGTCGTAGTCTTAGTCTTGATCGCAGTCCTCATCGAACCACCGCGCCAAACGACGATCTCGACCACGAAAGGGGGAGGATCACCCATTGCGAGTACTGATGACTGGCGGGTACGGATGCATCGGATCCTGGGTGGCCAAGCAGCTCGCCGACCTTGGCCAGGAAGTGTGGATCTACGACCTCGCGCGACGTGCATCGACTCGAGTTGATCCTCGAGCCGGAGCAACTGTCGTCGATTCATTTCGTCGCCGGGGACGTCTCGGACGTCGATGCTTTGCGCACGGCCGTCGAATCCGTCGGCGCGACGCATATCCTCCATCTGGCCGGATTGCAGACTCCGACATGCCGCGCCAACCCGGTTCTGGGCGCGAAGGTCAATGTGATCGGCACGCTGGCTGCGTTCGAGGCGGCGCTGGCCCACAAGGACCAAATCCGCCGGGTGGTGTATGCCAGCTCGGCGGCGGTTCACGGTCCGCCGGAGCCGGCCAGCTCCGGAGCGGTCGGCGACCTCGTCCGCCTCGCGCCGCTCTCGCATTACGGCGCATTCAAGGTGTGCAACGAGCTCAATGCCAGGGTCTACTGGCTGGAGCACGGAATCACGAGCATCGGCCTGCGTCCCTGGACGGTCTACGGCGTGGGACGAGACTTCGGCATGACCAGTGAGCCGACCAAGGCGATCAAGTCAGTGGCGGTCGGGCGGCCCTATCATATCAGCTACGGCGGCAAGCAAGACCTCCAGTACGTTGCCGACGTCGCGGCGACGTTCGTGAAGGCATTGACAGCGCCCTTCGAGGGAGCGGATGCGTTCAACCTGCGCGGAGCGGTCGAGCCGATCGAGCGGTTCGTGAGTGCGTTCATCGAAATGGTGCCCTTAGCGCAGGGACTCGTGACGCACGGCGATCGCCAGCTACCGATTGCGCCGGAGCTCGATGACCGGCGGCTAGAAGCGCAGCTCGGGCCGATTCGGCGCACGCCGCTCGGCACGGGCATCCTCGATACCTATCGCCGCTTCGTCCGGCTGCGTGACCAGGGCCGTCTCGACCTGTCGGACCTGTAAATCGACTTGGGCGTCCTGGCGGGAGAGGATCGGGCGGCGGGCGAGTCGCGTGGCGTGATGAAAGGTTGGGGAGTGCCGTCATGAAGGTGGGTTTGGCGCGGGTCGCGGGGCGGTTCCGGCTCCGGGGCCAGGCCCGGCAGAATCTATTGCCATTTCAAGATCGGGTCGATCACCTCGACCGGGTCTTTCGGGGGTTGATTGTCGCAATCACGATGCTCGCACTCGCCGGGATCTGGATCGGGTCGCCCGCCGGGCGAACGACCGCGCTTGACCTGGCCCGACGCGCCCGGTGGGGGGCCATGCGCTCGGTTGGCCTCGAGCCTTCGCGCACGGAAATCGATGCGTACTGGCGCGATCGGCGCGACCGGCGGGAAGCGTCCACTCGCGCACGATACCGCAAGAACTTTGCGGCACTTGGCCAAGAAACGCAGGTGCTCTTTCGGGCCGCCCTGATGGGCCCCGACCAGGCGGAGATTCAGTGGGGGAATTACGACATGACCCTGGTGAAGTCGGGCGCGGTCTTTGAACGCACGGATTCCGGCCGCCAGTACCGGCTACGACCGGGAGTCCGCTCGATCTGGGTGCGGCAGATCAAAGTTTTCGACATGGACGTCTGCGTGATGCAGTTCCCCGACACGCCGGAGGTGCGGCGGCTGGCCGAGCCGGCCGGGGCAGAGATTGTCGCGGGGCTCGTGCAGACGACCAACTCCTGGGGCTGCCGTGGGCCTGAGCCGGACCAGGACGCTCCGATCCGGGGCATCGTCCTGGGTGATTCGTTCATGCAAGGCTACCTGGTCGGCGACGACGAGACGCCCCCCGAGCACCTCGGGAAGAGCCTTCAGGCCGAGCTGGGTGCGAAAGTCGCGGTCCTGAATACGGGCACCCTCGGCTACTGCCCCCAGCACTATTATTACACCCTGCGAGAGTTCGCCGATCGGTTCCGCCCCCGGTTCGTCGTGGTCGGTCTTTACTCCAACGACTTCGGCGAGGACGCCGCAGTCCTGCGCGGTGATGGCGACTGGGCCGAGGAAGGACACTGGCTGGAGCTGATCGTGCAGCACTGCCGGGGACGCGGAATTCTTTGCCTGTTCGCCCCGGTTCCGTGCGAGGGCCAGCTCGCCGGGCCGCGGAATGAGGGGAACTACCCGGGCCAGGTCTCGAACGTGATCGGCCTGTCGGGACGGTTGTTCTGCGACTCCACCGACGCGTTCATCGAAGAGGACCTGAAGGTCCGCCCACCGTGGAACCCCCGGGAGACCACGCCGAGCGGACGGAGCCACCTCTATAACGGCCACCTCGCCGACGGCCATCTCTCCCCCGCCGGTGCGGCGCTCTGGGGCCGGGTTGTCGCCCGGAGGCTCGCGCTCTTGATCGGCAAGGATTCGACCACGGCCGAGGTGACCGCAGGCGGAGCGAACCCATCGCGGAGGTAGCCGGGCGCCAGCGGCCGATCGCTGTTGGGCCCGACCGCTCTATTTTGCCGTCTCCGGCTGGACTATGATGCCACGGGAATAGACGAGTCAATCCAGTCGTCCAGCCAAAGGCAGAATGATGTTAATCGAACCGGGGTCTATGCCGACGAGCTTGATTGACGGCGGCAAAACTCGCGCCTGGAGGCACATCCCGGGCGATCATCGCCGCCGCGAAGCCCGCGAAAGCTACGATGTCTTCTGGGACGACGCGAATCAGTTCGGGATGGTCCATCCTCGGGCAACGGATGCCCGGGAAACGCTCATCTACTATGAGACCACCGACGACGCCCCCTATTACACGCACAATCACCCGCGGGGCAGTCCCGAGCCGAGCACGCCGCCTCCATTCCTGCCGCGTCTGCTCGTCCACCTGGCCTGGCGAGTCGATCGGGGCGCCGGACCGATCGAGCAGGAGCTCGATCGTCTCTGCCGGGGCAGACGCCTTGCGATCCTGGATGCCGGCTGCGGTACCGGCCACTGCCTCGCCAGTTGCCGTGAACGCGGGCATTCCGTCGTGGGGTTCGAGCCTGACCGCGTGCCTCGTGAAGCGGCACAGGCGCAGGGGCTCGAGGTTCATGACGGCACTTGTGAACAGCTTCCCGCGGCGATTCTGGATCGGTCGTTCGACGTCATCATCTGCTCGCACGCGCTGCACCATGTGATCGACCCGGAACTCGGCCTTCGAAATCTAGCCGATCGACTTGTCAAAGGCGGACGGCTGATCTGCGAGGTTCCCAACCAGGAATGCGTGGCCGCCCGGTGGGCGGGCATCGCCTGCGGTGCGCTCGATGTTCCGCGGCAGCTCAACGTATTTACAGCGCAGAGTTTGACGCGGATGCTCGAGCGCGTTTCACTCGACGTTCAAGAGGTGCAGTGGACGTGGTACTGCAATCTGTTCTTCGCGCAAGGGATTGAGCACGAGATGGGGAAATACGACTTTTTCAAGAAGAAAGGATCGGGGCGCGAGGCTTTGCCGGTGAAACCGAGCTTGCTCAGTCGTTATGCTCTCCTGGCGCGCACTCTCGTCGCCCGGCCGCAGTCCAAGTATCCTGCGGTTCGCGTTGTCGCGCAGAAGCCGTGAATCAGCCGTGGAGGCGGTTTGCGGGCTCGACTAGGATTTCGGCGCCGCACCGCCGGCAGCGGCCGGCTTGCTCTTCTCGGCGGCACCGGCGGCGGGAGCCGCCGCCGGCTGAGCCGGGAAAAGGTCCTTCGGCATCGGCTTGACGTCGATCTTGGCGCGCTTTCGCTCGGCGGTCACGATGGTTTTCTGAAGCTCATTGCCGTACGCATTGAGGATATAGGGCTTGTTCTGCTCGAAATCGACCGGCTTCCCTTCCTTGCGTTCCGTGACCATGATCAGGTGGACGCCGAACGGCGTGTCGACCGGGTCGGAGATCACGCCCTTCTTGAGCCGGAACGCGACGTCGGTGAATTCTTCGACCAGTCCGGTCGTGAGCGAGAAGTAATCGAGATCGCCCCCCGCACCTCCGGAGTTGGCCGGGTCTTCCGAGTACTTGTTGGCCGCAGCGGCGAAGCTCAGGGTACCGCCTTCGATTTCTTTCTTGATCTTCGCCAGCTTTTGACGGGCTTTCTCTTTGTCAGCCTCGGTGGCGTTGGGCTCGACCTTGATCAGGATGTGGCTGGCGCGGATCGACGTGCCGCTGAACAGGTCGTGGTGGTCGGCGACGAACTTCCTCAAGGTGGCGTCCGACGCCTTGTTCTTGACGAACTCCGCCCAGCGGATGCGGTCTTCATATTGCTTGCGGACGTCGTCGATCGACACACCGCTTTGCAAGAGCGCCGAGGCGAGGTCTTGACCATCTTTCTTGAGCTCCTGCTTGAGCTGCTCGATCTGTTCCTCGACTCGCTCGGGAGAAACCTTGAGATTCTGACGAGCGAGGTACATCATCAACAGCCGCGTATTGACCAGCGCGTCGACCGTTTGCCGATACGCCGCGTCGCGATCCTCCTCGTCCGGCATCGGGTAGTGGCCCATGAACGTGATCACGTCGCCCTTGGTGATCTTTTCGGTCTGACCCTCGTTGGTGACCGTCGCGAGCACGTCGTTGAAACCGGGAATGCCGGCCCCGCGAGCCGGCGCCGCGGCTGCTGCGGGAGCCGCCGGCGCGGCCTGCTGCGCCTGCGCGGCGGCGATCGGGGCCAGCCCGGCCAGGATCAGGACGGATGACGTGAAACCAATAATCCTCGGCATCGAAACAATCTCCGAACTGAAAGCTGAAGGATGAAGAATGAAGGATGAAGCACCAATCCGACTTGCCCGGACCGATGCATGATCCGCAATCCGCGGCGCGTCTCTCCTCTGTCCTCGGTCTTCCGTCCTTCTGGACACGATCGCCAGCCGGACCCGCGAGCCTCACGAGCTTCTACGCAATTATACGAATTTTGCTCGATCCCGCGGCGCCAGTTGGCCGATAATCTCCAATTCGTCGTCAGTCTTTTCGCTGAGCGCCCAATCAATCACGCAGCGTCGATCCGGCCGCACCATCGTAGCAATCACTCGATCGTCGAGTGAAAGTCTCGCTGCGCGGGATCGGAATCCGCATTTTGTGGGTCAGGCTTTCCAGCCTGACATCCCGGGGAGTCAGGCTGAAAAGCCTGACCTACGACAAGCCCCGATCGTCTGGCGATCGATCGCCCCACGTGTCTTAAAATTGAGAAGCTTGCGATGAATGGGAATTATAGGTAACCGTTGACGCCGAAATGCGACGGGTCGAGCAAGGAAGGCGGATAGGATGAAGGCATCGGGAGAACGGTTTGACTCATCCTTCATCCTTCATCCTTCATCCTTTCGATTAGGCTGCTCGGAGCCAGTTTCGGATGAGGCCGAGCTCGTTGGTCCAGCCGGGGGATGTTCGCCGGGCGAGGTAAGTGGAGAAGAGAAGGTCGAGGGTCTCGCTCAGGTGTCGCAGGCTATCCAGCCGAAAGAACCGGGATTCGTGCGGTGACAGGGCCGGCCCTTCGGGTTTGGGCAGCGAGGCGCCGGATACGGCCAGGGTGTCGGCCTGCAAGGTCAGCTCGTACTGTACGCCGTGCCTGGACAGGATCATGCCCGCCTTGCGGGGCACTTTGCCGGCCTGGAGCGCCCGCAGGGCTTCCGGCAGGCGGGTGGGCAGCTCATCGGTCAGATGGTCGCGGCCGGTTTCGCCCCGTGGGCAATCGAGTGTCAACGTCTTGGCGAGCACGACCGATGCTTCCGAGCCGTCCAGGAGCCTCAGCGTTCCTCCCTGGTGCTGGAGGGAGTGCCAGACCCACACCAGAAGCTCGCTCCCCAGGAAGTCGAGGCTCAAGGGGTCGCTTGCCGGGCTGTCGGCGCCGGGCGATTCGGCCGGGGAGCCCGAACCGGTGAATGACATGCCGGGGATCAGGAAATCCGCTGGATGCCCGGGCTCAAGCGGAGTGAACGATCGTGCCAGGCTGCCGGCCGTCAAGGGCTCCAGAGTACGGTCGAAGGTCTCGCGAAACAGGCCCTGGACGCGATCCAGGACGGTCGCACTGGTGCTGCCGGCAAAAACGGTGTTTGTGCGTCCTTCCCAGAGGATCGGAAAATGGGCCAGGCGCCGGAACCGCCCGTCGGCGGCTTCGGTTTGGGCTCGCAGCAAAGCGGCTTCCTTGGCTTCCTGGCGCTGGGCCTTGGTGGCGATGCCGCTGGGATTGGTGAGAGCTCGAGCTTCGATCTCCATCTGGGTGTAGGCGCGGAGAAGCGCGGCCGGGATCTTGTCGCTATCGATGCGGATCGCCAGGTGCAGGGCGTCGTCGACGAGGTTCTTGTCGCGGTCGAGAGTCAGGTCGAGCACGTGGTCGCCGCCGGACCAGCCAATCGAGACGGGATCGGTGGAGACGGCCGTCGCGTGCAGCCCCACCAGATGTTTTCCGGCAACTTCCAGGATGTCGTCGTCGAACGGAAGCGGCGTGTCGCCACTGACGTGGAATCTCGTATACGTGACGCGCCCGTTCCAGAATCCCATGTTCGTTTCTCCCGAGGCCACGCGGCGAGCCGCGACGCTATTTCGACCTGACAGCCCGGTCCGGACCGGGTTCACTAATAGATCGGGCGTTCGGAGGGGGAGTCTATAGCGCGCCCAAGCGACTCGGGCGGCAAATCGGGCGTTCTGCCGGTCACGTAAAGTTGACGAACTGGAGCGGGTATTCGGGGCCATGGGCCTTGAGGTGTGCGATCACGGCCTGAAGGTCGTCGAGCTTCTTGCCCGTGACCCGGATCTTCTCGTCCATGATCTGGGCCTGCACCTTGATCTTGAGCTGCTTGATCTCCTTGACCATCTTGCGGGCATCTTCGGATTCGATGCCCGTGTGCAAGGTGAGGGTTTCGCGGACAGTGTCGTGGGTGGCGTCTTCGATCTTGCCCCGCCGCAGGGCCGTCACCGGCACGCTCCGCCGCGCCATCTTCTCCTTGACGACCTGGAGCACGGTTTCGAGCTGGCCCTTGTGATCGGCCAGGATCTTCAGGGTATTTTCCTTCTTGTCGAATTCGATCGAGGCCCGTGTCCCCTTGAAGTCGAAGCGGACGGCGATCTCGTGCTGCGCCTGCACGACGGCGTTGTGCATCTCGGCCTGGTTCACTTCACTGACGACGTCGAACGCATGTTGATCGGCCATGGGTGAAAGACTCCTTATTGAAAGACCGCCTCGCCGGGGACGAGGCGCTCGACAGGCACTCTGCCGAGCCGGCCCGGGACGACGGCCGGGATGTTGAACGTGGACCCTCGCGGCCTCACAATTCGCCCAGCTCGTCGCGCAGCCTTTTGAGCACGCGCGACTTGGCGACTCGTACGGCGCCGGGGCTGATATTCAGCTCGAGGGCGACGTCGCGGGGAAGCCTGCCCTCGACGGCCGTGAGCCAGAACGCCTGCCAGGTGCGCCATTCGAACTCGCCTCGAATCAGGTCGACACTGGCCGTGACCAGGCTTCCCAGGTCTTGCTCAGACCCGGAGTCAGGTTCCGCCGGCAGATTCGAGAGCCGCATCTGAGCTTCGGTTCCTCCCTCGCCGCCGGGCTCGCGTCCCCGCTCGCGGAAAAAGTCGCGCACCTTGTTATCGGTAATCCTGCGCAACCAGCCGCGAAATGTATCACCTTCTTTTTCCTTGCGAAAGCCGGCAATGTGCTGGGCCAGGGCCTGGAAGACGTTCTGAAAGACGTCGGCGGTCTCCTGCTCGGGAAGGTCCCAGCGCCGGCACCACCGGTAGACAAGCGGGCCGTACAACACGACGAGTCGTTCCCACGCGGCCGGGTCATCGGCTTTGACCCGCGCGATCAAAGTCCGCGAGGTTGCGCCAGACGATGATGGCCCTTCCCGGCTTGGGAGTAGTTCCTCGACTGGGTTCATGAGGAGTATCCAGGCGGCCGGCCGCAGGTGGTCAAGAAGCCTACGTTCCACGATAATGGTTGATGGTCGCGACGACGAGGGTGTGGAGACACGTCGTGCACCGCCTCCGGAGAACGGCCGCTTGAGCGAGTTGTGGCGAGCGAGGTCGAGCGATGGGTCTCACTGGTTGCCCGGATCGCGGCGAACTCGAGAGCTTCATGGTGGGAGACCTCTCGCATCGGGACTTCTCGCGCATTGCCGGACATGTCGAGGGCTGCCTGGAGTGTGAGCGGGTCTTGCAGGCGCTCGACCACCTGTCCGACGCCTTGCTTTCCCGGCTGCGGCGGATCAGCCCGGGACTGGAGCCAGCGGTCGACCGCGTGCCTGATGAGCTGATTGCCAGAGTGTCGTCTCGGCGAAGCTGCGCCGGGTCGGCGTCGTGGCTCTCTGGTAGCGAGGGACCGCGAAGCCTGGGCCGGTTCGAGCTGCTCGAGCGGGTCGGCGCCGGCTCGTTCGGCTATGTCTTTCGTGCCCACGACACCGAGCTGGGGCGGGTGGTCGCGATCAAGATTCCCCGGGCCGGCCACCTGGCCTGCGAGGAAGATGCAGCGCGGTTTCTCCGGGAAGCCCGCAGTGCGGCCCAGCTCAAGCATCCCGGGATCGTGGCGATCCACGAGACGGGCCAGGCCCCGGATGGCACTTTTTACCTCGTGGAGGAATTCGTCCAGGGAACGACGCTGAGCCAGCGGCTGAGGTCCGGGCCGATTCCATTTCGCGAGGCCGCCGAGCTGATCGCAGCGATCGCCGATGCCCTCGACTGCGCCCACCAGCACGGAGTGATCCACCGCGACATCAAGCCGGCCAACATCCTGCTCGACTCGGATTCCCGACCCCACCTCATGGACTTTGGCCTGGCCAAGCGCGAAGCCGACGAATCCGTCATGACCCAGGACGGCCAGGTCCTGGGCACGCCGGCCTACATGTCCCCCGAGCAGGCGCGCGGCGAGTCGCATCGGGTGGACGTCCGCACGGACATCTATTCGGCCGGCGTCGTGTTGTACGAGCTGTTGACGGGGGAGCGCCCTTTCCGGGGCAACCGCCGGATGCTCCTCGTGCAGGTCCTGGAGGACGAGCCCCGTCCGCCGCGGCAACTGAACGACAAGATTCCGCGCGACCTGGAGACGATCTGTTTGCGAGCGATGGCCAAGTCGCCGGCCCGCCGCTATCCGAGTGCCCGCGAACTGGCCCTGGACCTGCGCCGTTACCTGAGCGGCGAGCCGATCCGCGCGCGGCCGGTCAGCCGGGTCCAGCGGCTGCTGTACTGGTTCCGGTGCAACCCGCTGGCAGCGAGCTTGCTCGTGGCCGTCACACTCGGTTCCTCGGTCGGGTTGGGACACCTGGCGTTGCTCTCCTCGCAGCTCGTGCGGTCGACTGCACTGGAGGGTGCCGCGCAGCAGGCTGAGATGCTCGACGTGGTCAACGCACTCTACAGCTCGCAAGTCGTCGACCGGGTCCAGAAGCACGGAATCGTGGTGACTCACGACTACGCGACCAAGAGCGGCGCCATCCCGCTGCCGGCGACCTTCACGATCGAGTCGGGCGAGCAGATCGGCGAGCGCAGCAAGACGGGTATGCTGTTCCGGCTGTATAGCGGGCATCCGTTTCGCTCGCGGAAGGATGGAGGGCCGCACGACGAGTTCGAGAAAGTTGCCCTGGCGGAGCTGGGCCGAAAGCCCGACGAGCCATTCTATCGATTCGAGGCGTACAACGGCCGTGACTCGCTGCGCTATGCCACGGCGAGGCGTATGGAGACGAACTGCATCAGTTGCCACAACAACGATACGAACAGCACCAAGAGAGACTGGAGAGAGGGGGAGGTGGCCGGGGTCCTGGAAATCATCCGGCCGCTGGATCGGGACATCGCGCGCACGCATCAGGGGCTGCGAGGCACCTTGATACTGATCGCGGTGGTGTCCGGAACTCTGCTGGGGCTCTCGGGGCTCGTGCTCCTGACACGTTCCCGTAAACTCTGGTAAGATCGCCGGAGGCGGCTTTCCCACCAAAGAACATCGTGTAACAGACCCGCGTTAAACGTTAAGGAGGAGACGCCGGTCCAATCCAGCGATTGCGACATTGCCAGGTGTTCGGTTGACGCTTCGCCCGTTTTTCGATCATGCCAGAGGGGAGAACGATCATGAAACGCCACCACCGTCGTGAGTTTCTCGCGGATGTCGGACGCGGCATGCTGGTCGCCAGCGTCGGGCCGGTCCTGGCCCAGGATCTGGGGCTGGCTTCCGTCGCCCTGGCGGACGAAGGTGCCGATCGATTGACATTCGGCGCGCTCGAGCCGCTGGTTGGTCTGATGCAGGACACTCCGGCTGACAAGTTGCTGCCGGCCTTGGTCGAGCGCATGAAGAACGGCGAGGACACGCGCCGGCTGGTCGCGGCCGCCGCGTTGGCCAATGCCCGCACGTTTGGCGGCCAGGATTACGAAGGCTATCACGCGATCATGGCCCTTTCACCGGCTTACGAGATGTCGCGCGAGCTTTCCGGGCCGGGGCAAGCACTCCCTGTCTTGAAGGTCCTCTACCGCAATACCAACCACATCCAGCAGATGGGGGGCCATGGCCACGAAGCGCTGCATCCGCTTGCGTCTTCGCATCTTTCCGCCAGTCAATTGAGCGGCGAGGCGCTCTGCGCTGCCGCGCGGCGTCGCGACTTCGCAGGCGCCGAAAAAATCTTCGCCGCCCTGGCGGGCGAGCGCCGCTCGACGAGGTCTACAACGACCTTCAGTTTATCGTCCAGGATGATACCAACGTCCACCGCGTCGTTCTCGCATGGCGGTCGTGGAGCCTGCTGGGGCTCACGGGCAAGGAATATGCGCAAACGCTACTTCGCCAGTCGGTGCGGTTCTGCTGCCAGGAAGAGCCTCGCAATCAAACGATGGAACTCCGCGAGGTCCTGCCCAAGCTGCTGGATACCAAGGGATTGTTGGGCTCGGCTGCGAGTCCGCGAGAAGCCGATGATGCGTGGATCGAGCGATTGAGCCACACCATTTACAGCGCACCGCGGCATCAGGCCGCCGAAGCGGTCGCGCTGGCGCTGGCCGAGGGGTTCTCGACGGAGGCCGTCGGCGAGGCGATCTCGCTGGCCGCCAACCAGCTCGTCCTGCACGACTCGGGCCGCAAGAAAGAGGAGGTGGGCAAGCCCAGAGGAAGCGTGCATGGTGCGTCGGTGGGCGTCCATGCGTCCGACGCGGCGAATGCCTGGCGGAACATTGCCCGGGTCAGCAATCGGCGAAATACCGTAGCGAGCTTGATCGTCGGCGCCTATCACACGGCCGGCCAGTCGGGCGGGCTCAATGCCCAGCCTTACCCGTTCGCCGAGCACCGCGAGAAAGTCGCCGGCGTGGCGGCGAATGCCCTCGTTCCCGAGGCCGAGTCCGCGATCAAGGCCAAGGACCAGGCACGCGCGTGTGCTTTGATCCACCGCTACGGCGAGCTCGACCGCCCGGCCCGGCCGGTCTTCGACATGCTGCTCAAGTACGCGATCAGCGAGGACGGAGCCCTGCACGCCGAGAAGTACTACCGCACCGTGACCGAGGAGTTCGCCGCGACTCGCCAGGCATACCGCTGGAGTCACCTGGCTGGACTTGCCCGGGTGACGGCCAGCGAATATGGATATCCGGCGCCGGGCGTCGCCGAGGCGCGGGGGCTGCTTGGGGTTTAGAAAACGCGAGTGAGGAATCACCGGCCATCGATGCCCTCCCCGCGGACACGCGGGGAGGGCAGGTCGGGACTGCGGAGGGTAATTCGTTGATGCGGATGCCCCGAGTGCGGTTCACGATTCGACGGATGATGATTGCAGTCGCGGTGATCGCGGTGGTCCTCGGTGCCGGAGTTGAAGGGTGGCGACTGAAGCGATTTCGCGATCGGTACCTTGCAACTGCCCAGCGTCATTCCAATTGGGAGCAAATGTGTCTCGGCGCGGAAAGCATGGAGAGGGAGAGCGCGGCGAACCTGGATCGCCTCGCGGAAGAGGGACTCACCCTCGGAGAGGCCATCGCTCGTGCGAGGCAGTCGGTTGCGATGGCAAAGTACAATCAAGAATGGATCGAATCGCAAAGGTCGATGAAACGGATTGCTTCGGAATGGCGAGACCTGGCGGCGAAATCCGCTGAACGCGCTCTATACCACTCTGCACTCAAGCAAAAGTATCGGCGAGCCGCCGATCGGCCGTGGTTCAGCGTCGAACCGGATGGGCCCGCGCCGAAGCGACTCGAGGAGTCCCCATCGGTCGAACCGCCGAAATCCGCACCGCGCCGTGGTGAGGTACGACGTGCCGCGGATCCGCGATTGTTGTAGGTCAGGCTTTCCAGCCTGACGTTAAGCCCAAGTGGATCCGCCGAAGACGCTGCACAGGACGGCCGCCCCATCGAATCGGACGGATCGGACGGATCGGACGGACCGGTTGCAGCGCCGGGGCTGGTTCTTCAGGCGAGAAATCCCGAACCTCGACCCGAACAATTCCGCGGTGCCACTTCGGCGTACGCAGCCTCGGCCAGCATCACGCCAGCATCGCCTTCATTGCCTGAAACATCGGCTCAAGGTCGACGTTGCCGCCACTGAGGATGACACCGACTCTGCGTCCGCTCGCATCCTTCGTTCCGTTCAAGAGTGGCGCCACCGCTACGGCACTCGACGGCTCGATCACAATCTTGACCCGCTCCCAGATGAACCGCATGGCATCGATGATCTCGGCCTCGGAAACCGCCACGATCCGATCCACCGAGCCAACGATCACCGCGAAGTTTTTGACGCCGATCGAGGTCGTCCGGAGGCCGTCGGCGATCGTGTGAGGATTGTCGCAGCGCTGGATTGCCCCCGATTCAAGTGAGCGCCTGGCGTCGTCAGCATTGGCGGGCTCGGCGGCGACGACCTTGGTTTCCTTTGACCGGCCCTTGACCGCCAGGGCCGTGCCGGCAAGCAACCCGCCGCCGCCCACGGGGCACATCACCAGGTCGAGCGCCGGTACGTCATCCAGCAGCTCCCACGCCGCAGTCGCCTGGCCCGCGATCACGTTCCAGTCGTTAAACGGATGAACCAGCGTGAACCCGTGACGCTCGATCTCGGCCGCCGTTGTCTCCTCGCGGGAGTTGAACGTCGGTTCGCAAAGCACGATCCGCGCCCGTACCCCTCGGTCGCCGCCTTCTTCACCGCAGGAGAATTGCGCGGCATCACCACCGTCACGGGCACGCCCAGGAGCTTCCCAGCCAGGGCCACGGCCTGCGCATGGTTTCCCGAGGAATGCGTGATCACTCCCGCGCGGCGCTCGCGATCGTTCAGTTGCAAGACGGCATTCATCGCACCGCGGAACTTGAACGCACCGACCTTCTGAAAGTTCTCGCATTTCAAGAACACCGACGCGCCAGCCCGAGAATCCAGTGCGTGACACGTCAAGACCGGCGTCCGGTGGATCCAGCGCTTCAGCCGCTCGGCCGTCTGCCAGATCTCTTCCACTCCGATCGGAACCGTCGCAACCTCTCCGGGCTCGTTTCTCATGGCGCAGTCTTCTCGTCTTGATTCAGTAGGTATGATCCTCGGCGGTCTCTTCGGCGGGCACGGCCGCCGGAGGCGGCGGCCCGGTCTGGCGGCTTTGCCGGCTGTCACGCTCGGCCTGGAGGCGGAGCAGGGCCTCTTCCAGCGGCATCGCGCCCTGGTCGCCGGCCACCCGGTCGCGGTACGAGACCGACTGACTCTCGGCCTCCTTCGCACCGACCACCAGCATGGCCGGGATCTTTTCGAGCTGTGCGTCGCGGATCTTGGCCCCGATCTTCTCCGCCCGAAGGTCGGCGGTCGCACGAAAACCTGCGTCGATCAGCCGGTTCAGGACGACCTGCGCGTAGCCGGCAACCTTGTCGGAGATCGGCAGCACCCGCACCTGCTCGGGAGCCAGCCACAAGGGAAACGCCCCGGCAAAATGCTCGATCAAGATGCCCATGAACCGCTCCATGCTGCCCAGCGGCGCCCGATGGATCATGACCGGCCGGTGCGGCTGGTTGTCCGGCCCGACGTATTCCAGGCCGAATCGTTCGGGCAGCACGTAGTCAAGCTGCACGGTGCCGAGCTGCCATTGCCGGCCGATGCAGTCCCTCGCGATAAAATCGGCCTTGGGACCATAAAACGCCGCCTCGCCCGGGGCTTCGTCAAACGGCAGTCCCATCTCCACGAGCACGGCCCGGATGTCTTCCTCGGCGCGTCGCCACGTATCGCCCGCGGCCCCCTGGTACTTGGGGTCGCTCGAGTCGCTTCGAGAGAGCCGGACTCGGTAATCGGAAAGTCCCAGGCACGAGTTCAGAATAAACTGGGTCATCTCCATGGTCGAGCGAAACTCAGCCCGGACTTGCTCGTGGGTACAGAACAGGTGAGCGTCGTCCTGGGTGAAGCCGCGCACCCGGGTCAAGCCCGACAGCTCACCCGATTGCTCGTAGCGATACACCGTGCCGAACTCGGCCAGTCGCAAGGGCAGCTCGCGGTAGCTGCGCGGGCTGGCGGCGTAGATCTGGATATGGTGCGGGCAGTTCATCGGCTTGAGGAGATATTCCTCGATGTCGCAGGTCTCTTCGACGTAGCGGATCCGCTCGGCCTGGCTCATCTCGAAGTACGGTTTTGTGAAAGCAGAGGGTTTTTCTCCACCGGTTGCGCTCACAGGCTCGGGCAGACGTTCGGGGATGCCGGATTTTGCCAGGAGCACGCGCTCTGCGCCGTCGTCCAGGCTGCCGGAGACCAGCCCATCGAGCAGCTCCTTGGCGGCCGGGTGGGCGGGCATCTTGAGCGTCGGGAACTGGGAATCCTTGTAATACGGGTAATGCCCGCTGGTCTGGTAGAGCTCGATCTTGCCGATATGGGGAGTGTACACCGGCTGGTATCCCCGCTTGACCAGCTCCTCCTTGATGAAGCTTTCGAGGATCCCGCGCACCACGGCTCCCTTGGGCATCCAGAGGATGAGTCCGGGGCCGACCAGGTTCGAGATCGTGAAGA
This sequence comes from uncultured Isosphaeraceae bacterium, assembly GCA_963781785.1. Lineage (GTDB taxonomy): Bacteria > Planctomycetota > Planctomycetia > Isosphaerales > Isosphaeraceae > CAWAHD01. The sequence continues at coordinate 1,750,263 of CAWAHD010000005.1, read as the reverse complement.
GGTTGAGCTCCTTGCCCAGCCGGCGGTGATCGCGCTTCTTCGACTCTTCGATCTGGGCCAGGTGCGCGTCCAGCTCTTTCTTGTCGAAAAACGCGGTTCCGTAGACTCGTTGCAGGACCTCGCGATCGGTCCGGCCTTTCCAGTAGGCACCGGCAACGGAGAGGAGCTTGAACGCGCCAACCTTGCCGGCGTGCGGGATGTGTGGTCCGCGGCACAGGTCGACGAACTCTCCCTGGCGATAGAAGCTCAAGACGCCAAATTTGTGCAGCTCGTCGTCGATGTGCTCGACCTTGAAATCCTGGCCCAGGTCGGCGACGAACTGGCGAGCATCCGGGACGGGCAAGGTGAACCGCTCGAACGGCTCGGCATCCTTGGTGATCCGGGCCATTTCGGCCTCGATGGCCGGGAAATCGGACTCGGAGAGGTGGTGGCCGGGCACGTCGACGTCGTAGTAAAAGCCGGACGCAGTCGTGGGCCCGAACGCGAGCCGCACTCCCGGAAAAACCCGCATGATCGCCCGCGCCATGATATGGGCGGTCGAATGCCGCAGGACGTCGAGTGCTTCGCGGTCTCTGGGGGTGAGGATGCGGATTTCGATCGGGCCGTTGGTTTGCTCTTCCAGAGGGCGCTCCAGATCGACAACCACGCCACCCGCCGTGGCCGCGACAGCCGCCTCGGCCAGCCTTTTGCCGATTCCTTCGGCGACCTCACGCGGGCTGACGCCGGTGGGATACTCCTTGACCGATCCATCCGGCAGCTTGATCTGGACCATCGTCTCGTTCGCCTCCGGCTCGACTCGACTCAGCTCAACTCGATCGCTGGCTCGCCCTCGGGGCTGGAGCGAGCAAGTCGTCCAGCCGGCAGGACTTTCGCTCCCACAGCCTACCGCAAGGGGAAGTCCGCTGCCAATGCCGACACCTTCGGCCGCGGGCCGGTTCGCCGGTTCCGGCTGCGCAGGGGTCTCGCGCTGACTCAAGAGATCTCAACGGACGGCGAGGATCTCGCCGGAGGGCGAGACGTCGATCTCGCGGATGTCGCCCTCCTTGTTCTTGCCGTGGATTTCGTAGGCATCCTTGCCATCGACCTTGATCTTGTACGCAATGTGGAACCGGTAGCCCCGCATTTGCTTGCTCACGGATTGCATGGCCGCGGCAGGGATCTGCTCATGCGGCACGACCGGGTCCTTCCGGGGCTCGCTTGCGCAGCCGGCGGCGAACAGGATCAGAAGAACGGCGAGAAGTCGCTTTCTCATCTCGACTGTCTCTCAGTTCAGGCAACACCCTGGGATCCGGCACGCGCCACAAATTCGCGCAGCCCTGTAAGGGCGTAACAAGCAGCGTCCCCATGTCTCGATGGAAAATGAAGAGGGGCGCCGCTGGAATGCAACGAGATGTTCGGCGCTTTCAGGGCACGGATCGACACGCATTCGACGTCCCCGGGCGTTGCCGTCGGCTGCATGTCGCTTCCCCCTCGGGGCGAAATCCAAAATGCGTGACACGATCACGCGCTAGCGAGCGACTTTCCATGTTGACCAGCTTACCGTCAATCTATCTTGGTCCACGAGCTCTCCTGGCCCCCAAGCTTTCTTCTCGACGTAGACTCTCCGTTGCTGGGGATTTCTGCCGAGCGGTCCGCGACGATTGCTCGTGTCACAAGAATGGACTATCCTCCTTCCATGCCAGACATTCCGCCATCGCACCACGCCGAGGAGTTCGCCCACACCTGGGTTGACCGGCTGGAAAACCATGTGGAAGGCCGAATGCACGCTCTCGGCATTCCCGAACAGCAGATCGGCTCGAGCGACCACGAACGCAGGGTCGCGTGGCGCACTTTCTTCCCGGACGAGCGGGAGGGCGGGGGAGTGGCGACAGGAGGCCGGATCAGCGTCGATTCCGGCGTTCTCAACCCCGACCAGCTCACCGAGGATTACGGCGAGGAAGCGGGCCAGCTCTGGTCGAAGTCTCGCTTGCGTGACAGGATCGACGCGATCATTATCCACGAGGAATCCGAAGCCAGAGCCGGAACGCACGAGGAGGCGCTGGCACTGGCCCCTCTGACGACCCGCCCGATCAGCGAGGCAACGCGGCGGATTCTTCGCGCAATGGAACAGGGATGGAAACGCTGAGGAATTCCGCCTTCCGTTCCATGGCCGCCAGCGTCAGCCGGTAATGCGAGTCCCGACCCTTGGTAAACGTGTGCACGGGCTCAGCGAGTCCGGCTTCGGCCAGCTCGCGGTAAGGCTCGCGTGTTTGGTCGGTAACTTCGACCCGTTGCCCGGACAGGCGGAGCCGGAGCAAGGCCAAGGCCGTTTCGGAGAGGAGATTGGCTTCGTCCATGACATTCCTCCATGCGCGATTGTACCGCGCGGATTGTACCGCGATTCGTCATTCCTGACGAGGCGATCCGGTTGTTTCGCGACGAATCGAGAAGAAGGCCCTAGAGAACCAGGGCTTGGGCTCGATTCATGCTACCGCCGCCACGCATCGTCCGACATACTGATCGAAGTGAGCCTGGCTCTCGCCTGCCGGTTCCCTCCCGCACGCGAAATCTTTCAGAAGAAGTGGGAATCGGCTCGGGTCTTGCCCGCACTATTGTACTGAGGACCTCTCAAGGAGACCGGACCAATGGCGGCCAGATTGTCGGGCACTGACCTGCCACATCAACTGAATCTCCTTTCAAACGTCGGAGTCGTCCGGGACCTCAGCGACGGCCAGCTCCTGGAGCGGTTTGTCGGCGGCCGCGAGGGAGAGGCTCAATCGGCCTTCACGGCCTTGATGGAGCGTCACGGACCGATGGTGCTGGGTGTCTGCCGGGAGATCCTCGATGAGGCGCACGACGCCGAGGACGCATTCCAGGCCACGTTCCTGGTCCTCGTCAAGAAGGCCGGCTCCGTTCGCAAAGCCGACTCGTTGGCGAGCTGGCTCCATGGGGTCGCCTTGCGGGTCGGCAGGCGGGCCAGGGCAAGCGCATCAGCGCGGAGAGATTACGAACGGCGGGGGGCCGAGATGAGAGCTTTGAGATTTGCCAGCAAGGCTGACGGACCCGAAGCCTTGACAGAGCTCCACGAAGAAATCGCTCGCCTGCCGGATCGATATCGGGAGCCACTGGTTCTCTGTTATCTCGAGGGGCTCGCCGCCGAGGCGGCGGCGCAGCGGCTACGCTGTCCGAAAGGGACGATCTTGTCCCGCCTGGCGCGGGGCCGGGAGCGGTTGCGCGACCGACTGACCCGCCGTGGGCTGGCTCCGGAGGCCAGCCTTGGCACAAGCGCTCTGGCTCGAGAATTCGCCCCGGCGAGAGTACCCGAACCGCTGCTGAATACCACGGCACAGATGGCGACGCGGCTCCTCCAGGAGCCAGCGGCTGCGGGGCTGGTTTCAGCCTCGGTGGCCTCTCTGACACAAGGAGTGTTGAGAACCATGTTGTGGACGAACCTGAAGACAGGCGCGCTCGCCCTGTTGGCGCTGGCCGCCGTGGTCGTCGCGGCGGGGGCGGCTCTCACCATTCCGGATACGACGAAGGAGGGTCGGGCCGCCGCTGCACAAAAAGCCCCACAGAAACCCGTCGCGCCCGTCGTGAAACCTCGCGAGGCGGCGAAAGTCACCGATCAGTCCACGGCCATCATCGTGGCGCTTCCGCCGCGCGAAGAGCTGCACCAGTTGCTCCGCCGCGCAGCGAGTGAGGCCGTCGCGCTGGCCAGGACGAAGCCTGCGTCCATGTCGTGGACCCTGACGACGATCGCCACGGCCCAGGCCAAGGCCGGTGACCGTGAGGGAGCCCGCGCGACGTTCGCCGACGCTGCAAAAGAGGCCGAGGGAGGTTTTGGCGGCGCTGGGTACGCATGGAACCTCTGCCGCATCGGACGCTTTCAGGCCGAGAGCGGCTTCAAGGAAGAGGCCCGCACGACGCTTCAGCGGGCCGTCAAGGCCGTGCCCGGCGCGGCTCACGACATCAACGAACTGCGCCGTGCTGTCCTTACTTTCGCCGACATCGCCCAGGAGCAAGGGACGATCGGCGCCCGAGACGACGCGCGGAAGACGGTCGAGCTCCTGCTCGACTTCTCCAAGAAGCTCTTCGAGGCGAAACCTGGCCGAAACGAGCGTGCCGAGGCTGCCCCGAAGATCGCCGCAGCGCTCGCAGCCGCGGGTGAGTTCGAGGCGGCTTTCGGGTGGTCCGTAGGCGTGGGATACGGAGGCATCGTCCTGGGCAAAATCGCCGATACCGCCTCCAGGGGCCCCAACCGCGTCATCGCCCGGCGGTTCGTTCGGGAGGCGGCCGACCGGCTCGCGAAGATTGAGCCCGCCGAACAGAAGTATTTCGGCTTGAGCGACCTCGCGGCGGCGCAGGCCCGGCTCGGCGATCTGGACGCAGCGAAGCGGTCCGCCAAGGCGATTGGCGAGGCGCTGTCCCAGACCGGCTACGACATGACGCACGAGCAGCCGTACGCCTTGATCCGCGTCGCTGCCGTGCAACATCTGGCAGGCGATACCGCCGGGGCCAGGGACACGCTGCGCGATGCCTATCACTCGGCGATGCGAGGGCCTGACGGGCGGTTGCGCCAGATCGCGGGGGCGCAGATCGCCAACGGCGACATCGACGGCGCGGTGCTCTCGGTCGGGGCAATGAACCTCAAGCGGTCCGAAATCCTCGCGCTGATCGCCCGCGCAAGCAGCGAGAGGAGAGCATACCGCGGCCCGGGCGACTTTTGTGCATGCCCTCAGCAATGCGGGTCTGGCGGTGAAGGATCCCCCTCCGCTGATGCCGGTGCTCGCGAGGGTTCCCGGGATCAACCAGAACATGCCAGCCAGCGAGCGGATGAACCTCGCAGAGATTCAGGCAATCGCCGGAGACAGCCCCGGTGCTTTGACGACAGTCCGGTCGATCGATGACCCGATGTACCAGAAGTCTGCCCTGCAGCGAGTTGTCTCGGCCCGCGCGACGGCCGGCGATGTGGCCGGTGCCCTGCGGCTGGCCCTCGACGAGTCCAAAACGCCGGAGGAGCGCCGTGCGGCTCTCGAGGGGCTGGGGCGGGGCGTCGACACCCGCTTGTCGCTCAAATCGCTCGACCCCCGCGCCCGTTGATCGCTTAAAGATAATTGGTATCAGTTGATTTTAATCGAAGATTAAAATCAACTGATACCAATTATTCGTTTTCAGGCAGCAGGGAGCTGTTCCAGACACTCAAGATCCCGGCGCAGAGACATCGACAACAAATTGTTGATGCGGGACCCCGAAGGGCACGAGGGTGCGACATGAGACCGTCCTGGTCAGACGATGGTCGTCCACAGCCGGGCGTCACAGTAGCGCAACAAATGAACGATGTTCGTCGTGGCCACAATAACCGAATCGCCAGGATGACCTATCGTGATGGCGCAGGCGGCGAGGATGGTGTCGGCGTCGAGTGCGTGTGGGTGCGCGGTCGGAATCCCCTGCCGACGGGCATCGGCCCAGAACAAGGCGGCTTGACGCCAATCCAGGGTCGTGACGGGCACGTAGATCAAACCCCCCGCCGTGACCAAGGCGTCAAGCCGATTCAGGGATGGCATTGCTCCGACCCGAGTCAACTCACGGCGAACTTCGAAGTCGGTGATCTCCGGGACAGCGACCAGGACGCCGCGGGCGAGTAAGCCGTTGATCCACTGGCGGCACTGCACTGCCGCCGGGTGGCGAGGGTTACGGCAGGCAGAGCTGAGCGGGACCGAGTCGAGCAGGACGTACTCGGCCATCGCTCAGTACATCCCCCGAAACAGTGGGCGATGAGGACGGCTCTCGTCGACGCTCCGCATGAACTCCTCAAACGCCCCGGACGGATCGTCGTCGGTCATCTCGGCAATTTCAGCCAGCCGTCGCCGTGCCGATTCGATAGCATGCGCCCGCTCCTCGTCGGTCATCCGACGGAGCTTGCCGTCGGGCCCCAGCCCCGACGCCGGCAACTTGGACAAGTCAGGACGGGGAGCCTTCGGCAGCATGGTGGTGGGTCCTCCCGAACATAACGAATACACATTCCTCACGAACAGCAATTGTACCCTGAGTGTCGTGCCCGCGAAAACCCGCGGTAGATGAGTCCAGGCCGTTTGCGTGGGCAATAAATCAACCGATAATCCGCAGTCTCGGCAGTGTCCGCTTGCGTTCTTTCACTCCAAGTTGGTGACCTGCCCACCGCTCAGGCCGAGGGCGGAGAGTCTGGAACCGAAGCTTCCGTTCGTTCCATGCTATCGCCGCAACGCGTCGTTCGACATACTGATCACGGTGAGCCGCACTCTGTGTTGCCGGTTCCCTCCCGCACGCGAAATCTTTTCGAACGAAGTTGGAATCGGTTCGGACCTCGCCCGCACTATGAGTCAGGACCTCTCAAGGAGACCGGACCAATGGCGGCCAGATTGTCGGGCGCTGACCTGCCGAATCAACTGAGCATCCTCTCAAACGTCGGAGTCGTCCGGGACCTCAGCGACGGCCAGCTCCTCGAGCGGTTTGTCGGCGGCCGCGATGGAGAGGCTCAATCGGCCTTCACGGCTTTGATGGAGCGTCACGGACCGATGGTGCTGGGTGTCTGCCGGGAGATCCTCGATGAGTCGCACGACGCCGAGGACGCATTCCAGGCCACGTTCCTGGTCCTGGTCAAGAAGGCCGGCTCCGTTCGCAAGGCCGACTCGTTGGCGAGCTGGCTCCATGGGGTCGCCTTGCGGGTCGGCAGGCGGGCCAGGGCAAGCGCATTCAGCGCGGAGAGATTACGAACGGCGGGGGGCCGAGATGAGAGCTTTGAGATTTGCCAGCAAGGCTGACCGACCCGAAGCCTTGACGGAGCTCCACGAAGAGATCGCTCGCCTGCCGGATCGATATCGGGAGCCACTGGTTCTCTGTTATCTCGAGGGCCTTTCCGCGGAGGCGGTGGCGCAGCGGCTGCGCTGTCCGAAAGGGACGATCTTATCCCGATTGGCGCGGGGCCGGGAGCGGTTACGCGACCGACTGACCCGCCGTGGGCTGGCTCCGGAGGCCAGCCTTGGCACAAGCACTCTGGCGCAAGAGATCGCGCCCGCGAGAGCACCCGAAGCTTTGTTGAGCACCACGGCACAGATGGCGACGCGGCTCCTCCAGGAGCCAGCGGCTGCGGGCCTGGTTTCAGCCTCGGTGGCCTCTCTGACACGAGGAGTGTTGAGAACGATGTTGTGGACGAACCTGAAGACGGGCGCGCTCGCTCTGTCTGGCGCTGGCCGCCCTGGTCGTCGCGGCGGGAGCGGCATTCACCATTCCGGATACGACGAAGGAGGGCCGGGCCGCCACTGCGCAAAAAGCCCCACAGAAACCCGTCGCGCCCGTCGTGAAACCTCCCGAGGCGGCGAAAGTCACCGTTCCGTCCACGGCCATCATCGTGGCGCTTCCGCCGCGGGAAGAGCTGCACCAGTTGCTCCGCCGCGCGTCGAGTGAGGCCGTCGCGCTGGCCAGGACGAAGCCAGCGTCCATGTCGTGGACCCTGACGACGATCGCCACGGCCCAGGCCAAGGCGAGCGACCGTGAGGGAGCCCGCGCGACGTTCGCCGAAGCCGCAAAAGAGGCCGAGGGAGGTTTTGGCGGAGCCGCGAGCGCATGGTACCTCTGGAGCGTCGGCCACTTCCAGGCCGATTGCGGCCTCAACGACGACGCGCGCACGACGCTTCAACAGGCCGTCAAGGCCCAGCCCGGGGTGGTTGGCGACGACCATAAGGACCGTCGTGCGCTCGGTACCCTCGCGGATATCGCGCTGGAGCAAGGGGTGATCGGCGCCCGAGAGGACGCCCACACGACGGTCGAGCTCCTCCTCGAGTTCTCGAAGAAATTCTTTGACTCCAGTCGTATCAGGAACATGCGCGACGTGTCCGCCCCGAAAATCGCCGCAGCGCTTGCGGCCGCCGGCGACTTTGAGGCGGCCTTCGGGTGGTCCGAAGGGGTGCAAAATGGAGGCAACGTCCTGGGCTCAATCGCTGACGCCGCGTCCAGGGGCCCCAACCGGGTCATCGCCCGGAGGTTCGTTCGTGAGGCAGCCGACCGGCTCGCCAAGATCGAGGCGGCCGATCAGACGTATTTCGGGTTGAGCGACCTGGCGGCGGCCCAGGCTCGGCTCGGTGATCTGGAGGCAGCGAAGCGGTCCGCCAAGGCGATCGGCGAGGGGCCTTCCCGCAGCGGCTACGACATGACGGACGGGCAGCCGTACGCCTTGATCCGCGTCGCTGCCGTCCAGCATCTGGCAGGCGATACCGCGGGGGCCAGGGACACGCTGCGCGAAGCCTATCGCTCGGTGATCGACCACCCGACCATGCGTGGGCGCGACGGGCGGTTGAGCCAGATCGCGACCGGGCAGGTCGCCAACAGCGACATCGACGGCGCGGTGCTCTCGGTAGGGGCGATGAACGGGAAGCGGTCCGAAAGCCTCGCGCTGATCGCCCGCGCAGGCAGCGAGAGGAGAGCATACCGCGGCCCGGGCCACTTTCGTCCGTGCTATCAGCGATGCGGGTCTGGCGGTGAAAGATCCCCCTCCGCCGAACCCGGAGCTCGCGAGGGTTCCCGGGATCAACCAGAACATGCCAGCCATCGAGCGGATGAACCTGGCAGAGATTCAGGCAATCGCCGGAGACAGCCCCGGTGCCTTGAAGACAATCCGGTCGATCGATGACCCGATGTACCAGCGGTCTGCCCTGCAGCGTGTCGTCTCGGCCCGCGCGACCGCCGGCGATGTGGCCGGTGCCCTGCGGCTGGCCCTCGACGAGTCCAAAACGCCGGAGGGGCGACGTGCGGCTCTCGAGGGGCTGGGGCGGGGCGTCGACACCCGCTTGTCGCTCAAATCGCTCGACCCCCGGGCCCGTTGATCCACAAGAAATCTCACCACAGGTGCACACAGATAAGACAAAGCAAGTCGATTCTTATCCTCATCGTGGCTTGTTGACAATCGCCAACACGGCGCGTATTGTTTGAGGGCATGGCCCGCCCGCGGCACCCTCGGAAAGCGATCGAGCAGGCGATACAGCACGCTGAGTCGCGCGGCTGGCGCGTGCTGGTTGGTGGTTCGCACGCTTGGGGCTTCTTGCTCTGCCCGCGCCGGAACCGGGACGGCTGCCGGATCTCGGTCTGGTCAACCCCCAAGAATCCGACCGCGCACGCACGTGACATTGTGCGGGGTGTGGACGACTGCCCGCACGGGGAGAGGCACAATTGAAGAGCGTCAAGCAGCACGAGTACGAGTTCACCTTGCAGCTCGACGGCGTCGATGAGCTCACCTTCGACAGGGTGGACCGGCTGTTCGAAGCGGGATGTGGTGACGCCACGTTCGGCACGCGCGCTGGCGTCCATTTCGGCACCTTCCATCGCAAGGCGGCCTCTCCGCTGGAGGCGGTGCTTTCGGCGATCGAAGACATCGAAAGGGCCGGCCTTGGGCTCAGGACCGTGAGAGTCGAGCCGGACGAGCTCGTCACGACCAGCGAAATCGCGCGGCGGGCCAAGCTGTCGCGTGAGGCGATCCGGCTGTACGCGCAGGGGAAGCGTGGGCCGGGCGGTTTCCCGGCCCCCGTCGCCGGTCAGCACCAGAAGTCCCCGCTTTACAAATGGACCAAGGTGGCCGCTTGGCTGGACCGCGTCCGACGGGACTCGAGCTCGCTGGACAGCACCGAAGCCGACTCCATCGCATTCGTGAATGCCGCCCTCGAACTGCGCCGTTTGGCCGTCAGCGTGCCCGATGCCGAGGCCGCGCTCCGTCGCTTGAAGAACAGGACAAAACGGCTCGCTCAGCCCGGCGGCACGCGATGATTACAAGTTGACCTCAGCGAGAAAACGGTTCGGGACGGAACGGACGAGATCCACCAGCCACCGTGGCGCCTTCAGGCAGGCGGGCGCCGGCCGCGCAGTTTTCTCGAAGCCGCGAAGCCGCCGATCGCCATGCCGAAGATCAAGAGCGTCGATGGCTCGGGCACCGACTGGGCGGCAATCTCACCGATGAGCGCATCGGCGGCCGTCGTGGGATGTTCGGAATCCCAGAAGACATAACCGTTGCCATTCAATGATGAGTTGATCGCGGAGCCCGTCGCGTTGGTAAACCCATAACCTCCGGGGTTGGCCAGCACGTTTTGAAGCAATCCCTGGACGTTCGCGATATGAATCTGGACCCCCAGGCTTTGCTGGAGAGAAGTCGCTTCCGCCTGCAAGGTCTGATTGAAGCCGACTGACCATGCGTCCAAGGCCTGGCGCTGCGCGGAAGGCAACCCGAGTGACGCCGGGATCTCGCCCAGGAGCGGTAAATTCGGGATCAGGAATTGCTTGGCGCCCGCGGCCGCGAGCGTGGTGATTTCTTTCCCGATGTCCTGGGCCGGCACAGTCGGATTGCTTTGATTGCCGATCAGCAGGTTATTGGCCCCGGCCCAGATGGTGAAGAGCTGGCTGGCCTTTGGGGTGTTGTTCGACAGGTACATCGCGATCTGGGTGTCGACGTTGGGCACCGCCTGGCCAGGGGCGTAGGTCGTCGTACCGCTGCCCGTTGACGCCCCGCCGAAGGCGTAATCGGAGCCGCCGGCCAGAGAGGCCACAGGCGCCGCCTCTCCCAGATCATGGGCCAGATAATCCAGCCAGTTCGGTCCGTTGGTGAACGTGCCTTGATAATAATTCGCGGACGGGGTGGGCTGAGTCCCTCCGCTGGCGATGGAGTCGTTGCCCGCGTCGGAAAGGCTGTCGCCGAACGACACAATCCCCGTAATGGGATCGGCCTGGGCCCGGCCACCCGCGAACATCATCGCTCCCAGCACGATCGCGACTGTCCATGTCGCTCTGGTCGAAAACAATCGACAATCCATCGGTTCACAGACTCCCTTCGTGAACGTTTGATCGGTATGGGTTCACCGGATGTGGCTTCCTGCTTCTTAGGTAAGATCCGTTTCGCACTGGAACCGGACGCGAAATCTTCAAAGATTCTCAAGAAACACGGTTCCCGTGACGACGACGTTCGGCATCGGCGCCCTAAGTGCACCGGAGGAACGGTTTGCGCCGACGTAGGTCAGGCTTTCCAGCCTGACGCGGGCGTAGGTCAGGCTTTCCAGCCTGACGTACGGCATACCGTCTTTGGCGGTCCCACCTGGCTCACCGTCGGGTGATTGACGATGAACCCTGGGCTCGAGGAGAATGCGGACGGCCGGAAACTCATGGGACCGTGGAAGAACGGCCTATCGTGCGTTGGCTTCACAGCTTGATCAATTGGGATAGCTCAAAGAGAAGGGTCCTCACGATGTCGCGACACTCCACATGGATTCTCCCCGGTGCGATGGCATTTCTGGTCCTGCTTTCAACCCAGTGCGGCCTGGCGGCTTGCCAGCAGTCCGCTGAGTCGGAGAATCCGCCTGCGATCTCCGCAATTGCCGAGCGATTGCGCCCGTTCGTTGACAACCGGGAAATCTCCGGCGCGGTGACTCTCGTGGCGACACCCGAGCGGATCGTGCACCTGGGCATGATCGGCAAGGCGGACATCGGGGAAGGCAAGCCGATGCGACCGGACACGATCTTCTGGATCGCCTCGATGACCAAGCCGACCACGGCCACGGCCGTCCTCATGCTCCAGGACGAGGGCAAGCTGTCGGTCGACGATCCGGTCGCGAAGTACCTGCCGGAGTTCGAGAGCCTGAAAGACGCCGACAAGAAGCCGGTGCGGGTCACGATCCGCCACCTGCTCACGCACACCTCGGGCATGAGCGAGATCTCGTCTGCGGAGGCCCGCGCCATCAAGAACCTGGCCGGGGTCATCCCGCTCTATGTTGCCAAGCCCGTCAAGTACGAGCCGGGCACGAAGTGGACCTACTGCCAGTCGGGGATCAACACCGCGGCCCGGATCGTCGAGGTTGTGTCGGGAGTGCCGTTCGATGAGTTTGTCAAAGCGCGGCTGTTCGGCCCGCTGGGAATGAAAGACACGACGTTCTACCTCAACGACATGCAGCTCCCGCGGCTGGCCAGGTCGTATCGCCGGACCGGCGGCGAGCTGGCCGCAACAGAGATCAGCATCCTGCACGGCAAGAGTCCCACCAGCCATGACCGCTTCCCGGCCGCAAATGGCGGGCTATTCTCCACAGCCGCGGATTACGCACGCTTCTGCCAGATGATCCTGAATGGCGGCGAGTACGAAGGGAAGCGCTACCTGAAGCCGGAGTCCGTGAAGCTCATGACCACGGTGCAGACCGGCGACCTGAAGACCGGGTTCACCGCCGGCAACGGATGGGGCCTGGGCTGGTGCGTGATCCGCGACCCGAACGGGGTGACCGGCGTGCTCTCGCCCGGCACCTTCGGCCATGGCGGGGCATACGGCACCCAGGCGTGGATCGATCCCGCGAAAAAGCGGATCTACATCCTGATGGTCCAGCGCGCCGACTTCCCCAACTCCGACGCCAGCGATGTCCGGCGGGCGTTCCAGGAGGCGGCGAGCTCCGCCCTGGAGGGCGTGAAGGAGTAAGTCCCTTTACGCCCTCAATGATGGTAAGGCGTTTGTCACAGTTCGCGCTCCTCGCGACAATATCAATGGGAGTTGGGAAGGTGTTTCTTTCCCTGGACTTGCGAGGAGCCTGGCTCGATGAATCCGCCAACCCCGCCGCTGTCATCTGCAAATCGATCCGACGCGCCGGCGCTCAATGGCGAGGCCGATCACGACGCGCAGTCGGCCACCAACCCCTCTCTCGCGATCTTCGGCAATCCGGGTTCTCGACGGCCCGTCACGTCGCGCCTGCCCAGAGCCAATGCACGGAATGAACGTCGCAAGCTCTGGGTCGCCGGGGGCCTGGGGCTCTTGCTTCTCATCGGTCTGGCCGCCGGGATGTCATGGGCGGGTAAGCTTTTTGGAAAAGCTCCATTTACCGGCCCGACCTGGACCGTTCGCAAGGAAAAGCTGAAGGTTGCCATCGTCGAGCGCGGCACTCTGGAATCGGCCAGGAACGGCGACATTATCTGTACCGTCCGGTCCGGCACCAAGGGCAGCACCATCGCCACGACGATCAAGTGGATCGTCGAGCCCGGAGTCCAGGTCGTCAAGGGCGACAAGCTCGTGGAGCTGGATTCTTCGGGGTTTGTGGAGCAGCTCAAGGATCAGAAAATCAAAGTCGACCAGGCCAAGGCCGCCTGGGTGACCGCAAACGAGGAATATCACATTCAAGAGAGCCAGAATGCCAGCGATATCGAGGCTGCCAGAAACACACTCGACCTGGCGCGAATCGATCTCGAGAAATACGAGCAGGCCGAGTTCATTCAAGCCCGCGAGGACGTCGATGGCCGCATCGAGGTGGCACGCGCGGACGTGCAAATGGCACAGGCGCGTTCCACCTGGTCAAACCGCATGGTCAAGATGGGTTATCAGAGCGCTTCTCAAGCGAAGGCGGACGATTCGCGGCTGGTCGCGAACCGCATCGCCTTGCAGAAGTTGGAGACGGAACGACGGGTGCTGGTTGATTTCACGAAGCGGCGGACGATTCAGGATCTGAGCGCCAAGCTCGCAGAGGCCGATCGCGCACTCGATCGGGTCAGGAGCCAGTCGCGAGCGAAATTGGTGCAGGCCGATGCGGACCGGCAGGCCAAGGACTCCGTTTACAAACAGGAGCAAACCCGGGCACAAGAGATCGAAGCCGAGATCGCCAAATGCCTCGTGCTGGCGCCGCAGGACGGGCTGGTTGTTTATTACATCTCCGACCAGGCTCGCAGCGGCGGTGGCTCGCAACAAGCCATCGTGGCTCAGGGGGAGCCGGTCCGCGAGGGCCAGAAAATGATGCAGATTCCGGACCTGTCGCAGATGGTGGTCAACGTCCGCGTACACGAAGCCATGGTTTCCGACCTGCGCAACGAGAAGGACCCCAAGGACAAGAGCACCTGGCAGCTCGCGCAGATCCGCATTGATGCCGTTCCCAACCGTATCTTGCACGGACACGTCAAAACCGTCGATACCGTCGCCGGTCAGCAAGACTGGTTTGCCGCGGACGTGAAGCTCTACAAGACCGTCGTGTCGATCGACGAGCCCGTGGAGGGCCTCAAGCCGGGGATGAGTGCAGAAGTCACGATCTATGCCGATGAGAGCCCCGCCCTTGTGATGGTCGTGCCCGTGCAGGCGATCATCGGCACCGTCAGCCTGGGTGCCAGCCCTCATTGCTTCGTGGTGGGTCAGGACGGGCAGCTACAGCGGCGCGACATTGTTGTGGGGATGAGCAACCAGCGGCTGGTGGAAGTCAGATCGGGCCTCATGGAAGGCGATAAGGTCGTGCTCAACCCCGCGTCTCTTCTCGCTGAAGAAGGGGAGAGGACGCCCGGGAAGTCGGGTGGTAGCAATGAAAACGACGTTCACCACTCAGGCGGCGAAGGCAATGACACGACCACGAATGAAAAGAAATAGATCAACCCGATGTGGGCGGTAGCACGAGTCGCAAACCTGGTCAAGAATTATCAGATGGACGAAGTCGTCGTTCCCGCCTTGGCGGGAGTGACGCTGGACTTCGAAGAAGGGGACTTCATCGCTCTGATGGGGCCATCGGGATCGGGTAAGTCAACCCTTTTGAATTTGCTGGGTTGCCTCGACCGCTCGACGGGCGGTGATTATCTCCTGGGCGATGAGAATGTCGCTCACATCGACGACAACCAGCTTTCCGAGGTCCGCAGCCGTTACATCGGCTTCATTTTTCAGTCCTACAACCTTCTTCCTCAGTACACCGTCGTCGAAAACATCGAGATTCCACTGATCTATCAGGGGTGCCGCCTCACCGAGGAGACGCGCGAGCGCTCGATCGCGCTTGCGGAACTGGTCGGTCTGGGGGAACGGCTCGACCACCGCCCCACGCAACTCTCCGGCGGGCAGCAACAGCGCGTCGCCATCGCTCGCGCCCTGGTCAACGATCCCCACGTCATCCTTGCCGACGAGCCGACGGGCAACCTCGATTCGCACACCAGCGACGAGATCATGCGACTGCTTCGCAAGCTGAACGACGCGGGCAAGACGATTATCATGGTCACACATGAAAACGACGTCGCTCGTTTGGGCGCGGAGGGTGGTACGAATGCGCGACGGCCGGATCGAGTCGGATGTGCGCAACGACACGAGCCCGCCCGGAGCGATCGATGCCGTAATTCGCGAGCACTCCGTACGCCCCAGAGAAGCCAGTACCACAAGAGCCCCTTCGCTCTCAGCACTGGCCGCCGTTTTCGAGAATCTCTCCGCGGCCTTGATCAAATGGCGGAGTAGTTTCGTTTTGGCGCTGCGCAGCCTGTGGCTGCACAAACTGCGTTCCATTCTGTCGGTGCTCGGCATCATCATCGGTACGTCGTCGGTCATCGCCTTGATGGCGTTTGGCAGGGGCAGCATGGAAGACGCCCTGGAAGACATTCGCCGGCAGGGAACAACCAACGTGATCGTCAGCAGCGTCAAACCAGTGGACGTGCCCGCTTCGGCGACTCCGCGGTGGAACGTCAATTACGGCTTGACCTGGGACGATTTCGAGCGCTTCAAACTGATCGACACGGTGATCGGGAAGGTGCCGATGCGCTTGATCCCACAAGAAGCCCGGCACATCGGCAAGAAGGTCAGCGCCCGCGTGGTGGCGACCACCGAGGCGTATGCGAAAATCAACCACTTCGAGATGGCCGCGGGCCGGTTCCTGCGCGACGGCCAGGACCCGACCGATCCGGGGGACCAGGAGCGCCTGCGTAATGTGGTGGTGCTCGGTTCTGGCGTGGCCAAGGAGCTGTTCCCCTTCGAGGAAGCCCTCGGGCAGGGCGTCGTCATCAACAAAGCCGAATACGTGGTCGTGGGGGTCATCAAGGACCGCTTGCCCAGAGGGATGACGGGTGGCGAGGAGTCGGAAGAAAACTATAACCTCGATATTTATATGCCGATTCGTACCTGTCGCGTACGCTTTGGCGAACGCGTTTTGTTTCGACAGGGCTCCAACGTCCTGAACGAGCAAGTCGAGTTGCATCAGATCACCTTGACCATTTCCGATATCGATCAAGTTCGCAGCACCGGAGCGGTGGTCAGCGACATGCTCAAGCGCAGCCATGCCCGAGACGATTGGAGAGTGGCGGTGCCGCTGGACCGGCTCAAGCAAGCCGAGGACGCCCGCGATCGCTACAATATGCTGCTGATGCTGATCGCATCGATTTCCTTGCTGGTGGGGGGCATCGGCATCATGAACATCATGCTGGCCACGGTCACCGAGCGGACCCGCGAGATCGGCATTCGCCGCGCCTTCGGCGCCAACCGCCGGGATATTACCCTGCAGTTCATCATCGAGGCCGTCGTGCAGACGACTATCGGCGGCTTGCTCGGCGCCGTGACCGGATTGGCCATGGTCGTGGGCATACCGCTTTTCGCGAAGGTATTCACCCACAAGCCGATGCCTGCGCAAATCGAGGTCATGTCGATTTTCCTCTCGCTGGGAGTGGCCGTCAGCGTCGGTGTCCTGTTCGGCTGGTACCCGGCCCGCCGCGCGTCCCGGCTTGAGCCCATCGAAGCCCTGCGCCACAATTAGAAGTCGCTTGTCACGACTGGCGCTGTTCTCGACGGACCCGCTGGGAACCGGAAAGGAAAGACCGAACGATGGGCGAACTCGGTGACGGCAAGCGATGCCAATTCGAGATGCTGGTGGTCGAGCATCACATCCAGTTGCGGGCATTCGTGCGCTCCCTGGCGGTTGATCCGGACTGGGTCGATGACATCGCGCAAGAGGCGTTCCTCACGGCGTATCGCGACTGGGACAATTTCGACCCAGCGCGAGACTTCGGCAAGTGGATCCGCGGGATCGCCGCGAATATCGTGCGCAACGAGATTCGCAAAGTCGCACGGCGTCACCGGCTGCTCTATACCGAGCTTGCCGAGGTCCTCTTGAATCGCCATGCCGAATCGCGGCGATCTGCCGAACCGGTGACCGTCGAAGCCATCCGGGAGTGCCTCGGCAAGCTGACACGGAGAAGCCGGGACATCGTCCAGGCCCGGTACCGCGACGGCGAGTCGGCCCCGAAAATCGCCCGGCGGTTCGAGCTCACCGCGGCCAACGTCAGGCAGATGCTGGTCAGAATCAGGGAGCAGGTCAGGCAATGTGTCGAGCTCAGGATGCTGAGGGAGGCCGAACATGGATGACAATCGATTCGAGCATCTGATGAGCGGCTTGCTGGACGAAGAATTGTCGGTCGACGAATTGTCCGAACTGAGCCGACTCGCCAGAGAGCATTCAGACCGTCAAGCGGTTCTCCAATCGCAGCTTGAGGCCGCCGGATTGATCGCCCAGGCGGAGGACGAGCTCCGGGACAGCCCCCTCTTCGTCGCCGCGACACTCGATCGCATTCATGAGGACCCGTTCGTCACGGGTGTTCGCGCGGCGATCGCGGTAGGTGGCGATGGCCGATCCGAAAGCCCACCACGCCGCAATGTCCGATGGCCCTGGGTGGTCGCGGCGGCCGCTGTGCTTGCGCTCTTTGCGGTTGTGGCGGTCTGTGCGCTCGAACAACGAACCGGAGCTGATCCGGATCATTGCATTGAACGGATCGACGCAATGGACGGGCGACGGCGGGCGGGTAAAAGTTGATCTCGAAGTCGGGAGGTCCCTGGGAGGAGGCACGCTGGAGACGCTGTCGACCGAATCGTGGGCGGTGCTGGAGTTTCGCGATCGATCCAAGGTGACCGTGTCGGGTCGGTCGATGCTGACAATCGGCGGCGGTAGGCAGAAGGAATTGCATCTGCGCCAGGGAAGCTTGTCCGCCAGCGTCAGCCCTCAACCTGCCCGCGAACGAATGATCATCCACACCCCGACGGCGATGCTGGAGATCCTGGGGACACAACTCAACGTGGACGCCGATACATCTTCGACCCT
This sequence comes from uncultured Isosphaeraceae bacterium, assembly GCA_963781785.1. Taxonomy (GTDB): domain Bacteria; phylum Planctomycetota; class Planctomycetia; order Isosphaerales; family Isosphaeraceae; genus CAWAHD01. The sequence goes on along the minus strand of CAWAHD010000005.1, from coordinate 1,732,432 downwards.
ACTCAACGTCAACGAGGGACGTGTGCGTGTCACCCGACTGGTCGACGGCAAAGTCGCAGATGTACCGGCGGACCATCAGATCGTCGCCTCCTTGAATCGCCTCGCTGATTACAAGCCGACGCGTCGGCCCGAGCCGGTTCACGCGTGGAGAAGCCAGTTGCCCAAGGACGTGAAATATGGGCAATGGCTGCCTGCCAGAGGTGAGCGTGAGGACAGCTTGCGTGCCTCGCCGCTCTTGCTGACCTGTGGCCGGCCGAAGCCGCTCTTGATTTACCTTACGGCGTTCGGGGCTGCTTCCAATGAATCGCCACCGGTTCTCTTGAGTTCCGGCGGGCGGTTTCGAATCCGCGGACGGATGGAATCGACGGGCGTACTTTATTTCGGACTCACAATGCATCATCCCAAAGGCGGCTTCGCCGGTAAGTACGTGGTTGCCCGAAGAATCGAGGTCACCGAACAACCCGGCCAGGGTTTCGACATTCAACTACGCCTCGAGGAATTCAAACCCGAAGAAGCCAGGTTTCCCGGTGTGCCCATCGGCCTGGAGCTCGCCGATTGCTGGTGCCTCACCGTTCGCGAAGACCTCGGCCTGCGGATCAGCAGCGTCGAGCTGAGCTCGGTCAAGCTGTAGCCGCACGCACCTGCTCCCGGTGCGGCTCGGACCATTTGATGAGCTTGAAGTCCTCGACGAAGAGCACGTAGAGCACCGGGACGACGACCTTGGTCACCAGCGTCGCCACGAGCAGTCCGATGATCTGCACGTAGCAAAGCGGCTCCCAGAGCGGCCCCCCCTTGATCACCAGCGGGATCAAACCGCCCACGGTCGCCAGCACGGTTACCAGCACGGGACGCAGCCGGACCAAAGCCGCGTCGATGACCGCCCGCCGGAGCGGCTCGCCGCGCTCATGAGCCTCTTCGATGTACTCGAAAAGGATGATCACATGGCTGATGATCACGCCGGCCAGCGATGACAGGCCCAGTAGCGCGAAGAAGCCCAGCGGCACGTCGAAGATCAGAAGTCCCATGAGTCCGCCGACCATGCCGAACGGGACCGCCGCGAAGACCACCAGCGGTTTTGTCAGACTGTTGAACTGAAAGACGAGCGCCAGGTAGATCGCCATCACCGACGCGACCATCGCGATCGACATCGAGCCGAAGCCCTTGGCTTGCTCCTCCTTCTCGCCGCCGAAGGCATAACGATAGCCGGGAGGCCAGGACCTGGACGCAGTTTGAAGCTTCCGGTCGAGGAACTCGACCAGCCGGCTCGGCAGGACACCCGCGACGGTGTCGCATTTGACGGTCAGGCAACGCTCGTTGTCGCGTCTCATCACCTTGGGGCGGACCATCTCGGTCCGGAACGCGCCGACCTGATCGAGGGACACGCGATGGCCGGATTGAGCCCCGTGGGCCTCCAGCGTCATCAAGTCGTCGACGCGGCTCCGCTCATCGGGGCGAAGCTTGAGCGTGACCGGGATCAGTCGGTCGCGCTCGCGCAATCGGGTCGTGACCGTGCCGGAGAGCCCGCCCCCCATCAAGCTGGCCACATCCTGATGCGTGATCCCCGCGAGGTTCGCGCGGTCCGTGTCGACCTGGAGCGCGAGCTGGAGGATCTGGGGATCCCAGTCGTCCTGGATGTCGGTGCTGCCCGGGAATTCTCGCATGATTCCTTTGACCTCTGCGCCGAGGCGCTCGATCGTCGCCAGGTCCTGCCCCTGGAGGCGGACCTGCACGGGTATGCCGATCGGCGGACCGGTCTCGATCTGCTGGACGACCAGCCGGGCTGCCGGCAACAGGCTGGGCAGCTCCCGTTTGAGCAAAAGGGCAAGGGCCTCGGTCCGCCGGGACTCGCGGGTGTGAACGAGAATCTGAGCGTAGCTGGTGGCGGGCTGCTCCGGCACGATCGATAGCCAGAACCGCGGCCCACCGCCGCCAACGAAGGTCGTGTAGGCCTCGACGTCCGGGCCGATCAGCCGCTCGATCGAGTCGATTGTTTTCATCGCCTCGGCCTTGGTCTGGCGGATCGGCGTCCCCTCGGCCAGAAACACGTTGACCGTCAAAACATTGTGCAGGTCCTTGGGGAAGAAGTTGGTGCCGATCAGCGGCACCAGGCTGGCCGCGCCGCCCAGCACGACCAGGCAGCAGGCCAGGGACGCCCACTTATGCTCCATGCACCACTCGGAGAACCCATTGTAAACCCGGGCAAACCGCGAGCTCTTGCCGTCGCCCGCGATGCCGGCTTCCATCCCGAGCTGGCCGCGGAGCAGGTAGCTCCCGATGAGCGGAACGAACGTCATCGAGACCAGCCGGCTGGAAACGAGCGAGGCCGTCACAACCACGGGCAGCGAGTAGATGAACTCGCCGACGACTCCCGTGACCAGTAAGAGCGGCAGAAAGGCGACGCAGTTGGTCACCGTTGCGTACAGGATGGCCCGCGACAGCTTCTGCGGGCCGAGCCAGGCGGCGACATCGCGCGGGACGCCGTGAGCAATCTCGCGATTGATCGCATCACCGGCCACTACCGGATCGTCGACCAGGAGGCCCAGTGCAATGATCAACGCGGCGATCGAGATCTGCTGGAGATCGATGCCCAGAAGAGCGCAGATCCCCAGGGTCATCGCGACGGTGATCGGGATCGACAGGGCGACCAAAAGGGCGCTGCGCCACTCCATGAAGAGCAATGCGACGATCACCACGATGATGACCGCCTCGATGAAGCATTCGACGAACTGGTCAATCTTGTGGGCGACGAGCGCCGGCTCGTTGCTGGTGCGCTCGATCCGCAGATCGCCCGGCAGGACTCCTTTGAGCGCGGCGAGGGTGGCATCGATGTCGCGGCTGAACTCGGCGATCTGCGTCCCTTTGACGTGCCGGACGGCCAACGTGATCGCGCGGGTCGTCCACGTTTTTTCTGGTCCTTTGGCAGGGTGGGCCTGGGTGGTTGAGAAGTTGCGGTTAACCGCGCCAGGGGGACGGTTTGGAGACCCATGCTCTTGCTGCTCGGAGTCGACGGATGGCGCGAGCCAGCGATCCATTTCCCCCCCTTGCGAAGGGGGGGTTAGGGGGGGTGGGTACGGAGCCTCGGACATCGGCGTGCAAAAAGCGCGCGACGGCCTTGTGCCTGGTGGTGCCGCGACCACCCCCCCTAACCCCCCCTTCGCAAGGGGGGGAAAAAAACTACGCGACGAAATCGCGGGAAACGCCCATCCTGTCGAAGACCGGCTTTGCATCAGGGCAGGGTGGGCCTCGTGGGCGTGTTCGCTCCTGCCAGCTTCGGAAGTCGGCTCGATCCGGGGGTACAGCGCGGTCGGGGAGTGCTCGCCGTCGGCCTTGATCGTGCGGAAATTGAGCAGGCCGGGCGGGTCTTCGTAGCCCCGGACGATCTCGACCAGGTCTCGCAGGTAGGCGGGATAGCCGCCGCGGGTCTCGATGACCTGCTCGCCGATTTCCCCCTCGCGTAGAAACTTGCCGCTGGGCTTGACGACGAGGCTCTGCCGCTTCAGGTCGACCGTTCCGCCCGGAAGGTTGATGTTGCGCACCGCGAGCTGGCCGGCCAGCGCGGCCGGGTCGAGGCCCAGGGCACCAAGCCGCCGGTTGCTGTAGTACAGGTAGATGGTCTCGTCCAGGGCCCCGATCAGCTCGATCTTGCCGACCCTGGGAGACTGGCGCAGCCGGTCACGCACGAGGTCTGCGCAGCGGCGCAGCTCCTCGTAGCTAAAACGAGCAACCCCGCCCGGCTCCTCCTGGCAGAGGCGCTTGAGCTCGCCGGCCAGCTCGGCTGGGTCTTTGATGAGCACCGCGGGCCAGAGGTCGGGATGGCCGACGCCCGCGCCCTGGTTGTTCTCGTTCCAGCGGTCGAGCTCACAGCGGATTCCGGCGAAGGTCGCAGCCGGCGGCGAGCCGGAAGTCGATCAGTCCGGCACCCAAGATCGCCACGAACTGCCCGTCCTCGACGAGGCCGCGCGCGGTCAGTTCCTGGAGCATCGAGCGGGCCGCCCGCTCGACCAGCTCGGGCGAGAGCGTCGACGGATGGACCAGGACTTTGCTGTACCGGCGGTCGCGGACCGCCGCCGGGCGCCCGCGCAGGTCCTCGATCAGCCCGCCAATCAGCTCAGCCCGCCGCTCGACCTCGAAGTCGGAGACCGGCGGACTGCTCAGAGTGAGCATCACGGCCACCGTGTCGCCGAAGTCTTTGTCGAGTTTCGGCTTGATGGGCTCGTTGCCGACGGTGGGGAGGTCGGTCATCGAGCCGAGCTTGTTGTCGAGGTCCTGCCAGACCGCCTCCGCGTTCTTGGTCGTGTCGTAGAGATCGACGAACACGACCGAGAGCCCCTGCCGGCTCAGCGAGCGGACGTGCTCGACGGCCGGGTTTTCGGTCATCTTCTTCTCGATCTTGCGGGTGACCTCCTGCTCGACTTCGACGGCGTTTGCCCCGGGATACAGAGTCTGGACAACCCCGCTGCGGATCTGGATCTGCGGGTCCTGGCGCTGAGGCATCGAGCGGTAGGCGACCGCTCCCCACACCACAGTGAAGATGAGCAGCGTCCAGGCGATCGGCCGCTTGTACACGAAATACTGCGACGTCTTCATGATAGATCCGTCCCCGCGTAGTGCCCCAACTCAACGGAACTGAACTGAACTGAAGCCAACTCGACTCACTCGACGATCTGCACCGCCTCGCCGTCATGGAGCCGGTGGATGCCCGTCGCGACGACTTGGTCCCCGGGTCTCAGTGGCTCCTGAGGCCCGACTCGAACGGCGACGCGGTTGTCCAGTACGGCCTCGAGCGTGACCGGAATCCGCTCGGCCACGGCCTTGCCGCTCCGAGAACTGGCCCGGTACACCTCGAACGATTTGCCCCCGGTGCTGGCGGGCGCGATGGCGGTGAGCGGAAGAAGGTGAGCGCGCTTCCTCCTTGCGGATGTGCACGTTGGCCACCATCCCCGGGCGCAGGCCGTCGGGTCGGTCGACGCGCACCTCGACCGGGTAAGACCGGGTGAGCGGGTTGGCCGTGGCGGCGACCTTGTGGATCACGCCTGTGAAAGGCCGATCCGGCAGCGCCTCGCAGGTGACCTCCATCGATTGCCCGATCGCGAGGCGGCCGACCACGGTATCGGGGACCACCAGCGCGATCACGACACTGGATACGTCGACGACAAGAAACGCCTTCTGGCCGGCCGCAATCCGCTCATCCGGGTCGACGTAGCGGGCTGCGATGGTCCCGTTTTTGAACGGCATTCTCAGCATGCAGTAATCGAGGTTTGCGTCCGCCTTCGCCAGCTCGACCTGCGCGGTCTCGACCTCGCTCTGCGCGGCGTTCTGCGCCGCGGACGTCGTGTGCAGCTTGGCGCGCGCCGAGTCCTCGTCGGACTTGCTGAGTGCATTGCGGTTGATGAGCTGCTCGGCACGACGGAACTCGACTTGAGCCAGCTCAAGGTCGGCCTTGGCCTCGGCCAGCTTCGCCCTGGCCGTGGCCAGCCGGCCGGCTGTTACGTCGCGATCGCGCCGCAAGTCGGCGGCGTCGAGACGGGCGATGACCTCACCCTGTGTGAGGACGTCGCCTTCGTGGATCGGCCTCACCCTCCCGCCTGGTCCCTCCATTTGGTGCAAGAACTCCACCGTCCCGCCCACCCGGAACGACAGCGCCACTTTGTTCAATTCCTTGACGACCGCGCTGTAACGCACCCCTGAGGCCACGACCTCGTCGCGGACCTGGACGACTCGCACCGAGACCGGAGGCGCCTGCGCCGGCTCGAGCCGGCGGGCCTCGGCCGACGCGGCCAAAAGCCATCGCCCCGCGATCGTCACGCCCGTGACCGACAGAACGACAAATAAACCAACTGCCGATTTCCGACGATTCGTCAGAAATGGGCCAAAAAAAAAGCGGGAATCAGCCGAGGCCTGCGCGCCGCCATTCATTGGGAAAGACCTCCCGAGCGATTCGTCTGAGGGTCGAGTCATAGTCCCACTCCGCGCGGAGGGGACGCCAGCCGAGGCCGTCCAACAGGGCCTGCATGTTATTGCGGGATGAGGCGAGGGGATCCTCGATCGCGAGATCTTCGAGGACCGCGCGAAAGATCTGGAGCGTGGTCTGCGTGCCGATTGCCAGGGTGAACACGGCATAGACGATCTCTGCCGGCTTGACCGAAGGCGCCAGCGTCAGGTCTCCCTGGGCGACAGCGTCTTCGACGATGGCGGTGACGTCGGCCAGACAGCGGCACTCCAGCCGGCGGAAAGTTTCGAGCCGCTCGGCAGACGCGCGCTCTTCCAGGTCGGCCATCTTGATGATCATCTCGGAGCGGTAGTAATGCGGGTGCAACCGGCCGAACAGCTCGTCCGCCACGCCAATTGCCAGGAACCGCTCCCGCGGCCGACCGTCGAACGTCGCGGCCTTGGCGAACAAGAGCGTGCGCCGCTCCATCGTTTGCAGTGCCAGAGCGGTCACCAGGTCTTCCTTGGTCGAGAAGTGCTGGTAGATCGTCCCTTTCGAATACTCCGTCGCCTCGGCCAGGCGGTCCATACTCAGACCGGCATAACCGTTCTCGACGAGCATCTTACGCGCGACGTCCAGGAGCAAAAGCTCCCGCTCGTGTACCTCGCGCTGCTTCCTGGTCAAGGTACTCATGGCACTATTATCGACGGATCGTCGAAATTTGTCAAGGCGTCGATTCGGACTTTGTTGGGATGGGGGGAGCCGGCCCTTTTCGCGGGGCGGGCGATCGGTCATGCTGGAAGAGAGCCGGGCTGATCCGGCGACCGGAACCTTGTCGCGGCCACGACGCCGCAGCACCAGCCGTTCCGCGAGGTCGCCGATCGCGACAAAAGGCCCAGCGGCGCTCGTGGAACTCAGCGGGTTCCGAGATCCTCAAACGGGAGGCCGAGAAGACGTGACGGGCCTAGGTGCCGTGATCCTTTGTGGCGGTGAGAGCCGGCGGATGGGCAGCCCCAAGGCGTGGCTCAAGTTCGGCGACGAGCGTTTGCTCCAGCGTGTTGTGCGGCTGGCCGGGACTGTCGCTCACCCGATTGTCGTCGTGGCGGCTCCCGGTCAAGAGCTGCCGGAGCTTGCTCCGGAGGTCACGGTGGTGCGCGATTCCGTGGCGGCCCGGGGGCCGCTCCAGGGGTTGGCCGGGGGTCTCGCTGCCTTGCCGCCGTCCGTCGAGCTCGCCTACGCCACCGCGACCGACGTGCCCTTTCTCGAGCCACGCTGGATCTCCCGGCTCGCCGAGCTGATCGCGGGATACGATATCGCCGTTCCCCACTTGGACGATCGTTACCAGCTTCTGGCTGCCCTCTATCGGCGCGAGTTCGTGCTGCCCGCGATCGAACGGTTGCTTGCCGAGAACTGCCTCCGCCTCAGCACACTAGTCGAATTCGTCAGGACGCGCGTCGTCGGCGAAGCCGAAATGAGGACCGTCGACCTCATGCTGGGCACGGTCAAAAACCTGAATCATCCCAAAGATTACGAGGCAGCGCTCCAGCAGGCCGGCCTCAAAACGACGGATGATTAATGCGTGATGTCCAGGATTGACTCGCCCTCGCGCAATCGGGAATATGGATAGCTTGAATAATTTGGGTCGTTCTTACCGGAAGTATGGGTGGTTCATGAGCAGGCATTTTCTCAATCGCATGCTGGGGACGGGGCTGGCGACGTTGCTGTTTGTTGCGGGCGTGGTGGCGCAGCAAGCCCCTCCGGGCGCGACGGGAGCGGTGGCAAAGGCTCCGGCCAAGCGGGCGGTCCGTCCCGAGGATTACGGGTCGTGGGAATCGCTGCGCGGCGCGGCGCTTTCGCCGGATGGTCGGTGGCTTGCTTACGGAATCGTCCGGTCTGACGGCGAGGAGGAGCTGCGGGTGCGGATGCTTGCCACGGAGGCAACCGAGACCGTCGCCCACGGTGCCAGGCCCCAGTTCTCGAAAGACGGGAAGTGGCTGGCCTACAATATCGGCGTCTCGGCGGCCGAACGCGAGAAGGCGCAAGCGGCGGCAAAGACCAAGGTCCCGGCCAAGGAGTCGACCAAGGACGCGCCCAAAACCAAGCTCAGCGTGCGCAACCTCGTCGGCGGCGAGCCGGTGATCTTCGACGACATCGTGGGCGCTTCCTTCAGCGACGACAGCAAGTTTCTGGTGATGCGCCGCTCCCAGGCCAGAGGGCGCGAGAGCGCCGGCGCCGACATCATCGTTCGCGACCTCGCCACCGGCATCGATACCAGCTTCGGTAACGTTGCCAGCTACGCGTTCAACGATCAAGGGACACTGCTGGCCCTGGTGATCGACGCCGAGGGAAAAGCCGGCAACGGCATCCAGGTCTATGACACGGCGACGGGCATCCTGCGCACCCTGGAATCAGCCAACGCAAAGTACACCGCACTCACCTGGCGCAAGGATGCGGCCGATCTCGCCGTGCTTCGCGAAAACGAGCACGCCAAGGACGAAGACGCCTCGTTCGTCGCGGTCGCCTGGCGCGACCTCAAGCAGCCGAAGCCGAAGAAGTCGACGTATGATTTTGCGACGGATGAGAAATTCCCCAAGGAACACCGCGTGGTGGACTTTGCCAACCTGAGATGGTCCGACGACGGCCAGACCCTCTTCTTCGGCATCAAGGTCTGGGAGAACAAGCCGGCGCCCCAGCCGAAGAAAGATGAGAAGAAGAAGGATGAATCCCAGAAAGACGAGCTCAAGAAGCCGGAATCGAGGAAAAAGTCCGACTCGAAGAGCTCGGCTTCGAAGAAGTCGTTACGCGACACGCTGAAGGAGCCGGCGGGCGTCGAGGTCTGGCACGCCCGGGACGTCGACATCATGCCCCTTCAAAAGAAACGGGCGGCCCAGAAGAAGAGAGAGAATTACCTGGCGGCGTGGTGGCTCGAGGACGGTCGGCTCATCCAGCTCGGTAACGACCTCACCGAGGACGTCGTCCTGGTCGAGGGCCACAAGCACGCGCTCGGCCTGGATAACACACCGCACGAGGTCGAGAAGAAATTCGGGCCGACCGTGCATGACGTGTACGTGATCGACGTCAAGACCGGCAGCCGCAAAAAGGTGCTCGACCACCTCAAATACACGCTGCAATCCAGTCCCGACGGACGGTATGTCCTTTACGTCAAAGACAAGAATATCTGGTCTTACGACTTGAAGAGCGCGGTCCACGCGAACCTGACCGGCGCGCCTGGGCGTTTCGTTCATCAATGAGGAATTGACGACTCTCACCGACGAAAAGCCGCCGTACGGCGTGGCAGGTTGGACCAAGGACGGCTCGCACGTCTTGCTCGACGACCGCTACGATATCTGGCTCCTCAAGCCCGACGGCAAGGACCCCAAGCGGCTCACCGACGGCCGCAAGGACAAGGTCATCCACCGCCGCGTCCGCCTTGATTTCGAGAAGGACGGCGATCGGTATCTGCGGCTCGACGCTCCGATGTACGTGTCGATGAACGGCGAGACCAGCAAGTACTCCGGCTTTGGCCGATTCAAGCCCGGAGAAAAGGTGGAGACCCTCATCTGGAAGCCGAAGGAGCTGCGGCAGCTCGTGAAGGCGCAACGACGCCGACGTCTTTGCGTTCACCGAGGAAGACTACGACGACTCGCCCGACATCTTCGTGTCGGGGCCGCACCTCGCTTCGGCACGCCAGGCGTCACAGATCAACCCGTTCCAGAAAGATTTCCTCTGGGGGCGCTCGGAGCTGGTGGACTACACCAGCGCCAGGGCAAGAAGCTCCAGGGCGCGCTGCTCTACCCGGCCGGCTACGAGCCCGGCAAGAAATACCCGATGATCGTTTACATATACGAGCGTCTTTCCGACCGGGTGCACTTTTATGCGGCCCCCTCGGAGCGGACCCCGTACAACACGGCGGTCTTCTCGGCGGAGGGTTATTTCGTGTTCATGCCTGACATCGTCTACCGGGCGCAGAACCCGGGCCTGTCGGCGGTGGACTGCGTGGTGCCGGCGGTGAAGAAAGTCCTGGAGGGCGGCAAGGTCGACCCCAAAAAGGTCGGGATCGTCGGCCATTCGTGGGGAGCGTATCAAACGGCTTTCCTGGTGACCCAGACAGACATCTTCGCCGCCGGGGCAGCCGGTGCGCCCTTGACCAATATGATGAGCATGTCGGTGAGCATCTACGGCAACACCGGCCAGACCAACGCCTGGATCTTCCACGAATCTCAGGGCCGGATGGACCGGCCGTTCTGGCAGGACGTCGACACGTACATCAAGAATTCGCCGATCTTCCAGATCGACAAGCTGAAAACGCCGCTCCTGGTGACCTTTGGCGACGAGGACGGCGCTGTCAACTGGAACCAGGGGGTTGAGCTTTACAACGCCGCCCGTCTGGTGGGCAAGCCGGTCGTCATGCTCGTCTACCCGGGCGAGAACCATAGCCTGGCCAAGAAACCGAACCAGGTCGACTACCATTACCGCATCCTCGACTGGTTCGGCCACTACCTGAAGGGCGAGAAGGCACCGAAATGGATGACCCAGGGCCAGTCGCACCTCGACCGGCAGAAGGAACTGGATGCCCTCAAGAAGAAGCTGGGTGGTCAGGCCAAAGAAAAGTCGTCCCCAGGCGAAACCAGCGATTCGCCTGGATCGGTCGAGCGCAACGCGACAGCGCTTCGGCCCATGCTCCTCTCCGAGCGGACGATTGCGAGAAATCCGCGGCTTGACATGGCTACAAGTTGTCGTCACAATTGACGACAACTCGTAGCCAAGAGGTGCCGATGTCCAAGAAACGCCCCGATTTTCCCGAGCTGACTCCGGCGCAAGACGAGATCATGGAAATCGTCTGGGAGCGTGGCGAGATTTCCGCCAGCGACGTGCGGCGGGTGCTCTCGCGGACGCGTCAAGTCGCCCGCAACACGGTCCGCACGCTGCTCGAGCGAATGGAAGCGAAGGGCTGGATCACGCATCGCGCGGAAGGCCGGACGTACCTGTACTCGGCGGCCCAACCCCGTCACGAGACGATCGGGCAAAAGGTTCAGATGGTCGTTGAGACAGTGTGCGGTGGATCGGCGGAAACGTTGGTCGCCGCGCTCCTGGACTACCGCGGACTCTCGGCTGACGAGCTGAAACGGATCCGGCAGATCCTCGACCAGGCCCGAGCGACCAAGACCAAGAAGGGAAGTGCGTGATGTCTGCGCTTGAGTACATTTATCCCGGCGATCGTGCAGTCGAGTTTCTGGTGATCGTGGCGCTGGGGGTGGCTCTCTTGTCGAGCGTGGGCTGGCTGGTCTCGCGGCGGCTGGCCGGCAAGCCGGCGCCTCGGCATCTCGTTTTGCTTTCGGCCCTGATCTGTTGCCTGGCCTTGCCGGTGCTGGCTGGGGTCTTTAGCGCGCTAAAAGTAACGCTGATCACCATTGCGGTGCTACCGGCGGCAGGTGCCCCGGCGGAATTGGCACGCGTTCCGGTCAGCCCGGTGCCGCGATCGATACCGCTTGAGCAATTGGCGGATCTGCCGAGCGCGGCGGTCGAGGATGAGCACCGGAGTTCGCACCGACTCGATTCGCGTGGCGTCGATCCAGGGCCACCGGCACCGATCTCCAGCGCGGCGCTGGCGAGTGGTGCCATCGCGAATCCCGTCGATTTGCGGCCCATCCCGAGCGAGTCATACCCTCGTCGATTGACACGCGCGACCGGCGGCTTCTCGCCGGCTCGCGGAATTGCCGCAGTTGCAATGATCGTCTGGGCCAGCGGAAGTCTGCTATTACTGGCGGGCCTCGCATGCAGTTACTGCCGCGTGATGCGAGTTTGCCGTAGAGCGCGTCCGGTGCAAGTCGACTCACTCAAGCGTCTATTCGAACATATCGGCCGTAATCTCCGGGTCGATCGGCTCCCGCGGCTCCTCCTATCGACGCGAGCGATCACACCGATCGCGGTGGGATTCTGGCGATCGGCGATCATCTTGCCCGACCGGCTGGTCGGTGCGGTGAGCGAAGATCAACTTTGCGATGTGCTGGTGCATGAGCTCGCGCACATCCAGCGTCGCGACCATCGGGTCGTGCTACTTTCCGAGCTGGCCCGGGCGCTGTACTGGCCGATTTTGCCCGTGCACGCTTTGAACAGCGCGCTCGAGCGGGTGCGCGAAGATTTATGCGACAACGTCGTGCTCGCCGGCCGCGACGCTCTCGCCTACGGCGAGACGCTATTGCACGTCGCCGAGGTGCTGCTGAAAGCACGGCCGATGCGTGCCACTGCCGGTATCCTGCACTGGCGGGGCAAGCTGGAAGCGCGTGTCGCCGGCCTTCTCGACCCCCGGCGCAGCAAGCTAGCCAGTACGAGCCGCGGCCTGGCGTGCGCCATGCTGACGGTGTTCGCCGTCACGGGCATACTCGCCTCGTCGACGCGATTCGAGACGGCCGCGAGGGCAGGGGAGCGCTCATCCGGAGCCGTTAATCCGGATGTCCCACACACACGCCCGAATGCGACACCCACGGCCGCGACTGTGGCGTTGCAGGCGGTGCGGCCCGGGCCAAAGCCGGCTGCTGTTTCTGATGCCGACGACCCTCGCCTCGCCGGACGTTTCTCTGGGCGCGTGCTCGGCCCTGATGGTAAACCGCTGGCCGGCGCGGATCTACGTCGCGCGCGACGACCCCAAGCTCAAAGAGATTGGTCCGGTGCGCACGCAGACCGACGCCGATGGCCGCTTCGCGTTCGATGCCCCTGACATGACCTATGCCGAGCTCGACAGCCTGCCGGCGCGCCGGCAGGGTCTTTTGATCGCGGCGGCCGATGGATTCGGCCCGGACTGGATGGTAACCTGGGGCGCGAACCACGGCTCGTTCCGCTCGCACTGGGATCCAGTCAAAGGGGCCGACCTCGCGCTCGAGCTCGCCAAGGACGACGTCGAAATTCACGGGCGGTTTCTCGACCCCGCAGGCCGGCCGCTCGCCGGCGCGCATGTACAGCTTGTCGGGCTGATGGTCCCCGTCCGGCACGATCTCGCTGCGCACCTGGAGCACGAGGCCAAACGATTTGAGCCTGGGTGCACCGATTACCACAGGGAACTGCATCGACCTCAGATTCTTCCTGGCGTCGTCACCGAGACGCGCACCGATGCCACAGGGCGATTTACGATGTCGGGGCTGGGGCGCGATCGACTCGCCCAACTGAAGGTGTCGGCACCGCCGGTCGTCGACACCGAGATCACTGTGATGACTCGTCTGGGGCGAGATGTTGGCACCTGGCGCGATCGCCAGGGAAACCCCACACGGATGATCTACGGCGCCGGATTCGTGCTTCAATTGAAACCGGGTTTGACGGTCCGCGGCGTGGTGCGCGACATTGATTCGCATGCGCCGATTCCCGGCATGTGGGTGGGCCCGCGTGGCGCCTCCTTGAACGGCTTGAACGACGGCGCGTATCCCACGGCCACGGACGAGCACGGCCGATTCACGATCACCGGCCTCGACCCTGTCCTGGCCGGCATGGAGATCACGGCTGTTCCGCAGCCCGGCCGGCCGTATGTCGTGGGTACGGGCGTCATTGATGCGAACGCGGACGTCGTGATCGAGTGCAAACGGGGCATCCCGTTCCACTTGAAGGTGATCGACGAGGATGGCAAACCCGTCGAGGCGGAGGTGACGTACCACGACATCAATCCCAATCCCTATGCCGCCAGCCTGCGCACGTACGACGCCCGCTGGCCCATCGACGTTGCGGCCAGGAAGGCCGACGGTACGTACGAAGGGTTCGTGCTGCCTGGCCCGGGTGCCGTGCTAGTGAAGACGATGCGCGGTTTCAAGTATCGTCCGGCGCAAGTCGATCCCAAAGCGTTTTTTGCTCCGGGACGGACGAGTTGGACCGATCTGGAGAAGGTCAGTTCCTACGGAACGACAGACTCACTCTGTGTCCACGCCGGCTGGGGGGTGTACCAGTTCGAACTGGCTGCGATCGTGCTCGTGAACCCGCTGGTCGGATCGGGGCCGCTGGAGTTGGCTGCGCCCGTCGTGCGGGACCGGCCGCGCCGGGTGTCCCTGGTCGACCCGGAAGGGAAGCCGGTTGTGGGAGCCGAGGCACACGGGCTCAGTTTCAATCCATGGTACGACAGCCCGCCGCTGCGCGCCGCGACGTTCGAGATCTCCAAGCTTCATCCGGACCGGATACGGCGCATGGTGTTCACCAAGGCGGATCGAAAGCTCGTCGGTTTCTTGCTTATCCGCGGTCTCGGTGACGGCGACGCGCCTTACACCGTGCGGATGCAGCCCTGGGCGACGTTGACCGGCCGGCTGGTCGATGAGAAAGGCAATGCGCTGCCGCCCCCTCCGCCCGAATTCCGGCAGCAGATGCCGGCGACGCTCGAACTGGGCACGTGGAACGGCCCCGCGAAGAGCGCCGACCCTAGCGCCGATGCGCATCCCGGCGGCGAGACTGATGAGTCCGGTCGGTTTCCGGCTCGAGAGATTGGTCCCGGGCCAGCGCTACACCGCCAAGGTTTTTCGCGGGTTCCGCAGGTTTGCCGGGCTCGCCTTTGAAAACGTTGTTCTCCGACCCGGCGAGACCAAAGAGCTAGGCGACATCCGCACCAAGCCGCCGGTCGATGTTGGCGCCGAAGATTGATTTCGTGTCGGCGCTAAGAATTCATCTCATGTCGGTACCGCGAAGCCGCTCCGTCTGGGCTTTTGCGCAGCAGTGGAAAAGGGAAATACAAGATGTCCGAGCTGGCCTGGGTCAGGCTGTTCTTGTTCGTGGCTGGCGGCGCGCTTGCGCCGTCGACGCGATTGGGCGCCGCGGAACGGGGTTCGGGAGCACGCGCTGAGTGCGCTTTCTGTTGCGCAATGCCGTCCGCACAGGATACGTCCCCTGGTCCGGCCCAGGGCGCGGCGCCAATCGCCGCGCCAGGCCGGCAGCCCGCTACGGTCTCAGCCCCGGACGACCCGGCGCTCGCCGGACGCTATGCTGGCCGAGTGATCGGTCCGGACGGGAAGCCGGTCGTTGGCGCTCGGGTGTTCATCGCGCCCAACGATCCCAAGCTCAAGGCCCCCGGTCCGGTCCGAGCCCTGACCGACGCGGATGGCCGCTTCGAGTTCGATGCCCCCGACATGACGTTCACGGAGCTCGACGGCATCCCTGCGCGGCGCCAGGGTCTGCTCATCGCCACGGCCGACGGCTACGCGCCGGACTGGATGTTGACCAGTGGCCGGAATCCCGTGTCGCGATCGGTTGGGTATCCGGTCAAAATGGCAGATCTCACACTCCAGCTCGCGAAGAACGACGTGACGATCCACGGACGATTTCTCGACCCCCAGGGTCGTCCCTTGGCTGGAGCCCGAGTTCGGCTCGTCGAGCTCATGGTCCCGATGAAGCGAGACCTCGGCGCACATCTCGCCCGCGAATCCCAACTGTTGATCTTCGCGGGTACCGACTACGACCAGGCGCTCAACCGACCGGACCTGCTCCCGGGGGTGACCACGGAGGCGCTCACCGACGCGACCGGTCGATTCACGATGTCAGGCCTGGGTCGTGACCGTCTCGCCGTCGTGAGCGTGTCGGCGCCGACCGTCGTCGATACCAGGCTCACGGTGATGACACGCCTCGCGCACGACGTCGACACCCGGCCCGATCTGAACGGTAACCCCACCCAGGCGATCTACGGCGCGGGATTCATTCTCCAACTGAAGCCGGGCCGCACGGTCAAAGGCATCGTGCGCGACGCTCACACGCATCAAGGGATCGCCGGCATGTGGGTCGGGCCTGGCGGCGATCCAATGCGGGGATTCAGTGAGGGTGAATACCGCTGGACCACCGACAAGGATGGCCGGTTCACGATCACGGGCCTCGACCCGTCCGCACCCAGGCAGGAAATCACGGCAGTTCCCCGACCCGGGCGGCCTTATCTCATCGCGGCGCGCGTGGTCGATGATAAGTCGGAAACTGTGATCGAATGCCTGCGCGGCATTCCATTCCGGCTCCGTGTGACAGACGAAGAAGGAAGACCCGTCAAGGCCGAGGTGACTTACCACGTCGTGCTGCCAAGCGCACATGTTCCCGAGACGCGCAACGTTGGCTACAACGGGGCCATCAACTACGCCGCCAGGAGCGCGGATGGGACCTACGAGAGCTTCGTTCTGCCCGGCCCGGGCGCCGTGCTCGTGAAAGTGCCGGCCGACTTCGACTACCGCCCGGCCCACGTCGATCCCAAAGCGTTCTTCGCTCCAGGGAGATCCGACTGGACCAAGCAGGAACTGATCAGCACCTACGGCAACCATGACACCCTGTCGATTCACCCGGGCTGGTGGCTCGATCAGCACGAATACGCAGCCATTGTGCTGGTAAACCCTCGAGTGAACTCGGAGCCGCTGGAGCTGTCGGCAACCGTCGTCAAGGACAAGCCGCGGCGTGTCACCCTGATCGACCTTGAAGGCAAGCCAGTCGTGGGAGCCGACACGGAAGGAATGACGTGGTTTCCCTGGGACAACGAGCCGAGGCTCCGAACCGGTACTTTCTCGGTCACGAAGCTCCACCCAGACTGGGGCCGGCGGATCACGTACTTCAAGGAGGATCGCAAGCTCATTGCTTTCCTGATGGCCCGAGGTGACAGCGAGGCAGCCTACACTGTGCGCATGCAGCCTTGGGGAACGGTGACGGGCCGGCTCGTCGATCTCAACGGCAAGGCACTTCCACTCAAGCAGGCTGCCCTCCCGGGGCGAATACCCGCGGCACTTTACATGGGTAACTGGCGCGCCACCGTGACCAACAGCGATCCCAACGTGGGGGAGCACCCTGGTGTCCAGACCGATCTGGACGGACGGTTTCGCCTCGACAAACTGGTCCCCGGCCTGCGTTATAGCGCGGAGGTCTATCTCGAGAGAGGCGGTTTCGCCGGCATGGCGTTCGAAGACCTCGTCGTTGGTCCCGGGGAGGTCCGGGACCTGGGCGACACCCGAACCAAACCACCGGTCGGTGTTCGGAACCAGTGAGCGAGATGGTCGCGTCCACTTTCAGAACCGATTGGCGTGGCAAGCGACGATGGCCCGGGCGGTGCGCAGGCCGTCGACGGCTGCGCTCACGATCCCGCCGGCGTAGCCGGCTCCCTCGCCGCAGGGGTAAAGCCCGGCGACGCCGGGGCTTTGACGGCTCTCGTCGTCGCGGATGATCCGGATCGGCGAGCTGCCCCGTGATTCCGGACCGGTGAGGGTGGCATCACGCAGGAACTCGCCGGCGAATCGGCGATCGAGGGCTGGCAGGCCGCCCTGCAAGGCCTCAAGGACCGGCCCCGGCAAGTACCGTGCCAGATCGACCGTCCGCCCGCCGCGGCGATAGCTCGTCGGGACCACTCCACGGCTCGAGCGGCCGGCCAGAAAGTCGCGGGCCCATTGCAGCGGCGCATCGTACGACTCGCCGGCCGCCAGATACGAGAGCCGCTCGATCTTCTGCTGGTACAAAACGCCGGCCAGCGGATGCTCACTGCCGGTATCGCTCGGCTCGATCGTGACGACCAGCCCGCTGTTGGCGAAGGGCGAATCGTGACGGCTCTCGCTCATGCCGTTGGTGCAGAAATAGCCGGGATCGCTCACGCTGGGCATCACGTAGCCCCCCGCGCACATGCAGAACGTGAAAAGGTCACGCCCGCGTGTGCGCACCGAAGCCCGGTACTCCGCCGCGCCCAGGTCCGGGTGACCGGCACTTTCCCCGTAACGCACGCGGTCAATCGGTGCTTGCGGCTGTTCGATCCGCACGCCGAGCTGAAACGGCTTGGCCTCGATCGGCACCCCGCGGCGCAACAGCATCTCGTAGGTGTCGCGCGCACTGTGGCCGGTCGCCAGGACCGCCACCTCCGCGGCGATGTATCCGGATGATGTCCACAGCCCGCGCAGCCGCCCCTGTTCGATTTCGAGATCCTCGACGCGGCAGGAAAACCGGATCTCGCCGCCCAGGGATTCAAACTTGCGCCGCAGCGTCTTGATCACAAAGGGCAGCCGGTTGGACCCCAGGTGCGGCCGGTGCTCGTAGACCAGCGACCGCTTGCCGTGGCAGTCGGCGAGGATCTCCAGGACGTGTGTCACGTCGGGCCCGGAGCCGCGCGACGTGAGCTTGCCGTCGCTGAACGTGCCCGCGCCCCCCTCTCCGAACAGGTAGTTGCTCTCGGGATCAAGTGGTCCGCGCCGGTCGAAGCGTCGAACGTCCGCGACCCGTTCCTTGACAGCGCGGCCTCGCTCGATGATCAAAGGACGATAGCCGCTCTGGGCCAGGAGATACCCCGCGAACAGGCCCGCCGGCCCCGCCCCCACGATCACCGGCCGATGTTCAAGCGGGTGGGAACCCGGCTCGGGCCAGTGGAACCGCTCGGGCTCGTAGCGCTCGACGTTAACCAGGGACCTCGCCGCCGCGCGGTCCTGGTCTTCCACGGCAAGCTCGACCGCCGCCGAGAAAGTGAAGTGAATGTCGTCGTGACTGCGCGCGTCCAGGCTTTTCCGCAAGATCCGGTAGTGGAGGATCGCGGCCTCAGGAAGCTCCAGCCGGCTGGCGATTTTCCCCGGCAGCGCGTCTTCCGGCTCTCCGAGATTCAGGCGGATATTGCTCAGCTTGATGGGCATGGCGTCGGGGTTCTCTCATCGGCCAGCCAATTTCAAATTCGCCGGACGATCAAGACTAAGACTAAGAGTAGGATTCAGAGTAAGATTAAGATAAGGATGAATATCAACATTCAGATCAGGATATGAGCTTGAGGTTGATCGGCGTGATCGTCCGCTACCGCAAGCGAGATTCGGCCATCATCGTGCTTCTGGCGTTAGTCCTGTTCATAGTCTTAATCTTAATCTTAATCTTAATGTTAGTCTTAGTCTTAGTCTTAGTCTTAGTCTTAGTCTTAGTCTTAGTCTGTCTCGCGCTCTTAATCCGGCTGTCCTGTCCCGGTTTTCTATACAGACGGCCGATCACCGCGCCACCGGCCCAAAGCAAATCAAGGTGATATCGTCAACCTGGGTGTGCCCCGCGGAAAACTCGCGGATATCTTGCAGGAGCGCGCGCCCGACTGTTTCCGGCCCGCCGGTCGTCTCTGCGAGCTTCTTCACCAGCCGGCGCTTGTCGCGCGACTCGTACAGCTCTTCGCGGAGGTTGCGGGCGTCGGTCACGCCGTCGGAGAAGATGGCGACGACGTCGCCCGGGTTGAGCTTGACCTCGATCTGCTTGTAATCTCCTTCGGGCACGATCCCCAGCGGGAAGCCGGCGATCTCGTCGCCGATCTCGTCGACCGTGCCGCCGGCGCGACGGATCAAGGGAGGCAGATGGCCGGCCGAGGTGATCGCCAGGGTTCGGTTCTCGACGTCGAGCACGCTCAGGCTCAGCGTGATGAATTTCTCCTCGATGCCGGCCCAGAACAGCAGGCTGTTCAGCTCGTTGGCTGCTTCGGAGGGGGAGGCCTCAGTGAGAATGCAGTACCGGGTATCGCCCGAGAATTTCGCCATCATGAGCGCGGCGGCCACTCCCTTGCCGGATACGTCGCCGACCGCCATGGCCAGCTTGTTCCCGGGAAGCAGGACGAAGTCATAGTAGTCGCCGCCGACCTCGTATGCAGGGTCATAATGAGCGAAGAATTCATAGCCGGGGATCGACGGCACCGACTGGGGCAGAAACCGCTTCTGCACCTGCTCGGCCAGCTTGAGGTCGCGGCTCACCCGCTCCCGCTCCAGAAGGGATTCGTGCATCTGGGCGTTCTGGATCGCGATCGCCGCCTGGCTGGCAACGGCGGCCAGCACATCCAGGTCTTCCTGGTGAAACTGCTTGCGGTCGCTGGTGTCGAGCTGAAGGATCCCGAGTGCCTCGCGATCGGGGGCCAGGAGCGGCACGCACATCACCGACCGGATCTTCAAATCGGCGATCGATGCACTGGTGGGAAGGTTCTTGTCGGCCCCGGCATCCTGGCTCAAGATCGCCTTTTTCTGCAAGAGGACGTGATTGACGATCGACCGGCTGATGCTCATCGGGACCTCATCAGCCGGAATGGCTGACGAGAAGTTGACCCGCTTGGCGGGGCGGTACTTGAACGCCTTGCGCAACAGCCGCTTGGTCACCGGGTCGACCAGGATCAGGAACAGGCGCTCGGCCTGCGGAAACAGCTCCATGAGCGAGTCGAGGATCTTGGGTGCGACGGTATCGATCTTGAGCTCGGTGGACAGGTTCCTGGTGATCTCGAGAATGGCCTTGAGCTTGACGTCGGGCTTGACCACGCTGGCCATCGCGCTTGAGCGCGAGGCGTCGAGCACGTGAAGCTGGGCAGCCTCCTGGGTCTCGGCCTCGTTGACGATCATGATCTCGCCGGCTTGATCCGGGTCGCCTTCGGGCGGGAGCTGGGGATAGAACAGGAATTCCACGTCGCAGATGTTGATCCGATCCCCGGTCATCAGCCGGTGGTCGATTCCCGGCAGAACCTTGGCGTTGTTGACCTTGGTCATGTTGCGGGAATTGAGATCGGCGACGAAGAAATCTTCTCCCTTGCGGTAAATCTCGGCATGCCGGCGGCTGACGCCGTTAGGGTCGAGCACGATGTGGCAATGCTCGGGTGAGCGGCCGATGATGACGCGATCCGGCTTGAGCTCGATGATCTGCCCGGCCGTCTCGCCACTCGCGCGTTTCAGAAATGCCATTCCCCTCGACTCCCAACTCACCCTTGAGACCGTTTCAGAGCGGCCTTCGGAAGCGCCCGCTTGGCCTTGGGTACTTCGATGCGGTATAGCTTCCGCGCCAGGTAGAACTGAAACCCCTGGAGCGTTTCCCTCAAAATCGATTCGGTGCCGCCGCGAACTGCCGCAACCAGGGCGTCGCCGCAGATTTCGAGACTGAACTCGACCAGGGCCGGGTCGTACATGTCCGACACTTCGTCACGCGTGAGTGGCTTGAAACCTTCGACAACCCCTTCGAAGTCGGCCTTTCTGAGCTTGATGCCGACGCGAATGACGTCGACGAGTTCCTGATCGCGCCTCTTGGCCCCTGACCAGCGGCTGAGCTCCGATTCAAGCGCTTCCAGGCCGTCGAGGTCGCAACGCCGGTACAAGATCCTGGCGAGCTGCGTATATGCCTTGGAGATGGCCTCGTGAGAATTGTGAAAATACCCGGGGACAGCGACACAGGCCGCGGCCCATTCATCCCGCGGCGCGCGCAGAGCGCATACCGCAACTGGTCCTCGGCGGTGAGCTGCTTGGGGACTGACGTCCACCCCGGCTCCAGCCAGAGCCCGGGCAAAAGGACGGCCGAATCACTTGCCACCGACAGCACATCCGGGCTGCGCGGCAGTTCCATCCGGCCACGGCCCCGATCAAGAGGAAGGCCGCCCCACTGGCCAGGATCAACCGCTTGCTCAAGCGTAAGAGACCGCTCGCGGCAAAGCTCATGCCCCCCGCATGCTCGGCGCCCGGTTCGGACTCGAAGGCCGGCTCGGGGGCCGGCTTCGCTTGCGGCCGCTCCGGGGCGATCTCCGTCTGCGCGAATTCGTGGCGCGAACCGGAGGCCGCGCCATGATCGGGCACCGCCCCCGTCGCCACGATCTGGAGCGCCTCCTTGAGCCGCGCCAGTTCCGCCAACAGCTCCGCAGCCGATTGATAGCGGTCCTTGGGGTCCTTGGCCATCAACTTGAGCACCAGCCGGTCGAGCTCCACCGGGAGCTCCGGGCGATGGACCAGCATGCTGCGCGGCTTCTCCCGCACCTGCTTGAGCGCCAGGGCCAGCACCGTGTCGGCATGGAACGGCGCCACCCCGGCAAGCATGTGATAGAAGGTCACCCCGAGTGAATAAAGATCGCTGCGATGATCGACCGGATGCCCCTGCGCTTGCTCCGGGCTCATGTAGAGAGGAGTTCCCATCGTCACGCCCGACTGCGTGATGTGGGCCCCCCCGGCGTCCTGGTCGCGGCACAGGCCAAAGTCCGCGACCTTCACCCGGCCCTTCTTCGTCAGCAGGATGTTCTCGGGTTTGACGTCGCGGTGAATCAGCCCGATCTCACCGGCCGCTCCGATTGCCTGGGCCGTCTGCTTCATCACCGAATACGCCAGCGGCAGCTCGAGCGGCCCCTTCTTCACGATGTAATCCCGCAGATTCGTCCCTTGCACGTACTCCATCGCAATGAAATGGACGTCGTCAACACATCCCAATGTATACACATGTACAATATTAGGGTGGTTGAGCTTGGCGACCGCGGTTGCCTCGGACCTCAGGCGGGCCAGGTAGGTTGGGTTGTTTGCGAAGTCAGAAACCAGGACCTTGAGGGCGACGGGACGGTCGAGGCTGACCTGGGTTGCGAGGTAAACCTCACCCATGCCGCCCCGGCCCAGGAGCTTCTCGACCTGGAAGTCGCCCAGGAGGACGCCTGTCAGGTCTTCAGGGAGGTGGCTGTCCCGGCCCCGAGGAACGATGCTGTCTTCGGGGAAACGGCGATGGGCTGTACTCATGTCGGCGATCGGCTTCGGAATGAGAATGGCACAGGCTGCGATCCCTGGTGCGGATCGACGGCTCGGTATCCAACATAGTCTACGGAAATCACGAATTGACGGCAATCGCTCGCCAGAAACCACGCAACTAGGGATTGTGTCACATCGCGGTGACAGAGTATCGTGGGGAGGTGAATGTGAGGTGAGGAGATGCGGAGATCACGACGACTCTGGGTCAAGTCGCTCTTGTGTGGTGTCGGATGCGCGGTCATCGTGGGACTGCCGCTCCTGGCACAAGATCGCCGGCTCGCATTCGAGCAAGTGATCGGCCAGCCCCGCGGCCTGCCGCAGCTCCCTCCCCAGGGTGCCTGGGGCGAGGTCATCAACGCCACCTCGCGGTGGATCGTGATCCAGAACCATTCCGGGCAGCAGTATCCGATCGCGCTCGATGACATCGGCGAGTTTCTGGTCCGCTGGCCGAGCAGTGTCGATCGCCTGGGCAGCAGACCGTCGTCGAGGCCGTTGGCCGCGACCTGGGCTCCAATGTGCTGGAAGTCAGCCACGTCGATGTGTTTGAGGGGCCGGATCGCTCCCTGGTGGCGCCGACATACAACAGCATGCTCCCCAATAACCGGCTCGTCACCGCCGTCGATCCCGCATTCAACCGCTTCATGAACGCCTGGGACTATGCCGGCCAGAACATGCTCTACGGATGGGCGTACCCGGTTCGGCCGGGCATCAGCGGCATCCCCGCTCGGCTTCACGTCGTCGGCAGCGTGGTTCAGCGCTCGCCGCTTCAACTGGCCGTTCCCGGCAACAACTTCGCAACGATCGTGGCCGGCGAGAATATCCAGTTTACCGTCAGCCAGGTAACGCGCGGCTCCATTACGTACGCCCGCAAGGGCGATTACGTCTTCTTGCTGCCGACGGAGGTCAACCCCAAGGGCCTGGTCGTGTCGCAGCTTGTCCTGTACAAGTCGATGCCGTTCCGGCAATTCAACCCGAACGCCCGCTGAACCCGCCTGGGACGTGTCACTGCGAGCCGCGCACTCACTCGAGCTCGCCATCGGCGGTCTTTGCCGGGTCTTTCTGGCCCTTGGCGATACCTTTCTTGGCCTTGGCGTCGTCGGCGGTCTGGTCGGCGTCGTCCAGCTTGTCCTGCGCATCGTCGCCGGTGCGGTAGAGCGGCAAATAGCGATAATAGACTTCCAAAGTGAGAATCGAGAGCGAAGTCAGGTACAGCCGGCCCGCGGTCTGCGCCCACTGGTCCGGCTGGGGCGTGAACGGGTCCCAGCTTCCGTGGCGCACCCGTCTTCCTTGACCTGTAAGCCAATCAAGCCCTCGCGGATCTTGATGTTCCAGCGCTTCCACTGTTCATTCTTCATGTTATGGAGGAGCTGGGTCGCGTAGTACCAGTAATAAATGTTTCGCTCGCCCGAGGATTGGAGATCGGCCGAAATCTGCCCCACGCCCTTCACCAAAGCGGGATAATCTCGCGGCCAGCCCAGGAGCTGACGGCTCAGGAGGCCCTCGGCGGTCATTGTGGGCGTGGCCGATCGACCCGGCATGTAGGAGTAAATCACCCGTTTCTGGTCGCCGGCCTGGTCAAGGTAGCGCGAGCAACCTCTGGTGATGGTCCGCGGGATCTTCAGTCCGGCGAGATGGCCGCTCCGCAGCGCGAACAATTGCCAGCCGAAGACCGAGGTGTCACCTGGCTGGCCGGGTCGATAGCGCCAGCCGCCTCCGACGGGGTCCTGGGCATCGCAGATGAACTTGACGGCGAGCTGGGCGGGCTGTTTCAGAGAGGGATCCCCCGAAAGCCCCAGGGCTTCACAGATCGCCATCGTGCCGATGGCATGGCTGTAGAGGTACGCCATCCCGGGAGGCCCGATGAACAGGTCGCCGTCGGGTTGTTGATGAGCGACGAGCCACTCCAGCCCGCGCCGCACGGCGTCTTGGTGGCGGCTCTTGACTGTATGGATATAGCCGGCGCCCAAGAGCGGCAAGAGCGCCAACCCGGTCGCGGCTGTGTCGGAATTCATCGTTCGCTGGATCGGGCAAGGCGACAGCTTGCACTGTTCCTGAAAGTTCAAGCTCCAGGACCCGTCCGCTCGCTGGTGCCTCACCAGCCAGTCCAGGCCGTCTTCAACCGACTTTTCCGAGATGGCGGTGCCCCCCTCGCGCCGGACGAGCCGGGCTCGCGAAAGCTCCTGGCGTCCCGAGAACGGAGCGACGATCGTGGTGGCGAGATTCGGCAGTCGCATGAGCCCCTTGAGCGAAGCCTTCTCGGCGTTCGAAGATGACGTCAAGAGCGGGCTTGCAAGCTCGGGTGCGTACTGACTCATGGAGGCGATCCGTGGCTGGCCGACCAGCTTGATCGCCGGATCAGCCTGCTCCAGTCCCAGCGAGGGAGGGTCGGGGCTGTCTGCGATTGTGAACGGATCGCCCGACCGCTTGTCGGGGTTGACCGACTCGATCTCGCCGAGCTGGGTCTCAACGAGCCCGCTGTCGAACCTGACCTGCGACTGTAAGGGCGACTGGCGCATCCGGATGATGAACGCGAGCAAGAGCAAGAGGAGGGCGTGAAACAGAAAGCTCATGCCCCACGATGGGACGCTGCGCAGGGTCCCTACGTGATAATCGCCGCTGTGCAACCGGGACACAGTGTCGCCGATCGCCTGAATCCAGTGGACTGCCGGCCTGCTCCGAGCCATCGGGCGCATCCTTATCTCGTGGATAACCAAGCGATCGACGCCGGCCGGGGGCGACCGAAGCCAATACTATTATATTAGTCGAAGGTCACTCCGCCAGCACGACGAGCGCCGCCTCGGTCGTTTTTTCGTGTTTTCTCGCAGCGATCTTCAATCTTCGATCACTTCGACCTCTGTCCAATCGAGCCCTTCAAGGTCTTCGAGGGTTCGCGAAAGATCGGCGACGGCTACGGTGATGAGGCCGTCCGGTCGAATTTCCCGGTTCGTCGTGGCGATCAAGGAGTCTCGATCGACGGCCGCCAACCGCTCCGGGAAGCCAAGATCATGATCGACGGGCAGACCCTGCATGAAAAGACTGGCGAATCGATTGACGAGGTCGGATTGGGTTTCGAAGTTTCGGGGATGTCCCTCCAGGAGCGACCGCCGCGCGAGGTCGAGCTCGGCCTGGCTGGGAGGCCGGTCGCTCGTGAGCGCCAGGACCTCATGGCGGATCTCGTCGAGAGCCTCCTTGAGGCGTTCGCTCTGGACAGCCGCACTGATCGAAAAAGGGCCCGCGTGCCGCCGGCAGTCGAAGCGGCTGCGAATTCCATAGGTCAGCCCGCGCTCCTCGCGCAGCCTGCTATTGAGCCGGGACGCGAACTGGCCACCCAGGATGTGGTTGGCCACCAGGGCATTTTCGTACGACTTGCTGGAGCGGGCGATTCCCACGTGACCGACCCGTACGACTGCCTGCTGGGCCCCTGGCCGGTCCAGGACCAACAGCCGCGGCCTGGTCGAAATAGCGACCGCAGGAAGAGCCGGCAAACCGGCATCCGCTACCATCCACGTTCCGAGCCGCCGGTCGAGTTCCGCGGCCAGGCTGTTGGGGTCGACGGCACCCGCCACGATGATTGTCGCCTGGCCGGGCACGAGGTAGCGCCCGTGAAACCGTGCCAGTTCCGCACGATCAAACCGGCCGACGCTGGCCTCGGTTCCATCGAGCGGAAACCGGTACGGGTGCTCCTGGGGATAGAGCGCCAGGAGCAAGGCCCGGTGCGCGCGGGCCTCCGCGCTGTCGCGTTCGGAGAGCAGGCCCGCCAGCGTCTGGCCCCGCACCCGATTCCATTCGTGTTCCGGAAACGCGGGGTGAAGCAAGATGTCGGCAGTCAGGTCGAGACTGGGCAGAAGGTCTCTCTTCAAGCATTTGAATGAGACCCATGAACCGTCCCAGGTGCAGCCCGCGCTGATCGTTGCACCCATCGATTCCGCGGCCAGCGCGATCTGCTCCGCTGATCGCGACGTGGTGCCCTCGTCGAGCATCGCCAGCATCAAGGAGGCGAGCCCGCATTGCTCGGGCCCTTGGTGGCTTGCGCCCCCCGCGATCACGATCGAGCCGGTCACGGTCGGAATGTCGTCGCGTACGAAGACCCAGAGCGATATGCCGCCCTTGAGCTTGATGATCTTCGGGGGAGGGCGGTCGAAACCCGGACGGCGGCCCGCTCGCGGGAACCGCGGTGCGGTCCAGTCCCGGGGGCGGCGCGGGTCTGGGACGCCCGACCACCGATAATTCGATGCGCGGATGATCGTCGAGATACCGCTTTGCCACCCTTTGCAGTTCGGCCGCCTGCACGCGCTCCAATCGCAGAAAATCCGCCGTAAAGTACGCGGGGTCGCCGCAAAAGATATTGTACGCGTTCAAGCGGTCGGCGACTCCGCCGAAGCCCCCGAGATGCTCGAGCCCAAACCAGAAACTCGACGCCGCAGGCTCAGAACGCGGGCTAGTTCGTGGTCGAGGATGCCGCTCGTGGCGATCCCGTGCAGCTCGGCCGCGACCATATCTTTCGCGCGGGCGATTTCCTGGGACGGCCGCAAGGTCACGATGATCCCGAACGATCCCGCGAGCTCCCGGCCGGATTGATACGCCGTCACGTCCTGGGCGATCTCAAGGTCGATGACGAGCTTGCGGTAGAGCCGGCTGGATCTGCCGCGGGCCAGCACGTCGCTCAGGATCAAGAGGGCCGCGTCGTCCCCATGGAAGTGGCGGACCGTCGGCCACACCAGGTAAAGCCGATCGAGCTCGACGCGATCGTGGAGCAAGAGCGATGCGGTCGCCGTCAGACCGTTCTCCGGCACGTGCGGGCCGATGGCCCTGGTCCCGCCCGGGATCGGCTCGAAGTAGCGCGTGGCCAGCGCAATCGCGCAATCCTCGTCCAGGTCGCCTGCAATCGCCAGACTGGCGTTGCTCGGAACGTAGAATCGGCGGAAGAACGAAGAAATATCCTCCATGCTCGCACGGTCCACGTCTTCCATCGCACCGATTGTCAGCCAACTGTAAGGATGCTGGGGAGGATAGAGGGTCTCGGCAACCAGGGGCCAGACTCCTCCATACGGCTTGTTGGGGTAATTCTGGCGATACTCGTTCTTGACGACGTCCTTCTGCAGTCCCAGCTTTGTCGGATCGAGCGCTCCCAGCAGGTGAGCCATCCGGTCCGATTCCATCGCCATCACTCGCTCGGCGTGGGCCGTCTGGGCAGATCGACAAAATAGTTCGTACGGTCAGACGATGTCGATCCATTGATGTTAGCGCCCAGGGGCTGGAGGTGTTTGAAGAAGTCGCCCGGGTAATGCAGGGAGCCCTCGAACATGAGGTGCTCGAGGAGGTGGGTGAAACCGCGCTGATGTCGTTCTTCATTTTTGGAACCAACGTGATACCAAAGGTTTATCGCAACGATCGGGAGGTCGCCCCGGTGATGGACGATCACATCCAGGCCGTTCTTGAGGGTCGTCTTGGAAAACCGCAAGTCCGGAAGAGAGTGAGACTCGGTCATGGCTCGGTGGTCTCGATTCGAGCGGCTGGCTCGTTTATTGGTCACAGGAGGATCGCGGCCCAGGTATTATGGACAGCATCAGAATTGGCAGCACCATCCGTCATTTCCGGTCGCGTGCGTGGTCCGCTTGCTGGCAGCGGACCATCAGAGATACCGGTGTCGGCGCTGGTTCCACGGTACATGGGAACAATCCGGGAGTGAAAGCTCTCTTTCGGGTGCAGCCGACGATACAATTCTTAAGGTAGACGGGGCACGGGGTGGTTGAGAACAAGGTCAGGCTGTGAACTGGGACGACATCATCATCGACGCCGCCGCGACGGACACGGGGATGCGCGCGCGAACAATCAGGACAGCTTCACGGCCGTGCGAGCTTCCCATGCCGCAGCCTGGCGGCAGCGCGGGCATGTCTTCATGGTCGCCGACGGGATGGGCGCGCATGCCGTCGGCGAGCTGGCGAGCAAGATGGCGTGCGACCTGATTCCGCACACCTATTTGAAGGTCAAGGGTGGGACGCCGTCAGAAGCCATCGTCAAGGCCTTCCGCGAGGTCAGCGCGCTGATTTTTAGCCGGGCGTCAGCCAATCGTGATTTCCAGGGTATGGGAACGACGTCGTCGGCGCTCCTCTTGATCCCCGAGGGCGCGCTGGTTGCGCACGTGGGGGACTCGCGAGTCTATCGGGTGCGCCAGGGGCGGATCGACCAGCTTTCGTTCGATCACAGCCTGGTCTGGGAGCTGGTGCGGCGCAACCACCTCACGTCGGAGCAGGCCCATCTCTCGGTTCCCAAGAACGTGATCACCCGGAGCTTGGGTCCGGAAGCCGATATCGAAGTCGACATCGAGGGGCCCCTGGCCGTCGAGCTCGGCGACGTCTTTCTCTTGTGCTCCGACGGCCTGTCCGGGCCCGTCGACGACCAGGAAATCGGCGCCTTCGCGGCCAACTTTCATCCCCGCGACGCCTGCCGGTATTTGGTCCATCTCGCAAACCTCCGCGGCGGCCTCGATAATATCACCGTTCTGATCGTCAGGATCGGCACCTGGATCGATCCGGACTCGGCTGAAGTCCAGAACCAGAAGCCGGCCGAGAAGAACGACGTCGCTCATCCTGCGGGCGAGGGCTGGCGCGCTCGACTGTTCGACATGTTCCGGCCCAAGCGCCGCGGTCCCGCGGTGAGCACGGTCGAGGAGCATCCGTATCGGACCGGTGAATGCAAGATCGACGAGCCGCTGATCGAACGCCTGGAGGAACTGACCCGCCGCATTCAGGCACAGGCGATCGAGCAGGCGTGGTCGCTCGACTGGAGCGCCCTGGCCACCTTGAGGCGCCAGGAGTCCGAGGCTCGTTCCTCGGGCAATCAGTGGATGTCGCTGCGGAAGCTCGGCGAAATCATCGCCATCCTGGGCGAGGGAGGACGCTTCTTCCGTAAGAACTCGGGGATGACCACGCTCGATCATTAGAGTCCTTTTTTCCTTCCGGAAGGCATCCCATGCCAGCGAAAGGTTCGGCTCTGGAGCGCGGGACCATTTCGCGCGTGCACCCATTCCGGCGGAATCGACCAGCCGTCCCCTGGTTTCGCCGATCGACATGAGCGTCGTGTATTGCCCGGACGATCTCGACCACGTGGATGCCCTGTGCGATGGCACGGCCAAGGGATTCGTCTACGCGCGTGACGCCCACCCCAACGCCGCCCAGCTCGCCGATAAGATGGCGCGTCTGGAAGGCGCCGAAGCCGGCCTCGTCTGTTCGTCGGGAATGGGAGCCATTGCGTCGGTTTTCCTGACCCTTCTGAGCCAGAACGACCATACCTTGATCTCGCAGGGTGTGTACGGCAAGACAAGCTCGCTGGTCAGCCATCATCTTGCGCGATGGGGCATCACCCACGGGACGTTCGACCCCGCCGACCTTGGGAGTCTCGAGTCGCTCGTGAGTCCGAAAACCCGGCTGATCTTCGTCGAGACGATCTCCAACCCGCTGCTCCGGGTCGCCGACCTGCGGGGCCTGGCCGCCGTGGCGCGGAAGGCCGGCGTTCCCCTGGCCGTCGACAATACGTTTGCGCCGCTCCTCTGCCGGCCGATCGACCTGGGAGCCAGACTGGTCGTCCACTCCGCGACCAAGACGATCGGCGGCCATAGCGACCTCACGCTCGGAGTGGTCGTCGGCTCGAGCAGCCTGATCGAATCGATTCGCGCGGTTGCGTCGACCCTGGGCCAGACGGGTAACCCCTTCGAAAGTTGGTTGGCGGCACGCGGCCTGGCCACGCTGGACGTGCGTCTTGAGAGGGCCTGTGCCACGGCGCTCGAACTGGCGCGGCGGCTGGAATCGCATCCTCGAGTCGACCGGGTCTATTACCCCGGTCTGGAGTCTCACCCCCAATTCGCGAGTGCGGCCCGGCTGCTGGAGCGCGGCTGCGGTACGATCGTGACGATCGACCTGGCCACGCGAGCCAGGGCGGATTCCTTCATCCGCAAGCTGCGCGATACCGTTCGCCCCCAGCCTGGGCGACGTGCAGACCACCTTGAGCCATCCCGCCACAACCAGCCATCGCGGTCTTGACGATGCCGAGCGTGCGAGCCAGGGGATCACGCCCGGCATGATTCGCCTCTCGGTGGGATTGGAAGCCGTGGATGACCTGTGGGCGGAAATCGACCAGGCATTGGCCGCTTGACCCGCTCCAGTGCGTTGACCGCCGATAGCGGGACCGCTACGATCTCAGGCTGCTGGCAGCCGTCCATCCGCGGGACGATTGCGCTGGGTGGAAATCCCCGTCGAATTGGGCGACGGATGGCCACACGCGATTCCGGCGCCTACTCCGAACATAAGACAAATCACGATCGGAAAGGGGTTCTGCATGTCGGGATCGCCGAGAGTCGTCGCCTGTGTGCCACGGTCGCTGCCGCGCAGCGAGTGGCTGAACGCAGTCAGGAACGCGATCGCCGTCAATCCGGCCAACCGGCCGCCCGACCTGGACGAAAGCGATTTGCGGCCAGGAGTCGATGGCGAGCGCCTTGCCCTCGACATCAACCGCTACTGGGGCCCGGACGGCGTTCATCTGACTGTGGGCTTCATCGATACCCCCGACGTCGCCCTGCGCAAGCGCATCCTCTCGCACATGAACGCCTGGAGCGAGCACGCGAACGTCGGCTTCGTCGAGTCCGACGTCGATCCGCAGGTGCGCATTGCGCGGTGGACAGACGACGATTCGCCGCCCATACCCGGCGGCTACTGGTCGTATGTCGGCACCGATGTCCGGCTCATCAATCCGCGCCAGCCAACGATGAACCTCGAGGCGTTCACCATGAGCACACCGGAATCGGAGTTCGTCCGAGTCGTGCGTCATGAAGCCGGGCACACGCTCGGGTTCCCGCACGAGCACATGCGCAAGGCGATCATCGAGCGTCTCGACCGGCAGAAGGTGATCAGAAGCTACATGAGGACTCAGGGCTGGAGCCAGCAAGAAGTCATCAATCAGGTGCTCACCCCGCTTGAGGAAGCCTCGATGCTCGGAACCGAGTCGACCGACGAGACATCCATCATGTGCTACCAGATCGAAGGCGAGCTCACAATCGACGGGCGGCCGGTCGAGGGCGGCAAGGACATCAACCCGCTCGACCATGCGTTCGCCGCGAGCGTCTATCCGAAGCCGAACACATGACCGTGGCTGGCCGACACCATGTCTTCTTGATTGGCATCGATGCCTATGACGGCGGCGGGATGCTCACCGGATGTGTCAACGACATCGACGCCATCCAGCGCCTGCTGATCGATCATGTCGGCGTAACCCCCGATCGCATCACGCGCCTGGCAGCGCCGCGCACGGGGGCGGTGCATGAGACCGACGTGCCGGAGGCACTGCCTACGCTCGACAGGCTGCGCGCCGAGTTCACCCGCTTGAGCAGCGAGGACGTCAACTCGGCTGATTGCGTCTTCATCTACTACTCGGGCCACGGCACGCAGTGTATCGTGGCCGACAGCTCCGGTCGGCGGTTCTCCCGTGAGGCGCTCTTACCCAAGGACAAGGTCCGCGGCATCGAGCGGCGGTTCTTGTTCGATTGGGAGCTCAACGCTTTGATCGCGCGGATCGCCGCACGCACGCCGGCGGTCACCGTGGTCCTCGACTGCTGCTCGTCCGCAGGCGCCACCAGGGGGGACTTGGCGCGCCGGATGCCCAGGACCGGTTCTTTGCAACCACGGACGACTACCAACTGGGTCCCGGCGAGGCCGGGCCCGGGGACGTGGCCCGCGGGTTGACGGTCGCGGTCGGCCGGGTGTCGCGATGCCAGGTGGTGGCGGCGTGCCGCGATGACGAGCGCGCTCGCGAGTCGACCGGTGACGGCAGCCGCGCCCATGGCGAGCTCACCCGCACGCTGGTGAAGCGACTCGCCGCCGTACCGCCGGCCGATCTCCCCGAGCTCCGCTGGGGCCGCGTCTGGCGCGCCGTCGAGGCGGAGGTGCGCACACTGAACCCACGGCAGAACCCCTGGCTCTCAGGCAGCTTCGGCCGCCGCGTGTTCGGCTTCGGCGGCGACGAGGAGGGTGACCCCGGCTACGCCGTGGACCTGGTCGGGGACCGGTATCGGCTCGACGTCGGCACGTTGGCCGGAGTCACCGAGGAGGCCGAGATCGCCATCTACGGGGCGGCGCCACTGGCCTTCCCGCCGCTCGGCGGCCCCGAGGACCTCGCCGCACGCACGGGCCTCCTGCGGGTGATCCGCGCCGACCGTTCGACGTGCGAGGCGGTCGCTGAGCCTCAGTTTGCCTTGCCGGAGGGGGCTCGAGGCCGCCTGTCGAAGGCCGGTCGCGCAGCACGCCTGCGCGTCGCCCTCGTGCCCCACGACGACGCGCTCGCCGCCCAGCTTGCGGCCTCAACGCTCGTCGAGCTGGTGACTGGCGGTGACGCCGAGCTCACCTTGGCGCGGCGATCCGACGGCGCCTGGGCCCTCACCGACGACATCCACGGCACCGGGGAGGCCGCCGGCGAGCCGGTACTGGCGACGATCCCTGCCGGTCGGCTCGAGGTCGCGCGCGCCGCGGTCGAGCATTACCACGCCTACATCACACCGCTCTTCATGGCCCGCGGCTGTCGCGACTTACCCGGTCTCCTGCGCCTGTCGCTCCTCGACTGCAACGGGCCCGAGATCTCGGCCGAGCAGGCGCAGAATCCGGATCTGCCCCAGCTCGAGGCCGGGGCTTCTGCCCCGTACGAGATCAAAGTCGGCGATCGCATGTGCATCCGCGTGGAGAATGCCGCCGACGTCGCCATCTCAGCCACCCTGATCGACTGCGCCTCGAGCGGACGTGTGGTGATACTCGGCGAGAAGCGAATCCCTCCGCGCAGCCGGCATGTATTCTGGTTCATGGACGTCCTGGGCAAGCCGTTCGCCGCGTCGCTGCCGGACGACCGTGCTCTCGGCGTCGATCGCATCGCGGCGATTGCGACCACACGACCCGACATCTCGATGAAGTACCTCGAACGGCGCGCCTCGTTCGCTGAACTGATCACACGGGACGCGAAGTCTCGTAGCTTGAAGGACCTGGATGGCGCGAGCGCCGTACCGCCCGCAGAACGCTGGACCTCGGCCCTGACGGCGCTCCGAATATCGCGCCGCCCCACCGGATAACGCACTCTCAGTGGCCGGCGTCGCCGGAAGTGCGCGACGATCGGCGCCAGGAGGCATGCGAGTCGCGAATTTGAGTACCATTATCTGCGGCCAGTGTCTTTCCCTGGGGCAAAAAACTCATGAATCCGCCCGTCGAACGCGAGGATATAAATCTCCCCGTCGGCGTCCTCGGCGAACGAGGCAATATTGAGCTTGGGGCTTTTCCGCAGGTCGATGATCTCCTGATTGGCCGCCACCTTGCCATTCTCGTACCTGAGTCCCCAGATCCGTCCGCTGTCGAAGTCCCCGTAGACGTAGACTCCCAGTAATTCGGGTAGCTTCTTACCGCGGTAAACGTACCCGCCGGTGATGCTGAGCCCGCTGTCGCGCCGGCTGCTTGTCGGTGCGTGCGGATACTCGGCGATGGGCGGCCGGATCTTCGATGCCGAATCGGCTCGCTGCCGCCGCTGGGGCTGGAACGGGTGGTTCGCTTCGCGAATGCTCCAGCCGTAGTTGCCGCCGTTCTCGATCCGATGGACCATTTCCCAGAGGTTCTGGCCCACGTCGCCGGCCCAGAGATCGCCGGTCTGCCGATCGAAGCTGAACTTCCACACGTTCCTCAGGCCGATGCAGTACACCTCGGGAGCCCACCGCCGGAAGGCTCTCGACCGCCGCTCTGGATTATCGGCCGGGATGCCGTAAGGCTTGCCGCCCTCGGGATGGTCGACGTCGATGCGGAGGATCGAGGCAAACCAGTCCGCCGGATTCTGGCCGCTGGACATCGGGTCGTCGGCGGCACCTCCGTCTCCCAGCGTGATGTACAGGTAGCCGTCGGGTCCGAACAGAATGGTGCCGCCGTTGTGGTTTTCAAACGGATCTTCGGCCGAGACCCAGATCCGCTCTTCACTGGACGCTTCGGCGGCTCGGGGGTTGTCGCTCGACGCCCGGAACCGCGAGACCACCGAACGCCGCTTCCCGCCGTCGTTCGCCGAGTAATACACGAAAAACGTCTTGTTTTCCTTGTACTTCGGGTGGAAGGCCATGCCGAGCAGACCCTCTTCGTTGCCGCGATTGATCGGGTCTGGGAGCTGGAGGAACAGCAACTTGTCGCTGGTCGAGTGGTCGGAAGGAAACGACCAGATCTTGGCGGTGTGCTGCTCGACCACGAAAAACAGTTTGCTCAGGTCGGCGGGCTCGGCGAAGGCGACCGGCCGGTCAAACCGGAGATTCGGGAACGCGACCCGTGTCTCTACAACAGGCAGCACGCTGGACGAGCTCCGCGCGCCCTCGGCTTTCTTGGTTCTGGTCTGGGCCCAAGCTGCGGGATGTCCGATCAGGCCGCACGCCGCACAAGCCCGTGGCCAGAGCCCGCACACCGAAACACCGAAGCCGGCCGCCCGGCTTGTTGATCCTCTGCATTTTTACCTGACCTGTTCGCTTAGGGCGACGTTCACCGGTACCTGGCCGCGGGGTTACTCCCCCGTTCGGTTGCTGTTGTCTCTCATCATACCGGATCAATACTCGCGGCCGTAAACCCAGGAGAACCGCGCGGGCGGTTGTTTTGCAACCCGGTCGCCCAGCTCGTCGGCGAGGTTCTCGTAGCGCTCGGGCTGCCGGCACAGGTAGTCCTGGGCTTTGGCGGCTGCCCCGGACAGCGATCGGTCAGCGATTTGCCAGGCATTATTGAGGTGGCGGATGATCGCGCCGTAGTCGCGCGTGGTATAGACTCCGGTTCGTTGCGTCACCGCCGCGAAATGGTCGAAGAGGTCCGGGTCGCGGCCGTCGTTCATGAGTCGCCCCGGCATGGCGATCAAGCCCTTGAGCATTGCTCGGTAGGCAAGCACGCCGCCATCGGGGTCGCGGTTGATGATCTCGCCGACGATCTTCGTGTAGAAAGTCTCGTGCCTTGTCTCGTCGGCCGCGATCTTGCGGCAGATCATCGCCAGGTTCTCTTCGCCCTCCTTGGCTGCCAGACGGCCGACGTTGCCGTGCGACACTCGGGTTGCGCGCTCCTGGAACGCGGCATAGATCAGCCCTGCGTAGTCGTTGCCTTCGTTCCCCGACCTGAATCCGTTTCGAATCAGGTGGTGGACCGTCAGCTCGACCGCCCGCATGTCAACCCGCCCAGTCAGCCGCAGGTAGGCATTCAGCAGGTCGCCGTGCCGGTTCTCCTCCGCCGTCCACCCCCGCAGCCAGCGTGCCCACGGCGTGTCGGTCACGCCTGACGGATCATGCGCGATCTGCTCGAGCGACACCGAGTAGTTGGGCAACGCCTCCTCGGTGACCATGTTGCCCACCAAAACGACCAGCAGGTCGCCCGGCAACCGCTGCGCGCACTCCCGGAACCGCGTCAGCCCTCCTGACCAGTTCTCGGCCGTCAAATCGGGCAGGAAATCGGTGGGCTGCCAGGCGTGCTCAACGGGTGCCAGAAGCGACAGATTCTCTTCGACATACCCCTGCAAGCTCTCGATCATCCCCATCTTGAGACCGCCACTTTCTCTGCTTCACGCGCCCGCTGAGAATTAGGGAAAAACCCGAAGCCCGTGCCATATTAGATCTGCGCGCACGCATCGGGTCAAGCATCAAGACCACGACATTGCCGGCTTCAAGGGAGCGGGAGATGCAGGCTGGCGGTCGCGCGCGACCGGGCCGATGGTCGGCCTCTGGGTGCCGAGGTTATTCAGCCGTGGTGCACGGTCCCGATCGTCGCCGGGCTGCCGCCGGTGATCAGTCCGTCCTGGATCTCGAGCACGTGGTCTGAATCGCGAATGAACCGGCGGTCGTGAGTGACGACGACCAGGGTGCAGCCGCGTTTCTCCTGTTGCTCGCGCAGCAGGCTGAAGATCTCGTCGCCCCCCTTGCTGTCGAGGTTGCCGGTCGGCTCGTCGGCCAGGAGCACGGTCGGATCCTTGATCAAGGCCCGGGCGATGGCCACGCGCTGCTGCTGGCCCCCCGAGAGCTTTGCCGGCTTGTGGCCGAGCCGATGGCCCAGGCCGACCTGGCGCAACAGGTCCTGGGCCCTGGCTTCCAGCTCGGACGTTAGCCCCAGCGGAATGAACGGGAGCAGCACATTGCCCACGG
The DNA here is from genome assembly GCA_963781785.1 of uncultured Isosphaeraceae bacterium. Classification (GTDB taxonomy): domain Bacteria; phylum Planctomycetota; class Planctomycetia; order Isosphaerales; family Isosphaeraceae; genus CAWAHD01. The sequence continues at coordinate 1,695,897 of CAWAHD010000005.1, read as the reverse complement.
CCGTCAGGTTCGGGATCAAGTTGAACTGTTGAAAGATGAAGCCGAGCTTGCGGCGGCGGACAGCGTCTTGCTCCACCTCGCTCATACTCGTTATGTCCTCGCCATCGATCAGGATGGTACCGGAAGTCGGGTTGTCGAGCGCGCCCATGAGATAGAGCAAGGTGCTCTTGCCCGAGCCGGACGGACCAACGATGAAGAAGAAGCTCGATGGCGGCACCTCAAAGGACACCCCGCGCAGTGCATGGACGTCTTCTTCGCCGCTCTTGAATGTCTTGCGAACTTCCGACACGCGGATCATCCAGGGCTCCAGCGTCAGGGAAACTGCCTTTTGGTCCGTCGCTCACTCACTCATTGACTCACGGGCGGGCAGCCAGACGCCACCGCCTTGTCCAGTTCAAGAGGCTTCGCTGCGGATCGCGTCCATGGGGGTCATCCGCGATGCCCGCCAGGCGGGGTAGAGCCCGGCCAGTGCGGCGATCACGATCGCCGTGACGACGCTCGCGGCGACCAGGCCGGTGGTGAGCTCCAGCCGCAGCTCGTATGCGCCAAAAGCGAGTTGAGGATCTCAACTCCCGCGAACGCCAGGATCGCCCCGATGACGCCGGATAGCACGCCCAGGAGTGCGCTTTCCGCGGTCACCAGCCCCAGCACATTCCGGCGGGTCCAACCATTGGCCCGCATGACTCCGAATTCCACAAACCGCTCCATCGCACTCATGAGCATCGTGTTGGCGATCCCCACCCCGCCGACCAAGAGCGCCAGTCCGACCGTCAAGAGCAGGAACAGGTCGAGCTTGCCCATGATATCGCTCACCTCGAGGTTGAAGCTCGACATGTTCCGCACTTGCACGTCGTCAAGCGCACGGGTGATCCGTTCGTTCAAGTCCTTGAGGTCGGTCTCCGAATCGGGCTCGACGTAATAGGTGGAGACATAGGTCTTATCGACATTGAGAAGCTGTCGGGCGGCCGTGATCTCCATCACGACGGTGGTGTCGATCAAGAGCGAGCCCGTTTCGTAGATGCCGATGATCTGACACGGCTTTCCTCCGATCCGGATCGTGTCGCCGACTTTCTTGGCCGCGCCCCCCTCGCCGGGATAGTCGCGGGCGATCTTGGTGCTGATCAGAACGTTGGGCTTGCCCACGTCGTCTTCGTTCAGGAATCGGCCGCCCCCTTTTTCCGGCGGCAGGATGCCTTGTTCATAGACGCCACTCTTGAGATGAAGGTGTTCGGGAAGCGATTGCCCTTCGAGCATGATCGACTCGGCGAACGTGCTGAACCGGTCCGAGCCTTTCGCGGTGAGAAACTTGGTGGCCGCGGTTGCCAGCAGATTGCGGCCCTCGATGGGCGGGCAGATCTTCCAGACCTCCGGCGCCACGATCCGTGAGCCCGGGATTTTTCGAAGGTCGTCCAGCATGCTGGCGGGCAAGTCGCTGAACACCGGCGCAGGCGAGTTGCGCGCATCACCATCAGCCCGTTCATCTTTGCCAGCGTGTTGCCCATTAGCGTGCGGATCCCGTGAGTCAGGCTGAACAGTCCCAGGATCGCCAGGATCGGGATCGTCAGTCCCAGGATCGCCAGGAAGGTTCGCGTGGGCCGGGTGATCAGGTTTCGCCAGGCGAATGTCAGCATTTCCAGATTTCCTTGCACGGGTACCCGCGGAATCTCTTGCAATCCTCGGGCCGATCGGCTGACGCTTCGCCCTTTCTGTCGATCCGCCCTGGAGGCCCGCCGTTCGGCTCGGACATACTTTTATAGCCGTCGAGCCGGCGCACTCAAAGGGGAAAGAGTTGGCGGCCGCGCCAGGATCCGGTTTCTCGATCGGCTCCCCGCGCCTTGTCACGCCTCGATGAACGAGTTAGAAAAGAAAAGACGACGGTGAAACCGTATCGGGGAAGCCATCCAATGAGACGCTCGACGTTCTTCCTCTCGGTGCTGGCGGGACTCTTTATCGGGCCTTCGCTTGGGGTTGGGCTCGCGGGCGCTCAGGACGTCCCTCTGCGATCTCTGGACACCTGGATGTGGTACATCGAACGAGGCTGGGCCGATCTCGACAAGGGGTATTACGGCCGGGCCGAAGAGAAGTTTCACATGGCCATCAAGGAAATAAAGCCGTATGCCCCCGCGAACCGGCGGCTGATGGCACGGACCTACTGCGACCTGGCCCGCGTCCTCTATTACGAAGAGCGGTACGCCGAGGCGGAGCCTCTGGCGAGGTGGGCACTTTCGGTTCGCGAGGCCGACAAGAAGGCGAGCGACGACGCCGTCTTCCAGTGCCTGTTCACGCTCGCCCTGATCCATGTGGGCCAGAAGCATTATTCCGACGCCGAGCCGCTTCTGGTCCGGGCTTTGTCGCTCCAGGAAAAAGATCTCGTACCTGGTCACGTCAATACGCTTTTCACGCTCGACCGCCTGGCACTCGTTTACCGCGAGCAGGGCAAGTTCACGCTGGCTGACCCGCTCTACCAGCGTGCCATCGCCATCCTGGAGCGCAACCACCCGGACGAGAACCTCGACCTTGCCGACATGGTCGAGCAGTACGCCATCTTGCTCACGAAGATGAAACGCGTCGACGAAGCCCAGAAGTGCCAGGCACGCGCACTGACGATCCGTGACACGGTTGCGACCAAGGAGGCCCGTGCCCGGGCCGATCGGGCGGAGAATAAGCTCAGGGGATTCAAGTAGCGTTCTCCCGGACCACCGGGGGCGTCGCCGATTCGTTGACCACCAGCCGGAATACGTCCGGCCGGGCGTAATGGCCAACCACATCGAAGTCGAACTTGCCGCGCGCGATCTCATCAAGATCCAGGTCAGCGGTCAGGATGGCCGGCCCGTCTCGATTCGGCCCGGCGAGAACCCGTCCGAGCGGATCGATCACGCAGCTTCCGCCCCGCGACATGACCAATGCTGGCTCATCCCCGAGCAAAGCGGGATAGTCGGCCGGGTAGTCGCTCCGGAGGGCATGCTGATTGCAGCCCAGGACGAAGCATCGGCCCTCGAGTGCGATATGGCGCAAGGTCGCAAGCCAGGTTTCGCGGTCGTCGGCCGTCGGGGCGCAGTAAAGTTGGATGCCTTGCGCATACATGTGCATTCGCAAGAGCGGCATGTAGTTTTCCCAGCAGATCACCGCGCCCAATCGGCCGATCTTGGTGTCAAAGACGGGCATGGTCGATCCGTCGCCGTAACCCCAAACCAGCCGCTCGGCGGCGGTGGGCATCAGCTTGCGGTGTTTTCCGAGGAGAGCGCCCTCGGGCGTGAAGAACAGCACCGAGCAATAGAGCGTTCCTCCGTCGCGCTCGATCACGCCGATGACGAGGAAAGCGCCGGCCTGGCGCACCGCCCTGGCGAGAAGGTCTGTGGCTGGGCCCGGAACGTCGACGGAGCTTTCCCAGTAGCGGCGGAACATTTCGCGGCCTTCGGGTGTCCGAGACCCGACCCGGGCGCCGAAATCGAGGCCGCGCGGGTAGCCGGACACAAACGCTTCCGGAAAGACAATGAGCTGAGCGCCGCCGCGGGCGGCCTCGGCGATCAGGGCCTGCGCCTTCTCCAAGGTGGCTTCCCGGTCGAACGCGACCGGGGCTGCCTGCACCACCGCTGCACGAACCGCGCTCATGTTCAGACCTCCCGGCGACTGGTCATGCGGCAGGGACGATTCAAGTTCGTGAAAATGGGCATTGAACTCAACGAACGATCGTCAGGCTTGGTAGCGCCTGTTGTAGCTCTTTCACACCGGCGTCGGAGACGGAAGTACCGGTCAGGTTGAGCAGGGACAGGTTGGTCAGCCCCTTCAGATGCGCGAGCCCGGCGTCGGTGATTCCAGTACGCCAAGGAAGCATCAGTCGCTTAAGATTCGTCAGTCCGCTGAGGTGTCTCAACCTCTCGTCGCCTGTGCCAGGGCCAGAGATCCAAAGCGTTCTAAGGCTCCTGAGGTTTCGTACGTGGGCCAAGCCAGAGTCGCTGATCTGCGCGTATTGGAGCAGCAGTTCTTCGAGACAATTCATGCCGTCCAGTTGTGCAAGAACGTCGTCCGTGACGGAAGTTCCCGTCAGGTTGATGAACCGAGCCTGGTCGAGATCGCCCAGACGGTCAACGGCGCGCTGCCAATCCGCCTGCTTGCCGCATGCGCTGAGTTGGACGGAATCGACGTGGCCGACATAATCGTTCCCGAACCATTCTCCGATCCACTTCTTCCAGCCCGAAAGCGTATTCCGCGGAGACGCTCCGGGTGCATCGAAGTCGTAAAAAACGAGGCCCCCCGCATGCTCGATCGCCGCCACCGCCTCACGCTGGATGCGCGCTTCGCACCATCCAGCCGAGCCAAACACCGATCACGAGCACTAGAACGATCAGCCCACGCACACGGAACCGCAAGTATCTCTGCCAGGAATGCGAAACCGGTCCGGCCGGCATGGTGGCAACCCTCAGGGATTGCGGACGTCTTCGCGCGGAATCACTCCTGCGGCCCAGATCATACCAAGAACCCGGTCGGTTCGACGAATCAACCGCCGAGAGATTGGTAGTGATCCATGTATTCATGTTGCAGCCCCATTCCGCGATCAACCTCGACCGCCTCCCCGAACTCGCCTGATTTGCGGTACAATGCAATCAGGCGATGGTGGAGTGCCGTTAGCACAATTTCACGAGAACAGAGGCCGCCGTGGCGATGACCAAGAAATCCCCGAGCAAGTATCACGTCGACGGGCGAGTCGCGATCGCGCTCGATGCACTGGATAAAAGGCAGCAGAAAGCGGTGGGCAAGGTCATCCGCGATCGGGACCATTTCCTTGCCTACGCGGCGGATCGCGACAAGGTTGAGACAATCTCCAAGAAGAGGTCGGTCTATGCTCTCAGCGTCCCAACCGATTTGAGCATCATCTATCAGGTCACGGGCGACGACATTGAGGTTCTGGATCTTATGGGGGAGGCAATCCTTAGGCGATACGGCGCGAAGAAGAAGCCAGGTCGCACCAATTCGCTGAAGAAAACGGAGACGTTGAGGCAGTCGAGCTCAGCGCCAACCCCTCTATGAAGCAATTCAGAGCGGTCAGTTTCAGCCGAAAACAAGCGAGGCGAGAGCTCAAGGAATTCGCTCTTCTGCTCAATGACCCGTTCAGGCCAGAGCTGAAAGAGCGGGACGACATTCTTCCATTCTTCGCCGCCCACGAGCAGTTGATGTTGCTCATGGGCATTTACAATCCGCAAATCGCGAATCTGGACCGCGTTGCCACGGAGTTCGACATATTCGGCGATCATACGGCCGACGTCGCTGTCGGCGATTCTCAATCTCATCAGTATTGCTTCATCGAGTTCGAGAACGCCGCGAAGGATAGCATTTTCAAGAGAACGGGCAAGAAGGCCACGCTGGACTGGTCGGACCGATTTGAACATGGGTGCAGCCAGATCATCGATTGGCTGCTCTGGTTGGAAAATCAGAAGAATACAAATCCTTACGTACAACGATTTGGCGTTGGCGAGATTCAGTATATCCGTCTGCTGGTGATTGGCCGGGACAAGTTCATCGCTGACCCCTCCTTGAGGCAGCGCCTGACGTGGCGCAGCGAGCAAGTGGTCGTCTGCAGCCGAAAGTTGCACTGCATAACATTCGATAAGCTTTACCAAGACATGAAGTCAAAGATGGCTGTTTTGAGCGGCAATTGAGTGGCTGCACCAGCCGCTGCGGTGCACGATTGGCCCCTGAAAAGCATCGGGGACGCGATCGACTACATCAACAGGCATCGCGGAGAGGTTGGTTGAGCGGTCGCCGCACCGGGCTCGGCGAATCGCCGTATTTGAGATCCAGGCTGCACTCGAAATAAAGACCTCTGAAATACGAAGATCCACAGTCAGCGGTGCTCTTCTGATGATGACATCCTGAGGGATCTCGCGATGGCCAGTGGCGGCGGTCGAACGGTGCGGGTCAGGTTCCGGTTACTTGGCATCGTGGTGGGGTTTGCCGCAATCGCGCTGGGCCTATTGGTGTGGCTCGGCCGCGCCGCAGGGCGGCCCGAGGAATTGCCCAGGATCCCCAGCCCCAACGGGTATGATGACGCGCTCGCCGCGCGCGCGACATCGAGAAGAGAATCTCCGCTTTCAACCGAGTCGATCTGTCCACGGCCGACGAAGCGACACTCAAGGCGGTCGTGGACGCGTCACGTGAAGGGATCGAGCGCGGCCGCTCGGGTCTCGCCCTGCCGTTTCAGGTTCCTGTCGTTCTCGACCTGGATGAGATGATGAAGACCTCGATGCACAACACGGGGTTGGTCCGGAGTGGGCTTGCGCGTGCTCTCTTCGCCGAAGGACGCCTGGCCGAGCTCCAGAAACAATCCGATGCCGCCATTCGGGCAGACGTCGACCTGTTACGCCTGGGCGCAGCAATGAGCCATCACGTCCCGATGCTACAGTACATGGTCAGCATCGCCGTCCAGGCGATGGGCTTCCGGCTGTTGCGCGACCTCCACACCCAGTTGAGCGCCCCCGACTGCCGGCGCTTGGTCGAGATCCTCGAAACACTCGACAAGGATCGCGAACCGGTCGGCAACGCCATCCACCTCGAGCACCGGGTCATGGATTTCAACCTCAACAAAATGGGTGTCGCGGCACGAGCCTCGATGATGTTGAGCGGCATGCTGGCCAAGGAGAAAACAAAGGCCGCATCGGCTCTCGAAAGCGTGCAAAGGCGGCACGACGCCAGTCGCCGGCTCTTGATCGCCGCCCTGGCACTGAGGGCCTACTGGCTCGACCACCATGGGTTTCCACAGGCGCCTGAGGCTCTGGTTCCCTCGTACCTCAAATCCATACCCGTGGACCCCTATTCCGGCAAGCCGCTCCTCTTTGGCAAGGCCGACGATGACGCTCTGTTCTACAGCACCGGCCCTGACCGTGACGACGACAAGCTCGATCCGGTACTCGGGCGCCGACACCTCGACACATCCAACGGTGACTTCACGACCCGCTCATTCTGAGTGGCGCCGCTGGCGTCCGGCCGACATCGAATCACGATTGGCGATGTCGGCAACGGCGCGATCACGGGCCGCATTCTTGTCGTTCTTGACTCAACCCCCCGGGCCCAGGCTGCCGGGCGCCCGGATTCGCGATTGGCCCGGACAGATGAATCGGCTCGGTCTGGATCTTGGAGCTCACGAGCAGCTTGAAATCGCCGAGGTAGCCGTCGCCCGTGACCCAGAACGCGGGAGCCCGAACAAATTCCACCGTCTTTCGCCCGAAGAAGACGGTATCGAATTCCAGGTCGGTGTCGAAGTGCATGACTAGGAAATCGGCATTGTCGGTTCCGAAGAACCCGAGTCCTTCCGACGATTCGTCGCGAGTGACGGCCGAGCCGAGATCGACCGGGACCCAGCCGACTCCGGTGGCGAAGAACTCGGCCTTCACGTGCGGATTGTCGGCAGCGTTATGGCCGGGCTCGGAATTGCGCGCCCAGCGGCCGCTCAAGATGCGCGGGGATGCCATTAGCGCGCAGGGCCGAGGCGAAGACGATCGACAGCCCGCCACTGTCCGACCGGGCCGCCTTGCACACGCGCGAGGCGACCCGATCCAGCTCGGGGTTCTCGAAATGCTGGAACGTGCCCTTGATCTGGAGGAAAACGCGGCGGGCAAAGTCGGTCTCTCCCTCCGCCGAATCTCGCCTCAGCTTGTGGGCATCGAGCCAGCCTTGAAAGGATGGAGACGGAAAGTCGAATTGATGGCCGCTGGCCAGCGCGAACCGCCGCTCCTTTTGTGAGAGCGGAGCAACCGGGGGCGCCGCCTTGGCCCCGGGCTCACGTCGGACCAGCCGCCGCGCGAAGAGGTTCGCCTCGTACTCCACCCGGACTGTCACCCCATCGCGCCCCCGGGAACCCTTGACTGGAATCCTCGCGACCAGGACAGGTCGCCCCGCAGCGCTCAACTCGCGCGCGTGCCGGCCGCCGGGAAACAGTGCCGAGCGAACCTTGGTTTGCGCTGCGAGCTCCGGGAGGCGGGTGGTGTAGACGACCCATTCCCTGGCCATGACCTTGGGAGCGACGAACTCAAAGGTCAGGTGGTCGTGCACACGCTTGGCAGAAGTCGTGACCAGGACATAGTCCGGTTCCGATCCGGCCGAGCGGCTCTGGCGATCCTGAGCATCCGCGGATCCGAGTGCCAGAACGATCGACGCAACGAAAGTCGCACCACAAAGGCGAGGAACCATGGCCGGCGAACCTCGGGACGAAACGCGCGAGCGGCCGCTCTGCACGCGAATCAGATGATCGCTCCACGCCGTTTCCTTGGCTCAACCAGAAAACATACAGCGCGCACCCCGGCCCCGCAATGGGCGCCATTTTTCAGGCACTGTGCACGGTTGCATGCAAAATCGGTAGGGTTGTGGGGGTGAAGCTTGAAGACATGGGGCGATCGATCGAATACACGAGCGAAAGGACAACAACCATGGAAAGCTTTTGGAACACGCTGTTAAGGGTCGAGGATCTTTGGAATACACCGTTGCGCGTCGAGATTCTGCGCATCGCGGCGACGGGGCTTCTATTCGTGCTGGGTGTGGTGGCAGGACGGCTCTGGGCGATGTGGCGCCGGCATCGCCAGCTCAGGATGGCGGAGCGGGGCGAGTCGGAGGATGTGCTCACGATCGAGAAGATCGTGATCGACCGCCGCGCTGATGGAACCGAGGTACTGCGGATCCGGTCGTGCGGCCGCGACCCGATGGAGACGGTCTTTCCCAACCAGGCCGCGCGGGCCGAATTTCAGTTGCGCGCCGGCCAGACCAAATCGTCGCAGCCACTTGTGTCGATGGATGGCAAGATGGGGTCTTACCTGCTCCAGGAGCTGGCCATCTGGGTTTGCGGGCAGTTGAGGGAACGGAACTTCCGGCACGACGTGTGGATCATGGCGCCGGTGTTTGAGCGCGGAGCGTTGTACCTGGGCGGGCATTTCCTGTCGACGGTGCTCTTGATTCGGCGGGATGACTTGCTCCGATTCCGAAACTGGGAGTATTGTTCGGCGATCGAGGTGGAGCACGCCGTCCACGGCGAGCGGATCTTGACCTTGATGAGCATGGCCAATGAGTTCCAGAGGCAAGCCGCCGCGATTGCCGGCCGCCGGGCGGCCCACCGCCGGTCCAACTATGAAGAGACCATGTACATCCTCGACCTCGGGCTGGACACGCAGACCGCCGACCTTCCATCGAAGGCCGTGCCGTGGGAGCGGTTCGAGACGGCGCTCGAGAGCTGTGGGGTCAAGGTGCCCGAGGCCTTGGCCGTGGCGGGTTGAACGGGAACCGAATGCCCGCGAGGAGGGGTTCAGCCCTGACTCATTGGAAAGTTGGGCTGAGCCGTACGGGAGGGTCGTCAGCTTCCCGTCGGAACTCGAAGGCCCAATCAATTCCACCCGCCTGCAGGTCGCGTTCGATGCGCGACAGACTGGTCTGGAAGTCCTCTCCCGGATACTCATTCCGATCACCAAATCGAAGGATGTACGAAGCCAGGTCGCTCATGTCCGTAGTCAACACCATTTCTGCCTCGAATGGCCCAGCCCACTGCTGATCGCCCACGTCGGGCCTGAGGCCCCAAACCATTGCGTCTGCCAAACGGACGGTCCTGTACGCCTCGCGATAAAGGATCCGAGATGTAAGCCCGAATCCTTCGAACTCGCACCCTTTCGAGTCCCACGAGGGCTCTTGCCACAGCAGGTGGCGTAAAAACAGCCGGAGTCGCATGGAGAATGCGGCGGCCGCCGAGAACATGGCAACTCGATCTGTTGCGTCATGGGCGCGCAGGAGCTGCCGGAGAGAGGCGGCGACCAGTGCCTCGTTGCTGGGTTTCTGCTCAAAATCGGAAATGAGCAGTCCTAATTGCTTCCACATGCATTCATCTTGAGCCACAGGTAGCGCCCCCGAGCACTCGTTACGGGCTTGCCGAAGACCCCATCCGCTTTCCGCAGTCAGGCGTCGGACCGCCTCGCAATCCAGTAATCCAGATTCCGCTTCAGATCGCTGACGGAATAATCGTAGGCCGTCAGTTGAGGACCGCTCCAATTGACGCCAACGTGCAGGTTCTCCTCCGCCAACTGCGGCAGGACCGCGTCGTAGAACTGACGGGCCTGCATCGCGGCGGCAGACATGACAGCCCCGAATTCAGAAGCCCCCAATGGATCGCCGAACGACAGCCCAATCCCAACGGTGCCGACCGCAGGCGTCTACTCGTCCTCCCAAAACGTATCGTCGTCAGTCCACTCGATGAACAATTCGGCCCTCGCCTTGAGCAAGGGCGCCAGCTCGCGGTTCCGTTCTCCACGAGCGATCCGAAAGCCTTCGTGTTGGCGTCCTGCGTCCCAGTCCGCGACGACGGCTAGCCAGCGCTCCGCTATGGCTCGCAGCGCCTTTCTCGGGTGCTGGGGAGCTTCGATGTCAGCAGCCGAGATATAGTCGGTCGGAAGGTCGCCACTGATAACCCACCAACCGATCCACTCGGGCCGGACGAGACTCTCGATAGCCCAGATCGACACACAAGGCGCGATGTGCCAGGCGGGCCATTCGCCGATGCGCCATGTTCGACGCCCTGTGAACGAAGATAGTCGGCGACTTGTCGTCGTTGGTGATCGCACCAAGGTGCTTCGACCTCAGGGTCATCGTAATCCGGTGTTTCCACGGCTCACGGAGCTCCGATAGCGCGCTCCAGCATCGTCCCAGATCGCATTGAGCGCGCCAACGGCAATCGACTCATCGCGTGCTTCGCGAGAATCTCGGGTTGCTCGTCGAGAGGGCGCTGTTTTTCAGCGTAACTGTTCGCCACAAGCGGGTCGACCCCGCCGTGCGGACCGGTCCTCGGTGTATTCCATCCCCGCATTCCGCCCCGCTGCCAGTGCGCCTTGAACAGAAGGGCCCACTGCATTCACCTGAAGCTTGCGTGTAAACTGCAATCAGTTTGATACTCACCTGGCCACCCGCGGAACCGAATCCGCAGCATGATGTACGCCTGGGAGCGACCACATGTTGACGTTGCTGACCTCGATTCTCGCCACGGCGCTCTTGCCTCAACCCCCGGATTCCATCGTCTTATCGGGAGTCGTGGTTGACGCTGCGGAAAAGCCAATATCGGATGTTGACGTCGTACTGTGGGCCCGGATTCTCCCAGACGGAACGGCCCCCACGCTGGCACGGACGACGACCGACTCCCAAGGCGCATTCCGCCTCGAGATCGCCCGGCAACCGTCGCCGCGACTGGCGCCGGGTCGGTTCATCTTTGCCTACCAACCCGGCCGGTCAGTCGCCGTTCAAGAAGTCGATCTGACGGGTGATCAAGCACCGGCGCCGGTCCGAATGACTCTGGCTGAGCCGTCGCGACGCACCCTGACAATCCTTGGTCCCGATGACCGTCCAGTTGCAGGTGTTCGTGTTGTGCCCGTTCTCTGCGCGTTCGACCGACAGGAGGTTGTTCCAGACTCCCGATGATCGGCTGGAACGCTTGACGATTTCCAGCGCTGCTGATGGGGTGGCAACGCTTCCTTATTTCCCGTCGGGGATCGATCCGGTCACGCTGCGGGTGACAGCACCTGGCATTGCCACCCACGATCTTCCTGTCGTCGATCGTCCTGCCCGCGATCGGATCACCCTGAAACTTGGGCGTCCGGCGAGCTTGGCCGGTTCGGTCTTCAACGACTCCGGTCGGCCGGCCAGTGACGTCCCGATCGAGGTCTGGGTCGAGAACACGTATCCGATACCAGGCGAACCCGACGTTCAAGTGAAGGTAAGCCCGTCTCTCATTCGCTTCGATTCCGGGCCGGTCCGCACGGGCGCCGATGGCTCGTTCCTGACGCCCGCGCAGCTTTTGACCGGGTCGTCATACCGCATGATCATCCGCCCGGAAGGAGGCCCTCTGGTCACCTCCGACTGGCAGAAGGCAACCAGCGACCGGACGACTTTTCCGCCGTTTCGACTCAAGCAGCATCGCAAATTGGTGGGGCTCGTCCAGGATCGGCAAGGTAAACCGGTCGCGGGTGCACGGGTGTTTCTTCCCTCGGGCGAGCCGTCGACCACGACGGATGCGCAGGGCGGCTACCTGCTGGAAGGCGTGCTGCCCGACAAGACTTTCCTGCTGGTCAAGGCCGAGGGCTTCCGATTCCAGGGCTGGCCAGGCATCCCGGCCAGAGAGCCCAGAGCGGCGAAGCTCATCCTCGTACGAACGAGCGAACCGCGTGACCGCATCATGGTGCCCCAGCCCGCCCCGATCTCGCCGGAGGAGTCGCGGGCCCTGGCGCGGCGACTACTCGAGCCCTCGTTGCAAGCCGCGCTGGCCAACGGCGACGACCGTTCCCGATATGATTGCCTCCGCATCGCCAGCAGGATGGACCCCGCCCGGGTGCTTGAGCTGCTCGAGACGCACCCCATCCAAAACCCCGGCATGGAGTCAAGCATCCGGAAAATGGTCGCAACGGAAATCCTTGCCACCGATCCCCTGGCGGCCGAATCGATCGTCAAAGCGATCCCGAACCCGGGAAGCCGCGAATGGGCTTACGTCGAGCTGGCCGCGGCCCTACCAGACGATCAGCGATCTCTGAAGCGCAAGTTTCTCGAGCTGCGCCACGGCCGAAGCCCACGCTCCCCCGGTTCGCGCAGCGCGATCCTGAATCCCGGCGCGTCCGACTGGGGCAACTCGCCGGAGCGTGGCTGAATCTCGGCGAGGTGGAACAGGCCCGCCCGCTTGTCCGTGAAGGGTTGGAGACGCTCGCGGTGCTACCGAGGATTCGCCAATTTAACGATCGATTCTTGGCGACCGCGGCGCGGATCGAGCCCGATCGGGTGTTGTCCCTCATCCGGAACGTGAAGAGCGCCGCTGATCGCCAGACCTATTACGCCCGGATCGCGGAATCGCTCGCAATCGAGCATCCGGCCGAAGCGGAGCGTGTATTCCAGCTCACCGATGATTCACCTCGAACACCGATGCAAGTCGGGTCCCGGATCGCCCTGCAACGACGGCTTTGCCGGCGCCTGGCGAACAGCGACCCGCCACGGGCGCGTCGGATCATCGCGGGGATGCAAATGCCCCGAGATCAGGCTCTTGGCTGGGCACTTCTGGCGCTCGGCCTGGCCGATCGGGACAAGCAGGCCGCAACCACGGCCCTGGCCGAGTCCATACAGGTCATCGATCGAATGCTCGATTCCGCGACAGACACGAAACCCGCCGCCACGGGGGCCCTCATAGACCACAACCCCGCCGCGCTCATTCTCCCGATCGTTGAGAACGTGGCGCCGGAACGCCTGGAAGAGGTCTTCTGGCGGGCCGTCGCCCTGATGCGAAATGACCACCTGGCGCAGGAGCGAGGATTTGTCGATATCCGCCTCGCCGAGGCGGCAATTGTCCTCGCCCGTTACGACCGCCAGGTAGCCGACGTGTTCGTAACGCAGGCCATGTCAGCCCTGCCCGCCAGCCGAACTGTGTACACCCCGATGATCATCCGCGCCAAGGCGGGTGTTGACCCTCAAGGCGCCGTGACGTTGATGCAAGCGCTGCCGCCCGGCGGTCGCGACGAGCGAGGACCGAACCGTATGATGTATTCCGCCCGCGACGAGTTGCTCATCTACCTGATCGAACCCAGCGATCGCCACTGGCAGTACGTCTGGACCCTCGCAGGCGTCGATTTCGACGAACGACGCTTCCCTTGAGGCCAGGCGCGAGACCAGGCGGGATCGAAAAACGGAAAACCATCACCTCGAAATCCGGCCGGTAGTCGGAATAGTCCAGACCCGTCGACGGCTTGGTGAGGCTCGCGGTGAACTTGTCGGCGGAGAACGCGGCGCCGAGGTTGGCGAGTCATTTCAAATATGCACCGACTCGCCCAGCCCCTGGCCGGCGGCCTCCATGACCGCCTCGGAATAGGTGGGATGCGGGTGCATGGCGTGGAGAATCTCTTCCTCGGTGGCCTCGAGCTTCTTCGCCATCACGAGTTCCGCGATCAGCTCGGTTGCCTGCGAGCCGATCAGGTGGGCTCCCAGAAGCTCGCCGTACTTGGCGTCGAAGACCAGCTTGACGAATCCCTCGGTCTCGTCGGAGGCCAGCGCGCGGCCGCTGAAGGCGAACGGGAACCGGCCGATCCGGACCTCATGCCCGGCTTCGCGCGCTGCCTTCTCGGTCAGCCCCACGCTGGCGACGCCCGGGTCAGTGTAGGTGCACCCAGGGATGTTCGTATAATCAACCGTGCGATCGGAAAATCCGCAGAGCCGCTCGACACAGCAGACCGCCTCGTGATGGGCGACGTGCGCCAGCCACGGCGGGCCGATGATATCGCCGGCCGCGTAGATACCCGGGATGCTGGTTGCATAGCCCTTGGCGGGATCAGCCTTGATGTGATTCTTGACGATCTCGAGCTTGAGCTCGTCGGCCACCAGGCCCTCGATGTTGCCTTGAACGCCGATCGCAACCAGCATCACGGCCGCCTCGATGACCGTCTTTCCCTCAGGCGTCTCGACGTCGACCTTGACCCCCTTGTCGGTCTTGACGGTCTGACCTGTTTTCGAGCCGGTCAAGATCGTGAGACCGCGCTTCGCCAGGCTCTTCTGAAGGGCCGCCGAGACTTCCTCATCTTCGCCCGGCAGGATCCGGTCCAGCAGCTCGACCACCGTGACCTTGGTACCGATCGCGTTGTAAAAGTAGCCGAATTCCAGCCCGATGGGCCCGCCGCCGATGATCAACATCGATTCGGGCTGGCTCGCCAGCGACATGGCTTCCTTGTACGAGATGATCGTCTTGCCGTCATACTCGGCGCCGGGCAGAGGCCGGGGCCGGACGCCGGTCGCGAGGATGATCGATTCCGCCGTGACCGTTTCGTCACCCACCTGGATCTTGTTCGGTGCGATCACCTTCGCGGTGCCGAACTTCGACTGCACCTTGTATTTTCGGAACAGTCCCTCGATGCCCTTGTTCAACTGGCCGGCGACATTCCGGCTGCGGCGAATCATCTGGGCGAAATCCCAGGTGGGCTGGCCGCTGTGGCCGAACTGCTTGCCATGGAGCTTGATCAGCTCGACCAGGTGGGCGTTCGTGAGCAGGGCCTTGGTCGGGATGCATCCCCAGTTGAGGCAGATGCCTCCCAGCTTGTCTCGCTCCACGCAGAGCACGCGCTTCTTGAGCTGGGCTGCGCGGATGGCCGCGGCATAACCGGCGGGACCGCCGCCGATCGTCACGATGTCAAAGTCGAAAGCCATGCGTTCCTTCCTGGATTACACCAGCATTGATGCGGGCTCTTCGAGCAATCCCTTCAGCGTCTGAAGGAACTGGGCGGCCGTGGCGCCGTCAACGGCGCGATGGTCGGCCGTCAGAGTGATCGTCATCACGGTCCCGGCGACGATGCGGTCGTCCTCGACGACCGGGCGTTGAGGGCGGCGCCGACGGCGAGGATTCCGACTTCGGGCAAATTCAAGATGGCATCGAACTGCTGGGTGCCGTACATCCCAAGGTTCGAGATCGTGAACGTGCCGCCGGTGAGTTGTTCGGTGGTGAGGGTATTGGCTCTGGCGGCCGTGGCGAGTGCCTCGCTCTGGACCCGGATCTCGCGGAGCCCGAGGGTATCGGCACGATGGAGAACCGGCACGATCAGGCCGTCAGGTAGGGCCACCGCGATGCCGATGTTGACCTCGGCGTGGCGGACGATGGCGTCTGGCTCGAAGCTGGCGTTGAGGCCGGGGTTGAAGCGGAGTGCCAGTGCCACAGCCTTGGTGACGAAATCGCCGAGGGAGACCTTGATTCCCTCCTGGGCGAGGTGCTTGTTGATCTCGGCCCGGGCGGCGACGATTCGATCGGCTCGAACGTCGGCGGTCAGGTGGATCTCGGGGGCAGTCTGCTTGGCCTGGACCATCCGCTGCGCGATCGTTTTGCGCATCCGCGTGTGCGGAATTCGCACCACCGCCAGGGGCGGCGGCGACGATCGCGGCGGCGCGGCGGGCGCAGGCCGGAGCCCGCGCGGCGGCCGGGGCGGCGGGTTTGGCCGTCCGGGCCTGGGGATCGCCCTTCAAGAACGCTTCGACGTCCCGGCGGATGATCCTCCCGCCCGGACCGGATCCGCGCACCTGGCCCAGGTCGACGTGCGAAAGCGCGGCGACTTTCCGAGCCAGCGGGCTGGACTTTCGGCGGCCGGCGGGGATGATCTCTTCGGGCTGATGGCCTTCCTCTCCTTGCTGCTGGCCGTTGCCGCCGGAATAGTCCGAAACCGCGGTCGTCGCGGCTGGACGGGCTGACTGCCCCGCGGTCGGTCCTCTCGGTTTTTCGGGCGTGGCGGCCGCCGGCCCTGGGCCGGGCGCCGCCGTTTCCGCCCCGCCCTTGGCCGAGGCAGCCTGAGCCTTCGTCAGGCCCATCTTCTCAGCAACCTGCTTGGGGTCTTCCCCTTTCTTGGCCAGCACCATCACCCGTTGCCCGAGGGCGACCTCATCGCCGGCGGCGTGATCAATATGGACGATCGTGCCGTCATCGTACGACTTCATGGGCATCGTCGCCTTGTCGGTCTCGATGTCGGCCAGCGAATCCCCCTCCTTGATCTGGTCGCCCACCTTGACCAGCCATTGCGCGATCACGCCGGTCTCCATGGTCGGGCTCAGCTTCGGCATCGTGACTTCGATGGGCACGTCGGTTCTCCCGGATCGGCGGGCGGGCGGGTTCGTCCGCGACTCCTACACGTAGAGCACATCGCGGGCCATCGCCGTGATGCGCTCGATGGTCGGCAGCATCGAGGCTTCGAGGGCCCGGTTGTACGGAATCGGCGAATCCTTCGCGGCCACACGGCGAATCGGTGCGTCCAGCTCGTCAAACACCTTCTGCATGATGCGGTCGGAGATCCCAGCACCGAGCCCGCAATACGGCCAATCTTCCTCCACGATGACAGCCCGGTGTGTCTTGACGACCGAGGTCAAGAGAGTGTCGAGATCGAGGGGGCGAACGGTGCGCAGGTCGATCACCTCGGCCTCGATGTGCTCCTTGGCGAGTTGTTCGGCGGCAGCCATGGTGGCCTTGAGCGACCGCGAATAAGTGATCAGCGTGATGTCGCTGCCGCTCCGCGTGACCTGGGCCCTGCCGATAGGCACCAGGTGCTCCCCCTCGGGAACCTCGCCCTTTTCACCGTAAAGCACTTCGTGCTCGATGAACACGACGGGGTCATCCGAGCGGATCGCGGATTTGAGCAGCCCCTTGGCGTCGGCGGGCGTGGCCGGCAGGATCACAGTCAGGCCGGGAATCTGAGCATACCAGGCTTCCAGGCGGTGCGAGTGAGTGGCCGCCAGGCACCCGGCCATCCCGGAACTGCCCCGAAAGACGACCGGCACGGCGAACTGGCCGCCGCTCATGTAGCGCATGTTGGCCGCGTTGTTGACGATCTGGTCGATCGCCACCAGGCTGAAGCTGAAGGTCATGAACTCGACAATCGGCCGCAGCCCCACCATGGCGGCGCCGATGCCGATGCCGGCGAAGCCTTCCTCGGAGATCGGCGTGTCGACCACCCGCCGCGGCCCGAACCGCTCGAGCATCCCCTGGCTAACCTTGTACGCTCCGTTGTATTCCCCGACTTCCTCGCCGATCAGGAAGACATTCTCGTCGCGCTCCATCTCCTCGGTCATCGCCTGGTTCAAGGCTTCGCGGTACGACAGAACGGCCATGATCACTCCTGGGGGGTGTACGGGCCCACCGTGATGTCATCATACAGGGCCTCAAGCCGAGGCGGGGCGCTCTCCTCGGCATATTCGATGCTCTCGTCGATCTCCTGCTTGACGCTCTCTTGCAGGTGGTCGATCGCGGCCTGATCGATCCAGCCGCGGTCTTTCAGGACCTTTTGGTAAGCCAGGATCGGGTCGTGCTTGAACGCAGAGCCCAGCTCTTCGGCCGAGCGGTACTTGGCGGGGTCGCTGATCGAGTGGCCCTTGAAGCGGTAAGTCTTGGCGTCGATGAAGGTGGGTCCGTCGCCTTCGCGCGCCCGGTTCACGGCTTCGAGCGTTGTCTCGGCCATCTGCTCGACGTCGTTGCCGTCGATCGACGGCCCGGGAATGCCGTACGCCGTCGCGCCGCGGATCGTGAGGTCGTGAACCGCCGATGATCGCGAGACCGATGTTCCCATGGCGTACTGGTTGTTTTCGAGGATATAGACCACGGGAAGCTTCCAGAGCGCGGCCATGTTGAATCCTTCATGGACCGAGCCTTGATTCATCGCTCCGTCACCCAGATAGCAGACGCAGACGCGGTCCTCTCCCCGATACTTGATGGCGAACGCGACGCCCGCGGCCAGCGCGACGTGGCTGCCGACGATCGCATGGCCGCCGAGAAATCCCTTGTCGGCGTTGAAGAAATGCATCGACCCGCCCTTGCCCTTGGAGCAGCCTGTCGCTTTCCCCAAGAGCTCGGACATCGCGGCTTTGGCAGTCGTGCCCCGAGCCAGTGCGTGCCCGTGGTCGCGGTAGGCTGTCATCACGTAATCGTCGTCCCGCAGCACCCCGATCGAGCCGACCGCCACCGGTTCCTGGCCGCTGTACTGGTGGAAGAACCCGCCGATCTTGTTCCCTTTCTGATAGAGCATCTCCGCGCGCTCCTCGAAGCGGCGAATGAGCATCATCTGGCGGAGCCAATCCAGGGCCTGCGCCCTTTCCACGAACGTTTTCGGCTCGGTCTGCGCTTGCACCATGATCGATAGGCTCCTGGGTCGATGCGGGAACAAACCGCGTGGGCCAGGGTTAATCACGCTCTGGCTCGCCGCCCTTCAGCCGGTCGGTCCGGCTGAGACAGGGCCTCGGTCTGGTGGGTGGATCATGCACCCTCGGCAAGTAACTGGCGGAGCACGTACGGCAGGATGCCGCCGTGTTCATAGTAACGGATCTCCTGGGGGGTGTCGATGCGCACGGAAACCGCGAATCGGATCGCCGGCCCGGCGGCTGGCTCGGCCCTCACGAACAGTTCGCGGCCGGCCGAGAACTGGCTCTTGACCGCTTCGGGCAATCCCTCGATCGTGTACAGCTCTTCTCCGGTCAAGTGCAGAGTCTCGGCGGTCTCACCATCACGGAACTGGAGCGGGAGCACTCCCATGCCGACGAGGTTGGAACGGTGGATCCGTTCGTAGCTCTCGGCAATCACGGCCCGCACCCCGAGCAGCCGAGGGCCCTTGGCAGCCCAATCGCGCGATGAGCCCGAGCCGTATTCCTTGCCCGCCAGCACGAGTAGCGGCGTGCCCTCGGCCTGGTAGCGGGTCGAGGCGTCGAAGATCGTCAGCTTCTCACCGTCGGGCAGATGGCGCGTCCACCCCCCCTCCGTTCCCGGCGCCAGCCGGTTTCGAAGCCGGATGTTGGCGAAGGTGCCCCGCACCATCACGTCATCGTTGCCGCGCCGCGCCCGTACGAATTGAACTCGGAGACCGGCACACCGCGCTCGATCAGGTACCGCCCCGCGGGGCTGTCCGCCTTGATCGAGCCGGCCGGTGAGATGTGGTCGGTCGTGATGCTGTCCCCCAGCATGGCCAGAACCCGTGCCTTTTCGATCGGCGCCACGGGCGCCGGCTTGATTCCCATGCCGGCGAAGTAAGGCGGGTTCTTGACGTAGGTCGACGACTCGTCCCATCGGTAAAGATCGCCTTCCGGCACGGGCAAGGATGACCAGCGCTCGTCTCCCTGGAAGACTTCGGCGTACTTGGTCTGGAACATGTCCGAGCGGACTGACTTGAGGATCGTATCCTGGATCTCGCGCTGGCTGGGCCAGAGATCCTTGAGGTAGACCGGGCGTCCCTGGCGGTCGTTGCCCAACGGGTCGTGCTCCATGTCGAAGTCCATGGTTCCGGCCAGGGCATAGGCGACCACGAGCGGCGGCGAGGCGAGGTAATTGGCCCGGACTTCGGAGTTGATCCGTCCTTCGAAGTTGCGATTGCCGGAGAGCACGGCGGCCGCGACCAGGTCGTTTTCATGGATCGCCTCGGTGACCTCGCTCGACAGCGGCCCCGAGTTGCCGATGCAGGTCGTGCAGCCGTAACCGACCAGGTTGAACCGCAGTAGGTCGAGATACTTGTCGAGCCCGGCGTGCTGGAGGTAGTCGGTGACGACCTTCGACCCAGGGGCCAGGCTGGCCTTGACCCAGGGCTTGGTCTTGAGTCCGCGCTCGACAGCCTTCTTGGCCAGCAGGCCGGCCGCGACCATGACGGACGGATTGGACGTGTTGGTGCAGCTCGTGATCGCCGCGATCACCACCGAGCCATGGTGGATTGGCGGCGGTGACTCCTCGTCGTGCTCGGTCGCCGGCTCGGCGACGCCGATCGCCGTGCCCCCGCCTTCGGAGGCGAACCGCTCCAGCACCGGCAGACCGGCCGCCGGAGCCGGTTTCCGCCGGCCGCGCCGCGAGCAGGTCTTTGAGTGCGGCCTGAAACGACTTCTTGGCACTCGAAAGCGGCACGCGGTCCTGGGGGCGCCGCGGGCCCGCCAGGCTCGGCTCGACCGTCGCCAGATCGAGCGCCAGCGTGTCCGAGTATTCGGCGTCGGGCGAGTCGTCGGTGCGAAACAGCCCCTGGGCCCGGGCATAAGCCTCGACCGTCTTGATCAAGCCCGGCGGCCGGCCGGTCAGTTCGAGATAGCGGATCGTCTCGGCATCGATCGGAAACAGCCCGCAAGTCGCGCCATATTCCGGCGCCATGTTGGCGATCGTCGCCCGGTCGGCCAGGGGCAGGGCAGCCAGTCCGGGACCAAAGTACTCGACAAACTTGCCGACGACCCCCTTCTTCCTCAGCATCTCGGTGACCGTCAGAACGAGGTCGGTGGCCGTCGCGCCTTCGCGCAGCGAGCCCTCGAGCCGGAACCCCACGACCTGGGGAACCAGCATCGAGACCGGCTGACCGAGCATGGCGGCCTCGGCCTCGATGCCGCCCACGCCCCAGCCCAGCACGCCCAGTCCGTTGATCATTGTGGTGTGCGAGTCGGTGCCCACCAGCGTGTCAGGATAAGCGAGGCGGCTCTTGCCGTCGGCGGAATCGCTGGTGAAAACCACCCGTGCCAGGTATTCGAGGTTGATCTGGTGCACGATCCCGGTGTCGGGGGGGACGACCCGGAAGTTCTCAAATGCATTCTGGCCCCAGCGGAGGAATGCATAACGCTCGCGATTGCGCTCGAGCTCACGCTCGGCATTGACGGCGAACGACCGAGGAGAGCCGGCCTCGTCGACCTGCACCGAATGGTCGATGACGAGCTCGACCGGCTGGAGCGGGTTGATTTTCTTGGGGTCGCCCCCCAGCCGCTTCATGGCATCGCGCATCGCGGCCAGGTCGACGATCGCGGGAACGCCGGTGAAGTCCTGAAGCAGCACGCGGCTGGGCCGGAACGCGATCTCACGATCCGGCGCTGCCGTGGGTTTCCAGCTTGCCAGGGCCTTGATGTCGTCGGCCGTCACCGTGAGTCCGTCTTCATGACGGACCAGGTTCTCCAGGAGGATCTTGAGCGAGAACGGCAGCCGCGTGATGTCGAGCCCGGCATCGCCCAGGGCGCCGAGCCGGTAGTACTGCAAGTTCTGGCCGTCGACCCGCAGGGTCGACAGAGCGTTGTAGGAGTTTGGCATCTTGGGTCCCTCGCAATCGCAGCGAAAGAGGGTCGCTCGCGCGGATTAATCCGTGAATTCTACTCGAAGCGGGCCCGGGACTATACCCGCCTTCTCGGCACGATCAAGAAG
The DNA here is from genome assembly GCA_963781785.1 of uncultured Isosphaeraceae bacterium. GTDB lineage: Bacteria > Planctomycetota > Planctomycetia > Isosphaerales > Isosphaeraceae > CAWAHD01. The sequence goes on along the minus strand of CAWAHD010000005.1, from coordinate 1,674,248 downwards.
CGTGCGGACGGCCTCCCGGCCGCGGGGACCGTAGTCGACCGTCCAGTCGTTGACGTACATCCCCACGAATCGGTCAGCCAGCGCCGGGTCGAGCCCGCGTGCATACCCCAGTGCATAATCGAGGGCTTCCTGGCGATGATCGAGAGCATAGCGAATGCTCTCCCTCAAAAGCCGGGCAATCCGTGCAACCATCGCCGGGCCCAGGTCCTTCTTGACCACGTTTCCTCCCAGGGGCAGTGGCAGGCCGGTTTGCTCGTACCACCACTCCCCCAAATCGACAACCTTGTGGAGGCCGCTCGCGCCGTAATAAAGCTGCCCTTCGTGGATCAACAGGCCGGCCTCGACATCCCCGCTGACGACGGCCGGCAGGATCTCGTCGAACGGCATCACCACGATCGGCACGTCCCGCCCCAGGCAAAGCTGCAAGGTGAGGTAAGCCGTCGTGAGCAGTCCGGGCACGGCGATCGTCGCCTGGCGCAGTGCGTCCAGGGTCCTGGGCTCGCGGGTGACCAGGGTCGGCCCGTAACGATCGCCCATGCTCGAGCCGGATCCCAGCAGGGCGTAGTGCTCGGCCAGGTAGGCAAAGGCGTGGATGCTGACCGCCGAAACCTCGAGCTCGCACCTCAGGGCACGCTTGTTGAGCGTTTCGATGTCCTCGAGCTGGTGCTCGAAGTGCAGGCCGCCGGTGTCGAGCTTGTCGTGCGTGAGAGCGTAGAACATGAAGGCATCGTCGGAATCGGGACTATGCCCGACCCGGATTGTGCGCACGGCGGATTCAGTCATCGGCTCACCGTCTGGGCCACCTTCAGCTCGGGGGGGAGCTTGTCGAGGGCCTTGGTCAGAAAATCGACGAAGACGGGGGGATCGTTGTAACCACCCAGACGGCCAAGCACCTGGCCGTCGGGACTGAGTGCGACATAAATCGGATTGGTCGCCTCCTGGGCCATCTCGAGGAGCCGCACCTGGTTCCGGGCGGCTAGCTGTTCACGCTGATCGGGGGAGAGCGAGCCGATCGGCACGAAATCGGTGTAGAGCTCGACCGTCACGAACTTTTTGAGCAGCGAGACCACTTCGGGCTTGGGCAGGACGCGGTTCTCCATGAGCCGGCAGTTTGCGCAGTTCTCGCCGGTGAAGTCGATCAGGATCGGCTTCTTCTCGGCTCTCGCGAGCTCCTGGGCCTGTTCCAGGCTCATTCCCCAGAGCACGCCATGGGCCTTCTTCTCTTCGCGCTCGGCCTGGGCGGGGTCGTTCGAAGTCGCCCTGACGTTTCGCAGTGCGGCTGCGCTCGACGGATCTGCGGGGTTGCCGGCGAGCTGTTCGGAGGTATGAAACTCACTGGCGTCCGGGGGCAGGAGTCCAATGATGAGCCGGTCCCAGATCATGCTCTGGGGAGGCCGGCCGAACAGAGCGGGTGTCATGTAGATGGCCAGCCCCAGAAAGAGACTGGCGCTCATGATCCGCATCGGGCCGACCTTCACGTCGCCATGATCGTGCTCGGTGCGGAAGACGCCTAGCAGATAGAGTCCGCAGACCAGCGAGAGTGCAATCCAGCAGGTGAGCACCACGTGAGCGTCGAACCAGGCATCCTCCGGAATGACGTAGGCCAGCTCGGCCGTATTCAAGAACTTGAGGGCCGCACCGATCTCGATCAGGCCGCCGACGACCTTGATGGCGTTCATCCAGTCGCCGCTCCGGGGCATTCGCGAGATCAGTCCCGGCGACAGGGCCAGCAAGAGGAACGGAAACGCCAGGACGGCGGCAAAAGTGGCCAGCCCGACGATCGGGTACAGGAAATCGCCTCCCGCCGCCATCACGAGCAGCCCCCCGACGACCGGGAATGTGCAAGTGAACGAGGTGATCGTGAGGGTTAGCGCCATGAAGACGACGCCGATCAAGCCGCCGCGGCTCTCCTGCTGGGCCGAGGCGTTGAGCAAAAAGCTGGGCAGCCGGATCTCGAACAGCCCGAGCAGGCTGAGCCCGAACAGCACGAACAGGGCGGCGACGAACAGGTTGAGCCACGGGTTGTTGGCCAGGCTCTGGAGCGAGCTCGCCGAGAAAAAGACGGAAAACAACACGCCGACTGCTGTGAACACGCCGATGATCGAGAGGCAGTAAATGAAGGCCAGCGAGGTCGCCTTCTTGCGTCCGCCGTGTCCTTGGCCTTGCTTGACGAAGAAGTTGACGGTGATCGGCACCATGGGCCAGACGCACGGCATGACGAGAGCAAACAATCCGCCCAGGGCCGAAGCGAGCAGGAACGGCAAGAGGCCGGCCTGGGCCCTCTCGGCAATCTCGCTTTGAACCGCCGGGGCCGGGACAGTGCTGGCCGGCGCGGGTAGAGCGGCTGCGGATGGCGATGCCGCCGCGCCCGCCCGGGCGGGTGTCCCACCGGAGCTCTTGGCATCCGGTGCCGCCGTTCGGGGCGCCGTGAGCGGCGCCGGCTGGAGGTCATTTGAGCCGGGCGTTGCTGACTTAGGGGCAGGGGAGGCCCCGCCTGCGACCACCTTCACTGTCGCATCGGGCAGAGTCCACCGGCCCGGGATGCTGCACGTCTTTGCGTCGCACACCATGTACCGCGCCTGGCAGCGCAACACCTTTTCGCCGGGTGCGGCGTCGGCCGGGACTTTGAGCTTGATACTCCAGGTGACCTCATCTTCGTGAAATTCGACAGCCTCGAGATCGGCGAAGTTGGGGTCTTTCTGCTTGAGCGGCTCACTGGAGGCCGTCCATTCTCCCTCGACCTTGAGCCCGGCCGGGTCGAAAAAGTCAAAGCTCGTGTTGATCGGCCCGTCACCCTGAGTCTTCGAGTACTTGTAGATGTGGAAGCCCGCGTCCAGCTTGGCCGTGACCTTGAAAGTGACGGTGTCGCCCGGCTTGACCTCGGCCGGATCGACGGACGTGGTGAGAGAGGCCGTCTTGGGCTTGATCGCAGCGGGGCTATCATTTTTGGCTGGCTTGGCAGGACCGTCGGCCCGCGCATCGGCCCGCATGAGGACTAAACCTGCCAGCAGGGCGGGAACGATTGCAAGCACCAGGACAACGAGAGGACGAGGTCGGTTGGTACGCATGCTGAAAGATCCGGTACGGTTTTGGGGCGCGTGAAACGCGGTCGATTCGGCCGCCGCGCCGGATTGGGCGGAAGTCCATACTTGATCAGGCCCGATGCGAGCCGTCCTGCACCTGATTGACGTTTTTCACCTAAGGCATTCTACCTGGAGTGGGAGGGGCCAGCAACGCAGGGGGGCCAGATCGAGCCCCTTTCCCGGCAGGCGGTCCGCCTTTTGGGAGAGGTCAGGCAAAAAAGCGGCCTCCGAAAATGAAAGCACAGGCAACGTAGAGCATCGTTCCATGCAGCGTAACACTCCCGGCAGACCAGCCCGACGCGCAAGCGAGGGTAAGGCGAACCCTCGCTTGCGCTTCCGGCTAGTGTGATCGCTTTAGCTGCGCCATCCGGCCACCGCGTCTGATCTGTCCGATCCGACCGATCAGTCCGATCAGTCCGATCAGTCCGATGAGAAGCGGCGGCCGGCGTCGCGGTTCAGCCTGGGATCGCCGATCCCAGCGGGGTACACGGCTGCGAGTTACGCTAAGAAAAGGCAAACGACGTTGGTCGGCGTCGATCGGCCGAACAGGCGTGCGACGACGGCCGTCGATCAGCGGCCACGACGCGACGCGGCGTCGGGTCGACGGGCGGGGAAGCGAATCGGCATCACTCCGTTCGAGCTATCGCGCGGGGCACCCGCCCAGATTGGCCAGGTGAAGCACGCCAAGCGGGTGGCGACCTCAATAGTCGCCTTTCGCTCCCGCGAAAGTTGTGCTTGCAATTGCCCGGCGCAGAACCGGCCCAGCAGCCGGCCACCCTTCAGCTTCTCCAGCCGGGCCTGCCAGCCTTCCGCGCTCGTGCCCAGCCGAGCGAGAACTCCCGCCAGCTCGGCCGAAATCGCCGTATTGCCCTCGTGGAACAGCCGCCCCGTGTGATCGACCAGCAGCAGATCGTTGCCCAGCGGCAGACCTTCCACCATTCGTGCGCGCGACGAATCCAACTTGCGCCGGTCTTCGACCGGGGACAACCAGATCGTTTCCTCCAGCCCGGCCGATGCGGTCGGTCCGGCCACTGGATCGGCCCTGAGCTGGGCCTTAGTTCTTGCGGATTCTCGGAGCCGCGGACGGGGCGATATCGTATAGCCCGGCGTGTAAACCCCGGGAATGTCTTTGGATTGATTGAAACTCTGGGGAAAAGACTGGCCATGTCCTTGCGATGTGAGTACATTACGGTCGTCAGCGATAACCCACGTAAGTCGCGTGATTTCTTGGGGTTGCAACGCGAATTCAATGTCAAGACCGTGTGGCCAAGGCAGGATCGCGCTCGGTTCAGGTCCTGGTGGGCTTAACAGCCCGTGCAGGTTCAACTCCTTTCTTCGGTAGTTTGGTGAGCTCGCTCCACGCACGGCGCCGGAAGAAAACCATGCCAAGTCCCTTTCCCGGAATGGATCCTTACCTGGAGCGGCATTGGGGCGACATCCACACCAGCCTGGTGACTTACGCGCGCGACCAATTGCAAAAGGTTCTACCCAGAGATCTGCGGGCGAGGGTCGAAGAGCGCGTGGTCGTTTCCCAGTGGGATCGCTCGCGCTCGCTCTTCCCTGATGTCCGTGTCATCGAGACGGAACGCGTCTCACGTCGCGCGAGGGACGGTGGAACCAGCATCGCCGTTGCCGAGCCTCTCGTGATCGAACTCGCCGATGAACTCGAGACCCAGAGGTTCATCGAAATCCGAGAAGTATCCTCCGGATCGCGTCTCGTCACCGTCATTGAAGTCATCAGTCCCACCAACAAGAAGCCGGGCGAAGCTCAGGACCAGTACCTCGGGAAGCAGCAGGAGCGTTGTCAGGCCGGGGTGAGTCTCGTCGAGATCGACCTGTTGCGCGCCGGCGATTGGATTGTCGCGGTGCCAATCGATGCGCTCGAGCCGAAGGTGCGAACTCCCTATCGGTTGGTCGTACGCCGCGGCTGGCGGCGGTTGCAGGCCGAATACTACGGCATTGCTCTTTCTGACCGGCTGCCAAAGATCAGGGTGCCCCTCCGGCCGACGGATTCTGACGTACCCCTGGATCTCCAGGCGCTGGTCGAACAGTGTTATGAAAACGGCGGCTACGACGATATCGATTACACAAGATCGCCGGAGCCGCCCTTGCCGCCGGCTGGGGCACGCTGGGCCGCACAACTCCTGCGCCGGACGGGGCATCGCCGATCTCGACGGCGTAAGAGTTAAAGATCCGGCACCGTGTTTCACCGGGAAGGTTCTCAGAGACTGGCATGTCCTTCGTCAAAAACAGAAGGACACGCAATTGAGAGCCCTGGGAAAGGTCGACCGGGTGAACGAAGCCAGCCCGATAGGGCGGCAACGCGTCGCGACAGTCACAATCGGCTGACCTGGGCACGGACGATCGTGCAAAGGACGTTGCGCGGAGTCGATGAGCCGAACAAAAGCGCGCGACGACGGCCGTCGATCGGGGGTCGCGACGCGGCGTCGGGTCGACAGGCGGGGAAACGAATCGACATCACTCCGTTCGAGCTATCGCGCGGGGCACTCGCCCAGATTGGCGAAGTGGCGCACACCCAAACGTGCGGCGACCTCAATCGTCGCCTTTCGCTCCCGCGAAAGTAGTGCTTGCGATTGCCCGGAGAGTGAAAGGACACGCAACGCAGAGTGAAAGGACACGCAACGCACGTGTCGGCGCCACCCGGCGAATGAATCAGGTCGACCGCCGTAACGTTCGTGTAGCAAAATGGTTTGGATTGCTGCGTGACTCCCTTATTCGGCCAATGGCGTCCTGGCGGCGAGGCAGAGCGGGTGCGCGCGGGTCTGGTAGCGTGGCGGCATGGATGTGCCACTACGTTGCCTGTCCTTCGTCTTCCTGTCCTTCGTCTTCCCGCCATCCAGATGCGTTATCCCGGTGACAGCGCCAGCAAGCGCCAGGCCGCGTCCCCTCTACTCTGGGCCGGCCGGGTGCGCGACGTTGCCGCGCATGCCTTGGAATTCAGCCGAAGGGGATTGTGGATTGGATCGAGGCGATGGGAAGGAAGAGGTGAAACTCGTTGTCGAGGAGCGGGACGAAACCGTATTTTTCGTAGAACGACTTTGCCTGTTGGTCGATAGCGTCCACCTCGACGGCATGGATGCCGAGTTTGCCGGCAAGGCCAAGGCTCTTCTGAAGCGCGTCGATTAGGAGGCCCACCCCCCATCCCTGTCCTTGAACGCTCCGGTCCACCGCCAGGCGGGCCAGAAGGAGGGCCGGGACCGGATGCCTGGGGAGCTTACGGGCCGAGCTTTCGGGTAGGTTCTGGAAGGAGATCGCACTGGAGGCAAGCGTGTAGTAGCCGAGCACCTGCTTCTCACTCGGACGGACCGCAACGTAGGTGCGACCTAAGTTCCGTTTCTCGTACTGGCTGACCAGCCTTCGGATGAATTCATCGAGCGGGGGTTTACCGCAGGTGAACGTATCACGAACGTGCCCACGCTCCAGCCGCTCAATTTGCCACTCAGGCATGAGGCTTGGCGTGCTTGCGCATCGCACGCTTCAGGGCGGCATTGGCTGCTGGAGGGTTATCCAGCAGTTCCAGGAATCGGTCGCGGTCCCTATCCGTTAGGGGACTGGCTGTCTCCTCATAGAAACGGACCTCGTCCTCGGGAATGACCACGGCTTTGCGAATTCTCACTTCCGTGTCGCTTACCTGGTCGATGATGACCGTAGCGTTAGCGAACGCTTTCGGAAGCGAAATACGGCCCTTCGAATCGGTTGATCTTGTTTCCACGTCCATACTGCCCTCCACCTGTTGCGTTTCCCATCTAGTTAGTATCGAGGATATTGGGAAAGTGGTCAAGCGGGATTTTCCCACCGCGTTGCGTCCGAGGGTTCGAGGGTTGAAAGACTCCGGATGCTACCGAATGAGTCTTAATTCCTTAACTTGCGACATACCAGGACACGGAATGTATCGGCGTCCAACGGTAGCACGCCGAGTCTCGCACAGTGACCGAGCAGCCGGGCCTTCACTGCGGCATCGATGGTGCGCCGCGCAGCACAGGTCATTCTGAACCGACCCACGAGATCCCCACTATCCGCCACTGGCGGTTGGATAACCTCAGGGCGTAAACCGATCCGTTCGGGTGCTCAGAAAACCCGGCGTCGACCCCGACCAGCGCGAAATCTCCCTCCTCGGAGTAACCCGGAAGCGACACCCGAACCCCCGTGGACGCGTTTAGGTAGTCGCCGTCGAGATATAATTGGTCGAGATCGCGTACGACGATTTGTGGATTTTGAAATCCCAGTTCACTCAAGGGCGCCGTTATCTCCGCGTTTCGCCGCTGGAGGTTGGCAACGAATTGTATCGGAGAGTAGTCGTCATCCTGAAGGATATTTCCGTCGTACCAGTCCTCGAATCTTTGTAGCCGTTCATAGGGTGGGGTAGGTCGAATCAAGCAACTTTGGATCGCGTCCGGGTGAGTCGCAAAAGAGAGGGAAGGGCGTGGCCACGACGGTCTGCTTCAAAGCACGAAGTCAGGTAATCCAAGACGTTGTGGCCCTGTTGCCTACAGGTCGCCACCACTGTCAGCATTCGCTCGACGAATCGGCTCCCATGCACACTGTCGGTCCCGCCGCTGATCCGCCTCCAGATCACCGCATGCCGCAACGCTCGTTCCACAACGTTGTTCGTCGGTGCGATTCCCTGGACCCGCGCGAAGGTCCACAGACCTTCTTCCACCTTGAGAAGCTCGAAGCACGTGGCCGCCGTTTTCGCGCACGGGCACCTCGACCCTTCCAGAAGGGTTTGCTTGACCTCCCGACGCAAGCGGTGCATCCGCTCTTGAAACGCATTCCAAGGCAAAGTTCCGTCGCGCACTCGGTGCCAGTGGCGGAACAGCCGGTTCGACAACGAAAGCAACCGCTGTCCGATGCTCTCGCCTTCACCACCCCGGTCGATCATCGCTTGGAAGTCTCGGCGCAGATGCGCCCAGCAGACTTGACGCCCGAATGCCTTGATCCACTCATACGCGCTGAACCGGTCACTGCCGACGACCTGATCGTCTTTGCTCCCCAAGAGAGCCGCCGCGACTTCGCCACTACGACTTTTGGCGATGGTAAAGACCGTGCAAAAGCTGGTCACCGTGGCCCACAGCCAAGCCTTGTGACGATTCTCACGCCACGACGTCTCGTCGATATTAACCACCGAGGACTTATGGACCGAAGTCGCGAGTTCGTTGTAAGGGGCTTCAAGGGCGATGGCCGACTGCCGTTCCAGCTTGGAGACCATCCCGGTGGAGATCGAAAGAGTAAACAGGTCGCTTACCAACTGCTGGATCTGACGCTTGCTGAGGCGATAGGCCCCCGCGAGCACGGCCAGCACCGCCTGAAGGTACGGGCCGAAGCATCCAGTGGGGACGCCCGGTGGCAAGGCAGCGCAGGTCGTCTCGCCGCAGCCAGGGCAGGTCAGACGATGGAGCCGATACTCATCGACGATCGGCTCGATCTTGGGCAGTTCGGCGACTTGATGGATCAAGGGTTCGGGGTCGTCGCCGCAGAGTTCATGACCGCATCGGCGGCAAGCAGTCGGCTTACAGTGGGTCGTCCCGCGAATCTTTTCGGGTGGGACCAAGGCGCGGTGGGCCTTACGATGTCCGGGCTGCCCGCCGCGTTTCTTTCCGCTGGGAGAAGCCGGGGGCTTGCGCTTCATTCCGATCGGATCAGAGGATGGGGGCTTCGACGAGTTGGTGGAGTTGAGCTTCAGCCGATTCTCGAAATCGTTGACGTGCGCTTCAAGTTTGGCAAGGCGCAGTTCGTAGAACTCGACGAGCGCAAGAATCGCCGCTTGGACCTCGGGCGAAGCCGTCTGCCACAGGGGTTCTGGAATCGGGGGCGTCCATGCCATGCAGGTAGAATAATTGCGTCATTCGCAAACGACAACCCCAGACTGTGAACGCTTACGAATCTTTCGAAGTTAGTCCACGCGTGGACATATATTTGTCGTTCTGAAGTTTTAGAACCGGGTTCGGTCCTTTCCCCTACGATACTCAGAAGGACAACTTCGAGAACCCTTCGGTCGCGATCGCGGTTCCACGGGTAGGGTAGGGGCAGTGCCTGTGGCGAGCAACGCCAAAACCGAATGGCAGCTTCTCGATAGCGAATACGCAATTTCGCGTGTTGTGCTGCTTTTGCCTCCTCGTACTCCGCCACACCGAGAGTGGCGCGATTGTCGATGTTCATCGGCACGCTCGGATCGCGGCCCTCCAGCTCCTGCCGGCCCTCGAGCGCCTTCGACCGATGTAACCGCTCGCGCATCGCATGAAACTCCGCGCGCTCCAAGTAATACCTGACCTTCGGGATGACTGCGCCGCCAACCGCCAACGAGGCTGACGCAACGAGAGCGCACACGATGAAAATCTTTGCGACGCGTATTATTGGGCGCGACTTCATTGCTGGGCCCGGATCCTTGAATTATCTGCCGTCTCTTGCATCAAGACCTTGCGAGGGGCGGGACCGAAGCACTCATGGAGTGGTCGGGGACGTCAGTGGCGGAGGAATATTGGGGTTCACCGCCGGCATGTCGTACTTCTTGCGAGTCATCGGGGCGCGTGGATACTGCGCCTGCCGATTTTTTCTCCGCTCATCTTCGGTCATGAAACCCCACTTATCGTTGTCTTTCGTCCGGAAGCCGTAAGCAGTTTTTCACGTATAGGTATAGCTTCTCCTTTAAGTTCTTCGCGTCGACTTCCTCATCCACCGATTCTCCTCGGCCGTTTTCTCGCTCGTCAAGGAAAGAAACACGGACGCGGACAGTTTTGCGTTTGGGTGTTGCACGAATTTGGCGAACTCGATCGCTCCCGGGCTAGCTTACCATGCGCGGCCGTCCCCCCAGGGCGGACGGTGTGCTCCAAGCCAAGCTCTTTTGTCGTTCGCCGTACCCACTTGTCGTCGCCGTAGGGTCATCCTCGCTCCATGCTCAGGCGCAGTCGGTCTCGTTCTTTAGTCGTCAGCGGTGCGCTAAAGCGAGCCGTCCAGTTCGTGGGGCGTTCCACCGGCAAAGTTGACAGCGACGCCCTGATCTCATCCTCGCCGTGTGCTCGCGACCACAGGCTACACGAGCGCCACAGTTGCGCTCCCTCCACCACACCGGGCGACAGCGGGTTTCGCTCTACGTAGCGCAACAGCGAAAGCAGGTGATCGTCGCTCTGAACCGGAAAACTCTTGAAACGCCCCTGATCGAGGTGTCCACAGCCAACGGTGCGGTGCGATACGCGCCACCGTACTGCGTGGGTGTGCGCCAGCCGGCGAAAGAAATCCGTCACCTGACCGTCCTGTTCCGGCCAGACCACAAAGTGCCAGTGATTCGACATGACACAATACGACAGGATGCGGATGGGTTGCCGATCGTGTGCCTCCACCATCACCCGCTCGAACGCCTCGAAATCGGCATCCTTGCGAAACAGATGCATCCGACCGACCGATCGGTTCAAGACGCGACAAACCTGCCCACCAGGCGCGACGCTAGCAGTCGTTGGCATGATCAGAATGAATACCAGGACGGCCGATCGAACTCAGCACTAATCGCGTCCCGGTTTCCGTCCTGGACGATACGGGCGCCGGCTACCGGCAAGTGCGGGCCTGCTGCGGCTATTGGGGGAATCGATCCGAACTTCCCAGCCGCATCGACATCGCAGTGCGTGTCCCAGCTCTTAGCCAATCCCAAAGAACGCCGCGCCACCGGGCAACGGGGTCAGGTGGCAGACCTCCGCCAAGAGGCCGTAGCCGATCTCCCTGCGACGATCAACGCGACCCACCACCAGCCCGAATTCACGGAAAGACTTCAGTCCCGTGCGTGAGTCGAAGTCAATTCGGCCGGTCCTGCGGGAGACCGTTTTCGATCACTCCGTTCACGATCTCGGCCGTCCGCTCGACACCCTGGTTGTAAACGGTATCACCGATGCCGCGCCGCTCGGTGTCACTCCGATAGCGGTCGATCCCTAGGTTGGCCTGATCGTCGTTTCGCGCGTGGGTATTTTTCAGGCGGCTGCGAACCTCCGCCCAGAAGTGTCCGATCATCTCGGCTCGTCTCGGCCGCAGTGAAGGCGTCATGTTCTGCCTCCGGTTCTCAGGTCACGACCTTCCACTCGTATTCTGTCGAATTTCCGCTCTTGATCAAGTCGGTCAATAGCTTAGCCGCCGTGATGGTGTGGAAACTGATCTGGTCGGCGTCGTTCATCGCGCTTCGCTGGTCCCAGAAGGCGGCCACGGGGCCGCAGACAATATCGTACCACTCACCACCGGATTCGGAGACCGGTCCCAGGTGATCGTAAGAGAGGAAGGACAGGCATCGCCGGGGGTCGGCGCCACTCGGCGAATGGACAGGAAGGCCAGGCGTTGAGGGGTCGGCGGCACTCGGCGAATGAATCAGATCGACCGCCGTAACCTTTGTGTAGCAAGATGGTTTGGTTTGCTGTGTAACTCCCGCATTCGGCCAACGGCGGCCTGGTGGCGAGCCAGAGCGGGTGCGCGGCTGGTTTGGTAGCGCGGCGGGATGGATGTGCAGCCGCATTGCCTGTCCTTCGCCTTCCGCTCCACGTGTCCCGCGGGGCCGTCAGGGTGGCGGTGAAGGCCGGCTACGTCCCGGTCGCCGGTTTGCCCGTGCTGTCAACCGATTCATTCTCGCCTCATACTTCTCTGAGGCAACTCGTCTACCTCTTTCCTGTCGATCAGGCACGCCTTGAGAAGCTCGAGAGCATGCTCCAAATCCGCAAGCGTACCTGCTTCGCGCCACATGCCTCGGAAAGCAGTGGCAGACGCCTTGTACGTCGCAGGCAATACGTCTATTGATCCTTGCATGTTGTAATGGACCTCGCCCTGTTTTCGCCAGACCAAGATGAACCTGCCCTCGTTGAAGAAAGCAAAATCATGGCATGTCGAACTCAGATCGGCTCCTCGCTGTTTGGCGAACGCAACCAGCTCCTGTGCGGTCGCCTCTTGGGGCTCCAGATCGTACAAGTCCAATCTCTTCGAGGAGCAAGCCCTGTCAAGGATCAGCAGGGGCCTGGGCCTTGACCACATTGTCAGGAAGAATAGCCCGAGCCCTCTCCAGGTTTTGGAACTCGTTCCTGGCCTGGAACGGGGAGGCGCCACTCTGGTGGTATTCCTTGACCACCCAACCCGGTTGATCGAGGTTCTCGTAGACGACGCCCTCGGTGCCACGCCCAAGCTCCTGACCGACCTGAGGCATCCCGTCCGCACCCGACGTGTTAGGCACCAAGGCTGGCATCGCGCCCACGGCGAACGCTTCCAGCCCCTTGACGTTCAGGTCACACACGGGTGTCTGCTCAAGACCCGCAGCAGCTCACCATCCCGCCCCGCCGCAACCTCAATGCCACCTTCGATCTTACCGCCGCCGTCGACCGCCGCAAAGCCTCCCTTCCCATTCCTGGAGCCCGTCTTGCCAACTCCCACCTGGCTGTCTTTCCTTTCGACAGAGGTGGCCTCTTGTCCGAACGGTCTACGAGCCGATCAGTAAACAAAACGCCACGTACCCCGTGGCGCACGGTCTCCGTCCGTCCCTAGGTTCCTGAACCCCCGTCTTGCCAACTCCGACCTGGCTGTCTTTCCTTCCCAGTTCAGGCTTCGCTGCGCAAACGGACGCGCTCATCCCCAAGCAACAAACGAAGATGCGATGCGATGGCGTTCCAGTTCGCTGGTCCGAATGCCACTTCGATAGCTTCGCCATCGCTTATCTGGCGTGCCGTTGCGTGGTCAAGCCGAAGAAGTAACCGCCCATTTTCAAGCTGGGCCTCCTCCACGTCGCCGTACGCTGACCGTTCATTGAGTTGGATGTGAACCTTGTCTTGACTCAAGCCACGATCCTGATCCGTGGCGTTGAGCGTTCGTTGTAGCAGAAGGTACTGCCTGGTATTGAACTCGTCATCAGCAAACCCAAGCAAAGCAACTCCGTCCTCGACCTGAAACGTGACGAACGGAAGTCCCAACTTCATGACGCTATCTCCGAGCTACCTGACTGGGGAAAGAAACGGGGACGCGGACAGTTTTGCGTTCGGGTGGTGTTGCACGAATTTGGCGAACGAGTTCGCTCCCGGGCTAGCTTACCTTGCGCGGCCGTCCCTCCGGGCGGACGGTGTGCTCCAAGCCGAGCTCTTTTACCGTTCGACGTACCCACTCGTCGTCGCCGTAGGGTCGTCCTCGCTCCATGCTCAGGCGCAGTCGGTCTCGTTCTTTTCGGTTCAAGACGCGACAAACCTGCCCACCAGGCGCGACTCTAGCAGTCCTCGGCATGATAAAAATGAATCCCAGAACGGCCGATCGAGCTCAGCACGAATGGCGTCCCGGTTTCCGTCCCCGGTTTCCGTCCCTTTGTTCGTTCGCTCGCAGGGGCAGGGCGGTGATGCGAACGCCGGAAGGGACGGCTGGATGGCGAGGTGGTCGGTGCCAGTCAGGCTCGTTGAACTCTCAGTTGTTCCTGGCCAGCCGGCGTAACCGAGTACGAGGGCTGTGCCGGGTTATGGCTGACGCTTGCGGTGATAAAACCAGCCTGTTCTAGCTCACGGAGAGCGGGTATCAGACCCCTCGACACGATCCCCGGATCGACGCCAGCTCGGTGAGTCAAAGCCCGGTCGAGCTGATACCAGCTGAAGCTTCCCGTCGTTGGCCTCGATGATCTTCAGGATGGCGACCTGCAACGGACTCAAAGTACTCCTCAACAGAATCCGGTTATGGCTCGACGCTTGGATGGTAGAGAACCCCCGGCCCTTCCCGCAACCCATAATCCTCCAAGGTTGCAGTGTAGGCGCTGTTCCAAAGTTCGTGGGCAGCATCTCGATCAGCCAGCTTACCGGATTGCCATCCTAACTGCCTGTGTCGCACGAACTCCCGCAGTTCATGGGAGTAAAAGTTCAAGTCGGCTCGAGTCGGTTGACGCTCTCCGGGGGCGATGTCCCGGAGCCTCTGGATCATCCCCCGGTATGCTGCGTCGAGACCGAACCGGCCAACGTGCGGTTCCACGACACCGATCCCCCGACTCGTAATCTTGATCCGGTCGGTGGTGAGTTGAAGAGAAAACCCGGCCAGCGTACGCGTCTGCGCCACCCGGCGAATGAATCAGGTCGACCGTCGTAACGTTCCTGTAGCAAGATGGTTGAGACTGCTGCGTGACTCCCACATTCGGCCAATGGCGCCCTGGCGGCGAGGCAAAGCGGGTGCGCGCGTCTGATAGCGTGGCGTCATGGATGTGCCGCGTTGCCTGTCCTTCGTCTCCGACCGACACAACCGGCAAAAAGCGGACTTTGATGCGCTGTCGGACAGAAGCCCCGTTCAAAACAGAGGACGAGGAGGGCAGGAAGGCAGGAACAGCCCCGGGACGCGATGGCGCTGTGGAAGCCACATCGAAATCTTCGTTTCCTTCGTTTGCTTCTGTTCCAAGATCCGACCTGCACCATGCGCCGGCCATCCACACCGCTGCCAATACGCCTTGAACAGAAGCAAACGAAGGCAACGAAGTGAAGAGCGAGACGGCAGCCTGATTCAGCAGCCAGACAAGGCACACAAGATCAGAATGTCGGCGAGAATGGCTTGTGGTGCCAGACCCTGAGGGCCATCACTGAAAACGGCCGGAGTGACATCCAACTTCCGGATTCTCTGGCCTCCTGCCTTCCTGGGTTCCTTATGTAATCCCTCAGGAGAGTCCATTCGCGCGGCAAAGCTGGTGGGAAGCGCGAAATGCGGGAGGGCCAAGTTTTCCTCAGCCCACTACGGAGGATCGCCGTCCAGAAGCGGACTCAAAGAGGCGAGATGTTTGATTCATCGGTCATCCTTGGTCAATAACCACCCCTACCCCTCTGCGAATTCGCTGAGCTGGGTGGGCCACGCCAGTACTGTCTCAGGACTCTCCGACCCACGAATATTGTTTCGGAGATATGTCGCGATCCAGAGAGCCATCGCCAAGGCGCAGACTTTCCCCATTTCTACCACATGGCGGGCCGTGCGGCGTGGTGGGAAACGATGCGAATGGCCGCCGGATCCCTTTCGTTTGGCACAACCGGCAAGATCGCCCCCAGCTCGCGGAACGCAGGCGGAATTCACGCCGGTTTTGCAACGGGATCGCAACTAAGAATCGGGCGGAGACAAGCGTTCCATCAATCGGCTACGTGTGCGATTCCGCTCGGTCTCTTCGTCCCAAAAGTACCTGTCCTTTCTTTAAAAAACGAACGCGAGCCAAAAAAACCTAATAGTTCGCGCTCGGACAGTCGATAAGCCGTAAGCCTCTAGAGTACTTGAAGTTAACGAAATCACCCAATTGCGAGCGCAGCGACGATGAATCCAGCAATGGCGACCGAGGAAAGCAGCAGGATCGAATGCGCCAAGAATAATGGGGCAGAGCGACGCGCTTCTGGCCGCCGCCGCCGGGGCGGAAACGTTTCGCTCGCCCGAGGGCCGGTATTACGTTGAGGTGCCGTTCGGCGAGCGGCACGATGTCCTCCCCGTTCGGTCCAGTGCATTTCACGACTGGCTGGTGGACCGCTACCGCGCGGCACACGGTCAGATGCCCGCGGCATCTGTCGTCACCCGGGTGGCCCGCGCGATCGCAGTCCAGGCCCGATCTCGAAAGCGCACCCAACCCGTGTTCGTGCGCGTCGGCCGCGACCGAAGCCTGCACGGCGGCGCCGCCGCCTGGGATTACTACCTCGACCTCGCCAATTCCAGCGACCAGGCCATCAAGATGACTCCCGAGGGATGGTCGATCGTCGACCGCCCGCCCGTCCGTTTTTTTCGCCCCGATGGGATGCTGCCGCTTCCCACCCCCCTCGCCAACGGGTCGATCAGCCTCCTCCGCCAGTACGTCAACCTGAGCGACGTCGACTTTTGTCTTTTCATCGGCTGGTTGGCCGCGGCGTACCAGCCGGTTGGCCATTACCCCATCCTGGTCATCCACGGTGAACAGGGAAGCGCCAAGAGCACCCTCACGCGAATCGCCAGACTGCTCATCGACCCCCACCAAACGCCGCTGATCACCGCACCTCAAAGCGTTCGCGACCTGATGGTCACCGCACATAACGGGTGGCTGCTCGCGCTCGATAACATCTCTCGAATCTCCCCACACCTGGCGGATGGGTTATGCAATATTGCAACCGGCGGCGGACACTCCAGCCGCCGCCCGTTCTCGGGCGATCTGCGCGAGGACGTGAACGCGAAGAGGCCCACGATCTTGAACGGAATCCCCGACTTCATCGACCGGGCCGACCTCAATGACCGCTGCCTCTCACTGACCCTGGCACCGATCATGCCCCGCAACCGGCGGGGTGAGGAGGAGTTCTGGCGGTCGTTCGAGGCCGACTATCCCGCGCTCTTGGGCGGACTGCTCAATGCATTCACGGGGGGCCTCTACCTGCTCCCGTCGGTGCAGCTCGCCGAACCGCCGCGACTGGCCGATTTCGCGTGCTTCGGTGAAGCCGTCAATCAGGCCGTCGACTCGCCGGCCGGCATGTTCCTGGCCGGCTATGCCGAGGATCGCCAGGCCACCACCGTGAATCACCTCGAGGAATCCACTCTCGCTCGAACTCTGCTCGATTCCGCCAGCCTGGGAGGGTTGAGGAATTGGACAAAGTCCGCCACCGAGATGATCGAGGAACTTTCCCACGCGGTGTCGCCCAAAGAGAGAGCCTCGTCGCGCTGGATCCAATCGCCGCGGGCATTTTACGACGAGTTGAGGCGCATCGCTCCGCTACTTCGAACCCGGGGCATCACCGTCACATTCCGGCGCACGAAACATGCCCGGTTGATCAAGATCGATGCCGACCCGAGCTTCGACCATTCGGTAGGCCCGCATTTCACGGACGGAATCGTGCTGCCCGAATGATTCCGCCTTCCGTTCGTTCTCGTCGCGCCAAGCCGCGGGAGCGGCAGGCCCGCTCGATCCCGCAGATTGAGCCGATCCGGCGCCATCGAGCGGAAACGCACGGCCGGCGCCACCCTGCTGATCCGCGTTAGGACTTTCACGATCCCGCCGGATGAGCGGATTGCACGACGGCACAAGGCTCGTCGACTCCCCAGAGTGCCGCATCGGGGTGACACATGCCCTGCGGTGCTGACGCCATGCCGTGCCATCCGCGGCTGGTCGCGCGTGCCGGTCGCGCGGGTTTTGCGGCCCACGGAAGCGCCGCTCGTGAGCATTATGCAGGTTCTGCGATCGCGGGTGACACGGTGACACATGTGACACATCGATCTGCCAAATAGAAAAGGAGTGAGACGGTGGAGAGTCGGCAGTATTGCACACAAACTCTGCGATCCCCCAGATGCCCCCGCCGTGGTCCCGCAGGATTGCAGCCCCCACGCCTCGTCGACGCGAAGGCTCGGATTGACCGCTGTCTCGATCTATCCTATGATTCCTCGCCGCGATAGGGCGGTCGACACCTCGAATTGCCCACTTTGCCCGGGACCCGCCTCTTCTCGACCGACGGCTTGGCGCCGTTTGCACCGGCGCACGCCCACCAGCGAGACGGTTTTCGGGATCTTTCTCCCCAAACCATTCCGCGGCACGGACCTGTGAATTCCGTCTGCGAGGACCCCGCTCGATGCGCAAGGTGCTGTTCGCGCTGATCCCCCTGTTCGCCGCGGTCATCGCAGGCTGGTTGATCGCGCTGGATCGCCAGGGCCGGCTGGTCTGGGATCACTGGGACGAGGCCAAGCGAGGCGTCCTCTATCGCAGCGGTCAATTGACCAGCCAGCAGCTCACCGAGGCCGTCAAGCGCCATGGGATCCGGACCGTGATCAACCTTCAGATGCACGGTGCCGAGCTGGAAGCCGAGCGAGAACTGGCGGCGCGGATCGGCGTGGATTTCGTCAATCTACCGATGCCCGGCGACGGCTTCGGTGAAGAGTGGCAGTTCCGCGAGATCCTCAAGATCATCGATGATCCCGACCGTCGGCCGGCGCTGGTTCACTGTGCGCGGGGAACCTGCCGGACGGGCGCCGCCGTGGCTATGTATCGCTTCGAGCGCGACGGCTGGACGATCGACGACGTGGCCGTCGAGATGCGCCGTCAAACCTACAAGTACGGTTGGTTGCCGGGCTACATATACGCGATGGCGAAGAACAAGCCGACGTCAAAGAGGCCCAGGGCCGAGATGCTGGATGACCGCAATCGCGCTCTCATACCGGCGAGCGATCGGTCCGACGAACCGACGATCGAACCGTCCGAGGAAATGCCAGCCAGCACGGCCGTTCGCGCAGCGGCAATACCTGGCCCCGGAGTCCGCCAATGAACCTCGATCCGGCCTTCACGACGTTGGCTCGAATCGTCTTGCGCCAGAGCGATCGGACGGCTCCGGCTTCTTCAGGCGATCTCAGGATTGGCCTTGCTGCGGTATCCAGCAGTATCGCGCTGGTGGTGCTGGCGCTGATCTTCGTGGTGGTCGGCGCAACCGACCTGGACCTGGGTTCGCAGGACGCACGGCTGGGGTTATCGGCCGGCGAACGGCTCGGGCCGCTGGGTCAGGTCTTCGGATTCTGGGCTCCCGACCTCTGGCCCGCCCAGGTCTGGCCCAGCGTCCTGTTTGCTCAACTCGAGCCGGGAGGCCGGCCCGGCTCGGCGGCCGTCCGCTGGCCGGCGGCGCTGGCGGCCATCCTCCTCGGCTGGACCCTGGCCCATCGCACGGCCGGCGCATTGAGCCGTCGAGCCGGTCTTCTGTTCGGAGTCTGCTGGTTCGGCAGCCTGGGCTTGATCGATCGGTCCGGCGCATCGGGGCTGGACCTGATCCTGGGACTGGCCACCCTTCTTGCGATCGACCGGGTGATGACCCGAGGGTCAGACTGGATCGCCGGGGTCTGGGTCTCGCTTGCGTTCCTGGCGGGCGGTTGGCCTCCGCTGGCACTGATCGGTCTGGCGATTCTGGTGGTCGGGCGCACCACCGCCCGATTCTCGTTTCGTCTCGTCGTTCCGGTCGTGTTGACGTTTGCGCTCTGGTCGTTCGAGACCGTCCGGGCGTCGTCGGCGGAAGTCTGGGCGGCCGCCCTGACCTTGCCGCTCACCGAGAAGCCGTCGTGGTCGCTCGCCCTGGGAATCCTTGGCCTGGGCGTGCCGTGGAGCTTTTTCGCATTCCTGGCACTGGGCTCCTCGGTGCGCGCGAGCTGGAGTCCCGCGGGAAGAGCCTGGGTCTATGGCTGGCTTCAGGTTGCGCTCGCCAGCCTGATTGGCGGGACCATCGTCCCTGGCCTGAGCCAGCCCGCGCGGGTTGTCGGCCTCGCCGGTCTGCTCATTGTCGCCGCCGCCGCTCTGGAGTCGGCTTGGACAAAAACGCTCAGCCGATCGAGCGGCCGCGTCTTCTTCGCCCTGTTTTCGTGCTTGGTCGCAATCTGGCTCGGCGTGGTTCTCTACGGAACCTATATCTGTACCCTGTGTCTGCCGTACTACCGCACCATCGGCGTCGTCATGGCCCTCTTGGTGCTCGTGGTCGCGTTCCTGGCGTGGCTGTCCATGATCGGCCGGGATTCCCGGTTGGCCGTGATCGTGGTCCTCTTGCTCGCGCTCGGGCTCAAACTGGTCTACTGGGGGTACTATGCTCCCGAGTGGAATTACCGGTATAGTCAAGGACCGTGGGCCCGGGCAATCGCCCAGTGGATGCCTCGCACCTGGACGTTGTATACCCTGCACGAATGGCCGGCCGACCTGGCGTTCTTCACCAAACGACGCGTCCGCCAGCTCCAGAGCCCCGATCATCTCAAATTCCAGAAGGGAGCCTACAGCAAATACATCCTGCTCCTGCCATCGGAATTTGAGAACTGGCCGAAATCTGCACCACCGATCTCCTTTGTCGCGCGGTTTCAGGATGAATCGTCCGGCGAACGCATTCTGGCGAGGTCTCCCGGGATCCTGCCCCCGCCGCTGGGCCCCAATCCCGCGCGGCTGAGCCTCCACAGGAAACGGAACTCCTCGGGCTACGCGCAGCGACTTCGCTGAAATCAGCCACGTGAACGGCGAGCCTGAAGAAACCAGTCGAAGTCCGGCCAGGCGCCGAGAGCCCGACCACACGGCGTGGGACGAGGTCGTGCGTTCCACCAAACCGACTGTTCCCGAAGCATCGAAAGTCACTTTGTCGCACATTCGTCGTAGAATCTTGTTGGGGCCGAGCGTTTCAAAGCGAATACCGTACCGATATCCTTGCCTTCCCATGGATCGTCCTAAGATTAACGGTCACGCGTGGTCGGTGGAGTCGCTGAGTTCTTGATAAGCCCTTGACCAAGACAACGCCGCGTGAAACCTCACGTCGTGTTTGGGAGAGTGCGTGCAACATCCTGTGGTCGCTTCGAGGAGTGAATCGGCGGCGAAGAGTCGGCCGCCGGCTGGAGCGGGTTGACCACGTCGTCGTTGAGATTGTCCAACAGGAAGAGAGCGCATCGATGCTCGGCAAGCTAAAGGAGATGTTTGCTCCGGGGGGCTCGGGACCTGGGGGAGGGCGTCGCGTCAACCTGGAGAAGCGATTTTCGATCGTGGCCGAGGCATCGCGCGGCAGCATGTCGAAGGTGTATCGAGCGCTGGACAACCAGACCGGGCGGACCGTCTGTCTCAAGGTTCAAGCACGCGAGAAGAACGAAGCTGCCACCTCACGGGCGTCGTCGCAGCAGCGACGCCCGTCCGAAGGTGAGATGGCGATTCACCTGGTGCATCCGCATATCGTTCGCACCTTTGAATATGGGCTCTCGACCCGCGGCGAGCATTTTGTCGTGATGGAATACATCGATGGTGTGAGTCTTCAGTTCGTGCGCGAGACGCGCTCGGCCCGCTCCAAGGAGAAGATGGAGCTACTTGCCCAATCGGCCGAGGGCCTCGCGGCGCTTCACGCCGAGGGCTACATCCATCACGACATCAACCCCAGAAACTTCTTGATGGACCGTAACCAGCAAATCAAGTTGATCGACTTCGGACTGACGGTTCCCAATACCCCGGCCTTCTGCGGTCCGGGCAACCGCACCGGGACCGTTCAATACATGGCGCCCGAGCTGCTGCGACGCGAACCGATCGACGACCGGATCGATATCTTCGCGTTCGGCGTGATGGCGTTCGAGTTCCTGACGGAGCGCCTCCCGTACGACGCGACGACCTCGGCCGCGTTGATGCTCCAACGGATCAACGCCGAGCCGCTCGACCCCGCCATCGTGAAGCCGGATCTCTCTGATGAGTTGTGTGCACTGCTCCGTCAGCTCACCGCCAAGCGACGGGAACAACGGTGGGCCGCCATGAAGACCCTCCCCGAAGTCTTCCGCACCATACCAGCCAAGAGGAAAGGATGAAGGACTTCGGAAAGGATGAAGGATGAATAAGACCCGAGCCAACGCAGAACGCTGAATCATGGCGACTCCGGTTCATCCTTCATCCTTCATCCTTTGATTTGGTGGCCGTGATGACCCGCGGGTGCTTGGCGTGGTCGCGGACCGTCGGTGCCAGGCGGAGCAGAGTTTGGCTGTCAACGAGCGCGCGCACCGGCATTTCCTGGTCGCTGCCGATCTCGAGGACCAGGTGTCCACCCGGCTTCAGGAGCTTGACGGAATCCGCGATCAGCCTCGCTACCATGGCGAGGCCGTCGGTGCCGCCGTCGAGAGCCATGCGTGGCTCGAAATCTCGCACGCCCGGCTCGAGTCGTTCGATCGCGGCCGTGGGGATATAGGGTGGGTTGGAAACGATCGCGTCGAACGGCCCTTCACCGGCGACCGGCTCGAGCTGGTCGCCCAGTCGAAAATCGATGCGGTCGGCGACGCCGAGCTGCGCAGCGTTTCGACTGGCGACCTCGAGCGCGTGCTGGCTCTTGTCGATGGCGACGAACCGGGCCCCCTTTTGCTGATGCGCAGCGGCGATGGCCAGGCAGCCCGAGCCCGTTCCCACGTCGACGCAAGTGGGCGACTCCAGGTCGCGGGTCAGTGCCAGGTACTCGGTGACGACAAACTCCGATTCCGGTCGAGGAATCAAGACCGCGGGCGAAACTGCGAACGAAAGGGAGAAAAACTCCTTGTGGCCGACGAGGTAGGCGACCGGGGCGCCCTCGGCGCGCCGGCTCACCAGGTCGCGGAATCGGCCGCGCGGCTGTTCGCTGACTTCGTCGTCGAAATGCGTGTAAAGTTCAACCCGCTGCCAAGAAAGCACATGGGCCAGCATGACCTCGGCATCCAGACGTGGGCTCTGGGACCCTCGGCCCTTGAGGTAATCGGCGGTCCAGCGCAGCAACCGGCCGACGGTCCATGATTCGTCATGGGTGGAATCGGGATTCTGCGGTGGCACGGTAACGGGTCGTCCATTGATCACGGCAAATGGCCTCAGTCCGTTCTCGCTCTCACGCACGATGCCTCGCAGTTCACAGGTCGCCGAGCTGTTCCCGGCGGTCGTGGTCAATCAAGGCCTTGGTCAGAGCCAGCAGGTCGCCTTGGATGATTTGATCGAGGTTGTAGAGAGTCAGGCCAATCCGGTGGTCGGTCATCCGGTTCTGGGGAAAATTATACGTTCTGATCCGCTGAGAGCGATCCCCAGTTCCGATCAAAGCGCAGTCGGGTCTGGTCGCGCTCCGTCCGGGCGGTCTCGCGGGTCTGGTCAAACAGCCGGCTGCGCAGGATCCGCATCGCCTTGGATTTGTTCTTGTACTGGCTGCGCTCGTCGCGGCAGTTGACGACCACGCCGGTGGGAAGGTGAGTGATCCTCACGCCGCTCTCGGTCTTGTTCTGGTGCTGGCCGCCCGGCCCGCCCGAGCGCATCACGTCGATCAGCAGATCCTCGGTCCGGATCACGATGTCCACCTCCTCCGGCTCGGGCAGTACGGCCACGGTCGCTGCCGACGTGTGAATTCGACCCTGAGCCTCGGTCTCCGGCACGCGCTGGACGCGGTGGCCCCCGCTCTCGAATTGGAGATGGCGGAACGCACCTTCGCCGGCCACGCTGAACGAGACTTCCTTGAAGCCGCCCAGCTCAGTCGCCTCCATGTCAAGCACTTCGAATTTCCAGCCCATCCGCTCGGCGAACCGCCGGTACATCTCGTAGAGATCACGGGCGAAGAGCGCTGCCTCGTCGCCACCCGTTCCCGCTCGGATCTCAACGATGACAGCCGCGTGAGCCCCGCCGGCCTGGCGGTCGTAGATCAGGTCGCGCAGCAGCTCGCCATCGGCCTGCTGCCGGGCGCGAAAGTCTCGATCTCGGCTTCGGCGTACCGCCGCATTTCGCTGTCGTTCTCGAGCGTACAAAGCTGTTCGGCCTCGGCAAGCTGGCGCGAAAGGCCCAGATACCGCCCGTACGGGATCGCGATCTTTGCCAGAGTGCCACGCTCGCGCAGAGCGCAGACGCCTTGGCCGGGTCGGACACGATCTCCGGGTTGACGAGCGACCGCTCGATCTCCAGGAATCGCTGATAATCTGCCTGGAGCTTCTCGAACACCGTTCACTCCTTGCCACCCTCGCCTGTTCGCAATCAATCAATAACGAGAGTGCGAAAGAACAGAATCCTGAAAGGCTCCCTCGCTGGCGCGTCGAACTGGTATGGTGCCACGTAGAACGGCCCGCAGGCAGACCGGATCGATCTGCGCGCGGGCCGTTCTTTGCGTTTGAGTTGTAGTGGCTAAGCCTTTTCGGCCGCAGGTGCCGGGGCGGCTTTCTTCGCCTTGCCGTACGTTCCCTGGAAACTTCTTGTTGAACTTGTCGACCCGTCCAGCGGCATCGACGAACTTCACCGATCCGGTGAAGTACGGATGGCACTTCGAGCAAACCTCGACAGCGATCTTCGGTTTGGTGCTACGGGTCTTGAACGTGTTCCCGCATCCGCAGGTCACAACGCATTCCTGGTATTTTGGGTGTATTCCGTCTTTCATGGCTCTCTGGCTTTTCGCAAAGTATGCCTGGAAAAGCGGCCTGGATACCTCACGACTTCTTGTCGAGCAGGTCGCCGACCGCCTTTTCCACGTCGTCGTAGGTGAACGGGTTTCGGGTGTCGTCCATGGTGAATCGCTTGACTTCCTTGCCGTCTGGCCCATACACGAACACAGCAGGGATGGTGTTGGTCTTCAGCTTCTCGTAGCCCGCTCCTTCCGCTTCGTCGAGCAAGACGTTGGTGACTTGCGACTTCTGCGCCTTGAGGAACTTCTCCGCGGCGGCCACGGCCGCCTGGTCGGTCGGATCGTCCAGCGACAGCGAGATGACAGCCAGGCCTTTCTTGCCATACTTCTTATGCATCTCGAGAACGTGCGGGAAGTTCTCCTTGCATGGTCCACAGACCGTCGACCAGACGTCGACCATCGTGTACTTGATGTCCTTTTTTTCGGCGAGGCGCTTCTGGAATTGCTTCCAGGTCATCTTTTCCAACTTGACGTCGCTGGCTGATTCACGATCGTCGGCCGGCGCGGCCGCGCCGCGTTCGGCGATCGCCCAGCCGGCGATCACAACCAGGGCAAAGAGAAAACGGGGCGCGATTCTCATTGGTTGATCTCTCTCTCGCAGCGAAAAACGCCGTCGAGCCGACCAATCGGCTCGACGGCCTGGAAGATCTGCAGTCGATCAGGTTCACTCGACGCCGGAGGTGTCAGCTCTTCTTGTACTTGACGGTGCAGCCCCTGGGCTGGGTTTCTTGAACGGCCGGCGTCTCACCCTTCAAGAGCGCGTCGACCGCGTCGCGAAGGTAAGTCTTCTTGACGTTGGCTTCCTTCTGTGAGTCGTCCATTGCGCCCATGTAGCGGATTTTCCGCTCCTTGTCGAGCACAAAGAACTGCGGCGTGTTGGTGTTGCCGTAAGCGTGGCCGATGGCGCCGCTCTCGTCATAGCCATAAACGTAATTGGACTTGTGATCCTTCATGTACTCTTTGATCTTCGGAAGGCGGTCGCTGTCCATGTCATTGATGCTGACGCCGACGACCTTGACGCCTTTATCCTTGTAGTCGTTGGTGAAGTCGATCAAGCGGTCTTCATACGCAACGACCACGGGGCAGTGATTGCCGAGGAACACCAGGACGACCAGGTCTTCCTTGATGTCGCTGAGCGTGAGGCTTGTGTCCTCACCCTTGCTGTCGACCGCCGGAATGCCCGAAAAGTCAGGGGCCTTGTCCCCGATCGAGACCGCCTTGTTGAACTCCCCGGCGAGCAGGGGAAGCGCAACCAGCGAGAGAACCGCAAAACCCAGAGCAAATTTGCGCATCGATGCTTTCTCCTGTTGAGATCTCAAAACCACGTGGGAGTGCAACCAAGCCCCCCACCACCCATCAACCAATCCTTACTCCGAGGAAACCTCGCGCGTTCCTCAAGAGTGTCTTGCCTCGTCGGCCTCGGGAAGCGTGTCGCCGTCCATACTGACCGTGAAAATGAAGACCGCCCTCCCCATTCCGGTACCCGACGACCCGACGGCCCACGCATTGAGCCAAGCATGCCATGCCAGGTCGCGACGTTTCCGCGAGATCAGCTCAGGCTCGATTATAAAAGGCGTCAAACGGGAGTCAACCGTCCCTTTGTCATTTGTCCTTTGTCTCCTTTGTGCGTGGAAGCACAAAGGAGACAAGGGACAACGCAGAATCACCTCTCGATTCGCGAGTTCTGGATCGAGTCTTCTTCCCGGTGCGGGACAAAGTGCCAGGAGATCTCCTTGACAACGATCTTGAGGAACGTGTGCGTGAACCGTGCCACGCTGTTGCCGGTATCGATCGGCAGCGGGCCTCGGCTGGGGAACGTGGTCTCGGCGTAATCATCGTAGATCTCGTGGGGTTCCTTCGGCTGGTCCTTGATCGGCTTGTCCTTGCTGTTCTTGGGATACTCCATCTCGAAGACGGTGATGTGCACTTTGGATTCGCCGTGGACCATGTTCAGATCGCCGGGTGTTTGCGACCGGAACTGTTCGACCTCCAACCGGATCACGATATCGGCGTCGAAGTCCCGCGCCGCGTCGGCCGGATCGGTCCAGTGGGGATGGGCCTCGACCCAGGTTGCCACCTTGTCGGGCTCGATGACTGTGATCTTCTTGACCTTGTTTCGGAAGATACTCGCGAGATCGCGGGGCAGGTCTCGCTCTAGCGACGGGAATTCCGCCAGCGAGCCCGACGTCACGTTGCACAGGATCAGGACGCGTTTGCCTTCCAGTGATGGAGCCGTCGGGTCGATTTGCGATTCGTTGGGCTGAAGAAAATAGGCCAGTGCCCTGGGGTCGCAGCCGCTCACAACAGCCAGACCCGCCGCGACCAGAAGCAACACGGCCGCCAATTTCAGTGTCAAGTTCGATCGAGGGGTCATCCTTTCCCCCCTCCTTCCTTGGGTAATTCACCGGCCGGCTGCCCCGGTCAGGGTGCCTGGGCAGTGGGCCCGGGCTGGACCGGAACGGCGGGCGTTTCGATCAATCGAATCAACCACGACGCGAGGCTGAGAACCACAGCCGCCACCAGGAGAGACGCGAGCGGCCTCGACAACGAGGAGAAGCCGATCGGCTGATTGGCGACTGCCATCGCCGCGAGCCAGGCCGCGATGGGAACGGTCAAGAGGGCCAGGAGGCATCCTGCGGGATTTGATTTCCATGAGCGATCAACTCGCCCGCGCACCAGCCACGCATACGCCGTCGTCATGCCACAGGTCGGGCAAAACCGGCCCGTCACCGTGAGGAACGTGCATGACCGCAGCCCGAGCTGCTCGTGCGTGCCGAAGCCGCGCGGGTCCGGCTCCAGCTTCCGTGCCATCCCCAGGAACCCCACCAAGCCAACCGCCCCGACCATGAGCATACAGCGAGTCGGCCAGCCAAGTCGTTGCAAAGCGCCGGGTTGCCGCTTCATGGGAGACCCACCGCCTGGATGCACGATGACGCGAGAGCGCGTGGATGAAAGGGCGCGAGAAAGGGTCAGTAAAATACTCGAAAGTCGACCGGGCCGCAAGAGCGGTTTTGCGATGGAATCAGAATTGAGCTCAGAGTTCCTCGACCCAGGCTTCGGCGTCGAGTGTCGCCGCCTGCATGCGCCGCTCGACTTCGATGCGGCACGATTCGATCGTATCGCGGTCGGCTTCCGGCGGCACGATGACCGCCTCAGGTACGACGCACGCGGCGGCGCTGATAGGGCCGCGGTACACAGAAACGGTCCCAGCTCTTGGCTCTCCACGGCCTCTTGAATGCCATGCCTGCTCCCACGATGGGGAAGCCGGTCCGGCTGGCCATGTAGGCGACTCCCTGGTGAACCGAGCGCCTCGGCCCGCGCGGCCCATCGGGGGTGACGCACAGGTGGCCCCTGTCGATGCGCAGGCTCATCTCGCGCAGTGCACGGGCACCACCCCGAGTCGTCGAGCCGCGGATTACGGTGAACCCCAGCCGCCGGATGACCTGAGTGATCAGCTCGCCGTCGCGGTGCTCGCTGATCAGGATATGCATCTCGGGCCAGTTCCAGTAATAGGCCGGAAACAGCATCACTTCATGGAAGAACGCATAGATGTACCGCTGGCCGGTCTCGCGAGCCGCTTCGGGTGCAACCGCGGGATTTTTGTAACGGAAGTGGTAATTGAGAGTTCGGCCCAGGCGGCTGACAAATGTGGCGCCGGCAACCCCTACCGCTTTGACCAGGAGTGGGTGTTCGATTTTCATGAGCGACTTCCATTGGAGGCCGATGCGGGAAGTGGATCCCCGGGCCGCTTTTCGCCCTCTGTGGGACGGCGAAAGACGTAGGGCAGGCTTTCCGGCCTGCCAGCAGGCTCGGACGCTTGACCGACATCTGCGCAGTCACTTCCGCGGGTGAACTCAGCTCGGGGCGGAGGGGTTCGTCCGGCAGATTGCCGTTTCTCGAGGCATTTAAGCAGAAATGAGATTTGTGGCCAGAGCAGAACGGAGAAGGATGAAGGATGGATCAGACGCGTCGAACTGGTGCCGGCTCGTTGGCTGGATGCACGCGCGGGCGGGTCACGGTGTCCTTGGCCGTCGTGACGACTTGGGGTCAAGCACGGGCTCATCCTCGCGGCGTCGCTTGGTGCTTCCCGGCCGGGCTGCCGTTTTTCCGAGCCCTTGGGGATGGCTGCTGGAGGCGCGGGGGCGGGTCTCGAACAGTCGTGGGACGACGTCGCTCAAGGTATCGACGAGCCGGATGGTCAAATCCGCCTTGACCTCCACGGGGATGTCGACCAGGTCTTTCTCATTGTGGCGAGGGAGGAGCACGGTCTTGATTCCTGCGCGGCGGGCCGCCAGGATCTTCTCCCGTACGCCGCCCACGGGCAGGACGCGGCCCGTCAAGGTGACCTCGCCGGTCATCGCCAAGTCGGCCACGATCGGCAGGCCGCGGAACAAGCTGATCAGCGCGGCGGTGATTGCGACACCAGCCGAGGGCCCGTCCTTCGGTACCGCTCCGGCGGGCACGTGGATGTGCAGGTCGCTCTTGCTGAAGATCGAGGCATCAAGCCCGAGCGTCGCGGCGTGACTGCGCAAGTAGCTCAGGGCCGCCTGCGCACTCTCACGCATCGACTCGCCCAGCAGGCCGGTCAAGGTCAGCCCTCCCTTTCCCGGCATCCGGCTTGCCTCGATGAACAGGATCTCGCCGCCCGTGGGTGTCCAGGCCAGCCCGGTCGCCACGCCCGGCACTCCGGTGCGATCGGCCAGCTCGCGGAAGAACCGGGACGGACCGAGCAACTCGGCGATTTCCTTGGGCTCGATGATCGTCTGCCCTCGGCGCCCTCGGCGCGGCGTCTGGCGACCTTGCGGCAGAGCGCGGCAATCTCGCGCTCGAGATTGCGCAGGCCGGCTTCGCGAGTGTAGTCGGCGATGATCTTGCGGATCGCGGCGTCCGTGATCGTGAGGTCCACCGTCGAAAGGCCGTGCAGGTCGAGCTGCTTGGGGATGATGTACTTCTGCGCGATCAACGTTTTCTCTTCCTCGCTGTAGCCTGGAAGCTGAAGCACCTCGAGCCGGTCCAGAAGCGGGCTAGGAATCGTCTCGATCATGTTGGCCGTCGCGATGAACATTACCTTGGAAAGGTCAAAGTCAACGTCGAGGTAGTGGTCGCGGAAGGTCGAGTTCTGCTCGGGATCGAGCACTTCGAGGAGCGCCGCTGAAGGATCGCCGCGGAAGTCGGCGCCCAGCTTGTCGACCTCGTCGAGCATGAAGACAGGATTGTTGGTGCCGGCTTTCCGGATCCCCTGGATGACGCGTCCGGGAAGGGCAGCAACGTAGGTGCGGCGGTGCCCGCGAATCTCGGCTTCGTCATGCACGCCACCCAGGCTGACGCGCACGAACTCCCGCCCGAGCGCTCGGGCGATGCTCTTGCCCAGCGAGGTCTTGCCGGTGCCGGGCGGCCCGGCCAGGCAGAGAATCGGCCCCTTCATATCTTTTTTGAGCTTGCGCACCGCCAGGTACTCGAGGATTCGCTCCTTGATCTTCTCCAGGTCGAAGTGGTCGGCGTCGAGAACCTTGCGAGCCCGCCGCAGGTCAAGCCGGTCGCGGCTGGCTTTGCTCCAGGGCAGGATCGCCAGCCAGTCGAGGTAGGTGCGCACGATCGAGTACTCGGCTGAGCTCGGGTGCATGCCCGCCAGCCGTTCCAGCTCCCGCTCGGCCTCGCCGAGAACTTCCACGGGCGGGCCCGCCTTCTTGATCCGGTCCCAGAGCTCGGCGACCTCGGGGTTCTCGTTTTCGCTGTCGCCCAGCTCGTCCTGGATGGCCTTCAACTGCTGCCTCAGGAAGTGGTCGCGCTGGGCCTTGGTGAGCTCGCTGCCCACTTGCTCCTGAATCTTGGTCGACAGCTCGAGAATCGCGAGCTGCCTTGACAGGTACTGCCCCAGCCGCTCCAGCCGCGCTCGCACGTTGATCTCGCCCAAGAGGCTCTGCTTCTCTTCAATTGTGAACGGCAGGCTCGAAGCCAGCAGGTCAGCCAGCCGCCCGGGCTCGCGCGTGTTGATCGCCGCGACCTGAAGCTCCTCCGGGATCTGCTGGCTCTGGTCGACCATCCGCTGGAAGAAGCGGTTCACGTGGTGAACCAAGGCATCCAGCTCGACCCCCCCTTCGACCACTTCCTCGCAGGGTTCGATCCGGCCGACCAGGTAGGGCTTGGTGTGCACGACCGACACCAGCCGCGCCCGGTACTGACCCTGGCACACGATACGGGTTGAACCGTCGGGAAACTTGAGCATCTTGAGAATCAACCCGACGCACACGATGGGGTACAGGTCGCCGATCGAGGGGGCATCGGTCTCCGGATGAAGCTGGCTGACCAGGCCGACCATGCGCTCGCCCATCATGCAGTCGTCGATCAAGCGGATGCCGCTCGGCCGGTTGACGACCAGCGGCACAACCGTCTGTGGGAACACGACGTCGGCTCGCAAGGGGAGTAGCGGGATGTCGCAGGGCTTGAGCGTCTGGTTGTCTTCCCGTTCGGAGAGGACGATGAGCTGCCCTGAGTCGATCGTCGGGCGTGCGTCGCCCAGCGCGCTTGCCCCGATTCCGAAGATTCCTTGGTTCGCGACTTCGCTCGATTTCGTCGTGGAGGCATGGAATTCTTTTCTGAGATGGCTCGATCTCGAAGGTTCGCGACCGTCCCACAGACCCCGTTCTCGACCGACCGGGGCTCGATGGGACCGTTAATGATTGTAGTTCGCTCGAGGGAAAGAAAGAGGCGACCTCCGCCCTGGCAGGAAATCGTCTCCCCGTCGCCCGTTCGTCAGCCTGGCCTCGGGGCTCGTCGCACTCGAGCCCGAGCGAGGTGAAAACCGCGCCTCGGTCCTGGTCTCACCCGCCGTTCTACTTTCTCCACCATTCGTCGTCCCGGTACATTCCGGAGGTCTGGGCCTGGTGGATCGAGTGCAATATCTGAAAATTCATCAACGCGAAGAAACCGAAGAACAGAGTCAAATACCAGTCCGGAGGGTCGGTCCTCGAGTAGACGACGACGGCGAGAGCACCCGCACACAAAAACGACACGATGTGCGCCCACCGTTGCCCCTGCGAGCGGTCATAGAGCGAAAGCAGAGTCTGGGCGGCTTGGCCACCGTCCAGCGGCCAGATCGGCAGCAGGTTGAGGAGCCCCCACAAGAGGTTGATCTCGACCAGGAAGAAATAGGTATACAAGGCAAAGAAGACTCCCCTTTCCCCCAGATGAAACACGGTCTGGAGCTTGGCGGGGACCTCGGCCGGCACCCTCGTCAGCCCGAACATGGCTCCGATCACTCGGAGCTGTTCCACCGGCGTGATCCGGCAGACGAGCGACGTGATCAAGATCACCAGGGCCAGGAGCGCGAAACCGGCCCCCGGTCCGCTCAAGATGACGGCCAGGCGCTGCCGGGGCGTCCGTTCCCCTTGGCTGAAACACAAGCCCCCCATACCCCACAACACGATCGACGGCGACCCGTAAAACCGCTTGGCCATCAAGGCATGCCCGTATTCATGCACCAGGATCGATACGAAAACGCACGCCATCCACAGCGCAACCACCGACAGGTGGCGTTCTTGAATCCCCCCCATGAGCGCCGACACGAGCCAGAAGACCGGATGAACCCGGACCGGGACGTCCAGGAAGCGAAATTTGAGGTCTAGCGGCGTCTCGGACGTGCCAATCATCGGTTACCTCGTTCCGGCTTTACGAACAAGGAAAGAGAGCGACCAAGCAACTTCATTCTATTGAGATTACGGTCCCTCCGCAAACGCGACCGCTCCGACGGCCATGTATCGCCCCGGCCACCGGAATTTCCGCCGATGGCTTGCTAATGGCCCTTCCATCCATCATGCTGACCGTAATTGTCATGTTTCCCAAATCGCCTAGATTTCCACCGATACCAGCGTGAGCAGCAATTAATTGTTTGATTTTTGTTATTCGTTTCGCGGCGTGGGCTGGTGTGCGAACGATTGCAGGGGCAGCGGTGAAGTGGCGATTCACCGGTCGGGCCCATCGTTAGGAGCCGACGCCATGGCGACGACTTACCGGGTATTCGGACCTGACGGGCGTGCTGCCGGGGACGCCAAGTCCATCGATGATGTTGTCGAGATCGTCAAACGATCCGTCGCCGGCCGTTATCGAATCGACCAGGTTTCGATCGATGATAGCTCCAATCAAGAACTCGTGCGGATGTGGGGAGGCGCGATCAAGACAAAAAGCGGGCGCGTGAAGCTGGATGTTCCGCCATGGGGAGATTGAAAAAAAAGGATGAAGGATGAAGGATGAAGGATGAATCACGCGGCGGCTCTTTTGCTAAATTGATTCGATACCGGTCAAGAAGAGGAGTCCGGGCATGTTCACGTCGATTTCGATCTGGGTTGTCAGCTTAGCAGCCGGACTGTACCAGGAAGCCCCGGGATCGGCGGATGTGATCGTGCCCGGGGCAAAGCTTGATAAGGTCTGGGGCGAGGGCGAATTCACCGAGGGCGGGGCTCTCGACCAGGATGGCACGATTCTCTTTTCCGACATCGGGAACCGAATCTTGAGATATGACCCCAGATCGGGCCGGACCACAGTCTTCCGCGAGCCCAGCGGCCGCGCCAACGGCATGATCTTCGACACGCGCGGGCGGTTGATCGTGGCCGAGGGGGCCAACACCGGCGGCGGGCGGCGCGTCTCGATCACCGACCGCGACGGCACCGTCCGCACCCTCGCCGACCAATACGATGCCAAGCCGTTCAACAGCCCCAACGACGTTGCCGTCAACCGCCAGGGACGGGTTTATATGTCCGATCCCCGGTATGTCGGCAACGAGCCTCGCGCCCTCAAGTTCGAAGGCGTGTTCCTGATCGACACGGAAGGCGACGCAATCCCTCTGTTGACGACCGCGCTGAAACCCAATGGCCTGGCGCTCTCTCCGGATGAGAAGACGCTGTACGTTTCGGACAACGGCAGGGAGCGGCGGGTCTTGATCGCCGCGCAGGTCGGCGGCAACGGCAAGGTCGCCAGCCCGAAAGTCATTCACGACTTCGGCGCTGGCCGGGGAATCGACGGCATGACCGTCACCACCGACGGCCGCATCGTCGCGGCGGGTGGCTACGAGGGAAAAGGCGCCGTCCTGGTCCTCTCGCCGGCCGGAAAGATCCTGGCAACCATTCCCCTACCGGAAGACCCTGCCAACGTCGAGTTTGGCGGCGACGACCACAAGACGCTGTACATCACGGCCGGCAAGAGCCTCTACCGCATCAAAACGACCATGACCGGATTCCACCTCTGGCCACCCAGAAAATGAAGGATGAACGACTTGCGATTCACGAAGATGCACGGGCTTGGCAACGATTACGTGTATGTCAGCACGTTCGACCAGGTCCCGCCTCCCGATCCGGCGCGGCTGGCCATAGCGGTAAGCGACCGGCATTTTGGAATCGGCGCCGACGGCCTGATCCTGATCATGCCGTCGGAGCGCGCCGATGCCCGGATGCGGATGTTCAATGCCGACGGATCGGAGGGCGAGATGTGCGGCAACGGCGTGCGCTGCGTCGCCAAGTACATTTATGACCATGGGCTGACGCGGAAAAAGCAAGTCGCGATCGAGACCGGGCGCGGGACTCTCACGCTCGAACTGGAACTCGCCGACAATCGCGTGCGCCGCGTCCGGGTCGACATGGGTCGGCCGATCCTCGATCCGGAACAAATCCCCACCCTCTTGCCCGGCAACCCGCCGGTGGAGATTCCGCTCGACGTCGGGGCGCGGTCACTCGCTGTGACCACACTTTCCATGGGCAATCCGCACGTGGTTACCTATGTCGACGACGTCGCCACATTTCCCCTCGAATCGCTGGGCCCTCTCATCGAAAACCACCCGGCCTTCCCGCGGCGAGTGAACGTGCATGTGGTCGAGGTCAAGGGCCCTGGCGAGGTGCGGATGCGCACCTGGGAGCGCGGCTCGGGCATCACGCTGGCGTGCGGCACGGGAGCCTGCGCCGTCTGCGTGTCCGGAGTCTTGACGGCGCGCACCGGGCGTAAATTGCTCGCGCATCTACCGGGTGGTGATCTGGACCTGGAGTGGCCCGATGACCGAGCCTCGGTCTTCATGACCGGTGCAGCCACCGAGGTTTTTTCGGGAGTTTGGCCTTGACCAGGGGCATGATACGAAATCCTGAATCCGAAATCCGAATGGATAGTTCGAATCAAACTGGGGAGTGCTGGATGACGATGAGAAGCTACCTGTGCACCGGGGCATTGATCGCTGCGCTGCTGGGTGTGGTGTCTGTGGAAGCGGTCGCCGCCGGCGGGCCGGGCTTTCTGGCCGGGGCGGCAGAAAAGGACATCACGCCTCCCACGGGCATTCCGATGTGGGGGTACGGCGCCCGGCACGACGCTCCGTGCGACGGAACCCTCGATCCGCTCATGGCGAAGGCGATTGTGGTTGCGGCCGGTGACGACAAGGTCGCGCTCGTCGGGATCGACCTGGGCCGCGGTCCCACCGACGAGATGATGAAGATCATCCGCCGGGAGATCGCCGAGAAGGCTGGCATTCGCCATGTGCTCATTACCGGGAGCCACACCCACCACGGGCCGGTCATCGAGCTGATCGACGAGCCCGGCCTGGGAAAGGGGAAGTTCGACGTCGCCGTGGCGTATTCCCAGATGCTGCCTCGCCTGCTCGTCGATGCGATCCTGAACGCCGACAAGAAGCTCAAGCCCGCCAGGATGGGAGTGGCCACGGAGTCGGTCACCCTGAACCGAAACCGCCACACCAAGCGTGAGCCGAAGGCCACCGACCCGATGCTGGCGGTCGTCCGGTTCGACGACGAGGCAGGCAACCCGATCGCCGTCCTCGTCAACTTTGCCGCTCACCCGGTGATGACGGAGGCGAAGGTCCTCAAGTACTCGGCCGACTATCCCGGCTTCCTCAAGAAGAGAGTCGAAGCCGCTTTGTCCACCCAGTGCTGCTTCATGCAAGGGGCTGCCGGCGACATGAGCCCGAACCCCAGTCCCGGTCCGTGGGAACCGAAGAGCTTTGGTGAAACCGTTGCCGACCGCGTGATCGCGCTGGCCCGGTCCGTTCGGACCGAATTCCCCGCTCACCCTTGCGTCAAAGGTGTGGTCAACACGTTCCACTTCAAGACGCGGGTCGACCTCAAGGACCCCAGGGTGGCGGCCATATTCGAGAGGAGCTACTTTCCTGAGATCACCCACGCCTACGTCAAGCACTATGGCGACGCCCTGAGCGCCGAATTGAATACGGTGCTCGTAAACGGCGAGCTAGCCCTCGTCGGTGGCTCGGGCGAGTTTTTCTGCAACCACGCCAACCGGCTGAAGGCGCGGTCGTACCTCAAGAACACACTGTTCTTCGGCTACTGCAACGGCCACGGGATGTATTTCCCCACGATCGAGGCGGCCTCGGAAGGAGGCTATGGCGCCGACCCCGGCGTCTCGCTGGCCGAGTTAGGGTCGGGAGAACAGATGATGGACAAGGCATTGTTCAACATCTACCTTTTGCAAGGGAAATTCGCAAAGGAACGGCGGTAGCGCGCCCGCCGAAGACGCTGCGCAGTCCGGCCCCGGCATCGGATCGCACGGATCTGGCGGATCCAATGCGGCGGCCGGCACGGCTTTTCTGGCTAGCCACCGTGACCCTCATCCCATCGCTGCGATCACGGTAATCCGCTCGGGATCACCTTCGGATTCCAGTCCACGGTCCGTATGCCCGGAATCTGCGTCAGTTCGATCAGGAACGCCGGCTGATGGATGTCGGTCGGAATCGCGTGCCAGCGAACCTCGCATCGAATCTCCTGCCGCTTTTCCGCCGTGTCGTAGATCATGCTCGCCCCGATCATCTTGAAGCCGGCGGCAAGCACGATCTTGTGGATTTCCTGTTCGATGGCGCGGTCCAGGGCCGACCTCACGACCAGACTCGCCGTCCGATCCACGGGCAACCGGATCTCGAGCGATTTGAGGCCCCACAACACCGCGACGCCGAAGGCGAGCCCGACGAGACCCAGCAGTTTCTGGCCGCCTCCGAAAGAGAGCCCGATGATGGTGACGAACCACAATGTCGCGGCTGTTGTGACCCCGAGCACCAGACTCTCACGCTTCAGAATGACTCCCCCGCCGATGAAGCCCATTCCGGACAAGACGCCGAGCGGTAGCCGCATTACATCGATGGTGACGTAAGAGTCGGAAGGCTTACCCGCCGTCCCCAAGAGCAAGTTGGTTTGGATCATCGCGATCGAGGCGGCCATGCACACGAGCAATGTGGTGCGCAGCCCGGCCGGCTGACCATGACCGCCGCGGTTGATCCCGATCACTGATCCGGCGATTGCCGTTAAGATCAGCCGGATGGCGATCTCTTGCCAATCAAGCGGAAGCGGCATGCTGCTCCCCTAAAGATGCTCTTGCGTCAATTCTCTTCAACTCAACACCGGCTTGACCAGCGTGCCGTGGACGTCGGTCAGCCGATGATGCCGTCCCTGGTATTTGAAGGTCAACTTCGTGTGCTCGATCCCCAGGCAATGAAGGACGGTGGCGTGCAGGTCATGCACGTGCACCGGATCCTGGGTGATGTTGTAGCCGAAGTCGTCGGTCGCGCCGTGGGTGATTCCGGGCTTGATTCCGCCGCCGGCCATCCAGATCGTGAAACAGCGCGGATGATGATCGCGCCCGTAGTCGTGGGCTGTCAACGGGCCCTGGCAGTAGACGGTCCGGCCGAACTCGCCGCCCCAGACTACCAGGGTGTCATCCAGAAGTCCGCGCTGTTTCAAATCGGCGACGAGAGCCGCCGAGGGCTGGTCGGTATCGCGGCACTGGCCGGTGATTTGTTTCGGGAGATGGGTGTGCTGGTCCCAGCCGCGATGGAAGAGCTGGACGAACCGCACGCCGCGCTCGACCAGCCGCCGCGCCAGAAGACAATTCGCGGCGTAGGTTCCTGGGATGCGCGATTCCGGGCCATACAAGTCGAAAACCGACTCCGGCTCGCTCGACAGATCGGTCAGCTCGGGAACCGAAGTCTGCATGCGGAACGCCAGCTCGTACTGGGAAATGCGCGTCAGGATTTCGGGGTCGGCAAACTCGCGGTGATTGAGGGTATCGAGCTTGCTCAGGTCGTCGAGCGTGCGCCGCCGGGCTTGGGCCGACAGTCCCGGGGGGTTCGACAGATAGAGCACCGGATCGCCGGACGAGCGGAACTTGATGCCCTGGTACGAGGTGGGAAGGAAGCCGCTGCCCCACAGCCGGTCGTACAG
Organism: uncultured Isosphaeraceae bacterium; assembly: GCA_963781785.1. Taxonomy (GTDB): domain Bacteria; phylum Planctomycetota; class Planctomycetia; order Isosphaerales; family Isosphaeraceae; genus CAWAHD01. Next base: position 1,637,123 of record CAWAHD010000005.1, on the reverse strand, counting down.
CGGTTGATCGTTGGGGTTGCCCGATCCGCGCGAGATCATCACCACGAATGCCGGCAAGTCCTGGTTTTCGCTACCCAAGCCATACACGACCCACGAGCCGATCGAGGGCCGGCCGGCAAGCTGAGCGCCCGTTTGGAAGAAGGTCACCGCCGGGTCGTGGTTGATCGCCTCGGTGCGCATCGACTTGATGAAGCAAAGCTCGTCGGCCACGCGGGCCGTGAACGGCAAGAGCTCCGAAAGTGCCGCCCCGCTGCCGCCATGCCGCGCGAACCGGAACCGGCTCGCAGCGACCGGAAAGCGGTCCTGCCGCGAGGTCATGCCGGTCAGCCGCTGGCCCATCCGGATCGAGTCGGGCAGATCGGTGCCTTCGAAGTCGCTCGAGCGCGGGCTTGGGATCGAACAGGTCCATTTGCGAGGGCGCGCCCGACTGGAACAGGTAGATCACCCGCCTGGCCCGGGGAGCGAAGTTCGGAAAACCATCGATTCCGGCACCAACAGCGGAGCGGCCCTCGCGGCCGCCAGCCGCGTGCGATTCGCGCTCGCCAAGCGCTGCCAGGGCGATCGTCCCCAGCCCGGCGGCGGTCCGGCCGAAGAAATAGCGGCGGGTGCAATAAAGCGATCGCTCGAAAATCGGGTCCACCGTGAGTCACTCCTTGGTGAGCGTCTCGTCGAGGTTGAGGATCAACTGGGCCATGGCGGTGTAAGCCGCCAGCTCGACCGGGTCGAGCCGCGGATCGCGCTCGATTCCCCGGTCGCAATCAAGGCTTCCGCGAGCCGGGGATCGCGGCCGAATCGGGCAAGCTGGTCGTGAAAGCCTTCGACCAGGATGCGCAGCTCCTCGGGCCGCGGCCGCCGGCCCGTCGCCAGGTGAAATGCCGTCGTCATCCGCGCTTCCGGCGATCGGTCGGGGCCGGTCACCAACCGCTCGGCAAAGCCGCGGGCTGCCTCGACGAACGTGACGTCATTGAGCACGTCCAGCGCCTGAAGCGGTGTGTTGGTGCGCGTTCGCGCACGGTACAAGTCTCGCGGGCCGGGGCGTCGAAGGCGACCATTGCCGGTGGAGGCACCGTCCGCTTCCAGAACGTATAGAGGCTTCGGCGGTACAGCTTCGCGCCATGATCTTGAACGTAATCTGCGTCGGCCAGCTCGTTCCAGAGACCGGGTGGCTGGTAGGGCTTCACCGAGGGCCCGCCGATCCGCTCGACGAGAAGACCAGAAAGCGCCAGCGCCTGGTCGCGGATCATCTCCGCCGGCAGCCGAAGTCGCGGTCCAGAAGCGAGCAGGCGGTTTTCGGGATCGCGCTCAAGACCCACTCTCGTCTTTCGTGACGTTCGCCGGTAGGCCGCACTCGTGGTGATCAGCCGCAGCAGTCGCTTCATGTCCCATCCGGACTCGACGAATTCGACAGCCAGCCAGTCGAGCAGCTCCGGATGGCTCGGTGGCTCGCCCTGGGCGCCGAAATCGTCGACCGTCTTCACCAGGCCCGTACCGAAGAGCATCTGCCAGTCGCGGTTGACCGCCACCCGGGCCGTCAGTGGATTCCCCGGTGCCGCCAGCCAGCGAGCCAGCTCGAATCGGTCGCGCACTGCCGCTTTCGATCCCGCGGAAAGGCAGGCCGGGATGCCGGGGTCCACCCGAACACGGGGTTGGTCGTATTGACCGCGGTTGAGCACATGGGTCGCCCGCTTGACCGGCAGCTCCTGCATCACCATCGTCGTGGGAATCTTGTCGGCGAGGGAGGCCACCGCCGCCCGAGCGGCGCTCAGTTCGCCGGCAAGAGCCCGGACCGCAGCCGGTGCTCCGGTTGCCAGGAAGCAGCCGCGGACTTTTCGCGCCTGCCCGAACCTGCGCGATCGGGGCGGGATCCGGAGAATCTCGTTGATCGACTCGGGCGTGGCCAGCACCGTGATGTCGTCGCAGTCGAGCGCGGCACTGTGAACACACACCTCGTCGATCGAGCCGTCGAACCGGCTCGCCGGCCCGCCGCCCGCACCGATCCGCAGGGGCTCCTTGGTCTGAAACGATTGATTGAGCTCGTCGAGCGCCACCCGCAGAGATGCGGGCTTCCCGTCAAGATAGACCTTCACGCCCGCTGCGACTCGCGAGCCGTCGTACGTGACGGCGAGGTGGGTCCACTTTCCCGAGGGAACCGCCTGAACGGTGTCGAGCCGGATCGCGTCGTCGAGCCAGCGCTTGACCAGATTGACCTCCACCTTGCCGTTTTGGAGCGTGACGCTGTACCCTTCCCCCTGCGGCTCGTCGACCATTCGCGAGACAATGGTGCCGCCGCGTGCGCCGGAGGGATTGATCCACGCGCTCAAAGTGAACCGGTCGTAGAACCCAAACGCGGCCGTGTCGCCCAGGTCGAGGAATCCGCGGCTGTCGAGCGACAGCGCCTCCCCGGCTGCGCCGACGCCGAACCTTGGCTGGCCTTCACGGAAGTGTGCCGTGATCGTGTGCGAGCCGTGTCCGCAAATGAGGCTTCCTTCCAGGCTGAACCGAGCGATCAGGTGGTTCTCAACCGTCCAGTCGACTGGCGGGGCCGCCCGCGCCTTGGCTTCCCAGGCTGACTGCGCCGCGCTAATCTCGCCCTCGCGTGCCCTCATCTCCTGTTCCAGCTTGGCCAGGCGGTCGTTGAGCCGATCGAGCTCTTTTTGCTGGGCTCGGGTTGGCGTCTTGATCATGGGCGGAGAGTTGCCGAACTTGATCGCCCGGCCATTCTCGGCGATGTTATTGAAGAAGACAAAGAACCGATAAAACTCCTCCTGGGAGATCGGGTCGAATTTGTGACTGTGGCACCGTGCGCACGCGATCGTCAGGCCCAGCCAGACGGTCGCCGTGGTGTCGACGCGGTCCACGACGTATTCGACGGCATATTCCTCGGGGATGATGCCGCCTTCGCCGTTGCCGCGATGGTTGCGGTTGAAGCCGGTCGCGAGTTTCTGGTCGAGGGTCGCGCGAGGCAGCATGTCACCGGCGAGCTGTTCGATCGTGAACTGATCAAACGGCTGATTGCGATTATACGCCTCGATCACCCAATCGCGCCAGCGCCACATGATTCTTGGTGCATCGGTTTGATAGCCGTTGGTATCGGCGTAGCGGGCGGCGTTCAGCCAGCGGATCGCGAGCCGCTCGCCCAGCCGGGGCGAGGCCAGCAGACGATCGACGACTTTCTCGTAGGCGTCCGGGCTGGTATCGCGCTCAAATGCAGCGATCTCGTCGGCCGTCGGAGGCAGGCCCGTGAGGTCGAAGCTGACGCGGCGGATCAAAATGCCGGGCTCGGCCGGACCGGCGGGCGTGAGCCCTTCCTGCTCCAGCCGCGCTGCGATGAATGCGTCGACCGGATTGCGGGAGAGTCGTCCATTCTTGAGGCGGGGCACCCGGCTTCTGCGGGGCGGCACGAACGCCCACGGCGGCTGCCACCTTGCGCCCTCGGAGATCCAGCGGCGAATGAGATCGATCTGAGCGGCATTGAGCGATTTCCCTGACTTGAGTGGCGGCATCCGCTCCGATGGGTCTTGAGCGGTGATCCGCTGATACAGTGCGCTCGACTTGAGATCGCCCGGCACGATGGCGCGAATTCCGTCGCGGTCTGCCTTGGCCGAGGATTCCTGGTCCAGCCGCAACTCGGCCTTGCGCTGGGCGCTGTCCGGCCCGTGGCACTGATAACAGTGGTCCGAGAGGATCGTGCGAATGTCGCGGTTGTACTCGACAGGATCGGGCGATGCGGGCACTTGAGCCGCACTGCGCCCGGGTAACCGATGGCGAAAACCGCGGCTGCCAGTAGACCGGCAAACCACCTCATGATCTCTCCCCGCGCCCACGAACCACGAACGACCGCACGCGAATGAGTGCTGCACGGTAGTATAAGCGCAACCGAGGTCCGGGGCCAAGTCGTGGTTTCTGGCACCTGGCATCCCGGCGTACCCATCAGTAGAATCCTATTTAACAACTGCCGAACGCTACTCTGGACAAACGCCTCCCGTGACGATGAAAACCCAAAAGACCAGACAATTTGAAGGGCACACCATGAGCACGCGCACCGCGTTGGGAATCTCGCTTGTCTTGACCTTTACAGCGGCGCCACCGGCGGTTGCCGGCGAAGAGCTTTCGATGCAGACGCTCTCCGAACGCATCGCGGCCAATCCGACTGGCCAGGCGGCCGAAGCTCTTGCCCAGGACATCCGCGCCTGGTTCGGCAAGGACCGCTCGGGTGCCAACAACGTGTTGCGCGGCGCCAACCCGAAGGTCGAGGGGTTGATGACGGCCTGGGCGATCGAGGCCCCGGGCGCGAAGACAGCCGCGGTGAAAGCTGGCGGCGTCCAGAAGCTGGCGCTCAACCGGATCGGCGAGACCCCCGTCTTCGCCGCGACTGTTGCCCTCACGAACGGAGAGGCCTTTCGCTGGCGGTACGTGACCGACGGCACGAAGGAGGGCCGGAGCGGTGACCTCGAAGTCTACATCAGCCAGCCCGAGCTGACCGAGCAGCCGGGCGTACCCAAAGGCAAGCTGACCAAGCAGAAGCCCTGGGAGAGCAAGCTCTACCCTGGCACTCGCCGCGACTGGTGGATCTACGTGCCCGCGCAGTACAAGGACGACCAGCCCGCCTGCGTCATGGTATTTCAGGACGGCGGGGGATATACGGGCTTTGTGCCCGCCGTCTTCGACAACCTGATTGCCAAGGGAGAGATGCCCGTGACCGTGGCGGTGTTCATCAACCCCGGTCCGGGCCGCCAGCGCAGCGTCGAGTACGATACACTCTCCGACCTTTACGCGCGGTTCCTGCTCGAGGAGATCCTGCCCGAGGTCGAGAAGACGGTGAAGCTCCGCCACGACTCCGAGAGCCGCGCGATCGCCGGGATCAGCAGTGGCGGGATCTGTGCCTGGACGGTCGCCTGGGAACGGCCGGGCGAGTTTAGCAAGGTCCTGTCGTGGGTCGGCAGCTTCACCAACATCGCCAGCGGCAAGACCCGGCGCGAAGGAGGCCACAATTACGAGGCCCTGATCCGAAAGACCCCCAAAAAGCCGATCCGCATCTTTCTTCAGGATGGTGCCAACGATCTCGACAACAACAACGGCAACTGGCCGCTGGCCAATCAGCAGATGGCCAAAGCCCTTCAGTTCGCTCATTATGATTATCAATTCGTCTTCGGCCAGGGCTTCCACAGCAACCGCCACGGCCGCGCCATTTTGCCCGAGTCGCTGCGCTGGCTGTGGCGCGACTACAAGCCGGCGAGCGAGACCAAGGCAAGCCAATGACAGGTGGCGCGATGGCACCAGCCCGACGCGGCAGTTTTCATGGTGCGGTCTCCGGAATCTCGCCCCGAAAGGGAAGCGACATGCTCGCCCGGGCAACTCCCTGAGAGAAGCCACTGGATCCACGAGCTCAAACTCCGCAGGATGAGGAACGAACCATGAAATCGATCGACCTGGCTCCGCTACTCATGTGCTTGTTGCTTGGACCGCCGGCGGCGGCCAGGGCGCAGGACTCCCCGAAGGACAAGACTTCGCCCAGTCAGCGTAGGCCACTCATGCCAAAAGAGCTTCTGAAATCACTGGTCGGTTCATGGGAAGGCACGTGCCGCACATGGTTTCAACCCGGCAAACTGGCCGACGAGTCCAAGATCAAAGGCACGATTCGCCCGATGCTCGACGGACGGTTCTGTCGTCACGAATATGAGGCCACGATTCAGGGACGACCACGACACGGTGAGGAGATCATTGCATTCAATTCCATGAGGAAACAGTTCCAGATCTCGTGGGTCGACGACTTTCACATGAACTATGCGATCATGTTCTCAGAGGGCGAGGGAACTGCGCGGGGATTCGTTGTGAAAGGGAAATACGACGTTGGCCCGAATGCTCCACCATGGGGTTGGAAAACGGTTTTCGAGCTCGTCGACGTTGATCATCTCACGATCACCGCATACAACCTGACGCCAGACGGGCAAGAGGCGAAGTCCGTCGAGACCAAGTACACTCGCACGAAACAGTAACCCGCAGCCGAGCCGTCCCTGGGTTGCTGGCTAACTTCAGAGTTGAGACTCGTTGGGTTGTGTCGAAAACGATCCATGTGACTTGCGGCTATTGCGCCCTGAACGAGGCACTCTCGATCCCGCGGAGGGACATTGTTTCCCTGCAGGATGACCTGTCGTGCGGTCCGCTGACCGCGCTCGACGATTTCGACAGTTGGTGCGCGATGCGGCAGTCGTACTGGGATCATCCTGAAGGGGAGCCGGCCAGTACCAGGAAGCGACGGCGACGTTCTCGGTATGTGATGCGAGATTACGTGGACGGCAGTCTCGATCGCCTCGCCGGCGCAGAGGAAGTCGTCATCTGGCTCGGAACGGGACTTGCGGAACAACTCGCACTCGCCTGGATGCCCCAGTTACTGCGCACGATCGGCGGCCGCGCCGAATCGATGCGCGTCGTGCAGTTCGAACGAACGCGCTCCGGAAAGTCGATTTCGACAGTCCGCATACTGGGTACAGAGGAATTGGAGAACCGCCCCAATCCGCGTCCGATTGACGGCGAAGGGCTTGCCTATCTCGACAACGCCTGGAGCGCCGTGACCGCGCCGCATCCGGCTGCGCTCACCGGTTTCCTGGACAACGTCTCCAGTTCCTTCCCACTCCTTCGCGCTGCATTGGAGAAATCCCTTTGGCGTTATCCGGATCTATGCTCCGGTATTAACCGATGCGAGGCTCGCCTGCTTGCGAGCACGCGAGACTTCGGACCGCAAGCGGCAAGGGTGATCGGGGCTGCACTGAAAGCATTCTTCTTCGAAGAAAACGAATGCGCCGGCGACAACTGGCTATTCTGGCTATTGAGGCGCCTTGCCGACCCGGCGCTTCCACACCCTGCCGTGGCGCTCACTGGTGAGCGGACCACGATCCGGGGAACCGAAGTCCGTCTTACGCCGGACGGTGAACAGTTTCTCGCAGCCCGGTTGAATTTCGTCGAGCTCAACGGCATCGAAGACTGGGTAGGCGGAGTGCATCTCGACTCGCGAGTCGGGGAAGTTTGGTTCCATCAAGACAAGAAGATCGTTCGCGGTTAGCTCTGGCCATCGTGCGGCACAACGGCGCACGCGGAGAACTCGGCCGGCCCTCGTCAGGAACTCGGCTCGTTCTGCCGCGAAAACGAATTCGCGGTCATTTGCCGCTGGATTTGCCGACTTTGAGTAGCCCGGCCGGCCCGGTGGTCATCGCGAGGATGCAGCCTGCCGAGTTGCCTTTCGCCGAGGTCAGACTGATCGATTTCACCTCGAGTTCAGGCCGGGGGTTGGTGATCGCGGTGATAAAGAATCGGAGTTTGATGGGGTTGTCGGCCTTGCTATCGGGGCTATCGGCACGCCAGACCATTTTCGAGTTCAAATCAGTCAATTCATTGTATTGCTCGAACGACGGCTGCCACCAATCGCGGCATGCCGCGCCGTAACAGATTGTCGTCATCGATGAGGTGCCGTTCGCATAGTGCAAGGTCAGGTGGTAGACCGGTGATCCGTCGCGCGAGGGATAAAACGTCGCATGATAGACGTACAACGTGTCGAACGAGCGGTTCACGGGAATATCGTCGACTTTTTCAGCGAATGCCGCCCCGCTCTTGGCGTTCGCTTCTCCCCACAGACAGAGCATGCCATCGATGGCCAGGGGCACGTTGCCTAGCGTTTTCGACCCGCGTGGCACCGCCCGCCAGGGATAGGCTCTGATCCTTTCGAACGCGGAGGCAGGCGTTTGGTAAAAAGCGGTCAGATCCAGCGGGAGACCCGGCTCCTTGGGAGCCGCCACGGGCTGTAGAACCTGCTTCGCAGTCGCAGGGCCACGGGTCCACGTCACATCCGCCAACCGGGGCCGGGCGTGACTGATCCTGGACTTGGGATCGGTCGTGAGAGCGCCGCGAATCTCGTCGCCCACCAAGCGGATGGAAAGCTCACCGAAGCGATCTTCCCCCTCGCTCCAGGTGCCGTTGAACCGTCCCTCAGTCTCGGACCATTTCAAGCGGATCTTGCAGGGGTTTGGACCAATGTTCTCGGTGTAGGTTCCGGCGTATTCTCCGGCGTTGGTCTGTTTCAGAGCGACGGTGCCCCACTCCTCGCCCGACCACTCTCCAGAAATGTCGGGCAGGTCCGCCGACGACCACAGTAGTGCTCCAACAAGACCGATTCTCAAAGCCGTAAACATGGTGCTGACTCCTTGGGAACGAGACTTCTATCGTCTTGAGTCGGCGCGAGGAACGGGCCTGGGAAGTGCCGCCGGCAGAACCATCCCTGCCGGCTGCTGGACCTGCGCCAGGCAGCCTTCTGGTAGCTTACTGACTTGGCTCGCGAGTTTCACCTGCCCGGATTCTGTATTCCCTCGGGCCGGGTCGCCCAGGAATGTCCGCCGGTGCTCGACCTCGCTCAGCCGCTTCCCATTCCGCCCTCGCTCGGCTTGCGTTTGCGCGGAACCACGCTTGCTTGTCGCTGCTCGTGACGATCGAGCTCGCACCACGGTCCTCGTGTGCGGAAGACCGGCTGGGGAAGAGATTCGGCAAGAGTCAGGGCTTGGGCGCAGTCGAGGTCGTCGCGGCGGCGGCCGGTTCCCCGATAGATCGGCAACCCGCGCTGGCGCGCCAGGATCTCGCGCCGGCTGCGGTCGGCCGGGGCTTCCGGCCACGGGCCGGAATGGATCTGGAATTCGAAGAACGACGGAATGACCCGTGTGATGTATTTCCAGTAATCCGGGTTATCGGTCTGGACGATGAACAGTCCACCGGGGGCGAGGGCGAGGTGGACAGCCGCCAGGAGCTGGGCGCGAGAAGCCGCAACCACGCCTGGCGAGGGTCGTGATACGGCTGCGGATGATAGACGTGAATCTCGGCGATCGTCGCCGGAGCGACGTACCGCGCGAGAAACGTCTGAGCGTCCTTGACCGCGAAGCGCACGTGGTGCAGCCCCCGCTGATTGGCGCGGCGGGTCGCATACCGGATCACGACCGGCAGGATGTCGATGGCAAAATGATCGAAGCCCGGGCGCTCGATCGCGCTGGCGAGCGTGAACCGGCCGTTGCCGCAACCCAGCTCCAGCACGACCGGCGCACTCCGGCCGAAGACCGCCGGCCAGTCGAGCGGGCCCTGTTCCGGAAGCCGCTTGACGGCAGTCCGGGCCCACTCCGGCTCGGGAAGGATTACACCGGGAATCGGCACGCCATGCTCGTATTCGACTTGTCCGGGAGTCATTCTGCGGCTTCCCCGAGGACAGCCAAAAAGGTTATTCTACACGTCAGCCACAGGCGAGAATCGAGGGCGAGCCTCCCGAGGAGACCGCGTGATGCCCGAGTCATCGATCATGAAGGCCCTCATGGAAGTGATCGCCGACCGGAAGGCGAATCCGCCGCCGCGTTCCTACGTCGCCCAGCTTTTGGGCGGAGGAGTCGCCCGCATCGGTGCCAAGATCATCGAGGAAGCCGCCGAGGCCGTCGAAGCGGGAGACGAGCTGGGCCCTTCCGGCCGCGAGCACCTGATCAAGGAGGCCGCCGACCTGGTCTTTCATACCGCCGTACTCCTGGGCTATCGTGACATTCCCTGGAGCGCAGTGGAAGCCGAGCTGGCAGAGCGCTTCGGGATCAGCGGAATCACCGAGAAGGAATCGCGCAGAGCGCCTTCCTGAGCGTGTGACTGTTACGAGCATCACGGGCATCATGATCCAAGTGGCTGGAGCAAAGCGTGAGCGATCAAGCCGTTGGCCGGGGATTCGCGAGGGAGCATGATGGGAAAACGTGTCGTTGTGGCAATGAGTGGCGGTGTCGACAGTTCCGTCGCGGCTGCGCTGCTCAAGGAAGAGGGATACGACGTCGTCGGCATCTTCATGCGCACGGGTGCATCGGCGGATGACGCCGAGCGCCGGGCCAAGACATGCTGCAGCGCCACCGACGCACTCGATGCTCAACACGTCGCCGATCGGCTCGATATCCCGTTTTATGCGCTCGATTTCGAGCGCGACTTCGCACGGATCCACGATTACTTCGCCGATGAATACCTCGCGGGCCGCACGCCGAACCCGTGCGTCGTCTGCAACATGTGGCTCAAATTCGGCAAGCTGTGGGCCTATGGCAAGCAGGTTGAGGCCGACTTCGTCGCGACGGGCCATTACGCCCGAGTCGCTCTGGCAACCGATGGCACGCGGCGGGTGGCCAGAGGTCTCGATCGCACCAAGGATCAGTCGTACGTGCTGTTCGGGTTGCGGCGAGAGTTGCTCAAGCATGTTCTGTTTCCGGTCGGCAGCTATGCGAAGGCTCAGATCCGGGGCATCGCGCGCCAGCGAGGTCTGCCCGTACACGACAAGCCCGACAGCCAGGATATCTGCTTCGTGCCGGATGACGATTATCTGGCTTTCGTGCGCGAGCGGCGACCGGTCCGGGACACCGCCGGCCCGGTCGTCGATCTCGGGGGAACCGTCGTGGGCCAGCATACCGGGATCGAGGCGTTCACGATCGGCCAGCGCCGTGGGCTGGGTATCGCGCTGGGCTCGCCGCGTTATGTCGTCGACATCGAGCCGCTCTCCCGAACGGTCACAGTCGGACCCAAGGAAGCACTTGAGCGAAGCAGCCTCACGGCGTCCCGATTCAACTGGCAGGCGCCGGCGCCCAGCGGTGCGATCCCGTGTTTGGCCCAGATCCGGGCCCAGCACCGAGCCGTTCCGGCGACTGTGGAGCCGATCGACGACGAACGAGCGAGCGTCACCTTCGAAAGCCCCCAGTCCGCCATCACACCCGGCCAGGTGGTCACGGTGTACCAGGAAGACTTCGTGCTCGGCGGTGGATGGATCGATTAGTCGGGTCGCCGTGGGGTCGTGGATCGTGGAGCGTGGGCCCTCGGGCCGGCGCCCGCCGCAGTGAGTCGGCTTGCCCTGCAAGTGAGTGTGAACTAAGATAGCTTCGCAGTGACACTCGGGTTTCGAAGGCTGAGCGTTCCGCTGGGTGTTCCTGTGCCAGCGCACGACAATGATGCCGCGAGAGGCGCGAGTCCTTTCGATATTCCTGTTCCCTCGACCTTGACGTGCGAGTGACGGCTCGGGGTGTGGGCGATCGGGGTTTGTGAGGAGATTCGCTTCGCATGATGGTGTGCCAGGGCCGAAGTGTCGGGGAGCAGGCGGGGAAGGTGAGCTTGATACTGCCCCTCGCCGCGGGAGAGATGCTCCCAGGGCAGCGGGTGGCCGAGTATCGAGAGATTCTGGAGCGCCAGGGAGCTTTCGACGCGGTCGAGGTGATCGTGGCGCGCGGAGGCGAGCATGCCACGGCGGCCGCCCGCACTGCGCACGTGCGTCACGACGACGACCACTCCCCCGGCACGACGTTTGTGGCGGCGGACGGTCGGGATTGGTCAGCATTGGTACGGGCCGGGCTCGGGGCATCGACCGGGGATCACCTTGTGGTTCTGGACGTCGCGCGTCACTACTCTGCCGAGTCGCTCAAGCGCGTGCTTGCGCCGGTTCGCACGGGCGAATGTGACCTGGCGGTCGCCGTTCCCCATCGGGATCAGCGACCACGTCCCCGGGTCGGCTTCGGGGCGGTCAGCCGGCTGTTGCTGGGAACATCCGACGTTTTTTCGGGATTGTTTGCCCTGGAACGCTCGGTCTGGGAGCGCGCCGGCGGGCACGCCGCGGCGAATCGATTGAGCCCCGTGCTCGACTCGCTCGTCAGGCGGCCGGCTCGCTGCATCGACGTACCGGTGTCCGTCGACGATCATTTCCGGTCTCGCCGGTTCGGACTCGCGGATCTGCGACCGCTCAAGCACCTGCTCGACAGCCGCTTCGGGAATTACTCCCGGCTCGGTCAATTCTGCATGGTCGGCGCCTCGGGGATGGTCGTCGACCTTTCGTGCTATGCGCTCTTTCAATGGCTCCTTTCGTTCACGGGGCTGGCTGGCCGCCGCTTCGAGCTCTTCGGCTGCTCGTGGCACCTGGCGATCGCCGCGGCCCTGGCGATCGCCGTGGCCCTCGTCTGGAATTTCGCCCTGAATCGGCGGCTCACTTTCAACGACGCCCGAAAAGGGTCGATCCTGCGCCAGTTCGTCACGTATGCGCTCAGCAACGCATTGGCGATCGCCTTGAGCTTCTCGGTCCGGCTGTTCCTGCCTGCGCGGGTCGAATTCTTTGACCGGCACCGGCTGGCGGCGGCCGTCGTGGGCATCGTGGCGGCAACCGGAATCAGCTTCTCCATGGCGCGATGGTTCGTCTTCGTCCGGCGGCCCACGCCTTGAACGATAACGCTCGCTTTTATCCATGATCATTTCTCCGGATCCAGGGTAAATGAGCGGAGGCGCCGGCGGCGACAAGGGCCAGGGCTGGAACGATCGGCGCGCGCATGCGGAGATCGGTCCAGAAGAAGAGGTGAATGGCCGTCAGGCCGATCACGGCCAGAGGCGCCGCGATCCGGGGCCAGCGCCACAAGGAAGCCTGAAATATCCCGAGAGCCACCATGCACCAGAACGGGATCGTCCAGACCATCACCGCCAGCCGGGCGCTCGGAGAATAAACCGAGGCCGCTGGGAGCACGCTCCAGAAATGCTGGAGACGAACCAGCGTCGCGTTGCTGAAGTCGAGCGGGCGCTGCCGCGCCAGGCGCCAGACCTGCTCTCTCAAGAAGCGATCGGCTTGCGGCTCGGACATTCCCCTGGTATCGCCACGGACCGACTCCCACCAGAGCCACTGGTCGCGTCCCGTCCAGACCTTGCCCGGCGGTCCGTTCAAGACGTCGCGGTAGTACACGGGATTGTTCGCCAGAGCGAGGGTGTAGCCTCCGTGCGTGGTCATCCAGACCGGCTCGCCGAAGACGAGCAGATTCCGGATCATCCACGGTGAAATGACCAGGACGATTGCCAGGGTCAGCAAGCCGCCGCGCAGCAGGCGAGCCATCGGCTCGCCCGGTTTCACCAGGAAGGAAGCGAGGGCCGTCAAGACGGCCCCCGGCAGCATGCTCGGCCGGCAGAGCGCAGCCAGCCCGAGCCCGGCGCCGCCCAGGACGGCCCCCTTCCACCCGCGCAATCCAACCATGGCCAGGGCCAATGCGATCAGAAAGGCCGCGGGCGTCTCGGTCATGACGGCGCGGCTTTGCCAGACGAGGACCGGGTCGCAGGCAACCAAAAGCGCCGCCAGCGTGGCCCGCCCGGAGGAGAGGCCCGAACCTTTTGCCGCCAGAGCTGTCAACCAGACGGTCCCTCCGCCCAGTCCGAGGTGCAATAGCGCGATCAAAAGCATCGAGGGCTCGGTCCCGAGCGAGACCAAGGGCGCGAGCATGAGCGGATACAGAGGTGGACGATAAGCAGTCAGCCGGCCCTTGACCCGGAGACCCTCCCCGGCGGCGAGCGTTCGTGCCAGAGGGAGATAGTTGTCCGGGTCCTCGAAGACACTGCCCCCGCGGGCCATCACCGCCGCGCGCAGCGCGACGGCCAGGAAAATGATTGCCCAGAGAGTAAAGGACGTGCGGACGGATTGCATCAGATCGAGCGAGCCTCTCGTGTCGCGTCAAGCCTCGAGCGACAATCGGCGCCCGGTGACACCGACACAGGGCTGGTGAATCGTCGATTCTTCACAAGCTGCGCCCACTTGCGCACGGGTCGGTGCGACTGAACGTGCCAGACCCCACCCCTGCCCTGCCGTGCGCACGGCCAGAAAGGGGGTCGGTTGCTCGTGCCGCCATTCTATCGCGCCGGACAAACGGTATAATCCCTCGATCGATCCGATTGCACCACGCGTTCATCCGAGAGCGGTTTCATGACACATCGTCCGATTGTCCTGTCGCTGACGACCATGCACGAGGCGGGCCTGGCCATTCTCCGGCGCACGACCGAGCTGCGCATGGCCAGCAGCCTGGAGCCGGCCGTTTTGCACCGCGAGGTCGTCGGCGCCCTCGCGCTGATCATCCGCACGGGCGGCGTGGTGGACGCGGCTCTCCTGGATCACGGCAAGGACCTCAAGGTTGTCGGCCGGCATGGTGTCGGGTACGACCAGATCGACGTCGAGGCTGCCTCCGCCAGAGGGATCCAGGTGGTTTACACTCCCGGCGCCAACACTCAGAGCGTCGCCGAGCATGTCTTCGCGCTCCTGATCGGGCTTTCCCGGCACTTCCCGCGCATGATCTCCGAGCTTGCCGCGGGAAACTACCACGTGCGCACCAGCCTGACCGGCCGCGAGCTGGCCGGCAAGACGCTGGGCATCATCGGCTTCGGGCGGATCGGCCGCCGGGTCGGCGAGATGGCCAGCACCGGTTTCGGGATGAACGTCCTGTACCACGACATCGTGCCCGCGCCCCCGGAGGCGGAAGCGCGGGCCAAAGCCCGGCGCGTCGGGCTGGGTGAGCTCTTGGAAGCCTCGGAATACGTCACGCTGCACGTCCCGCTCGACACCAGCACGCGCGGCATGATCAATCGCGAAACGCTGGCGAAGATGCGCCCGGATGCCATCTTGATCAATACCTGCCGCGGTCCGGTGGTCGACGAGCCCGCGATCGCGCTTGCACTGAATGCCCACCGGCTCTGGGGTTACGGGGCCGACGTCTACACGGTCGAGCCGCCTCCGCCGAGCCATCCCTTGATAGGTCGGTCCGACGTGATCCTCACGCCGCACAGCGCTGCGCAGACCGAAGAAGGCCTGCGCAACATGGCGGCGACGATCGCCGAGGAAGTCGTCGGCGTGCTGCACGGAGAGAAACCGCCGTATCCGGTGAACGACCCGGACGAGGTGGAAAAGATCCGGCGGACGCTGGGGCTGCCGCCGTTGTATCGATCGTGAGCCGATCATTCGGTGGTTTTCTCCGGATGGACCTGGCCGTCGGACTTGAGCGTTCCGTGGAGCTCGATTGTCTTGTCGCCGCCGAATGTGATCGAGAGCGTCCACGTCAACGGCTTCGGCTGCGCGGAGTTCGACCGGGGCTCGACCGGGGCAGCCGTTTGCCTCGGAGCCCCTACACCGGCGTTGATCACGGCAGAGATCTCGGGGCCGGGACGGGCGGGCGACACGGACGGAACCGCCGGCGGCGCCGGCACGGCCGGGCTGACCTGGTTTCCGACGGTCGCCTGGGCTTTTGCCACGCCTTCATCCTTCGTGACCGCGGCCAGATGCGCTTTCGATTCACGGGGCGCCCGCCTGGCCACGATGATGTTGCGATCGGTCAGCAGGGTTCCCTTGACCTCGCTTACGAACGCGAGAGAGGCATTGTAGGTCGCAAGGTACTGGTGTTCGTTGGCCACGGCGGTGCTGAACTGGGCGATCGCGCCCAGATAGCGGTCGACCGTGATCTTGCCGGATTCCCAGAGGGCACACTGCGCCGCGAGCTGTTTTTCGCTGGCATCCCGCACGCGATGGGCTCTGGCGTACTGCTTAAAGTTCGCGTCGACCTCAAGGAACGATCGCGCGAGCGAATGTGTCGTTTGATGAACCACCTGCCGGAGAAACGCGCGGGAGCGGAGCAGACCGTACTGGGCTTGTCGCGTATTCGCCAGCGGATTTCGGCCCGTCGATACAGGGTGCCACGAGGTCAGAATCGCGAGGTCTTCCGAGTCGGTCTCCATCGCCGGCGCACTCGGCTGTCTCCCCGCGAACGGGTTGGCTTCCGCGAGCCCCAGTGCCTTGTGAAGCGTCTTCATCAGGGTGTCTTCAGGACCATCCATCGGGTCTGAAAAGGCGTTGAACTGGTAAAGCGCGTTCAGATCCACCTGCTGTAATGCCGGGTGGCGAGCGACCAGCAATCGCAGCTCTGCGAGGCGGGTGAGGAGTCGCTGCTGAATGATGTCCGGCTGCTCGTGCATCATCTCTTGAACACAGGTGGCCCAATCGAATTCGACATGCTGCGCGGTCGGAGGAGTCACGGGGATGATCCGCCGATTGTCGGCCGGAGGC
This sequence comes from uncultured Isosphaeraceae bacterium, assembly GCA_963781785.1. GTDB lineage: Bacteria > Planctomycetota > Planctomycetia > Isosphaerales > Isosphaeraceae > CAWAHD01. The sequence goes on along the minus strand of CAWAHD010000005.1, from coordinate 1,621,246 downwards.
AGGCCAAGCGCATTGCGGAGTTGTCGTTCGGCCACGATCACGTCGGAGGTCCTGGTCACCAGGTCGAGGTTGAACCGCTCCAGCCCCGCTTTGGCCTGGACGAGATCGCCGGTCTGATCAGAAGGGCTCAAGCATGCGATAACCTCTTCCTCGGTCACGAGCTCCCGGGTCATTTCAAACGCCCGGTCCGCAGCCCAGAGTGTGGAGTGGGCCGCAACGAGCCGCCAGTACAACTGCTCGACAGTCCGGACGTGCGCCATCACCTCGGATTTGAATCGCCACTTGGCGGCATCGGCATTGAGCCGGGCGATGACGATGGACGAACTGTTTGCTCGGGGGTCCAGCGTGTCAGAGGACGGTTCTCTGGAAGCTGGCCCATCGAAACCGCATTGACGCAGGCTTTGTGGGAAGCTGATGACGCGGACGATCTCGCTATTGTCGAGCCCGATGCGGATGGCGTCCGGAAGCGTCATCGGCCAGAGTTCTTGGGGCTCGCTTGCTTTGACCGGCGTGGAGGCTGATGCTGCCCGCTTTGACGCAGTTGGAGGAGATGACACTTGATCCGCAAACGAGCCGTTCCCACACGGCGACTTGACGCCGTCGATTACAGCCTGGGTCAACGCGCGGCAGTCGACCTTGAACGTGATAACCGGGGGCGTGCTCGGATGTTCGGGCTGGCTGGATCTTGGTTCATCCGCACCGAGCAGCGCCAGCGCAAGCATGCACCATGGAAGGCTCATGGGACGGTCTCCTCCGTGCGAGAAAGGGCTTTGACTTCCGTGTCTTCGTAGAGAATGGGACGTGCTCACGTTCAAACTTCCCGAGATGGAGTCATGGGGCCTACAGGAGTCACCGCAGCCCGCCAGAGTAGGATTCGCTTGACGGACCGATACAAACCCCTGACGGCCCAGAGAATCACAATGATTGCCCCCAGGTAATAAGCCGCCGGCACCACGGGCTCATACCAGCCCGACCAGGAATAATGCTCGAACGACGACATCGCCTGCATATCGGTCCGGATCCAGATCAGCCCGATCACCAGACCAATGACCGCGGTCAAGACAAACCAGCCTGCAAGCCAGCGCAAGCGGCGCTGGAAAGGCATCGACGCCGTGACGAGGAGATAGGCCAAAATGGGCAAGCCGCCGGTTGACCCCACGATGAATCCCAAAAGACCGGACGAGGCTGTGGGGACAACACGCTGCGGTCGCGACGATTGGATCGTCCAGACATACGCAGTGAGTGGGAGTGCAACCGCCAGCGGCAGGACCGCCAGTGTTCGCACGCTGCGGAACCGCCGGCGCTTCGCCAGCTTGAGGATGGCCAGCGGGATCACGATCACGACCAGGGTGAGCCCGACCATTCCGGAATAGGCCAAGAAAACGGACTGCCCGGCGCCCGACCAGGGCAAAGGGAAAGGATGAAGGATGAAGGCTGAAGGATGAATCGTGATGTCCCCGCTGCGCCAGGGCAAGGACCGCAGCCACCGTGGATCCCTCGAGTTCAAGGAGGCCTGCACCGTGGCGCCGCGAGCATCGGGCCGCTCGCCCCGGAACGCCCGCAGCTCGCCGTTCACGGCGCCCCAGAGGTCTTCGATCTTGTCGCCGTCAAGGTCGGCCGCCCTGGGCCACAACAGGTCTTGCATGAGATGGGCCGTGCGGCCGGTCGACGCCTCCAGCAGGCAAACGACCGGCGATCGAATCCGCCCCGAGTCGTGTTCGAAAGCGGATGTGCTCACTCCTCCGAAGATCAGCGCCAGGAATGGCCAGCCGTCGCGTCCTCTTCCCCACCAGAGTGGGGGAGATACGCCGTTCAACAACGTCATCTCGGTCCGCCACGACCAGAACGAGCGGCCGTCACGGGCCGAGATGGCGTCGACGTAGATCCAATTCTGGTCGTTGGGATGGGGGACCCTGGGCTCCCGGCGCCCGAAGAGCGAGACCGCCACGAAATCGTTCATGCCGTCGCCGTCGAAGTCCGGGCTCTCGATGAGATGGAACAGGCCGTCCCATCGTTGAATCACAGGCGAGAGTTTGCGGACCCAGCGGGTCCGGCCGGTGGCACTGTCAAGCACCCGAACGCCGCGGTAGTAGGCACCGGGCCGAAGCAGACCGATGTCAGCGATGACGATCTCGGGCTTACCATCGCCATCGAAGTCGGAGACCAGGGGCCACTTGAGCGGCAGACTCGGGTCCTGGAGGTGAGGTGCCCAGGCAACCGGCGCACTCCAGAGCTGCCCGCCATACACGGTCGAGACGGCCACAATTTCGGGGCCCGAGATGCCATGTCCGACGGCGAGCACCTCCGGCTCGCCGTCGCCGTCCAGGTCGGCATACTGGATCGGTCGCAGCAGCATGACGTTGAGGCGGATCGGCCCGCGGCGCGGCCGGCCGGTCGCCGGATCGAGGCCGATCCAGATTCTCCCATCGACCACGGCAACGATCGAGCCGCTCACCCCTTTGACGAGCGAGAGCCCCAAGCTCCAGGGACCAAGCCGGCTCCTTGGCTCCCGCGGGAGCGCGTGGTTCCACAACCATTTGCCTGTGCGGCCCGACACGGCCACGACCACCGGTTCGGTTTCCGCGTCCGTGCCAAAGCTGACGGCACGGCTGCCGGTCGGTTCGCGGGAGAGGCTCAGAAGGGTGCGGGCGTCGAGCATGGCGAAGGCCGCGATCACGTCGGCGATCCCGTCCCCATCGACGTCGGATGCGACCGGATCCGCAAACGGACGCGCCAGGGCCGGGATCGGGTCACCCAGCTCCGGCTGCACGGGGCCGGCGGGATCCGGGCCGCCCGGGCCGACGAGGTTCGCCGAATACGTCCAGAGCAGGGATCCGTCCTTGCCCGAAATCGCCAGGATCGACGCGGCGCCTTCGATCACCCAAACGAGGTCGCCGGTGCCGTCGCCGTTCAAGTCTGGTGCCGGCTGGATCAGCCTGCCGGGTCGCCTGTCGTCGCCGAAGTAGGAGAGACGGCGCAGCCAGGCAACCGGGTCGCGGTTCGGCTCCCAAGGTTTCTCGGGTCGCGAGGCGTCCCAGATCGGCTTGCCCGAAACACCGTCGCGACGAATCAGGGTTTGACCGTTCCACTCGATGAAATCCGCTTTTCCCCCGCTCAACGTCACGGCCTCAGTCGTGACGGTGAATGGATTCCTCCCGGTACCGAGCAGCCGCTGTTCGGCGAGCGAGGTGATGGGCTCTCCACCGCCCATCTGTCGCTTCATGTCGTGGGCCCAGGCCAGGAGAAACCCGGCCACGAGCAGCGACATGGCTGCAGCCATCGCGATCTTCAGCTTCGCCTTCCGCTTCATTTCGGTCCACCATCTCGTGAGGCTATGGTGCTGGGCGAAATCAATGTCGCCTTTCGCTCCGCGAAAGTAGGCGCTCCCGATCAACAACGCATGAGTTTATTCTGACATCAGCGTTCATCGAAGACCGATTGGGCTCTCCTCTGGAAGGATTGTCCGAGCATCCGGTGTTGTCCTGCTCGGAACGAATGCACAACTTTCGCGGAGCGAAAGGCGACTAAGTGATCGCGGGTCGCGCGTGGCTTTCCAGCCTGACAAAGTCGCCTTTCGCTCCGCGAAAGTTGCAACTGCGCAGATCCATTGTCGCCTTTCGCTCCGCGAAAGGCGACACTGGGCGACACTGGGCGACACTGGGCGACACTGGGCGACACTGGGCGACACTGGGCGACACTGGGCGACACTGGGCGACACTGGGCGACACTGGGCGACACTGGGCGACACTGGGCGACACTGGGCGACACTGGGCGACACTGGGCGACACTGGGCGACACTGGGCGACACTGGGCGACACTGGGCGACACTGGGCGACACTGGGCGACACTGGGCGACACTGGGCGACACTGGGCGACGCTGGGCGACGCTGGGCGACACTGGGCGACACTGGGCGACACTGGGCGACACTGGGCGACTCTGGGCGACTCTGGGCGACACTGGGCGCTTTCTATGACAGACGTTATTCATGTATTTCTACTCCCGACCTCACGGCTCTGTGCCGCTTCACCAGGCGGAACATCACGAGGATCGCCCAGCCGAAGAGGAGCAGCACGCTCCCGGCGTAAACCCCCGGCAGGGCGACCAGGTACCAGCCTCGCCAGCCAAAACGCTCGATCGACGGCATCGACTTCATGTCCAGCCAGAGCCAGACCCCGGCAATCACAACCGACGCCACGATCGTGAGCCCGGCCAGTGCGGCCAGCGGCCGCAAGCGGCCGTGCGCCAGGCACCAGGCGGCAAGCACCGCGGCCAGGACCATCGGCACACCGGCCACCGTGCCGGACACGAAGAGGCGCTTCTCCGACGAGAGCCACGCGCTCGGGCCCACCGGCAGCACCGGCTCGAGCATCAGGAACACCATGAGCGGCACGGCCGCCGCGACGGGCAGGGCCATCAGGGCCCGCACGCTGAACTGGCGCCGGCCGGCCGCCGGGCGAACGATCACAAGCGGCAGGACGACATTCACGAAGGCCAGCCCGCAGGCCGCGAGGAATCCCCACGGCCCGACCGGGCCCTTGAGCCAGGCCAGCCACGGGAAGGCCCGCGTCCACCGCGGGTCGTCCCGGGGAACACCGGGCAAGACGACGGCTCCTCGCGGCCGTGCGATCGTGCCCTGCCCAAATGCGGGCAGGCCCACGCGGCACACCGTCGCGCCCAGGCCGTCGCCGATCCACAGCGGCCGGAGCGTGGAATCGCCCCGGTCGAGCAGGTTCGGCTGGAATTGCCGCGGCCAGTAGACCAGCGGCCGCTGGCCGGCCCACACCGCCTGGCCGGTTTTTCCATCCAGAGCCAGCCCCGGGTGGATGATCACCTCGCCTCTCCGGCCAGGCGATGCCGGAACCAGCTTGTCGAGCGAGGTGAACTTCCCGGGCCACGACCAGAAATCCGTCAAGTCGTGCCGCCAGGCGTGGAGCCCGTCGCCGTAAACGACCAAGATCTCGTCGCGCCGGTCGCCATCCAGGTCAATCGCCTTGAGGATACTGTTGTAATCTCCCGGCAGATCGCGGCGGGCGCTCTCCTTGCCGTGCTCGTCCAGCACCACGACGCGGCGAACTCCGCCCTTGTCCTTGAAATTGACGCAGACTCGCCGTGATCCAGCGCCGCCCAGGTTGAGCACTGCGCTCAGCGGCCAGGGCCGGTTACTCCGCCACTCGGCGCCGCTGTTCCAGGTCCAGAGGTCCTTGCCGTCATGCCCGTCGAACGCCTTGACTTCGAGCGCCACGTCATCGTCGAGCGAGACTTCCTGCGTGACGATCACCTCGCGATCCTTGTCGCCGTTGAGATTGCCAACGTAAGCGTCCAAAGTGAAATTCTGCTGGTGCGGGAACGACCGCGACCAGAGTCGCTTGCCATCCTTGAGCGAGATCGCCATCAGCTCGTAGTCGGGCTGGCCCGCTCGGGGAGATGGCGGGATGACGACCACCGTATCGAGCCCACCGTCGCCATCCACGTCATCGAACCGGGGTGGCGGAACGTGTGTGATAATCTGGGGAGCCGGGTCGCTCGACAGGGCCACGTCCCAGAGGACCGCGCCCATCGCGCCCGGAAATCCGAGCCAGGCTCGGAGTGCCGGGCGAGCGCAAGGGCGGCGCAGCCTGTCCGGGCTTCACGAACGGGTTGCCGTGCTGGACCAAGAGGTCTGGTGCACTGCCCGGCTCGACCGAACGGGGCTCGATCCAGTTGATCTGTGCGAAGCCTTGTGCCTCGAAGCCCAGCGGCAACGGGCCCGCCCTCCACAGGAGCCGCGCGGTGCGGCCATCGAGAACCTGGAGCGGCAGCGTCGCGGCTCGCCGGTTCACCTGGATCGGGTAGATTTGCTTCTGAACGATGACCTCCGGCGTGCCGTCGCCGTTGAAGTCGCCCGCGGGCAGCGGGAACGCGCAGGCCGTAAGACTCGCCGCGGCTCGGCTCGAACCAGTGCTCGCGCGGGTCGAGCACCGTCTTCCAGATCACGTGGCCGTCGCGCCCCGACCGGGCGATCGCCGTGCGGCTACCGGTCGTCTGGCTGGCCGTTCCGCCTGGGGCGCGTACGAAGGCGATCAAGGCATCGCCGATCTTGTCGCCGTCAAGATCCACGCCTGAGAATATGCGATCTTCAATCCATCCGTAGTTCTCGTCTGGCGGATGGAACAGTCCCAGTGCCCGCCAGGCTTCCGGCGCCTCGCCGCGAAAGGCACGAAGCTCGCCGTCCACCTCGCCCCAGAGGTCGGCGAGGCCATCGCCGTCCAGGTCGGCGACACCGGCCCTCGTCAGTCCCGTGACCGTGTGCACTTCTCTTCCGGTCGAGGCTTCGAGCACATGAACAACGGGCGGGCCGACGTGGAGGGCCTGCAAGCTGCTCTCCACGCCGGTGGGGTGCTTGCCGCCAAGCGGGATGACCAGGAGCGGCCAGCCGTCCGGTCCGCGTCCCCACCATAGTGGCTTCCAGACCCGGGTGAACCGGTCAACCGGCAGATCCACCGACCACCACCAGAGCGGACGACCGTCCCTTCCCGAGAACGCGTCGACATAGACCCGCTCGGGCTCTTCCGGCTGCGCCTGCGCGGTCGTGGCCGGGTTCTTCCCTTCGAATACTGAGACAGTGACGATATCGCTGGTGGCGTCGCCGTCGAGGTCCGGTGCAATGAGGATCTGCTCCAGCCCATCGCTCGCCTTGGTGTCCGGCCGCATGGGCCGGGACCAGCGCGTCTTGCCGGTGAGACCGTCCAGGAGCCGCACCCCCCGGTACCCGCTCAAGGGCGGCATCGTGCCGACGTTGGGGACAACGATTTCCGGCCCGCCGTTGCGATCGAGATGGGCCGCCAGGGGCCACTCGGGAAGGGGAGGAAACTGAGGCTCCTCGTACATGCGGCGGCCCGTCTCGATCCACAGCCTGCGACCCGTCTTGACGTCGATCGCGGCCAGTGCCTGTTGCCCCTCCTGCCGTCCCAGAGCGAGGATCTCGGGTTCGCCGTCGCCATCAAGGTCGGCATGCTGAACCTGGCGGCTGGGCACGAACCCCAGGTCGACGGGGCCGCCGAGCGGCCGTCCGGTCGCCGGATCGAGTGCCAGCCATTGCGCGCCGTCGGCGATGGCCACAAAAGGCGGTCTCCCATACACGAACGCCGCGGTCTGGTTCCAGCCAGGCTGAGAACGTGCGCGGAAGGACTTGTCGATCGGGTGACTCCAGAGCAATCGGCCCGATCGGCCGGAGACCGCCGTGACAACGCGCCGGTACAAGGGCGGGGTCCGACGCGCGCTCGTTTGTTGCGTTCCCGCCGTTCGGCGCTGGACTTCCTCGGCAGACTCGCTGAAGTAAATTGTGGCAATCAGGTCCAGTGATCCGTCGCGATCGACGTCTGCCATGACGGGGGCGCCCAAGAGCGAGTTGTACCTCATCGCCGGCTTGTCGCGAATGTCAAAGACGGGACCATCGGGCTTGGGCCCGCCCGGACCATCGAGCTCGGCAATGTAGTTCCAGAGCATTGAGCCATCCTTGCCCGAGAGTGCGAGAAACGCCGACTCACCCGGAAGAACACAGAGGATGTCGCCGGTGCCGTCGCCGTCGAGATCGGGTGCGGGATTGACTAGCTCAGCGCGCCGGCTATTCGGGGAAAAGTCCCGCAGCCAATGGCCCGGATCGCGGCTGCGATCGACTGGTTTGCCAGGATGACACGCGTCCCAGACCACCTTTCCGGTCGTGCTACAGTCAAATCGGACGAGCGACCCCTTTGACCATTCGATCAAATCGGCCTTCCCAGGAGTCAGCTCAAGCGCAACAGTGACCCGCGCGAACGGTCGCGACACTTCCTTGGGTCTGACGTTGATACCCGTACTCGCGCCTCGCTCGCCTCCGAGCAGGCGGCCCTCATCGATCGAGATCGAGTGCGTTTCTTTCTCGCCGCGGTTGACGGTGAACCGATAGGTTCGCCCCAGCCGGCCCATGCCGTTGACCCGCAGCCGGTATTCGCCGGCCGGCAGTGTGATGACAGCGCGCGTGACCAGGTCAAACGGCTCGCCGATCGTGGTGTCGTCCGACTCGGCGAGGACCTGCGCGACCACCGGAGCGTCCTCGGTGATCAGCTCGATCCGGCCCTCCCGCCACTCGGCGTAAAAGCGCCAGCCGGCCACCGAGCCAGCCGCCAGGAGCACCGTCGCGATCGCCCCGATCGCGGCGTTCTGGATCGATTTCCGCCGGCGGCGGATTTGCTCAATGGATTGCTCGAGAAACCTCATGCTCTCACGACCCTCAAAACCCCGCGGAAGATTCCCCCGACGAGCACAAGCGCACCGGCCGCGTAAGCACCCGGTATGAAGACCAGGTACCAGCCTGGCCACCCGTAACGTTCGATCGCCGGCATCGACTTCCTGTCGACCCAGATCCAGGCGCCCCCGATGATCAGAGACAAGACCATTGTGAGCGCGGCCAGCGCCGCCGAGTCCCTTCCACCGCCGTGCGACCAGGCCAAGACACGCGACGGCCGCGTAGGCCAGTATCGGGAGACTCACGAGCGTGCCCACCGCAAACTCGAGCTTTGCCGAGGCGATCCACGGATCCGAGCGCGCCGCGAAGATCGGCTCGACAGTGAGCAGCGCCATGAGCGGAACGGCGGCCGCCACCGGAAGCGCCATCAAGACGCGCATGGTAAAGCGCCGCCGCCGCGCCGCCAGGCGAAGCACGAGGAGCGGCACCGCGACGTTGACGAATGCGAGCCCGACCACGGTCAGAATCGTCGTCGCGCCGGTCACCGCCCTCAGCGGGTCGCGCGAAGGCAGACCCCGGGTCCAGCGCGGGTCATTCCGAGCAAGTCCAGGTGGCACCGGTTTACCGTGCGGCGGTGCAAATTTCCCCGTGGCGGTCGCAGGCAGCGCCTGGTAGCAGACTTGCCGGGAGCTCCACGGAAACAAGAGCGGCAGACGCGTCCCTTCCCCGGGGTCGACCAGATCGACCCGCCAGATATTGAACGGGTAACCGTGGGCATTGCCCGCCCACCGCGGATGCCCGGTCGCCGCGTCGCGGCCCAGCGCCGGGTGAACGAGCAGTGTCGGCGCTGGACCGCCCGAGGGTAAAGTGACGAATCCGGCGGTGTGTACCGTTTCCGGAACGGACCAGATTTCCTTCAAGTCGCCCGCCACGATCTGGAGGCTCTGGTCGGTCGCGAGCACGAGCTCATCGCGCCCGTCCCCATTCACGTCGACGGCACTCATGGGCCAAAGCTGTCCTCCGGACACGTCGCGGTGCGCGGTCTCGTGCCCGCCGTTGTCAAAGATGACAACCCGGTGCCGACCGCTGGGATTGCTCAAGCCGAGGCAAACCGTGCGCTTCCCCGCGCCGTCGAAATCGGCAAGGCAGACGTTTCCGAACCATCGGTCGGTCTGGTCTTGTTCCGGGCGATCGTGCCAGCTCCAGCGGACCTCGCCGTCGCGGCCATCGAACACGCTCAGCACGATCTCGACCTTGTTTCCCGGGACGACCTGCTTGCTGACGACAACGATCTCCGCGCGATTGTCTCGATCGATGTCGCCGACGGCCACGCTGGGATACGACCTCGGGTCGATGTGCGTGATTTTCCTGGACCAGAACGGCTCGCCATCGCGGAGGGAAACCGCTCTCAGCTCGAGGCCTCGATTCGCCCGCGCGTCCGAGAGCGGAATGAGCACGACGGCGTCGCGCGAGCCGTCTCCGTCCAGGTCGCCGAGGTTGAGCGCAGGAAATCCGCCGCCGAGAACGGGAATCTGATCGAGGAGAAGCTTGGCCCAGACGACCCGGCCATCTCGACCCGACAGTCGCGCCAGCCGCGACTCGTAGGGGTCGCGGAACATCGGCGTCCCACCTGGCTTGACGATCGGCGTCAAGAGGACCGCGAGAATCACCGATTCCCCCTCGGGCTCGATCCGGCACACCTTGAAACTCTGAACCACCGTGCTGCCTGGCCTGGCGCGGTCGATATCCAGATTGCCGGCCGACCAGAGACGCCGCCCCGTGCGGCCGGAAAGAAGGTCGAGGGGGACGACCCTGGCGCGCTCTTTCTTGTCCGGGTTCCGCATCTGACTCTTGACGACCACGTCGCACGTGAGGTCGCCGTCGAAATCGCCGTCCGGCAGGCCGAACGTCTTCGCCTCGTAACGAGTCCACGTCTCGTCGTCACTCCACGGCGCTTGCCGGTTGATCGCCGTCTTCCAGAGCAGGTGCCCGTCGCGCCCCGACCGGACGACAACCGTGTGGCTGCCCGGCGCGTCCTTGGCGTAGGGCGAGTACAGCTCGCCCAAAAGCGCATCTCCAATCCCGTCGCCATCAAGGTCCGCGGTGTGGTTTTCGTTGTCGTCGGGTGGCCCGGAATAGCGGCTGACCGCTTCGTAATAACCGAGCGCGCGCCAGGCCTCGGGCATCGGACCGCGAAACGCCCTGAGCTGCCCGTCGGCCTCACCCCAGAGATCCGGCAATCCATCGCCGTCCAGGTCGGCCACCGCCGGGCTCAAGAGCCCCTCGACCCGGTGCACCTCCCGTCCTGTCGAAGCCTCCAGAACGTGGACGACTCCCGGTCGATTGCCGGCAACCCCGCTATAGACCTGATGATATCCCCCCAGGCCGATCGCCAGGAGCGGCCAGCCGTCCGGGCCACGGCCCCACCAGAGAGGTGCGTGAAGCCCCACGGCCCGTTCCTGTTCGAGCTCGGCGCGCCACCACCACAGCGGATGGCCGTCCCTTCCTGAAATGGCATCGACATAGATCGCTTCCGGCTCCGTCGGCTGCGCGCTGGGCTTGACGGCGGGCTGCCGGCCGTCGAACCGAGAGAAGATCACCAGGTCGCGCGTGCCGTCTTGATCGAGATCGGGCGCCAGAGTGACGTGCTCCAGGCGATCGTCGGCCTCGGTATCGGGCCGCATCGGCCGGACCCACCGAGTTTTCCCCGTGCCGCCGTCGAGCATCGTGACGCCGCGATAACCCCCTGCGGGCTTCGTTGCCCCCGAGTCGGGCACCACGACTTCGCACCGCCCGTCGCCGTCGACATCGACCAAGAGCGGCCAATCCGGCCGCGGCCCATTGTCATTCGGAGGCTCGTGCGGAGCCATGACGGTCTGGACCCACAGCGCGCGCCCCGAGTTGCCCGCAAATGCCGCCAGTGTTCGCTGGCCGCTTTCGGGTGTTGGCCCCAGGGCGACCGTGTCGGCAAGGCCGTCGCCGTCAAGGTCGGCGTGCTGGACGTCGCGGATCGGAACAAACCCGATTCTCGATCGCGTCGCCGAGCAGCTTGCCGCTCGCTGGGTCCAGCCGGATCAAGCGGGAGTCATCCAGAATGACCACAGCCCCCGACCCGCGACCGCCGGCGATGGTCGCCCGACGCTTGTTCGAGTCTTGGGTATGGACCGTGAGCTCGTTGTCGAGCCGGTGGCTCCAGATCCATCGGCCCGATCGCCCCGAAACGGCCACGACGAGGCGCTGCGACCGCCGAGCCTGGCCGGGCGTCCCAGCACGCGGGTTCGCTTGCGCCGCGCGCTCTCGCCGCTGGCGCTGCGACTCGAAGAAAACCACGGTGGAGATCAGGTCCAGAGTGCCGTCTCGATCGCAGTCAACCACCGCGGGCGGGCCGATCAGGACGCCCGCTCGGCCCTCGGGCCTCCGTTCGGCGAACACCGGCCCGTCAGATCGCGGGCCGCCGGGACCGTCGGGATCGGCCGTGTAATTCCACAAGAGCGACCCGTCTTTGCCTGACAGCGCCAGAAGTGAAGGCGTCCGCTGGAAGGCATACACAACGTCCGCCAGTCCGTCGCCGTCCAGATCGAACGCCGGCTCCACGATCGCCGCCTCGCCAGGCGAGCCCGAGAACGGCTTGATCCAGGCAGCCGGGTCGCGGCCGCTTTCAAACGGTTTCTCCGGCCGCTGAGCGTCCCAGACCACCTTGCCTGTGGTGCCATCGCGGCGGATCAGCGAGTCGCGGCTCCACTCGAGGATGTCGGCGGCGCCGGGCTTGATTTCGAGCGCCACCGTGGTGGGAGCAAACCGCATCGGTTGTTCCGGGACCGGCCGTTCGTTGGCTATACGGAACTGGCGCTTTTCGAAGAGCAAGCGCGAGTCATCGAGCGTGATCGGATGAGTCTGGAGCTCACCGCGATTCACCGCGAATCGATACGTCTGGCTCAGCCGTCCGGACCCGCTCACTCGCAGCCGGTAGTCGCCGTCGGGGAGAGTGAGGGTGGCGCGCCGGACCACGTCCAGCGGCTCGCCGAGCGGCTCATCGCCCGATTCGGATAGCACCTGGACCGCCAGCGGCGCTCCCTCGTTGGTGAGTTCGATCCGCCCCAGCCGCCACTCGGCGTAAAACCACCAGCCGGCCGCCGAGCCAGCCACCAAGAGAAGTGCCGTGGCCGCGCCGACAAGAGCGCCCCGGATCTCCTGGCGGCGCCGGCGGATTTCCTGGAAGAGGTCAACCATAGCCTTCCATTCCCCGGCGAAAAGTCAGTGGGCGTACATCCGTCAGACCCATCATCATACCCCGGCCGAAACCCGTGCTCGATGGCAGACGCTACGCGGCCGCCCGCCGCATGGACGGTCGTGTCACAAACCCATACACGCCCCGCCCGGCCCAGACGCTCGCGGCCACCGCACCCACGGCGTAGGCTCCGTGCGACACCAGTTGATACCAGCCCGACCAGGAATAATGCTCGATCGAGGGCATCGCCAGCATGTCGAGCCACAGCCAGGCCGCACCAATCGCGAGGGCCGCCAGCAGCGTGAGGATCGCCTCGATGGCGAGCCGCTTCCATTGGCGGCGAATGAGCGTCCAGCCAACCAGTGCCAGATAGGCCACGACCGGGATCCCCGCCACGGTGCCGATCAAAAACAGCCGCGCGTAGGGCCCCACCGTGAAGCCGGCAAATTCGCCCACGTGGGCCAAGAGTTCGGCAAGGGACGGAAGCGGGTCCGGGAGCACCAGGATCAACGGCTCGAGCGCGATGCACGCCGCCAGCGGGATCGCGACCGCGACCGGCATCGTCATCAGGTATCGAAGGCTCCAGGGCCGCCGGCCGCGTGCCAGCCGCAGGATCAATAGCGGCAGAACCAGGTTGACCAGCGCCAGTGCGCCCACGGCGACGAATCCCTGGTGCCCGACCACGCCCGCAACTCCCGTCATCCAGGGTAACGGCCTCGTCCAGCGCGGGTCGCTGCGCACCGGCCCGAGCCGAATCCGGACGCCGCGCGGCGGCGCAAAGCGTCCCGGCGCAGCCGTGGGCAAGGCGGCGCGGCAGACGGTCGTGCCGTGGCCCTGGGAAATCACCAGAGGCGGCCGCGCGGAGTCGCCCGGGTCGAGAAGCATGGGGAGGAAGGCCGGTCGCTTGAGCGGTGCCTGACCGGCCCACCGCGGATGGCCCGTCAACCCGTCGAGGCCCACCGCCGAGTCGATGACGACCGTGGCCGGCCGGCCCGGCGACGCCGGCAGGATCCGCTCGATCCGCGCCGCGAAATCGGGCCACGACCAGCGCCCTGCAGGTCAGACCCCCAGGCGCGGAGACGCCCTCCGTGAGCCAGAAGGAGCTCGTCGCGTCCGTCGCCATCGAGATCGGCCGCTCTCAGGATGCTGGTCGCGTCCTCAGGCAGTTGGCGGCGCTCGCTCTCGCGGCCATTCGAGTCGAGGATCACCAAACGTCGCGTGACGGGGCTCTCCTTGAAGTCGATGCAAACCCTCCCCATCCCCTTCCCATCGAGATCCGCCAGCACGATCAAGGAGGGTACCGGTTCTCCCCAGTAAGGGTCGCGGCCGTGCCAGGTCCAGCGGTCTGTGCCATCGCGGCCACTCAAGGCCGTGACGACCGGTACGAACTCTGTTCGAGCGAGCGTCTCGTTCTTGAACACAACATCCCGCCGATTGTCGCCGTCCAGATCACCCAGCGCGATCTCCAGGTTCATCGGCATGGGCAAGGCGCCGCTCAAGATCGGGCGCGACCAGATCGTCTTGCCGCTCGCGAGCGAGATCGCCGCGACCTTGCCTTCGGAATCCGCGGCGCGGAGGGAAGGCGGGATCACGAGTGCCACGTCGAGGATGCCGTCGCCGTCCAGGTCATCAAAGCCGGGACGAGACGAATCGACCCAGTTCGCGGCGGGGCTTTCCACCAGAGGAATGTCCCAGATGACCCGGCCATCGCGCCCGAGATCCGCGCCAGGTGGGGTTTCCTGTCCGCGGTGGGCGGCAGCCGTGAGGCGAATGCCCTGGCGATCAGGTCGCCGTGGCGCACCAAGAGGTCCGGCGCACGGCCCGGCTCGATCGAGCGGACCTCGACCCAGTCAACGCCGGAATAGCCTGCCGGCACGAATCCGCGGGGCAGGGCGACCGACGACCAGAGCTGCCCGCCGGTGCGGCCCGAGAGTGCGGAAAGCGGAAGGTACGCGGCTCCTGCGCGGGCCTGGTACGGCCGCTCCGGCAACGATTCCTCGACGATCACATCGGGCGTGCCATCGCCGTCCAGGTCGCCCGCGGGCAGGGGGTAGGTCGCGAAAGAATAGGATTCCGCATCGCCCTCTTCGAACCAGCCGCGTGCGGGGCGAAGCGTGGATTTCCAGATGACGCGTCCGTCTCGCCCCGACCGGGCAATGGCGGTGCGGCTGCCGGCGGGGTCACCCGAGGATGCCTCAGCGCGCAGGAGCTCCGCGATCAAGGTGTCGGCAATCCCGTCGCCGTCGAGATCAGCGGCCGGGTGCGATTCGGTCGGGCGCGCCCGCCCGATGATCCCGCTTGCCGGACCGAACCGGCCCAGCGACCGCCAGGCCTCGGGCGCCTCGCCGCGGAACGCGCGAAGCTGTCCCTCGGCCTCGCCCCAGAGGTCGGCCAGGCCGTCACCGTCCAGGTCGGCCGACGCCGTGTTGGTCAATCCGGTCACGGTGTGGACCTCTCGCCCGCTCGTTGCCTCGAGCACATGGACAGCCGGCGGGTCCACGCGGAGGGGTCGTTTGCCCGACTCGTGCTCGCCCGGGCGATCCGTCCCGAGCGAGACGGCCAGGAGCGGCCAGCCGTCTGGGCCGCAGCCCCACCAGTGGAGCGGCCCGATCCTGGTCGCACGACCCTGAGGAAGTTCCGCGCTCCACGACCAGAACGAGTGGCCGTCCTTCCCCGAGAGCGCATCGACAAAGACCGGCTCCGGCCCGGACAACCCGCTCCGCGATGAAGTCGCTTCGCGCACGTCCCGGAACCGCGAGAGGACGACCAGGTCGCGCGTGCCGTCGCCGTCGAGATCGGGGCTGACGAGGAAGTGATACAAGCCGTCGCGATACATGGCAACCGGCGAGAGCGGGCGGGTCCAGCGGGACGCTCCGGTGGCACCATCGAGCATGCAGACGCCGCCGTAGCGTGCCTCGGGCGGGACCAGGCCGTGATCGGGGACCACAACCTCGGGGCGGCCATCGCCGTCAAGATCGGCCACCAGGGGACCGTGCGACAGCCCGCTGGGATCCTGCGGATAGTCTGCCCGCGAGACCACTTTCTTCCAGAGCAGCGCGCCGGTTCTCGACGAAATCGCCGCGAGCAACGGCTCGGCGGAACTGAAGGGGCCGAGTGCGAGCACGTCTGGCTCGCCGTCACCGTCCAGGTCTTTGTATTCGAGCGGGCGCTCCGGGAAGAATCCCAGCTCGATCGGCTGGCCGCGCGCCTGGCCGGTGGCCGGAGCGAGGCCAATCCACTGCGAGCCGTCGTTGAGCGCGAGCATTGAGCCCTTGCGCCCGCTGAGCACTGAGAGCCGGCCGTGCGGGCTGGGGAACCCGACCCTGCGTCTTGCGGGAAGACTGTAGTTCCAGAGCCAGCGGCCGGTTCGACCCGAGACGGCCACGACCACGGGGGTGTTCGGTTGGCCCAGCCCGAAGAACGCAGCGCCGCCGCGCCTCGGATCGCCGCGCCGATTCAACCACCGCCGGGGATCATTCAGGATCGCAAACGCCGCGATCACATCGACGATTCCGTCGCCATCCACGTCGCTCAGGACGGGATCGGCGAAGAGACGGCCGAGTTGCGGGACCGGGTCTCCGGGCCGAGGCGCCGGCACCGGGGCGGCGGCGGGGCCGCCAGGACCGTCCGGCTTGGCCGAAAAAGTCCAGAGCAACGACCCATCCGCGCCGGAAACCGCCACAAACGACGGAGTGCCCTCGATGGCCCAGACAAGGTCGCCGGTGCCGTCCCCGTTCAGATCGGGCGCAGGCTTGACCAGCCTGCCTGGCCGCATCGGGTCGCCGGCGTGGGCCAGCCGGCGGATCCACGCGACCGGGTCGCGGGCCGGGTCTCTGGGCTTGTCCGGCGCGAGGCGTCCCAGACGGGGTTGCCCGAAACGCCGTCGCGGCGGATCAAGGCCTGGCCGGTCCACTCGACCAGGTCGGCCTTGCCGGGCGTGAGCTCGAGAGCCACCGTCACTGGTGCGAAGGGCATCGGCGCTTCCCGGGCTTTTTCGAAAGGATCGAGGTTGGGGTCGCGCTCCCCTCCCAGCAGCCGGCCTTCATCCAGTGAGAGCGGGTGGGTCTGGGTCTCGCCGCGATTGACGGCGAAGCGGTAGGCTCGACTGAGGCGTCCAACCGCGCTCACACGAAGCTGGTAGTCGCCCGCGGGAAGTGCCAGGGTGACCTGCGTGACCAGGTCGAACGGCTCGCCGATCGTGACATCGCCCGACTCGGCGAGTACCTGGGCGCGGAGCGGCGTGCCATCGCTCGTCAGCACGATCCAGCCCAGCCGCGACCAGGCGTAGAACCGCCAGACGGCGAATCCGGCGAGCAATACGATCAAGGTCGCCGCAACGCTCGTGGCCACGATGCGGACGGTCTTGAAATCCGGGAGAGACGCCCTGTCCAGAATCATGAGATGTCACACTTCGCGACGGTCCGGTGGCCAGTCATCCGGGGATCGATCGGTTCGGAAGATTCGGGTCGAGAGCATGGGAAAGGCAAAACCGCAGCCGGGAGCGACCCATTGGAAAACGCTCAAGGTTGTTTGAGGCCCTTCAGGAAGGGTGAGTTCGGTTGCCACTGTCCGGCTGGGTTCTTCTCTTCGATTCGATCCATCCACTCGTTCAGTTCTTTGATTTTCGATTTCGTGTCAAAGATCCGGGATACGCTCAGCCAGTGGGCCAGGAGCGCACGGCTGGCCGACAGGCGGACGGTGTCGCTCTTGCTCTTTGTGCACAGCCTGATCAGCTCGTCGATCGCGAACCTGGCTCCACTGGTCAGTTTGCCGACCATGCGGTCGGCGACTCGCATACGGGTGATGTCGACGAGCTTGCGAAATCCATTTTCGAGCGACCGCTCGTAGGCCGTCGCGAGGTCGACGTCGTGCCGTTTTGCCCACGACCGCACGGACCGCCCAAACGCAACGCCCACGACGAGGCTCTTCTCCAGGATGTCGGTCAGCATGGTACTCATGTCAGTTCTTCCTCGAATTCGCGTTCGACTTCGTCAAGAAGTTTCGTAAAACGTGCGTTGGAAAGCGACGCCAAAAGCGGAGAATGCTTGCGTATCTCGAGTGCCGCCGGCTCAAGGAAGCCGTGATCGTGATGATTGGTGGAATCGCGGCGAGGGCGTCCGCGGCGATCGCGGCGGCGGGAGCCGCGCTCGGCCTTGCCCCCGGCGTCCTGACGGCGCAGGTCTTTCATGACTGCCGTGTGGAACTCACGCGCCGTGACCGGCGAGAACCGCGGGGGCGGCGGCTCCCAGGACAGATCGGGCGTGTGCATTGGCGGGTTTGGGGCGACCGGTTCGGCCGGATCCGCGAGTGAAAGCGGTTCCGGATGGACAAGCTGCCCGTCCCCCGAATCGGGTTCGATGTCGAGATTTGGCATGTTGTCGCGCTGGTCTGGGGCTGGCGGTTCGGCCGTGTCGGCGGGTGAGACCGGTTCCGGATCGGCAGGCGGCCCGACGCCCAAATTGGGTTCGATGTCGAGATTTGGCACTTCGTCCCAGAGACCCGCACGATCGCACGACGTGCTCGCGTCGAGATCGGCCGGATCGTATGGGTTATCGGTTGTGGGCTGTCCGCTCTCCCTTTGTGGATCGTAGGAAGTGACGGTTGTGGATTGACGGTTCTCGGTTTGCGGATTGTCGGGCATTTCTTGATCCTTCATCCTTCCGCCTGCATCCTTTTCGCAAGGCGTTTCCGCTCCCGAACTCCGACCGCGTGCGGCGCGCTCGGCGGCGCGACGGAGCCTCGTCAGCTCGCCCAGCGACCGCAGCACGGTCCTGGTGCAACTCAATTCATAGCGCCTGATCCGCTCGCCCTCGGGACTCAAGTCGATCGCCAGGCAGTCAGTCCGGCGGACGGCGTTGCGCTCGGCGTTCTGCTCGAACACGGCGGCTTTCGCTTTCAAGTCCCCGATCGCTCGCTCGGTGATCGATACGAGGACCCCGGCGCCGCCTCGGGATCGCCGCAATCGAGCACGTCTGCCCTCCAGCGACGGCACGCCCTCTTGACGAAGACCTTGTACTCGGCCTCGTCGAGCTCGCCTTTGAGCGATGCGTAGGGATCGTCGCCGCGGCCATCGAGGATCGCACAGGCCGTAAAGATCTGCGCCACCGCTTTCACGTGCGCTGCATCAAGAGGTTGAGATCGGAGTAGTCTTACACATTTGAGCTTGTCGGGATCCTCCCACACCTTTCCCGGCTCGAGCAGCTCTCGCAGCGCGGTCCACTCGGTCAAGAGCCAATCGACCCCTCCGGCGGTCGCCTCCAGGAGCCGCACAAGTCTGGCCGGATGGTCCGGGTCGTCGGCGATGCCGGACCAAGAGGTCCGCTTGCCTCGATGATCGAAGCGCCCGGTGCCATAGATCTGTGTCGGTTGCCGGCAGTCGTGAAATAAACGGGCGCCGAGTCCGGCGATCTCGTGGCGATCCTGCTCCTCGAGGTTCTCGATTTGTGAGCGGACGCGGGCTGCCCCGGCGATCTCGGCGCGTGTGACTTTCCAGCTCGCCATGACTGCTTTGCGCACGAGGTCGCACTCAACGGGCGTCTGGGGATTGAGCGTATCGAACCAGTCGCCGAGCATTCGCTCGAGTTCAAGCGGATCTTCGCCCGGAACGGTATCCTGACGACTGGCCATGCCATGTTTTAATGCATTCATGGATGAGATCCTGCGTCCACGTTCCGTGCGCGGGCCTGAACTCAAGGCCGCGTTTTTACGATTCGCCGCGAACTGGGCCGGAGAAGCTGCCATTTCGGAGTACCTCACGTGTTCGGCGCTGGGTCTTGCATTCGGGTGTCCGTTGGGACGACGAGTCCCACACCAAGCCGAGTGGACCTGCGTTGTTCCGCCTTCATCCTTCATCCTTCATCCTTTGGTTTGTCCCCTCACCCAGTACGATCTACAAAAAGGCAAATTTTGGTGCGTGATTCGCGAGGGTTTGGGCAATATTTTTGGGGTGACGTTCCAGTTTGCCTGATTGTGCAGGCTTTGCGGACCGGCATTTCCGATTTTGGACGATTGGATTGCCCATTCCGGGCTGGGACCGGGCCCGCCGGAGACGCTGCGCAGGCCCCTTGACCGGGCTGGGGACAGGCCCCCCGACCGTGCTCGCGAGGGGCCGGCCGCCGCGTCCGATCCGTCCGATTCGTCCGATCTGTCCAATCTGTCCGATTATCCCATGCGGCGGCCGGCCCGGTGCTTCAGGCTAATTGGTCAATCTTCGATTGGGCGCCGGAGCATTGGAGACGAACCCGGTCGGCCGCTATCATGGGACGAAGAGGCACCCCGCGGGAGCCTCGACGCGAAGTGAAGCGGTGGGGAGATTCTCATGCCGATCCATGACTGGACGCGAGTTGACGCCGGAATCTTCCACCATTTTCACCAGCGCTGGATCGGGTCCATCACCGACGTCCTGAACCAGCGACTGCTTCCGCGGGAGTATTACGCACTCGCCGAGCAGCAAGGCGCGGGATTCGAGCCCGACGTGCTGACTCTCAAGGCGAGCCCACCGTCCGAGGAGGAAGACGACCCGGTGCAGCCGGGCGTGACGCGACCCGGAGGCAACGGCGATGGGGCCATGGGGGGTGGGGTGCTCGTGGCGGAGCCGCCGGTCAGTGTGACCGCTCTGACGGACCTGGAATTCTACCGGCGCAAGCAGAATGTCGCGGCGGTGCGACACATCTCGGACGACCATCTCGTCGCGGTCGTCGAGATCGTGTCGAAAGGCAACAAACCGGGCCGCAGGGCGTTTGAAGACTTCGTCCGCAAGGCCGGCGAGCTCTTGTGCCACCAGATCCACCTGCTTGTTCTGGACCTTCAGCCGGCGACGGCGCGCGATCCCCAGGGGATCCACGGCGCGATCTGGGACGAGGTCGCCGGAGAGGAGTACGTTCGCCCGACTGACAAGCCACTCACCCTGGCCGCCTACGAATCCGCAAACCGCGTACGGGCCTTCGTCGAGCCGGTTGGAGTAAAAGACACGCTGCGCGACATGCCGCTTTTTCTCGACCCGGGCCGGTATGTGAGCGTGCCGCTCGAGGAGACGTATTCGATTGCATTTGACTCGGTGCCGAGGCGTTGGCGGACGGTCCTCGAGCCCGTATGAGCTGGCGGGAACTGACGCCTCGCGTGCTGATCGCGCGCCAGCTCGCTGCTCGATTGCGGAAAAAAAGAGCCCCGCGGGAAGCAGTGGGCAGTCGGTTCAGGCGGAAGGAACCCTCGCGGACGAGACCTTCGATCTGCCCGAGGATCACGTGTTTCGGACCGATTGGCGTAATTCGTGCGTGACCATCAGTGCGGTCGTCTGGCTCCCGGCTCGTGGCCGGTGTGAGCCTCGTGCCGACGCATGCGAACCTGAGGACGCAAGAATCTCATCTCTTCGAGCTCGAACTCCTCTTTGATCGCGTTGAACTCGGCGTTCTCGAGAGCATCCGAGCTGGGATCGATGCCGGAGATCTCGGCGATCCGCCGCAGCAGGAAGTATTCGCGTGCCAGGCCAAACAGTCCGCTCGCCGGCTGCCTGAGCTCGTAACGGTGCGTCAGCCACGCCTCGTAGAAAGAAGGAACAGGACACGCATTGCACTTGACGGAACTGGGCAGAAAGAGGGTGCACGACCGGGATTGTAGCCCACGGCGTTCAGCCTGTACGTCGATAATACCGGCGCCCCGATGCTGCTTCTTGCCTGTCTTCCCAGAATGTCTTGAGGGGCTCTGTCTCACTCAGATGATCGGCGCGTAATTGCAAGATCGCTTCGGCACCCTTCTCCGACCAGAATTTCTCCGTTCCCTTGACGCGTCGGTTGAACATCTTCACCGTCGATTCCATGTGACTTGACGTGATCGGTAATCCGGCCGTTCGATACTGATCGTAACGCATCCTATCCTTGTTGTTACGCAGATAGCTCAAAGCGTCGGCGACGACGCGGCGAGGGGTGGTTTCACCGTCTGCTTCTTCGGGGGTTCCCAACTCCGATTGTCGAATCTCGAGCGCCGAGATTACCTCTTCAACACGACCGCTCCAAACCTGCTGAATCAAGGCCGTATACACTTCCCAGCCTGCTCGAAATCCCCGGCCCGCGATGGCTGCCGCGAACACATACGACAGCGCATGGATGAAATCCAGAATCGGAATATAGTCGCTGAACCATTGCTTCTGGATCGTCCAATTGGCCGTCGCACCGTCGGCGACGAATGCCTTCCGAGCCGCGACCGCGAAGCCTCGCGCCCACGCGGCCCAGGCCAAGATTTCTCCAAATCGCTGGGCTCGCTCCCGCGTCGCGACCATCGTGCGCACCCGTGGCTTGGGTCTTGCGGTCTCCGCGTCCTGGTGCTGTTCCTCCTCGGCCGCCGAGTTGGTTTCCGGCGCGAGCGACTCGGCTGATTCATCCTTGGCTCCTCCGACGTGCCCCTTGATCTCGCGCGTGAGCTTGAGTATCCGCGTCGGATCGACGAAATTCTCCGGGATTTCCGGGCACGGATCGCTGACTGAGACCTTGCTGGTCATCGTCATCAGCAAACCGATCTTATCCTCACGCCAGTGCCCATTCCGATCGCATGGATCGTCATCGGCGGTCGCGGTCTGATCAGTATCACACTTGCTGCGATCGAGGATTTGTAGGCGACCACCGTCCATCATCACGGTCGCCACAGTCGATGGGGGCGGGGGATTTGCGACCGGTGATTTGCAGCGGTCCATCAGCGGTAACGCTAAAAACTCATCAACGGCCTGATCACGCTGTTCAACACGTTCCCACCCAATTTTTTCCGTGATCCGTTCCACTTGCTTGGTGGCGACGCTCAACCCGCCCAACGCATTGAGCGCGCCACTGCCCTGGGCGAACGACGTGAACTGCGTACCCGCGTAAACGATCGCCTTCAACACCTCGGGACTGTAATTCCCCTGATCAATCCCGAGCGCGCGGGACTGAGGGAAAAAAAGCTGCCCGGCATTTGCGGCAGTAACGTTTGGGCTCGTTCCATTGGGCCGTGCCGACTCGGGTCTGCACGCCCCTGGGTTCGTAAGCATCGGCCGGTTCAACCGAGCCGCCGCACCCACTGCAACTTTCGGCCTCGGGAGGAACGTCCTCTGCTTGCCGACCGACTGCCTGTTCGATCATCTCCCGGGAAATCTCCTGACCGATCTGGACGGCGAGTTCCTCGATGTCGGCGAATTTAGTACCCCACGGGACGCCACCGTCGCCGTAGACGCGCCGATTCAACTCTTTGGCGAGGCCACCCAACAGGTTTTCCAGTTCATCCTTGACGACCGCCGGTTCCTTGACGCGTGCCATCCCTGGCTCCTTCCAGTAGTTGCGACTCCAGACGAAACGGCATTCCCGACCGCATCATAACGAA
Organism: uncultured Isosphaeraceae bacterium; assembly: GCA_963781785.1. GTDB lineage: Bacteria > Planctomycetota > Planctomycetia > Isosphaerales > Isosphaeraceae > CAWAHD01. The sequence continues at coordinate 1,598,470 of CAWAHD010000005.1, read as the reverse complement.
AACCACTTTGCTGCGCAAAGACCGTCGTGCACCCGCAGAAAGAACAGGACACGCATCGCACTTGACGGAACTGGGTGGCATTGGTAGGTTGTTCTGATCTACGGGAGGTCGTCTCATGACAATGGCTCGCTCGCATCTCGTCGACGTATCCGTAACGCGCTGGTATCACTGCATCACGCGCTGTGTCCGACGCGCTTTCTTGCTTGGGGAAGGACCGCTCAACCGCAAAGAATGGATCGAAAATCGGCTGAAGGAACTTTCGGAAATCTTCGCGGTAGCGGTCGGCGGCTTCTCGGTCCTGGACAGCCACTTGCACCTGCTGGTGCGCCTTGACCCGGAGGTCGCGGGCGGATGGTCGAATGAAGATGTCGTGAGGAGGTGGGGACGACTGTTTCCACCCCGCGACAAATCCAGGCAGACGCTGCCGGTATCCGACGTATGGGTTCAATCGCGTCTCAAGGATGCCGCCTGGGTGGCGACGATCCGCGCGCGATTACACAGCCTGAGCTGGTTCATGAAGTGTTTGAAGGAACCGCTGTCGCGGCTGGCCAATCGGCAGGACAGCACCCGCGGTGCGTTCTTTGAGGAACGATTCAAGAGTGTGGCGATCCTGGACGAAGAATCGCTGCTGGCGACCTGTGCGTACATTGATCTGAACCCGGTGGCAGCCGGCATTGTCGAAGTTCCGGAGGCGAGTCCGCACACGTCGGTCACGACGCGAGTGAATCACGTGAAGGCTCAGGGCCGAACCAGCGACTTAAAGGCGGCGGAGCACGGCAGCGTGGCGGGGTCGAGTGCGTCGGCTGGTCTCGAAGAAACCATCTGGCTTTGCCCGATTGAAGATCGACGCCGGCTGGATTCATCACGTGAAGGGATGCTGGAAAGTATTTCGTTGGGAAGCTATCTGCTTTTGATCGATTACACGGGGCGGCTTTTCCGTGAGGGCAAGGCCGTGATTTCGGCCGAGCTATCGGGGATCCTCGATCGGCTGGGCAGCAACGTGGAAAGCTGGCAGACTCGGCTAGAGAAGCTGAGGAGCGGCCGCCTGCTAGGCCGATTCTTTGCAGCCAGCCGAGAGCGGTTGCGACAGGCCGCCACCCATTTGCGGGTCCACCACCTGGCCAATCTGGGCGGATGTCCGGCGCGATAAAGCGAATTCATTGAAGTGTCGGTTGTTCGCGGGTGGACGTCACATCGAACAGACGAGCGACACTCCGCATTGCCTCAAGTCTGCCAACGATCCGGGACGGTCGCACCGATTCCTTCGTTCGTCGCGCGTCCCTCCCCAGCCAACCGATTGAGTTGCTGCCAGCACGTCACCTCCGCGTTCGGCCCCCTTCATTGACTCGCCCGCCGCTTTCGAGCCGCACCGTCAGTTTGGCCTGTTCAAGCCAAAAGCGTCGAGCCTCAAACGGGTTGCGTGTCTTTTCCTTGCGGCATATGCGTTGCATGTCCTTGTTCTTTTCTCTGCGTGTCCTCGTTCTTGTTCGGCTCGCGGCCAGCCGATCGAGTTTCTGGCGGCACGTCACCTCGGCGTTCGGCCCCCCGCGTTGACTCGGCCGCCACTTTCGCGCCGCAGCGTCATTTGGCGTGCTCAAACCTAAGGCCTCGAGCCTGAAACGGGTTGCGTGTCTTTTCCTTGTCCCATGTACCTTGCGTGTCCCTTTTTTGCATTGCGTGTCCTCCTTTTACTCCCTGCCGATCGATCGCGTGCTTGGCGGCACCCGACCTTCGCGTCGGGCCGGTCTCGGTGACGGCCGCCACTTTCGATCCGCCATTACGTTGCGTGTCCTATCCTCTTCCCCCGTTGCAAAGGGCTTAGGGGCATTACCTTTGAATTGGCTTTAATTGTGGCACCGGCAAGGGGTTCCGATTCCACGGTGCCACGGCGCGTGGCACCGGTGAGCATCTCTGGGTGGCACTGGTCGTACCCGACCAGTGTCCTCATTCGTTCGACGAACAAGCAAGGGCTAGGCATCGCCCGCGGGCAAGGACCGGAGGTCGTTGGTCCTCCCGCCAAAAGCACTGGTCGAGTACGACCAGTGGCACCCAAGAATGATTACCAGTGCCAACAACCTGAGCGAAGAAACGTGACACAGGTCCTTTTGCGCATTCGGGTTATCACTCATCCAACGGTATTGGGGTCAGGAGGGGTGGTCGCGGTGCCGCCAATCAGAAGGCCGTCGAGCACTCTTCGCTCTTCGATGTCCAAGGCCCCAGCCCCGGGCCTCGCATGCCGATCGCGCGTCTCAGAAAATCGTGGGCCGATTGAGCCCGTTCAACTCTCGTCGCCATCGTCCCGCTCGGCGGCCGGTTGCCCGGCGCTGCCCATCGTTTTAGCCCAGGCGTCGAGCGCGGCCGAGTCGATCTCGTCGTTGGGCGGGGCAGGGGAGACATGCCGCGCCCGGCCGGGTGCCCGGAACAACAAGCCTAGCTGGATAATCCAGCGCGCCAGCGAGATGAAAAAGAGCACCGCGATGATCACCAGCGACCAGCGCAAGAGCGGGTTTCCTTGATCCGGGGAAGCCGGCTGGTGCGCGTTCCCAGCCGATCCGGCCTACCAGCACCGGTGCGCCGCGGGTCACGTCGGCGGCCTGGTATTTCATGATCTTGAGAAAGTACCCGTTGAAAACCACGCGCTCCGACACGTTCGGGCCGATCGGAAAGCCCTCGGGTACGTCTTCGAATACACACACATAAGGCAGCCGCGTCGTTTCGGGAGTGATCACCCAGGCCTCGTACAGCCAGCCGGTCTTGGCCAGCTTCGACGGGTAACGCAAGACCCGGTTGGCCGTGCCGAGCAGATGGATCGGGATTCCGCGGTAGAGCTGGGGATTCTGCCAGAGGTGCGCCAGCACCACGTCGCGACGGGCCACGGCCGCCAGCTCGTCCGGCGAGCGGCCGCGCGCCCGCTCCAGAAGCAAGGACTACGCAGCGTTATCGCGGAACTCCATCCGGCGTTCGATCCGTGACCGTCTCGAACTCCACCGACCGATCGGCAACCACCGGCTCGGGCTGCCCCGTCGCCGTCACCTCCGGCTCGGCGGCCTCCGGTATCTTCTGGCTGAATTGCCAGAAGAGCCCCCAGCCGACGACCATGATCACCGACAAGATCAAGAGCCGCGGCAGCTCCGAACCCTGAAAAAAACCGGACAGGCCGCTCCACGATCGATCATTCTCCTTCGCCGGGAACAAGCTCCTCAAACGTGATGTTGGGCGGCTTCTTGGCGTGGATGAACGCGTTCGTGAACGCGTTGATCACCGTCATGATCTCCGAGTACTTGAGCCGGGGGTCGATCTTGAGCATCGTTTGCTCGAACGGAAGGTCCGGGTCCTCCAAGTACTTTTCCAGCTCGCGCTCGAGCTCCTTGGGGTCGGTTGAAATCGTGGTCTCTCCCACGATGACCTGGCCCAGACTTCCCCCGTCGCCGGCCCGGAGGATCGTCGGCAGCGTGCGAAGCGAGGCCGGCAGGTTGTCCGACGGCTTATCGCTGGGCGCCTCGGCCGTGATGGCTGTCGCCGGCTGCGCCGGCATGAGATTCATGAGGAACTGCCCCTCCGCCGGAGCCGGCTTGTACGTCAGTACAAAGAACGTCAGAAGCTGGAACGCCATGTCCAGCATCGGCGTGATCGGCACTTCGGGCGGTTGCGATTTTCCGACCTTCTTGCGTTCCTTCAAGGCGGTGTCTCCCGGCTAACACGCCGATTGTCGACGACCCGCGCCCGGAACCTGTACTGCCCGGGCAAACGCGGGCTCAGGAGCTCATGGCTTTGAAGGCGAACTTGCGGAACCCGTTCGACTGGCAAGCCTTGATCAGAGGCTGATCAGCGTACCGAAGGTCGCGTCCCGGTCGGCCCGCAGGATGATCGTGGTCGGCAGGCCGCCGGAGGCGTCGGGCTTGGCCCCGATGGCCTTGAGGTTGAGCCGGACCAGGTCTGGCCTGGTGCCGGATCGTCTCGATCGCCTTGTGCAGGGGCTGGACCTCGCCGCCGATCAAGAGGTGGCCCTGCTGTCGATGTTGAAGACCAGCCGGTCTTCCGAGACTTGCTGGGAGTCTTCCATCGGCCGGGCCGTGTCGGCGACCGGCAGGCGGCACCCGCTTGTCGTAGTTCTCGTTGCTGAAATTGATCACCAGCATGAAGAAGGTGATCAACTGGAAGACGACGTCCAGGAGTGGAGTCAGGTTGGGCTCAGCCCTGGCCTCGCCCATCGTGGCGGACATGAATGACGATACCTCCCAAGAGGTTGGCTCAGGCGGGCTCAGGCCGGTTTGACCGACTTGGCGGCCGCGACCAGCGAATTGATCGTGCGATCGGCCACCCGGGTCGCTTCCATGTTCATCTGCGCGATGCGATTGCGGAAAAAGGCGAAGAAGAAAATGGCCGGCACCGAGAGTGTCACGCCCTCCAGGGTGATGAAGAGTGCCGTCGAGATACCCTCGGCCACCTTCTCGGGGCGGGGCTGGGCGCCGGCGGCCGTGGCGATCTCCTGGAAGCTCATGATCATACCCCAGATCGTACCGACCAGGCCGATCATCGGCCCCAGGGTGCCGATCACCGCCAGGTAGCTGATCTTCATTTCGAGGGTGGTCACGATCTCTTCGGCGGTCGCGGCCATGGCCTCCTTGGCTTCCGGGCGGCCGTTGGGAAGCGTGGCGATGCCGGTGCGGACCAGGCGAGCCAGGAAGCTGTCGTTGTCTTTGCAGGCGTCATAGGCGTCCTGGAATTTTTTGTCGCGAATGGCGGCTTCGAGCCGCTCGACCAGAGCGGACGGTACGGCCTCGCTGACGCGAAACTCCATGAACAGGCGAATCACCAGGGCGACGAAGTAGATCGAGAGCAACAGGAGGCAGGCGCCGATGAAGCCGGATGCTTGCATCGCCCATTGCAGCATGTTCTTGCGGGCGGGAGGCGTCGCTCCCTCGGCCGGCGCCGGGGCCGCCGCGCTCTTGGCGGGCGCTGGCTCTTCTTCCTTGGCCGCCGCCGGGGCTTTCTCGGCGGCCTCTTTCTTCGCCGGCTCCTGCGCGCCCACCAGGCCCGATCCGCCGGTTGCCAGCCAGACCAAAAGCCCGCTACAGAGCGTCACGAAAGCCACGGCCCGCGAACGACGAAGGCTCGAAGCTCCGGGCTCCAGGCTCAACGATGATCGTTGCCCCATCGAACAAATCTCCCCCGAATTGGTTGGCTCTCCGGCAGTTCCGTTCAAGATGGTCCGCTCCTGGACTCTCAATGCCTACGGCCGCTCCTGGACATGGTGACTTCCCTCTGCGAGTCGCCAGGTCGCCGAACCGGGCGGCGCCGGAGTCGCCCCCCGCGCTTTTCTGCTTGATCGAAGTACGCCCTTTCCTTCACTATCGGACGGAACTCACGCACTGTCAACTCCCGAGCCGAAGGCGGGCGGCTCCCGATCCGAGGTGCCCGGGAATGGTCGAGTCTGGCACGCGGCGTGCGGCGTGACCCCCGCTCACTCCCGGCCGCCGCGGGACGATCCTGGCTTGCTCACGACGCCCCAAGTCGAAATGATAAAGAGGGCAAGGCGGCACTCGCCCTGCCGCGACCAAGGCCTCAGGAAAAGCCGGCCGATCCCTAAGGACCTGCTCATGACCTCCATCGTCCTGTCGCTGTTTCTGCTCCTGGCCTCCAGCGAACCGCCCCAGAAAGGGTCGGACCTGCCGGCGGGGCCCGCTCCGTCGCCGGCCGACGTGGCCGCGTCGCTCGAGACCGCCATCGCCGATGCGATCGCCAAGGCCGAGCCCTCGGTCGTGGCGATTCATCGATGGAAGTCGGAGAACTCGCAGGAAACGCTGGCGATCCGCGGCCGGAGGCGGCCGCGCGAGCTGCACGAGCCGCTCAGGCCGGGGATCCTGTTCCCGCGCCGGGTCCCGCCCATTCCCGAACTGGGCAACTGGATCTCGTTTGATTACGGGTCGGGAGTCGTGATCGGCGACAAGGGGGAGATCCTCACTCTCTATCACGTCGTGAAGGGGGCCCGGCAGTTGGTCGTGCGCGCGGCCGGCCGTCAGGAATTTGAAGCCGAGATCATCGCGGCCGACCCGCGCAGCGATCTGGCAGTGATTGTTCCCGCCGAGAGCGGCGACCCGCCTCGCCTCAAGGCGCTCAAGCTGGGCGATGCGAGCCGGCTGCGCAAAGGGAACTTCTTGATCGCGCTGGGCAACCCGTTCAACGCCGTGCGCGATGGCACGCCCTCGGCAAGCTGGGGCATCCTTTCCAACGCGGCACGCAAGCTCGACTTTGATTTCGACGACTTCAGCACGCCGGTGCCCGACCTCAACATGGGCCGGAAGACCCCTCGCCTCTTGAACTATCCGACCTTGCTGCAGCTCGACTCGAAACTGAACCTCGGGATGAGCGGCGGCGCGGTGATCAACTTGAAGGGGGAACTGGTCGGAGTGACGACGATGGCCGGCAGCCCGGCGGGGTTTGACGCCATGGCCGGCTACGCCGTACCGATGGACAAGCTGGGCCGCCGCGCGGCCGAGACGCTACGACAGGGCCGGGAAGTGGAATACGGGCTCCTGGGCATCAAGGCCGATCACACGTTCAGCAACCGGGTGGGCGAAGTGCAGGCCAACTCGCCGGCGGACCTCGGTCAGCTCCAGATCAACGACGAGATCATCGCGGTCAACGGCGCCCCGGTGGTCGATTTCGATTCCCTGATCCTGGCGGTGAATGCGTTTCCGGCCGGGGAGTCGGTGCGTCTCAAGGTGCGCCGGGGCGGCGAGATTCTCGAGCGCACGATCGTTCTGGCCAAGTTTCCCGTCGAGGGCGAGATCATCGCCACCAGCCGGCCGCTGGCGTGGCGGGGCCTGCGGGTCGAATACACAACCACCGTCGCGTTTCGCCCGTTCGGCCCGGGATTCGTCGACCCGACGTCTCCCGGGGTCGTGGTGGCCGACGTCGACTCGGGCTCGCCCGCCTCCGACGCCGGCCTGAAGCGAGGCCAGTTGATCAGGAAGGCAGGCGGCAAGGTCGTTCGATCCCCCAGCAGCTTCGCCCAGGCTGTCTCCGGCTTGAGCGGCCCCGTCACGCTCGAGACCGACCTGGGCCCCGTGACCGTCAAATAAATCAACATGAAAACAGATGAACTTCGCGAGGCGTTTCTCGAGTTCTTTCGTGTCCAAGGGCTGCGTCCGCCGCCATAGCGACGTGCTGGTGCCCAACGATCCGACGGTGCTGTTCACGCCCGCCGGGATGAACCAGTTCAAGCGCGAGTTTCTGGGCCTGGGCGATCCCCGGTTCACGCGGGCGGCCACCTGCCAGAAATGCATGCGCACCGGCGATATCGAAAACGTGGGCCGGACGGCATTTCATGAAACGTTCTTCGAGATGCTGGGCAACTTCAGCTTCGGCGACTACTTCAAGCGGGAAGCGATACACTGGGCCTGGGAGTTCTTGACGCAGGTGCTCGAGGTCCCGGGCGACCGGTTCACGGTCTCGGTGTACCTGGACGACGACGAGGCGTGGTCGATCTGGCGCGACGAGATCAAGATCCCGGCCGATCGGATCACCCGGATGGGTGAGGACGACAATTTCTGGCCGGCCGGAGCGCCCACGCACGGGCCCAACGGCGTGTGCGGGCCGTGCTCGGAGATTTTCTACCATGACTCGGGTGCGCGGGAGGTGGAGATCTGGAACCTGGTGTTCACGCAGTATAACCGCGTAGGCCCCGGCCAGCTCGAGCCCTTGCCCAAGAAGAACATCGACACGGGGATGGGGCTGGAGCGAGCGGCCGCGTGCCTCCAGGGTGCCTCGAGCGTGTTCGAGACCGACGTCTTCAAGCCGATCGTCGCGGCGGTTGCCGGGGCGCTCAAGGTCAAGTACCAGCGCGATCTGCCGGCGGGCGTTCGCATTCGCCGCATGGCCGACCACGTGCGGGCGCTGACATTCTGCATCCATGAAAACGTCCGGCCGGGCCCCGAAAAGCAAGGTTATGTCATCCGGCGGTTGCTCAGGCGGGCAGTCCTCGATGCCTACCAGCTCGGCCGCCGCGAGCCGTTCCTGCACGAGGTGGTACCCGTGGTGGCCCAGGTCATGAGCCGGCCGTACCCCGAGCTCCAGGAGAGCACGAGCCGGGTAGAGACCACGATCCGGCAAGAGGAAGAACAGTTTCTCCGCAATCTGGAGAGCGGGCTCAAGCTCCTCTCCGATACCTTTCAGAAGACCCGGGCCGCGGGCTCCGACACGATCGCGGGCAAGGATGCCTTCACCCTGCACGCGACCTACGGCATTCCGATCGAGGTCGTCGAGAGCCTCGCCGCCGACCAGAACCTGAGGATCGATCGCACCGGCTTCGAGACCGAGCGAGACCAGCACTCGGCCGTCTCCCGCGGGACGACCGAGACCGCCGCCGTTTTCACCATGGGGCCGCTCGATGCGCTCAAGCGCGAGTACCACCACGGCAGTGAGTTCCTGGGCTACCAGACCACAAGCGGCATCGGGCGGTTGATCGGCATTCTCGAGCAAGGGCGCCTGGCCGAGTCGGCGACGAAGGGCGAAGGATCGTCGCTCTTCCTGATCCTCGATCGCACCCCGTTCTACGGCGAATCTGGCGGGCAAGTCGGCGACACCGGAACGATCCGCGGGGACCGCTTCGTCTTCCAGGTCACCGACACCAAGAAAGAGAGCGACTTCATCCTGCACAAGGGCCATGTCGTCGATGGCACGGCGACGGTGAGCGATGAAGCCCACGCCGAAGTTGACCGGGATCGCCGCCAGGCGATCCGCCGGGCCCACACCGCGACTCATCTCCTGCATCATGCCCTGCGGTCCATCGTGGGAAAGCACGCGCAGCAGGCGGGCAGCAAGGTCGAGCCCGACCGGCTGCGGTTCGATTTCGCGAATCCCGAGCCGGTTGGCCGCGACCGCCTTCGTGCCGTCGAGGACGCGGTGAATTCGCACGTGATCGAGGCCGTAACGGTGAGCTGGTCGCTGATGCCGCTGGCGGAAGCCAGGAACCAGGGTGCGATGGCGCTGTTTGGCGAAAAGTATCCCGAGGTGGTCCGCGTCGTGCAGATCGGCGATTACTCGCGCGAGCTCTGCGGCGGCACCCACCTGGACAGCGTGGCGCACGTCGGTCTATTCAAGATCATCGGTGAGGAGTCGGTGGCCGCGGGCACCCGGCGGGTGACCGCGCTCGTGGGCCCGGCTGCGCTGACAGCATGTGCACCTGGAAGAAGAGATCCTGGCCGAGGTGTCGGGGTCGCTCCGGGTTCCTGCCGGTCAGGTTGCCGAGCGTGTGACGGCCTTGCTGGAGGAAGTGAAAACGCTCAAGAAGCAGCAGGCGGTGCCGCACCGCGGGGTTGGCGCGGGAGCTTCGGTCGATGACCTCCTGGCGGCGGCCAAGCAACTGAAGGGCGCCACGGTGGTGATCCGGGCGCTCGAAAACGTCTCGGCCGATGAGATGCGCCGCTTGATCGACGGCCTGCGCAAGAAGCAAGAGACTAGGCTGGCGGTGCTCCTGGCCGCGGCGTCGCCGGGCAAGGTCCAGCTTGTGGCCGGGATGTCGAAAGACCTGATCGAGCGCGGCTTGCACGCGGGAGACTGGCTCAAGGAGGTCGCCCCGATCGTCGGGGGGGGCGGCGGCGGCCGGCCCGACCTCGCGCAGGCCGGCGGCAAGACGCCCGAACGCGTGGGCGAGGCCCTCGACCATGCCGAGGCGACCCTCCGCGGCAAGCTGGCGGACGGATAGCTCACCATGATGATTCCAGACGCTCACGACGAGTCAAGCGCGCAGGCCGGCGGGGCGGACCCGGCGATCTCGACGGTCCTCGTGATCGACGACTCGCCCCTGGACCGGGAGTTGATCGGCCGGCTCCTGGACGCGCTGCCCGACGTACGTGTGGCGTATGCTCGCAACGGAGCCGAAGGCCGGGCGGCGATCAAAGCGGGACCGCCGCGGGTGATCCTCACCGACCTCGTGCTGCCCGACGTGGAGGGCACGGAGCTGATCCGCGACGTGCGCGCGGATTATCCCCACATCCCGATGATCCTGGTGACGGCGTATGGCAGCGAGCAGGCGGCGATGCAGGCCCTGCGCGCGGCGCGGCCAATTACATTCCCAAGAGAGACCTGGCGCGCGACCTGGTGCCGACACTCCGGCAGGTCCTGAGGATGACTGCCATCACGCACGAGCGGCGGCGAATCCTTCGCTCGATGGTCCGGCGCGAATCGGAATACGTGCTGGATAGCGACCCCGAGCTGATCATGCCGTTTCTCAAGCTGATCCAGGAGGAGATGGAAGGCATGGGCCTGTGCGACCCGACTGGTCAGTTGCAGGTGGGGGTTGCGCTGCAAGAGGCTTTGTGCAACTCGCTTTTTCATGGAAACCTCGAGGTCGAATCGGATCTGAGGCAGGACGACGAAGACGCGTTTTATCGGCTTGCCGAGGAGCGGCGCGGCCAGGAGCCGTATCGTTCGCGACGGATTCGCTTGAGCGTGCAGCTCGATCGCACGGCGGCCCGGTTCGTGGTCGCCGACGACGGGGCGGGCTTCGACACGTCGATCTTCGACCGTCCGGTGCAGGCCGACGACTTGAGCCGGATCGGCGGCCGGGGCCTGCTCTTGATTCGCACCTTCATGGACTATGTCAGCTTCAACCAGACCGGCAGCCAGATCACTCTGGTCAAGCACAGATCCCAGTCGTGAGAGGAGCCCGGAGGAGTCGAGGATCGCTTATCCTCCGAAACCCCTTGACGTTTGGAATCATCATGGTAGGATCAAGTTTTCGTCCCGGCGGAGTGCCAGGGGCGTTTTTTTGTCGATGATAGGCAGTAGCGCATCCATGAATTGTTATCAGGCGAAGACGGGCGAGCTGGCAAAACACTGGTACTTGATCGACGCGGAGAAACAGGTGGTCGGGCGGCTGGCCGCCCAGATCGCGCCGATCTTGATGGGCAAGCACCGGCCCACGTACACGCCCCACATCGATACGGGCGATTATGTGATCGTGATCAACGTCGACAAGGTCGTGTTCACGGGCGACAAGTGGCACCAGAAGTTCTACCAGCGATATTCGGGCTATCCCGGGGGCCAGCGGGACGAGGCGGCCTGGAAATTATTCGAGCGGCATCCGGAGCGGATCCTCGAGCTGGCGATCCAGCGGATGATGCCCAAGAACAAGATCGGCCGCCACATGATGGCCAAGCTCAAGCTGTACGTGGGGCCGAATCATTCACACCAGGCGCAGTGTCCGATCCGGCTAGAGCCGATGTCGGGCCGCCCCGCGCCGGCCGGCGCGGTCTTCGTCTCCGGGCCAGTGAAGAACGGCACGACCGTTCCTGCCCCGGCTGCGGCTCCGGAGGTTGAGCCAGCGCGGGAACAGCCCGCGGCGCCGGTGGCTGCGCTGCGCCAGCGCACGAACCCGTACCCGTACCTGCACCTGAACCCGAAGGTTGAGCCGTCCCGTGAACGGCCGAGCCGGCAACCGCGATTCGATTTTTGTCGTAGGTCAGGCTTTCCAGCCTGACGTTCTCTTGTCGTAGGTCAGGCTTTCCAGCCTGACGTTCTCGGTCGAGTTGAGGCGAATCGAGTCGAGTCGAGTGGCTCGTCCGGCATTCCAATCCAACGATCCGACCGTGGTAAATCAATCCAGCCAGCAAGGAATGACTCTCACATGACGGCGACGGCAAAAAATCCGTACACCTGGGGGACCGGCCGGCGGAAAACGGCGGTCGCACGGGTTCGAATCCGCGAAGGCACCGGACAGTTCTTTGTCAACGGACTGGAGTTCAGCGTTTATTTCCCGCTCGAAGTTCAGCGGATGGACGTTCGCTCACCCCTCGCCTTGACGGACATGGGCGGGCGGATCGACGTGTTCGTGAACGTGAAGGGAAGCGGGAAACTCAGCCAGTCGGGGGCGGTCATGCTGGGACTGGCCCGTGCGCTCAAGGAATATCGCCCCGACCTCGAGCCGGCGCTGCGCGACGCGGCCCTGCTCACGCGCGATTCACGCATGGTCGAGCGCAAGAAATTCGGCCACAAGAAAGCCCGCAAGAGCTTCCAGTTCTCGAAGCGGTGATCGAAAAGGCTTGTCGCCACTCGCGTCAGGACCACAGCGAGGCAAGCCTCGTCATTCCGATTGGCATCGCACGATCGCCAAAGGTGTCGATGAAGAAGCCTGGGCGACTGCGAGGCTTTTGACAGCCCATGTCCAGGCTAACCTCGCAGCAGCCTTAAGCTCGCTCTGCCCAACAAGGCCGATGCGGACTGAACTTAGAATGACCAGTTGATCGAGTGAAGTCCAGGATCGAGAGCCCCCATTGGGAGCCATCGGGACGCCGAGCCTTCTGGGGTGACGAGCCGAACCTGGAATGGAACGGCGGGTAATCGCTGACGCTTGAAAGAGTACCATCCCTTGGTATTCACGGCTGTCCGAAACACTCGCCCCTCGGTTTCGGACACAAGCTCGATCGTGCCTGCGTTGACAGGGCGTCCCAAGGCGGATCGGTCAGGGGGAGCCCCGTGCTCCTCAACCGCCCGGCTCGATTTGGCATCCCGCAGGTAGACGTGCCCTTCCAATAGGATGCTGGTGCGCCACTCCCGTCGCCAGTCAGGCGGCCACCAAAATGACGGCGACTGCGACTCATGCAGCGCCTCGTACAGCTTTACCTCCCGCCATCGCGCCAGCCACGGAACGGCAAGCAGACCGCCGGTCAGTAGAAGCGCAGCCACAACCACCCAGGTCCACATCGTTCTGTGGGGGTTGGCAGCCATCGGTTCGACCTTCAGAACGATCGTCGGTTTGCCTCAACCCACGCAGCGTTCGGCCGTGGATCGTGGTACGGGACTGGCCGATTTGTGTTTGGTTCGTCACATCGAGTCATCAATTCAGGCGATCATATCCAACATTCCGAGTTAAATCCACGATTGCTTCCGGTTCTCGATGCGCTGAGTGGGGCCGCAGAAGTGGGTCAGGCTTTCCAGCCTGACAAAAGTCGCCCTTCGCTCCGCGAAGGTGCGCATACTTTCGCGGAGCGAAAGGCGACAAACTGCGAAGTAGGTCAGGCTTTTCAGCCTGACAAAAGTCGCCCTTCGCTCCGCGAAGGTGCGCATACTTTCGCGGAGCGAAAGGCGACAAACTGCGACGTAGGTGTGGGCAATCTCCGCGCCCGAGCACATTCAGGCCGAGGGGACGGGCACGGCAAGGACCTTCTGATGGATGACGCGATAGGAGCCGGCTCCCTCGATGATCTCGATCACCTGATCGGCGGTGATCTTGTGGAATAGCTCGGTCTTCCGGCTGAGCGGCCAGCTCACCGTGACCTGGTCGGCATACGTGGCGTCGCCCAGGCCGATCATCTCGACCAGGGAGTTGCCGCCGAAACTCGAGTTGTTGCCGATCGTCCGGTAAATCGACCGGACTTCGCCGTCTTTTGCCTTGAGGTCAACCTGGATCCGGGCACCCATTGCCCGCGAATGGGAACCCGTCGCGATCAGCCTGACCTTCAGCCAATGTCTGCTGACGTTCGCGCTCGTGACGACAACGTTGAACGAATGCCCGCCAGTACACGCGCCTCCGAGGATCGCTTTCAGGACCAGGTCGGAGCCCAGGTCCTGGCCGGTCACCGCGTCCACTTGCCTTCGCTCGGGGCCGTCGATCACGGTGGACGCACTCGTACCCTCGCCACCGAGGGCTTGCTTGGCACTCACGGGACGGACATCGGCGCCGACATCCGAACTCGGCCCCGCATGGCGGACAAGCGCCACGACGCCGCCGCCAACCACCATACCCAACAGAGCCGTCAGCAGTAGCCCACGGACAGAGCGCACGGCTGTTTTGTATCCTTCAAAGAGCGCCGATGCGATACGTGCGCGCGCACGTAGACCTACCCGCGCAACGCGGACATTGCTCGGCACGATCTCCGAACGCCTTAAGAGTATCTGCGTCAAATGGCCGGGAACCGGCCCGGATTCAATCAAATTTTCTCAATCAGGCCCGGCCGCCTCGAAATCGCTCGTTGAAGGCGACGGCGACGAGCACGACGGTTCCCAACACGAGACCTTCGATCTGGGTGCTGTCGATGCCACGTGGAGCGACGGTTCCGGTCCCTTTGAGGACGATCTGGGTGAGCAAGAGGCCGAGCACGGTCCCGCGGATCGAGCCCACGCCTCCGGCCAAGCTGCAGCCCACCGACGACGGCCGCCGTGATGGCGGTCAGCTCGTAAGTCGTGCCCAGCCGGCTGTCCGCCTGGCCGCTCAAGCCCGTGAACAAGATGCCCCCCAGGGCCGACAGCGTTCCCGCGAGTGCATACGCCACCACCTTGAGGCGACTCGTCCGCAAGCCGCTCAGCCGCGCGGCCGTCTCGTTTCCTCCCAGCGCAAACAGATGCCGACCCAGCACCGTGCAGCCCATCAACACGCTGATCGTCGCCGCGACGACGGCGAAGATCGAGACCGTGATCCAAACCTCCTTGCCCATCGCCCGATACCCCTGGAACGGGACCGTGATCGTCTTGTTCTGGCAGATCAAGGTCGCCAGGCTGCGCAGCCCCGCCATCGTCGCCAGCGTCGCAATGAATGGCGGTAGACGCAGCCCGTTTATCATGCACGCATGCATCATGCCGATCGTCGTGCCCATGAGGAGTGTGAGAGCGACCGCCAGGGCGACGACTCCGGGAGAGGGGGGTTGGCCGCTGGTGCCGGTGTGCAGCCATTCCGTGAGCAGCTTGGCGCTGACGACCGAGGAGAGGGCGACGACGGCGCCGGTGGAGAGATCGATTCCGCCGGCGATGATGACGACGGCTGCGCCGACGGCCAGCACACCGAAGAGTGCGACTCGGTGCAGCAAGCTCCGCAGGCTGTATTCCTGGAAGAAGGCGCGGTCGCGGTCGAGCACATAGATGACGGCCAGGACTGCCAGAATTCCGGCGACGAGAGCCCATTCCGGGGCCTTGAACAGCCGGGCGAGTTGCTGGGCGGGCCGGCGCGGCTCGATTTCGGTGTCCGCGCCCGTGCCTGTGCCTGTGCCTGTGCCGGGGTCGGAGTCGGCGTTGGAGTCGGTCATCAGTTGGTTCATCCCAGGCGAAGGTGCTGTGCGATCAGGTTGCGCTGAATGTCGTTGGTTCCCGAGAAGATGACGCCGCCCACGCTGTCGCGGAGGTCGCGCTCGGCTGCACCGGCCCCGGCTCTATATCCGGCGGCGCCGAAGATGCGGACCGCGTCCAGGCTGTTCTGTACGAAGCACTCGGAGACGTGCAGCTTCGCGATCGACGACCAGATTGTCGCATCCTCGCCTTGAGACCTGGCCTGGGCGTACCGGTAGACCAGCAACCGGCTGGTTTCCAGGCGGATTCTCATGTCGACGATCCGGTTGGAGACAGACTGGAACTTGCCGATATTCTGGCCGGACTGTTTGCGAGATTGGGCGTGAGCGATGGAGAGGTCGAGCTGGCGGTGCATCGTGCCGACGACGCCGGCCAGAATGGCGCCGCGCTCCCATTCGAGGGCCGCGTTGAAGACGCTCGACCCGCGTCCTTCCCGGCCCAGGACCGCCTCGGCCGGCACGACGCAGTCTTCGAAGACAAGCTCGGCGAGGGGGGCAGTGCGCAGCCCCAGAGTGGCGATGGGCTGGGACACGTAAAACCCGGGCGTGTTGCGCTCGACCAGGAACGCTGTGAGTCCCAGCACGCCCTTGGACGGATCCGTGCTGGCGAAGCAGACGAGGAGATCGGCCGTCTGACCGCTGGTGATCCAGGTTTTTCTGCCGTTCAGGACCCAGCCCTGCGGGGTGCGCCGGGCGGTCGTCTGCATCGAGAAGATGTCGGAGCCGGCGGATGGCTCGGTGGCGGCGTTGGCGCCGAGCAGACTGCCGTCGCAAAGGCCGGGCAGGTAGCAGCGTTTCTGGGCGGGGGACCCGAACGAGAGGATCGGCATGGTGACCGTCCATAACGAGGCACCGGCGGCGAAGACCAGACCGGTGTCGGAGCATGCGTACCCGAGGCCCTCGATCGCGGCGACGGTCGTGGCGACGTCTTGTCCGCGGCCGCCGTGTTCGGCGGGGACCGGAAGCCCGAGTACGCCAAGCCGCGCACAGCGCGCGGTATCCCTCGCGCCAGAATTCTCCGCGCTCTTCGCGCGCCAGGGCATCCGGGTCGACCAGCTCTTCTCTCGCGAATCGAACGGCCGCGTCGTACCATTCTTTTTGAGCTGCGGAGAATGCGAAGTCCATGCTGCGTCCTTGGTGCTTGGTCCTTCGAGGGTGTGGGTGTGGTCCCGGCACGATGATGGCCGAAGAGCCGATTCATGGCAAGACCATGGCTGCTTGCGTCAGCAGGGCCGCTGGACCTCGGGGCTGGCGCCCGAGCTAAACGATGCCGCCCTTTCGCGGCTGTGGAGATTCGGGGTGTGCTCTCCTCGCCTTGGCGAGCATTCGAGCATCCCGTATCATGTTCAGCGGGCGAAATTGACCATACCCGGAGACAAGCGGCATGAAGTGCCTGATCGTGTATTACGTCAATGGAGAATGGATCGGCGAGGAAGTCTCGTGGAAGCGGGCCGGCAGCGGCACGTATCGCGAGGTCGCGCGGATCGCGATCCCGCAGTCCAGGGCGGAGATCGAGGCCTTTGCGGCCGGGAACCGCTTCGTGATCGAATGGCGCGGCAAGATTCCCGAGCCCGCGGCGGCGTCTGCCTCAACAGCCTGAACGGGCTGCTGATCTCGACCATTCTTGACCGGGCTAATCGCATGGAGGCACCCCTGTCATGGGATCGCGCCGCGAGATGATCGCTTTCTGCGTGGTCCTGGCCGTGCTGGTTGCGGGTTTCTTGCACGAGACGCTGTTCGGCGGCAAGGTGCTGAGCCCGGCCGACGTGCTTGCTGGTCTCGGCGAGCTTCCGCGACGCTGGCCGGGGGAAGATGACTACGAGCCGGCGAACCGGCTCTTGATGGATCCCGTGCTCCAGTTTCAGCCCTGGCTGGAATTCAACCGGCGGATGATCCGGAGCGGCCGGTTGCCGCTCTGGAACGGCCATGCCGGCTGCGGCGCGCCTCATCTGGCCAACGGCCAGAGTGCGGTCTTCGATCCGTTCCATGTGCTGGCCTACCTCGGGCCGACTCCGGCCGCCTACGCCTGGATCGCCGCGTGCCGGCTGTGGACGGCGGGGCTGGGGATGTTCCTGCTGGCGCGATCGTGGGGACTCCGGTTCTGGGGGCGCTGGTTCGCGGGACTGGTCTATCCGTTCTGCGGGTTTCTGGTCCTCTGGCTCTTGTTCCCGGTCACCTCGGTGGCGATCTGGATGCCGTGGCTGTTCCTGGCGACCGACCGGGTGTTCCACCGGCCCGGGGGCCGAAGCGGCCGGCTGGCTGGCGGTCGTCGTCGCTGCTCATCGTCCTGGGGGGCCACATCCAGACCAGTGCCCACGTGCTCCTGGCCGGTGGCTTCTATGCCGTCGCCCGGGTCTGTGGCGAGCGAACCGCTTGCGAACCGCGTCGGGTCGTGATCTCGTGGACGCTGGGCACATGCCTCGGGCTGGGCCTGGCGAGCGTTCAGATCCTGCCGCTTGGGGTTCTATCTGGCCGAAGAGCTCGGTCTGGGGCGACCGCCAGCGCGAGCGCCGCCTGGTGGGTGATCGAGCGGCCCCGGCTGCTCGACGTGGTTTGCACGGCGGTCCCTTATGCCTATGGCAGCCAGCGCCGAGGACACCCCAACCTGGCGCGGGCATTGGGCGTGCACAATTTGAACGAGTCGGCGGCGGGGTTCGCCGGGCTGGCGACCTTGATCTGGCTGGCGCCGCTGGCGGTCGTCACCCGTCGGCCGCTCGTTCCGCGTCGCGCTTTCTGACCGCGATCACCGCGTCTGGCGGGGCTGGGTGCATTTCGCTGGCCGCCGGTCGACAACCTGCTGCGCGCATTACCGGTCTTGATGTCACCGATAACCGCCGGCTCACGCTCTGGGTCGCGTTCGGCTTGACGCTGCTGGGCGGCATCGGGCTTGACGGCCGTCGCGATCACCCCGGCTGTCACGATCGGCTGGATCGGCGTCTGGGTCGCGGCCGCCATGGCACTCTTGCCTCTCGGCGTGGGCGGTCCCGGCGGTTCGAGCCTCGGCTCCGCGACCGCGCCTTAGCCCATTATCAAGCGGCCGCACGGTCGACCTCCGCAAGCGACGCCGCCGTTTTCGCCCGGCGGGCCGACCGTCAGGTGCGGCAGGCTCTCGATTTTCTCCCGCGGTGCCACGGAATTGTCGCCGCCGAGCTGGTTGGCCTGGCGGCACTCGCCCTCTTCCTCCGGACCAGCAGCGGCGCTCTCCCGGATGGATCCAACCGCTCTTGCTTGGACTGACCTTATTCGACCTGGCAGCGTTTGGGCTTGGGTCTCAATCCGGCGATCGATCCGGAGGTCCACCGCAGACGAGCCGCCGGTGATCGCGCGGCTGCGCAGCGACCTGCGCGCCCGGCAGCCGAGTCCTGGGCATGGGCGAGGAACTGCCGCCCAATGTGCTCATGCGGTTCGGCCTCGGCGACGTCCGCAATTATGATTCGGTCGAGCTGGCCTCGAGCCTGGCGTGGTTTGCTCCGCTCTACCCCGGCGCGGCAGCGGACCGATCGAGCCGGAGCGAGATCACCTGGGACCGCGTGCTGTCGCGCGCGGCACCGTCTGAGCGAATCGGGAGTGGGCGCGGTCGTCGCCGCGAGTCGCCGCCGCCCGAGGGCGAATTCGAGCAGGTCGAGCGGGTGGGACGCGTGTGGATCGCGTGGCTCGACGGCAGAGCCGTGGGCGATCGTCCGGGTCGCCGCTGGACGCGATTTGACCGTCCAGAAAAGCGATGGATTGGCTCGTCTAACAATCGAATCGACGGCGCAGAGAAGCCTGGTCGTGACGCGAGACCTGGGACCCCGGATGGACGGCCCTTCTCGACGGCGAACCGGTCGTTTTTGCAGCAGAAATGGGGCGGTTTTCATGAACATCGAGATTCAACCAGGCGAGCATGAGTTGATCTTGAAGTACGATCCAGCGGAGGTCCGGTTCGGACTTATGGTCTCGGCCGGCTCGGCTGGTTCTTGTGATTCTGGTGTTGACAGGAATTCGATTGTTTTGGATTCCTGGAATAACCACAGGAAGGGGGCTTGGACGGACCCGAGCCCCCGAGTTAGAATCGATGTCATAGCATCTTCCGGACTCGTTCACCGGCTCATCACAACTGAGGGATGTATCGCTGATGGTCCACTTCACGTGCGATCTCTGCGGCAAGGAATTGACCGGTTCCGGCGAAAGCCGGTACGTGGTCAAGATTGAAGCCTATCCCCGGCTTTGACCCGACCGAAATCAAGGAGGATGATCTGGACGATGATCCGATGGAGGCGGTTGCTCAAGATCCTCCAGCGCGACGAGGCCCTTCGTCTCCGAAGACCTCGCCACCCCGCTGCACAAGGGGTTTCGGTTCGATCTCTGCCCGTCCTGCCATCGACAAGTTCGTGAAAGATCCTCTGGGAAAAGACGCGATCCGTTCCTTCGACTTCAGCAAGAACTGACCGCGCTCGCGGGTTGGTTGGTTGGTTCGATCGCTCGATTGAGCGATCGCCGCGGCCGCGGGTGACAGACCCCGGGTTCGTGTTTCGATCGTCTCCCCTCCTTCGCTACCCTCTTAGTGTTTGACATTTGTCAGGTTGCTGGATGCGAGGAGGTCCAGCCCAGGGAGTTTCTGCGCTCGGTGGGGCGAAAGACGGCACCGGACTGATGCGGTCACAACACACCGGCGGCGGATGCATTGTTTCTGGCGGCGGCACGGCTCTTGCGCTGGCCACTTGCCTTAGCGCACGACGAAGAGGATCAGGTTGGTGATCACCGAGACGGCCAGGAGCATCGCGATCGTGGCGATGATGTTGTTGCGGTTGTTGACGTACGAGGCCAGCTCGACCAGCTGCTCTTCGCTGGCCCCGCGGATCGGCTCTGTCCGACTCGCCCTCGGCCAGGGCAAGGAGGGTCTCGGGCTTCTGGCCGGCGATCATCGGGCTCTCGCCGCGCTGCAGGCACTTGAGGTCGAGGATCAGGTCGTCGGGGGTCTGGTAGCGGTGCTCCCGGTTCTTGGCCATCATGGTCTCGACGACCATGCCCAGCCCGCCGGAAAGCCTGGGATTGAGATGGTCGGGCGGGACGATCGGCACCTTGGGATCGACGTGCTTGCGCATGACGTCGTTGGGGGTTTCGCCGCCGTAGGGGACCTTGCCGGTCACCATGTGGTAGAGCGTCGCACCCAGGCTGTAGATGTCGGCGCGGATGTCGATATTGGTCTGGCCGCGCACCTGCTCGGGGCTGATGTAATAAGGCGTGCCGATCGCCATGCCGGCCTCGGACAGACCCCATTTCTCGTCGTCGGTCAAGCGGGCGAGGCCGAGGTCGGCCAGCTTGACGTCGCCCTGCTTGGTCAGGATCACGTTTTCGGGCTTGATGTCGCGGTGGATCAGGCCCTCGCTGGGCTGCGTGCTTGAGCGCCTCGGCGATCGCCAGGGTGATCCGCAGGGCCTCCTTCTCGTCGAATAGCTTGTTCTTGTCGAGGAAATCCTTGATGGTCGGGCCCTCGACGTACTCCATGACGAAGTAGTAGTGGCCGTCGATCTGGCCGGCGTCGATCGCATTGACGACGTTGTTATGCGACAGCTTGGCGGCGATCATGGCCTCGCGCTCGAACCGCTTGATGAATTCTCTGTTCTGGGCCAGGGGTTCGAGCAGGATCTTGATGGCCACGACCCGGTCGACGCTCAGCTGCTTGGCCTTGTAGACCACCCCCATCGAGCCCTTGCCGAGCTTCTGGAGCATCTGGTAGCCGGGGATCTGAAACTTGCGTGTTGGCTTCGCCGGATTCCTGAACGAGGCGGGTCACCTGGCTGCGGGTCAGGACCTTGGCCTCGACCATGATCTCGAGCAAGCTCTTGGGCGGATTCGTTGTCCTTGGCGCGCGAGCTGCTTGCGCTGCGTCTTGCACGCTTCGATCTCGGCGGCCGTGGCCAGGCCGCGGCGGAGGATCGACTTCTCCAGCTGAGATTCGTCGATCGCCGAAGAGCTCTTGGGGTCCTTGCCAGGAGCGTTGCTCTCGACCGGACTGGCCATCAGCCGTCTCCCTGAATTCGTCTTTGACCGGATTCGATGCTCGGCTGCAATGGCCCCATCGAACGAACCCGGGCGCCCCCTTTGGTCAAGACCCCTTCGCCCGAAGCCACGAGCGGTTGCAGCATCGAGTCCTGCCGACTGGCTTCGGTGCATGAAAGTATGTTTCGCAACCACCGGCTTGTCAACGTATATTCTTCACATGAGGCTCGATCGCTACATCGGGTTCGCCGGTCGTGTCATTTTAACCGGGTCGCATGCCTGATCTGGACGCTTGAGAGCGAGAGGCGGCGTCCGATATGATGAGTCATCACGTATTCTTACTACGACCGACGATCGGCCAGGTGACGAGCGGGACGGTTCGGCCGTGTCTTTTTGATTCTTAGCGGTAGCCGGCCGGGGAGGATGTTTTGATCAAGCTCGGCGTCGTCGCGGGCGACGGCGTCGGGCCCGAAGTGACGGCACGAGGCCCTGGAGGTGCTTGCGATCGTCGCCCGGCTCGAGGGCTTCGACTACGAGCTCGAGGCCGTTCGACCTGGGGGGCGAGCGCTATCTCCGCGACGGGCGAAGTTCTGCCCGACGCCGAGATCCAGCGGCTGCCCGGTGCGACGCGATCCTGCTGGGTGCCGTTGGCCACCCCGACGTTGCTCCCGGGATCCTCGAGAAGGGGATCCTGCTGCGGCTCCGGTTTGACTTTCACCAGTATGTCAACCTGCGGCCGATCCGCCTCTATCCCGGGGTCGACCGGCCCGATCCGCGGCAAGGGGCCGCGACGATGTCGACATGGTCGTCGTCCGCGAGAACAACGAAGACCTGTACGTCGGCGCCGGCGGGTTCACGCGCAAGGGGACGCCGAGGAAGTCGCGATCCAGACGTCGATCAACACCCGGGCGGGGGTCGAGCGCACGATCCGCTTCGCCTTCGACCTGGCTCGCCGCCGCGGCGCAGACTGGGCCGTTTCGCGGACTGTCCGCCGCGGATCGCCGAGCAAGGCTTCGGACGCGGCAGGTCACGCTGGTGGCCAAGACCAACGTCCTGACCTTCGCCCACGACCTCTGGATGCGTGCGTTCACCGAAGTTGCCGCCGACTATCCCGATATCAAGACCGACTATCAGCACGTCGACGCCTGCTGCATGCGGATGGTGACTCGAGCCCCGAGCGGTTCGACGTGATCGTGACGACCAACATGTTCGGCGACATCATCACCGACTTGGGCGCCGTGCTTCAGGGGGGGATGGGGCTGGCGGCTTCCGGCAACTTGAACCCGGAGCGGACCGCCCCCAGCATGTTCGAGCCGGTGCACGGATCGGCCCCCGACATCGCCGGGCAAGGGGATCGCCAATCCGCTGGCCGTCGATCCTTTCGGTGGCCATGATGCTCGACCACGTTGATCTGGCGGCCGCCGCCGAGCGCGTCCGGGCCGCCGTGGCCCAGGTCTTGCTCCGGCCGGAGCCGCGAACTCCCGACCTGGGCGGAACTGCAACGACGGCCGCGCTTGGCCGGGCCGTCCAGGCCGCACTCACGAGCGGAAAGCTGAAGGAAGAAGGCGGACTGTCCGGTTCATCCTTCATCCTTTCTGAAGACTAGATTGGCGGGGAAGAGTCTCCTACAATCGTATTGTGGCCCCCTTCGATGTGCCGGGTGCGCCATGCCGTTCGGAATCCACGGTGTGATTCGATCCAAGAAAGCAAGCAAGCGCGATGGCAACAATGGATCGAATCGTGTAATCTAATGAGTGGAGAGAGACGACGAGCCGCCGCTTGGTCCGATCGCCTGACGTTCCGAGGGTAACTCTGATGCGCCACCAATTCTGACAGGTCACGGTCGCGAGCGGCCTTCACTCTGATCGAGCTGCTCGTGGTCATCGCCATTATCGCGGTTCTTGTCGCCCTCATCATGCCGGCGGTCCAGTCGGCGCGCGAGTCCGCCAACCGGGCGAAATGCCAGAACAACCTGAAGCAGCTCGCGCTGGCCGCTCAGGAATACCACGATGCGTTCAACTCGTTTCCCGGCGGGCTGGTATTGCTATGCGCCGACCTACGATGCCAACGGCAACCTGACCAGCGGCGACATCAACTGTGCCACGGTCATGACGCAATACCAGAACTACATGTGGAGCGGCATGGTCGGGCTTTTCGTCAAGATGGAGCAGAACAACCTCTTCAACGAGATCAATTTCAACCTTGCTCCGACCATGGCCCGACAACGCGACCGCGATCCGCCGCACGATCGACGGGCTTGTCTGCCCGTCCAACCGCCGGCCGGTGACCGTCGCGACGGGCACCGGCAGCTCGATTGTCTCCCAGCTTGGGCCGTCCGATTACCGCGGAAACATGGCCGCCGGCATGGTGCTCCCCAGCAGCTCTTCGAACTGCCAGACCCTCGATCCCACCAATCCGTTCTGCCTCGTCTACGACAACGGCCTTATGTACCAGAACTCGGCAGTGAACATGGCGGACATCACCGACGGCACGTCCACGACGGTGATCTATCGGCGAGAGCATCTGCGCCTACCGGCGTCTGGTCGCAGGCGACAAGTTGCTGTGTCCGGACCAACATCGACCGGACCATCAACAAGCCCATCCTGTACAACGGGCGGAACTATTACACCTACTGGATGAGCAAGCACCCCAACCAGGTCAATTTCGCTTTCTGCGACGGCCACGTCCGGCCGGTGACCCAGCAGATCAACAAGCTCGTGCTCAACAAGATCATGACCCGCAACGGCGGCGAGACCGTCTCCACCGACGAGATCAAGTAACCGCAAGGGACGGCGGCGCCGCACGTTCTCGTAGAACGGAATTCATTCTGTTCTACGCGCTTCGACAGCTTAATTCATTGCCAGATAAGAGCTTGGATGACGGTCCGCCCCGAACGCAAGCCGGGGACCGCCGGCTCATGGCGACGCCGGCCAATCCCTTGACGACGCCGTTTGATCGAGGTTAACTTTAGGTTTAACATTCCTCTGATTTTGCAGACCTTCTGGACCGATGCAACCAGAAAGGGCTTCTGCATGGTGAGGTTCCAGCAGAATGGGTAAGGAGGCGATGTGTCCCGGACGGGCCGCCCTAGCGAACGGTACGCACCGATCCTGTCTCCACCCGAACTGCCGGACTCGACATCGGTCCCGCCCCGGGTCTTCCCTGTTCCACAGGTCAAGCCTCGATCGTCACTGGCCGCCGGCTGTCTGGCAGCATGTCTCCTGGTCATCTTGATGCCGCAGGTGGGACGTGCCGGGACGCCGGAGAAGTGCCTCCGGATCGAGCCCGGCTCGGTGGTACTGGTCGGCCAGGGCGCCCGTCAGCAGCTTGCGGTGACGCAAGTGCTCGACGACGGGTTGGTGCGCGACGTCACTCGCCAGTGCCGATTCCAGGTCGAGCCGATGGGAATCGCCGAGGTTACCTCGGGAGGCGTCGTCCTTCCGAGGGCCGGCGGAGCCGCCCAGGTGCAGGTGAGCTGCGGGGATCAAAGGGCGGTGGCCCCGCTCCTGGTCGAGCGCACGGAATGGTCCCGGCCGGCCGGATTCCGGACCGACGTCGTCCCGCTTTTGTCCAAGGCGGGGTGCAACATGGGGGCCTGCCACGGCAACCTGAACGGCAAGGGCGGCTTTCGGCTCAGCTTGCGCGGCGGCGATCCGGTGTTCGATCACGCGTCGCTGACGCATGACGGCTGGGGACGGCGGCTGAGCCGGATTGCGCCCGAAAACAGCTTGATCGTTCTCAAGCCGACCGGCACGATCGCACATGAAGGCGGCCGGCGATTCGTGCGCGATTCCATCGAGGCCCGCCTGCTGCTTTCGTGGATCGCCGCGGGTGCCATCGACGACGGCGCGGTCGCACCGCGCCTGTCGGCCCTCCGGGTGTTTCCGGTTGAGCGGATCTCGAGCCCCGGCTCGTTCGAGCAGCAGCTCGTGGTGACGGCCGAGTTTGATGACGGGACGACTCGCGACGTGACGCGCCAGGCGTCATTCGACGTGGACGACCCCACGCGGGTCGAGGTGACTGCCGACGGCCTGGTTCGTGCACGAAGGAGCTGCGAGACTGCAGTCGCCGTTCGATACATGAACGGGCGAGCAACCAGCCGGCTTGCGTTTCTGGCCGATCGGCCCGGCTTCACGTGGCGTGCTGTCCCTTCGCATGGCGTGATCGACGACCTGGTCTTCGCCAAGCTCAAGGCCGTGCGGATCAATCCGTCGCCGCCGTGCGGCGATGCCGTTTTCCTCCGGCGAGCGTATCTGGACGCGATCGGCCGGCTGCCGGATCCGGCGGAAACGCGGTCGTTTCTCGAGGACACTGCGCCGGGGAAGCGAGACAAGTTGATCGATCAACTGGTCGATCGCGCCGAGTTTGCCGACTTCTGGGCGCTCAAATGGGCCGATGTGCTCCGGAACGAAGAGAAGACGATGGGCGAGAAGGGGGCGTGGGTCTTGGAGCGGTGGCTGCGCGACCAGATCGCCGCGGACGCTCCCCTGAGCGAGATGGTGCGGCGAATCGTCACCGGCCTGGGCTCGACGTGGCGGAACCCCCCGGCCAGCTTCTACCGGACCAACCGCGACCCGATGACCGCCGCCGAGAGCGTCAGCCAGGTCTTCCTGGGCATCCGTCTCCAGTGCGCGCGGTGCCATAACCATCCCTTCGACGTCTGGACTCAGGACGACTATTTCGGCCTGGCCGCTTGCTTCGCCAACATCGCTCGCAAGGAGCCCAACAACGTTCGCAAGGACCGGCTCGACACCCATGAGATCAACGGCGACGAGATCATTTACCTGGCCGGGCCGGCCCGGATCGTCCAGCCCCGCACCGGTGTGGTACTCAATCCCACGTTTCTCGGGCAGGCCGGTGCCGGCTCGCCGGCGGGCACCGAAAATCAGAACGCGCTCGAGCGACTGGCCGGCTGGCTGACTCGCGGCAACCTTCAGTTCAGCCGCAACCTGGCCAACCGGGTCTGGTTTCACATTTTCGGCAGAGGCATCGTCGATCCGGTGGATGACTTCCGAGACTCGAACCCGCCGACGAACCCGGCGCTTCTGGATCTCCTGGCGGCCCGCTTGGAACGCGAAGGGATGCGGCTCAAGCCGTTCGTGGCGTGGATCATGAAGTCCCAGGTTTACCAGTTGAGCGCCGCCCCGGATACGACCAATGCCGACGACGTGGCCAACTTCTCCCACGCTCTGGTGAAACTGCTGCCGGCCGAGGTGCTGCTCGATTCGGTCAGCCAGGTTCTCGAGGTTCCGGAGCAGTTCCCGCGGGCTCCGGCTTTCTTGCGGGCAGCGCAGCTTCCCGGTCCGGCGATCACCAGCACTTTCTTGAAATCGTTCGGCAAGCCCGATCGCCTGTTGACCTGCGAGTGCGAGCGCTCCGAGTCGACGACGCTGGCCCAGGCGTTCCAGATGATCAACGGCGAAACGGTCCGGCGGAAGCTGGAGTTCAGCTCGAACCGGATTGGCAGGCGGTTGGCGGCTGGAGTGTCGGACGTCGACATCCGGAACGAGTTCTATCTCGCCGCCCTTTGCCGCATGCCCACCGAGGCGGAAGTCGCTGCGATTTCGGCCCATATCGGTCGGTCGCGCGACCGCCGCAAGGCGTGGGAAGACGTCGTCTGGGCACTGCTCAACAGCAAAGAGTTTCTCTTGAGACACTGACCGATCGGGGTACGGTGCTCGAGTTGACCGATCTCCTGGAGGCCACGCACATGTCGCGAGGTTGCCCTGAGTTCCTGACGGCTGGCGGGCTTTCGCGCCGCCTTTTGCTCCAGGCTGGGACCGCCGGGGTCGCGGGCCTGGGCCTGCCGGCGCTCTTGAGAGCCGAAGCGCAACAGACTTCCACGGCACGCGCCAAGCACATCATTTTGCTCCATCAGTTCGGCGGGCCGTCGCACCTGGATACCTTTGACATGAAGCCCGGGCGCCTGAGGGGATTCGCGGCGAGTTCCAGCCGATTGCGACCGGCCAGCCGGGGTTGTCGGTGACCGAGCATCTCCCGCGCTTCGCCACCGTGATCGACCGGTTCGCCCAGATTCGCTCGGTCAATCATCGGATGAAGAACCACAACTCGGCCACCTATTACAGCCTGACCGGTCATGCGCCGCCGGTTGACGACATCCGCCTCCGCGACACCCAGGAGCTGTATCCGGCCTACGGGAGCACGGTGGCCAAGCTCAAGCCTGCCGATGACAAGGCGGTGCCTTCGTTTGTGTCGTATCCGCACATCCTGCGCGACGGCAGCGTCACCCCCGGGCAGCAGGCGAGCTTCCTGGGCAAGGCGTTCGACCCGTTCTTCCTCGCGAGGGACCCGAACCGTTCGGACTTCCGGCTCCCCGAACTGAGCCTGCCGTCGAACACGCCTCTGGCGCGGCTCGAGGATCGGCGCGTCTTGCAACAGATCATCGACCAGCAGAACGAGCTCTCGTCGCGGGTCTACGAAGTTGCGCGGGCGTTTGACGCCTACTACGATCGAGCCTTGACCATGCTCGGATCGCCCAAGGTCAAGCGGGCGTTCGACGTCTCGGAGGAGCCAGACCAGCTCCGCGATCGGTACGGCCGGACGACGTATGGCCAGAGCTGCCTCCTGCGCGCCGACTCGTCGAGGCGGGGGTTCGGTTCGTGTCGGTCTATTACTCGGCCTCGATCGGCGGCAAAGGCAATGGCGGTTGGGACACCCACGGCGATAATTTCAACCAGCTCAAGAAGCGGCTGCTGCCGACCACGGACCTGGCCGTGCCGACCTTGATCCAGGACCTCGAGTGCCGGGGGCTCTTGGACGAGACCCTGGTCGTCTGGATGGGTGAATTCGGCCGGACACCCAAGGTCCAGAACACCAAGCAATTCGGCCCCGACGGGCGGGGCCACTGGCCAGATTGTTACACGGTTCTTCTGGCCGGCGGCGGGGTCACCCCCGGCGCGATCTACGGATCGAGCGACCGGATTGGTGCCTATCCCGCCAGCGATCCGGTGAGCCCCGACGACATCGCCGCGACCATGTTCTGGGCGCTCGGCATCGACCCGTCCACCCAGGTCTACGATACCTTGGGTCGTCCCCTCCCCATCGCCGCCGGGAGGCCGGTCACCCGGCTGTTCGGATAATTGGTGTCAGTTCGTTTTTTGGACAAAAGAAGAACTGACACCAATTCTTAGCCGCGAATGCGGCGGCATCGTAAAGCCGAGGGCGTCAGCCCTGGGTCTCACGGAACCACTCGATTCTCGTTCGCTCCGGCTTTCCCCTGGCTTTCCCCTGGCCTGGGCGACGCGACCAAACCCGAGACTGAGTCTCGGGTTTGGTCGCGTCGCCCAGGCCCGCAGGGGGATGAATCTCGCTCGCCATTTGTCTCCCAGGGCTGACGCCCTGGGCTTCACGATCCCGCTCCTCCGGGTCTATTCGAAACACGCCTCGGGCATCGGATCATTCCTCGTCTTCCGCCGGGCCGCCGGCTCCGCGTTCGCTTGCCGCAAGGTCGTCATCAACAGAAGAATACAGCGAGGGATCCCGTCACGGCCCCGACATTCTTGTCAGGATTTGCCGGAGGGCGGCAACTCTCTCTGTGTGATCCATGAGCGAGCGAAGGCCCTTTCCCACTCCTGAGCCCGATCAAGCCAGCCCACTTGACTGGGGCGCGACCCTGGCCGCGCACCATGGTTGGCTGCGGCGGGTGATCGCGGCGCGGCTGGGTGAGCCGCAGGCGGTCGACGAGGTCATGCAGGAAGTTGCGCTGGCGGCCGTGGCTCAGCGCTCCCCGCTGGAGAATCCCGCGAGCGCGACGGTCTGGCTTTATCGCCTGGCGGTTCGCTACGTGCTGCTCTACCGCCGCAAGACGGGCCGCCAGCGCCATCTGGTCGACCGGTATGCATTCCGAAAGGGGGCCAGCGAGTTCGACGGGTCGCCCTCTCCGCTTGGCTGGCTGGTGCGGGAGGAACGTCAGCAGCTCGTGCAGGAGGCATTGCGCCGGCTGCCGCCGCGCGACGCCCAGCTCTTGATCATGAAGCACGCCGAGGGCCTTGGTGTGCGCGAGCTGGCCCAGCGGCTCGGTGTCACCGTTGCGACCATCGAGACCCGGCTCCATCGCGCCCGCCGCCGGCTCCGCGCCCTGCTGGCTGGCCTCTCTGACGAATTCGAGGCATCCCACGATGAATGTTCCTGACAGATCGTCTCCGCTCGATGACGTCTTTTTCGACCAGATCGTCGACGGAGTCCTCACACCCGCGCAGCTCCGAGATGCCGCCCTTCGGCTCGACTGTGAACCCGACGGCTGGAAGCGCTGCGCCCTGGCATTTCTGGAAGCCCAGGCCTGGAGCGACTCATTCCGGGCTCTCGAAGAGCGGAGCAAGCCGGCGGCCCCGGAACCGGCCATCCGATTCACCGGGCGCGCGGTCTCGGCGAAGCCGGCTCAATCGCGGTGGCTGCGATACGCAGTCGCCGCGGGAATCGTGGCCGCTTCGTTTTCGCTGGGCTGGTTCAGCCGTGGCAGGCCGAATCATCGCGACCCGGGCCCCGTCATCGTCCAGGCGCCGGCTGCCGAGGTTTCCCAGGAGCCACGGGCCTTCGAGGAGGCCGAGAACAGCAGTACGCCCTATCCATCGGCCACGGCCGTCGTTCTGCCGGACAGTGTGCCGGTCGCTCCGGATCGCGCCCGGCGGTGCGGGCCGTGGCGCGGCTGCGTATCGGTCCCGAGAACGCCCCGGCCGAGGTGCCGATCCTGGCCGGACCCGGTGTCACGGAGGATTGGCTGAGGCATCAGCCCCCTCCCGTGTCTGAACTCGGTCAGGTCGTTTTCCAGCGGCACGGCTATCAAGTCGAGCAGCACCGGAGGCTCTTGACCACCGTCCTGCCCGATGGCCGGCGCCTGGCGATTCCCGTTGACGAAGTCCAGATCCAGTACACCGGCAATGAGCCGTTGTAGGTCAGGCTTTCCAGCCTGACGGTTTGTTCGTAGGTCAGGCTTTCCAGCCTGACGGTTTGTTCGTAGGTCAGGCTTTCCAGCCTGACGGTTTGTTCGTAGGTCAGGCTTTCCAGCCTGACGGTTTGTTCGTAGGTCAGGCTTTCCAGCCTGACGGTTTGTTCGTAGGTCAAGCTTTCCAGCCTGACGGTTTGTTCGTAGGTCAGGCTTTCCAGCCTGACGGTTTGTTCGTAGGTCAGGCTTTCCAGCCTGACGGTTTGTTCGTAGGTCAGGC
Source organism: uncultured Isosphaeraceae bacterium (assembly GCA_963781785.1). GTDB lineage: Bacteria > Planctomycetota > Planctomycetia > Isosphaerales > Isosphaeraceae > CAWAHD01. Next base: position 1,568,244 of record CAWAHD010000005.1, on the reverse strand, counting down.
TTTCCAGCCTGACGTCCCCTCATCGGCACTGAGCCATTGGAGTCAGGCTGGAAAGCCTGACCTACGGTTTGTTGCCATTCCCCTGAAAGGAGATCGATCATGATTCCCCGCCGTACCTGGCTTGTTGCGGCCACGTTCGCCTTGACCTGGTGCTTGGCCCCAAGAGTGCTGGCCCAGAAAGACCCGGATCAGACTCAGAATCAGAGTCAGACTCAGAATCAGCCTGGGCAAGCGAACCAGAATCCCTCCGCGAAGAACGGTGCGCAACCCAATTCACAGGAAGGCACCGCCGGTACCGCCGCGAACACGGCGAACGCGAATCAACAAGACCAGAAATCCAGCAATTCCCAGCAACGGCAGTCCCAGTCGACGCAGTCCCATTCTGGAGCGAAGTCGGGCCAGGACGCCAACATCGCGCCGAATCAGAATTCAAACTCGTCCCAGCAGTCCGCGGCCGGCCCCGGAATTCGACAGAATCAATTTGGAAATGTCACTTACTGGCCGGCGGGCGTACCTGGGAATGATTTTCTCCAGTGGAAGGCCTATGCGTCGAGGATCCCCTTGAGCCTGGCCCCCGTTGACGAACCCCTGCGGGCGCACCTGGGTCTCCCCGACGGCGAGGGGCTGGTGGTGACCGCGATCGACCCGAATTCCTCCGCTGCCGAGGCAGGCATCCGTCAGAACGACATTCTGATCAAGCTCGGTGAGCGGGATGCCGCTCATTCCGGAAGCTTCTTCGCTCTCTCCACGCCCGAGAGTTTCTTCAATCGTCTGAAGGAGTATGGTGAAACGCCGGTCAGCTTGACCCTGTTGCGAGACGGCGTGCTCCAGACGATCCAGGTTCAGCCGAAGGTTGACGTCACGCTGCATCGTGTCGCGATCAAGGCGCCTCCGCGGGAATTCTGGATCGGCGTCACTGTCACCGCCGTCGAACCCGCGCTCCGGGCCCAGCTCAAGCTCCCTCCGCACGGCCGGATCGTAACCGGGGTTGGCGAGTCTTCACCGGCGGCCCGTGCCGGCGTCCAGCGTCACGACATCCTACTGGACGTCGATGGCGAGCCGCTGACCGAACCTGCCAAACTGGCTTCGTACGTCGAGTCCAAGGGGGAAAAGCCGATCGTTCTGCGTCTGGTCCGTAACGGCAAGGGTCCCATACTCCTCACCATGACTCCCGAGCGACGCAAGCACCCGGCCTCTTCTTCGACGAACCCGCCGCAGGACGGTCAATCATTCGCTTACACCTTCATTCAACCAGGAGGCGTTGTTTCTTATCCCACGATGACTCCTCCCTTGCTCACGCAGCCCATCCCGGGCGCAGGCAATCTTCTGACCGTTCCGAACCAACCGTACGATCCGATGTGGACCGGCGTGTATCAGTTGCAGGGTAACCCGGCTGCCCAACCGGTCGCTCCCCTCGATGCCGGCACGGCGATATCCAAGCGGCTGGACGCCCTCGATGCCGAGCTCAGGGAGCTGCGGAAAGCCGTGATGGAGTACAAGCAGAGTGCGAAGGCGCTCGAACAGTTGAACAAGACGGTGGAGCGTCTGGTGGATCCGCTGAGAAACAAGAATTGAAACCGCCATCAGCCAACGGCACCGAGCCGCCCTGGCCGGCATCCACGGAAAGCGGCCCCTGGCAAATCGGACGGTCCGATAGTAACATGTTGGCTTCTGAGGGATCGAGATTTCGGCTCAACACGGGGGAGCCCGTGGGCACTCTGCGTGAGGCCGCACGGGCAGCCGAGGTCCAGGGGACGTCCATTGCGAGGTACACAATCATGAGAGTCGTCAGCATCGCGGTCGTGCTGGCAGGTTGGCTGGTGTCGACCTCCGGGGCTCTGGGCGCCGATCGCACGGCCGACCAGTTGCTCAAGGAGATCGACGCCGTCAAGGTGCCGGCGCTCGATTCGAACAAGAAAGACGATAAGTCGGCGGTCAAGGCACACCATGCCAAGGCTCGCGACGCCGAGCTGAAACGGGCCAGGCTGATCGCAGCGCTGTACAAGGTTGCTCCGAACCACAACCGCATTCCCGCGCTCATGGAAGAGCGGTGGAAGACCCTCGGGACCAATCCCGAGCCGAGCCGGTACGCTGAGCTACTGATCGAGCTTGACAAGGTCATCGCCAAGACGAGCGACCAGCACCTCAAGATCGAAGGCGCCCATCTCAGGGCGGTCCTGAAGCTGCATCCGGTCAGCTCGAAGAAATACCCGGACGTGTCGGGGGTCGAGGCGTTTCTCACGGTGGCGCCCAAGGACCCACGCGCCGGGAACTTGCTGGCCGAGGCCGTTGGGGTTTGTCGCGACGACAAGAAAAAGACGGCTCTGCAAGAACGGCTCGACAAGGACTTCCCGGACTCTGAGCTCGGTCAGATGCTCCGAGGCCACGACGACCCGTCGGCAGCCGTCGGCAAGCCATTTCACCTCACCTTCACCGACTCGATCAGCGGGTCGTCGATCTCGATGAAGAAGCTCAAGGGACAGGTTGTCGTCATCGACTTCTGGGCGACGTGGTGCGGGCCTTGCGTCGAAGAAATGCCCAAGATGAAAGAGCTGTACGCCAAGTATCACGACAAGGGGGTCGAGTTCATCGGCGTGAGCCTCGATGTGTCCAAAGAGGAAGGCGGCCTCGACAACCTCAAGAAGTTCGTCAAGGAAAACGAGATCGGCTGGCCCCAGTTTTACCCGGGCAGCGACTTCGCGAAATCGTGGAAAGTCGACGCAATTCCCTGTGTGTTCGTGGTCGACGCCGAGGGCAAGCTGTTTTCCGTCGAGGCCCGGGGCAAGCTGGAGACGATCATCCCCGAGTTGCTCGAGAAAAAGTCCAAGGTCGCCAGTGCCGACCCACGGGGATGAGCGATCCGCCCATCAATATCCGGGCTCTGCAAGCCGAACAGGTCCTCGAGGTCTCCTGGCCCGAGGGCCGCGTTGATCGATTGGCGTACAAGCTCTTGCGCGGAGTGCCCCTGTGCGGTGTGCCGGAACGAATGGACCGGCGAACGGGTGCTCGATCCGGCCTCGATCCGTCCCGACCTGAAGCTCGTGGGCATGGACAACATCGGCACCTATGCCGTCCAGCTTGCCTGGAATGACGGCCATTCCTCGGGACTCTTTACCTGGGAATCCTTGCGGTTCTTGGGCCAGCCCGGCCCGGGCTGAGGTCACTTTGGGTGTCGAGGCCTCACAACCCGGCGGGCTGTTGACCGTCGCGATCCCGACGTGCAACGGGGCCGCCCATGTTGCCGAGGCGCTCAAGAGCATTTTGAGCCAGGAGGGCATCTCGTTCGACCTGGTCGTTTCCGACGACCGATCCGACGACGACACTCTGGACGTGGTTCGCGCCGTGGCAGGCGATCGCATGCGGGTCTCGGTCAATTCCGAGCGGCTTGGCCTTGCCGGCAACTGGAACCGAAGTGTCTCTCTGGCGGGCACGCCGTTTGTGGCGGTATTCCACCAGGACGACGTGATGACCGCGGGCCATCTGGCGGCGCACCAGAAGGTTCTCGTGTCAGACGATGCGGTGGGGCTGGCGGCCAGTGCCTCGACGGTCATCGACGAGCGGGGCGGGTCGATCCCGGAATCGATCGTCGGACGAGGGGGGCTAGGCCCGGTCGACCGCGTGTTCGGCGCCGGTGCGCTCGCGGGCTCTATGGCTGGCGGGAATCCGCTGCGGTGTTCGGCGGTAACGCTTCGAGCGGCGGCGCATGCCGGGGCAGGGGGGTTCGATCCGCGGTACCGATACGTGTTGGACTGGGACTGCTGGCTGCGTATTTCGAGGAAATGGAAGGTTGCGTGGCTAACGCGACCGACGGTGCTGATCCGGTGGCATCGCGGCAGTGAGACTAGCCGGTTCCTCGCCGGCACGGCCGACCTGGACGAGACGGCTCGGCTGCTGGAGGAGCTCGTGGCGGTCGACTGGAAGGATCGACCGGACCTCGGCGATCTGCGGGGTACCGTGCGCCGAGGGCTGGCACGAGCGTTCCTGGCCCGGGCCGACGACGCGGTCGCTGCGGGCCGCACGGAGCTGGTGCGCAGGCGCTTTATCGGGGGCTGAGGTTCTCGCCCGGCTTGATCGCAACGATCCTGGCTGACCCGCGTCTGTGCATCAAGATGGCCGCGGTCGCGACCTGTCCGCCGCGTTTGGCCCGGCTGTTCCGGCGGTCTTGATTCAATTCAACGGCGGATTTGGGGGCAGATGGGCGGCGGAGTCGCGGCGGACGCGGGGTCGCGGCGACGGCGAACGGGGTCAGACCTAGTTCCAAGTTTATTGCTGCCGCCGTGCGCTCGTGGAAAAGGGGGACTTTCGCGGAGCGAAAGGCGACAATGTGGGACTTTCGCGGAGCGAAAGGCGGCAATGTTGGGACTTTCGCGGAGCGAAAGGCGGCAATGTTGGGACTTTCGCGGAGCGAAAGGCGGCAATGTTGGGACTTTCGCGGAGCGAAAGGGGACATACCGGACGACGACCAGACTTCGTCCGCTCGCCGCCTGGTTGCCTACCGCCCGGTGATCGACGATGATTCAAGGGCATGGAAACACAACCTGGCCCCAATTCATTGATCATACGAAGGTGCGCTCATGAAAACGCTTTCTCTGCTATTGGGCCCTGCTTCTTTCCTGGCGCTTGTCATCGGGACCAGTTCCGTCTCGATCGCCGCGGAACAATCGTTGCCGCGCAGCAGCCCTGAGATGCAGGGTATCTCGTCACCGGCAATCCTCCGTTTCATCGAAGCCGCCGACAAGAGTCTCGAGACGATGAACAGCTTCATGCTGGTGCGCCATGGATACGTGGTCGCCGAGGGCTGGTGGGCGCCGTACGCTGCTCAGTCCCCCCACTCGCTCTATTCCCTGAGCAAGAGTTTCACCTCCACGGCGGTGGGACTGGCCATCGCGGAAGGCAAGCTGAGCCTCGACGACCAAGTGCTCAAGTTCTTTCCCGAGGATGCACCGCCCTCGCCGAGCAACAATTTGAAGGCGATGCGAGTCAGCGACTTGCTGCGGATGTCGACGGGGCATCGCACGGAGCCGCCGCGCAAGCCGGACCAGGTGTGGACCAAGGTCTTCCTGTCTCGCCCGGTTCCCGACAAGCCGGGTACGCATTTTCTGTACAACACATCGGCCACGTACATGCTCTCAGCCATTGTTCAGAAGGCCACCGGCATGAACCTGCTCGATTACCTGCGGCCGCGGCTGTTCGATCCCCTGGGCATCGAACACCCGACGTGGGAGACGAGCCCGCAAGGCATCTCGACCGGGGGATATGGCTTGAGCATCCGCACCGAGGACATCGCGCGGTTCGGCCAGCTTTACCTGCAAAAAGGCAAATGGAACGGCAAGCCGTTGATTCCGGAAGCGTGGGTGGAAGCGGCCACCGCGCGGCAGACGTCAAACGGGAGCAATCCCAGGAGTGATTGGGAGCAAGGCTACGGCTACCAGTTCTGGCGCTGCCGCCACGGCGCCTACCGCGGCGACGGCGCATTCGGGCAATTCTGCGTCGTCATGCCCGAGCAAGACGCCGTCATCGCCATCACGAGCGGCGTCAAGAGCATGCAGTCCGTCCTGGACCTCGTCTGGGACAAACTTCTCCCGGCCATGAAGCCGGCGCCCTGGCCAGCGATGACGATTCCCGCCAGAAGCTCGAGCACACCCTGGCAAATCTCTCGCTGCGTCCCCAGGCCGGTGCCAGCGCGGGCTCGCCGGAAAGCGTCTCGACCAGGCGTTATGTGTTTCCCGCCAACGAACGGAAGCTCGAAGCGATCGCACTTCAAAGCGGTTCCAAGGACGACGTCGTGACCCTGCTGGCGACATTCCATGGCGACCTCCAGCGGATCGCTTGCGGGCACGGTACGTGGAAGAAAGGGCGGCTGGGATATGGCTCGCTCCCAGTGCAACCCGTGGCAGTCAGCGGCGGATGGACCACCGACGATTCGTTCACGGCCAAGATCTGCTTCTATGAAACGCCGTTCATCGTCACGCTGCGTTTGAAGTTTTCCGGGGACCAGTTGCTGTTCGATTCCGAATCAAACGTCGGCTTCAGCCCGGCCGCCAAGCAACCACAACTGGTGGGGAAAAGGGAGTGAAACGGTGGAACCCGTTGGGTTTGCTCGTGAGTGGGCCGCTGGATAGTAAAAGAAGAAAGCCGGGCTCGGCGGTGCTGGCCTGCCTGCGGGGCTCCTCGGCGATGCGCAGACGTTTACGGCCAAGGACTTTCAGGACGCGGTTGGCTCCTCGTCCTCTTCGTCGGCAGCGTCGGCACCCACGCTCAATTCCTCGGCCAAGATCCCAGGGATGTCGCGCGCTCCGTGCAGTACACGCAGGACCTCGATACTGTCCGGGCCGGGCCGGTAGAAGACCAGATATTTGCGGAACCGCGAGACGGGAAAGTAACGCAGGTCGGCGTAGAGCGGTTCATCCGGCTCATAACGGGTGCCCATGCCGGGATTGCTGGCCAGACGCGCGAAGGTCCGTTCAGCCTCGGCGAAGAAGCGATCGGCGAACCGCATGCCTGCCTCGCGTGCGTAGTGGCGAAAAATCGCCACAAGGTCACGATTCGCCGATGGTCGTCGAACGATTTTACTCACCGGCGGATCGTTTCTCCTGCGAGTCCCTCGACCGCCTCGGCGCAACGCGGCCCACTCCCTCCGCGTCATCGGAGTCGCCGGGCCGCTTTCCATTGCCTCGCGAAATTTGGCTTCCAGTTCGCGTTTGGCCCGCCTTTTCTGGGCGTCGCGGATCAGGGCGCGTAGATACTCACTCGCCGAGGCGTAGCCCTCCTGGGCCATCTGGGCTTCGACGAAGGCCTTCATCTCATCGGGAACGGAAATATTCATCGTCGTCATCGGGACGGTTCTCCTGTGGACTATTCTATTGCGTATGGCATCTTTTGCCAAGATCGTCCGCCGGAAGTGAATCGCAAGCCGAAATTTGAGGGGACTGAAACGGGGATGAGACTGCCTCAGGGAGAGAATCAGGAGGTGCAGACCTTCGAGAACCAGCGATTTCTGTTGCGGCGTTGCGTTCCGCTACGGTGCGGAACAATATCGGCGGTTCCCCGTCGCCGGTCGCATGGCGATCACCTTGAAGAACGAGCTTTCGAGCCGTAACCGAAGCAGCGGTCCGACGTTTTCCTCAAGACATTCAGGCGGGCCGCTCGTAGATCTGCGAGCGCCAGCTTCTCCAGGTCGAGAAGGTATTCACGATAAAGAGCTCGCAGTTTTCTCGCCAGCTTCGGGTCGTCCACCTTCTCTTCAATCCCAAGAAAGAGATTCCTCATTCGGTCATGGTGGGATTCGTCCCGCACGTCCTCGTCGGCGATCGCGCCTTCGAGATCAGTACCTCTTGAGAGTTCGCGAATTGCCTCCGCCTGGACTGCGATGTTCTGCTCCAATTGAGCGGTGTACGATGCTAAGTGATTGCTCAAGCAAGCGTACCACTCATTCTCATAGGAGAATTGCTCGTCGGCGTTCGCGCTGACAATCTCTGGGCACGGGTCGAGATCGTTCAATTCTCCTTCATCCAGTTTGATCCGGCCGGTCGGCCAATCCTCGCACCAGTGAATGATGTTTTGTAAGACGATTATGCAAACGATCAACGCTGTGCATGCCAGAACGCTCGTGACGTTGACAAGCCACATGATCCATAACATCAAGCAAATGAGGGAAATGCAGATCAACGTCCCGACATAGAGGATAACGGCCGCAACGGCCTTTGATCGGTGAACAGACGGGGCCGCCGTCAGCAGCAGTTCATAAGTGCTGAGCGAAAGAACGACGGCAAACCACGTGAGGATACGGGGATCGGCATTGGCGCGCCCGACGAAAAGCGCGATCAAGAAGGCGGTCGCAGATACCACGGACGCGACCACGGAAATATCGCGAAATGCTTTTTTGCACATTTCATAGAAGGGGCCGAAGGTCGGCAAGCCCCGAGTCTGCTGAGCATCACGCATAGAAACAGCATCCCATGAGCGAGCTGTCAATCATGGTGCAACCGTCTGTCCCCAACACTCCCAGTCACGTGATGAACGCTACGATCGTTCAGAGTGACTCGTCAAGAGCCCGAGCAGGTCCGGTAAGCCAATACGGCCCGCCTGATTGGGTTGTTGCACTGTGCGTGCGATTGCGCGTGGACGTGGGGACGGGCCGACCGTGGCGTAACGCTCGCTGCACGAGACTGGTCATGCTAGAATCAAGGGAGGTGACCGCCTCAAACCAGCGAGCCGGAAAAGTCTCGGTTGTCGAAGAGGTTTTGAATGCCCGTGTCGTGCGCGAACATCGCTCCCGTATCCAACCTGGCACCGACCATGTTGCCGGCGTTGTCGATCGTGCAGGTCGAGCGTTCGCATCTGCCGGCAAGCCGCGCCGAGATGGACGCCCGCGGGTGGGACTCTGTCGACGTCGTTTTCGTCACCGGTGATGCGTACGTCGACCACCCTGCGTTTGCGATGGGGATCTTGAGCCGGGTGCTCGAGGCCGCCGGCTTCCGCGTCGCCGTGTTGAGCCAGCCCGACTGGCGCGAGCGCCCTACCTTGGCGGCAGTTCGGCCGGCCCCGGCTGTTCTTCGGGATCAGTGCCGGCAACATGGACAGCATGATCAACCATTACACGGCCAGCAAGAAGGTCCGCAACGACGACGCGTACTCACCCGGCGGCCAGATCGGCCTCCGCCCCGACCGGGCGACCATTCCCTATTGCCAGCGAGCACGGGAGGCGTTTCCCGGCGTGCCGGTCATCGCCGGCGGCGTCGAGGCCTCGCTCCGTCGTCTGGCCCATTACGACTACTGGAGCGACACGGTCCGCCGCGCCATCATGCTGGACGCCAAGGCCGATCTCGTTGTCTTTGGGATGGGCGAGCACCAGATCATGACGATCGCCCGGCGGCTCGCCGCCGGCGAGACTGTCAAGGATTTGCGAGACATGAGGGGCGTCGCGTACGCGATGGGTGCCAGCGAATCACAGGCGATCCCGCCTGATGCGATCGTCCTTCCCTCCTATGAAGAAGTCAAAGCCAACAAACAGCAATTCGCCCGGGCGACCAAGATCATTCACCAGGAGACCAACCCGCTCAATGCCAAGCGACTCGTCCAGTTTCACGACCGGCAGGCTGTGGTGTGCAACGCCCCGCCCTTGCCGATCGACCAGCAGGATATGGACCGGATTTACGGGCTGCCGTACACCCGCCGGCCCCACCCCAGCTACAAAGGCCAGAAGATCCCGGCGTACGAGGTCGTCAAGGACTCGGTGACTTTGATGCGGGGCTGCTTTGGCGGCTGCACGTTTTGCTCGATCACCGCCCACCAGGGGAGGATCATCCAGTCGCGGTCCCAGCAGTCGGTGCTGGACGAACTGGGCAAGATGGGCCGCGACAAGGATTTTGCAGGGGTTGTCTCCGACCTGGGCGGCCCCACTGCCAACATGTACGAGATGAAGTGCAGTCGGCCCGAGGTCGAGGCCATTTGCAAGCGGCTGTCGTGCGTTCATCCCAAGATCTGCAAGCTTCTGGGAACCGATCACGGGCCCTTGATCGAGCTGATGAAGCGGAGCCGCGAGGTGCCGGGTGTTGACACGGTACTGGTGGCCTCCGGCATCCGCATGGACCTCGCCCAGAAATCCCCGGAATACATGGCCGAGCTCACCAGGCATCATGTCGGCGGGCATTTGAAGGTTGCGCCCGAGCATACGGACTCTCAGGTTCTGCGGCTCATGAAAAAGCCCGATGAAAATGACTTTCAAGGCTTCGCCGCGGCGTTCGAACGGGCCAGTGCCCGGGCCGGCAAGACGCAGTACGTCGTGCCTTACTTCATTGCCTCGCATCCCGGCAGCGACTTGAATGCCATGATCGGGCTGGCCGTGTTCCTCAAGCGAAACGGGTATCGTCCCGACCAGGTCCAGGACTTCATTCCCGCGCCGTTTGATATTGCGACCTGCATGTATCACACCGGGCTGGACCCATTTACGGGAGAAGAGGTTTTTGTCGCGAAGCATTTGCGCGATCGCAAGCTCCAGCGGGCGTTGCTCCAGTTTTTCAAGCCCGAGAACTACTTCGAGGTCCGCCGCGCGCTCCTGGCGGCCGGGCGGTCCGATCTGATCGGCGGGGGTTGCGATTGTCTGATACCGGACCAGCCTCCGCGGGCCGCCCTGCAAGCCCGGATCGCCAGGGCCGGCCGAGAGCTGACGGGGGGGCCGTACGTCCATCAGATCGACGGGCCGGGGGCTGCAGTAGGGCGGGCTCCGCGCGCGCCGAAGCCTGGCGGCTACCGGCCTCATCGTCGATCGACCCGTCGGCGCGGGTCGTAGCCAAGCGTCGACACAGAGTCGGCTTTCGCTCCCGCGAGAGTGTGTACTCTTGCGGGAGCGAACGGCGACACAGAAAGACGTGCGGAATGCTGGGTCAAACCTTCGATCCGAACGCCGAACGGCTCATCGACGAGCACTTTCGTCCTCATTGGTCGCAAGCCGGGTCGATGGTGTTCATCACGTTCCGAACTGATGACTCCATTCCTGGCGATGTGATTGAACGCTGGGATCGCGAAAAGCAAGAGTGGTTACGCCAGCGCGGCGTCAAGGACGGGGAACATTGGACTCGTAGCGTCGGAAACCTTTGTGAGAAGGACAGGGCGGAGTTTCAGAAAACGTTCAATCGCTGTCGCGAAGTATTCCTGAACTCCTGTCATGGTCGGTGTTTGCTCAGGCGACCTGAACTGTCCAGGATCGTTGCCCACTCGCTCCTTCATTTCGACGGCGAGCGTTATCGCATGGGCGATTTCATCGTGATGCCCAACCACGTCCACTTGCTCGCCGTGTTCTCGACGCCAGAAACGATGAAAGAGCAGTGCGATTCTTGGCTTCACTACACGGCGTTTCGGATCAATCAGGCGATCGGCAAGAAGGGCAAGTTCTGGCAGCAGGAGCCCTTTGACCACCTTGTGCGCAGCGCGGAGCAATATGAGTATTTGAGGAAGTACATTGCGGATAACCCGCACAAAGCCAATCTCCTGCCCGGCGAGTATCACTACCGGAGATTCAACGGCTAGAGTCGCCTTTCGATTCTGCGAGAGTGTGTGGATTGGATGAGCAAAGAAGAGGACTTTCGCGGGAGCTAAAGGCGACAATGGAGCGGCATGAATTGTCGGAGCAAGGCACGGTCGTGGGATCGGCGTAGAGTCGCCATTCGCTCCTGCGAAAGTGTGTGGATTGGATGAGCAAAGAAGAGGACTTTCGCGGGAGCTAAAGGCGACAAAGGGGCGAGCGTGAATTTTCGAGCAACGCACGGTCGCGGGATCGGCATAGAGTCGCCTTTCGCTCCTGCGAAAGTGTGTGGATTGGATGAGCAAAGAAGAGGACTTTCGCAGGAGCGAAAGGCGACAATGGGCGAGCGTGAGTTTTCGAGCAAGGCACCGTCGTGGGATCGGCATAGAGTCGCCTTTCGCTCCTGCGAAAGTGTGTGGATTGGATGAGGAAAGAAGAGGACTTTCGCGGAAGCGAGAGGGGACAATGGGGCGAGCGTGAATTTTCGAGCAACGCACGGTCGCGGGATTGGCATAGAGTCGCCTTTCGCCTCTGCGAAAGTGTGTGGATTGGATGAGCAAAGAAGAGGACTTTCGCGGGAGCGAAAGGCGACAAAGGGGCGAGCGTGAGTTTTCGAGCAACGCACGGTCGCGGGATCGGCATAGAGTCGCCTTTCGCTCCTGCGAAAGTGTGTGGATTGGATGAGGAAAGAAGAGGACTTTCGCGGGAGCGAAAGGCGACAATGGGACTTTCGCGGGAGCGAAAGGCGACAATGGGGCGAGCGTGAGCCAAAGGCGACAATCGATCCAGCACGCGACTCACAGACAAGCATGGTCGTATGAACAAAAACCTCCGCAGACCCACATCCCCGCGTTCCAACCGAAACTCGTCCGCCGGACGATCCCACCGCGTGCGGCCAGAGACCATGTCGACACCCGTCACCGTCGCCGAGCTGACGGCCGCCGTCGCGCCGGCGGTCGTCCATTCGGTCGTCAAGGAACATCGGCACCTCGCGCCCGCGATCACCGCGGCACTCGATGCACGCGGGCGCACCAAGATCACGTTCGCTGATCGATCAGACTTCAGACGCAGCCTCGAAGCGCTCTTACGCTGGTGGGGCTGGATCGAACCGCTCCAGTTGCCCAAAGCCGAGGAACAACTTCTGCTCGCCTGGTTGCTCGATTCGCCGGAATTGAGCCCGGTCGCGCGCGTCTGGGCTGCCCGCATCGGCCGACACCCGGAACAGCTCTACCTGGTCGGTGATGCCCCGAACTGGACCGCCCGCGCCGAGGGATTGAAGCGATGGACCGCCGGCCGGCCCGTCAACGCCGATCCCTGGCGATTATTCCCCGCCTGGTTCCGTGATCAACTGCCCGTGCCACCGGGCACCGCTACCCCCCGCATGCGCCGGCTCGAACTGCTCGCTGCCCTGCAGACCGATCCATCCCTCTGGATCGGCGTGCGTGGCGAAGATGAGAAAACCGTCTGGAATTCCCTCAGAGAGGCCGGCCTCAAACCTTGGATCCACCGCCGACTGCCAACCGCCGCCAAGCTTCCGCCCCGGACGAACCTCGCCCCGCTCGACGCGTTCCAAACCGGCCGCCTCGTCATCCAGGATCTCGCGTCACAGGCCGTCGCCATCGTCTGCGACCCCGACCGAGGCGACCGCTGGTGGGACGTCTTCGGCGAATCCGGGCTCAACGCCTTGCACCTGGCTTCGCTCATGAAGGGTAAGGGAGTCGTGGTCTCCACGTTCGAGCACCAAGGCCAGCGCCAGCGCCAGAGACAGAAGACCTCGGAATGGCTAGGGCGCGGTCCGTTCCACAACATCACCACCCGGGTCTGGGACGGACGCCACACCGCTGGGAAATCGGCGAGCTATGGAGGCGTCCTCGTCGATGCCCCGTGCTCGGGCGTCGGCGGCTGGCGCCGATATCCCGAAGCCCGCTGGACAATCCCACCTGCCAGGATTCCCGAGCTGGCCGCCTCCCAGTTGCAATCCCTGGCGAAGGCCAGCCAGGGCGTTCGGCCCGGTGGCACCCTGGTGTATACGGCGGCGACTGTGACCCGAAGCGAGACCACCGAGCTGGTCGCCGCGTTCCTCGCGGCGCACCAAGACTTCCAACTGGAGCCTTTTCCTCACCCGCTGGAAGACGCCAAGTCCGCCGGGATGGTCCAGCTCTGGCCGCAGCTCCACGACGGCGATGCCCGCTTCATCGCCCGGATGGTGCGCACCGCGAACACGAGCAAACCACCGAAGGCCGCACGTGCCCCGACAACCCACGACCACCACAATGACGATCCAGCTCCAGACGAAACGCAAGGATCGGCACAATGAACCCAGTTGCCCCATTCCGGACCACACTGGCTCTCTTCGTCAGTCTCGTCGGTGCGTCGGGTCGATCGGCCGAGCCGATCGCGGTCGATCTGTCGGATTACCATCCGGAAAGCGGCGTCGCCGTGCGCCGGGACGGAGACCATCTCACTCTCGAATGGCCGATGGACGACGAGACCGGTCAGCTCGTTCTGGACCTGACACCCGGGCGGCCGTTGATTCGCTCGATGGGGATTGTCGGAAAAGACGGGAGGGCCGCACGTATCCTGCTCGAGGGAGCCGATCCCACGACATTCCTGCTCGTGGGTTCGCGCCAGGCCCCCACCGGCCGCCCGCCGGGGATGTCCGAGTTCAACGTGTTCTTCGATACCCCGGCCAACCGGCCGTTTAAGGCATTCCCGTCACGCCTCGACCCCAAGCGCGCCAAGGTCAGCAGCAAGGGTGCCCGCGCCACCGTCGCGATCGGCGACCTCTCCATCGGTTCGTTCGCAGGCGAGCTGCTCCTCTCGGTGTACCGAGGAGCGAGACTCATCCACGTCGAGTCGGTCGTGCGCACAGGAGAAGACCGGCGCGCCATCCTTTACGATGCCGGCCTGGCGGTCGCGTCTCCCGAGTCCTTGCGGTTCGCGTGGGTCGATACGGAAGGAAAGCCCGTAAGCCTCAAGCCGGCTCCCGAGACCGCGGATCGCCATCTGGCAGTGCGCCATCGTGCCCTAGTTGCCGAGACCGGCGCTGGCTCGATCGCGTGCTTTCCTCCTCCCCATCAGTACTTCTCGCCGCGCGATCAGACCGACAACCTCAAGACCGTCTGGTACGGCCGGGGCCACCGCGGCGCTCGAAAAGCGGTTCGGTTTCGGCATCTGCCAGGCCGAGCGCGGGGGCGGGTCGTGGGTTCCCTGGTTCAACGCACCGCCCGGCAGCCTCCAGCGCCTGGGGGTCTTCTATCTGCTCTCCAGCGGCAATGCCCAGAAAGCCCTCGAGCAAACGCTGCGCTACACCCACGGGGACCAATTTCCCAACCTGCCGGGCTACCACACGCTCACCAGCCACTGGCACATGGCGATTACCGAAGCCGCCCTGCGCGAAAAGGAGAAGGGCGGCACGCGATCGATCCCTGACTTCACCGGCATGTTCAAGGCCATGGGCGTGGAGGTCGTCCACCTCGCCGAGTTTCATGGCGATGGACATCCTCGCGACCCGGGTCACGTGCGCCTGGCAGAGATGCACGCGATGTTCCGGGAGTGCGAGCGCCTTTCCGCGCCGGACCTGCTGTTCCTGCCCGGCGAGGAAGCCAACATCGCCCTGGGCCGGGCTCGGCCCGGCAAGGAGTCCGGCCACTGGATGTACCTGTTTCCCAGGCCCGTGTACTGGACCATGAACCGCTCCGCAGAGCAGCCGTTCGTGGAGGAGATTGCGCCTTTCGGAGCGGTCTATCACGTCGGCGACGGCGCGGACATGCAGAAACTACTCGAGCGGGAAAATGGCCTGGCGTGGACGTCCCACGCCCGCATCAAGGGATCGAGCTGGACCCCCGATTTCTTCCGGCACGAGGAGTTCTTCCTTTCCCGCCACTGGCTGGGGGCCGCGTGGAAGGCGATGCCGGCCGACCTCTCCCACGACCGGCTCGGCCGCCGCGCTCTCGACCTCCTCGACGACATGGCCAACTGGGGCCAGCAAAAATACCTGCCGGGTGAAGTCGACGTGTTCAAGCTCGACCACACCCACGAGCTGTATGGCCACATGAACGTCAATTACATCCGGGTCAGCCCGGACCGCGTGCCGCGGTTCACGGAAGGCTGGCAGCCCGTCCTGGACAGCCTCCGCGCGGGCCGCTTCTTCGTCACGACAGGCGAGGTCTCCATCCCGGACTTCACGGTCGATGGAAAGGAGAGCGGGTCGACGATCAGGGTCGAGGCCGGGAAAAAGCCCGAAGTCAAGGTCGAGGTGACCTGGACGTTTCCTCTCCAGTTCATCGAGCTCATCTCCGGCGACGGCTCGCACGTATTCCGCGAGCGAGTCGACATGTCCGACACCGCCCCGTTCGGCAGCCGGAGCCTGCGGCTTGCCCCGGAGCTCTCCGGGCGGACGTGGCTGCGGCTCGAAGCATGGGACGTCGCGGGCGACGGAGCCTTTACCCAGCCGGTGTGGCTGACATCGACCAGCCGGTGACGGTCGGGTGCACCGCAAGCTCGGGATTCAAGCCGGCTGCTCCTGTTGATCCTCGACCCGCCCGTCGGGAAACCGGATCAACTGCCCCCATTGTCTCGCCCTGATCCCGGCGGGAATCGGATCGGCCCGAACCTCGTCGACATCGTAACACCCGGCTGGCTCGGACCGGACGATCTCCCGGGCTCCGGAAATGCTGCCGGCGTAGCCGATCCACACACCGTTCTTTCTGACTCGAAACATGACTCGTCCGCCTGGGTCATCACGGTCTTGCCAGCCGCCATGGCAACCGATCGCAGCGCATGGCGCGGTCGGCTTGTTCGCCGAAATGTCGTCACACGAACGCCGGCTTCGAGCCGGCCTGGCCGGAAGCAGACACGCCGCAAGAGCGGGACGCCTCCCTGACGCTCCGCCGAACAAGGATTATATCGTTCTCCGGACGATCATGCATCGGTGCGTTGTCGCCAGGCATCATGTTGCTGGGGGCCGACGGCCCGCTGCCGGTCATCGTGTGGGTCCATCCCGGTGCCTGGATGTTAAGCGGCAAGGAGGAATGCCCGGCCATCCGTTGCTGAGCAAGGGGTACGCCGTCGCTCGCATCAACCATCGCGACAGCCGTACGGTATCTCGGCATGAGCCGGACCCGTCGCAACTTTGGAGATGTCTTGACCGCGGCCCAATTTTGTAACTACTCTAGTTACTCGGTCCGAGGGGCCTCGTCAGCTGAGGTGCCGGACCTGGCCTGAGGCCCGAAATCCCAACGACCCGACAACCGGAGGAACCTCATGAGGAAGCTCGGAATCGCACTCGCCCTCGTCGTCGCGGCGGGGCTCGTCACCTCGACGCCCGCGATGGCCCAGGCCGCCAAGAAGAAGCAGCGTCCGCGCATCAGCCCGCACGACACGATCACGGAAACGATCGACGGTAACGAGCTGAAGCTCGTGTACGGCCGCCCTTACAGCAAGAAGCCCGGCACGACCGAAGTCCGCAAGATCTGGGGGGGGCTGGTCCCCTACGGCAAGGTCTGGCGCACGGGCGCCGACGAGGCGACGCTGCTGACGACCAAGGAGCCGATCGAGATCGGCGGATACTCGCTCGCTGCGGGCACGTACTCGCTGTTCACCGTCCCCAACGAGGACGGCACCGCCAAGCTCATCATCAACAAGAAGACCGGCCAGTGGGGCATTCCGTACAAGGAAGAATCCGAGAAGGCCAACGAGCTGGCGCGGGTGGACCTCAAGAAGTCGGACCTCGATAAGGACGTCGACCAGTTCACAATGGCTCTCGAGTCGGAATCCGGTAGCGGAGGCGTGCTCAAGATGAAGTGGGAGAAAACGGAATACTCCATCAAGTTCATGGTGAAGAAATAGGGCCGAACGACTACACGCCGTCGCCTATTTCCATCGCGGCCCCACAGTGCGGCCGCGATGGACTTCCCAACTTCGGGGCCTCTCCATGCGCGCACCACGATGCTTCCACGGGTCGAACCGGCCCGTCGCCGGGCTTGTTGCCTTGGTCCTGGCCGGGGCCTTGCTTGCCGGGCCGATGTCTCGCGGCTGCGCCGCGGAACCGATGACGGCCCAGGACACCTTGCGGGCGCTGCTGCGCGTTTCGTGAGCTGGGGAGCGTCCTGTACGTGGCGGCGCACCCCGACGACGAAAACACGCACCTCATCGCCTACCTTGCGCGCGGCCGCGGCTACCGCACAGCCTATCTCTCCCTGACACGGGGCGACGGCGGCCAGAACGTGATCGGCCCGGAAATCTTCGAAGAGCTGGGAGTGATCCGCACCCAGGAGCTTCTCGCCGCTCGCCGCCAGGACGGCGGCCAGCAGTTCTTCACCCGCGCCATTGACTTCGGCTTCTCGAAGAACGCCACCGAGACCTTGCGCATCTGGGATCGCCAGGCGGTCGTTTCCGACATCGTGCGGGTGATCCGCACATTCCGGCCCGACGTGATCATCACCCGGTTCTCGCCTCAGGGCGGGGGCCACGGCCACCACACGGCGTCGGCGATCCTGGCCGTCGAAGCATTCAAGCTGGCGGGCGACCCGGCGGCGTTCCCCGTTGCCAATGACGATTTTCCGCCCTGGCAGCCCAAGCGGATTCTCCAGGATGGCGGCGGATTCGGCCGCGGTGGCGGTACCGGTTCGATCCGCCTCGAAATCGGCGGCGACGACCCGGTTTCCGGCGAGCCGCTCGGGGCGCTCGCCGGCCGCAGCCGCTCGATGCACAAGAGCCAGGGCTTCGGCGACTTCGCCGGGCGGGGTGGGGGTGGCGGAGGCGGAGGCGGGGGCGGTGGCCCGCGCACCAGCTCGTTCACGCTTCTGGCCGGCGAGCCGGCCCAAAGCGGCATCATGGACGGCGTCGACACAACGTGGGCCCGCGTGAAGGATGGGGCTCAAGTCGCCAAGCTGGCCGACCAAGCGGTCGCGAAATTCGATTTGAAAAACCCCGGCGCCAGCCTTGTGGGCCTGCTGGCGATTCGGAGGCAACTCGCCTCGCTCCCCTCGAGAGCCGCCGACATCGTCGTCTCCGAAAAACGGCAGCAGCTCGACCGGGCAATCCAGGGCTGTCTCGGGCTTGCCGTCGAGACGACCATCCCCCGGGCCGAAGTCGTACCAGGCGAAGTGCTGCATATGCGGCACTCGGCGACGACCCCGTCCAGCGAGGGGATCCGCTGGTTGTCGGTGTCCTACCCGGCCACGGGCGAACGGCTCGACCACACGATCGACCTCGCGCCTGGACGGCCCGCAACGCGCGATCTGGACCAGACCCTGCCGGCCAAGACTCCGCTCGACCACCCGTACTGGCTGGTCGATGACCACGGCGTCGGCCTCTTCACGATCAAGTTGGCCGGCTTGATCGGGCGACCCGAGTCTCCGCCGGCTTTCCCCATCGCGCACCGATTCCAGATTGGCGACCAGACTCTCGAGATCGGCGACGCTCCCATTCAAGCCGCAGAAGAAGGGCAACCGGCTCGCCCACTGGAAGTGATCGCCCCCGTCGTGCTCCGGCCCCTGTCCGACGTGCGGCTCTTCGCCCCGGGGGCCGAACGAAAGGTCGAGATCGAGGTGACGGCCGCACGCGACGGCACCGCAGGCACCCTCGACCTGTTGGCGCCGGAAGGCTGGGCAGTCGCGCCCCGGTCGCAGCCATTCCGGCTCGCGTCGGCCGGCGACCACGTGCAGGTATCGTTCAACGTCAAGGCTCCGTCCGCACCGGCCACAGCCATACTCACCGCCCAAGCCCGCGTCGGCAACCGGACGTGGAACACTGGCCGCGTCGTCATCCGTCACCCTCACATCCCCGTGCAGGTGCTGCAGCCCCCCGCGCGTCTCAAAGCGGTCGTCCTCGACGTCGCAATCAAAGGCCGTCGCGTCGGCTACATCCCCGGCGCAGGCGACAAGGTTGCCGAAGCCCTCGAGGAAATGGGCTACGAGGTCACTCGACTCAGCGGCGCGGACCTCACGCCCGAGAAGCTTGCCGGCCTCGACGCGGTGGTGATCGGCGTCCGCGCCTACAACGTGCGTGACGACCTCGCTGCGCACCTGCCGGCCCTGTTTGCTTACGTCGAAGGCGGCGGGACGGTCGTCGCCCAGTACAACCGGCCGAACGAGCTGCGGGCGAGCAAACTTGCCCCCTACAACCTGCGGCTTTCGAGCGCCCGCGTCACCGACGAGAATGCGCCCGTGACTTTCCTCGCCCCAGACCACCCCGTGCTCACGACGCCGAACAAGATCAGCGAGACTGACATGGAAGGTTGGGTGCAGGAGCGCGGCATCTACTTCCCGTCGCAATGGGACGAGCACTTCACGCCGATCCTGGCGTCGGGAGACCCGGGCGAGACGCCGCTGAAGGGGGGCCTGCTGGTGGCCAAGCACGGCCGCGGCTACTTCGTCTACACGGGGCTCGTCTTCTTCCGAGAGCTACCCGCCGGAGTTCCCGGGGCCTACCGGCTCTTCGCCAATTTGGTCTCGCTCGGCAAATGACTCTCAACGACGACGATGGAGACGGCCCGGCGCAGCCGGGCGTACCCCCGGTCGAGCCGCCGGACGGGGCAACAGGCCTGCCCTGGCTGCGCACCTGGCCGGGCGTTTATGCGTTCGTGCTCATCTCTTTCATCACGTGGGTGGTCCTCCTTGCCGTGCTCGAGCGGAGCTATCCATGAGTCCGCTCGACTACCTGGTGCTCTTCGGCAGCATGGTCGGGATCGCGGCGTACGGCGTCTGGCAGACTCGCGGGCGGCAGGAGCTCAACTACTACTTGAAGGGCGATCGGCGCACCGGGTGGGCCGCCATCGGCCTGTCGGTGATGGCGACCCAGGCCAGCGCGGTGACGTTCCTCTCGATGCCCGGCCAGGGGTATCAGGACGGCCTGGGGTTCGTGCAGAATTACTTTGGCGCCCCGCTCGCGCTGATCGTCATTGCCGCGGTCTTCCTGCCGATGTACCGCCGGCTGAACGTGTACACGGCGTACGAATATCTCGGCCGCCGATTCGACGTGAAGACCCGGCTCCTGGGCGCTGGGTTGTTCCTGCTCCAGCGCGGCCTCCAGGCGGGGATCACCGTCTACGCGCCGGCGATCATCCTCTCGACCGTGCTGCACTGGCGCACGGACATGACGATCCTGCTCACGGGGCTGGTCGTGATCGCCTACACGGCCGCGGGGGGGAGCCAGGCGGTGACCGTGACGCAGAAATACCAGCTCGGTGTGATCTTCTGCGGGATGGTCGCGGCTTTCGTCGTCCTGTTGCGGCGGCTGCCGTCCGGGGTGGGGCTCGACGGCGCGCTGGCGATGGCCGGCGGTTTCCACAAGCTAAACGCCGTCGACTTCTCGGTCGACGCGAGCCGAAGGTACACGTTCTGGTCCGGGCTCTTGGGGGGCTTCTTCCTCGCGCTGTCGTATTTCGGTACGGACCAGTCGCAGGTCCAGCGCTATCTCTCGGGAACATCGCTCCGCGAGAGCCGGCTCGGCCTCATGTTCAACGGCGTGGTCAAGATCCCGATGCAATTCTTCATCCTGCTGTTGGGGACGATGGTTTTCGTCTTCTACCAGTTCGAGCCGCCGCCGGTTTACTTCAACCCCGTGATGTGGGAGCGCGGGCTGGAGCGCGACAAAGACGGGCGACTGCGGAGTCTTGAGCGGCTGTACGGCGAGCTTCACGTCGAGAAGCGGCGCGCCGTGGAGGAATGGCTCGGCGCCAGGGCGTCGGGCGACCGCCCGGCCGAGGTCGGCGCGCGCTTGAGGGCGCTGGCCGCCCAGGAACGAAGCCAGGCAGTGCGCGCCGACGCGAAGGCGGCGCTCGAATCACTGACCGCGCGGGCGAAATCGCCAGACACCGATTACGTGTTCATCACGTTCATCCTCGGGCACCTTCCGCACGGGATGATCGGGCTCTTGATCGCGGCGTTCTTCGGCGCCACGCTTTCGTCGAAGGCGGCGGAGCTCAACGCACTGGCGTCGACGACGACGGTCGATCTGTACCGGCTGCTGGTCACGCGTCGCGCCGACGACGCGCATTACGTGAGCGCGACGCGGTGGTTCACTGTGATGTGGGGGGCAGTCGCGGTGGGCTTCGCGCTCTTCGCCAGCCTGGCAGAGAACCTGATCCAGGCGGTGAACATCGTGGCCTCGATTTTCTACGGCGTGGTCCTGGGCCTCTTCCTGGCGGCGTTCTTCTTGCCTCGGGTGCGGGGGACCGCCGTGTTCTGGGCGGCGATTGCGGCGCAGCTTCTGGTGTTTGCGCTCTTCGCCAGCCTGAAGATCAGCTACCTGTGGTACAACCTGATCGGGTGTGCGGCGTGTGTGGGCTTGAGCCTGGCGTTCCAGGCCGTGCTCGGCCCCGGCCCGCCGCCCGCGGAGGCGAGTGCGCAGCCATGACCGCGAATCAAAGCACCACGCCGATCATCTGCTTCGGCCAGCAGCCATGCGGCTTCTTCCCGCGGCGCTATCTCTACGCCAAGATTGCCACGGCGCGGCATCTGCAGGCGGCGCTCGGCGGCGAAATCGTCTTTTTCTGCCACGACAGTGACCACGACTTCCGCGAAACTCGCACGACCCTGCGACACAAGAAGACCGGCGAGCCCCTTCAGCTCAATTTCGCGTTCGACAACCAGGTGCAGCGGAAGTTCTCGCCTTTGTATCTCAAGCGCGTGCGCGCCGACTGGCACGCCCGCACGGCGGATCAGATCCGCCCCTACGTGGACCCGAGGTGGGCCGAGGCGTTCCGGGCCGTCGGGGCGGAAAACGTCGCCGATTTCTGCCTGGATATGTACCGGCGAATGGGCTTGCTCGACGGCATTCGGGTCGCCCGCTCGAGCGATCCGGCATTCCGTCGCGCGGCCTGCGAGGTCGAGGACAGCTACGTCGACGTGCCGTACGCGGGCGAGGTGGTGCGGGCCCGGCTGGTGGACGGACGGCCCAGGTTGTACAAGGGAGGCGACCAGTACGTGGACCTCCCCGACGCACCGTATACTCGCGACCAGATCAGCCCGGCGCGCGACACTCGCCTGCGCTGGATGCAATCGGTGATCCGGTGCACGCACTACGTCGCGGGGGCCAGCGAGCAGGATTACCTTCGGAAGGAAGACGCGCCCGAGATCACCTATGTCGTCCGCGACACCATCGAGCGGGCGGATGAAGCCTATGTCGAACCCCCGACCTGAGCCGGCGCCCTTGGTGGCGTTCGGCTGTCATCCCGACGACGTCGAATTCGGCTGCGGCGGTATTGTCGCGCTCGAGTCCCGCGCTGGCCGCGCTTGTTGCGTGGTCGTCTGCTCGCGCGGCGAGTCGGCCAGCCATGGCACGCCGGAGGAACGACTGGAAGAGTGCCGGGCCGGCGCGCGAGCGCTCGGGGCGTCACTGGAGCTGATCGAGCTTGACGGCGATTCCCACCTCGAGGAGAAGGCCGCGCACTCGATCCGCCTGGCCGGCGTGATCCGACGGCTGCGTCCGGCCACCGTCCTGGCCCCGACGCCGGTCGAGAACCAGCACCCCGACCACTATCGGCTGGGACGGTTGGTGCGGGACGCCGCTCGGATCGCACGGTTTGGCGGCGTGGCCGAGCTGCGCGAGCTACGCCCCACGCGATCGAGCAGCTCTTCTTCTACGCGACGTCGCCGGGGGCCGAGCCCCGCGAGGTCTCGCCGGTCCTCGTCGACGTGTCGGCCCCGGAGATCCTGGCCGCCTGGACCGCCGCGATGGAGGCCCACGCGACGCAGGTGAAGGCCCGCCCTTACGTCGAGATCCAACTGACGCGCGCCCGGTTGAACGGCCTGCGGGCCGGCGTCGGCCACGCCATCGCGCTCTACCCCAACGACCCGCCCGTCGTCGACTCCCTGGCGCGGCTGGGCAAGAACGCGAGCCGGTTCTGACATGAGCTGTGACCGCCCACTCCGGATCGGCATCACCTGCTACCCCTCGGTGGGTGGGAGCGGCATCCTCGCGTCGTCCCTGGGTGTCGACCTCGCCCGCCGCGGGCACGACGTGCACTTCATCAGCTACGAGCGGCCGTTCCGGCTCCCGCCGGACGCGCCCCGCGTCCACTATCACCCGGTGGGCATCAACGCCTACGGCCTGTTCAAGTATCCCGACTACACCCTGCCCCTCTCCGTGAAGATGGCCGAGGTGAGCCGCGACCATCGGCTGGACGTGCTGCATGTCCACTACGCCGTGCCGCACGCGACGGCCGCCATCCTCGCGCGATCGATGCTGCCGCCGGAGCTGCGCCCGAAGGTCGTCGCCACGCTGCACGGGACCGACACCACCCTGCTCGGCCGCGACCCGGGCTACGGCCCGGCGATCCGCCACGCCCTGGAGTGTTCCGACGCCGTCACGGTCGTGTCGGAGTACCTCCGCGACGAGACCCGTCGCCTGCTCGGCTTCGACCGGCCGATCGATCTGGTGCACAACTACTTCGAGCCGCGCCCGACGCTCCGGACGCGCGACGAGGTGCGGCAGGAGCTCGGCGTGATGGACGAGGCGGTCGTCTTGCACAGCTCGAACCTCCGCCCGGTCAAGCGAGTCGACCTGCTGCTCGAGGCCGCCGCGCGGGTGCGCCGCGCGAATCCTTCCGCCTGGTGATCCTCGCCGGCGAGGGATTCGCGCCGTTCGCCGAAGATGTCCGGCGGCTGGGCCTCGAGGGTCAGGTGATGGTGCTCGAGCGCGTCCCCGACATCGAGGAGTACCTGCAGGCGGCCGACCTGGGGCTGTTCGCGTCCGATTCCGAGAGCTTCTGCCTGAGCATCCTCGAGGCGATGTGCTTCGGCTGCCCGAGCGTCGCGACGCGCGTCGGCGGCATCCCCGAGGTGGTGGAGGACGGCATCTCGGGCATCCTCGTACCCCCCGGCGACGCGGCCGGACTCGCCCGGGCCGTGGAGGCCCTGATCGCCGACCCGACCCGCCGCGCCGCGATGGGCGCGGCGGCGCGGCGCCGCGCGATGGACCGCTTCTCGGCCGACGTCATCGTCCCGTGCTACGAGGCGATCTATCGGCGGGTCTGCCACACCTAGCCCGCGGTGGTCGCCCCTCGGGGATCGGCTTGACAGCGACGTCGGTCGTAACTATTATGGTTGCGAATCGGAGTGGCGATGCTCAGTTCCAAGCTCACCGTCGGCGTGCACATCCTGACCGTGCTGGCGTTGACGCCGGACCAGGCCCAGACCTCGGAGTACATCGCCGGGAGCGTCAACACGAATCCCGTGGTCATCCGCCGCCTGCTCGGCCGGCTCCGCGAGGCCGGGATCGTCGAGTCCCAAGGGGGGATCGGCGGCGGCTGGCGGCTCACGGTCCCGGCCGGGCGAATCACGCTCCTGGATGTGCTCCGGGCGGTCGAGCCGGAGGGCGAGACGATTGCCCTGCACCGGAGCGAGCCCAACCGGCTCTGCCTGGTGGGTCGGAACATCCAGGGCATCCTTACAGCGATCTATGGCGAGGTCGAGCGGCGGATGGACGAGCAGCTCGCGAAGACAACCATCGCGGGCATTCTGGGCTCGGTCCAAAAACGGGAACGGGCCTGAGCCTTGTTCGCACCGATGGCCCGAGCCCAGGAGGGCAAGTTGGACGCCGAGGGCCGCAAGCGGCAGGTGGTCGAGCTCTTGAAGGGCACCGAGACCGGCGACGCGAAGCGGGTCGCCGCCATCGCCCCCAAGAAGTACATTCAGCACAGCCCCGGCCTGGGCGACGGCGTCGAGGGCTTGAGCCGGCTCGTGGGGATGGTCGCCGCGCCGAGAGCGCACAAGTTGGGGGAGGAGGCGCAGCGATCTCGTCTATCTTCTCAGGTGCGCCGTGGAGATAGCTATGTGGCGCTCAGAATCGCCGACGGGCTAAATACCCGGGATCGACCGGCTGGGGGCTACATAAATAGCGTCGCCACAAAAGCCCATCAAATCGGCGTGTTCGAGCCGGCCCCGATAATCTGGGTCACGCTCTCGTGATCGAACCAGATTGGTATACCGCCGGGAGCAAGGAAGACAGCAACGCCGTCGCGAATCACGAGCGCTCCCGGGTGGTCAATCTCGAAGCGACGACCGCCGTGCAATTCCACACTGAAAACGCGGAACGGCTGGAGCTGCCTTAACCCGTCCAGGACTTGATCGAAATTCTCAGACGTCATACGCTGGCTCCCGATACAGGCATGCGGCGTGGCCAAGGACGGTCTCTCCCTCGATCAGCGCCGTGGCGGTGGGCGACCAACCGCGCGCCAGCCGGGCTTTCAGCAGCTCGTCGGCTGTCGGTCGGTGACCCCAGACGGCGACCGCCGTCACGACTCCGAATCAGGTCGAATCATAGACCAGCCACAGCCCACCCGGATACGCGACCAGGATATCGTGGCTGAACTCATCCTGCGTCACCATGTCGGCTGGTACGAGGGGCGGGTTCTGCCTCACGAACCAATCGATCGCACCCCTGATGGAGCGATGATTCGCAACCGCTTCGGCGATCCCAGCGAAATCCCCGGGTGAAAGATCCGCGCGGTTCTCGATGGGGAAAGTCGTTTCCAATCGCGCCTCCATCCGTCACGCTTATCGCCGCCTCGGCACAAGAGCTGTGCGGACACGCCCGCTGAGCATGGCCAAGATCACATTACACACCGAGGCAGCCGACCGGTCCCGCTCGCGTATCACGCGTCTACCTCGAGGTAGGCGGACTCGCTCTGCGGAGCGGGGACGACGTAGCCGTCGGCGGCCATCCCCTCCAGGTGGAACGCAATCGCCTCCTTCATCAGCGCGATCGTCTCGTCTCGATCGTCGCCGGCAGCCACGCATCCGTCCAGATCTGGACAGTACGCCGAGTAACCGGTTTCTGTCGGTTCCAGGATGATCAGGTACTTCATGGTGCTAGGCCCGCTTGACGGAGGATGCTCTTGACGGTCTTCGGGGCCAGCACCTTGGGAGGGTGGCCGGCCACCGTGACTAATCCCGGTTTTGTGGGGTGCTTGAACTGCCGGTGGCTGGACCGTTGGCGAGCCAGATACCAACCGTCGGCCTCGATCAACTTGATGGCCTCCCGAACTGTCACGGCGCCGCTCCGGTCGAACAAGTACGCCGAGCCCCACTTCAATCGTGGCAAAATCCGGGTGTTTCTGCAACGACGGCCGCGCCGGGCCATCCACCGTCACCGCCTGGTGATTCGTCAAACTTCGATTGGGGGCTCGGAGGATTGGAGACCTTCGGTCGCGCCCTGGGCGGGGTCGGCGGGCCCACGGCCGGAGCCCGTGGAGTTGCGCCCAACAACCGCGTTCTGGGCGCCAGCCCGCGCCTTTCTCACACCGCGACCGCCTCTTTTTCGCTGACGGCCTCTTTCTCGCTCGCGGCTTCCTCTGCCATCTTCTTGAGTGCCCGCAAATCGAGCTTGCCGGTGCCCAGAAACGGAATGGCATCAACCTTGATCATGTTTTCGCGGCGCGGAATATACAGATTGGGAAGTCCCCGGGCGCTCAGGCTGCTCAGAGCGCGCTCGACCTGCTTGTCGTCGAGCGTGTGGAGCACCACGAGCTTTTCGCCTTTCTTTTCGTCGCCCACGGCCGTGACCGCAAAGACCGGGGTAGTGGCACCGATCGCCTCGTGGAGGGCCTCCTCGACGAGGCCGTGCGGCACCATCTCGCCGCCGATCTTGGAGAACCGCGAGAGCCGGCCGGTGATCTTCAGGAACCCGTCTTCGCTCAGGAGCCCCTGGTCGCCCGTGACGTACCAACCATCGCGAAATGCCTGCCGGGTCAGGTCGTCCCGGCCCAGGTAGCCCTGCATCACGTTGGGGCCTTTGACCAGGATCAGCCCTGGCTGTGTCGGGACCGAGCGGCTCGAACGTTTCGCTATCGACGATGCGCACCCAGACGCCCGGCAGCGGCTGGCCCACGTAGCCCCGGCGCGAGCCGGGCTGGAAATAACCCGGCTCACGCCAGTCGAACGTGTTGACGGCCACCACCGGGAGCACATTCGGTCAAGCCATAGCCCTCCATCGGCCGGATGCCGAACTCGTCGTCAAAGGCCAGGGCCAGCGATTCGGGCAGCTTTTCGGCGCCGACCAGGATCAGCCGCAGCGAGCCAAACTGCGCCGGAGTGCACCGGCGCATGTAAAGCTGAAGAAACGTGGGCGTCGCCAGCAGGATCGTCGCCCGGAACTGTTCCACGAGCGAGCCGATCACGGCCGCATCGAGCGGGCTGGGGTGGAAGACCGTCCCGATCCCCGAGTTGGCGACAAACCAGAAGATCATGTAGCCGAACGAGTGAAACGGAGGCAGGATCCCGATCAGGCGATCGTTGGGCAGCACGCGATAAACCTGCGCAGATCGCCTGGATGTTGGAGTCGATGTTGAAGTGAGAGAGCACCACCCCCTTGGGATCACCCGTGCTGCCGCTGCTGAAGATCATGGTCGCGGTGTCGTCGACCGTTGGCCCGGCGCATGGCGCCGGCGAGCCGCTCCAGGAGCCGCGCCGGGGCAAAGGCCGCGATCAACAGGGCAAGCAGCGGTCCGCGCTGCGTGATCCGGGGCATCACGTCTTCCAGGAAGATCGTCTCGACGCCGCGCGGCTGGTCGATCTTTGCCCGTTCCAGAAAGGCCCGGCTTGTGACGACCGTGCGCAGCCCGGCCTGCGCGGCCGCCGATTCCATGCCGGCCTTGCCGGCTGTGAAGTTCAGGTTCACCACCGATTTGCCGGCGATCGTCGCGGCCAGGTTGACAAGCGCCGCCCCCACGCTCGCCGGCATCAGGATGCCCACGTTCTCTTGACCGCTCCACTGCGTTCGCAAGACGCGAGCCAGCGCCACGGCCCCGGCCAGGGCTTTCAGATAGCCCACGTGCGGCTTCTGGAGATCGGCAAATGCCAGCCGCAGGGGATGGCGCCGCGCCTGGCGAATGAACCCATGATGGAGCGGACGACAGTCCTCCTTGCGAAATGCCCATGCCTCCTGGTCGAGCTGGCGAATGGCCTGGCGCATGTCGAATAGCGATGTCTCGGGTGGCAGCGGCTTGCCGAACGAGATCGTCATCGGATACGGGATCCGCCTGGGCAGGCGGCGAGGATTTGCCGGGCTGAAGACGCTGCCGCTCAAGCGATCGAGATGAACCGGGATGATCGGCGTGGTGCGGCCCTTGACGATCCGCTGGAGCCCGCGCTGGAACGGCGCCATCACGCCGGTTCGCGTGAGCTGTCCCTCGGGAAACACGCAGACCAGGTCGCCGTCGTCGAGTGCCTTGCCGGCCTCGCGAAACGCTTGCAGGATCATCTTCGGGCCGCCGCTTGAGGCGATTGGTATCGCCTTCATCGAACGGAGCATCCAGCCGATGAACCGCCGCTCGAAATACGCCGAGTAGACCATGAACCGCACCCGGCGGTCGGTGCTGGCGATGATGAACAGGCCGTCGGCGAAGGTGACGTGGTTGGGAACCAGGAGCGCCCCTCCCTGATGCGGCACGTTTGCCCGACCGACGATTCGCACGCGATAGAGGGTGTGGGCCAGGCCGACCTGGATGAACCTCAGGAAGGCGTCGGGCACCAGGGCGAGTGCCCACACGAATCCCCCGGCGAGGACGATCGAGGCCGCGAAGAAGATCCCGCGCGCCGTTCAGCCCGGCCCCGGCCAGCCCGAGGGCCAGCACCGAGCCCAGGAACATTCCCGCATAAACGAGCACATTGGACATCGAGATGACTGCGCCGCGGCGGTCCGCCGGGGCTCGCCACTGGAGAATCGCATTGAGCGGCACGAATAACAGGCCGCTGAAGATTCCCAGGAGGATCATCACGGCGATCGTCCCCGGCAGGCGCGGTCCAATCGCGGCGAAAGCGAGGCTGGTCAAGGTCAACCCGAGCGCGCCCAGGGGAAGGAGGCCGTACTCCACCTTCGAGGCCGACAGCTTGCCCGCGAGCAGGCAGCCTGCACCGATACCGATCCCCAGGAACGCCAGGGGGTAGCTCGCCCACGAGGGATCGAGGCCCAGCCCATGCTCGCCGTAGGCGAGGATTGGCGGTGGGATCAAGGTCGCGATCGTCCACACGAAAATCTGACCGAGAATGGCCAGCCGGAGCACCCGGTCGGCCTTGATCGATTCCCAGCCCAACCGCACCGTGGTTTCCAGGCCCCCTTCGGCCCGGGCGGCCGCGACCTGTGGGATCAGGACAGCCGCCGCCAGCCCGCACGCCGACAAGACCGCCAGAATCAAGCCCCCGACCCAGGTGTGGGATCCGAGCGCATCGGCGATCGCGTCCACGCTCGCTCCGCCGGTCACGGCGAGTGCGCCCAGTGGCCTCTGGGGTCCGACGATGCGCACGATCAGCCCCCCCGCCACGATGCCCGCGATGATTGCCAGATTCGAGATCATTTCGAGCAAGCCATTGCCGGCGGAGAGCCGCTCGTGGGGGAGAATCTCCGGCAAGATCCCGTACTTGGCCGGGATGAAGACCGCCGTCTGCAACCCCAACAGGCAAAGCACTCCGAGCGACAACCACCCGGCGCCCGGTTGAATCCAGAGCGTGACCGTGCCGGCCAGGATCAGCACCAGCTCGATGACCTTCATCGACACGATGACCGTCCGCTTGCTGACGCGGTCGGCGATGACGCCCCCTGGCAGCGAAAACAGGAGGAGCGGGAACATGAGGACGACCTGCACCATCGCCGCCTTTTGCTCTTTCGCGGCCTCTCCGACCACGACGGCGATCAAGAGCAAGGTGATGATCTGCTTCCAGGCCTGGTCGTTGAACTGCCCGAATGCCTGCGCAACCAGCAGGCCCCACAGACCGCGCTCCCTGGCCGCGGTCGCTCCGGCTGCCGCGGTAAGATCGGCGTTCCCGTTGGACATTTCGAATGAACCTCATTCACGAACGCGCGACCAGGCAGGGCCGCGACTCGACATCGGTTTGGGGACAGCTTGCTCCTCTGTGCATCCATGTCCGTCTGGAGGAAAAATGAGCCAGCCCCCGCTCCGTTTTCGTCGTTTGATTCAACCATGATTATGCCGGGAACACCAGCGACATCGGTTGTTGGTCCTTGCTTTGCAACGGCGGGCCAATCCACTACACTGGCCGATATTGACCATTTCCAAGAGCACGCTGGCGCAAAGGGGCAGGCCATGGCTGCGGCCGTCGATCTTCCGAGGGCAGTCGTCTTGCGGAGCGACGACAACGTGGCGGTGGCGGCTCGCCCTCTGCCGCGCGGCTTCGTGCTGGAGGCCGGCGGCCGGACCGTGGTGGTCCGCGAGCCGATCGGCCTGGGTCACAAGGTCGCCATTGCCTCGGTGGGCCCGGGCGAGCCGGTGCGGAAATACGGGCAGATCATCGGCTTCGCCGCCCGGGACGATTCCCGCCGGGTCGCTGGTGCACGTCCATAACCTGAACGCCGACCTTTTCGATCGCGACTATGCGTTTGCGTCGGAGCAGCCCCCGACGCCCCGTTGCCCTTGAGGCGGCGGACCTTCCGCGGCTACCTGCGGCCTGACGGGCGGGTGGGGACCCGAAACTACATCGCCGTCGTCAGCACGGTGAACTGCTCGGCCAGCACGTCCCGCTACGTCGCCGACCGGTTCAAGGACGGGTCCTGGCAGCGCGAGTTTCCCAACGTCGACGGTGTGTTCGCCATCACGCACAAGGGAGGCTGCGGGCTTCCGTTCGAAGGGCTCGGACCACCAGATCCTCGAACGCGTGCTGGCCGGGTTCGCCCATCATCCCAACGTGGCCGCGTATGTCATCGTCGGGCTGGGCTGCGAGGTCGGATATGCCCAGCACCTGGTCGACGCCCAGCATCTGGTCACGCTGGGGGCGGCTGGCGGTAACGGAGCGCAGCGAGTCCGGCTCATCGGCCGCGCACGCTCAATATCCAGGAAGAAGGCGGGATCACCCGCACCGTCGAGGCCGCGGTCAAGGCGGTTTTTGAGCTGATGCCCGAGGCCAATTCCTGGGTCCGGTCCGACCAGCCGGCGTCGAAGATCTGTCTGGCGATGGAGTGCGGCGGATCCGACGGCAACTCGGGAGTCACGGCCAACCCGGCGCTCGGTGAAGCGGCCGATCTGCTGATCGCCCACGAGGGAACGGCCGTCCTGGGCGAGACCACCGAGATCTATGGCGCCGAGCATCTGCTCACCCGCCGCGCCGTCTCGCGCGAAGTCGGCCAGAAGCTCGTCGACCGGATCAAGTGGTGGGAGTGGTACACGGGCGTCTTCGGAGCCCGGATCGACAACAACCCGTCGCCCGGCAACAAGGCCGGCGGCCTGACCACGATCTACGAAAAGTCGCTGGGTGCGCTGGCCAAGGCTGGCTCGACCGCTCTGGTCGACGTCGTCCCGTATGCCGCCCAGCTCGATAAGCCCGGGCTGGTCTTCATGGATACGCCCGGCTATGATCCTCCCTGCACGACCGGTCTGATCGCCAGCGGGGCCAATGTGCTGGTATTCACCACGGGGCGCGGGAGTGTGCTGGGCCTCAAGCCGACGCCGTGCATCAAGGTCGCGACCAACACGCCGATGTACGAGCGGATGATCGACGATATGGACCTCGATGCCGGGCCCATCCTCGACGGGGAGCCGGTCGACAGCGTGGGCCGGCGCCTCTTCGAGATGATCCTCGATGTGGCCAGCGGCACACCGACCAAGAGCGAGCGGCACGGTGTGGGCGAAGAGGAGTTCGCGCCATGGACGATCGGGCCCACGCTTTAGAGGCCGGCCGCCCTGGCAGCCCGCAGGCTCTCGGCGAACTTCCCGGTCGGTCCACCCGCTACTCATCGTCACCGGCGTCGCGGTCTTGTCCGTTATCTGGCTGGCCTGGTTCTTGATCGTCCCCATGCCGAACGCCAACAGCGTGCGGGCGCCGTCGGAAAAGGCCGTGCGCCGGGGCTGGCTCTTGCTCAAGGCGTTCCCGCAGTCGTGCCCGATACCACGTTGCGCGAGTCGTTGCTGGGGAACGGCCTGGGCGAGCTCAGTCACGTCGAGAATCTGCCCCAGCGCGTGCCGATCGTGCTGGCCGCCGGCTTGATCGCGGCGGCAGCGGTCGGTCTGGGCGACCTGGCGCTGCGCGGGCTTCGCCTGGCCGGCGGCCTGCGCCTCGGCGAGCGAGTCGCTCTGGACTACGGCCTGGGTGCGGGCCTCTCGGGGTCATCACGCTGATTCTAGGGCGGCTGGGGTGGCTTGAACCCTGGATCATCCGGCTCGGGCTGGGCGTGCTGGCGGCTCGGGGCTCTGTGACGTCGCGTCTCTGGCGCGCCCGCGCCCAAGCATCAACACCGGCTGGTGCCTGAAGGGGCTCGTGATCGCTCCGTTTGTCATCGTGATGATCCTGGGCTCGATGCTCCCCACGATCGACTTCGACGTCCTGGAATACCACCTCCAAGGCGCCCAAGGAATACTACCAGGCCGGCCGGATCGCTTTCTTGCCGCACAACGTTTATACGAGCATGCCGTTCGGCGTCGAGATGCTTCATCTGCTCGGAATGGAGGTGCTCGGTGACTGGTGGTGGGGCGGGCTGGCGGGGCAGGTTCTGGTGGCTTTGTTCGGGCCGGCGGCGGCGGTCCTGATCGCTGGCACACTGACGAAGAGCTCGGCCCGCGCGGCCTGGATCGCGGCCTTAGTCTATCTCTCGACGCCGTGGATCTTACCGGCTGGCGGTCATCGCGTACGTCGAAGGGCCCGCTCTGCTTTTATCACGCGGCGCTCGTCTGGGCTGTGGTCCGGGACTGGGGCGACACGGTCGCCTTCAGGCTCCGGTTGTGGGGACTGATTGGCCTTCTGGCGGGCTGCGCGATGGGCTGCAAGTATACCGCACTCATCTCGGCGGTGATTCCGTTTGGAGTGCTTGCCCTGGCCGATTCGTGGCGGAGCCGGTCGCTCGGGCCGGGTGGCGTGTTTCCTCTTGGGCTGGGCGGTCGTCATGGGGCCCTGGCTGATCAAGAACGTGATCGACACCGGCAATCCCGTCTATCCGCTTGCGAAGGCAATCTTCGACGGCCGCGACTGGACAATCGGCCCGAGAAAAGCAATGGCACAACGCTCACGGGCCCAAGCCGATCACCGCCAATCTCCTCTGGGAATCGATCGTCGATGTCGCCGGCCGGTCCGACTGGCAGTCGCCGCTTGTACGTCGCCCTCGCACCCCTGGCGCTCTTGCGGCCCGGATCGCAAGCGTCTGGCACTGGCGCTCTGGGGATTACGTGGCTACCTGTTCGTCACCTGGTGGCTCTTTACCCATCGGCTGGACCGATTCTGGCTGCCACTCTTGCCTGCCGCTGGCGGTACTGGCCGGACTGGGGGCCGACTGGGGCCGCAGCCGTGCCTGGACGATCTTCTTGGGCTTGATCCTGACCTTATCGCTGGTCGTCAACCTGACCGACATCTCGACGGCCCTGGCGGGCCTCAACGAATGGACCGGCGACCTGGCTTCGCTGCGGCGCGACAGTCCCGGCCATGTGGAACCCGCCGCTGGCCCGGCTGGACACAGAACTGCCGCAAGAGGCCCGGCCGCTTCTGGTCGGCCAGGCCGCGGTGTTCCACCTCAACCACCGGGTGGCTTACAACACGGTCTTCAACCCGGAGATGATCGAGGTGCTGGCCAGCGGGAAGACGCCCGAGCAGTTCGCCGGGCGCTTCACGAGCGAAACCTGACCCACGTCTACGTCGACTGGCACGAAATCCAGCGGCACAGGAAGCCGGGCGGATACGGGTTCACCGATTTTGTCACCCGCGACCGGTTCGCCGGCTGGGTCGCCGCGGGGGTGCTCGGAAATCCCCGCCTCCTCGGCCCCGATCAAGAACTTTACGAGATTCGATGAGCTCGATCGTATCGCGAATAGATACAATGCATATAAATGATGAATATATTTTATATTAACCATTGGGTTCCATGGATGACTTGACGGTTGTGACGGGCGGGGCGGGCTTCATCGGCAGCCACCTCGTCAGGGAGCTGGTTGATTCTGGCCAGCCGGTGCGGGTGGTCGAGCGTCCCGGCGCCAGCGTGGACCATTTACCGGCGGCGGCGGGCGTCGTCTTCGCCGACATCCGAGACCGGACCGCCCTTGTACCGGCCTTCGAGGGAGGGCGACGGGTCTATCACCTGGCCGCAAATCCCAACCTGTGGGCGCGGCGATCGTGCGCGATTTCAGGAAGTGAACTTCGCAGGGACCGTCAATGTGCTCGACGCCGCACTCGCGGCGGGAGCCAGCCGCGTCTTGCACACGAGCACCGAGAGCATCTTGACCAGAGCGAGCCTGAGCGGCCCGATCGATGAGAACATCGAGATTTCGTGGAGGGACGCCGTGGGACCGTACTGCCGGTCGAAGCTGCTGGCCGAGCAATATGCGTTTCTGCTGGCCGGCAAGGGCGGGCGGTGGTGGTGGCCAATCCCACGATGCCGGTGGGGCCTGGAGATAGAGGTCTCTCGCCGCCCACTCGCTTGATCCTTGATTTCTGCGGGGGAAATCTTCCGGCCATGATGGACTGCACGCTCAACCTGATCGATGTGCGCGACGCGGCACTCGGCCTGAGATTGGTGATGGAGCGGGGCCAGCCGGGGCGCCGCTATCTTCTGGGAAACACGAATCTCACGCTCCGGGACTTGCTGGGCATCCTGCGTGAGCTGACGGGGGTTCCCGTTCCCCGCTGGCGAGTGCCGTACACGGCAGCGCTCGCGGCAGCCTGGGTGAGCGAGTTCTGTGCCGACCACTTCACCGGCAGAGCCCCCAGGGCCAGTGTGACGGGCGTACGCCTCGGCAAGCGAATCATGCATTTCGATTCGTCGCGCACTCACGCGGAGATCGGCTTTTGCCCCCGCTCGATCCGGCAATCCCTGGTTGATGCCGTCGTGTGGCTGCGCCAGGCCGGGCACCTGAGTAACCCGATGGCGGATGGTCCCGTCCGGACGGATTGATCGAAGCCAAGCTCAGGCGCCACCGAACGGTGACCAGGTTCTGGCTTTTTCAGAGACGATTCGATCTAATGACGCCAGATTCCGGAAAAACTGGCGGAATCGAGCGGTCTACGGCAATCACTCATGTGCAAGCAGTTCCTGCGGCCTGTGCACGGTTTACTGAGGAATCGTGACGTGGCCGGCCAGGCAGAGATGAGACGCTTGGGCAGGAGGAAGGCGGGATGGACGCGACCCTGGCACTCCGATTGCACGGAATTCCGACATGGGAGAACGATCCTGGACGAACGGGCTGGACGATCGCGCTCTCGCGAATCCGGAAATGTCGATTATCTAGTATCCTTTTCAAGTTTCTCGATTTATATTTGAAGTAGACGGTACCGCGCAATTGGATATGCCGATCCGGGAGACGGGCGAATGATGGAGCGGGCAAACGGGATGACCGAACAAAATGGGACACCGGATCGTAATGATTCGTCAATTTCGCGCTGTTCACTTTGCGGACCGTTGATCTATAATGGCGACTTGGTGCTCGCCAGGCGGCAATAATGGTCTCTCCGCCAACGGCTTTGGTCGAGGATCCCTGAGCATGCCGGTACGACTTGTGGCCGTCGATGAAGGTCCAGACATCACGTTGGACCGCGACATGGTGGTCGTCGGCCGGCACCCGTCGTGCGATACGCGCCTGGATTCACTTCGCGTATCTCGTCAGCATTGCTGCATGAGTCAAGACAATGGTGAGGTGACGGTACGAGACCTGGGCTCGACCAACGGCATCCGGATCAACGGCCAACGGGTCGAGCGCGGGCGGCTGCATCCTGGAGACGAGCTGTCGATCGCTCACATTCGTTATCGATTAGATAACGGGCAGGGGCATGAGCAGACGATTGTCGAAGCGGGCGATGCGATCCTCGGGGGCCGGGCCGGGGAGGAGCGGTCTGCGAACGTTTCGGCGCGCCAGCCGGAGCCGGTGCCCTTGGGGAGTGGCGGCGAGAACGCGTTCGCGGCTGCCGTCCGCAAATTGCTACCCAACGGCGTTGCGGATAAGTGCCGGATTCAGGTCATCGTCCAGATGGCCGGGGACGACGCGCCGGCCGACGCGCTGAAGCCGGAGCCCCTCGTGCCAAGCCATGCTTCGGAGAACGCTGGCGAATGTCGTTCCGAATCGTCCCCCTAGTCAAGGGGACGGCCCCTGCGATCGATCTGTTTCGCCCGGTCATCCTGATCGGCCGGCATCCTGATTGCGACGTTCGCATCGATTCGCCGAAGATCTCGCGGCGGCACTGCTGCGTCGCGATGGCTTATGATCGACTTTTGATTCGAGACCTGGGCAGCCGAAACGGCGTGCGCGTGAACGGACGTTTACTGGAAGAAACCAGACTGCGCGCGGGAGACGAGCTGGCGATCGGCCCGATCTTGTTCCGGCTGGAGCAGGAAGAAGAAGGGGCGGCCGCCGCCAAGCCGGGCACCGGTCGGCCCGTCAGCGTGACCAGTTCTGCCGGCGCCGGCAAACCCGGCACGCCAGCCCCCGGTCGAGCGGGATCGCCGGCTCCGGATTCCGATGGCGACTTGGTTCCCCTGGACGATGACTGAGAAACCGTCGTAGCTTACGCATCTTATCTGCCATTCGCGACCCGTCCCATCGAAAGAAACCGCGAGTCTGCCGGGTCTTTAACCCTTACCTCATTGACTTGCCCATTGTATGATATAAGGACCATGACGCTCTCGTTCGAGCGTCGCCCGACTTTCCATGTATGGCAACAGGTTTCATCCACGCCGGCAGACGCTTACGCTCGAGCCGCCAGGAGGTTCATGATGCTCCAATGGATGCGAATTCCACTGGGATTGGCCTTGATACTATCGGTTTCCGGAGGAACGGCCCGCGCCCAAGGTTGGGGTTGGGGTGGCTGGGGTGGCTGGGGCGAGACTCCCCAGGGCTCCATCGCTCGAGGTTATGGCGCCCTTGCGGCGGGTGTCGGGTACGGCAATCTGCAAAACGCGGAGGCCAGGTCGATCAACTACGACACGTGGCAGAGGTGGAACCAGTACCTGTACCTTTCGAACGAGGAAGCGACGCGTAAGTACATCGCCAAGAAAAACTACGACATCGCCAAGAACAAGGAGAGCGTCGACAAGATCATCAAGCGGATTCAAGATAATCCGACGGCTCGAGACGTCGACGACGGCGATGCGTTGAATGCCGCGCTCGATCAGCTCAGCGACCCCCGGATCCAGGGTTCCTCGTTGCGGATCGCCTCGACTCCGATCGACGCCAAGATCATCTCCGAGATCCCGTTTCGCTATGCCTCCGAGGGTGTCACGATCATTCTCAGCAATTTCAAGGGAGCGACCAAATGGCCGCCGGCCCTGGAGCTGACCCGGTTTGCTGAAGAGAAGAAGAACTTCGAGGAGATCGCCGAACAAGCTCGCAAGGAAGACGAAGACGGTGAGATCTCGAAAGAGACCATCACGCGTGCCAACGATCTGATCGCCAGCATTCGCGCCAAGCTGGAGGCCAACCCCCTGGCCGACTCGCGCGACAACCAGGCTGCCCAGCGGTTCGTCACGACCCTTGCCGGGTTGGTACGGCTGATGAAAAAGCCGGATACGCAGAAAGTCCTCGATCAACTGCGGATGGTCAAGACCACGACCGTGGGCAGCCTGCTCGGCTTCATGCATGTCTATAACCTCCGGTTCGGGGCGGCCACCACGCCCAATCAACGTTCGATCTACGAGCAGCTCTATCCCATCCTCGACCAGGTGCGCGACCGCGTCGTGAAGGCGGCGGATCTCGACAGCGCGGAGGCCGTCCGGGCTGAACCCAAGCACGTTGGTGACTTCTTCAACGAGATGAACCTCGACAAGCTCGACGCCAACAAGAAGGACGCACCGAAGCCACCCGCACCCCAGGAGTGACTTCGGCCTGTTTCCGATTGCTGAAGGGCGCGGCAAAGCGCCCTACGGGATTCACTGTCGTTGGGTTGCCATGCACCTGTTGATCGTGCTTTTCGCGGTGGCGTCGGGAGGGCCCGCGCAGCCCGGGGATGACCCGGGCCGCTCGGGCCGGCTCGTCCTCGTCGCCGGAGGAGCGAAAAGCGGCGAGCATATCCCCGCCTTAGAGGCCAGGCTCAGCGGCCCGTTCGGGGTGGGATTCGACGCCGCCGGGACGTTGTACTTCGTCGAGATGATCGGCCAGCGCGTCAGGACAATCGATCGCGACCACCTGGTCGAGACGCTGGCGGGAACGGGTACCAAGGGAGACGGCGGCGACGGGGATAGCGCGCGGCTGGCCCAGTTCAACGGGCCGCATAGCCTCGCCGTCGCCAGAAATGGTGACGTCTTCGTCGCCGACACGTGGAACAACCGGGTAAAGAAGATCGACGGTCGCTCCGGGAGAATCTCGACCATCGCCGGAACCGGCCGCGCCGGTTTCTCCGGTGACGGTGGTCCCGCCACGCGTGCGGATTTCGGCGGAATCTATTGCCTGGCTTTTGATGAAGGCGACCAGGTTCTGTTCCTGGCTGATCTCGATAATCGCCGGGTGCGGCGCATCGAGCTGAAGACCGGCGTCGTGTCGACCGTGGCCGGCAACGGCAAGAAGGGCGCGCCCGGCGACGGCGACGTGGCTCGCTCGGCTCCTCTTGTCGATCCGCGGGCCGTCGCCCTGGACGACCGGGGCAATCTCTACATCCTGGAACGCGCGGGGCATGCGCTCCGCGTGGTCGATCGGGCGGGAAGGATCCGCACGGTCGCCGGAACCGGCAAGCCGGGCAGCTCCGGCGACGGCGATGACGCCCGGCTTGCCAGGCTGAACGGTCCCAAGCATCTCTGCGTCGACACGCGCGGGAACGTTCTCGTGGCCGACACCGAGAACCATCGCATCCGCCTCTACGATCCCGGCGACGGCACGATCCGGGGCATTGCCGGTACGGGCAAGAAAGGGAAGAGGGGCCTGGGTGGTCCGCCCCGAGACGCCGATCTCGATCAGCCGCACGGCGTGACCATCGGCCCGGGCGGGATTCTCTTTATCGCCGACAGCAGCAACAACCGCATCCTCAAGATCGTGCCGTGACTCACCCCGCCGCGAGCTCCAGGACGCCGGGCAGCTCGGCGACGGTCTCGATCAAGTGAGTGTGGGGATACGGCTCGAGCTGTTCTCGCGAATGCGTTCCCCGGGTCACTCCGACGATCAGGCCGCAGCCGGCCTTGCGGCCTTCCTCGAGATCGGCAGGCGTATCGCCCACCTTGGCGACCCGCAGCGGGTCGGTGACTCCGAGTCGAGACATCAGTGCGAATATCATATCAGGATACGGGCGGCCTCGCTCGACTTCGTCGCTGGTGATGACCGCGTCGATCAATTCGCTTTTTGACCACCCGAGCCGGTCGAGGATCACGCGAGTGATCGACCGGTCAAATCCCGTGTTGAGCGCGACGCGGATGCCGTTTCGCTTCAGTCTCTCGAACACGCTCCTAGTTCCCGCGACCTCATGGACCGAGGGGTCGCGCTCGTAGAACACGATCGATCGGGCAACGAAGTCGGTGTGGATCGCGCCAGGGTCTCGGGGGGCGGCTCCATGAGCCCGGCCTCCTGGACCAGGATTGCGATCGCCTCGGGCTTGGGAAGACCCATCACCCGGTTGACGGCCGCCGCGGTCCGGCGAATTCCGGCGGCTTCCAGTGCAGCGCGGAGGCACCGATTCACGGAATCGTCGTCGCGCACCGTCGTCCCCGCGATGTCGAAGACCACGAGTTCAATGTGCATTCGGCCCCCTTCCACCTGCCCCGATCACGCTTTTTAGCCGCCCAGCTCTTGCGCGATCACCTGGTCCGCCAGCCCGAACGAGAGCGTCATCCCGGCTCCTCCCATCCCGGTAACGGCAGTCACCCCGATCGCCGGATGGATGATCACATAGGGATCTACGGGATGTTTGACGTAGGTCCCGTGCCAGTGCGATTGGATCCGGAGGCGCGATGTGTCGAGGAATGTACCCAGGTAGCCGAGGATCCATTCGTCGATCACGGTCTGGTCGAAGGGCTCGACCGGATCGCCGTACTCGTGCGAATCGCCGATAATCAGCTCTCCCTCGGCGTTCTGAGAGACCATGACGTGGATGCCGTAGTGATCGAGCCAGGGCGATTCGCGGGCCACGCGGCCTTGGAGGGCGGCCAGGCCGGGGCAGTTCCGGAACGCGGCATAGTGCCGCAGCGTCAGCCCCCCGGCAAGCATCGGGCCGATCCGGCCATGCCCACCGAACGGATGAGACCTCATCATCTGGAGCTTGCAGCGGACCAGCCCGCATTCCCGGAAATCGTCCGCGAACAGGATTCGCAGCTCGTCGCCAGCGCAAACCCAGGCGCGGCTGGCTCGCCACCGTGTCGTGCCGGAGACGACGTCCGGCAAATCGACCGTCGTGATCGGACTGTCGAAATGGAACGCCACGCCGAACCGGGCCGAGAGCCATCCGGGCAAGGTCGCGACGACTTCGCGCGGGTCGATGCACACCTCGCGCGGGCTGAACAGGGCGAGCTCCAGTCCTTCGCGCTTGATGGCCGGAGTACGCTCGAATGCCTCGTTCGGAGAGAGCAGCTCGACCGCTTCGCCATGCGCAGCGCACTCACCGGCAAATTCGCGCAGGACCTGTGCCTCATCGTCGCGATACGCCAGGTGCACCGAGCCGGCGATCTCATGCCAGAGCCGGGTTTCGGTAAGGAGCTGACTCCAGACCTCCAGGCTCCGCGTCGCCAGGCTGCGCAGCGGCCCGAACGGCTGGCCGATCGGCCAGAGCATGCCGAAATTCCGGATCGAGGCCCCGCCGCCACGGGGATGCCGTTCGAGAACGACCACTCGCCGGCCGCGCCGGGCCAGATGGTACGCGTGGGCGAGTCCCAGGATGCCCGCGCCGATCACGGCATCGTCGTATGGAGGGTCCGCGGCCATCAGATCGATCGAGCTCCCCGGGGGCGCCATTCATGTG
This sequence comes from uncultured Isosphaeraceae bacterium, assembly GCA_963781785.1. GTDB lineage: Bacteria > Planctomycetota > Planctomycetia > Isosphaerales > Isosphaeraceae > CAWAHD01. Next base: position 1,527,420 of record CAWAHD010000005.1, on the reverse strand, counting down.
AACATTTGGCGCCATTTTGCCAGCTACCCGTTGGTCGGTAAATCGCGCACAGCGAACGCCACGAATGCCAGGACAATGCTCGCCAGGCCGATTCCCGCCAGCACCGAGATGTTGTAATCAAACGACTGGCCGGCGGTGACGAGCTCAACCGGGTCGAAGAGCTTGAAGATCGAGACGCGCTCGAGCCAGGGCTTCCAGCTTCTGTCCTGGAACACGGGGATCATCGAGATCACGAAGGCGATGAAGCCTCCCAAGGTCAGTACCGAGCCGATGGTCGTCGGGCGCCAGCGGACGTGGTCGATGGACGAAGCCAGGAGGGTGTATCCGTAGATCGGCAGGCCCAGGGCTCCCAGATTGAGCGCGGGCCAGAGCAGGGTGGAGACGGTGGGCGGTTCGCGAAGCACGTTGTACCGGACCGCGATCGAAGCCCCGGCCAGGATGGCAGCCGAAAGGACCGCCAGACCGACCAGCGCGATCAAGATTCCGGATGCCAGAAAGGCCGAGCGTGAGATCGGGCCGGGACAGGATCACGTCCATGGTACCGCGCTCGACTTCGGCGGCGACGGCCGCCGAGCCGCGGCTGATCGCCCAGATCGAGAACAGCAGGATGATGAAGGGATGGGTCCAGAATGCCATCATGATCGATGCCGACGAGGGCGCATCGCCCACTCCCATGTTCCGCATCCACTGGATCCGCCCACCGCCCTCGCCCGGACTCGAGCAGCCGCAGGATCTCGGTCTCGTTGAGCGAGGTCACATAAACGAACAGCCACCCGAGCCCGAACAGCGCCGCCGCGGATAAGGTCAGCGTCCATCGGGCTTCGACGATGTGTTTGCGCAACGAGCGCCCGGAACGGCCTCATACGGCCTCCTCGAGGTCCGGAACGTTTGGTCCGTGGAATTGATCGTACAGGCTGCGGAAATCCTCGGTGCCGATTGCGAGGTCCTGGACGGGCATCGCGGCGAGCCATCGCAACAGAGGCGCCAGGTCGCCGCGGTGCTCGACCAGAAGCGCGCCCTGGTTCCGCTCGCGCACCGACAGCGCCAGCTCGGCCGGCATCTCCGGCTCCAGCCCCTCCTGGAACCGCACGAGCAGCATCCGCAACTTGCGTCGGGCATGCATATCCTCGACATGCATCAGCCGGCCCTTCCGCATGATCGCCACCCGATCCGAGACCTGCTCGACTTCCGCCAGAACGTGGCCGGAGAAGATCACGGTCTGCCCTTGCGACCGCGCCTCCTGGACGAATTCCAGCACGATGCCGCGCGCCGACGGGTCCAGGGCGGAGGTCGGCTCGTCGAGGATCAAGGTGTCGACCGGATCGGCGAACACCTGGGCCAGAGCGAGCTTCTGCTTCATGCCGGTGGAATACGTCCGCACTTTCCGCCTCAAGTTGAGCTTCATCACCTGCTCGGCAATCGCCACGGCCCGATCGAGCCCGACTCCGTCGCGGAGATCGGACAAGAGCCGCAAGATCCCCAGCCCGGTCAGCGATCCGTACATCCTGCAGCTCGCCCGGCAGGTACGAAACCAGCCTGCGAACGTCCAGGCTTTGATGCCAGCAATCAAATCCCGCGACCTGGGCACTCCCCGCCGTGGGTCGTAACAGTCCCAGCAGCAGTCGGATCGTCGTCGTCTTGCCCGATCCGTTGGGACCGAGCAATCCGTACACTTCTCCCCGACGAATCCCGAGGCTGAGCGCTTCCAGCGCAAGCACCTTGCCGTAGATCTTCGTCAGTCCCTTCGTCAGGATCAAATCACCGTTATCCATGCTTCCTCGTCCGTTGCTCAACCAGGTTGTCCGACCGTAATGGCTTATTAATGCCAGTATTCGGGGGCGGGAGAGCCCCGAGCGGCCGGCGTTACTGTGGGCTCAAACACGAGCCTAAGTCTCTCATTACCATGGAGATTTTTCAGAAAAAAAGGAGTCCGGATCATCTCGCGTCGATCTTAAAAAAGCCAGACGGGCGCATCCGAGTCTGTGAATCACGGTCTTTTTTGGCAATTTCGGAAAGGCGAGGGGCAAGCGATGTTCTCGGTCTCAATCATGGATGTTGGGGAAACTTTGGTCAATGGTTGCCTACAGGAGCCGAAAGCGAGGTAGTGAGTTCGGGCGTGCCCGGGTTGATGTTTTGTGGAGTGCGACCGCATGAGTCATTCATCGAAACGGGGAGGAGCCGCCGAGCAGGGCGTGGGGCCAGGCCGCGGGGCAGGGCCGGAGTCGCAGGCGGCGTACTGGCGGATCAACGGCTGTCGAGCTCGGCTCTTGATCTGGACCCCCGACGAGTGGAAGAAAATGAAGCCTCCTCCGGCCGACGCCCAGTATCACCCCTGCGGGCTGTGGTGTGCGCTGCGGCTGGACTGAATGGATGCTGCAAATGGGTGCAATCACACGGCTTGCTGATCGTCCTGAGCGCGAGGGAGAGGGATGTTGCCGTGCTTGCTCAGCGGCCCTTGGGTGCACCGGCGGGTGGTTTGCCGGCCGGCTTCTTGGCTCGCGGTACGAGCGACACAAGCACTTCGGTGCCGAGCGGAGGAATCTTGTCGGTGTTGGTGGAGAACACGCGGTCGGCGTCGTTGGCCGAGCTCGCGATCGGCAGGTCGAGGATCGCGCTGCCGAAGTTTGCGACCGTGATCAGGTCTCCGTCGTCGGCGGCGTAGCGCCTCTTCTTGGTGACCGGGTCGTCGTAGAGCTGGCTGCCGCCGAAGACCCAGTCGTCGCGAGAGCGCAGCCTTCTTCTCATCCTTGACCCACTGGCGCAGCGTCGGCCTTCTTGACCTTGCCATCCTGCCGCCACGAGCCTCGATGGCGATGGCCGAGCCGGCCGGCGGCTCGAACTTGGGCACGAACTGGACCGGATGCCCGGGCTCGGCCCCCGTCAGAAGCAAGCCCGCGTGAATCTGGTCGGAGACGGCGTCGGTCGCCAGGATCGCTTCGTGTTCCTTCGTTCCTTTGGAGCACATCAGGTGCTCGAGGTATCCTTCGCGCAGCACCACCCTTGCCCGCAGGTACAGCCGCTTTTCCTTGGCGTCAAACCAGAGGCTGCGCCCCATCTCTTCCACGAGGGATCAGGCTGGATCGCCGCGGCCGGTGCTTTCTCGTCGTCGTCGATCACAGCGAGACCGGAGAGCGACAGCAGAAATGCCAGTACAGGAGCTAGACACATGGCTTGCTCGGTGGTTTTTGATCGAAGAGTCGCGTGATGTCGCCAGGTTCTAGCATCCCGAAAAACCGGGCAGGTATCAAGCCGCATGGCACGGGCGGCGGGCTGGCCCGCTCTGGTGCTCGATCGCCGATCTCGACCGGGCGGCGCAAAAGAAGGGCCGCCGGAGGGGTCACTCCGGCGGCCCGGTTCGCGTTAACGTATCTCGACCTGGCCTGATGCGGCCGGTCGTGTGTGCTCAGAAGGCGACCGACGGAATGCCCAGCTTCTCTTCTTCCTCCTCGAGGATGATGATTCGCGGCGTGACCATCAGCATCAAGCTGTTGGTCGTGCGGCCGATGCCGATGTTGCGGAACAGACGATCGATCATCGGAATCTTGGACAGGACGGGCACGCCGTACTCCGTGCGTGTCCTCGTTGAGCGTCTTGACGCCGCCCAGGAGGACCGTGCCGCCGTCGGGGACGGTGACGGTCGTGGTGACCGTGTGGTGGTGGTATTGGGAAGCTGAATCGTGGTCGAGATGACCGCCGCTCCACCGCCCAGACCGCTGCCGCCGACCGCACCGCCGGGGAACGTGAAGGTCTGAAGCCGTTGTTCAGCGTTGAAGAACGGGGTCAGCGTCATTCGCACGTAGCGGCGGTCGGCCGAGACGACGGGGGTGACGGTCAGGGTCACGCCGCTGGGGATCAGCGCCGATCTGTCGGCGTGTAAGCCACGGCACCGGGGCCGACGATCGGCGTGAGCGCCTGCGACGTAGTACTGGACCACGTTGCTGAAGATGGTCGCCGCCGCCCCGTTGAAGGTGGTCACCTTGGGGGCCTGGAGCACGTTCGACCGCGTGTCGCCCTGAGCGGCCGTCAGGAAGAGATAGACCTCCAGGTCGCTCAGGAACGCGATGCCGAACGTGGCCCCCGTGCCGGGCTGGAACTGCGTCGGTGCAACCAGGTTGGACGTCGGGCCGGTGTACGGGAGGTCCAGGTTCGGCGAGAAGTTGGCCAGACCACCACCCTGGGTGCCGACGATGATCGGCGTGTTGTTGCCGAGAGTATGGTCGCGGATCGGGATTGACGAGGTAGGCCGGTTGATGACACGACACCGCCGCCGCTCGACCCGCCGGCCGTTCCGCCGGCCGTTCCGCCGGCCGTTCCGCCGGCCGTTCCGCCGGCCGTCCCGCCGGCCGTTCCGCCGGTTGTACCGCCGGTTCGTACCGCCAGTCGTACCGCCGGTCGTACCGCCGGTCGTACCGCCGGTCGTGCCGCCCGTACCACCGGTCGAGTCCAGACGGTGCTCGTGGCGGTGCTCGTGTGATCAGCCCGGTGGTGACGCCGCGGAAGCGGGAACAGCGATCGAAGCGGGGTTCGGGACCGCGAAGGTCGAGTGCTTGCCGACGGAGTCGGACTGGATCTGGAAGTCGAAATCGACGCCGATGAACTCGAAGAAGGTGTCGTTGACCGTGATGAACCGGACCTCGACCGACACCTGCAGGTCCTGGAGCCGGCGAAGCTGGCGGAGCAGGTCGGCGACCTGCTCGTGAACTTCCGCCGTGTGCTTGATGATCAAGCTGATGCTGAGGAAGAACGGCACGATCGCACCCGGCTGCCGCTGCTGAGTCGATGCCGCCGCCGGCATCGCCGCCGAAGCCGCCGCCCAGGCCATAGGCCGGCGAAACGTCCTGACCGTAGCCGTCTTGCACCCTCCACGTGCCCGGAGCGATCGACGTCGTGATCAACTGGATGATCGGCATCATGTCGACCTTGGGGCGTTCGCCCTTGGCGGACCCGACGCCGTTGAAGCCGCTGGGAAGCGCGGGGTCCGTCGGCCCGATAGCCTCCCTGGATTGGGCCAGAGCCGGCGATTGCGGGATCGTCCGTGCGGGTTCTGCTCCTGGTTGAACAGCTTGTCCGGCAGCAGGTTCTGGGGCATCTTGATCCGGCGGCATGACCAGGTCGCCGACGTAGTAGGTCTTGGGTGATCGTCTGGGCCTGGGTCGCCTGCGGGCTGGTGATCAAGATCACGTCGTCCTCGAGCTTGTAGGTCAGCCCGAGGGGCCGGAGCATCAGCTTGAGCGCGGTCTTGAGCTGGACGTTGTTGAGCACCAGGCTCACGGGAGAGGCCGAGCTCAGCCCTTCGTCGGCCGAGGGCCTTGGGATCGAGCACGATGTTCAGGCCCGTGTAGTTCTGCAGGAACGTGACGGCCTCGCTCAACGGCTGCTTGTCCATGTTGATCGAGATGCGGATCCTTGAGCTTGGCCTCGATCGCCATGACCTTGGGATCTTTTCTGGGCTCGAGCTTGGCGTTCATCGCCAGCCGCGTCTCGAGTCAGGTCCTTGAAGTTCTTGGCGTACTTGATGTCCCGGAGCTGGACTTCCGGGTCGGCGATCGCCGCCATGTCGACTCCCTGGAACGCCGCGATCACGCCCTCTTCCTTGTCGGCTCTTGTTCTGCTGGTCTTGCTTGAACCGCCGTTCGGTCTTGGCCTTGAAGACCAGCATCGAAGCGGCCAGCTCGTTGGGATCGACCTCCATGGCCCGCTTGGCAAAGGCCTCGCACTCGACGTAGTTGCCCTCGGCGTAGGCCGTCGTGGCCTTGTCCATGAGCCATCCTTCAGCCGGACCTTCTTGGCCTTGTCGGCCTCGAGGATGCGCAGCCGTTTCAGTCTCGATCTCGGCGCGGAGCTGCTTGTCTTGCATCTTGGCTTCGAATTCGACCTTGTCTTTCTTGGCGAGCTCGATCGCGACTTCGAGCCGCCGCACCATCGGCCGGGTGAGGTCGGGCGAAAGCCCGGGCGGCCTGCACGGCCTGGATGGTCTTCTCGTAGATCGCGATCGCCTTGTCGGGATCGGTTTCGTGCAGCCGGCGGCCCTCGGCGATCTTGGTTCCGACCTCCGCGTTGAGCTTCTGGGCGGCCAGGGCCTCGGCGTCCTGGGAGGCTGCGGTGCTCGACCTTGCACCGGGCCTGGCCTTGTCGTCGGACAGCTTCTGGCAGCAGGTTTTCGACCTTGGCTCGCATGCTCTCGTCGAGCGAATCGCCGGCCGCGGCGACCTCGGTCAGGAGGGCGCGTGCCCGGCCGTTGTCGCCGGTACCGCAGGGCCGCCAGGGCCGCCTCATACAGGCTCAGGGCTCCGCCTTGCTCGGCCAGCGCGATCTGGGCGATCAGCTCGTCGGCCTGGGCCTCGACGCCGAACTTGCCGGCCTTGGCCTCTTGGCGAGCTGTCGGCGGCCTGGTAATTGCCGCTCTTGTACAGGTCTTTGGCTTCGGCAAGCAGTTGAGCACCACGATTGGTCGCCGTGGCCCCGGCCGCTGGAGCCGGGCTCTGAATCTGGATTGATCCACGGCGGGCCGGCGGCCGGTTGCACCACTTCGGTGCCGGCGCGGCCGGTTGCGCGGCCGGTGGCTCGGCCGCACGGTTGCGGCGGGCTGCGCCGCTCTGGCGGCATGCTCCGGTTGTGCCGCGGCTGGTTGTTCCTGGACCGGGGAGCGGCGACCGGAGTGGGCGCCGGGTCTGCGGTCGGGCCAGCCAGCTCCGGCGCGGGGCGGGGCCGGTTGCTCCGCTCTGGACGACGGACGGGTCAGTTTGGCGGCGAGCGCGATTCCGGCACCAACGGTCTGGGTCTGCTCGGCGGCGCTCAAACGCTCCGCCTCGGTGAACTTCGCTGCCGCCGCGGCCTGGTCGCCCTTGGCCAGCAGTGCGTTGGCCTCGCGCTCCGCGGTCACGCTCGGCCGCTCGGCTTCCGGCGGGCCAGCATGGGACGCGCGTCGGGCCGTGCGTCCGCGACGGCCACAGCCGGCTGCCGGAACCGGCGCGGCCGGGCCGGTCCCGCAGCCTTGGCCATCGCGATCTCGTGCAGCACCGACTCGGCCCGATCGGCCGTCAGCGGGGGAACGACGTTCATCCGCTGGGCCTGCCTGGCCTTCGCCTCGGCCTCGTCGAGCTTGCCGACCGAGATGAGCTGGCGCGACTCCTGGACCAGGATGTCGTAGACGCCCTGGCTCGACTGCTCGCGTGGGCGGCGTATTGCGGATCTTGTCGCGTCGACGCAATGCACGTGCCGCCGCCGCCACCTTGTCGGGTTGTCCTCGAACAGCCCGTATGACAGTCCCCAGGCCTTGACTTCCAGCGCGATGGACTCGGCCTGCTCGAACTGGCGGTTGTTCAGGGCCGCGCGCGCCTCCCTGAGCTTGGCCTTGGCGGTCCGCCGATCGTGCGGCTGGCTCAGCCGCGGCGCTCTGTGCCGGCGACCGACCTTGGGCCGTGCCTTCTTGATCTCCTCGGTGACCTTGGCGGGCGTGTCGTCGAACAGCCCCCACTTGATGTCGAGCGCCTCGGCCTCGTCGACCTTGTGCTGGGCCACGTCGTAGTTGCCGAGGTGAAGCTGTTCGCGGGCTTCGTGGAGCAGCCAGCGCCCCCGCTGCTTGGTATCGATGGTCGGCGGCGATCTGTTCCGGGCCGGCCGGTCCGGCCAGAGGAGACGGAGTGCTCGGCGAGGGCGTGGGTCGCCGAGTACTGCGGACGAGCCTGCGGCGCCCGGGCCGCCGGGCGGCCTCGGCGGCCGGGGCGGCAGCCGCACGTGGCCGCCTTCGCCTTGGCCAGCTCTTTCAGATATGCGTCGAGCGTGGCCTGCTCGTCCGGCTGGAGCTGATCGCGATAAGTATCGGCGGCCTGCAAGTACTTGGAGGCCAGATCGCAGTTGCGTGCGGTCTCGCGGCGCTGTTAACAGAGCCGCGCCCCCGCTTCCAGATACTTGATCGGCGGCGCGGGCGGCGGCTGGCGGGTCGCCGAGGTGGCGCAGCGGCCGCGTCATCGGGGTCCGCCGCGATGCGCGGCTCCTCCCCATGCGCCCAGGATCAAGATGAGACTGACCGTTATAAGCCTTCCCAACGCGACCTCCTTTCGCCGCTCGCGACGACGACCGCCGACGTCCCTGGCGACGGCCCATTTCTTGTCATCACAAGTGGGAGACCAATAGCCCTTGCGGTTGATCGCGCCACTCCGCCTTGGCGGAATGGCCGCTTCACCCAGATCACTTGAAGTCCTGGCGAATTCAAGATGTGGTCGCGAGATGGCATACCGTGAACGGGGAGAAGATGTGACGGTGTGTACTCTCATGGGACTCTCCGGTCAAGACGAATCTGCGAGTCCGTCGATCCGGACCGTCTTCCGATCGGCCGGATCGTCCGTCAAACTTTGCCCACACGTCGCACTGATTCTTTTCGGCAATTCCGAGAACAATCGTTACACGCGGAAACCCCGGAAGAACACGATTCTTCAAATATCTTCGCTCAACCGGGGCGATCCCACCCCTCTTGATCCACGCCGTTGATCACTCAAGCATGCGTGACAAGCCCGATGGGGAAGACGTGAATGCCGGGAAGCGGACGGTCTCTCGATCGATTTGGCCGGCACCAGTAAACGAAGACCCCCACCGGCTGGGGTGGGGGTCATCGGAGCGGAGCGAGTTTTGCTGGAATCGGAGACGAAGCGGACGGGATGGTGCTAGCGCATCCCGCCACCCATCCCACCGCCGGGCATGCTTTGCATCATGCTACCGCCGCCCATTCCCATGATTCCGGTGCCGCTGCTCTTTTTCCGCTTCTTGGTCGATTGCTCGATCTCATGTCTGTAGTTGTTCCAGATGTCTTTTCGAATCTCGTTGGCGGTATCGTCGGCTTCGTTATGAACGGCGACGGATCCATCGGGGCGCATGAGCAGGGTCAGAGCCGGCCGGTCGATGGGGGCGCCGACGAAGCCTGTGGGGAGCAACTGGTGCGCCATTCGTCTTCTTGATGGCGTTGATATCGAGAACGATCTGACGGCTGTTGAAGTCGATCGTGTGACTCTTCTTGCCTGTACCGTCGGAGACGGGGACCTCGGCGGTACGGGGCTCGCCGACGATGTCGCCGGGCCCGTAGGTGAAGTTGTGGGGAACGGTCGCCCCATCGGCGGGATGGAAGCGAACGACCTGGAACGTCACCTGCACGTCGGTGGTCGGGCCCGGAGGACTCGTGGCCGTCGCATACGGCATCACGTCGGGCGGCATTTGCACGTCATCAGTCTCTTTGCTGAAAGGCCCGCGGAGATACTCGGCCTTGGTATCCACGCCCGGGCTGACGTCGTCCCGGCCTCTGTTCGGGTTGAAGACCACAACCTGCACGCGGTATCGATAGGTCTTATCGGGCTTGACCGTGAAGTCAAACGCCCGGATCATCACTTTCTTCTCCTCGGTCTTCCAGTAAGTCCCGGCTGCCTCCGTCGGCCCGCCCATCAGGCCGCCCGTCGCGCCACCCATCGGGCCACCCCTGGCTCGGCCGCCCATCATTTGCTGCATCATGGCGCTTGACGATCCCATGTTCTTCATCGCGGCTCCATAATCCATGCCGCCCATACCCATGCCGCCGCGGCTGCCCATCATGCCGCCGGCCGGTTCGGCCTTCTTGATCTCCCTCTTCTCCTTGGGGACCAGACTCGCGATGTGCACTTTCTCCCACAATCCCTGCTTCAGAAACGGCAGCGGATCCACGAGTGCCTCACAGCGTACGGTGTCGGGAGTCAGCTCCTCCTCATCGACGTACGCCAGATTGTCGAGGACCGTCAGGTTTTCCTTGGAGGAGACCTTGGCCCACTCCGACCAGGTGCCGTCGGCCTCTAGCGTCTTGCGCTGAAGGTTCAGGTGAGCGTAGTTGGGATGGGCCACGGCTGGGTTCTTGAGGGCTGCCTTGTAGTTCGCCACCAGCTTGGCGTGATCCAGCACACCCGTCAGCACGATCCAGCGATGGCCGCGCTGGATTTCCTTGCTGTCTTCGTCTTTCTCGGCGTCGTCTTTCTTGGCCTCTTCGGCCCCGACTCCACCGGCGAGCTTCTTCCTCAAAATATTCGCTTGCCGCTCCTCCTCCGCTTTCGCTTCGCGCTCGATCTCTGCCTTGCTCCGCCCTTTTTTCTTTACCGTTCCTCCCATTCCACCCATCATTCCGCCACCCATTCCACCCATCATTCCTCCGCCGGCTCTCCGCTTTTTCCTCTTTCTCCCTTGCGGCTGTTCTTTGGGCTTGTCTTTATCGGGGTCGGGGATGCGGTTTCCGTTTTCATCAAGCTCGTAGACGACGAAGCCGCCGCGGCCGGGGTAGGCGTAGAGCTCGGTCACGGCGATGAGGGTCGGCGTATCGCGAATCAACCCGGCTCCGGGCTCCGGTGAAACCCACTCTCGCTCGGGCTTGTACTGGTCGGGCACGAGCGCCGTCTTGACCTGCTCGTCGATGACCTTGGAGAAGCTCTTATCCTTGATTCCGTTCTCTTCCAGGCGCTTGAGGATGGTTTCTTTGGGCTCAGGGCGGGTGAGGTTGCTGTCGGATGCCTTGGTGACTGCCTTGATCTTATCGGGCGAGGTATCGATGGTCTCTCGCTTGGCGGCCGCGACCAGGCAGATGACGAACACCGACGACGCGACCGCGACGCCGAGCTTTTCACCGTGGCGCAGACCAAGGTCCTTCATCTTGTCGACAATTGCGTTGACATTCGCCATGGCGGCGTCTCCTCGTCGCGTTCGTTTGGGGTCAGGTCGAAACGCTCAGGGTTTGGGTTTCACTGGCTTGGGTTGGGTCTTCGCTGCCGGATCGTTCTTCGGGGTCTTGGCGTCGGCATCGGCGGTCGCGGGGGCTGGGGGATTGTCCGCCTTGGCATCCGGGGCGTTATCGGCCTTGGCGGTCGCGTCTTTCTTTGGAGCTGCGTCCGGGGCTGGAGCCGGTTTCTCGGCGGGACCCGTCGCAGTCGCCGCCGGGACTGCGGCAGCGGGCTCCGTTCCCTTGGGCACGGGCTCACCGGCCGGAGCACCCGCGTCAGTCGCGCCAGCCACGTCTCCAGGGCTTGGCTTGGCCGGAGGAGCCTCCGGCGGCGGTTGGAAGAATCGCGCCTGCCCGTAGATCCTCACCTGCACGATGTTGAAGTAGGGGTCGAATAGCGTGGGTCCCTTGGCGTCGAGCGCCGCCTTCTCCTTGGCCGCGCGGGCTTTGGCTGTGTCCACCCCCTTCATGCTCTTGCCCTGTTTCTCAGGCTTCGTTGCTGCTCCCATGCCACGCATGTTTGCCATGTTTGTCATTCCGCTCATCATGCCCTGCTGCGCCCGCTGAGACTGTTGCATCTGCGCCTGCATCTGCATCTGGGCATTTCCGCCCATCCCGACCATGCCGCCGATACTGGGCCCCCGGCTCATGCCCATCATACCCATCATGCCCATCATCCCGGCGTCGGCCTCTTCTCCCTTTTCGGGCTTGGCCACGCGGACGGAGGGACGCGTGAGCTCGAAGTCTTTGACCTGGATCCACATGGGCGAATTCTCGAGCTCGACCAAGAAGTCCTGGACGCGGTCCTGATCGATGAGAACGGACATGAGGAAGGGCATGATCTTGTATTTGTCGCTATCGGCTTTGACGTAGAAGACGTTTTCGGATGCGGCGGCGCTACCCAGTCCGCCGCCCATCGCGCCGCCTGGTAAGTTACCCATCATGCCGCCTTTGCCGCCGGGAAGGCTGACGCTGCCGCCGGGTGCGGCTCCGCCAGCCGAATCGGCGGGCGGTTCTTCGCCCTTGGCATAGATGCCCTTGGATTCCTCGAGCTGGTCGTTCTTGGCGAGCGAACGCTGATCCTGGGCGGAGGGATTGCCGACCTCCAGCTCGACGATCTGGCGGATGATTGCTTCGTCCCAGGTCTTGGCGTTCTTGTTGACTTCGCCGACCACTTCCAGCAGGGTGCGCTGAATCCAGAGCCGCTCCTGGGCGGCCCAAACCTTTCCGAGATCGGGGAGGTGTTCGGGATCGAACTTGGTCGGCCGCAACAGCGCATCCTGACCCGGGGTGACCACGATTCCGGTGCCGGTCTCGAAGTTAAAGGGGTTGCACGTGCTGTAGACCATCGATACGTAGGCCGGATAGGCATCGTCAGCGATGTAGTCGACGATGGCGAGCTCGACCTTGCGGGGGTTTTCTTTCTCGGGCCACTGCCGGCCCCATGTGCGAAATCGCTCCTTGACGGTGTCGGGCCAGGTCAAGAGGGGGGCCTGGCGCTCGAAGAGCGTCCTCCATGCCTTGATGACGTCCTTGTCGAGGACCTGGGTCTTGCCCTGGACAATGGGCATGTATTCCTTGGTGGGAATCGTGGGCGACTTGTAATTCCCGACCTCCTTCTCGGCGGAGGTGATGGCGGTTCGCTCGTCGTCGGCCTGTTTCCGAATCGGGCCTGACCCGACCATATAGGCGATCACCGCGAACAAGGCCGCGACCCCGATCGAGATCCAGAACCGGTACTTGATGACTTGCCGCAGGAATTCCTTGGCTTGTTCTGCGGCGTCTTCTTTTGTTGCCATGGTTGCGGGCGCCTTCAAAGTATCAGAGGTTGTGGAGAATCGAGGGTTAACCGCCTGAGCGAGAACTGGCTGACTACTCCGGATCGATCGAGCTGGCGAGTGACGTCGGGAGGCCGGCAGCACCGGGGGTCCGTGTGGCCGGGAGGACCGGGTGACTCCTCCGGGCCGCCTGGAATGGACCGAGGAGTCACGCGGTCTGTTGGAGCGGGACTATGGGGACTTCGGGGCAGCGGCACCGGTGGGGGCAGCCGGCCCCGCGCCGCTGGGCCGTGGTCCCGATCCCGGGCCGCCACCGGTCGCCGAGGGCACGCCACCGCCCGCATTCGAACCGCCCCCCGCCTTGCCGCTGAGTGCGGAGTCGAATGCCTCCGACTTCTTCCGTGACTCGGCTTCGATGGCCTCCTGGATCTTCACAGGGGACTCGGGGGTGTAGTCTTTCTTGGCGTCGTTCAAATTCTTGACTTCGTCAGCGAGTTTCGTCTTGCGCTCCTCATCCGTCTTGGGCTGGTCGGCGGGCTTCACGGGAACCCAGACGAACTGGAGCAAGAAGTCGGTCCGGGTCAAAGTCTTGATCTGGTCCTTCTCCTTGGCGGAAGCCTTCCTGTTCATGCCCATCATGCCCATCCCTGCCATGTTGCCTCGCATCGAGGCGCCCATCTTGGCGATCTGGTCGCTGCCGGCGTTGCCCATCTTCATCTGACTGGCCATGGCGGCGTTCATGCCGGAAAGGGCGCCGGACCTGCCGGCTTTGATGCCGACACCACCGGCCACGCTTTCGCCACCCCCTTCGGCCTTGGGAGCCGCTCGGTCGAGGAGGGGGACGGTGTTGCTCGACATGTTGTTGTTCTGGCTCCCCTTCTCGCTGGTCCAATCGGCGTCGATATCCAGCCAGGCCAGAGCGACGTGGTGCACGCCGAACAGGCGGATTTCGGGTTTGTTGAGGGTGGTGAGGATCTTGTCGGTGATGAATTGATAGGGGCCGAAATCGGTGCGCTTCGGCTTATCGGTCGGCGCGAGGTCTCGCTGCTCCCTCGTCTTGGGGTTCGGGTTGTAGTGATGGCAGACAAGCTGGATCACCCAGCCCTCGCCGGCGGGCGGGTGTGGCGACGTCGTACGGCTGCATCAGCTTCTTGTAATCGGCGGGAAGCTGGTCGAACCAATCGGCCCTCAAGTCGGTGCGCCAGACCGGCTTGATGCGCGTCGATGTGGACCCGCAGCTTTTCGAGCGTGTACTGGGTCTCCGGGGCGTCGGGATCGAGGCCGTAGTCCCGGACCGGGTCTGGAAAGAAGTCGCTGACGGTCTTGAGGAACTGAGGCCACAGTGCGCGATCGGTGGGGTCGATGATCAGGGCCTCGCCTTCCTTGTATTTCCCTAGCCATTCACCCTTGGCCTTTTCGAAGTTGGACTTGAGCTCGGCGCCTTTCTTGGACACCGCCTTGGCCCCGGTGACGGCCGTCTTGAAATCCGGCGAGGAGACCGTGGCAAGCACGCGGACATCGCCGAAGGCGAACAGGAAGGTGAGGGCGAGCAGGATGAGGGCCGAGGCGGCCAGGGCCCACGGCTTCTTGGCGCGGACCAGCCGCACGCGCTCGATCTCGGGTGGGAGCAAGTTGGTGGAGAGCGCCCCGCGAGAGAGCCCCTGGACGCCCAGCCCGTAGGCCACGGCGAACGAGGCGAGATTGTCCTGGAACTGGGGGGCCGACTTGACCTCGTCGCCGGCCATCTTGTCAAAACCTTCGAGCCGGCTGACCTCGTGGGTCAAGTTCTGCTGGAGAAACTTCTGGAGGCCGGGCAGCTTGAACCCGTTCCCCATCCCGATCACCTTGCGGATCTTGGCGGTGCGGTTGATGCTCGAGTAGAACCCGATCGAGCGGTTGATCTCGCTGGCGAAGTCATTGAAGACGCCCCGCATGGCGGTGAAGATCGACCGCGGGTCAGCGGCCTTGGTCGCGTTCCGCTTGAGGTGCTCGGCCTTGGCAAACGTGAGCTTGAGTTCTTTGGTCAGGGCCCGCGTGAAGTGATTTCCGCCCAGGGGAACGTTGCGCTGCCAGATCCGGGTGCCGTCGGTGATGATCAGGTCGGTATTGTCGGCACCGATGTCCAGGAGCACGACGGAATCCTTCGAGCCGCCCCCCTTCAACTGATCGAATGCGATGAAGTTGTAGAGCGCGATCGGGCTCATCTGCACGACGTCGACCTCGACTCCCGCCACGGCGAAGGGCAGGATCGCCCGGTTGATCTGGTCGCGCTTCATGGCGAACAGGCCGACCTCGGCCATCGTGAACTCTTCCTCGTTGACCTCGTCGTCGTCGCCGATTTGCTGGTATGCCCAGACCACCTCATCGAGCGCGAAGGGGATCTGCTGCTTGGCCTCGAACTTGACGATGTCGGGAATCCGTTTCTTCTCGACGGGCGGCAGCTTGATGAACTTGACCAGTCCCGACTGGCCGGGGACTGCGATGGCGATCTTGCAGCCCTTGGTTTCGTTGCGGTCGGTGAATGTGGCCAGGGCCTCCCGGACCAGCTCATCGGGATCGGCGTCCGGCTGGCTCAGGATCTTGGGATACTCGATGAAGTCAAATGCCTCGGCCGTGACCTGTTCCGGGGTCTCACCCGGAATCAGCTTGATGGCCTTGAGTGCGGCCTGCCCGATGTCGATCGCCCATACGGCCTGTATCTTCGCCATTCGATCAAACTCCCTGCGAGCGTCTCAGGATTCCAGCCGCCCCCCGCCTGGGCCGGCACCTCGGAAAAGTGTCGTCTTCTTCGCCTGTCGCTGGTTCAGAAGTCTGTATTCAGGACGAGCTTCCTGAAAATTGGCGAGATTGTACCAACGTCGCACCCGGGAGTGCGAGATCGCGCCGAAATTCGCGATGCTCCAGGACGGATCCTCCAGCACGGCCAACCGGGCTCACCCGCGAAACCGGGCGTTCCCGAGCACGCCTTACTTGTTTGGATGAGTCGTTTTCGAAAAAAGTTCCGCGAGCCGGACCGGAATTCGCCCGCGGCTCTCCCAGGGCTGCCGTCAAGGAGCCCTCTTGACCGGCTCGACCGGCGCGATCTGCCTGGCCGCTCAAGTTTAACACAGGCTTGCGCCTCGTGCCGGGAATCGCGATCCGGACCGGGATTTGATCAGTCTCTCTTGAATTCGGCCTTGTCGATCTGGTAGAGGGTCAGCTTCTCGGTGATGGTCCGCCGGGACAGGCCGGTGAGCGCGAGCGGTGCGACCGATGTGGCCGCGCGTCCGCTTGAGGGCGCGCCGGAGGTAGCGCTCCTCGAAGGCGGAGGTCAGGTCGGCGAGCTGCTCGGCAAGCGGCCGGGAGAGGTCGACCGGAAGCGGGTGGCGCGGTCGAGCCGGCCGGAGGATTTCGGCCGGCAGATTCTCTGGGCGGATCAGCTCGTCGCGCGTGGTGACGCAGGCCCGCTCCATGGCGTTCTCGAGCTCCCGAATGTTTCCCGGCCACCGGTACTGGATCATCGCCTCCATGGCCTCGGGAGCGATCGACTTGGGAGGACTTCCGGGCCGGCTGAACTTCTCGACGAAATGGCCCGCCAGGAGCGGGATGTCCTCGGTGCGCTCCGAGAGCGGAGGAAGGTCGATCTTGACGACGTTGAGCCGGTAATAAAGGTCTTCGCGAAACTTGCCCTCCTTGGCCAGTCGCAAGAGGTCGCGATTGGTGGCGGCGACCACCCGGACGTCGACCTCGATCGTCTGCGAGCCTCCCACGCGCTCGAACCGCCGCTCCTGGAGCACGCGCAGGAGCTTGGCCTGCATCGCCAGCGGAATCTCGCCCACCTCGTCCAGGAAGATCGTGCCGCCGTGGGCCATCTCGAACCGGCCCTTGCGCTGGCCGACGGCGCTTGTGAACGCCCCCTTCTCGTGGCCGAACAGCTCGCTTTCCAGGAGTGATTCCGGGAGGGCCGCGCAGTTGACCGCGACGAACGGCTGATTGGAACGAGGCGACCGGAAGTGCACGGCCCGCGCGACCAGCTCCTTGCCGGTGCCCGTCTCACCGAAGATCAGGACCGTGCTGATCGTCTCGGCGACGTGGCTGATCAGCTCGAAGACGTCGCGCATCCGCGCGCTTTTGGTCAGGATGCCCTCGAAGGCGTCTTGCTCGTCGAGCTTTTCGCGGAGCTCGGCGACTTCGTCCTGGAGCGCCCGCTCGCGGAGCGAGCGGCCGACGACCAGCTTGAGGTGCTCGAGATTGATCGGCTTGGTCAGGAAATCGGCGGCGCCCAGGCGGAGCGCCTGCACGGCGTGATCCACCGTGCCGAAACCGGTGGTGATGATCACATCCGCGCCTAGCCGGCGCTTCTGCACCTCCTCGAGCAATTGCAGGCCGTCGACCTGCGGCATCTTGAGGTCGGTCACCACCACGCTGTACGAACGCTCAGACAAGGCCTTGAGCGCTTCGCTGCCGTTCGCAGCGGTGTCCACGGTCAGGCCGGGGTCCATCTCGAGGAATACCTGGATCTGCTTGCAAGCCGTCTCGTTGTCCTCGACGATCAGAATCCGCCGCCTGGACACTCTCGTACGCCCGTTCTCGGTCGGCACCGCCGCCCGAGCTTCGGGGCCGGCCGCAGCCGATTTCTTACCACTCAAAGCGCGTCTCCTGTCGATGGACACGACGGGTATCGGGCTCTCGAATTGAGAATCGAATTCACTATACATGCGCAGGCTGGCGCCCACAACACATTGAGGATTGTGGCGGTCTGATTTCTCCCGTTCAGGCCGGTCCGATCGACCGGGCCCTTCGGCGCGGATGTTGCGTGTTAGCAGGAAGGCGGCGCGGATGCCCGGGCACTGGGATGCGAGTGGGGTGGATAGCCGGCTTGGGGTACAACTTCATGACAAACCGATCGGTGGTTCCGGAATGGCAACGAGCGCTGGTCTTGCTCTCGGGGACGGTGATCAGCGCCCTTGTGGTCGGCGTACTGTACTGGGCGCAGTCGATCTTCATTCCGGTCGCGCTGGCGGTCTTTCTCACGTTCCTGCTCAATCCGGTCGTCTCGCGGCTCAGGCAGTATGGGATCGCCCGGACCCCGGCCGTGATCTTGACCGTGTGTGCGGCCGCCTTTGCCCTGGGAATCGGCGGCTGGATCGTCACGGCGCAGATTTCCAGCCTGCTGCGGGAGTTACCGAGGCATACCGAGACCGTCAAGTCCAAGGTCAAGTCGCTCAAGAACATGGCGGGCGGGTCGAGCAGGCTCCGGAGGATGATCGCCGAGATCGGCCAGGAGATCGATGGGCAGCCGCAAAACCACGAGTCAGCGGGCGGGGAGCCCGGCGCCAAGGGGGAAGTCCGGATGAAGCCTCTGCCGAAGGCTGTGATCGTCGAGCCGCAGAGCCCGGTCTGGCTTTCCCGGATCTCGTCGTTCTTGAGCCCCCTCATGGAATACCTGGGCGAGCTTGCCCTGGCGATCATCCTGGTCATCTTCATGCTAGAGCGGCGCGAGGAGCTGCGCAACCGGATCATCCGGCTCGTGGGGCAGGGGCGGGTCGCGGCGGCGACCCGGTTCGTCGACGAGGCCGGCCACCGTATCAGCCGTTTTCTGCTCATGCAAGCCATCGTCAATGGATCATTCGGCCTCGTATTGGGGTTGGGGCTCCTGGCAATCGGCGTGAAATACGCACTGCTCTGGGGCTTCATGGGCGCGATGCTTCGCTATCTCCCCTACATCGGCCCGTATCTGGCCGCCGTGCTGCCGGTGACGTCGACGGTGGCGCTATCGCCCGGCTGGACGAGTACTTTCCTGGTGATCGGTCTGTTCGTGGTTCTGGAGCTGATCGTCGCCAACGGCATCGAGCCCTGGCTCTACGGCCCGAGCATGGGGGTCTCGGAGGTCGCGCTACTGGTATCGGCGGCTCTGTGGGCTTTCCTCTGGGGCCCGATCGGCATGGTTCTCTCGAGCCCCCTCACGGTTTGCCTGGTCATGCTGGGCCGGTACGTGCCCCCGCTCGAGTTCTTGACTGTTCTCCTGGGGGATGAGCCCGCACTGGACCGGAACATCAGCTTTTACCAGCGACTTCTGGCCAGAGACTCCGACGAGGCGGAGGAACTGGTCCTTGAACAACTGAAGACCGATGCGCCCGAGCAGGTTTTCGACTGCATGCTGTTGCCCGCGATCTCGCTGGCCAAGGCCAATCAGGTCCGCGGCGAGATCACGGATGCCGACCTGGAACACGTCCTGGGTGCGACCCGGGAGATCGTGGACGACGTGGGAGAGCGCTCGTTCCGCTGGAGGCTCGCGGCCGAGCTGGCATCTGGCATCCCCTCCGGAGACGAGGCCAGGCGACCTCCGGTCGTCATCTTCGGGTGCCCCGCGCGGGACGCCGCCGACCTTGCGGGTCTGGAAATGCTCGACACGCTGCTCGACCCGGCCCGCTGGAAGCTGGAACTCGCCGCGCCAGTCGCCTTGATCAGCGAGCTGATCGAGCGAGTGGGTGCCCTCGAGCCAGCGCTCGTCTTGGTCGGCTCGATTCCGCCGGGCGGCCTGGCGCGTACCCGGCACGTGTGCAAGCGGATCCGGACCCGCTTCCCTGCGATGCGGATCGTCGTGGGACGCTGGGGCGATCAGAAGCGCGCCTTGCAGGCTGCCGAGGCGCTCCGCGAGGCCGGGGCATACTCGGTTGCTTGCAGCCTGGTCGAGACCCGGCAGCAGCTTGACAGTTTATTCCCCGTTCTCGAGCACGGGTCTTCCCGGAATCTTGAGCTCACTGGAGATTCATGCCGAAATCATTGACGATCCTCAGAAAGGGCTTGCTCCTCTTCTCGATTCCGCTCCTGGTACAGGCGGTCTCCGTGGGACTGTTGGTCCACGCCCAGGCCGGGAACAATCACGGCGAGCGCTGGGCTGTTCACACCAGGAATGTGATCGCGAAACTCGAAGAGGCCTATCGCCGGCTGCTGGAGGCTCATGCTGCGATCCGCGACCGGATCAAAGCCGACGAGGCCTCCGATCAGCTTGACGAGAGCGATCGGATTCTCGGCCAGGTGCGCTCAGGGATCGATTGGATGCTGAGCAAGGAAGGCCAGCTCGAAGAGGATCGGATGGAGCGGCCGATGCGATCGGGCCGGCAGCAACTCTGGATCAACCTCTGCGGCGGATTGGCCATTCTGGCTGCCGCGCTGGCCTTGGGACTGGTTTTCTTGCGCAACCTCATCAAGCGGCTGTCGGTGCTCAGCGAAAATGCGCGGCGGCTGGCAGCGGGGCAACGCCTGCACCCGTCGCTCACGGGATGCGACGAGGTTGCGCTGGTTGACCGGGCCTTTCACGAGATGGCTGCAAGTCTCGACGAGAAGCAACAAGAGATGCAGATGTTCGTCTACAGCGTGTCACACGACCTCCGATCGCCCTTGGTCAACCTCCAAGGATTCAGCGAAGAGCTCACGCTCTCGTATCGAAACTTGCGGAGCCTCTTCGACGAAGACGGGGTTCCCTCGCAGGTGCGGCAGCGCGGGTCGTTGCTATTGAGCGAGAATATCGAAGAGTGCATTCGCTACATTCAAGCGGCCGTCGGCCGGTTGTCGCGGATCAACGATTCGCTGCTTTTGCTTTCTCGCGCCGGCCGCATCCCGTATCGGTGGCAGGCCGTGGATGTCGCCGCGGTGATCGGCAAGGTCGTCGATGCGCTCCACGATGCGCGCGCGGGCAAGGGGGCCGAGATCACGATCGGCGACATTCCGCCGGCGTGGGGCGACCCGACCGCGCTCGAACAGGTCTTCGCCAACCTGATCGCCAATGCCGTCCAGTATCTCGACCCCGCCCGGCCGGGTAAAATCGAGATCGATGGCAGACCGAGCGCCGCCCAGGAGCCCGCGGGCTTTCACGTTTACACCGTGAAGGACAACGGGCCAGGCATCCCGGCGGCTCAGCACCATCGGATCTTTACCGCCTTCAGCCACCCCCAATCCGAAGGCGTGCAGGGGGAAGGCATCGGCCTTGCCCTGGTGCGGCGCATCGTGGAACGGCACGGCGGCACGATCTGGATGGAGTCAGCCCCCGGGGTCGGCACGACCTTCTTCGTCGCCTTGATCGCCGAGCCCGCCCGGGAATTTCCCCCGGTACCCTTTGAACCAAACGCACCCTGCCAGCAGCTTGCAGGCTCTTCATTTTCGTGGGATCCGAACCGAAAAGCGGCTGCGGACGGCTGACCTATCTATCCGGAGGGAGTGGGACGAGGAAGGATGACGGATGACAGCGAAATGGGACCGCTCCGGGTTCACTCATCAGTTCATCCTTCATCCTTGATCCTTCATCCTTGAGTTCGGTGGGGTGTGAAGGAATGGGGTCACGGGCCAGCGCGATCATTCTGATCATCGAGGATGAACCGGGTGTGGCGCGGCTGGAAGCGCTACGGCTGGAGCGGGCGGGATACACGGTGATCCGGGCGACGACGGCCGGCGAGGGTCTGGAGCACCTCGCCGCCGGCCAGGTCGAGCTCATCGTGCTCGACCAGCAGCTCGGTGCGAGCATGAGCGGGCTGGAGTTCTACCGCCAGGTCAAGGACGCCGGTCACGACGTGCCCGCGATCCTGGTTTCGGGAGTGGAGGACGACAGCCTGGTCGTCGAGGCTCTGCGGGCCGGCGTCCGCGATTTCGTGCCCAAGACGCCGCATTTCCTCGACCACCTGGAGCCGGTCGTGGCCGGCGTGCTCGATCGGGTTCGCACCGAGGGAGAGCTGGTTCGATCGCGGATCCTGGCCCGCGAGCAGGAGGCCCGCCGCCGCGAGCTGGAGTACGAGATTGCGCAGCGCAAGCGGGTCGAGCAGGCGCTGCGCGAGGCGGAGGAATCGTGGTCGCTGATGGTCGAAAGCGTGCGCGACTTCGCCATCTTCACGGTCGATCCGGCGGGAACGATCGCCAAGTGGAACACGGGCGCCCAGCAGCTCTTCGGATACTCCGAGCCGGAGATTCTGGGTCGCCCGTTCGCGATCCTGTTCACCGCGGAAGATCAAGCCGCCTCGATTCCAGCACAGGAGATTGCCGCCGCCCTGCGCGGGGCCGATCGACCGACGAGCGCTGGCACATCCGCAAGGACGGCAGCCGGTTCTTCGCATCCGGCGCACTGACTCCGATCCTCGACGACGACGGCCGGCTCCGTGGATTCACCAAGATCGCGCGGGACATGACCGCGCGGAAAGAGGCCGAGGAAGCCGTTCGCGAATCCGCGGTCCGCTTGAAGGCGATCGTCGACACCGCCGTCGACGGGATCATCACGATCGATGAGAGCGGCATCGTGGAGTCGATGAACCTGGCCGCCGAGCGGATCTTCGGCTACTCGAACGAAGAAGTGGTGGGCCACAACGTCGCCATGCTGATGACGGACGCCGATCGGTCCGCTCATGATCAGTACATCGAGCATTACCTGAGCACCGGCGAGAAGAGAATCATCGGGACGGTGCGCGAGCTTGAGGGCCAGCGGAAGGGGGGCGCCGCCTTCCCCATGGAGCTGTCGGTCGGCGAGACCCGCCTGGGCGACCGCCGTATCTTCACGGGAATCGTCCGCGACATCACCGATTACAAGAAAGCGGTCGAGGAGCGATTACGGCTGGTCGCCGAGCTCGGGGCTGAACGCGCCTTGCTCAACAGCCTGCTCGATAATGCGCCGGTTGGTTTCGGATTCTTCGACCAGGACTTTCGCTACCTGCGGATCAACCCCGCTCTCGCCGAGTTGAACGGTCTCTCGGTCGAGGACCATCTGGGACGCACCCTGGACGAAGTCATTCCCGCGCTGGCCGATCGAATCTCCCAGGCATTCCAGAAGGTGAAGGAAACCGGGCGGAGCGTCGTCAACCAGGAGATCACGGGCGAGACGCTGCGGTTCCCCGGCCAAGAGCGCTCCTGGTTGTGCAACTTCTACCCGGTTAGCACGCCCGACGGCACCTTGCTGGGTACCGGAGTCGTGGTGTCCGACATCGACGACCGTAAGCGCATGGAGCAAGCACTGCGGGATGCGGACCACCGCAAAGACGAGTTCCTCGCCATGCTGGCGCACGAGCTGCGAAACCCGCTGGCGCCGATCTCCAACGCCGTGCAGATCATGCGGGTCGAGGGTCCCGAAGGGCCCAGCTTTCAGTGGTCCATCAGCGTGATCGCCGACCAGATCAAGCAAATGACCCGCATGGTCGACGACCTGCTCGACGTGTCGCGGATCACCCGGGGCAAGGTCGAGCTCAAGCGGCAGCAGATCGAGCTGGCCGACGTCGTCGGCCTGGCCGTGGAGGCCAGCCGGCCCCTCCTCGCCGACTACCGCCATCACCTGAGCGTCCAGCTCCCATCCTCTTCAATCGTGCTGGACGTTGATCCGGCCCGCATCGCCCAGGTCCTCTCCAACTTGCTCAACAACGCCGCCAAGTACACGCCGCCGGGTGGAGCGATCAGCCTGTTCATCGAGGAGGCGGGAAACGACGTGATCATCCGAGTCCAAGATAATGGGATTGGAATCTCGCCCGAGCTGCAGCCGAAGTTGTTCGACCTGTTCGTGCAAGCGGACCAATCCTTGTCACGGTCCCGCGGCGGCCTGGGAATTGGCCTGACCGTTGTCCGCTCGCTAGTCGAGATGCACGACGGCAGCGTGAGCGTACAGAGCAAGGGGCCCGGCCAGGGGAGTGAATTCTCGATCCGGATTCCGCGGTCGGCCCGGCCTGCTCTCCTGGTCGCGGACCGAGCCCGGGCAGCCGTTCAACCCGGCGTCAAGCTGCCCCGGCAGCGGATCCTGGTGGTCGACGATAATCTCAAGAACGCAGCCAGCCTCAAAGTCCTGCTCCAGGCCCTGGGGCACGAGGTCCACACAGCGCATGACGGAGTGACCGCGCTCGAACTCCTGCGCGAGCTTCACCCCGACGTGGTCTTCCTGGACATCGGCCTGCCACTGGTCGACGGCTACGAGGTGGCGAGGCTCTGCCGCAAGGATCCCGCGCTCGATCACATCATCCTCGTGGCTCTCACAGGCTACGGCCAGGAAGAAGATCGGCTTCGCTCCCAAGATGCCGGATTCAACGCCCACCTCGTCAAGCCCGTCGACCTCGAAGAACTCCGGCTCCTGCTCGACCACCCCTGACGGTCGAGCGCCTTGTCGAGCCTCAGGTCCACCTGGCAGTTCATGTCCAAGCCACTACATGATTGCATGTTTGCATCTAATTCCGCCAGATATGACAAAAAGGCGCAGTGTAGAACACGAATTGGCGGTTGTCTGACGGACCGTCGTTTTGATGTTTCGAATCAACGTTTCGTAGCGAGAAAACAACCCGAATTCATCAGTTGTGAATTCGCGCTTGAAAACGTTCTGGGACGGACTATCCTCGACACTCGTCCCGCGGAGCTCAGCTTAAGAATGCACGCCGCGCGGGTGAGTTTCGAGTCTTGACCCACGGAGAACCACCATGCCGAAACCACGCCGGAAGCCGGATCGAACCGCCTTTCCGAGCCAGCGCAAGAAGAGAGCGTGTCCCGCGGCCGAAGCTCTGGAGAGCCGGCTGCTCCTTTATTCGAAGCTCGGTGACCAGTGGACTTTCGACAGCCGGATCACTTTTAGCTTCATGCCGGACGGTACCAGCATCGGGGGCGTGCCGAGCGTTTTGTTCCAGACCTTGAACAAGAACAATCCGACGGCGGCCTGGAAACAGCAGATCGAAGAAGCCGCGTCGCTGTGGGAGAACAGTTCGAACATCAACCTTGCGCTCGTCTCCGATGGCGGAGAACCCGTGGGCACCTCAGGCGACCAGCAGGATGACCCGCGGTTCGGCGATATCCGGATCGGAGCGATGCCGCTTGCTTCCGGCGTACTGGCGGAGACACTGCTGCCGCCGCCGGCCAACGGCGGGACCGACGCCGGCGACATCATTCTCAATTCCAACGTCAACTGGCAAATCAACTCCAACTACGACCTCATGACGGTGGTGGCCCACGAATTCGGCCATGCCCTGGGTCTCGGCGATTCGACGGTCTCCAGTGCGGTGATGTACGGCACCTACACCGGCCTCAATCAATCGCTGGCGAGCGACGACATTTCGGGCATCCAATCGATCTACGGAGCGCGGCAGTTCGACGTGTACAACAATGCCGGCAAGCGCGATAACACTTACTTCACGGCGACGAACATCAACTCCCTGATCAACAGTAGTGCGCAGATCGCCATCGGGGGGCTCGACATCACGACGGCCGGCGATTCCGAGTGGTTCTACGTCAACGTTCCCGCCACCACGTCGGGAAAAATGTCGGTGACGGTGCAATCGAGCAACTTGAGCTCGCTGTCCCCGGAGGTTCAGGTTTACAGCTCGGCGCTCAGCCTGGTCGGAACGGCTGCCGCGCAGAACTCGATGGGCGCGACGGTGAGCGTGTCGAACGTTACCGTGACAGCGAGTCAGGGCTACTACATCAAGGTCATGGCCGCCGGCGGCCCCGGACCGATTGGCGGCTACGGGCTTCTCGTGAACTTCGGCTCGCAGACGCAGGCGCCGATCCCGCCTCCCAATACGGTCGTCGCCCAGCAGCCCGACCAGGGTGGAGGGTCGCTCACGAACGACGTGACCATCGTCGGTCCGACCGCCCCGGGCGGCTCGAGCGGCCATGTTCCACTCCCTGTCTTCGCGACGATCGGGAGTCTCAGCGGCTGGGCCGAGATCCTCAGCGTCTCCGCACCGCCGCCCGCCGTTACCGTGACCCCCATCACCCCACCGGTGACCCCAGCGCCCGTCACGGGCGCGCCGGCCGCGAACATCACGGTCCTCGATCCCCCGACCGCGACCACGCCGCCCGTCCAACTGACAAAAACCGCCGCCTCCCATCCCAGGGGCGCACAGCTCAAACTATTGAAATGGGCGGCCGCACACCGCCAGAGCCATGTCAAGGAGCCCATCAAGGCCAAGGCACACCACGATGAGTCGCGCTGACCGTGAAACGCGTCGAAAGGATGAAGGATGAAGGCCGAAATCGACCGATCTGGTTCGACTCATCCTTCGTCCTTGCGCCAGGTGTCTGGACCTGATGCGGAATGGGCGAGGCGCCGCGCAAATTCACGTCCTCCGGGCGCGGCACTGGTCAGCTTATCTCCTTGAAGGACCCGCCGGCACATTCTTGCCGCCCTTGGGGACCTCCATCTCGCGCTGCAACTTGATGGGCGTGCCGTCCGGATTGGTGATTTTCGGTACCTCCTTGCTGGTGCCGCTCTGGTCGCCGCAGCCGGTCACCAGGGCGCTCGAACCGCCCAGAATCGCTCCGAAAATCAACAAGTTAATCATCTTGCGCATGTCTGCTTGCCTCGAATGAGCAAATGTTGGCGGCCAGCAATCTCGCACGAGACTGCCCGGGTGCCGCCAATCGCTGGAACTGCCATCGCACCGGCGTGCCGATCTCGGCCGGAAAGGACCCGACCCTCCATGCATTTCGACGTTCGTGGAAGGTCTGGATCGTCGCACACCGTCATGATAGCTCTGAACGTCTCACCCTCGCAAGACAATCGCCGTGCAGCATGCGCAGGAGGGTCCCCGCCGGGAACCGGTTTGTCACGACCATCGCGCCCGGAGAAAAAAATCCTGGCCCGCTCCCTTGGTCGAGCCGTCAGCCCACGGCCTTGAGCATGTTGCGGCAGGATTCCTCACAACGCTCGCAACTCTCGATACAAGTCTTCATTTCGGCATCTGCAGCGGCCGCCGCGCATTCCTGCGCAGCGCTGGCAGGCGTCGGCGCAGGCCCGGCACGACAGGGCCATCAAGCTGCTCTCCCGGGAGATCATCTCTGCCGACAAGGTGCAGAAGGCCGCGCAGTCAGCCACCATTTGCGCCATCTTGGCATGGATCGTCTTGCCAAGTGCGGCCTGCGCCAGGCAGTGGTGAAAAGCGCGATTGCAGGCCTTGGCGCATTCGTCGCATGCGTCGCAACACGCCTTCATGATCGGGCCGTGTTCGTGTTTCGTGCCGCCGGGCGTTTGGGTCTGGGCCCGGGCCAATTCTCCGACAAGGCCGATGGCCGCGGTGCCACCGGCGATGGCACCCAGAAGCTCGCGTCGTCTCCACATCAGATTCTCTCCTCAATAAAAGTGCGATCAAGATCACTGAAAACACGATAGCCTTTTCCGGCTGCTCCCGGAACGACGAAATGGCGCAAACCCCCGATCGGAATCGGGGGTTCGCACCAGACGAGACGGTTATTGGGCGTACGGGCTCAGCGCGACCGGATCGCCACGCCCACGACGATGCCGAGAACAATGCCCAGCCCGAACGCCGTCGCGACCGATTGCGCCGGGTGATCACGGATCAAGTCCCGCGACATCTCGTATTGTTCGCCGAACTGGTCGGAGATTCGATTGTACCTGTCACGAGCCTGCTCCGCGACACGGTGGTAGCCTTCTCGGGCTTGCTCAGCGGCATGCCGCGCATACTCGCCGGCTGTTCCCGCCGCCTGCGAGATGGCCGATGCGCCATCTGAAGTCAGCTCGTCCAGAAATCCCTCGATCGCATCGCGGGCCTCGCCGGTCTTCTGCTGAATCCGCCCGATGAGCTGGTCGACGTTACCGCTCGAAAACTTCAGGTCATCTTCGGTCAACTGTCCCCACTTCTTCTTGAGCTGACCGCGGACCTGGTTCCATTGTCCCTGGAGAATCTGCGTGTTCACCATCGTGTCCATCCCTCCCGTGTTCTGGGTATCTGACGCGTGACGTGCACCCGGTGCGATCGTGCTGCGACGACCGGCCGGCCGGCCCTCGCGTCGCCTCATTTCTTCTCCGAAGGAGCCGCGGGCGGGCTCTCGCCGCTCTTGTCAACCTTGATCTGGCGCGTCTCCGTCGTCTGGCTGCCGTCCGGCTTGGTGATCTTCGTTTCCTGCTTGACGCCGCTTTCCTCGCTGCAGCCGGTCATCCCGATGCTCAAACCGCCCAAGATCAATCCGGCCATTAGCGTGTTAAACATTCTGCGCATGATTGTGTGCCTCGAATCAGCAAATGCTTGGCGGCCGTAACCTCTACATGAGATTGATCCACGTGCCGCCAATCACCGGTTCCACAGTGCAACAGCCGTGCCGATTCCGGCCGGAAATGAGCCGGCCTCCCGGCTGATCCGGGTCGAGGCTGGATCGGCGAGCAGGTTCATGATAGCCTCGAAAGTCGCACCCTATCGCGATTGTTGCGATGCAGCCTGCGCACACTTCCCGCTTGGAAGCGGTCGGGTACGATAATTGCAACATGAACTGGGATAGAGGATACCTCGGCGAAATGGGGCCGGTTCGCCCAGCAATGCCATTCGCCGACGGTTTCTGCCTTCACGAAGGTTAACGGACTCATGGCAACGGTGAAGCCGGCGTACGCGACCGAGATCCGCGAAATCCAGGAGCGGATGGCGCTGATTCGCCACGAGATGCACCAGGATGTACAGGGAGCCGTCCACGGCGCCCACCAGTTGACGGACTGGCGATGCCTGGTCGGTAAGTATCCCTGGGTTTCGCTGGGAGTCGCGACGGCGATCGGCTACCTGGTCGTGCCGCGCCGCGCCAGCCGCCGGCAATCGCACGCCGACGGGAGTACGGCGGCCCGATCGGCTGCCGCCCCATCGGCAGCGGAGCGGCCCGCGCCGACAGGTGGCTCCGGGGCGAAGCCATTGTCCGCCGTGACCCGTTTGCTGTTGCCCGTCGTCGTCCGGGCCGCGCAGAACTATGCCTTGCATCTGTTCGAGCAATGGCTGGCGGCCCACCCTCTTCATCCCAAAACGACTGCGCACGACGGATCTGCAGAGGAGAGCGAAGTGATCGGGCGAGAGGTCCTGAACATCTCCGATCGCCCACCGCGAGACCATCCGTCGCGACCCATCACGAAAGGAGGGTAGCCTGATGATGTCATTCTGGAGCACCCGCACCGATCCGGACCGCAAGAACGGCGCCCAAGCCGCGACGGCCGTGCGCGCTGGCGAATTCCGTGTCGAGGCGAGCGATCGCCTGTCGGAGGCGGGAGACGGAGCCACCAAGCTGCTGGGTGGCGCGGGCGAAATTGTCAGGAGTCTGGTGATCAGCCAGCCGGCGCTGGCGCTGGGAGCCGCCCTAGCGGCAGGAGTCGTGATCGGATGGTTGATCAAGCGACGATGAAATCGGCAGGCGGCCCGGCCGGGGCTGGTCCATCCGTGAGCGGCCCGCAGGCGCAGCCCGGCCGGCCGGCACCAGGACCCCCGGGTGAAGAGAGCCCGCGCGCCGTGATGTACAACGTCGCCAGCTTCGGCGAAAACCTGGTCGGCCTCGCCGAGCTCCAGGCACGGTTGGCCACGATCGAGCTGCGGCAGAACGTCGGGACGGTCAAGGCGGCCGGACCCTTCCTCTTGGCCGGCATGGTCCTCGTTGTCGCCAGC
This sequence comes from uncultured Isosphaeraceae bacterium, assembly GCA_963781785.1. GTDB lineage: Bacteria > Planctomycetota > Planctomycetia > Isosphaerales > Isosphaeraceae > CAWAHD01. The sequence goes on along the minus strand of CAWAHD010000005.1, from coordinate 1,498,564 downwards.
CTGCCGGTCCTCTTGATCGGGATCGCCGAGCTGCTCGTCTGGGAGCTTGCGCTCCCGCGAGGGATTGCCCTGCTCTTGGTCGCTCTATGCGGCCTTGTGATCGGGGCACTCTCCGCGGGCATCGCTGGCATATCACTACGCAAGAGGCCGCTCGGATTTCCCTTGGCCACCGAAGAGCTCGCCCGAAATCTCCAGTGGATTCGCACAGTGCTCAAGCACAGCGGCCGGCCTTCCGCGAGCCGCTAACGACGTACGCTGCTCCGCTATGAGCGGGCTCGCCGGCATTGATTTCAGGCCGAGGCAATCACGTCCTTGACGATCTGCCCCATGCGGCGATCCGACAGCACGCGCAATATCGGCCCAGCCGATGATCCCCGTCACGGTCGACGCTGAATCGACGACCAGCAGCCGCCGCACGCTCTGTTCCCGCAGCGCTCTGCACACTTCGCCCAGACTGGCGCCGGGAGGCACCGCCACAACGCCGGGCAGCATGATCTCCGACACCGGCCGCCCGACCACGTCGGGGTGCTCGGCGAGCGCCAGCGCAACGTCGCGATCGGTCAGAATGGCGACGGGTTTTCCCTCCGCAAGGATCGGGACTGCACCACAGTCCAGATCCCGAAAAATCATCACCGCCTCGAGGACGGTGCTGAATACCGAGCACGTCCGCGGCGAGGGCGTCATCACGTCGGCCGCGGTGATTTCGTCGTAATTCACCGATTCCCGAGGACTCTTCATCATGATATCTCCGGTACGCGCCAGGACCCACGGTTCTTCTGCGAGTTGTGGCTAACGATGATTCCTTTCCGCACCGTTCATGCCAAAGCGCGTTCCTGGCAGACGATTGTACCGGAGCGTCCTGGAATCCGGCACCGCGTTTGCGGTTTGGAGTACGGTGGCTCGGTCATGGAGAACCGATCGGCTCCCACTGTGGGAGCGACCCGAGCGTGATTCGAGTGGAAGTCTGCCGGAGGGCAACCCATGTCAACCTCGTATGACGTGCAGTATCCCAAGGACATGCTTCAGTACAGCCGGTCCGACAAGGTCAACTGGGCCGAGTCGACGATCCATTCGGTCGTGGACTGCGTGGAAGGCTACGCGCGAGCCAAGCCGCTTCAATTTGCGCTCTGGTCGTTCGGAATCGGCTTCGCGCTGGGGTGGAAGCTCAAGCCGTGGTGAACTGACCAAGGCATGTCATTTGCTCTTGTGTGAAAGCGAGTGAATCGATCGGGCGGGGGTGCGTGCCTCCGCCCTCGCTCGAAATACCAAAAAAGGGGACAATCCGATGTTGCACTGGGCGATCGTATTCCTGGTCGTGGCGATTCTGGCCGGGGTATTCGGTTTCCTGGGAATCGCCGGCATGGCCGCCGGCTTCGCCAAGGTTCTGTTTGTCCTGTTCCTGATCCTGTTCGTGATCTCCCTGTTGTTCGGCCGGACGCGTACGCCGGTCGTCTGACGGGGTCCGTTGCCGGGCTCTCCAGCTCGACTGCGACTCGACAACGGATCCGCGTGCCTTGTGACGACTTCCCGTCGCTCTCGCGGCGGGCGAGATTTCTCGTTCTCTCACTCAAGTAAGGAGCAACCGATGAATTGGGACACGGTAAAAGGCGACTGGAAGCAAGTGAAGGGCAAGGTGAAGGAAGCGTGGGGCAAGCTGACCGACGACGAGCTCGACGTGATCGCCGGCAAGCGAGACCAGCTTGTTGGGGCCATCCAGAAGTGCTACGGCGTTGCGCGGGAAGAGGCCGAGCGCCAGGTCGCGCAGTTCGAGCGGTCGAGCGCATCGGCACGCTGAGCGGCGTTTTCGCTGCCCTTTGCCAACCTGTCCGGCGGGTGGCTAGCTTGCGAAGCCATCCGCCGGTTCCGCGCGCCCCTGGCAACGGCTGCCGTCGTGAAGCACCGGCCGTCCCGTGCAATCGACCCGCGGATCAGAGCAACACAAATAATTATATATAAAATATATAATAGTTATTACAAAAAGTTGAATATCCCATGCAATATCGCGATCGATTTGGTTCATTATCATTAATAATAGCATCACGGGCCTGTCTTCGGCCCTGGATTCCGGTAGAGTGTGCAGTGGCTCGTCACTGAGGCAATTCGGCCGCTCTGAATTTCTCTGGCCGGAACCGGCGGGTGAATCGCTCGCGGCACGGATTCGCGTGACGTCTGGACGCAAGGAGTCGCTCGCTCGCTCGCCCGTCTCAATTGACCAGGGAGTCACTTCGATGAAACGGTACACACCGGTTTTGTCAATCGTCTTGCCGGTCTTGATCGCGGCAGAGGTCGGGGCCCAGACCGCTCCGGCTCCTGCCATGAAGGTCCACAAGATCGCGATCGGCGGCGAGGGGGGTTGGGACTACCTTGCGGTCGATGCCGGCGCGAAGCGTCTCTATGTCTCGCGCGGCGACCGCATCGTGGTCGTGGACACCGAAGCGGAAAAGGTGATTGGTGAACTGGCGGACCTGTCCGGCGTCCATGGGGTTGCCTTGGTCCAGGACCTCGGCCGCGGCTTCACCTCCAACGGCGGCGATAACACGGTGACTGCGTTTGACTTGAAGACGTTCAAAGCCGCCGGCCTGGTCAAGGTGGGAGGCCGGCCCGACGCCATCATGTTCGATCCGCAGAGCCACCGCGTATTCACCTTCAACCACGGCAGCAGGAATGCCACGGCCGTCGACCCCTCGGCAATGAGCGTGGCGGGTACCGTCGCGCTCGACGGAGTTCCCGAGGCGGCCGTGTCGGATGGACGCGGTCACGTCTTCGTGAACCTCATGGACAAGAACCAGGTCGTGGAATTCAACGCTCGCTCGCTCCGCGTCCTCAATCGATGGTCGCTCGCGCCGGGTACCCGGCCGACTGGCCTGGCACTGGACCGCGACCATCGGCGGCTGTTCAGCGTGTGCAGCTCAAGTCAGACGATGGTTGTGCTCGACGCCGATACGGGAAAGATCATCGCCACGCTGCCGATCGGCCGAGGGTCCGATGGCTGTGCGTTCGACGCCGAGCGAGGACTGGCGTTCAGCTCCAACGGCGGTGACGGGACCTTGACCGTGGTTCGCGAGCACGATCCAGGCCGCTTTGAGGTTGTGGGAACGGTCCCCACGCAGCAGAGTGCCCGGACGATGGCTCTCGACCCGAAAACGCATCGAATCTACCTTTCGGCTGCGACCTATGCGCCGGCCGCCGCCGCCGCGAAGTCAGAGACCAAGCCGGCCCCCGCCCTTAAAGCAGCGGGACGGAGGCGCAACATCGTGCCGGGGTCGTTCGTCGTGCTCGTTGTGGGCGACTGAACGGCGTGATCCACACACGGGAAAGCCCCGTAATATCCGGTCGAATGGCCTTGCAAGTCTTCTGGCCTGAAGAGATTGCAGAGAATAACCGGAACTGGCCTGCAAAACGGCCGCGCGAATAGTTTCGTCGCGATTTTAGTGCGCTCGATGTATATTAGGAGTATGCGTGGACCGCTGGGAATGGGCGCGCTCGATGCGACGATCACGAAAGGCCGTTGAGTGCCGTCAATCGGTAGTCGAGGACAGCGGCTCGAGAAAATCAACCGAGGCGGGGTTCGTTCGCTGTGACTGAAACACTGCTTGAAAACATGACCAGGCAGGAATTGGCACAGATGGCCAAAGACCGAGGGATCGCGGGGTGGAAGGCGATGCGGAAGGATCAATTGATCCGGGCGCTGGCGCCGCGCGTTTGACACCGATGAGCAGCCATAAAAAGAAGCGCGCCCCGAAACCTGTGCCGCCGCGTCGCAAGCGAGCAAGCAGGGTGGCGTCGCCTCCGCGTGTTTCGAGTGCAGAGCCGCCGGCGATCAAGCGGCTGGTGCCGGCCACCGCGGCACAGACCTTGGACCATGCCCGCCACCAGGACCGCATTGTTGTTTTGACGCGCGACTCGTACTGGCTGCACGCTTACTGGGAGCTCAGTCGAGCGACGCTCTCGCGGGTGCGTGCCGCTCTGGGCCAGGAGTGGCACGAGGCTCGTCCGATCCTGCGGGTGATGGATGTTTCCAGCGAGGATACGACGTCGTCCGCGGAACGGCACATTCGCGACATCCTGATTCACGGCGGTGTCAATCACTGGCACATTGACGTCCTGGAGCCGCCCCGTTCCTACCGGGTCGACATCGGTTACGTTTCGCGCACGGGAAAGTTTTACGTTCTGGCTCGCTCCAATGTTGCGATCACGCCGCGTTCCGGCGAATCAGATTGCTTAGATGGGCTATTGGTCGATATCGAGACATTGGTCGATATCGAGACAAGGGTCGAGCGAATGACCGACGCTCCGCGCAACCCGAGCACCAACACCAAGATTCCCTCGTCACACCAGCGCGGTCGGTTTGCGGAACGGTTGGGAGGTAAGGGGCCTGCCGGGTTGATGAGTCCATCGGCCATGGAGTCACTTTCTCCAGTCGGTCGTACGTTCCACTTCGCTATCGACGCCGAGTTGATCGTCTATGGCTGCACTGAGCCAAACGCGAGGGTCACCCTTCAGGGCGAGCCCGTTGTGCTCCGACCGGACGGAACATTCACCATTCGGTTTTCTTTGCCCGATTCACGGCAGATCATCCCGGCCGTGGCCGTGAGTGCCGATGGCGTCGAGGAACGGACCATCGTACTCGCCATCGAGCGCAACACGAAAGAACTCGAGCCGTTGATCCACGCCGATGAGGACGAGGGGCGAAAGGCCGGACAAGTGTCGCGGGCAATCTGCCGGCTCTGGGCGATTTGCCATTCCGGAGCACATCAGCGGGAGGGCCCGCTCGGGCGACCTGCGCGATCTGTTTGAGGAACGATTCAGACGGTCGCACGTCGAACTGGCGATGAGCCCAACGCGGACCGGGTCCATTTCCACGCTCCCTCGTGCGTTCCACTTCGCGATTGACGCCGCGTTGATTGTCTACGGCAGCACCGAGCCGGACGCGACGGTCGCCCTCCAGGGCGAGCCGGTTGGGCTCCGATCAGACGGGACGTTCACCGTTCGGTTTACCGTGCCTGATTCGCGGCAGATCATCCCGGCCGTGGCCGTGAGTGCCGATGGCGTCGAGGAACGGACCATTGTACTCGCCATCGAGCGCTACACGAAAGAGCTCGAGCCGTTCGACTCGAGAGGAAAACGAGCTCGCGAGCGCAGGGGAGAATGACCTCTCAGAGGCGGAACGGGTATCGCGTGCACAACCTGCCGGCCCGGAACGATCCCTCCAGAAGCTGATCCAAGAGGAGCCGCTGCGCGGAGAGGAGTCTCACACGATCAAGGAATTGGCATCTGGCGACACGGTATACAAGCTTCGAACACTTTGCCGCGCATCCTACAGGACCAGTTTGCCGGAGCACGTCGAATTTGTCGTGGAATACTTCGAGCCACTCTTTATCGGTCGAGGTGAGAGCACCCCGTCGCAGAGGCGGATTGGATCGAACAAGTCCATAGCGCCTTTCAGCACCTTTACAAGAAAATGCCGTTCGAGATGACGCCGAGCGAAACCGCCCGCTGGGCGGTGCTGGAGCAGGCCATCGACGTCGACGCGTACAGCCGGCAGAAACCCGTGGTTTTCCGTCAGTTGGGAAAGGTGTCGAAGGTCCGGCACTGTCCGAGTGAAGTCCTGTGGATCGACGGGAGTACAGAGCCCATCAGTCCTGCCGTAGTCCCGGCGGAGTTCGCTGGATTCGCGCTCGGCCAGTGGTTTGAGGCGCTCGTGGAGCGAGATCCTGCCACCTGGCACGTTCGTCGAATACTGAATGTCGTCGCGACCGAGCCGTTAGACAGGATGTCTCGCGGACGTCTCGAGAGATTCTGGGAGTCGTTGCCGACCACATCCACGCTGCCGAAGTCGCCGAGGGACTGGACAGCGGAATGAGCACGCAAGCGATTTCCTGCGTCTGTCACTTTTTGGATGTCGGACAAGGTACCAGCAATATTATCTACCTGGGCGACGGCTGCGCTGTCGTCATCGACTGCGGTGCCTCATCGCGCGCGCCGCTCCAGTTCCTAAACCGATACGTCACGGCGATCGAAGCGCTCGTCATCTCCCACAACGATAGGGATCACCAGTCCGGGGCCGTCGACATCCTCCTCAATTTCCGGGGGCGGGTGAAGGACCTCTATTTCCTTGAGGACCGGCCGTTTGATCGTATCGGGCTGTTCGCATTGTCCGAGAAGCTCCTTGCCGAGCGGGAGATTCGGATTCGTCGCCTGGAGCGCAGCCACGATCCTCATATCCTCTTCGGTGATTCCAGATCCGGAACGACGCTGGAAATCCTCTACCCCGAATGGATGGATAACTATCGTGCTCGACGTGCTAAACGGCCGAATGCCACGAGCGGCGTCATTGCTCTGTTCTGCGGGCATCGCGTATGCCTGTTTCCAGGTGACGCCACGATCGTCGCGTGGCGTCAGATTCATGAACGACTCAAGGGGCGGCCCATCCGCTGTGACATCCTCGCGGTTCCGCACCATGGCGGTGTGATCGCGTTTGATCAAACACCACGTCCGCGGAAGGGCAGCGCCGACCCTGCCCCGTCGCTGACTGCGAAGCGGGAACTCGAGTGGCTGTACAGGCATGCGATCCAGACGGACTACGCCGTCATCTCAGTGGGAACAAATAACACCTACGGACATCCGAGACAGGAGGTCGTCGACGCCCTACGTCGAGGGACTGCAAAAAGCATCGATCGCCCCGTCGTGCTTTGCACGCAAATTACCGAGCGTTGTTGTGATAGTCAGTCACTCGAGCAAATCCGGCCGGCGGTGCTTCGTCCCCTCTTTCCATCGAACTCCGGCGCTCCCAGCCAGGGAAGAGGGCATCGCAATCGTGGTGGAATCGCCTGCGCCGGGACGATCGTGGCGGAGTTTGGTGAGGGTTTCGTTGCCATCAAGAGAATCGCGAATCATCAACAGCGGGTTGACGATCTCCAAAAGCTCGCAGGCGGGCATCCAATGTGTCGCGAGCGCCTCACCCAAGTCGGATCCGCGACTGCGATCAGGACGGGCGATCGGGGGCAGAACTGATTCTTACGATGGTCGAGATACGTCGGTTACGGTCGCGCGAGGTCCATTTCTTTGCAGCCCCACAACGCGCGATCAGCGCGGCTGCGGCCGGGAATTGGCGGACCGGGACATCGTGGCGGGAGTTGTGGGGTCGGGCGCTCTTGGCGTCGCCGGGGACGGTCGATCTCGCCGCCTCTCGACCAGGTCCGGTGCTGCGCCGCTCGTGTCGTTTTCGATCACTTCGACGCGGAGGTTGTCGAAATACGCCTCTCCGTAGCCGGCGAGGCCGAGCGTGACCGTGAAGGTGCCGTCGGCTGGCGCCTTGCGAAACAACAGGATGCGATGATACTCCGCCAGCGGGCCGCTGGTCCGGAACTGGAATGCCTCGCCGCCGATCGAGTCGCGCACGATGAGCCCTCCGACTCCCGGCGAGCTGGGCCAGACTCGTCTGGCCAGCACGGAGATGCGGATCAGATTGTTGGTTTCGACGGGGATCGGCGGCGTCCTCACCGCGGCGACCGGGAAATCGAGGAACTGGGTGCGACCGTGTCGAGGTCATCGGGCGGCGCCTTCACCTCGAGCTTGAGCACGCGTTTGGACTGGAGGTTCTCCTCGTCGATCGGTCTGGGGATCTTGTCTTCGTCCTTGAGCTTGTCGAGGGCGGGTCGCTTGAGGACCGGCTCCTCGCGGCGGACGATGGACACTTTCGAGATCAAGCCGTCGATCTTGTAGCTCACGTCCATCCAGCCCGCCTGATTGACGACTTGCGCGTCTTCGAAATCGCCGGACGGGACACGGTTAGGTCCGAACCGATATCCCCGAATCCCCTTGATCCAGTCGAGCCAGATATAGTGCTCCGGCAACGTGAAGAACGAGATGCCCGGCGGGCACGCCGTCGTCGGCGCCAGCAAGGGCGCCCGCCTGGAGAACTTGACGATTTCGTCCGATTTTTTCTTCTTTGGTTTGATGAGCGCATCGGGGTCGACCTCGACTTCGCCGGCCCGCTTGGGATAGAAGTTCTTGACGGCCCTGCCCAGAGCGATTGAGGCTTGCGTCCAGTGGCCGTTCATGATGATGCGTAAGGGCCGAGTCGCGTGCCGGGCCTCGGCCCACGCTGACGCATAGTCTTGCCGTTCCCATGCCTCGCGGGCGCTGGCGATCGACTTTTGCGAATCGGCCAGGAGGTCGGGCACGTCCGGGGGGGCACCCTCGATCCCGACCTTGCGGCGGCGCTCGATATCCAGCTTGCTGCGGAACTCATGCCCGTCGGCGGCAAGGCGGCCGTTGATCTCGGTGACCGTTTGCAGCAGGATCTCCGCCTGCTCGATTGCCAGCGGGACGGTCTTGTGCCGGACGCCCTCGACCTGCGTGCGAACTCGATCGAACAGCGCCAGGTCGCCCGTGCACAGAATCAAGCTGGTCGTGTCGAACTCCTTGAGCGTGATTCGCGTGCCGACGGCGACCCGCTCGCGCTCGAGGACCTTGACTTCCGCGGGCGTGATCTCGAACGCCTGCGCGCCTTCGGGGAGGGCCAGCGTGATCGTGACCTCGTCGGCGGCGAGCTGGCCGGGCTGAAACTGGGCTCCCGGGGCAAAGTCCCCCACCAGCAAGAGGGCCCCCTTGTGCGCCAGCAGCGGCACAGCCGCCGCCAGCATCCCGAAACGGGGCGAAAGCTCCTTGACCGGCTTGGGCCGCCGCGAGGGCTGCTGGATCGCGTTCGATGGGACCGGCAGCGGCTCCGGATCGAAGACGTCGTAGTCCCGGATCTTCTCTTCGTTCTGTGCCAGGATCTGCTCGCAGAGGTCGATCTCGAGATTGAGAAAACACATCTCGATGCAGAGGGCGCGGCCGGCACCTCCGGGACGCGTCAAATCCGCGTCGCCCTTATACACCAGGCCGCGAAATCCCGCAGCCAGGGCGAGATAGGTCATGAGCCGGAGCTGCGAGGGCTGAACCGGCGGTGTTCCCCACGATGGCGGCGGGTCGTCGCCCCAGATGTTTCTCATGACCTCGGGCGGAGTCGACGCCGGGATCCACGCCCAGAACGGAATGCCCAGGTTGGACCGCACCGTGAGCAGCCGGCGCTGGGTCATGTAGCGATAGCTTTCCAGAAAGTCCTGGGTAGTCCCCCAGAACTGCGGCTCGATCCCCAGGATGTCGAGCCCCGTGGGTGCCCGCGAGTAGAGCGGAATCTCTCCCAGGACGTTGCCGATCGTCAATTGCGAGACCTCGTCGAGCTGCGCACGGCCGAGAGCACCTCGCGGATCTTCGCCAGCTCTTCCTGACGGGTCTTGAGCTGGCGGCTCTGCCCCAGGTTATCGCCCACCTGCCAGAAGGCGACCGCCTCGCGCCGCGCGTACGAATTCATCTGTTCGAGCAACCGCTGAATTCCGCCGGCACCGCTGGCCGGGTCCAACCGCATCATGAGCAGAGCTCCGGCGGCGATCGCCGGACCGAGCCGCTTGGGATCGGTTTTCCCGTCCTCGACCAGGAGGTCAAACCCAGCATGGCGCAGGTCGAGCGGATTGGCCCCGGGGGCATCGATCGCCGTGGGGAACCAGGGGTGATACACCCCGTCGGCACCCTTTTTTTCGAGCAGGTTTCGCTCCAGGCGGATCCGGCTCGCTGCCGACGCGTCACGTCTGGCCACGGCACTGCCCTTCTGTCCGGGCTTCTCGGATTTCGGCTCAGGATCGGCCTTGTTCCAGCCCGCCGCCATGTCTCTGGGCACGGGCTCGATTCCGAGTTCGTCCAGGAACACCTCCGACTCGCCCGGGCCGCCCAGCAGGTTGACGACGACGCGCTCGAGATACGCCCCGTCCAGGCGCACCGGCCGCCGCGCCCTGACGCGGAGAACCCTCGCTTGCCGCTCGATCACCGGCAGCATGTGCAGGAGCTCGAGCCGTTGCCACCGGTCGGGCTGATCAAAGATCGTGCCGGGAACGAGCACATACGACGGGGCCTTGGTCTCCGGGTCAACGTCCGACGGGAGGACGATCCGCGCGAAGATCTGGACCCCGGCCCGGCTCGACCGGACGTACAGGCTCGCCCTCAGATCGTCGGAAACAGGAATCTTGGGGGTCGCGTAACTCACGAAGAACTGGCTGCCCGGCCCCGCCTCGAATTGAAATCGTTCCGACAGCCGGCCTTCATGGGCCGCGCGTTGCGACCGTTCCTGAGCGACGAGTTTCACGGTGGCGTCGGTATATTCCCGCAACCAGGTTGGGTGAGGGGTCTCGAAACCGTCGCGCAGCACGCCGGACGGACTGGATGCCTTGTCGGCACCCCAGCCGGCGGCAGCCATCAAAACGGCCATTGTTAGGGCGGTGACCGCGACGCGAATGGAGCGGCGTGCCACGAACATCGGCTCGAGACCTCCTTGTCCGCGAACCCACTGCTTTGTTGACCGATCTGTCAAGCCCGACGATCCTAACGGCAAACCAACCGCCGGGGAAGGTCAATCGCCGGCGCCGGCTACTTGAAGAACGAGATCGACAGGGGGTATTTCCAGATCACTCCGTTATTCGCCTTGATCGCGGCAATGATCGGGAACACGATTGACACCACGCCAAGCGGAAACAAAATGAGCAGCCCGATGAGCACGACGGGGATGAGGATCACGCCGACAACTGCGTAAATCGTTGCCGAGATGATCCAGTTCATCGCATTCTTGCCGTGTTCGTCGATTTCGGGCAGTGTGGCTTTCTTGAGTTGCCAGATCATGATCGGCACGACCAGCCCGGCGATGGGGAATATCAAACCGGCCAGAACGGAGATGTGCAGCAGGAAGGCCCATTGGCGGGTATTTGGCTCAGCGGCCGACAGGCCGGTGCCGATTTCCTCGAAAAGCGTGGCCTTGGCTGGCGCGCCAGGCGCCGTGCCGTTGAGGATCTTCGCCTTGGCCAGGGCAAACTCTGCATCGTCGATTGCTCCGGATTGATGCAGCTCTTGCAGTTTCTGAAGCTCGTCGCTGAGGTTCATCGCCCGCAGATCCTCCGATAAGTCTCTCGCAGCCTGATGTGCTGACAAGCTGATTGACGGTATCGTTTGAATGGAACTTTAGTCAACTTTCGACAAGGAATTCGGCGTGAGTGAGGATCGTCCGATCGGCACCGGCCCACCAAATCCGCACGAGACTCCCGGGATGGAGTGGGAGGGTTTCCCGTCGAATCCGAAGAGCAACGTGGGCATCGACCTCGCGAGAGAAAATCCGTTCTTGACAATCTGGACGAGGCCGCGAGCCACGATGCGCGCGATCGTCAACCATGACCCGAACTATGCGGTCATGCCGATCACGGTGGTGAGCGGGATCGTGATGGCGCTGGGTATCGCGGCCGCGACAGGACAGGCGGGCAGGATGTTTCCGCTCTGGGCCATCCTGGGAATGGCCGCCGTCTTGGGGCCGATCGCCGGAGTCGTCTTCTTGTACCTCGGCGCCTGGCTGGTCGGAGTGAGCTGTCGCGTCCTGGGCCTCGCGGCGAACCTCAAGCACATCCGCTCGGCCATCGCGTGGTCGATGGTTCCCATAGTCGCAACGATCCCTCTCTGGCTCGCCCGGCTCGTCGTTTTCGGCAACAAGACGTTCATTGCCGAGCTGCCGAGCTTTGATGCGAACTTCTGGCAGCAAATGATCCTCTTGCTCGGGATCGGAATCGCCGAGCTGGTTCTGCAAATCTGGTCCGTGGCCATCCTTCTGGCCGCACTGAACGAGCTTCTCGGGTTGTCGGTGTGGAAATCGATCGGCTGTTTGGTTGCCTTCGCGCTCTTCCTCATCCTGGCCGTGGCGGTTTTCGTGGCGGTCATGATCGCTTAATGGCCGCACGCGATGCTGGGACGCGTCAAATGCGGCGGGCGGGGGCGCCAGCGAAGGATGAAGGATGAATCAGATCGCGCGCGTGCCGGGCTGGTATGGATTCCGCCTTCCATTTTCGCCCCTTGTCAAGATTCAGATCCCTCGCTTACGCGTCGGGCTAGCGATTTCGTGGTTGGTTTTTCATCCTTTCAGCAGCGCCCTCGGCGCTGCTGCTGTGTCGTACTTCCTTGCTGCAAAAAAGCCTCGTCACCCTCGTCACCTCGTCACCCGCGATGTCACAATCCGTAGGATGCTCACGAGCCGTGCTCCGGAGGGCCGCAAAATCCGCGCGACCGGCATGCGCGGCCAGCCGCGGGTGACGAGACAGGCTCGTCACTCGCAGAGCGTCTCGTCACCCCGAGCCGGCACTCTGGGGAATCGACGGGCCTTGTGCTTCCGTGCAAACCGCTCATCCGGCAGGATCGCGAAAATCGTGCTCTCCTTCCGCAGCCTGACGGTGCGCTGATGAAAACAGGGCGTGGGATACAAGAGCCAAAGGCGGCGGCTGGCCACGGCTCCGGCCGCCGAGGACGAGTGCAGAACACGGCGGAAATGTTCCCTTTTTGTTACTGCGCGGTCGCCGATCGACATCGACTGAGTGTTCCCATTAACCGGGCGAATGACGCATCCGGCCGCATTCCCCTGGGCCTGCTGGCCTGCTCAAACGTTCCGCGAGTTCTTCGTTTCCTTGGTTGCCTTCTGTTCAAACTGAGAGCACCACGATGCAGATGCTAACAACCATTGAACAGAAGAAAACGAAGACAACGAAGAGCAGACCGAGATAGCAGCCCAACGCGGCATAGCCGAAAACAGGCACGAAATCCCAACGCGGCTCAGCCGCAACCAAGCACGAAATCCGAAATCTCAAATCCGAAAAGATGTGCGCACGGCGCGGAGATGTTAGAGACGTAGACTTCAAATCCGACAAGATGTGCCGCGAGGCGGCCACGTTACGAAGTCCGCGTCTAATGCAGCAGGTAGACAAGGGATGCAGAATCGGCTCGATCTGCGGGATCGATCGGGCGTGCCGCTCCCGCGGATTTGCGCGACGGGAGCGGAAGGGTGAATCACGCGGGTAGCGCGATTCCGTCCGTGAAATGCGGGCCGACGGAGTGGTCAAAGCTCGGGTCGGCATTGATCTTGATCAACCGGGCATGTTTCGTGCGATGGAATGTGACCGAGATGCCGCGCGTTCGAAGCAGCGGAGCGATGCGCTTCAACTCGTCGGAGAAGATCTGCGGCGAATGAGTCCAGCGCGGCGACGCTCTCTCCTTCGGCGACACCGCGTGGGAAAGCTCCTCGATCATCTCGGTTTGTCGCAAGAGATGGATTGACCCGCTGGCCAGAGGGGTTGGAAGCGGCAGCATTCCATCGGGGCGGCAAAAATGGACGGGCGGGCGGTCGACGATCGACCAGCCCTCGGGAGTCATCTTGACGGCCTGGCCGCTGGGATTGGCTAGGTCGAGGTAGTAATCCCAGTCGGCTGCGCCGCCGTGCAGGTTTCGGTCGCGGCCGACGCGTACGAACACGGGCTCGACACGGTCATGCGTTCGGGCTTGGTCTTCGAGGGAACCGACCGCCTGGGCGACGACCGATGCCGCGGGCAACTGGTGATGTGCCGCACGGTAGGATTCGACCAGCGAGTTGCGCGTTGCCCTCGAGCGGAGCGGCACGACGTCGCGCCGGTGGCCGGTGGGCAACTTGACGTAATATCGGCCCTCGGGCGACCGAAAGGGATACGCCGCCTCGGCGGCGGCCAGGAGCGCCTGGCCCTGGCTCATGTTATTCTTGGCACGATCGTCCCTGCTGGCTTCTCCGGTGGGATCTGCTGGATTCATGGTAGTTGCGCTCGTAAGTGTTCTTGTGGGTTCAATATCAGGTTCGCGGGCACTGGCGGGTTATCGGCTCGTACGCGGCGAACCTTTCGTTTTTTTAGGCATGGGTTCGTTTTTTGTCCGTTGGGGGCGGCGGAAGGTGGGGAGCCGACGGCGTCTCATTCCGAAGGGAGGCACTCCAACGCAGAAGCGGCACGGGGTCGGCCGCGCGGTGCTGGCTGGCGGTGTCGATGTGTTGTCGCTCGCGAGTGCAGCGAGGGCGACTATGCTGTTGTGAGCACGGCCGCAGTCAGGCGGCCCTTTTCGCTGACGATTTGCAGCCGGTGTTTCCGTCCGGCGGCAGGTCAACCGAGCGCTCTCTCGGTCTGCCGGTCTGGCCGAAATGCAATGATTCGCGAGGAACGCCCTGCGTTCATTTCAAGAATAACCGGAAGAGTTGGAACTACTGAATATGGACTTGCGAGCCGCTCTGCCCTGTCCGGCTTGCCGGGTGATCGCGCTCGATCAGCCGGTTTGAATATCCGCCTTGATCCCCCGCTGGCTCAGCGACTCGCGGATACCCAGCTCAACGGTGTTCTCTCGAATGGCGGCGTCGCCTTTCGCGATCACAATCACCTGGCACAAGAGGTCGGCGCCCTCCTTGGCCAGGGGATCAATCACCTCGTTGTAAACGTCGTTCCACTGGTCCCACGGGACGTACATGTCAATCCGCACCTTGTTCAACCGGCGCTCGCCCTTGACGATCTTAGCCCCACCGCGCTTGGCGGTGGTCCAGATGTCGTCACCACCTGTGCCCGAACCCTCGCCTTCCTTCTCCGAGTCGTCTGAACCTGCACCACCAGAAGTCTTGTCCGTCACAACCGGCTCGCGTTCGGGAAGCAATGATTTAGCCACGGCCGGGCGCAGTAGCCACGCTGATTCGGTGAGCTCGCACCGATCCGGGGTCACGCTCTTCTCATTGAACAGGATCGTGTCGAATTGCTTCTTCTCGCCGTCGCCGAGCGCGTACGCGAAAAGGCCGCGCTGCACTCCTTTGGCAAAGGCGTCGGGAAGAACGCCGGTGCCGAGCAACATGGGCAGGTGCGTCAATTGCGTGAAGTAGTCCGCCAGCGTGCGGACGTTGACCATCTCCTGTTCATGAGGCCAGAGACCAAACCTCTCGCCGATCAGGATCGCGGGGTCGAGCTTATCGAGGATCTTCTGCTCGTCCTTGAGCTTGTCGAGCACTTTCTGGCTGAGCGTGGCCTTCGCCATCGAGATGCCCATGTCGATGCATCGCAGCGTCTTGTTCTTGTCGGGCACCAGAATGTGCCGGTAAGCGGTCGTCAAGGCTCCCGGCAACCGGGCCTCGGCCTCCTTCAACCGCCCAGCCAGGTCCTTCAATTGGTCCTCGGTCAGTTGCGACTTCGTCGGCTTGTGCTCGTCAATGCTCCGCAGCGCCAGCAGTCGCCGAGCGGCGTCGATCACCTCGGATGCACGCTGGCTGTCGGGCGCGAGGAAAATCAGCACGTTGGCGTGCTTGCGAAAGCCCTTGCCATGCTGTTTGACGATGCGGCCTACGAATTCCGCGGTCGCGGCCGGGATTTCGTCTTCGGAAGCCGTTTGATCGAGATCGAGGACGACGAGACTCAGTCGCGACTCGTCGGCCACGTCTCGATCCTCCTCCGGGTAGCGGTACACCCGGAAGGCCGCGTCACCGATCAGGTCGCTGAGAGTGGCTTTGGCGAAATCGCGAACCTTGTCCGGCTCGGACCGGATCAATTCCTCGCGATCCACGAGGATGCGATTCAGATTCGGTCGCGAGTCGAATCGGTACAGGCCGTTGTCGTGGTAGAGATACCAGAGCCGCTTGGTCATCCGGTCGAGGGCGTCGGCGATGAACGGCGGGGCCATTTCCGGGTTCAGAACGCCGACGCGCAACTGAGGCCGCGTGGCCCCGCGCTGCTGGCCGCCGCTGAACGAGTACATGAAGACCGACCGGGCCAGCTTCTCCGACACATTCTCTTTGGCATACTCGCTGCCCAGTTGGCGGTCGATTTCCGGGGCCTTGGCGTGGCTCCCCGCGATGTCGCTCTCGATGACCGAGAGGTAGACAGTCGGATAACCGGTATGCTTGACGAGCTCGCTCCGCACCGCCGCTGTTCCCAGGCTGATCGACCCGCTCTGAATCAGGGCCTCGTTGTCCTTGGTGTTGTATAGGGTGGCGATCACGTCGGCGAGTAAGCGGAGAACGCCGCGCGTTCGCTGAAACTCCGGGATCGTGCCCCAGCGCTCGTACAGGAGCGAGATCAGCTCGGGGTGGAACGGGTACGCCCTGAGCATCTCTCCGCGGTACAAAGGCTCGCGGCAGGAAGACGGCACGTCCTCGCCGAGCTGCTGGTACATCTTCCAGTACGCCTCGGCGGTGTTGCTGTGTTGCGCCGTGTCGCCCAAGCTCTCAAACAGCCGGCAGCGGATGACCTCGTAGATTTCGGGGCCTTCCACGGTTTGACGCACCTTCTCCACCCGCCCGAGAACCTTCTCCAGCGATTGGTAGACCCGCTCGCCATCCTGGTCGAAAAACTCCGCAAGCTGGCTGGTTAACGTTGCGATCATCACGGCGTGGGGGCAATTGGCAGCGGCGATGCCTAATTCTTGCAGGAACGTCAGCGTATTGCCCCGAAGCGTGCCGTCGCCGACCTTCACGCCGCCGGCTTTGACGAGGTAGACCAGGATCTCGTCCATCATGATCAGGCACGGTCCCGCCTCGTGAACGAGCGCGCCCAGAATATCGGTGCCCGGAGCGATCCTCTGCTGGTCGCTCTGGGCAACCTTTTGATAGAGCTTCTCGCCGCCGAGCTGAAAGGCCATTTCCCCCCAGAAGGTGCGGTTCGAGAGCGGATTGAGGGCCGTCCCGACGAGACAGGCCGCACTCGCGACCGGAATTTGCTTCAGGCCCGCAGCGCTGACCAGGTTCTTGATCTGCGGCAGCTTGCTGACTTCGTTGGGCTTCCTGATCAGGTGGTACAGCGCAAGCAGCGTGTGCGTCTTGCCTCCGCCGAAAGCGGTCTGGAGCTGGATCACCGGGTCTGTCTTCGGGTTGCCGGCGAGTCGCTGCATGACGTCAATCAGGAGCTTGGTCAAACCATCGGTAAGATAGGTCTTGCCAAAGAACGTCACAGCGTCGCGGTAGTCGACGGCGCCTCGACCGGCCAGCACTTCGCCCAGGTCGGCGGCGAAGACGGACGAGTCGAACTTTCCGTTGCGGATGTCGAGGTGCGGGGTTGCAACCTGTCGCCAAGGCTTGAGTACGCTCATCGTTCTTGCTCCTGTTCATGGCCGCTCTGGAGGGCGCCGGCGCCGTTGTTGGTTGGTCTACTCGCAGTCAACCATTTCCGTGCCATCTCGGCACCCGCCGCGCTGCGAAGCTGCCGGACTTTCTCGTCGGTGAGGCGGCGCGGACCGCGCAGAAAGCGGCCGACGGGGACCCGTTCGTCGTACCCCTCGCCCCGGATCACGTGGTCCACGCAAACGGGCTCGTCCAGGCGGATCGCGTCGGTCTCGTTCACGAGCACTCGGTGCTGATACTTCCTGGCCGGGTACTCGGGATCGTCGCCCGGGTTCTTGATCACCTGCGCGACCGGCCACACGGCAACGAGGTAGCCGGCGCTCGCGTTTTCCAGGCCCAGGCTTTTGCCCGATGTGATCACCCAGAGCCGATCTCCTGGCTGGCGATCGCCGAACACACGATGGTTGGAGTGCCAGAGGAGGGCAGACGAAGGGGGGCGGGAGGTTGGAGGCAGAAGGGCCGAGGACGGATTCGGGGGGGCCTTCATTGTCCCCGATTCGTTGCGTTGGTAGTCACGCAAGTAGACCAGCACGTCGGTCATGTTTCAAGCATCCATCCCATTGAGGATACGCCAGATCCGTCGATATTCATCGCCGCTGAAAGAAACTCCTGGCGGCTTGCTTGACTCCCATACCTGCGCAGGCTGGGTCTCGACCCACTCGCGGGCGCGATGTAGGCGCGGAGCCGCTCCTGGAGCATCCTCCGCCTTGAACCGCTCTCCCATGGCCACCGCCACGGATCTGGGAACCGCCAAGGTGCGCATCAGCACACCGTGCACCGTCGGTACGCCGTAGAAGACCATGGCGGGCACGCTGCGAACGGCGTCGATTTCATCAGCAGCCATCTCATCAAGTTTGACGCCTGCCAGTGTCTGCAGAGCGCCCAGTCCCCAAGCACCCGCCTGTGCGAATTTCTGGAACAGTTCCCGACAGCACTTGGTGATCGCCTCTGTCAAGCTTTCTGCTTCGGACATGTAGTGCTGCGTCGAGATCTTATCGATCGGTTCACCCCGAACCCACATGGACAGGATTTCGGCAAGCACACGCTGTTCCGGTCCGGGTGCCATCTCGAGCTCGAGTTCCCTCACGCCGAGCACGTTACTCATGAGAGCGGCGAGCGCATCAGGTTTCGATTGAAACAGAGTGCGCGGATCCCATCCTGGGAAGGAGTCCGGCAAGCGATCCTTGTGTCTCAGTATGTCCATGACGGTTTCGCCGGAAAAGCCGGTACCGTCGATTAGCGACAGGACACCTGAGCCCATCCTTCGCAACGTTCCAGCGTATTCCCGTGTGGCTTCAACAAGTTGCTCTGCCGCTGCCGGCTGGGATGACGACAACCTGCGGTAGCCCCACGTGGCTCGCAATACCTTCTCCGTCTCGGCAACGAACTGCTCATGGCTGTTGGTTTGACGGTATGCATGAGCAAGGTACTGCGCGAAGCTGGCCCAGCGGGTGTCCTGTCTGACCAGGCTGGTCAAATTCAGGTCGAGTCCACGATCAAGCACGTCCCTGACCATTGTTTCAAGGGCGGAACAGAGCTCGCCGACCTGGCGCGACACGAAGGCCTGGATACGCTCCGCCCTCTCGTCCGGGGATGCAAAGGCAACAATCCCCAGCGTGTCCTGGAAGAGCCGGCCCGCCCGCCCGGCAAGATTCTGGAACACGGCCGGTGTCATCTCCTCCGTGCCGGCGTTGGGGCGATACAGAAAATGGGTTGCAAGCACGACGGAGGAAACGGGAAAGTTCACTCCCTGTGCAAGAGTGGTCGTGGCGACCAGAACCCGTACATCGCCTTCTTCCGTGAGCCATTCGACGAGAAACCTGGCTTCCGGCGACAGCCCGCCGTGGTGAACGGCAATCCCTTTCCGGAGTAGGTCGCAGAGCCGGAAGTCAGGAGAGAATTCGGTCTCCAGGAAGCGTCGGACGAGCTTCACCCGATCGGACTCGTTCGGTTGATCCGGGAACACGTCCGCGATCAGGTTTGCTATGTCCCAAGTCGAGGATGGCGCGTCGGCGAGCACGATGCAGGAAGCGCCTGCGCGACGGCCAAGAAAACAAGCTGTCGCAGCCGCAACCCGAGATTTCGCTTTTGCTTTCGATACAGCCATCTGAAGCGGCGGACGTGGCCCTTCAAGCGGGAGGTCTTCTCCAACCTCAATCCCGGCAGGGATGGTGTGGAGTGTGCGGAAACGCAGGCCCCAGTCGCGACTGCGTCCCTCGGGGTAGACAATTCCGATTGCACGGTCGTTCGGTTGCCAGTCGGCCGCCAGGACGGTGATCGCGTGGGAGCGTTGATCGTCCAGCCAGACCGCCAGTTCTTTTCCGTTCGGCACGAATGGCGTGAGTAGAAGGAACTGCGCGTCGGGATATTCACGGTTCAACATCGCCAACAGCAGTTCGGCGCGCAATCCGCGCGCGCACTCCGCGAGGTTGTGAGCTTCGTCAAGAATGACCAAGCCCAGCGGACGCTTTGCCGGGCCACGCTTGTCGCCACGAATGAGTAAATCGAGCTTTTCCGGTGTGGTTACCACGACGTCCGCATCGTCGGAGGAAACCAGCCACTCCTCCTCGAAGACATCGAACTCCTGCACCGGTGCCGCGCTTTCGACTCTGATACCGAGCGGTCCCAGATCGCGGCGGAGCCGGAGTGCGATCTGGTTCACCAGGGCCCTCGTCGGCACCAGGTAAGCCATCCAGGCCTCTGGAAAGCTGTTCCTGGTTTGAAGGATCCGGAACTGGGCCAGGAGTGTTTTCCCACTACTTGTGGGCATCTGCACGACGACGGCGCGATGTGCCGGATCAAGCAAGCCGTCCTCCAGCAATGCCCGACGTTGAGGCGGCAAGAGTTCCAGCATGGGGCGAGCGAGGTTTTCTGATGCCATGGAGCGGACGTGCTGGGAGATGCGGGAGTTGAACGACCGGAGCAGCCACCAAACTGAATTCCGCGCGGTCTTGATCGCAGCGCTGCGCAGCCATCTCAAGAGCACATCGAGTTCAATCATGCCACCGGCGGACGCTGCCCGAATGGAGCGAAGGAAGTGAAACTGCAGCTCACTCACGACGTCCTTCGGCGCTCCCTTGCCGCAATACGAGCCGAGGATCTCGACCGCCTTCGCGAGGTGATAAAGCGCCACGAGCTCGAGCGCTGCGGTGTGGCCGTCGCCGTTGCCCGCGCTCAGATAGTCTCGTTCGAAGGTCCCTTGAAGAGAACGCAGCTCGGCGATGCATGCTGCCACATTGTGGAGGTCCTGCCACCCATCCCTTCGCACGACGCGTAGGAACGCATCGCCTACCACGGCAAAAACGCGAACGGGCCACGGCGCCGCCTCGGGGGCGAGCGGCGGAAGTCCCTGTTCTCGAAGCCACCTGCGAGCGTCGGCCGAGCGGTCGGCGAGCACACCAAAACAAGTCAACCTGAGTAGTTCTTTTCGAGCGCGCTCCGGGTCGGCCGACCGCGGCAGCGCCCGAAGGAGGTAGAACGCATCCTGGCACGCGCCCCGAAGAACGGTTGCTTCCGGGCTTGCCGAGTGGGATTCTGCGTGGTCGAGTTGCTCCAGGGCGGAGAGTTCCGCCAGTAGCAGTGCTTTCTCGATCAAAAGGGCATCCGATACGGCGAGTTCAGTCAGGCGCCTTGGATCGCCCGAAGCGACCTGTTCCAGCACGGAACGTAAGAGCCACCCACGCGCGGCACCCAGCGCGCGGTCAAAGCGCTCGCTGCCAAAGGCCTGCAACAGATCGGCGCGGATTTCGGTACTTCCGTCAATCATGGCCTGTCTTCTGTCCCTGCCAGTGCCATTGGCCAATCGGCGAGGGGAATCGGCCGGTAGTATCCGAGGAGGAGAACCTGGAAGGCCGTGCCGCACCCCTCGACCGCGGCACGAACCGGCGCCAGATGCCCCTCGTGCGGGCCCCGACCAGAGAGAAGGACACCGACAATCACGGCCTCTCCTGTTTCGGCAAAGTAGGCGGCCAGGCAGCAATCAAACCGAGTCTTCCAGGCCTGGCCTGCCGCGCGCACCGCCAGCCACGAGATAAGAACGTGTCTTCGCTCATCCGACGTCAACAATCGCTCGATCTGAGTTCGGAGGCCATCTTCACCGTAGATCACGCTCGCATGCAGATTCTCAACATCGGAACTCTTAACCTCGCCAAACAGGAAATGCTCTCTATTGGGTACACCATGAAAGCCCACAAGGTCAGGTCCCGGTAGACTGGCGGTAGCCGTTCGTTTATCCCACGATGGAGGCCAAGGAAACGTCGCGTTTTCGGTGTCCTCCAAGAGGACTTCAGCCAGCACCTCGGCGACCTGCCAAGGTTTGGGTGTCGGCTCGGTGCCGGCAACAGCCTCGATGTTCTTCAAGTCGAAGCCGGTGCTCTGGAGCTCGGCCAGACACTCTCGAAGCTGGATTCGGCTGTCCGCCTGGCGCAGGCGCTCCCGGACCTTGATTTGCAGGTAACGGCGACATTCATGGGTTGACAAGGTTCGCCGGCCTTGGACGCGGAGTGTGCCAGCGTCATGTGTGTAAGCGACGGTCCAGGCGAGGTTCGGTGGAGCTCCAGAAGCGCTCAAGAAGGTGACTCCTCGACTGTCAGACTGGACCTGTTCCTAAAGCATCAGTCAACGCCGCGAGTTTCGGAGGGCCGGTGGCACGTGCGAGGCCCAGAACAACAGCGCCTGCTCGTACTCGGACGTCCCGCGCTGGTTGAGAAGGCCCTGCGTGGGTCGTTTTTCCTTGTCCCATTCTGGCCGAAGTTCGCTATTGTTCGCGCACAACACGAGTCAACTCGACTAGTAGGGCCATTTGGTCCACGGTACGAAGGCGATTTGATCTCCGAGGTGGGAGTATAGGTTTGGGGGGTATACCACGACGCCGGAGAGGTGGTTGAGCAGAGCCGCGTACCAGCGCGCAAACGAATCGCCGCCGGACCAGATGACCTTCGGACCATCGATGCCCTCCTCGTTCACGTGTGGATAAATGTGATGACGGAATTCCAAACCAGTGTCGTCCTCTTTGCGGGAATAGCCGATCAAGTACCCACTGGCAGGAGTCTGATCACCTTCCTTCGCCAGAACGAGAATGAAATCAACCGGCAACCTGCGGCCGCTTACAGAATCAGCCCCGTTCACGCGATTGAGGTGTTCAATCGCTGTCTCCTCCTTCTTCGGACCCTGGTAGATGATTACTGCCTGTACCGGTGGCGGGGTTGACCCGGTTTCTGAACCCGACGCGCCGAGCTGGCGCAGTCCCTGCCTCGCGTTGAGGCTCCGCACTGCGCTCAAGCTCTTCGCCAAATCGTCAAGCTCACCGAGACGGCTACGGACCTCCACGATGAGATGAACAGACTCGATGGCCATTAATTGCGAGCTTAGCGTGTTCAGGAGCATGAAGCACAAATCGCGATCCGCCACGATAATGTCATGCTGATGTGGCAGAATCGTCTGTGCACTGGCGATAGAGCCCTGCCCGACGTGGAAGCGACCGGGGAGGTGAGTGCGGAGGAATCTTCGGACAGGTTCTTCTCGTTCGATCCCGGAAAGCCCCCGGTGCTTGAAGCTTGATAGAACCACGCCTTCCGCCAGAATTGCGGCCGCTTGGGCCTCGAGCTGAGTGCGTATCTGCGACGGTGTGGAGTGGCTTGGCTGGTTGGTGCTGTCGTCCATGGTGGTTCTCGCCTCTCGGGTAGCCGGTGGCCGCCGTGTGCCTGACGCGGTCGGTACGTTCAAAACAGCAGTCCCTGCTCCTGTTCGAGCATCTCCCGCTGGTTCAAAAGGCCCTGCATTCAGCTGCTTTTCTTTCTCGCCGTCAGGCAGGATCTCGCTGATCGCCTGGGCGACGAGCCAGAGTGTCGGGTTCTTGGCCTGGCCGCTTCGGGCGACGAACTCGGCCATGCCGACCGCGTCGCCCTTCTCGCGGAAGGCGCACATGCGGTGCAGCACGTCGATCATGCTGGCTGGGGAGCTGTCGGCGTTGGGTTCGCCGAGATCCTTGATCTTCATGCGCTTGGCAACCGGCAGGGCTTGCACGTGCTCCTTCGATTTCTCCAGAACGCCGGTCCGGTCCCACATGGTTTCGGTGGCCGTCCCGAGCGCTTGGGCCAGCTTGAACGACTCGTCGGCGGGAACCCTGGCATCGCCGTAGGACCACTTCCAGACGACGTAGAACCGGCTCTCCGGGTCGATGCTGGCGGTATGCGTGGTCTTGAGGATCTTCGCGAGGGCGTAGTTGGTAACGAGGGCGCGTACCTCGTCGAGGAACTGGCCGACCGTGACCCCCTCGCCCGAGAGCTTCGTCACGCTCTCATATTTGCCGAAGACCGATAGGGCCGGACCAATGGCCGAGATAAAAAAGTCGGCTCCACGGATGCCTTGCGACCAAAAGAATTCAAGTCGCTCTCTGGCGACCTGCTGAAGTTCCTTGCGGACGTCGTCCCAGAAGCCACTGCCAGCATTTTCTGCGCGCTTACGACAAACGAGGCTTACGCTACTCGCAAGCGCGGCCGTCCCCAGCGACGTTGCACGGCCCGGTTTCTCGGTTCTCAGAGGCCAGCTTGCGGTCACTGCAAGCCCTGAGCGAATTAGACCAGAGATGAGCGTCTCCCAAGCCGACGTTGTTTTGTGAGCGAACATCACAACGACTGTCCCGTTATCGGCAAGGCTGCGGTGGATCTCAGTGAATACCCTTGCCATCATCTTTTCGTAGAATGCTGCATCTTTTCGCGTCTTTAGCGAGGTGTGTCGTCGTTGTTCCACAATCTCCTGCTGTTTCGGTGACAATGGTGGCGTGAACGGATCCGGGTGAATCTTTCCAGCTGTGCGCTTGAGCCACACATAGAAGAAATCACTTAGGTCGGAATACGGAACCGCGTCGTAGTAAGGCGGATCGGTAATCACTGCGTGGATCGCCCCACCAGTCACTGCTAGAGAAGTTGCCGACCCTCGACTGACTATCGCCGGCTTTGGAATCTCGATTCGTTTTATAGTTCCGGCGGCGGCGTCGACGCATGCCTGCCAATTCGCACCCTGTTCATTGAGCGGCGAGGATTCTGCATAATCCCACACCATTGGTAGGGCCTGTCGTGCGAATGTGTTCTTGACGCCACGGCCTCCAACATTGTTCAACACGCACAACGCAGACATGAAGTCGGCCAAGCGACTTTGGCACAGAGACAGTATTGTTCCGACCGCTTCCGCGTATGCTGGATCGTTGTGGTCTCGAAGCTCCTTCGATGCGTCACGGACACCTATCGCGAATGACGCCAGAGCAAGCATCTGGCGAGCGTTAAACAGGCTGAGAGAAATGATCGAGTCCGTAAAGTGGGGGCGAGACTCTTCTTGGCTCGGTTCGTGAAATCGCTTCAGTGGGGACTGTTTCCTGGCCGTGTTTGTCAACCAAGTGTCGGAGAGCGCTTTTGGCTCGCTCGAACGTGTCCGTGTCCTCCGCCGTGACGCTCCGATATATTTTCCCGGTTTTGCCGTTCTTTACTGAGAGCACCGCCGTCATCTGCTCGCCCATTCTTCCGGCGCGTGATTCGCGCGGATATAACTCGAAGTCGCGATCTGATGGCAGAAGGGACAGGCTGCGTGTCCTCGCTTCATAGTTCCGTTTCTTGCATCGAATCCGATGCCGGAGTTCGACGCGATTTCAAAGCGGCACGTTCTCAAATGGGTGTCGGGGACCAGTCGCAAGGCCACGGTGAGCCTCGGTTTTCTGCATAACCACATTTGTAGAAGGAGCGGGAGCGTCCCCTTACATGACGGATTTGGGCACTCGACTGTGCGCGCCCATAAGTAGGCAACGGGAACGCTCCCGTCGTCGCCCGCCGGGTAGAGCGATTCGAGCTCCGGCCGAACCTTCTCGAGAACCCATCGTCCCCAATACTTCACGTCCGCCGCGAGCGGATTCCTGCGGTACTCGGCCTCGTCGATCTCGACGTCGGGCACGACCTCGCCGTCCTCGACATTAACCGCGCACCCGTCTTCTTTGTCGAACAGCGTCGATCCGCCTCTTGCCTTCTTCTTGGCCCGGTTGTGAGCGATAAGCCGCTTGATGTAGTCGGGCACCGTTCGGCTATCGGGCTGTCCGTACTTCTGGGGGTAGACGAGCGTGCAAAGCTCGATCAGGTGGGCGACAGGGTTGAGATCAATGGCGTGAGCCTCGCAGCCCAGCCGCAGGGCTTCCAGCGGAATGGCCCCGCCGCCAGCGAATGGGTCGAGAACTTTCGGAGAATCCGCCTCGGCCCCCGGATGTAGGAACTTGTGCGCACAAGCGATCAACTTCCGGGCTGGGTCGATGAAGTCAGGATTATTCGAGTTCTCCCACTTCACCAGATGCTTGATGAACTCAAGGCACCGGTTCCGGGGCGTGTCTTCGACCGGCTTGTCGTTCGCGGCGCTCGTGGGCCGGAACCGCTCGTGTTTCAACAGCGCCATCACGAGAGCGCGGAACGTCTCAGGGCAGTTTGAGTCGTCGGGGTCAGGAATCAGCGACGCGAACACAACGGCCCGGCACGCCGCCAGCGGCCGCCGCGCCCACCAGATGTGGAGCGTCGAGATGTGGCCGTGCCGGATCGATTTCTCGCGAGCCGACTGCTCGGAGACCTCCTTCAGGGGCAGCGCCACCTCGATCAAGCGTTTTAACATTTCAGCTTGTCCGTCTGACTGCGTCCCGGCAGTGCCACGGGTTGAAGAGCAATTGCCAGGTGGCACGTGTAAAGCTGCACGTTCTCATGGGCGAGCGCAGCGGAGCGGAGCTTGGGCGTGACCACGTGAACCACAATGACGCCGCGCACACCGACACCGAGCGTGTCGGCGCGGTGTTCCCGGACCCAGCCCATGTAGCGGGACAACTGGCCGACGACTTCGTCGTCGGTGCGGTCCCGCTTGAGCTCGATCACGACGAAATCTCCCGTGCCGCGATCCTCGGCAAGGATGTCGATGAACCCAAGATCGGCGCAGGGGACCTGCCGTCCCAGATAATCCAACGGCGTCGTCCACGCGAGCGAGCCCCAGCCATCGACCAGCATGTCTTCGAGGTACTTCTCAATCGCCAGCGTGAAATCAGCCGGCGTGTCGGTTTCAGCGCCCGAGGCCGCGGCAGCCGCCACCACGTTACGATGTTTCTCCAGATGCGCGAACAGCACGCGGAGTGCCGCGTGCGCCCAGTCGACCACTTCGTTGACCCGGCGGGAATCGTGCAGGGGGAAGGATTCGTCCCGGCCGTAGCCCCATTGGTATTGCAGCACCGCCAAGCTCTGGTCGATGTTCACGTCGCCGCCGATCTGTTGTTGCCTGAGCTCTCGTTCCAGAAGCGGTCCGTCGATATCCGTTCCTCGTTTCACTGCGCACTCGACCACGAACACCTGCACGTTCGGGTTGGCGCTCAAGCGATTCGTGTCGAATACGCACTCGATCCAGCGCACCGCCGGGTGGGCGAAGCTGGCGGACTTCTTGCGCAGGATGGAGCTTGGCGGAAGCCGGATGCGGATCGCCGGTCTGCCGCGAGACAGTCACGAGACGCTCCAAGAAGTCTTCTTGCCAGGATCGAGGCACCGGAATTGCCTTTCAGTCAGACTTGCACCACGCCTTCGCCTTGTTCTGAATCCGCGCCAGCACTGACTTGTCCGTCACGCCGACCACGTACAATCGGCTCATCCGCAGCCGAAGCTGGCTCAGATGATGAAGAATGCTGTTCTTGTCTTCGACGAGCTTTCGAATCGTCCCGTCTTTTTCGCGCACCTGGATTAATTCTGCGGCCTCCTCACGCTTCACGTCTGAGGCCTGGGACAAGGGTACAAAGGGCCCAAGTGCCTCGAACCTGATGTCTTTCGGGTCTTCCCATATCCAGCGCAACTTCTCGATCTTGAACTCGTTGGCGAGTTCAGTAATCCGTTTCGCCCGGTTCTGCGTAAACAGAGCGTATTCGGCTGGCGCGCCCTGAGATTGATGGGTTAGAGCAGAGACTTCATGCACAAGACACGGAGGTTGCCGCGATCGGAGCGCCTTACACAAAGGGACAACGTCTTTGGGTTTGCTCTTTTGACAGTACTTATTCACCAGGTCATCGACGTAGCCGTCGTGGAAGGAGAGAAACTCCTCCGTGAGCACAAGCTCTTCAATCTTTTCGCCACTCTTCGGGATCGCGCCGTGTTCCCGCAACAAGAAAAGGATATGGCGCAGCAAAGCTTCGAAGGCGAAAATCGTCTTGTGCATGTAGACGGTTTTATACATGAAATAACGAGCAACCAGAAAATGCTCCGCTGCGGCTGCCGCCTTGTAAGAGACGACCACTTCGTCTTCGTCGGTTACATCGAGATTGCTCAGCAGGTAATGCAGGTCGATCCGGCCGTACGGAACGCCGGTGCCGAGTGAGTCTCGGACCATGTAGTCCATGCGGTCCATGTCTAGGCTGCTATGGATCAGTTGGTTGTATGCAGGCTTCTTATGTTCGGCCCGTATGATCGACGCGATTTGTCCCGGGTCTATGTCGTTCCCGGTCAAGACCGAAGCGATGTCTGGCCGTTTGGTGATTGCCAGTTGCCCAATTTTTTCGTGATCGGGATAGCGGCTTGTATTTTCCGGCTGATTTGCCTTGCTACTCTTGGGCCTGGAAAGGTAAGACGGGCGATGCTTGTCCCGGTCGACGTATTCCATCAGGTGCGAGTACGGGTAATGGCCGATGTCGTGGAGGAGCGCTGCGACGCGCATTGTGCGCCGATCGGCGTCCTTGAAACGGCCTTTCTCGACCAGCAAATCGATGATCCGGCTCATGATTCGAAACACCCCCAGTGAATGAGCGAAACGGCTATGGCTGGCGTTGGGGTAGACGAGGGTAGCGAGCCCGAGCTGTTTCAGGTGGCGTAATCGCTGGAACGATGGTGAGTCGATCAGTTCCTGCTCGAGCCGGCTGAGCGGGATCTCCCCGTGGACCGGGTCGCAAATAATCTTGTACCGGTAGTCGTCGGCCAACTTGGCCTCCATCACTAAGCGAGGGTTTTGGCCTGGATTAGTCCAAATTCATCCAGGCGATCCCAGGCTCGGCGAGCGGCGCCCCTGGAGCTCGCGAACTTAGGCTTAGCGTCGATCAGTGCCTTGAACACGGCGTTGAAATCGCGCGTCTCGCCTTTCGGCCAGTACACGATGTGCTTCAGGTAATGAACGGAGGCCAAGAGCTCCAGCCAGTCGTCCTGATCGACGCCGAGCCCCTCGCGCAGGGACCAGAGTTGCTTCGCCCGCTCAACCCGGTTCTTGGCAGCATCGGTCAACTTGAATTCGTCGTGGTCCTTTTCCCCGGCGAGGAGTTCGTCCTTCAGAGTGAAGGCATCCGCGGTCAGGTCGCGGCAGTATGGGCCACGTATGTACCAGCCGAAACGGTACCCGAGGTCGCACCCCATCACCTGGACCAGGAAAATCCGCTTCTGGATGTTGAAGCGTTGGGAGAACGTCTCCAAGCTAATGTCCTCGATCCCCGCTTGGTCGAGGATGAGCTTGAGCTCGACTCGTGCTGGGTTCATCGGCTTCCCTCCCGATTGAAAGATCGTGCCTCGGACAAACCTGTTAGCGCTGGCGAAATTGAAGCCCTTCGCCAGTCCGATTGGTCGACGAGATATCTTACGACGCTCACCTCCTCTCGTGGAGTCAGCTTCGATGCGGGATTCTGAATCAAGAACGGCGCGGGCCTGGTCATGCGGCCCGCAGGGACGCAAAGCCAGTACTGTTCTGCAAACCGCTTGCCCACGGTCCTTTCGTTCGTTGTCGGGAAGACATCCATGACGCCCTCGCAACGGGCCGGCAGGCGACACCCGGCCAAGCACACGCGCAACGCTGAGCTGGGCCCGTGCCGGATCGACTTTTGCCGACCTGTCTGATCGGAGACGTGCCTGAGCGGGAGAGCGAACTCAATCAGTTTCTTCATCGTCTCGACCATCTAGTCTCTTGGATCTCTGCGTGCGGAGTTGTTAGAACTTCTCGACGGTCTACTCAAAGAGGCTCGGCTGCTTGGGCGCGGCTTTCTTCTTCGGATACCACAATCCGACGATCGAGAAGATGTGCGGGTGATTCGCCATGGTGCCAAGGAACATGTGGAGATCCTTGGCCGAGGAGCAGATGCCGTCGCGGAGCTTGGAGATCACCTTCTGCGACGCGACCTCGGGAGAATCCCCCCTCTTCTTGAGGTTGAAATAGAGGGCGTCGATCTCCCAGTCAAGCACGCTGAATTCGTGATCCTTGGTGCAACGGGGATCGTCGCAGCGGAAGACAAGCTTGAACCGGAAGTCGGGTGGGCTGAGCGGCTTCACACCTGGCTTCGGCTCGGGGTCGAATTGGAGGTCCATCTGTTGAAGGGCGGCTTGGAAACGCTGCCAGAACTCGGCCTTGTCCTTCTCGCTGACCCGCTCGATCCGAAAGTCGTCGATCGAGGCGGGCTTGATGAGGCCGAGCGAGGTGTTGTCCCGTTGCTGGGCCTCCTGAAGAGACTCGACCGACTTGAACACATTCTCGGGCTGGAACACCCACTCGGCTCTCGCATCCCAGTTCCCGTTCTTCGGCGGGATTGTTTCCAAGACCTGTATTTCGTCCGCGCGGATCCTGTAGCTCTCCTTTCGGGGATCACGGCCCGCTTTCGTGACGAAGGCTTCGATCCACTGGTACTTCTTGAAGTATTTCTCGTCGTTTAGATAGCGGAGTGGGATCGGGTAGAGCCTGACCAACCGCTTGGTGTCCTGGAAGACGCCGCCCGTGCAGACCGTTTCCTTGTAACTCATGCTCAGCTCGGGCCGGGTCTTGCCCCAGATCAGGATTCTCTTCTTTTCCCAACTGTCTCTCATCGACGCCTCCCCATCAGCGTTGTCAGGTCTCTCCGTTTCCTGCTCCGGCGACGGCGTCTGCATCATGAGACGCCGGACTTCGCAGGCTGTTCCAGACCCGGTCCGTTGACCGGCGCATCGCCCGATGGTTCCAACATGTCGCTGAGCACGTGAACGGCCCAGCGGTCTTCGAACCGAGCCAGATCGCTAACCAGGTCGATCATCCTCTGGAGCATCGGCCCTTGATCGGCTTCGAGAGGGACGAGAACGGACGGCGTGCCCTCCGATTCACCCGGCTCTTCGAACATCTCGAGGACAGGGTTGCTCGCGGGGCCCAGAGATTTCCAGCCGCGACGTACGAGATAGTCCTTGGCCTCCGCAGGCCCGAGCTGCACGACGCGCGGATCGATCCAGGGGTTGCGAAACGTCATGGCAACTTCCTTTCGGTCTCGGTGATGAACGGCCGCGTGGTGCTGCGCAACTGGAGATCGACTTGCACGCTGGTGTCCATGTGTCGGCGGCCCCGAACTGCCACGCTCCGCATGGAAAGATCAATGCCATAATCAGGGTCGGGCCTGCTGCAGAGCAAACCGCCCTGCGCCGCGACGGCGTGCACATAAGCCCGGCACAACAGTTCCTGACGGTGCTGCCTCGTTATCACTGATCAGCCTCTTTGGCGTCCCGCCGCTGCTCTCCGCCAATCGTCTGACCCAACGACGTATCGTACCACGCTGAGCTCCTCCCTGGGCGACAGCTTCGACGCCGGATCCTGGATCCTGTAGAGTTCGGGCTTCGTCTTGCAGTTGACGACCACGTAGAGCCAGTACTCCTTCAGAAACCTCTGGGCCTTGATCCACTCGTTTGGCGTCAAGGCAACCCCACCCACGCCGGCTCGGCCCTTGACCTCGATGTAGCGGTCCGTCTGGCCGTTTTTCAGGGATGTGATGTCCCAACCGCAGTTCTCCTCCTCCACCGAAACTGGCGTCCGCCCGTGAGTGATTTCGTACTCTTTGACGAGCTCGACGGCGATCGCCTCGACCTCGGGGTCGTTTTCCATGCCCTCGATGGATTCCACGACCTCCCTCGGCGGAGGGAGGATCACAGCTACTCCCAGGATCTCGGGCGGCTTTTCCGACAAGTGCGATTCCTGCTCGATCTCTTCCAGCCGAGCCTTGAGGCGGTGCGAAAGCTCGGCCTTACGCGCCTCTTCTTGCGCCGGTTGCCCTGGAGCGAAGGCGCTTCGGGTCATTCTCATCCCGAAGGGGTCGGAGCTGCTGGTCGTACTTGGCAAGCTTCTTGACCGACTCGCCGATCAGGTACTGGAGCGACTTGCGAACGTACTTTTCCTTGACCCCAAGCTCGCGGCTGCGCCGCTCGTTGATCTCGGCGAAGTATTCCGGCGTCACCTGGTCGAGCGACCAGTCGATCACGGTGTCCTCGCTCGTGGCTGTCTGCCGCACGTGGGCAGGCACGTCAGCGGCGCTCTCAGGAGCTTTGAGGTCGAGCAGCGCATACGGCTGGCTCTTCGAAAGGATGAAGGATGAAGGATGAAGGATGAAGGGGTACCCACCCGCTCCCAAATCAGGCTTCGCCCTCTCGTCTCGATCCTTCGTCCTTGCGTGCACGGCTATGAGCCGTTCGCCGATCGTCTGGCCACGGCCGTCTTCGACGCCGCACTTGAGGAGCCACAGCACCGTGGCCTCGGTGGCTTCGGCATTGTAGTACACCGCGCCTTGCCGCAACGACCCGCCATAATCGCGCAGTACTCGTTCGACGACGCCTTCAAACAGAGGATGGCCGGGGCCTACAAACTCGACCTCGGAGTAACCCTGCGACTGCTCCTTGTCGAAAGTGATCTTGGGGTAGGACTGGCCGATCTTGCCGAACCGCCTCTCCAGCGCGCCGTCCAGCTTGCGGAGCTCCGGCGGAACGCGGTTGATCGACCACGAACTGAAGGATGAAGGGTGAGGGATGAAGGATGAATCGGAACCGGACTCATTTCCCTTCTCCTTCTTCACCCTTCCGCTCTCGTCCTTCACCCTCTCCGGCGTGATTGTGCCGCCGAACGAGCGGTAGGCCTCGACGAAGAACTTCTCGATGTATTCGGGCATGAGCCGCTGCTCTTTGCTCTTCTGCCGGTCGGCATCGAGCTTCGAAAGGTCGATGTAGCGTGAGCCGAGCGAACGGTCGTTCATGTCGGCCCGGATGCGAGCCACCTGGGTCTCGTCAGTCTGGAGGTCGATGTCCGCCAGAATCTCGGCCATCGTGCGACGCTTGGACAGCCAGTCCTTCATCAGGGCGTCGAACCTGGGGACCGGGATGATTTCGCCGATCACGTCGTACACGCGGTCGCTGCCCAGAGCGACCCGCATGTCTTCGAGCTTGAGTAGAAGGCGCTCCATGACCTCGCCCTCGCGCGTGTTCTTGGCGACGAGGTTGAAGATCATGACCTCTCGTTCTTGCTTGTAACGGTGGATGCGCCCCATTCGCTGTTCGAGCCGGTTGGGGTTCCACGGGATGTCATAGTTCACCATCAGCGAGCAGAACTGAAGGTTGATGCCTTCGCCCGCGGCTTCCGTGGCGACCATCACGGACGGCTTGCGCTCGAAGAACTCGCGTTCGGCGTCGATCCGTTTCTCGAGTGACATCCCGCCGTGGATCGTGCAACAGTGGAAGCCCAGGTTCGTTAGCTTTCGGACCAGGAAATCGAGCGTGTCTTTGTGTTCGGTGAAGACCAGCAGCCGCTCATCTCGACCCGCCAGGTGTTCGGAGACCACGCCGCG
Source organism: uncultured Isosphaeraceae bacterium (assembly GCA_963781785.1). Taxonomy (GTDB): domain Bacteria; phylum Planctomycetota; class Planctomycetia; order Isosphaerales; family Isosphaeraceae; genus CAWAHD01. The sequence goes on along the minus strand of CAWAHD010000005.1, from coordinate 1,465,973 downwards.
AAGCTCCTCGAACTTGGTCTCGGGGACGTTTTTCTCGTTGGCTTTGGCCAGCTTGACGAGGCGTTCGAGGTCGTCGATCTCAGCCTCCAGCTCGGCCATCGTCTCGGCCATCGTCAGCCGCTCGACGAGCTCGTCCTCGAAGTGCCAGCGCTCGGCCTCTGCCAGATCATCAAGGTCCTCGGGCAACTCGCCATATTCCTGCTTGATCTTGCCGAGCTTTTGCAGGTCTCTGAGCCGCTTGAGCCGTCGCTCCAGCGACAGCCGGATGGCGGCCATGCTGGAAGCCAGCCGGCGCTGGAGGACGGTGAGGGCCAGGCCAACATTGCGGTTTTCGGCGGCCTCGGCGCGCTGAAAGTTGTTCCGCACGTAATCGGTGACGGCTTCGTACAACGCCAGTTCATCCGGCGTGAGCTCGTAAGCGAGTGTCTGAACCTTGCGGGGCGGGAAACACGGCGAGCCGTCGAACTTCTTCATATCTTCCTTGAGTCGCCGGATCATGATGCGATTCTCGCCGTGGGCGCTGGCTTCGGCCAGGATGTCGCCGGTGACGTAGAGATCCCTGTCGAGCAATTGGAGCAGCAGGGCGAAGTTGTCGGCGTCGCCCTTGTGCGGCGTGGCGGTCAGGAAGAGGAAATGGTCGGTACGATCGCGCAGGAACTCGCCGAACTCGTAGCGCTGGGTCTTGTTAACCTTCTGGCCGTAGCGGTATGCGGCCATCTTGTGGGCCTCGTCCACGATGCACAGATCCCAGCGCACGTCCCGCAGCAGGTTGAGGATGTCGTCCTGCCGGGCCACGAAGTCGATCGACGTGATGCACTGGGCCTTGTCGTCCCAGATGTTCCTGCCGTACGCGGCTCCCACCGTGCCACGGTTGACGACGGTGAACGTCTCACCGAACTTGTCCTGCAGCTCGCGCCGCCACTGATCGGTCAGATTGGCGGGGGTGACGATCAGAGTCCGCTCGACCAGTCCCCGGAACTTGAGCTCCTTGAGCGTGAGCCCTGCCATGATCGTCTTGCCCGCGCCGGGGTCATCTGCGATCAGGAACCGAATCTGTGGCTGGGTTAGCAGGTGGGAGTAAACGGCGTCCATCTGGTGCGGCAGCGGATCGACCTGAGATACAGACACGGCGAAGTGGGGGTCGTACTGGAAGGCCAGCCGGATGCGGTGAGCTTCGGCGGCGAGTCGGAAATGAGTCGGGTTGCCGGTGAGCGCGGCAAGTTCCCCGGCCTGCGTGATCTTGATCGAACCGTCGAAGTCCTCTGGTTTGAGTAACTTATTCCAGAGCCGTTTGGTGTGCAGCCCGACAGCCTGAACTTCAACGCGCGTACCGCGAGCCTTGATCGCCAGCACTTTGACCGGCTCGGTCCAGTGCGGCCCTTCCAGGCTGGCACCGTCAGACAGCCGTTGCAGGATCTCATCGATCGTCATGATAACCACCGCCGCGGTGCCTCCGTCTGGCCGCGCCGGCGCGGCCGGAATGGAGGCGCTGATCTGGTTGCCTTGAGGGGGCCCGGCAGCCCAACGTCAGGCTGGAAAGCCTGACCTACAACGGCGCTCGATCGCCGTCGGTCCGTGCTATGTCCAAACTTACACTATCATTGTCGGCGGTTCACGGCAAGGAGCGCACGGCGAGAAATCGGTCCCGATCAGTGACGGGGGCGAGGTTCCGGGGACACACGGCTGGTTCAGCGTGCGCGCGACCTCGCCTGGGCATGGGGTGCGTTCGGCCCAGGGACGAAACCTGGCGACAGCTAACTTGTGGGGAACAACGAGGGCGCGAGCCCCAGTTATACGTGGTCCTTGCTTGGAACGATTCCGGGAAGTTACTTCTGGCCTGTTCCTTAGAAACACCGATAATCCGAGAACCAGATGGCCTCCCCCAAAAACCGCTTTTTTGTCGGAGCGACCCCCCGAATGGCTATATCCACGTGGAGGACGACTTCGCCGAGCAGAAGGGCCCCCCGGCGATTCGTTGCTTTTCCATCCTTCCGCGTGTCACATGCATGGGTGACTGATTGTATTGTGACCAACGAGCACGCGCGGCAGACCCGGCGATGAAACGTTTCGCGCCAGATTCCTCGGCGGCGTGACCGCTCGGGCGGTGGCCATGCCGGACGTGTTCCCCAAGCCGGCAGGCTCGCGCAACCCGGCTCATCGGGCTCGGTGCGCCCATAGAATCCTCACAATCGTCACAAGTGGCCCGATCTATCCAGTTTAGTTGATCGTTCTCCTTTTCCCATTTTATGTGGTAGAGTTGAGCACCACACATCAATGAGGTGCATCCATGAGTCTGACACTTTCCGAACCGGGCGTTCGAGCGGGCATACAGCAGGTTCCGACGGAGCTGGTGGCTCTCAAGGATCGCATTGCGGATCAGCCGCATGCGGTCCGGGCCGAGCTCGAGCCGTTGATCGATGAGGTCCTCGAGCATGCGATGTTTCGCAGCCGGGTGATGCTGATTGCCCGCGAAGCCTTGCAGCGGTTCCGGGTGGATATGGCGGCACTCCAGTTCGACCTGGAGGCTACCAAGCGCGAGCGCTCTCGACGCGCGGTTCTGAGCTCAACTTTGCCGCGCGGACCGACCGGGGCTATCGGCCGACCCGGCGCGGCAGTGCCAGCCACGCGGTGATGACTTTGCCGACCTCTTCGAGACTGTCGGCCGAGCAGTTCTCGGGGACGTCGTCGGCCTTGTGCCAGTAACGGTACGGCCACTCGATGAGGTCGATGGTCGGGATACGTGCTCGATTGAGGGCGAGGTGGTCATCCAGGACCTCCTCACCGATCTGGGGCCGAAACGACTTCGCGCCCAGCTTCTTGGCGACCGACCAGATCTCGTTCACCAGCTTGGGAGCGCTTCGCGGCTGTTGGGCTCCTGGTTGAGCCGCAGGTTCCGGCCGCCGATCATGTCGAGCACGATGCCGGCCGAGTAGCGCATCCTCGTCCGTCGTAACTCGACCTGTTCGCGATAGATCCGGGCAAATTCCATCGAGCCCAGGAAATACTCGCCCTGGCGCTCGCGGGGGTCATTGCCATAGACCAGCTCTTCACCGTCGAACAGGACGAGGTCGACGCCCCACTGTGTCTCGAGATCGTTGAGATGATGGGCCATCTCCATCAAGAGTGCCACGCCCGAGGCGCAATCATTGGCACCCAGGAAGGGGAGGGCGCGGCGCTCGGGCGTGGTTTCCTGGTCCGGGTGCGGCCGCGTATCGTAATGAGCCGCGATCACGACGCGCTCGAGCCGCTCCGGGTGCCACGCAGCGACCAGGTTTACCATGACCAGTTGTTCGCCGGTCTGAGGATGTACGGCCCGGAACGGCTGCTCATGCACGGCTGCGCCCATCTTCTTGAAATGGTCCTTGACCATCTCTCGCTGGCGCGTGTTGGCCGCCGACCCTGCCGTGCGCGGGCCGATCTCGCAGATTTGCTTCAAGTACTTGTAAGCACGCTCACCGTCGATCGGAGCAGCCGGAGGGGAGTCGAGCATGATCTCGTTGGCCTCGACGGGACGAGTTCGATTCATGAGGGAAACGGCCAGCAAACCCAGACCCACCGGCACGACGACGAACGTACCCAGGAACCTGAGGTTTTTGCATCGTGTCATGATAAAACTTCGCATTCGGTCGACTCCGGCCCGATGGGATGATCCTGGAAACTCCCGAAACTGGTTCGCACGCTCGAGCTCGACGCCCGGCCGGGCGGCATCAATCGGTCACAGCCGAATACGTTTCAAGCAACGAGGCCAGCCGTTCCATTGGTAGGCCGACGACGTTGGAAAAACTGCCCTGGATCACCGAGACACACGGATCACGGTCCTGCACGCCGTAAGCTCCTGATTTTCCCTGCCACCGCCCCGAGTCAAGATATTGCTGTCGGTCGGCTTCGGAGAGTGTCCTGAAGAATACGACGCTAACCTCGACGGCGCCTACCCATTCGTGACGATCGGCCCGGTAGAGGCAGATTCCTGAGACCACCTGAGTCTCGCGACCTTCTTGAAGCCGGATCATCCGCTCGGCATCGGCGCGGTCGAGCGGCTTGTTGAGGATCTGACCGTCCACGGCACAAACCGTGTCAGCCGCGAGGACCAGGCCGGTTCCGACGCGCGCGGCGACCTCCGCCGCCTTGCGCCAGGCGAGCTGCGCCGCGTAATCCGCGGGTCGCACGCAACGGTCGGGTTCAGGCTCGTCAATTCCCGAGGGCACAACCTCGAAACGATAGCCTGCCTCCTCGAGCAACTGCCGGCGCCTCGGAGACGCGCTGGCCAGGATCAGCCGTGGTTTCATGGACCGTCCCGCTTGACCTCTACCGCAGCTCGATTTCGCTGTCCGAGCCAGGCGAAACTTGATGGTATCGCCACTGGCCCCTTGCCAACAAGCGGGAAACCCGCCAGCCTGAAAGCCAGCCGGAGGATCGGCGGCCCAGATCGCGTTTTGCTGCCCGCTTCGATCCGCTTGCATCGAAGGATTGCCGTGATGCCGCAACCATGCCGTCTGCTTGTCGTGAGTCTCTGCCTCATCGTCGTTTCCGACCTGCCGCGTGCGGTACCGGCTGTCCGGGGCGGCGAGGCCCAGTTCAAGGAAGACGAGACGCGGAGCAAGAGCCCGGAGGCCTCGCTCCGGTCGATCCAGGTCGAGCCCGGCTTTCAGGTTGAGCTGGCTGCCACCGAGCCGCTCGTCAAGGACCCGATCGCGTTTGAGTGGGGGGCCGACGGCAAGCTCTGGGTGGTCGAGATGGGCGATTATCCGCTGGGCGTCGACGGCAGAGGAAAGCCGGGGGGCGTGGTGCGCTTCCTCGAAGACACTGGCGGCGACGGCCGGTACGTCAAGCAAACCATCTTCCTGAGCGGCCTGGGGTTTCCCTCGGGCCTGATGCCCTGGCGCGGAGGCGTGTTGATCGCATGTGCCCCGGACATCATCTTCGCCGAGGATACCGACGGCGACGGCATGGCCGACCGCCGCGAGGTTCTTTTCACCGGCTTCGAACCGGGAAACCAGCAGCATCGGCTCAACGGCTTCGAGCTTGGCCTGGACGGCTGGGTCTACGGCGCCAATGGCGACAGCGGCGGACGCGTCCGCGCGCTCCGGACGGGAAAGATCACGCCCATCCACGGCCAGGACTTCCGGTTCCGTCCCGACACCGGCGAGTTCGAGGCCGAGAGCGGCCAGACCCAGTACGGGCGTCATCGCGACGATTGGGGCCGCTGGTTTGGCAACAACAACTCCAACTGGGCCTGGCACTACGTCCTGTCCCGGAGCCAGGTCCGCCGCAACCCGTACTACGCCACAACCGACCCGCGGCAGACGCTCGAGACCGAATCGCGGGTTTACCCGATCAGCCGTACCGTCGCGCGGTTCAACGACCTGAACATGGCCAACCACGTCACGTCGGCCAACAGCCCGACGCCCTACCGTGACGAACTGTTCGGGCCGTCGTTTGCGACCAGCCTGTTCGTCAGCGAGCCGGTGCATAATCTGGTCCACCGGATCGTGGTCGAGCCCCGGGGTGCCAGCTTTCGAGGAAAGCGCGGCCCGGGCGAGTCTGCCCGCGAGTTCCTGGCCTCCTCCGACAACTGGTTCCGGCCGACGATGCTCAAGACGGGCCCGGACGGCGCGCTCTGGATCGCCGACATGTACCGATTCGTGATCGAGCACCCCGAATGGATTCCGGACGATTGGGAGAAGCGGCTGGACCTCCGAGCCGGCAGCCAGGAGGGCCGCATTTACCGCGTCTACCCGGTCGGGGCCAAGCTGCGGCCGATCCCCCGGCTGGACCGGCTCGATTTGGCGGGATTGGTCGCCGCGCTCGACTCTCCCAGCGGCTGGCAGCGCAACACCGCCCAGCGGCTGCTCTTGCACCGCCGCGACCCATCGGCGATCGGCCTGTTGCGCCGGCTCGCGGTCGAAGCGCGGCGTCCCCAGACGCGCGTCCAGGCGATCTGGACTCTGGCTGATCTGGGGGGCCTCGATGATCAGTCGGCACTGGCCGGTCTCACCGACGGAAAACCGGAGGTGCGCGAGAGCACCATCGCGGCCGCTGCACCCCTTCTGGCTGCACATCCGCGCCTGGCCGAGGCCGTTTTCCGGCTCGCCGCTGACGCCGATCTTCACGTTCGATTCCAGGTTGCGATCGCGATGGGGGACACGCCCGGGCCCGGCGCAGGCGCGACGCTCGCCGATCTGGCTCGCCGCCCCGGCAACGACCTGTGGATGCGAGCCGCGATCTTGAGCTCGGCCGTGCCGCACGTGGCGGTCCTTCTGGCGAACCTTTTGGGCAGCGGCAGCGAGCCTCCCAGGGAGATGGTCGAGCCGCTTCTGGCGCTGGCCGGCTCTCTGCCGGGTCAACACCTTGAGGCGTCCCTGATCCGCCCGATCGCCGAGCCGGCCGGGCAGGGGGGCCGCTACGCGGCCTGGCAGTTTGCCGCTCTCGCCGGTCTTCTGGAAGCGCGCGAGCGGAGCCGAGGTCCGGCGCGCATCGATCTGGATCGGTCATTCACCGGACTCTGGGAATCGGCCCGCCGGCTAGCCCGGGACGACTCGGCTGACCCGTCCGAACGGCTGGGGGCGGTGCGGGTCCTCGGTTACTCCGCCGCGCGTCAGCCCGCCGATCGAGACCTGCTGGTGTCGCTCTTGCATCCCCGGGTATCGATCGAAGTCCAGCAGGCCGCCGTGGCTGCACTTGGCCGAACCAAAGATCCCAAGGTCGCCGACCTTCTGGTTCACGACTGGAAGATGCATTCGCCCCAGGTTCGGGCCGCGATCCTGGACACGCTCTTGAGCCGGCCGGCGTGGGCCTCGTCGCTGCTCTCCTCGCTCGAAGATGGTTGTGTTCCGCCCGCCGAGATCGACACGGCCCGCCGGCAGCGGCTCCTGACGCGGCGCGAGCCCGCTCTCAAGGCTCGCGCAGTGGCCGTCTTCAATCACCAGAGCCAGCCCAGGCAGGCGGTCGTCGATTCCTTTCGATCCGCAATTGGGGCCCAGGGAGACCGAGCCAAGGGCGCGGCCGTCTTCAAGAAACTGTGTGCCTCCTGCCATCGATTCGGCGGCGATGGGGTCGAGGTCGGTCCCGACCTTGCCACCCTGAAGGACAAGTCGCCCGAGGCACTTCTGATCGCCATCCTCGACCCCAACCGCGCCTTCGAGACGAGGTATGCGAATTTCACCGTTGCCACGATCGACGGGCGGGTCTTGAACGGGATGATTGCCAGCGAGTCGGCCACGGGCGTGACCCTCCGCCGCCAGGACGGCAAGGAAGACGTGCTCTTGCGGTCTCAGATCGAGCAAATGTCCGCGTCCGGCCAGTCGCTCATGCCCGAGGGAATGGAGAAAGACCTGACCATGCGCAGCCTGGCCGACCTGATTACCTTCTTGAGCGCGGCCGGCCCGACGCGCAAACCCGAGTGATCCATCATGCCCAAGCCGACGGATATCCGGCCCGTCGCCGTGTCGCTCACCTTCCTGCCGATCAAGACGCGCGTGCCGCTCAAGTTCGGGCCGGAGGTGACGACCGAGGTCACCTGCGCGGGTCAAGATGACGGTCGAAGACCGCCGGGGCCGTCGAGCCGACGGCTGGGGCGAGACGCCGCTGTCAGTCCAGTGGGTCTGGCCCAGCCGCCTGGGTTATGAGGAACGGCATCAGGCCCTGCGTTCGCTCTCTTTGCGGATCGCGCGGGCCTGGTCCGAGAATTCTGCCGGGTATGCCCACCCGCTCGAACTTGGTCATCGCTTCCTGGAAGGCGACCTGCCCAGGCTGGCCAGGGCGCAGAATGCCACCGAGCGTGCCAGCGCGGAAGCCGTCCCCTGGCTGGCTGCCCTGGTCTGTGCTTCGGCCTTCGACCTGGCCCTCCACGACGCCTTCGGCGTCATCAACGTTGTGCCAACTTTTGATACCTATAGCAGTCAATACGTGAGCGCCGATCTTTCCGAGTTTCTCGAGCCGGCTCGGGGTTCTGACGTGTCGTTCGCGGGGCGCTTTCCCGAGGAGTTTCTCGTGCGACCGAGGCTTGAAAGGGTCCCGGCCTGGCATTTGATCGGAGGAAAGGACGCAATCGATCCGGGCGAGCTGACGGGCGCCGAGCCCGACGACGGGTATCCCGTACTCCTCTGCGACTGGATCCGCCGCGATGGGCTCACGTGTCTCAAGGTCAAGCTGAGGGGCGATGACGCCGCCTGGGACTACGAACGGCTCACGAGGGTCGGGGAGATCGCGGTTGCGGAGGGTGCCCAATGGCTCACGGCCGACTTCAATTGCACGGTCAACGACCCCGCCTACGTGAACGCGATTCTCGACCGGCTCGTGGCCGAGCATCCGCGGTATTACGGCATGCTCCTCTACGTCGAGCAGCCGTTTCCCTACGACCTCGAGGCTCACAGGATCGACGTACATAGCGTATCGGCCCGCAAGCCGCTGTTCATGGACGAAAGCGCCCACGACTGGCGGCTGGTGAGGCTGGGCCGCGAGCTGGGCTGGTCGGGTGTCGCCCTCAAGACCTGCAAGACGCAGACCGGCGCCATCCTTTCGCTCTGCTGGGCCAAAGCGCACGGGATGACCCTGATGGTCCAGGACCTTTCCAATCCCATGCTCGCCCAGATCTCCCATGTGCTCCTGGCCGCTCATGCCGGCACGATCATGGGGGTCGAATCCAACGGAATGCAATTCTACCCGGACGCCTCGCTGCCCGAGGCGGCCGTTCACCCCGGTTTGTTCCGGCGCGTGGGCGGATGTCTCGACCTCAGCTCGGTTCGCGGACCCGGCTTCGGGTACCGCGTCGCGGAAATTCACAGAGAGCTGCCCGTGCCGGCATTTGCGGGTTAATCAACATAGAGAAACGCATTGGAATTGAGCAGTGCCAGGCAAAGCTGAGCCAGGCTGCCGCCCCCGGCAAGGAAATCGGCCATCATGCGATGTTCGGCCGCGTCGGGTGAGCGGGCGAAAACCAGACGGCTCGCCCAATCGACTTGCTTGGCAGGATCCTGGCCGGCCAGGGCGGCGGTGCGGGTGGCCAATGCGGCTGCCGAATCGTGGGCGAGCCGGCCGTTCAGGAGGGAGAGCGCCTGGGGAGCGATCGTGGTCATCGGCCGGGCCGGGCAGCTCGCGTTCGTGTCGGGCCGGTCGAAGACCTCGAAAAGCGGGTATCGCAGGTTTCGCCTGACAAACACATAAAGGCTCCGTCGTTCCCTGTCCTCGCGCCGGGGGGAAACCGGCCAGACCGCTCCTTTGCTGCTGAGCTTGCTGAGCTCGGCCGGCAGCTCCGGGAAGATCGACGGTCCGGCCATTGCTTGATTCAGGCGGCCGGAGGCGGCGAGCAAGGCGTCGCGGATGGCCTCGCCGTCGAGCCGTCGCCGATTCTGCCGCGACAAGAGGATGTTGTCGGGGTCGGCTGCGTGCCCGGCCCGATCGCCGCGCGACGACTGCCGGTAGGCCGCGCTGGTCACCATCAGCCGGCTCATGCTCTTCTGGCTGAAGCCCCGAGCCACCAGCTCGCAGGCGAGCCAGTCGAGCAATTCGGGGTGGCTCGGCTCTTCGCCCATCGTGCCGAAATCGCTGGGAGTGGCCACGATGCCCCGGCCGAAGTGGTGCTGCCAGAGCCGGTTGACGATCACTCGCGAGGTGAGCGGGTGATCGGGCCGCACCAGCCAATCCACCAGCGATGTCCGCCGCCCGCTCGACCGGGATGATGGCTGCGGGCGCGGCTGGGCCGCGGCTTCGCTCGAGCAGAGGGCCGGCAAGAATTCAGGGGGTACCTTGGGCCCCCGTGCGGCGTACTCGCCCCGCCGGAGCAAATAGGTCGGGGGCGCCGCGGACCGGCTTCGTCGATCCCGCGGCCTTCCGCGCCGAGCCCAGCGGATAGTCGTCGCGAAACCGGGCCCCCGCGAAGAAGGCCTGGAGACTGTAAAAGTCGGCCTGGCGGATCGGGTCGAACTTATGATCGTGGCACCGCGCACAGCCGATCGTCAGACCCAGGAAGACCAGCCCGGTGGTCTCGGTGATGTCGTTCAAGGCGTTTTGCCGCCGCAGACCCTGGTCGTTCAAGTCAACCATGTCGGGATAACACCGGTTGAACCCGGTTGCGACGAACGCCTCGGGATCATCCGGCCGCGCCTCGTCTCCGGCAAGCTGCACGCGGATGAACTGGTCGTACGGCATGTCGCGGTTGAGCGCCTGGACAACCCAGTCGCGGTACCGCCAGGCATTTGGACGAGCCTGGTCAAACTCAAAGCCGTCGGTTTCGGCGAACCGCGCCAGGTCCAGCCAGTGCTGCCCCCAGCGCTCGCCATAGTGCGGGCTCGCCAACAGCCTGTCGACCAAGTGCTCATACGCCTCCGGAGAAGCGTCATCGAGGAACGCCGATTGTTCTTCGGGAGTCGGAGGCAGCCCCGTCAGGTCAAAGCTCAGCCGGCGCAAGAGAGTCGCCCGATCCGCTTCCGGAGCATGCCGTAGTGATTGCTCTTCCAGCTCGGCCAGGATGAACCTGTCGATCGGGTTCTTGACCCACGATTTCTCCTGGACCTGGGGAAGTGCGGAACGCCGGGGCGGCACGAACGCCCAGTGCTTCGCGTCACCGCCCAGTGCCAGCGATGAGGGTAGAATTCCCAGAGCTACGATCGCGTGAGCCGCCGCCCTAAATCGTTTCAACCGGGGTTTCCTTTCGCTACGTGCCGTGCGGCGAAGGAGCTCTTACGTGAGAACTCGGGGGAGAATTCGACGGATGTCAGGCTGGAAAGCCTGACCTACGGGGGACGTCAGGCTGGAAGGCCTGACCTACGTTGCCGTTTGTCGCCTTTCGCTCCGCGAAAGGCGACTTTTGTCAGGCTGGAAAGCCTGACCTACGTTGGGCATCAGGCGAGAATCGAGCGGATCACGGTGCCGGCGTTTTCGGTCAAGCGATCGTCGCGGCCGTTGTGGAGGAAGGTGAGCCTCGCGTGGTCGAGGCCGAGCAGATGCAGGATGGTGGCGTGCAGGTCGTGGACGTGCACGCGGTCGGTGGCGGCGCGCAGGCCGACGGGATCGGTTGCACCGTGAACGACCCCGCCCTTGACGCCGCCGCCCGCCATCCAGCAGGAGAAACCATGCGGATTGTGGTCGCGGCCCTTGCCGCTTTCGGACATCGGCATACGACCGAATTCGCCGCCCCAGATGACGAGCGTCGTGTCGAGCAGCCCGCGCCGCTCCAGGTCTTTGAGCAACCCCGCGATCGGCCGGTCGGTACGCCCGCACATCGTGGCGTGATTGGCTTCGACGTCGTTGTGGGCGTCCCAGCCGTTGACGTCGCCCGAGTAGAGCTGAATGAACCGGACCCCGCGCTCGACCAGCCTCCGCGCCAGGAGGCAGCGCGTGCCGAACTCGACGGTCCGTTGGTCGTCCATGCCGTAGAGCCGCCGCGTTTCCTTGGGCTCCTGCGCAAGATCGACCGCCTCGGGGGCGGCGGTCTGCATCCGGTAGGCCAGCTCGTACGAGTGAATGCGAGCCTCCAGCTCCGAATCGTGGTCGCGCCCTTCGAGATGATGCTGGTTGAGACGGCCGATCAGGTCGACGACCGCGCGGCGTGCGCCTGGCGAGACGCCCTCGGGCGCTTCCAGATCGAGGATCGGGCGGTCCCCGCCACGGATCAACGTCCCCTGAAAACTGGCCGGCAGGAAGCCGGCTCCATAGGCCGGCGGCCCGCCCTTGATCCCACCACCGGGATCGGGAAGGACGAGAAACGCGGGCAGATCCTGGTTCTCGGTACCCAGGCCATAGCTCACCCAGCTCCCGAGGCTCGGCTTGCCCATCAGGATCGAGCCGGTGTTCATCTCGTAGACGGCCTGCGGATGATTGACGCTGTCGGCCCAGCACGAGCGGATCACCGCCAGCCGGTCAGCACAATCGGCGAGGTGCGGCAGGAAGTCGGAGATCTCGATTCCACTCTGGCCGCACTTGCGGAAAGTCCTCCGCGTGGCGAGCAAGGGATTGTGCGCCACCTTGCGCCGGGTTGCCACGGGACCGAAGCTCGGCGGCAGAGGCTGGCCGGCCAGACGCTGGAGCTCTGGCTTGGGGTCAAAGGTCTCCAGATGGCTGGGCCCGCCGTGCATGAACAGGTAGATGACGCTGCGCGCCTTGGCCGGAAAATGTCCGGCCCGGGCCGCCTGCGGTCCGCGCGAGCCGTCCCGGGCGTGCGCCGCGTCCTCGTGCAACAGCCAGTGGAGTGCCAGCGCACCCAATCCGCCCCCGGCCTGCTCGAGAAACCGCCGCCGGGTCGGGGGTGGTGAAAACCCAGAGTCCACTCGCGCTGGCACGGCCATCAGGGTCGATGTCTCCGGCTTGGGCTGTTCTGTTCTTGCATTGTACTCGCACGCGGCACCGGTCTCCAGTCAGTGCCAGAACCGTATCACAAGAGGTGGCCCGCTCGCCGCACCTCGCGCGCATGCTGCTCGCACGGCACATCCACCGTCAGTTTGGGCGAACGTCCCTCAGCGCTGTCGCCCGCCCCGTAGTAGGTCGCCGCAACCTGGGATTCGGCGGGAACGACAACCAGGCAGAGCCGTCCGCCCTTGGCGAATTGCTCTCGAGAGCTGTCATCCAGCTTCAAAGTGAACGTTTGGGTCTCGCCAGTCTTCACCTTCTTGAATGTGCCTGAGCCCAGCTCATGGAGCGGTTTGATTTGATTCCCAACACCGTTGTCTGAATTCGCATCAAACTTCAGCTCGGCTGCCGGGTCGAGCTCAGGCGCGACAAAGAACTTGAATTCCCCATCCTTGGCAAAGGCCGGGACACTCTGGACCAGGGTCAGGGTCACTTTCTTGATCTTCGATGCGTCGATCTTTTTCGGCATCTCAAAGACCAGAACCCCGAAGCACGCATACTTGCCGTTATCCTTGCCCTCGATGTTGAAATACTTGCTGCCGGCGTCTCCCTCGCGTGGTCCATTCGGTTGCACCGTCAGGCTCTTGGACGCAGTCACCTCTTCGCCCGCTTGCGCTGGGACGATGAACGAGGTGAAAAGGAAGGCGAAAGCGATGCCGAACGACATGCTCCTCATGTTTGCGCTCCTGGATTGCGGAAACGAGATTTTCGACTGCGGTATGATACCGGTATTGGCGGCCCGGGTTGAGATCCTGGCGGAGCGAACGGACTGGTACGCAACGACGACGGCGACCGGATAGGCGACCGAAGCAACGTCAGGAATCCGCGGGCGAAGCGAGGTCGTCGGCGACGGCGGCAGCCAGAAACAATCCATCGGCCGCCGGTGGGTTGTGGGGGGCCGATGGCCTCCCTCGCACGGGTCAGACGAGCCTCGTCCTGTGAGGGCCCGTGTGGTGGACGGCCTTGGTGAAGATCCTTGGCGTCCTGGGCCGCGTTGACGGGAGCGCCGAAAGCCGCGCGACGAAGTTCCCGCCGGGGACACCATTCCCGGATGGGAAGGTTCCCGAGAACTCGCCGTCCAGCGCGTTGCCGGCGTTGTCCTGGATGCCGCTCGGATCCGCGGGACTTGCCGAATCGATCCTGAGCGAGTATCCACCGGCGGCGACGGACGGTCTGTGTCTGAGTTTGAGGGTGACAGTCTCGATTCCCGCGATTGGCCCCGGCTTTACTGCGGCGACGATCAGCCGATTCGCTGACACGCCCGGGTGGCGCGCCGCGACGAGCTGGTAGTTGGCGGCGTCAACGACGCTCGCCATGTCCAGGCCCACGCCCGTGTCGTTCAACCCGCCAAAATCCTGGAACGTCACCACGATCAGGCCCGTCTTGCGGTTAACCGAAACGCCGGTGACCGTCGGGGCGACTGTGTCGATCAACAGGTCCGGCACGACTACCGTCGTGCCGCTGGCCGTCTGGCCGGAGGGATCGGAGGCGACCGCCGTGATCGCGTAGGAGCCGTCGGCCAAGGCCTGGTCCGCAGTGATGTTCCAGTCGCCAGCGGCGCCGAGGTGCCGGTGCCGATCAAGATCGGCGTCGTGCTCGTTGCGGCAGTGGCGTAGAGCGAGATCGTGGCGTCAGGCTGGCTGGCGGTGCCGATAAAGTCGGGCCGGTCGACATTGGTCATTTCCTCGGTGTCGGACACCCCCGAGTCACTGGCCGGGTTGAGCTTCCCCGTGACCGTCAAGGCGATCGACGAAACATTGGAGGCGCTCGCGGTATTGTTGATCCCGAGCGACACCACACCCGCGATCTGGACGCTCACCCCGATCGGATAGACGCCGGCGCTCGCGTAGATGTGGGCACCGACGATCTCGAACACGCCCCCTGTGCCGCCCACTGTGGAGAGGGGGACGATCGTGCCGGGGGACCCGGAAGTGCCGTCCCCCCAGTCGATCGTGGCGCCCAAGGCGCTCGCGTTTTGCGAGGCATCGGCGTCGGTGAAGAAAGCGACCGGCCCGGCGAAGAGCTGTCCTGCGGTCGCGGAGACCGCCGGCTGCGGGTTGCTGGGGCTCAGGGTGCCCACCGTGGCCGACGCCGCGGGCGCGAACCAGATCTGGGCCAGCAGGCCCTGGGTCTGGGAATCGATCCCCGCGCTGACATACAGCGAATCCAGACTCGACGGTAGGTAACCGGGGACAGCAATGTACTGCCAGTTAGACAGCAGCCCCCAGAGCCCCGGGTTGACCAGCGGACTTCCGTTGGCCCCGTCGATCGTGCCGGCGATCGAACCCGTCGTCAGGTCGATGGCGGTGATCGTGCCGCCTGGGGCGGTGCCCGACCCACCGCCGAAATTGCCGACCAGGAGGTCATTGTCAAACGCCCCGAATCCCTGCGGGGGCGCGACCACCATTCCCCACGGGCCGTTCAGGTCGGTGCCGGCCGGGTCGGAAACGATCGTCTTGATCAGGTTGCCGCTGGTGTCGAACTCATCGATATAGCCCCCCGCGCCCGTGAGACTGCCCGACGCGCCCGGCCTGGCGTAGGCCACCAACAGCATCTGTGGGTTGCCGAACTGGCCGGAGATATTGAAGGGCTCGAAGCCCGCAGGGAGGTTGGGGTCGGAGAACTTGCCGCTAAACAGGCCGCCGGGACCGGTCAGGCTGTTGAACGACGAGTCGAACACGTCGATGCCGTGTGTGCCTGTGGTGCCGGTAAAGTCGGTCGCGTAGAGGTACGGAGTGGTGGTGAGGACCGTGGAACCGGTCGTGACGCCGCCGGAGGCCAGTCCGGTGAACTCGGCGCCGGCGACGGTCGCGAACGTCGTGGCGGATCCGCCCGAGGCCCACCCGGCGATCGTCCCGCCCAGGGTCGCGAACAGGAACTGGGCCGGGGTCGCCGGCGCCACGTCGAATCCCTGAGGATCACTATTGTAGAGGACGCCCGTCGGTTGGCCCGATGGGATCGTGACGACCGTCGACTGGGTCGTCGTGCCGGTGAGGTCGTAAACCTTGGCCAGGCCGCTTCCTTCGTTGGACACCCAGGTGTACGACGACGAATACAGGCCCCACGGATTGATCAGGTTCGTATCCTGGATCGCAGCGTTGCCGGCGACGCTCGAAACCAGGTTGGTCTGGTAAAACGCGCCCGTCGCAACGGCGGTTCCGCTTGTGTCCTCGATCGTGACGACGGGCGTGAATGACCCGCTGCCGGTGTAATCGTGGGTCCCGCTGACGTGGAAGACGTTCGAGGTATCCTCGATGACGGTGCCGGCGGTCGCTGCGGTCGCGTCGCCCCAGTTGATGGTGGCGGTGAAGTCGGACGGGACGGCAGCGGCGTCGGCCGACTGGAAGGTGGCGACGTCCTGGGTCGCCGGAGTACCCTGCACGGCGGCGATGGCCAGGCCCGTGAGATCTTCGATGCTATTGGCCGTCACTGCCAGGAGCCTCCGGCTCTCCAGAAGCTCGCCCCACGTTCCTTGATCGTACCGGCGGCTCTTGCGACGCCGGGCGCGTCCTCGGTCGTTTTCCACCATTTCGAGGCCGCGTCGCCACCCGGAGTGTTGCCCCAAGCGATTCATCGAAACGCCTCCTTGATCACCAACGATCACCCCGCACTGCGCTAAAACCCGTTCTTCGCGTCTTGTGGACTCCTCGTTGCTGCGGGATCGATGGAGCACGCAGTCTAGCACGAATGCTTGGTTCGGGCAATCGTTTTGTGCCCTGCCTCGCGGGACGCGCGACTTGGGTGTAACGCACCGCAATCACGTAGGTCAGGCTGGAAAGCCTGGCCTACGCTGCGCACCGCGCGCATCCGACCGCCCCACAGAAAAACCCCAAGCAGGTCTTGACTCCTCAGACGCCGTGTCTTAGACTGCCTTTCAGACATGTTGTCTTGGAGTGAAGAATGGGAACGAGTCGACCGCAGCACGATGTGACCGAGGCGGAGCTGGCGCTTTTGCAGTCGTTATGGGAGTCAGGCCCCGCCACGATCAGGCAACTTGCCGAGCGAGTGTACAAGGACGTCGGGGCATCCGTTTACGCCACGGTTCAGAAGTTGCTCGACCGCCTGGAGTCCAAGGGCTTCGTGAATCGCGATCGTAGCGCGGGGGTGCATGTCTTCGCGGCGGCCATCGATCGCGAGGAGCTGATTGGACGCCGCCTCCGTGCGGTCGCTGATTCGCTTTGCGGGGGCTCGCTGTCTCCGCTGCTCACGCATCTGGTCGAAGGGCGCGGGCTGTCCGACGCCGAGCGTCGCGAGCTGCGCGACTTGATCGATCGGCTCGATTCCAGGCGGCGGCCGCGCTGAGGCCGAGACAGAAAAGGCGTGCATTCCGCGCTCGCAATCTGACAACGATTCCTCCTCAAAAAGGACCAGCTTGAAAGGGTTCGGCCGTGGAGACGATCCTGCACGCCGCATTCAGCAACGCCGTATCCGCGGCTTTCCTGGCCGTCCTGGTCGCATGCCTGAGCCGGGTTCTGGCGCGGCGGCCTGCCGTGCTCCACTGCCTCTGGCTCCTGGTCCTCGTCAAGCTCCTCGCTCCGCCTTTGTACCAGGTCCCGATTCCCTGGCCCGAAAGCCTGTCGGTGACCGAACAGGACGAGCCGAAACTGGCAACGGTCTTTTTGCAGGAGATCGACCAGACGGAAGCCCCCGCGCTTCTGGCTGACTCCGAGATGATGGGCGACGACGTCGCCCCGAGAATTGCCGTCGCGCGATCTGCTGACGCCGGGCGTGTTTCCGTGGGTGAGCGGCTTGCGTCGAGTGTGAATCTGGTCGGCCTATGGCTGGTGAGCCACTGGATCGCACTCGTCGCGATACTGTGGCTTTTTGGGAGCGTGACGACCGCGATTGTCTGTGCGTGCCGGGTCCGCCGGTTTCAGCTCTTGTTGCGCGAGGCGCGACCTGCCTCACCCGACGTCCAGGATTGGGTCAACGAGCTCGCCGCCCTGCTGGGAATCGGGCGCCCGCCGCTCGTCTACTGGATCGGCGGCAGGCTCTCACCCATGCTCTGGGCCGTGGGTCTTCGCAGCCGATTGATCATCCCCACCGAACTCTGGAAAGGTCTCAAGGAACAAGAACGCGCGACGTTGATCGTGCACGAGCTGGCTCACCTGCGCCGCGGCGACCATCGCGTGCGCGTTTTCGAGCTGCTCGTCACGATTCTCTACTGGTGGAACCCGGTGCTCTGGTGGGCGCGGCAGGCCCTTCGCGACGTCGAAGAGCAGTGCTGCGACGCCTGGGTTGTCTGGGCCTTTCCCGAGGCTGCCCGGTCCTATGCCGAAACCCTGCTCGAAACTCTCGACTTTCTCAATCATTCGGAACTGTCCGAGCCGCTCCTGGCGAGCGGCTTCGGACGAGTCCATCACTTGCGAAGGAGATTGACCATGATCATGAGTGGAACAACACCACGGCTCGTCAGCGTCTGGGGCGGACTGGGCTCGTTGTGCCTGGCGGTCCTGTTGCTCCCCGTCAATGCGACCTGGCGCAGAAACCCGAGAAAGAGAAAGACGTGCGGGTCATCGTGACGACCGACGATGATCCGGTGCAGCCGGATGACGAAGTCATCGTGATCCGGCGCCGGACGGATCGACCGTGAAGGGCAAGCTCGTCACGGTGGATCTGGTCGGTGATGTCAAGCAATTTGCCGAGGAACGTGTGATCGGCGCCCCCTTGAACACAGTCGTCGTCGAACGGACGGAAAAGTCAGGCCAAGAGTCGGCCAAGCCGGTCGATGTCGCCAAGCAAGCGCGCTTCGTTGTGCAACTTCAGGACGGTGGTTCCGCCATCAAGGTCATGGCAGGAACGCGCGACGAAGCGCTCGGGAAGATCAAGGAGCGGCTGAATGCCCTCAAGGAGCAGCCATCACTCTCGGAGCAGGATCAGTCGATCCTGAAACTCCTCGAGGAGGTTCTCCAGGAAGTCAAGCAGAGCAAATCCACCGCCGCGACACGCGGGAAGCCCGACGCTTTTGACCCTCGAAACCCCAAGATAACGCCGGACCATCGCGTCGAGCTCAAGCGAGTTGTTCAAACCAGGTACACTTCGAACAGCCCGGACAAAAAGACCGAGATCGACATGTTTCGAGAACAGGTCAAGAAGCTGACCAAGCAGCTCGCGGCGGCTCAGCACACGCTGTCTGTTCTTGAGGGCTCGGGCCCCCATACAGCCGTTCTGCACGTCGAAGTCGACCCCCGCAGAACCGTCGAGAAGATCTACACATCACCCGGAACCGCGGACAAGAAAAAAGAGGTCGTGCACTACATGGTCGTCGGCAAGCCAAAGCAAGACGGCAAAGCGAAACAAGGTCCGGAGGCCAAGGCCATCAAGATCGACCCCCGGTCGATCGAGACGAGAGATTTCATCATCGGTTCCCACCCCGGCTCGGAACCGCCGAAGCGTGAACTGAAGATCATTCGTTCCGACGAGAAGCGCATCGAGGAACTCGAAATCATGCTCAAGAAGCTCATGAAAGAGGTCGAGGGCTTGAAGAAGGGCCAGGCGAAATGAGCGCTCGCGTACCGTCAGTTCTCCTCTGGCGGCGTCTCGCTGCCGCGCCGGCTTCACCCGCCGGCGCGGCAGATCACGCATTTCAGATATTCGGTTTCCAGGCAGCTCGCCGAAATGGGGTGGTCGGGCGCCTGCCCGCGCTGTTCCAGGATCTGGATCGGCCGGCCGGACTGCTCGGCCACGCTGGCGATCACGTCGGCGAACAGCTCACGCCCCACCAATCCCGAGCATGAGCAGCTCACGAGAATCCCGTCGGGCTCGAGCACGTCGAGTGCAGCCAGATTGAGTCGCAGGTAACCTTTGAGTGCCTTTTCGACATCCTCGACTTGCCGGGCGAATTTCGGCGGGTCGCAGATCACCATGCCGAACCGTCTCCCTTCGCTGCGCAGGCGCTTCAGCACATCGAGAACATCGCCTTGCTCGAAGTGGGCGCCTTCGAGTCCGTTCTGGGCCGCGTGACTGCGGGCCAGCTCGACCGCGGCGGCCGAGCTATCCACGCCCAGCGTCAGCGCGGCACCGCCGTGCTTGAGGGCGTTCAGCGAGAAGGCCCCGGAAAAGCAATAGAGGTCGAGAACCTGTTTGCCGCGGCAGTAGCCCGCGACCGCGCGGCGGTTTTCGCGCTGGTCCAGGTAGAAGCCCGTCTTCTGGCCCGCCCGCAGGTCGACCCGAAAGCCGAGCCCGTTCTCCTCGATGGCCACGGGCTCGTCCGGAACCGAGCCGACGATTGTCACCTCGCCGGCATGAAGGCCCTCCTTCAAGGCGATTCCGCGCTCGGTCCTTACGACGATTCCCTCGGCCCCGGTGGCTTGAGCGAGCAGCCGGAGGATCACGTCGCGCCGGGAGTACAGAGCCAGGCTGCTGAATTGAGCCGCCAGCCAGCGATCGTAGCGGTCGACCGTGAGACCGGAGAGACCATCCCCTTCACTGAAGATGAGCCGGTAGGCCGCGCGTTCGGCGTTCAGGCCGAGGATCTCGTGCCGCAGGCGGGCCGATGCTGCGATCGACGAGGACCAGAAGTCTTCATCCAGCGGGCCGTGGTCCCACCGATAGAGCCGGACGCGGATCGTGCTCGTCGGGTTAAAAAGCCCGCAAGCGATGAACTGGCCATCGTGCGTCTGGACTTCGACCGGATCGCCGGGCGACGGCTGGCCGACAACCCGTTCGATCGACGATTCGAAGACCCACGGATGCCGCGCAAAGAACGGACGGGCGCGGCGGGGCTTGAGAATGACGTGGCTCATCGCTCTGCCATGGTTCCGCTCCAGGCGGCTCGGATGGCCTGAAGCCGGCGCTCGACCGAACGGCGCGGGCAATTGAGCTCGGCGGCAATCTCGTCCACCGTATAACCTTCCATCTTCATGATCGCGATCGTGCGGAGCTGTTCGTCGCCGAGCTGCCCGAGCAGCCGCTCGCATTGCTCGGCGACTTCGGCGGCGAACTGGGGAGTGGGCCCCTGGCCGAGCATCTCGGCCAGCCCGCCTGGGGCTGCCGTATTTGCCGCGCCCAGAAATACCGACTCGCCCCGGACGCGACCGCCGCCTTCCTTCAGGTTTTGTCGCTTCCGCGCGGCCCGCCGCGCTTTGCGGAACGTGATCACGACCAGCAGCCGCCAGAGATCTTCGGGATCGTTGAGCGCAGGAAACCGCCCGGCCGCCGCGCCCGTGCAGAGGCTCTGAAAGACACTGAGCGCCACGTCTTCCTCATCGGTCACCCGGCGCGACGTCCGCCGGCAGCATCTTCCGAGCCAGCCCAACCAACCGCTCAAAGTAAGAACCCCACAACCGCTCGATCGCCGCCGGGTCGTTCTCCTTCAAGCCCTTCAGGTCGTTCGCGTGCACTTCGTTTTGGTCCATCGCAGGGCCCCAGAGACTTCGGAGATCGGGAGACGTGTCCAAGGCGTGACCGATGCAAGATCGAACGGCGCCCGCGTCACCAATGAGCTTTGACGCCAAGAAACGCCACCCTCGGCCGCGCGCCGCGATTCCCATACTCTAGGCAGACCGTGGAGTGAATGCCACAGGCTGACTCGCCATATTGGGAACGAATCCGCGGAGCACGATGGACGGCTCTGCCTTGTCTTGCTCAAGCCGGTGGTGCCGCAACGTTTTGAAGAATAGCCGCTTGCGACGCAGACGATCGTCTCCCGAAAAAATGTGGCGGGTTTCTCCGCGGCACTGACATTAACAGGAAGTAAGGGCCTGGCTGACTCGGGCGAACAATGTGAGAAAGACGAGTGAGCACTTCGGCAATGAGGCCTGGTTCCGGAGCACAGTTTGGTCAGCCGCTGACGTGAGTCAGCGACAGTCGGCACTAAGTTTGCTCCGGGTTGTTTTCCTGGGTTGAGTTTTACGATCCTCGCGGGTGCCGCGAGGGGACTCTTTCGTTCCACACATGACACAAGGACACCTGACCATGACCAGCCGTCGAACTGAGAAGCGAATCGTGCGGAAGCTCGAACTGTCGGTGGAATCGCTGCACCTCCGGATCGCCCCGTCGGGCTTGGGAGGCGCTGGGTGGATTCGCGAGTACCGGCTATGGCTCAACGACCGGGCCGACGTATACGGGCAACACCAACTACGTGATCAAAGGCGAAGCGCCTGTGTACACGTATCCGACATACGGCCACGCGATTCCGTTTTGATCATCGGGCGAACCAGGCGCTCGACGTGCGGGCGCGCTCTTGAGGCGTGAGACATTTGAGACTCAGGGTCCGGGATCGACCGCTCCTCAGTGGGGACGTCGCCCGGACTCTTTCTTTGCGCCGACGTAACTGGTTGGGGATTTTCAAGATATTGCTGGTCAGGAATTCTTTTCGGAAATTTGGCGGGTTTGTCGGAGGGATTGACATTAACAGGATGTAACGGCCTGACTGACTCGGATGAGCGGTCTGAAAAGGACGAGTCGCACGAGTTATTCGGGCGGCGATGAGGCCAGTTTCCGGAGCCCAGGTTGGTCAGGAGCTGACGCGAGTCTCGGCCAACCACGACCGGGTGTGCTCCGGGTCTTCGGGGCTTGAGTTCTGCGATCCTCGCGGTCGCCGCGGGGAGACTGTCTGCTTCAACACCTGACACAAGGACACCTGACAATGACCAGCCGACCCACTGAGAAGCGAACGTTGCGGAAGTGCGAGCCGTCTCTGGAGTCGTTGAGCACCCGGATCGCCCCCGCGGGTTTTCACGCGGGCTCGCTCTTCGTGGCCGGCATGGGCGGCCACTTCGACGTCGGCGGAGGAACAGGCGGCAAACACCACGGAGGCAACGGCTCGGACGCTCCGCAATTCCTGGTCCGCACGCATGACAAAACCGGTCTGGCCAACTACATCATCCGGGGGGGAAAGGGATACCACTGGCAGTTTGGTTCCAACCACCACGCCCAACCGTTCTTGAATCTGGTGGTCTCGAACGTCAGCCCCGGCACCACGACCGATCAAGTGGCGAATTCGTTCCCGAGCAACCCGGCGACGGACTCGACCCCCAGCGTGACGGCGACCAACCTGACCGTCTCGAACGTGACGACTCCCACGCTGCTCGTGCCGCCCCGGCCGCTGATCAATCCGCCGGCGCCGACCCCGACCCTGGTCGTCGTGCCCCGGCCGCTGATCAATCCACCGGCGCCAACCGGTCTTCCCCCCACCGTGGACCAATCGCTGGCGACCCTCTACCAGGAGTACGAGCTGTGGGCCAAGAGTCCGGACCAAGGTGCGTTCACACCGACTTCGACCAATGGCCTCACGATTGTCGGAAACAACGTTGGCATCGAGATTTACGGGCACAACGAGAATGACTTTGGTGACTTGATCGCGGACGCGGAAGGAATGGGAATGCAGGTCAATCCCCAGGGAACCGCCGGTGAGATCGTCGAGGCGATGTTGCCGATTTCCCAGCTTCTGGCCGTCGCGGAGCTGTTCCAGGGCGATAGCATCCTGCCCGCGCCGGTGTACATCACGCACTGAAGAGAAGGATGAAGGATGAAGGATGAAGGCGGACGAACCAGATCCGCTCCAGCGGCAGACAGAGGATGAAAATCGGCGGCCCGGGATCGGCTCTACTTGTCAGGTGGGAGTCGGACCCGGGCCGTCTTCTCTATTTTTCATCCTTCATCCTTCATCCTTCATCCTTGATTTCCTGCCTGCTGGCGGTTTCGAACTCGGCCAGGTAGGCGAGGGTCCGATCAAGCTGCGTCTTGAGATGGCGGACTCTTAGTAAACTGCGAATGCGGCAGAGCAACTCGACCTTGTTCACAGGCTTGGTCAGGAAATCGTCGGTTCCTGCCTGGACGCCGCGCTCGAAGTCGGAGACTTCATTGAGCGCCGTCACCATCAAGATGAGGAGGTCCTTGGTCGCAGCGGTCGCCCGGATCTTCTTGCAGACTTCAAAGCCTGACAGCCGGGGCATCATGACGTCGAGCAGCAGGAGGTCGGGCTGGAAGTCCTGGACGACTCGCAACGTGTCCTCGCCGTCGTAGGCGGTGTGGATCTCGCAGGGGAAATCGCTGAGGTAGGCCTCCAGCAGCTCGACATTTTGAATGTTGTCGTCGGCGATCACGATTCGCGGCACGTGCGGACTCTGATCCAACTTCAATCCTCCCTGGCGAGCGTGGCAGCCGTTCAGGGCTTCATTTTATCGCAAATCCGATCACACGAAAACCTCGGAAAAAACTCGATGGTGCCACGGTTGCCATCAGTCATCCCGATGGTACAATTGTAGAGTTCTGTAAATCCTCCAGGGCCCCCCGGTAGTTCGCAAGCGTCTTGCGCCTTCTTCGCCACGAGGAGGTACAGCCGTGCCGTTGCGTGATATCGACAGCAAGCTCATCGATCGTTGCCTCCGGAAGGAGGCCGGCGCCTGGAACGATTTCGTCGATCGCTACATGGGCCTGATCTACCACGTGATTCAGCATGTCGCTTACGCGCGTAGCCGCCTGCTGTCGTCCGAGGACGTCGAGGATATCGCAGCGGAGATCTTGCTGAAGATCGTCGACCACGACTACTCGGTCCTCAAGAAATTCAAGGGCCTGAGCTCGCTGCCCACGTATCTCACGGTGATTTCCCGGCGGATCTGCGTCAAGGAACTGATCAAGCGGCACCGCGAAGAGGAGCTCGGACATACCAATGCTCATCGCGCGTTCGTGGACGACGGACTTTCTGACGAGGTCGAAGCGATCGTCTCTGCCGAAGAAGTCGAGAGGATGCTCGATGATCTGAGCGAGCGCGAGGCGGAAGTGGTCCGAATGTATCATCTCAAGTTCATGAATTACCGTGAGATCGGCAAACAGCTCGGACTTCAAGAGAACTCAGTCGGGCCGATTCTGGCCAAGGCGCGAAAGAAGCTTCGGGCGGCGGCAGAGCACGAGCAGAGTGCGAGTCAGTCGTGAGTCTGGGGTGTCACGACGGACGACGGATTATCGTCCGATCGGCGACCAATCGGAGCCGGCGGCGATTGCGCGTGCCGCTTGCATGGTGGCGGTTTCGGGCGCAACCGGCAAGGGAGCGGTCACAAGGTCCTCGAGTTCGCCGGGACTGCGCCCAGCGGCCGGTGCAAGCGGGGCAGCCGAGCCCAGCCTCGGGACGAGCGCTGCGTCGTCGGTGATGGGGGCGGGCTTGCCGAGTTTGACGCCGCGATTCGGCTCGGGCCGCGGCAGAGTTCGTCGCGCCGTGCTCCGGTTGTCCTTCGGCTGCTGACGGCTCAGCTCGGCCAGATTCACGCGCTCGTATCCCGGGACACTTGGCTCGACGAAGACCCCCCCGGTCATTGACGGGTCGAACTGGTTGACCTTCACGTCCTGGAGGTCGACATCGAGCACCAGTTGTTCTCGCTTCCAGTCCAGCCGCACGCTTTCGGGGAGGTAGCAGCTATCACGGGGACCGCCGTCAGGGGAATTGAGGTCGAAGTCCTCGTATCGGTTGATCACCGCCTGGGCGATCATCGTCTGCAGATTGCCGGCGTAGATGCGGTGTTCCTTGATGCGTCTGGTGTGGTTGTTGACGATCATCATGCGCGTGTAGGTCTCGGCTCCGCTTTTCGTGGGAGCGAAGACCAGGGCCGTCGTGTCGCGATCCGCGGTATCGCGGACCCTGATGTGGGCGGCCTCCTCGGGTGAGATGGGTTTGAGGCCGAGGGCCTCGACGATCCAGTCAGGCTGGTAAGTGATCGCCAGTGCGCTCGATTCGAGGTCGGAGTACTTGCACCAGTAGAGCGACTTGTCGTCGCCCTGCACCCAGAACCAGAATTCCTCGTCATTGGAGCCGATATCGGCCTTGGACTGGCCCATGCTCTTGAGCGCCAGCTTGAAGTTGCGTGGCCGTACGACGGCCAGCCGCCCGTCGGCCTGATGCCGCATTTTCCCTGCGACCCGAATTGTCGGACTGGCCGTCATGCTCTGAACGAGCTCGGCGTTCTGGTTGTGCTCGGCGATGAACTTGTCGAGATCGAGCGAGCGTTCGGCGAGCGGACGGCCCAGCGGTAAAGCGGAGCGGCGATCGAGGGCTACGCAGCCACTCAGTCCCAACGTTGCGACTGCGAGCCAGATGTACATCGCCAGTCTCATGGCTCGGTCCCTCGGAAACTGCCGGCAGCAAGTCAATTCGCTGCACGGTCCATTATGAATGATGAAAGGCGAGCTGGAGATGAAATGGCGACGGGGCAAGTAACTTATCTCAAGTCGGCATCGGGAACAAGGGTGATTTTCGGGATGATGTCGCCCGTAGCGAAGTTTCGCGGAAGCCGAGAGGAGCACCCGCGTCACCCGCGCAGGAACTGGGAAATCGCATCGAACCCGCGTTCGATCGTCTGCAAATCGGTGGCGAACGACATCCGCACGTAACCCTCGGCACCGAATGCCGACCCCATCACCAGGGCCACCCTGGCCTGGCTCAAGGCCGTCATGCAGAAGCTCGTCGAATCGGAAATCGTCTTCCCTCCCAGGGTTCGGCCAAAGTGCGACGAGACGTTCATGAAGGCGTAGAACGCGCCGCCGGGTGGCCGCGCGGTCACTCCGGGCAGGTCGGCGATCCGGGAAACGACGTAGTCGCGTCGCTTCTGGAACTGGGCTTTCATCATGACGACCGAATCCTGGGGACCGGTGATGGCTTCAAGGGCGGCCCATTGGCTGACCGAGCAGGGGTTGCTCGTCTCCTGGCTTTGCACGTCGCCCATGAACTTTGCCACCGGCTCCGGCGCCACCGCCCAGCCGATCCGCCATCCCGTCATCGCATAGGTCTTGCTGACACCGGAGACGGTGATCGTGCGCTCTCCCAGAGCGGGCCGTAATGCTCCAAAACACGTCGGTGCCGCGTCGCCGTAAGTGAGCTGCTCGTAGATTTCGTCGGAAAGAACGCCGATCTCGGTCTCAAGAACCGCGTCGGCCAGCGCTTCGAGCTCCCTACGGTCGTAGACCACGCCCGTCGGGTTGGACGGGCTGTTCAGCATCAACAGCTTCGTCCGGGGAGTGACCGCGGCGAGGAGCTGATCGGGGGTCAGCTTGAAACTCGATTCCTCGGTCGTCTGCACAACCACGGGGGTCGCCCCCGTCAATTTCACCAGGTCGGAATAGCTGACCCAGTAGGGTGCCGGGATCACCACCTCATCCCCGGGCCCGCACACGGCCATGAGCGCGTTGTGAAGCGAGTGCTTTGCTCCATTTGAGATCACAACTTCCGCAGGCTGGGTCGGCAAATGATGATGCCGGGTGTAGTGGTTCGCCACCGCCTCGCGGAGCTCGGGAATGCCGGAAGGCGGCGTGTAGTGAGTCCGACCCTGGCGGACTGCTTTGAACGCGGCTTCCTGGATGTTCTCCGGCGTGTTGAAGTCGGGCTCGCCGAGCGCGAAATCGAGGACCTCGACCCCCTTCGCCTTCAAACGCCTGGCCTCGGCTCCCATCGCAAGGGTCGCCGACGGAGCAATCAAACTCGAGCGCGCGGCAAGACTCAGTGGCATGCTTCTGTCCTTTGTCCTTCGAGGGTTCTCGTCATCACTGACCGGCACCGGCGACTGTCGGTTCGCGCCGCGACCATTTGATCCGCCAGACTCAGGCGGCAATCGTGATTGTGGGCTTCACCTGAGTCGACGTTAACCGCCTGTGCCCGGGCCGACAAGAGACTCAACCCGCGAATCGCCCGCTTGAAAAGCCCAATCAATCTGCATTAAGATCTCGCGAACCAACCCCTGACCGCGGATCCGACAGAAGGGACCTGATGCGAAACAGAACGCGTGCGTACCCGGTACTGATTCTCCTGTCCGGAGTGCTCGTTCTGGGTGCAGGATCCAACTCCGCCCAGGCTCAATGGGGAGGCATGGGATATGGCTGGGGTTGGGGGGGCCTGGGGTTCCGACAGGTGCCATCGCCGACGGACTTCGTGAACCAGCATGCTCTCACTCGCGCCGCCCAAGGCATGCAAGCACCGCGGTCGCACAACCCGCTTCAGAATAACCCCAACTCCTATCTCAATCGTATTCGGGATAATGGGTTCGTTTCACACGTCGATCCCCGCCGGCGGCTACCGCCGTCGTATGGGTCAGAATCGACGAGCTCGCGCAATACCAGCGGCCGGGTAGCCGCTCAAACTGCTGCAACCACAACCGCAGCCGCGCCTGCGGCAAGTGCGCCATTGGGAAGCTTCTTCGATGCCACGCGGAAACTTGTGTGGCCCAACGAATCCCCGATTGGCGGCGACTTGAAAGAGAAGCGAGACGTCTCTGACCAGGCCAGCCTGGCCGTTCTGGAAGAGACCTTACGCCGGACGACCGCTTCTCTGTCGAGCGTCACCTACGCACGTCAGAAACTGATCGCCTACGGCCAGCCCGCACTGCAAGAGATTCGGTTGCAAGCCACTCCGGTGATCGCCGACTCGTTCCACCATTTCATGCTCTCTCTCTACGACGCTCTGTACCAGTCTGCCGGGCCCACGGACACCGCGGCCGGCACCGCTCCAGGGTCGTAAACGTCTGTGGTCCGCGACCCGACGGCTGACCCGACTCGCAGGGCATCCGCGCCGTTCACCGACCGATCGCCCCGGCGACCGCCGGTTCCAGGTTCTTGCGAACCAGGTCGATGTGGGCGATCGTGCCGTCTCGCGCTATCAAAACGTTCGCCGGCAGCTCGGTCACGCCATAGGCCTTGGAATAGTCCTTGTCTCCCTTGCCGTTGATCAGCGTCGGCCACCAAACGTTGTGCTCGAGCAAGAAATGGCGGACGTTGGGCATGACCGTTTCCAGTTTCTGCCCGTCCTCGGCGAGGTCGAGATTGATGCCCACGATCTGAAGTCCTCGTCCGCGGTAGGTCTCGGCGACCTGATGGAATGCGTCGATCTCCTCAGCACAAGGCAGACACCAGCTCGCCCAGAACACGACCAGAACGACCTTGCCCTTGGAGTCGGCGAGGTTGAACGGTTTCGCATCGATGTCCGTTCCCGAAATTGCGGGCGCCGGCTTGCCGACCAATTCGAGTCGTTTGAGTCGCGTGGACAGGAACTCCTTGAGGACCGGACGCTGGGTTTGTCCGTGCAGAATTTGCAGGGCCTTGCGAGCGCTCTCGAACTGGGCTTCGTGGATCAGCCGCTGAAAGTAGGCATCGCAAATCGCCACGAGCTCATCGGTCGGTAGATCGGCCCGGGGAGCGCCCTTCTGCGCGGCTTGTTCTCGGAGCGCGACGGCCTGCCGAAGACTCTCGACCGACTGGTCGTAGGCGCCGCGGTCGGACTCAGCGATGATCTTCACAAGGTGGGCGAGCCCGGTCGTGATTGGTGAAGGACTGCCGTTACTGACCACGGTCTTTGCGGCGGGCTCTGCGTCGCGGAACAGGTTTCCGGCGATCGCCAGGCGGAAGACCTGCTCGTACGTGCTGGCGGCGTCTGCCGGGTTTTGCCGGGCGGCCAGCCGCGCGAGCCGTTCGAGCCGCCGCCGTTCGAGCTGGAGCAGCTCCTGATTGTAGTCGTCGTTGATCGTCTTCACGTTCTCATCAGACGCAGCCGGGCGTTCGGTCTTCTGCGGCGACGGCTCCGGCTTCCTGGCGGGATCGTCCTGTCCGACCGCGATCGCGGGCAGCACGACAAACGCGGTCATAACGATGACCGCAATCACTTTGCTCCAATCACACCAAGATCGCATGTCGAGCGACTCCCCTCGATCGGTTGAGATCAGGCACTCATCAATCATGGCTTCGGGGCAGGTGTCGACTGTGCACCCGCTCCGCTGGGTGAGGGGGCCTTTTCGACTCGGTTCAAGAAGTCGGTTGCGTCGTCGGGCTTCGCCTCCGGAAGCGCCTTGGTCGCGGCGTTGACCTCAGCGAGTGTCTGGTCTCGCGCCTGGTCGAGGATCGCGAACAGCTTCGCGTAGACTTGTCGCTGATCGGGCGTGGTCGCCGGCCCGAACCTGAGGTTGTACGCGTGCATGAACCCGAGCAGATTGGCCACCATTGTGTCCTGGATCTTCCGCAACTGGAGCAAGGCAGGGCCGGTGCTCGGCCGTTCCAGCAGGTTGAGCAACGACGAGCACGCGGTGATGAATCGCACGGCTTCCTTCTGGTGGGCGGGATCCTTGAGCGGCTGGGCTTCCAGCTTCGTGGAGAGATCTTTGACGAAATCGCGGGCCTCGCGCATGACCTTCGGCGACAGATCTCCTTCGTATGCCTGTTCCCGCATCCGCGCGACCAGGTCGTCGAACGTTTTCTTGTCGCTGGCAAACCGCTCGCCTTCGAAAACGTCGGACCACTTGATCGCAGACCGTGCGTGATCGAGCATGAGCGTGATGCGCTCGGAAGCGACGAGGAAGGGTACCTGGGCGATCAAGCTGGCCGGGACCGGCGCCTTGGCTGCTCGCAACGCCGCGCTGCCCAGCCGCGGGTCGTTGAGATCGGCAACCGCTGCGTTCAAGGCATCGCCATTATCGATATCGCGCCGGCTCGGATTCTCTCGGAGCTGTCGTTGCCGAGCGTCGTAAAGCGCCCGATTCTTGGCGAGCCTCTGATCCTTCCGCGCTTCGTGGATTCTCGCCGCTTCTCGAGTGACCGCCGCGACGTAGTCGTTAAACCTCATCGCCGTATCGGCGTTGATGCTCTCGGCCTGGGCCGTCTTGAGGTTATAGATTCCAGCGCCCATCGCAAAGTCCGCAGCGCCGTGGAGCGCGGCGCTCTCCGGCGTGCCAACACCCCAACCCATCCATCCCCAACCATCAAATCCCCACTGGGCCTGGGCATCGCGGCCCATCACCGAAAGAATCAAGACCAATCCCATTACGATTCGCAGAGAGCGGAGCATCGTGAACCTCCTGGCGGCTGAGCGTGAGCCTCGGCCGTCAACGTAAGATAAGCCTGGGAAGCGGAAGTCAAGCCGGGTCGGGACGAGCGTGATCACGACGGGGCTCGCCCTTCCTGCGCTGAGATGATGTCCCAAGCTCAATGGGAAGTGGCGTTGCCAGCGCCGGCCCTAAACGACATTAACTGGCGCCGGCTCGCTCGACAAGAGGCTGATCCCGCAACGACGGCCGGTTTGGTGAGATCGCCCCTTGGGAGCCCTATCGCGTCAAGCTGGGACGTCTGCCCCTGCCGCCGGCGTTTCCAGAAGGTTGCCAATTTAACGTAATTTGCCCAAGCCTCGCCTGCGAGTTGCTGGACTCGAGGGAGCATGGTAAATTATGCTGACAGGGTAAGCCCTGTCGATCACATGATTCGGATTAAGCGGATTCTCCGGATTGGCTGTGAAAACGCAGCGAAATCGGAGTGGATGAATTCCGCGCGTCGCAACAAGGAAGGCTAGGATTGAAGTGCAGATAGCGCCCACATAGCACCACATGATCTACAGCGAAGAATGAGCGTGAGGGACACAATGCACCGCGTGGTCGTGACCGGCGTCGGCGTGGTCGCGCCGAACGGGATGGGTCGTCGCGACTTCAGCGAGGCCATCTTCGAGGGCCGCTCCGGTGTGAATTACATCGAGAGTTTTGACACGTCGGGTTTGAGCCTGAAGATCGCCGGGGAGGTGAAGAACTTCGATGTTCTGCCGTACCTGGGAGAGCACAAGAAGAACTTGAAGTTGATGAGCCGGGCGGTGCGGTTTGCGGTGGGTTCGGCTGCGATGGCGGTGCAGGATGCCGGGCTCGAGGTGGATCGGCTCGATCCTGGCCGGTTCGGGGTCTGCATGGGCGCGGGCATCACGCCGGTGGACGTTGGCGAGCTGGTGAATCCGATCATGCGCTCGATCGGCCACGATGGATCGCTCGACATGGGGCGATTTGCGCAGGCACGTTCTGAGTCGATTTTTCCACTCTGGCTCTTGCAGCATCTTCCCAACATGGCGGCGGCTCACATCTCGATTCTCCAGCACGCGATGGGCCCGAACAACACGATCGTGACGGCGTGTGCGGCGGGGACGCAGGCTGTTGGCGAGGCGTTTCGCTTGATTGCGCGGGGCGACGCCGACGTGATGCTGGCCGGCGGTTGCGACAGCCGGCTGGATCCTCACCTGTTCGTGGCTTATAGCGCGATGAAGGCCGTCAGCACGTCGATCCGGCCGCCCAAGGAGGTTTCTCGCCCGTTTGACGCCGAGCGCGACGGCTTCGTGCTCGGCGAGGGAGCGGCGGTTCTGGTGCTCGAGAGCTATCGCCGCGCTCGCCGCCGGGGCGTGCCGATCTACGCTGAGATCACCGGTTACGGATCGTCGTTCGACGCGTTCGGCATCACGCGCCCCGAGCCTGAGGGCAAAGGTGCGGCGCTGTCGATGACGGCGGCCCTCAAGGAGGCTCGCGTCGACCCTTCGCAGATCGACTACATCAACGCTCACGGCACGAGCACCCGGCTGAACGACCTGATGGAGACGGTTGCGGTCAAGCGGGTCTTCGGCCATCGCGCCTCGTCGATTCCGATGAGCTCGCAAAAGTCGATGATCGGCCATTTGATCGGCGCATCGGGAGCCGTTGAGGCCGCGGCGACGGCCCTCTCACTTCAGCGCGGGGTTGTTCCCCCGACCATCAATCTGGCGACGCCGGATCCCGAATGCGACCTCGACTATGTCCCCAACACGTCGCGCGAGATGCCGCTGGGTACCGCCCTCTCCAACAGCTTTGGCTTTGGCGGCCAGAACGCGTCGTTGATCATGACGCGGGTTTGATGGCGAACCCGAAATCCTAAACCCGAAATCCGAACGGAACGTCCAGAATCCAGGACGATACGCCGGAGTGTCGAGTCAGGACCTCTCGGGGTGTAGAATGTCGCGACGCTTGCGGCTGATGGTTTTCGCGGGCGGGCAACTCGAGGAGATCGACGATGCTCGAGCGCCGGCTCGGCTTGCTGCACGCGGTCAGCGTGAACATGTCGATGATGGTGGGGATTGGCCCGTTCATTACTCTGCCGCTCCTGGCCGGGACGCTGGGGGGGCCCCAGTCGATGATCGGCTGGTTTCTGGGCGCCGCGGTCGCGCTTGCCGACGGCATGATCTGGAGCGAACTGGCCGCGGCGTTCCCCGGCTCAGGAGGGACCTATCACTTTTACGACGCGGCCTATGGTGACTCGCGATCCGGACGCCTTTTGAAGTTCCTTTTCGTGTGGCAATTCTTCTTCAGCGGTCCGCTCGAAGTCGCCAGCGGAGCGATCGGAATGGCGAAATACCTGGCCTATTTCTACCCGGACCTGGGAAAGACCGCGTGGAATTGGGGGAGGCTCATCCCCGAATTCGACTTGATCGTCCAGTGGGAGCAGGTGGCCGCGATGGCGATTGTCGCACTCGTCACCGCCCTCGCTTACCGAAGGATCGCCGTGGCTGGGCGTGTCATGGTCGTGCTCTGGGTGGGGATGCTCGTGACGGTCGGATGGGTGATCGCCGCGGGATTGAGTCATTTCAGCGCCCGGCGGGCGTTTGATTTTCCACCGGGAGCGTTGCACATCGATCAGGCCACGGCCGTCGGCCTTGGCATGGCGCTGGCGATCGCCATGTACGACTTCCTGGGCTACTACCAGGTGTGCTACCTGGGAGACGAGGTCGCCACGCCGTCGCGGACCATTCCGCGGTCGATCATGATCTCCGTGGTCGCGGTGGGGCTCGTCTACTTGACCATGAATATCGCGATTTTCGGCGTCATCGATTGGCGCGACGTGGTGGTATCCCAGCACATCGCCAGCGATTTGATGTTTCACGTTTACGGGCGATGGGCAGCGGGCGTCGTGACCTTGATGATCGTCTGGACGGCGCTTGCGTCGGTGTTCGCGGCGCTTCTGGGCTACAGCCGCATTCCGTATGCGTCGGCCCGGGCGGGCCATTTTTTCCAGGTCTTCGCCCGAACGCATCCGACCGGTCATTTTCCCCATGGATCGCTGCTTTTGATTGGCGGCTTGTCCGCACTGGCCTGCCTGGCTGACCTGGGCACCGTGATTGCCGCGCTCCTGGCGTCGCGGATCTTGATTCAGTTTGTCGGTCAAATCGCAACTGTGGTTTACTTGAGGGCGACGGGAAAGGCGTCACTCTTGACCTACCGGATGCCGCTGTTCCCGCTTCCGGTGATGATCGCCCTGGTGGGCTGGCTCTTTGTGTTCTGGACGTCGAAAGGCGCCGTGCTCCTTTATGCGTTCGGGTCGCTCGCGGTGGGAGTGGTGGCATTTTTGATCTGGGATCAAACGCGGCGCGTCACGAAGGCGTTGCGAGATGAGGAGGTACCCGGAGCGTGAATCTCGCGGGCCAAACGCGAAACTGGCGACAGGACCACGATTCAGCGGCTCGTGGAACAGAATCGAGACGAGTTCCTGGAGGCATGGGATGAGCACCTCGGCTAGGATCAAGCCCAAGCATCCGCGGGCTTTTGTTCCATCGACAGCGCTGGCGAAGTCGGTCGAGTTCGACGAGGTGACGATGCGAGTTGCCTTCACCGACGGCCGCGTGTTGTGCGTTCCACTCACGTGGTTTCCGGTCCTGCATGCCGCCACGCCGGAGCAGCGTGCGCACTACGAAATTGGCGGTGGAGGCGTCGGCCTGCACTGGCCCGAGCTGGATGAAGACCTTTCCATCGCGGGTCTGATGGCCGGAGTGGATTGGCAATCGGCTTGATGTTGGCTCACTTGCATCCAATGCACGGTCTGATTAACATTTGGGTGAGCCTACTTTTTGGCACGATCGACGTCCGGTGCGTCAGGCGTCCGCTCTTTCGGGCGGGGATGGGGCGGGTGGTGCTGGTTCGATTTCGAGGAAACGATGTCGCTTGACAAGAGTTTGAAAAAAGCGGGAAGCTTGGCCAGGGCGCGGAACGTGCTGTCACGGGCGGAGCGGCTGGCGCTTTTGCAGGAAGACGACCGCTGGAAGCCGGATGCGGGGGTATACAACCTTCCCAAGACGAAGTATCGGCGGCTGGCTCCCGGCCAATCCGGGCCGAAACGGCCCGATGGCAGCGCGTGAGCCGGTGCTCCGAACCTGAGCCGGCCGAGCGGGCGGCGGATGGTTGGCACCATGGTCTCTAGCCTTGGTGCGGCTCGCCGGCCGAGGTTGGCGGTCGGCTCTCGACAGTGCCGGCAGCGAGAGGATTGCCGGGGTCAGCGGTCGGTGGGAATCTCGTTGATCTGCGCGATCAATGCGAAGTCGAGATCGGTCAGGCCGCCGGCGTCATGGGTCGACGTCTCGATGCGGACGTTACGGTACTGGACAATCAGCTCAGGATGGTGAGCGTTTTTCTCGATCAGCGCCGCCACCTGATTGACAAACTCCATGGCGCGGCGAAACGACGGGAATTGCCAGGTTCGCACCAGCATGTCGCCGTGGCGTTCCCAGTCTTTCGCAGTCGGCAGCCGTTCCAGGATTTCCGCTTCGCTCAGCTTGGGCATTCGAACACCTTGGTCAGTGCGCCTGTCTTTTTCTGTCGATCTTGCCAGGTTCGGTCGTCGGTTGAACACGCACAGAACGCCTTGGGTGCACCCCTCTATTATCTCGTTGGCGACCGGGGAGGTACAAGGGTCGAGCCGAAGTCGCTCTCCGGGGGATGTCTTTTGTCCATTGGCGTTCGTCGTCGTCCACACGGGTCCAGCGGTGGTCGTGGGCCAGGCAAAATGCGGGCGAACGTGGCGGGCGTAAGGGCAGTCGGCCGCGAGGCCGGCCCGGAGCCCGCGGGAGAAAGGCGAGCAAGATGGTGCTGACGCTCACCGCACTTTGCCTGGCGATCGTGACGGCCAGCGTCCTCGGCGGGCTTCTGCCGCTGGCGACCCTGCTCAATCACACGCGCCTGCAAGTCTATCTGAGCTTTTCGGCGGGCGTCATGCTCGGGGCCGCTTTTTTCCACATGATGCCCGAGGCCGTGCGGGTGGGATCGGCCGCAACGATTCCCTGGACTGCGGTGGGTCTCCTGGCGCTCTTCTTTCTGGAGCGATTCTTCTCGTTCCACCACCACGAGCCGCGTGACGATCCTCCGGCGATCGATCATCACCATTCCCATGCGGACCATGGGCCCGGGCATTCGTGCACTCAGCCCGTCATCGCTGCCCGAGATGCGTCAACCGATTCTGGTGCAAGGCGACCGCCGGCGGCCGCCATCGACGCTTTGCCGTGGAGCTCGGCGGCGTTCGGGCTGGCGGTCCACTCTCTCGTCGGCGGGATCGCCCTGTCGAGCGCCGTTGCAGCGGATTACCAGACGCGAGCCGGGCTCGGAGCCGCCGGAATCGGAGTCTTCCTTGCGACCCTGGTCCACAAGCCGGCCGATGCCTTGACGATCACCGCGCTCATGGTCAGAGCGGGATCGGCGCGGTGGTCGGCTCATCTGGTCAATTTCGGCTTCGCGCTGATGATTCCCGCCGGCGTAGCGGTGTTTGCACTCGGGTCGGGCGGGATAGACACCAGCTCGGCGACGCGATTGACCGCCGGTGCTCTGGCGTTCTCGGCGGGCACGTTTCTCTGCGTCGCGCTCTCGGACTTGCTGCCCGAGCTCCAATTCCACTCGCACGACCGCTTGAAGCTGTCGGTGGCGCTGCTTGCGGGCCTCGGTTTGATGGCCGGTACCGCCCTGATCGTGCCCGGTTGATCTCGTCAGGGCGCCATGAATCTGCCTGTTGGCACAGGCAGGCAGATGGGTGCACGACCGGGATTGTAGCCCACGGCGTTCAGCCTGTACGTCGATAATACCGGCGCCCCGATGCTGCTTCTTGCCTGTCTTCCCAGAATGTCTTGAGGGGCTCTGTCTCACTCAGATGATCGGCGCGTAATTGCAAGATCGCTTCGGCACCCTTCTCCGACCAGAATTTCTCCGTTCCCTTGACGCGTCGGTTGAACATCTTCACCGTCGATTCCATGTGACTTGACGTGATCGGTAATCCGGCCGTTCGATACTGATCGTAACGCATCCTATCCTTGTTGTTACGCAGATAGCTCAAAGCGTCGGCGACGACGCGGCGAGGGGTGGTTTCACCGTCTGCTTCTTCGGGGGTTCCCAACTCCGATTGTCGAATCTCGAGCACGAGATTACCTCTTCAACACGACCGCTCCAAACCTGCTGAATCAAGGCCGTATACACTTCCCAGCCTGCTCGAAATCCCCGGCCCGCGATGGCTGCCGCGAACACATACGACAGCGCATGGATGAAATCCAGAATCGGAATATAGTCGCTGAACCATTGCTTCTGGATCGTCCAATTGGCCGTCGCACCGTCGGCGACGAATGCCTTCCAAGCCGCGACCGCGAAGCCTCGCGCCCACGCGGCCCAGGCCAAGATTTCTCCAAATCGCTGGGCTCGCTCCCGCGTCGCGACCATCGTGCGCACCCGTGGCTTGGGTCTTGCGGTCTCCGCGTCCTGGTGCTGTTCCTCCTCGGCCGCCGAGTTGGTTTCGGGCGCGAGCGACTCGGCTGATTCATCCTTGGCTCCTCCGACGTGCCCCTTGATCTCGCGCGTGAGCTTGAGTATCCGCGTCGGATCGACGAAATTCTCCGGGATTTCCGGGCACGGATCGCTGACTGAGACCTTGCTGGTCATCGTCATCAGCAAACCGATCTTATCCTCACGCCAGTGCCCATTCCGATCGCATGGATCGTCATCGGCGGTCGCGGTCTGATCAGTATCACACTTGCTGCGATCGAGGATTTGTAGGCGACCACCGTCCATCATCACGGTCGCCACAGTCGATGGGGGCGGGGGATTTGCGACCGGTGATTTGCAGCGGTCCATCAGCGGTAACGCTAAAAACTCATCAACGGCCTGATCACGCTGTTCAACACGTTCCCACCCAATTTTTTCCGTGATCCGTTCCACTTGCTTGGTGGCGACGCTCAACCCGCCCAACGCATTGAGCGCGCCACTGCCCTGGGCGAACGACGTGAACTGCGTACCCGCGTAAACGATCGCCTTCAACACCTCGGGACTGTAATTCCCCTGATCAATCCCGAGCGCGCGGGACTGAGGGAAAAAAAGCTGCCCGGCATTTGCGGCAGTAACGTTTGGGCTCGTTCCATTGGGCCGTGCCGACTCGGGTCTGCACGCCCCTGGGTTCGTAAGCATCGGCCGGTTCAACCGAGCCGCCGCACCCACTGCAACTTTCGGCCTCGGGAGGAACGTCCTCTGCTTGCCGACCGACTGCCTGTTCGATCATCTCCCGGGAAATCTCCTGACCGATCTGGACGGCGAGTTCCTCGATGTCGGCGAATTTAGTACCCCACGGGACGCCACCGTCGCCGTAGACGCGCCGATTCAACTCTTTGGCGAGGCCACCCAACAGGTTTTCCAGTTCATCCTTGACGACCGCCGGTTCCTTGACGCGTGCCATCCCTGGCTCCTTCCAGTAGTTGCGACTCCAGACGAAACGGCATTCCCGACCGCATCATAACGAAAACCACTTTGCTGCGCAAAGACCGTCGTGCACCCCAGGCAGATCCCCGCATCGACTTGGCCTTGACCGGCACCCTTGCGATCGGTTTGACTCAATGGGGGTGTTCTCGAGAGTGGCTCGCGATTTACACTTGCAAGGAACAACGAACCATGGTTCGGAAGAGCGCCATCGCCTGGTTGGCCCGCGGCTCCGTGCTGGCGGGCCTCTTTTTTTCTGTGATCATGGTTTCCCGTGCGGCCTGCGCAGGCGATCCGCCTGTGCCACTCCACGTAACGCTGCGCGGTCTGGATGGCCGGCGCGTGAATCTGGCACCTCCGGCCGGAGGAGCGACCGCAGTGGTTTTCTACTCGTCGGAATGCCCGATTTCCAACAGTTACAGTCCGACGCTGAATGCGCTCGTCGATTTTTTTGCATCGAAGCCGGTCAAGTGGCTGGGAGTGTGCGTCGACCCGGATCTGAGTGATAGCGAGGTGGAGACTCATGCCCGTGATTTCGGGCTGAAGCTGCCGATTGCGCGCGACCGCCGGGGGTCGTGTGCCCGCAAGCTAGGCGCGAAGGTGACACCCGAAGCATTTGTGATCGACAGCCTGGGCAAGATCCGCTATCACGGCCGCATCGACGACCAGTTTGCCGCCCGCCAGAAGCGGAATGCCAACCCGGCAGCGAGCGAGCTCAAAGATGCCATTGTGGCTGTGCTGAGTGGCAAGGAAGTCAAACCGGAGCAAGTGGAAGCCGTGGGCTGTCCCCTGCCCGAAGTCGCCGAGATCCAGGGTCAGCCCACGTTTTGCAAGGATGTGGCGCCGATTCTTCAGAAGAACTGCCAGGAATGCCATCGGCCGGGCCAGGTCGGTCCTTTTTCGCTGGAGACCTATGAACAGGCGCGGAAGCGTGCGTCAGATATCTCGGCAGTGGTTGAGGATCGCAAGATGCCTCCCTGGAAGGCGGCGCCGCACTTCGGAGTTCCCTTCAAGGACGCTCGCACCCTCTCCGACCGGGAGATTGCGACGATCTCCGCGTGGGTCGAGGCCGAAACTCCGGAAGGCAATCCGGCCGACCTGCCCGCCAACCCCAAGTTTCCCGACGACTGGCAGCTCGGGCCGCCCGACCTGATTGTCGACATCGGTGCCGATTTCGCGGTTCCCGCCGACGGCGAGGACATTTATCGGTGCTTCGTCG
The DNA here is from genome assembly GCA_963781785.1 of uncultured Isosphaeraceae bacterium. Lineage (GTDB taxonomy): Bacteria > Planctomycetota > Planctomycetia > Isosphaerales > Isosphaeraceae > CAWAHD01. Next base: position 1,427,177 of record CAWAHD010000005.1, on the reverse strand, counting down.
CTCCGTCGGGGCTCAGCGAGGATAAGTTCGTCTCGGCCGTCGAATTCCGCCCGGGCAACCGTAATGTGGTCCATCACATCCTGGCGTATGTCGACGTCTCCGGAAAGGCTCGTGAGCGCGACCAGGCCGACCCCGGCCCCGGTTATTCCTGTTTCGGCGGCCCGGGCGAGCCGATCCACGGCGGTCTCGGCGGCTGGGCGCCCGGCAACCTTCCCCGGCATCTCGACGAGGGCATCGGCCGTCCCTTGCCGAAAAACAGCGATATCGTGATCCAGGTCCACTATCATACTCGCGGCAAGGCCGAGACCGATCGCAGCAAGCTCGGGCATCTATTTCTCGAAGAAGCCGGTCAAACAGTCCCTCCACTGGAGCGTCGTCATCAACCCGGGCCTCGAGCTGCCGCCGGGCGAGTCCAATATCGAAGTCAAAGCGGCCTGGGAAGTTCCCGTCGACGTCGTGGCCCACTCCGTGAGCCCGCACATGCACCTGCTCGGCCACGACATGCAGATCTCCGTCAAGTTTCCCGACGGCAAGGTCCAGGACCTGATCAAGATCGATGACTGGGACTTCAACTGGCAGTACACGTACTACTTCGAGAAGCCGCTCGACATTCCCAAGGGCTCGGTCGTCTACCTGGTCTCGCACTACGACAATTCGCGAATCGAACCCGCGGAATCCCAACCATCCCCCCAAGCTTGTGAAATGGGGCGAGGCGACGACCGATGAGATGTGCATCGGCTTCCTCGGTGTCACCAAGAAGGGGCAGGACCTCACGAAGCCGGGCGAAAAAGACGACTTCATCGACATCTTGAGGAAGCAAGGCGAGGAGCTGCGGGCCAAATTTGAGAAGCGACCGCGCGAGAAGGACGCGGCCGCCAGAAAGCCGGACGCGCGTGGCGAACGGTGAGCTGCCCGCTCAGTTCATATCGGGCACAAGCGGGCCGGCGAGATCGCGGTGATAGAACAGCCGGCCCGGCCGAGTCGGCATGAACGAGCTGGGAACCCAGGGGTCAGGCCCGTACCGCAACGTCATCCACAAGCTCGCCCCTTGCCACTGCATGCCGCGGTCGAAGACCCCCTCGGCCCCGCCGATACTCCGATCGGCCCGCAAGAAGAGGCCGGGGCCAATCGTGTTGGCAAATGCGGGCACCAGAGTCGTGCGACTCTTGAAGCTCGTCAGTGCATTCTGTTCGATGGTCAGCGGATGCAGCCGCGCACCGAGGCGGTGCGTCTGGGCCTTCCACTCGGCGACCGTGGCGAACTCTTCGGCAAAGTGAGGCTCCCAGAACGCGATGTGGCAGACCCGGCCGATCCCGAAGATGACGACCAGCTCGGCGCCGTAGGACTGGAGATTGCCGATCCGTTCGGCATAATGCGGCAGGCGATCGGGTGTCGCAAACCACCGATTCGCCGGCGGGACCGTCAGTTTGCCCAAGGGTCCGTAAAAGGCCAATTCCATCGCCTTCTGAAAGGCTCCCGGATGGTCGGCGGGCAAGGTCCGTCCGTCGCGGTCGCTCCACTCGTCCATGTTGAAACCATAGACGTGATCGCAGGCGACGTTCCACTCCTTGAGAAAGTAGACCGCCCACCGGTACATGCCCATCGGGCCAACCGGCAGGATGAGTGCGGCCGCTCGGCCCGCGTCGCGGGCCTGCTTGATCAGAAGCGCGATTTCATGGCCCATCATCACGTCAAAGTCGGCAACCGAGTTGCACGCGACAGGAACGAATTGGGGGTGCCACCACGATTGACGCTCGGCGATGGCCTCGGGTGCGTGGTTGCAGCAGCGATCGATCTTCGCCAGGTCCCACCCGCGCGGCAGGAAGCCTTCCATCATCGAGCCGGAATATGTCGTGATCAGGTTCATCGTCGGCAACTCATTCGATGGTGATGACGACCTTGCCGGTCAGCGTGCCGGCGCCGTGCACGGTGTTGGCTTCGAGGAAACGTTGGGCGTCGGCCGTGGCCGAGAGCGGGAAGACGCGGCCGACCTGGGGTTTGAGCGAACCCTCCTCGACATAGCGGTTCATTAGGGAGGCGCAGTGGCGCTGTTCGTCAGCGGTCGCGTTGAACATGGCAAAGCCGAAAAGCGCACAGTTTCGCGGATAGAACGCGCCGAGCGGGAGGGCGGGCTTGGCTGCACGGCCCGCCATCAAGATCATCCGGCCGCGCTTGCGCAGCAAGGGAACGGCGATTTCGAGGTTGGGCTCGCGCTGAGTTTCGTACCAGACATCGATCCCTTCGGGGGAGAATTCGCGCAGCTTGGCGGGGATGTCGTCCGTCTTGTAATTGAGCGCCAGGTCGGCCCCGAGGCGCTGGCAGAGCTCAAGACGCTCCTGGCTGCCGGCGGAGGTCGCCACGCGGGCACCGCTCGCCTTGGCCATCTGAACCACCATCGAGCCGACGCCGCCACTGCCGCCCGGGACGTACACGGCTTCGCCGCGCTGGAGATTCCCGTATCGAAACAGCCCGAGATGGGCGGTGATGCCGACCAGAGCCATCGCCGCCGCCTCGTTGTCCGGCAGCGCTCTGGGTGTCGGGTAGAGCCAGTCTTCGTCGACTGCGGCGTATTCAGCCGCAGTACCCTGTCGACCCAGGAGCCCCTGGTTCGAGCCCCAGACACGGTCTCCGGCCCGAAACCGGGTGCAGCCTGGACCGACTCGTTCGACGGTCCCGGCCAGGTCGCAACCGATGACGTAGGGAAAGGCAAGCGGCATCGCGATGAACCCCGACCGGAGATACAGGTCGATCGGGTTGAGTGCGGCCGCGTGGACTCTTACGAGAGCTTGGCGCGGGCCGGGCTCGGGCCGCGGCAGTTCGCCGACCTTGATTACCTCGGGGGGGCCGGTCTCTTCGATGTATGCAGCACGCATGGTCAGGCGTTCTCCACGGTTCGATCGGAATCCGCGCCGGTCTCGGCGGATGAGCGGCCATATCGTAGTCTCAATGGTGTGGGCACTGCGCCCTCTCCTGCATTCGGCGAGACCTTGATCTTGTCAACCGAATCCATCATAACGATCCTCTTCCAAGAGTTGAAAGGACGCGGTTGTCCCCCGGAATGACGGCTTTCGACATCTCGAGGAGCACGCGAACCGGGATCACCGGGAAGGAACGGATTCGGCAATGGCGGAAACCGCTGTTATCACGGAAAACAACCTGTGCGTTTACTGTGGGTCTGGGGTCGGGATCGAGCCGGAATACGCAGAGGCCGCCGCCAGGGTAGGGCGGGGGCTGGCGCGTGCGCGGATAGGACTCGTGTACGGAGGCGGCCGGGTCGGTCTCATGGGAGTTGTCGCCAATGCCGTACTTGACGGCGGCGGACGGGCCATCGGCGTGATCCCCGACGCGCTGGCGATCAAGGAAGTCGCCCATGACGGTTTGACCGAGCTGATCGTGGTGTCCAACATGCACGAGCGAAAGGCGCTCATGGCCCGTCGCGCCCGCGCGTTCCTGACCCTTCCCGGCGGCATCGGCACGTTTGAGGAATTCTTTGAGACCCTGAGCTGGGCGGCCCTCGGGCTGCACCAGAAACCGATCGGAATCCTGAATGTTGCCGGCTATTTCGACCCGTTGCTTTCCCTGCTTGACCAGGCGGTCAACAAGCAATTCGCCCACTTGAGCCACATCCTGCGACTCGTCGTGTCGACCGATCCGGAGAATGTGATCGCTGAGCTCATGCACCGCGCCGTGCACGAAGGCCCTGGCGAACCCATCGACCTGGAAGCGACGTGATCCAATCAAAATCGGCTCGCACTCCCTCCTGGTCGCTCCAGGAGGCGGAGACGAGATATGATAGAGAATAAGGCCGAATGGCCGGCATTCGGGATGCAGGATTCGGGGGAAGTCACGACATGGACATGCTTCGGCGGATTCACCTCAAGGGCTTCAAGTCGATCAAGGAAATGGATCTTGAGCTTCGCCCTTTGAACCTACTGATCGGCGCGAATGGTGCCGGCAAAAGCAACCTTGTCTCGTTCTTCAAGATGCTCAGCGAAATGATGGGTGAGCGACTCCAGGCGTACATTGCGGCGGCCGGTCGAGCGCATTCGCTCCTCTTCTATGGACCAAGGCAAACGACCCATCTGCAGGCGCGGTTGGAGTTCGAGGCGGATAGCGGCTTAGACGTCTACGATTTCGCTCTTTCCCATGCAGCCGGAGATACGCTCTTTTTTGAAAACGAGACATTACTTTCAACACGAACGGCATCGGCAAGAGACTCCGTGGGCTACTCATTAGGTACAGGCCATCAGGAGTGCCGGATTGGCGACGAAGCGAATCGAGGGGGGGGGGCGGCCATAATCATCCGCGCTCTCCTCAATGGATGCCGGGTCTACCACTTTCACGACACGTCGGCCACTGCGCGAGTCCGGCAGTACGGTTACGTTGGCGATAACCGCTGGCTCATGCCCGATGCAGGTAACCTGGCAGCCTTTCTGTATCGCCTTCAAAACCAGGATCAAGGCGCGACCTATAACCGAATCGTCAGCACGATTCGCCTCTTCGCGCCCTTCTTTCACGACTTCAACCTCGTGCCGAGCGGGCCGTACGACAATGAGGTCATCCTCAACTGGCGAGACAACGGGTCTGACCAGATCTTTGGTCCCCACCAGCTCTCGGATGGAACGCTCCGAGCAATCTGCCTGGTCTCGCTGCTTCTTCAATCCGAGTCAGAACTTCCGTGCCTGATCGTAGTGGATGAGCCAGAGCTCGGTCTTCACCCTTATGCCCTCAACGTAGTCGCCTCACTCTTCGAGAAGGCATCCCATCACGCTCAAGTACTGGTCAGCACGCAATCGAGTTCTTTTCTCGACAACTTTGACCCTGACGACGTGGTCCTCGTGGATCGAGAGGACAAGGAGTCTGTATTCAGAAGGCCGGACGCGTCATCACTCGACCAGTGGCTCGAGGAATACAGTCTCGGTGAAATCTGGGAAAAGAACATCATGGGCGGAGGCCCTCACTGATGTCGCGCCTCTACCTTTTCGGCGAAGGACAGACCGAGCAGACATTCGCCGATACGGTGCTCAAGCCACACCTCGCGAGCTTGGGTGTCTATCTTCACCCGCCAGTCCTGATTGCCCATGCGAAGAAGAAGGGCCGAGTACACCGGGGAGGCGGTCGACACTATGCACCCATGAAGAATGACATTCAACGATTCCTGTCCCAGGAAAAAGGCAAGGATGTCTATTTCACCACGATGATCGACTTGTACGGCCTCTCCGCCTCGTTTCCGGCGCAGCTTGAAGCCGAGAAACTGCGACATATGCCAGAGAAGCGGGTCGAGTTCCTCGAGAGAGCGTTCGCCAACGACATGGGCGACCCGCGTTTCATCCCGTACATCCAGTTGCATGAGTTCGAGGCGTACCTCTTCTGTGATCCCTCTCAGTTGGCATCCTTCTACGACCAGCGAGAGCAAGAGATCAGGGCACTCCAAGCGATCGCTGACAATTATTCGACACCCGAGATGATTGACGACGGTGTACATTCTGCTCCGAGCAAACGCATCATCGCTCAAATCCCCGATTACGGTGACGCGAAACCGGTGGTTGGACCACAGGTCGCTGAAAAGATAGGACTCGACGTCATTCGATCCAAGTGCCCACACTTCAACGCTTGGTTGGCTCGGTTGGAACTTCTCTGATTCGAAGCTCTAGACTCCCGCATCCTCCCTTCAAAGGAATGGAAGACAAAATAATTAGACGTTCCTCTAAATAACCCCGGTCGCCGGACGAATCGCTTGGTGATGATGACACTGACCGTGGTCTTGAAGGCGTTGTCCGATCCGACTCGGCGGGAGATCCTGCGGCTCTTGTCGCGGGGCGAGCAGTCCGCGGGTGAGCTGGCGTCGCTGTTCGAGATGACGAAGCCTTCGATGTCGCATCATTTTTCGGTTCTCAAGGAAGCCGACTTGATCCGGAGCCGGCACGACGGGCAGCAGATTTTCTACTCCCTTAATACGACGGTGCTCGAGGATGTTCTGACTCATCTTTGGGACCATTTCGGCATCAAGACCAGGAAAGGCGACGACACGCCATGACACGCGTTTACTGGGTAATCGGGTTTCTCATCGTCGCGCTTGCCGCAGGCGCCGCCGCCTGGCTGTATCCCGGCCTTCCCGACCAGATCCCGACCCACTGGAATATCGAGGGAAAGATCGACGGATACGGAGGCAAATGGACCCTGTTCCTCATGCCCGGGATGATGGTTGGAATGCTCGTCTTGTTTTACTTTCTGCCGGCCCTCTCACCCAAGGCATTCGAGGTCGATACGTTCCGGCCCACATATCTGTACATCATGTGTCTGATTACGGGCTTGCTTGGCTACATGCAGGCCGTTCTGCTCTACGTTGTCCACCAGGCCGTGCACGGAGGGCCCACGATCGACCTCGGCAGGACGTTCATCGCCGGCATGTTCCTCTTTTTCGGATTGCTGGGCAACGTGATCGGAAAAGTCCGCAAGAATTTTTATATCGGGGTGCGCGTGCCCTGGACCTTGGCCAATGATCGAGTGTGGAACGACACCCATCGCGTGGCAGCCTGGGTCTTCGTGGCGGTGGGCTTGATCGGGTTTGTGTGGACGGTGCTGGGCGGGCCTTTGATCGCTTCGATCGCGTTTCTGGTCGCAGCCGGCCTGATCCCGATCGTGTATTCGTTCGTGCATTACAAATCGCTGGAACGGCGCGGAGCCCTTTGAGAACTCAATCCAGCCCGGGTCACTGGCCCTGGTCAACCCAGGAGGCAAGCTGATCGGAATCCGGATTGCGAGGCTCGATGCGCAGCATCGAGGACGCGTCGCTGTGTGCGTAGGCTGCCTTGGCCCATGACAGGTCGAACGATCTGGATCCGCCGTGGAGCCAGAGCGGAGCAGGGGCCGTCAGCGCGGCGGCGGCCTTCAGGCCGCCGAATTGGAACATCCCGGGAAGGTCGATCGCGGCCGCGAAGGCTCCGGGCTCTTGGGGATCCGGAGCGTCTTCTACGTCGATCACGGTTCGCGAAAGGCCCTTCAGCGCCGGGCGAGCCAGGAGGAGCTGAGTGCCGGAGAGCCCCTTGGCGACCAGGTTGACCTCGCGCACGTCGGGAAGTGCCTTCGACCAGGCCACGACCGTGGCCAGGTCTTGAATCTGGTCGGCCGCGGTGACCGGGTTGTAGGTCGCAAAATGAGCCGTGTTCGGCCGATGGCCTGCCGGCTGACGAGGGTCGAACGCTTCGCCGACGAACAGGGGGTCAAAGCCGACAACGATGTGCCCGCGAGCCAGTAAGGCCCGGGCGAGTACGTCCGGCTTCCCCGAGCCGTCCGCGACAGCCGTCTTGCCTCCGGGAGCCGCCACGATGGTGAGTCGTCCCGCCGGATGCGGAGGCACAAGCTGGACCACCGGAATCGCTTCGCCTGTCCGCCGTCGCCCGACGATCGAATGAACGACGGTCATGTCCTCGAGCGAGATCCGCCTGACTTCATGATCTTCAACCTGCTCGGGAGCCGGATTGGTGAGCCCGACCCGGATGCGCAAGCTCGTCATGAGCAGCCGACGTGCGGCCTCCCACCGCGACGAACTTGTACCGGGAGCAAGGTCGTCGAGCATCCGCCCCATCGAGGCCACCAGGTCGTCTTCCAGTTGCGCAGGAGTCTTGCGATCTGAGGGCGCCGGATGCGCGGAATGGAAGGTCAACAGATCCTCCGGCTTCTCGGGTGATTGTTTGCCTTCCTTGGTTCGGTCGGGGTCGTCGATGCCGAGAAGCCAGCGTCCCATCTCGGCATAGACGGCATTGCGGCTCGTCTGATTGTAATTGTGCGGGAAGTTGAAAACCTGGGCACTGACCCGGTCGGTCGAGCCAATCAGCGAATACACCCCGCGGATCGCGGGATACGACCGCGTCAAGAGGTTGGAGGTCCAGTCTCCGGTGGCACCGACCAGAACCAGCGGCCGAGGAGCGCAGAGCGCCGCGATTTCGACATTGTCGGTGCCGTGCCGCAGGCCGGCCGCATTCTCGCAGACGCAGCCGCCCTGAAACGTCTCCGATACCATCACGACCGGCGCCGCGACCCTGACGCGATCATCGATGGCCGTCAGCAAGAAGGTCTGCGTACCACCTCCGGATTCCCCCGTGCAGCCGATCCGAGCAGGATCGACGTCCGGCAGAGCGATCAGCCAGTCGAGGGCCCGGATGCTGTTCCAGGTCTGAAGAGTGGGCAGGCTCAGCCCCCATCGCACCAGGCGATCGTTCAGAAACGCGTGCGTGAACGGCTTGCTGTCGTTGTACCCCACCATGTCGTAGAGGAACACCACGCAGCCGAGCTTGGCCCAGCGGATGCAGCGCTGTTGCACCTCGGGGTTCACGCGGCCGTCATCCCAGTGTCCATGAGGGCACAAGATGCCGGGCACCTTGTCGCTGGCATGGGCTGGCCGGTAGAGGTTTCCGCTCAAGGTGAAACCTGGAAATGTCTCGAGCACGACCTTCTCGATCGTGTAATCTCCGCGCTCGAGCTTCCCGGTGATTCTGGGATTCAGAGGAGCGCGGGGAAACATCGGCCAAAGACCCAGCGTGACCAGGATCTGTTCGCGAAGGTGATGCGCCCGGTCGTGCCAGGCCTGTAGAGTGGCCGGCGCTTGAAAGTCGGCCCCTTGCTGGTTGGTCCGGAAATGATTGCGGCGGCGATCGGTCGTGGGCTCGATGGTGTCGGTGCGACCCCTGATCAGGTCGAGCGCGGGATGATTCGTGTCGTCCTTCGCGGCCGACAGCCAGAGGAACGCCGGAGCCTCCACAGGCTGCTTGGGCTGGGCTGACTTCGCTTTTTTGGTCTGGTTGGTTTTTGAGCTCTTGCCGGCGGCCTTGTCGGAATTCGATGGTTCGCTCGAGCGGGCGGCGGGGCCCGGCGACACGGCGATCTTGAACAACTGGCCCTGAACCAGTGTGACCGTTCCCAGAGTCTGCCAGCGGGGACTGGGATCGCCGGGCCGGCTCGTGAGACTGAGGGCGAAGGTGCCATCCTTGCCGGTCAAGCTCCACTCATCCTCGGAGGGAGCCCACACCTGAACAGTCGCCTCCCCGCTGAAACCCGGATCGATGCCGCGTCCCAGCCGCGGAAAATCGCTGGCAACATAGAGGGCCGCCGGCGGTTCGGGTGCCTCCGGCTCGGCCGCATGAATCGGTGCCCCGGTCCCGAGATCGATTGCCATGATCAGAGCCGAGCTGATCTTGACCACGCTGCTTCTGAGCTTGATCTTCAAGGGTTTGCTCCCGGGGTGTAGAAGGGCAAAGGGCGCCGCGGTCTCGGTGCGCACGACCAGCGGCGGTTCTTCGAACATCGTACCGCAGACGTCTCAACTTGCCAGATCGTCGATGAAGTGCACGCAGCGCAGCAAGGATTCGATGGAAACCGGCCCGCTCGCCGGAAAAAGACAATAGCAGGGTGAAGGGTCGGTTCCATCGATAATGATCTGCCGATGGTTGGCCTGGCGAAACCCTTCGTCGCAGGGTTGGTGCCCCGTGACGAATAGATCGGCATCGACCATGGCGGCGAAGCGGTTGGCCGTCTCCGGGGATGTATCGCGGCCCCAGGTCAATGCGTAGATCGTGCCGCGGCGGCTGGTGGCATCGGGCGGCCAAAGGTCGGCTGCGAGCAGCCCGATGTCGAGGGAGTCGAGATCCTCGGCGTCGGGAATCGTGTGGCACACGTACACGCGATTGATGGTCCGGATGGCCAGGGGCAGGGCCGCGAACAGGCTCTTGTACGCGTCGTAGATCTCGTCGGCCAGGCCTCCATAGGCCGTCTGGACGCCCAGCCGGAACCGGTCGTTGAGCGCCTCTCCTTCCTTGCCGATCGTGCGGCCGGTCAGCTCGGAGAGCTCGTGGTTACCGAGGATCAGATGAACCCGATCGGGACACTGGCACTTGAGTGCCGCGAAGACGTCCAGGAGCTGATGGGATCGATCGCCCTTGTCGTCGGGATACATGTGCGGCCCGTGGATCAGCTCTTGCAGCACGAGGTGCCGCCCCTTCGCGCGGTCGAGATCGGCGGCGACCAGGGCCTTCCGGAACGCGCGCAAGTTGCCGTGCAGATCGCCGACGACCATCACTTCGGCGGCTCTTTCGAGGGTGATGATGCCACCTGCGCGGCCCGGCGTGGCACGCAAAAGGTCCGCGGCGCGGCGAATGGTCGTCAGGAGCTTGCGTGGATCGGGCATTGCTTCTTGGCCTCACCATTTGGCTTCGAGCGCAGTTTCCCAGTGCTGGTAAAGTGTTTCCAGTCGAGTTTTCAGCTCGCGGTGACGATCCTGGGTGCGGACCGCTTTCACGGGATCGCGCCAGGTGGCCGGCTGGCCGAGCAGGTCTTCGAGCTCGGCGACTTCCGTTTCCATCTCACCGATCTCGCGTTCGATGTCGGCGGCCTTGCGATACGGGAACTTTCGCTTGGTCTTCTTCTCGGTCGCGGCAGGGGCCGCGATCGCGGCCGGACGCTGCCGCAGACTGGCCGGCGAGCTCGATTGCCTGGCCTGGACCTGCTCGCCACGCTCCTTTTCGGTTTGAACAAGGTGAAGATACGTCTCATAATCGCCTTCGATCACGCGGGCCTGTCCGCCGGAGATCACGATCAGCCGGTCGGCGACCTGGTTGAGGAAGTAACGGTCGTGGCTGACGACCAGGACGGTCCCCTCGAATTCCGTGATCGACCGCTCGAGCGCCTCCCTCGACCAGATGTCGAGGTGGTTGGTGGGTTCGTCCATGACGAGAAGATTGGCCGTGGTGGCACAGAGCCGGGCCAGGGCGGCCTTGGCCTTCTCGCCACCGGAGAGCTGGCCGACGGTCTGGAACACCACGTCGCCGCTCAAGCCGAACCGCGCCAGTAAATCGCGCACGTCGCCTTCCATCCAGTCGGGATCGTTTTCCGGCCAGACTGCCCGGACGACGGTCGTCTGCGGGTCCAGGGTTTGCAAGCCCTGGTCGTGGTAGGCGACTTGCACCTTGTGCCCGAGCTTGACCTCGCCGGAGTCGGCCGTTTCGCGGCCGATCAGCGTCTTGATCAAAGTGGTCTTGCCGGCTCCATTGGGCCCGATCACTCCCACGCACTCACCGCGGTCGATGGTCAAGCTCAGGTCATGGAACAGTGGGGTGTCATAGGCCTTGGACAGTTGCCGGGCCTCGACGACGATATCTCCGGACCGGGCGACTTCATCGAACCGCATGACCGGCCCCACGACGTCGCGCAAGGTTTCGACGCGATCGCGGTCCAGCCGTTCCAGCTTGCGCTCGCGATCGTGGGCCTGCTTGGCACGCTGGCCGGCCCCGTACTTGCGAATGTAAGCTTCGAGCTTTTCGGCCTTTTCCTCCTGGCGCTCCGACTGGCGCTCGAGCACCTTGGCTTTTTCAGTCCGCAGCCGCCAGTACTGGCTGTAATTGCCGGGGTAGGCGGTGATCCGTCCCCGGTGCAGCTCCCAGACCTTGTTCACGACCTTGTCGAGGAAATAGCGGTCGTGACTGACGACGACCATCGCCACCGGCTGGCGGGCGAGATAGCTTTCGAGCCATTCGGTGGTCGCGATGTCGAGGTGGTTCGAGGGCTCGTCGAGCAGCATCAGGTCGGGGCTCTCCAGAAGCAGCCTGGCGAGCATCATCCGCGACTGCTGACCACCGGAAAACGTCACCGCGGGCCGGTGAAACTCCGTCTCGACGAAGCCGAGGCCCATCAGGACCTCCTCGACGCGGTGATCGACCGAGTACGCGTCCTGGTGCTCGATCAGGTCATGCAGCTCGTCGTACCGCCGGCCGGCCCGCTCGCGGTCGGCCGTGTCGGCCGCCTCGGCCATCTCCTGGGCTGCTTCCTCGAGCTCCTTTTGCAACTCGAACAGCGAGGCGATTCCTGATCTGGCGACCTCGAGCAGTGTTTCACCGGGCTGGAAGTTTGCCTCCTGGCGGAGCAGGCTGACCCTGATCCCGGGCCGCACGAACAACTGCCCATAGTCGGGCTGGTCGGATCCCGCGAGAATCTGGATCAAGGTGGTTTTGCCGGCGCCGTTTGGGCCAACGAGCCCGATCCGCTCGCCGGCGCGAATCTCGAAATCGAGATCTTGGAAGATCGGATCGCCGCTATACTGCCGGCCGAGTCCTGATGCGGAGATGAGGATCATTGATCGTTACGCGGGTGATTCAAGGTTACGGTCAAGAGAGACTGCGTCGGATTGATCGCTCGCCTGCCATTCTATTCTTGATCGCTCAGGGTGCGTTTCTTCCTGAGCAGATGATGATAGTGCTGGGCGAACCGGTGGGCCTCGTCGCGGACGTACTGCAAGAGACGGAGCGCGAACGAGCGGCGGCTGAGCACGATCGGCTCGGATCTTCCCTGGATGAAGATCTCCTCCTCGCGCTTGGCCAGCGCGATCACGGCCGGGGGGACGACCTTGAGCGCATCAAATGCCGCCAGTGCCGAGCTGAGCTGGCCCTTGCCGCCATCGATCAGCCAGATGTCCGGGAACGGCTCGTCTCGCTCCTTTAGTCCCTTGATCCGCCGGGTCACGACTTCGCGGATCGCCGCGAAGTCATCGATGCCCGCGACGCTCTTGATTTGATACCGCCGGTAATCGGGCTTGAAGGGAAGCCCGTCGACGAACCGGACCAGCGAGCCCACCATCTCGGTCCCGCTCAGGTGCGCGATATCGACGCCGTCGATCGTGCGCGGCACAAAGTCGAGCTTGAGGATCTGCTTGAGGCCCTTGAGGCCCTTGCGCGGGTCGACGTAAAAGACCTCGGGCTGCGCGTGCTGGGCGAGGTTGCCGCGCAGGTTCAGGTTCTCGAGTGCCTTGATCTCGTCGCGGAGCCGGGCAGCCTTCTCGAACAGGAGTGCCTTGCTCGCCTCGTGCATTTCCTCTTCCATCTCCTTGAGCACGACGTCCTTCTTGCCGTCCAGGAATAGCTGGAGGCGGCGGATGTCGCGTCGATAGGATTCCCGATCGATTCGCAGATTGCAAGGGGCGGTGCACTGGTCGATCGAGGAGAGCAGGCACGGCCGGAACCACTTCCAGCGAGCGTCATCTTCTTCGATGTCGAGCGAGCAGGTGCGAAACTTGAAGATGCGCTGCAAGACCTGGATCGCCCCGCGCAGGCTCTTGGCTCGCGGAAACGGCCCGTAGAGCTTGACGCCCCGATCGCTGGGCTGGCGAGTGAAATTCACCCGCGGGAAGTCTTCACCGGTCGTGATCTGCAAGTAGGGAAACGTCTTGTCGTCCTTGAGATCGCGGTTGTACTTGGGCTGAATGTCCTTGACCAGTCGCGCCTCGATGAGCAGTGCATCGACCTCGCTGTCGGCTGCCAGGAATTCGATGTCGGCGACTTCGGCGATCCAGTCGCAGATGCGTCGGTCGCCAGCGGCCGTCTTGTGAAAGTAGGAGCTGGCCCGGCTGCGGAGGTTCTTCGCCTTGCCGACGTAGATGACGCGCCCCTGCGCGTCTTTCATGAGGTAAATGCCGGGAGTGGTGGGGAACAGCTTGACCTTCTCCGCCGGAGCGACCACCGACCCAGGAGAATTCGACATGCCAGCCTCGCGGGGGTTTCCAACCCGGGTGACGCCGCAAACGAACCGGATCGGGCAAAGCTCCGCTTGGAATCACCGCGGATGCCGCACTCCCGGGTTCGTCACGACGTCGGTCCGAAGACGTCCTTGACGTATTGTTCGATATCATGCGATGTTTGGTCAAGTCGTGTCGACTGTTCGAGCGCGGAAGGCCCGCATTCGCAAAACGCCAGGGCCTGTGATAGGATTGGTTCATGACGATCAACATCACACTCACTCCCGAGCATGCACGCCAGCTCGAGGAGCTTGCCCGTCAGAACGGCAAGGCCCCCGAGGCCTACGTCAACGATGTGGTGATCGCGTACCTGAACGGAGTAAGGTCGCAGGGAGCGAAGACATTCGACGAGATCCTGGCACCGATCTGGGAAGGCTGGCGACAGAGCGGCATGACGGAGCAGGAAATCGATGACCTGTTTGGGCGCGAGCTTCAGGACAGCCGGCGGGAGCGGCGGCAACTGAGAGGGGCCGAGTGAGTCGGACGGGCGGCTCACGAGTTGTTCTTGACTGCATGGTGTTCCTTCAGGCGGCATCCCGGCCGGAAGGGCCGGCGGCGCGTCTATTCATCGACTTCGTCGAGCCCGGCCACCTGGCCCTCTTCGTGAGCGGCGCCATCTTGGCTGAAGTGCGCGACGTCTTGGGCCGGCCCCGCGTTAGGGCCAAGAACCCGACGATCACCGATGAAAGGGTCGACGAGTTCTTTCGGCGCATCGACCAGGTGGCTCACAAAATCGACAACGTTTCCGCTTTGTACTCCCTGCCTCGCGACCCCGATGACGAGCCGTATCTCAATCTCGCCTTGGCCGCGAACGCGGATTTTCTCGTGACCTGGGACAAGGACATGCTCGACCTGATGCAGGACGAGGCCTTTCGCACTCAATTTCCGCAGCTCACCATCGTGAGCCCCGTCGCCCTTCTCCATGCCTTGACGATATCTCCGGAACAGCGGCCCTGGTTCGACGAAGCGACAGGTGTTCAACCCAACGGAGCTTGAAGGCATAACCTCAACGGTTTGTGAAAGCGCCACTACGGCCGGCGCCGATCATCACGATCATCTCACGCGCGCACGCCCCGAACTGGCGTTGGCGCGTCACTACTGGTCCCCTGGCTCGATCGTGAATCCGTAAGCCTCCAGCAAGCGGAAGTAGCCTCGTCCCTCGCGAGTGAGAACACCGCAACAGCGCACGGCGAGCTCCTGGTCGTGGGCCTTGATCGCGTGGTGGTAGTCGTCACCTCTGAGCTCGACGACGACCTTGCGCGGCTGATCGTCGATCGTCCCACTAATCGTGATTTTTCCAGTGGCGGCATGTTCCGGCTTTTCCAGCTTCGTCACGAAGCCGCGTACCTCAAACTCTTCCCGCGGACTCGACTCCTTCAGGAGAACGGCCGCCTCACGAATCACAGGAAGTGCATCTTTGCTGAGCAAAATTGAGCTCGGCACATTCGCATCGGGGGCGATTGGGCGCGATCGCGACCACGATATTTGGATGTCGAGGGCATAATCTCTCTCTGCGAATAAACCCATTCCGGCAAGCGCGTCACAAAGATTCGCGCTAACGCCGCGCGGGACGGCCTGAAGGAAGCTCTCCACCTTCCCGGTGGTCGCCGCATCCTCGGCCGCCGTCCGGACCGAATCCAATGCAGCCGCCAGGGTGTGGGTGACCCGGCGTTCATACGGCTCCCCTAGATCGAAGAGCTGGCCAGATGCTCCAGTCAAGCTGGGCGAAACCGGCGAGATGATGGTGAGCACAAAGCTGCCGGGCTCTGTTTGACCGAGCCGAGCCCGGCGGACGTAGTCGACGGCCTGCGCCGGCCTTCTGCTGGGGTAATACGGCCGGGGGAGTAGCGCAGCGCAAGCCGCGGCGAGCACCATTTCCTTGGCCTTTTGAACGAACGTAGCACCTTCGTCCAGGGGAACGCTCGCGTCGGCGAATTCAACGTCGGGGAGCCGCACGCGTATCACGTCCGCTCCCGTGACGAGCAAGTCGCGGAAAATCTGAAGCTGAGATCGACCCTCAAACACTTCGAGCACCTGAAGAAGCTCGCTCGCACGTGCTGCGAAGTCGCGGAACTGATGATTGAGGGGGACGGTGGCCTCAAACTTTTCACCTTCTTGATCGACGCTATACCATCTCGACAGAACGCCCGGCCTCTCCTCGGCCAGCATCCAGCCTCGCGACCGGAGGTACGAGATAGCCTCAAGTGGGCGCAGCGCCGAGAGCGCGACCGCATCCGTAATGTTCGCGTTCATGGAAAACCTCCCGCCCCCAGACGCTCCATCATAGCCGTGACGGTGTCGACCGTGAATTGCTGCGTCCGGGGGATGTAAATCATCCGTCCCGATTCATTATCGCTGAGCGGCATGCCTCGAAGGGAGACCCAGTAACCACAGTACAGAAGCGACAAGCTGTCCTCAGAATGGACGAGCCATTCGGTGACGACAGTCGGGACAACCACTACCACGAGGATTATCGGCACCATTCGTGTTGGATCGCGAAGGCTGTCGTAGGTATCAAGGTCGACGAAGAAAGCAACGACCTCACTCTGAATGACCTGACGTGATGTGCACTTGAGCTGAAGCCCAACCATGGGTGATCGACATGTTTTCTTTGGTCCGGGAGCGGCGAGGAGCCAGTCTGTCTTATCAATATCGGGCTGCGGTTTGGAAATCTGAAACCCCGCAGCGGCGGCGACAGCACACACATACGCGTTGCTGAACTGTTCTTTCTGCGAATTCAGGTCCATCGCGCCCATGACCTCAACGACGTTTGGGTACAGGCTCTCGCCCGCTCTGGCTGATTTGGAACATGGCGTCAATTGGGAAGATCGGCTCCGATCGATGTGGCCGGTTCCACTCTGCCGGACCAGGTCGGCCGCACTGCCACCCCCACTATCGCGGAGTGGCACGTACATCGCAAGCGACTCGTGAACGGCACGACGCCGTGGGTGGGCAATGTCCGCGACACAGCCGCGATGCCTTGGCCTAAACAGCAAAGGAAAGGGGACCATATCGACCAATATCGCGCGTTACACCCGCCAGCGAATTCTCCCGCCAATGTGCGGGTCTATGTGAACGGCATGAACACGATCTTGAACTTAGATCACCTGTCGTTTCTTTCCCTGTGCGCCCCTGTTTCGGCAACGAGCGATACGGCACCTACGGCGAGATCGCGGGAATGTCACACAAACGGATCGTTGGGCCGATCACCTGCCGGTCGAGCTAACCAGGCGTCTATTCGGAGTGCATCACAAGCTGATTTTGTGTGCACGTGGCATCGGCCACGTTAACGTTAATCGAAGCTTGGTGCGCAAGGACCAAAACACCTGCAATCCCATCCAAGACCGTTGCGATGCATTGGCTCATGGATTAGGATCAATCCTGGTATGGACCGTTCTGTCCATGGCCGGCTATCCGCAGCCCGCCGCGCCCCACGCAGGAGACCGTGGGCGCCGGTTGAACCTTTGCTGGGTGAAGGTGCCGAGGGCACGACCGTAACAATCGTTCGCAGTCCAGGGATTTCGTTCCCGTGGCGGGTCTCGCACACCCCGCATGCCAACGCGCGTGGGGTCAAGAGTATTGCCGAGTGCCAAGACGAGAGTCGTTCCACGTGAGCGGGCCATTGTCAGGGAGTGGGCTGGGCGGATCAGCGACGCTTGACGCTTCCGAAACACTGAAATTCGGGACACCGATTCTGCGTCAGGTTTGGGCAATGTGATCGTCGTCGACCGAGCAATCAATCGCTCTACCGCGTGCAAAGGACCGCCCCCATGGGAATCAATAGACCGTATCATGAATATAACCTGATCCAGTGCCGCAAAGAGTCACCCCAAACTCCTTTCTCACATCAGCACCAGGCTCTTCGTGATTTCAAAAACTGGTTTGAGTCGGCACCTACATCAAACACTGGCGGAATTGTCGTGTTGCCGACGGGTGGCGGGAAGACCTTCACGGCGATTCGCTTCCTATGCACCTCGGTTCTTGCAAAGGGCTACAAGATCCTCTGGCTTGCGCATACCCATCACCTCTTGGACCAAGCGTTCGAGGCGTTCGAGAAGAGCGTCGGGATGATCCCGGAGCCGAGAGCGACGCTGTCCACTCGTGTTGTCTCAGGCACGCCGGGTCATCACCCAGTCCATCGCATCGAGCCCACCGACGATGTCGTCGCGGCAACACTGCAAACCGTCACATTGGCGTTTCGAGAACGTCATCCGGCGCTAATTGCGTTCCTGAAAGCAGCCGCAGATCGGCTCTGTGTTGTCTTTGACGAAGCCCACCACGCCGCCTGCGCCAGTTACCGCAAGCTTCTGAAAGAATTGAGGCAACAGCACACCGAGATGATCCTGATCGGGCTGACAGCAACACCTACATATAGCGATCCGAAGAAGACGGGGTGGCTGAAGGACTTGTTCCCCCAGGGCATCATACATCAATCGACCGCCACGACGCTTCTCGCTGATAAGGTTCTGGCGCGACCCAACTTTGTGAAGATCCAGACAGCGGTCAAGCCGGACTTTGACGACAGAGAATACCTCAAATGGGTCGATACGTACCGCGACCTTCCCGAAGACATCATCATGTCGCTCGCCGAGAATCGTGAACGCAACGCCTTGATCGCGGACTATTACGTCATGCACAAGGAGACCTACGGCAGAACAATTATCTTCGCCGAACGGTGGCACCAGTGCGAGCAGATCGCATCCTTCTTGCACAGACAAGGCGTAAACGCCGGGTCGGGCTATTCTCACCGTGACGCCTGACTTCCCACGGTTGAAGAACGCAACGCAAGGACGGCTGATGAAAATCGTCTGACGTTGGAGAAGTTCAGAAAGGGAGACCTTGATGTCCTTCTGAACGTTCGAATGCTCACGGAGGGTACTGACGTCCCACAAACGAAAACGGTATTCGTAACCCGGCAAACGACGAGCAAATCGTCCTCACGCAAATGGTCGGGCGCGCCTGCGCGGGCCGAAGGCCGGGGGAACAGAGGATGCCTACATCGTCTCGTTCGAGGACGACTGGAAACAAAAGATCAACTGGGCCGAGTTCGATCAATTGGAGCCGGGGCCGCTCGGCCCCGACACCCTCAGCGTCAAACGCCCCCCCGTGCAATTGATCTCCATCGACCTGGTGCGCAGACTCGTGGACGGGATGGAGGGCGGCGTGAATGTCACTCCGTGTGAGTTCCTGAAACTGATGCCGATAGGATGGTATCAGGCGGAATTCGAAGCCCTTGTCGAGGGCTCAGACGATATCGAGACGATTCCGAAACTTGTCATGGTCTTTGATGGCCAGAAGGAAGGCTACGAGCTCTTCTTCGAGTATCTTCTCAAGGTCGACTTGAATCCGCTGAGTTCCGAGTGCGCCACGATCGCCGACGCGGAACCGTTGATCGAAGAGTCGCTGAATCGATTTTTTCCTCAGCAGTCGGACGAGCTTAGCCGCCCACACCGCAAGGATCTTTTTCACGTTGCTCGTCATGTCGCACAGAACGAAGGGCTGGCTCCCCGATTCTGCTCGTTTGAGGAGAGGGAGGCGTACGATGTCGACGGAATCGCCAAGGATTATCTCGCCCGAAAGCTCGACAGAACCCAGGAGCACGAGGCGCTTAAGACGGAGTTCCATAGACGTGATCGCTTCTGGCTAGCCCTCTATCCGAGGTACGATCTCTTCAAAACCCAGTATGACGCTTGCGTCAACCGAATCCTGAGTGGCCCGGCTCCTGTGGTTTCACCCCCCGTAACGCTTTCACCGCCAGATGAGCGTGAGCCTTCTGAAGAGATAAAGGCTCAAGTGAAGTTTCGCGATGGATATCGCTGTTTGTGTTGCGGCGAAACGAAACGACGTCGCCTACAGATCGATCACATTTCGCCGTGGTACCTGCGGGTTTTCTTCCTTGGAGAACCTTCAGACCCTTTGCAACGTCTGTAATCGCGACAAAGCGATCGCGGAGATGAATTTCCGCATCCACCGCAACCACACTCTAGTCACACCGCCACGCGAGTTTCCCACAATCCACCTGCCGGATCGGCAAAGCGCTGGCGACCCCGACCTTTGGGCTCAGGTTCTCCAGCGCGCCTTCAATCTTTTCTATGGCGCGGCAGCGGTGAAAAGAATTACGATTGGTCGCAAGGGACGGCACTTTTACGAGTGGACCGTCCAACTGTTCGATGGGAATCAACCTTCTTGGGTCGTGCCTCACCTGCCGACAATCCTCGGATCGATTCGGTCTACACGCGCGAGCGGAGGGTTTGCCGGCCCCGAGGGCATCAGAGTCATTGGGCCGGGTGCACCTGAGGGGGCACACTTCGTAAGTGAAGACGCAGCGTCGGCCGACAAGAAAGCCGCACCCAGAGCGGGTGCCAGGGCGCCCGAGCCCAAGCTTCCGACAGCAATCGACGTGATAGAGATGTCAGAACGGTTCAAATCGCACCGCGGCAACACGCAGTTGCTGCTCAACGACGTTCAGAAGATCACCGACGAGCAGTGGCCGGTTGCGGATCCTCGCTATGAAGGCAACTCTGCCGAGCAGATTGCGTCGATGCTGCATCCAATTGAGAGAAAAATCGGTGGCGCGAAGACCGTGCGGATTGACATGACTTTGGCCAAACTGATGGCCGATCTCGACAGCGTCATCGAGGACTTCGCGGCCGCTGAGAATAACGTGGCGTGGGCTCGGAAAGGTCTCGCGCCGCGCCAGGCGGCTGCCGATGCACCCGCGCCGCCCGAACCAAAGCTCCCCACGGCGTTCGAGTTGAAAGAGATGTCGGATCGGTTCAAGGCGCACCGCGACAACGTGCAGTCGCTGCTCAACGACGCTCAGAAAATCACGAGTGAGCGCTGGCCGGTTTCCGACCCTTATTGCGTGGCCAACTTGGCCGAGCAGTTTGTAGTGATGCTGCACCCGATTGAAATGAAAACGCGTCGCGCGAAGACCATAGAGATCGACATGACTTTGGCCAGCCTGATGGCTGACCTCGACGACATCATCGAGGACTTCGAACCCGGCGAGAATCAGGGGGCCTGGGCCAAGGAAGTTCTTGCGTCGCCCGATGCGGGCAACTGAATCACTGAATGATGATTCGCTGACTGGAGATGAACCCGAACGGGAAGGTGCAGGGCCGAGCAACGCGCGGCGCGCTGATCCTGCTACGCGCACAGCGCGTCTGCTCTCGCAGCCAATAGCCGCCTTTCTTCCGCGCTATCGCGAGCCCAATCGGGTACGCCTCAGAACGATCGCGGCTCTAGATCGACCCTCAAGCAACTGCGGCTGAGCGAGCTGTCACATCGTCCATTCCTGGAGTTCTTTGTGTCTTTCGCCCCGCAAACGTCCTCTCATCAGAAACGGACGATGAAGGGCGTTGGTTGGAATGTGATGAGGAAACGGCCAACGGCCCGATGGGGCCCGGGTCGCCCCGAGGTAAACCAACACCTTTACGTGAAGGGTACTCTCGTGGGCTGGGCCACCGCCGAGTCGATCGCTCTTGTCTTGACCGCGCCCGGACTTTTGGCTCAAATCGCCCGGAGAAACGACCGGATGGAGCGACTGAGCGGTTTGGTCGGGACTCGTCCGGGAAATCTCAACTCAGCGCGGAGAGCCGCCCATGCCACTTGTTCAGGTCAAGCTCGTCGAAGGCGTATTCTCGGACGCCCAGAAGCAGGAGATGATTCGCAAAGTCACCGACGCGATGGTTTCCGTCGAGGGTGAGACGATGCGCGCGGTAACCTGGGTTGTCGTCGAAGAGGTCAAGAGCGGATGTTGGGGCATCGGAGGGAAGACCCTGACCACTGGCGACATCAAGGCGATGGCGGGCGGTGGTTGACCGGCCTCGTGAGGACCACCGACTGCACGTCTTCGTTTCACGCGAACACCGCGACAGCTTCGGGATCCCTTCTGGTGTGGTCACGTCCAGCCTGCTCTCGGAGGTCTCGGCACCGAGCTCGATCTTCCAGGAAGTGGATGCTCGGATTATCATGAGAACGAGGACGTCCCAGTTTCTCGGCCTGCCCCAATTGTCGGCTCGGCGAGCCGGACAATCCCGTGGATCTTGAACCTTGGAAGGAGCCCCAGATGAAGTTCCGACACTTCGCGGCGTGGTTTTCTGCGGTTGCTTTGCTCGGAGCGGGGGTCACGATGATCCGTGCCCAGCCGCCACAACAGCCCCGCGAAGGCCCGGCTCGGGTCGACCGCGCCAAGCTCCGCGCCGATATCACCAAGCTCCGGACCGAGGTCGAGATGCTCCGCTTTGACTATGAACTCGCGCGGAACGGCCTGCTGGATGATGTGAAGACGGAGAAGGCGCTCAAGATGGCTGGAGGACTCATGCAGTTCGGGATGGCGTTCCAGTCCGCGGTCAACGACGCGGGCGCGGCGCCTCCCGGCGCGTCTCCGCGGCAGAAATCCGAGCAGGACCGAAAAAAGGCAGCCGAGGAGGCAATCAAGGCAGAGCAGGAGGAAAAGCGGGAAGCGGCGGAGGAAGCCGCAGCCATCGCCGAACGAAAGAAGGAGCTCGCTCGCCTTTTCACGTTGTTGTCGGAGAAGCGGCTCGACCTGGAGGACGCCGAGCGGACCTACCGCGAGACGTCGCGTTGAGCCGGCTGCCGCAGCGACACAGGCGCGGTCGGCGAGCTCGGGAACGCGCTGGAATACGAGCGCTCTTGCGGATGGCAGCGTCATGTCGATTGGGCATCGATGGATTGTCCGGCACAAAGGGATGCTCTCTTCTCGATCACGACCTCCCCACTCATCCCACCGGACCGAGTTCGCTCGGCATGACGCGATACACCGTTGTGGTGTTCTGAGCGAATTCTCCCAAGCCGTTATCGAGCACGTACAGGTTTCCATCCTGTCCGAGGGCCATCGAATCAACGAAATGCTGTCGCTCGGGAACGAGCTTGGACAGGTTATACGAAGTGGCCACGCCGCTGGCCGTGACTCTGCCGATCTGGAAGGACCCCGAAATCCCGTTCGAGAACCAGAACGATCCGTCCGCCGGACCCAGATAGGTCCGGAATGCGTTGGAAATCGCCGCAGGAATCTTGTCGCGTGTGATGGCGCCCGAGGTTGACACCTGGACGACTTCGTTCTGCACCAGGTCGTTCTTCAGCCCGTCCAGGATGAGGCCGCCGTTCGGCCCATTTTCCACCTCTCCGACGAACACGTTTCGCATCGGGAACCGAGTCACGACGCCGCTCGGGGACATCCGGCCGAAAACAAAGGGTTTGCCCACGCCCTCGGTGAACCAGAGATTTCCGTCGGCTCCGACCGCGAGTGAGTCGATGAGAATCGGCGACTTGGAGCTGAACGAGGAGATCGGGAAGAGCGTGACTGCCCCGGCGGTCGTCACTTGTCCGATGAAGTCTTGGCGTTGGAAGTCTTGCAATTTGAGGTTGCCGACCAGATAACCGAACCAGAGGTCGCCGCCCGGCCCACTGACGATCGAGCCGGCCATCGCACCTCGTCCGGCGGCCACAGGAATCGGCGGGAACTCCGTGACAAGACCGGCCGGGGTCACGTTTCCAATCACAACCTGGTTGTCGGTGAAGGTGGGAGCGAAGTTGGCGTCGAACCACACGTTGCCGTCCGGCCCAACAGTCAGCGCATTGATCGAGAATCCTCCGTCAGGTGCATTCCCAGGGACGGGGAACGAGGTGATTGTGCCGTCGAGTCCGATCCGCTCGATTGCGGCCGTGTCCGGGGAACTGTTGACGCCAACCCACAGGTCCCCGTCGGGCCCAGAAATGATGTTGGACGTGTTGGCGGGCAGGGTAACGAGCGGCTGAATCGCGCGTGACAGCAGCCGGCGTCCCTCGAGATCTTCGAGCATCAACGACCGGTTGCGCTTCGGCGCCCGCCGCGGCTTCCCTGATGGACGGCGGAGCGATTTCCATGAGGAGAGGAACCATGCCATCATCGTGCCTCCATGCTGCTCGTGAGACCAGGGTGTAGGGTCTATGCGGTTTCTTATCACGGCGGCGTCGAAATCTACAAGACCAAATCGCTTTCAGGCAAAGCGAATTGGGATGTAATCCGGGCCAATGGTCAAGAAAGAGCGCTAGCCATCGGCAGCGCCGCGGCTCGTAGCGTTGTCGCGCGACCGGGGCACTAATTCGATCGACCGCCGCGAGGAGCGGATTCCATTCTTGATCGACGTTTTCATCTCGTCCGCTGGGCTGTGAACCCTGGCGGCATCGAGCATCATGGTCTAAGCTGCGAGCTAGCCGTCGGTCGCGATCGTGCGACCAGTGGACAAACCCGAGAGGCGAGACAACCATGAAGATTGTCGTACTGGACGCCCGCCCGATGGGAATGACACGCGATGCCTGGGCTGCGCTTGATCGACTGGGTGAGGTTGAGATCTATCCTTACACCGCGCCCGAAGAAGTTCGAGCGCAGTGCGCCCAGGCGGGAGTGCTGATCCCCAATAAAACGCCGCTCCGAGCCGATTTGATCGACATTCTGCCCGAGCTGCGATTCATCACGGTGATTGCAACGGGATTCGACTGCGTCGATATCGCAGCCGCCCGCCGCCGCGGGATTCCGGTCTCCAACGTGCCGGTGTACGGCACCCGGTCCGTCGCCCAGTTCGTCTTCGCGTTGCTCCTGGAGCTCTGCCATCACGTCAGCACCCACGATCAGGCCGTGCGCGCCCTTGAGTGGACCAGCCAGCCCGACTTCTCGCTGCCGAAGACCCCGCTCCACGAGCTGGCCGGCAAGACGATGGGGGTGGTTGGCCTGGGCCGCATCGGCGAGCATTCCGCCGAGCTGGCGCACGCCTTCGGGATGCAGGTTCTGGCCTACGATGCGGTTCGTCGCCCTCTCAAGTCGGGCCTGCGGATCGAGTGGTGCGAGCTCGACAATCTCTTCGTGCGCTCGGACGTCGTCACACTCCACTGCCCTATGACGCCGCAAACCAGCGGCCTGGTTAACCGGGATCGCCTGGGGCGGATGAAGCCGACAGCGTTCCTGATCAACACGTCCAGAGGCGGATTGGTCGTCGACCTTGACCTGGCCGAGGCTCTCAATGACGGCCGGCTCGCTGGGGCAGCCCTCGACGTTGTTTCCGTCGAGCCGATCCGGTCCGACAACCCGCTGCTGAGCGCACGAAACTGTGTGATCACGCCGCACATCGCCTGGGCCACGACGGAAGCACGCACGCGGCTCTTGGATGCGACGGTCGCCAACGTGGCGGCCTTCCTTGAAGGCCGCCCGATCAATGTCGTGAATTAACGCCATGATCCGCGAGCGAGCGGCCGTCACTCTCATCGTTCTCTCCCTGGTCGCCGGGGTCATCTCCATGGCCCTGGTCGTCTGGGTTATACTCGTCCGCTTGCATGCCCGAGCCGCCGCCGAGGAGCCGCCCGCGCTGACCGTCGAGACGGTCTATCCCGGCGCAACGGCCTCGGTCGCCGAAGAGAAGCTCGCCGCCCCGCTCGAGTACCATATCAATGGCGTCGAGCACCTGCGGCGGTTAACTTCGCGATGGGGCCGCGACGGCTCGTACCGGCTGGAGGTGAGCTTCGCGCCCGGCACCGACATCGACCTTGCCCAGAAACTCGTCCAGAACCGGGTCGAGGTCGCACTGCCCGCGCTTCCCGCGGAAATCCAGCGGCTCGGGCTCACCGTCCGAAAATCGTCGCCCGGCCTGCTCATGCTGATCTGCATCTCCTCGCGCGACCCCAGTGTCAGCGCGGTGGATCTGAGCAACTTTGCCACCGTCTATCTGAAGCCTACGCTGGCTCGCGAACCGGGCGTGTCTCAGGTGACCGTCCTCGGCGCGGAGGATTTCGGCGTCCGCATCCGGCTCAACCTGGACAAGCTCGCGGCCCGCGAACTGACCATCGGTGACGTGAGGCGGGTGGTTGATTCGCAGGACCTTGGGGCAACGGAAGATCCGCCCGTCGGACCCGGCGGGACGTCCCACCTCCAGCCGAATGCGCGAGACGGCCCGAATCCGATCGATCAGCTCGCGTCGATCGTGATCAAGACCGGCCCCGATGGCCGCGCGATCCGCTTGCGGGACGTGACGTCCAGTGTGAATCTTGGTCGCGGTCTGCCGGTCTACACGAGCCTCGATGGCAAGCCGGCCGCGGTGCTTGCGGTCTATCCTTTGGGCCCGTCGCATCCGCGAGAGCTCAGCAAACGTGTTCGGGCGGCACTGGTGGAGTTGCAGTCGGAGACGTTCCCGCCCGACCTTGAAGCGTCCACCGACTTCGACTTCTCGCAGCGGGAGACCGCCGAAACTCCGGGTTTCCTGCTGATCGATGTGAATCCGGGGGACGGAGCCACAGCGGAATCGATCGCCAGGCTCCTGAGTCAAGGCGCGCAATCGCTGAGCGGCCTCGCAGGAATTCAGCACGTGCTGGCGCACGGGGAGCAGCCCTTCGATCGGGAGCGCAACCAGCCCTGCCTGGTGGCGTGCCTCGGGCCGGCGAAGGGTGCGGCCGTCAACCGCGAACGGCTCGTCGGCGAGATCCGCGCACTGTTCCCCCGCGGCGAGAACGCGCACTCCATCCGGATCCGCGACCTCTCCGGGGCGGCTGGGTCCCTGCGGTCCGGCTACCCCATCCACTTCGCGATCGTTGGGCCGGATCGCGCCCGCGCGATCGCGCTAGCCGGCCAAGTCGTCGCGCGGCTGTCGCAAAACGGGCGCTTGACCGACCTGTGGAGCGGCCCTCGGCTCGTGTTTGTTCCCTCGGTGGACATCGATCGGGCCAAGACGGCGGCGATGGGAGTGTCCCCGGCCGAGATATCCGCGTCGTTCCAGCCGGTGCTCGGGCCGGCGCTAATCGGAAGCCTCAAACGCTTCGGTCGAACATTTCCGATCTGGCTGGAGGTCGACTCGGGGCGCGGCATCGATCTCGACACGTTCGAGCGGCTCAAGGTCCGCAACGACAAGGGCGCGATGGTGCCCGTCCGTTCGATTGCCGTGCTGCGCCAGGATCGTGCGCCCGACCGGCTCGAGCGGATCGATCTCTTCCCGGCGGTATCGATCACGGCGAGCCTCGCTGGAGGATTATCACTGGCCGAGGCGCGATTCGTCTGCGAGCGCCTGGCCGAGGAGGTCCTCGCGAAGGAGCGCCCGTCGGACTATCGACTGACCTGGCTGCGAGCGATGCCGGCTGCGCGGGCGCCGGCCAGGCCGTAGCCGCCCGGAGTTCCAGACACCCATGCGCCAGGGGAGTTCCAGACACCCACAGAGTTCCCGACACCCATGCGCCTGAGAGCAAAGCACCCATGCTCGGCGCACCCGTCCTTTGACCGGCACGCTCCACCAAGGTCTTGATGGTAAGGAGGTTCCAGATGCAGTGCTCCGGCCGTCCCCGTGGGTGACTGATCGGTGTCTGCAACCCGCTTTCCACTTTGCCACTCCGGAGTGGGCTGCGCCCCAAGAATTGGACCAGCCAGTGGGGTGCGAGTCCACGGTTTGACAAGATGGTATAATGCCGCGATCCCCGAGGAGTCTAAGCATGAGTGATACACGACTCTCGCAGCTTGAAGCGACGGTCGACGGGCTTTCACATTCGGAACAGCTCTGGCTCATGGAGCGCCTGGTTCAGCGAATTCGCCAGTGGTCGCTCCCAGCCCTTACCATGAGCGAGGAAGAGATTGCAAGGATGGCGGCTGACCCAGCGATCCAGCGGGAGTTGAACGAAATTGAACGAGAATTCGCATTGGCTGACTGGGATGGATTGGATGACCGTCCGTGAGTATCAGTATCCAGCGCGGGCAAATCTACTTCGTCGACCTCAACCCAGTGCAAGGTCGCGAACAATCCGGGCAGAGGCCTGTTCTCGTGCTGTCAGTTGATAGCATCAATAAACTGCCATTGGTTGTGACCGTGGTCGTTGGCATCAAGGGCGAGAACCTGCCGCGAGATTATGCTACGAATGTGCGCGTCGCTGCCGCGGACAGCGGGTTGCCGATGGAGACGGTGTTCCTCTGTTTCCAACTGCGTTCGTTGGATCGCCATCGGTTTCCGGCGACCCCAGCGGGACAACTCACGGGCGAGATCTTGCAACGGGTGGAGAACGGCGTTCGCTATTGCTTAGGCTTGTAGAATCGAATCAAAGAAAAGGACACGCAACTTAGAGCCCAGGGACAAGTTGACCGGATGAACGAAGACAGCCCGTTGCGCCGGCAACGCGTCGCTACAGTCACAATCGGCTCACCGGGGCACGCGCGATCGTGCAAAGAACGTTGGGCAGAGTCGATGGGCCGGCCATGAGGGCGCAACGACGGCCGTCGACTAGCGGCCGCGACGCGGCGTCGGCTCGACGGGCGGCGAAGCGAATCGGCATCACTCCGTTTTGAGCTATCGCGCGGGGCATCCACCCAGGTTTGCCAGATGGTGCACGCCCCAGCGGGCGGCGACCTCAATCGTCGCCTTTCGCTCCGCGAAAGTAAGTGCTTGCGACTGCCCGGCGAAGAATTGGCCCAGCAGCCGGCCGCCCTTCAGCATCTCCAGCCGAGCCCGCCAGCCTTCCTTCCGCGTTTCCTTCCCTTTAGAGATGGACAAAGGGGGAGATGATCCTTCCGATAACCATGTCGGTGACCTCGGCGGCCTGGCTCGATACGCTCGGTCCACTGTGTTTCGCCTGAGACGCGTTCGTCCTCCGCGCGACTTCCTCCGCCTTGGCCGGGCCGAGCCAGTGGCCGTGGGGCTTGATGGCGGCAAACAACTCGGCGTTCGGGGTCGGTCCCCCTTGGCCGCTGTCGATGGGGACGCCGTTGACGTCGGCAAGGGACGTCTTCCCCTGGCTACCGGGCCCCTCGATGCGGAAATGCCCCACCGGCACGGGCTGCGCGGGAATCAGCGTGACGGCGCGATGCACCGGGTCGTAAGTGGCGGCGCTCAAGGGGACGGCAACCGCGCTGCTCGACAGGCCCCTCGAAGTCTCGGTGACATCGTAATTGGCGAGATCCGTCGCCGGTCCAGGGGCCATGTCGTGAGTGAACGACACCACGAAGGCCGTCACCCGGCCGTGACGGGAGGTCGCGTGCGCCTCGCTCACCATCGGGTAGGCCGGGTTCGCCAACACCCCGTAGACGGTGGCCGACGGCGCGACGGGCACCGAGCCGGTACTCGCCCCGCTCACCGTTGCTGTGGCCCCGTGTGGTCCCACCGTGGAAACTTGTGGTGCAATCGTGGTCGTCGCCACGCTCGGCTGCACCGTCCTGACGGAGGCACCCGAGAGATGGGTCAAAAGCTGTCTCGCTTCGAGGATTTCGATGCGCTCGCGGTCGCCGAACAGCCGCCGGCTCGTGCGGGGCCTTCTTCGTTCGATCGTCATCGGATCACCTCGAGACGCCGGGGGGAAAACGGTGCCCGGTTCATTTCCGTTCCTTCGCGGGTAACCAGCGCGGGTGGCTGGGGTCTCGCTGCGAGACCCCGGTGCGAAGGCCGCAAAACCGGGCTAGCCGCACTTCGGGCCACGCCCGAGCTGCAACCATTACGGAACCACGCCGAAACCCGACGTCGGGACGGGCCGAGACGACTGGGCTGGTTGGACAAGCTCGCTGATAGCGGTTCGTTGCGAGAGACGGGAGGGCGAGCCGCTCCCGCGGCGACGCGCGAGCGGTCGGTGCAATCGGGCTATCGGTCCGATCGCAACGCGACTTGAGTTATTTGGAAACGATCCAAGAAATACTTGCGCGTCGTGAATTGCCAGGAGAGGCCCCAGCGGTCTTTGCACCAACCGCACGCACTTTCGTTGCCGCGATTGCCGACGATCGCGTTCCAGTAGCGGTCGGTCTCTTCCTGATTGAATCGAGCATCCGCGGATGTTCCCGATCGGGAATGCGTTTTCGTAAGAGCACGCACCCTCTAGGCCAGTAAAAACCCACAGAGCAAGCAGCACGTTATTCCCGTTCGGGAATTGCGGGCAGGCCCCTCCCTCGCTCACAGGAGATGTCCCCAGTCCCGCACAGCCGATAGTTCGGCGGAGCTAATTCGACCTATCGGCTTTGTCCAAAAGAGATTAACTAATAAAGCCGCCGTTCTCTAGAGTGCGATGGCTCGCGACCAGAGGTCTGCACACCGCTGGTAGCGAGGGCTACGGTCGCAGACTTTGCCTGGCGCACAAGACGTTCTATTCCCGATCGGGAACAAAGAGCTTGACGATCAACGTGGAGTCGACTAAGCTAGCAGTCGATTCCCGATCGGGAATCATTGCCATGATGCGCCAGTTCGGGAATAACGTTGTGAAGCCTCTGGATGCATCGAGGACAAGCTCTGTGCAGATCGGCCAGTTCGTCCGCCAACGAAGGATGGCGAGCAGGCTCACACAGCGAAAACTCGGTGAGCTCGCCGGGGTCGGAACTCGTCTGATTTCCGAACTGGAACGGGGCAAGCCGACCCTTCGGATGGATGCCGTGAATAAGGTGCTCCATGTGTTCGGGAGAATGCTAAGTTACGCTGAAGCCCCAAGAGACGACGATGACCATGAGACGACGTAAGGGACAAGTCAAGCTTTCCGGCGAAGCAGTGGGTGTGATCGAGGAGACGGGAGATAACATCAGCTTCGCATATTCACCCGAGTGGCTAGGAAAACCCGGTGCAATGCCAGTGTCGCTGACGCTTCCGCTCCGAAAGCAACCGTACGTATCGAAGGGGCTTCATCCGTTCTTTGAGAATTTGCTTCCGGAAGGATGGCTTCTCGAAGTGGCATCCAGGAAGCTCAAAATCTCGAAAGACGACGGTTTCGGACTCTTGCTTGCCACTTGTTCTGATTGCATCGGGGCAGTTGAAATTGAGCCGACGGGTGAAGAAGGTCAGCCATGACAGCCTGCCTGATCTGTTTGGAAAAGACCGCGGGCAACGTGGAATATCACCGAGGGTGCCTCGAACGGCTCTTCGGCACGAGCGTGCTGCCTACGCTCGACCTCGAACTCAGCGAGCTGTACGCTGTGGCTGCGCAGATGGCTGGCAAAATGTCTATTTCTGGCGTCCAGGAGAAAATCTCGCTGCGGCTCTCGCCTGACAGGGCAAGGCTGGAAGTTGCCGAAACCGGGGGCCGGTATATCTTAAAGCCAGAGCCGTCGAGATATACGGCATTGCCTCAGGATGAACATGTCAGCATGCGCCTCGCATCTGTCGTTGGGATCGAGACACCTCCATTCGGCCTGATTCGCCTGAAGGATGGAGCGCTCACATACATCGTCAAGCGCTTTGACCGGCTGGACCAGGGCACCAAGCTGCACGTTGAGGATTTCTGTCAATTGAGTGAAAAGCCGCTCAACGAGAAATACGAAGGGTCCGCAGAGATGTGCGTTCGCATTCTGAGAAAATACGCAAGCGAGCCGCTGATCGAAATCAGCAAGCTCTACCGCCTCATGCTATTCGGCTGGTGGATCGCCAATGGAGACATGCACCTCAAGAACTTTTCCTTGCTCACACTACCTGACGCAACACGAATGTTATCGCCTGCTTATGATTTAGTATGTACACAATTAATGATGACTGACGACGACAGTCTTGCATTGCCAATGGGAGGGAGAACCCGGAACTTCACACGGCGTGACTGGTTTGATTTTGGAGCGTACTGTGAACTTCCGAAACGGGCTGTGCAAAGGATCGTAGCTGCTCAGGTCAGGGCCCTTGAACCATCGATTGGATTGATTGACCGCTCGTTTCTGCCGGAGAAGAAAAAAGAAGAATACGAGAATATTGCCCGGGAGCACAGCGATGTGCTCTCTTCCGAGTCATCGGGATCACTCGACTCAACACCGGTACTTTGATGGCGTGACGCCTGCAGTTTGAACCTGGCGAGTCTTTCGGTGAAGGCCCTCGTGAGTCTATGATGTGGCAAAGTTGCGGAGCCTGCCACTCGCCATGCGGTAATGCTGCCGACCGACTGGCGAGAAGCGGTGAGGTCCCATTCCTGGATCGGGAAAAAGGGCGTCCCCACGGATTTTGATCCGTCCCGATCATGTCAAGGTTCAGGCTGCCTGGCGAGCGCGGGAGGGAATGCCATGGCGGAACACTTGACACGCGCCTCGGTACCTCTCGGCGCGACCGTCGCAGAGCCGACTGCCACTCCTCCCAGCCCGCCGGGCTACGAGCTGCAAGACGAGATCGGCCGCGGCGGCATGGGCGTCGTCTACCGCGCCCGCGACACCGCGCTCAATCGTGATGTCGCCGTCAAGCTGCTCTCCGAGCGCTACGCGCCCGATTCGGTACCGGCCCAGCGCTTCCTCACTGAGGCACGGATCACGGGCCAGTTGCAGCACCCCGGCATCCCGGCCGTGCATCAGGTCGGCACCCTCGCCGATGGCCGGCCCTTCCTGGCGATGAAGCTCATCAAGGGGAGCACGCTCGAGACGATCCTGAAATACCGGCTTGACCCGTCGGCCGGTCGCGGACCCGCCGCAGGCGGCCTGGCCATCTTCGAGGCCGTCTGCCAGGCCGTGGGCTACGCGCACGCCCACCGCGTCATTCATCGTGACCTCAAACCCGCCAACGTGATGGTCGGCGCCTTCGGCGAGGTCCAGGTGATGGACTGGGGGCTGTCCAAGGTCCTCGGCCAGGGAAGCCCGGGCGCAGCGGAGGCGCTGTCAACGGATGAGACGCAGGCGTGGACGCAGGTCAGCCCCGCCCCGCCGTCCGGGTCGCACACCCAGGCCGGCAGCTTGGTCGGCACGCCGGCGTTCATCCCGCCGGAGCAGGCACTCGGGGAGATCGAGAAGGTCGACGAGCGCTCCGACGTGTTCGGCCTGGGGGCAATCCTGGCGGTGATCCTGACGGGCCAGCCGCCCTATGTCGGCGAGTCCTTCGAGTCGGTGCGGGTGCAGGCGGTGCGCGGCAAGCTGGAAGACTGCTTCGCCCGGCTCGACGCTGCGGGCGCAGAGCCAGAGCTGGTGGCGCTCTGCAAACAGTGCCTGGCGTTCGAGCCCGGGGATCGGCCGGCGGACGCGGGGGCGGTCGCCGAGGCGGTGGCCGGCTTGCGGGCGGCGGCCGATGAGCGGGCGCGGCGGGCTGAGCTGGAGCGGGTCCAGGCCGAGGCAGACGCCCGCGAGGCCGATAGGCGGACGGCCGAGCAGCGCCAAAGGCGGCGGATGCTGCTCGCGGCAAGCGGCATCATCGCGCTGGTGTTGCTGGCGGGATTCGAGCGCTAGCCTCTGGCAGATGCGACGCGCCATGCAGGCTGAGGCAGACGCGAACACGAATGAGGGAAAGGCCAAGCATAACGCGCAAGAAGCCGAGGAATCTCGCAAGGATACGGAAAAAGCCCTCAAGATTGTGGAATCCGAGAAAACAAGGGCCCTGACCGCCGAGGGGTTGGCTCGAACCGAAGAGGAAGCCGGCCGCAAGCTTCAGTATACGACCGATATGCAACTGGCCCCGTTTTTGTGGAGAGACGATCGAACGACGGCTGAGCAACTGCGCGTCCTCTTGGCGAGACACATTCCCGATCGCAACGCCGCTGCCTCCAAGCCCGACCTGCGCGGCTTTGAGTGGCACTACTACCAGCATCTTCCGGATCACAGTGCCGCGGTTTTCTCGGGACATGAGGTCCCCGTCGTCAGCGGTGTTTTCACCCTGGATGATCAACTCGTGACGCTGGATGAGAACGGCCAGGTGAGGCGTTGGGAGTTGGGCTCTCAGGTCGAAATTCAAGCGAGCCGCCGGAACCTGCCCGGCGGCCCCAGCGCTCAACTCCGCGTCTTGTCGCCCGACGGACGGCTGGCCGCGCTGGCTGAAGCCAGCAAGGTGCGCGTATTTGACACCTCCACGGGCAATGAGACTTGCCAGATTGACTCCGCCGATGATCCGTTCCGCCGTCTCATCTTCTCCCCGGACAGCGCCAGGTTGGTCATCGTCGACGACAAGATTCGGTGGTTGAGCGCCGTGAAGGGCGAGGTGATCGCAACCGTCAATCGGAAATTCGGCGGCGAGTCGCATGGCCGCTCCAGACGCAGTCTGGCTCTGTCGGCCGATGGTCTGACGCTGGCGGTCGTCGGCCACGGCTTCCATGACACAAAATTCTCGATCTTCCGCCTGGATGAAACTGCGAAGAAGGTGACTCCGCTGGCCAGGGATGCTGGTTTCAATGGCACGTTGGTTGGGTCGGCGTTGAGTCCGGATGGCCAGCGGCTCGCTGTCGGCCATATCATGCAGGGAGATTTGCACGTTTTCGACACAACCACAGGCCGCTTGATCGCGCAGGATGAGTCCGCTCACGCGTCGTCCATCGGGGCGATAGCCTTCTCCAGCGACGGCGCGAAACTGGCCACGGCCGATACCGAAGGGACGATCAAGATCTGGCAGGACGCGCAGAAGCTCGCTCGGAAGAGCGCGGCGCTCGTGACACTCAAGGGCCATCGAGGGGCGATCACAGCCGTCCGTTTTTCGATCGATTGCAAGCGGCTCATCACGACCAGCGACGACAAAACAGCCAGAGTCTGGGACCTGGAAAATGGCGGCGCGGCCATTCAACAACTGGAAGGTCGATCTCAAGGTTGGTCGTTCGTGACACGTTTTTCGTCCGATGGCCACTGGATCGCATGCGCGAGCGGCAATCGCGTACGTCTGTGGGACGCCGCCACAGGACGACTCGTGCGGGAACTGCCGGCCGGCGACAACAGCGCCATCTTCAGCGTGGCATTCTCGCCCACCGACAACCGTCTACTGGCTGTCGGGTACGGCGGGCAAGCCGACGTTTCCCATGTTGCGCTGTGGGACATCGACGCCGGAACAGAGCTCGCGCGATTGCCGGGAGCGACCGATCTGCCCGACTTCCTGGGCGACAAAGACACTCGCAAAGACACTCGGATCGTCGGTGCGCTGGCGTTTTCGCCCGATGGGAAGTACCTGGCCGCCGGTTTCGGCCCCAAGGGGTGGATTGATCCAGGAGGTTCTCCCTGTCCGCTCAAGGTCTGGGAGGTCGCCAAAGGCCGGCTGATCCGCCGCCTGGATGGACACACGGGATTCTGTCTTTCTCTCGACTTCTCGAAGGATCCGGCGCGCCGGGACTCTTGGCCAGCGGCAGCCGCGACGGGACGGCGATCCTTTGGTCCACCGCGACCTGGGAAAGGGCGCAGACGCTCCAGAATCCCGAGCCGCCGGAGATGCTGGCCAGCGGTCAATCGGCACGGCGCATGGTCGAGGGTGTGGCCTTTTCGCCGGACGGCAAGACCCTGGCCGTGGCCAGTTCTGGCGGCAGCGTGCCGTTGTGGGACGTCGCGAGCGGAAAACTGCTGGAAACACTCGAGGGACATTCCAGTGCGGTGCTCGCCCTTGTGTTTTCGCCGGATGGTCGCACCCTGGCGTCGGGCGGCAGCGACCAGACGGTCCGCCTCTGGAACGTCCAGACGCGGCGCGCAACTGATGCAACTGGATCCCGGCAGCATCGAGCTGGGTCAAGTGCTCACGCTGGCGTTTTCCCCCGACGGCAAGCAATTGGTGGCTGGAGGAACCCGCGGCAGCGTCTTCTGGTCCGCCGCGCCGAGCGTCTGGAACGCTCCCGTCCGAGCCGCCGAAGAACTGCGACGCCTGCTGCAATCGAACGCCGATTTCCAGAACCGCATCCGGATGTTGTCCGGGCACTCGCGGCTGCACGAAGCGCTCGAAGAACTTGAAAAACTGACCCTCAACGACGTGCGCGTGCAGATCGCTCTGGCTGTGGCGCGGGCCCGACGCTTTGCCGCGCAAGGCAATGCGGCCCTGGCCGACGAGGCGAGGACGAAAGCCCGCCTGTTGCTGGAACAGAAGCTGGCGCAGGAACCGGAGAATTCCACCTGGGCCGCGGAGCTGACTGACCTGCTGCTGATCGACAACCGTGCGTGGTGGACCATCCTCGAGCCGGTCGAAGCCAAATCAGAGCCTGGGCGCCGCCCTGTCCATACTTCCCGATCACTCGATCCTCGCCAGCGGCGCCAATCCCCTGAACGATCGCTATCGTGTCGTTTTGACCGTTGCGACCGACATCGATCTCACTGCCATTCGCCTCGAAGCGCTCACGCACCCCTCGCTGCCCGGAAATGGTCCCGGCCGCACTCGGGGGGCAGCTTCGCTCAGACTTTCTGGAACGTGACCGCCGCCTCACGGGATCGAAAAGATCCCATCAGGCTACAGTTTGCCAATGCTTGCGCCGACCACGAGATACCAGGGTATCCGATGACAGCGGGTGGACACTGGAATATCGGCGCCAGCGGCGAGGGAGGAAATTGTACGGCGGTCTGGTCGATGTCAAAGCCCGTCGCCCTCGCAGCGGGCACGACGTTGACCTTCCAGATGCAATTCCCGGAATGGGATGGCGTCGGAGCAAACCTCGGCCGATTCCGGCTGTCCTTGAGCGGAGACTCGGCCGCTTTTGCCCGCTTCGTGGCCAGGCAGCTCACCGATCCGTGGGCGAGACTCGCCGCGGCCTATCATGTGATCGGCGACCAGCAGGCTCTCGACAGACTGGCCAAGCATCACCCGCAAGCGGCTGTAGGCCTCGGAGATCTGTACGCGGCCGAAAAGGATTGGGAGCGGGCCATCGCCGAATATCGCAAGGCGGTTACCGAACAGGCGGCCGACTCCTTGTTGACCAAGCTCGCCACGGCCTATCAGTCGGCCGGTCGCACGCGCGAGGGCGTCCCCTATCTGGCGAAGGCGTCCGCCGCCAATCCGAAGGACACGTTGCTCTCTCTGAAGCTGGCCGCTCTTCAGGCGTGGTTCGGACAGGAAAAGGAGCTTGCTTCCACTCTGGAGCGGATCCGCGCGTTCGCCAAGGACACCAACGATTGCGTGGAGGGCCGAGCCAGCGGCCAAGGCGTGCAGCATCGTTCCTTCCGCCAACAAGGAGGAGCTCGACGCGGCCCTGGCCCTCGCTCGCAAGGGGGTGGAGCTCGGAAAGGGTGGAGAGGGGGCGGAGTGGCGACTACTGGCCCTCGGCATGGCGGAATACCGCAGCGGCAACGACGCTGCCGCCCAGGAGGCGCTGCTCGGCGCCGCAAAGGCTGGCCCGAACAACCCCATGGCGAACGGAATTGCGGCGTTCTACCGGGCGATGAGCCTGTTCCGACAAGGAAAGCCCGACGAGGCCCGCAATATCGCCATCGCGGCCGCGGCGCAGATGAAGCCGCTGCCGAAAGACGAGCAGAATCCGTTTGCCAATGGTACCTACTACGACGACCTGATCCTGTGGCTGGCCTACAAGGAAGCGAAAGCGATGATCCAGTTCGACGCGGCCCCGCCGGCGAAGGCGGAGAATGACAAGGAATGAAGTCGAGGGAGGAAGATCGTCGATCTGTTGCGGTCCGGGTGAGAGTTGGCTCGGTGATTGACCCTGGAGCACCACGGGACTCTCCGTTCCCCATCTTCTTGCGCGAGTGCGCGATCAGACCGTCATCCGCGTTCAGAGGCCAAAAATCGCGACCGTGCGCGTCCCCCGCTGGTCCTGGAGCATGACTTTGATCGCGCGTTCGTTTCCGTCCGGCGGATACCTGCACGACCCAAAAACCAAAAACAAAGGCTGACCCCGCGAAGCCCGTTGGCCGCCGAAGGGGGGCATTTGACCCTCGATGACGTGCATGTCTCAGGGAACGTGGCCCAGGGTGGTGGCCCAAACGGCAGCGCCGAGGGGGGTGGGCTCTATGTCGACGGCGGTGCCGTGGTCGTGGTCGAGGGCGCGACCACCTTCTCGCAGAATCAGGCACTCGGGGGCATGGGCACCCAGGGCTCCCAGGGCTCACGGGGTGCGAACGGCACGTATGATAGTGTGCCGGGAAAGGAGGGCGGTTCGGGACAGGTGGGAGGGAACGGGGGGCAGGCACAGGGGGGCGGAATCTACGTCGGCTCCGGCAGAGTCACATTGACCGGCACCGCCTTCGTTGGCAATGCCGCTGTGGGCGGGAACGGCGGGAACGGTGGGATCGGTGGGACCGGCGGGAACGGCGACTACCGTTTTGATGATTCCGGTTCTGGTGGGAACGGCGGGCACGGAGGAGACGGTGGCACCGGGGGAATTGGTCAGGGCGGCGGCCTTTACCAGGCCTCTGGTTCGATCGAGATCTCCAGCTCCACGTTCTCGGCCGACGTCGCCAGAGGCGGTGCGGGGGGGCCGGGAGGCCCGGGTGGCCAAGGTGGTAATGGCTGGGCTAGTTGGTACGGTGAGCACCTGGTCCTCTTCAACGGCATTGAGGGCATCGGCGGTGACGGCGGCTCCGGCGGTAACGGGAACGACGGCAACGGCGGCGCGGTCTTCACCGACTCTACCACCGACGGTACCACGTTCGCATTCGTGAATTCCACCATCGCGGACTGCTCGGCGAGCGGAGGTCTTGCCGGCATCGGGGGCCTGCCCGGCCCGGACGGCGGCGGTCTGACTAGCGCCGTGGCTGGCACCACCGGCCAGGGCGGTTCGCCCGGCGGCGGTGCAGGCGGCGGCCTCGACGCCAACGCGGGGACCGTAAAGCTCACGGACGCGACCGTCGCGTTCAACGACGCCTTCGCAGGTTGGGGTGGCCTGAGCAGTCCCCAGTCTTGGGGGAGTGCCGTCGGTGCCGGCATCGATGTCTCGACGCCCAAAGTCACGCTGAACAACTCACTTGTTGCCGGCAACATCGACGACACCCTCCAGACCGGTGTTCTGGGCGTCTTCAGTCCCTTCGACACAACGAATCCCGACGACGTCGCCGGGACACTCGCGGCGGAAAGCTCTTACAATCTGTTCGGCGTCGGCGGCTCTGGCGGCCTGGCCAACGGCGTGGCCGGCAACCAGGTCGGTGTCGCCATCACCGATCTCGGCCCGCTCGCTAATAACGGCGGACCCACCCAGACGGTGGCGCTTTTGCCTGGCAGTCCGGCGATTGCCGCCGGAAGCGCCACGCTGGCCGTCGACCCGGTGTCGGGCAAGCCCCTGACCACCGACCAGCGCGGCACCGGGTTCGTCCGGAGCTTCATCGGGTTCACCGACATCGGCGCTTATGAATACACTCAGGCGCACGTGCCGTTCCTCTCGCTTCCGAGCGTGACGGGCACCTACGGCGGGAGCGTCACTCTGAACGCGACCTTGACCGAAAATGGCAATCCGCTCCCGGGCAAGCCCGTTATCTTCGACTTCGCGAAGCCGTACGCCTCCGCACAGGCGACGACCAACAACCAGGGCGTGGCGACGGTGACCCTCTCCCTCGCCGCCTTCGGTGCCGGGACCTTTGCGAACGATATCCAAGCCGTCTTCAACGCAGTTGACCGCGCCGCCGTGTCCATCGCGCTGGCGAACCTGACGGTCACCCCGGCGGTTTTGACCGTCACGGCCAATAACATGCAGGTCATTCACGATCAGACCTCCTTGCCGGCGCCCTCGGACACCACCACCGGCTTCGTCAACCACGATAGCCAGTCGGTCGTCAAGGGGACCGCTGCGTTCGGGGCCTTGACCGCGGCCACGCAGCCCGCGGGGACGTATCCGATCAAGGTGTCCCAGGGGACGCTCTCCGCCACGAACTACACATTCAAGTTCGTTAACGGCACCGAGACCATCAAACCCCATGGTGCCCCGTCGCAGCTCACCATCACGGCCGGCAATGCGCAATCGGCACCGATCGACGGCACCTTCCGCACCGATTTCCAGGTGGTCTCGAAAGACAGTTCTGGCAATCCGGTCCCCGGCCTGGTGGTGACGTTCAGCGTCACGACGCCGGCCGGCAAGCCCGGGGGAACGTTCACGGGCAACGTCACGTCCGTGACCGCGACGACCAATGCCAACGGCGTGGCGACGGCTCCCGCGTTCATCGCCAACAGCACGACCGGCTCGTTCACTGTCTCGGCGAGCCTTCCGTCCAGCTCTGGGGTTCCGGCCGCGTCGTTCCAGCTCACGAACACCGCTGCCGGCACCATCACTGTGAACTCGGCCACCAAGGTGCAGGCATTCCCGAACGTCGCCACCGGGACGATCCAGGTCGCATCGTTCAACGACCCGAGCCTCCTGTTTTTTAGTCCGACCAGCTACACGGCGTCGATCAACTGGGGAGACGGCACGGCGGCCACGACGGGGACCGTGTCGGTGCTGTCCGGCAGCCTGGTGGTCAGCGGGAACCACACCTACCAGAAATCCGGGTTTTTTGATCCGGTGATCAAGTTGACACACGCCCCCACAGGCCGCAGCGCCACGGCCACCGGCGAGGCCGACGTGGCGACAGACGTCAGCGGACAGCTTGCGCCGACACAGTCGTCGGTGCTCCTCGACACGACAAACGACGGCCATAAGGGGCAGTATCAGCAGACACTGACCCTGACCAACACGGGCAGCACGTCACTCATGGGAACGTTTGACGTGGTCTTCTCGGGGCTCCCGACAGGGGTTGGCCTGGGCAGCAGCACGATGGGCACCGTGGGAACGATAAGCGGCGGCCTGCCGGTCATTCAGTTCACCATCGGCTCGAGCGCGCCACTGCCCTCGGGACACTCGATGACCATCACGGTCTGGTTCTCGGACCCGCAAAACGTCTCCATTGCTGGGCAGACGCTCAAGGTTTACCAGCCTGCCTGATCTTCGACACCCGGCGGCCGTCAATGACCGCCGCCGGGACGCAGATCACGCAGCGCGATGCGGGGGCACCGGCCCCTGCCATTCGATCACAGCGTCCTGGAATTCACATCGACGAATTCTGAACCGACGAGTTGCCCGAAGGGAGAACGATCATGCTGCGCCTCAAGCAGACGAACACCGGCGACGGTTCGCGGTTTGGGCGGAATAGGAAGATCACATCGGGACCACGGGCCGCCCTGCGGTGGAACCGGAAACCCCGCTTGGAGCTGCTCGAGGATCGTCGGTTGCTGTCGGGAAACCTTTACACTGTCGACAGCACCACCGATTCGGGCCTTGGCGCCGGCTGGGACGGCGACCTGCTCTACTGCATTACCCAGGCGAACGAGAACCCCAACAGCTCGATCCAGTTCGCCTCCGGCCTCGCCGGCACGATTCTCACAAACACCGGCTTTGACCTGCGTGCGAACGTGTCGATCACCGGCGTCGGGAACTCGGTGACGATTGAAGGGGCGGACACAGATACCAGCGTGTTCACCGTGGAGTCGGGCGTGACCGCGAGCATCGCGGGCCTGACGATCGCCAATGGGTATTCTCCAGACGCCGGCGGCGGCGTTTCCAACGACGGCAAGCTCCTCACGCTCACCGACGACACGTTCACCCAGAATGAATCGCCGTTCGGCGGGGCAGTTTTCAACGCCACCTTCGCCGCACTCGTCAACGATACCTTCGCCGCCAACTCGGCGCCGGCGGGCGTCGGAGGCGGCCTCGCCAACACCGGCGAGGCGACTTTGATCAACGATACCTTCGCCGGCAACTGGGCGGGGCCGAACGGCGGCGGCGGTATCTACAATGTCAACAACGGCTCCCTCGTACTTTACAACACGATCGTGGCCAACAGCACCCAGGGCGGTGATATCTCGAGCAACGCGGGTATCCTCGGCACCAACAACCTGATCGACGACGCAACCAGCTCCGGCGGTTTCAGCAACGGCGTGGGCGGCAATCTTGTGGGTGTTAACCCGCTACTCGCCCCACTGGGGAATTACGGCGGTCCTACAGAGACCATGGCCCTCTTGCCGGGTAGTCCGGCCATCGACCACGGGGGGAGTATTGAGGGACGCACGCCGCCAGTTGCCGACCAGCGCGGTGAAGCGCGGCTCCACAATATCGACATCGGTGCGTTCGAGAGCCAGGGATTCACTTTAACGCCCGTCGTCGCGAGTACGCCGCAGACGACCTATCTGAACCACGCCTTCACGAACCCCCTCGCCATCACCGTGACCGCCAACAATCCACACGAGCCGGTTAACGGTGGTGTGGTGAGCTTCGCGGCGCCGACCTCCGGATCCCTGGCCACCCTTTCGGCCACGACTGCGACCATCGCCCTGGGAACCGTCGACGTCACGGCCGCAGCCAACGGCACGACGGGTTCGTATCACGTCACGGCGACGACCACCGAGAGCTCGACGGCGTCGTTCTCATTGGCCAACGGTGCACTGTACACCGTCACGGGCATCGGCAATTCAGGCAGCGGGTCCGGGCTCTCCGGTGACCTGCCCTACTGCATCACACAGGCGGACGCGAACCCGTATGCCACGATTCAATTCGGATCGAACGTGACTGGCACGATCGACCTGAAGAGCGGCCTCGTCCTGAGTGCGAATGTGATCATCACCGGCGACACGAAGTTTCTGGAAGTCGAGGGCGGCGGGCCGAGCTCGAGTTTCAGCGTGTTCACCGTCGATTCCGGCGTGACCGCCAGTATCTCAGGGCTGACGATTACCGGCGGACATTCGACGGAAGGCGGCGGCGTGTTGAATAACGGCACGCTGGCGCTGACAGGCGACACCGTGGCCGATAACACGGCGTCGATCGACGGCGGCGGTCTCTCCAGCCACGGAACGGCAACACTCACGAGCGACACGTTCGCCGATAACTCCGCGTTCCTCGGCGGCGGCATTTCCAACTACGCAACGGCAACGCTGATCGACGACACCATCGCCGGCAACGCGGCAACTGCCGGCGGCGGGCTCTCGAATTCCGGCTCGGTGACACTTGATAACACCATCGTGGCAACCAGCACCACGGGCGGTGATATCGACAACACGTCGACTCTCAAGGGCAGCCACGATCTGATCGGTGACGGCAGCGAACTCGCCCACTTCACCAACTCCCGCATGGGCAACCCGCTCTTCGCCTCGCTGGGCAATTATGGCGGGCCAACCCCGACCATGGCGCTGCTGCCGGGCAGTCCGGCCATAGACGCCGGAGTCGCGATCATCTCGGGCGTGATGATTCCGACCACGGACCAGCGCGGTGAAGCGCGGGTCGGCGGCGTCGACATCGGCTCCTTCGAGAGCCAGGGGTTTAGGTTGACCCCCGTTGCAAACAGCACGCCTCAGTCTACACCCTTCACGACCGCGTTCCCAAATGCCCTGGCAGTCACCGTCGCCGCGAAAAACCAGGTCGAGCCGGTCAATGGCGGCATTGTCAGCTTCGCAGCGCCCCGATCGGGCGCCTCAGCCTCTCTCTCAGCCACGACCGCGAACATCGTGGGCGGCACCGCCAGCGTCACGGCCGTGGCGAACAGCACGCTAGGGCAGTACGTCGTCATCGCGACAACCACCGAGGGCTCGCCGGCGTCGCTCAGCTTGTCGAATGTCGAGGGGCCCAGCCTGGAGGTCACGACTGCATCCGACACGGTGAACCCGTTTGACGGTCTCACCAGCCTGCGCGAAGCGCTGGCCTATGCCGCGTCGCTCGCCGACGCCCCGACCCTGGTCGGACCCCCGACCATCACATTCTCC
Source organism: uncultured Isosphaeraceae bacterium (assembly GCA_963781785.1). Taxonomy (GTDB): domain Bacteria; phylum Planctomycetota; class Planctomycetia; order Isosphaerales; family Isosphaeraceae; genus CAWAHD01. The sequence continues at coordinate 1,384,334 of CAWAHD010000005.1, read as the reverse complement.
CCCAGTGTCACAGGCACGATCCAGTTGAAGAGCGGCCTGACGATCAGCTCGAACGTGACGATCATCGGCCCAGGGGCGTCGTTGCTGGCAGTGGAACCGCTTGGGTCGCCCAACTTCACGATATTCACCGTGAGTGCCGGCGGGATCGCGAGCATTTCCGGACTGACAATCACCGACGGGAAATCCCCGACCGGCGGCGGAGTCCACAACGACGGCACGCTCACATTGACTAATGATACCGTCGCAGCCAACTCGGGGGCGGTTGGCGCCGGTGTGTACAACGACGGGATGGCCACGCTCACGAACGACACCTTCGCACAGAATTCGGCCAGCACCGATGGCGGCGGCGTCTACAACCTGGGCACGGCCACGCTCACCAACGTCACCATCGCCGGCAACTCGGCGGGCTTCTACGGCGGCGGCATTTACAACTCGGGCACGGCCACGCTCATCAACGTGACCAACGCCCTGAACTCGGCGGGAGGCTCCGGCGGCGGCGTCTCCAACTCCGGCATGGCGACGCTCGACAACACCATCGTGGTCTTGAACACCGGCGCGGGCAGCGCTCCGGTGCCTGACCAGATCGACGGAAGCGTCTCTGGCACGCACAACTTGATCGGCGCTGGCAGCGCCGGCGGGTTGGCGAGCGGCCTTCTCGGCAACCTGGTCGGCGTGGTCAGTCCGGGCCTCGCGGCCGGCCTCGCTGATAATGATGGTCCGACCCAGACGATCGCCTTGCTCCCCGGCAGTCCCGCAATCGACGCCGCGTCGGTGACCATTCTTGGCGTCACCGTGCCCACCACCGACGAGCGCGGTGCGCTTCGAGGTCCGGCTGGCCTGGCCGCCGGCTCGGCGCCCGACATTGGGGCCTACGAGGCCAGCTCGACTTACGTGGTCAATAGCACGACAGGTTCGGACGATCGCGGCACTCTCCGCGCGGCAGTGGGCTGGGCCAACGTCAGCATCAATGCGAACCCCGCCGCCACAAAGGCGACTCCCAATACCATCACTTTCACCATCCCCAGTACCGACGCTGGCTACAGGGGCGGTGTCTGGACGATCGCTCCGGGGAGCGGATTGACGCTGAGTAACACCGTGACGCCCGAATCGATCGTCGGCCCCGGGGCGTCGGTGCTGACGATCCGGGGGGGCGGAACGTCGTCGAATTTCAGCGTGTTCACCGTGGGCTCGGGCGTGACCGCGAGTATTAGCGGGCTAACGATTACCGATGGGAATGCGTTGAACGGCGGCGGCATTTTCAACGCCGGCACGGTCGCGGTCACTCGCGACATCATCGTCAAGAACTCGGCGACGCTCGACGGCGGCGGAGTTTTCAACGCCGGTACGGCTACGCTCTTGTGCGACACCATCACCCTGAACTCGGCGATCCAGTTGGGCGGCGGCGTTTTCAACCACCGCTCGGCTACGCTCACGAGCGACAGCATCACCCAGAATTTTGCGATGGCCGGCGGCGGCGTTTTCAACGTGGCCATGGAGACGATCACCTTGATCGGCAACACGATCGCGCTGAACGGGTCGGTAGCCGAGAACGCGCCGGCGTACGGCGGCGGGGTTGAGCATGACGGCACGGCCACGCTGATCAACGACACCATCACCCTGAACTCGGCGTCAAGCCAGGACGGGGTGGCGTACGGCGGCGGCGTCTCCAACTTCGGCACGGCCACGTTTACGAACGTCACCATCGCCAGCAACTCGACGGGCTTCCTGGGCGGTGGTGTCTACAACGCCGGTTCGGCCACGCTCGACAACACCCTCATCGCACTGAACAACATCGACGCCAACAGCGTCGCGATGCCCGACCAGATCGACGGCAACATCTCCGGCACTTACAACCTGGTCGGCACCGGCAGCGCCGGGGGCTTGGCCAATGGCCTGCTCGGCAACCAGGTCGGCGTGGCCAACCCCCTCCTGGCCACGGGTCTTGCCAACAATGGTGGGCCGACCCAGACCATTGCCTTGCTCCCCGGCAGTCCCGCGATCAACGCCGGGGCCGCCAACATCCCAGGCGTGACCGTGCCCACGACCGACCAGCGCGGCAAGGGGCGCGTTGGCGCAGTCGACATCGGCGCCTTCGAGAGCCAAGGGTTCACGTTGACCTCCCTCCTGCAAAGCACTCCGCAGCACGCGCTGATCAATTCCGCGTTCAAGAATTCCCTGGAACTGACGGTCGCCCCCAACAACCCTGGCGAGCCAGTCGACGGCGGAGTTGTGACCTTTGCTGCGCCGACCGCGGGTGCCTCCGCCACACTGTCGGCAACGACCGTTGCCATCAGCGGGGGTATCGTCACAGTCGCCGCCACGGCCAACGGCACGGTCGGGTCGTACAGCGTGACCGCGACCGCCGCCGGAGCCACGCCGGCATCGTTCGCCCTGCTCAACCTTCCGCCGCCTTTGATCGGCGTGGGTCCTCTCACGCCTGGCTCCGGCATCGCGCCTGTCTCGAGTCTCGACGTCACCTCGAACCGGCCAACCAACCCGAGCACCGCGACCACCCCCAGTCTGAACGTGAGCGATGGTGATAACGCTGCAGGCACGGCGGCCGTCTCGCTGGGTTCGGCGGCGGACGTCGACCTCATCGACCAAGTGATCGAGCTCGAATTCGGCGCGAATGGGCTCGACGATACGAGCGCCGGCAACACCACGACTGCGGCTGACCGTGCCAACGGTCATCGGCTTGAGTGATCGATTTTGCTCGTAGTCAGCATGGCGGGTATCCGGGCCGCCGTGGATACTGGTGGGATCATTGCCTACGCTGGCAACTCCCACGAACAGATCAACGTCGCGCATCACCTCGGGGGTTCCGGGGACATCATACCTAATTGCCGCACTTTGGCTGGGTTCCGTGGTTCCGGGGACACCATACCTAATTGCGGCACTTTGGCTGGGGCTGAGCCAAGCGTGATTCAGCATGACTTTGATCGCGCGTTCGCTTCCGTCCGATGGATACCGGCACGACCGAAAACAAAAAACAAAGGCTGACCCAGCGAAGCCCCTAGGCTGACCCCGCGAAGCCCCTGACCCCGCGAAGCCCCTCGTCCGGTGGATACTGGCACGAGCGAAAACAAAAAACAAAGGCTGACCCCGCGAAGCCCCGGACCCCGCGAAGCCCCGAAGGCTGACCCCGCGAAGCCCCGGAAAACAAAGGCTGACCCCGCGAAGCCCCTGACCCCGCGAAGCCCCTCGTCCGGTGGATACTGGCACGAGCGAAAACAAAAAACAAAGGCTGACCCCGCGAAGCCCCGCTGGCACGAGCGAAAACAAAAAACAAAGGCTGACCCCGCGAAGCCCCGTCTGCTGTTACTCCCCGTTGTGCTTGGTCTGGGTCAGGATCAAGATCGAGATCGTGCCCAGGAGCCGGGCTCCGGCGCGCAAGACGCTGCCAAGCGCATGCGCGACAGGTTGCTGGAGCTCCATACGAACGAGGCGGAAAGCTACAAGATTTACCGCGATCCCGATCACCGCGAGAAGCGGAAGTTCCACCGCGAGCTGGCGCCGCCTGTCGCCTTCCGTGAGGGCCGCCATCGTGGATTGGGCTGGCCGCTGCTGATTTTCGGGCAGGACGATGCCTGGTCGGGGGACCTCGCGTTTTCCCGATCCGATCCGTGATGAATCTGTCGTGAGGACCCGCGAGTGGTTAAAGTGGAGTATGTCGAGTTCTCAAAGCCGGTTGCCGGGCGTCACTCCTGGCCAAATCCGTCTCCGTCTCGACACGCGCTGACCGGGAGGGCGAACATGGCGGGACCATTTCCGGGGATGGATCCCTACGTCGAGATGCGAGCGGCTTGGCCCGACTTTCATAACGGCCTGATCGCTGAAATCCGCAACGAACTCGGCGCGCGGCTTCCGGATTCCTATATCGCGCGGGTTGACGAGCGGATCGAGGTCGCAACCTGGGCGCTGGAACCGCCGCGTTCCTTTCGTCCAGATGTCCTGGTCGGCCGCTTCGAGAAGAGAGCGGTGAGCTCTGGAGCCACTTTGGCGACCGCCCCGGCGACCACGCTCGAACCGAAGCTGGTCGAGATCCTCGACCGCGACCCGGAGGAAGTTCGCGTTACCTGGGTCGAGATCCGCGCCTTACCCGACCTGGAGTTGGTGACGGCCGTCGAGGTCCTTTCCCCGATCAACAAGTGGGGGCACGGGCGTCAGATCTATCTGGAAAAGCGCGACAAGCTGCATGCGGCGCGTGTGAACGTTGTGGAAATCGACCTGCTTCTCGGTGGCGCGCCCCTGCCGATGAAGGAGCGGATCGAACCGGGAGCCTACTACGCAATCGTCGCGCGAGGCGCGAGGATGCCATTGGCAGAGTTATATCGCTGGACCGTCCGTGACCCCTTACCTCGTCTACCAATCCCGCTTCGCGAGCCCGACGAAGACATATTGATCGATCTCGCGGTATTGGTGGACCGAGTATACGACTTGGGCCGTTACGCACGCACCCTTCGCTACGACGCGCCGCTCCCTGAATCCACGTCGCTTGCACCTGAGGATCGGGCCTGGGTTCTGTCCCAGAGTAGCGATTCCAAGCACCGAAGTGGCTGAGGCAAAAGCGCGACAGGGCGATCGCATCTTTTCTGGTAGGCTCATGGAATCCGGGCGCGACGATGCGGCGCGTTCTTACGTCCGGGTCGATGAGAAGCTAGACCGACGCCGTGCGATGTTGAGGTTGCCACGCGCGAAAAACCGAGTAAGACGCACGATGTTTTCCTGAGCTACTCCACGAAGGATAAGACCTGGGCCGACTCGGCCTCAAGGCTGACCCCGCGACGGTATTGTGGATTGGATCGTTTGAATGGAGAGGAAGAGGTGAAGCATGTTGTCGAGCAATACACGGACTTTGATGGTTATGTCGCCTTTTTTGGCGTCGATCTTGACCCTGCCGATCATTCGATCAGGATAATCGCGGCAATCGGAACGCGCGAGGTGTTGACGAGTCTCTCTAGCTCACGCCTGCGCCCGGATATCCCGCATGGATGCCAATTTCCCCCCGCCGAGCTAAAGCGTCTGATTCGTTTCAGCCGAGATTACTCGTACGATTCCAACCCATTCGTACCTCACGCTCGGTTCGACTGGGATTTCGGATGCCCACGCGTTTATCGTAGCCACCGGACACTCGTAGTGATGAGTTGGAAACACCTGTTCGGCGGATTCCTGGCAGCGCTCTTCGCACTGGCGGTCTCCGCTCGCGCCGAGGAAATCCCGCAGCCTAGACCGGCAATTCCGCCGCCGCGAGTGGTTGTCCCACAGCCAGGTCAGGAAAACCCGCAGCCTGCACCGCCAGTCCCGCAGCCGGCCCAGGAAGACGTGCAACCCGGCGATGGGGTCCCACAGCCTGTAACCAACGATCCTGTCGCTGAGCCGTTGAACCTCGGATACGGGCTAGAGGCAGAGTCGCTGCCGGGTGAGCTCACCGAGGATATCGCCGGCGCCTCCGCGGTGCTCAGGATGGGCCCGACGTCCGTCTCACAGGTTCGGACCCTGATGGACGTACTGGGTCTGGCGAACTGGTTGGACGGCCCGGGCATCCGGACATTCGGGTGGGTCGAGGGGGGCTACACCGGCGCGTCGACGGGCACGGGTATCCTCTCGGTCCAGCCGCGTCAGAACCGTTTCGGTAACGAGTTCCTGCTCAATCAGATTGGATGGGTCGTCGAGAGGCCGCTCCAGCAAGACACGTTCAATCTTGGGTTCATGATGAGGTATTTCGCTGGTGCCGACGCGGCCCTGGGCGCGCCGAAGGGCGGCATCGGCTTCCCTCCCGGCAATCCGCATTTCGGTCAGGACTTCCGAGACCTTTACCTATCGGCCCATCTGCCGATCCTTACCGAGGGAGGGATGGACTTCAAGATCGGTCGGATGAACACAATCATCGGCTACAACGGGTTCCTCGCCCCCTACCGCCCCTTTTACTCCAGCGACTACCAGTTCTTCTACTCCCAGGACGGTGCCTTTACCGGCTTTCTGACCGATTTGCACGTCTCCAACCGACTCGATATCTGGAACGGGATGACCCTCGGTGCCAACACGTTCTTCGTGCAGCGCAGCTCACGCTCGTTCTGCTACATCGGTCAGGTCAATTACTGGCTGACGGACGAGAAGAGGACGCGGCTGACTGCTTCCGTGTACTCCGGTCCCAACGCCATCTTTGCCGCGCCTGGCCTGGGGGGCGATTACGTCAACATGGTCGAGCTGCGACTACAGCAAAACTGGAGCGAGAGGTTCACTCAGATCGTCCAGAACAACATGGGCTGGGACGCCAACACGCCGCTCGGAACCGGCTCGTGGTATGGCCTGTACACGATCGGCATATTTCACCTCGCGCCGACGCTCGACGTACTCGGTCGTGCGGAATGGTTCGATGACGTCAAGGGCACTCGAACCGGAGTCGCCACGTATTACTCTGAAGTCACGGCCGGCCTCAACTGGCATCCCCTCAAATGGCTCGAGTTTCGCCCCGAGGTCCGTGGCGACTTTGCCGGTGCGCCGGCTTTCGGCGTCAACGGCGCCCACACTGATCACAGCCAGTTGACGGGCGGCGTCAGCTTTCTCGTCAAGTTCTGACCCCCGTCGGCGTGACGCTGTATCCCTTCGCCCCACGGAACGGCGAAGTGCGACTCTCCATGATGGCGAAGCCGGCGTACGCGCTTTATCGACCCACCGCGGTCGAGAACCAGTGGTTGGGGGCCAGTCCGTTCGACGCGAGCAGCCACGGGCGGGCAGCGGGCCCTTCTGTCCAGCTTGCGGCCAGCCGGAGCGCCATCGAAACCAGGTCGCTCGTTACGGCCGCGGGGAGACCGCAATAGCGGATACAGCTCTCACCGGCGTCGAGGCGGAAAACCGATCGCGAGAGACCGGGATGGGCTTCAGGAAGCACGTCGGGCATTGGCCCGGCCACGAATAAGCTGGCTGAGGCCAGCTCGCCGCCAACGTACCAGTCGATTTCCTCCGTGGGTCCACGGGCCCGTCCCACCGAAACCGGTCCCGGTAGACCAAGCTGGCCGCCGCGGCGGACCGAAAAGTCCTGGACGATCCGCTCGAACTGGAATCGCTCGGATAGAGCGCCCCGGTCGTAACGGCCGGCCAGCCAGATGTCACCCCAGATCAAACGTGCCGCGGAGGCCTAGCTTGACGCGGCCGTGCTGAAAGATAGCGGCTGCCGCGGAACGGAATCGTCGGGCCCGGCAGCACCACCAGGCAGGCGTCGTCCTCGACCGTTGACGTTCCATTGCTGGGTGGCATAGCTGGCCACTGCCGGGTGGATACGCGTGGCCGATTGGCCGGTCACGACGGCGCGGGTGCCCGCCCGAGCCACGATCTCGATCAAGTGGCCATCGCCGTCAAGCAAGCCGGCAGTCAGGTTGATTAGGTAGAGCAACGACGCCGGCTCGAGTCGAAGGTAAACGGCGGCATCAAGCGGACAGGCACCTGCTGGTAGCAAGCCCCCAGGCGGGTTTCGTCGCTCACGCTGACCAGCTCGACGCGTGCGCCGCCGACTCGGGCGGCCTGGTGCTCCGGCTTGGCTGCAATTCCCCGGAACTCGGGCGGCGTCAGGAGCTCGTCGCGCGTGATGCGAATTGCTCGCGAACCCACTTGATCACCTCCTCGACTCCTTCCTTCTGCCGGAGGCTGACCATCAGGAACGGCCGCTCGCCCCGCATCTTTAGGCTGTCGCGCCGCATCACGTCCAGGTCGGCCCCGACGTGCGGAGCCAGATCGATCTTGTTGATCACCAGCAGATCGCTGTTGCAGATGCCCGGCCCTCCCTTGCGCGGGATCTTGTCTCCCTCGGCCACGTCGATGACGAAGATGAAGCGGTCGGCCAGCTCGCGCGAGAAGACGGCAGTGAGATTGTCGCCGCCCGACTCGACCAGAACGAGCTCGAGCCCGGGAATCTGGCGCTGAAAGTTGGCGACGGCGCTCAGGTTGGCGCTGGCGTCGTCGCGGATGGCCGTGTGCGGGCAGCCGCCGGTTTGCACTCCGACGATTCGCTCGACAGGCAGTGCCCCGCTGCGGGAGAGGAACTCGGCGTCTTCGTGAGTGTAGATGTCGTTGGTGATGACCGCGAGGTTGATCTCGGGCCAGAGGGCGCGGCAGAGCACCTCGACCAGGGCCGTCTTGCCGGAGCCGACCGGCCCGGCCACACCGATCGTGTAAACCTGCCGCGACGGCCCGGCGTATCGGGCCGGGCCCGGCCGGCCCATGTGATCGTGGGGATGATCGTGGTCCTTGTGGAAGGCCACGCCCCAATGCGAGGCGGCGGCGGGACGGCGTGCGGCCAGACCGCGCGCGTCCGACCAGTGGTCATGAGCGGAACATTCGAGCATAAAGTCGAGTTTGCTCATCACAGAGAATCTCATAGAAGGGACAGCCGGCACCAGCGGTCTCCAGGTCGCGATCGACCAGATCCGCGGCCAGGTTGCGGATTTCGTCGTGGAGGTAGGCCAGCACTTGCTGGCCGTGGGTATGGCCGACGGGGATCGCGCGAACGCCAGCGCCGATCATACCGAGGGCCGCCTGGTGCAGGTAGGCCGTCAGTACGTCTTCAGGGCTGCCTCCGGCCAGCGCCCCGAGCAGCCCGAAAGCAACCGAGTGGTGCCACCCTCGTGGCCTCGCCGAGTGGAGGTTCGCAGGAACTGCGCCAGTCCATCGGTGCACCACGCCCAGGTCGAGCCCAGCGCCATCAGTTGTTCGCCCATCTCACGACTGGCCGTGCGGATCGATGGAGGCATGATCGACACGTCGGCCAGTTGGTTCAGCACCAGCAAATCGGCCGGAGCTCCTGTACGGCGCGGCGACAGCCGCAAGCGACGAAGCACGCCCTCGAGCGGGCCCGAGCGACGTCCGAAGCCATCGGCCGGTCCAGCGCTCCAAGGCTAAGGGCGTCGTGCACCAGCCCTCGGGCGATCGCCCCCTCCAGACCCCACGAATGAGTGTATCCGCTGATCGGCAGCGCCGAGTCGGCAATCTGAAGCAGGCACAGGTTCACAAGTCCCCGCACCTCTTCTAGAAAAGGAAATATCGCTGGGTCATCGGCAGAACCGTCGAGCGGCTCGCTGCTGACCTTCTCGCCGTCGACCCAGACCTGGTATGTGTCCGCGTCGACCCGGATCTCGGGGGTCGCCTCGTTGCGCCGCATGTCCTTCTTGCCGATGTCGCGGCAGTGCTCGACGGCAACCAGCTTCGCGCTCGAGTCCATACCGCTCGGCGATCCCGTTCTTGAGCGACGCCTTCGAGACGAACGTCAGGCACGACTTCGAGAGAGCACGCCCGTAGGCCGCGAACTGCGGACGCATGTAGACCGGCTGCGGGGTGGCGATGCTGGCGTTCGGGTCGCCCATCTGGGCGTTGACCAGCAGGCCCCCCTTCGAGACCAAGAACGGCTTGACCCCGAAGTATGCCGGCTCGTAGATCACCAGGTCGGCCAGCTTGCCCGGCTCGATGCTGCCGACGTGCTGGGAAATGCCATGGGCGATCGCCGGATTGATCGTGTACTTGGCGACGTATCGCTTGACGCGCTCGTTGTCGTTGCGCTTGCTGTCGCCGGCCAGCTGGGCCGAACTGCACCTTCATCTTGTGGGCGGTCTGCCAGGTGCGGACGATGGCCTCGCCGATCCGGCCCATCGCCTGCGAGTCCGAGCTCATCATGCTGATGATGCCGCGATCATGGAACACGTCCTCGGCACCGATCGTCTCGGCGCGGATGCGGCTCTCGGCGAATGCCACGTCCTCGGGGATGTTCCGCGACAGGTGATGGCAGACCATCAGCATGTCGAGGTGCTCGTCGATCGTGTTGACGGTGAACGGCCGAGTCGGGTTGGTGCTGGACGGCAGGACGTTGGGCTCGCCGGCGATCTTGATGATGTCCGGGGCGTGCCCGCCGCCGGCACCCTCGGTGTGAAAGCTGTGGATCGTCCGGCCCTTGAACGCCGCGATCGTGTCGGCAAGGAACCCGCACTCGTTCAAGGTGTCGGTGTGGATGGCGATCTGGATGTCGTACTCGTCGGCCACCGTCAGGCTGGTGTCGATGACCGAAAGTGTTGTGCCCCAGTCCTCGTGCAGTTTCAGGCCGCACGCCCCGGCCTCGATCATCTCCTCGAGCGGCTTGGCGCAGGCTGCCGTTGCCCTTGCCGAGAATGCCGACGTTGATCGGCAGCCCCTCGAACGCCTGGAGCATCCGCATGATATTCCACGGGCCGGGCGTGCAGGTCGTCGCCCACGTGCCCGTGGCCGAGCCGGTGCCGCCGCCGATCAAGGTCGTGATGCCGCTCGCCAGCGCCACCTCGATCTGCTGCGGGCAGATGAAGTGGATGTGGGTGTCGATCGCCGCCCGCCGTCACGATCTTCCCCTCGCCGGCGATGATCTCGGTGGCCGGCCCGATGACGATCCGCGGGTCAACTCCGCTCTGGGTCAGCGGGTTGCCCGACTTGCCGACCGCCACGATCCGGCCGTCCTTGATGCCGATGTCCCCCTTGACGATCCCCCAGTGGTCGATGATCACGACGTTGGTGATCACCAGGTCGCAGTGCTTGCGGACTCATCGGCTCCTCGAGCGGGCACTGGTCCTGCCCGTCTCGGATCGATTTGCCGCCGCCGAAGATCGACTCCTCGCCGTAATCGCCGTAGTGCTCCTCGATCTCGATCACCAGCTCGGAATCGGCCAGCCGGATGCGGTCGCCCTTCGTCGGGCCATATTTCTTGGCGTAAGCCTGTCGCGAGAGTTTCACGCTCATGGGTACGGTGCCCCAGCTCGGTTCGGGATGGGATAGGTCGGCGACGCCGCGTTACTTGGATGGCTTGTGGCCGTATCCTTCTTCGATACAGCGCTTCAGGCTGGTCTCGCGGGTATAAGGGTCGTCCAGGCGGCCGCTGACCAGCGGCGTTGAACCCGTACACGACCCGCCGGCCGCCATACGGGATCAGCTTGACTTCCTTGGTGTCGCCGGGCTCGAACCGGACGGACGTGCCGCTCGGCAGGTCGAGCCGCATGCCGTACGCCTTCACCCGGTCGAAGACCAGAGCCTTGTTGACCTCGAAGAAGTGGTAGTGGGCACCGATCTGCACCGGCCGATCGCCGCGTATTGTTGACGGTGAGGTCACGACCGGACGGCCCGCGTTGAGCTCGATGTCCGGCCCGTCAAAGAAGTATTCGCCAGGAATCATTTTCGGCCTCCGAGGAGTCGCGGGACGGGGAATTCTGCTGCGATTGTCAGTGGATCGGCTCGTGAATCGTGACCAGCTTGCTGCCGTCGGGAAACGTCGGCTCGACCTGGATCATCGAGATCATCTCGGCCACTCCTTCCATGACGTCGGACTTCTTCAGGATCTCGCGGCCGGCGCTCATGATCTCGGCGACCGTCTTGCCGTCGCGGGCCATCTCCATCAACTCGGCCGTGATCAGGGCTGTGGCCTCAGGGACGTTCAGCTTCAGTCCGCGCGCTTGCGCGCTTGAGCGACTTGAGCGGCCACGAAAGATCAGGAGCTTGTCGCGTTCTTGCGGAGACAGATTCATGCGCGAGACTCCAAGGTGTCAAGTGGGTAGGTTCGTCGCGGCAACACCCAGCGCGTGACGTGGCGGCGCGGCTTCGTCAGGGCGCCGGGTCGACCGGCTCTCTGAATAACCTTCCGTCGAGCCAGCCCGAGCGCCAGAACGAGCCATGTCGCCAGAACGAATGGCGCTGTCAGCGCCGGCAGCCCGAGTAGCGGAACCAGCTCCGTGAGCGGAACCGAGACGCAGCATGCCCAGGAGCGGGGGAATCAGCGACCGCCTCCAGAGAAACAAAGCGACGGCCGCCAGCGTGGCGTTGTAACCGTACAGCCCCAGCGCGACGTTCTCGGTCAGCGCGCGCTCCACCAGGCTTTCTGGATCGAGGGCCCGCATTGCCGAAGTCGCGTGATGGTTCCCCACCAGCATCCCGATGACCGACCCGACAAGCACCCACGACGCGTGCCGCCAGTCGTTCAGAGCGATGCCGACCAGGAACAAAAGCGCCGTCCAGAGACTCGCCTGGAACATCACCTGGCTGACACCGTGGGCGGCCGCGTCGATAAAGCCGGCCGAGTCTCCAGAGCCGCCCGGGTCAACCCCAGCCGCGCCCAGGGCCTTCCCCAGCAAGTACAACCCCCATGTGGTCACAATGAAAGGCGCGGTATACGTCGGGAACGCGACGTATCGACGCATGAGCCTGGTGAGCAGCGTCGCGACGGCACATCCAGCAACAAGCAGGATGACGCTCACCAAACCGGGTTTGAAGAAAAAGAGCGTGGCGATCCCGACGAGTGCCGAGTTAAAGCCGTAGAGCCCGGCGGACACTTCCGCCTTGTTGAACCGAAGGGCCCAGGCCACTGTCGCTCCGATCGTCGCCCCGACGACCGCGCCGATCGCCATCAACGGCGAGCTGATGGCGATCCCCAGCGCGAACAGGGCGCCCGTCAATCCATTCTCTTGAAAGAACACTTGCCCGATACCCCGGAAGACCGCCAAGACGGGCTCAGGGATACGGTGCGCCAGCGACGTGAGCGAGCCCACTTTGGCTGTATCGATTTCCGTCATGACCGGCGAGCTCACTATGAGGCTGGGAAACCGCCAAACGACAGCTCGATCGAAACCGGACTCGAAGTGGCAAATGCTCGAAGCGTGAAGATCGGCTGCGCGAAGGTGAGACTCGATAGCATTATCAGTGTCTTCACACTTATCGATCGGTCTAAGTTAAAAGGCAAAATAGGCGTGTGGTTTTGCTGTGTCAAGTAGGTGTCGCATGAAAACGAAAGATTCTGGTCCGGCCACCACGAGCCTCGCCTCGCTTGTCCAGGCAGTCGATACTGTGTTGTGCCTCGTGGTGTTGAAGAAGCGCACAGCATGAGTCAAGCGGAGATCCGGCGGCACGGTGACAGTCCGTCGCGCAAATCGCGGGCACTCTCACAAATGTCCCGGCCGGAGTCCCACAAAAAAATCGTCCGAGTGGCTGGACCACACCCTCAAAAGAAGAGTTGAACCCGCCACCAGAACGTGTTCGCATTGGTCTGGTATTTGCCCGCGGCATAGGTGACGGGATTGTTGAACTCGGCGTGGTTCCAGTCGAACACCATCTTCACGTACTGCGTGATGTGCCAGTTGATGCCGAGGTCGGTCATCCAGAGCCGGTTGGCGTTCCCCGTGGTGTCTGCAAGCCCGAAGTTGTAGATGCTTGAGCCGATATCCATGTAGTTATACCGCGCGAAAACCTCCCAGGCGCCGAGCCCACTTTCGCCTTGTCTCAGCGTAAACGGGTGCTTGGGCTTGACGACGCCGACACTGCTTCGCGTTTCTCCAGTGAGCAGGTAGGCGGCCGTGACGTAATAGCTCGCGACAGGGACGCGGATGTGCTGGGTCAGACTCGCCGCGTTAAACGTGTTGGCGTAGTCCTGGTAACCGCTCTGCCATTCGGCGATGAGTGCAAGTGGCCTGTAGAACCACGCGGCGTGCAGGTCCCAGAAAGCCATCGGCCCTTGCAGGCGGAACCCGGGGCTGTTGAGGGCCAGAAACGGAATTCCGAGGATGTCGTTGCCCGTCGTCGGCACGACAGTCCGGAATGTCGACGGCACCGCGGGCTGAGCGTTCGTGCCGGTGAACAACGAGCCGCCGATATTGAAGTTTTCGAGCAGGGAGTCTCTCCACTCGCCGAACGGGTGGGCATTCACATAGGCCGAGAGGAACTTCCCGTCCTGGTTCGCGAGGAACCCGTTGCGGTTGCCGTTAAAAATCCCGGCGGCGTACTGGACCCGGCTCGCTTCGTCGAAGTTCGGGCCGTTGAAGAGCTGGCCGTAGGCCATGAGGCCCAGGTCGCGGTTCTGACCGAAGTTATTGAAGAACAGCGATCGTTCGGGGGTAATTAATCCCTGGATCGGCTCGGTGAAGAACTCGTAAGTGAACGGAGTTTTGAACCGGCCCATGCGGAATTGAAGGCGCCGGTCATAGTTGAGGTCGAGGAACATATCGAGCCCGGCCACGGAATCGAAGCCCTGCTGGAGCGAGGCCATGAACCCGATCTCCTTGGTGATGTGGCCGCTGAAAATGTACCGCTGGCGGGGGATCCCGAATGTATCATGGATGGAGTCCTGCCCGCCCTGAAGATAGCCGCGGTAGTCGAGCTGGGTCAGATCGTGGAACTGGAGAATGAACTCGCCGTCGTCGGTGATCAGCTCGAAGCCTGGTCCGAATCGGGCGCAGGCGCGCTTGTCTTCGAGCGTTGCCGGCGAGTCAAACCGGTCCTGCGGCCGCGGTACGGGCGGGAACGATCCACCCGGCACTCCGATCCCACCTGACCGCGACCAGCTAGCCCGCGGCACACCACCCGTTTCCACCGCCCCGGGGACCGGTGTGACGCCCGGCTCGGACGGCGAAAGTCCCGAACCCTGAAGTCCGCGGTCGGTTGGCAAGGTCTCCGGCTGGGATGACGCCGAGCCGGCCGGCTCCATTGCTCCGACCTGGCGCTGGAGCCGATCCACAACCAATTCGAGCTGGCGAATTCGCTCCTCGAGCTGGGCCTCGCGTGGAGTCGGTGCGCCCGCCGGAATCGACACCGCGGGCAAGGGTGGCGGACCGACGTCGGATGCGGGGGCCGGTCCCGCCTGCTGGGCCAATGCCGGATATGCGCTCAGAGCCGCGATTGCGACACCGCACAGCACCAGCACGCCGCGAAACCGTTCGTGCGATTCGAGCATGAACGTTTCCCACTTCACGGCCGCCCCGACAAATCGATCGGCCGATCGTCCAGCAGCATGCCTCCTACCAGCGTCGAAAACTGTCGGCATCGGCTCTAAACCGATCGCGATGCCCCGCGAAACCCGAGGCGCCGGCTTACGCATAAATAATTATATATTAATTTGCATGGCATTCAATGGAGGTGCGCGCTCTCCGAGATTCACGCCTTCACGCTGTCGAGAGCTTTCGGTGAGGCCCATGTGAGATCAACACCCATGCCTCGCGGACCCAAGACGGTCCCGGCCGGAGCCTCGCGCGGGTCGCTGCCGATCGTCGATTCGACGGCGGGTTGTCGATGCATCCATTCCGCATCGTGCGCGCAGCCTGGCAGGACGAATGCCAGGATCGCGATTGCGGATGCACGCTTGATCATCATCGGCCTCACGTTTGACGCTGGAGCCGGGATGCCGATTATCCGGATTGTTCTGCGGTATCGTCATTCTGCGGCGGTGACTTGAGCGTTTCCCCAACAACCACGCTGGTTCCGCGTGAATCGGGCGTAAATCGTTGCTCAACCAGCCGCGCAGCAACTGGAAAGGCTGTCCGCCCTGCTCAAGAGAGGACGTCGACCATGCCCGACTTCAAATCGTAAACTGCCCCAACCACCTTCATCCCCTGGGATCTGACGGCCTTCGACAGGATCGGATCGAGGCCCCGGATCGTTTCGACGCACTTTCTCACATTGGCCCTGATGGAGTTCTCGAGCTTGTCGCCGGACTGCTTCGCCGCGGCGATCACTGCGGGCTTGATCACCTCAACGAGCCCACCGATCGACCCGGGCAGCGCGTCGTTGGCTTCAATGTGCGCGATCGCCGCCTTGACGGCGCCGCAGGCCGTGTGACCGATGACCATGATAAGACGGCAGCCCAGCTCGGCGACGGCGTATTCGATACTCCCCTTGACGATCGGTCCGGCGCCGGTAACAACGTTACCCGCGACCCGGACCACGAACAGGTCGCCGACGCCTTGATCGAAGATCAGCTCGGGGGCGACGCGCGAGTCGGCACATGCAACGATGGCAGCGCTCGGTGCCTGGCCCTCGGCCAGTTCCGCGAAATCCTGCGGCCGCTTTCGCGTCAGAAGCGATGTCTGACCGTTGATGAACCGCTTGTTGCCCTCCAGCAGCCGTGCGAGTACGGCGTCCGGATCGCGCGCCTGAGATGCTTGTCCTGCGGCCCGCCTGGCCAATCCTGGTCCCAATCCGACCGCGCCGGCTGCCAAGCCGGTGAGCTGCACGAATTCGCGGCGAGACGAATGTTTCGGGGCTCTCATGATAGATTGCTCCAGGTGAATCGTCAGGGAATCGGTGTGTTTGAGCGGTACCGCAAGCCTGGGCTTACTTGTGGCCCTCATGAGATGACGGCGCAATCCGAATGTCAAGCAGGAAGTATCGGGCCAAGCGATCGGAACTCGCCGAATTCCTGCGGAGATTATTAGGTGATGGAGCAGATCGATCTCTTGCGACACGCAGTTGAAGCGCTCGAACGTATGAGCGTGCCGTACGTGGTCGTGGGATCGTTCGCCAGCATCGCCTGCGGCGAGTCTCGATTTACTCAAGACATCGACATCGTCGCCGCGTTCCAGTGGCGAGTCACCGGTGATGGCGTGAACCGCGCCGAAGTCGAGCGTTGGGCGAGCAAACTCGGCTATCTGGAGATCTGGCAACAAATCGTGGCGAAAGTTAATGCTCCCGATGCGCCCCCTGGGCCACGCACGCCGTGAAGATGCCCACTTGCCGCGAGCCGTGAGATGACCCGTCAACAACGTGGCGACAAAACGACGCAACCCCTTCGCTAGAAAGGGTTGCGTTGCTTTTTGTCACGGCGTACCGAGAAACGCCGATTGAGGCGGCGGGAAACACGCGCGTCCAGTGTTGCTATAAGTCATTAGTTGAAAAGGACTTGTGGATTCAAAAGTGGAGGCGGCGGGAATTGCACCCGAAGCCCTGGTTCCGCACTTGTCTGCCCTCAATGTGGTTACGACATGGTGACTGAAGCCCGGCCAGAAATGGGCCGGGAGGGCGCGGCAGTCCACGAGTTGGTCGCAAACTGGCACAGCCTGACATCTTCCGTCAGGGCCAAGATCGTCGATCTGCTGCCGTCCGGGTGAGAGTTGGCTCGGTGATTGACCGTGGAGCACCACGGGACTCTGTGTACCCCGTCTTCTTGGCGCGAGCGCGCGATCAAACTGTCATCCGCGTTCAGAGGCCAAAAAAAACGACCGTGCGCGTCCCCTGTCAGGCGACACCAAAATTGACCACCCCTAGTGACAGTAAAACTGACCCCTCCGTGCTCGCCTTTTGAGGAGGGGATATGGACAAAACTGCTGATTTGGTCAATCTGCACGAGACGCAGGCGGACCAGTCGTTGGACCTGACACACGTCCACCTGCGCGACGCGCAGGAGGACGCAGGGATGGTGAAACCGGCGATCGTGGATCGGATCCACGAACTTGTCAGCCAAGGTCTGGGGCGCAAACGGATTGCTCGTGAGTTGGGAATCTCGCGCAACACCGTGCGCCGTTATCTCGCGGGAGCCGCGGTCGGCTTTCAGGAGCGGCCCGCAGCCCGTCGTCTCGACGCCGCTACGCTCAGTGAAGTGCATCGACTCTACCGTACCCTCGCCGAGGGAAATACCGTCGTCATTCAGCAGGAGTTAGCCCGCAATGGCATCGAGGTCGATTTGCGGACCCTGCAGCGGGCAGTGGCTCCGCTACGGCGAGAAGAAAAAGCCCAAAAGCTGGCGACAGTCCGATTCGAGACCCCGCCGGGCCAGCAGATGCAAATCGACTTCGGTGAAAAGATCGTCCGGATCGGCGGACAACCGGTGAAGGTCTTCCTCATGACCGCCGTGCTGGGATACTCGCGCCGGCTCTACTGCCGAGCTTTCCTCGCCCAGCGGCAGGACGACTGGCTCGAAGGCCTGGAGGGGGCCTTTCGACATTTCGGGGGACTGCCCCAGCAAATCCTCTGCGACAACGCCTCCCCGCTGGTGATCTCCCACGATCGCCAGTCCGGCCAGGTGGTCTGGAATCCTGGATTTGAGACTTTTTGCCGTGACCGTGGGCTGACACCCAAAGCCTGTCGTCCTCGCCGCGCTCGGACCAAGGGAAAGATCGAACGAGGCGTCGGCTACGTCAAGCGAAATGCCCTGGCTGGACGCTCGTTTGCCTCCTTCGGGGATCTGCAGCGTCACCTGGCGTGGTGGATCGTCGAGGTTGCCGACGAGCGGGTGCACGGCACGACCAGGGAAAAGCCCAACGTCCGCTTCGAGCGTGATGAGCGTCGGACCCTTCAACCCCTGCCGGTGCGCCCTCTGGCTGTACGCACTCGCCGGCTGAAGCGTCGCGTCAGCGCCGACTGCTTTGTTGATGTCGATACAGTGCGATATAGTGCTCCGCATTGGCATGTCCGCGAAACCGTCGAGGTCTTGATCAAGGAAGATCGGGTGGACATCTGGCTCCGCGGCCGTTGCATCGCCGAGCATGTCCGGTGCTACGAACCCTTCGCGTGGGTCCGCAACCCGGCCCACTTCGAAGGCTTGTTCCGGTCCGAGCTGACCACGCAGACTCCGGCGACTTCGGAGCAGCTCCCTTGTCCCCTGGCCCGGCCGCTTTCCGTGTACGCCGAGCTCGTCGAAGGAGGTCAGCCATGAGCACGGTGATCGATCCCCACGAGGAGCGCATCTTCTCGGCGCTGAAGCGGCTCCAATTGCCCCACCTGCGTGAGACGCTACCGGCAGTACTCTCGGAGGCGACCAAGGAGCAGTGGACCTACCTGGAGTTCCTCGAGCGGATTCTGGGTCGGGAGGTGGACGCCAAAGAGAGCAAGCGGGTCCAGATGGCAATGAGGATCGCCCACTTCCCGTGCGTTCGGACAATCGAGGAGTTCGACTTCTCGTTCCAGCCTTCGGTCGATGAGCGGCTGATTCGGGAGCTCAGCACCGGACATTTCCTATCGCACGGAGAGAACGTGTTGATATTTGGACCTCCTGGTGTTGGCAAGACCCACCTCGCCGTGGGACTGGGCCGCAAGGTCGTGGAGCAAGGCCACACGGCCCGCTTCACGACCGCCACGGCCCTGCTGGCGACGCTGGGAAAGGCCGAATCGGAGGGCAACCTCGCTGAAAAATTGACCGAGTACTCAAAGCCGCGTCTGCTGATCATCGACGAGCTGGGCTACTTGCCCTTTGAGCGTCGGGCAGCGCATCTGTTTTTCCAGTTGGTCAATCGTCGCTATGAGAAAGGGAGTCTACTGGTGACGACCAACCAGCGGGTTTCGGACTGGGGGATCGTCTTCGGCGATGAGGTGCTGGCAACGGCAATCCTGGACCGGTTGCTTCATCATAGCCACACGCTGATAATCACCGGCGAGAGTTACCGGCTCCGGGAAAAACGCAAGAGTGGATTGATTCGATCAAGGTTGGCGAACACCCACGCCGACGGGTGCCGTGACGAAACGGAGGTGAAGATCGAAAAAAGGTCAGCGACAAGCGGGAAGAACCGATAAATTCATAACTTACGCCAGGTGGGGTTCAGTACGCGCTGGGGGTCACAATTAGTGTCGCCTGACATCCCCCGCTGGTCCTGGAGCATGACTTTGATCGCGCGTTCGTTTCCGTCCGGTGGATACCTGCACGACCGAAAACAAAAAACAAAGGCTGACCCCGTGAAGCCCCCAAGGCTGACCCCGTGAAGCCCCCGAAGGCTGACCCCGGCCCCCGAAGGCTGACCCCGTGAAGCCCCCGGAAGGCTGTCCCCATGGTTTAAGAGGCGAGGGAGTCGGTCCACGGTGTTTACTACGCAATAAATACCCTCAACGGCCGCGCGGTGGTCGAAATCGAAGAAAAAACGTCCTTGCGATGTAAAGTCCTCGAAAAACAGCCGGACTCTGGGGGATCGTCTCTCGGAGCCCGATCGCGAGGCCGCAACCGCCAAGAACTTGCGGACAGAGCAACCGCCTCGGAAAGGGTGGGTGTAGCTTGACACGGCGCCGGGGCGCGGCTAGCATGGACCGATGTGCCGATGTGCCGATGTGCCGATGGTTTCCCCAGGCCCCCCACACACGGAGTAACAGCTTATGACCATGCGACGAAAGCGCATAATCAACATGAGCCACTTGGCGGGCACGCTTCACTCGCTGGCAGTCGCGGCCTCCCTGGTCTGGGCAGGACCTCGCGTCGTGGCCGCCGACGGCTTGATCCGCGGCGGCAGTAACGGGCCGCCAGCGTGTTGCAACGGTACCGGCACCCCGGATTGCCCGGACACCGCGGACGGCGCGGATTGCACTGGAACGTTCCCTGGGTGCACTGAAGGGGACGTGAATACGATGAAGTGCGCGCCAACAAATAATTGCGAATATTGCGGTCACGGCCAATTGTGCCCAACAGCATGCACCCAGAGCTGCGGGGGCAGTTGCTCGTAAAGGGTGTTGATTACCAAGTTTTCCAGGCGCGAGAATGGCGTCTGGAAGCGGTTTTTTGCTCGGGTTCAGGCAAGGCGGCGTAGCGGCCCCGGCGCGGCCTCTCGGTGGACAACCAGTTTCAAGCAATCACCGGGAAAGCAAGATGGCGTTCTCTCCCTCGCACTTGCTGTTCGGTACAATCGCCGTGCTGCTCGGCAGTTCCCCGGTCGGCGCGGCGGAGGAGGCCCCGAGGGCTGATGAACTGCTCGCTCGATACCGGGCATTCGTGGAGGGACAGCGCACCATCCGCTTCGACTCGCTCGAGAGGATGTACCAGAGAGGGGGGCCGTTCCCGGAATGGAAGTGGACCAAGACGTTCCGCTCATCCTTCGCTCGTACAGGGGATCGCTGGAGACTGTACGTGCATGAGGTGGGTTTCAACTACTACACACATCCCGCGCCCATCGACGCCGAACGCGAGCACGTCTTCGATGGGTCCAGCTATCTCATCGTCATCCGGGACGATCTCGCCGCCCGCGGCCTCGGCGGCATCGATCAGCAGAGCGCGGAGAGGCGCCTGACGGAGAGGAGCGCTGAGCGCGTGCGCATGGACGTCACGGCCGACCTGGAAAAGCCGGAGGCCGCCCACGTGTACGCGTTTCAGGATCAGACGCGCGCCCTGTACGGCCATGTCGCAGAAGACAATCTCCTCATGGACGACATTTTACGGCAGAAGACGTCTCGTCTCAAGGCCCGGGGGGAGTGCTGGACGGGCGGCAGTGCGAGGTGCTCGAGGCCGTCACGTCGTACGGCATTTTGACTCTGTGGCTCGATCCCGCGGCCGATTACGCCCCGCTCCGCACACGGATGTGGAAAGAGGGAAATGATCTCATGGGGAAGACGCCCATGCGCCTGCAAAAGCCTCACAACTATCGATGGGCGCGGCCAAATCTGCCCGTACGTCAATTCGAGCTACAGGTGGATTATCAACAACAACGGATTGGGGGCCGTGCGGCTCCCGCGGCGTACACTCAAAATTATCGTTATATCTACGAAGGCGGTTCGGAGTTTGCGATCCGCATTGAATGCAATCTGGAGCACGTCCGGTTCGACCCCAGGCCCGAGGAACTGGAACCGACGGTGCCGATTCCCGAGGACACGAGAGTCCACATCAGGAACGCCCCGGCGATCCGCGCGAAGTGGTCGGGCGGCAAGCTTGTTCTGGGCTACGATAAACCGACTGTCGCCTCGCTCAAGGCCAACTGGGTGAGCGATCCTGGTCCGACCGCTTTCTGGCGCCGACCGCTCGTCTTGGCGGCAGCCGTTGCATCGGCCCTGACCGCGGGCTTTCTGGCCTGGCGGCGTTTCTCGCGAGCCGCCGCATGAACGCGAGATGGCGCCGTGCCGGAGGCATCCCATGGCACCGCCCCCCAAAATATACCGATACGGCCTCCAGGGAAATGGTACCTGAGTTACACCGAGTGCGGGGAGGGTTCCCGGTGGTGTCTCCCACCCGTCGTGAACGTGGTCGCCTGTGGAATGGCGTTGTCCATTGGTTCGTTTTGCTGCTCCTCGGCCCGGGCTGGGCGCGCGCGGCCGAGGGCGAGAACGGTGCCGGGGAGTATTGCGGACTCTATTGCGTGTACGGCTCGCTACAGGCGATCGGCAAGGGCGTGCCATTCGAGACGCTCCTGCATCCGAGGTACATGTCCTCGTGGGGGGGAGCTCGCTCAACGAATTGCGGCAAGCGGTGATCGACGCCGGCGCTCATGCGGATGCGATGACGGGCTTGGCGCGGAAAGCCTGCATAGTGCCCGCCAACCGATGATTCTCCATGTTGCCAGTGATGGGCAGCTCAAGCGTTACGATCACTGGGTCATTTACTGCGGCGTGGAGCGCGGGAACGCGCGCGTCCTCGACGCACCCAGCCCGATGCAACTCGTTCCGTTCTCCGATATCCTCGCGCGTTGGGACGGGACTGCGCTGGTGTTCGCCGATGAGCAGAGCGGCGTTTGGTCGATCAAGGCCGGCGAGGGGTTCTTTCACCTCAGCGCGATTCTGCTGGCGTTGCTCATGGTGTGCCTGGTCGATTACGTTCAGCGGCGGCGGAGACGAGGTGGGGAAGGCGAGAGTCGCTGTTCCGGCGGATCACGGGCTTTGGGGGCCCTGTCGCAGTTGGTCACGCTGCTGTGCTGTTCGTTCACGATGGGCGTGGGCCTGCACGTAGCCGACGATGCTGGAATCCTGCGCAGCCCCGCCGCCGCAAGGTACGTGGCGGCGGCCAACATCACGCACTTTTTCCCGAAGTTAAGCTACGACGACGCCCTTCGGTTCCTCAATGGGCGGAAGGGCGTGATCATCGATGCACGCTATCCGGATTCCTTTCAAAAAGGGCATCTTGCCGGGGCGGTCAATATCCCCGTGAATGCCAATTCGGCGGAGCGTCGTTCGAGGCTCGTAGCGATTCCTCGCGGGAGACCGCTGCTGGTATACTGCCAGAGTCGCTTTTGCGAATACGACGAGTCGTTGGCCGTCAGCTTGGCCCGTGATGGGTTCGAGCAAATATTGCTGTATCCCGGTGGCTGGATGGAGTGGGAGGAGCATGAGCGCATTGACCCCGCCAGGCGGCAGCCCTGAGAACGCAGGTGCGCAGCGCGGCTCGGTGATTTCCGCGGCTCGTGCTCGCCGCGATGCGATCGTGGGTCGGATGATGTTCGAGTTCGAGTTACTGGCCGGGATTGTACTTGCATTCTTCTGGCTGCGCAGCGGGCTGGCTCACATCACGAATTCATATTACTTCCTTTCGTCGGTTTACTCGTACGAGATCGCGGGACCGATTCTTGGGGTCGTTGTCGCGATGGTCGTCCCGTCGCTTCAATTGATCCTGGCGGCGGCCCTCGTCACCCGGAGGTTCGTTGGAGGGGCCTTGCTGCTGAGCTCCGGACTCTTAGCCATCTTTGCGGCGGCTCAGGTGTCAGCACTCGCGCGCGGGCTGCGGATCGGTTGCGGTTGCTTTGGGGCGGCGGAGCGCCAAACCATCGGCGGCGAGAGCTTGGCGACCACTTCTCTCTTGTTGACTTGCGCTGTTGCCGCGCTCGTTTGTTGGTTGTTCGATCGGAACGCGCGTTCGCGCGAAGCTAGGGGTGAGACATGACTGGTCGCACCGTGAATCGTGCTCCGAGATCCGCCTTGGGCCGGGATTGCGGACCTTGGTCTTCGACGGCCAGCACTCTGGGCCACGACAAGGTTGCCATCGATGAGCGGTTCGGGAGGCAGTCGCGCGGCCTTACGCTCATCGAGCTGCTCGTGGTGATCGCGATCATCGGTTTGCTCGTGGGCATCGCCTTGCCTGCGGTGCAATCGGCGCGCGAAGCGGCCCGCCGCTCCACCTGTTCGAGTCACCTGCGACAGCTCGGGCTCGCGTTGCACGAGTATCAATCCGCCGTCGGTTCATTTCCGCCGTTTGAGCTCAGATCGTACTTACCCTATTACAGCTCGCCCCCGCACACCGTCAACGCCAGCATCACGTCGGCACAGACCGCATTGCTGCCCTATCTTGAACAGGCGTCGGTGTATCACTCGATTAACTTTCTCGTTCCATTAGTAGAGATTCCGAGCTCACGGATTTACACAGAGAATGAAACCGTGTCGCGGGTGGTTCTCGACCTGTTCTTGTGTCCTTCTGACTCCCTGACCGGGCGGCAAGTTTATGGTCCGATCAATTACCGTGCCAACGCGGGCACTTGCGGCCGTTGCGCCACGGGATGGATCGACAGCGGTCTATTCACCACCCGAGGCGCAGCTCCCGCAGCGGTGACCGACGGGCTGTCGAACACACTGGGATTCGCCGAGAAGCTGGTGGGCACGCCCGAGGGCGGCCCCTTCGATCCGAAGCGGGACTGGATCTACATCCTCAACCTGGACGGCAACGGGTCGAACCTCACTCTATCGCAGTGGACTGAAACGTGCGAGCATCCTTTTGTGCGAGATCCGGGGAGCGTCCCGTCCGGAGGTTCATGGCTGGTCGGGCAGAACACGTCCACCCTCCTCTATGCCGGAGCGCCGCCCAACCCTCTTCTCACCGATTGCACGAGCGGGACCGCGGGCGTGCTTTCGGCGGGAAGTCTCCATCCCGGCGGTGTCAACGTTTCCATGGCCGACGGCTCCGTCCGCTTTGTGCGCAATGGCATCGCCATCGACGTTTGGCGGGCACTGGGAACGCGAACAGGCGGCGAGATCTTTTCGGCGTCTTACTGACGCGCGTGATCAGGCTGTCATCAGCCCCCAGCGACGCTGCCAAAAAGAAAAAGGAAAAAAAAGAAAGGACAGGAAAAAGAAAGGACAGGCACTTTTGGAGTAAAAGAAAGGACAGGCACTTTTGGAGTGGAGAGACAGAGCGGGATCCCTCGCGTGGCCGATTGCGCAACGTTTGCGCTCCCATCGAGTTGCGGCCGTTCATTCGAAGGGTGCCACAGCGTCGTTCGCTCGGCAGAGACGTGGCAACAGCCCGCCGTCCGCCCCCAACCAAAAGAAACGACAGGCACTTTTGGAGCGAGGAGACAGAGCGGAATCACACGCGTGGCTGATTGCGCAAAGCCTGTTCTCCACTTGAGTTGCGACAGGTTGGAATTGCGGTTGCTACTCCGTCTACCATACGCGATGCGTGTCCTTTCCATTCGAGTTGGCTCACGCCTTCGGCATGCAGGTGCTTGCCCACGATGCAGTTCGTCGCCCTCTGAAGTCGGGCCTGCCGGTCGAGTGGTGCGAGCTCGACGATCTCTTCGTCCGCTCGGACGTCGTCACACTCCATTGCCCTATGACGCCGCAAACCAGCGGCCTGGTTAACCGGGAGCGCCTGGGGCGGATGAAGCCGACGGCGTTCCTGATTAATACGTCCCGGGGCGGATTGGTCGTCGACCTTGACCTGGCCGAGGCCCTCAATGGCGGCCGGCTCGCCGGGGCAGCACTCGACGTTGTCTCAGTCGAGCCGATCCGGTCCGACAACCCGCTGCTGAGCGCGCGAAACTGCGTGATCACGCCGCACATCGCCTGGGCCACGACGGAAGCACGGATGCGGCTCTTGGAAGCAACGGTTGCCAACGTGGCGGCCTTCCTCGAAGGCCGCCCGATCAATGTCGTGAATTAACGCCATGATCCGCGAGCGAGCGGGCGTCACTCTCATCGTTCTCTCCCTGGTCGCCGGGGTCATTTCCATGGCCCTGGTGGTCTGGGTCATACTCGTCCGCCTGCACGCCCGAGCCGCCGCCGAGGAGCCGCCCGCGCTGACCGTCGAGGCGGTCTATCCCGGCGCAACGGCCTCGGGCGGCTTCACGGTGTCAGCCTTTTCACGGTGTCAGCCTTTTCACGGTGTCAGCCTTTGTTTTTGGTTTTCGACCGTGCTGGTTTGAACTAAACCGCTGTGCGGCGGGCAACAACGGGGATTTCCAGACACCCCGTGGGCGGCTTCGCGGTGTCACCCTGGGCGGCTTCGCGGTGTCGGCGGCTTCGCGGTGTCAGCCTTCGGCGGCTTCGCGGTGTCAGCCTCGGCGGCTTCGCGGTGTCAGCCTTTGTTTTTGGTTTTCGACCGGGCGGCTTCGCGGTGTCGGCGGCTTCGCGGTGTCAGCCTTTGTTTTTGGTCTTCGACCGTGCTGGTTTGAACTAAACCGCTGTGCGGCGGGCAACAACGGGGATTTCCGGCGGCTTCCCGTGTCAGCCTTTGTTTTTGGTTTTCGACCGTGCTGGTTTGAACTAAACCGCTGTGCGGCGGGCAACAACGGGGATTTCCAGACACCCCGTTTCGCCCGTCTGTGCGTGTAGGCAATCTGGGACGCACCCACCGATCCTCCAGCCATGCAACGATTGACAATGAGTATGCGCCGTAATTCACCCAACCTTCAGCCAGCGAATGAAATGCGGGTGTCATGATATTCAGGGGGACGCGGCGAATCCCTGGGTGTCTGGAATCCCAACCCAGTGCAAGGTCGCGAACAAGCCGGAGAGAGGCCTGTTCTCGTGCTGTGAGTGCAAGGACACGGATCGCGCTCGCGTGGGTCGTACCGACGCCCGAACGCGACCAGCCTCAGGCACGCGCAACACGCACGGTGATGCAATGATACCAACGCGTTACGGCTGGATCGACCAGTTGCGAACGAGCGACCGTCATGATGCAACCTCCGCGGGTGTTGTCTTCGCTGGATTACCGAACCTAAAGCGGACGGCCCAACTCAAGAGAAGCGTTGCGTGACCTTTCCCTTTGTCCTTTCTCTAATGTGTTCCATCTCCAGTGTCCTCGTGCCATCGGTGCTCGTCCTACCCATCGTGAAGGTTCGCCCACCAATACGGATTTGTCCGCGGGTCCTCGATGAACCGAGCGGACCCGGCTTCATCGAAGATGAGCACCAGGATCGGCTTCTCGGCCGCGATGAGGCTGGTGGCCGCAATAGCCCTTGCTTCCGCGAGCACTTCGACCAAGGTCAATCGTTCGACAACCACAATTCTCGGTGGCTCTTGGTCCGCCAGGATCACGACCGACGGATCGAGAAGGTTAGATACGTCGTCCTCGTGGAAGAGCTCAGTGATTCGGGGTCCCAGTGTCGCGAGCAAACCAGCGTGACGTTCCTCGAACGAACCTCCCTCGTCACGCTCCATGATCTCACCGCAGAGTCTGATGAGATCCTCATTCAGCTCCATGATGCGGGCCTGAGCAGCGGGATCATCCGGGAAGAACTCCCGCGCCATCGACTGCTTGAGGTCTTCGAGCCCGATCGCACGACATTCGTACGCCTTCCAGAGTTGGACGTATCGCGCCAGCTCCGTTTTGCCCGGCATCCCCATCACGCTCGCTCCCGATAAGCACCCATGCCAGCCGTAATCCTGGTTAGCTCAGCCGCTTCCGCACGACCGGCAGACTCTTCGATTGGTAGTCTTCGGCGGGCTTGGTCCCCCAACTTGAGCCACACACCCGTCCTCGGAGGGATCGCAAGGAAGACCGCAAGGACAGATCGCAAAGACACGCATTAGATCCGCATTGCAAAGACACCCATTGCATTTCCCCCAAGCCGTGTCACGGAGGGAACTCCGCGAACCGGCGCACGAAGAAGAAGTGCGAGGCCATTGGCGGCGACTCGTGCGTCGTCAACCTTGTTGACTCGAAGGACGGGTGGAGACCGCTGCTCCTGCGACCGGTCCCGACGCACCGGGAGAGGCCCGCGCCGATCAACGTGCCAATCCGAAGTGTGGCAAACGACGAGGACGTTTACCTCCCGCGCCCCTGCGCCGTTGCCCAGCCCCGAGGCACGACCAACGCCCTCGTTTGGTAGACTCCGCCACTCCCTCCCAACGGCGAAAAAAAACGGACTGACGCCTAAAAAAACGAATGCCTTCTCGACCCATGAGCCGATAACGCGCCAGTGCCCGCAAACCTCATGTTGAACCTACCTGAGCGATGACGAGCGCCACCACCGTGCTTCCAGCACTCGGCAGGGGAGAAACCAGCATGGACGATGATGCCAAGAATAACCGAAGTACCCGCGAGGCGCTCCTGATGGCCGCCGAGGCGGCGTATCCGTTTCGCTCGCCGGATGGCCGATGCTACGTCCAGGTTCCCGTTCGCGAGCGGCACGAAGTTCTGCCCCTCCAGTCAAGGGCTTTTCGCGATTGGCTGCTGTACCGTTGCCAGATCGAATATGGCCAGATTCCCGGGCGGTTTGACGTCAACCAGGTGGTCGGTTCCCTCGAGGACCGGGCCAGATGCGACGACCAAAGCGAGCCCGTCTTCGTGCGCGTGGGCCGCCACAGCAACGAGCACGCCGCCGGCACGTGGGATTATTATCTCGACCTCGCCAATCCCAGCGGCCAGGCGGTGAAGATCACCACGGACGGCTGGTCGATCGTCCAGCGAGCCCCCGTGCATTTTCGCCGTCCCGGTCGGATTTTGCCGCTTCCGACCCCCGACGCCAGCGGGTCGATCCGTCTCCTGCGAGAATACGTCAACTTGAGCGACCCCGACTTTTGCCTCTTCATCGGATGGCTGGCCGCAGCCTTTATGCCCGTTGGGCCTTACCCGATCCTCGTGCTTCAGGGTGAGCCGGGAGCTGCTAAAAGTACCCGCACACGAATCGCCAGGCTTCTCATCGATCCTCACGACCCGCCGCTTCTGGCCGCGCCTGAAAGCACTCGCGACCTGGTCGCCACCGCGCACCTCGGCTGGTTGCTCGCGCTCGATCATGTCTCGAGAGTCGGTTCACGCCTCGCGGACGCGCTATGTCGACTCGCAACCGGCGACGGTTATTCCAGCCGCCCGGTTTCCGGCAATACTCGCGACGTCGTCTACGCGCAGCGGCCTGTGATCCTCAACGGAATCAACGACTTCCCCGAGCGGGCCGAGCACAACGACCACTGCCTCCGCCTGAAACTGGCGCCGATCACGCCCAGAAGCCGGCGCACTGAGCAGGAGTTCTGGCGGTCGTTCGGGGCCGACTACCCCGCAATCTTCGGCGGAATGCTCAATGCGATCATGGGCGGACTGCTCCTGCTACCATTGCTGCACCCCACCCGAAGGCCGCGCATCAATCCATGCGGATAAACAGTTCCCGTCCCCCAAATCCGCGAAAGCCGCAAGCCCGATCGATCCCGCGGATTGAGCCGATTCGTCGTCATCGAGCCGAAATGTCACAGCCCGCGCCAGGCTGCTAATCGGCAGTAGGATCTTCACGATCCTACCGGATGAGCGGATTGCACGACGGCATAAGGCTCGTTGACTCCCCAGAGTGTCGCATCGGGGTGACGAAGTTCTTCTTGGTGACGAACCCGCTTCGTCACCTGCGGCTGGTCGCGCGTGCCGGTCGCGCGGATTTTGCAACCCACTGGAGCGCCGCTTCTGAGCATTCTGCGGATTCTGCCACCGCGGGTGACGAGGTGACGATGGTGACGATACAAATCGCGCAAGGGAGGTAGACACACAGCAGCGCCAGCGGCGCGACTCGAAGTCGGAGGCACCGCCAACGGCGCTGCCACAACGTATCGAGTCGACACCAGACACACTGATCGGCGCGACTCCCCGTTTCCGGGCACCCGAAGGCTCGCCGCCGGGTGCCCGCGGCCCGACGGCCAGGGAGTCGCGCCGATCTTTTGTTGTCCGCGCGCCGCAAAGACACGCAAGTTCATTTAGCGGACGAGTGTTGCGGTCTGGAATCGACTGGGGATCTTGGTCGCGTGCGGGTCGTTGTCGTAAGTGATCAGGAGTTTGACGGCAGTTCGGCCCGCATTCTTCTCGACGCCCAGCACGGCCAGGCCCTCCGCCTTCATCGCGACTTCGAACACAGCGATCTTCTGAGCGTGGCTGGTGTCGTCATCCGCGACGTAATAGAGCGTGTTGCCGTGGAAGGCATTCGACTCGTCTTCCGACGCCGTCACGACCAGGAAGCCCCCGAGCGCCGGGACGTACTCCAGCGACGTCAGCTCGGAGGGCACGCCTTCCCGCGGCTCGGCTGTGAAGGAAAAGCCGGGCTTCAGCTCGAGCTCGGCATCGGGAGAGGGCGAGCTACTGATGTCGGCGGCGTACACGCGGACCTTGTCCGTGGGCGCACGCAGACCGACCAACAGCTCGCGCCGGACCGAGCCGTCGCCGTTCTTCCGCTCACGAATGGCCAGGCCTTCAATCTTTCGTTTGGCCACGGCTTCCGCAGCGAGTCCCTCACCCTTCATGACGCTCTCGAGCGAGCGGCCGATCTCCCAGCGGATGATCGACGCGTCGTCGATCGCCGGAGGCTCGCCGTCCTTGAGCCGGAACCGGATGAGCACGCTCTTGGTCGCGCGCTCCTGATCGGTCTTGCCGGTATGAGCACCGATCAAGTACAGGTTCCCCTCGGCGTCGCGGGCCATGCCCTCCCACTTTGGTCCGCCCCCGTTCACCTGGGGGAATCGCGGCGAAGTGATCGGATCGCCGAGGATCCGCCCCGTACTCACCTCGAGGATGAACAGCGCCGGGTTCTTGTCGTGTGCGACCAGGAGCAGCCGTCCGTCGCCGATCGGCTCGACAGCCGACGCCTCGATGACGGCGTTGACCTTGCCCGCTTCCAGAAGCGGCGCGGGAAGCGTGACCGACTCCAGATGCATGGCGCCGGAACCCGCTCTGGCCGGCGTACGCGGCTCGTCGGCATTCGCCGCCGCCCAGCCAAGACCGAGCGCTCCCAAGAGCGCACCACTGAGCAGCCTCTTGCGATAATCATTCATGATTCATCTTCTCCAAAAGAGGGGATTTCCAGGACCCGATTCGCCTGGTCGCGCACCGAAACAACGCAACGCAAGGGTCGCCGCGCCGATCGTCACTTGATGTCGATGTTGAACTCTGTCTTGTCCGGGCTGACTTCGGCTTCGAGCGCGGGGCCACCCGAGCTCATGAATTTCTTGAACACACGATCGCTGCCGATCTTCTTGTCGACGCCGGCGATCGAGATCTTGTGGAGACCGGCGACGATTCCGTCGCCGTCCTTGTACGTGGTGAGCACGTACGTTCCATCGGCTTGGAGCTGGCCCGTTGCCGCGCGCCCATAATCCGTGGGATCGAACGTGATCACGCCTTTCGTCAAAGGCTGGCCCTTGAAAGTGACCTTCCCCTTGACGGGAATGAGAGATGGCAAGCTCCCTGCCGCGGATCCGCAACCGCAAGAAGCACCAAGAAAGAGGAGGCCAAGAATCGTCGACGTGGAACGGCTGAACCGCATGAATCGGCTCCTTGACTGTGACAACGTGAACTGGGCTGAAAGCTTGCGAGAGACCGCGTGCGACCACGCCGGGGAGTCTGTGCGCCGCACGCGAGCCTCAGTTAAATCGATACGAAACGTGATCGAGTCAATATTGATCGGAGCTGATCACCTCGCCCCCGGCGATGCTCCCCAGAGAGCGCCAGATCAAGGGGTTGATCGAATCCTTGCAGAAGTGGACGCTGCCGTCGCCGAACAGCGAGTTGACCCCTCCGGGGTGTTTGCTGCTGGCGCACAGGGACATATAGGTTGGGCCGCCGTCGTTCTCGTCGACCGAGTCCCAGTCCATGGGCAGGTTCTGGCCTGCGTTCGAGAAGCCGACCGCGCGGCTGACGGTGGAAACCTTCATGTTCGGCGGCATGGCCGTGGTGAACCCCGAGTAATACACACCGCCGTTGGTCCACCGCGTGTGGCCAATCGGCCCCCCCGCCTTCACCTTGCCGGTGCCCGTCCCGCACGAGTTGATCAAGAGGGAAAGCGCCAGGGCCGAATTCGTCCCCGGGAGCGGGACATTGTACGGGGTCCATGTGCCGGCCGTGGGGTCAGAAGGCACTGCCGGGCTGTTCATGCAGCTTCGCATCTGGGCGTGGCCGATATACCCTTCGGACGCCATCAAGGTGTTGCTCAGCCCGTCGGTGACCGACGCGATCTTACGCGAATAATTCGGCCCGAACATCGACCGATTTGCAGGACCAACGGTGTTGGGCGTACCCCAGTTAATCGAATAAACATACCAGTCCCCGTCGCACGTCCCGTAGCTGGTCGTGGCGTAACCGGTGCCGCCGAGTGAAGCGTCGTCAAAATGGCTGCCCGGATCACTGGGACAGTACAGGAATGCGAGCGGTGTGAGCGCGACGGTCGTGTTCGACGGGTCGCTGTACGTGTTGTTGTAGTTGATCGCGTTGTATAACGCCGACTGTTCGATGAACGACGACGCCCGCGCGAAGGCACTCCAGGACGACTGGTACCCCCCGCACGTCCAACTGATCGAGTTACCGCCGGGAGCGCCGGTCGGGCAAGGAATCAGGATCGTCGTCATCGGAAACGTTCCGACCGAGCTCTCGTAATTGAGGAATGCCAGGCCGATCTGTTTCAGGTTGTTTGTGCACTGGGCTCGCCGCGCGGCCTCGCGGGCAGACTGGACAGCGGGAAGCAACAGCGCGATCAAAACCGCGATGATTGCAATGACGACCAGCAATTCGATCAAGGTGAAGCCAGCAGCCATTCGTCGGCTCGAACGCATGTAGGGCATCGGGTCCTCCTCCGGGTGCTCATGAGGGAGAAGCGATCACATCGTCGCTCCTGCGATTCGACATGATAGGTGCGAGAGATGGTGGAAATGATTTAGTTATTATGAAGATTTGAGGAAGCGAGAGAGCGAGCCCGCCAATGCATCCTCGCGAGCGTGGCTCACGAAGTGGCGACCGGCGCCAGGAGATCGGCGCGTCTGGCTGGGCTCGATGAGGTCGTCAAGCGAGTGACGTTCCAGCGAATCCACACGTCCCACCGGCCTTGGGAATCGGCCGTAACATGCCAGTGGGGAAGGACCGCCGACGATTGGTAGACTCCCTCGAAGCCGCCTTCGCTCTGGCTGACCGTCTCGATCGGGAAACACCACAGTCCGGCCGATTCCGACCAGCTCAGCGCGACGGACAAATGGAGCCACTCGTCAACCAGGTTCAAGCCGCGAGCGTGGACAAGGTCCAGCCGGGCGTCGAGCAGTCCGAGTTTGGCTCCGGCGGGATCGGTGTAATAGCGGTCGGGCACGTGGCCGGCCATTGCCGCCAGGTTGATTTCCACGGCAAAGTGAAGGCACGTCTCGGCGGGCAGATCGGTCAGCTCATAGTGGACCTTGAGGCCGGGCTCGCCGGGGGCGAGCTCGATCGTTTTCTTGATGCGGATCGCATGCCGGCCGGCGGAGCCGGGCCGTTCCATCACGACCGCGACGCGGTCGTGATCGCGCTGAACTTTCGAGAGATAGGTTCCGCCGGTGAAATCGCCGATCTCGGTCTCACGACAAGCGATCAGGTCGTCCAAGGTGACGTCGATCGGGTAGAAGTGATCGACCAGAGCCTTGCGGGGATGGCGGTCATAGACGAGCTGTTGGTCGAGACCAGGCTCTTTGAGGATCACCTGGCCGTGGTCGTCGGACTGTTCATGACCACCAGTTTCGGCGTCACGCAATCGCCGGGCAGCTTCCATGACCTGGAAGTGGTACGCTTCGGGTCGACGGTCAAGTGTCGCCAACAGGTTGGTGCCGTTCTCACGCAAGTCTAGCTCGTAGAGGTGACCGCCCTGCGCCGGGCGGATCAGGGCAATCAGCCGATCATTCTCCAGGCGCACTTCCTGGCGCCCGTCCAGATTGAAGTCGCCCACATCGAGCGAAGCCCGAGGTCCGGACCGGCCCAGGGCGTCGTCAAGCGCGGTATCGGCTGCGATCAAAGAGCCGTAGATGGCATTTCTCAGATGGGGCAGGTAGAGGCCGCCGAACGACCCGTGCCAGTAGGCACAGTTGCACTGGCCGCGATAGAGCTCCTGACGGGCGATCTCCGAGGTAATCGGGGTCGCTGGCGGGTTCCTCAATGGCTGCGGCCAGCCGCTGGGAGATGCGGAGCATGCGCGTGTACATCTCGTCGCTTTCGGGGTATCGCGCCTTGAAGTTGCGCCAGTTGCCGCCGGCCCGGAAGAACCGCTTGACGTCGAGGGCGGCGGGAAGCGCCGCCAGGTGCTCGGCGGCCTTTTGAAAAGCCCGGAGCGACTCCGGCGGCAGTGCCCACTCGGTCATCTCGCGGTACGATCCGTCGGGCAAGAAGATCTTGGCCACGGGGACCGTTGAATCGATCGTGGACGAGAAGGTCGTGGTCGCTAGCCAGTCTCGATTGGCCGCGAGCATATCGCAGAAACGGTTCAGCCAGCCATGGGTGTAAACATGATCGAAGGTGCTGCGGCCAGGATCCGAACTTCTCACCGTCGTCGGCGAAGACAACGGTTGCCTCCGGTTCCTTGTCGGCCAGGCGCCGCAGGAATTCGTAGGTCGCGTGCGGCTCTTGAAACGGCATGCTGTACCGCAGGGCTGCCGGCAGCGGGGAACACCTTGAGCAGGTGCCCCTGGTCCTCCGTCAGGTAATAGCCCAGGACTTCTTCCTCGGTGCCGAGCGCACGCTGGAAGTGGAAGTCGTCGAGCACGGTGTACTCGATGCCGGCCTCGCGATCGCCGTGACGAGCTCTTGTTCCCAGACCCGCTCGGCCAGCCACATCCCGCGCACCCGCGTTGAAAAGAGCTCGTTCAGGTAGGTGGAGAACGCGCGGATCTGCCCGAGGCGATCGCGCTCGGGAATCATGGTCAGGATCGGCTCGAAGAACCCTCCTCCCAGGATCTCGACCCGACCGGAGGCGACCAGGGCTCGCACGCGATCGACGTAATCGGGATGGTGCTCGACCAGCCATTCCAGCAGCGGGCCCGAGGTGTGCAGCGCAAATCGGACATCGGGGTAGTGTTCCAGCACATCGAGGAACGGCCGATAGCTTGTGCGGAACGCGTCGTCGAAGACGCTCTCGAAATTGCCCACGGGCTGGTGGTTGTGCAAGGCGAGAATCAAGCGGACCTGCGACATGTTCGCCCCTTCTAGAGTACACGGCAGCATCAAGGAACCGGCGTCAGCCGCCGGGAGGCCGCTGGACGTTCGCCGTGGTCGGCCCGGGTATCGACCGCGACAACCTCGACGTCACGGAGGAAGCTTGCAGCGTTCTCGGGAGGAACGGGGTTGATGTAGAAGCCCGAGCCCCACTCGAAACCCGCGACCTTCGTCAATCTGGGGATCACCTCGATATGCCAATGGTAATGCGGCAGCTCGCCCAGGTCAAAAGGAGCTGTGTGGATGATGTAGTTGTAAGCCGGACTGTCGAGAGCGAGCTCGAGCTTGTTCAAGACCTGATGAAGCACCACGCCGAGATCGTCGACGCCCGGCTTGGGGATATTTTCAAAATGGCTCGAGTGCGTCTTGGGCACGATCCAGGTCTCGAACGGAAACCGGCTGGCGAATGGGCAGAACGCCGTGAAGTGAGCGGAATCGTACACGATCCTCTTCTCGACCGTGAGCTCCTGCTGGACCATGTCGCAGAAGATGCACCGGCCCCGGTAGTTGAAGAATTCGAGTGCTCCGGTCATCTCCTCCCAGACCGAGATCGGCACGATCGGGGTCACGATCAACTGGCTGTGGGTGTGCTCGAGGCTGGCCCCTCCCGCGGCGCCGACGTTCTTGAACAGCATGCCGTGCACGAGCCGATTGTCTCGCTTCAAGTCGACCAGGCGGTCACGATACACCCAGAGGACTTCGCGAATATTCTCGGGGCGCAGCGTGGCCATGCTCTTGTGGTGGACGGGACTCTCGATGATCACCTCGTGCGCGCCGATCCCTTCCATCACGTCGTAGATTCCGTCGCCGCGCTTGTTGAGGCTCCCTTCCACCTTGAGGGCGGGAAACCGATTGGGGACGACGCGGATCCGCCATCCGGGGCTGTTCGGCCGGGAGCCGAAGTCGCGGTACGCGATGATTTCCGGAGGGGTCTTGTCTTCCTCGCCCTCGCAGAACGGGCAGACCATTGCGCCGGACGGCGCCGGCGTCTCGGCTTTGAAGTCGTGGGGCCGCTGGGCTCGTTCGTGGGCGATGATCACCCACCGCCCCAGAATCGGGTCTTTTCGCAGCTCAGGCATGGACGCTGTCCTCCCGTCTGGTCTCTCAAACTTGCCACATGATCCGCTCGAAATCAGGGGAGGGGGTAACCATGTCGAAGATCCCCTCGCGCGGCGCCCGATCGACGCTCGCATCTCCCTTGAGCAGCTCGACGTAGAACCGGATCGGGTCGCCCGGTTCGAGTTCGAGCCGCTGAAACGGAACCGCCAGCTCGAGGATCGCGGCCGAGGCGGCCTGGATCGATGTCCCGTTGGCCACGGAACGGCCGTCACGGTTCAGGTAAGCCGTGGGACGATGAACCCCCAGGTCCGTGATGATGACCTCGCGGTCGGACGGATCGAGGAAGCCGATTCGCACGCGATCGGCCTCGGCGAGGCGGTCCCGCGCCGGCCCTCCCTGGGTATCCAGGCGGACCAGGAGCCGCTCGGCATCGAACCCGAACCAGATCGACTCCAGCAGGCCGCGGGCAACGAGCGTCATGGTCCCTCGATCGTTGCCGCAGATGTAGCGAGCGGCGTCGATCCATTCGAAGTAAGTCGCCCGGCCGTCGATCTTGACCTTGGAAAAGCTCTTCGGCTGGTCGTGCAGCAGTTTCTGGCCCGTGCCGCGCGAGATCGGGGCAAACAGCGACCCCGGCGGGTCCGAGCCCAGGAGCGTGTAGACATTGCGGAGATGTTTGCGGAACAGGTGATCGAACAGGCCATCGAGCGCGCTCGAGTGGTCGTCTCCGTACCACCAGAACCAGTCGGAGCCCTCGGCGATATAGATCTCGTTCCAGGCGCGCGACAGGGTCGCCGCGGGGTGTCCGGAGGAGCGCTGGGCGTCAACCAGGAATGTTCGAGCTGCATGCAGGGCGTCCCACCCCCGGTTGTCCTCGGCATGACCGACCCAGATCGCGAAGTTGTGGCTGATCCAGCTCCCCGCGAACAGCCGTTGCAGGCAGTCGGCCGGCGGATGCTCCCGCAGGAACTCGCCGATCTTGACCGGGCGAACGTGCGGGTTCTTTGCAACCTCCTGGTAGAGAGAGCGCAGGAACGAGACGCCGCCGTCCGGGTAGTATTCCCAGCAGTTCTCACCGTCCAGGATCACCGGTACGAGCGTTGCCGAGTTGTGCCGGCAGGCCTCGCCGATGCCGGCCAGCTTTCCCATGAAGTCGGCCGCGGCCGCCGGGCCCGGCGTCCGCTGATAATGAAATCCGATCTGGTCGGACATCGAATGATCCCGAAACACGATCGCCAGCTCGCTCGCCCCTTCGCGCACCTTCCAGGGCCGATAGAGCAGCTCGGGATGGCGCACGTGACCGCGGCTGTCTCGACCGATCTTGCCGCCGGTCGAACACCCGAGGATCTCTTCGTCGGTGGCGATCCACTCGAAGCCCTGTTCGCTGAGCAGACGGATCACAGCCTGCGAGACCGACCCTTCGCTCGGCCACATGCCCACGGGCCGCTCGCCGAAGTGGCGAGTGTGGCTCTCGACCGCCAGCCGCACGTGGGCGTGGGCGTCTTCGGCGTAGCCGCCTCGATATGCCGGCAACACCACTTCGGGCATCGCCTCGCGCGCCGACGTCTTGTCCAGCAAGAGCGGTAAGATCGGGTGGAAATAGGGCGACGTCGTCAGCTCGACCTGACCGCGGGCGGCGAGCTCGCGGTGAGCGGGAATGACCCGGGCGACCAGGGCGCGCTGTTTGTCGAGAAACCACTGCTTCTCCGCTTCGGTATAGTGGTGGCCTTTCGCCTTGAACTCAGCAAGCTCGGGATCTTTCTCGAAGAGCAAGGGATGGACCCACGCAAGGTTGGACCACACCTGCAGGTCGCGGAAGTCGCGCGGGCGGAAGCGGAACAGCGCCTGGGCGGCCGTCAGGCTCCAGGCCGATCTCGACAGAAAAAGCTCGTGGTACCGCGGGTGCGGCCGGATCATGGAGTCGGGGAAAGCCATGAAAAACTGGTCGAGGATCGCCCGGGCGTCGTCATCGGCCAGGCCGTCCGCGGGCAGCCGCGATAATCTCAGATGAGTGTCCGAACCACCGTTTGCATAAGAGTCAAGCTGGTCGAGCAGGCTGGGAACCAGGTTGATCGTGCACTGGAATTCGGGGACTTCCTCGAGATGGAGCGCCATTCCCAGATAATCTTTGGTCGCGTGCAGCCGGACCCACGGCATCGGGTTTTCGCCGGCGACATCGTCGGGATAATAGGGCTGATGCTGGTGCCACAACAGCGCGAGAGAAACGCTTGCCATCATTCACCCTTCGACCCGATGGTGGAAGCCCTTGTTCAGTTCTCCGCGGCACATGCTCACCCGGCTTTTTTGAGCGGCATGCTTGAGGCCGACAGCGGGTACGCGGCCTCCGGCCGCGTCACCGGGCCGGGCGGATCACCGCAACGCTCGGGGTGATCCCATCAGCCCCGCATTAGCAAGGATAGGTCGCCTCTGGTCTTATGCTCGGAACATCCTGAATTAAACTTAAGGCGTTCCCAGCCGCGCCGGAGCACGGCTTGACGGTTCGCTCTGTTCGGTGGACGTGCCAGGAAGCTGGGCCTTGCACTGAACATCCTGGTAAAGCTGAACATACTCGGCCGCGCTCCTGCGCCATGACCAGTCGGCACTCATCCCCGTGTCGATCAACTTTAGCCAAACCTTACGGTCTGGCCAAGTCGCCAGGGCGCGCTCGATGGCCAACCAGAGTGCGCCGGGCTCGGGCTCCCGGAAGACAAAGCCATTGGCGGTTCCATCGGCCAGGGTCTGGGCGTTGGTGTCAACGACGGTGTCAGAAAGGCCGCCAGTGGCCCGAACGACCGGGACCGTCCCGTGAGCCAGGCTGTAAAGCTGGTTCAACCCGCACGGCTCGAACAGGCTAGGCATGAGGAACAGGTCGGCGCCGGCCTCGATCTGGTGCGCAAGGTCGTCGGAGAACCCGAGATGAGCCCAGAACTTTCCCGGGTAGTTGACCGTGAGATTGTCGATGAGGGCGTGGTACCTGGGGTGTCCCTCGCCCAGGACGACGAGCTGAACGTCTTGGTGCAAGAGCCGATGGGCCACTGCGGCAAGCAGGTCCCACCCTTTTTGGGGGTCGAGCCGGCCGATCTGAGCGAACATCGGGATGTCGGGACGCTCGGCCAGCCCGGCTCTGTGCTGAAGCCAGGCCTTCGATCGGGCCTTGCCGCGCGTGACGGTGGATCGGTCGTAGCACTCGGCGATCATCGGCTCCCGGCTGGGGCTCCATGCCTCGGTATCAATTCCGTTGACGATTCCCCGGAGATCGGCGCGGCGGTGGCGGAGCAGTCCATCCAATCCCGAACCGAACTGCGGAGTCTGGATTTCCCTGGCGTAACTCGGGCTGACCGCGTTCAGCATGTCCGCGAAGACGAGCCCGCCCTTCATCAAACAGAGCCGGCCGTGGAATTCGAGCTGCCGCCAGTTGAACAAGCGCCAGTCCAGCCCCGTCAAGGGCATGTCCCACTGGCGGAACAGCCCCAGGTAAGCGAGGTTGTGAATCGTGAGCAGGGTTCCCAAGGGCGCACGCCCGTCCATCCCTTGATACAGGGTTTTCAAGTACACCGGGATCAGGCTGGTTTGCCAGTCGTTGCAGTGAATCAGGTCGGCCTGGAGGTGGAGCGCCCGCATCGCTTCCAGGACGGCTCGATTGAAGAAGACGAACCGCTCGCAGTTGTCGTCGTAATCAGTGCCGTTTTTTCCGTAAAGAGCGCCACGGTCGAAATAGCGCGGCTGGTCAATCAGATAAACTACCACGTTCGAGTTGGGCAGCCGGCTCTCTTGCACGTAACCCGCGATGGTCTCGGCACCCACGGGTACGTGCAGTGTCACCCCTGTGCCCGTGAGTGGCGTACCGGCCGACCAGGCCGACCGGTAGCACGGGAGGAAGAGCGTTACCGAGTGGCCTTGCTGCTCCAAGGCCCGTGGAAGCGCCGCCGCCACGTCGCCGAGACCCCCCGTCTTGGCGAAAGGAACGGCTTCCGAGGCGACGAAGACCACATGCATCCTTGGTCTGGCTCCCGGCGCGAATTCACGTCGAGCCGCGTCAGTCGGGGAGGGGCTGGAGCAGACTGCCGGACCGCTCCAAGGCAGTCGAAAATGCCGACTCGGGACGCCGTCGGCCAGACGCATCGGATCGTCAAGCACGACGCTCCGTCAGAGGAGGAGCATTCTAATCAATCGTTCCAGACCCGACAATCGAACATTGAACATAGGCGCGCGATTGCGATCGGAATCGGTCGTTTTTTGACTCCCTACTTGAAAGCACCCAAAAGTACATCATGATAGCCATCTGATGGTTTTTGCAAATCACCAGCCATCACTGATCCGATTTTGAGTGGTCTACTCGAGCCAAAGCGATCATGAGCACATCCAGCAGCGGTTTTCCGATTAACGCGACCAGCGCATCGGTTCCGGACACGGCGATCGATCCGGTGTCCGGGAATTCAACTGAGGGTTCCGTTCCTGCCCCGCGTGTGGTCGTCAGTTGTCCGAAGTGCAAGGCGACCTTGAGCGTACGGCGGGTGTACATTGGCAACCCGGTCAAGTGCAAGCCGTGCGGTCAAATCTTCACCGTTCCGGCCGACGCGCAGACCCAGCCGTCGCCGGCTGTTGATCCCACGGCGTTCGACGTGCCGGGTCGATCGGCGCGTAGCCGGCCAGGAGTCTCGGGGCCAGCAAGCCGGCGTGCTGGACAAGCCGCTCCTCAACCAGCTTGCCCAGTTCGTCGCCGGCAATAACGAGTTGCGAGCCGCACACGATCGGCTCCAGGCCGAACACAGTGAGCTGAGGGCCGATCGGGACCAGATTGGAGCACGGCTGGAGTCGGTGACCGCGGAACTGGAGGCGATTCGGGCTGACCTGGGCACGATCGCGTCCGCGGACGTTCAATCACTGGCGCGCGAGCGCGATGAGCTCTCCCGTCACGTCGAGGCTCTGCGCGACGAAAACCAGGACTTGGCGACTGGCAAGTCGAAACATGAGCAATTGATCGGCGAGCTCGAGCAGAAGGTGCTCGAGCTGGTTCCTTTTCGTGTGGAGCACGGCGCCCTGACCGAGAAAGTCAAGGTGCACGAAGGCGATCTCGGCACCGTTCGCGGCGAACGTGAGGCGCTAGAGCGGGAGCTGGCAAACCGCGATAACGAGCTCGGTTCCGCCCGTGCCGAGCTAGAAGAGCGGGCCCAGCGAATCGAGCAACTGGACGCCGATCTTCAGGCCGCGAGCCAGGAGCACGACCGATTGAATCAGCAGCTCGCGCAGTGCCAGAACGATCTCGATCTGGCCCGAAAGGACCTTGACCGCGTGACGAGCGAGCGGCAAAGTGCATTCGATTCGGCCGAGCGACAGACGAAGACGGTCGCCAAGCGCGATTCGGCCATCAAGAATCTCCGCGATCAGCTCGATGCCGAGACGAAGAGCAACAAAGAGGCGCTGGCCCTCGCCGAGCGGAACCACCTCGAAGAGCGCAACCGGCTGACGGCGGAGCTTGCCGCGATTCGCGTTCAGCATCAAGAGCTGGAGAGCAAGCACCAATCGGCGGAGACGACGTGCAAGCAGCTCGAGAAGAAACACCAGGACCTCGCCACCGCTTCAGCGAAGCGCCAGTCTGAATATGAGGCTTTGCTCTCCGCCGAGCGTTCGGAGCGCCAGAGGCTCGCCGACGAGGTCATCACGGTACGCGCCAATGCGGCAAGCACCGCCCGAGCTGCCGAACACCTGATTTCTGTGGACTTGAATCCGCCGGAAGCGACTCTCGTGCCGGCACACGAGCTGGAAGCGGCGCGCGTGCAGGCCGAAGAGCTGAAATACAAGCTCGACGAGGCGGAGTACCTGTACCGGATGGTGGCGCAGACGCTCGATGGCATCGGCATCCAGATCGACTTGCCGGTTCGACGTCGAGACAAAGCGGTCAAATCCTGAAGCCGATCCGATTTATCAACTGATCGATCCGGAAAAGGATCAGTTGAATCCCTTGGTATTCCGTCTTGTGGAGGCCCCAGGCCGCCACGCGGTCCGTGTCCGGGTCGATCGCGAGATTCAACTCGAAATTCTGATAACTCATCGGCGTCTCGAAGCGCGCCACCCAGGTGTAGTCCGTGCAAGTGTTTGGGGTTGGCGGGTCACTCCTGGACGGAGGACCGATCTGACTGATCACTTGCGCCTTGGTCAAGTAGGGCTTCGGATCCGTATTC
Organism: uncultured Isosphaeraceae bacterium; assembly: GCA_963781785.1. Lineage (GTDB taxonomy): Bacteria > Planctomycetota > Planctomycetia > Isosphaerales > Isosphaeraceae > CAWAHD01. Next base: position 1,342,535 of record CAWAHD010000005.1, on the reverse strand, counting down.
CCCAATTGTTCGTAGATGGCCATCAATCGCTGATCGGCGGCCGACAGCGGCCGGAAAAGGTAGACCACGGTCGCCACGACCGCGACGGCGATCATCAGAGTCCGAACGCGGAACCGAAACGGCTCGGTTCGCCGTCGGGCGGTGATCTCAAGTTCGATCGGCACCAGTGGAAAGCTGATTTTCATCGCCGGTTGCTCCCGTGGTCCATGGGATGAGTCATGTCCTGGAAACGCCATCAATTCACCGCCGCCAACTGGCCGTTCAGCCGGATCGTCTCGCCGGCCTGCGCCGAGAGCCTCGCCGTGTTCGATTGGTACCGCACGTTGCAGTCGGTCGCGCGGGCGCTGCGGATTTCCGCGTTTCGAAGCTTGCCGCTCGTCCACTGAATGCTCACCTCGAACCCGCCGCGAGCCCGCAACCCTCGGACCGAACCGTCGGTCCAGCCGGCGGGCAGTGCGGGCAGCAAGCTGATCTCGCCGGCGTGGCTTTGAACCAGCGCCTCGGCAACGCCCGCGGTGTAGCCGAAGTTGCAATCGACCTGGTTGGAGCCGGTGTTGCGCAGGCTGGGTGCGAGCGAATTCCGGACAATCGCCTGCATCGCGGCGCCGACCTTGTCGCCGCGCTCGAGACGTGCCCAGACACTGATATCCCACGCGGTCGGCCAGCCGCCGCGGATCAGGCGCGACTCCATCCCTTTTCCGATTGCGGCCGAGAGCGGCGGCGTACCGCGCAGCGTGATCGAGCTGCCGGGATAGAACGTGAAGTTCGGAGACATGTTGTGTCCCTGGTTTCCCGGCATCCAGTCCTCGATCCACTCCTGAAGGGAGCCGCGCCGGTTGATCTGGTAAGGCGGAAGCCGGGTGAGGGCGGCCTCGAGCTGGGCGCGGAAGTCCGCATCGACATTGAGCAGCCGACTCGCGGCAATACAGTGCGGGAATAGCTCGCGAATGATGGCGACGTCCAGAGTCGGCGATGGAGAAAGGAAGCAGAGCTTCCCGTCCTTGTCGAGAAAGCCATGTTCGGGCGACATGGAGAATGGCGTCACCAGCCAGTGATGCTTCGGGTCTTCCACCATCAGTTCCAGCAGGAACTGGGCCGACCCTTTCATGATCGGGTAGGCGGCTTCGAGGAATTGCCGGTCGCCCGTGAAGGCATAGTGTTCCCAGAGATGCTGGCAGAGCCACGCGCCGCCCACCGGCCACATGCCGAATCGGGCCGCGTCGACGGGAGCGGTGCCGCGCCACAGGTCGACGTTGTGATGGGCAACCCAGCCGCCTGACCCGTAATATAACCGGGCCGTCCGGGCGCCGGTGACCGCGATGTCTCCCAGCATGTCGAACAGCGGCTGGTGGCACTCGCTGAGGTTACACACCTCCGCCGGCCAGTAGTTCATCTCGGTGTTGATGTTGATCGTGTACTTGCTCCCCCAGGGAGGCGAGACCGATTCGTTCCAGATCCCCTGGAGGTTGGCGGGCTGACCGCCCTTTCGGCTGCTGGCGACCAGGAGATATCGGCCGAACTGGAAGGCCAGGGCCTCCAGGTTCGGATCGGGCTTGCCGCTGCGGAAATCCTTCAACCGCTCGTCGGTCGGGGAGTCGTTCCGGCGGGCATCGCCGACATGCAGTTGGACGCGGCCCAAGAGCGCGCGAACGTCATCCGCGTGCCGCCGGCGTAACGCGGCGTAGTCCATTGTGCGAGTGCGGTCGAGGACCGCCGTACACGCGGCCGCGGAGTCGCCGCTGATGTCGTGATCATTCACGAAACTCGTGGCTGCGCTCACCAGGAAGGTGACAGCGTTTGCTTCCCGGATCCGCACTCCGGTCCCGGCAGCTTCGGATCTGCCCCCATCCGGACGTGCCCGAAGCACCGCCTGGAACCGCAGGCCCTTTCCTTCCACGGGCGCGATCAGCCAGTTCCTCACGGGGATCGGGCCTTTCCAGCAGCCGCTCATGACGAGCGAGTCTGGGCGGGCGACCACATTCTCCAGATAAGGGCTCTTGAACTCTGCGTGAACCGACACCCCCCCGGGCTTGTCGGAGCTGATCTGCACGACCATCACCCGATCGGGGTAGGAGACAAAGACCTCGCGGGTGACCAGTGCGTCGCCGGCGCGATAAGTCACCTTGGCGATGCCGGTTTCCAGGTCGAGCTCGCGGAGGTATTCGGTGGCTGTACCCGTTCCCTCGAATGAGAGCAGCAAGTCGCCCAGGGGCTGGTATGCCTGCTGCGCTGCCGGCGTGCCGAAGAAGTGCTCGTCGACCATTTTCTCGGCTTCCCGGTACTTTCCTGCGAAGACCAGGTCGCGGATCTGGGGAAAGTACCGGTGAGCGTCAGGGTTGTCGTAGTCGTGGGGACGGCCGGACCAGAACGTGGACTCATTCGAGCGCGATCCGCTCCTGGGAAACGCCACCGAAGATCACGGCCCCGATCAGGCCGTTGCCCAGCGGCATGCCTTCCGGCCACCTCTGCGCCGCTTGCCGGTACCACAGCACCATCTCGCGCGGCGTCGCGGAATCGGGTTCCCTGGAATCGACCGCCTGCGCAGTGGAGGCCTGCAAGAGGCAGAGGATGATCGCGGCCGGCCATCGTGCTTTCATGTGTTGGTCCTTCTGCGTTCAAGACCCGCGGACGATCCGAAGCGACGTGCCACCAAAATGCTCGACAATCACGGATTCCCATGGAGCCACCGGCAGCCCTGCGGCTGACAGCGCCTGTCAACGATCGTTTTCCTGCACGGTTTGATGAGGATTATACCAAGGACCTCAATCGAGCGATCTCCGCCGGCAATCCGCGAAACACCAGAATTCAAGCACAACGTCCCGGTCGCTTCGCGCTGGTCGAGGCCTCCGTTGTGCGCCCTCCCTACCTCCGGCCCCCGCCTTGACGGACGGTCCCCGGCCCGTTAGCCTTGATCACGACATTTGTCATTGACGAGGGCGCCTTACGGTCCGCGTGAGGAGGGTTCGCGTGTGCCACGTCGGCTTGGTCTTGCTCGCCCTGGCCCAGCTTCCGGTTTCGCCGGACCCGAAGCCGATCGCGATCTCGGGCGTCGTGGTCGACCGCTCGGATTCGGGCGCGGGCCGATCGGTCGCCAATGCCGACGTCTGGCTCTTCGAGGCGCTCTCCCCCGACGAAGGCTGGCGGTCCGGCATGGAGGTGTGGTGGTCGAATCTCACGCAGCCGAGCGAGGGAACGACCGAAGTCCTGGTTCATGCCCGCACTGACGCCAGCGGGAGCTTCACGCTCAACGTTCCGGCGGAAGCCGTCGCGCGGAGGTCGCCCCGGCCACTGGCCATCTGGGCCATGGCACCGGGTTCGGAACGACGGCTTGCCGTCCGCCGCCTGCCGCGAATCGTGCTGGCCGACGATCCGCCTGTTCGCCTCGAAATCGGACCCCCGGTTCGCGCCGAAATGACCGTGCAAGAGCCCGGGGGAAAGCCGGTCGCCGCGGCCAAGGTGGTCCCCACGCGAGCCGCCGATCTGCCGTTCCCCGACCCGCTTCGCCACGATCTGGCGGCCACGACCGACGAACATGGGAGGGCCGTCCTGCCAGGTCTCGCTCGAGAAACGCTCGATGAGGTCCGGATCGAGGCACCCGGCTTTGGCACACAAATCATCCGGACACCCCACTCCCAAGTGCCGATTGCCGATTCGCGGGTCAATGCGGTGACGCTCGCGCCCGTCGGTCGGATCACCGGCCGGTTGGTCGCGCCCGGCAATGAACTTGTCCCGGGCGTGACGATCCACGCGACGACGCAGGGCGGCGGTTACGCCGGCTCGGGCACGGTCGGTCTGGCCGATGTGGCTTGCGACGCGCAAGGCCGGTTTGAAATCGCCGCCATTGCCGAAGGGACGCTCACGCTCAGGCTGGAATTCGATCCCGAGCATGGCACTCTGTTGCGCGGTGAGACACCGAAGCGGCTCGTCGTGGCGACGGGCAAAACAACCGAGCTGGCGGTTCCCCTGCGCCGGACGCTCAAGGTGCAAGGCCTGGTCCGCGAGAAGGGAACCAAGCGGCCGATCGCCGGCGTGAAGGTGGCGTTGAACGGGAATTATGGCGGCGATCACTTTGCCGTGACCGACGCCAAGGGGAAATTCGCCGGCCGCATCGTCCGCGAGCTGATCCAGCCGTACGGCTGGCCGGTCCGGATTCCGACACCCTTTTATTATCCGACCGACCAGGCCGAGGCGCCCCAGGGGATGCCGCGGCGCGGCAGCGAAGAGCTGGTGCTGCCGCCGACCGAATTGCCGCGAGGAGTTGATGTTCAGGGAGTGGTCGCCGGTGAGAGCAACACGGGTGTGCCCGGCGCGATCGTCGAGGCGTTCTGGACAGTGGCAGACGGTATGGCGCAGGCGGCACTGGCGCGGACCGACCGGAGTGGTTCCTTCACATTCCACGGGATCGACCCCCTCGCCGAGGTGAGCCTCAGGGCCTGGGATGCCTTCGCCAGCACAAAGGGTGCGGTCACCGTTCGAGTCGAGGCCGCCAGGGCCAAGCCCGTCGCCCTGACCATCAGCCCCAGGAACTGTGCACCGGTCGGCGGCCGGGTCGTCGATCCGGCCGGCCAAGGTATTGCCGGCGCGTCGGTACGGATCTGGCGCGAGGTCCAGGACAAGAACGGACGCGCGATCGTCATCGATCCGGTCCGCACCGACGACGGCGCCATTCTGGTGCGGTCCGACGCCGATGGGCGCTATCGCGCCGCCGGGCGCGTGCCACTCCAGGGTATCTATTACGCCGAGGCCACCGCCACCAAACGGCTGTCTGCTCGCTCGGCCCAGATCACGCTGACCGAACGGACCCAGGAACTCCCCGCTCTGGTCCTGCGCGGCGTTCGGACCATGATCGGCCAGGTGGTCGACCACCAGGGCAACCCCGTGCAGCGAGCGACCGTGCGGCAATCGGGCGACGGGCCGCTCTCGACCAAGACTCTCAGCGACGAGCAGGGCCGGTTCCGGCTTCCCGGCGTTCTCGAAGGGACCGCGCTGGTGTTCGCGGAGAAACAGGGATTTCGAATCCAGTTCGACGTGATCGACGACGAAAGGAAACCTGTCCGGATCGTGCTCGCTGGGACCGGAGAGCCCCCGGCCGTCATTTACCGAACCCTGCCTGCGGCTTTGCCGGTCGATGAAGAGAAAGCCCTGGCCCGCCAGGTTTTCCAGCCTTATGCCGAGAAAGTCCTCGACCACGGCAAGGACGAGGAAAAGTTCCGCTTCCTGGTCGACGCGGCCGCGATCGATCCGTTCGCCGCCCTTGAGCGAATCGACACGGTCAAGTTTACTGACGCGGACTACTTGAAGGCCGCGCGGGGGAATCTCGTGGAGGCCCTGGCCAGCGAAAGCCTGGACGACGCGACTGCGTTGATCGAGGCCAGTCCCGACGCCGACTCGCGTGCCCAGAGTTACGTGCGCATTTGTGATGCGCGTTGCGATCTCGGCCCGGATCGCACGAGGGACTTGCTCGCCCAGGCGACCTTGAATGCACGGAACATGAAGTCGGGACCCGATCGCGTCACAGTGTCTGCCAGGATCGCCAACCACTGGCTCGACGTGGGCGAGACCGATCGGGCGCGGGCGCTGCTGAGCGAGTCACTGGAGCTCGGCAAGAGCACGGCCGAGGGCAACAACGGTCGTGGTTATGAGCTGGGGATTGTCGCCGAGACACTGGCCCGACTCGACCTGCCGGCCGCCCTCAAGGTGCTGGACGATCTGGCACGCGACGTCCGCAAGAGCGACACCCGGGACCGGGGCTACGTGTTCGATCGGTTTCACGGGCGAATCGCCTACAAGCTGGCGGCCCAATCGCCGGAGGGCGCCGAGCACGTCCTGGAACGGATACCGGTCACACTGGACAGGGACCGGTACGTCGTGGCGGTCTGCGCGAAGATGGCGCCGAAAGACCTCCCGCGTGCCCGGCGGATCGCCGAGGCAAAGGTCTCGCCCGACGCCCCGGCCTATCGGCCATACGCCCTGGGAGTGATGGCCCAGGCGCTAGCCGGTTCCGACAAGCCCGTCGCGATCGGCCTGGTCGAGGACGCTTATGCCGGTCTGGAAGAGCTTGCCAGGAACGGCGAGCGGCGGTTCCACCCCGACCTTGTCCAGGTGGCCGCGGGCCTCTTGCCGATTGTCGAAGAAATCGAGCCCAACCGTCTGGCCGAATTCCTGGCCCGCACACTGGCGCTGCGCCCACCGCGAGGCGATCAGACGGACCTTTACGAGGCCGGCATCGCGGGAACAACCGCCGCACTGGCGATGATGGTCGCCCGATATGATCGTGCTCTCGCCGCTTCACTACTCGAGCCCGAGCTGCGAAAGACAGGAACGTACCAGGGCCTCTTCGGAAGCGATTATGTGACCTGGCGCATCATGGCGGCCGAGGCCCTGATCGACCCGCGGCGGGCCGTCCGACTCGTCGAGGCCCTCCCCGACGATCCCGGCGCCGGCACCGACTCGACGACCACCAAGAACCAGGCAAGGATCGAGATCGCCAAGCTGCTGGCTCTCCACGGTGCCGATCGCTGGCAGTACGTCTACCAAAACTTCCTCTATCTTTGGACCCCCCAGTCGCGATATCTGTAGGGCTGGACGCACCGGCGCCCCCAAAGGCGGACCCATGACAGAGTGAACAAAGGAAGGATACATCCCCGATGACCTTCGTTCCCCTGACGGTGCTGGCGCTGGCGTCGGCCCTGGCCAGCCCCACGCCTGGCGATGAGCCGGCCGCGAAATCGTCGCCGCCCTCATCCAAGTCGTCCTCGCCGGGTGCCCCCGAGTGGCGCTTCGTTATCCCCCCGCCGGGTGACCCATTCGAACACGCGCCCTTCCGCGCCCTGGTCCTGAGCCGCGAGAAGCCGGAGGACCTGATCGAAAAAGCGAGCTATCGCGGCGATCCGCTGCGGCGCCGGTATGCCCAGATCCGATTCGGCAGTCCGGGCTCGATCCGGGTCACGGTCGTGCTCGACCAGGTCGGGGAAGGGGAGGCGGATCTCTACGTCGACAGCGATCGCAATCGCAAGATCGAAGAGCGCAACCGCGTGCTTTCAAGCGATGCGGGACCTGGATCAGGTGCCGGCTCCGGCGCTCGGCGCGAGCGAATCTGGCGGTTGCCGCTCTCGGTCGCCATGGTCGACAAGGACGAGACCCAGACGATCCCCCGGGCGGTGATCTTCCGACTGGGCACCAGCGGCCGAACGCTCGGCTACGCCGCGGCCGGATATCTGGCAGGAACGGTCGAGCTCGATCACGGTAGCAAAGATCCCGGCACTGGCCGCAGCGACTCGACCCCGGACCGCACGGGGACGCTCGCCGCGCGGCGCGTCGATGGAGACGGCAACGGTTTGATGGCTGACTCACAGGACCGCCTCTGGCTCGACTTGAACGGCGACGGACATTTTGATCCCTCCGCCGAGCAATTCCTGTTTGCCACGGTCCTGAACCTGGAGGGTTCCCGATACGTCGTCCGCTCGGACGAGCTGGGAACCCGGCTGACGCTCGCGCCGCTCACGGGCGTCGGCACGCTCCGGCTGGCACTGAAGCGTCAGGGAGATTTGACGTCGACCAAGGTCGAGTCAGGCGGCGTTGAATTGCACGCCACCGCTCTGGGCCGGGATGGCTCGGTCTTCGGGTTGTCCGGGACCGAGCCGGCGACGGTCCCGGTCGGCGACTACCGGTTGGGGACGGTGACCGTCGCCCTCGGCGATCCCGGCGGCGGCCAGCGCTGGTCGTTTGTTTTCTCCGACAATGGGGCCAGGGGAGATCCCCGCTGGTACAAGGTTGAGAAGGGCGCCACGATCACGATCGACCCGATCGGCACGCCGAGCTTCGAGATCGACCTGGTGGACAAACACAAGACGATCCGATCCGGCGAGGACATCGGTGTGCAGACCTTGATGTATACGGGCGATGGGCTCTTGATCAACGTCGGCTACCGCGGTGCGCCGGTTTCGCCGGCGCTCCAGGAGACCTTGGGCGCCAGGATCGCCTTGACGACCGCAGACGACCACACGCTGGCAACCGCACACTCGGGCTTCGCCTGAGGCACGTTCTGCCAGGCCTCGGTCCGAGTGCCCCAATCGCAGCCTGCCGGCCCGGTCAAGATCTCGGTCGAATTTGACTCCGGCCCGCTCGCCGGAATGTTGCACGCCGAGAGGACGGCCGAAGTGAAGTGAGCGCAGGACATCGAGCGGCTGCCCTTTCCCGCCGGGACACGCGCGACGCGGAAACCCGCCGAGCCTTCCTGGCGCGGCGAGCGCCGTCAGCCGTCCAGTTCGCGATCCCAGACTCCCGATCCAGGCGCAGACACGGACGTGTTGTCCGATGTGTCCTTCCCCTCGCGATTGAGCCCCGACAGGAACACGATCACGACGCCCAGGGGGCCTCCGAAGATCGAATAAATGAGCCCCTTGGGGTGTAGCGTGGCGATGACGCCTGCAATCCCCATCACGAGCGCCCCGATGACACCGCCCGTGAACAAGATCCAGCTCGACTTCTTCAGGAACCCGCCTGCGGCGGCCCCGAGAAACGAGAGAACCCCGATCAAGACGACGATTGCTCGCAGTTCATGCGGCGAACTGCCTCTCAATCCGTAGACGAGTAAGACACCGATCCCCCCGCCAGCCGCCAAGCCGGCGATCATCCGGCGAACCGGGAACCCGTCGCCTGCTTGGCTCATCGCTTGAACCTCTGACGAACCGATCCCGGGGGCATCGCCCGGCTTGACGGTCGATTTTTCACGGGGTCATCGATCCTCGGTCCTGCCGAGCGCTCTCCAGCGAAGGTCGTAAACCAAAGTTGCTAACGGTACTGTAGCATGGCATTGCCGCTTGGCGGCAAGAGAGCAGGGGAGCGGAAAAAGTCGTCTGGAGAGCAAAAACTGCTGTCGCCAGCAATGCTGCGGTCTACGTTCTGCTTTCTGAATGGGCTCCCTCCGTAGGCCGGCTGGGCGTCATCTGCGTCATGGCGTCAGGGGAGACGCTACGATCCGCATCAGGAAAGCCTGACCGACGCAATCCAGCGGGCCAGCGACGGATCGGGCCGTCGCAAAAAAAAACCGCCTGTGCGGCACTGGGAAAGCCCAGGCGCCGAACAGACGGTTGCGTTCTCGCTGATCTCGGATGTCGACGGCGTTCGTCGGGTGGTTCTCGTTCAAGCGATCGCAGCGGCGTAATACGGCACGGTCGCGTCGGTGACTTTCGTGCTGAAACTATACCGGCCGAAGAGGATCGTCATGAGGATGCAGGCGATGATGGTCGCCGCGAGCGAGATGCCCAGGAGGGCGACAAAGATGTCGCTCTTGGGCGACTGAACCAGGACGCCGGGCCGCCGGGGCTGGGCCCCGGATCGCGTGGACGGCGCTGAGGCGGCACTAGAACCTCGGCTTGATGGTAGACGAGACAATGTCCCCCTCCTTTATCTTCTTCCCTTGATATGTGTGGCCGATAACCTTCGCGACGGCCTGGTCGGGGTCGAGGTCGACAATGGTGACCCTGCCGAGAAACTCGGGGCGCGGGCTGACGCGGTAGAGGTATAACTCGTGGCCGACGACCAAGCCGTCGTCTGAGCCGATCGTGACTTCGATCCGCTGGTTCTTGGAATCGACCCGCTTGACTTCACCAACAACCGGCGGCGGACTTTCCAGCCCCTTGATCTGGCTGATGTCGTCAGACAATCCATTCTTCTTGAGCAGCGTCGAAAACTTGGCGACTCGCTCGCGCAGGTCTGCGTTGTTCTTGGTGGCCGTGTCCATCAGCCGCTCCAGCTCCCGGATCTTGTCGGTGAGCTCGGTCTGATGCAGCTTGAACTCGTTGGCCTGAAGCTCGACGGCTGATTTCTGCTTGCGGAGCTCCATCGTCTCGGCACGCTTGGCTTCGACCTCGTCGAGCGTGGCCTTGGCTGTCTGGGTCGCCGTCACCAGATCCTTGCGAACCGCCGTGATCTGAGCCAGGTTCCGGTTGTTTTCATCCTCGAGACTGCTCAGGCGGGTTTCGAGCTGCTTCTTCACCGCGCCGAACTGGTCCTTCGCCTCGTCGAGACCCTTCTTGGCGGCCTCCGAGTTCGCTTGCGCATCCCGCAGCTTCGACTTCAGGTCCGTGACCTTCTTCTGCTCGTCGTCCGTCGCCTTCTTCCAGTTCTTCGAAGTGGTGAACACCACCGTCGAGATTCCCAGGAAAACCAGGGAGAAGGTCATGATTACCATCACCAGGATTTTGCCAACAGTGGTCATGGTCTCATCCTACCAATCAAATAAGAGAGCCGGCCATTCACCTTTGACCAATTTACCCCACGCTCCCGGGTCTGGCAAGCAACCTAGATTGAGGATTGGCGGAGTTTCGGTCAATTTTGCGGGATCCGCGGCTTCGGCTTCCGCGCCAGTCCCAGGGGAATCACGCCGATCGTCACGGCGAGGCAGGATAAGCCCAGCCAATCACCCCAGCGAGAGTAGCAGCTCGTGCGGTTGTCGATTGGCACCGTAAAGGAAAGCACCCCTTTCGTGTCCTTGGGGAGGGTCTCGCGGATTTCGCCGTTGCCGTCGACCAGCGCAGAAAGGCCCGTATTGACGGCGCGTGCCAGGGGAACGCGATGTTCGACGGCGCGGAACACGGCTATGGCCAGGTGCATGTCCAGCTCCGACGAGGCGTGGAACCAGCCGTCGTTCGAGAGGTTGATGAGCACGTCCGGATGCTGGCCGGTCTCGGCCTCGACGAAGAAGCGCCCGATCACCTGGGGAATGGTGTCCTCGAAGCAAATCGTGACCGCCAGCCGATAGCGGCCCAGGGGCAGCGAGATCGGCTTCTTACCGAAGCTCAGGCTCTGGACGCGCTCACCGCGATAAGGCGTGAGCGCCTTCAGCCACGGCAGCCGCTCGATGAGCGGGAAATACTCGCCGAACGGGACGAGGTGCATCTTGTGGTAGAAGTAAAGCGTCTGCACGCCCGGCTGAAACAAGATGGCCGAGTTGTACCTCTCGAGCGCGGCCGGCTGATGATCATAGTAGATGCTCCCGACCAGCATCGGAACGCCGAGCTCGTCGGTCCAGCGATGAAGCTCGGCCGCGCAGAACCGCTCCCGGTCAATCCAGTCCTTGACGGTCAGCTTCTCGGAAATCGACAGCACCTGGCGCTTGAGCGACTCGGGATTGATGGCGGGGTCGACGCCGATGAATCCGTGCGGGTAGGAGGTTTCCGGCCAGACGATCAGGTCGGGCACCTTACCCTCGGCAATCGATCGCGACAGCAACCCGACGAATTCGGTGATGATTGCCATCGGGTCGCCCTTGGCCTTGTGCCTTTGCTCGATGTTTGACTGCAAGAGCGCGAGCCTCGGGCCGTCGTGAAACCGCGCGGACGAGATCCGGAACGCCCCGTAGCAAAGCGTTGACCCCAAAAGAATCGTGACCGCGCACAGTCGCAGATTCTGCCGCCGGCTGAGCCGGATTCCCCGGCTCGACGGCGCCAGGAGGGGCAAGCTCGCGAGATCGGCCACGAACGCATTGACAATCGCCATGAGCAGGCTGACCCCGAACGAGCCGGCGAAGTCGGCGATCTGGATGAAGTAAAGCTGGCGGAACTGCGTATGAGCCAGGTAATACCACGGAAAACCGCTCAGGAAGAAGGACCGCAAGTATTCGAAACCGACCCAGATGATGGGCGCTGCCATGATGAGCGGCAGCCCGAGCCGAAGCACGGCCCAGCGCGTGACGACCAGGAACGCCGGCCACCACAGCGAGAAGAAGACGGCCATCACGGCCCAACCCAGCCACGCGCCCTCACCGATCAGCCGGAGCCACTGGAGGGCAAGCAGCCAGAAGACCAGGCCCCCGAGCCAGGCTGACAGGTAGACCATCCTGGGCGCGCTTCGCAGTGTGGCCAACCAGAACAAGGGTGCCAGGGCGATCCAGGCCAGCCAGCTCCACTCGGCGGGCGGGAACGAGGTCCAGAGCAAAAGGCCGGCGACCGCGCCGGCGACCAGGATTTGCCGCCCTGGCCGGCGTCCTTCGACCACCCGTCTTTCAGGGTGGGTAACCGGCAAAGGCGCGGCGGTCATGGTCATCGTGCGTCCCTGGAAAGAAGAGAGCCGGGCTGCCCCACGCCCGCCCCCCCACGTGTCGAATTGCGTCTGCGCACTCGGGTTCCGGCCAGGAAAAATAAGTCGTCGTTTTTCCGGGAATCGGCGGTCCCGGGCGACACCGCAATCAGAGACGCCCGGCCGTACCTCATCTTATCTCAGCGGCAGGAAACCGACAATTTCACCTGGCGCATAATCGTGGTCGCCTGCGGGAAACACCGCAAACCCGTCGGCCCGGCCGACCGTGCACAGGTCGGCTGATCCTGACCAGTCGAGCGTCTTGATCGTCGCAAGTTCACCCAGCGCCTCTTGGCTCGAATCGACCACCTGCGCGGGATAGTAGGTGGCGCGGTCGCCCCGCAGGGAAATGCCGCGCGCCAGCCGAGCCTTGCGCGGACCAGAGGGCGGGCGCGGCTTGCCGGCCAGAGCGGCCAGTGCCGGTCTCACGAAGAGGAGGAACCCCACCAGTCCGCTGACCGGGTTGCCGGGCAGACCGAAGACGAGTGCGCCGGACGGGCGCCGCGCGGAGGGCCGACACCGAACCAGAGAGGCTTGCCCGGCTTGAGCCGAATCTTGTGAAAGACACGGCGGACGCCCAGGGATTCCAGAGTGTCTGGGACCAGGTCGCGCTGACCGGCCGAGACGCCACCGGTCACGAGCACGAGATCGGCATCGAGGCCCTGACGCAGGATCTCGCGCAGCCGGGCCGGCTCGTCGGGAGCGATCGGCAGGATCTCTGCCGGTACGCGGTCCTCGAGAGCCAGGGCCAGCAGCATGAGGGCATTTGAGTTGCGGATCTGACCAGGGCCGGGGGTCTGGCCGGGGTCGACCAGTTCGTCGCCGGTCGGCACGATGGCAACGGCGGGCGGCCGCACGACACGGAGCATCGTCCGTCCGACGGAGGCCAGCACGCCCAGGCGCGCCGGGTGCAGGACCGAGCCGGACGGCACCACGACGTCGCCGGCCCGCATCTCGGCCCCGCGGCGCAACACATTCTGGCCGGGCCGGACTGTGCCCTCGTCGAACTCGACGGTATCGTCCTTCACCCGAGTTCGCTCGTGCATCACGACCGCGTCGCATCCGGGCGGAATCGGGGCTCCCGTCATCACGACGGCCGCCTCGAGCGCTGCCAGGTCATGCGACGGCATCTTACCGGCAGGGATCATCTCCCCCACGCGAAGCACCCGGTCTGACTCGGCCAGGTCAGCGGATCGCACAGCGAAGCCGTCAACCAGGGCCTTGTCAAAAGGCGGGGAGTCCATATCGGCGGCCGCGTCCTCGGCCAGCACGCAGTGAAGCGCGCTTTCGATCGGCCGAATTTCCGGTGCGAGCGCACGGGCGTCCGCCAAAACGGCTTCGATCGCCTCGTCGACTGTCAGCATGAGAGCACCTCTTGGCTCGGAGGCGTGGTGCCGCTTCAATCGGCCCCCTGGCTGAGGAAGTTCTTGAGCAGCTTCGTTCCCTCGAGCGTCAGGAAACTCTCAGGATGGAACTGCACGCCTTCGAGGGGATACCGTTTGTGGCGAACCCCCATGATCTCGTCCTGGTCGGTCCAGGCCACCACCTCCAGCTCCTCGGGGAGCGTGCCGGGCTGGATGACGAGGCTGTGGTAGCGGGTCGCCTCGAACGGATTTGTGAGGCCGCGATAGACGCCGCGGCCGTCATGGTGGATCAGGGACGTCTTGCCGTGCATGATCCGGTCGGCGCGCACGATCGTGGCGCCAAATGCGTGGCCGATGCACTGGTGGCCCAGGCAGACGCCCAGGACGGGCGTGGTCGGGGCGAACCGCGCGACCAGGTCATTGGAGATGCCAGCCTCCAGGGGAGTGCACGGCCCCGGGGAGATGATCAGGTGAGACGGTGGATTGGCCACGACCTCGTCGACCGTGAGTTGGTCGTTGCGGACCACTCGAAGCTCGATGCCGGGATCAATCTCTCCCAGTCGTTGCACCAGGTTGTATGTGAACGAGTCGTAATTGTCGACCAGCAAGATCATGGTCAAAACCGCCTGGCTGGGTGCGAGAACCCGGGAGCCGCAGAATCCGCAAGTTCGCTCCCGCCCGATCGTAACCTCCGGGCGTTCGGACCGGAAGAGTTTCCAGGGCGATTCGCCCGCCAAGGTGCCGTCAGGGTGGTATCCTGGCAGATGACGAAGTCGGGGCCCGGCAGCCGGCCCCGGCCGTGCCGGCCCTGGCGCTGCCCGCGAATTCCAGGCTGGACACGGTTCCGCACGGCATAACAGGGGAAACACGGAGGATCGCGATGTCCAGTACGATCATCACAGTCAGCCTGACGTTGACGTGGACCGCGTTTGGGCTGGGTCAGGCGCCGTCGCACCATCATCATCACCAGTCGGGATTGGCCTACATCTTTCCGCCCGGCCCGGGTCTTGGCTGGGGGTTCCCGAACGACAATCCCGACGGTTATGGATGGGTCGATTATGACGTCTATCTGCCACTCGGCGCCGACCGCACGGCCGACTACTTCTTTCCGCGGTTCCTGTCAGCACCGCCGGGCCAGTTATTCCCCCAGACGTTCTACAATCCCTTCGAGACCAGGGGACAGCGTTATATTCCGTACTGTGGTGCCGGCGGGGAGCATCCAATGGGCGGCCCGCCCACGGCATCGTCGCATCTGCCCGTATCACCCTACGCGGCCGACCTGGGCAACAAGATCGTGGTGCCGGTACCTCGTCTCCGCGGACGGGTCGAGTCGCCGCCCCTCCCGTCGGGAGGCTCGGCGCTGACTCCGTGACGGGCAAACAATGGCCCTGACCCGGCGGAATGGAGAACAACGTGTGCGGCGGGTGGTCGACCGCCCGCCCGCTGCCTTTGCGCTTGTCGATCCGCACGCCGGGCGTGGGTGTTGCCGCTGGCGCCACGAATTCCTGTTTTACCCCCCGGCCGGGTCGCCGGCCTTCTCGGCCCGGCCGCCTCGGGACGGAAGTCCTTGTCAAAGTCGCCTCGGTCTCTTAGCATGGATGCCTGGGCTCGCGGGCCGGGGTCGGGCCGCCTTTGGTCGCGACCTTGGCGTGTGAATCGAAGCACAGAAACAACCCCGGCCGCGCACGATCGAACCATTTCCGTGGTCGGATCGTAGCAGTCGTGAAGCGATCGATCCGCCGTGGACGGCGGATGCGCCCGGTTTCAAACTCTGGTCGCTCTCGTCGGAGGGCGGCTGTGCGCGGAACGCCTCAGTCGATCGGCTTCCCCGGCACGGCGATAGATTACGGCTTTTTCTTTTTCTTGATCATACGGCACAATGCATCGTAGTCTCCGGCTGGCCGCGGCCGCCCTTTCGCAGGCATCCGTGACCGCAGTCGTCGCTCTCCTCGACATTATTTCCATGAGAAGAAGGCACCCGGGCAATGAGCCATGAAGTCATCATCGAGACGAGAAACCTGACCAAGGTCTACCGCGATTTCTGGGGCCGCCCGAAGGTGCAGGCCTTGAATGCCCTCGATCTGCAAGTGTATCGGGGCGAGATTTTTGGTCTGCTCGGGCCCAACGGCTCGGGAAAGACAACCACGATCAAGCTGCTGCTCGGCCTGGTCTTCGCCACCGAGGGCGAGGCCCTCATCTTCAACGAGCCGACGACCAACGTCGCCAAGAACGAGCGAATCGGGTATCTGCCCGAAGAGTCGTACCTTTACAAGTTCTTGAACGCCGAAGAGACGCTTCAGTTCTACGGGCGCCTGTTCAAGATCTCCAGCGTCCGAGCGCAACAAACGAGTGTCGCGGCTGATCGACATGGTCGGGCTGACCGGGGCCAAGCACCGGCAGCTCCGTGAATACTCCAAGGGCATGCAGCGCCGCATCGGGCTGGCACAGGCCTTGATCAACAACCCCGAGCTGATCCTGCTCGATGAGCCGACCTCGGGTCTCGACCCGATCGGCACGTCCGAGATCAAGCATTTGATCCGCGAGCTGCGCGAACAAGGGCAAAACCATCGTCTTGTCGGGCCATCTTCTGGCGGACATGCAAGACATCTGCGACCGCATCGCGATTCTTCATCGCGGCGAGCTCAAGGAGATCGGGCGTGTCTCCGACCTCTTGACCGTCCAGGACGTGACCCAGATCAAGGCGCGTAATCTCAGCCCCGCGGCGATCGAAGAAATCCGTGACGTGTTCTATCGCCACGGCGGAGAAGACCTGACGATTGACCACCCGACGACCACCCTGGAAGAGCTGTTTCTGCGGATCGTGCAGGAGAGCGATCTCCATCCCGGACGGCGGAAGGTGGCCCAGGACATGTCGCGGCCGGTGGAAACCAGCGTGCTGGCGGGAACCCGGTCAAAATCGTGACGCACCGTGAAGACAGTCGAGCGATCGAACGATCGCATCGTGCCGAGCTGGAACGAGTAACCGGCGAGACCGCGGTCGGAAGCCACCGATTGGCTTTGCGACCTGAACCGTCTCGTCTGACCAGGAGTATCCCCGACAATGTCCGGTTTCATCGCTGCCTGGCCCACGATCTGGGCGCAAATGCAGGTCAATGCCCCTCCAGCGGCCGCCGCCAATCTTCCCTCGCGCGACATGCTCGTCAAGTTGATGTGGCTTTTCCTGGCGAGTGACCCCTGGTTCACCACCAACGATCTGGTTGGCGGTTTGATGACCTGGTTCAAGGTCATGGGGCTTCTCTGCATGGTCTGCTGGGCCGTTGCCTGGATGGTGACGGGTGTGCAGAAGAAGGTCGTCGGCCGGGGCCAGTGGTATGACTACCTGGGAGTGGCGGCCATGGTGCTGACACCGGTGACCGTCATGCTGCGGGTCCTCGAGTCAGCCCAGAGGCTCGAGGTCTACCAGTTTCGCGGCGTCAACTTGACGACGGCGATCACGTTCCTCTGCGCCGTTCTTTATCTGATCTGGGCCGAGGTGGCGATCGCCCGGACGGTAGGGCGGTATGGCCGGCGTCTCGACGGATGGGTGCTGTTCGGTGTGCACGCGGCGCTGGCTGCCGGCGTGGCGGTGGGCCTGTTTCTCCAGCATAACGGCTATCTGGAGCTGATCGTGCCCACGCGCAATGCCCAGGGGCAGACCGTCAGACAACTGGTGTGGCGTGATGGGTTGTTTTACGGGCTCCGGATCGGCGCAACCTACATGGGGTACGTTGTCTTCCTGCGGGTTGTGGCCTTGCTCCTGCCCGAGGTTGTTGCCGTGCGCGGCGCCGGCTGTACTCGATCGCCCTTTTGAGCATCCACGAGTCCAACCGGCGGATGTGGGCGCCGTGGGTCGTGATCGCGATTTTTCTTTTGGTTCTCGCCTTTACCCACTGGTTCCTTCAGCCGCCGCGGCTCGCCGAGATGGGCCGGCTTTACGTGGGCACGCTCAGCTTGCTCTGCTCGGTGCTCTTGACCGTGATGGTCACGATCATGACGCCCCTGTCGCTGCCGACGGACATCCAGCAGCAGACGATCTACACCGTGGTCTCCAAGCCGGTGCGGCGGCTCGAGCTGATCTGGGGGCGAATGATCGGCTACATGGCGCTCGTGACGGTCCTGGTCGCCGTGTTCGGCGGGATCAGCCTGTTCTACTTGCGGTCGACCGTCGGCGCCACGCATCGAGGCCACCGAGATTCAGGCCGAAAAAGCCAAGAAAGACAACCGGGTCAGCGACTTCAAGATGCTCAAGGAGCAGGCCGACCAGCTCCGCACGCGGATGCAGGCCCGGGTACCGGTCAAGGGATCGTTGCACTTCATCGACTCCCGCGGTACTGCCGCACCCGTTCGGGATCGACGTGGGCAGCGAACAATCGTCGCTGCGGGAGCCGCGCAGCCACATCGAGGGTGCCACGCCATCGGCGGCGATCTGGAGCTTCGGCGTTCGCCGATCCCTTCACGCCGCCAGGCCGGCCGGCCGTGCTCAACCGCGGATTCCGCTCGAGGATTTTCTGCTCCCGGGCACGATCGAGTGGCACCTCGACCGGGCCTACACGCTGATCGCGCAGATCGAACAGCGCGAAGTCGAGCGCAAGCACAGACCGAATGTGACGGCCGCCCGGGTGAGCCAGCTCGATGCCGCTATCGAACGGAACCAGGACGAGCTCGATCGCGAGACAGCGCGAGTTCAACGACCTCACGAAGCGCAAGGATGACTTGAAGGCCAAGGCGGTCGAGCTGAACAAAGGGGGCAAGAAAGATGAGGCCAGGGCCGCCCTGGCCGAGGCCGCGAAGCTGAGCTCGCCGCCGATCATCGTCGAGATGACCTTCAACGTCTATCGGACCACCAAAGGCAAGATCGGCGAGCCGGTTTTCGCCGAGATCGAGGCGATCAATCCCGATCACGCGGCGGCAGTACGACGGCGACGTGTTCGCGATCAAGGAATACTACACCAACAAGGTGCAGATCCCCGCCTGGATCCTGGCCGGCTCGGCCGGCACGCTGCGGATCCAGATCCGCTGCCTGAGCCCCACGCAATACCTGGGTATGTCCGAGAGCGACCTTTATCTCCTGGCGAGCTCGGGAAGGTTCGGCTTCAACTTCATGAAGGGGCTCTTCGGCGTGTGGCTCCAGGCGATGGTATTGACGGCCATCGGCGTGTTTGCCGGCACGTTCTTGAGCTGGCCGGTGGCGCTCTTCACGACCATCGTTCTTCTTCGTCGCCGGCCAGCTCGCTTTCGCATTCCTGGTCGATTTCTCGCGGCAGGCCGATCATGGGCGGTGGCCCGTTCGAGTCGTTGATCCGCATCCTCACCCACGACAACCAGATGTCGGAATTGACGCCGACCGCCGGCGTCGTGCTCGCCAAGACGCTTGACTCGCTCGTCATGCCGCTGATGTCGATGCTCGTTTATCTTGTGCCCAACTTCCAGGCCCTGGACGTCAGCAACATCGTGGCCGATGGCTTCATGGTGAGCTGGCGCGACATCCTGGGAAATACGTTGCTGGCACTCGCCTACGCCGTGCCGTTCTCATTCGCCGGCTATCTCATCTTGAAGAACCGGGAGGTCGCAGCATGAATCCGCAATTCGAATTTCAATCGCAAGATCATTTACGGCGATCATGATCGTCGCCATCTTCGCCGTCGATGTTCCCGTACACCGACTGGCTGGCCGCCGAGAAGTCTCGCCGCGATCTCGGCGAGGCTGCGATCGGCCAGATCGATACCGGCAGCTTCATGATGAAGCTGTTCCTCCTGGGAGGCTTCCGCGGAATCGTCGCCGACCTCCTCTGGCTCAATGCCGACGAATACAAGCGCGAGCACGACTGGGACCGGCTCAAGACCACCGTCGAGCTGATCACCAAGCTCCAGCCCCACTTCCTGTCGATCTGGACGTTCCAGGGATGGAACCTGGCGTACAACGTCTCGGTCGAGTGGGACGCCCCCGAAGACAAGTACACCTGGATCAAGGAGGGGATCAAGTTCGTCCAGGAAGGCGTGAGCAAGAACCGCCGTTCGCCCGACCTGGTCTGGGACACGGCCTGGTTCTATTACCACAAGCTGGGCTTTTCCGACGAGTCGATCATCCTCCGCCGGCTGTTCCGCGACGATGAAGACGAGGCGTTCCGCAGCTATGACGATCCCGAGGGTACCGGTCAGAAGATCGTGGCCAACGACAATTTCAAGCTGGGGTTCGGCTGGTTTTCGATGGCGATTGCGCTGGTCGATAGCGGCGCCACGCGGCTGAACCCCGGGACCGGCAGCGACGTCGCCAACATCCATTACGTCGATCCGACACCGCAGCGGAAGGGGCGTCCCGACGACATCGCATTCCGCTCGATGCCGGCGCACGCGCAGTCCCGCTACGCCGCGGCACTCGAGAAGATGAGCACCTACGGCGTTCCCGCGACCTTCGGCGAGGTCGCCATGGCGGAGTGGTCCCATGCCTTCACCGAGTGGGACACCTTTGGCCAGCATGTCTTCATGTCGTTCAATGAGGTGCCGCGTGAAGACCCGGTACGCACAAGACACGGCTGGTCAGAGACTGGATTCAGTTGAACGATGCGTGCTATCCAGATCGCTTGAAGGCGATGCCAAACAACCAGCGCACTGGACGAACCGCTGGGCGGATCAGATGAATTTCCGGTACTGGAGGGAGCGCTGCCAGGCCGAGATGACGTCGAACGGCGTTCTGGCGCGGCAGCTTTTCTATGAAGGCACGGTCGCATACAAGACGGGCGACTTTCCCACCGCCGCGGCGCGATTCAAGGAGGGACTGAAGATCTGGAAGACCGTCATGGACGACTTTCCCACCTATCGGGAAGACGAGCTGAGCAAGAAGGAGACGGGTCTCATCGTCAAGCGGTACAAGAAAGTCCTGGAGCAGGACTTACTGCCGATTCCCGACGATTTGCCGTTCAAGTCGTATCTGCCTTTGGTGGAGAACGACAAGACGGTCGATCCGTTCGACACGCTCGAGATGATCGGGGTACCGGGTGACATGAGCCCCAAGACCGGTGGAGCGAAACCCTCCGGCACGCCGCGGGCGCCGGCGGTGCCGAAATCGTGACCGGACTTCACACGTCGTCGTCGGATTCGCCGGGGCGTGCCTTGAGCCCCATCACCTTTTCGACGGAGCGGACCAGCTTTTCCATGGCGAACGGCTTGCGGATGTAATCGCGTACACCCAGCATTTCCGCGTAGGCGCGGTGCCGGCTTCCCTCGTTGCCGGTGATCATGATCGTCGGAATCAAGCCGCCGGGCCGGCTGCGGAGCTTTTCGAGGACCAGGAAGCCGCTCTTCTTGGGCATCATCATATCGAGGATGACCAGGTCGGGGTTCTCGCGTTCGGCGATCATCAGGCCGGCATTGCCGTCGCGAGCGACCAGGATGCGAAAGCCCTTGCTTTCGAGTACCATGCGCATCGATTCGACGATCTCGTGATCGTCGTCGACCAGGAGGATGGTCCGTTGTTGAGGGGGCATGGTCAAGGGCTCCAATCGTGCACCGGTGCGATCTCGACCGATCCGGATCGCGAGGCCTTCATGATAAACGCCCAGTCTGGGTGGAGCAAGAGGCACGGCCCATATCGCAAAGACATATAATTCTGTTGATGGGTTGGGGCACGCGATTGTCAGGAGCGTGCCGCGACCTGGAGCGGGCACCTCTTCCAACGACGGTGCGAGAAGGTCATAATCTATGCATGTCATCCCAGTAATGCGGAGGCTCGGGACGGTTGTCGCCCCGTGCTCGACTTTCGGGTTCCCTGGTGTTTCAGGGAGGGAAGGGAGAGAAACGCGTGGCCATGAATCGAAGAAACACCTGGTTGGTTTGTCTCGGGCTTGCCGGGGCAGGCCTCCTCTTCGCTGGGTGCGGGGGGAGCGATGTGCCGGATCCGGAGTCGGACTCCCGGGCCGCCAACGATGATCCTCAGGGCGGCGGCGGGGGCCCGGCGCCGGTCGCTGCTCCGGCGGCGGCTCCGGCCGTGGCCGACGCGTCCGAGGCCCCGAAAGCGGAAGAACCTCCGGCGGCTCAAGCACCGGCTCCAGCCAAACCTGCCGACAAGGGTCAGAACGGCTCGGCGACCAACGAGATACTGCAGATCGCGACGACGCCCGCGAGTGCCGGCGGAACCCGGCGGTGGATCAGCGCCTCCCGCTGCCGGTGCCCCTGGCCCTGGCGGGGCGCCCGCTCCCGTCATAGCCGGCGGTGGCGCGAATATGCCGGGGCCAGGGGTAGGCCCCGGGCCAGGCGCTGGCGGTGGGCCCCGAATGGGGCCTGGATCGCCCGGCATGAGGGGCGGCGCGAGCCCGTCCGACATGGCCGGAATGATGAAGGCGCAACAGGAGAACCAGCAAAAACAAATGGCGGGCAGAATGGGAAATATGGGGAATATGGCCAACATGGCGCCCGGGGGGGGCGGGCCAGGCGGGCCGGCCCAGAAGGATGATGGCCCCGGGGATTTCCATTCGCCGCAAGGCGCCGTCAAGGCGTTTCTGAGCGCGCTCAAAGCCAAGAATGCCGACGGTTTGAGTGAAGCCACCGCCCTGCGTGCTTCCTCGGCGCGAAGGAACCAGCATCCGGAGTCAGGACCTGTTCAAGAAGATCCAGGACTTGAACATGACGGACCCCGAGATGGACGACCTGGCCAAGAAGCTGGAGGGATACAAGGTCGCGGGCGAAAACCCGCCCAAGAGTACCGGACGCGTCGACGTCGTTCTTCAGAAGTCGGGAACGAACGGCACGTTCTACCGCCGGAAGGTCACGACTCGTCACGAAAAGAAAGGCTGGGGAGTGCTCGATATCGGACCGGAAATGCCATTCAAAATGCCCGGGATGCGCCGGCCGACGACCACCGGCAAACGCTGAGCGATATTTGACCACGATTCCCACCGTATCCCACGGATCGACCGCGCAGGGCGCACTCATCGTAGTGCGCCCTTTTCTTTTCTATCGCTGTGGGCATCAATGCTTGGTAGTATCTGGCCACCTGTAAGAATGACACAGTGATTCGTGTAACATTTCCCACGCAGGTCGAATAAATCGTGGGCGACGGGTGTGATTCGACTCAAGTTTTCGGCGTGAAATGCCGGAGAAACGGATTTCCAGGTCGGATCTGGGGGGTTTGGTCCGGAATATGCGGTACAACCGCGACCATCACGGATCGAACACCGCGGTGCGGGCAGTTTGATCGCCGTGATCCAACTTGTCATGTCATGTCCCACGCAGGAACCAAGGAAGGAGCCTGTATGGTCGTCAGTTCTCCGCTCTCGCTTTGCAACGTCTTCGAGATCCTGGTTGTCTTGTTTCAAGTTTGCGGGGTGATGGGTCTTTGCTTGAACCGGCTGATGCCGTGTTCCACGCGCTGGTCTTCGAGAGGTCAGATCGGGTCGATCGTGGCCCTGTTGGGGTTGGGGATTGCCGGTGCGCTTTGCGGACGCCACGACTCAGAGTTCGCGCTGTTTGCGGGCGGGACGATGACGGTCCTGTTGATCGGCATGACGATGGGAAGCGGGTCGCCGGAGAAGATCGAGACGGAGCACGCCGGCGTGTCGGCCGAGGCCGAGCTGGCGACCTGAGCAATCGGCATCGCCGTCAATTTTGATCTCATCATCGTGACCGAATTATTGGGGCCGAACGGCCCCGATTTTTTTTTGCCGCGATTTGACCCCCTCCTGGACGCGCGCCATAGTTGCGGCGACGATTCGATCCGCGGGCTGGCTCCCGCCGCGTTCACCTCTTGTTGCGCATCCACACTCGGCCAGTCTCGGCTCTCGTCAAACTCCGCGGCAGCGGTCAGGGCGCCACGGGCACTGCCGAAGTGTCCCGGCGGTTTCCGTCCGTGGCGCGCGGGCGGATCGACCTGCAAATACAGTGACACTGGACCAATCAATCTCCGACCCGAACGACGCGTCCCGCTCGCCGTTCGCCGCTGGTCGAGTCGGAAACCCGCGGGAGAAGGACAAGCCCATGCTGGTTGGACTGAAACGGATTTCAACGGTGCTTGGTCTCTTGGCAGCGACGGCCTCGGCAGCGCTGGCACAAGACGTGGCGCCCTCTCGGAATCAATCGACGGCCGACGCCGTGGCCGGAACGCTTCGTGCGAGCCGCAGCCTGGCGGGTTATCGGATCGAGATCGAGGCCCGTGATGGTGTGGTGACGTTGACGGGCGTGCTGGCGAGCCCGGCTCAGAAGGCCGAGGCCGTGGCACGGGCCCGATACATCGCCGGCGTTCGCGGCGTCGTCGACCAGTTGCAAGTGAGCGAGGACCGCCCGGTGCGGACGGTCCAGTATCAACCGGCTCTGGCGATGGGGTACCAGCACGGCCGCATCGTCCAGCCCGGCAGCGGAAACGTCATCTATGGACCGGGGACTTCCCCTGGCTCGACCGGTACGGTCATGTCGAACCCGGCCGCCGTATCCGACGGCGGCCCGATCCCGGAGGGTCCGGCCGGCATGAGCGGTGCAACTCAAGCTTCCCAGCCGGGTTCTCCCAATTACGCCTGGCCCAGCTACGCCCCGTATCCCAACTTTTCCGCGGTCGGGTACCCCACGGCGTATCCCTGGCAGGCGTGGCCGAACATCGGCCCGTTCTATCCTTACCCCGAGGTCCCGCTCGACTGGCGCGCTGTGACGCTCCGGTGGGACGACGGGATCTGGTGGCTTGACTTCCGCAAGCACTACACGCGGCCGTTCTTCACGCCCTATCCCTTCGGGCTGTTCGCTTATTGAGCTCGGCCCTCGGGCTATGTAATCGTGTGAGGCCTTCGAAAAGCCGGCCGGACGCCCTGTGCGTCCGGCCGGCTTTTTCGCAGGTCAGGCTTTCCAGCCTGACTGTTCGTGCTCTCAGGCTTTCCAGCGGGGGATCTCTAAACATAACTCCACTTCCTGATTGACCGGCCAGTCCGCGTAAGATGACCGGAAACGCTGGTCACTCGACTTGTTCAAAGCGATGCCTCCGTCATGGCACTCATCTGGGAGACTCGACATGCGCACTCACATCAAAGCGGGCTTGCTGACGGCTCTCGGGGTGGTTTGCGTCATCCAGCCGGCCGGGGCCAAAGGGGTGGATCGAGAAACGCAGACGGCAGACGGGAAAACCTCGAACGTTCCGACCGTCCGGCTTGTCCAGCCGCAGGTCCGAAGTATCCTCCGGGTCGTCGGGCAGCCGTGCTTCATCGAAAGTTACGAGCGCACGGCCATCTGTCCCAAGTTGACCGCCTACATCGAACAGTGGATGGTGGACATCGGCGACAAGGTGAAGAAGGGCCAAAGGCTCGCCACCTTGTTCGCGCCTGAGCTGCTCGAGGATCTCGGGACGAAGTCGGCGACTGTCCAGCTCAACCAGGAACGGATCGAGCAGGCGCGCGAGCTGGTGACGGTCGCCGAAGCCGACGTGCAGGCAGCCAAAGCTCACAAGAAGGAAGCCGAGTCGACCCTGGCCAAACAACAGACCGAGGCCGAGCTGCTCAGCAAGCAGGCGGCCCTGGCAAAGGCCCAGGTCGACGTCAAGATCGCCAAGTCGGCCCTGGCCGTGGCCCAGGGCGACGAGAACCGGCTCAAGGCGTGGATCAGCTATCTCACTCTGACCGCGCCGTATGACGGTGTGATCGTGACTCGCAATGCGAACACCTTCGATCTGGTCCGGCCCGATGCCGGTGCTCCACCGATCTATGTGATCGACCGCACCGACATTGTCAGGGTCTTTGTCGACATCCCTGAGCAGGACGCAAAATACGTGACTCGCGGCGCCAAGGCCAGCGTGCTCGCCCCGGCGTACCGTGCGCAGGCGATTTCGGCGAGCGTCCTGCGCACGTCCTGGGCGCTCAACGTCAAGAGCCGTACGCTCCGCGCAGAGCTCGACCTTCCAAACCCCAACAGCCAGCTCCTGCCCGGGATGTATGCCTTTGCCAAGTCATTCATCGAGCGGGCAGGAGTCCGAGCGCTGCCCTTGGGCGCCGTATTTCAGAGCGGCGACAGCACCTTCTGCTGGACGTACGAGAACGGGCACGCCCGGCGCACGGAGATCGAGACCGGGTTGAGCGACGGCACGTGGATCGAGGTCAGCAATCGACGCGTCTCGGGTCCGCCTGCGGCGTCCCGAGCCGACGGATCCTGGCAGCCGATCGACGGCACGGAACAGGTGATCCTTGGTAACCTCTCGGCCATCGCCGATGGCGCCGCCGTGCACGTCGGTACCGCGACGAATGAGCCAGCAGTCGCCGCGACGACAGATGGTCGTCACGCGAGCGATCCGTCCGCCTTGCTCCAGAACGGCCGCGCAGCAGACCACGGCGGAGCCAGGATTTCCGGGCGGGATGAGGGTAGGGACCACGGGATGCACGATGCGGCGATCGCCCTTCACGAGGTACGGGTCGAGCTGGCGCTCGAAATGGTCAAGCTGGCCGCGGCCGATGTCGAGGTTTCCGAAGCTCGCCTCAAGGAAGTCCGGTTGATCCTCACGAAGTACGATGCCGAGGTCGACCGCTGGAGTTCTGAGGCGACGCGGCTGAAGCGCGAGGTCGATCGGGGCGTGGTCGATCCTCAAGTCCTGGCCGAGACACGCGCCCAGTTGAAGTCGAGCACAGCCTCCCGCGACGCCGCCAAGGCCAGCGTCGAAACCGCGGAGGCCGACCTTCGCTTCAAGACGGCGAAGCTGGCGACGACCAGGATCGACGTCAAGGTCGCCAGAGCCGCCCTGGCCGTGGCCCGGAGTGAGCACGGCCAGCGGG
Organism: uncultured Isosphaeraceae bacterium; assembly: GCA_963781785.1. GTDB lineage: Bacteria > Planctomycetota > Planctomycetia > Isosphaerales > Isosphaeraceae > CAWAHD01. The sequence continues at coordinate 1,316,360 of CAWAHD010000005.1, read as the reverse complement.
CGCATCCGGGCACTCCGGGCGACAACGGCCGGGACTGACCCGGTCTCACCGCCGGACCTGAAACGCGTCCAGACCGGTCTTGGGGCGGCCATCGACTGCGCGGCCGTCCCTGGCCGGCCCGGCGTGCCTGGCGGCGCGCGCTCATCCGATGAAGCGCTGCGAGTGATTCGTCAATTTTCAATTGGGGTCGGAGGATTGGGGACCTTCGGTTCGCGCTCTGGGCGGGGTCGGCGGGCCCACGGCCGGAGGCCGGGGAGTCGGGCCCAACAATCGATGGTTGAATTCCATGGGGAGCCGGTCATAATGAAGCGTCAATTACCGACGACGACTGCCGGCAGCTCGCACCTCTCTCGTCATCCGATCGGCTGAGCCTGCAAGGAACGCGATGCGCTCTCGCAATCAGATCACCGGGTTTCTGCCTTGGCGGGCGCCCTTCATGATCGACGTGATCGCCGTCGCGATGATCGTGCTGCTGATCGCACTCTCCATCAGTCTGTTCTCGGTCAAGTACCGGCAGATGTATCGCGGTCACAAGGCGACCCAGCTTTGCCTCGCGGCAGGACTCTTGATCTTGCTGGTCTTCTTCGAGATCGACATCCAGTTTTTCGAGAACTGGAGGGAGCGTGCCGACGCTTCACCGTACTACGATGCCGCCACTGGCAGCGGGCTTGTCATCTATTCGCTCTGGATCCACCTGTTCTTCGCGACGACGACGCTCGCCCTCTGGCTCCTGATCATCGTGCGCGCGCTCGCTCACTTCCCCAACCCGCCTCGCCCCAGCGCGCACAGTCGCTTCCACGCCCGCTGGGGAATGGTCGCGGCCATCGACATGGTATTCACGGCCACGAGCGGGTGGGCCTTCTACGCCCTCGCCTTTGTGGCGTGACCCGCACCAGCGCGAGTCAGCCGGACACGTGAGAGCAGCATATCGCTGACCCGGAACCGCTCTTCCGGTCGCTGCCGGATCTCCGTGAGAGTTGTAGGCAACGGATGATTGACCCAATACGGATCCCGGCCGTATTCTGAGAGGCCGCCCAGCGCCTCGGCGCCGTGGGACTGCGCCGCAGTCCGGCAACGCCAGCGAGTTTCGATTGCCACGAGCCCAATGATGAGCGACCGCCGGGATCAGATCGCACGTGCCATCACGGCGTTCGTCGAGAACCCCGTCACGAACCTGGTCAAAGGGATTGTGCTACTTGTGATCGGCCTGACCGAGGCCTCTCACACATTTCGGGAAGACATCGCGCACGGGCAGCTTCGCGTCGGGCATGGCATCGTGATCATCGGGATCTTTGGCATCCTCCAAGCCCTCCCGCCCCTGATCGAGGGGCTCGAGGCGAGCCGGAAATACCTGGAGCACAAGGGGAAGAGCGGCCAGGTCCCGCATGAAACGGACAAACCATGAGCGAACAACTGCCAGGTTCTGCCGAGTCGCGCGTGGATCTGGCGCGACATCAGACCGACATGGCGGGCTATCGGACTCAGCTTGCCCTGGATCGCACGACGCTCGCCTGGGTCAGGACAAGCCTGGCGATGGCGAGCTTTGGCTTCGGGATGGTCGCGTTCTTCCGGACGATTCGTGAACAGTCGCCAACTCCCGAGAACATCCGGCTGCACGCGGGCGCCGTTCGTATGGGCACCAGTCTCATCCTTCTGGGAATCGGCGGCGCAGTGCTCGCCGGATGGGCGCACTGGTCCGCACTTCGCAGACTGAAGTGCGGTGAATCCCCGCAGTTGAGTAAATGGCCGTTGAGCGTCACGGTCGTGATCTTGATCGCTGTCGTCGGACTCGCAGAACTCTGGGAACTCTTCGTACGGTGACGAGCGAACTCCTTGGCTGGCGGATGGATACGTCATATCGACAAGCCGCATCAGACGTTGGGCGCGCGTGCTTGCGTGCTTGAAATGATGTCGGTGAAAGGGCCGTCTATTCCGATGATGAGCGAGTCATCGGGTTATCGTAACGATCGGCCTTTCATTCAATAAAATACGCCGCGGCCGCCGATCTGCATGTTGAGGTGGCGAGTTGACGCGGGTGCCAGAGACACGAGGTCGTGAGCAAGATCCTGGCGACCAGAAATTGTCTCGAATCCAGAAAATTCTCACACACGCGGCGCCTCATGTTCGATAACTAGATCCGTGGACCGGTCGTCTGACTGTGACGCATCGCCGAGACGATCAGTCAATTGCAGCACGTCAACGTCCGGGCGCCCGGAGACCGGTGGGGCATGAGGCCTCCCGGTGCGTTCGCGCACGTTCCCAAGGAGGGGAGAAGACAATGTTCCGATCCGCGCGGCACCGGAGCCCGATCACCCCGCGCTGGGTTCGCGGTCTCCTTACGGGTGCCTTACTGGCTTACGTCTCGATCAGCAACGCGGGATGCGGCGTCGACTACGTCTTTCGCAACATTTCGCCGTTGCATGTGACGGGTTGGTCGTTCGTCTGGCCGATCCTGCCGTCGCAGTCGCAGCGCATCGAAGAAGACATCAAGCGCGAAGAGCGCGACAAGATTCCGATCCTCGACCCGATTCCGGCTGAGTTTGCACCGGCGGCGTGCCTCGACCCGCCCAGCGAGGACGAGGTGTGGAGCAAGGTGCACAAGTTCAAGAACGGCTGCCCGCCGTTCTATGAAACAATGCGAAATAACGTCCGGATCTTGATCGAGAAGATCGGCGAGAAGACGGATCCGTGCAAGGTCTATCCTCTTGCCGGGCCGTGCCAGTTGGTTCACTGCCACTACAAGTGCACGGTGTATTACGACGAGCTCTACTGGATGGATTACCCGATCCCCTGGAACCACGTCGATCACAAGGTCGAAGTTGTCTATCTGGACAAGGACCACCTGCGGCGCTGCGGCGGGCCCGAGCACGCTTCGACGCCTCCCCTCTGAGCGAGCCTGAAGCAAAGATCGACTCCACGAATCCGGGAATGGCCGGCAGCAGGCTGTCCGACCGGGTGAAATGGAGTCGACGGCAGCACGACGACAGCACTGTGCGATCAAGGGGACCGGCTCTCAGCGACGCTGCTGGGAGAGCCGGTCCCCTTCGAAGTTTGATGCAACGGACGTGAGGCGAGGTGTAGCCTGTAGCGCGCGGTGATTTCCGGTTTGTCCACCTGTTGCATCGGTCACTCCGTGGGGAAGAGTAGGTCGATCGCAACAGCGGCTACGCCCATTACGACGATGAACAACAAGATGATCCCGAAGGAGCCGAGGAGACTCGTCCCGCCGCGTCGCGCCAGCGCCGCGTAATATGCGTCATCCTGGAGGTCCAAGGCGCGGATCCGGGCAATCTCTCGCTTCGTGTGTGCCAGGTACCAGGCATTGGCAAACGCGCCGCAGAGAATCCAGAAGACGAGGCCCGCGACACGGTCGAACAGTAAGAGCTGTTGCTCGCCCACAAGACCGCGAGCGACCGCGATCTCTCCCACGACTTCCTCTGCTGCGAAAATCCCGCAGACGAGAAACGCGATCCGGTACATCTTGCGATAGGGCAGCCAGAGCATTGACAGCAGGAAAGCGGCCCAGTTGAACCCCTGGGCCCGACCCGGGCCGTCGAGTGCTCCGGGCCATTTCCTGAGGTAATAGCCGGCATTCCTGCCGACGAAGGCCCGGATCTCTTTCTCGCTGACGCTTGAGCCCCCGAGTGTCAGCGGTTCGATGAACTCGGGCGCCTGGTAGGGGTTGTCTTCCATCGGAGTTTCTCACCGGGTTTTGGAAGTGCGAAAACGACGGGCCACCCTCAGGGCGGTAGGGGCGAAGGCCACGACAGAAATGCGTATGCTAAAACGCCAGATCAGTCGGACATCCCGATTCCGACCCGGGCACGCGGGTACTCCTCGAGAAGCTTTGCGTAGATCGGGACCGTGCGAAGCCAGCGTTTCAATGCCCTTTGGCCGGAGCGTCGGACCGTGGCGTGATAGCCGCGCGACCCGCAAGGGCGTTGGTACGATCGTGTGCCGGCCAAAGTCCGGTCGGGGCTTCTGATAGGCCGTGAGCAGAAAGAGCGGTGACACGACGACGGCCAGGAACGCGGCCCAGATGACGTTATCGCCGGCTCGGTAGATCCGCTCTGCCTCAACCTGCAGCTCGACGATGTCATCGGTGGCCTGGCCACTGACGACGCAGCGCCCTCCGGAGGGCAACTCGCCGCGGCTGAGCATCCCGTGGATCACGTCGATCGTGCTGGTTTCGTATGCTGGCTTCCCCGCTCGTTCGCGCAGCTTGCTGAGGCTCGGGACTTTGACGTGAGCCCCGCAAGCGCAACTCATCGAAGTGCCGGCCTGCGCCGCCTGCACGGCGAGTGTCTGGCCGCACCTGCAATCGACCGAGAATTCCACCCCACGACTCAATCTTCGTCCTCCCAACGCAATGACGAGCACCTGTGGCAAACAGCGACATAACCCGAGCACACCGGTATCCCAGGTGATCATACCGGAATCGCCAGACCGGGCAAGAGTGCCAAGGCCTGCCGATCTTGTGCACAACCTTTCGCTCATCAAAAGATTTTTCTTGTATTGCGATCAAGATGCGGCTAATGTCTGCGCGGTACGTCCGTCCCTTTACCTTGCTCGGCCGGTACACATCTCTTGCCGTTCCACGGTCAGCAACTCAAGGAGAATTCATCATGGCCGGAACCTGGACCCAGCTCACGAACTCGGCCTCGTTCAACGCCAGCACCATGCTGCTGCTCACGGACGGCACGGTCATGTGCAGCGACGAGGGTGTCGCCGCGGCGGGGACGAATCATTGGTGGAAGCTCACTCCGGACTCAACGGGCGGTTACGTGAACGGGACGTGGTCGCCGCTGGCGGACAGTCCCACCTCGCCGTTGTTCTATTCCTCGGCCGTGCTGAGGGATGGGCGGGTCTTCGTCGCGGGGGGCGAATACAACGGATCGTCCACCACCGCGGATCTGCTGGCAGCGCAGGTATACGACCCGGTCGCGGATGCGTGGACCGTGCTGACGACCCCCCCAACGTGGACGAACATCGGCGACGCCCCGGGTTGCGTGTTACCGGACGGCGCGGTGCTGATCGGCTCGATCATCGACGACCGGACGGCCATCTATCATCCCGACACGAACACCTGGACGGAAGGGGGCCACAAGCGGAACCAGTCCAGCAGCGAGGAAACGTGGACGCTCCTGCCCGACGGAACGGTGCTCTCCGTCGACTGCATCGGGCACCCGAACGCGCAGAAGTACGTGATCCGGGACAAGAAGTGGGTCAGTGCAGGGAAGACGCCGGTCGACCTTGTCGAGGCGTCTTCGATCGAGATCGGTCCGGCCTTGCTCTTGCCCGACGGGCACGTCTTCGCGATCGGGGCGACCGGCGCCACGGCTCTGTACAAGATGCCGCACGACCCGGAGGTCGCCGGGACCTGGCACCACGGGCCGACGCTGCCCGTGAAGGGTGGGCAGCAACTGATCGCCAAGGATGCGCCGGGGTGTCTGCTTCCGAACGGGCGCGTCCTGTTCGCGGTCTCGCCCGCGGGAGGATGTGCCCCGTCGAACCAGGGGTATTGCCCGCCGACGTATTTCTTCGAGTTCGACTCGGCCACGCACGCCTTGGCGGCGGTTCCCAACCCCGGGCCCGGTGGCGTGATCAACAAGGCCGTTTTCAACTGCCGGTTGCTTGTACTGCCGAACGGCCAGGTGCTGTTCTCCTATGGCAACAACGACCTCTGGGTCTACATCCCGGATGGCACGCCCCACCATCACTGGCGGTCCCATGTGCACGAATTCCCCGCCCAGGCTCAGCAGAACAACTCCTACCGGCTTTACGGCACGCAGTTGAACGGCCTGTCTCAGGCGAACAGCTACGGGGATGATGCCCAGATGGCGACAAACTACCCGCTCGTTCGCATTCGCAATCTGGCATCCAATAACGTCACCTATTGCCGGACGCTGGACCACTCGACGATGGCGGTGGCCACCGGCCAGACGCACCATTCCACGCTCGTGCAAGTGCCCCCCACGATCGAGACCGGTCCTTCCGAGCTGGAGGTGGTCGCCAACGGAATCTCCTCGCTCCCGCGCCCGGTAACAATCGACACTTGAGCCTTTTTCGTCAGGTCACCCGCCCAAGCGAAAGGTCCCGTCGCGGACGGGGTATCTCACGATTCCACCCCGATCAGCGGCCAGACGACGCCGGCGAGAAAAGGCCGATGGAACAGGATGGGCAGCGGAGCGACGAGCCAGGCGAGCGTCCAGACGCGGCCGAACCAGGGCACACGATCGATCGGCCGGTTTCGGTTGGCCAGCCGGGTCTCGATCGCGACCAGCATGCCGTGGAGCAGGAAGTAGGCCATCGGGAGGCCATAGCCGGCCCGAACGGGCACGCTGATCGCCAGCTCGTGCAGAAGTCCTGAGCCGACGAACGAAGCCCACAGCGCGGGCCCTCTGCCGGCGACGCGCACGAGGGGCTGGTAGATCGCGATCGCCGTCATCTCCGAGAACGCCAGGTTCCACCTTCGCCCCCAGAATTCGCGCAGGTTTGTCGATCGTAAGGGAGAGCGGAACAGTCGCTGACAGTCAACGCCGCGCCACCGCCAGGCCGCTGTGAGGATATCGAACACGCCGAAGTGGACAATCAGGCTGAGCCCGACCAGAAGGGGCGGCGTCACCAGGAGCCGTGACGCGGTGACCACCCAGGCCAGCCGCGCCAGGACCACGAACGCCAGGCCCGTGACTAGCCGCGCGCACCCACCCACGAAGACTTTGCCAGCTTCCGGAGTCAAGGTGGCGGCGAGCGCGGCGAACGGACCGGGCCGCATTCCCGGCCAGAGCGCCGCGAAGCCGAGCCAGCGGCCAATCGGAAGCGGCCGGGCTCCGTGAACTTGAACTTCGACCGCAACGACGGATTTCATCCCGTACAACAAGGCCCCAATGATCGCCAACATGCGAAACCCCGGCGGCTCCGGCGTGTTCAATCGCTCTGCCCCCGCCACGCCGGCCAGGACCAGAGCCCAGGAGCCAAGGCGGGCAATCGAGAGGGGTCTGACGCGAGCGACGATCAATCCCAGAAGGATGATCGTCGCCAGAAGTGCGGCCGTGCCGACCAGGTCCACCGCATGAATCGGGATGTAGGCGCTCATCGTCCCAGCACCCCGGCGGCTCGGGCAACCAGTCCGCCGTAAGTGATGGTCAGTCCGAGAAACAGCGCAACCAGGGCCGCTTCCGCCAGGACGAAAAACATCCCCTTGGGCGCATCAGACCGGTCAAAGTAGCCGAACTGGATCGCCACCCTGGCCGCCCAGTACACGGCGATGAACCCGCAAACCAATCCCGCGAGGGGAGAACGATCCAACAGGAGCTGAGGAGCCAAGGTCGAGATCAACCCGAAGCTCAGATTCGTGGCCCAGATGTAGGCAGCGTAGGTCCAGAAGACCTGGCGCGTGAGCGGCCGGAGCTTGGCGAGATCGGTCTTCCAGTTGAGCAGCCGCGGGATGGCCAGGCTGGCGACGACCAGGAGCAGTTGAGCCACGCCGGCGCCCACGAGCAGCCCATACCAGGGAATGGCCATCGACATCGAGCCCCCGAAGCATCAATTGTGACGCAGGAAGGCCGCGGTGAAAACACCGCAGAGGTACATCAAGGTGGCCAGGAACAAGAGGTTCGCGATCGGGCGGCTGCGCTTGACCTTTTGATCGTAGAAAAAAAGCTGGATGAAGATCCGGCCGCCCCAGAAGATCGCCAGCAAGCCGCTGAGGAACCGACCCAACGCGGAACCGCCGGCCAGCTCCGGGGCAAACGCGATGCTTGCGACTCCGAACATCACGACAGTCGCCATGATGTAAATGTTTTGAACGATGAAGACTTCGCGGACGAACGGCGACAGCTTGGCAACCTCGGTGCCGTAGGCGAAGATCCGCGCGGCGAAAATGTTGCTCAAGGCGACCAGCCATTGGAGCAAAGCGGCGACCCAGAGATGAGCTTCAATGCGGTTCATTCCCGGGCATTGTACAAGACGATTCCCAGGATGGAACCGATCAGCCCGGCCAGGATCACGAGTGAGACGACCCGGCTCGTGACCCGGGCCGGAAGCGGCTCGCTATCGAGCCCGAAGAATTCGGAGAAAAGTCGCGCGTTGAACGCGATCCAGGCGGCCACTGCCACCCAGACCATGACCCGCCGCAAGGTGAGCCTCATCCTGGGCAATCGCATGCCTGGTGTCTCGGTTGCGCGTGAATATCGGCGCTGCGCGTTCGGGCGCAATGTAGCAGAGAACGCGAAGCGATCGATAGTACTGCCTGCAGCGACCGCGTGGCCGTCGCGAGCGCTGCGCCATCGGCCAGTTACGCGCGACATCGACACCCGATCACCGAACGCGCGCACCGCTTCGTGACGTCGAGTTCGCCCCGGGAAGGGAAGCAATCCGATGTGAATTCGCTGGAGCTATCGCGCCGGGCACCCACCGAGGTTCGCCAGATGGTGCGCGCGAGCGCGCGGCGACCTCAATCGTCGCCTTTCGCTCCGCGAAAGTACGTGCTTGCGACTGTCCGCCAAGAATCGGCCCAACAGCCGGCCACCCTTGAGCTGCGCCATCCGGCCGCCGCGTCTGATCTGTCCGATCTGTCCGATCCGACCGATCAGTCCGATGAGACGCGGCGGCCGGCGTCGCGGTTCAGCCTGGGATCGCCGATCCCAGCGGGGTACACGGCTGCGAGCTACGCTCAGAAAAGGCAAAGGAAGTTGGGCGGAGTCGATGGGCCAGTCACAAGTGCGCAACGGCGGCCGTCGATCAGCGGCCGCGACGCGGCGTCGCGCCGACGGTCGGGGACGCGAATCGGCATCACTGCGCTTGGGCGATCGCGCGGGGCATCCACCGAGATTGGCCAGGTGATGCACGCCCAAGCGGGTGGCGACCTCAATAGTCGCCTTTCGCTCCCGCGAAAGTAGCGCTTGCGACTGCCCGGCGCAAAATCGGCCCAGCAGCCGCCCACCCCTGAGCTTCTCCAGCCGGACTTGCCAGCCTTCCGCGCTCGTGCCCAACCGAGCGAGAATTCCCGCCAGTTCGGCCGAAATCGCACTCTTCCCCTCGCGGAACAGCCGCCCCGTGTAATCCACCAGCAGCAGATAGCTGCCCAGCGGCAGACCTTCCACCATTCCTTCGCGCGACGAATCCAGCTTGCGCCGATCTTCGACCGGGCACAGCCAGATCGTTTCCTCCAGCCCGGCCGATGCGGTCGATCCGGCCACGCTGCCGCGCTCGGCCGCTTTCAAATCGCTGGTTCGGCCCTGAGCCTTCACGTGCTCGACTCGCGTGGTGACCGACGTATGCGGGCTGGCCTCCGGAACCTCCACGATTCCCGCTGCCACCGGATTCAGATCAATATATGCACAGATATACATCATTAATTCCTCATCGAGGACCGCAACGCTCTTGTAGCGTTGTTCGAAAAACGCTCCCCGGACTTTGTCCTGCCGGTTGGTTAACCGCGACAGCGGCTGGTTCAGATTCGGAATCCGTCACTACTCCGCTCCGCGCGTGCACCTTTTCGGATTTGACGTTTAGGATTTCGTGCTTGGTTGCGGCTCCGCCGCAATAGGCATTTCATGAACCAGGTCAGGCTTTGCAATGGCCCGCGGATCTTCGCCACCCACTCGGCGTCCTTTCGAGTCTTGCCTCGTTCTGATTTTGCGAATATTATGAATTTTCTGGCAGCGCCGTCTTGATGCGTTGAGCAGGTCCATGCGCGTCATTGCTCTCAAAGTTCTCAAGGCATTCTGGGACGACCATCCTGACGCGGAGACGCCGCTCCGAGGATGGTATAAAACGGTCCGGAAAGGCGCATGGGTCGACTTTGCCTCGGTACGTGAGACGTTTGGAAACGCCGATTTGGTGGGCAAATGCGTGGTGTTCAACATCGGCGGGAACAAGTATCGTTTGATCGCAGCCGTTCACTATCAGAAACACGACCGGGACGGGAAGGTTGTCGATGGGCGTGTGTACATCCGCGACGTGCTAACTCATCGGGACTACGATAAGGGCGCCTGGAAAAACGGTTGCGCTTGTTAAATTAACTAACTCAAAGCGCCCACGCGGGAGGCGGCATCGTGAGCATGGCTGCGGGCCGATCACAGGGAACTCGTATGCCTGGGGGAGTCGCTCTATACATGGAGCTGATTGCGCGATTCCCCCTCCGTCCGCTCCGTTCCGAGCGGGACCTCGACCGTGCCACCAAAATCGCCAACGAGCTGGCGGTCCGTGGCGATCTGGCGCGAGGGGAGCAAGATTATCTCGACGTCCTGACAGACTTGATCGCGGCGTACGAGCGGGCCCATTATCCGATTCCGGACCTCTACGGACCGGAGATGCTACGGCATCTGCTCGGCGAACGGGGCGTATCCCAGGTCGAGGTCGCTCGGGAGATGGGTATCTCGCCCTCTACGGTTTCCGACATCCTCCGCGGCAAACGCGGCATCGGACGCAAGCACCTCGACGCGTTTGCCCGCTACTTTCACGTGTCGCCGGCAGTCTTCCTGCCCGAGCCGTGATCGTCGCAGTATGCGGGGCAGCAAGGACAGACCGGAAAGGCAGCATATCTGAGCGCAAAGAATGAAAAGGAAAAATGAATGAATAAATGACCGAAAATGACACGCGACGTGATTGGGTTGGGCGCGACCGACCGGGTCAAGATGCCTGGCCCAACGCGGAGGCGTTCTGCCACCTGAAACTCAATCGGGTGAGTTGGGCGCGTACAACGAAGGAAAAGTGGGTCGGTACGCGCCCGGAGCGTTGGGAGATTTGAGCGACGGCGAGTGGCGATCCCCTTTTCGACGCGACTTCGAGTCCACGGCGGGAAGGGATTCGGAATCACTCCGCTCTATCGCGCCGAGCACCCGCCCAGATTGGCCAGGTGATGCACGCCCAAGTGTGCGGCGACCTCAATAGTCGCCTTTCGCTCCCGCGAAAGTAGCGCTTGCGACTGCCCGGCGCAGAATCGTCCCAGCAGTCGCCCGCTTTTGAGCTTCTCCACCCGGGCCTGCCAGCCTTCCGCGCACGTGCCCAACTGGGCGAGAATTCCCGCCAGCTCGGCCGAGATCGCCGTCTTGCCCTCGCGAAACAGCCGGCCCGTGTGATCGACTAAAAGCACATAGCTGCCCAGCGACAGACCTTCCACCATTCCCTCGCGCGACGAATCCAGCTTCCGCCGGTCTTCGATCGGGCACAGCCAGATCGCCTCCTCCAGCCCGGCCGATGCGGTCGATCCGGCCACGCTGCCGCGCTCGTCCCCGAGACGGACCCTCGTTTCTGGGGATCCCCAGAGCCCCGCGAGGGGCGCCATCGTAAAGCCCGGCGTGTGAACGCCGGGAATATCAACGCGTTACGGCTGTATCGACCAGTTGCGAACGCGCGACCGTCATGATGCAACCTCCGCGGGCGTTGTCTTCGCTGGACTACCGAACCTACCAAAGTGGACGGCCCAATTAAAGAGACACTTTGCGTGTCCTTTCCTTTCAGCAGCATGAGCAACGCGACGGAGACCGAGAACTGGTACGACGTCGGCACCGACAGCTCGTCGATGACCGCCCAGGGGAGCAAGAGCACTGCGGGCGACAGCTACGTGTTCACCGAGACCGAGTCGAGCACGGACGACTTCGTGCTGTCGAAGAACGTCCCGGGGGTGATGAGCGGGAGCGGTACCGACTCGAATAGCCTGACGACGTCGATGAGCGGGTACACGGCACCCGGTGGGTTTGCGTACACGTCGTATTCCGAAAATGTGAACACGCAGGATGAAACCGGCAGCGTGACGTACGACGGGATCGTGACGCCGTACTCGCAGCAGGTGGTGACGACGGACGAACTGAAGATCGTGGTATCGGGCGGCCCACCGGCGTCGACGGCGACGTTGACTTCGACCAACACGGCGACGACGACGGGGAGCAACGACGGGGCGAACTACACGGAGTTCGACTTCGCGGGTGAAGGCGATTCGGCCGGGGAGCAGGTGGCGACCCAGGTGGGCACGTCGCCGACGGCGAGTGCCGAGCACATGGGAACGTCTCCGGACAGCCTCGATACGGGCACGGGGCTCCTGTCGGCGATGGGCGGAGCGGACCTGCACGCGATGTCGTTCACGGGGACCGAGATCAAACCGGCGGCGAATCCGTCGGGGAACGGGGTCTGGCTGGAGGAGTCGTTCGAGTACGGTTCGCAGCCGACGAACTGGCAATCGCATCCGTCGGGCATCGGGTATCGGCGCAACTCGCCGGGCATCACGACGACGACCGGCGCCGGCAGCAGCGCCTCGACGACGACGGGCCCGCCGTTCGCGGGGAATGCGCCGACGATGGACAGCGGGCTGAGCGACGGCGGGGGCGGCGAGGAGCTAACCCGGCTCAGCAATTTTGTGGGCGGTGGCAACGAAAACACGACCTCGACGCAGCCGGGGCCGACGCCGCGGGCCACGCAGCTTTTGAACCGAACTGGCGCCAATCTCAACTCGACCGTGAGAACCTCAGGCGTGGGGGACGACGGCTACTACCATTTCGACGATCCCTTCACGGAGTTTATCGCCAATGGGATGTGGGCCCCGTTCGTGGGCAACCGGAACGGTTCAAACGGTGCCTTCGGCACGGGTCGGGGCCAGGGCCGGGCGGCATCTTCCCACTCGGGGATCGGTTCGGAACGATCGGGATACGCGCCCACAGCGCCGACGCCTCACGGCGGACCGATGCTCGGGATGGGGTCCGCCAATCCTGTGCCCGGGTCACAAATTGCGGCGCCTCAAGAGGCGCTGGCCGCCGGCGCGGTCGCCGGCGGCGCGATCCTGGCAGGCGCCAATGGCAATGGGGCCGGGCAGGCGCAGGGATTGGCGAGTGTGGGTCCCGGGTCCGCGGCGCCTCAGAACGCCGCTGCAAACGGTCAGAGCGTGCTCGAGGCCGCATTGGATCCGTCCAGCTCCGACCCGCAGGGCGCCTTGGCCAAGGCCAAGGATCTCGCCTGGCGTACCGCGGTGGCCGCGACTGTTTCGGTTGCGGTCGTGTTTGCAGTCACTGCACTGGCCACCGCCCTAATTGCATTCGAGATGCCTGTTGCCGCCGGCGTGTTGCTTGTTGGCATGACCGCGATCGGCATCTACTTTATGGTCCAACAACTATCGGGGATAGTGACCGGCGTCGATCCGACAACCGGGGATCCTTTGTCCCCTTACGAGCGGGTTGCTCGAACCTTCGAGCTTGTGATAAGTCTGGCCGCAGGGGGCCGTGGTGCCAAGTCGGGCTCTGGCGCGGGAAAATGGTTCGGCGGGAAATTCCGGCCATGGAGGCCAGGTGGCGCAGCGAGCGGGAAACCTGCCCATATCGACATCGGCGGGGAGGGGCGTTACCCGGATGCCATTAATGTGAATCCAGGAATATCGGGGGCTCAAGGTCCGCCTCCCCTGACGAGTGGCCCAACGCAAGTCGGCGGCGCTGGGGCTGCGGGGCGCCCGATTCCCAATCTGGTTCGAGCCCCAGGCGAGAACCTTCCTTTCGCCAACAGATCAATAGACACAGTAACGCTGGAGAACGCCCCCATCCGGCCACGAACAGTCTCGGAAATCGCTCGGGTTATAAAACCCGGTGGCGACATCCGGCTTGTCGGGGCGAATACCCCTGAAGTTCTTGCAGCACACCTACGAATTGCCGACGCAGTTGGTGGCAAGGTATACCAGACAGTTGTCGGGGGTGCGGTCTACACGAATATCATTGTCCCTCGCAGGTAAACCAAATGCCCTTTACGTTTGCTTCCGACGGCACCGGGCGATCGCAGGTCCTTCTCAAAGATGAGCCTGCCTACATTGTTCCGCTGCAAATCGCTCCGTCATCCCTTGAGGACCAACTGAAGCAAGGAAATTGGCTTGTGGTTACTATGTCCGTGTGGAGCGTAGATGATATTCGGGCCGGGCGCCGAGCGGTCGAGCTAGCGAAGCGACAGTCCGGTCGATTTAACCTGGGCTTGAGACCGTTTGATTATCCGGCGGAGTTCATCCCGTGGCTTCCTGGCGTGGCACTCGAGGACGTTCAGGAGCAATCCCAAGCATTCGTCATCGATCAAGCGAATAGACGTCATGTTTTGATTTATGGAAACCCAACTGCGAGTCCGGTCTGGGTGATCCTCCGTGAGGGGAAGACGGAGACCGTCGCATTTGGATGCTTAACAGATCAGGAAATTCAAAAACTTGTGTCACCGCTCATCTGAACATCGCGTTAGACCCCTTTAACTGACGTTCCGCACATCTGCGCTTGATTATCCCCGAATGGAAAGGAAATGAATGGAAAGGAAATGGAAAGGACACGCAACGCTATTGGAAAAAAGGGAAAGGACACGCAAAAGGGAAAGGACACGCAACGTTTCTCTTGCGTTAAGGAAAGGAGGTTGAAAGGACACGCAACGTTCCTCTTGCGTTGGGCCGTCCGTTTTGGTAGGTTCGGTAGTCCAGCGAAGACAACACCCGCGGAGGTTGGATCATGACGGTCGCGCGTTCGCAACTGGTCGAAGGTTGAAGGTTGAAGGTTGAAGGTTGAAAGGACACGCAACGTTCCTCTTGCGTTGGGCCGTCCGTTTTGGTAGGTTCGGTAGTCCAGCGAAGACAACACCCGCGGAAGGTTGAAAGGACACGCAACGTTCCTCTTGCGTTGGGCCGTCCGTTTTGGTAGGTTCGGTAGTCCAGCGAAGACAACACCCGCGGAGGTTGGATCATGACGGTCGCGCGTTCGCAACTGGTCGAAGGTTGAAGGTTGAAGGTTGGGAAGGTTGGAAGGTTGGAAGGTTGAAAGGACACGCAACGTTCCTCTTGCGTTGGGCCGTCCGTTTTGGTAGGTTCGGTAGTCCAGCGAAGACAACACCCGCGGAGGTTGGATCATGACGGTCGCGCGTTCGCAACTGGTCGATACAGCCGTAACCCGTTGGTATCACTGCATCACGCGCTGTGTACGACGGGCGTTCTTGCTCGGCGAAGGACCCTTGAACCGCAAGGAATGGATCGAAAATCGTGTGAAGGAACTTGCCGAAATCTTCGCCGTCTCCGTGGGCGGATTCTCGGTCATGGACAATCACTTGCATCTGCTGGTGCGCCTCGACCCGGAAGCCACGAACGGATGGTCGGATGAGGAAGTCGCCCGGCGGTGGGGACGGCTTTTTCCGCCCCGCGACAAGTCGCGGCAGACATTGCCGGTATCTAACGACTGGGTTCAGTCGCGGCTCAATGACGCGGAATGGGTGGCGAAGATCCGCGGGCGGTTGCAGAGCCTGAGCTGGTTCATGAAATCCTTGAAGGAACCGTTGTCGCGACTTGCGAACAGGCAGGACAAAGTCCGGGGAGCGTTTTTCGAACAACGCTACAAGAGCGTTGCGGTCCTCGATGAGGAATCCCTGCTGGCCACTTGCGCTTACATCGATTTGAACCCTGTCGCCGCCGGCATCGTGGAGGTTCCGGAGGAGAGCCCCCACACTTCGGTGACCACGCGCGTGGAGCACGCGAAATCCCAGGGCCGAACAGGCGACCTGAAAGCTGCCGAGCACGGAAGCGTGGCGGGCTCCGATGCGTCGGCCGGGCTGGAGGAAACGATCTGGCTGTGCCCGATCGAAGATCGGCGCAAGTTGGATTCGTCACGTGAAGGAATGCTGGAAGGTCTCTCGCTGGGCAGCTATCTGCTTCTGGTCGATTACACGGGGCGCTTGTTTCGCGATGGGAAGAGCGCGATTTCGACCGAACTGGCGGGAATTCTCGCTCGGCTGGGCACGAGCGCTGAAGGATGGCAGGCCCGGCTGGAGAAGCTGAAGGGTGGGCGGCTGCTGGGCCGATTCTTCGCAGCCAGCCGCGAGCGGCTACGAGAGGTCGCTGCCCGCCTGGGCGTGCACCACCTGGCCAATCTGGGCGGGTGCCCGGCGCGATAGCTCCGCCGAATTGATACCGCATCACGGCCCTTGCCCTGAGGGACTCGACGTCGCGTCGCGATCGGTGATCGACGGCCGACGTCGCGCGCATAACTGGCCGCTCAGGAGCGCCCCGCCACGAAGTGACGGAGTCTGCCCAAGGAGCGGGCCACGCTTGACTGTACCGGCACGATGCGCTCGCCCCAGCCCGGCGTCGCTCACTCGCGCGGCGCCTCCCGCTTAGTAGCACGTTGCGTGTCCTTCGATGTACTCGTGGATTCCGCCGAATAACGATGTCTTTAGCATCGATCTAATCGGGCATGAGTCCTGGCATTCCCTCCAGGCGGCGCAAATTGGAATCACACAGCTGATGGTGGATGCCTATCTACTGCATTCAGCCTGGAGATGGATCGTTGGGGAGGATGCCTATCGTGAAACCATTTTTGAGATATCCGCATATGCCATGGGAGCCACAATTGCCGAGTTCAGGACGCTGTTCGCGGGTTTCAAGGCGGGTCGCATCACGAAGCTCTCGGGTGCACAGAAGAAACAGATCAGGGACCGCTACTACGCGAATTTTCTCGCGGAATACGCGCGCCGCTTTCCTGGGCCACTCTAGGCACGCGAATGGCCAGCGTGTCTTTCGCGGATTGGTGCTCGGGGTGCACGCTGAATCTGACGGGCCGGACGCCCTACCGTCACATGCCTCCTCCGCTGGCAGCCCTGGCGAGCCAAGCCAGCCAATGGTGTCCGCGCGAGCTTCATTCCAGAAGTGGACCCCCGATCTCACACGAGCATACTGAAAGGAAGTGGGGCAATGGTCCGATCGATTCGAGCCGCTGGCATCGCCTCGTTTCTGGCGTGCCTTGTGATTTGCGGATGTCCTGGTGATCCGGGATACGGGTACGACCCGACGAATACGAAGGGTCAAATCGTCGACCGGTGGTCCGAAACGATCGACGGTGTTAGCTTCAGCGCCGGACATGAGGAGGTGCTGGCCGGTAACAGCTATGCAGGGTATGGCTTCGATGTGGTCAACCACTCTGAAAAGACGGTCGTCGTCTTGAGCGGGGAACTCGTCACAAACGGACGAACCATGAAAGCTGAGGCTGAGAGCGAACCACCTCGATCGATTCCGCCGCGGACGTTGGGCACAGCGTTTCTCTTATGCCGATTCGTGGACCCGTTGGACGCATCTCAGATCCTCGGCGACACAATGACCTGGACCATGCGCGTTCGGATCGGAGACGACGAGAGATCCGTTAGCGTTACGCTGAAACGAAAGTGACGGGACGGGCTGACAAAACGGTTTCGCTACTGCTTTTCTGACGCTCTCTCATTTTCCGCGGCCCGGGTGTCGTGCCTCCTGGACGTTCTTGTCTCTCGTCGAGCGACAGCGCGCCCTGGAGCCAGTCCGCCACCACGTTGACCACGACCGACGCCGGGGGGAGCGTCGTCGGGTTCAGTCAGGGGTTCTCAACGTCCCAGGGGGAAACGTACTCATCCGATTACACATTCTGGCAAGACAACAGCGTCTCGACGTCGGCCTCGTCCTCGTATTCCAGCTCGGCCTCGTTGACCGATTACTCGTACGGCGCGACCCAGATCAATTCCGGAACGATCACAGGAGTCGGAGCGAGCGCTTCGACCGCAACCAGCTTCTCGATCTCCCAGAGCGTCTCGCAGACGACGCTGCGGTCCTCGGACACCAGCCAGTCGTGGTATGGGCCGTCGAGCGTGTCGATGTCCGGGTCCTATTCCGGCAGCAGCGACAGCTACACGAGCAGCTACACCGATTCGGGCACGCAGAGCGGGGCCGGGCTCTTGCCGGGGCCAATCTCCGACTCGCCCGTGTTCAGTGCATCGAGCTCGTACAGCGGCACCTTGAGCACGACGGCGAGCAGCTCGTACACGATGGTGTCGTCGTATTTCAACGTATCGACCGGGCAAATGGTCTCGACCACGACGACGTTCAGCACAAGCTCGGTTTATAGCGACAGCAACACCAACTACAGCACCGACAGCGACACAACGTCGCTCGATAGCGACGTGCAGGGCGGCGGCTACTCGGGTTCGTTCTCGACGATGAGCTCGGCGGGGAGTGTGACCCAACTGGCGTTCGGCACCAGCACGTCGACGTGGAGCATGACGGAGACGATCAGCGGCGGGACGGCCTCGCAGTCGGCCAGCTCGTCGGTGTCGTGGAATACGACGGTTGTGAGCGGCGGCGTGTCGTCGCTTGCGAGCGGGTCGTCGGCCTGGACCAACGGCAACAGCTTTTCGATGTCGGTGGAGTCGGTGGTGCCGGCGGCGCTCGCGTGGCTGGCGAGCGCCAGGGACCAAGCTGGCGCGGTGAGCGGCACCGGCACGTCGGGCTCGGCTGGTTCGTCCGGTTCGTCGGGTTCATCGGGCGCGTCGGGGTCATCGAGCTCGTCCGGTTCGTCTGGGGCGTCGAGCTCGTCGTCCTCGTCGTCCGCCGGGACGGGGTCGTCGTTATCTTCGAGCTCGTCGTCACCGGGCGGGACGGGTAATCCGGCCGCTGCGGGGCCGGCTGCGCGGTCCGTGCAAGGGCAGGGTGCGGCTTCACCGTCGACCGGCGGCGTCTTTGTGCCATCGGGTGCGGTGACGATGCCGGTGATGGGTTTTCAACGTGCTGCGCTCGCCGGGGCCGTTGGTGGCTCGCAGCTCCCAACGCCTGCGGATTACGAGTGGGAGTGCGCTGAGGGCGACCTGGGCGCGGGCGACCTCGTGATCATCACGGGAAAATCACCGGCGACGGATGCAAGAAAGGACGAATTCGACACAACGAAGGCAATCGGAGACTTCGAAAAAGCAGAGCCAACGCTCAAATTCACCCTGTCGAAGGACCACCCAACCTCGGTTGACGGGCTCGCCGAGGCGATCGACAAAGCCTCCAACCACGGCAAGACCAAATTCCGGCGGATCATCATACTCTCGCACGCAGGAGGGCCAAAGGACAGCCCGTCAATTCAGACTGACCGATACCGACAAACTGACGCCAGACACAGTCAATAACGCCCTGGCGGCCGCAGTCAAAGGCGCCCTCGAGCGAGAAGGGATTGTGGTACTGGCAAGCTGCGGCTATTATTACGAAAACATGCACGTCGTGACGGCCGCGGGACCGGGCGGCGAGCAGGTTGAATTCCACAAATACACGCCTCGAGTCCCAGCGAAGAACCCGGCTGACGCGGAATACCAGAAGCAGTGGATCGAGCGACTCCGCCGGTTCGCCAGTGCCTTCGGGCATGCCGTTTTCGCTGATGCCACCAGGTCTTGGCAGTCAACGAACCCGGCGGACGCCGGCAGCAAACGAAGGTTGGACTCAACGCGTCCCCAGCCGCCGAAACCGGGCACAGCATCGACGGACATGATTTGGCCTCCAAACGTACGAAGGATTGGCGTCAGCCCCCGCGGAAAACGTCTCAATTGAATCTCACCTGCCAAATCCGCGTGGCGCCCTGGTCCCCCGGGCTCCATCTCTCCGCGATGGCTGTCACACCGCTCGGCTGATCGAAGTGTAGGGCACCAAAGATGCTCCTTTGCATCCCTCGCCGCTTTCCGAGCCTTCTGGTGCTGGGGGTGCTGCTCGTGTTGGGGGAGCCGTATGGCCGTTCAGCGCCGGCTCAGACGGCGGCGGGCAAGATCACCCAGATCCTCGAAGGTATCGTCGCTCCGCACTATTCCGACGGTAAATGGGCCCTTTCCCCGGACGGCAAAGCACTCGCGCTGCCGTACGGCCGTGACTGGAAGTTTTTCCCGGGCGAGGAACCGCTCGTGGCGCCGCCGGTGAAGCGGGGAATCGAACTCTGGGATCTGACGGCCGGCAAGTCGCGGATGCTGCCGAACCCACGCGGCAAAGAAGACGCTGTCTTCATCGTCGCATATTCCCAAAGTGGGCGAGCACTTGCCGCAGTGCACGGGAACGGCGTTACAATCTGGAAAGTTCCGGGTGCGACGGAATCCGTGGTTCTTCCAATCCGAGGTGGGGTGTGGCCGGTATTCATCGATGCTGATCGGACGTTGCTCGGCTGGAAATCAGTAAGCTCAGGCGACAAGCCAGGCCCGCTGGACTACCACTTTGTTATCATCCGCTGGGACGTCCAGTCAGGCAGGCGACTGAGTAGTGTGCGATTCCCAGAGGGCCAGTCGTTGAAGGGACTCTCACCCGACGGCCGGTACGGCGTTATTGACGATCTCCGCGACGAAAGCGCCGGTGTCTATGACGTCACCACGCGCGAGAAGATCTTTGGTCTGCCCACGTTCAGCAATGACATCTTCTCGACGGACGGCTCAGTCCTCGTCTCGTGTACCAAAAACCGCCTCTCGCTCCTCGCGGTCCCTTCGGGGAAACAGTTGAAACACTTCGACTTTGTTCAGCCCTTCGGCCACCCGGGGCACTCGGAGCTCCTATCGATCTCCGCCGATGGGAAACTGCTCGCGGTCGGTGAATACCCGGCCGATCAGAAGGCGACTCTGATTAGCGTGGAATCGGGTAAGATCCTGGGCATGGTCGAGTGCGGCCCTCGGTTGACAATCTGCGACATGCTCCAGCTTTCAGCCGACGGCCGCATCCTGGTGACTTCCACGTGTGGGGTAAACACGAATGACCAACCCGTCGAGCCGTGGCTGAAGATTTGGCGGCTCCCCGAGAAATGGTGAAGCGGGGCCAAACGCGACCACCCAGCAAGGTGATCCGGCTGGTCTCTCACCGCCGGCACGAGTTCGCTGTATACCAACAGCAATACCAACTACAGCATCGACAGTGACACAACGTCCCTGTCCTCCCAACCAAAATCCTTGCCGCGTAATTGGGAGAATTGACCGGAGCAATCGACGTCTCCTCCCAGCCGCGGCAATGCCGCAGAGGCGAGGAGCAAATGTGGAACGAGTGGAATCGGTGGTGGAGTGGTCGAGGCGCGCCGGCGAACGGCCGCCTGAAGAATTGGTCCGGCCGACATCCGATTTAAAGAATGATCCGGCGGCGGAAAGTGAACCGGACGCGGTCGATTCCCAGATTGACCTCATCACATTTCCGGACGCGATCGACACGAAATCGGAGAATGCGGACGCCTGCATTGCGGAGACGGTCCATCCTGATGAACGTACACCTGAGCCGCCGGGCCTGCCCGATCGTGGGGATGAGACGGCTCCGGAGTTTGGAGACGCCCCGCAGTCGCCTGCCCGGGACGATCTCGGTGGGGAGGCGGACGAGCCCTCCGGGGTTCCGACCAACGAATCTGACAGCCCGCCGGCTCATTTCGATCCGGTCGCTGAGCTCAGGCGGCAAGGGCTCGGGCTGCCGACCGGCAAAAGACGCACGCAGCGCGGCCGGCGGCTGGCTCGACCCGAGGAGGTGAAGCCGGCGGCGTACAATCCCCAGCAGCGACTCATGATTCTCGACTGCTGGCAGCGCAGCGGCTTGCCCGCCAAGGATTTCGCAACCCTGGTGGGCGTCTCCAAGCATACGCTCTATGCCTGGAAACAGCGGTTCACCCACCAGGGACCGGCCGGCTTGCTCGAACAGCCCCGAGGCGCCCGCGAAGGAAGCCGCCTGCCCGACCTGACCAAACGCACCATCCTCTTGCTCAAGCAGGCGCATCCCGACTGGGGATGCGAGCGAATCAGCCAGATGCTGGTGCGCGGCCCGGCACTGCCGGCCAGCCCGCCAGCGGTCGCCCGTGTGCTTCATGAGGCGGGCTACCAGTTGCAGGAAACCCCCACACGACCTCATCCCGACAAGGTCCGCTTCTTCGAGCGGGCCAGGCCCAGCCAGCTCTGGCAAACCGACCTGTTCACCTTCGTGCTCAAGCGGCAGAACCGGCGGGTCTACCTGGTTGCCTTCCTCGACGACCACAGTCGGTTCATCGTCAGCTTCGGTCTGCACGCCAGCCAGTCGACGGCCCTGGTGCTGGAGGTTCTCCGTGCGGGCATCGCGGCCTACGGAGTCCCCGAGGAAATCCTCACCGACAATGGCGCTCAGTACGTGACCTGGCGGGGCGAGAGCGCTTTCCAGAAGGAGCTCAAAGGGCGCGGCATCCGCCAGATCGTGGCCGCGCCGCGCCATCCTCAGACCTTGGGCAAGATCGAGCGGTTCTGGGGAACGCTCTGGCGCGAGTGCGTGGAGACGGCTGTGTTCCTCGATCTGGCCGACGCTCGCGCGGATCGGCCACTTCATCGACTGGTATAACTTCCAGCGCACCCACAGCGGGATCGACGGCCTGGTGCCGGCGGACCGGTTTTTCGGGGCGGCTCCCGAGGTCCTCCTGACCCTCAAAGATCGGGTCGCCGCCAACGCACTGGAGCTGGCTCGCAACGGCTTGCCCAAGCCCCCGTTCTACGTGACAGGCCAACTGGGCGGCAAGAATTTCAGCCTGCATGCCGAAGGCGAGCGCGTGTTCCTGACGCGCGAAGGGGGCGTTCGACAAGAAGTGGATCTGGTGCCGCCAGCCGCTCCTGCGGACTCAGCCGCGATGCCCAAGGCCATCTGCCCGGATGGCTCTCCGGCCGCCGGACTGCTCGGCGATGTGCCGGCACAGACGCACGAAGAGCTGCCGCCGCAAGGGCCCCCGCTGGCGACGCCGGACGAGACAGCGAACGAGGAAGGAGGCAAGCCATGACGGCGAACCCTGCCTCGGCCCGGCCGCACGGCCCGGCGCCTCGACAAAAGGAAGCCGCGGCGCAGCGATCGCGCGGAACCTACCGGCGGCAACTGACGGCGGATTGTCCCCAAGCCCCGCACATCGGCCCTGAAGCCAGACGCGCCGCGGCTCTGGTCCTCGAAGTGCTGGCCGGAGTGCGGACTCCCGCTGGTGCCGCGACGGCGCTGGGAATCCGGTTGCCGCGCTACTATCTCCTGGAGCAGCGAGCCATTCGAGGGCTGATCTGGGCGTGTGAGCCCCGTCCGGTTGGGCGCACGGTCTCGACCGACCGGCGGCTGGCTCGCCTGGAGCGCGAGCTGTCTGTCAGTCGGCGTGAGCTAGCTCGCCATCAGGCGCTAGCCCGAACCACTCAACGCGCGTTGGGGCTGGCGCCGGCGGCCAGCAAAACGCAGGAAGCGTCCAGCGGAACCAAACGGCGGCGGCGGAAACCGTGCGTGCGAGCACTCCGCGCCGCGCGGTTGCTGCAAACCGCGGATTCACCTGGCAAGGAAGGGCCGGCTGCGGTACAAGGACCCGTTGGGAAACCCCCTGCGGCGGGGCCCGCTGGCGATGGGAATCGACCAGCGGCGTTGGAGACGATCCGCTCCGAAGGGCAGGGCGATCACGGAGGGTCTATCCATGCCGGCCGGCCGAAAGCCATTGAGCATCGCTGACCAAGTCGACCGTCTGGCAGGATCACCCGTAGCCAAGGCCCGGCTGCGGGTGATCCTGGCCAATCTCGCGGGGGAGATCAACATCGCCGACGCGTGCGCCGATCTGGGAATCGAGGAGTCTTGGTTCTTCGATCTCAAGCACGAGAGCCTGGAGCGCTGGGTGAAAACCCTGGAACCGGGATCACCTGGCCGGCGTCCCTCGGCGGAGAAAACGCCCGAGCAACAGCAGATCGCGAATCTGGAACAAAAAGTTGAGCGGTTGGAGCTGGAGCTGAAAGGGGCCCAGTTACGGGCGGAGCTGGCGCGCCAAGGTCTGTCTCGGCCCAAGCCGCAGCTCAAGCAAGCCGCAAAAAAAGCGAGTCGGTGAGGGATCAAGTTGAAGATGCAGGCAGCGTCCCTCACCGAGACCATGAGGCCAGGAAAGCCTCCACGAATTCCGATCTGTTCCGGGACGCCGTAGCCGGAGACGCTCGGGACGACACCGACTTCGAGTTCGAACTTGAGAGCCAAACTGCGGCGGTCGTGGTCGACGAGACCAGCGATCCGGCACGTCGTCACGACCGCAGCATCGCGAGCGCGTGGGTCGGCAACGATGGTGCCGCGCTCTTGTCGATCGCGACCGCCATGCCGGGCTGGACGATGACCACCGCGGGAGACCCCCTTGGCCATTCAGCCGGCACGCCGCCGTGTGCGAGTGGTGAGGCGCGGGCCGGTCAGGCGGCGGTCGAGGGATGTCGCCGAGACTCGCTGCCACTGGACGATCGCGCCGGTCAGGCCGAACGTGTGCCAACGCCCGACAACCGTGAGGTACCGCGCCGCGGTTGGGATCGCCAATCCAAGCGCCGATGGAGCGAGCGCGATCTGCGAAAACGGTCGGTTGCGTTTCGCCGTTACGCGCGTGGCCACGGCTGGTCGACGGAGGAGACGGCCGGTGCTCTTGGTCTCTCACCGCGCACCATGTGGAATTGGGATCGAGGTTGGGGCGCAGATCGGCTGGCGCCGCGCCCACGGGGGCGGCCGCCGCAAATTGCCCCGGTCGAGCGCCAAGCCGAGGTCACCGGCTTTCTGGAACTGCACGGCCCGAGCATCAGCCTATCGAGTCTCCAGGCCGAGTATCCCGATGTCGCGCGCGCCGAACTGGCTGAGCTCAAAGCGGGATATCGTGCCGAGTGGCTTCAAGAGCATGTCGAGGAACGGTGTCGGCTGGAGTGGCTCTGTGGAGGCAGCGTGTGGGCGATGGATTTCACTCATCCCCCCTACCTGATCGACGGCGTCTTGCCTGCGATCCTGAACGTGCGCGACCTGGCGAGTCGACAGCAGTTGCTCTGGCTGGCGGTGGCGCGCGAGGACGCGGCGACCGTGGTGGAAGCACTGGCCGATTTGTTTGAGGAGCACGGTGCGCCGCTGGTCATGAAATGTGACAACGGTCCGGCGTTCCGCGCCCACCTGACGAAGCGCTTCTTGCTCGGCCGGGAGGTTTTCACTTTGTACTCGCCGCCGTACTGTGCCCAGTACAATGGCGGCTGTGAGCGTGCCAACCGCACGCTCAAGGAGTTGACCGCGCACGTTGCCGATCAAGCGGATCGCCGCGACTTCTGGACGAGCGACGATCTCCTGACCGCGCGTCTTCGCGCCAACCGACTGAGTCGGCCATGGGGACCGACGGGACTGACTCCGGAAGAAACCTGGGCGGTGCGCGCCGTTTTGTCACTGGACAGACGCAAAAACATGTGGCAACATTTAAGGAGCGAGATCGCGACTGTCCTGGAACAGCGCATGATCGACCCAGCAGCCGCGCTCTCGCATTACCCCCAAGCCGAGATCGAGCGGATCGCGGCGCAACCCGTCCTCGAACAGCTCGGTCTCCTTCACGTCACGAGGAGACGAATTACTCCGGCATTTTGACGCCCAATCGCTGCACGATTAATGGTGGGGGCACAATTTGGATAACCCACTAATGGGGACCGATCTACCGACTTCAGTGGAGGTTGCAATCGAGATGACGGTGGGCGTCGTGGTTGGCGTGTTCTTCACTACATTCATGGCGTTCCTCGGCAGCATTCGCTGTCATCGCCTTGTTTTCGGTGCGGTTGCGTCCGTGCCATTCTGTGGCGCTTGCCTGCTTATCGCGACTCAGTGGATGGAATCGGCGCTCGACTGCTTCCGGTGGCATTTCGTCGTCTACAGTGTGGGCTTATCTGTCGTCGCAGTGGGGCTTTGTGTCGGAGGACTCTCAAGCGTACTGGCGTTTAGCGACGTGTTAACGCGTCGCTCGCGCCCTGCTCCCCTGTGAGCGTAACGGGCCTGGTGATCCGCGGGGACTGGCCTGTCGGCCGCGCGTCGATCGAAGTCAATCGCCGTGGGTGTCGCGCCAAGTCCGGTCGCTGCTTCGGAAACTCCGTGTCGCCCCAACCAATGTTCTTGGCGTCCATGAGGTCAGATCCGAATGGCGCCAGGATAACCGATGTTATTGGCATCCGTAGACTTGCGGCGATTATCGTTGTGATATTTCGGCCTGGTTCAAATTCGGCGTTATTCGGGTAACAGTACGGACGATGAGCGTGCCTTGACCGTGCAAGGTTCTCGGCATGGTGCCCCGACGGCCTTAGGCCTGGGCGAAGCGCGTGTAGCCGAGCATCTCCAGCCAGTGCGGGTGTGCTTGGCCGATCAAAAGCTCAGCGGGCGTCTTACCCACGGGGACGGGAACCGGGGCACGATTAGTATTGAGTTCTGAGAGTGAGCACGATAATCGAGGACACTCTGATCAAGATAATCGATGGTTCATCGCTCGCCGGATGATCGGCCGGAGTACCGGTGGCCTCTTCTCTGATCGGTCGTTTGACGGGGTGGTGCGGAGACAATGCCGCGTAGCGGTTTCTCACCAGCGCCGGATCCAGGGCACTTCACGACCGAGCCTCTGGCAGAGGTCGATGGCCGCGTAATGCAGTGGCAGGTCTTTGGCGGCGGCCGAAAGGTCCAGGTGGTTGCCGTGGCTGCGACAGTCACGGCAGTAGTAGCGACCGATCGCGACGTTCACCGACAAAGTGCGACTGCGCCCGAAAAGAAAGAACAGTCACTTCCAAACTTGGGTTCCGCCGCGTTTTCTGGAAGACTGGGCGGTGTGGCTAAAGCAGAAAAGAAAGCGACCCACGTGCAGGTCCGATTTGTGCGTCGGTTTTGTCAGGTTGGGCGGTTTGGCTAAGACGACATCCGGGAGGTCGCAAGGTGATCCTCGCCGGATTTCGACGGTCGGTGCCGTAGTGCCACGATCCCCGGGGTTGGCATGCCGGCCCCCAAGATGGCGCACGCCGCGGGATCCGAGATTGCAGAAAAATGCACGGAGGCGACCGCGCACACAAAATGGCGTTCCGGTCGTTGACACGCCAGCCCGTGCGATAGCAACTGTCGGGACGGTCCCGAGAAAGGCGGTTCGGCGAAGGCAAGACCGCGATCTCGGCCACGTACGCGAGGGGAGTCGCGAGTCCGATGTCGGTGCTCGGGGATCAACACGAGAAACCGCCGGCCCTGAACGGGTCGACGCCGCGCCGCGTCGCGGTCGGTGATCCGTAGGCGGTGGGGCGCATAACCGGCCGCCGAATTGCGGGCACGATGGGCGGATTGACGGAGCGGAGCCAGGCGGCCGTTCTATGACCCTGGCCCATAGCGCCCGCTGGAGGCTCGCACCGACCGCGCGTCGGGGCTCGCCGGTCCCAATGCGTTGCGTGCCCTTTCCCTCCCGCTCCCCTGCCGGAACGCCTCCTCGCCGGCTTCGTCCACGGCTGCGGCCCCGCACACGCCCGAGGACCCCGTGAACGGTCGCGAAGCCGACGGCAACGGCGTCGCCCGGGTTCGAGTTCGCCGATTCCGAAACCCACCAGCCGCGCTGCGCCGCGGGCCTGGCACGCAAGCATCCCGCCAACCCGCACAACCCAACCCGATCGAATCCCGTAACTCCGTCACCTAATCGAAGTGAGGAGACCCACGCCATGCGATCCAACGACAAACAGCCGAAACACGCGGTCGAGCACGATGCCGTGACAGAGAGCCCGCAGCGAAACTCATTGCTGCACGAAAACGAGGACTGGTACGGCCGTATCACGACTCTCACGTACCGGGCAGACGAACCGCTGCCGATGCCCCGGATGCCAAGAAAGCGCAAACTTCACGCTTGAGAGGCCGAGCCCGGGCGTGTCGCGAAAAACCGATTGGCCACGCCAGCATGGCGCAGGCGGTAGCGCGATCCGGAGACTGCGGACAGGCCGTGCTGGAGTCCCGCCTTTAGGCGGTCTTCGCGCATTCGGGCGCACGTGGAACTGACCGCCTAAAGGCGGGACTCCAACGAACGCGACGCGACAAAAGCTTGTCGAGTCGACGGCCGATGCTAGCGCGTCCAGACCCAGCTTTTCATCGGCGCACTCAGATGGCGCCCGGCTTTCTGGTGGCGGTGTTCGAAACGCAAGCAACAGACGGCCGCGAACTGGCGCGCGTGCGCCGGCCGGTCGCGTGCCTTCCTTGCCTGAGAGGCTGCAAACGATGACACGCACACCCAGGACGAAAACGCACGTTAATATCATGCCCGGCTCTGATTTCACCGCCCGCTTCGGCGAGCGCCGCCTTCCCGACGCCGTCTGCGGGTATACACCCGCGTCCGATACCCACGCCGTGCTCACGCTGCTAACTTACGCCCGACCCCGCCGCGTGCTCGAAATCGGCACGGCGCTGGGACACATGACGGCGAATTTCACTCGCTGGACCCTGGACGATGCCCAGATCTTCAGCCTGGGAATCGTCCGGGAAACCGAGCGAGCGGCGCCCGGTGCGCCACAGCAACAGGTCGATGCTCCGTCGCGCGGCGAGTTCGCCCGATTCGCCGATCATTTCGGCAAAGCATGGAAGGTCAGCTTCATCATCGCCGACTCGATGGTCTACGACTTCGGCCGGCTGGCGCCGCTCGACTTCGTGTTCGTCGACGGCGGCCACGATCTCGAACACGTCCTGAATGACACCCGGAAGGCATACGGCGCGCTGGCGCCTGGAGGGTGGCTCCTCTGGCATGACTTCAATAGCGCGACACCATGGGTCAAGGTCCGCGAGGCGATCGAGCAGATTGGGTTCCAGGAGTCGGTGGTTCACGTTGAGGGGACCGAGGTTGCTTTTGTGCGCAAGCAGGCGCCGCTGCCACCGCCGCAACCGACGCAGCCGCATTCGGGCCCCGTGCGCGTGGCGTGGGAAGGCGACCCGGAAGGGCTGCACTCGCTCGCACGGGTCAACCGGGCGCTGTGCCGCGCGCTGGTCGACCGCGGGCATGACCTGGGGTTGATCTGGGATTCCAAGACCAACGGGGACGCGAAGCCCGAGCGATTGCCGCTGGACGACCGCCTGGCCGCGCGGTTAGGTCGTGGACCGGCCGGCGGACCGGCACGGGTGCACGTGCGGCACCAGTGGCCGCCGAAGCTGGAACGGCCGCCGAGCGGCCGCTGGGTGCTCATGCAGCCGTGGGAGTACGGCAGCATTCCCAAGGCTTGGCTGCCGGCTCTGCGCCACGTCGACGAGGTCTGGGCTTACAGCCGCTCGGTCCGCGACTGCTACCTGGATGCTGGTATGCCGGCGGGGCGCGTCCATGTTATTCCGCTGGGAGTCGACCCAGAGGTCTTCCGGCCCGGTGTTGCGCCATTGGCCTTGCCGCCCGGCCCGGATTTGCGGTTCGTCTTCGTTGGCGGCACGATCTTCCGCAAGGGGATCGATGTGTTGCTCTCAGCGTTTGGCCGGGCGTTTGGGCCATCTGACGGCGTCAGGCTGGTCGTCAAGGACATGGGGACCAGGAGCTTTTACCGCGGACAGACGGCGGAGGCCAGGGTGGCCAAGCTGCGTGAGGAGGGCTATTCGGTCGAATACATCGACCGCGACCTGGGCGAGCAGGAGATGGCCGGGCTGTACGCCGCTTGCGATTGCCTGGTGCATCCATTTCGCGGTGAGGGGTTTGGCCTGCCGATCGTCGAGGCGATGGCCTGCGGGCTGCCCGTGATCGTCACCGGCGCTGGGCCGGTGCTCGATTATGCCACGGAGGAGACGGCGTTTTTCATCCCGGCGCGTCGGGGAATGTTCGCCGAGTGCCGGGTGGGCGATCTCGAGACGATCGGCCGGCCGTGGCTTTGGGAGCCGGATCAGGATGCCCTGGTTGAGCATCTCCGCCGCGTGGCGGCCGACCCGGCATCAGCGAGGGCCAAGGGGAGCGCGGCCTCTGCCTGGATCCGCGAGCATTTCACGTGGGCTCGAACCGCGGAGGCGGTCGAACGGAGATTGCATGCGCTGGCTGCGGAAGAGGAGGTGATCGAAGCCGGCAGAGTGTCGGCGCCGGGTCCGGCGCTGAAGGCGGAGGCGCGGCCGTCAGCTCAGTGCGCCAGAGCGACGGATCGCGCAAACGTAGGTCAGGCTTTCCAGCCTGACGTTAGGTATTCTGTAGGTCAGGCTTTCCAGCCTGACGCGAGCCGTTGGGCAATGCCGGCGGTCGAGCCCGACGTCGTGCTAGAGAGCCCGATCGGCAAACGGGACGTCAGGCTGGAAAGCCCGACCTACAACAAAGACGTCAGGTTAGAAAGCCCGACCTACAACAAAGACGTCAGGCTGGAAAGCCTGACCTACGGGAACGTCAGGCTGGAAAGCCTGACCTACGCCGCGCGCCAAAGTCAGCCTCACCATGATCGTCAAGGACGAAGAAGCCAACCTTCCGCGTTCCCTCGAGTCAGTCCGCGGTCTGTTCGATGAAGTGATTGTGCTCGACACCGGCAGCAAGGACCGCACCATCGAAATCGCCCGCTCGTTCGGTGCGAGGGTCTTTGATATGCCGTGGGTTGATGACTTCGCCGCCGCCCGTAACGCAGCCCTGGCGCGTGCCAAGGGTGATTATGCCTTCTGGCTCGATGCCGACGACCTCGTCGAGCCGCCGCAGCGTCTGAAGCTTGAGGCCCTTCTCGGCCCGTTGACCTGCAACGAAGGCCCGCGCGCGTTCGTGGTGCGTTGCGCGTGCGATCCCGGCCCGGATGGAAGCGGCGGCGATACGGTCGTCGACCACATCCGGCTGTTTCCCGTGATCGAGGGCGTGCGCTGGATCTACCGGGTCCACGAGCAGATACTGCCGGCGCTCAAAAGGGCCGGTGTGCCCACCGAGTGGACCGATATCACGGTAAGACACACCGGTTATGCCGACCGGGCGCTGCGGTCGCGGAAGCTCAATCGCGACTCGCGAATCTTGCTCGAAGAGCTCGCCGAGCGGCCGAATGATCCGTTTACCCTGTTCAACCTGGGCTCGATCGCGGTCGAACGCGGTCAGTGGAGCGAGGCGCTCGGGTACCTCAAACGCAGCCTGGCTGGGTCGGCGCCGACGGATTCGATCACACGCAAGCTGTATGCCCTGATCGCACGCGGCCACCAGATGCTGGGTGACTTTCCGGCAGCCTTGAAGACCTGTGCCGAGGGGCTTTCGCTCGACCCCGAGGATGCGGAGCTGTGGTTCCGCAAGGCAGTTGTGCACCGGCAGAACGGCGAGCCGGGCAAGGCTGAGGAGTGCTGGCGGCGGATCCTGACTCTGTCGCGGCCGCAGAAGTTCGCCAGCATCGACCAGGGAATTTACGGGCATCTCACCCGGCGCAACCTCGCGGCCCTCGCCAAGGCACGCGGGGACCACGAAGAAGCCGAGCGGCAATGGCGCGCGGTGCTGGCCGAATGCCCCGGCGATAAGGAGGCAATCAAGCACCTGGGCTGAACCACGAAATCCTGGACGTCACCACGGACGAACCCCGAGATGGGAAGCCACAGATGCACACTGATGAACAGACATCAAAGACCATCAAAACGTTTTAACCACGGAAGGCACTGATCGACACGGAAAAATCGAGTGGTGAGGCGAGAGAGGAAAACAGCCGAGAGCCATGACGCGAAGAACCAGTCAGGTATCAACGCTCGGCAAGAGCCGGAATGCTGGACCTGCAAGCTCGGAGAGTCTTGTCCGCAGGGGAGGCTGGCAAGGCAGATTAATACCAGTAATAGCGCTGTGGTCAAAGCAGAGTCGCCTTTCGCTCCGCGAAAGTTGTGCCTTTGTTCCAGCGGACGCCACGAACGCGGATGAATACGGGTAACAACGCCGTGGTCAGAACAAAGTCGCCTTTCGCTCCGCGAAAGTTGTGCGTTTTCTGTACTGAAGGCGACGCCGATGCTCGGTAAATCCTTCCGACGGCGGGACGAATCATGAGGCGATAAGCTTACATGTCAGAATAAAGTCGCATATCGATTATTGGGAGAGCACACTTTCGCGGAGCGAAAGGCGACAAAAGGCGTCCCCGACGCTCGGCGGATCCTTCGATCCGAGAGGCCAATCGCCGATTGAGACCGCCTACTTTCGCGGAGCGAAAGGCGACAAACGACGTCCCCGACGCTCGGCGGACACATCGAGCCGGGAGGCCAAATCGTCGATTGAGACAACATACTTTCGCGGAGCGAAAGGCGACAAACGACGTCCCCGACGCTCGGTGGATACTTCGATCCGAGGGGCCGAGTCAGCGATTGAGACGGCATACTTTCGCGGAGCGAAAGGCGACAAAAAGACCCATCTGCGGGCATAGCTGCCCTCCGATCCGGCGGTCTTCTTCCGTGAAGATCCGTGTTTTCGGTGGTTAAACACTCCTCGATTTTCTGGGCTCGTTTCCCAGTCATCTTGCCGGCTTTCCTCGGGGTCATCTGTGGATCACCATATTCCGGCCATTTCCTGGTTTCATCTTTTCGATCCGCGGTAGCGAGTGACATCCGTGGACCAGGAGGAACTGCGCCATGATCATCTCCCAGACACCGTACCGAGTCAGCTTCGCAGGCGGCGGGACCGATCTGCCGGCGTTTTACCGCCGGCAGCACGGGGCCGTGCTCAGCACCACGATCGATCACCACATTTATGTCACGATCCACCGGCGGTTCGAGCCGTCCATCCGCGTCAGCTACTCACGCACCGAGGTCGCCGGCACGCTCGATGAAGTCCAGCACGAGCTCGTTCGCGA
This sequence comes from uncultured Isosphaeraceae bacterium, assembly GCA_963781785.1. GTDB lineage: Bacteria > Planctomycetota > Planctomycetia > Isosphaerales > Isosphaeraceae > CAWAHD01. The sequence continues at coordinate 1,284,116 of CAWAHD010000005.1, read as the reverse complement.
AGCCATGCGCCTCGTGGAGATCGACGAGCCCCTCGAAATCACCACCATCGGCGATGTGCCGGCCGGAACCGGAATGGGATCCAGCAGCAGCCTCACGGTCGGTCTCCTCGGGGCGTTGTACGCATTCCGCAACCGGGTCGTCAGCCCCAAACTCCTTGCCGAACAAGCATCCCGAATCCAGATCAACGTCCTCGGAAAACCCGTCGGACGCCAGGACCAGTATGCAGCCGCCTTCGGAGGGCTCAACACCATCCGTTTCAACCCGGACGACACCGTCGACGTCGAACCGGTACCGTGCCGCGCCGAAACGCTCGACGAGCTGGAGCGGCACGCCCTGCTCATGTACACCGGGCAGACGCGCAAGGCCGACAGCATCCTCGAACGCCAATCGAGCATCACCGAAGCTCACTTGGACGTCCTGACGTCGCTTCGCGACCTGGCCGGGGAAATGCGAGACGCCTTGGCCGGCGCCGGCGACCTCGACCGGTTCGCCGAGCTATTGCACCGGGGCTGGGAACTGAAGCGCTCGCTCGGGTGCGGCATCAGCAACCGACAGATCGACGACTGGTACGCAGCCGCCCGACACGCCGGCGCTGGCGGCGGGAAACTGCTGGGGGCCGGCGGAGGCGGGTTCCTGCTCCTGATCGCGCCCCCCTGGCGCCATCGCGCCATCCGCGAAGCACTCGGACGAGCGCGGGAACTGCCGTTCAAGCTCGCCCGGCACGGCAGCCGGCTGATCTTCATTCACTGAAACCCTGGGGAAACCATAAATCCTAAATCCTAAACCCTAAATCCTAAAATCGGACTCGGAACTGCTTCGGCGCACAGACTGAGATTTCAGATTTCGAGCTCAGGGTTTCGGGCATAGTTTCATGTTTGGTTTCGGATTTAGGATTTAGGATTTACGTATGACTACCAACCGCCTGCTTTTTGCTTCGATCCACAGCTATCTCGACCCGTCGAGCGGCGCGGCCCTGGCAACCCGCGAGTTGCTCGAGCTGCTTGCCGCCCACGGCTGGGACTGCCGTGCTCTGACCTGCGGCGTGCTCGACTACCAGCAGGAAACGCCCCTCGACGACGTGCTTAGTGCGTTCGACCTGCCGACCAAGCGTGGCGGGGCGGCACTTAGCCGGGGCGGCCAAGCCGAAGTGTTCGACCTGGAGCTCGACCGCGTGCGAGTGACCCTTCTGCCGACAGCGCACAGCCGGGCCGAGCGGGCGCCCAGCCCCTACGAGGCAGGCTTGTTCCTCGACCTGGCCTGCCAAGTATTGAATCGGTTCCGGCCGCAAGTGCTTTTGACCTATGGCGGCCACCCGGTCAGCCTGGAGCTGATGCGCAGGGCCAGGGCCGCAGGGTTGGCCGTCGTCTTCCACCTGCATAACTTCGGCTATAACGATCGCCGCGGCTTTACCGACGTCTCGACCGTGATCTTTCCCTCGGCGATGGCCAACGGAATACCTGTGCTGGCGAGCGACCGGGGGGCGCTGCCTGAGACTCTGGGCGACGCCGGGTTCGTGTTCACGATCCCCGAGCGGTGCACGCCCACCAGCGGCGTGGTGCCGACCGCGCAGGAAGTGGCCCCCTGGGTAGCTGTCATCGAGCGCCTCTGGGACGATCCGGAGTTTGAAGCGAGCCATCGTGAGCGAGCCAGGATCGAGGCCCGCCGCTGGAACCGCGACGCGCTGGGCCAGCGGTACCAGTCGTTCTTTTTGACAGTCGGCCATCGGGAATAGCGGAGTGCCCATTGCGCCGGGTGCGCCGTCTGATGATTGACCGACATGATCATCCCAATGGAATGCGATTCGTCGGATATGCGGGTTCGATGTCTCGTTCCGATCATTCCAAACTCATCCGCAACCCACGGTCCTCTAACGAGATGTAACATCAGTGCGCCTTCACCGTCGAGTTCCGATTATTCCAAACCCATTCACAAGGCCAATCCCGGTAAGGACATGTGCCGACACCCCCATTCTGCCCCCTTGGGCTCCGATTATTCCATGGGAATTCACAACGCCAAATGCTGTATTGAGATGCGGCAAGGCGCCCGAATTTCGTCCGGATATTCCGATTACTCCAAACCCTATCGGAAACTCCAACTCGTGTCAAAGGTTAGGAAATGAGCCCATGTTTTTCCGATTATTCCAAACCCTGGCGGAACTCCAACTTGCGTAAGGGGTTGGGCAACGAGGTGCTTTTTTGCTGGGGCTCGTTGTGTGCGCGACGGAGTCATCTCAGTCGCCGACAACCACGACGACGAACGAGCCGGGGGCATACCGGCGGCGGCCTTTCGTCGCGGCCTTCTTGGCGTTGGGGGCTGCCGTCTCGGGCGTGGCGGCCGAGAGGTAGAGGCGATGGGTCTTGGGGTCCAGCGCGATGGTCTTCGCACTGACCTGAGTCTTGATCGTCCGGGCGATCTCATACTTGCCGGGCGAGATCTCGCGGACCACGGCGACGGTGCCGTCACCGCCGCAGGACGCAAAGATCAGGCCGGTCTCGGCATCACGCACGCAGCCATCAGGGCCGGGGCCAATGGGGAGAGTCTGGACGACTTTACCGCTGTCGGCGTCGGCGATCACCAGAGTCTTGTTGTTGCACGTACTGAAAAGTTTGCGCCTTTGGGTCGAATGCCAGGCCGGTGGGCTCCTCGCCCGGAGCGAGGGAGAACTTGTTCAGGGCTTTCATGGTCGCGGCGTCAAAGCAGGCGATCTCGCTCGTATTCTCGAGGTTCACCCAGACATGACCCTTCTCATCGGAGACCGCCAGTTCGGGGACGCCGCCCGGCGCCAGCGTGCCGACGACCTTCAGCGCTTCCGGGTCGATCGCCGTGATGTCGTTCGTGCCATGGTTGCAGCTCAGAATGCGCTTGTTGACGGGCTCGAAGATGATGATGTCGGGCCTGCCGTTGGCCTTGACCTTACCCAGGGTCTTGAGCGTCTTGAGGTCGAAAGCCGTGACGGTCGAGTCGCCTCCGTTGCTCGTAAATCCGCGGTTCAGCTCGGGCACGAACGCGATTCCATGGACGCCGGGCGTGTCGGCGATCTCGCCGACGACCTTCTCGGTGTCGAGATCGATCACGACCACGCGGGTGCTTCGCGCGACGAAAAGCCTGCGGTTGGCCACGTCGACTTCGAGGAAGTCCCACCCGCCGTCTCCACCAACTTTGATGGTGTGAACTTTGTCATAGCGGGCCAACGGGTCCTGGGCCTCGGCCGACGGCGTCGGGGCACACAACAGGGTCGAGCAGATGGCGATCGCGAGTCGGAGCATGGTAATCCGTCCTTCGTTGGTAGGTTGTGTCAGGTCGGTTCCCACAATCACCGCAACAGAGACGCAAACTGATGGCGCTGACGTCGACAATTCCCAGGCACGCTCGAAACAGCAGGCAATGCGCGCCGAGTGACAGGGTACCAAGCGCAGCGAACCGAGGGAATGAAGTTCCAGCGAATCCATTGTGAAGAAGCGGTAGGACCGTCGCAGCGGCCTTCGAAAGGCGGAGTGTTTCGTGCTGCGACCCAGCCGCAGCCGCAACAGGCAGGACGCGCGGGCCCGGACCAGATTCACGAACACCGATGTCGTTTTTGCGGTCTTGGGATGCTTGCAGAACGGGCGTGACCGGGATCAATTCGGACCGGCCTACTTTCCCTCAAAGAACGGGAAAATCCTCATGAGCTCCTCCCGCGTGGGCTGGCTGCCGTACTCGCAGACTTCGAAGCTCTCGGCGTATTTCACCTGCTTTCCCTTGTCCTCGCCCAGGAGCTCGATCAGTTTGGGCCGGAACCGATCGGCGAGGGAGCTGTACCGCTTGCCGAAACGGTCACGAGTCCATACAAGGCGGGCGGCCTTGTCTTTGGGAACGTCGGCGAGATAGCCGAAGAGCCAGGGGTTCCACTCGTAGAATTGTGATTCCAGGGCGTCGATGCAGGCGATCTTGAGGTCGAAGACCGGATCGATGGGCACAACGACGTCGGGGGTGAACGGATTCGGCTTCTTGAAGTCGTCTTCGGTGTAGAGGAAGACCGGGTTCTTGCGCAGTGCCGGCACATCAGGGCAGAAGCTGGGCACGATGACCATGAACGCGGCGTCCTGGACGAGGATCCCGGTGTATCGATGATCCGGATGATAGTCGTTGGGCCGATGCGAGATGACGACGTCGGCCCGCCATTCGCGAATTTTGCGTGTGATGGTGCGGCGGTTCTCCAAGGTGGGCAAGAGCTCTCCGTCGTGAATGTCGAGCACCTCGGTCTCGATGCCCAGGATCTCGGCGCACTTCTTCACTTCACGGGTGCGCCGGTTGGCAAGCGTCGCACCGGCGATCTCGTGGTGACCGATATCACCGTTGGTCACGCTCACGAACTTGACATTGTAACCGAGCTTGGACCATCGTGCGGCCGTGCCACCGGCTTCCAGCTCGCAATCGTCGGGATGGGCGCCGAAGACGATGATCCGCAGGGGCCCTCTGGTTCCGCTCGCCGGCTGGCCGGCCGTCACGCTCGCGGCACAGAATGCCGTGCCGATCACAACGATTGCGCACCAGGTCGAACGGAACGACCGGACCAATTTGAATGACGCCATCGGAGATTGCTCCTCGCGTTGGGGGGATTTTTCACCCAGGCCGTCGCGCTACGTTACGACGGCTCTGCACCACGGTCGCCCCACCCAGGGTATCACGGCTCGGCCACGAGTCACGGGGGGAGTGGTCCGGCCGCGAGCACACCGCCGGCCGGGGCGCAGCCTGGCCGGCGCGGTCGCTGGCTGGTCTGGTATGAACAACCGACACGTGGGAGGTATCAAACCCGATCGGGCGAGCGGACGTTCGGTGCTCGCCTTGCCCGCAGGTCGGGCGACCCCGTAGAATCGACACCATGAACACGTTGGCGACTGGGAGATGGCGTGAATGCCGCCCGACGGCTCTTGTGGCAACCGCATTCTGGTTGATGGTCGCCGGGCCCATCCCTGGGGTGCTCGCTCAACGGCGGCTGGAAACGATCGAGGGTCCAGGTGGCCAGCGCGTCGAGGGGAGGCTGGCCGGCGACGCCAGGAGCGGATTCGGTTTTGTTCCCACGAATGGCTCATCGACGTTGCCACTTGAGCCTGGCTCGGTGATCCATTTCGATGGATCGAGCCCCGACTTCCTGGCCAGTCCGGCGCCGTTCCGCGTACTCGCGGGCGAAGCCCTGCGGCTTTCCGGCTTGGTGAAGGAAATTGGGCCGGCGGCCATTCGCCTCGGTGTAAGCTGGCAATCCCGGGACGTGAATCTGGCGCGCCCCGGGGTGCAGGCGGTCGTTCAACGTCCCGGAGAGGCGAGGGTCTTGGTCGACGGCTTCGAGACCTTGGTGCCGTCGCGCTGGTCGATTGAAGGCAAGGTCGTCATCGTCAAAGAGCCGCATCTGAGCGAGCAGCACTGCGTCAGCATCCCGGCCGGGGGGGCGTCGCTGGTCCATCGTCTGGAAGAGCCGCAGGGAGCCGGGCGGTTTGAGCTGGCGTTCTTCGACGGCCGGTCGGTGGTTGCCGGGCAGAAATGGTTTGCCGAGCTGACCTTCCAGGGGCCCGCTGGTTTGTCGGTGGTGCGCATCGTGCTGGGGTGGTCGGAAGAGAGCCTGGCGGTCGAGTCGCCAAGCGGGCCGGCGCTGGCGGTTCAGCGGCTGGCGCGTACGCCGGGCTGGCACCGGCTTGCGATCTTGTTCGGCCCGGAGCAGACGGAAATGTCCGTCGACGGCAAGGAGCTTGCGCACGGCAAAGGTCCCGACGGTCCACTGGTCACGATCCGGCTGGGAAGTAGCGCTCCCGCGCAGGGCTCCGGCGTCGAGGGGCCGCCGGGCGGACTGCCGTCTGGCCAGATCGATGATGTGCAACTGATCCGGTTCGCCGAGCCGCCGGCCAGCATGGAGCTCGACGTCACTCAGGACGAGGCGCGAATGGTCGTCGGCGATCAACTGTTTGGCGAAATCACCGGAGGGGATGGCGAGCGGGTCAAGATGGCCGTCGAAGGTGACGCGATCTCGCTGTCGTGGAGTGAAGTCGCGGGTCTCTATTTCCGTCGGTCGCCCGCTGCCGGCGTCGCGGTCGAGGGCCTCTTGGCGCGGGTCGAGTGGCGGTCCAGGGCCGGTGACCAGCCCGCCAGCCTCGATTTCGCCGAAGGTGCCATCGTGTCCGTCTCCGACAAGGTGGCCATGCTCGCGACTCCCTACTCCGGAGTTCTATCGATCCCGCGCGAGCTGATCCGCAAAGTCGTCGTGACCGGGCACGGCCGACGGCTCGTCATTGACCCGGCAGCCCACCATCTTGGCGATGAGGTGTCGATGTCCGCGCCGGTGCTCGATCCGCCCCAGCCCGAAGGGGAGATTCTCGAGCGAACCATCGAGCTTGCCGAGGTCCCGGAGGCACCCTGGTTTCTGGTGCTCGACGTGGTTGAGGTCGTCGGCGAGACGAGCGACCCGATCTGGTCGCCGCGGGTGCGCGCTGGCGAGCTCAGAACCTACTTGTCGGTGAATGGAAAGCGAATCGACTACCTGAACCGATACATCAAGACGCGGAACAAGTCTCCGGAGCGGGTTGCCGTCCCGATCCCGCGGGGCCTGCTTCATCCCGGCAAAAACACGGTGAAGATCGAGTTGACGTCGGCCGCCAGGTCCAAGGAGCTCGACGATCTGGGGGTTCTTCAGATCGCGCTTGAGTACACGACGCCGCCGGTTCGCTTGGCACCGACACGCAGGCCCGGTCCACCCTGAAAAGGGCGCTGGTTGGCAGGTGGTGGGTCCCGCGCCAGACCGCCCGAATCGGGTTCGGGTTTTTCGGGCTTATTTCGGATTTCGTGCTTGCGGCCGCAGGCCGCGCTTCAATTGCCCTTGTTGAGCTGGTCGTAATACGACCTGATGTGCTTTTCGAGGGTCTTGGGGATTTTCTGGTTGGAGAGGGCATCGGCGACCGAGCCCGGCGGCGGCGTCGATCTCGGCCTGGATGTCGATGACGGTGTCGCCCTTGACGGTCTTGGTGGGTGCGGTCAATCCCAGCGAAGACGGCCTTCCCTTTCTTCAATTGCTGCTTGACCTTGCTGGTGTAAGTCGCCGTGTCATCGGGGGCGATGGGGCGATCCCCCTGGCCGCGGCCGCGGCCCAGGCCGTTTCCCATGCCCTTGCGCTGGTTGCCGCCCATGCCGAGGCGGTTGAGGTCATCGCCGAGCTGGTTGGAGCCGTCGCCGTCCATGCCGTTTTTGGCGTCCTGCAACGTCGGCGAGCGCGCTATCGAGCGACTCCAGCTCCTCGAGCTGCTTGGCCATGTCTTCCATCTGTTTCTGAGTCATTCCCATCGCATCGGCGGCCTTCTTGGTGTCGCCGGCCTGGAGGGCCTTCTGCGACGTCGCCGAGCTTGCTGGCGAGTTGCTGAAGCTGCTTCAGGCTCTTCGATTGTTCATTGAGTTTTTCCATCTCGCGCTCGAATTGCTGCTGGGTCAGGCCGCCGTTCTTGCGAGCTTCCTCGAGCTGCTTCTTGCGCTGTTCGAGGTTGGCCAGATCGCTCAGCTTCTTGGCCATTTCGCCGATCTGTTCCTTGAGGGCCTTTTTCTCGGCTTCCGATCATCTTGCCGGACTGAAGCTTTTCCTGGAGCTTCTGAAGCTGTTCGGCGGCCTTTTTGAAGTCGCCCTTGGCGAGGTCTTTGACGAACTCGTCGGCGGGGCCCTGGCTGCGCCATATCCTTGAGCTGCTGGAGCTGGCGATTGATCTGTTCCGGCGACCCGAGCTGTTTCTGACGTTCCTTGAGGAGGTCGGTGAGCGAATTGAGCTCGACCATGAGCTTGTCTTTGCTGGCCGGCGGGGCCTTGGCGAGGTCGTTGGCTTTCTTCTCGATCTTGCGCCAGGAGCTTGTCGGCCTCGGGGAACTTTTCCTTGTCGATTGCCTGGCGCTGGCTGGCGATTTTCTTGGTGAAGCATTTCGGTCTGCTTGGCGATCGCCTTGAAATCGACCTTCTCGGCGGCCTTGATCTGGGCCAACTTGGGGATCAGGGCGGGGGCGAACAAGAGCAGTACGGCGGTCGTCGCGGGGATCAGGACGACCCAAGCGCGCCGCGGCAGCCGCAGGCCGAACTCGGCCCCGACGTCGAGATCCGAGACCTTGCGCGTGGCGTCTGCAATCAGGGCCAGACCGGCCGGCGATTCGCGCAGGTCGGCCGGCAGCGACAGGGCCGAGCTGACCCGCTCGTTCAAGTGGAAGACACGGTCGAGCGCGATGGCGGCATCCATCCGGCTGGGCCCTGTCGCCAGCGAGATCGCGGCAGCGAACACCAAGCCGGTCAATCCCGCGGCGGCGAACGGCAGCCACGCCGGGCCCGGCAGCGACCGATTGAGCAGCTTCTCCCCGGCGATGACCCCCGCCACGATCAAGAGCGTCAGGGCCAATGACCAGATCAGAACGGTCAAGAATCGCTGATACCGCAGCCGCCTGAACACCCGGGCCACCGGTTTTTCCAGCTCGCGCATCGGCTTACCCTCATTGCTCGACAGTTGCTCACGGCGCTCTTCTCTCCGACGAACGTCGTATCACCTCAAAGTCTACTCGTCCCGAACCTCGATGACAAGCGTCCATCCCGAAATGATTCGGTGCAGGACCGAAATGATTCGGGATGCTCTTCCAAGAAATCCGGATTGGTTTGGACCAAGGGTGCAGTACTCTAGATGATCGGACACAAACGAAGGACTCGCCAAAGTCATGGCCAATCTGGATCGTGGCATCGTGTTTCGCGAGCTCGACCGGCTGTTCAGCGACGGGACGCTGGCCGGACTCGGCGACAGCCAGCTTCTGGAGCGGTATCTCACTCGCAGGGACGAGGCGGCGTTCGAGGCGCTGGTCAACTTGCATGGGCCCATGGTTCTGGGCCTGTGCCGGAGGATCCTGCACGACCCCCGGGACATCGAGGATGCATTCCAGGCGACGTTTCTGGTTCTGGTGCGCAAGGCTGCTGCGATTCGCGACCGAGGTCTTTTGTCGAACTGGCTTTACGGCGTGGCGCTCAAGGTTGCGACTCGGGCCAGGGCTGGCGTGCTCCGCCGGCGCGGCCGGGAAACACCCATGATCGGTTTGGAGGCTTCGGCCGAGCCGGACTCGACCCATCTTTCGGGAATCGGTCAAGTGCTCGATCAGGAGTTGAGCCGGCTGCCTGTGAAATACCGCGTGCCTCTGGTCATGTGCTATCTGCGCGGTCAGACGCACGACCAGGCAGCCGCCGAGCTGTCGTGGCCGGTGGGTACCGTGCGGAGCCGGATGGCCCGGGGCCGCGAGCTGCTCAAGGAGCGACTCACTCGCCGGGGTTTCCTACCGTCGGCGACCATTCTTGGTCCGGGTCCGGCTCTCTCGGCTCGGCTCTTCTCCGAGGTCGTCCCTCAATCGCTCGTCGCCGCAACGGTCGAAGGGGCTTTCGCGGCCGGCTCGTCCCAGACCATTCAGGCCGGCACGGCAGCGTCCGTGCTGGCCCTTACCCAGGGAGTGCTCACGTCCATGAAGCTGACTCAACTGAAATGGATCGGTCTGGCTGTCATGACAGCCACTCTGTCCACAGGCGGCGCCATCGTCGTCGCCTCGGCCCGATCTCAAACAAACACGGGTGCCGAAGCAGCGATCGTCGCGGACACGGCCCTGGGCGGCGATGCGCTGCAAGAGCCGTCGGGGCTGCCCATCCAGAAAGTCGCGGCTCGTCAACTTCCGAAAGGCTCGACCGACGATCGAATCAAAGCACTGGAACAGAAGATCGACGAGATCTACCAGGCAAGCGGTCTCGGCGATCGCGCAACGTTTCCCGATTTCCCGGGATCGACCCCGCTCGAGCGTCTCGAGGCCAAGATCGACTTTTTCTGGAGCATGCACGCAGGGGCCACCCACACGAAGGCAGATGGAAACGCCCCAAGACAGCCGGATGGATATCAAGCTGGTCCGGCCTCGCAGCCGGTGAGCACGGTCACCGGTAGCGATCAAGCGAAGACAGCGGCGGCGACCACGCCGGCGTCCGGCGGCGTGCGCCGCCGCAGGGTATTTGGCGGTGGCGGCGGGATAGCGAGTTCAGTGCCATCGCCGGGGGCTGGCACGGCCACGTCCACCTCCACTAGCTTTTCGACCAGTGGCGGCAGCGCTGCGGCAGGCAATTCGGCAACAACTCAGCACGACCTCGAGGCTCGCTGGAGCGGGGAGAGCTCCGGCCGTGAAATCCGTGAGCTCGAGGAACAGCTCAAGCTCGCATTGCCTGATTATGAGTACGGCTGGAAACTTCATTCGCAAGCGGTCATTTCCCAGCGGGAGCTGCAGCTCCGCCAGAGCAAAGTCTATGCGACGATCGCCACTCTCGAGGGAATGGACGAAGATCTCGCGGAAGAGATCGAGAATCTCGTGCTGGAAGTCCGCAAGAAGAGCGCGATGCTCGAGCAGGCGCGGCGCAGCGAGAGGTGCCCGCCGCGGTGGTCGCGCGCAACAATCGACTGAACGAGCGCAAAACGGGAATGATTGCAGAAGAGGACATTGCCAAGGGCTTGGCCGAGCTGAAGGCGGCGGTGGCCCAGATGCAGGTCAAGGAGGTTGAGCTCCAGGAAACGAAGTTGCACCGCGCCCACGTGGAACAACGGCGCGGCCGGATCCAGAAAATCGTCAAGTGGGCGACCGACGCGGCGACGAAGGTGCGGCCGTCGACGGTGCAGCCGCCAGGACCGGCTCGCTCGGACGCCGAGGGCAATCGCTAAAACAATGGGTGTCCGTTCATTTTGCCGAAAAAATGAACGGATACCCATTTCGTTCTTGTTTTCAGTCCGGCTCGTCCACACCGAGGTTCGGACCGGCCTCGGGAAAGCCGCACGCTTTGTACACCTCGTCGGCGGCACTCACGCCGGCGCCGGGCTGGATCCGGTGTCCCAGGTCGCTCAGACACGTTTCGAGAGCCGAGAGAACCAGGTGGACGTTTTCGCGGCGAGAGCTGTGCCCCATGAGCCCAATCCGCCAGACTTTTCCCTTGAACGGGCCAAGCCCGCCGCCGATCTCGATGCTCCAATCGTTGAGCAGGCGGCGGCGCACGGTGAGGTCGTCGATTCCGTCGGGAATCCGTGCGCAGGAAACCTGCGGCAGCCGGTGACCCGCTGCCGTCGCCAGGCTCAGGCCCATCTCGGCCAGCCCGGCTTGCAGGGCGGCACCGTTCCGCGCGTGGCGGGCGATCCGGTTTTCCAGGCCTTCCTCGGCCACCAGGGCAAGCGCCTCCCGGAGCGCGAAATTCATGCTGATGGGTGCTGTGTGATGATAGAACCGGTCGCTCCCCCAGTAGCGCTGTAAAATCGTCAGGTCGAAATACCAGCTCTGGACCGGGCTTTTTCGCTGGTTGAGGGCTTCCAGAGCGCGCGGTCCCAGCGTCACCGGCGAGAGCCCCGGCGGCGCGCCCAGGCATTTCTGGGAGCCGGAGTAGATAGCGTCGATTTCCCAGAGGTCGGTTTCGAGCGGAATGCCTCCGAGCGAGGTGACTGCGTCGAGTGCGACAAGCGCCCCTGCCTCGTGAGCGATCCTGGCGATGTCTTCGACCGGCTGCCAGGCCCCGGTCGACGTCTCGGCGTGCACGATCCCGACGACCTTGGGTCGAACGCGGTCGACGGCTCGCTTCACCTCGTCGGGGTCGAATACTTCGCCGTACGGCCGCTCGATCACGGTGACCTGGGCACCGGCCCGCTCGGCAACAGTCTTCATGCGCTCGCCGAAGAATCCCTTGACGCAGACCAGCATCCGCTCGCCGGGCTCGATCAGGTTGACGACGATGGCCTCCATTCCCGCCGAGCCGGTCCCCGAAATCGCCAGCGTGAGCCGGTTGGTGGTCTGATAGGCATAGCGAAGCAAGTCCTGGGTCTCGTCCATCAATTTGACGAACTCGGGGTCGAGATGACCGAGCAATGGCTTTCCCATGGCCTCGAGCACGCGGGCAGACACGTTGCTGGGGCCGGGGCCCAAGAGCACGCGGCGAGGCAGCCGCAGCGGACCCAGTGCGGGGGGCTTGGGCACTGTAGACATGACGTCGACTCCTGGCTGAAACCCCGGCCAGCCGATGAGAAGCTTGCGAAACCTGCTCGCGACTTCCCGGCCCGGCGCAGGGCCTCTTACGTGTTGGCCTGGGGTTGGTTGAGCGATTTGATCAGCTCGCTGATGGCTTTGAACTCTGGGCGGTCGGCGGTCTCGGTCCATTCGAACAGAACGGCCTCGGTGGTCGAGACGACGGCCCCGGCGCGCTCGAGCCGTCGCAGGGCAAACTCCCAATCGATCTTGTGTCTGGCTCCGACCGCGTCGGCCGGGATCTGAACCTGGAACCCGACGTCGAGCAGCTCGAGAGCCGTCTGCGCCACGCAAACGTGCGCCTCGATGCCTGCCAGCGTGACGTGGCGGATGTTCCGGCCGTGGAGCTGCTCGAGGACCTGGGGCACGGCGCAGCAGTGAAACGTCGATTTGGCGGGCCGGTCCGGGATCAGATCGGCGACCGCCGCGGTCGTCGGTCCCAGCCCGCGGGGGTATTGCTCGGTCGCCCACACCGGCAGGTTGAGTGTCCGCGCGCCTCGGATCAGCGCGACCACGTTGGCGATCAGCCGCTCATGTTCCGGTATCGTGCGCACGAGCTTGTCTTGAAGGTCGATGACCAGCAGTCCGGCATGTTTTGCCGTCAGCCGTTGAGTAAGACGCATGAGAAGCACCGCCGGCGTGGAAAAACCGTCGTTCGGGACGTTCCCGAGTGGCTTGGCAGCCCGCGAAGGCGATGCTAAAGGCCGGTTCGCCTTCCTGTCAAGCATCGACCCAGGACGACCGGCGGTATGCCCGGCCCGGCACGATGTCTTGCCCCATGTCCGGCCGGAAGTTACTATCAACGTGAACGATGTCGTTGGCTCGGAGAGGATGTTGACCTCCGTCCGCTCGGGTTCGTGCCGAGTACGTGATCGTTTCAAGCTGGGGAATAGCGGTGTGGCTGAAAAGCCTCGACTCTTGGTCATCGATCGGGACGGCTCGCAAGGGCAGTCCACCGTGGACCACCTCTCACAATGGTTCGAGCGTGTAACGGTCCGTACGATCTCGAAGGCGCTCGCGCTCTTGCGCGACCAGAAATTCGACGCCGTCTTCGTCGACGCTGCGCATCTGTCGGCGGTTCGCTGGGTGGGGATGATGATCCAGGCGGAGGAGATCCTGGACGCGATCTCCGACGGCGTCGCGGTGGTTGACCCGGATCTGAGGATCATCTGGGCCAACCCGGAGTTTCACCTGCTGGCAGATTCGACGGTTCCGACAGTGGGCGCTTCATTCTATCAGGCTCTGGGCCAGTGCGAGATTCTGGGGCCGGATCCTTGCCCGTTCACTTCAGCGGTGGCCTCGAAGTCGCCCGCGAGCACTGCGATGAAGATCGGAGGCAACCGGTACCTCCGGCTGGCGGTGACGCCGGTGTTCGATGCCTCGAGCAGCTTGACGCACCTGATCGCCTTGACGCGGGAGACGACCGACGAGACGCAGCAGCAGCTCAAGGTCGACGCGATCCACGAGGCGGGCGACGAGCTGGCCGACCTGACTCCACAGGAGCTCGCCCAGATGGCGGCCGAGGAGCGGACCGACCTGCTCAAGTTCAACATCGCGCGGCACATGAAAGACTTGCTCGGGCTCGACTTCATCGAGATCCGGCTGCTCGATCGCGCGACCAGCCGGCTGATCCCGCTCCTGACCGAGGGCATGACCCCGCTGGCGGCCAACCGCGAGTTGTTTGCCCGCAGGGAGGGGAACGGTGTGACCGGCTTCGTGGCTGCGACCGGCAAGAGCTATGTCTGCCCGGATACCACCAAAGACCCGCTTTACATCGAAGGGGCCGCGGGTTCCCGCAGCTCGCTCACGGTGCCCCTGATCATCCACGGCACGGTGATCGGCACGCTCAACGTCGAGAGTCCGCAGCCCAATCGATTCGATGACCGAGACCAGCAGTTTATCGAGATCTACGGCCGCAATATCGCCGCGGCCTTGAACACGCTCGAGCCTGCTCCAGGCCGAGCGGGTGGGAGTCGCCAGCGCATCGGTCGATGCGATCAGCCGAGAGCTGGCGATGCCGATCGACGACATCATCACCGATGCGACCACGGTTCTGGACCGCTACGCCGGCCACGACGAGGACATCATCTCGCGGCTGCGTCACTTGCTCTACCGCGCCCGGGAGATCCGCAGCTTGATACACAAGGCGGGCTCCACGGTCGTGCCAGAGCGCAAGCAGAGCCCGCCCGGGCCGGCACCGCGCCTGGGAGGGACCCGCCTCCTCGTGGTCGACCCCGACGAGGCCATCCGCCGCTCGGCGCATCATTTGCTCGGCTGTCAGGGAGCAAGCGTGGAAACTGCGCACGACGGCCACGAAGCCATCGCTCTCATGCGGCAGGCACCGTACTCGGCGGCCCTCGTCGACATTCGTCTGCCGGATCTCGATGGCTACGAAGCGTTCAAGCGGCTGCGAGAAGTCCAGCCCAATGTCCCGATCATCCTGATGACGGGTTTCGGCTGGGACCCGTCGCATTCGATCGTGAAGGCCCGACAGGAGGGCCTCGAGACCGTACTCTACAAGCCGTTCCGCGCCGATCGCTTGATGGAGGCCGTCGAGCAAGCCCTCCGCAGCGGCGCGGGTTCTCGTACCTTCTCGGCTCCCCATCTGGAGGGCACCGCGCCGGCCGCCGCCGAGGCGATGTCGGCCGTCGCACCGGTTTCGCCGCCGCAATCCGCCGCTGCTCTCTCATCGGACAACCCCGAGCCGGTTTTGCCGCCGCGATCGACCGATCACGCTCGGACCGACGGCGTCGCTCCGCAGAGCCCTCCCGGCGCCGCTGCCGCCGAATCCCAGCCGATCGAGGCAGCGCGTCATGACTCATGACTGGACCTGGCCGGTCATGGTGGCGCTGGGAGTGCCGGCGGCCCTGGGACACATCTGCCATCTTGTTGTAGCTGTCAACCTGGTCAGCAGCCTGGGATATTCCGAGCGCCTGCTCGGTCGGGCCCGCGCGGTCCTGGTTGCGGTGTTTTCGATCTCGTCGGCGTTCTTGTTGTGGATGCACCTCCGAGAGCCCTGGTGGCACTGGCCATGGCCATTTGCGGGTTATGCCGTGCTTTGCCTGGCCTCGGGAGCTTTCGGGTGGCCGCTGGCTTCGCTCTGGCTTGCACTGAGGCGCCGGCCCGCCGGAATCGCGGGCACGTCCCGCACGGTCGACCTCACGCTCACACAAGGGGCAGAGGCTCTGATCGGCAGCGGCCGAAACTCTTGGCTCTTGCGGCTTCCCCGTCACGATTCGTTTCGTGTGTGCGCTCGCGAATGGGATGTGACGATCCCGAACCTGCCTACGTCGCTCGACGGGCTTCAGATCGTCCAGCTCAGCGACTTGCATCTTGCTCCGTGCTTCCAGCGGCGGTTCTTCGAGTCGGTGCTGGAAGCCTGCCTCGACTGGCGGGCCGACCTGATCTTCGTCACGGGCGACCTGGTGGAGCACCACGACACGATTGGCTGGATCGACGGGCTTCTCGGGCCACTGGAGTCGCGCCTCGGCAAGTTTGCCGTTCTGGGCAACCACGACCAAGAACATGACCTGCCCGCGATCGTGCGCGAGCTCGGGCGGGCTGGCTTCGAAACCTTGGAAGGGACGTGGACGGTGCTCGATCTCGATGGGACGACGGTGGCCGTCGGAGGGACGTCCGCGCCCTGGGGCCGCGCGATCGACCCGTCGCTCGTGCCGCCAGCCGAGTTTCGCGTCCTGCTCAGCCACACGCCCGACTTGCTCTACCAGGCGAGCAACTGGGGGGTTGACCTGATGTTCTCCGGGCACAACCATGGCGGCCAGATTCGCTTGCCGCTTCTGGGTCCGGTCTTCATGCCCAGCCGGTATTCGCGCCGGTACGACCGGGGGTTCTTCCGCCGCGGTTCCACGCTCTTGTATGTCAGCGAGGGAATCGCCGGCAAGCACCCGATCCGGTACGGCTGCTTACCGGAAATCACCCGGTTTTCGCTCAAGAGCGGCCGGGACGAGATCAGATATAAACACGCCGATTATAAATGTACCACTCAACGAGAAGAACACCGAGGGCGATGAGGGCGAAGTACCACCAGACGTCTTTGCGGACGGCCGGCGGCTTTCGGGTGCCGGTGACGGGGTTGTGGCCGATCGTGATCTTGTAGCTTTCGGCCGCCGCGTCCGGCGTTCCATCGGGAACCATGCCGCGGGGGGCCAGGTCGCTCTCGCGCTCATCGAAGAGATTGACAGCAAACGGCAGCTTGCCGTTTCCCTCCCACTCTGCGAGATAGACGCCGGTTGTCGCCGCCTTGTTGTAGACGAACGCCCCCTGGTTCGAGCGAGCCACCGTTTCCGGAGAGCCTCCGGCCGGCCCGGTCACGCTGATCGAGCGGCTGGGGGTCTCGGCATGGATGACCACCGGCCGGCCCGGCTCGGCGATCTCTTCGCCGGCTCCCTCGCGGACATTTCCCAGGGCCTGGACGCTGTTGAGGATGAAGAGCGGAAAGCTGATGTACCGGAACCACGTCGTGTTCGGCGTGGTGCCGTCCATTAGCGGGAAGGTGACGACCGTATCGCTGAAGCCTTCGCGCGGAACAGTGAACGCGAGCGAGCCCTGGTTGCCCTCGATCAGGCTCTTGGCACCGGGTGGCAGCTCGACGACCTGGCCCTTGGCGATGTACACCAGCGGCAGGTCGCGGACGTATTGCATGATCGGGTGAGCGATGTCGCAATCCAGGATGACCGGCTGGGCGACATCCTTGGCCTTGGCGTAAGCCGGCCCGGGGGGAAAGACGCCGAAGTAAAGCGCATTGGCCTGAGGAGGCGTTTCGGGCTTGACGCCGTCGAAGATGACCAGGTCGAAGCGGCCGCCCTTCAGGTCGCGAACGACTTCCGGCTTCTTCGCTTCTTCCGGCGTCATGATCTTGACATCGGCCCGCTCGACGGCCGAGGGCGTCTTGAGGGTATCAGTGAGGTAACGGTTTCCTTCCGTGAGCACGAGCACCTGGGCCTTGCGGGTGGTTCCGACGACGGTGAACGCCCGGTTGTCGAGCTCCAAGGCGTCTTTAACGGTGAGCCTGACTTCGAAGGCCGTCAGGCCGGTCTCCGGCAGGTCAAACTTGAACGACTGCTCCCCGCGGGGGCCGATCGTGAGGGCGATCGCGTCGATGAGCTTGCCCTCGGCAGCCGGCTTGCCCGCTTCGACCCGGTAGAGCTGCGCCTCGGTCGCGACCTCCTCGCCGCGGAAATTATGAACCCGGCCGAAAAGCTGATAAAGATCGGGCTTGTCCTCATCGCGCCGGGTCTGGAGAGTCATGATCCCGACGTTGTCGGACGGGTTGGCCACGACCCTCCGGGTCTCGCCGGGGTTGGCCGGAGGGGTGTATGGAGGAATCGGAGGCCCGATCACGACGACCTCGGGCTCGAGATTGCCCAGGCTGAAGCCTTCGACGTCGGGAAAGCCTCCGTCGGTGTAGATGAACAGCTTGGGAGTGACCACCGATGACGCGACGACGCCTTCGCCGATTTGCTTGGAAGGATTGGCAAGGCCCGCCGCCACCTGCAGCCCCTCCCGCAGCGACGTCCGCGCCTGCGACGGCTCGATCGACTCGATACGGCGCAACAGAGCGCGGCGATCACTCGTGTAATTCGACTCGACCTTCGCGGAATCCGCGAACGTGATCACCATCGCCAGGTCGTCGGCGTCCATCTCGCTCACGACCTTCTTGGCGGCTTTCTTGGCCTCGGCCAGCCGGGTCGGAGTGACGTCGGTCGCCGACATGCTGGCGGAGTTGTCGATCAGAAGCACGAACCGCTGGCCCTGGCCGCTGCTCCCCCGCATCCGGGGTCCGGCCAGGGCGAGCATTGCCAGGAGGACGGCCAGGATCTGGAGGAACAACAGTAAGTTGCGCCGCAGCCGCTGGAACAGGCTGTTGACATGCATGTCCTCCAGGCTGCGGCGCCAGAGGATCGTGCTCGGCACTGCGCACCGGCCGCCGCCTGAGCTTGAGGAAGTAAAGTCGCGATGATCCCCACCGGCACGCCCGCCAGCGCCGCCCACGAAGCCATTCCCAGCGGCGAGCTGAACTCCAGCGGCATGCCCAGGCGACCCAGCCCACTCCAGAAAGTTCCCATCGTAACTCCCGCTCGTTACAGCTCCGTGTCCCGATCTTCAAATCCAGCGCGGTCAGACTTCTTGCGCCGGATCATCATATAGATCACGTACGCGACGACCAGACTTGCGGCACCGAAGAAGACCAGGGGATCCTTGACCTGCCACTCATTCATCAAAAGACTCGTTCACTTGACCAGCCCCCGCTGCCTCAGGTAGTTGAGGATCAGCTTGTCAAACGGAAAAAGATTGTTGGTAAAAATATAAGTAATCCCTCGCTGAGTGCACCATGCCTTCAGGCCGCCCACGAACCCGTTGAGGTTGTCTTTGTATCGTTTCAAGAGGGTGCGCTGATCGTGATCTCGGCGGTCTCGTCGTCCTCGGCATCGACCAGGCGAAGGTCGCCCACCAGCTCGGGCTCGACTTCCTCCTGGCTCAGGATGTGGATGACAAAGATGTCCATGTTTCTTGCCAGGAGGTAGCGCAGGGCATCCTGATAGCCGCGGCGGTCCAGAAAGTCGGAGATGACGACGACGACCCCTTTACCGGCGTGCCGGATGGCGAACTCCCGCGCGGCCGCGGTGAGATCGCTGGCCCCGGAGGGCGCGAGGTGCTCGAGATACTGGACGACTCGCCACATCTGGGAGCGGCCGCGCACCCCGTGCAGCCCCTGATCGAGACGAGCGCTGAAGGTATCGAGCACGACCCGGTCGTGGTTGACCAGCCCGATGAACGCCAGCGCCGCGGCGACTTGCTTGCCATATCGCAGCTTGGTCGGCTTGCCGAAGTCCATCGACAGGCTGGTGTCGAGCAGGGTGTAGACGTGCAGGTCTTCCTCTTCGAGAAACAGCTTGAGAAACAGGCGGTCGAGCCGGCCGTAGACGTTCCAGTCGATGTGTCGCAGGTCGTCTCCGGATGCGTAGTTGCGGTGCTCGGCAAACTCGACGGACGACCCCCGCCGCTTGCTCTTGCGCTCGCCCTTCATGCGGCCCACGAAGATCCGCCGGCTCACGAGCTCGAGCTGCTCGAGTTTGTGGAGGAATTCCGGGTCGAGAAGCGGTCCCGAGCCGTCGTCGTCCTTGCGGGCCGTCGCCGGCTTGGCGGTTCTGGTCTCGGAGGCCGGAACGGGCGCTGCCATGAGTCGTTCCTCGAAGTAGGGATGGGCCGGGGTTAAGAGCAAGACGGTCCGTCAGACGATTCGATCAAAAGCCCAGAAAATCGACAGAATTGCGGTTACGGCCAGGCCGATCCCGACCAGCCACGGGGAGAGGGCAGCCAGAAAGACCAGCCAGCGGACCCGGATTCGAGACTGCGGAGACCTGTGCAGAAAGCCCAGGGCGGTGAACCAGCTTTCGAGGATCACGAGCGATCCGGCCGCGGACGTGGCCAGGACCAGCTCGGGCTCCGTCCGCCACAAGAGCGCCGACGCGGCAAAAAGAACAGCGCAAAGACCCATCAGGCAGACCAGGTCTCCGGGAGTGAAGACCAGGCGCTCGGGCTCCGTGGGAGTCCAGTCGCGATCGGGTGCCGGTGGTGGATCGTAGATGTCGTGCATGGTGGCTAGCGGCCGATCCGCTTGCTGAGATTTCACGCGACCGCCGCGCGGGCTTCCAGTTTCTCCGGCACAGAGTCGAGCAGTTTCAGCAAGACTTCATCGGGATCGATTCCTTCGGCCTGGGCCTCGAAATTCAAGAGGACGCGGTGCCTGAGGCTGGGCAGATAGACGCGGCGCAGGTCTTCAAAGCTGACGTTGTACCGCGTGTCGAGGAGCGACCTCACCTTGGCGGCGAGGACCAGGGTTTGAACGCCGCGCGGGCTGCTTCCCCAGCGGATATACTGATTGGTCACGTCGGTGGCGTACGGTCCTTGAGGATGCGTGGCCAGGGCCAGACGAATGGCATAGTCCTGCACGTGCGGCGCGACGATCACGTCGCGAACCAGCGCCTGAAGTGCAAGCAGTGCCGGTCCATCCAGGACTTTCTCGGCCCTGGGCGATTCGCCGCGCGTCGTCCGGTCGAGAATCGTGCTCAGCTCGTCGCGCGTCGAGTAACCGACGACCAGCTTGAGCAGGAACCGGTCGAGCTGCGCCTCCGGAAGAGGGTAGGTTCCTTCCTGCTCGATCGGGTTCTGGGTGGCCATCACGAAGAACGGCTCCTTGAGCTTGTGGATGTGGCCGCCGACGGTGACCGAGTGCTCCTGCATCGCCTCCAGGAGCGCCGACTGCGTCTTGGGAGTGGCTCGATTGATCTCGTCGGCGAGGACGATCTGCGAGAAAACGGGGCCGGCCTGAAACTCGAAGATCCGGCGTCCGTCGGGGAGCTCCATCACCATGTTGGTACCGATGATGTCGGCGGGCATCAGATCGGGTGTGAACTGGATGCGGTTGAAATCAAGCGAGACGGCGTCAGCGAGGGTGCGCACCAGCAGCGTTTTGCCGAGGCCCGGAACGCCTTCCAGGAGCGCGTGGCCGCCGATGAACAGGCAGGTCAAGACGCCGTGGACGATCTCGTCGTGGCCGACGATGACCTTGGCGATCTCGGCCTTGACTCGCTCGTAGGCAGTTCGAAAGCCTTCGGCCCGGGCTTCGATGGATTCAGGGGTTACGTCGGGCATGTTGGAGCGGTCCTTTCGTGGGCAGATGATGAGCAATTGCGATAATCAGTGAACTGGGGACCGGACCCCGGTTTCATTCATCCTTCCGGCTTCAACCTTCATTTTTTCGGAGTGCCGGCCTCCCCTCCCTTTTCTTTCTCGCGGTCTTCCCAAACGCGCTGTTTGGCCTTGAGCAAGCGGTCTGTGTAGCTCTGCTTCTCGGTCTGGGGCGGCGGCGCGGCGAGCTTGGGCGCTCCTTCTCGGCGGCTCGCGCCGCCTGGCGCGCTCTGCGATCTCGGGGCCCTCCAGGAGCGGCTCGCCGATAGGTCCGGCCGCCGGCGGCTCGCTCGGCAGGAGCGGCGACGACTCGGCCCGCGGCGCCGCCCGCGACCGGTCGATCTGCTCGTCAACCTCGGCCTTGCGACTCCGCAGCTTGTCCATGTATTCGCTGCTCGTCACGGTCTCGCGGCCGCGGATCCGCTCCCACTCCTTCAGAATCGTCGTCTTGATCCAGTTGAAGTCGAGTGCGATTCTCCGCACGGCGACATCGCCCAGGAACAGGCAGGCCGCCAGCCAAAGCAGACTGGGCCAGAGGGGGGCAAACGAGCGGGGGTTGATCAGATTATCCCGACGAAAATGGTCCGCGACTTTCGTCATGTCCATCCGGCCGTCTCCCGTCGGCTTCCAGGAGACGACCATGCCGTCGGTCACCGAGGCCAGGGTCTCGAGGCTGGTGGGATTGGAGCGGAGCTCGCGGTACTCGTCGGAATAGGGGACGGACACTCCCGATGAGATCACCCCCTGGACGTTATCGGAGCCCCGGTAGCCTAGGTTGACGAAATAGTTGCCGCTGGCGTCGACGTGTTCAATCGTCGTCTCGTAGCGGCCGGGGGCCGTTTGCTTGAGCTCGATCGCAGTGGAGCTCAGATTGGGGTCGATCACGTTGCCCTGGATCTGAAGAAAGTTGAGGAACCGGGTATCCTTGCCCAGCGCATCGACGACGACCTTGATCCGGCCGTTCTCGCGGCGGACGTTCAAGCTGAGGTCGCCCCGGTTGGCCGGCCGCATCGACCAGCGGATCGCCTGCGACCAGAATGCGGAATAGCTCGACCAGTCGGGCCAGGTCTTGGCCCATCGCCGGCCCGCGTCCGACGTGAACGCCAGCGACCGCCCCAGCCCGTAGGTCCAGTGGGCCAGGACCGGGTTCATCTGACCCGCCGGCAATGGCGAAACCATCGGGATCTCGACCAACTCGTTCTCCTTGGCCGTGGTGAGGACCAGCCCCGTGATCGGGGGCAGCGGCTTGGAAAGGCGCATCACCGGCTCGGTGATCGGATAGTTGAGCCGCGGCGCCCACGGAGTCGATTGCTCGAAGATCAACGGCCGGGAAATCGAACGAGCTTCCTTCTGGTAGATTCG
The DNA here is from genome assembly GCA_963781785.1 of uncultured Isosphaeraceae bacterium. Taxonomy (GTDB): domain Bacteria; phylum Planctomycetota; class Planctomycetia; order Isosphaerales; family Isosphaeraceae; genus CAWAHD01. Next base: position 1,261,984 of record CAWAHD010000005.1, on the reverse strand, counting down.
CGGCAGGGCCTTGGGGTTGGTGACGTTGTAAAACCGCCCCTTCGTCTTGTTGGCGAGGTTTCGCATCATCGAGATGGCATGGGCGTCGTTACCGTGCGCCGCGGTCAGCACGGTGGTCACGGTCACCTTGCTGGAAGCGAGCTGGTTGATGACCCGGGTTGTAGGGTCGGTCGGGTCACCGTCGCTGATGATCACGATGTGCTTGCTCATCGCATCGCGGATCCCGTTCAGCCCCTTCATGGCCATCAAGAGCGACGGGTCGAAGTCGGGCATGTCGCCGGGATTCATGCGGTCGATGGCGCGGAGCATGCTGTTCCGCCCGGAGCCGATCGGCCGCAGCGTGAACAGCCAGGCTTCCTGGCCTTCCCAGTGGAGCATGCCGGCGTAGTCGTAGGTCGAGAGGGCATTGATGGCGGCCTTGGCGACCTGGGCCTGCCAGTAGTTTCCCTCGGCGATCTCGCTGGCGTGCATGATCAGCACCATGGCTCCGATGCCCTGGACCTTGACGGCCTTGATCTGCATGTCGACGGGCAGTGCCTTCTCAACCGGCGTGTTCATCCAGCCGCCGGCGCCGAAGCTGTCGGGGCCGCCCAGCATCACGAGCCCTGCGCCCATGTCGTGGCAGTTGGAGGCCAGGAGCTGGTGCTGGCTCTCGGTGAACGATTCCTTGGGCACATTGGCCAGGATGACCGAGTCATACGTCTGAAGCTGGGCCAGGTCGGTGGGCAGGGGGTCGCCGCCGACTCCGCCGGATCCGTCGATCTTGGGAGCGACCAGGACCTTGACCTCGATGTTCTTTTCGTTCAAGGCCTTGACCAGCTCGACGTGCTCGCCGGCGGTTCCCTCGATCAGGAGCACCCGGGCGGTGCCCCGCGCGTGCGTGAACCCTTCCGCGACGTTGTTGATCCGGCGCTGGTCGCCGCTTCCCTCCTCGGGAATGAACTCGGCCGCAAAGGTATAAAAGTTTGGCGCGGTGATAAGCTGCTTGCGCTGAAATACGTTGACGCCGCGCTGGAGCTCGATCGGCTCGGGCTGGTCATTGTCGGCGGCAGGGGCCCGGTAGTTGTCGGTCTTCTGGTAAATCTGGAGCGTGCCTCGGCTCGGCTCGCTGGCGCGGATCACCACGTTGATGTTGACTGTCTCGCCCTTCTTGACGTCGGGAGGGATCGAGACCTTCTCGACCAGGACCTCGCGGTCGTAGAAGTATTCGATCGGCACGACGTCAGCCTGGATATCGAGTGCCTTGGCCGACAGGGCCTGGTCGAACAGGCTGCCCCGGTTCTCGTTGCCGTCGGAGAGGACGACGATCCGGCGGGCGGTGTCCTCGGGAAAGCTGGCCAGGGCGAGCTTGATTGCCGCGGCGATGTCGGTGTTCTCCTGGTCGATCCGGCTCTCGATGCCGATCAAGTTCAGCTCGCCCGCGGCCGGTGGCACCTCGACCCTTGGCTCCTTGCCGAAGACGACCAGGCCGGCCAGGTCGTCCTTCCGCCTTTTGGTCGACGCGGCAACCACATATTCGAAGGCCGCCTTCTGCTGGTCATGCGGGATGCTGTTGGACACGTCGAGGACGAAGATCGTCGCCAGGCGGTCCGATCGCCAGACAGTCTGGAGCTCGGCCAGGGCCAGTATGATCAGGGTGATGACCGTCGTCCGGAGCAGGATCGCCATCGCGCGGCGGATCGGGCCCAGCCCCGCCAGGCTGCGGTAGCTCGACCAGACGAGTGGTGTCACCACAAGCGGCACGAGCAACAGCCACCAGGGACTGCCGAACGAGATCGACCATTTACCGAGCATCATCGTCGTTTTCTCCGGGGCCAATCTCCGCGGTGCTCGCCCTCGCGCACCAGCCTGATGGCAGAGGCGGGCGAGGATCCCGCCCGCTCAAGATCATCTACATTCGAAATCGCTGCACCCGGTGGTTATTGGAATCGACCACCGACACACTTCCCTGGCTGTCGACGGCGAGGGCATAGGGGTTGAATAATTGGCCCGGCCCGCGCCCGGCCTTTCCCCAGAGTCCCAGCGATTTGCCGTCCATGGTGAACTTCTGCACGCGGTTGTTGCCGAACTCACAAACGTAAAGGCAATGGTCCGGGCCGATCGCCAGGTCATAAGGATAACTCATCTGGCCCGGCCCGTCGCCGCGCGACCCCCAGGTTTGCAGAAGCTTGCCGACTCTATCGAAGACCTGGATGCGATGATTGCAGCTATCCGCCACGAACAGACGGTCGTTCTCGTCGATGGTCAAAGCGCGGGGCTTGAGGAATTCACCGGGCTCGTAGCCGTGCCCCCCCCACTGGCGGAGCCACGTCCCGTCGGGCGAAAAAGTCTGGATGCGGTCGTTCTCCCCATATTCGGCCACGTAAAACAGGCCGGCGCGATCGATGACGACGTCGGTGGGATACCCGAACCGGCCCGGAGTGGTCCCTTGCACGCCGTCACCGATCTGAAACTGGATGTCGCCAGACGGCGAGCACACCAGCACTCGATAGAAGTGAGTGTCTGCCACCAGAAGCCGGCCCAGCCTGTCGATCGTCAGTCCGCTGGGCCCGTCGACGTTGAAATCGGGGGTACGGAAGCCCCGTAGGTAGTTGCCATCCCGGTCGAAGACCTGGATCCGATCGGTGAGGTCCGCCAGGTAAAGCTGGTCGCGCCGGTCGAATGCGGCGACCCGGGGCTTGTGCAGGCGGCCGGGTTTCACGCCGTGGACACCCCAGACCAATTCCGGAGCTGAGCCAGCCCGCAGTTCGCAGCCCTCCAGTCCCAGAGAGCAAAGCCCGAGCAGACCGAGCGCGCCGCGGCCCCAGTCGCGTCTGCTGATCGCCACGCGGTTTTCCCGTCCGTTTTTCATGCCGCGGTCCGCCTCGTTTCCTGAGTTCCCGTTAGGGTAGAATCTAATAGGGAATGAGCCTCGGACGCAAGTCCTAGGTTCTTCGTAATTGGAGCAACTGGTCGGACTGGTGCATCTGTTCTCTGTGGAACCGCGGTGTTCCGATCGCTTGGAGTGATCGACAGAGCCGGCAGAACTGGCATTTATCGCTTAACGCGTCAATTGGTTCGGAACTTCACGGCGGCCGCGGATCCAGCGGACCAAAATCGGCGCGAATTCCGCCCTGCGTTCCGCGCCGTGGGGGAGATCTTGCCGATTGTGCCAAACGAAAGGGGTCCGGCGGCCATTCGGATCCTTTCCCACCACGCCGCAGGACCCACCGTGTGGTACAGTTGAGAGAGTTAGCGCCTCGGCGATGGCTCTCTGCATCGCGACATATCTCCGATTCGGACATGAGCTGAGCTGCGATCCTGGACCGCGAGAAACTCGCACATTGCCAGGACGATTAACAGCGGACGAGGTCGGAGAGTGCTGAGACAGTACCCGCCCCAAACCCTGACACATGCTCAGGGGGGTAGGGGGGCGCGTTGACCGAGGATGACGGATGAATCAGACATCTCGCCTCTTTGAGTCCGCTTCTGGACGGTAATTCCCCGACGTCCCGCGATCTGCTTGACTCGATCCCGCAGTTCGTTCCTCTCGCCGTTTTCTTGATTCTTCCGCCCTCCCTCGTCCGCACTTCTCCACTGTAACCTTGCCTCGGCCGCGGCGATGGACTCCGCGTCTGACCGGCTTCGACCCGCCGGCCAATAATGTGCTCCCGCCGGACTCCCAAAGCCCACGTTTTTTCAACGTCTGACCACGGAAGGATCGCCACCGAAAAGTGGCACAATCGGCATTTGTTGGCGCACACCCTTGCGGCGACGGCATTCCCCTGCGCAACCACAAGGGCGATCTTGGCTTTCGTCGTGTCGCAATTTGCTCCGCGAGTGGCAGGAAAGTGGCACGCGATGGCATGTTTTTCAGCGGGTCTTCGTGCCAGTTCATGCGCGGGTTTCGGGCTCGGGGCTCCGGCTCGCCGATACGCCCTCAAGGCGCAAGGAATTGGACCAATCGCGTTGATGAGGCTCGGCCTCTCCCGAACGCCCACAATGCAGTCGAAGTCTCTCACGAAATTTGAACCACGATGAGCGAGTGAGCGCAAACGTCGAGGACGCAACGGGCGTCGCTCTCAATCCTCGTCAGGTGACAGAACATGAAATTGACCCCAGCTCGTCGTGCGCACACGCTCTCTTCGCGCACGTACAAGAATTATACGAGGGTGTCGAAAATTGGGACGTACCTACCGCACGGTATAACGTACGAGACGCGTTCCCAAGCGTTTGGCTAATTGGCGGTTGTGGTGTTTTCCCGAATATTGTTCGGTGACATTAGCGCAAGGTCGGCTGTGCGGGAGTGATTTGCGCAGTCTGACCACCACGAGGCGTCGTGCTGCACGAGGGATGCGATTGGCTCGTCAGTGCTGAAGAATCGGCCGTCCACGACGGTGTCCTCAGGCTGGAACCGAGCGATCATTCAACCGACGGATGCCGCTCTCGGTTGCGTTCGCCTCGTGCAGCTCGGACGGACACCACGTTCCCAGCACCACTTACTACGCACGGAATGCTTTTTCCTCGACGATCCTGGAGCCGAGCCGTTCGTTGACCGGCCGCTTGAGCGCCGCGCCGGTCGTTGTTCTTGTACACTGATTGGACCAGCTCGAAGAACTCCCGGCCGAAACCACCGCCGCGCTCGCAGCACCGAATCTCGTCCTCGATGTCCCAGGGCGCCTGGTTGACCGAGCGCAGCCCGGCTGTCAGCTTCTTCAAGCCCAAGTGGTCGAGTATCGAGCTAACTCTCGCCTGGCAGAGCAGCTCGAGCTCAGCTCGCACGTTGCCCAGCTTGGACTCGTCCGAGATCCGCTCGGCCTTGATCGCCAGGATGCTGATCTTGTCGAGCAGCTCTCCCGGCGCGACCGGCACGGTCACCGACGGCGTGCGGGCTCGCGCCGGGATCAGCGCCCGGAGCTCGGTCGCCATCCGCTCGTTAACAATATTCGGACCCGTCCCACTTTCCCGCTTCGGCACTGCTATTGCGTCGCCGCGAGTTCTGTGAAGAATGAGGTCCCTGTGGCGGCTCAGGGATCGCACTGCCGAAGGTGCAATACACAGGGTAAGGCCATAACGGGGATCAGGGATGACACGGAATTGCTGCTCCCGGGCGGCGTATTGTGGGATGCTCTCATTTTCCTGCGTTATGTTCGGCAAGGTGTACGCCGCTCAGCCCCAGCCTAAGCCTGAGCTTGTCGTGCTGAACGCGCTAGACATCAGATTGGAAACCAAGACCGGGAAGGTTCCGACGGATCGATCTGTGCTCGTGTACGATGTTTTAGATACTGATAAGGAACGGATTCTTGTTACAAACGGATATACCGATGCCCCGGGATGGGTGAGGCGAAACGCAGTCGTGGCCTACGCTGACGCGGAGCGCTATTTCGGTGAAAGAATCCGCTCAGCGCGAGACTCCTTTGAGGATTACTATTTGAGGGGTGCGGTTCGAGTTGCCTATGGGAGCTTTCGCGACGCGTCTCGCGACTTGACTGCGGTCATCCGCCGTGAGCCAAAATTCGCTCCGGCGCAGCGCGCCGTTAGGCCGTGTTCAGTGTGAGCTCGGCGACCTGCAGCGCGCCGAGGCTGAGATTGCGGAGGGAATTCGCCTGGATCCGCAAATGCCCATGGGTTACCACACGCGAGGGATGCTATACTGCCGCACGGGCCACTTCAAGGACGCCATAGCCGACTTTTCCACCGCCCTCTCTTTCAAACCAGGATGTGTAGAGTTGTACTGGAGGCGCGGGCTGGCATGGATCGAGATGTCGAATTCGGAGATGGCCCTGCGCGATTTTGACGCTTCGATCCGACTTTCGCCAAATGTCCCGTGGCTATGGATGACTCGCGGGACAGTTCTGGCCGAGCGCAATGAATTGAAGCGTGCAATCACCGACTTCGACGCTGCGCTCCAACTCAGCGCCGACCTATACGACCGCGCTTCTCAAAAGGGCCGATTTGCGCATGCAGTCGGGGGACCCAGTTAGGGCCCTTGATGACTGCGATCAGGCCGTCCGAATCGAACCGAAGAATCCGCTACCCCATCTGATTCGTGCGAAGATTCTGCACCGGGAAGACGACGTTTCCGGAGCCTTCGAGTCCGCGAACACTGCGGTGCGGTTGGACCCTAACAGCGTGGATTGCCACCTTATCCGTGGAATATGCGCGCTTCGCCGGCGCGAATGCCGTGTCGCTATAGTCGACTTCGACATGGTACTGAAGCATGATTCCGATGCTGTAGGTGTCTATTGCTTCAGAGCGAAGGCATTTCGTTTGGATGGCAACCTTGGCAGAGCGAGGTCCGACGCCGACGAGGCGATCCGGCGCGATCCGCGACTTGGATTGGCGTATTACACGCGTGCGCAAATTCGACACGTGTCAAGAGATTACGACCTTGCACTTAGCGATCTGGGTGTGGCTGCCCAAGTTGATCCAAACCTGGAGGCGCGGGCAGCCGCGTTAGCCTGTTGGATCCGTGCAACGTGCACAGATTCAAGGAAGAGGGACGGACAAAAAGCGATCGACGATGCGACTCGTGTCCTCAAGCCGACTGCTGGCGCCTCTGTTTTGGACATTCATACCGAACAGGCTGGTTCCATCCTGATGGCATTGGCCACTGCGGAGGTCGGCGACTTCGCTTCCGCTGCCAAATGGCAGCGTCGGGCGATTGATCTTTACAGCCGTCAGGGGCATCGAGGTTCAACGTCGTCCGTCGATAAGGGAAGAGCGTGGCTTGAAACGCTACTCACAGCATTTGAAAACCATCAGGCCTATCGCGAACGTCCAACCGATCTGCTTGCTGACTTTGAGGATTTGCGCGAGCCAAGCGGGAAGCTCGCCAGCTTCACGTTGTCGGTTGCCGCGCGGCGATGACCTCAACAAATCGTCGGTTCCAGTGACAACGAGGCAGATGTACCATTGAAAACCAAGAACCGTCGGTCGTCCGTGGGGTCACATCCGGTCAACGGTTTTGGGCTCTTGTCAAGCGAGCCGGAGCCGGCGCAAAACCGTTGAGCGGACCTGCCGCCGCCCCGCATGGTCAGCTCAGCTCGATTCGGCTTCCAGGAGCTAGTGGTGAATTGCCACAATGTCTCGCCGGAGCTTGCTGGGATCAGGCAGCGCGCGGTCGACGCGGCGATTCAGGTTCCGGACGCTGTCAGCGTGCCCGAGACCGAACGCGGCCGCCAGCCCGCGCAACGTAAAGGTCGTCAGTTGGCGGGACAGCCACGCCGAAACGTCTCGGCTGATCGACTGGGCGCGAAGGTTGCGAAATATCTGCGGATCGACCCCGCAGTGCGCGGCCACGGCTGACTGGATCCAGACAAGATCATCAGTGGAAAACCGGCGGGCCGCGAGTTGTTGATCGTGGTGCTCGGCCCGGCCAACCCTGGCCCGGATCTGACCGACGAAGTCCGGGCTGCCCAGTAGCCATCCGTGAGTGGTGTCGCGAAACGGATTGTCGGGTGGTGCTGTCATCCCTCGTTCAACGTAGCGGCGGCACGCTGTATCGGGATCGCGGCCGCCCACATCCCCCTGCCGGGCGGCGTACACTGACCATCTGGACCGAGTGATCCAGCCCTTCGCTGAAATGGCGCAATCCGGCCGCCGCGTCTGATCTGTCCGATCCGACCGATCCGTCCGAGCAGTCCGACGAGATGCGGCGGCCGGCGTCGCCCTTCAGGCTGGGATCGCTAATCCCCCCGAGCTTCGCTGGTGCCGATCATGCGGAACGCGCGCTGTCGTCGTGACGCAGGTGACCCAGTGGCGACGGTGCTCACTGCGTCACGGCCCGACTGTCGCGCGTGTGTCGGCCGGCGTGTCGTCAGCCGAGCGGGGTCAGCCTGCCCGCGTCGTCAGCTCGGTGGGTGGTCGGTCGTCAGTGGAGCCGGCGTTTCACGGGAGACCTACGGTCGGGCTGGCGGCGGGGTCGAGACTCGCGCCGAACAGAGAAGACCTCCGGTCGGCAAGAGCCGGAATGCCGGACCTGCGGGCACGGAGAGTCTTGCCGGCACAGGACGCCAGTAACACAGATGAATACGGGTGCCAACGGCGTGCACAGAACAAAGTCGCCGTTCGCTCCGCGAAGGTTGTGCATTTGTTCCTGCGGACGCCACGAACGCACATTAACACGAGTAATAGCGCCGTGGTCAGAACAAAGTCGCCTTTCGCTCCGCGAAAGTTGTGCATTTTCTCTGCTAAAATCTACGCCGATGCTCGATAAATCTTTCCAGCGGAGAGACGAATCGTTCATCGACAAACTCAGATATCGGACTAAAGTCGCGTATCGATCATGAAGAGGGCGGTCCTTCGCGGCGCGAAAGGCGACAAAAAGACGTCGCCGATGCTCGGCAGATCCTGCGATCCGATAGGCGGATCGCCGATTGACACGGGAATCTTTCGCGGAGCGAAAGGCGACAAAAAGACGTCGCCGATGCTTGGCGGATCCTTCGATCCAAGAGGCCAATCACGGATTTTGACCGCATGCTTTCGCGGAGCGAAAGGCGACAAACGACGTCGCCGACGCTCGGTAAATCCTTCCAGTCGATTGACCAATCGTGCATCGACGAGCGCAGATGTCAGACTAACTTCACGTATTGCATATTGGGAGGGCATACTTTCGCGGAGCGAAAGGCGACGATTGAGATCGCCGCACGTTTGGGGGGTGCACCACCTGGCCAATCTGGGCGAATGCCCGGCACGATGGCTCAAGCGGCGTGAAGCCGATTCGCTTCCGCGCCCGTCGACGCCACGCCATGTCGCTGGCGCCGATCGACTACCATCGACGCGCGATTGGGACCAGCCCATCGACTCCGCCCAACGTCCTTTGCACGATCGCGCGTGCCCCGGTGAGCCGATTGTGACTGTGGCGGAGCGTTGCTGGCGCATCGGGCTGGCATCATTCATTCGGTCGACCTTTCCCATGTCCCCAGGCCCATACATTGCGTGTCCTTCCGTTTCCCTCGGTTCGCTGGGCGGTCGCGCCCCGCGGCTTGCGTGGGTCGTTGGCGCTGCTCAGCGCAGTGCAGGCGTCCGCCGCACGGACATTCCTCGGCACGGGTCTTCTTCGCCAGATGTTTGTCGACGCCAAACGAAAGAAATGACCAGATCCTTGCAGTGCGGGGCACGTCATGATACACGATCTGATCGAGTATTCCGCGTTCTGGCGAACTACGGAGTACACCCGCCCCTCAAGAAACGCGATCTCGATTCGTGATCAAGCCCTTCGAGTGAAACGGCGGAGCCATCGATTTTGGCGATGCCGAGGTGGTTCAAGGTCGCGGTGCGACTCCTCATGATCGCCGTTGATATCATCTCGACTAATGACGGACAAGTGAGATGAAAAGTAACACCATGATCCAGCGCGTGTTGATCGGAGCGTGTGTGCTCGTCATGCTCATCGTGCTTGACCCTCGGCTCGCGCTTCTGCTCAGTCCGATTCTCATGGTGGTGCTCCCATGGCTCGCAACCGAAGTCTGCTGGTTCGCCCTGAAATCCAGACGACCCAGTACCCGTATCAACGCGTACGTCGTCTGCACAGTCGCCATGCTTACTCTCGGAAGTTGGCTGATTGGAATAGCACATGCGCGTAATTTGGGAGACCGCGGAGCGTCGTCGTCCATGACCGCAGGGGCATTTCAAGTCGCCAGTGGAATGCTGGCCTTGCTTTGCATCAGTTGGGGGACGAGGGCCTTGTTACGATCCCGAGCTCTGGCGCCCGCCGCTTTCGTCCTTTACTTATTGGCGTTGCCGTTGGCGTTTCTGAGCTTCCTGTGCATGTATGCCGCCAATACCGGGTAGGCGCCTATCAGCATCCGTCGGTGCGTCCGTCCGGAGGCGCCGAGCAAGCGACCGGTTGCGCTCGGATTCTCCCGGCCCCGAACTAAACCATGAAGATGGGGTTGTTCCGATGACTCGCACGATGTATGTCGTCTGTCCTCACGACAGCGTCCTTTCAGCGTTCGTATTGAAACGCCTGGGCGAACACAAGCTGGTCGTGATGGAAGAGTATCAGGACCTGGTGTGCCAGAAGTGCGGCAAGGTCAACGAACAGGCCGCACTTGTGCGAGGCATCCAACCGGGTGTTGACGTTAAGTCAAAACGCACACTCATACTATCATTAGACAACCTTTATCTGGAGAATGAAGGAGGCAAGCAGGTGTTTTCCGGACTTGTGCCAGGCGAAATCGACTATTATCGCATTCCCGCGTCGGACTAACACGAGTAATAGCCCCGTGGTAAGAACAAAGTCGCCTTTCGCTCCGCGAAAGTTGTGCGTTTTCTCTGCTAAAATCTACGCCGATGCTCGATAAATCTTTCCAGCGGAGAGACGAATCGTTCATCGACAAACTCAGATATCGGACTAAAGTCGCGTATCGATCATGAAGAGGGCGGTCCTTCGCGGCGCGAAAGGCGACAAAAAGACGTCGCCGATGCTCGGCAGATCCTGCGATCCGATAGGCGGATCGCCGATTGACACGGGAATCTTTCGCGGAGCGAAAGGCGACAAAAAGACGTCGCCGATGCTTGGCGGATCCCTCGATCCAAGAGGCCAATCACGGAATCTGACCGCATGCTTTCGCGGAGCGAAAGGCGACAAACGACGTCGCCGACGCTCGGTGGATGCTTCGATCCGAGAGGCCAAATCGCCGATTGAGCCAACACACTTTCGCGGAGCGAAAGGCGACAGAAAGACCTCGGCGATGCGCGATCGAGATGCAGTGTCGTCTACGTCAGTGCCAAGAAGTCGCGAGCACGAGAGTTGCCTTTCGCTCCGCGAAAGATGTGCATTCGCTCCATGAAGGACAACGCCGACGCTCGATGAATCCTTCGATCCGCGAGGCGAAACACACATCGATGAGCGTAAATGGCAGAATAAAATCACGTACCGCATACTGGGAAGGCATACTTTCGCGGAGCGAAAGGCGACGATTGAGATCGCCCTACCTTTGATCGTAAGTCCGCTGCCCGCTTGACTGCGGATGCACTCGCGCCAGAATGTACGACGCTTTGGGTCGCGCGTTCTCGGCACAGGGTCGTCGCCTGAGAAGGGACATGTTAAGCGGAGCAACCATGGAGTTCGAGGACAATCCTTATCAGGCGCCTGACAGCCCGCTCAACTGCCCCGATGACACCTCACTCGCGTGGGGCGAGGTTACCGCAGCGGAACTTCGGGCGTATGTCGGCCCGCGGGCCGGTTACTACCTTCGAGTATGGCGCTACCCGCTGGAACGTCCCGCGCATGGGCACGGTTTAACTGGGCAGCCCTGTTACTCTGCCCGTTCTGGCTTCCGTACCGCCGGATGTACGTCGAGACGTGTCTCATCTGGGCACTGTTCTTCGGCTTCAACGGGGCTCTAGATGTGTATTTTCAGGTCATGCACCTCGATCGGGAATCTTCGCCCTGGTACCGGCTTGGCTTTTTCGCATCCTTCGTCGGACTTCCGCTCTTGTGTGGAGTCTTTGGGAACGGCCACTACCTTGGCCGCGCCTGTTGCGCGATCGCTGTCACCCGAGCGTTCGGGCTCAGCGGCGAAAAGGCTTCTGCTCGCCTGGCCCACCTCGGTGGCACTGACCCACTGGGCGCATTCGCGACGAGCGCGGTTTGCGCGTGCATTACGTTTGTTGTTGGCTATCTGCTCATGATGCTCGTTCCGTAAGCCACCGACGCACAACGCGCAGGCGATCGCGCACCCGGTTTGCTCGCACCGCGAAGCCGCCTTGAAGCGCGCTCGGGGCTTGGCGGTCTGGTCAGGATCCGTGGCGCGGTGGCGTTTTAGTCTTGCCAGTTGCGGTGTGCTTGGCGGTTGGCTTGGTGTGGACGACGTGGCGTGGTTTGGGCTTTTGCTCGACGACTTTCTTCCTGGCCTTCGGGCTGGGAACGGCCCTCGGCGGGGGGGCCGGCGGAGGTGTCTGCGGAATCGGCGCAGTCGACCTGGGAGTCGGTGAGGGTGAGGGTGGGGGCCAGACGGTTATGGGTGGAAGCGGGTTGTCGATCGGCGGAGCCGGCGAAGGCGTCGGCAAGGTGAAGGGCGGTGGCTTGGGCGCCGGCGGCAAGGCGGTGGGTGGAGGAGGCGGTGGTGCCGGCGGTGGGGGCGGAGCCGGGGCGACGGTGCCGTCGGCCAGGGCGTTAATCAGGAGCGTACCGATCGGAGAGCCCAGGCCGGCCTGGGTGTTGTAGTTGGCCGTGTTGATCGCCTGATTGGTCGTGCCGCCGCCGCCTGAGGTCAGCGGAGCCTTGTGATAGTCGGTCGCCGGCAGTCCGTAGAGTGCCGGCAAAGTCTGGGTGGCACCGGTCAGGACCGACTGGCCGGCAAGAACCCGGCCCTGGTTGATGATGGCGAGAATTCCCGCCCAGGCCGTGCGCCCAGGCTCGTGCCGCCGACGGTTCCCCATTCGCCGGCGCCGGTGGTGCTCGCCGGCGGAATGAAATACGCGGCCACCCCGGTTGAAGGATCGGCGTCGAAGGAGACGTCGGGCGTGCTGCGTGTGCTGGTCGATTGAACGCTGTCTTGAAACGGGGGCTCCGTCTCGCCGCTGCTCAAGCCGCCGCCCGAGCCGACCCAACCAACCTCCCTCTGATAGCTGCCCGAGCCGCTGACCTCTAGAGACGTTCCACCTACGGCCAGAACATCGGGCGACGTCGCAGGCCACTCGACCGTGCCCTCGTCGCCGCTTGACGCGATGTAGGTCACGCCCGAAGTCGTGAAGACGGAGTCCTGGGCGGCCTCACCCGAGAATTCGCCGCCGCCAAAGCTCATCGATACCACGGAAACACCCGCGGTCGAACTGGCTGTCTGGATCGCCGCCATCAGATCACCGAACGCGCTCGACTCATTCGTTCCGGGACTTGCTTCGACCACCACGATCTTGGCGCGGGGCGATCGCATGCGCCCATTCGGCGTCCATCGATTCCTCGCCGGCCCAGCCGTCATCAGTCTGATTGCCAGCGAGGTTGATCACATCAAGCGTTGTCGCCGGCAAACCGAAAGTGGAATCAAAGGTGTTCAGCGAGGCTTGAAGATTGGGGTCGTGGGCGACCTCCACCAGCGCGATCGTCTGGCCGCTGCCGTCACCGGTGACCTTTGTGCCGGTCGGCGACAGAAACGTGATCGCGTTCAATCCGTATGCCGCCGTGATCTGGGCAGGCGTGTAGCCGTTGAGCAAGCAGCGGTCGTCGAGAACGTCCCACCGTGGCCGAAAGCGGCGCGGGCGCGCTTGCGCATGACGACTCTTCCGTAAGAATGCGAGTCCTGGAGCGCGAGATTAGATTGAGAACGCTGGCGAAGCCGACACCGACGATGAAGAATCGACCCGGGCGGAAAATGCAATCCTAAGGATATCGGACGAACAGGCCGGGTACCAGAGCGGATGCAAAAGAAAGACACAGCCAGGGTCAGCGCAGATCACAGGTTATCCTGAGGCGATGACCGTGGCAGGATGCTCTGGCGTAATAGTCGCGCAAAGAGGGCGAGTCGCGCCGCATTACGGTAGAATCCAATAGGGAGTGAGCCTCGGACGCGAGTCCCAGATTCTGCGTAGTCGGAGCTTCGCTGCCTGGCGAGGGCTGAATAGAATGCCCGAATGGGTGGCAGTTTGCCGTATCGACGACATCGCTGACGGTGGCGGCCGGTCGCTGGACGCGGCTGGAATGCGCCTGGGTGTTTTCCGGATAGGCGGCGAGCTGGTGGCGCTTTCCGGGCGTTGCCCCCACTCGGGCGGTTCGCTCGGGCATGGGTGGGTGGAAAACCGGGAAGTCGTGTGCCCGCTCCATCACTGGCGGTTCCGATTGGAGGACGGGCGCTGTACCACGATGGGAGGCGAGCGCGTGCACCGGTTCCGATGCGAGCTGAGAGGGGACGAAGTTTGGGTGGAGGTCTGATTTTTCTTTCTATCCCGACGTGTGACGGTAATAATCTTTCCCGTCGACCTTTCTTGATTTGATCAGTGCGTCTTTGCTACGCCGCCCGGTGGGACGCCGGGCGTGATCTCGACCTTCTTCCTGTGAGGCACCGCGATGAGCATTTCCCGGCAAGCGAAGAAGCATGCGACAGACTTGAAATGCAAGCCTTATTTCAAGAGGATCAAACGGCAAACGGCCGCTCGCACCGCGGCGGGCGTGGGCCCGTGGGCCGTACCCGATCTCTGCAAAGCCTATAACTGGCCGACCAACCTCACTGGGGGCGGGGTCATTGCGATCGTCGAGCTTGGCGGCGGCTGGGTGCAGTCGGATATGGACGCGTTTTTCAAGTCAATCGGCCAGCCGCTGCCGCAGATTACCGACGTTTCGGTTGACGGGACCACGAACAGCCCGAATCAGCACATCGGTGACCCGCAAGATCCCGATTTCGAGGTGGCACTCGACATTCAGGTTGCGGCTGCCGCGTACTTTGTTGCGACCGGCAAGCCGGCGGTCATCCGCGTTTACTGGGCGGGCGACATTGCGCCGGCCGTGCAGAAGGCGACGGCCGATGGCTGTGATGTGTGCTCGATCTCGTGGGGGTCTGACGAAGCCATCTGGGGCAAATCCGCCCTCACGATGGAGGCGGCGGCCCAGGCCGCAACGTCCGCCGGCATGGTCGTGTTCGCCGCCTCCGGCGACAACGATTCCAGCGACGGCGGGCCGACGCCGACGAACGTCGATGTTCCGTCCTCCTGCCCGCACGTGATCGGCTGCGGCGGCACCAGCAAGACCCCCACGAAGGAAACCGTCTGGAACAATGTGCCCGGAAAGACCAACGGCGAAGGGACCGGCGGCGGCTTCTCGCGCACGTTTCCCGCGCCGTCCTGGCAGACAGGGGTGCCGGCCGGTCACAAGGGGCGGATGGTGCCGGACCTGGCGGCCGACGCCGACCCGAATACCGGCTACCTCATTGTCGTCCATGGTGCGACCCAGCAAGAAGGCGGCACGAGTGCGGTCGCGCCGCTCATCGCGGGTCTGTTTGCCTCGTTCGGGACCAAGCTGGGGTTCATCACGCCCAAATTGTGGGCGAACCAGACCTGCTTTAACGACATCACCGTGGGCAACAACGGCTTCTTCAAGGCTGGCCCCGGCCCCGATCCGTGCTCCGGCATCGGGTCACCGATCGGCACTAAACTCGCAGGCCTGTTTGGCGCTTCCGCGAAAGCGGCCAGCGCGCACGCAGCGATGCCAGGCACGACTCCGACCGGGTGGAGCGGCACGATCTCTTATACCTATGTCGACGGGATGCTGGTGAGTACCTCGCTGCAGCCGGCGGGGAGCACCGGCACCAAAACCTGATCCGGAAGAGTCGTCAGCCGGTTCAACCACCGACGGCTGGTGGCATGGCGACGCAGCGTTGCAGCGAATGCCGCGAATGGCCAGACTTTCTCGACCCGGCAACGAGGGTCAGTCGTGCGGGTAGTTCTCCAGGAACCGGGCCAGCCGCTGGAAATCCGAGCCTGGCTGGATGAACCGCACGACGGTCACGAGAGTTTCGGGGTCGATCAGCGTGTCGAACGGGACATAGTTGAGGTTGAGCTGGCCTGAGACGGAGATCAAGACGCCGTCGGCATGGTTTTCGACGAGCGCGCGGTAGGCGCCGACGCCGAGCTGGCTGCCCAGGATGACGTCGAAGGCGTGGGGCAGGGCACACCGCGCCTCGTACCCGAGCTGCAAGCCGGTAACGCGCCGCTTCTTGCCCTGGCGCTTTTCATATTCCGCCTCCACCAGCCTGGTCATATTCCGCGCCAGGTTGGTCTGGGACAGCGAGATATTCCCATGATCGTCGAATTTCACTCCTTCGAGATATTGCGCTGGCATGAACTGGGCGAGGCCCTCCGCCAGCACGATGACGCCAAATTCCTTGCCCTCGCTCTCGCGCCGATCATCCCCCCGACGATGATACCGACGACCTTATCGAGGTTCATGATTTTCCGCGTGCTGGCGGCGCCGGTCTTGGGGTCGGTGACGGATTCCTCGCTGACCAGCTCGCCGACCAGGTCTTCGACGCTCAGCACCAGGCTGGCCTCGCTCGCGATCGCCGCGCCATATGCGAGCCAGCCGGCGCTGCGGCCCATCGTCTCGACCAGGAAGTACATCCGTCCCGCTTCCGCGTCGGCCAGCAGGTTGCGGACCTCGCTGGCCAGGGTCTCGACCGCAGTGAAGTAGCCGAACGTGAAGTCGATGCCCCGGTAGTCGTTGTCGATTGTCTTGGGCACATGGACGACCGCGATTCGTGGCTCATCATCAGGCAGGTACTCCTGAAATCGCTTGAACTTGTTGGCCGTCTTCAAGGTGTCGTCGCCACCGATCGACACCAGGGCGTTGACACCCAGGGAGCTGAGTGCTCGATGGACATTTCGGAGCTGGCTGGTCCGTTCGGGATCGGCAAGGTGGCTCGGCTGAGAAATTTCCTTGGCCGGGTTAGTCCGCGAGGTTCCGATCAAGATTCCGCGCGTGTTCGCGCGTGCGCCTCAGGTTGGACTGGTTCAGGACGATAAAATCGCGGCCTTCCACCATCGGGTGGTCGTCACTGAAATCGGCGAGGTGCGCATACCCGTGCAAGATGCCGATCACCTCGATGCCGTGCCGGCGGAACGAGGCGGCGGCCGTCGAGATCACCGCGTTGGCCGCGGGCGCCGGCCCACCCGCAAACAGGATCGCCACGCGTTTGATCGCGCCGGGAACGTTCGAAGAGCTCGCAGCGAGCGAAGACGAAGGACTCATGGAAAACTCCATTTTCAGTTTTGAGCGTTCGGTTTTCGGTCTTCGGTTTTCAGTTTGGGGTACCCAGGTTTTGGTTTTTCAGTTCGACATTCAGACTGTTTTACCAATTGATCGAAGACGCTGTCGAGCGTTCCCTGGCGGGCGGCCGCGATCGGGGCGTTAGGGCGATTTTGCGGAGCTTTTCCTGCTCGCTCCTTGGTCGTCGGCCGTGTTCGGTCTCCAGGGGATCCGGCCCCGCCCCGCCTGGCCCCCTTCGAGGGAGCCAGTAGAATGCATCGCCCGACAGTCTGCTGTGGCGCTGGCCCGTCACCCCGGCCCTCTCCCCAAGGAGAGGGAGCCAGAAGAATGCATCGCCCGACGGTCTGCCAGGTTTGCGGTCGCCGGCGCCGTCAGGGTCTTGAGAAACATCTCGATTTGTCGGCGCTCGTGCGCGCTGAGCTCGAAGAACCCGACGGCGATCTTCTGAGACTCGCCCTGGTGAAGGGCCACGGCCTGGTCGAGCGTCGCGGCACGGCCGTCGTGCAGATAAGGCCCGGAGTCGCGAAAGCCCCAGAGCGGGGGCGTGCGCCACTCCAAACGTGACGCCGGTCCGGTGGTGGGCCGCTTGGCTGCGGGGCGACTGAACATGGGGAACATGCCTATCATTGCGACGAGCCGCGATCGTGACGAGGCGGCCGGGGTGGGTTCTCGTTGCGATTCCGGGGAAGGCGCCGAATCGGGGAGGGACCGAGTGGGCGCGGCGGGACTTGCGGCAAGGCTGGACCGTTTGACAACTTCGCTTTCCGCCGGAGGTTCGGGACAGGCGATTGCGCTCGCAATCGGGCCCTGGTCGTCGATGATCTCTTCTTCGGAAGAGCTCGGGTCGAAGGTGCCGTACTGGCCGGTGTCGCCGAGACCTGGGCCCAGGTCGTGGAGCAGAAGGTCGCTGTAGAGTCCCTCGACGTCACCGAGCTTGGGCGCATGACAAGTCGCACAGCCGATCCTGGCGAACAGGGAGCGACCCGAGGCGATCGCCGCGGATTCCCTCGGCGTGGCAGGAACCTGTTCCGCCGGCCTGGGGATCTCGCGAATAAAAGCGACGAGCTGCGTCGCATTGATCCGAAGTCAGGTCGAAGCCCTTGGCCTTGTAGTCCGGCTGGTCGGGGGATCCTGCTTGATGATGGCCAGGCACTTCCAGCCCCAGCTCGACGGCGCAGGCCGTCAACACAAAGGCGGCCAGCGAAGCCGTCTGACCTTTCCAGCCGATTCGGCCGATCCGCTTGTCCTTGAGAGTGCTGACCCGGCCGGCGATTTCGGGAAAGCCCGGATATTTCGCCTGGGCGGCCTGCTCGATCGCGCTGTCGGGGATCGCGTCGATCAGTCCTGACCCGAACAGAGCCGTGGGATTACGCTGCGAGCCGAGAACCTCAAATTGATCGATTCTCACCCTGAAATGACCGCTCGTCAATTCGACCTCGCTTGCCGCCCGGACGAGCTCGCGACGCGTCGAGAAGTCGGCCCGGGCCGTTTGGCGGAGACTCTGTATCGTCGTTTTTACGGTGGCGTCTTCGACTCCCATGAAGCCGTCTTCGATCCCCATGAATTTCCCGCGCCAGGTCCCATAATGATCGACGGTGCCGAATCGGTGCAGGACGAGGCTGCGGGCTGTCCGGAAGCCGGGGTGAGCTTTGACGAGGGCGGCGGTGTCGAGCTTCTGCGGTGTCGCTTCGTTGGGGCCCGTTCTGGGAGACTGGTTGGTGGCCAGCGCATTGTTCGAGTCCGGCCGCGCCGCCGTTACCGGCACGCCGAGATCGAAGGGCGAATTCCGTTCGATGACGGGCGTTGCCGTGACGATCTGAACGTTCTTGTTCGTTGATCCGCCGCCGCCGGTGCCGCCCAGATTGTGACAGGCCACGCACGAGGTGTCGTTGTAAACCGGGCCCAATCCGTCACCGGAGGGGCTGCGTGAATCCCCCGGTTGCCATTCGCGGACAAAAAGCTCGCGCCCCTGGGCCAGAGCCTTCTGGTCGACCTTGCCGGGATCGGTCTCTGCTCTTGCGAACACGGCGTCCGCCGCGGCGACCGTCGCGATGGTGAAAGCGATCACTCCCGTCATGCCGGATCGCAGCCGGATTCCGCCTCCTTCGAGGACATTCCGGCTGCGCGAGGTATCGTTCGTTGTACCCATGGCGCGTTCCTTTCATCACGGATGCGTGACGGAGAGGACGGGAGATGTCTTAACCGAATCGTACATCCGGCCTGCACGCGCGGCAATCCCCCGGGGCGACGCGCTGGGCCTGACATCACGATCACCCGGTTTCACCCACCCGCCTTCGGCCGACGTCGACCTGGACGCTGTGGCCGATCACGGTTCGCTTTCTTCTCGACCCCATCGTGGGCGTCGAGGAGACGCTGGGGCGCACTCAGCCGCCACGCGTCATTGAGCAGCTCCCGGAGATCGTCCACGTCGACTTTCGAGAGCCGCACAAGCATCCACGGATAATTGAGATAGTGGTCCGTGATGTAGAACGTATCCGGGTCGGCCCGGATCCTCATCGCGCGCTCGTCGGTGTCGATCTTGATCACGAGTGATATTCCGTCCTGGTGCTGTCGCACGAACAAGCTCTTTCCCACCCGGAACGCCGGGGTCCCGTAGGAAACGCCCTCCACCACGCCTGGTAGCTCGCGCGCGATTTCGCGGACCGTCTCGTAGGTAGCCGGCCCGGCGGGCCCCGAGGATCGCTTCGGTTTTTGTGTGTTCATGGGATGCGTAAGCACCACTGTCCGCTTGAGCGGCTCTGGCCCGATCTGCTCCCGCGCATTGCTTCCGTTGAGCTCGTGATACGTTTAGCATCGCAGCGCACCCCTTGACAACGGCGGATTCGCTGCATATACATCTAGTATGAGCACTGAGCGCGAAGACCCTGCGTCGGCACCTTGCCTTTGCAACGCCCTGCGTCAAGCGTCGCGGGCTGTCAGCCGGCTGTACGACGACGAGCTTCGCGGCGTCGGCCTGCGCGCCACCCAGTATTCCCTGCTCCGGGTGATTGGGAGGGCCGGCCCGGTCCGGCAGGGCGACCTGAGCGGGCTGACGGCGCTCGACGAGACAACGCTCACGCGCAACCTCCGGCCGCTCCTGGACGCTCACTGGATCGCAGTCAAGAGCGGGGATGACCGCCGCGAGAAGCTGGTCACGATCACCAAGGCCGGGACCGCCAAGCTGGCGGCGGCCCGCCCCGCGTGGGAGCGCGGGCAGACGCGAATGCAGGCGCTCCTGCCCCAGGGGGCATGGCACCACCTCATGGCGATCCTCCCGGAGATCACGCGGCGAACGGCCGGTGCTTGAAATTGTCGGCCATTTAGGTGAGGGCAAGACGTGCATCGAGTACGACCGTCCCTCGTCCCTCTTCGGCCAGTTCGGGGACGAGCGGGTCAACCGGATGGCCGCCGCACTCGACCAGAAACTGGACGATCTGGCGACCGCGGCCACTCGCTGATGGTGCTCGCCGGTTGAGGCAAACCGGTGAGCGCACACCCGGCCGCGCACCAGTTCCGAGCGACGCCCCGTTCGCTTCCCAGATTGGAGTCGCATTCATGTCAATCAACGCTCCGATTCTCGTCACAGGCGCTGCGGGACGCGTTGGCGGAGTCGGTCATGAGATCGTTGCAATTCTTCGTCAGCGCGGCCTTGCCGTGCGTGCGCTGGTTCGGCGTGATGATGAACGTGCCGACGCGTTGCGAGCGATCGGCGCCGAGGTCGTTGTCGGCGACCTGACCTGTGCCGGGGACGTCTCGTTTGCTCTGACGGGTTGCCGTCGCATGTACTTCGGTATGAGCGTGTCTGCGCCCTACTTGGAGGCGACGGTAACGACGGCCGCTGTCGCCCGCGACCGCGGTGACCTGGAGGTGCTGGTCAACATCTCGCAGATAACCGTGTCGCAAATGAGCCTGACCGCGATGACCGATTCCCCTCAGCAACGGCAGCATTGGCTCGGGGAGCAGGTGTTGAACTGGTCGGGGTTGCCGGTGGTCCACGTCCGAGCGACGGCGTTTCTCCAGCATCCCTTCTTTCTGGACTGGGCTGCCGAATCGATTGCCCGGGACTCCACGATCCGGCTCCCCTTCGGCGCCGGGAAAACGTCGCCCATCGACGCCCGGGACGTGGCTGAGGTCATCGCGACCATTCTGGCCAGTCCGGCCGGTCACGCCGGCAAGGTCTACGAGCTGACCGGCCCACGATCAGAGGACATGAATGCCATGGCGGCGGAGTACTCCGCCGCACTCGGCCGAACCGTCACTTACGTTGATGTGCCATTCGTCGAGTGGCGCGACCAGGAGCTTCGCTCTCGCCATTTGCCCGACCACCTGTTTGAGCATATCAGCACGATGGCCCGCCTCCACGCCGATAATCGGTACGACCGGTTGACGTCCGATGTCGAGAAGATCACGGGTAGGCCGGCAACCAGCGTGCGGGACTTCGTGGTCCGGCACGGCGAACGGTTCGGGCAAAAGAAGCTGGCCACATAGGAATCAGAACGAGTTCTGCTGGTTACCGATTTCTCAGGCCTCCCTATCCCTCCGTCGCGCCTCCAGCAGACGCGAGAGGGATGTGCCGCCCGGCAGTCCTCGCAAGCCGAAACACAGAGCGGCATTCACCCGGAGCCAAGTTTCGCCCGGCGCTTCGGGGATTGGGCCAGAGTAGTAAGATGGCCGCTTGCCGTGACGCGCGCGGTGGGAGTCGGCCCACGCCAGGATCTCCGGTTCGCAAAATCGTGGAAGATCGCGCTGGTTTCGCGTTCCCCTCTCCTGTTGGAGCAGACGCGCGAGCGAGGAGCCGCCGGACAGGCCACGAGTGCCGTTCGTGAGTGCGAAAGAAATCGCTGCCCAGGTCTCGCCGGGGGCCTCGGCCAAGGCCCCCGAGTGGTACTTCGGCCATTTCCCGGTCCGCACATGATGGGCGTCTGCCCAGCAAAGGATCTGATCCACGGAGAGCTGCGGCAGATCCTTGAGATTTCGAGCGCCGCGCCGCTCGGCGAGCAGCCGGGCGATTGACGAGCCGCCGGGTAGCTGCGCAGACCGGCCCGGAGCGCGTGCTCGACATTCTGCCAGTTCTCGCCAACGGCCTCGGGGATCGGCCCCGATGTGGCCGCTGGCCACTTGCCGGTGCGCGTGTGGTGTGAGTCGGCCCAGCGCAGCACCCGCTGCTCGGTCAGTTGCGGAGGGCGCGTCCGGTTCCGGACGGCGCCGCGCCGTGAGTAGGTTCGGCAGCGAGGAGCCACCGGGCAGACCTCGGAGGCCCTCACGAAGCGCTCGATCAACCCGGTGCCATGTCTCGTGCGGACATTGCGGAATAGGACCGGAAGTTCTTTTCGGCCAGTCGCCGTGGCGGTGGTGATGGGCATCGGCCCAGCGCAGAATCTTGGCAATGTCGAAGCGCACGAGATCCTGCGGATACCGCACACCGCGTTCCCGCGCCAGCAGTCGGGCCAACGAAGAAGCACCCCGAAGACCGGCGCGGCCTTTCCGGAGCGCGTGGTCGACGCTGTACCAGGTGGCGTCCCCGGAGTTGGGAATTTCGCCCGAGCCTGCGATCGGCCACTTGCCGGTCCGGTCGTGCCAGGCGTCGGCCCACGCCAGGATTTCTTGAACCGTGAATTTCGGATCTTCGCGGTGACGGTGCCCCCTGTGCTCGGCGAGGAGTCGCAGGATCGTCGAGCGTCCGGGCAAACCCCGCAATCCGAACGTGAGGGCGGCCTCCACGGCCAGCCAGGTCTCGCCGGGTGCCTCCGGAATCGGGCCCGACGTGTTGCCCGGCCATTCGCCCGTGCGTGCGCGAAAGGCGTCGGCCCATGCCAGGATCTGGGAGGGATCGAGATCCGGCAGACCGCCCCGTTCGTCCCGGTCGGCATCGGCGTATGCTCGCAACGAGGCGAACCACACGTTCGCCGTTCTGCCAGAGTCGTCTCGGCGCGCGCGAATCTCTTTATTCGCGGCGAGCTGCTTCGCAGACGAGCCGTTCGTCCCCGCCGCTCGCTGACGTTTGGGCATCGCGCACTCCTTCGTTCCGTGGTCGGCCTTCCAAATGGAAGGATCGACAGTCTGACCGTGTGTTACTCTTTTCTGTCGTCAGTTTTAAATAGCGACGTTGAGCCATCATTATGGATTGGTCCGGAAATCGTTACGGATAATCAGATTAGACCGTATGTTGTGCAACGATTGCGCGGGTTCCGACGTCTACATTGCGTGCATTGTTCGTTAATAAGGCGACTCACCAACGACTTTCGTGCGGTCCAGCCGCCACGGTCAATGGGCGCGGATGCCACAACGCGGCTTTTGGCCGCAACCAAGTACGAAACGCTAGATTTGACGTCTAAGGAGCAGGCCAGAGCGGTGAGCGCGATGGTGCGATCACTGATGTCGCCCCCTCTGGGGGCTTTCAATAGGGATTGTCGGCGTATACCTGGGGCTCACGCCCCCAGGCTATACGATTCCGCCCCGCTTCGGGGGCTCCAAAACAACCCATCGCCCAGACCAACGACGCAACACATTCCCAGCCGCAACGCGGCGACATCGTCCAGGCAGGTGGCGTGAGCCCCAGGTTGGCTGAGCGCGACGGATTTTGTCCCCAGCCGCGAACCGGCGACATCGTCCAGGCAGGTGGCGTGAGCCCCAGGTTGGCTGAGCGCGACGGATTTTGTTCCCAGCCGCGAAGCGGCGACATCGTCCAGGCCGGTGGCGTGAGCCCCAGGTTGGCTGAGCGCGACGGATATTGTCCCGAGCCGCGAGGCGGCGACATCGTGCAGTCTGGCGGCGTGAGCCCCAGATGGGCCCCCGGCGACGGATGTTGTTCGCAGCCGCGACGCGGCGACATCGGCTTGATGCACCGGTGGAACACACCCGGCTCATTCTCGAGCATCGACCGCCCAGAGTCTGAGCACTCCAGACGCCCCGCCAGCGGCGAGCGTGCGTCCATCAGGAGAGAAAGCCATGCATTTCACGGCGGTGACAGCCTGAACGTTTCTTGGGGATGGGAGCGTTCTCAGCAACTTGCCCGTCGTTGTGTCCCAGAGGGCAACCTGAGCGCCGCCATCCCGACCGACACTCGCGGTTGCCAGCATCGCATGCTTGGGAGCAAATGCAACGGCGTGGACGTAGGACGGGAAGACCGGCAGCACCAGCCGTTTTTTGCCCGTCGCGACATCCCAGAGCGAGACCATCCCCCCCACGACCTTGTCTGGCCGCCAGATCGTTCCGCCGGTGGCGACCGTCTTGTCATCGAGTGAGAATGCGACCGTGACAATGGCTTGGTCTGCCTCGGTCAGCGTCCCCACCAGCCGGCTGGAGTCAAAATCCCAGAGACGGACCTCGCCGACAGGCGCGCCGTAGGTCCCGCTCGCACTGGCCAGCGCTTTGCCGTCATGAGAGAACGTCAGGGACATCACAGGATTGGGGTGGCCGGTGAGCCGTGGGCGTTCTTCGCCGGACGATGCATCCCAGATCCGAACCTCGCCATAGAAACTTCCCTCGCGAATGCCACCGATTCCTCCCAGCAGCGCCTTGCCGTCGGGAGCAAACGCGAGCGCCCAGGCGTCGACTCCTTTTTTCAGCGCCCACTCTTTCTTCGTCTCGCCTGAAGGCACCGTGAGGACGCGGATCACCGACGAACGGTCTGTCGGTTCACCGCGGAGATCGCCACGGCCACCGTCCGGCTATCCGGAGCAACGGCCATCGCGAACGGGTCTCCGTCCAGCTTCAGCGGCGCGAGCGGTTTGAAGACCTGGGCATCCCACAGCCGGATCTCGCCCGGCTGCTTGTCGTCATCCGGCGGCGCGAGTGCCCCGATCAGGAACCGGCCGTCTCGCGAGAATGCGACGGAACGCACCAGGCCCGCCGATCCGGCGAGATCGCGCATGCCCGCGCCCTGCGTCGTCACCGGCGGAGGACCACTCGTCGTTCTCACGGGTTCGGTCTGCGCCAGCAAACCACGTGCGGCCAATCCCATACCGATCGCGATCACGGCAGTCGTCGCGATCGCTGCGGCCACCGTCTTCAGCCTTGCTCGAAACATGGATTTCAACACTCCCCGCACGAGGACCTCGACCGATGCCGGGACCGTCCCGGCAACCAAGCCGTCACTCTCCGCCACCTTGATCGCCAGACGCGCCGTCCGATCCACGAGCGCGCTCTGGGCGTCTGCAAGCGCTTTGCGGCCTTCTAGTGCTGCCGACATGACGCTCCCCGACAGCTCCAGGCGCCGTCGACTGAGCCGATCTCGCAGCCGCTCGCGACCTCGAGCGAGCCGGCTCTTGATGGTGCCCACGGGCGTGCCCAGCAGCCGGGCGGCTTGCTCGTGGGTGAGACCCTCCAGGTCGCAAAGCACGATCGGCTGCCGATGGAGTTCCGTCAGTTTCGCGATCTCCTCGTGGAGCTGGCGTTCCAGCTCTTCGCGCGGATCACTTTCGACGCGCGGCGCATCCGCCCTGAGCTCGGCGACTCGCCGCTCGTGCTTGATCCGCCGCGCCGCGTTTGCGCGAGCCTCGCACGCGACACGATACGCCACGGCATGGATCCACGGTGCCAGCGATGTCCGAACCCGAAGCGAGGGAGCCTTCTTGACCAGAACCAGAAAGGTCGACTGAAACGCGTCCTCCGCCGCCTGCACATCGCGCACGATGCCTCGGCAGACGCGCTCTACCAAAGGGCCATGCCGCTCCACCAGAACGGCAAAGGCCAGCTCGGCCGTGGCCGGATGGCGCGCCACGAATCGTTCGAGCAGCTCGGCATCCGTCAGCCCACCCACCGCACCCGCTTCGAACAAGACGCCGAGCAGTCGCTGCGCCGCCCCGGATTGACCCATCGTCACGGCCGTCACTCCTCCCCCACGTTTCGGACCTTACAAGATCATGGGACGGGGAGGTGGAATCGTTCCATCGATGTGGGAAAAATCTCAACCGTGGACCGGGTCCCGGCGAAAGCAGTCGACGGCGTGATCGTTGACGATTCCCGTCGCCTGCATCCAGGCGTACACGATGACCGGGCCGACGAACTTGAATCCGCGCTTCTTCAGCGCCATCGAGATCTCCGCGGACAGCGGAGTTTTCGCCGGAACGGCGCCCGTATCGTTCCGAATCGGGGCACCCCCGGCCATGGTCCAGACGAAGGTGGAGAAGTCCTCCCCGGCGGCTGCCATCTCCAGGAAGGCGCGGGCGTTGCCGATCGTCGCCTCGATCTTGGCGCGCGAGCGAATGATGCCGGGGTCATCGAGCAGCCGGGCGATATCCGCTTTGCCAAACTGCGCGACGATCTCCGGGTCGAAGTCCCGAAACGCCCGGCGGAAAGCCTCTCGCTTCCGCAGTATCGTGATCCATGACAGGCCAGCCTGAAACCCGTCGAGCATGAGTTTTTCCCAGAGAGCCCGGCTGTCGCGTTCCGGCACGCCCCACTCCTCGTCGTGATAGGCGCTGAGCAACGGGTCAGATTGTGCCCATTCGCAGCGGTGCGGCATCATGATTCTCCGGGACAGATTGAATTGCCTCTCGTTCAGGATTACATAAGGAACCCAGGAAAGCAGGAGGCCAGAGAATCCGGAGGCTGGCTAACACTCCGGTCGTTTTCAGCGATCGCCCACAGGGTCGAGGCCCGCAGGCCATTCTCGCCGACATTCTCATTTTGCGTAACTTGTCTCGCTGTTGCATTTGACTCGGACCTCGTAACATCGCCGCTTCGCGCACGCATCTTTTCGGATTTGAGACTCAGGATTTCGTGATTGGTCTCGGCTATACCGCGTTGGGCTGCTATCTCGGTCTTCCCTTCGTTGCCTTCGTTTGCTTCTGTTCAAGGCGTATTGGCAGCGGTGCGGATGGCGGGCGCATGGTGCAGATCGGATCTTGGAACAGAAGCAAACGAAGGAAACGAAGTATTCGGTGCGGCTTTCAATGGTCGATCGCATCTTGGGGCTATTCGTGGTTTTCTGCCTTTCTCATGCCGTTTGCGCGGGGGCTCCTGTCCGACAGCGCAACATATTCCGCCAGTACGCGCAATCCGAGAATCTCGGTATTACGCCGGATTCTCATCAGCTCGGCGCACGGATCTATACGGCAGGACTACTGCCGCCGGCGCGAGGCGTTTCGCGGCGAACCGCTTCTGGTGGCTCAGGTCCTTTGGCAACCGGAGCGACCCGGGAAGCGAGCACACCGTCGGGTCCCGACGCAAAGTAGCGGGCCGCCCAGCCGCCCAGGAACGCCCACAAGAGCGCCTCCATCGAGATTCCGATCAGGATGAGCTCATCGTAAGTGTCGACGACCGGTGTCGCTCGGAATCCTCCACCCGTCGCCGTTGCTCCCAGGATCCCGGGCGGCAAGCTCCGCATGCCGGGAGGCTCCGGCGTCTGAGGGTGCAGGACTTCATTGAGGTACGAAAACAGGTTCGGGGCGAGCAGGAACTGACCGATCGTCACGTCCAGCCAGGGAGTGAACTGGAGGAACAGATAGCTCCAGCCGAGGAGCGCGAAGCCCGACCAGTGGATCCGTCGCGAGCCGCGGCCCAGGGCGATGCCGAGAAACGAACAGACGAGCACGAAGAACGTGATCGAGAACATTGCGCCGGCCCATTCTGCCGAGGCACTGCGTATGGCCGCAAGTCCCAGGGCGGCGCCCGCCACGGCCAGAATGAGCTCCGCGATCGTGTACCGGGGGCGTTGCATGCGAACTCCGCAGGGTGCTTTCTGCTATCATTTACTTCACCGAGTGTAATCGCGGCGCTGATCGGGTCATAGAGCGGCGTCGCCTAGCGAACGGTCGCGGCTGTTGACGACGACCGCGGTGATCGGTACATGCGCGATTGGAAAAGAAATCTCGAACGCGCCCCGGTCCACGGCGTCATGAGGAACCGCTGGGCGATGGGCGGCGCTCTGGCATATCACGCCGCGATGGCAGCCTGCGTTTTACTCATCCTGGCGTGCGCGGCCGCGGGAGTGAGGGCACTCAACGATTCTGGGTGGAACGGCCCCACGCTGTTGATGATCGCATTCTTTCCCGGCCTCTATCCGGGCGGTTTTCTTTGCCTCATTCTCTACGGATACCTGTCGGACTATCGATCGGAGCAAGCGAAAGGAATTCTGGGGCCTCGATTTCAATTCCATATTTCTCACCTGCTACTGCTGGTTTTTCTCGCTGCAATCGTGTGCGCATTCGTCGCCCTTGGATTGCGCAGTCTTGATGCTTTGAATGACCGTGCACGAATCTCTCACGCGGCTGACGGAAGCGTTGGAACGCGACGGCGGCTGCTGGCCGGTCCGCGGTTGCTCGACGCTTCCCTGAGCCGAAGCGCAGGGCGATACGCACGCCGCGATGGCAGCCAGCGCTCTACTGATCGCGAACGGGATTCTGGGGCCCCGGTTTCCATGGTGTCCGGCTTTCCGCGGGAGCGGAAGCCGCTATAGTCCTCGCTACGCGGAAGCCTACGCCCGGGTTTGGGTAGGCTGGATTGGCTCGGATCACCTCCCACGTACTCAGTTGCGTCGCCAGAGCATTGTATGACATACCCCGGAGAAGCTGGCGTCCTTCCGTATGCTGCGAGGGGACGAAACTGGTCCATTCGAGCAAGCTGCCGAGCGTGTCGTGGAGGCCGAACCCATTCGGTCTCAAAGAACCGACCGGCATGGTGCAGCGGTTGGAGTTCTCACTGAACCACTCGTAATTTCTGAGCGCGTTGTAGGATTCGCCGAAGTAATACCGCGTGGTGGTTCCTGCCCTCGAGGCAAACGGCCATTCTTCGTCGGTCGGCAATCGATACCCGGTTTTCTGCACGTGGTTCGCTCGGATGAGCACCTTGCCCAGAGGATTTGCCTCGGCAGGCTCATAACAGAGCTCGTCATGGGGAATTCCCACCTTCCGGCTCAGCCAGTTGCAATAGCGTGCGGCGGCATAAAAGCTCACTGAATTGATGGGGCAATTCCCGGTTGGGCTGACCTCCTTCACGTAGTGTTTGCCGTGGAGGAACTTCTCGAACCACTTGGATTCAATCCTTTCTTCGTTCAAGAATCTCTGATACTGGTCCACGGTGACTTCCGTGGTGGCGATCGCAAAGCTGTGGTTGATCCTCCGGGTGACGGGTGTGTAAACCGCCACGGGTTGGGAGAAGTCGTCGCGCCACGTCGCTGGAAATTCCACAGGCCCGCGAATGAGCACCAGGGTATTCCCTTCGGCGTCTTGCCGCCAGCGCACACTCGAGCTTTGCTCGGAGGAACACAGCTCGAGATTGCAGCGCTCGACCGCCGCGGATTTGCCCCAACTGCGCAATAACCAGGCGATCGCCGCATGCACACCGGAATCCGGATCGAATCGATAGCGTTCCAAAAGCCGGCGACTCATTCGCTCGCGGTCGAAGAATCCCAGTTCCTCGATCGAGTATCCGCCCAACCGGACGATCAATGCTCGCCGCGCGGCATCACCTGCAACCTCGATCCGATTGAAGACCACGAACGGGGACGTCCCGGCAATCGGCAACCGTTCCGACAAGTAGCTGGCGAAGCCGGGTCCCGCTTCCGTTTCCAGGGTTCTCCACGCGGCTTCCGGACGTCCGAGCCGGACCAAGCACGCTGCGGAGTTGGCCTTTCTGCGGGCGAGATCGTCATCATCCGCACCGGAAGGTCCTGGGGCGCCTGGCCGGGCCAATTGTTCCTCGAACAAGGCAACGGCGCCTGCGTCGAGAGGCGTACTCGATAATCTCGCCGACAATGCCGCGAGCTGTTTGGGCAAGTCTGCCTTGAGAATCAGACGGGCCAGGAGGACCGGCCGGTCCGACTCGAGTTCGGCCAGCGCAATCGCCGCCGGTTCCGACCGACCAACTCTTGTGTGGTCTCCCAGAGCGGTCTCGAGCGACTCCTTCAAATGATCGCGAATCGGAGCCAGCAGATTGGCCCAGTCCCTGATTCTCTCGGTGTCAGCTTCTCGTTCGAGTAGGAGAATCAGCGACCGTCGGCCCGTACTGCCGCCAGCGGAAGTCTTTTGAATCGATCGCGGCGAGTGCGCACGCCGCGCTCAGAGCCTTTGATGGATTCAATCGATCGTTCTGGAGAAGCTCCCAGAATCTGTCAGCGTATTTCCGCGCAGCGGCACCTTGATGGCGCAAGAGCGCTGTGCGAATGACCGACAGCTCGCGCGGCTGGCTCACGAGAATCCGTTGGCAGAGCTCGACGACGTGCGATTCCTCTCGAGGCAAGAGAACAAGAGCGGCACGAGTCCCCCGTTCCGACTGA
Organism: uncultured Isosphaeraceae bacterium; assembly: GCA_963781785.1. Taxonomy (GTDB): domain Bacteria; phylum Planctomycetota; class Planctomycetia; order Isosphaerales; family Isosphaeraceae; genus CAWAHD01. The sequence goes on along the minus strand of CAWAHD010000005.1, from coordinate 1,232,084 downwards.
CCTGCTTCTCGAGCCCACTGGCGGAGCCGTTCCCCCAGTTCCTCGCCGGCAGGAGCCAGTTCCGTACTGAGCCCCGGGACTCGCTCAAGATCGGTCGACATCAGCCGCTTCAGCAAATCGTCGGCCCGGTACTGCCGGACCATCGCCGATAAAAAGTACAAGCTCGGGACGAAGAGAAAGAGGACGACCACCGCGGCAGCACTCCAAGCTCGTTGGCGTAGCCACCTGAGCGCTCGCTCCCCTCGATCCGCCATCGGGGGCGAGATCGAGCGGCCGGCGAGGAAGCGATTGAGATCATGCGCCAGTTCGCCGGGACCAGGATAGCGACGGACCGGCCGTTTTTGCAGGCACGCCAGGCAAATGGATTCCAGTTCGCGGGGAACACCTCGACGAACGTGTCTCGGCGGTCGAGGTTCCTCGCCGATGACTTTCTGAATCGTCTCGGCTCTCGTTGTCCCCTGGAAGGGCGGGACCCCGGTGAGCAGCTCGTAGAGGATGGCACCCAGACCGTAAACATCCGTCGCCGGGCCGATCTCCCGATGGCGCCCACCAGCCTGTTCCGGCGACATGTATTGGGGAGTTCCAATCGGTTCTCCGGACAGGGAATCCTTGAGATCGGCACCAATGATCTTGGATAGTCCGAAATCACCGATGCAGGGCGTGAACGGGTAATCCGAGGATTCGAGTCGATGGGTGGGCGGTTCGCGCAAGAGCACATTGCTCGGCTTCAAGTCTCGGTGCAGAATGCCTCTGTCGTGAGCATGCTGAACGGCGTCAGACAGGTCTGCGACGATTCTCGCCGCGAGCCGGGGGGGAATCCCGCGCTGCTCTTGGGCGATCCAGCTCGAAAGCGGTCCGCGCTCGCAATAGGTCGAGGCGATGTAGATGATCGGCCCCGCTTGATCGACTTCGTGGACGGTCACGACGTTCGGGTGGTCGAGTGCTGCAGCGAGACGGGCCTCGCGGAAGAAACGCTGTCTCAGGGCGGGTGACACGAGCGTGCCCGGAGCCGGCACCTTGAGAGCGACGCGACGATTCAACATCGGGTCGAAAGCCAGAAAGACGACCCCGTGACCGCCATGGCCGAGTTCTTCCAGAAGTTCGAACCGCCCGATCCTCGCCGGCGGCTCGCGCGACGACGGATCGGGCCATTCGTCCGGCGCACACGGTGAGCCACCCGCCGACCTTGGTCCGCGATCGCACGGCCACGCATCTTCGAGGTAGTCCAGAAAAGCCCGGTCCCGCTCGAAGCGGCTCCGTAACTCTTCTGGAATCAGCACGGGATCGATGACCGGACTTTTCCCCGTCGCCAGCCTGTCCTGATAGTCGGCCAGGGATTCTGCAAGAACGTCTTCCGCGTACGCCTCGTCATCGCGGCGCATCGCCGTTTCCTCCCAACGATGAGTCCTCTCGCAGGCAATGCAACTCGCTGCGCAATCGCTCGAGGGCTTTGAGCCATGCCTTTCGCGCCGACCGGGGAGCAACCGAGTCGGAGGCCCATCTCCTCGAAAGTGCAGTTCCGAGTGTGCCTCCACGTGACGACCAGTCGATCCCGCTCAGGCAGGCGAGCGAGCGCCTCCTGGAGCATCAGTGTCCGTTCCTGTCGGATCGCCTCCGCGCTCGGCGCCGCAGTTTCTGACGGCAGACAATCTTCGCCACGACTTCCGGGGCCGAGCTCCTCAAGCCGTTCCTCTCTGCCAATGTCGCGCGTCGAATTCTCGAATCGCCTCCTGAGCTCCAGGATGCAATTCCGCATGATCGATTGGAGCCAGGCGCGGAACTCCTGTTCTGTGCATCCTTCGAAGCTGGCGAAGTCGCGCTGGGCCTTGAGGACCGTGTCCTGAACGACGTCGGACGGCGCCGCCTTTGACCTGAGGTCTCGACCCAGCTCGCGCTCGGCCACGACAAGAAGGTAAGAACGAACGGATTCGATGGCTGCACCCAACGTGTCTTGCGAGCCATTCCGAGCGTCCTCGATCCAGCGTTCCACGCCGTGCGACGCCTCGGCCCCAGCAACGTGTCTTGTCATCGTCCGGGTCCAAATCGCAGAGAGAACTGGACAAAAGCAAAGAGGAACACGGTTTTTTGGACAAAACTTCCACCGCGTGGTTAAAAACGCCGGCGATCCGGCACCTACAACAATGGGATCGCGATCAACCGGTGCGGCCCAAGATTCCTGCAACGATCCGTCAACGATCACGAGCATCGTGAGCGGGGCCGCCGTCGGCCTGCTGAGACGCGAATCGCAGCAAGCGGCAGCAACATCCATCCAAGAATAAGCGAGATCCGTCGTCAATCACCCCGCCGTATACGGCCCAGACCGGCCGATTTACGTGGACGCTCATCTTCGCAGACCAGCCAACACGGAGCAACAAGTCAGTCATTGAGAGAATCATTTTCAAAGGGCAGAGGGGGTTGGGTACCCAGCGTCTGATGGCTCACCCGCGCGGCGATCGACGAGGCTTGCTTGCCGGGCACAGGTACGGCAAGACCACAATTCCTCTGAGGAGTCGACTCATGGCCGACGGAGGCGCCATTCAACCACGTGATGACATCCCGACGAACACCTGCATATTTGTGCTGCAAGGCGGAGTGTATGTCAACGACGGGTGCAACTGCAGTCCCGGTTTCCAGGCGCCACCTGCGCCTCCGGTGCCGTCAGATCCCCAGTCGCCGATCTATGTTGCCTGCGTTCTCGCCATGCGGCCAGCTTCCGGGCAAGTTTCGTAGTTCGACAGCGCCAGGTCGCATCGAACTGGCAACGTCGAGTGTCGCTCGTCAAACAAGGTCCCCGTGGAAATGTAGAATTGATGACGCCTGAGGGTTCCGGGAAGCTCTCACAGCACCCGTCGATCGAGGTGCCTTGCGGGTTCGTGCTCGCGCTCTACGAGGGACGGTCGGTCGACCCGTTGCCGCGGTCGCTCTCAACACGGCTCGTCTCCTCAAGGGAGTCGCTGTTCCCGGACGTCTTCTGCTCATGGTTGGCCGCCGACCCTGCTGCCCTGAGCGTCGAGGGCATCATTTGCAAGAGACTGAAGATTCCCCCCTTTCACCAGATCGATCGCGATCGGGTCCGCGCCGAGGTCCTGATGGCCGCCATGGAGGCCGTCGTTACGGGTGCTCTGAACGACCACCTGACCGCGCTCGTGGCCAAGATCGCGGTGCACAAATGCCTGAGGTGCGACCAGACCCTGAGGAGTCATCTCCTCACCCATGCGGCAGGCGCCACGGACTCTGGTTGCTCCACCGCTTCCTCGCTCCGGGACTGGTTCGACGCCGTCCATGCCGCGATGGAGGCGATCTCCCCCGAGAAGCGCGATGTCATCCGGCTGTCGTACCTCGAAGAAAGGGATGACGCCGAAGTCGCTCTCCAGCTCAAGATTCCGAGGGGGACGGTCAAGTCGAGGAAGAAGTACGCTCTCGAGGAGCTGTTGGATATCATGATGCGTCGCCACATCGAGAGTCTGCCCGAGGACCTGACCGAGTTGGTGCGGCTGCACCTCTACGGAGTGACCGAGATGGAAATCGCAGGGCTACTTGGGATTGCGCCTGGCGACGTCAGCGCCCGCCTGGCGCAAGCCCGGGCACTGGCGGCACGTGCCGCCGGCCTGATCTGAGCGATTCCTGACGAGCCAGGGGAGAACGGTGCCGATGACCGCTGCAGGGGAACACGTTAGCGCCCCGGTCGGGGATGACCTGGTCGGTCAGATGAGGAAGCTCGCCGACTTTCAGACGGAGCGTCGCAGGTCGCTGTCGCTACTCGAGGCCCTGAAAGGCTGTGCCCATGGGGACCTTGACATCGGGCAGGCCAGGGACGCGACCGAGTCGCCACGGTGGAGGGCGGCGGAGACGACGTTGCTCAGGGCACTACGCGAAGAGTTGCAGACAGTGAACGGCGAGATCACAACGTTCTTGAGGAACCAGCTCCAGGAAGATCTCGACGAGCTAGCCGAGCGGTTCATGGTCAGCGAGAGTAATCTCTACGTCCCGGAGGGGGATTGCCTGCGCGATTTCTGGTCCCAGGCAGACAGCCTGGAGTTTTTCCGGGCGAGGTACAGAGATGGTCCTGGAATCATTCCGCACACGGCGCGAACCGGTATCTCCTACTCCAGCAATGATCTCGATCTCGATCCGTTTTCTGACTCAACCACCGTCTCTCCCGGGGCGCGGTCACAGCAAGCTGGGGCCATTTCTTGGGCCGGTGAACGGCTGGGTGTGATCGCTCAGGAAAGCAACCTGAGTCATCACTTCAGCCCAGCGACCGCCCAGCTCCTCCAGGAATCGGCACAGGCCGATCTCGCGCCAAGCCTCTTGATCCTGAGGGCAGCGACCGACCGCCGGCGGCGTTGCGCATTTCCCGCGCTCTGGTGTCCGCGGCTTCACGGCTGGGATCTGCGCGACTTCCTTGCCAAGATCCTCAAGAGCACAAAGGGACGGCTCGGGCCCGCGGGCCGGGGATTACAACTGGTGGTCTGGTATGTGGACCACCGCGACCAGGTCCTGTTCTCCCTCGCCACCACGGGCTTCGGTTCGAGCTTTGTTTCGGATCAGACATTGCCGATTGACAGGACGCTGATCTCGGGTCAACTGGCCGTTGCCGCGGCCGGCGTGGCGCTGGCATGGAAAGGTGGGGAGGCAGGGATACCTCACGCCGACCTGGAAATCGGGATGGGGCTGAAGGCCTTCCGCTCCGTCAAGGTGATGGACGAATGGATTCCGGGCTGTCATGGCCCCGACGAAGAGCGGCACGGCGTGCTGGTGAGCGTCTACGCGTTCAAGGACCGCGCACTCTTACTGCTACCGACCGACGGCGAGCTGCGCGGGTCGCTCAGCTCATCGAGGAGCAGGTCAAGGGATACGCCCAGCTCTTTCCCGTGCTCGCCCAGGCCCATGCCAACCGAGCGGTGCATCGTTCCGTCGTGTCGACCCAGCAGAGCGCTGCTCTTGCGGCCGCGGTGGTCGATGTGTTCAAGGCGGACGCGGTCACTCTCTACGCCCGGCCTCGCCGGACGAAGACGGACTTGCACAAGATCGCCGCGACCGGCCCTTTCTTGCCGGCTGGAGGAGCCGAAGACCTCCGCTCCGGTGCGGAACCACACGCGCCGGTGCGGCAAAGGGTCGATCCCCCAGCGGCAACGGAGCAAGATGTCGAGTTACTGCCGCAGGAGCGGAGTCTCTTACCCTCCAGCGACCACGTCGGCGACTCCGAGTCCTACGTCGGGATCCTGGCCGCCCGGCCCGGCCAGCCGTTGCGCCGTAACTTGTATCGGGACTCTCAGGCCTGGCTCAAGGCCAACGGCTGGCCCGACCGGGCCTCGCCGAGGAACCGGGAATTCCTGCCGCGTACCGTCGGAGCCGATCCCAAGTTGCTGGGTGCCGCGATGCCGGCGAAACGGAAACCGGAGAATCCGGCCATGGCGGTCGCAGTCGTGGTTCGATCGTCGGAGCGCCCTCCGTACACGGCGTGGGATCAAAAGGCGCTAGAGCTGATGCTTCGCGAGTCGGGCCACGGGGTGATTTGCTCCTGGCGAGATTGGTACGCGGCGATGAACGCTGCCGGAGGAAGGAGGTCCGATCTCCCTGGGTGGATCGCCATGCCACTCCCGCGGGTCGGCACGATGTCGCTTCAGTCCGTCTTGCGCGAGCTGACCGCGGCTGTGCACGATTCGGTGAACGACGCACTCGGCTGCGTCTACCAGGCGTGGATCCTTGCCGAACGGCCCGGTGCCCGGCCGATGTCGGTGGTCCCGATCAGTTACTTCTCCGAATTCGATCCCGTCCCCCCGCAGCGGGGGCGCCCGTGTGCTCTCGACGGCATTCCGGACCTTGACTGGGACGAGCCGTTCGCGAAAGGCGGCCGTCGCGTCTTTTCCGGCCCCGGGGTGGTGAAGGCCCCCAGCGGCCCGGATCAGGCTGAGCTCTGCCGGCGAGTTTGCGTCCCGTGGAAAACCTGGACCGGACATCAGATGTGCGCGGGCCTTCTGGTCGTGGACCTGACCCAGCACGTGGGCCTCACGGCGTACGTGATGAACGTTCTCGCGGTCTTCGCCCGCAAGACGGCTGCGGCCCTGGCAGTGGCCGGGACTACGCTCGATCATGCGCCGTTTGGCTCCTGGACCGATCCCGAGGAATTCGCGAGGGCGCTGCGGGTGCGTCTGGGGTGCCAGTCGGTGTGGCTGGAGCTGAAGGCCGGGGCCGAGCACCGCGCCTGGCCTCGAGCACGCGAGGATGCCACCCCCGAGGATTCCGCCTGGAGCACGCCCCATGTCGTCACCCACGAGCCGGATGGTACGATACGGTTCGACACGCACTGCGATGCCGAAAGCTGGGGCGTCCGCGAGGCGCTGACCGCGGACGGCTACTGGCTCTCGGTGCCTCTGTATTTCGGGATGAACCGCGCCGGGAGCGTTCTCGCCTACTGGCTGGACGGTCCCCCCACCGACGTGCACGGCCCCGAGGGAGTGTCGGCGCTAGGCAGCCCGTCATGGAGTCCCTCGTTGTGGGTCCGCGACGTGGTTGCGGCATGGTCGCTGTGGAGCTGGAGCTGGAGCCAGGACGCCCGAATGGGCTGGATCAGGGAGGACATTCTCGGACTGGATGATCCCGAGGCTCGCTTTCACTGGCAAATCACGCTCACGACGCCCCGCGAAGGCCGAGTGCCGGACCCAGAGCCCGACTCCACCTCCCATTCAAGCCCGGCGGCCGGATAACAAGCCCGATGCATAAAAACCCGTTCCATCGCGCGATTTATCTGACGGGTCCCACGGCGTCGGGCAAGACGGCGGTGGGGGTCGCACTGGCGCGCCGGCTCGATGCGGAGATCATCGCCCTCGATTCGGCAACATTGTACCGGGGCATGGATATCGGCACGGCCAAGCCGAGCCTGGCCGAACGAGGCGGCGTACCGCATCATTTGATCGATGTGATCGACCCGTGGGAGTCTGCAAGCGTCTCTGCGTATCGACAGTGGGCCGGGCAGTGCGTCTCCGAAATCGAAAAGCGGGGCAAGCGCGTCCTGTTCGTGGGCGGGACGGCGCTTTATCTCAAGGTGCTCTTGCGCGGCTTGTTTCGCGGCCCGGGCGCGGACCTGGCCGTGCGGCAGCGTCTGGAGCAGGAAGCCGATGCGCTGGGTGACCCGGCGCTGCACGATCGCCTGGCGGGTCTCGACCCTGCGGCGGCTGCCCGGCTCCATCCGAACGACCGGCGGAGGGTCATCCGCGCTCTCGAAGTCATGGAGCTGGCCGGCAGGCCCCTGAGCGTCCTCCAGGGCCAGCACGATCGGCCCGCGCCGCCTGGCGTTCCGGTCATCGCGCTGGATGTCCCGCGCGCGTGCTTGAACGACCGCATCAATCGCCGCGTGCTCCGGTTTTTCGAAAGCGGACTGGTCGATGAAGTGGTGCGGCTGCAAACGGGGGTTCGGCCGCTGTCGACGGCGGCTGCCGCGGCGATCGGATACCGCGAGTTGATCGCGATGCTGACCGGGCATGGGACGCTTGCCCAGACGATCGAACGGGTGCAGATCCGGTCGCGGCAGTTTGCGAAGCGGCAGGCGACCTGGTTTCGCGGATTGGAGGAGGTTCGCTCCGTTCCGGTTGGTGCGGAGGACGATCCCGAAGCGACGGCCGCGCGGCTCGCGGCGATGATTGACTCAGGATTTTTCCCGGATCCGGAAAGTTGACCTTTCTGGCTTCGGTCCAATCTGTTATCACACCGCGGCATGAATCGCCTCCCTTCCCGGCCTGCGCCAAGCGTGCCGCCACGGCCGGGGCGGGTTGCACACTTTCTCCGCGTCCTGACGCCGCTCGAGACGACCACATCGCATAGACTCGCACGCACGGCGTCGCGTCGACCGGGGCCGTTCCCAAGGAGGGGACCGAATCCATGGGCCGGCGACTCTCGCTGATTGTCGGGATACTGTTGGCGGCGGTGTCGATGGCTCCCGCTGCGCGCGGGCAGGATGAGGACCGAAACTCACCCCCGCCCGCGCCCGCGCCCTTGGTCGCGCCGCCGGCTCCAAGCAAGATTCCAGACGAACTTGCCTTACCGGTGGCCGCACCTGACACCGAGCGGGACGATCTTGGGAAGGATCGACCCGCGCCCCCTCCAACCAAGAACGTCGACAACCCGAAGCCGCCGGGCTCCGTGGCGGACGGCGAGTCGCGGGCAGAGAGCGATCCCGCGAGTGAAATCAAGAAGAGCCTCCGCGCTCTGGCGCAGGGAGCCGATGCGACTCGACCGCCGAAGGACGAGCATGTCGTGCGGGCTCAGGCCCAAGTCGAGCGGCAGCCGGCTGCGCCGCGGCCGGCTCTAGCACCCGGGGACGGACCGGCAGGTCCGGCTTTCGCCAAACCGGCCGTCGACGTGCTGCCGATCGGCAAACAGTCCGTTGCGGTCACCGTCGACGTGCAGTCCCCCGCCAGCATGAACCTGAATCAGGAAGCCACGCTCAAGCTGATCGTCAGGAACACCGGCACCGCCGACGCGCTCAACGTCGATATCCAGGACGAGCTTCCCGACGGTCTTCAATACCTGTCCAGCCTGCCCGAAATGACTCTGACGGGCGACGCGCACCTGAGCTTCCGGATCCCAATCTTGGCGGCCGGGTCGGAGCGGCTCTTGACCGTCGCGCGTGAAGCCCACGAAAACCGGCCCGTTCGAGCATGCGGCGACGGTGCGGTTCGAGACCGGCTGCAAGTCGCGTACGACGGTGCTCGAGCCCAGGCTCAAGGTCGACGTGATCGCCAACCCGACCGGGGGCAAGGTGCTCAGGGGCCAGCCTGTCGAGTTCAAGGTCACCGTGACGAATAACGGCGACGGGCCAGCGCGGAACGTCGCGATCCAGGCCAAGCTCACCCCGGGGCTGAAGCATGAATCGGGGCAAAAAACCGAAGAGCAGATTCTCTATGAGCTGACGCTGCCCGAACTGATGCCGGGGCAATCGGAGAAGCTCGACCCGCTGGTGGCCGACGCGGTCGCCGGCGGTGAGCAGGGCTGCACCGTCATCGCCAGGAGCGACGATGTCGTCTTCAAGAAAGAGGATGCCCAGATCAGCCGGACCATCTCGGTCGTCGAGCCCAAGCTCAAGCTGACGTTGAAGGGCCCTGACTCGCGCTACACCGACACGATCGGCGACTACGTGATCATCGCCGAGAACCCGGGGACCGCGCCGGCGCGGAAGGTCCGCCTGCTCGCGACGCTGCCGCTGAACGGGAAGCTGGTGAAGACTCCCGCGGGTGCGCGGTACGACACCGCGACCCGCCGGCTTTACTGGACCATCGATCAGATCGAGCCCGGCGCCAAGCCGATGCAGTTCCCGTTCAACTTGCGGATGGGGGGAATCGGCCGTTATGAGATCCTCGCCGACGCGACCGGGGACTCTGCGCTTAAAGCCAGCCAGCGCCTGCACACCGAGGTGGTCGGGATGCCCGACGTCGACCTGGTCGTCAGCGAATCGAAGCGCGTCCTCGACGTCGGGGGCACCACGACGTTTTACATCCGCCTGCGCAACTACGGCACCAAGGACGCCACCAATCTTCTAGTCACCGCCAACCTCACCGATAACCTGGAGGTCGTCAAGGTCGGCGGCGGCACGTCGGACGTGACCGCGGCGATGAAGGAGAACAAGCACGCGGTGACGTTCGGGCAGATCACCAAGCTGGGACAGAACAAGGAGATGGTGCTCGGCATCCTGGTCAAGGTCGTGGGCAACGAGCCCCGGCTGGCGACATGCCGCGTCTTCGTCACCCACGACGACCTCACCGAGAAGTTCGAAGACATGGCCGGCGTGAAAATTACCAATGCGCAGCGAGCCGCTGCGGCAGCCAACCCTCCGTGAGCGAGTGGTCATCGAGAGCCCGAAGGCGTTCGTGCTGCGGTCGCCGGCGATCATGGCGCCCTTGTCGATGAATGTCTAGCATCCCTGCCATGTTCGTGCCAGAATCGACAGAGCGCCCTGGCGGGGGCGTACTCGGGTTTGAGGCACGATCACAGGAAGGACTTGTTGATGCGCACCGGTGTGATCTCGGTGGTCGGGGTCGGTCTGGTCGGACTGATGGGGCTCACGAGCTGCGCCAGGCCGGTCGACAATCCCCAGTCAGGTAAGAGCCGGCCGGGGAACAGGCTCTCGAAGGAGAGCAGTCCGTACCTTCTCTTGCACGCCCATAATCCGGTCGACTGGTATCCCTGGGGCCCGGAGGCGCTTGTCAGGGCCAAGGCCGAGAACAAGCCGATCTTCCTGTCGGTCGGCTACAGCTCGTGCTACTGGTGCCACGTCATGGAGCGCGAGAGCTTCATGGACCCCGAGATCGCCAAGGCGCTGAACGCGGGCTTCGTCTGCATCAAGGTCGACCGCGAGGAACGGCCTGACGTCGACCAGATCTACATGGCGGCGCTGCAGGCCCTGGGCCCCGGGGGCTGGCCGATGTCGATGTTCCTGACACCCGACGGCCGTCCGTTCTTCGGCGGAACGTATTTTCCGCCGCGGGATCGCCAGGGGTCATCGGGCTTCTTGACGGTTGTCAATGAAGTCGCCAGCGCCTGGATCAAACAGCGGGACCAGATCGAGAAGGCCGCCAATGCGGTGACGGACGCTGTACGCGAGCGGCTCAAAAGCGAGGGCCGCCGCCCGGTGTTCGCCCTGTCTCGGGAGCCGGCGTCCCAGGGAGAGGCCGAGCTGGCGGAGCAGTTCGATCCCGAGTACGGCGGTTTCGGCTTCAACCCCACGAACCCGAAGCGCCCCAAGTTTCCCCAGCCGGTCGACCTGTTCTTCCTGCTTGATCAACATCGCCGGGACAGTGCGGCCAGAAAGGGAATGGACCCGCTCAAAATGGTCCTTTTCACCCTTGATCGAATGGCACGCGGCGGAATCCGCGACCAGCTCGGCGGCGGCTATCACCGCTATTCAACCGACCGATTCTGGCATGTCCCGCACTTCGAAAAGATGCTCTATGACAATGCCCAGATCGCCTCGCTAGAGCTTCTGGCCTTCGAGATCACCAAGGATGCACGCTGGCGCAGCGAAGCCGAGGCCGCCTTCGAATTCGTCGCGCAAAAATTGACCTCGCCGGAGGGTGGTTTTTACTCGTCCCTGGACGCCGAGACCGAGGGCGAGGAGGGGGCGTACTACGTCTGGACCAAAGACCAGGTGATGGCCGCCCTGGGCGAAAGCCCCGAAGCCGAGGTGTTTCTCCAGGTGTATGGCCTGACCGAAGAGCCCGAGTGCCGGGGAAGGCATTACGTCCTCCACGAGCCGCGTGCTCGAGGCGAGCAAGCTCAGGTTCTCAAGAAGACCTCGGATGAGCTGGAAACGATTCTGCGGCCGCTCCGAGCGAAGCTGCTCGCGGCGCGGGAAAAGCGGACGGCTCCGCGCTGTGACGACAAGGTCTTGACCGGCTGGAACGGCCTCATGATCGCTGCCTACGCGGACGGCTACCGCGTGCTCAAGGTCGACCGATACCGTCAGGCGGCGGAGAAGGCTGCCAATTTCCTGCTGGCAAAGCTGCGGCTGCCGGATGGCCGCCTTCTCAGAACATACCGCGAGGGCAAGGCCAGCCTGCCGGCGTATCTGGAAGATTACGCCTTCCTGGCGCATGGGCTGCTCCGGCTGCATGAGGCGACGGGCGACCCGCGGTGGCTCAGCGAAGCCCGGAGCTTGACCGACCGGATGATCGCCGATTTCGAGGATCCCCAGGATGGCGGATTGTTCTTCACCGCGGTGGGCCACGAACGGCTGCTGGCGCGCGCCAAGGACCCGTTCGATAACGCCATTCCCAGCGGCAACAGTGTGGCGATCCTCAACCTGATCGAGCTTTCCAAGCGGACCGGGCAATCCGCCTACCTCGACCACGCTGGGAGCACATTGGCAGCGTTCAGCTCGTCGTTGTCACGGATCCCCGTCGCCCTTCCCCTGTCTCTGGTCGGGCTCGAACAATATCTCGACGCTCGGCCGGACGGCAGAATCCCCAAGGCAATCGCGGCGAGCACCGATGCGCCCGCGAAGGTCGCCGTCGTGTCGGGTACCGTGAACCTGGCCCCGGGATCGCTTGCGACCGTCCTGGTCGGGGCCGAATTCGACGTCGTCGCCAACGTCGCCATCGAGCCCGGCTGGCATGTGAGCGCCAATCCCACCGGTGTGCCGGAAATGAAGCCCACATCGCTGGCGATCGACTCCGGCTCGCAAAAACTCGTTAGCCTGGTGAAGGTCGCCTATCCGCCCGGCGAGGCCAAGGTTCTTGGGTCGCTGGGTACCGAGACGGTCAAGCTCTATGAGAAAAACGTCTCCATTCCCGTGAGACTGAAGTTGGCAGAAAACGTGCGTCCCGGCACCGTCGTGGTGATCCTGGAGCTCAGCTACCAGGCGTGCAACGACCGGCTCTGTCAGGCGCCCGCCAAGCTGGTGCTCCCCTTATCGGTGACCGCCGTTCCCGCGAAACAATGAAAGATGAACAAACGCCTTCACGGCATTTTGACTGGGTGGGCTGGGACCACCTCGCTTGGCACCCTCTGTATAGACTGGAAACATGGGGGGCCATCGGCTCCGCAGAACACGCCGGCGGTCGATCTGTTGTTTCTGGCTCCCTCTCCTTGGGGAGAGGGCTGGGGTGAGGGGCCAGCGCCACCAAGTGCCTTCTCAAGCTGAATCGCCCGATGCGCATCTTCGCTCAACTTGATCAACCGGACCCTCACCCCAGCGCTCTCCCCGAGGGAGGGGGAGCTAGTATCTGGCGGCGCCACGGCTCCCATGCTAGCCCCTGTCTCTTGTGGCCAGTCATTCAATTCGAGGCGAAGGACTGAGGGCGAATCAGTGACTGATCGCGCCGGGACCACTCCCCCTGAATCCTTCCCCAGCAGGGTGCCTGGTGGCGCCGGGACCACCCCCCCTGAGTCCTTCCCCAGCAGGGTGCCTGGTGGCGCCGGGACCACCCCCCCTGACGCCTTCCCCAGCCGGGTTGCTGGCGGTGCCGGGACCACCCCGCCTGACGCCCCCTTCGCAAGGGGGGGAAAGAATGCGCTGGTGGGGCGGACGTGGCACATTTCGCGCTTGATCAAGCCGATCGCGCTCACGGTGCTGTTTGCGACGTTGGTTGCGCTTGTCTTGGCGCTTCAGCTCTGGATTCCTCTGCTCCCGAGGCCGGTCCTCCGCACGATGACCGAGGCCCTGTTGAGGACGGTCCTGGTCGTTTATGGGATCGTTCTGCTGGCGTCGTTCGTGGGTGTTCCGCTGTTCGGTCTGCTCACCGCGCGATCTCGCCGACGCGGTGGCCGTAGGCTGATCATCTTGCGGGGATTCCTGGTCTGCCTCTCGTGCCTGGTGTCGCTCATGTCCCTCGAGCTCGGTTCGGCGGCATGGCACGCCTGGATGCACCGGTTTCCCTCGATGCCGGCCCAATTTGCCGCCGCGTCGCCGGGAGAGTACCGCATCGTCGTCCTGGGGGGATCGAGCGCGCTCGGCGAGCCGTACCGCCCGTGGCTTTCCGTAGGACAGATCGTGGCCTGGCGGCTTGGGCAGGCGGTCACGAACCGCCGGTTCACGTGCGAGATCCTGGCGTGGCTGGGGGATTCGCTGGAATTGCAGCATCGGAAGCTGGCAGATCTCAAAGAGCGTCCGGACATGGTGATCATCTATTCGGGCCACAATGAGTTCGCCGCGCGGTACGAGGAGGAGCGCGAAGCGTCGACCGGTGAGGAGGCCGGTGTGTGGCTGCTCGATGGGGCATTCCGGGCGAGCTTGGGCTCGCCCTTCTGCCGGCTGGTTTACGAGGTCATCAGCAAGAACCGGCTGGACAGCCCTCCGCTCCTGGCTCGCCGGCATCAGCTCTTCGACCCGCCGCAGTGCAGCCCGTCGGAACGGGCGGAGATCCTGGAGGATTTCCGGAGCAGGCTCGAGGCGATCGTCAGCTACTGCGAGCAAATTGGTGCCCTGTCGGTCTTGATCGTGCCACCCGCCAATGAGTCGGGCTACGAGCCGAGCCGATCGACGCTTCCGCCTTCCGTGTCGCCCGTCGAGCGGGATCGGCTGGCTCGCGCGTTTCACCTGGCGCGCGACCTGGAGACGAGCGGTCGAGCGGCCGGCGAGCGCGCGTATGAATCGATGATCGCGCAACACCCGGGGTTTGCCGAGGCCCATTTCCGCCTGGGCAGGCTTCTGGAGCAACAAGGACGCCGGTCGGACGCCGGCCGGCATTACCTGGCCGCACTCGAAAACGACGGGTTGCCGATCCGCTGCCCCGAACCTTTGCGGGATGCTATTGAAAACGTCGCTCGCCGGCACCCTCGCAGCATCTTCGTCAATGGGCGTGCCGAGCTCGCGGCAGCCAGCCCGACGGGTCTCCTGGGGGATCACGTGATCCAGGACACGCATCATCCGACGTTGCGCGGGTATGTTGCCCTGGCCAGCGCGGTCCTGCGTGAGCTGAGTCAGCGGCAGACCTTCAGCGAGGCGCCGATCTCCGGGCTGCCGCTTGAGCCGGGCGAGTGCGCCCGGCACTTCGGCATGGATGGCGGCAAGTGGGCGACGGTTTGCGAGCGGGCCAGCGAGCACTACCGGCGCGTGGCGGGATATCGGTACGACCCGGCGGAGCGGATGGAAAAGTCACGCCGCTATGCGGAAGCCGCGCGGCAGTTGCGAGCTGGTGCCGAGCTGGGGGCTATCGGTCTGTCGGGCGTGGGCGTGGAGGATACGCCGGTGGCTGACCGGGACCCGTGAAAGGTCGGGTTGACCGATTCACTCCTCGACCAGATCGACTTGCCAGTCTTGCAGCTCGACGGTGGCCCCGCGACCCAGAAACTGAACCGACGCGACAAAATGATCGCGCTTTCCCCGCCGAATCACCTTGCCGACGACTCCGGTCAAGGGGCCCGTCGCGATCCGCACCGTCGCTCCGACGGGAACGGTCGTCTCCTCCGCGACCTGGAGCCCCGAGTTGAGCATCGTGTGAATCTGGCGGAGGTCGCGAGTCAGCGCCTCCTGATCGACAATTTCGAGGATGCTGACCAGGCGATTGCCGCGCAGCGCGACCAGGCGATCGTTGTGATCGCCTTTCAAGAACATATATCCGGGAAATAACGGCACGAGCGACCGGATCTTCCGTCCCTGGGGTGTGCGACTTTCTTTCTTCACCTGGGGCAGGTAATACGCGACGCCGGCCTGCCGCAGGTCGCGGGCAGTCGCCTTCTCTTGCTGCGGCCGCGTGTGCAAGCATAACCACACGGCCTCCGCCTTTGCGCAGAGACGCTGAGCTTTCCCACAGGTCCGGCGGGTTACAATCGGGCTCAGCCGGTAGAATCGGCATCTGGTCGCTCGGTATCGAAACTCGACGGCCGGCGGAGAGGATCTCAATGCCGAACCATTCGGTCAATTGACACTTCGGTCCAAAGGTAGTTTACCGCGTGGGGCCGCGTCAAGCACGAGGATTCATGATGAACCGCGGCTCGTGCCGTAAGATGATGCGGCCTCTGGATTCGGACGACGGAGGAAACCATGAACGACCAGCACCCGAGGCAACTCTCTGACCGGAGAATGACGGGTTTCCTCGTCCTCAACAAGCCCTCCGGCCCAACCTCGCGCGCGGTCGTCAACCAGGTCATGCGGCGGATTGCAGGGGTCAAGGTGGGCCACGCCGGTACGCTCGACCCGCTGGCGACCGGGGTTCTGATCGTCTGCATCGGATCGGCCACCCGTCTGGTCGAGATGGTGCAGGAACTTCCCAAATCCTATCGAGCCAATTTCCGGCTGGGTGGGCGGAGCGACACGCTTGACGCAGAGGGGCTGATCGCCCTGGACGCGTCACCGCGGGTCCCGGCGGGGTGGGAGGTTGACGCGGCGATCGCCTCGCTGGTGGGCCAGGTGGCCCAGGCCCCTCCCGTGTATTCAGCCGTCAAGATCAACGGCCGCCGGTCGCATGAGCTGGCGCGGGCGGGCCGGCCGGTCCAGCCGGCGCCCAGGATTGTCCGGATCGACCGCATCACCGCGGTCCGCTACCAGTGGCCTGACTTGGAGCTCCAAATCGATTGCGGCAGCGGGACATACATCCGGTCGATCGCGCGCGACCTCGGGGAAGCACTCGGCTGCGGGGCCTACGTCAGCACGTTGGAGAGGACCCGGATCGGTGACTTCACACTCGAACAGGCCATCACCCCGGAGAGCCTCTCGGCGACGTCGATCGCGGCGAACCTCCTGCCCTTGCTGGCGGCCGTGGGTTCGCGTCCGCGGGTTGTTCTGGGCCCGGAGGCGCTCGATGCCATCGCCCATGGACGTCGCTTGATGGTCCGCGACCTCGGTGAAACCGCCCTGCCGGACGGCGACGTGGCCTTGATCGACCACGCTGGCTGCCTGGTCGCACTGGCCCGGCACGACCTGGCTGAGGGGTGGCTTCAACCGGTGAAGGTCCTCGTGTGAACCATGGACGACGGCCTCGTGTCGGAGTGAAGGACCGGCTCGGCGAGACGTTGATTGCGGGAATCACGCTCGATATGTCGTTGACGGCGCTGGCCGGGTGGCATAAGATTCATGCACAGTCGGATGCGTTCGGGATTCCTCGGGGCGTCGACGAAATCGAGGTCATTTCCCTCCTTGATCGAAACAAATCGAATTGAGCGTTTGGGGCGTTCGGAACGTGCCATTCTCGTGGGAGTGATCCTGCCCCGGCACGAGGAAACAACCGACGGTCCCCTCGACGAGCTGCGTGGTCTGGCCGAGACGGCCGGCTTGCAGGTTGTCGCCACGATGTTGCAGAAGCGCCACCAGATCGACATCGCGACCTACATTGGCTCCGGCAAAGTCGAGGAGCTCAAGGCTCTCGTTTTGGCCCATGAGGCCGACGTGGTGGTGTTCGACAATGACCTGGGCCCCGCCCAGACGCGCAACCTGGAGAAGCATGTCGATGTGAAGGTCGTCGACCGCACCGAGGTGATTCTCGACATTTTTGCCACGCACGCACGGACGCACGAGGCGCACCTGCAAGTCGAGCTCGCTCAGCTCGAGTATGCGATGCCGCGGCTGAAACGGATGTGGACCCACCTCTCCCGGTACAAGGGCGGCATCGGGGTACGCGGACCGGGCGAGAAGCAGCTCGAGGAAGACCGCCGGCTGGTGGCTCACCGGATCCAGGAGCTCAAGGCAAAGCTCGCCAAGATCCTGGCAAGGAAGGAGCGCGAGGTTGCCAGCCGCGAAGACGTGCTGACGGTTTCCCTCGTAGGTTACACCAATGCGGGCAAGAGCACGCTCATGAACGCCCTCACGGAGGCCGGCGTCCTGGTTGAGGACAAGCTCTTCGCCACGCTGGACACGCGTACCCGCCGCTGGCGGTTCCGCGGGGGCGGTGGTGCTTTGCTCTCAGACACGGTCGGCTTTATTCGGAACTTGCCGCACGCATTGGTCGCGTCGTTCCGGGCCACGCTCGAGGAAGCCCGTCAGGCCGACCTGCTGCTGCACGTCGTGGACGCGTCGAGCCCGGACGCCGAAAGCCAGATCCAGGCCGTCAAGACCGTACTCCAGGAGCTCGGACTGGAAGACCACCCGATCCTCCTGGTGCTGAACAAGACCGACAGGGTGCCCGACCGTTCCTATCTCGATGTGCTGCGGGCTCATCACGCCGAATCGGTTGCGATCAGCGCCGCTCGGAAGCAGGGGCTCGACGGGCTCGAAGCGGCGGTGCGCGACGCCCTGCGCGATCGAGAGCTTGACGCCGAAGTCGAGACCGGCGTCGCTAACGGGCGAGTCCTCGCGTACCTGGCCCAGCACGCGCAGATTTATCAGCGCGTTTACAGCGACGACCGCGTTCGCGTGTACTGCCACCTGCCGCGCCGCTGCCTGGAGTTCCTGTTCGAGCATGGCGTTGACGTGCGCAGCAACGGCCAACGGCTGTGCGCTTCCTGATCTTCGGCGCACAATCGAATCCCGGGCCCTCCTCGGGGATTTACTTGGGCGTGGAAGTTGCCACTGCCGTGGTGGCGTCGAACGGCGGCTCCCGCAGGTTGGGCAGCGTGTTGTCGTGGGCCAGGGCACCCTGCTTGCCGACGAAGAAGTCGGCGTCGCCGGCGACGTCGAGGTTGTACACGGGAACGACCTTGCCCTCTTCCTTGGCGGTCACCTCGGCCGTTCCGTTCAGCGTGCGAATTCGATCGCCCTCGGTGAGATCCCGAGCCATCACCCAGCCCGACCCGGGCTTCCAGAATCGGTGGAAGAAACTGCTGACGATCGTCTCCTCTCCGAAGTTGATTCTGTATGTTTTGCTGGGCGGGTTATGGTGCACCGCGAGAATCGGCTGGTACGACAGACCGCCGGTCTTGCAGTTCTGACTCAGGACCTGGTCGCCGACTTTGAGCGATTCAATCGGCTCCAGTCCGGTAAGGGTCCGCACCATCGTGCCGGCGCCGAAGCAGCTATACCGGACGGCAGTGATCGGCGTGGAGAACGAGCCCAGTGGGATCGGCGCGGGCTTGTAGGCCAGCGGGACATTCTCGACGACCGTCCGGGGCTCCGACGCCTGCTGCGAGGTGAATCCGACCAGGTTATTGAACCACAACTGCCAGGCGGCCGGGTCGGGGCCGAGATTCAGCCCCGACACGTCGTTCAGCACCGGCAACACCCGGTCGTTGAGTTCGTTCAAGGACGTGTTGAATTCGTCGATAGCGGCGACGTCATTTTGCAGTTGCTGCTGGGCCACGGCGGCCGTCTTCTGGGCCTGGACCATGATGCGGCCCGTCGGGATCTGGACACCATCGGCGACCGTGTAGAAAATCTCTGAGCCAGGATTGATGGGGGCACCGTTGAAGGTGTTCATGCCGATCAGCCAGTATGGGTTGTTGATCAAGTTTGAGCTCAGCGACTGTTTTGCCGCGGTTTCAAATGCACTCAGCACAAGATTTCCGACCTTTTGGCCCTGGGCACCGAGGCCGCTCTTGCTGAACGAGCTCGTGATCATTGATTGGAAGGGCCGCTGCTGCATTGTCAAAAGCGTCTGCTGCTGCGCCGCGGCCATCTGTTGTTGCCAACTGAACAGTTGAGCGCCCGTCAATTCGAGGAGGGACAGGCTGGTGACTCGATCGATGACCGGCAGTCCATTTTCATCCAGCCGGACGCGGTCACCGGCTTGCGCGAGAATTGCTGGGTCGGTCCCAGGCGGCGCGTAGATTCGCTTCAGGTTGGGGGTCGATCCCGATCCCTTGATCAAGAGCTCACCGGGTTTGCCCGGCCCGCCGACGGGTTTGACCGTGTACTTGATCGGCCGCAGGATCATCGCGATCAACGTCGCCGCATACTCCCGCCGGTCGCGGCGGCGCAACTCGGCGATCGCCTCCGAGCGCACGTCCTTCGAACCGGCGAAAACGGCCAGCATCGTCAGCGCGCCGAGGCTGACGGGTCGTCGATTTGACTCAGCACCTGGACTGCGACCCGCTGTAAAGCCGTGTTCCCGTGGGCGAAGGTCGCCCACACCATCGGCACGGCCAGGCGATCATTGATCTCGGACAACCCTTTCGCGGCTTCAGGACGGCGTGAGGCATCCTTGCTGACCAGAGCCGACCGGTATCTCTCGAGAATGGGCTTCCATTTGATATTGGCCTTTTGCTGCTCCCTGGCGGCGGACTTGGCGGCCGCTACCCGTTCCGGCCTGTCCCAGTGTCCGCCCAGTCTCTTGAACCCCAGGTACTTCCAGGAGGCCTCGCGCCGCGGATCCAACCGCAAGACCTGGTAAAGATGCGCCGTCGCTTGTTGTTTGAGACCGTTCTGCTCGCACCAGAGAGCCAGTTTCCAGAGGTCATCCGCGCGGTCGCGGACCGTTGCGCGGCGCTTGAGATACTCGTCGATCCGTGCTTTGCGCAGCGGGTCGCCTTCGATTTCCCGCGCCACCTGGTCAGGTCTCTTCCTCTCGCTCTGATAAGCGACCAGCCCCATGAGCCCGCGCACAGCGCATTGGCTGGATCGTACACGACGGCGAGCGCCAGGTGCTTCATCCGCTCGGTGGTCAGGCCGTGTGCTTCGCACCAGAGCACCAGGCGAACCTGGTCGGGGGCGTTCTTGCCGGCCTTGGCCTGGGCGGTCTGGTACGCCGCAAGATCAGCCTGTCTCGTCGATTGAGATAGATCATCAGCGAACGCACTGAAAACCGCGGCCAGAACCAGTGCAGGACACATCAAAATCGCCCCGTTTTCAAAGGTCAGCCTTGGCGGTGTTTGCTTCAAGGGCCGCCGACGCGCTCAATTCGGCCGCGCGGTCGAACGGTTGCGCGACCGGCTGCACGAAGCTGAAGTCGTGTACCAGAAGCCCCGCGCTGCCCACGAAGAAGTTTCGGCTCTCGGCGACGTCGAGGTTATAGACAGGCTGGGTCTCGCCTTTCTCGATCGATCGGACGTTGATCACGCCGCCGATCATCCGCAGCGGATCGCCGCTCTTGAGGTCACGGGCCATCGTCCAGCCCTTGCCCGGTCTCCAGAATCGATGGATGCCGGTCGCTACGATGGTTTCGTCACCCACGGCGATCCGAAGAGTGGGCGCCGGATCGTTCTTGTGAATGACCATTACCGGCTGAAACGAGAGGCCGCCGGTCGTTGTGTTCTGCGCCAGCACGCGGTCGCCGACCTGGATCGATTCAATCGATCGCGGGCCGTCGATCGTGTTGACGAGGGTACCCGCCGCGAAGCATGCCGAATGCGTGGGGCCTGAGAGCGAGCCGGCCGATACGAAGTCGGTGTAGGTTGGCTTCGACGTCGGCGAGGCCGCTTGATACACGTATCCGAGCTGATCCGTCCACCAGCCCTTCCACTTGTCGGGCTCAGCGTCGATATCCTTGCCGGAGAGCACCTTGAGCAAAGGCAAAGCTCGGGAGTTAACCAGCTTGATATTGGCGTTGGTCGACTCGATCATCTGGATGTCCCTGGCCATCCGCGCTTCCAGATTCAACTGGTCCTGTCGAATCGTCTCGAGCGCGCGGGCGATCAGTTGGTCTTGCCGGGCTGCCTGGACCTGGAACCAGAAAAACGGGTTCGACGCGGGATCCATGGCCTGACCGGCGACGACTCCCACGCTGCCACTAACGCGACCGGCATTGGCCGTCGTGGCGGGGCTCGAGACCGAAAACGACTGTGGCGCTGAGGCGATCGTCGCCAGCATCATGTTCTGGACGCTGTAGGGATCAAATGGGACTGACGCAGCGAACAGCCGGCGGGGAATCCATTCGGGGTTAACCGGGTTATTCCTGTAGAACCGGTCGATATTGAACCGCTCGCCCTCAACGAACAGCTCGCCGGTGGTGCCCGGGCCGCCCGGGGGCGTGTAACGGTATTTGAACGGCTTCCTGATCAGCTCGATCAGCCGGCCGACGACGTCGCGAGGATCGCGGCGCGACAAGGATTCGGCGGCTCGACTTCGAACTTCCGCCCTGGGGTTGAAGATTGCCAGGACCGCCAGGGCGTTCGAGGCCGACGGACCATCGATCTGGGCCAGCATCTGCACGGCCGCGATCTGGAGTCGTTCGTTGCCCCGCAGAAAGACCGCCCAGATCATCGGCACGGCCCGGGGATCGGAAACCTCCGCGACCTCTTGCTCGGCCTTGGCTCGCCGCGCCCTGTCCTTGCTGGTCAGGCCGTCGCTCAGCCTATCCAGCTTCGGCTTCCAGACCTTGTCGGCTCGCTTCTGGCGTTCGGCCTCCTTCTTCGCGGCCGCGGCCTCTTCGGGCTTGACCCATTGGCTGCCTTGTTTCTTGTAGCCGAGATGCCGCCACGCAGCCTCTCGGGAAGGGTCGAGCCGGAGCACTTCGCTATAATGCGCCAGGGCCTGCTCCTTGAGCCCGTTTTGTTCGCACCACGAGCCCAGCTTGAATTGCGCATCCGCCTTGTCAGCCGTCTTGACGCGGCGGGCGAGATACTCGTTGATGATCGCCTGGCGCACAGGATCTTCGTGAACCGCCCGGCTGACGTCTTCGGGATGCCCCCACTTGCCCTGGTACGAAACCATTCCCATGAGCCCGCGTGCCAGCGTGCTTTTCGGGTCGTAGAGCACGGCGAGAGCCAGATGCTTCATTCGCTCGGATGACAGGCCATGGGCTTCGCACCACAGTGCCAGCCGGACGTGTGCGTCAGCACTGTTGCCCGCCTTGGCTTTTGCGGCCTGGTAGGTGTCGAGGGCAGATTGGGCGGGCGGCCTTGCCGCGGGCGGTGCGTCGTCGGCGCCCAGTAACCCACACGTCAACAGTAACGCCAGAAACATGCCAGCACCCTCCGTCAGAATTCATTGATGCGCCCCAGCCGTTGGGGGAGATGCCACGGTCGTGGCTGCGTCGAACGGAAGCTCGCGCAGGTTCGGCACGGTGTTATCGTGGGCCAGAGCACCCAGCTTGCCGACGAAGAAATCGGAGTCGTCGGCCACGTCGAGATTGAAAACCGGAACGACCTTGCCCTCGTCGATCGCACTAACCTTCACGGTTCCGGTCAACGTGCGAATTCGGTCGCCCTCCTTGAGGTCGCGGGCCATCACCCAGCCGGACCCTGCCTTCCAGAATCGATGGAAGTAGCTGCTCACGATCGTCTCCTCGCCAAGCTGGATCTTGTACGTCTTGCTGGGCGGATTGTGGTGAACCACCAGGATCGGCTTGTACGCCAGCGCACGGTCTTGCAGTTCTGCGTCAAAACGGGGTCGCCGACTTTGAGCGATTCGATCGGCTCGAGTCCTGTGAGAGTCCGCACCAAGGTCCCCGCGCCGAAGCAGCTTATCCGGCTCACGCTGATCGGCCCGGAAAACGTGCCCACCGGAATCGGCTCGGGCTGGTACTCTGGCGCAACATTCTGGACCACGGTGGGAGGCTCGGACGTCTGCAGCGAGTTGAACCCGACCAGGTTGTTGAGCCACGTCTGCCAGGCGGGCGGGTCGGGGCCCAAGCTGAGCCCCGAGACGTCGTTCAAGACCGGCAGCACGCGATCGTTGATTTCATTCAAGGAAGCGTTGAATTGATCGATTGAGGCGACGTCATTTTGCAGTTGCTGCTGGGCCAGAGCGGCCGTTTTCTGGGCCTGCACCATGATCCGGCCGGTCGGGATCTCGACGCCATCCACGACCGTGTACGTCAACAGGGAGCCGGGATTGAGGGGAATTCCGGGGTAATATGATGCGGCCGCCAATTGGAAGTACGGGTTGCCCGAAATGGCGAGAATCGGCGGCTGCCGGAGTGCCGTTTCCATCGAGCTTATCAATAAGCCACCCAGCTTGTGGCTCTGTGGCGCGAGCCCGGAGTGGCTGAGTGTGTTCATGAGCGCCGCCTGCCCGGCAGGCTGGTGTAAGGCCTGGAGCCCCATCTGTTGCGAGTACGCCGCCTCCGCCATCCACTGGAAAAACACGGTGCCCAGGGTTTGGACCTGTCCGATGTCTGTAATTCGGTCGATGACCGGCAGCCCATCGGCATCCAGCCGAACGCGGTCGCCGGCTTGCGCCAGGATCCGGGGATCGGTGCCAGGCGGAGCATAGACTCGCTTCAGGTTGGGAGTCGATCCCGACCCTTTGATCAGGAGCTCACCCGGCTTACCCGGCCCGCCGACCGGCTTGACCGTGTATTTGACCGGCCGCAGGATCATCGCGATCAAGGTTGCTGCATAATCCCGCCGATCGCGGCGGCGCAATTCGGCGACGGCTTTCGATCGCACATCCTTCGAACCGCTGAATACGGCCAGCATGACCAGCACGCGCGACGCGGACGGGTCGTCAATCTGGCCCAGCACCTGCACGGCGGTTTGCTGTAATGTGGGGTTCCCGCGGCCGACGGTCGCCCAGACCATCGGCACGGCCAGGCGATCCGTGATCTGGGACAGACCCTGCTGGGCTAGCTCGCGATGTGAGGCATCCCTGCTCAAGAGGGCGGCTTTATATCGCTCGAGGATCGGCTTCCATTGACCGCTGGCCTTTTGTTGCTCTTTTGCCGCGGCCTTGGCGGCCGCGACTCGCTCGGGCTTGTCCCAGTGTCCGCCCAGTTTCTTGAACCCCAGGTGCTTCCAGGCCGCGTCGCGTTTCGGATCTCGCGCTAACACCTGGTAAAAATGGGCGGCCGCCTGCTGCTTGAGACCGTTCTGCTCGCACCAGAGAGCCAGCTTCCAGAGGTCGTCGGCCCGGTTGCGGACCTTGGCACGGCGCTCGAGGTATTCCTGAATCAGCTTCTTGCGTGCCGGATCATCCTCAATGTCGCGAGTCACCTGGTCGGGGCTCTTCCACTCGCTCTGGTAGGAGACCAGCCCCATGAGCCCGCGCACAGCGCACTGGACGGGTCGTAGGCGATCGCCAGCGCCAGGTGTTTGATCCGCTCGGCCGACAGGCCGTGTGCTTCGCACCAGAGCACCAGGCGAACCTGGTCGGGGGCGTTCTTGCCGGCGTTGGCTCTTGCCGCCTGGTAGTCCGCGAGGTCTTGCTTGGACGTCGAACCAGCGGCATCATCGCCCGAGGCCGCAAGGGCCAGAGCTAGCACGAGCACGGAAAACATCTTCGTCACTCCTTCGCATCTGCTCAATGAGCCGGAGCCTTGGCGTGATCGGAGCTTGTTGCAGTCTCCGCCGACACGGCGCCGGATGTGGTGTTCTGGTCGAAATCAGGGACGAGGTCAAACGGCCTGGGCGTCGGATTCACCAGGCTGTTGTCATGCGCAGGACACCGGCTCGTCCCACGAAGAAATTCTGGCCTTCGGCGACGTGCAGGTTGAACACCGGCTGAACTCGTTCCTTGTCGACCGATTTGACGACGGCGACTCCGCCGATTCTCCGTAGCGAGTCGCCAGGCTTGAGGTCGCGCACCATGGTCCAACCCGTGCCGGCCTTCCAGAGTCGGTGGATGCCGGTGGCCACGATCGACTCGCCGTAAAGCTCGATGCGGAATGTCGCATTGGGCGGGTTGTGATAGACCTCCAGAAGCGGCTGGTACTTGAGGGCACCGGTCTCGATATCCGCCGTCAAGACCTGGTCCCCGGTCCGAAGCGTTTCAATCTCACGGAGGCCGTCGAGCGTGCGCACCAGAGTGCCAGCCCCGAAACACGAATGTCGAATGGAGGCGTCGCTCACCTGCTGATCGACAATAACGGGCGTCGCCCGCGGCTGGTAAGACAGCGGCACTTGCTCAACGACCGTCGTCGTCTGGTCATACGACCTGCGAGCAGAGTAGGCATAGCCGCAAAGATCGACGAACCATTTCTCCCAGCTCGTGCGATCGGCCCCCAGGTTGGCCCCGATCGCGCCTGCCAGGACTTGCGAGACCCGCTGATTGGTCTCGATGATCGGGGCGTTGTAGGCTTCAATGGCCTGAACGTCACCGGCGAGCTGCTGCTTTGCCATCTGCGCCGACCTCTGCGCATCGACCGTCATTTGCCCGATCGGAATGTCGATCTGTAGGTCGCGTACCTGGGCTGCGAGCAGAGCGCCGACGGTGGGCACGTTCATCGGGGTCGAAGAGAACGCCGAATTCGCGGCGACGGATGCGCCGACCATATATGTGCCCATGTCGCGAACGACGACCGGGAGGCCGTTCGCGTCGAGGGCGACTGCGTCGTTCGGGAGCAAGGGAAGGGAAGGAGCCGCAAGCGGAGTGTAGAGCCGCTTGACGTTGCCGGTTTTTGATTTGACCGTGAGCTCTCCGCGGGAACCGGGGCCGGTCACACCTTTGACGTCGTACTTGATCGGGTCTCGCAGGAGGGCGATCAAGAGCGCGGCGTAATCCCGCGGGTCGCGGTTCTTGAGAACCCGCACGGCATCGCGCCTGACGTCGGCCGTTCGACTCAATACCGCGATCATCGCCAGGGCGCACGACGAACCCGGCGCGTCGATCTGAGCCAGGAGGTTGACGGCCGTCTTCTGCGTGGCCTGACCGCCCAGCACAAAGACCGCCCAGATCGCGGGGACCGCCCGGGGATCGGCGATCGCGGCCAGAGCCTTTTCGGTTTCGGCGCGGCGAGCTTGGTCGTGGCTGGCCAGTGCCCCCCGCCATTTCTGCAACATGGGGATCCAATGCTTGTTGGCCTTGCGCTGCAATTCGGCTTCGGCCTTGGCAGCCGCCAGCCGCTCGGGCTTGTCCCAGTGCCCGCCGAGTTTCTTGAATCCCAGGCGCTTCCACGCCGCATCGCGGCGGGGATCGTGCTTCAGCACCTCGAAGAGATGGGCGGTCGCTTGCTGCTTGAGCCCGTTCTGCTCGCACCAGAGAGCCAGCTTCCAGAGGTCGTCGGCGCGGTCGCGCACCTTGGCGCGGCGATCGAGATACTCGTCTACCCTCGCCTTCTGACCCGGGTCGTCCTCCAAGTCGCGTGCGACCTCTTCGGGCGTCTTCCACTGGCTCTGATAGGAAACCAGTCCCATGAGTCCGCGCACAGCGCACTGGACGGGTCGTAGGCGATCGCGAGGGCCAGGTGTTTCACCCGCTCGGCCGACAGGCCGTGTGCTTCGCACCACAGCGCCAGCCGAACCTGGTCGGGGGCGTTCTTGCCGGCCCTGGCTCTCGCCGCCTTGTAAGTCTCCAGGTCTTGCTTCGGCGCCCCAGGAGCGGCATCAAGAGCGAACGTCCCGATGGTCGCGGCCAGAAGAAAAACGGCGAACATGGAAACCCTCTCCTCTCGGCGGACCGTCCGGAATGGATTGCGGGCCTACTTTGCCTCTCGGATGGTCGCCGCCTTGTCTGTCGACGGCTTGCTGAGTTGTTCGATCTCCGGCACCTGGTCAAACGGGTTCGGAGTGGGATTCACGATGCTGTTGTCGTGGGCCAAGATGCCCGTTCGTCCCACAAAGAAGCTCTCTCCCTCGGCGACGTGGAGGTTGAATACCGGCTGCACTCGCTCCTTCTCGACGGATTTGACGACGGCGAGGCCTCCCACGCTGCGTAGCGAGTCTCCGGGCTTGAGGTCCCGCGTCATGGTCCAGCCCTTGCCGGCCTTCCAGAGGCGGTGGATCCCGGTGGCGACGATCGATTCGCCATCGAGCTCGACGCGAAAGGTCGCGTTGGGCGGGTTGTGATACACCACCAGGAGCGGCTGGTATTTCAAGGCGCCTGTCATCAGATCGGCAGTCAAGACCTGGTCGCCCGCGCGGAGCGTTTCGATATCGCGAAAGCCTTCGAGCGTGCGCACGGGGGTGCCGGCGCCGAAGCAGGCGTGGCGCGTGACGGTCGTCCCCACGAGTTGATTGACGACAATCGGTGTCGCCTGGGGTTGATAAGACAGGGGTACTTGCTGGACGATCGTGGGCGTATCGTCATACGATCGTGGAGCGGAGTAAGCATAACCCGACAGGTCGACCAGCCATTTCTCCCAACTGGTGCGATCCGGGCCGAGGTTGACGCCGGTGGCTTCCGAGAGGACTTTTTGAACTTGCTGATTGGTGTCGAGAATAGGTGCGTTATAGGCGTCGATTGCCTGGACATCGCCGGCGAGCTGCTGCTGTGCGACCCGCGCCGACATCTGGGCATCGAGCATCATTTGCCCGATCGGAATGTCGATCTGCCTGTTGAATGTATACGAAACCATCATCAAGTTGAGGGGAATTCCCAGGGACGCGAGACTCGGCTGGTTGGCAACGGTTCCGGCCAGCTTCTGCGCCAGCGTGGAAGGCAGTCCTGCATGGCCGAGGAGGCCTGCGAGCCGAGCCGCTTGCCCGGGCCCGCCCCATCCGAGCAATCCCTCGGCCTCGCTCATGGTCGTCGCGCCCACGGCCTGCCGGGGGGTTGAATACATGCCCAGCTCGCGAACGACGACCGGAAGGCCGTTGGCATCGAGTGCGATCCCATCGCCTGGGAGCATCGGGAGCGAAGGGGCCACAAGCGGCGTGTACACGCGGTCGACATTTCCCGTCTTTGACTTGACCAGCAGCTCTCCTCGCGAACCGGGACCTTTCACGGGCTTCACGTCGTACTTGATCGGGTCTCGCAAGAAAGCGATCCAGACGCCGGCGTAATCGCGCGGGTCGCGCTTCTTGAGGACTTGCACGGCTTCGCGCTTCACCTCCGCCGACCGGCTCATCAAGGCGATCAGGGCGAGTGCGCGCGACGAACCTGGGGCATCGATCTGGCCCAGCAGCTTGACGGCGGTCTTTTGCGACTCTTGACCCCCCAGCACGAAGACCAGCCAGATCGCCGGGACGGCCCGGGGATCGGCAACCGTCTGAAGCGCCTTCACGGCATCGGCGCGCCTGGTGTGATCGCGGCTGGCCAGTCCTCCCCGCCACTTCTCCAGCAGCGGTTTCCAGTGCTTGTTTGCTTTGTGCTGCAAATCGGCCGCGGCCTTGGCGGCCGCCACTCGGTCGGGCTTGTCCCAATGCCCGCCCAGTTTCTTGAACCCCAGGTGCTTCCACGCCGCATCCCGGGTCGGATCTCGCTGTAACAGTTGGTAGAGATGGGCGGTCGCTTGTTGCTTGAGGCCCTTTTGCTCGCACCATAGAGCCAGTTTCCAGAGGTCGTCGGCCCGATCGCGGACCTGGGCGCGGCGCTCGAGGTACTCCTGGATCACCGCCTTCCTGGCCGGGTCATCCTCGATGTCCCGCGCCACCTGGTCGGGGCTTTTCCACTCGCTTTGATACGCGACCAGCCCCATGAGTCCGCGCGCGAGCGTCGGCAGGATTGTACATGACGGCCAGCGCGAGATGCTTCGTCCGCTCGGCCGAGAGGCCGTGAGCCTCGCACCAAAGGGCCAGTCGAACGTGCGCATCGGCGTTCTTGCCGGCGCCGCGGCTGCCGCGGTGTAGGCCGAGCGATCGGGAACCGAACTTCCGGGCGGTCCGTCACCGCCCACTAGCAATGCACAAAACAAGGCGACTGTGCAGACCATGGTTCGCCTCATCCAGGAAAGGAAAATGAGCCTGGATTCCCATTCATCGTACCACCCACCCAGACAGTTGCAAGCGACGTCCGTCGCACGATCAATCCCCGTGGTCGGGAATTGGGATGCGACAACGGACAAAAGAGCAATCCCGAAGGGTAATCCCACTACTTAAGAAGTAGGCGTCGACGCGGGTCCCGATGTCACGCGGCGCCGAAATCCTCGCAAGAATCCTCACTGAGTCGTTGATTCCTCGTCGAGCCCGGCGATAATGCGGTTTCGGAGACCGCGGACGCCAAGATTGGCAAACGGATCGTTCAACACCGAAGGAGAGCCGAAAATGCCGGCAATTCGATTTCGCACTGTCGTGCTGGGCCTGGCGGGCCTCTGCTTCCTGGCGCCTGGGCGCTGGCAGCGGAGCCGACAGCCAACCTGAAGAAGGGGACCCCCGACTTGAAGTCGGCCGGGCCGCTTGCATTCGGTCCCGAAGGGATCCTCTTTGTCGGAGATACGAAGGGAGCTGCTCTGTTTGCGATCGACACCGGCGACCGGGCCATGGTCAAGGAAAAGGCCAGCGTTGAGATGAAGGACGTCGCCGGAAAGATTGCCTCCATGCTGGGCACCAACTCCAGGCAGATCATGATCAACGACATCGCGGTCAACCCGCGGTCGGGTAATGTCTACCTCTCGGTCTCGCGGGGCAGAGGCCCCGAAGCGACGCCCGCCTTGGTTCGCATTCATGGTGACGGCAAGGTGGAAGAAGTACCGCTTGAGAACATCCTCTTTGCCAAGGCCGAGCTCCCCAACGCCCCGGGTGCTGATGCCAAGGAGCGCGGTGAAAGCCTGCGGAACTTGTCGATCACCGACCTGGCTTATGTCGATGGCCGCGTGTTCGTCGCGGGCCTGTCAAACGAAGAGTTCTCGTCGCGGTTGATTGCGATTCCGTATCCGTTCAGCAGCGAGGGATTTGACGGAGCGGCCGTCGAGATCTACCACGGCGCGCACGGCCACTTCGAGACCAAGACGCCGATCCGCACGTTTGTCACGTACAAGATCAACAACGACGCGTACATGCTGGCGGCCTATCAGTGCACGCCGCTGGTCAAGATTCCCGTTGCCGAGCTCAAGGCCGGCGCGCACATCAAGGGCACGACGATCGCCGAGCTCGGCAATCGCAACCGCCCGCTCGACATGATCGTCTACCAGAAAGACGGCAAAGATTATCTGCTCATGACCAACAACAGCCGCGGCGTGATGAAGATCCCCACCGAGGGCGCGGGCACGGCCGAGGGGATCGTCAAGCCGGTTCCGGGCGGAGGCACGAAGGGCCTGGACTATCGGAAGATCGAGTCCTTGAAGGGCGTCGAGCAAATGGACCAGCTCGACGCGACACGCGCCGTGCTCCTGGTCAAGACCGGCACTGAAGGTGCGCTCGACCTCCAGACGTTCGATCTACCGTGATTCGCCCTTGCGAGTTCTGGATCTCTTTTCTGGCGTGCGGGGCGATCTCCGGCTCGTTGGAGACGGTGATCGCCCCCGGCACCTCGACGGCGCGAGCATCCGGCTCCCCGCTCTATTTGAAGCAGGAACCCGCCGTCGCTCGATCCCCATTCCTGATCTGGAAAACGCCCGGCGATGATCGACCGAGATCCTCGGTCGAGCTCCACCAAGTCGACCCTGCCTTGCTCAAGGCCCTTCGGTCGCCCCGCATGACGACGCGACCTCTGGAACTCATTCTTCTGGGTGCGCGTCGTGCCTGAAGGAAGGCTCTTGTCCGAGGATGATCCCCCGGTTTTGGGGTCGTACGAGGTCGCGGAAGAAGTCATTCGATTCAAGCCGCGCTATTGCCTCGAGCCCGGGGTTCGGTACCGCGCGGCGTTTGAGGCCGCGCCGCTCAAGAAGGTGCTGGGCGAGGTGTCCTCCTCGGGCGCGGCGGCGCACGAGAACCTGCGGTCCTTCAAGAACATCACGCTCGACTGGTCCCATCCGCTTGAGCGTGGCCTTCCTGCGGCCAAGGTGTCCGCGGTTTATCCGTCGTCGTCAAGTCTGCCGGAGAACCTCCTGCGGTTTTATCTGCATTTTTCGGCTCCGATGAGCCGCGGCGAGGCCTATGGTCACATCAAGCTGATCGCTCAGGCAACCGGCAAGCCCGTCGATGCCCCGTTCCTCGAGCTGGACGAAGAGCTCTGGTCCCGGGACGGCACCCGCTTCACCCTGGTGTTTGACCCGGGCAGGATCAAGCGCGGGATCCGGCCGCGCGAGGAGCTGGGGCCGGTCCTGGAAGCGGGGAAGTCGTACGTGCTTCTGATCGATCGCGACTGGCCCGACGCCCGGGGGATCCCGCTTCAGTCCGAGTTTCGCAAGGCCTTTCGCGTCCTGCCGCCGGACGAGACCTCGCCCGACCCGAAAAATTGGCGGATCGATTCAGCCCGGGCTGGCACGGTCGAACCGGTGATCGTCCGGTTGCCCGAGCCGCTGGACCGGGCGCTCCTGGAGCGGCTGGTTGCCGTGCATGACGCGGCGGGGAAGGCAATCGCCGGCCGCAAATCGGTCGCCGGCGGCGAGACCGTCTTGCGGTTCACGCCCGAGGCTCCGTGGCGTCCAGGAGATTATCGCCTGGTGGTCGCAACGGACCTTGAGGACCTGGCGGGCAACAGCGTCGCCCGGCCGTTCGAGGTCGATCTGGCCGGCCCGATCTCGAAGCAGATCAAGACCGAGACGATCGCCCTACCGTTTCGGATCGCGCCCTGACCGCTTGGGTTGCTCGCGGGTTTCGAGCAAGGCCAGCACGGCCCAGCCGCTGGTCGAGATCCGCTGCGCGTAGCTGACGTCGCCGGCCGGCCGGGTTGTCTCGGTCCAGCTTCCGTCGGCTCTTTGCTGGGCGACCAGGAAGGCTCGCCCCAGCGCGACGCATGCGGCGGACTTCGGGAGAGTTCCCGGACCGGGCCAAGGCCAGGACGACCAGTGCGGTGTCGAACGGCTCTGGAGGCGAGGCCGCAAAAGGTCCCCAGCCGCCGTCGTCCGACTGGCCGCGGCGCAGAGCATGATCGAGCGCTCTTTCCGCTCAGCGGTTGAGAGCGACGGGGCCGCCGCAATCGCCATGAGGGCCACGGCGGCATCGGTGATCGTGTGCAGCTCGCGGCCGGCCAGCCAAAGGTCGGCTCTTTCGATGGCGCCGCGAAACCGCACCGGATCGGCTGCGACCAGGCTCTGTCGCGCCAGGAATGTCGCCAGCGTCCGGCCGTAAGTCGCCGGCGAGCCGGCGTCTTCTCCCATCGATCGTCCAGGCCCCAGCCTCGTCCTGGTCGCCGATCAAGTCGCTGGGCAGCCCCGACCAGGCCCGATCGATCCTTGATCCAACCGGTCGAGCAAGCCGTCGCGAGCGCACTGGTGAACGCGACGCGCGCCAGCTGCTTGTCGCTTGAGGGTCCGTCGCCGCCGTTATGATCCCAGCGGGCGGGCTTGTCGAGCCAGCCGGCGGTGTCGGCAAGGGCCTCGCCCGGCACCGGGATTCCCGACCGGGCGGCTTGAAGCAATGCCCGCGCGGCGTCGCCGTTATTGTGGCAGGAATAGCAGTGATTCTCGCGGGACCATCGCGGCACTTCGCGGCTCAGAAATGCCACACCCCTGGCTTCGGGCGTGGGAGCGGTCGCGGCAGCTTGGCCCACCGTGCTCAGATGAAGGAGAAGAGCACCTACGCCGCACGCGAGCATATCCTGGCCTCGAAACGCCGGCTCACGAAAGGGGCACAAGCTGATGGAGGGCGTCCTGGACCTGCTTTCATCTTGATCGGGCTTCTTGAGGACGATCAGCCGGTCATCGGTGGGGAGCCGTTCCGCGAGGGCGCCTTGCTTGTGACCCAGCAACACCAGCGCGACGGAGCTCGTGACCTTCCTCGTGCGCCGTTTCATGCATGTCGAGGAAGGCTTCGATTGACTCGGCGTCCTGGCCGTCGGTGTCAAAGATGACCGCGTCGGCGGGCGATTCGCGGAACCGCTCGGCGGCGACGCTCGGCGTCAGAGACCAGGAGCACACGGTATCCCATGTTGGTGAGCGTCTTGCGGAAGGCGTCCTTGATCTCGGTCTGCGCCTCGACGCAGAGGATGCTCTTGGATGGAACGGGCTTGGGCTCGGGCCGGGCCTCGGTCGGGCCGGGCTCTGCGTGTCGCGTCTCGGGCTGGGCCAGCCACTCGGCAACGAACACGTCGTCTTCGTCGGCCTTGGCCGCGGGTGCAGCGCCCGCTTTGATCGCCTCGATCGCGGCGATGTAATGGTCGAGATCGGCGACGACGTCGTCCATCGACTGATATCGGGCCTTGAGATCGATCTTCATCATGCTTCTCGATGATGCGGCAGATCTCCTCGTCGGGGGCATAACGGTGCTCGGCGATCGGCTTGATCGCCCCGAACGACCGCTTGAGCATCTTCCGGAGCATGTCCTTGCTCTCCGACTCCTCCATGGGTAGCTGGCCGGTCAGCATCTGGTAGAACACGCAGCCCAGGAAGTAAATGTCGGACCGGGGATCGCCCTTGGGGCTGTTGCACGTGCGCTCGAGCGCCGAATAGTCGACGGTCCGCTGGCTCTTGACGCCCGGCTTGCTCACGTCCCCCTGGATGGTGGCCAGGCCGAAATCGACGAGCTTGGCCTCTCCCGCGTTGGAGATCAGGATATTGGTTCCCTTGATATCGCGGTGGGTGACGCCGCGCTCGAGTGAGTACTTGAGGCCCTGCGCCATGCCCATCATGAGCGGCACCGCCTGTTCCGGATGAACACGCGTGCGCAGCTTCATGAAATCGCGGAGATTGGTTCCCTCGACGTATTCCATGATCATGTAGTGCCGGTTCTCCTGCCGGCCGACGTCGATCACTTGCACGATATTGGGATGGCGCAGCCTCATGCCGGCCTCGGCCTCCTTGTGAAAACGGTCGACGGCTTCGCGGAATCAAGGCGAATCGCTGGCGGAGCACCTTGATTGCCAGCGCCGCCTTGGTCGTGCTGTGCTCGCCGCGATAGACCCGGGCGAAGGTCCCCTCGGCAAGATGAAAAAGCACCTTGGAATCGCCGAAGAAGAACCCGGTCGGGTCGCCTTTCTTGAGTCGGTCCACCTGCCAGCTCGTGAGCGCGCCTTTGCGGAGCAGCATCCGCAACACGGCATCGGGCGAACCGTCCTCGGCGGCCGCCGTCGCTTCGTGCAATTGCTCGCGCGAGACCAAGCCGAGCATCATCACCTGGTCGAGCATCATCTGGCCGTCAATTTCCATGGCTCTTCAGTCCCGCCCCGATCGGCAAGTCACGTGAAAACCACCGCGTCGCGACCCTCGATCGCCGCCCTGACGACGTCAGACGGCGCCTCCACCCGAATCATTCTAACAACCCGGCGGCTGCCGCGACCACTCGATTGTCAACGCACAGGGAGGTCGGCTACGATGCCGCGGTGGCACGAAAAAAGACGACACATCCCGGTACGGCCTTGATCCCTGCCGAGTGGATGGCCCCGCCAACAACCGACCAGAAGAAACGGCGGATCGGATTCCGTTCCCCTGGCGAGCCCGACGATCGCTGAGCCGGACCATCCCGCAAAAACCGCTCAATCGGACCGGTCATACTTCTTATTCGCGCGTTCCCATCCGCACGACCGCGCCAAGCTGCCCGAGCGCTCGACTAGCTGGCTGAAACTTCCCACCTGCACGCGGCCGCCGCCTCGCCCTGCCACCAGTCGAATCGACGAAATCTCAAAAAAGATCTTTTGAGTGTGACACGCTTGCTGTCACCGCGACGGCGTACGTTTTGTTTGAAGAGCCAGCTCCAGGACCTACCGCGCCTTGCCCCGTGACGACCGACGCGCGTGCCGCTCCTGGAGCAGGACTGATCGCCGGAAGAATGGTTCCGAGGTGCCGCCAACACGACGCTAAATCACGGTTATGGCGGGCGAGGAAAGGAGCTACATGGGATGAGCAAACCGCTCTGTCGCGATCGCGACGCCGAACTGGTCGAATCCGTACCGGATGAATCCAGTGCATGGACCAACCGACGGGCATCCGAGCAGGCCACCCGCGCGGCTAACGCCCGTCAGCAAAGCGGCCGGCGACGATTCGTCGACCCGACAACCAGCGAACGGGAATATACGGAAGCCGAGATGGAATTCATGATGGCGATGAACGACTACAAGCAGACGAGCGGACGGATGTTCCCGACGTGGAGCGAGGTGCTGGAAGTCCTTCGCGGGCTGGGCTATGAAAAGGTGTCGGCCGACGATGACCCCGACAGCGTCCCTCACCGGACGCCGTCGGTCGGGCTGGCTGTCCCCTGACGAAGAGGTCGGTCGTTCTCGACGGGGGCGACGCCGGGCTAGACGGTCAAGCGCGGCCGCCGCCTCCAAGGGCGGCGCAGGCCGCGCGCGGCCGTTGACAGCCGTCGCGCGAATCCCTTAGCTTTTCGTGATGACCTTACGCACTCGTTTCGCCCCCAGCCCCACCGGATTCTTGCACATCGGTGGGGTGCGCACCGCGCTATTCAACTGGCTCTTGGCGCGCCATCACGGCGGCCAGTTCATCCTGCGGATCGACGATACCGACCAAGAGCGGCACGTCGACGCCGCCGTTCGCCGCATCCTCGACGGCTTTCGCTGGATCGGCATCGACTGCGATGAAGGCCCGGAGGCAGGCGGGCCGTTCGGTCCCTATTACCAGTCGCAGCGGTCGGAGTTGTACCGCCGCGCCGCGGAGAAACTGGTCGCCTCGGGCCATGTCTATCGCGACTACAGCACCGACCTTGAGCGTGCCGCTCTCAAGCTCGCTGCCGAGCGCGACAAGCGGGCGTATCGCTTCCGCCGCCAGGAGCTGACCGCGCTAGAGATCGCCGAGCGGGAGGCCGCTGGCCGTCCCTACGCCCTGCGATTTCAGGTCCCTCTCGGGCGAACCATCGTCCTCGACGACCTGATCAAGGGGCCTGTCGAGCAGTCGACCGACGAGATTGGCGATTTCGTGATCGTCCGCCCCGACGGGTCGCCGCTCTACAACTTTGCCAGCGTCGTCGATGATGTCGCGATGCAGATCACACATGTCGTCCGCGCCGACGAGCACCTCTCCAACACGTTTCCCCAGCTCCTGGTCTTTGAGGCCCTGGGTGCGCAACTGCCGAACTTCGCCCACGTGCCCTACGTTGCCGAACCTGGCTCGAAAGCCAAGATGTCCAAGCGGAAGCTCGCCGAATACGAGCGGCTGGGAATTCTGGTTTACCTGCACCAATACATCGAGAAGGGCTATCTACCCGACGCGCTGGTCAACTACCTGGCGCGGCTGGGATGGAGCTACGATGCCTCGCAGGAAATCTTCACACGCGCCGAGCTGATCGAGAAGTTCTCCCTCGACAAGGTCAACAGCTCTCCGGCCAGCCACGACCAGGACAAGTTGTTCTGGATAGAGGGCGAGTGGATGAAGACCCTTGCCCTGGACCAGAAGGTCGCGGGCGTGTTGCCGTACTTGCAGGGCGAAGGACTGGTCGCGGACCCACCGGCACCCTCAGATCGCGCGCGGCTCGAGGCCGTGATCGGCGCCCTGGGCGATCGGCTCAAGGTTTTCTCCGATATCCTCAAGCTGGGACGCTTCTTCTTCACCGACCGGCTGACATACGACCCGGAAGCCGTGAAGAAACGGCTGAAGAAGGAGGGAGTGATCGCCATGCTCGGCGAGCTCGACGAGCTTCTGGCCCAGGTCGAGCCTTTCGACGTTGCGAGCCTGGAAAAGGCGGTGCACGCGTACGCCGAACGGACCGGCCGGAAGATGGGAGACGTCGTCAACCCGCTCCGGGTCGCCGTGACGGGGCAGGGGGTGGGGCCCGGGCTCTACGACTGCCTGTTCATCCTCGGCCGCGAAGCGTGCCGGTCGCGCATCGCACAGGCGCTCGAATTGCTGCGGGTCGGAGGGCCCTGAAAATCGACCCCAACTTCGCTCAAGGCGGCCGTTGGGCGACACTCACATGTTCCCCGGAGCCGCCGAGCCAGGTGCGACAATGAGCGACAGGAGCGTTGCGTAGTCGACTGGTTTGGTCACGAACTGGTCGAAGCCCGAGGAAAAGGCTTGTCGCCGGTCCTCCTCCTGTCCGTAGCCGGTGACGGCGATCAACCGCATCGCCTTGCCGAAATCTTCGCGGCGGATCTGCTCTGCAACAAGATAGCCGTCCATGCCCGGCAGCCCAATGTCGAGCAGGACGATCTCGGGGCGGTAGGAACGCGCTGCCTCCAGTCCCGATGGTCCGTCGTGGGCCGTCCACACCTGGTGACTCAAGAGCTTGAGTAGCGCTGCCATCGAACGGGCCGCATCGAGATTGTCATCGACGATCAGCACCCGTAAGCGACGCTGAGACGCTTGGGCGACCGGAGGCTTCGACTCGGCACGCGCCCTATCCGCCGGGGAAGCCAGGGGCAACCGGACGACGAACTCACTGCCCTTGTCAGGCCCGGCGCTCGTCGCCGACAAACTGCCGCCGTGCAGCTCGGCGAGCGATCGAGCGAGTGTCAACCCGATCCCCAACCCGCCCTCCGACCGCGCCAATGAGCGGTCCCCCTGGACGAACAATTCGAACATCTGGGAGAGCTCTTTGGGCGGGATGCCGATGCCCGTGTCCCGAACCTTGACGACGATTTCGTCCTGCGCGCGCTCGGCCGACAGCCAGATCTGACCCCCGCGCTCCGTGTATTTCGCGGCATTGGTGAGGAGGTTGGTCACGATCTGTTCCAGCCGCACCGGGTCGGCCAGAGCGGGTAAGGGCCCGTCGTCGATCGCGACCGTGAGTGTGTGCTGGCGCTCGTCGAAGAGGGGCCGAACCATTGCGACTGCGTTTCGCAGAATATCGGCCACCTCGAGGCGTTCTTTCTGAAGCTTGATGTGCCCGCAGGTGATCCGCGAGACGTCGAGCAGATCATCAATCAAGCGCGACAGGTGCTTGATCTGCCGGGTGATCACGCTCTCGCACCACTGGAGCTGGGCCGCTTCGGTGGTCCGGGTGGTCAACTGAACGGCGGTGCTGAAGGCCGCGAGCGGGTTGCGCAGCTCATGAGCGAGCATGGCCAGAAATTCGTCCTTGCGGCGGTGTGCCTCGGCCAGTTCCGCGAGCCGCCGCTCCAGCTCCACCTCCAGGCTCTTGCGCACGGTGACATCCCGGAAGACGAGGACAACACCGCCGATCTTCCCGTTCTCTTGCCTGATCGGGGCGCCGCTGTCATCGATCGGGTGTTCGGTGCCATCCCTGCCGATCAGGATCGTATGGTTAGCCAGCCCGACGACGGCGTTCTCGCGGAGCACCCGATCAACCGGGTTCTCGACCGGGTTACGAGTGTCTTCGGCAACGATCCGGAAGATTTCCGGGAGCGGCTTACCCACGGCGTCCTCCGATTCCCATCCCGTGAGCGACCGCGCGACCGGGTTGAGAAACGTCACGAGTCCTCGGCCATCGGTGGCGATCACGGCGTCACCGATACTGGTCAGGACGGCCGTGAGCCATCGCTGGCTGGCTTCGGCTCGCCGGCGAGCGGAATGAAACGCCTCGCCGAGCAGAGTGATCAGCACCCCGCCGATCGCAAAGAGCAAAATCGACACATACCGCCACGGAGCGACGTCCGGATCCGAGCGCAAACCGAGCGCTGCGATCAAGGCGATCAGCATCGTGGCGAGCAAGCCCGGTCCCAGACCGCCGTAGCGAGCACTGACGAAGACGGCCAGGAACACGACGGCCGTGAGCCCTTTGCCAATCACCGGGATGAGCACGAGAGCGATCGCCGCAGCGACCGCCAGCACGGCCACGCCGTAACGCACGGTCAAACGCTGGATTGACGCCATCAAACTGCCTCCGAGACCGACGCGCGGAAGGAATGCTTCAATCTCGCAGAATACGTCGCAATCCACCAGATACCGGCCTGCCGAGCGATGGGGCTCCCGGAATCGCGCATCCACTACTTGATCGTCGACAATACAGGCAACATCCTCGACCGGCTGTTCTTCCACGACGTGAGCGACTTCGAGGACTACGGAATCACAGCCGGGATGCCGTGAGGCTCTCCAAAAAGGTTACAATAGGCCGAGCCGCGTGGTCCGTATGATCGTTCGCGGTGATTTCTGGAGTACCGTTTCCTAGTCAGACGGCTTGCCCGCCGGGCCGGCGGTCCGCTGAAATGCGAAATCCGCGGGCGGTGGGTTTCTTGGCAGGATGCTTTTCCAACAAAACGAGAGGTCAGTGGAAT
Organism: uncultured Isosphaeraceae bacterium; assembly: GCA_963781785.1. GTDB lineage: Bacteria > Planctomycetota > Planctomycetia > Isosphaerales > Isosphaeraceae > CAWAHD01. The sequence goes on along the minus strand of CAWAHD010000005.1, from coordinate 1,193,086 downwards.
GCGGATCTTCGTCACGGGCTCGATCGCTTACGACTACATCATGGTGTTCCCCGGCCGGTTTCGGGACCATATCCTGCCGGACAAGATGCACGTGCTGAGCGTGTCGTTCCTGGTCGACTCGCTGACGCGGCTGCGGGGCGGCACCGGGGCGAATATCGCGTTTAACCTCGGGCTCCTGGGCGAGCGGCCCGTCCTGGTCGGGACCGTCGGCGACGATTTCGTCGAGTATCGTGCCTCGCTCGAGTCGCGCGGGGTCGACTGCCGGGCCGTCAAGGTGATCTCCGGCGACCACACGGCCTCGTGCTTCATCAATACCGATTTGCAGGATAACCAGATCACGGCATTTTATCCGGGCGCAATGGCCCACGCGCATGAGGTCTCGCCGGCCGGCGCGGGGGCAACCGCCGCCGACCTCGTCCTGATCGCTCCCAATGACCCCGTCGCCATGAACGGCTACACCGCGGAATGCATCGAGAGGAAAATCCCGTACCTCTACGATCCGTCGATGCAGTTGCCGCGGCTGACGCGCGACGAGCTGGAAAAGGGCTGCAAGAGCGCGTCCGTCCTCGCAGGCAACGACTACGAGTTCGGGATGATGGCCGAGAAGCTCGGCGTGAGCGAAACCGAGCTGCGCCGGATTGCGCCCGTGACCGTGATGACGCGCGGCGAAGCGGGTGCGTTGATCACGGTCGGAAGTGAGGAGTACGCGATTCCGCCCGCCCGGCCGGCCCGCGTCGCCGATCCGACCGGAGCCGGCGACGCCTTCCGGGCCGGATTCGTGCTCGGCCTCAAGCGAAAGCTGCCCTGGCCGGAGGTCGGCCGGCTGGCTTCGCTGGCGGCCGTCCACGCGATCGAACAGCACGGTACCCAGCAACACTCTTACACGCTTCCCGAGTTCGTCGCGCGTTATCGCGAGAACTTCGGCAGCTCTGCCGGAGTCGAGGATCTGGCGAGCCAGTAGGGCGCAGTGCGCTGATGAAGGGTCGAGCATGCGCAAGCCCCGCATCCCCCGGATTTCGTTGCCTCCTTTTCCCCCCCTTGCGAAGGGGGGGTTAGGTAGGGGGTGGTCGCGGCGCCGCCAGCCACAAGGCCGACGGGCTCTCTTTGTTTTTCGATGTCCGCGGCTCCGGCGCCACCCCCCCCTGGCCCCCCCTTCACAAGGGGGGGAAAGTAATCGCTTATCGCGCAGTCACTCGATCCAGTGCAACACCAGCGCCCTCGGGCCGTCCCCCCGGGACGGCAAACCCCAACTCTTCATCAGAGCGCCCGGGCCTCCGGAACCCGCGCGGTTTCGCCTTGCCGAAACCGACGCGGCGCGTGATCCTGTTTCATGATCCGTCCGATCGACCCCACTCGGTTGAATACGCCGCTTTTGAGCTGCCTGCACCATGACGTCTCGACGAAAATGGATGATTGTCGCGGTCTCGGCCGCCGTCCTCACGATCGGGGCTGAGCTGGCGGTCCGGCTGGGGGGCTCGGCCGGGGGCTGCGTCCAGGTCGTCAACGAGGGAGACGAGCCCTTGAGCGACCTGGTCCTGACTTATGCCGGGACCACGCTCACGCACGGGACGCTGCCGGCCGGCCAGGCGGCCAAGGTCTGGTTCAGCCCCGCGGCCAAGGCTCCGCTTCGTCTCGCATTCACCCAGAAAGGGAATGCGATGAGCGGATTCGAGTACCCGGACTTCGACCCTGCGGGAATTCGGCGCGACGGCAACATGCTCGTTCTGGTCGTCAGGCCCAACCAGGTTGATCGGTACGTGGAGACCGACGAACATCTGAGCCAGCCGAAGGGCTTCTACGACCGCATCATCGAATTGTTCATTGCGATATGGCGGTAGCACACGTCAACAGAGGCGATCCTTCGAAAACGCTCAATCCGCCGCTGGCCAAAATGCCCGCAACGACCAGGACATTTGTTGCGATCGCCATTCCCGAGCCGCTGGGCAAGAAGCTCGCGCGGTTGCAAGCTTCCCTTTCTCCGGAGGTTCCCCACTGCCGCTGGGTCAAAAGTCTGCCGTTTCATGCGACCCTGGCGTTCCTGGGAGATGTCCCCGAAGCGGACCTCAGCAACCTCTGTTCGGCGATCGCCTCGAGCACGCGACCGGCTGAATCGATCGAGGTCGAGCTCGAGGGCATCGGGGCCTTTCCCGGCGCGGCCCGGCCGCGGGTGATCTGGGCCGGCCTCACGAGCGCAGACCTGACACCACTTCTGAGCCTGCAAAAAACGATCGCAGAGGTCGCTGCCGACTTCGGCTGCCGCCCCGACCGTCTGGATTTTCATCCTCACGTGACGATCGGCCGACTGAAATTCGACCGGCGCGGCACTTGCGATTTGACCGGACTCCTGGAACGATATCGGAGCTGGTACGGCGGCGGCTTCCGGGTCGAAGAAGTGATCACGTTCGCCTCCACGCTCGGGAAAGACGGCCCGAGCTACGCCCCGCTCGCACGTGCACCGCTTTCGGGTACAATCACCGGCACCCCACCTTGACGCGACAGCGGTTCCGGTGTTAAGATACTGTTCTTACGTATACATTACAGGAAGACACGAGGGAAGGAGCAATCGACCGTGGCCAAGCGACAAGGAGCGACCGAGGCGAAGCCGGCGATGTCGGCCGATCAGAAGGCTTTGAACAATACGATCACGCAGATCGAGAAGACGTTCGGTGCGGGAGCCATCATGAAGCTTGGCGAGGGCTCTCACATGGAGGTGGAGGGGGTATCGACGGGGGCATTGTCGCTGGACCTGGCGCTGGGTGGCAAGGGGTTGCCGCGGGGACGGATCATCGAGTTATTCGGGCCGGAATCGAGCGGCAAGACGACGATTGCCTTGCACGCGGTGGCCCAGGCGCAGCGTGAGGGGGGTATCGCGGCCTTCATTGATGCCGAGCATGCGCTCGATCCGGCGTGGTGCAAGCGGCTGGGCGTTGATATCGAATCCCTGCTGGTCAGCCAGCCGGGGAGTGCCGAAGAGGCCCTTCAGATTGCCGAGATGCTGGTGATTTCCAACGCGGTCGACATCGTCGTGATCGACTCGGTGGCAGCGCTCGTGCCCCGGGCCGAGATCGAGGGAGAGATCGGCGATACGTTCGTCGGGGTCCAGGCGCGGTTGATGAGCCAGGCGCTCAGGAAGTTGACGGGGGGCGTGTCGCGGTCCAAGAGCGTGCTGATCTTCATCAACCAGATCCGCGAGAAGATCGGCGTGATGTTCGGTAGCCCGGAGACGACTCCGGGTGGCCGCGCTCTCAAGTTTTACAGTACCTGCCGGATCGATGTCCGCCGGATCGGGCCGGTCAAGGACGGCGAGGAAATTGTCGGCTCGCGGATCAAGGCCAAGGTCGTCAAGAACAAGGTTGCACCCCCGTTCCGGGTCTGCGAGTTCGACATGATGTACACGCACGGAATCTCGCGCGAGGCGGACTTGCTCGACCTCGCCATCCTCGACAAGCTCGTCGACAAGTCGGGCTCGTGGTTGAACTACGGCGACCTTCGCCTTGGTCAAGGACGCGAGAACGCCAAGCAGTACCTGCGTGACAATCCCCAGGTGGCCGATGAAATTGCGGCGAAGGTCGTGGCCAGCCGGAACGCCTCCGGCGGATCGGTCGGATCCAACGGCGCCGTCGAGAGTGACGAATAGTTGTCAATTGTCGGTTGTCAGCGGTCGCTAGTCGAGGTTTCAAAATGCTCTTCGCCTATCTCGGTCCTGATGCGATGTTTCCCCTGGCTTCGATCGTCGGCGCCTCGATCGGCATGGTCCTCATGTTCTGGCGCAAGCTCCTGCTGTTCGGCCGAGGAATCGTGCGACGCGTCGGGTCGCTGGCGAAGAAGCCGTGATCGTGCACTTGGTCAATAAGCTGAGCCCTGATCGAGCAACGACCAGGGAACTCTTCCTCCGAGGCCAGCACCTGCGCCAGTGTGCGTCCCGGACGCGGGTCCGGCGCCCTTGGCTGGCTCCTCCGGCGGAGCTCGTCACGAAGGTCGGTCTGGCCGGGGTCGTCCGCAACGGCGATCCTCAGGAACGCTTTCGCCTCGAAATCGAGCCCGAGTCCCGTCGCCAGCCGGGCCAGCTCGACGGCGTCCCGGATCGGCTGGTTCCGATCGTACAGCTTCTGGTAGCGAGTCTGGAGCCGCTCGATCTCTTTTTTCCGCTCGCGCAGCTCGGCGGCACGCCCGGGTTGGCCGGCTCTCTCGGCCATCTCCGCCAGCCTGGTCACCGCCCTTAGATCGGCAGGATCGGCCACGATCAGGCGCTCGAGCGCTCGCTGCTCAGACTCGACGTCGCCCTGTTGCCTGGCGATCCAGGCGGCCAGCTTGTGGGTCTGGGCCGGAGTTGACTCATCGGCCGGCACGTGCTCAAGCACCTGACGGAGTGCGGCGAGCTGATTGGTCGCTTGCGCCCAGCTCAGCCTGGCGCACCAGACGGCGACGTCGTCGGGGCGTCGCCGCAGGCACCGCTCGAGCAATCGTGCCGCGACATCGAATGAGCCGTCGCGAATCGCCATGTCGGCTCTGCCCAGCCACACGCGATCATCCTCAGGCGCTAGCCGCGATGCCTGTTCGAGATAAGCGCGGGTGGGCTCCTGAGGCGCGAGCTTTCGCTTCAGATCCATGTGCAGACGAACCAGGTTGACGGCCTTCTCGGAGGCTCCTTCGCCAATCTGGTTCAATTGTTCCCATTCGGCCTCGATCAATCGGCCCGCTTCCAGGAAGCGGCCCTGCTGGCCAAAAATGGAAGCGAGCAGCGCGTTCAGGAGCGAGCCATATCTCGGAGCATTCTTCTGGGCGACGATCACGAGCTGCTCGGCGTCGCCGAGCAGCCCGCGCTCGATTTTGAGCTCGGTGCGGCGCTGGACTGCCTGGCCCCAGAACGGGGAATCCGGGGGAACGCGCGCCCACGCCTCGTCGGCTTCCTGGGGCCGCCCTCGCGCCCGTTCGCATGCACCCAGGAGATAGATGGCCTCATCCGAGTCAGGCTTCCGGGCCAGAAGCGAAACAAGGTTTCTCACTGCCAGCCCGTGCCTTCCGGCTGCGATCTGCTGGTTGATCTGGGCCAGAGCCCTCTGGTACCGCCCGACCTCCCACAGTCTCCAACCGCCCAGGGAAAGCGCCATCGCGATCAAGACTGCCGGCAGCACCAGCCGCCACCACCGCCGGCTCGTGGCCGCCACGGATCGCTGCTCAAGCTCGACCCCCTGCGTCTCCATCAACACTCGTCCTCGGATCTTCGCCACCGACCGCACCGATTCGTTGCTTCACCCAGTATGTTCCATCGATCGCCCGGCCGACAATTGATCGGCCCGGAGAACGGAATTCATTCCGTTTTACAAACGGGGAGAAAGGGCGCCACGGTACCCCGTGGATGCGTCCCGACTAGAGGACGAGGTTCTCATCGGCGCTGGCCATCCTTGCCAGACGGCCCTTGGCGCAGCACGTCCCTTTGGCTTGCTGAAGTTCCCATGCAGTGCTAAGTTAAAATCCGACGCGGGCTGCGGATTCATACACGCTTTTGCACGCTGCAAACACCGAGCGCCCGACCCGAACAGAGTTTTCCGTCAGACAACCCACATCAATGATTTTTCGCCCTACGGCTGACGTCGCGGCGGCGAGCGCGACCGGCTCGACTTCCGAGGATCCCGTCGCCCACCACCTGGGACCGTTCTCCATTCTGGGCCTGTCCGCCTGGTGCGGGGTCGTCTCCGGTCTGCTCGAGGTCGGAACGATCGTGCTCCGCAAGCACACATTCGATTCGAGTCGTCTCTATGGAATGAGCCGGCATTTCCTGTGGCTGATCCCGATCACGAACCTTTGCCTGTTCCTGGTGCTGGGTATCGTCCTCTGCCTGATCGCTCTCGTCCGTCCGCGGCGGGGGCGATGGCTGGCCGCGCGGCTGTTGTGCGCGCTTCTCTTTTTACCGAGTGTGTTGATTGCCGTTCCCCAGATCTATGGTCTCGCCTGGCTGGTTATCGCGCTGGGGGTCGCGACCAACGTGGTACCCATGCTCGAGCGCCGCGCCGCCGTCGTTGGGCGGTTGGCTCGCTTGAGCTTCCCGGCGGCCGCCCTGCTCGTGGCGATCCTGGCCGGCTTTCTCTGGGGAGGAGACCGTCTCAAGGAATGGCGCCAGCGCGCGCGTCCGCTGCCGGGCGATCGCTCCGCGAACGTCATCTTGATCGTGCTCGACGCCGTGGCGGCCGGCCACGTGAGCCTCTACGGCTACGACCGCCCCACCAGTCCGACCCTGGTCGAGCTCGCCGATCGCGGCATCCGCTTCGATTCCGTGCAGTCGACGTCATCGTGGACGCTACCATCGCATGCTAGTATGTTCACTGGTCGATGGCCACACGAGCTCTCGGCCGGGTGGCGGACGCCGCTTGACCAGACGTATCCCACGCTCGCTGGGTTCCTGTCGGACCAGGGCTACTCCACGGCGGGGTTCATCGCCAACACGCCGTATTGTGGCAGCGACTCCGGGCTGGGCCGCGGGTTTACCGAATACCACGATTACATATTCCCTTATCTCACAGCCCTCCGGATGGCGGTGCTGGTCAACCGGCCGCTGGAAGGGATCAAGTGGCTGGACGAATTCCTGGAGAATCGACTGGATCTCTCGACGTCGGAGCTCTATGCGAAACAAATCTCGCGGCTCTTCGTCGCCGATCGAAAAGCAGCGCGGACGGTGAATCGGCAGTTCCTCGACTGGCTGTCGCGGCGGCAGCCGGATCGTCCGTTCTTTGCGTTCTTGAATTACTTCGATGCCCACTGGCCGTATCGGCTGCCACCGGAGAGAATCCACCGCTTCGGGATCGGGCCGAAGAATCACCATCAGTATGAGCTGATCGAGGATTGGTGGTCGCTCGACAAGCAAGCCGTGTCTCCCCAGGAGCTTGGCTTTGTCCACGACGCCTACGACGACTGCGTTGCGGATCTCGACGAGCAGCTCGGCCGGCTGTTTGACGCACTCGAGCGCCGTGACGATCTGGAACGGACGTGGGTGATCATCGTATCGGACCACGGCGAGAGCTTCGGCGAGCACCCCGGCGTGTTCTGCCACGGAACAAGTCTCTACCAGACGGAGCTGCACGTTCCCCTGGTGATCATCCCGCCGGGCAAAAGCGCCTCGAAGCAAACGGTTGCCGAGACCGTGAGTCTGCGCGATCTGGCGGCGACGATCGTCGACCTGGCTGGGGTCAAGGCCCGGTCGCCGTTCCCCGGTGAGTCCTTGGCGCGGTTCTGGGACGGCACGCAAACGCCGGCGGGCGCCGGACTGCCGGCTCCGAGCCGGCTCTTTCGGAAGTGGTGCCCAACGAAGTGATGAATACCGACTCGTCGCCGCTGGCGAAGGAGAACTGGCCGCTCGCTGCCCTGGTCGAACCGGACTGGAGCTACATCCGCCGCGACGGCGATGCCCGGGAGGAGCTGTTTCACTTGCCGGACGATGGCAAGGAGCAGCGCAACCTGGCCGCGAGCCCGGCGGCCCGGTCAACGCTCGAGCGGTTGCGCACGGCCCTGGGCAGGCTCACCGCGGGGCCGCTCACGCCTGAGCGGTTCAGTCCGTGATGCGGGTCCCGCGGCGTGCTGTCAGTTCCCTTGAGCCGTCTGCCCTGCGCACGGCTTGCGGGGAAAGGGAAGTGAAAGCAAGACCTGAGACTCTGCCGTGAGGGGGATCAAGACGCCCGGGTCCGCCTGGGCGACCGGAAACAACGTCTTGATCAGGCCATGGACGTTGGCAGCCCCTTGGGGAGCGGCCAGAAGCGCTGAGGTGGCACCGGCGAGCACGGCATCCGGCGGGAGGTCAGTGCCGAGTCCGCCGGCGATCTGGATCTCGCCGCTGGACTCCATCGCGAACGACAACCCGAGAGCGCGGAACTCGACCTCGGTCCTTCTGGGATCGAGATGAGCCAGCCGGGTCGACGGCCGGAACCTCATTTCGCGCTCCAGGGCTTCGATCAAGGAGGTTCCGATCGTGCCCTGACCGACGAGCAGCTTGCCCCGGGCTTCGACCCAACCGGGGTCCTGTCCCTCGCGGCGCCCCCATCGCGCTTTCTGGAAGACGAGCTTGGCTCGCCCGGTGAGGCGATGGCGGGGGAAACGGCGCCCAGTGAGCTTGGCGAGGTCGACATCGACCAGCTCACCTTGAAACTCGGCTTCCCAGACCTGTCCCCCCTCCTGGGACAGGCTCAAAATGCCTTCGAGCTTGGCATTGGCTCCCAGCCAGTCGTCGGCATCGAAAAAGACGTTGAGCACCCGGGCCGGTAGCGGCGCGCCTTCGGTGGTCTTGAGGACGAGGGTCGTCCGGGGCGGCTCGGACTTGCGGTCGCGCGCCAGGAACAGCTCGCAGCGGGTGCCGGCCCCGCCGCCTGGGAGGCGATAGGCCAGCCTCAACGTGGGTTTCGATGCATCAGCCAGCAACTCGCCGGCCAGGTCGCGGACGGTGAATTGCAGGTCGCCCGGTCCCAGGTCGATCTGGCACGACGGGGCCGTCAGGCCGATTCGCTCGAATGGAATCGACGCCGAGTGCTGCATCCACTGAGCCAAGAGCGACAGGCCCGAGAGCGGGCTTTCGGCTCGGAGCTTGGGATCACCAAGCACGAGAGTCAGCTCCCGGCCGGTTCGCTCGAGCCGTACGGACCCTGCGCGGGCAATTTCCGCAAGTGCCTTGCCTCGTGGCTCCTCCTGGCGCAGGACGACGCCCTGATAGGTCATTTCGCCAGGCCGAGGGTAGCGAACCCCGTCGAGCGAAACCTGGAGACCGAGCGCTCGCCCCAGCTCGATCTCGACGTCCCGCACGTGGCCGGGGCGGTTGATCCGCCAGGCGATCGCAGCCACAATACCCGTGGGCAAGATCGTCAGGAACAACAAGAGCACGGTCGCCAGAGACTGGCGAAACGGACGAGTCACGGTCAACATGACATCCTTGCCCCCCCGGTTGCACCGCAATCGAGGCGTGGAACGGCCACGAAGCGGCTCCATCCGCGGGGGAAGCATAGACGAAATGAGGAATTCGCTCAATCAGACTTTCACGGCTCGGGGCCACCGCCCAAGGGGCGGCACCGCCCCGCAATATGTGTTGCGCTGCTAGGAAAATCGCCGTACGAGACGGGAAAACCCTGTTCGGCACAACCCGGCGGTCTTTATATTGGCCTATGTCGAAGCGGCGGGGATTGCCGGTGACGCCAGCATTGCAGAGACAATTTCGATTTGAGTGGTCGTGGCTCCTCGTACCGACCAATCAAGCACGGCCGGTCAGGTCGTTTCAACGGGATTGCGCGGGAAATGGCAAGAATTGCGGTCGTTGATGATGACATGGCTATGGATCTTCTCGTTGATGCGCTTCGATATCGGGGTCACGATGCGCTGCGAATCAAGTCAGCAAAGGATGCTTTCGACCGCGCGGATTTGTTGGCAGCCTGTGACCTGGTGATCCTCGACATAATCATGCCCTGGCCCGCAGGAAAGGGAAAGCCCCGTCGAGATCACAGCGCGGGGATGGAAATACTGTTGCAACTTCGAGCGCAGCGAAAGGACGTTCCCGTCATTGCTCTCTCGGCTACCACGAATGAATCCATAGTTTCCGCTATTAAGGCCGATCCGAGCTCGATGTTCCTGTCCAAGTGGAATGACCATACCATCGAGGACCTCGTCGCCCGGATCACACAACTCCTTCACCTGGACGTTTTCGTCGCTGGTCCGCAGGCGTTCATTGTTCATGGACAGGATGAGAAAACGAAGCTTGAGCTAAAAAACTACCTGCAGAACTCCCTGAAGTTTTCCGAGCCCACGATTCTGAACGAGCAACCGAGTCGTGGCAGAACAATCATCGAAAAATTTGAACAATGCGCCGCGGCTTCGTCGATAGTCTTCGTCTTATTGACGCCGGACGACCGCGCGGCATCGCCGTCAGATCCTGATGAAACGAAGTACCGGGCAAGGCAAAACGTGATCTTCGAGCTGGGCTTCTTTCTGGGGCGTCTCGGTCGCGATTCGGGCAGGGTGATCATGTTGCACAAGGGATCCATCGAACTGCCGAGTGACATCTCGGGCGTTGTTTACGTCGACATCTCAAACGGCATCGAGGCCGCCGGCGAGACGATTCGACGAGAGGTGCATAATGTCCGATGATCAGCATCAGAACGCGCGAGAGGATCGCATCCGCGAGTTAGAGGCGGAAAATGCTGATCTCCGAAAGCGTCTCCGGCAATTCGAGAAGGATCGGACGGAATACCTTCAGAACGTTTCCCATCAACTAGTCGCTCCCGTCAACGCAATAAAATGGCATATCGAGAATCTGACGCAAGCGAGAATAGGAGTCGATCGAGCCCAAACGGTATTGAGATCGATATACTCGCAGGCTACGCTGCTGGTTCATCTCACGAAGAACTTCAACCTGATGTCAAATCTGGACGCAGACTACGACCTTACAGCCCTCAAGGAGCCTCCGGAGTCAGTGGACATTTGTCGCCTTCTTGTGAATCTTGCCAACGATTACCAACCGCTCGCGTGGGACAAAGAGATTCGAATCAGTGTTGATCCCGACAAGCTGGACAAAGCTCCGGCCGTTGTCGCGATCCGGCCCTTGATCGGCCAGGTTTTTAGCAACATAATTGAAAATGCTGTCAAATACTCAAAGGCCGAGACAATTATCAAAATAGGCGGCGCGTTCGAGCGGCAATCAGGTTTCGTCAGCGTCGAGATCGCGAACAAGGGGATTCCCCTTAAGAAAGAAAACGAGACTCAGGTGTTCGCCCGCGGGTTCAGAAGTCCGGACGCCAAAATGAAGCATCCCGCGGGCACCGGTTTCGGCCTATACATTGCGCGACGTATCATCGAGATTCACGGAGGATTGATTAGCGCGCACAGTTCGGGGGGATGGACCACCTTCAAGGTTATGCTGTCCGTCTCGGGCCCTAAGCCGGCGCGTTAATTCTCCAGAATCGGGCAAACCACCATGAAACGTTCGAAGCCCTTGAGCCGCAGGAAAACGGTTCTACTCGTCGATGACGAGCAGGCCTTTCTCGAACCCCTCGCTGATGCCCTTGAGTTCCACGGATACCGCGTCTTGAAGGCCGTTACTGTCGAAGAAGCCCTTGACGTCCTTCAGAAGGAGAAGATCGATCTGATTACGATCGATATCATGTTGGATCCCGGGGAGTCCCTGCAAGAAGAGATTGACAGTCACCAAGCAGGCCTCTATCTCTGCGAGATCGTCCGAACAAGATATCCTCACCTCGACGCTTTCTGCATCAGCGTCGTCAGCGACGTTGCCACTATCAGAAGCGTCGAACGGATGGGCGTTCGGTTCTTGAGAAAAGGGGAAACTCCCCTGCGGACCGTCTTGGAGCGATTGTTTTCGCGGCTGAGCGGCGTCGCGTACTCGACGCAGACTTACGAATAAGAATCCAGTTCTTGATGCAGGCGGGGACGCTCCAGGAATTCTTGCCCAGCGGTGCGAAACGGGTCAATGTTTCCAGCAGAATCCGTCCGCAATTCAGGCTGCTGGACCAGGAAGCGGTGCGCGGAAGTTTTCGCGACCGCAACGACAGCCCCGAGTGCTCAACGCCTTTCGGCATCATAGAGGAGAGCGCTCACCGCCATGGAGGCGCTCAACTCCCCACGGCGTCCGCGACGCGATCTGAAACGACTCGCGTCCCGTTATCCCGGCTGGGGACGGAGTTCTGTCGTCTCGGGCTCCTGCCCAGATTTTGTTCGAGCGTTGCCAGAAACGCCTCCTCTATCCAGTGGTCGTCCGGTATGCTCTTGCGCATCCACGACCAGGCGTCAATACGTGAGTCTTGACGAAGCTTGACACACCCAGCGACCATGGGGAATACCATCGGCCACACGAGCAATGGCCTTATCAGACAGGGTAACCCATGAAAATCGGATCGTTCGTCCGCGTCGCTCCCGGCCTCATCGCCCTGGAATTCCTGGCGGGCCTGTGCCCGATTCTCGCGACGGCGCAAGACAGGGCAGTGTCCAATCCCGCCGTCCGAACGAATCCGAAGACTTCGGTCGATGTCGGCGCCGATCTCAGGTCATCGGTTTTGGCGGCGGCGCAAAAGCTCGCCGGCCAATCGAGCTTCGCCTGGAAGACCATGGTCGCCGTGGCGGAAGGGCAGGGACCCTTCGGTGGGGGCGGAGGCGCGACGTCCGGATGGACCGAGAGGGGCGGCTATACGCGCGTCAACCTGGCCGCCTCGGGCGGCCCGGAGTTCGTGACGCGGGCCGGCAAGGCCGCGGTACTCGTTGACGGCAACTGGCAGACGCTCGAACAGGGGGTTCCCCGCCGTGGCAGCGGCCAGCCCGGGCCGATCGGATTCAGCTCTAGCCTTGTCACGGATTTCAAGCTGCCGGCGGCACTGGCAGAGATGTACCGCGGAAGAGCGACGTCGTTCTCGAAAGAAAGAGACACCGTGACGGCGGTGCTGAGCGCCGACACAGTTAAGGAGCTGCTCTCGGCCGGAGGGCCTCCCGGGTCGGGCCGGCGTCGGACCGGCGGCGGGGCCCCTCGCGGCGGCGGTTCCAATCCATTCGGTGCCCCGATCAAGGATCCCCAAGGGTCCGTCACGTTCCAGATCGAAAGCGGCGTCCTCACCGGTCTCACGCTCAAGCTCAGCGGCTCACGACAAATCTTCGACCGGGAGATCAAACTGGACCGCACGACCACGACGACCATCACCGGCCTGGGGGCGACGCGGGTTGACGTGGCAGACGACGCCAGAGAGATCGTCGAGGCCCTGATCGCGGGGCGCCGCCCGGACGTCTTCGTCCCCGAGCCGGGCTTCCGCAAGCTCTTCGACGGCCGCACTCTGGCCGGCTGGAACGGCCGGCCCGGTTTCTGGTCGGTCAAAGATCGGGCGATCACCGGCCGCACCACGACAAAGAATCCGCTCCGGAAGAACACCTTCCTCTTCGCACGGACCGGCGAGAGCGATCTCGATTGTCGATGACTTCGAGCTGCGCCTCTCGTACCGTATCACCGCCGACAACGACCGTGGCTTCGCCAACTCGGGCATCCAGTACCGGAGCCGGAACCGCGGTGACTTCGTGGCGGCCGGCTACCAGGGGGACATCGAGGCAGGGGGCCAGTTTTCGGGCATCCTCTACGACGAGGCCGGAGGCGCCGGCGGCCGGGGGATCATGGCCCGGCGCGGGGAGGCCCTCACGTGGACGTCTGACGGCAAGAAAGAGGTGACGGGCCGGCTCGGCTCTTCCGAGGAAATCCAGGCCAAGATCAAGAAGAACGACTGGAACGAGTACGTCGTCATCGCCCGGGGAAACCGCCTTCAGCATTTCATCAACGGTGTCCCGACCGTCGACGTCTTCGACGACACTCTATCGAAGCGGCTCGGTTCGGGCATCCTGGCACTCCAGCTCCACGCCGGCCTGCCGATGACCGTCCAGTTCAAGGACATCCGCATCAAGTCGCTGAGCTCGGCCGCCGAGTCGGCCGCCGGCAACGTGCGGGTCGCAAACGGCTTCAAGCTGGACATGCTCTACCTGGTGCCGAGGGACACCCAGGGCTCCTGGGTCGCTCTTTGCACCGACCCGAAGGGCCGGCTTGATCGCCGCCGATCAGAACGGCAAGCTTTACCGCATGACGCTGCCGGCACCGGGCCACAGCGCGCCCGTCAAGCCCGAGTCGATCGGAGTGGACTTGGCCGGTGCCCATGGGCTGCTCTATGCATTTGGCAGCCTTTACGCGATGGTGAACGAACGGGGCACTCACGGCCTTTATCGCGTTCGTGACACGAACGGCGACGATCGGTACGACGAGGTCAAGCTGCTCCGCCAGATCCGCGGCGGCGGCGAGCACGGCATGCACTCGATCGCACTTGCCCCGGACGGCAAGTCGCTCTACGTGGTCTGCGGCAACTCGACCCAGCTCACCAAGGTGAATCGGCTCGCGCGTTCCGCTCAACTGGGGCGAGGACAACCTCGCGTGCCGCATCCCCACCGGCTTCATGGACGACTCGATGGCGCCGCAGGGCTGGATCGCTCGCACCGACCCGGACGGCAAGGAATGGGAGCTGATCGCCTCCGGCTTCCGCAACCCGTTCGACCTGGCGTTCGACCACGACGGTGAGCTGTTCACCTACGACGCCGACATGGAGTGGGACATCGGCGAACCGTGGTATCGGCCGACGCGTGTCAACCACGTGATCAGCGGCGCCGAGTTCGGCTTCCGCAACGGATCGGGCAAGTGGCCGTCTTACTCCATCGATAGCTTCGGGGCGGTCGTGGACATCGGCCCGGGCTCGCCCACCGGGATCACCTTTGGCTACGGATCGAAGTTTCCCGAGAAGTATCGCGAAGCCCTGTTCATCAGTGACTGGAGCTTCGGCAAGCTTCGCGCCGTCCATCTCCGGCCCCAGGGAGCCAGTTACACTGCAGATGTGGAGGAATTCATCAGCGGCCAGCCGCTCCCCGTTACCGATGTGATCGTCAACCCGGTTGACGGCGCCATGTACTTCGCCGTCGGCGGCCGCGGGGCGCAGTCGGCCCTCTACCGGGTGACTTATATCGGCGGCGAGATCCGCTTCGTCGACCCGGCCGGACCCCCAAGCCAGGGCCCAGCGAGACAAGCGCCGGAAGCTGGAAGCTTACCATGGACACCGTGACCCGACCGCGGTGGACGCCGTATGGCCTTATCTGAGAGACCAGGACCGCGCGATCCGCTACGCCGCCCGTGTCGCGCTGGAGTGGCAGGATCCGGAACAGTGGCAGCGGAAGGCGCTGCGCGGAACCCGACCCGCGCAAGGCGATCGCCGCTCTGGTGGCGCTGGCGCCGCGTCAGCGGCCCGGACGAGCCCCATCAGAAGCCGGCCGATACGGCGCCGGACACCGCCCTGCGCGGCCGGGTGCTGGCCGCCCTCGATGCCATCGACTGGTCGCGGCTGGGAACGGCCGATCGCGTCGACTTGCTGCGCGCGTACTCGCTGGCGTTCATGCGGCTGGGGCGGCCGGACGAAGAGACGTGCAGCCGGCTAGCGGCGCGGTTCGCACCGCTCTTTCCGGCGCGAGCGATCGAGGTTGACCTGCTGCTTGCCGAGATCCTCGTTTACCTCCAGGCCCCCACGGCGGCCGCGAAGGTCATGGCGGCGATGCGTGAAGCACCGACGCAGCAGGAGCAGATCCAGTACGCACTGGTGCTCCGCGTCTTGAAGACGGGCTGGACTCCGGGCTTGCGGGAGGAGTACTTCCGCTGGTTCGTGACAACGGCCGCGGCCTATCGCGGCGGCAATACATTTCAGAACGCGCAGCGAACGATCAAGTCCCAGGCGATCAAGACCTTGAGCGACGACGAGCGGAAGGCGCTCCAATCGATCCTGGACGTCCAGCCCGCCCGCAACTCTCTGCGGGACCTGCTGGCCTTGCGAAAGCCGGTCAAGGAATGGACCCTCGCCGAGCTGGTTCCGACCGTCGAGCGCGGCCTGGGCGAGCGGCATGACCTGGAGCGCGGCCGCCGGCTTTATGGAGCCGTCGCCTGCGCCGCGTGCCATCGCTTCGCCCAGGAGGGCGGGGGAGTTGGCCCGGACCTGACTGCCGTCGCGGGCCGTTTCGGCGTCCGCGACCTGCTCGAAGCGATCGTCGAGCCGAGCAAGGTGATCAGCGACCAGTACGCCGCGATCACGATCGCCACCAAGGACGGCCGCGTGGTGACCGGCCGCGTGGGTAATATGCACGGCGACTCGTTGAGCGTCATCGAGGATATGTTCGATCCGGGGAAGGCAACCAATGTGAGGCGCGGAGACATCGAAGAGATGCAGCCGTCTCACGCCTCCCCCATGCCCGCGGGACTGCTGAACAGCCTGACGGAGGGCGAGATACAGGACCTGGTCGCGTTCCTCCTCGCACGCGGCGGTTTGGGCGACAAACCGCCGCGCCCTTGAGGCGGCGATTGGGAGGGAATCCGGCACTGAGATCTCGCCGCGTCGAGTAAAGTCTCGATCGATCACGTCAAACGTGAACCATCCCCGGGCTGCGGAGGATGATCGAGATCGGCCGGTGATGATCGTGATGATTCGTGATCACGGTCGTGACGGTCCGATCCTCCCAGGCGCGATGAACGACCTCACGGATTTCCCGCTCGTGGCTCTCGAAGCGATGCTCTGCGCCATGGAAATCCTCGAGCAGGAACCCCTCGAAATCACCGAAGGCGCCGAAGACGAGTCCTGCCACCTTGCCGGTGACACCATCGCCATTCCTCGTTTTCTCGTGTTCCTCTTCGCGATGGAGCAGTTTCAAGAGCGCCATGCCTTTGATCACGCCCAAACCTGTGCACGCGTCCCCACCCTGGTACCGAGAGGTACCCGGGCGCCCCGCCGGTGGCGTTGGTGCGTTCGTCGGCGATGTCGCGGAAGATCTCCGCCGCGCGGTGAGAGTAGAAAGTGGGGTTCAAGTATCCGACGCGTTCGCCCAGGTGGGCGTTGATGATCGCGATCAGTCCGGCGTAGAGCGGGGCAGTCTCGCTGGTACCCCACCACGGGCCGGAGCTCGACCCTTCTAGTACGATCTGGTACCCGTTGGCATAGCCCGCGATGTCGGGGATGCCGCGGCCCTTGCGATGCCCGGGGTTGACTGAAAGAGGCACGTTGGCGTGCCGCTGCCAGTGCGGCAAATCAAAGAAGTCGCTGATCCCGCCGCCGGTGATGCCGTTGTCGTTCCAGGTGATCTCGGTGAACGACGAGCCGGAGACGTTTCCGATCGTGGTGCCGCCACACGTCGTGACCCAGGGGTCCGTCTGGGGATAATAGCAGTGGGCCTTGCCGTCCCCGACGTTGCAGTTTGATCCATCGTCGCCGGAAGCCGCCAGGACCGTCATTCCGAACAACGCGGCTTCGTGAAAGGCGGCGTTCACCGCGGTCATCGCGGCCGGAGTCCAGGCGAGGTGGGCCAGGCTGAAGAACTCGGGCCAGATCCAACTGATGGATAGAACCGACGGCCTCGGCTCTCCGGGATGAGGATGCACGGCCCGTTTGACGGCCAGGAACCATCCGTTTTCGTCCCACGTGGAGAAATAAACGGCGATGTGCGCCCCTTGGGCGACCGCTGCGGAGACCTCGATGTCGAGGGCCACCTCGGCGTCTGCGTTGAAGGAGCTTCCCGACCCCGGCGAGTTGGTCGCTCCGTTGACGCTGATGTCCGTGAGTGTCGGCGTGACGAGCCCGGGACCGATGCCGAGCGAAGTTGTGAAGTAGGCGTTGATGTCGGCCGGTAGGTACCCGCATGTGCCGACCGACGGATCGCTGAACTCCAGGAGCCCGATCGTCTCTTTGCCGATGTGATGCGGCGGTCTCGGGAAGTCATACAGTGCGGCGACCTGGGGAGGCGTGAGCGGCGTGATCACGGGAAACGGCACGGTGGGAACGGCCCGGCGCGCCATGCGGCGATTGTCGAGGCCGAACACGCCTTCCACGACGCCCGCGACGTCCACCGGGATGTGCACCTCGCCTTCGTAGCCTCGATAGGCCTCACGCTCCGGCTCGGCGGGCCGGGCGTCGCCTTCCATTCGTTTGTGTTCCCTTCTGGCCGGGTGCTCGACCTCGTAGTGTCCCAGTTCCACCGCGAACGCCTCGTTGACTTGCGAGACCTTGCCGGCCGCGATCACGAGCCGCTGTGCGGCGTTCTTCTCGACGACCTTGAGGCCGTGCCTCGCGGCAAAGTCCGCGACGAGATCGAGATCGACCGGGGCGGCGCCGTAGTTCGCTGTGAATACTTCGGTCGTGACGTACCGGCGCTTTCCTGGGGGCGTTGTCGCCCACTCCTCTTGGCTGGGCATCGGCGGCCCTCCGGGCCGTCGCCGTACAGCGATGGTGACCGAGATTGCTTCATCCGGAGCGGCCGGTCTCATCCGTCTTGCATTGGGCAGAATGTGCCGGGTGCTGTTCTCGAGCCGCTGGTAGTCCTTCGGAATGGCCATGGGAATGATCTCCTCGATTGGGAAGCGATCCCTCCGGCCGATTCGCCAAAACGACGCATCGGACGTTGACATCGTCCAGAGTGCCATCACTCCGGATGTCATTAGAATCAACGTTTGCGCCATCGACCCGAAAACGGGATTTGTGCCTCACTTGCGGTACTGTTCGTCGCTCACACACTCCAGCCAATCGACGACCTTGCCGTCGAGCTGTTCCTGGATGGCGATATGCGTCATGGCCGTGGTCGGCGCGGCACCGTGCCAATGCTTCTGGCCCGGCGGGAACCAGACCACGTCGCCGGGATGAACCTCCGCGACCGGGCCGCCCTCCCGCTGGACCCAGCCGCAACCGGCCGTGATGATCAGGGTCTGCCCCAGCGGGTGGGTGTGCCAGGCCGTCCGGGCTCCGGGCTCGAAGGTGACGCTGGCACCGGCCGCGCGTGCCGGAGCGTGCGGTTGGAACAGCGGGTCGATGCGGACGGAGCCGGTGAACCAGTCGGCCGGCCCTTTGCCGGAAGGCTGTGAGCCAATTCTCTTGATTTCCATGGGAACCTCCGGATGTTGAGATGAGGTTTGAATTAGCGACCGGTCATCCGCTCCAGGTGCTCAGGATACCGGGCCCCTTGCACGGTGATCTTGGACGCCGCGGCCTCGATCTCGCGGAGGTCGTCTGCCGTCAGCTCGACGTTCGCCGCCCCGAGGTTCTCCTCCAGGCGATGCAGCTTCGTGGTGCCAGGGATGGGCACAATCCAGGGCTTCTGGGCAAGCAGCCAGGCCAGGGCAATCTGGGCCGGTGTCGCCTGCTTTTCTTTGGCGACCTTGCCGAGCAGGTCGACGAGGGCCGAGTTCGCTTTCATCGCCTCCGGCGTGAACCGGGGGATGGTGCTGCGGAAGTCGGAGCTGGCGAGCTTGGTATTCTCATCCATTTTCCCGGTGAGGAAGCCCTTGCCCAGCGGGCTGAACGGGACGAAGCCGATGCCCAGCTCCTCGAGCGTCGGCAGCACCTCGGCCTCCGGGCCCCTCGTCCAGAGTGAGTATTCGCTCTGAAGGGCGGCGACCGGCTGGACGGCGTGGGCCCGGCGGATGGTGCGTGCGCCCGCTTCGGAGAGGCCGAAGTGCTTGACCTTGCCCGCCTGAATCAGCGCCTGCACGGCTCCGGCCACATCTTCGATGGGCACGTCGGGGTCGACACGGTGCTGATAGAACAGGTCGATGGCGTCGACCTTGAGCCGTTTGAGCGATCCCTCGGCGGCCTGCTTGATGTGCTCGGGCCGGCTGTTCAGGCCTGGCGGCCCCTTCATGCCGCGGGGGTCGAGCTTCGGGTCGAGGTCGAACCCGAACTTGGTGGCGATGACCACCTGCCCGCAAAACGGGGCGAGGGCCTCGCCCACCAGCACCTCGTTCGTGAATGGGCCGTAGACCTCGGCGGTGTCGAAGAACGTGACACCGCGTTCGACGGCCGTCCGGATCAGCGAGATTGCCTCCTGATGGTCCATGGCCGGGCCGTAGCCGAAGCTCATGCCCATGCAGCCGAGCCCGAGGGCCGAGACTTCCAGGGTGCTGTTCCCGAGTTTACGCTTCTGCATTTGTCTCTCCTTGGAAGTGCATCAGACGGCTTAGCTGGATCTTCCCCCGGCGTCACACGTGAGTCCAATGCCCGCAAGGCTGTGACGCTGTGACGAATCAGGGAGGGGGGTCCGATCTTATTTCGGCATCGCCCCAATGCGCGAGCCGCTCGCGATTGAGCTCGTGGATCGCGCCCATGGCGGCACGGACCGCCTCGAGGCTGGTGCCGACGTATTTCTCGACCACGGCCGAGGCGATCTCGAACGCCACGACGTTCTCGACGATCACGCTGGCCGCGGGTACGGCACAGATGTCCGATCGCTCGTAAGATGCGGGCTCGGGAGCCTTGGTCGCCATGTTGATCGACGGCCCGCGCGCGGCCAGGGTGCTGATCGGCTTCTTGGCCGCCCGGATCACGATCGGCTCGCCGTTGGACGTGCCACCCTCGATGCCGCCGGCGTTGTTGGTGGGACGACGGAAACCATACCGGCGATCGTCGGCCGGATGCGCCGGCTCGTAAGCGTACGGGTCCATCACCTTCGACCCGGGCCGCCGGGCGGCCTCGATTCCCAGGCCGACCTCCACGGCCTTGATCGCCTGCACGCTCATCACCGCGGCCGCCAGCCGGGCATCGAGCTTGCGGTCCCACTGGGCGTGACTTCCCAGGCCGATCGGGCAGCCGGTCACGATCGTTTCGACCACCCCGCCGAGGGTGTCTCCAGCATCCTTCGCTCGATCGATGGCCGCCACAATCGCGGGGTCGGCGCCCGGGTTCAGCGTGTAGACCGGGCTTGAATCTCGAACCGCGGGATCCATCGACAGAGGGGGTGCGGGAATGCCCCCGATCTCGCGCACGTAGCCGAACACCGTGATTCCCAGCTCCTCAAGAAGCAGCTTGGCCAGACCGCCGGCGGCGACCCGCAGCGCCGTCTCTCGGCACTGGCGCGCTCGAGCACCTGGCGGATCCCGGTTTGATAGTTGATCGCCCCGGCCAGGTCGATATGCCCGCCGCGGGGAGCGGCCGGCTCGGTGAGCCGCTCGAGCTTGGCGTCCTTGTTCATCAACCGCAGGGTGATTGGCCCGCCGGTCGTCACCCCGTGATACGTGCCCGATTCCACGATCACGCGATCGGTCTCGATCTCCTGGCGCTTGCCCCGTCCGTAGCCCCCTTGGCGACGCTTCAGCTCGCCGTCGATCAGGCCGGTGTCGAGCGTGATGCCTGCCGGATAGCCTTCCACGATTGCGGTGAGTGCCGGCCCGTGCGATTCACCGGCGGTCAAGTATCGGAGCATGACATGGTTACTTCCATCGGAACTCTTCTCCCGTGAGCCGCTCGAATGCCTCCACGTACTTCTCGCGCGTCCTGGCCACGACGTCGTCGGGAAGCTTCGGCGGCGGGCTGGCCTTGTCCCAGCCGGTGGTCTCGAGCCAGTCGCGCACGAACTGCTTGTCAAACGACGGCTGCGGGCCGCCCGGCGAGTAGGAATCAGCCGGCCAGTACCGCGAGCTGTCGGATGTGAGCACCTCGTCCACCAGCAGAAGCTCTCCCGTTTTCTCGTCGAAGCCCCACTCGAGCTTGGTATCAGCGAGAATCAGCCCGCGTCCCAGCGCGTGCCCGGCAGCGACCCGATAGACCTCCATGCTCAGCGATTGTACCGCAAGTGCGACCTCCTTGCCGACCGCTGCCACCATCGCGTCGAGCGAGATATTCTCGTCGTGCCCCGTCTCGGCCTTGGTGGCCGGTGTGAAGAGCGGGCCGATCGGGTCGCTCTCCTTGAGACCAGGCGGCAAAGCGATGCCGCACATCGACCGGCTGGCGCGGTATTCTTTCCAGGCGCTGCCGGCCAGGTATCCCCGCACCACGCACTCAAACGGCACAACCCGGGCCTTCCGCACCACCATCGACCGGCCCTCAAGCGCAACAGCTTCCTCCGGAGTCAGGCTGATCCCGGCCTCGACCGCGTCGGTGGCGATCAGGTGGTTGGGGACATTCAGGAACGCGAACCAGTAGGTGCTGAGCCCCGTCAAGACTCGCCCCTTGTCGGGGATGCCGCTGGGCATGACCCAATCAAACGCACTGATGCGATCGGTCGCGACCAGGAGGAGCCGGTCGCCCAGATCGTACACGTCGCGCACCTTGCCGCGGCGCCGGGGCAGGGTGCCCGCGCCCAGGTTCGTATCCAGGAGCGTCATTTCTTATCGACGATTTCGAGCATCGTGTTGTTCAGGAACAGCCAGTTGGACGGAGCCGCCGAGATCGGTCCGTTGATGGCGAAGACGGCGATCTGGTAGACCTTGCCGGGCTTGGGATCCTTGAGCTCGACGCGATTGGGCGTATTGAAGCCGGCCACAACCGCTTCGCCGCCTTTTCCTGGCGTGCGAGGCAGCTTGCCGTCGACCCAGATCTCGCCGTAGTCGTCGACGGTCGTCTGGAAAAAGACGGACTTGCCTTCGGCTTCGGGCGGGATTGTGATCTTGATCCGGTACCAGCAGAAGCAGATCTGGCCTGTGGAGCGGGCTTTCCTCAGAGTCTCGGGGTCAACGGTTTCCCATTTGCTGTCGTCGAAATCGGCGCCGAACGCCTTGGGCTCGATGTTGTAAGTCTTGTTGGGCTGACCGTCAGGGTCCTTGCCATCGACCTCGACGATCTTCACGTTGTGGTACTTCCACTCTCCCTTGACCGCCGCCACTCCCTCCTTGGTCTGGAGGGCGATTTTCTTGGTCTCTTTGACCGGCGTCTGCGAGCCGGCAAGAAGGGCGGCGATCAAGGCCGCGGCAGTCACCATCGTGCGCATCAAAATGGTCCCCCCGAAGTCACTCGCTCGATCGTGGTTCAAACACTCGCTGCTCGTCGAGAATCAGGGCCCGCCGCGCGTCGCATCGTCTCGACTGGCTTCCCGGACCGGCGCGGCCGGGGGAGCAGGCAGCTCCGGCGACGACCGATCGGCCTGGTGGTTGAGAAGCTCGCTCAACTGAAACGCGTGGTACGGCTGGTCCGAGGCGGGCTTGCCGTCCTTCGACGCGTTGGCGACCCAAAACCGGCTCGTCGTGGTCTCGAACAGGACGCTGTGCAGGTTCGACTTCATCGCCACCGGACGATCCATCAAGTGCCGGGCCGCCTTCGCGTCAAAGGTTCCATGACCCTTCTCCACCCGCTTGACCAGCTCGGTGTATCGGTCGCCCGCCGAGAGCACGACCGCGTCTTTGAGCGCGTGGGGCAGCCTGGGATGGCTTTCACCCATTCCCACCACGCCAAACGTGTTCCAGGACGCTTCCATCCCAACCGCCCTGCCGGTCTGTCCCTCGGCCAGGACGAAGTAGTATTCGCAGGTGCGCGGGTTGTCATGAAAGACCGCAATGCCCCGGGCGAGCGTGTCGGCTTCCTCGAGCACCATCCGCACCAGGAAGGCCATCGGCACGCCATCCCAGTGGCCCATTCCCCGGCCGCCCATCTCGCCGATCGAGATCCGCTCGGCGTTCATGCCCGTCACCGAGCCGACGAATCCCGCATAGGTCACGTTGACGAACGGAATCTTGCCGCGCGGATGGGCCACGGTGAGCACGGCGTGCTCCTGAAGACGCCAGTCACACCCGTAGTCGAGAATCCGGCCATGGTAGAGCGTTCCGTCCTTGGTCGCCGACCCGCTGATGGCGAATCCGGAACAGTGGAACAGTTCGGGAATGAAGTTGGCGATGATGACGTCCTGCACGTCCAGCCCGGCGCCGTCGGCGATGCCCCGCATCTCGTCGAAGAAACGCTCCGGCATGAACCTTCGTTGGCGGCTGGCGATCCCCTGGATCGCCCGCTTGGGATCGAGCAGCTTCACGCCCCCCAGCTCGAGCTTGATCTCCTTGGCCTTGACCTCGAACAGGAATCGAATGCTCTCGCGGATGTCGTTGCGAAGCAAGGCACCCTGCTGATAGCCCATCTCATACGGCTCGCCCTTGACATGGAGGACGCGGTAGCCGTCGACCTCCTCGAGAAACCCGGCGCCACATCGCGCCAGCGTCCGGGTCTCGCCTCGCACCGGCGACGCCACCGCGCAAGCCGCCGTGACAAATATCGCGACGATACGCAACGAGATTCGCTGCATGGATTGGTGTCCTTTGTGAAACCGTCCTTTGGCCACGCCGTGCTTGACGATCGTCTATGAATCTATCCCAAGACCGGCTTCGTTCCAACAGAGGTTGGCAAAAACGGCATTGATCCGCCCAAAAGTACCGTCGGCGCCGTCAAAGATCCCCCCGTCGGGCCTCTTCCGGAGCATAACGGCTTCGCCTGACTGCGATCAAACCTTGCGCGTCATGCGAAAGACCCCGATACCGATCAAGACGACGCCGATCACGGCCAGGCCGTAACCGCTTTCGGTTCCTCTCATGACCATCTTGCCGGAGAGCCCACCGACGATGAAAACGAGGCCGATCACGATGCTGATGATTCCGCGCATCAAGAATTCTCCCGTGCAGGTTTCGACGATTTCCGAAAGTTGCAATGCCAGTCGACGACTCGTTCATTCCCACTCGATCGTGCCGGGTGGCTTGCTGGTGATGTCGTACACGACCCTGTTGACCCCTTTCACGCTGTTGGTGATCCGGCTGGAGGTCCGCGCCAAGAGGTCGAGGCTGAGCCGGGACCAGTCGGCGGTCATGAAGTCGTCGGTCGCGACGGCGCGAAGAGCGATCACGCTTTCGTAAGTGCGGGCGTCGCCCATGACGCCAACGGCCTGCACCGGCAGGAGGACGGCGAATGCCTGGGCGACCGATCGATCGAGCCCGGCATTCGTGAGTTCGTCGAGAAAGATCGCATCGGCCTGCCGCAGGATCTCCAGCCGCGGGGCGGTGACCTCGCCCAGGCAGCGGACGGCCAGTCCCGGACCGGGAAACGGGTGGCGCCAGATCAACGAGTCCGGCAGCCCCAGCTCGATTCCCAGCCGGCGGACCTCATCCTTGAAGAGGTCGCGCAAGGGCTCGATCAGCTCGAAGCCGAGCTGATCGGGCAGGCCGCCCACGTTGTGGTGGATCTTGATCGTCGCGGTCGGGCCGTCGGGCACTCCACCGCTCTCGATCACGTCGGGATAAAGCGTCCCCTGTGCCAGGTACCGAGCGCTTTCGATCGATCGGGCCGCCTCGCGAAACACCTCGATGAAGACATGGCCGATGCGCCGCCGCTTCTCCTGCGGGTCGACCACGCCCTTGAGGGCTTCGAGAAACTTGTCGCCGGCGTCGACCATATTGAGCTCGAGATCGGTTCGTGCCGCGAATGCGGCGGCGACCGCGTCCCGCTCGCCGCGCCTCAAGAGCCCCGTGTCCACGAATACGCAGACCACCCGCCGCTCAATCGCCTTGGCCAGAAGGGCCGCGCACACCGCGGAATCAACCCCGCCGGAGAGGCCGCACACAACCCGGTCGGACGGCCCGACCCGGCGGCTGACCTCGTCCACCGATCGCTCGATGAACTTACCCATCGTCCAGGTGCGCCTGTTGCCGGCGATCCGGTCCAGGAAATTGCCCAGAACGACCGAGCCGTAGGCCGTGTGAGCGACCTCGGGGTGAAACTGGAGGCCGTAGATCGGCAGCCGCCGATGCCGCACGGCGGCGACGGGGCAGGTCGGCGTGGCTGCCAGCGGGAGGAACTCGCCCGGATCGCGAATCTCGTCGCCATGGCTCATCCAGACGTCCGACTCGCGCGGTACGTCGTGAAACAGCGGCTCGGCCGGGTCCAGCACCCGGCACAGGGTCCGCCCGAACTCGCCCCGAGCCAGGTTTGGTTGGACACGCACTCCCATCGCCTCGCATATGAGTTGCATGCCGTAACAGATGCCCAGGATCGGAATACCTGAGCTGAAAATGGCCGGATCGCAGTGCGGAGCACCTGGCTCGTAGACGCTGGCCGGCCCTCCGGAGAGGATCAGGGCCAGCGGATCGAGCTCCGCAATCCGCTCTCCCGTGATGTCGTGTCTCACGATCCGGGCGAACGCATGCCGCTCCCGCACCCGCCGCGCGATGAGCTGGACGTACTGTGCGCCGAAATCCAGAACCAGAACGGGGCGCTCCGCCCGATCAAGATCCGCCATGAGCCTCGATCTCTAGTGGGAAACAATCACTTTCACGACGAGCAGGTTGTCTTCAATCACTCGTTCCCAGTCGTTGTCGTACAGGTTTGCGTTCTGATCGTCGGTTGAGGTCGCCGGGAGCCACACGTCCGGCTTGATTTCCTGGAGCCGGCGCAGAGACGCGAAGTAGCTCCGGACATCGTCTACCGAGGGCGACAGCTCCGAGATCAGGCGTTCGCCGGAACGTTGAGTGACCTTTGCGGGGATCCGCCCGGAAAACAGCACGTTTTTTCCCGACCAGGGCACGAGGTAGACCAAGGGCGCGATGCCCGGTCCCTCTAGCGGTATGGCCTTGCCCGGGAACCACCCCTTGGCGGCCAGGTCGTCCGCGCTCACGATGACCGCCCCCGGTGGACAGGATTCCTTGATCTTTTCGATTCCCGCGGCGCCCACCACGATTTCGGTGCGGCACTTCTCGACGAGCTCCGTGATCGCCGCCGTGCCGCTTTCGTTAAAGGATGTGAGCAAAAGGGCGGTCGGGGAGAGCGGAGTCCGGCCAAGCTGCTTCTGCCGCTCATTCAGGAACTCCAGGAAGCCGGTGCCTGCCGGGGCGCCAACCACGAAGAACCGTTTCGACGCGCACAAACCGTAGACGGCCGAGCCCCGAAAGTCGCCCAGGTAGTCCATTTCCGGCAAGATCTCCTTGGGATTTCCGTCCAGGAAATCAGCGCCGTCTGCCGCGTAGCGAGCCAGCAGCGTTTCCATCGCGCGGATTCCCTGGTCGAGCAGCACTTCCCATCGGTCCTGCGACAGGCACGGACTCTGCGGAGCTTGATCAGCGGCCGGGTGGCCCGGCAACACCAGCGACGGAACCGGCATGGCTCGGAGCCGCCGCAGGGAGGTGAGCGAGTCCCTGGCGTCGCCCCGGTAACGGGGCGACAAGTAGGCGGAATAGGTACCCAGAGGTTTTCTCAGCTCGCTGCGCGGCTGGGGATCACCGCGCAACATCATGATCACGTCCCCGGCGAAGAGCGCGCGCAGGCCCGTTCGTTCGAGCAGATAGCACATGCTGCCGGGCGTGTGGCCCGGCATCGCCAGAGCCTGGATCTCGACCTCGCCGAACGCCAGCCTTTCGTCTCCCTTGAGTGCAACGTCGACCGTCGTCGGGTGCGGTTCGTGGCCGGGCATGTAAAAGGTGCTGAAAAACGCCCGGCGCAGCGCGCCGGCCTTGATGACACCCACGTCGCCTGCCCCGGCGTAAACCGTGGCCCCCGTCGACCCCCGCAGCCACTCCGCGCCGCCGGAATGGTCGGCATGAGCGTGTGTCAGCAAAATGGCGCAGCACGCGCTTCCAGTCGAGACCGAGCTTGGTCATCTCCCATTTGAGAAGGTTGGCGTCGCTGTCAAGGCCTGAATCGACCAGCACCAGGCCCTTGGACGTCTCGATCACGTAGACGGCTGACGGCGACATGGCGCCCAGGAGATAGATCCCGGGGACGACCGAGATGCTGGTGTGGTGGATGAGCGGAATCCGAGCGGGCGACCAGATTCCCTTGCCTGCACCATACCAGCGATAAAGCGCCACACCGGCCACGACGGGGATCAGGATGCCCAGTACGGCCGCGACCTTGGGCCGCGGCCATAGAATACTCCGGAGCGCTAGAGGCATTCCATGTCTTCCTCGACTCAGGCGAGAATCCCCTCGACCACATTGCCGGCAAGATCGGTAGTCCGGACGTGGCGCCGTTGCGTGCCGGTTGATCGGTTGGGCAACTCGTTCCTGAATCCGCTGGCCGGGACCAAGAAACCCGTCTTTGCGGATTGTAGCAGATACGGCCGCGGCCACACAAAGGCTCGCGGCTCCCGGGCGACGCGATCGCGGTACAATTCGTGCATGGGAAAGACGGCGAAGTGAGGTCAGCGAACCGGCCATTTTCTCGAGAGACATGAAGCCGACAAGATTTTTGTTGACGTGGCGGGATGAGTCGCATACCCTCAGTGAAGATTTTTCCGTCTTCACTCGATCTTCGTAAGTGCGGGGACCACGGTCCGGCGCCGAGAGCACATTCTCGATCGTCGGTGCCGGAGCCCTCCGCGGGCTGTTCGACTTCTTTCGGCGCCGAGGGAGGCTCGTTCAATTCCAGGGTTTTCGGGGTCAAGTTGGGGGCGATTGTGAGCGCCTTCTCCCACTCCGGATATCTCACTTCTCAGGTCGAGAAGGGCAAGGGAAATCGCGGTCAGGGCGAGAAGACCCCTCATCTTGCGGGGGTCGGTTGCTGGTGCGGCCGAAGGGCGTATCAGCAACCCACGATCGGTGTATTCTTCTTCTTTTACTTTTTTCCAGGAAGCGAGACACCCGTGAAGTCGTACATCCGGGGATTGGCTGGGGCGTTCGTGGTCGTCGGCATGCTGGGCGTGGTGGGTTGTGGGGCGGACAACGAATCCGACGCAGCCAAGGTTGCGGGCGAGAAGCAGGATGCGGGTCCGGTGAATCCCGATGCGAAGAAGGTCAACATCCCGCCCCAGCCCAAGACGCAGGAAGAGTTCTTCAAGAACATGCCCAATCCGAAGGACCAGGCCCCAACGTCGACGCCGAGTCCTGCCCCCAAGAAGTAAGTTTCGGCTCGTCAGGAATCCGGCGATCGCAGTGCGCAGGAGATCGATTCATCATTCTCGTTTTAGCACATCATGGCGATGTGCGGGCTCCGTTTGAAGGCCCCGTATCGAGGGAACCGTTTTATGATTTCGAAAGCGCCAGGGATTCACATTGATCGAGCTGCTGGTGGTGATCGCCATCATCGCAGTCTTGATCGCCTTGCTGTTGCCTGCCGTGCAGGCCGCACGCGAGGCAGCCAGGCGAGCCCAGTGCACAAACAATCTCAAGCAGATTGGGCTCGGGATGTCCAACTATGTGAGCGCCAACGTGCTCTTGCCGCCGGTCAACACCGATCAGGAGTGGAACTACGCTCAGCAGTCCATCATGCCTCACCAGAATTATTCACAGCACGTGCGGCTGCTTCCCTTCATGGAGCAGCAGTCTTCCTATAATGCCTGGAATCATTGCTTCGGAGCACGGTGGAACGACCCGGGAAACGTGCCTCAGTACTCGAATATCCAGGCCACGGTGCTTTGCTCGCAGCTCGCGTATCTGTTGTGTCCGTCAGACGTTGCCAACCCCGGCTCGACGAGTAACTACGCGGTCAACGGATCTCCGAGGGTCGTGGGATCGTCCAACTATCCGTCCCAGATCGGGCTCAACCGCTACATTAACGGCGCAGTTGGTGGCAACTACTCCTGGCAGATGAACGGTCCGGCGTACACGCTCTCTAGCTGGGATACAATCCTTCGGCTGCGCTACGTCAGCATCAACACATTTACTGACGGAACGAGCCAGACGGCGATCTTCAGCGAATGGGTGAAGGGCAACAGCCCGAACGGACTCCCCGGCAAGAACGGGCTCGGGATGGTGTATTACACCGCCGCGAAAGCCTCGTCGAATTCGTATACGATCGATGCCATGTTTGCCCGGGATTGCGGGGCGACCCAGCCGATCAACGGGAATCAGGCGTGGGGCTGGAAGGGCGAGTTCTGGGCGTGGAGCTCGGAGATGGTGTACTCGCACACGAATCTCCCCAACCGGTTCGCCTGCCAGTATACCGACCAGAATAACGACGGGCGAGGCACAATCACGTTGGTCAACGCCAGCTCGCAGCATCCGGGTGGGGTGAACGTGTTGTTCATGGATGGTTCGGTGCGGTTCGTGAAGTCGAGTGTGAGCATCCAACCGTGGTATGCCATCTCAACGACCGACGGCGGCGAAGCGTTCAGTACCGATCAGCTTTGAGCCAGACGCTCCCGGTTCGGGAGAATTTGACTTTTCCTCGCGGGGACACCGCTCACCGGCCAATCGTGGACCGGTGGGCAGCGTCCTCTTCTCGTGCGGTGCTGCGAGAGCCCCTGTCTTCTCTCGGAATCATCGTCCTCATCAAGTCGGCAAGGCGATCTGCCAGCTCCCTTCAAATGGCCCCGTATTCAGGGAACCGATCATGATTCGAAAACGCCAAGGATTCACATTGATCGAGCTGCTGGTGGTGATCGCCATCATCGCAGTTTTGATCGCGCTCTTGTTGCCCGCCGTCCAGGCGGCCCGCGAAGCCGCACGGCGGGCCCAGTGCACAAACAATCTGAAGCAGATTGGGCTCGGGATGAATAATTACGCGAGCGCCAACACCCTCTTGCCGCCGATCAACACCGATCAGCAGGAGGATGCCAATGGTAACAACATCGGCCCGCACCAGAACTACTCGCAGCACGTTCGGCTGCTGCCGTTCATGGAGCAACAGGCGTCCTACAACGCCTGGAATCATTGCTTTGGAGCACGGTGGAACGACCCGGGAAACGTGCCTCAGTATGCGAACATTCAGGCCACGGTCCTTTGCTCGCAACTTTCGTATCTGTTGTGCCCGTCAGACGTTGCCAATCCCGGCTCGACGAGTAACTATGCGGTCAACGGATCTCCAAGGGTCGTCGGATCTTCCAACTATCCGTCCCAGATCGGGCTCAACCGATACATCAACGGAGCATCATCGGGTGGCAACTACTCCTGGCAGATGAACGGTCCGGCGTACACCTTGTCGAGCTGGGACACGGTCCTTCGCCTGCGATTCATCGGCATCAATAACTTCACGGACGGAACGAGCCAGACGGCGATTTTCAGCGAATGGGTCAAGGGCAACAGCCCGAATGGACTGCCCGGCAAGAACGGGCTCGGGATGGTTTACTACACCGCCGCGAAAGCGTCGTCGAATCAGTATACGAGCGATCAACAATATGCCCGGGATTGCGGGGCGACGCAGCCGGTCAACGGGAATCAGGCGTGGGGCTGGAAGGGCGAGTTCTGGGCGTGGAGCTCGGAGATGGTGTATTCGCACACGAATCTTCCGAACCGGTTTGCCTGCCAGTATACCGACCAGAACAACGACGGCCGAGGCACGATCACCCTGGTGAACGCCAGCTCGCAGCATCCGGGTGGCGTGAACGTGCTGTTCATGGATGGTTCGGTGCGGTTCGTGAAATCGAGCGTGAGCCTCGTACCCTGGTATGCCATCTCGACACCCGACAACGGCGAAGCGTTCAGCAGCGATCAGCTCTGAGCTTCACAACCGAGTGAAGACCTGGCTCTCTGGCTGAAGCGAGCCCTGGATCGATTGGGCCCGCAGCCACGGAGCCGGGTAGCCGCGCTCCGGGCGGCTACTGCCTGC
The DNA here is from genome assembly GCA_963781785.1 of uncultured Isosphaeraceae bacterium. Classification (GTDB taxonomy): domain Bacteria; phylum Planctomycetota; class Planctomycetia; order Isosphaerales; family Isosphaeraceae; genus CAWAHD01. The sequence continues at coordinate 1,162,292 of CAWAHD010000005.1, read as the reverse complement.
CTGAGCGGGTTCGATTACCGCCGATTTCGCGGGTCAGACGCCCAAGGGCGGGCTGTCCCCAGGTCGCTCGCAACCAGGCCGATTCGTTCACGGTTCGAGCTGTCAACAAAGCCAGGCCGCTCACACCGGGTCTTCGTGGAAGTACGCCGGACCACCCTGACCCGCCTTGGCGACGACGTCCAGCGTAAAGTAATCAAAGTGAGAAGATTTTCGTTGACTTCGGGTCGCCAGTCGCATACGCTCGCGAACGATCTTTCGTTCTTCTGAAGTCGGTTGCCCGTGCGGTGAAGCCGGTGCCAGAGCAATCGACTGTTGGTGGGCTCTTCCTCAATTCTGTTCTTTTCAGGAAGTGAGAGATCCGTCAAGTCATACACTCGGGATTGGCCTCCTCGTGAGTGTTGCTGGGCATGTTGAGCTTCTTGGTTTGTTTGCCGGACAACGAATCCGACGCAGTGACGTTTCGGATCAGAACAAGGATCGGAACGCAACGGAGACGGCGGCTCGTCCGCTGGCGAAGTCGCAGAGCGAGTTCTTCCAGAACCAGCCCGATCCGAAAGCACGAGATCGGAACGCCAAGATCTGGCTTTCGGTTCATTGCGGGTCACGGGCACAGCGCAAGCATGTCAATTCATTCTTTTCGTTTTAGCACATCGCGGGGATGTGCGGGGTCCGCTCAAATCACCCCATATCTCAGGGAACCGATCATGATTCGAAAACGCCAGGGATTCACTTTGATCGAGCTGCTGGTGGTGATCGCGATCATCGCGGTCTTGATCGCGTTGCTTTTGCCGGCTGTCCAGTCGGCACGGGAAGCCGCACGGCGGGCCCAGTGTACAAACAACTTGAAACAGATCGGGCTCGGCATGTCCAACTACATTGCCTCTAACGTGATGTTGCCGCCGATCAACACCGATCAGGAATGGAACTACGCCGGCACGAGCATCATGCCGCACCAGAACTACTCACAGCACGTCCGGCTGCTCCCATTCATGGAGCAGCAACAGTCGTACAATGCGTGGAATCATTGCTTCGGGTCACGATGGAACGACCCGGGCAACGTGCCCCAGTATTCCACGATCGAGGCCACGGTGATGTGCATGCAGCTCGCCTATCTGTTGTGTCCGTCAGACACCACCGGTATCGGCTCGACGGATTATTACACGGTCAACAACGCCCCAAGGACCGTCGGATCCTCGAACTATCCCTCCCAGATCGGGCTCAACCGGTACATCAACGGCGCGGTGGGGGGCAACTACTCCTGGCAGATGAACGGTCCCGCGTACACGCTGTCGAGCTGGGATACGATCCTTCGGCTGCGGTACGTCAGCATCAACACATTTACCGACGGGACGAGCCAAACGGCGATTTTCAGCGAATGGGTCAAGGCCAGTGGCGTGTCTCAATCATCGGGAATGCCCGGCAGGAACAATCTCGGGATGGTCTATTACACCGCCGCGAAAGCCGCGTCGAACACGTATACGATGGATGCGCAGTTCGCTCGGGATTGCGGGGCGACTCAGCCGATCAACGCCAATCAGGCTTGGGGTTGGAAGGGCGAGTTCTGGTCATTCAGCTCGACGATGGTCTATTCTCACACGAACCTACCGAATCGGTATGCATGCCAGTACACCGACCAGAACAACGACAGCCGAGGCACCATCACCTTGGTCAACGCCAGCTCGAACCATCCGGGCGGGGTCAACGTGCTCTTCATGGATGGGTCGGTCCGGTTTGTGAAGTCGAGTGTGAGCATCCAACCGTGGTATGCCATCGCGACGCCCGACAACGGCGAGGCGTTCAGCACCGATCAGCTTTGAGCGAATCGCTCCAGGTTTGGGACAATCCGAATGTCTGGCAAGGGACACGGCTCGTCAGCCATCTTGTGCTGGTGAGCCGTGTCCTCGTATTATGTGGGGTTGGGTGAACCGGTGTCTTTTGTCGAATTCATCCTGTTGATCATCGGCACAAGAAGCCGATCCGCTGGTTCCTTTCAAACGGCCCTTTATTCAGGAAACCGATCATGACTCGAAAACGCCAGGGATTTACATTGATCGAGCTGCTGGTGGTCATCGCCATCATCGCAGTCTTGATCGCTTTGCTGTTGCCGGCCGTCCAGGCGGCACGCGAAGCAGCACGGCGGGCGCAGTGTACAAACAATCTGAAACAGATCGGTCTCGGGATGTCCAACTACGTGAGCGCCAACGTGCTCTTGCCGCCGATCAACACCGATCAGGAAGAGAACTACGCCGGCGCCAACGTTCCGATGCCGCACCAGAATTACTCACAGCATGTCCGTCTGCTTCCGTTCATGGAGCAACAATCTTCCTACAATGCTTGGAATCATTGCTTTGGAGCACGGTGGAACGACCCGGGAAACGTGCCTCAGTATGCGAACATTCAGGCCACGGTGCTTTGCTCGCAGCTCGCGTATCTGTTGTGTCCGTCAGACGTTGCCAACCCCGGCTCGACGAGTAACTACGCGGTCAACGGATCTCCGAGGGTCGTGGGATCCTCCAACTATCCGTCCCAGATCGGGCTGAACCGCTACATTAACGGCGCAGTTGGTGGCAACTACTCCTGGCAGATGAACGGTCCCGCGTACACGCTCTCCAGTTGGGACGGCATCCTCCGGCTACGGTACGTGAGCATCAATACGTTTACCGACGGCACGAGCCAGACGGCGATCTTCAGCGAATGGGTCAAGGGCAACAGCCCGAACGGCCTCCCCGGCAAGAACGGGCTCGGGATGGTCTATTACACTGCCGCGAAAGCCTCGTCGAATTCGTATACGACCGATGCGCAGTACGCCCGGGATTGCGGGGCGACCCAGCCGATCAACGGGAATCAGGCGTGGGGCTGGAAGGGCGAGTTCTGGGCGTGGAGCTCGGAGATGGTGTACTCGCACACGAATCTCCCCAACCGGTTCGCCTGCCAGTATACCGACCAGAATAACGACGGACGAGGCACAATCACGTTGGTCAACGCCAGCTCGCAGCACCCGGGTGGGGTCAACGTCCTGTTCATGGATGGGTCGGTTCGGTTCATCAAGTCGAGTGTGAGCATCCAACCGTGGTATGCCATCTCGACGACCGACGGAGGCGAGGCGTTCAGTACCGATCAGCTTTGAGCCTCAACATGGGAACGGTCCGTCTTCCGAGGTCGCGCCCTCGGCGCTCGAAAGCCGCGGTTGGCCTGGCGCTGAGCTTGGTCGGGATGTTGATCCTGACGGGGTGGAATGTCACCCGTTCCGACGCGATTTCGGAAGCTCGCCGTTGCTATACGAGGGGGGATCTGGTTAGCTCGCTCGAGCGGGCCCTGGATCATCTGGACCGGCAGCCATGGAGCCGCGAGGCGGCTCTCATGGCCGCTCGGTGCCTGAGTCGCCTCGATTACGCCGACCTCGCCGAGCCGTACTTTCGGCGTGCGGGAAAACTCGAGCAGAACGACCTGCAAATCCGGGCCTATGGGCTCGTGCGCGGGCCTCATGCTGAGAACGCGATTCCGGTGTACGACGAGATCCTGGCGCGCTGGCCCGAGAATGTGACCGCGCTCCGCAGGCTCGCGGTCGTTCAGCTTGCTCGAGACAACACGGCGGAAGTGGTCAAGCTCGCCGATCGATTGTGCAACATCAAGAGCGGCGCCGTCATCGGCTACACCGTTCGTGGGGTCGTCTACCACAACGACCGCAACCCTCAAGCGGCCGTGCTCGCGCTGGAGCGGGTGCTCGAACTCGACCCGGATCTACGAGAGATGCCGCTCTCTCGTAGTCTGTTCTGGAGTCATCTCGCGGATGACCTGATCGAGTGCGGTCGCATCGAGGAAGCCGGCCGCCGCTTGACGGCCGCGCTCCGAGAAGACTCGGATCCTGAGCTGATGAACCGGCTGGGACACGTTCACTTTCTCCAGGGATCGTTCGAGGATGCAAGGCGGTGTTTCGAACAGGCCGCCGAGTGGGGTCCGAGCAGTTTTGACCCGCACTTGAGCCTCGCCAAGCTCGCCTTGCAACGTAACGACCGCGAAGGGGCTCTCTTCCACCTCACCGAAGCCAGGTTGCGTGCGCCCCGCCAGTACAGCGTGCTGTACAGTCTCGCCTCGGTCTATCGCCAGCTTGGCCGGACGGCCGACGCCGATCGCATCAGAGAGGAACTCACACAACTGCGGGCTGAATCATCGACTGGGCCCGGCGACAAGGCCTGGCCGGCTTACGCACTATAAACGTTCACGGGGTCGAGGCGCTGTCACCACGGCGTAGGGCGCCGGCCTCGTGAAAATTGGCCAGGCCAGTTTGACCTTTTGCCCGGTAGAAATCAGCCAGCAGCCGATTCATCGCCGGATGAGCCGGATCGGACCGGAGGACCAGATTGGCCCATTCGACGGCCTCGTCCTCGTGACCGTGCTTCATCAGCCACTGGGCTGCCTCGCTCCGGAGCTCCGGGTCGCGCGGGTTGCGGACCAGTTCGCGGCCGATCTGGGTGAATCGCGCGTGCTCGGACTTGAGCCGTTCGACGACGACGCGTTCGGCGTTCGCCTCGTCCCTTCTGCCCAGCCTCGAAAGGAGCAACATTCGCTGATAGCGGTTCCAGTGGTCGAACGGGTCGGCCTGGATCGCCCTATCGAAGTACGTGAGTGCGGCTTCGAGGCGACCGCGGTGGAGCTCGAGTGTACCGCGGCCTGCGAGCGCTTCGGAATCATTCGGTGCCAGGGCGAGGGCACGGTCAAGGAGCCGCTGGGCCGCGGCCTGGTCGTCCATCTCCAGGGCGTTTTGGCCCGCACCGAGGTAACCCAGCGGATCATCGGGCTTGCGGCAGAAGTAGGCGTCGTACTCGGAAGCCGCCTCGAGATGACGGAGGTCAAGCCGAAGCTGCATAGCCAGCCCGAGCCGCGCCTGATCGAGACCAGGATCGCGGGCGAGTGCCTCTTTTAACCGCGCGATGATCACCTCGCGTGCCGCATTATTTCGGATGTCGATCTCGCTTTGCATGAGAAATGGACGTGCGTCATCGGGTATATCGCGCATCCAGCGGTCGAGGACAAAGGCGGCCTCGCCGAGCTCGAACGATCCCAGATAAATCCGGGCCAGAGCTTCGGCGACTTCGGGGTCGACAGGACGCGAGGATTCGAATGCTCGCCGCAAGAGCGGTTCGGCTTCGGCTGGCCGGTTTCCTCGTGCCAGGAGTAGTCCCCGGAGGCGGTCGATCGCGTGCGCGTCATGGCCCAGCTCACGGGCGCGCAAAAGTTCGTCAAACGCGGTGGTCAGGTCGTTTTGACCCCAGGCGATTTGCGCCCTGAGATAATGGGCCTCGGCCGAATCGGGCGCGGATGAGAGCCAGTGCTCTAGCGATCGAGATGCTTTGTCAAACTGCCGGGCGGCAATCGCGCGGCGGACGCGCTTGAGCTCGATTTGAGCCAGCGAGCCCTGGCGCAACCAGAGCCCGAGGGAACCGGCGAGAGCGAGCGTCACGACGGTGGCGAGTACCACCCGTCTCTGCCGAGACGATTGCACGACGGCCAGGCCAGGTTGAGCCATCGAACCGGTCAGTCCTGCTAGATCCTTTGTGCCGCAGTCGATACAGTATGAGAATGGCGTTTTTGGGGAGCGCGGGCAATAGCCAGTCAGGGACTCGATCGATCGAGCGCGGGCAAAGGACACAGGAGGCGATGCCCGGGCGAATCGCATTGCCCGCGATACACAGCTTCTTGGCACTCGCGGAAGGCTACATCGAGATGGCCGGGCGATTTTGATGAGCAGGCGGTTCGGTAATCCGCTCTTGATTGCGCTGGCGATCCTGCCGATCGGTGCGATTTGCGCTCTGGGCATCTGGCACTGGCACTTCAGGGCGCCGAGCCTCAATGAAGTCCGAGCGCTCGCGAGGGTGCGCCGCTTCGAGCAGGCGCAGGCTCTCCTGGAACGCTATCTCAAGGTGTATCCCAACAACCCCCGGGCCCGGCTCTTGATGGCTGAGCTGGCGACCGAGCCGGGCAACCCCCAGCCAGAACGGGCTGTGCGCAGCTCCGCGGGATTCGTCCCGACACACCCAAGCAGGCGGCGCTCGTCAAGTTCTTCGAGGGAAAGGCGCATTACCAGGAAAAACGGTACGACCTGGCCGAGGCCTCGTGGAACGAGGCGCTCTACCTGGACCCGATCGTTCCGGAAGCCGGTTGGATGCTGGTGGATCTGCTCGACACCGAGGGTCGCACGGAAGAAGCCCACCGGCTGGGAATGCGGCTCCACGAGGTCGAGCCCGATCCCCGCGATCGCGTGAAGATCCTCCTGGAGATGTGCCGGCTCGACATCGAACGGCCAGACCCGCTGTCTCAGGTGATCATGTTCGAGCCGCTCGTCCGAGCACATCCTGAGAATCTTCCGCTCAACTTGACATTAGGTCTGGCGCTGATCCGCGTGAACCGCAGCGAGGAGGGTCTGGAGGTGCTCAAGGGCGCGCTCGAGCGCCATCCCGGCTCTCCCGAGGCCTGGGATGCATGGCTGAACGGGTTGTACCACGCATCCGAGGCCGACAAGCTGGAGCAGGAGTATTGCCGGCTGCCCAGAGAGCTGGCCGTGGATCCTCGGTTTGCCAAGCATGAAGGGATGATCGCACAGATCGCCAAGGACTGGCCGAGGGCGGTCGCCGCCTATGGCCGCGCCTTCGCCTTCGAGCCATTCAATTGGGGGGTCTGCAACCAGCTTCTGTTTGTTCTCCGCGTGGCGGGTGAAACCGCCGAGTTCGAGCGAATCCACCGGATCTACGAGGCGTACAAGGTCGCTTACAAGGAAATGCGCGGGTCGTATTACGAGCGATTCAAGCCCGACGAGACGTCGAGTTTTCCAGCGGAAGATTTCAATCAGCAGCGTGGCGCCTACTACGAGACCCTCTCGATCAAGACCCTGGGAGTGACCCCTCATACCGAGCTGTACCAGCACCTGGCCGACCTGCGTGAAAAGATGGGCCGCTTCGACGAGGCATGTGCCTGGCACCGGCAGGTCCTGCGCCATTCCCCTCAAGATTCGCTCAGCCTGGCGGCTCTTAAGCGGCTCAAGTCACATGGTTGATCGCTCATGACCACAACCTCCGATGTTGCCGCGCCGACTGATCGAGATGCCGCGCCGGCCGCCCGGCCGACGCCGGCCTCCGCGCCACAGTCCGGTCGCGGCACCGGGTCAATCGCGGCGGGAGTGGTTAGGGTCGTCGTTCTTGCCGCCCTTCTAGTCTTCAACGTGTGGTGGTACTGGCGCGACAGCCGGCCAGTTCTCGATCTCCGGACGATATCGAATGCGATCCGTCGCGAGCAATACAACGAGGCAGTGGTGGCGCTGCGCCGCGCGTTTGCGGCGGTCACCGCATGACTGCGAGGCCCGGATGATACTGGCGCGGGTCCTGGCAGCCCGTGGGGATCCGCTTGCCTGCGCCCGCGAGCTCCACAAGGTCCCTTCGTGGTATCCGCAGAAGGCCGAGGCCCTTCTCCGTGAGGGGCAGTCGTATCTTTTGCTCGATCGTGCCCAGGACGCCGAAGCCGCCTGGCGCGAGCTGATCGCGGAGAATCCGCTCCATCCGGTTGGCCAGGACCTGTTTCACGATGGATGCCAGGAGCTGTTGAAGTTATATGCGATCGAAGACCGCTGGGAGGATGCTTTCCCGGTGATGTGGGCGGCATACGATCACGCTTTTCCGGCGGACCGGCCGGTGCTCCTGGCGATGCGGATCCGGCCCGAGCTGGAGCGGGTCGCTCAGAAGGAGTCGATCGGGATCCTGGAGCGCTATGTCGCCGCCGCGGCCGACGACTGGGAGGCCCTGCGCGCCCTCGCCCGCGCCGAGCTTGCCCTGGGACGGCGCGATCGAGCTGCGCAGCACTTTCAGGCTTGCCTGAAGGGCAGGCCCGGTGACGTCAGGGCGTGGCGCGACTATCTCGCGATGCTCATGGAGGAAGGAGAGCTGGATGGCTTCCTCGCCTTGCTTGCGCACCCTCCGCGGGGTGCCGACAACGATGCCGAAACCTGGATGTACCGCGGGGTCGCTCACGAAAAGAAGGGGGATTGGCAGGCCGCCGCGGCATCGTTCAGCAAGTCGCTAGAGCTCAATCCCTACGTGCCGAAGTGTCACTACCGACTCGCGCTGGCACAGGAGCGCCTCGGATTGCGCGACGAGGCCCAGACCCACCGCAAGCGGACCAAAGAGATGAACGAGGCGCGCGCCCAGTTGCAGGGCACGTTTGCGGATTGTCTTCCCAACGATGAGCCGGGGAAAACGAACGCGCCCGCCCTGGCCGCCGCGCGAAAGCGAATGGCCGCAATCTGCGAAACACTGGGCTGGCTCCGGGCAGCGCAGGCGTGGGGCCGCCTGGGAGACGAGCTGTGAGCCGTTTCGTCAGATTCCTGGGGTCGATCGCGCTCTTAGCGAGTTTGATCGGCACTGGCGTCTGGTGGTTCTCGGGCCGGTCGTCCGCCGGTCCGCTGGCGCGCGGGCTCGATGCCTACGCCCGCGGCGACTGGGAGACGGCCGCGGGGCTGGCGCGCCGGCGACTCAAATCAGCGGCCAACGACACGGCCGCACTGCGGCTCCTGGCCCGGGCATCGGTTCGCCTGGGCCGTGACTCGACCGCGATGGCGGTCTACGACCGGCTCGGGTCGCAGACCATGGCGGCCGACGATCTCTGCCTTCTGGGGATTGCGCTCACGCGCAGCGGCAACGCCGCGGCCGGGTTAGAGGTCTGGGAACAAGCGCATTCGGCCGAGCCGGACCACGCAGAGACGCTCTGGGAGCTGACTCTGGCTTACTCCGCGAGCGACCGGCTTTCCGAGGCTGGCGAGATCGCCCGCCGCCTGGCTGTCCGCCCGGGCTGGAAAGCCCGCGCGGAGGCCCTGCTGGGCGCAATTCAACTCGATCGTGACGATGTCCCCGGTGCGATCGCGTACTGGCAGCAGGCTCGCACGCACCAACCGGCCGGACCGGGCGATGCCGCCCTACCCATCGTGCCGCCCAAAGAAATGGCCCGCGTGCTCCTGCGCACAGCGGCCCCGGGAAGCCAGGCACGAGCTGAACAGCATGCTCGCTCTCGGCCCCGATCAGGAAGCCTTCTGGATGTTGAGCCGCGCCTTTCTCCAGGAAGGGGCCAAGGGCGACGCGCAGGCCGCGTGCGAAAAGGCCGGATCCTTTCGCGACGACAACCCGCTCGTCGCCGAGCCAGCGCCTTATGTCGGCTCGGAGCGCTGTGTCCGATGTCATTCCGCCATCTACCACGCTCAGCAAGGATCGCGTCACGCCCGCACGTTCTTCCGGGCCGGGGAGCTCAAGGATCTTGAGCTGCCCGCTCCCTCATTTTCCGATCCAGCCCGTCCGGATGTCACGCACACAATCCAGTGGATGGGTGACGGCCGGTTGCAACAGAGCACGAATGTCGAAGGGCAGATCAAGAGTGCCATCGTCCAGTATGCCTTCGGCACCGGAGATCGCGGGTTGACACTGGTTGGCCGCGACCAGGAAGGTCAGAGCCGCGAGCTTCGTCTCTCACGGTATTCCGCCCTCAACAAGCCGCACTGGAGCGTGACCGCGGGGCAGACCGAGCGCCCATCTGCGACAGGGGAGTTCCTGGGGCGGCCGCTCAGCGATGACGGGGTGCGGCGCTGTCTCTTGTGCCACGTCACCAGTCCGCGGGCGATCGTCGAACTGTCCGGCCCGTGCTCGTCGGACCGAGGAATTGGCTGCGAGAAGTGTCACGGGCCTGGTGGAAACCACCTGCTGGCGATCGATTCCGGCCTTCCGGACAAGGCAATCGTCAATCCGGCGGTGGCCTCCGGGCTTCCGGTCGTGAAACTGTGCGGACAGTGCCACAGCCCGCGCGGTGGGGACGTCTTGCCCAGCGATCCAGCGTCCGTCCGCTTTCAGGCGACGACGCTCACATGGAGCCGATGCTTCACGGAAAGCCAGAACCAGCTCGATTGCACGACCTGCCACGATCCGCATCGAAACGCCTCGACCGCTTCGGACCACTACGAGGGCAGGTGCCTGACGTGCCACTCCGGACCGTCGGGGCGGGAAGGTCATTCGAGTGGCGGAGCGCCGGCGGAGTCGTCTGGCCCGCTCGCGCGACTGGTCTGCCCGGTCAACCCGACCGCACTTTGCATCGCTTGCCACATGCCGGCGGTGAAGAATGCGATCCCGCACTCGTCATTCACCGATCATCATATCCGAGTTCACCGCGATTGAGCGGTATTCTCAAGATATGCCCAGCCGGCATAGAATCGCATTCGTGATTCCGCGATCGACCTTCATCATGTCGATGAGGGACCTCCGGAGGAGATTCGTGAAGAATTCATCCGGCATCTTCATTCTCCTCTGTTTCTCGTCGCTCTTTCTGCTCTCTTATCGGCCAGTTCTCTTGGAGGCCCACCAGTTCGGGTTTCGGGACGCGGGTCATTTCTATTATCCGCTCTACGAGCGGGTACAGAAGGAGTGGAGCCAGGGCCGGTGGCCGCTCTGGGAGCCCGAGGAAAACGCCGGGATGCCGCTCCTGGGGAATCCAGCCGCCGCAGTCCTCTATCCCGGCAAGCTCGTCTTTGCCGTGTTGCCCTATGCCTGGGCCGCGCGGATTTACGTCGTGATGCACTCCGCGCTGGCCTTCATCGCGACGTTGATTCTGCTGCGATCGTGGCGAATAAGCTGGGCCGGATCGGGGCTGGGTGCGCTCGAGTTACACCTTCGGCGAGCCGATCCTGTTTCAGTATTGCAACGTGATCTACCTGGTGGGGGCGGCGTGGCTGCCCCTGGGGATGCACGCGGTTGATCGCTGGGTTCGGCTTGGCCGACGGTGGGGGCTCTTCGAGCTGGCCTGCGTGCTGTCGATGCAAGTGCTCGGCGGTGACGTGCAATCGGCTTATCTCCTGGGGTTAGCGGGTGCTGGCTACGCCTTGGGGCTGGCTTCTAGTCGGGCACGCACAGAACCCCAAAAAACTGCGCCCGAATTCGCGAGAATCGGAGCGCCCTCGGGCGCGATCGGTGTTTTCCGCTGTCCTCGTGATCGCGGCCGTTTTGCTCTGGTCGGCCGTAACGGTCGCGCTGGGCGTGGTTCTACCGAAACTGCGAGAACGCCATCTCGGCCCAAACGCTCCGCCGCTCAGATGGATGCCATGGATGGGCGTGGCGGTTGCCCTGGCCTGGACCCTGGCCGGGGTGGGTTTCCTCTATCTCTATTACTGGCGACGGCGCGGCTGGCGACGCCCTCTGGGGGCCATGTGGCTCGGTCTGGTGACGGCAGCGCTCGTCGCGATGGCGCTGACGGCGGCGCAGGTCCTTGCGGTCATCGAGTTCACCCAACTGACGACGAGGGTTGCGGGGGGCGGTCCGCACGACATCTATGCCTACAGCGTCGAACCGTACCGGCTGGCCGAGTTGATCTGGCCCGATGTGACGGGCCGTTTTTACGGCCAGAATAGCTTCTGGCCCGAGGTGATGCGGATACCGGGCGTCTATCCCAAGATCTGGGCGCCGTCGCTTTACATGGGAGGGATGACCGTCATCCTGGCAGCGAGCCGCCTTTGCGGCACGGCACGGAACCTCGTGGCGAGTTTGGCTGTCGGCGATCGCGGTCGTCAGCCTGCTGGGCGCCCTGGGGCAGTACACGAGCCCGATCTGGGCGGCACGCACGGCCATCGCCATGGTGCCTTTACCGGGGCTCACGCGCCTTCTTGCAGAGCTCGGTCCGGTCAATCTTCCCGCCGAGCTGACGATCCGGGAGGACGGCTTTCTCAAGGATGGCGACGGCAGCATCTACTGGTGGATGGCAACGTTTTTACCCGGCTTTGGGCGGTTTCGGTATCCGGCAAAGCTGTTCACTTTCACGTCGCTGGCCCTGGCCGCGCTGGCCGGCGTGGGGTGGGACGAGTGCTGCGCCGGCCGCTCGAAGCGAACGATTGCCGCAATCGGGTTTCTGACCGCTTTCAGCATGTGCGTCCTCGTAGGGGTCTTGACCCAAGAGCACTCGATCCTGACGGCATTTCGCACGTACGACCGCACCGCGGAATTCGGGCCGCTCGTTGCCGCCAAGGCCTATGGGGCGATCGTGCGCGGTCTGGGTCATGGTGTCCTCGTCCTCGGACTGGGACTGGCGCCGGTCATTCTGGCTGCCAGGCGTCCGCAGATAGCCGGCGCGGCTGCCTTGATCCTGATGGCGCTCGACCTGGGGGTCGCCAATTCGGGGTGCGTGATGACCGTCCCGCAATCAGTCTTCGAAGCCCGGCCCGCAGTCGTGGAGATCATCGAAAAAGCGGAAGCGCAGCGTGACCAGGCGGTTCCCGGCCCATTTCGCGTGCATCGGATGCCGCCGTGGAACCCGCCGGCCTGGAACACGACGACGTCGTCCGATCGAGTCCACGATCTCGTGGCGTGGGAGCGTGCTACAATCCAGCCGAAGTATGGCATCCCTTATGGAATCGAATATACGTACTCCGCGGGTGTTGGGGAGCTTTTGGAATATGATTGGTACTTCTCGGGCTATTATCGACCGGTGGCCGGTGCGGATCTCGCGAAAGCGCTCGGCATCGCAGTGGGCGAGAGCGTGGTCTACTATCCCCGCCGGGCCTACGATCTGTGGAACACACGTTATTTCGTGGTCCCCGCCAAGGCCAACGGCTGGCGCGACGGGCACCACGCTTCCGCCGCGTTTCGCTTTGAGAGCGAATTGATCTATCCCGAGAAGGGCCGCTCTCGCGGTCCAGGCGGCCAGGCAGAGGCGAAGGAATGGCCCCATAGTCAGGACTTCGAGGTACTGCGCAACGAACACGAGATGCCTCGCTCGTGGGTCGTGCACAGCGCGGCGAGCCTTGAGACCGGTGGACGGGCCCTCTGGCGAGGTCAAAGCAGAGGACAGGCAAGCGATCTTTTATCCCCGGGACGTGTTCTGGACCGACCCGGCGCTGGATTTTTACGACCCCCGCGAAGTGGCGTGGCTGAGCCGCACTGACCTGGCCCAGGTCAGGTCGAAGCTCTCGCACGAGCGGCCGAAAAAGAGCGAGTCGGTCAGGGTGCGCTACCCAGACCCACAGCAGGCAATTCTGGACGTCACGCTCGAGTCATCGGGATTGGTCATTCTGGCGGATGTCGACTATCCCGGCTGGGAGCTCACGATCGACGATCATCCGGCACCGATTTATCGGGTGAACGTCGCAATGCGCGGGGCAATCGCCTCCGCCGGGCAGCACCGCCTCGTCTATACTTATCGCCCGCGATCGTTTCAGGTGGGTCTCCTGGGGTCGATCGCCGGGCTCTTCGCCTGGCTGTTGCTCGGGCTGTACTGCGCGTTTCGACCGGTACATTGCGTGTTCGGCGGTAGCTCGTCTCGTGCCGGTTCACCGGGATCGCCGGGGCGCAGCGACACCCCGACATGCTGATCCAAAGGTCAGCCGGGCGGCGGAGGGACGGCAAGTGCCTTCTGCTGAATCACGCGAACCGCATCGCTCCCTTCCGTGATCTCCATGAACTGGTCGGCGGCGACGCTATGGAACACCTGGGTCTTCCCGGTTACCGGCCAGCTCACGGTAACCTGGTCGGCTAGGGCGGTATCTCCCATGCCGATCGTCTCGACCAGGGAATTGCCGCCGAAGCTGCCATTGTTGCCGATTGTCCGGAAAACCGACCGCGGCTTGCCGTCGTGCCCTTTCAGCTCGACATGGATCTGGGCGCCGATGGCTGAGCGATTGGACTGCCGCCCAACGAGCTTGACCTTCAGCCAGTGGTGATGGTGTCCCGGGTTCTGGAACAGGACGTTGAAGGACTGGTCGCCTGGATAAGCGCCGCCCAGGACCATGTAGAGGTCGAGATCGCCGTCGCAGTCCCAGTCGGCAAATGAGACTCCGTGTCCTTTTTGAAGGTGGCCGGTGCGTGACGAATCGGTCACGTCCTCGAAGCGGCGCCCCTCGATATTCTTGAGCATGACGTTGGGGACGAGGCCCGCATACGCCATCCCGCCGGTTCCGAAGTAGGCATCGAGGTAGCCGTCGTTGTCGATGTCTCCGAAGTTTGCACCCATCGCGGTGATTGGCCAGTCGAGGCCCACCTCGAGGCTGACGTCGCGAAAGCCCTTTTCGCCGAGGTTCTTGTAGAGGTGAGGGTGGCCGGGATCTTTGCCCTTCAGGCCCAGATAGTGGATGATCGTGTCGGCGCCGAAGGCGTAATAGTCGTTGACGAACAGGTCGAGCCGGCCGTCGTTATCGAAATCCCAGAACCAGCAGGCGAATGAACGCTGGTGGCTGGGTCCGGTGAGGCCGAGGTCGGGAGCGACATCGTTGAAGGTGCCGTTGCCCTCGTTGTGATAGAGGCGGCAATCTCCGTCGTGATTTGAGATGAAAAGATCGAGGCGGCCGTCGCCGTCGTAGTCCCCCCAGGCAGACCCCTTGGCAATGCGTTTGTCAATGATACCGGCGGACCTTGCGACGTTCTTGAACGTGCCGTCGCCCTGGTTGTGATAGAGCCGGCTCAGGTCGCTGTCGCTCGGTGCGTCGCGATGGTACTCACCGCAGACGAAGAGGTCGAGCCGGCCGTCGTTATCGTAGTCGCCCCACACGGCCGACTCGGTCGAGAGCGGCTCGCCCAGTCCGGCGGCGATCGTCACGTCTTCAAAAACGCCAGCTCCCTTGTTGCGCAAGAGCGACAGGCGGCTCGGCTTCTCCCAGGCTCCCCGCAACAGGACCACGTCGGCCTTGCCGTCGTTGTCGTAATCAGCTCGTGCCAGGTTCAGGACATAGATCTGAGGGTTGAGGCCGGCAGCCGCCGAACGGTCTTCAAATGTTCCATCGCCGCGATTGACGAACAGTGACGCCCCCAGGTCGGCGTCGATCGACGTGGTGAACAGGTCGGGCAAGTCGTCGCCGGTGAAATCGTCGAACACGCTTCCCCCGGCGAGGTTCGGGCCTCGCACACTCAGGCCGACCAAAGGCGCGACATTTTCAAACCGCCCCACGTCGAGCTTCGAGCGGAACGAGTCCGGCGGGATCAGGAACGCACGCGGAACACGCTCGGGGTACTCACCCACCGTCATGTAGGCCAGGTTCAAGAGCCAGCGAGCCTGGAGGTCGCCGGGCGCCCACTCGAGGTAGGCCGTAAACTGCCGGATCGCCTCCCGAGAGCCCGCCTGCTGCCGGTGCACCGCCGCCGGCTCCAGCGGGAAGATGCAGCTCGATGGTCCCATGCAGTCCAGGCAATTCTCCATTTCACCGCGTCGAAATGCGGTCACTCCCAAGAGGACATGCAGGTTTGCCTGGACGTCCGGCGACACCTCGGGCCTGCGGCACACGGTCATCGCTTGTTCGAGCCACTCCGTCGCTTCGGTGAACTTCCCTTCGTACATGTAAAGGAACGCGATCGACCGCGCCAGCGGAATCGCCTTGACCGCTTGTGCGAGGGTCGGCGGCGAGTCCAATCGGAGCTGATCGTATTGCGCTCTGAGCGCGGCGATCCCTCGCCGGCCCTTGCCGCGCAGTGACTCCCGCAGCTCGTCGAGCGATTGGTGGTTCCGCACGACCCCGGCATACGGCTGAGCCGTCGGTGCAATGTCGCCATCGAAATCGTGCCGTTCGACAAAGATCCACGAGGAAGTCCCCGGGGCATTCGGGTCGGGATATGTCTGCAAGAGCGCCGTCACGGCCGGAGCGGGACGCTGCACCGGGCCCGCGCTCGGGACTTTGTGAGCCGGTTTTTGCCACCAGTCAACGCCGACGAACGACGCGACCACCGTGACCGCAATCGCCACACACAAAATGCCCGCGAGGATCACCGCAACGATTGAGCGCATGGCAATCACTCCATCAATGCGTCCAGTTGCGCATGCTCGCCCCGGCAGCGACTCGACGGTCGCCCTGGCTCACTACTAAGGTATTCGAAGTAATATGCGACAAACCGTCGGACCGCGGCCCAAAATTCCGGGCAACCGATCAAATTAGTCGTCTATCTTGCGACGATTGGAGTCCAGTCGAGGACACGGTACTCGTCGCGGCCTTCGGTGATCTCGATGGCCCGGTCCGGCGGCACATTGTGGAAAGTCTGGCGGAGGCCGCTTGTCGGCCAGTAGATTTCCAGCGTCGGAATCGCGGTGGCCGCCCCGAGCCCGATTGTCGGGGCCAGGCTGTTGCCGCCGAAACTCGATCCGCTGCCGATCACCCGGTAGAGGGAGGCGATGCCCCCGGTAGGGCTCGGAAGATCGACCCGCACCTGCGCGCCGAGGGCCGCGCGGTTGGACCGGGTCCCGACGAGCTTGACGTTAATCCAGTGGTGGCCGTGCCCTGGGTTCTGGAACAGGATGTTATGGGCCTTGTCCCCTGGCGTCGCACCGCCGGAGGAGAGGAAAATGTCGACGTCGCCGTCGCGGTCCCAGTCGCCGAAGGAGATCCCGTGGCCCTTTTGGAGGTGGCCGGTTCCCGTGGACGTGGTCACGTCCTCGAACCGCTTCCCCTCCACGTTTTTGAGCATCACGTTGGGGACCACGTAGAAATAGGCCGGCTGGCCAGTGCCCAGGTAGATGTCGAGGTAGCCGTCGTTGTCGATGTCGCCGAAGTTGGAGCCCATGACCAGCAAGACCCTGTCGAGCCCGGCCTCCCTGGTCACGTCCCGGAAGCCGGCGGGCCCTCGTTGTGGTAGAGCCGGGGCCGCTCTCCCGGGGTCTCCTGGCCGAGATGGCTGCGCACGACGTCGGCGAGCGTCCCGTTGAAGCCGGTGACGAACAGGTCCTGCCGTCCGTCATTGTCGTAGTCAAAGAACCAGCAAGAGAAGCTCTTGATCGGATGGGTGACCCCCAACTGCGGGGCCAGGTCCGTGAACGTGCCGTCGCCGTTATTGTGGTACAGCCGATTCTCCTGGCCCGAGTTGGAGACATACAGGTCGACCCGGCCGTCGCCGTCGTAGTCGCCCCAGGCCGCCCCCTTGGCCCTGCGCTTGTTGAGCACGCCGGCCGCTAGCGGCGACGATTGGTGAAGGTGCCGTCACCATTGTTGCGAAAGAGCCGGCAGTCATTGCGCGGATCGGGTTCAGGCGGCGTCGCGCCGGGGAGGCCGCCTGCCGGCTGATCGGGGAGATACTCGCCGGCAACGAACAGGTCCACGTCGCCGTCGTTGTCGTAGTCGCCCCACGCCGCCGATTGCGAGGCGATGGGTGTGCCCACGCCACTGGCCTCCGTCACGTCGGTAAAGGTGCCATCACCCTCGTTGCGCAACAGCGATGGGCGGATCGGGTCTTCCCAGCCGCCCCGCATCAGGTAGACGTCCAGGTCGCCGTCATTGTCGTAGTCGGCCTGGTTGCAATTGAGCGCCGCGATCTGGCGACCGAGACCGGCCTTTTCGGACCGCTCCTCGAAGCGGCCGTCGCCACGGTTGATCAAGAGGCGGGCTCCGCGCGTCGGGTCGGCGGTACTCGTGAAGACGTCGAGCCGGCCATCGCCGTTAAAGTCGTCGAGGATGCTGCCGCCGGCCATGTTCTCGCCGGGATCGAGGCCGACGCGGGCCGCGATGTTGGGAAACCGGCCCACGTCCAGGCGCGACCGGAACGGCTCCTCGGGGATCAGGAATCGCGAAGGCACCTTGTCGGGGTACTCGCCGAGCGTCATGGCGGCGACGTTCAAGAGCCAGCGCACGCCCAGGTCCTCGGGCCGTTTTTCCAGGTAGGCGGTGAAGTGGCGCATGGCTTGCCGCGACCCGCTCTTCTGGCGATGAATCGCGCCCGGGGCCAGGGGGAAGATGCAGCTTTCCTCGTTGCAGCAGGCGACGCAGTTCTCGACCTCCCCGCGCCGGAGCTCGGCCAAGCCGAGCAGGGCCTCATAATTCGCCCTCACCAGCTCGTCGTCTTTGGGCTCAAATTCGCGGGCAGCCTCAAATTCCCGCTCCGCGGCCGCAAAGTCACCCTCGTACATGAAGAGGCCGCCGATCGCCAGGTGCAACTGCACGGTCTGCGCGGCAGCGTCCGGGGCGTCACGCGGAACCCCGGCCAGTACCCCGCGGAGATAGCTCACGCCCTTGGCGGCCCTGCCGGAAAGTGCGGCTCCGATCTGGTCGAGCGAGCTGGGATCTTCGACCGCGCCGGTGAAGATAACCGCGAAGAAATACCCGCTGTCATCAAACCAGCCGTCGCCATAAAGCATGGGCGAGCCATCTTCTCTCCGGTTCCATGCCTTGCGGGCAGTCTTCGGCGAGGCGTGCGGGCGAACGGAGCGCACCCTCTTGCCCGTTGTGCTGCGGCCAAAGTTCGGGTCAGACAGCGCGATCGAGACCACGAACGCGAGCGCCACCATCAGGACGAGCGCGGTGCCAAGCCTGCTGGCCAGCCTCAATGCACCACTCATCGTCATGCGCTCCTCGATCAGGGAAGCCATCCCGCCGATCAGCCATTGTATACCCCCGTTGCTGAAAAAGGGGAGGAGCGAGCGCCGTCACGCTCACTTCCAGGGCTCGATCTCGACCGTCTGGCCGCTCTCGACGTCGTGGAAGGTCGGCTCGAGCGTGTCCGCGTCCAAGAGAGCGAACGTCCGCGAGCTGTCGACGACCGGCATCGAGACGGCCGAGCCGGGGTTGATCACGACGCCGTGGCGCAGCGAAACCACATTGGCCGGTGCGTATGGCCGACGATCAGGATGTGAGATTGGAGCTCCCGGAGATAGCCCTTCAACACGTGCGGTGGATGAGAGCTCTCGGTGACGAAATCCATGTCGGAGCGTGGCGAGCCGTGGACGACTACCCCGATCGCGGATTGCGCGGCGAAAACGAGGCTGACGGGCAGGGACGCCAGAAAGTCGAGCGTCTCGGAGTTCGGGGTGCCGCCGCCGTAGGTATCGGGGACGCCGAGGCCGCGCTCCAGTGCCCAGCGGTCGTGGTTGCCGCGGACTGAGTCGATCCGATGTTCCTTCAGAAACGAGACCACCCGGTCGGGGAACGGCCCATAGCCAGCGAGATCGCCGGCGCAGACGATCCGGTCTGCGCCCATCGTCGTCAGGTGCGCCCACGCGAGCTCGAGGGCGCCGGATCACCGTGGATATCGGAGATGATCCCCAGCTTCATCGTTCGGGCTCGTTCGGTGGCTCAAGGGCGGCGGGAGCAGCCAGCTTTCCGAGCTCGCCGGCGCGGCGAGTCGCCGCCTGGACGGCATCGATCAAGGCTCCCCGCACGCCCGCACGTTCCAGAGCATGCAGTCCGGCGATGGTCGTCCCGCCCGGCGAACTGACCTGGTCCTTGAGAACCGCGGGATGCAGCCCGGTCTCCCGGACCATGCTGGCCGCCCCCAGGACGGTTTGCGCTGCCAGCAAAGTTGCCACGTCACGAGGCAGGCCGCTCTGCACGCCGCCGTCGGAGAGAGCCTCGATCACGAGGTAAACGAAGGCGGGCCCGCTGCCCGAAAGTCCGGTGACGGCGTCAAGCGACGATTCCGGTACACAGACCGACACACCCACCGAGTCCAGGAATGCCTGGACTGTCGCCTCGTCTTCCGGCTGGGCAAGGGCGCCCAGTGCAAACGCCGACGCCCCCTCACCCACGAGCGCGGGGTTGTTGGGCATCACCCGCACGACCCGGACCTCGGATCCCAGCCCCCGGCTGATCGTGGCGATCGTGGTCCCCGCGGCGATCGACACGACGAGATGCTCAGGGGTCACGGCTGGCCGCAATTCTTTGAGCACGGCGCTCATGCTCTGCGGCTTGACCGCCAGAACCAGTACGTCACTCCGGGAAGCCACCTCGTGGTTCGATTCGAAGACGGAGATGCCGGTCTCTTCATTCAGCCGGCTCCGCGCCGCCGGGAGCGGATCGCTGGCGCAAATCGACGAGGCCGGGGCCAGCCCGGACCGGAGCATACCCTTGGCGAGCGCACTGGCCATCTGGCCGCAGCCGATGAAACCCCAGCGCCTGTCTGTGCGATTCCATTCCACCGCGGTTTTCCGTTGACTCATGGTGCGGTCCCGTCAGTCGTTGCCGAGGACGCCGTGATTGTCTCTGAACCGTGCCAGCTTTTGAATGAAGACGGGCTCGACCAGGACGTCGGGGTTGACGACGTGATCGGGAACCTCGCCGCGCGCGGCCCTGAGCATGCCCTCGGCCATCGCAACTCCCGTGGCACGCCAGACGTCGATCGTCGACGCCGACCAGTGAGGTGTCAAGATCACGTTGTCCAGCCCGATCAAAGGGTCGTCGACCGGCAAGGGCTCGACCTCGAAGACATCAAGGCCGGCTCCGGCGATTTTCTGGTCGCGAATCGCGGCCGCGAGCGCCCACTGATCCACCAGCTCGCCGCGAGCGACGTTGATGAAATACGCGGTCGGCTTCATCAGGGCCAGTTCGGCGCACCCAGGAGCTGCCGCGTCTCGGCCGTGAGCCGGCAGTGCAGGCTGACAAAATCGGACTGGCGGAGAACCTCGTCGAGCGCCACGAGCTCGACACCGAGCGATCGGGCGGCCACGGCCTCGGCGTGCGGTGAATACGCGAGCACGCGCATCGAAACGGCGCGACCAGGCGCGCGAGCTCCCGTCCGCTGTGCCCGAGCCCGATGATGCCCAGCGTGCGGCCCAGGATCTCGCTGCCGATGACGGCCGCTTGCTGGTCCCACCGGCCCTGGCGTGTAATCCGCTCCTGAGCCGGCACCCGCTTGGCCAGGGCCAGCATGAACATCAAAGCCGACGAAGCCGTCGAGTGATTGAGCGCCAGCGGAGCGTTGAAGACGGCCACGCCGTTGTCGGTGCACGCCGCCAGGTCAATCTTGTCGTAGCCCGCGCCGAACGGCCGATCACCACGAGGCTGCCCGCCCCACGAGCGAACGTCGTTCGGCTTACCCGCGGGCGAAGGACCACGAGGCCGTCGGCGCCCTCGATGTGATCCGCGGTCACTTCGAGCGAATAGAGCCTTGACCAGTAACTGCGGTCACCGGCCGGCGGAGCCAGGTCGGTCAGGAACCGGTGGGAAAGATAGGGCACGCCCGCCAGCCGCTCGAGTCCGGCCGTGCCATAGGCGACGGTCCCCGACTCATCCAGAAAATCACCCGTGTAAACAACATGAAAGACACGCAAATCCCTCATCCTTGCGTGAAGTGTCTTTGCCAGTCCCCGTCCCACAGGCTGGGGAAGGCATTGGCGCGGTACGGATGGCTGGCGATGGCGGTTTCGTCGAGCTCCAGGCCCAGCCCCGGGCTGTCGCTAAGGACGAATTCCCCATTCTGAATCGGGTTCCAGCCCTTGACCAGGTCGTTGCGCCAGGGCACGTCGAACTCGGCGAAGGCCTCCTGGATGAGAAAGTTGGGAGTGCTCAGGTCAAAATGAAGGCAAGCCGCCAGCGCGACTGGCCCGATCGAGCAATGGGGCGCGACGGCGAGGTCTTGCGCGGCGGCCATCGCGGCGATTCTCTTGCCGGCCGTGATCCCGCCGCAATGCGCGAGATCCATCTGCACAACGTCGGCAGCGCGCAGGCTGATCAGGCGATAAAAGTCAGCTTGGGTATAAAGGCGTTCTCCGGCGGCGATCGGGCAGGGGGAGTGGCGCTTGACCTCCGCGAGCAGGTCGAGGCATTCGGGGGCGACAGGCTCCTCGCACCAGGCGGGACGAATTGGAGCGAGCCGGCCGATCAATTGGGAGGCCGGTCCCGCCGCGAGGCGGCCGTGGAACTCGATCATCAGCTCGACCGCAGGTCCCACCGCCGCCCGCACGGCGCTGACGATATCGACGGCGTGATCGGCTTCGGCCGCGGACGGCCGTTTCCAGGCTATCCCGAACGGATCGAATTTGAGCGCGCGATAACCGCGATTGACGGCACCTTGCGCCCGCTCGGCAAATTCGGCCGGGCTGGTTGCGCCGCCGTACCAGCCGTTGGCATAAGCCGGCAGGCGGTCGTGGCACCGGCCACCCAGCAGGCGGTACACCGGCTGGCCGCACTTCTTGCCGATCAGGTCCCAGAGCGCCAGCTCCACGCCGCTGATCGCTGTCATGATGGTTGACCCGCCCTGGTACTGGTCGCGGATCATGCCGCCGATCAAGGCCTCGACGTCGAAAGGGTCGTGGCCCAGCACCCGGGCCTCGACCCATTCGTGCAAGAGCGTCAAGACCGTTTGTTCCTGCCATTCGAGCGTCGCCTCGCCGACGCCGGTCAAGCCGTCGTCGGTCCGCAGGCGAATGAAGAGATAATTCCGCAGCCCCGCATTGGCCAGAAACGTTTCGAAGCCGACGATCTTCACAAGGGACCCTCCCGATGGGAGCGAACCGGACTGGTGGCCGGTCGATCGATTGCCGGGTGGCAAATCGGCGCGCCGGGGAGAATCTGTTCCTGATGCTTGTCGCCGGCAAAAATCGTTCCAGGGCTTGCAGGATGACCGCTGGCCCCGTATTTTTCAAGCGATCCCTCCCCCGCGAGCAATCCATGAGCGAAGCAATCCCGAGCGACCCGGACCTGGCAGCCTTCGGCCTGTCAGAAGCGCCTGCCCGGCCCACCTGGGTCCGGTACCAGGTCTTGCTTTCAGCGTGCGCCCTGGCCGTCATCACCTATTTGCACCGGGTCGGGTTCGCGACGGCGGCGGCCGAATTCAAGACGCCGCTGGGTCTCACCGACGATCACATCTCCTGGTTGATGGCAGCCTTCATGGTGGGTTATGGGGTGTTCGAGATGCCCTGGGGCTACCTGGGCGACAGGCTGGGGGTGCGTCACGTGATCGCCGCCGTCATCCTGGGCGGCTCGATCTTGACGGCCTGCGTGGCCCTGGTTGCGATCCTGCCGCCAAGCCTCGCCCTGCTGTTCGGCTTTCTGATCGTGATCCGGTTCCTGTTCGGAGTGTTCCAGGCCGGAACTTTCCCGGCAATCTCGCGGATGATGGCCGACTGGCTGCCGACCACCGAGCGTGGCTCGGCCCAGGGCGCGATCTGGATGGCAAGCCGGATGGGCGGATTCATCGCTCCGGTCGTTTTGGTGCGATTGATCTTTGTCATGGGCGGCTGGAAGATCCCGTGGCTGTTGTTCGCGTGCCTTGGACTGGTCTGGTGCGCTGCTTTCTGGCCCTGGTTTCGCAATCGTCCGCGCGACATGGCCATGGTCAATCTGGCGGAGCAAAAGCTGATCGAGGCCGGTCAAGCCGGCCGAATCCAGCATCCGCACGGCGACGTTCCCTGGGCGAAGATGCTCCATTCGCCGAGCGTGTGGTCGTTATTCCTGATGTACGGCTTTCTCGGCTTCAGCGGCAACTTCTATCTGACCCTGCTGCCGACCTACCTCAAGCACCACCGGCATTTTGACTCGGAGCTCGCGAGCTGGTTGACCTCGTTGCCGTTTGGCTTCGGGGTACTGGCATGCCTGGCTGGCGGGTCGATCTCCGACGCCATCATCCGGCGATCGGGCCGGAAGTGGGGACGGCGGCTGGTCGGCGCCGCCGGACTGGCCGTGGCCGGGTCGGCGATCGTCGCTGTGCCCTGGGTCGAATCGACATGGATGCTGGGATTCCTTCTCGTCCTGGCCTTCTTCGGCAATGACCTCGCGATGGGACCGGCCTGGGCCGCCGCCGCAGACATCGGCGAGCGCTACACCGGCGTGCTCTCGGGCGCGATGAACATGATGGCCAGCTTCATGGCAGCCGTCGAATCGCGCTGGCTGGGCCACCTCCTGGGACAGGACGACCTGGTCCTCCCCTTTGTGCTCCTGGCCTCGAGCTACGCACTGGGCGCGATCGCCTGGTTCGGCGTCGATGTACGCAAGACGCTCAGCCCCTGACCCTGACGTCTCCTTTTGATCTGATCGCCGCCAACCCCGAACGTGCTCTTGAAATGCGACGCTCGATTCGGATAATAGTGCTTTTCCCCGAAGTCGGACGGAATTCGGACAGGATCGGGAGACCGGGTTCGTGGCAGTACCAAAACGACGCAAGTCACCATCAGCGCAGGGGATGCGAAGGAGCCACGATTTTCTGGTCGCTCCCGCATTGAATATGTGCCCGCAGTGCAAACTGGCCGTGCCGCCGCACAAGGTTTGCGATCTGGTCGAGGAATGCGGCAACGTCCAGCGCGGCAAACCCCACAATCCGCGGGCCAAGAAGGAAAAAGAGAAGGCCAAGAAATAATGGGCCGAGCACGTGGTCTCGGCTGGGATCCGCGTCACAGCGACCGCAGAGCCGGGATCAACAGAAGAGAGCCGGAAGGGCGAGGGAGGAGCAGCTCCGATGGGCCGTGAATGTCCAGTCAGCGGCAAGAAGACGACGTTTGGCAATCACAAGACCGAGCGCGGCAAGGCAAAGTACCTGGGCGGCGTCGGCAAGAAAACCACCGGCATCAGTCGGCGCACGTTCAAGCCCAATCTCCAGCGGATCCACATCTGGCTGCCCAACGGCAAGACGCGCTATATCCGGGTGGCGACATCGGTCATCCGCAGCGGAGTGATGACCCTGGAAGTTGACGGTAAGCTCCAGACCTTTCCGCTGATCAAGGCAGCCAAAGGGAGTGGCGAGGCGCGCAAGAGGCTCAAGAATCTGTACCCGATCTGATCGACGGATCGATCGATTGATCACTCCTCTTCCTGCGTAGGGTCGACCTGTCGCAGCCGTGCGAGCACGGTCAGGTCTTCGAGCGTCGTCGTGTCGCCGGTGCTGTCCACCCCCGCGGCGATGTCGCGCAGCAACCGGCGCATGATTTTCCCGCTGCGCGTCTTGGGCAGCGAATCCGTGAAGCGGATCTCGTCGGGGCGCGCCAGCGCGCCGATCTCTTTTGTCACATGCGCGCGCAGCTCCTGCCGCAGTGCCTCGCTCGGCTGCTGGCTCGATTCGAGAGTCACGAATGCCGCGATCGCCTGACCCTTCAAATCGTCGGGCCGGCCGACGACCGCCGCCTCCGCCACGAGCGGATGACTGACGAGCGCGCTTTCGACCTCCATCGTCGAGAGCCGGTGCCCCGCCACGTTGATCACGTCGTCGACCCGGCCGAGAATCCAGTAGTTGCCGTTGTCGTCGCGCCGGGCGCCGTCGCCGGTGAAGTAACAGCCCGGGATGTCACTCCAGTACTGGCTCTGGTACCGCGCGTCGTCCCCGTAAAGTGTACGCAGCATCGACGGCCACGGCTGCGTGATCACCAGGAATCCGCCCTGGTTGGCTGCGCAGGAACGGCCATCCTTGGTGACGACGTCCGGAACGATGCCGGGCAACGGCCGGGTCGCGGATCCCGGCACCACCGCCGTCGCGCCCGGGAGAGGCGAGATCATGATCGCGCCGGTCTCGGTCTGCCACCAGGTGTCGACGATCGGGCAATTCCCTCCCCCGATCACGTTGTGATACCACATCCAGGCCTCCGGGTTGATCGGCTCGCCGACCGTGCCCAGGAGCCGCAGGCTCGACAGGTCATGCCGGCGAGGGAACTGCTCGCCCCACTTCATGAAGGCGCGGATCGCCGTCGGTGCGGTGTACAGGATCGAGACACGGTAGTCCTCGATGATCTTCCAGAACCGGCCCTCATCGGGCCAGTTGGGAGCGCCCTCATACATCACGCAGGTCGCGCCATTGGATAACGGCCCGTAAACCAGGTACGAGTGCCCGGTGACCCAGCCGATGTCGGCGGTGCACCAATAGGTATCGTCGTCCTTCAAGTCGAAGACCCAGCTGCGCGGTCGCCGTGGTTCCCACCAGGTATCCGCCCGTCGTGTGCAGGATTCCCTTGGGTTTGCCGGTCGATCCCGAGGTGTACAGGATATAAAGAGGGTGCTCGCTGTCCACCGGCTCGTGAGGGCAGGAGGGAGAGGCGAAAGATTCGAGCTCGTGCCACCAGTGGTCGCGGCCGTGCGACCAGTGGACCTCGGTGCCGGTTCGCCGGCAGACGACCACGTGCTCGATCGTGGGGCAGACCGCCACGGCGAGATCGGCGTTTTCCTTGAGCGGCACGATCTTGCCGCGCCGATAGCCGCCGTCGGCGGTGACCAGCACCCTGGCCTTGCAGTCTTGAATGCGGCCGGAGAGCGACTCGGCGCTGAATCCGCCGAAGATCACCGTGTGCGGCGCTCCGATCCGGGCACAGGCCAAAAGCGTGATCACCAGCTCGGGGATGAGCGGCATGTACACGGCGACGACGTCGCCCTTCTTCACTCCCAGGCTTTTGAGCACGTTGGCGAACTTCGAGACTTCACGGAGCAGGTCTTGATAGCGGAGAACCCGGCGGTCACCCGGCTCACCCTCCCAGATCAATGCCGCCTTGTTCCGGGAGGGTCCCGCGCAGTGCCGGTCGACGCAGTTGTACGCGGCGTTCAGCCGTCCGCCGACAAACCATTTCGCAAACGGCGGCTCCCAGTCCAGCACCTTCGTCCAGGGCGAGTCCCAGTCCAGGACCTTTGCCTGGTCGGCCCAGAATCCGCTGGGGTCATCCCGGGCACGGTCCCAGAGGGCCTGATACTCTTCCATGCTGCCGATGTGGGCCTTGCTCGCAAACGCCGATGGAGGAGGAAAGACCCGCGTCTCCTGCAACACGCTGGTGATCGAGCCGCCGTCAGTGTCTCTGGTCATGGTCGCAAGAACTCCCTGGTCGCGGAACCTGGATCGGCGCACGGAATCACGTATCTTGCGGCCCGACCACGCCCGCGAAGCTCGTCTCGAGCAAGAGCCACATCTCTTCCCGCTGGAGCCGGCGCGCGAGGGTCTCCTGAGCGGTGCCGGGCCGTGCCGCGGTGCACAGGTCGATCATCGCGAATGGATTCCACGAGCCGCCCTGGATCAATCGCTGCGCCGGCGGCGAGTCATCGTGGGCGTCGAGCCAGTGCCGGGCCGTCTCGGCCAGGGGAGTGAAGTTCGAATGGCGGCCAACCCGCCGAAACCAGTAGGATGCGTTGCCCGCGTCGGGCTCACGGCGATGCGCGATGCCATGCCAGTAGGCGGACGAACCGCGTTCACCCAGGTCGTCGGCCCGCTGCGCGGCCTCGTGGCTCAAGTCCCAGAAGTCGTGGATTTGAAGCAGACCGGCCGAGAGCGCGAGGAGGGCACTTCGGGAGGCACCAGGGAACCAGCGAGCCAGGGCCGGCTCCGCGATCGCTTGACCCAGCCGAGGATGCCGTGGCGCAGTCTGAGTGAGGCTCGGTCCGGGGGCTTGATCGTCACCGAGCGCCAGGGCGCCGAGCCCGGCCACCAGGTCGATCGGGGTCCAGGGAAGCGGCCTTCCTGGCTCGATTGCCGCGTCTTTGACATCGCAAGCCGCGACGATCTCGTCGAGCCCACGCTCGCTCGATCGCAGCCGAGGTGGAGATTCGCTCAGGAGCACTCGACCGCGAAGAACCCCCATGGTACGACCTTTCGTGCGGGGCGGTCGCCCAACTCGTTCGTGGCCGCGCGGCTTCTCCCGCGAGGCGAGCCGGCTCTCAGGACCACCACTTGGCGACCTGTGCAAGATATCCTGGTAGGTGACGAAGACCATCAAGCAAAGCACGAGAAACAGGCCGAAATACGTGCCGGCGATCACGGCGGAATCCGGCAGCGGGCGGCCGCGGACCTTCTCGGCGATCAAGAACACCATCTGCCCACCGTCCAGGGGGGGGATCGGCAGGAAATTGAGGACGGCCAGGTTGACGCTCAGGATACCCAGGAACAAGACCAGCACGTTCAACCCCGAGCCTGCAGCGGAGTAACCGACGTCGAAGATCATGATCGGTCCGCCAAGGTTCTCGGAGCTGACTCGCCCTAAAGCAAGGCTGCGAAATGTGGCGTAGACCATGAACACACTCTGAATCGTCTTGTCATATCCGCTCTTTACGGCCTGGGAGAAAGCCTGCGCCGGCAGCGTGCGGAACTCGGCCAGGAACCGGAGGCCGCGATCCGGGTTAAACCAGGTTGGATCGGCCCGGGGGACGAGCTTCCTGGGCGTCGAGGCATTATTGATCACCAGCTCGACTTCCTGGCATGGGCGACTCTGAAGGACCGTGAAGGCGTAGTGCCAGCCCGACGGCTCCATCCTTGAACTGAAACGTCGTGGGCGAGATCGACGTTGACGACGACTTGCCGCGCTTGTCTTTCGCCGGTGCCCACTTGATCGTCATCGCGTTGATCACATCGCCCGGCTTGATCCCGGCCTGGGCAGCCGGCGAATCCGGTTGAACCTCCGCGACGTAAGTTCGAATGGGGTAGCACAGGCCAAGGCCGGCCACATCGGCCGGCTCGTTCTCGACAACGAACGTCGGTGCGCGGCGGCGTGTCGTCCGGGGTTGCGGTCAGCGTCTGGGTCTTGCGCTCGCCGTTGGCCGCCTGGCGCTCGACCTCGAAGGTCATCGGCTTGCCGGCGCTCTCGTAGCAGATCCACGGCAGCTGCATCGGGGTCGATGTCGTCTCGTCCGTTGACCTTCTTGATGTGGTCTCCCTTGCGGAAGCCCGCTGCCTCGGCCGGAGAGTCCTTGCGGACGGCACTGATCGGCTCGATGCTCAGGCGCAGGCCGAATGTCGACAAAATGGCTCGGGGGCAGCGTCAGCTCGAACTTTTCCAGCGGTGGACCGTGTCCGCCGGAGCTCAGGATCGGCCGCCGCTCGATGTGGTGGGTGATCGGGCGATCGCGGTATCGGGCCAGCAGGCGGTCGTACGCCTGGATGTCGGCCAGGGGCTGCGGCTCTTCCTCGCCGGGAGCAGCCGAGACCAGCACGTCCACCTTGCGCTCGCCTTCGCGTCCTTCGATCGGCGTGTACTTGGGAGGGTTGGCCATTCCGGCGGGTGCAACCAGGCCGCCGATCTCAAGGCTGTGCGGGTAAACGATCCCGATCGTGGGCCGGTCGCCCTTGGCTTCGCGCCGGGGCTACCAGGTCGAGATCGATGAGGCCCTGGTGCCCGGGCGCTTGACCTGGAAGTGGAGGACCTGTCCCTTGGAGCTCAGGACGACCTTCTGCAAGAGGTCGTTCCAGCCCAGGTCGCGGCGGTCGTCGATCGCCACGATCTCGTCGCCGGCGCGCAGGCCCGCCTCGTAGGCCGGCGAGCCCGCCGCGACGACGCCCAGGTTCGCCGGCTGATTCCTCGCGAGCGTGCCAAGTAGTAGTAGACGAAGCAGACAGCACGCCAGGAACAGGTTCATGATCACGCCGGCCGAGATGATCGCCATCCGCGCACTGACCGACTTGTTGGGATAAGCCCGGGGATCGGTCGACTTGTTCTGCTCGTCCTCGGGCCCCTCGCCCAGCATCTTGACGAAGCCCCCCAGGGGGAACGCCGCCAGGACATACTCGGTCTCGCCGCGGCGGAAGCCGAATAGCGTCGGCCCGAACCCGATCGAGAACTTCTCGACCTTGACGCCGTTCCACTTGGCCAGCAGGAAGTGGCCCAGCTCGTGGATGAAGATGACGAAGCCCAGTCCCAGGGCCACCTTCGCGATGGTCAGAATCGTATTCAGGATTTCCAACGCTCAACCTCCCGCCGGGCCCAGGCGTCGACGTCCCACAGCGACATCGAGCGTGGGCCGAGGATCATAACGTATGATGAGTCCAGGACGGCGCGGCAGGCCCGGGCGATGTCCAGGAAGCCGATCTCCCCGTTCGAGGAACCGCGCGACCGCGGCCTCGTTGGCGGCGTTCAAGGCCGCGCCGCCGGTCCCTCCCCGCCGCATCACCTCGAACCCGAGGTCCAGACCCGGAAAAGTCTCCCGGTCCGGCGGCTCGAAGTGCAGGGAAAACGATCGACCCAGATCCAGCCGCTCGCCACGCGCCGGGAGTCCGGTCCGGATAAGTCAGCGCGTACTGGATGGGCAATCGCATGTCGGGAGGAGAGATTTGTGCGATGACGCTGCCATCGACAAACTCGACCATCGAATGTACCACGCTCTCCGGATGGATCACAACCTCGACCTGGTCGGGCTCGAGCTGGAACAGCCAGCGGGCTTCGATCACTTCGAGGGCCTTGTTCATCAGCGTGGCCGAGTCGATCGTGATCTTCGGGCCCATCTGCCAGGTGGGGTGCTTGAGGGCCATGCTCGGGCGTCACGTCGACCAGTTCCTGGCGCGATCGCCCGCGAAACGGTCCGCCCGAGGACGTCAGGATCACGCGGCGCACCTCGCGTGGCTTGCCGGCCTTCAGGGCCTGAAAGATCGCCGAGTGCTCGCTGTCGACCGGGAGGATCTGGCCCCCGCGCGACCGGGCCAGCTCCATGACCAGCGGGCCGGCGACGACGAGCGTCTCCTTGTTGGCCAGGGCGACGATCTTGCCGGCCTCGAGCGCCGCCCAGGTCCCCTCCAGGCCGACCGCCCCCACGATCGCGCTCAAGACGCGATCGGTCTCGGGGTCCTGGACCATCCGGATCATGCCGTCCGGGCCGCCAGCACCTCGACGCCTGTGCCGCGCAGCTCCCGTTCCAGGTCCGGCAGCCAGGTCGGGTCGGTCACCGCGACGAAACGCGGCCGATGGGCCTTCGCCTGCTCGGCCAGCATCTTGCCAGCGGCAATGGGCGCTCAATCCCCAGGCCGTCAGCCGCGCCCCGCCGTCGTGCTCGATGACGCTCAGGGCGCTTTGGCCGATCGAGCCCGTCGAGCCCAGGATCACGACATGAGTGATTGAATCACAACGCTCCATCCGCGTCCTCAAGACGGGGGAGCGACCTCCCCGAGGGCACCCCGCTTCTGTCCCGTGCACGACGATTCGACCCGGATCGGCGTCCGCTCGGGGGCAGCCCGGCGTTCTCCATGCGAGCCAAGTGCACTATAGAGTTTCGGTGCATGAGGTACAAGTCGTGGCGATCCGAGGTACCCGACGGCTGGGGCGACCGGCGGGGCGAAACGCGCCCAGTTGGGACGGAAACCGGAGCGCAACTGCGGCGCTCGTGTAGCCTGTGGTCGCGAGTCCATGGCGAGGATGAGATCAGGGAGGACCGGACGGCCCTCACACACAAAACCGCGCGGGCCGAAAATCCCCTCGATTCTCCAACTCTTTATGGGAAGCGGAGTTGCGCATGTCACGTGAATAATCGGAACGGACGTGGCGACTTAAGCCTTTATCTAGATTAATCTTATGCATGTCACATGAATAATCGGAATGCGCGGTAACATATTTTAGAACTGCATATAAAAAAACGGGTTACAGCATGTCGCATGCATAATCGGAGTATTCGGTATCCGTTGTTGCAAGTCAGTATAGGCCAATAGGTTAGACCATGTCACATGCATAATCGGAACTCGGGGCTCAAAAACCCTGGTTTTTATCGCATCACCTTTCAGAAATTGGACTTAGGCCATGTCGGTGGCGCGATCGATACAGGGCATCCAACCGGCATTTGAGGTACTGTCAGCGAGATGGTCGCCAACTTGCCGTTGTGCTCCGGCTGGAGCTCGATGTGGGATAGGCTTGCGGCGCCTGTTCGCGGATCCGCTCGGGCAAGGCCCGGTACAGCACGAAGAACCGGGGCAGCAAGAGCGAATTCATAGGTCGTTCATGTCGGGCGGCCTCGCGAGGCCCCGCCCGGGCTTCAGCCAGCTCCTCGTGCGCCATCCGCGAGAGGACGTCGGCCGACTGGGGACGGCCGAACAGCCCCTCCCACCGGTGCTCTGACTCGATCTCCTGGACGATCATCGCGGCGATCGATGAGCCGTACCTGCTGACCGCCGCGCGGTACCTGGAGCTCAACCGCATGCGCGCCGGGCTGGACAACGCGCCGAGCCGCCATCGGTGGAGCAGCGCTGCTGCTCACGTGCGTCGACTGGACAACGCGCTCGTACCGCGTCGCTCCTCTCCCGAAGTTGGCGCCTCCGTGGCGCGGCTTCCTCGCCAGGGTGATTTGCGAAGAGGACATCGACTTCCTCCGTGCCCGCGCGCGTCCTGGCCGGCCTCTTGGTGACGACGAGTTTTTGGCAACACTCGAACAGAACCTCGGCTGAATCCTCAGACGTCAGAAGCCCCCGACCGAAGCCACGGTCCCGGCGCATTCGCAAACAGCAGAAGCTCCCGAAACGACAGCCAGGGAAGTGAGTATGGTGTCCCCGGAACCCCAAGCCGAAGCGGAAGCGTGGCGCTCTGTCGGATCTAGAGCGTCGGATAGGGCTGTGTGGGGTCGCTCCCCTGATCAACCAGTGTGGCGAGGCGTGATCACCACACGACAGAGGTGGCCTCTTGTCCGAACGGTCTACGAGCCGATCAGCAAACAAAACGCCACGTGCTCCGTGGCGCCCGGTCTCCGGCCGTCCCTAGGTCCGTGAACGCCCGTCTTGCCAACTTCCACCTGGCTGTCTTCGCTTTCTCACGCCCGCGTACTTCGCTTTCTCACGCCGAGTAAACGCGGGCCGGCCTAATGGTGATCGGCATTGATCGCACGCCCATCGAGCCAGCTCTGGGCTGATGCATATTCCTGGAAAAAGTCGGGGCCGGTTCCGAGGGGCGATCTAAGCCGAACTGCCTCCAGGAAGCCGGCGCTGCGCAGAAGCGCAACCCAGCACGCGACTGTGGGCCAGATCCAGCGCTGTTCATTGGGCCAAGGGTCTAGCGGATCCCGCGGCATGAAGCAGCCTTTTGTTGGGGGCCTGGTGAAATAAACCAATTTCCGGTTGGAAGAATTTTTCAAAAGTGCCCTTGACGCGGCGCTTGGCGCCGTTCAAAATGCGCCGTGCGTTATTGGCTTCGGATTGCTCCTTCGAGGCCACGCCGATGCACGCCACATCTTCGCTTTGCAACTCCCCGCGTTCTCTCCGCATGTTCGTATTGCCGGCTGGCGCTGTCGTCGTCTTCACCGCCCTTCCGATCGCTCTGTTGTGGCTGAATGATCCGCCCTCCCCGTTGAATCCGAAGACGGGAGTGGCAGTTTTGCCGCTCGAGGCCAGCCCGAACCCGATGTTGATGGGGAAAGTGGCTGCGGGACATTCGGCGACTGCGACAATCTTACTGTGCAATCGGGGGGCGGACGTGATTACCGTCCAGCGAGTCGACACGAGTTGCCCGTGTCTCACGGTCGGTCCGGCGCCGGGAAAGATACCTCCCGGACAGCTTGAGCATTTGGCGGTTACCTTTGATGCTGGCCAAGACCCGGAATTCCGGGGTACCCTGTCGATTGAGCTGACGGGACGCGACCCCGACGCAGCCATTGTCTTTCGTGCTCACGTTCGCGTCGAAGTGACTGGCGCCGACATGGCCGCTATGAAACGTACGCCTCCATAATTTGCGCGCGGCATACACATTTTCTGATTGAGTGGATAGCCGTGGATGAGAGCACAGTCGATGAACGGGTGAGCTGGGTCGGTCGCCCGGGGCGAGTCAGCGGGTGTGCTGTCGGCGGTACGCTCGTTGCAAAACTGAAGGCAACCGGTTGGCGGTCCGTGCTGATCGCATCGATCGCTCTTTTCAGCGCTGAGCTTTTATTTCTCGCGTGTTGGTCGATTCACGAGTTTGGTTCGATTCGGGCTGGTATAGCCTATCTAAACGGCGATCGATTGCTGGTCGACCCCTACGTTCTTTCATTCGGGGATATGCAGAAGGGAGAGTCCCGAGCCCTCGAGGTCGAGCTCGACAACCGCGCGGATCATCGGGTCGGCGTCCATCATCTGTCACGCTCGCAGATTTGCTCAATCACGCGCCAGTTCCCAATAACAATCGACGCAGGCGAGCGTGTAAGAATCCCGATTTCCGTTCACGCGGGAACGGTGGGTTCAGTTGAAGAGCACATTCTGCTGCTCACAGACGACAGATACCAGCCCCTGATCGGCGTCACGATCAAGGGGCGGGTACTCGAAACGGCCCGCGGAAGTCCAGGGGAGTGAATGTTTCGAAGGGAGGTGAATCGAAGTCCGCCCTGCGAGGGGCTGATGGTTTCCAAGTTGCAATGTGTTTGTCTTTAGCCAGACAAGGAGATCAGCGATGCGTTCACGAGCCCTTGTTGACGCCCTGACGACCATCGTCTTGGTGGTCTGGTTGAATGTAGTCGGTGCGGCGTTGATGCCCCAGTTCGCCGAAGCCTTGATCCTCAACGAGTGGTGCGACCCCGCGCTGAAGAGCTGCCCACTTACGGTGTCAACATGCACCGGAATCTGCACCTCTTTCGGCCAAGTGGGGAACTGTACGTCCTACGCTCTCCTCCCGTGCGTGAACAGCGGTGCAGCTTGCCAGGACCTTTTGCTGTGCACGTGTAACCCAATCGCATGCTGATCCTACGTTCATACCGGGCTTGGTCCGGGGCTACGGTCCCGGACCGGGAGGAGCACCATGCATCTGCTTCTTTGCGCCTCCGTCGCGGCGGCGCTCGTCGGCGCGATCGATCTCAATGAGCTCCTCAGGCGGCATGAGGAGACGTTGAGCCAGATCCGTTCGATCAAGGCAAAGATCGAGCTGCGCGTCAGCGAGGACGGCGGAAAGACTTGGAAACCAATTGTCGAGTATTCGGTCGCCAGGAACGGCGAGAATGAGCGGTTCAGCACCTCTTCGCACAACAGCTTCACCGACGGCAAGATCGTCTCGAGCGTTGTGTTCAAGGATTATCTGACCACGCCCGAGGGGCAGCGGATGATCCTCTATGCCGGCTTGAGTCCGGAAGAAACGCCGTCCGGCACAATCGACGTCGCCGAGCTCGAGTCGACCGGCAAAAGGATCACCGCTGAGATTGGACCGCCCCAGCCCTTCGGCCCATCAGGATACAAGTCGGCCTGGCTCGGTACGGTTTGGCTGGCCGTGGACGTGGGACTCACGCTGCGCGAGTTCTGTGCAGGCTCGGCGCCGGTCCCGGTCAGCGGCAAAAACGCGCGAGGCGAGGCAAGGTACAACCTCAGCGTCACTAACCGAAGCGGGGTCAAGAGGATCATGTCTTTCGACCCATCACACAATTATCTCATGACAGAGCTGAAAGTGCTCAACCCCAAGGGCAAAATCTTTGAGTGGTTCGCGGATATGTCCGTGGTCGAATTCCAGGAGCCACGGCCGGGGATCTTTCTGCCCAAGATAATTCGAGGAGTCTCGCCTACGACCGCCGGGCGCATTTACGAAGTGGTGATGTCGGACGTCGTCTTGAACGAGCCATTCGACGACGACAATCTCCACCACATGGAGTTTCCACCGGGGATCGTGGTCGCCGACAACACTCAAGAACCTTGTTTTCACCTCTGGGGAGACGGCAAGCCCGTGAGGACGTTTCGCACCGTCGCTGAGCTCAGACGGTGGAAGCTGGACGGGATGGCGGCCTTCGCGCGGAAGGCCCGGCAGGGCGGATGGGGTGGCAAGGTGGCCTGGATCGCGGTGGCGACCGTTGCCCTCATCGGAGTTTTCTGGCTTCGCCGCGCGCTTCTGAGACGGCAAGGAACCGCATTTTCATCGTAAGCGGCAGGATGCTCTTAAGGACCTGCGACCATGCGCAACCAGGGCCCGCCGTCCAGTCCTCTCCGGAACGCTCTGTTCGCTTCCCTGCTCGCCGCCGCCACGCCCGGATGCAACAAGGGTGCACCCGGGCTTACCGTTTCGGTGGAGCCTGCTGTCGTGAGATTGACGGATCGGATCTATCCTGAGAACGAGTACGTGTCGGCGGAGTTCCGGATCGTCAACCCGCTTGGCAAACCCGTTACGGTGACTGAGCTGAGCACCCAGTGCGGCTGCACGACCGCGGTGGTTGGCGGTGGCAAGAGACTGCCGCTCTCTATCGCGCCCAACCAAAGCTGCGCGTTTGTGTTGAAGGCCTTCGGGACGGCGAAACCAGAGCCCTTGCAGACATTCGTCGCCCACGTCTCCACGGAGTGCGATGGCCGGCCGCTGGCCGACGCCACGGCGTCCTTGCAATTTCAGGTCGAGGATCCGCTCCGTGCATTCCCGGATCGTTTTGTCGCCGGCGGCCTACCCTTGCGGCCGGCGAAAAAGCGGCTGAGCCTCGTGACCATGTCGACGTCGACCGCCACGCCCAAGCCGGAGCTCAAGGTCTCGGACCCGGAATTGATCGAAGCCCAGCTTTACGAGCCCGAGCCCGGCAGCGTCGGCGACGAGAGGTTCAAGACGCACTACACGGTGGAGATCACCGTCACACCCAAGGGTGGGGCGAGCAGCGTCACGGGAACCGTATCGGTCATCTCCGCCGGTCGCGTGATCCGCGATATTCCAGTTCAATGCGCATTCAAGGTACCCTTCACCCTCTCTCTGGCCGAGATCCACGTTGACGGGTCCCCGGGTGATCAGGTCGGTAAAGATGTGTATTATGAAGCACACGACGCCGAGTGGCGTGACCTTGAGGTCGCGCACAAGCCAGACAATGTTCACGTCGAGGTCGACCAATTCGATAAGACGACGCAGAGACTGCGGCTGACGATCACGGTGCCATCCCACGAGAACCTCCCGGCGGCGGCCGATGGGGATTGCATCGTCCTCAAGAGCAAGAAGGTGGGGCATGGAATCAGACTTCCGGTGCGATACGATCCCAGGAATACCGCGAGCAGCCGTTGAGGCTTGGCGCGGTGCGACCCGATCGGCGCGTTCCGTGCCGATCGGCCGGCCGGCGGTCGATGGCCATTTTGCACTCGACCGGGCCGTGCTCAGACGCCGCGTGCGGGGTCGGGGCCGAATTGATGATCACCGGCGTGCCGCCCACCCGGGTGCTGGCTCGAACAGAACCCGGGGCTTCACGCTGATCGAGCTGCTAACGGTTATCGCAGTTATCGGCCTGCTCGTCGGCCTTTTACTCCCCGCAGTGCAGAGCGCGCGCGAATCGAGTCGGCGCGCCCAGTGCATCAACAACCTGCATCAGATCGGGATCGGGCTCCATTCCTATTCCCAATCGTACGGGGCGCTGCCCATCGGTCACATGACCGATTACGATCCGCGGACGGCCGGGCCCAACCCTCCGTGCACCGCGAGAGGCGGGGAGAAAAGCATCTGGGTGATGGTCCTGCCGCAAATCGATCAGCAGCCGTTGTACAACTCGGTCAATTGCTCGACGACAATCTATGGATACGAGAACCGGACGATTTTCAGCGTGTCGGTGGGGATCTATTCCTGCCCCAGCGACACCGATTCCGGCGGCGCGCGTCCCGTCGATATGACTCACTTTGTACAGTTTGGCCTGGCCGGACCGAACGACCATCTGAACGCGGTTTTCACGAGCTACACAGGTTGTTTTGGAACGGTTCCCGTGATCGCATACCCTAATCGAATCAACGGATGCAGGCCGGACCCGCTTGCCGTGGCAGAGGCAAACGGGTGTTTCAACGACCTTTCGCCAATTCGCCTCGCTTCGGTTACCGATGGTTTGGGCAACACCGTGTTCGTCTGCGAGCGGGCGACAACGACTCTGCGCGAAAACGGCATTCCTAACCCGAAGTACGGCTGGTGGTTCTCCAGCACGCCCGGTGACACACTCTGCATTGGCATGCTGCCGCCCAATCTCTTCGAGGACGCGAACGCGGTTGTGCTGCCGTCGGCGGCTTCGAGCCTTCACCCTGGCGGCCTGAACGCGCTCATGGGTGACGGGGCCGTGCGATTCATCAAAGAATCGATCCAGTGTTGGCCGGTGGATCTCTCTGGCTTTGGCGTACCGCAGGGAGCGACCTACAGCCCGACGGGTGCGTGGGAGAATCTGCCCAAGAACGGGGTCTGGCAAGCGCTCTATACCCGCGCCGGCGGGGAGGTTGTGGGCAGCGATGCCTATTGACGCGTGCCGAGGGACGGCCCCCCTGCCCATCGCTTGATGGCCGCTGTGAGAGGTACGGCTCCATCATTTGCGCGAGGGATGGAAACCGGGACGCGATTAGTATTGAGCTCGATCGGCCGTTCTGGGATTCATTCTGATCACGCCAAGGACTGCTAGAGTCGCGCCTGGTGGGCAGGTTTATCACGTCTTGAACCGATCGGTCGGGCGGATGCATATGTTTCGCAAGGATGCCGGCTTCGAGGCGTTCGAGCGGGTGATGGCGGAGGCACACGATCGGCAACCCATCCGCATCCTGTCGTATTGTGTCATGTCGAATCACTGGCACTTTGTTGTCTGGCCGGAACAGGACGGTCAGGTGACGGATTTCTTTCGCCGGCTGGCGCACACCCACGCAGTACGGTGGCGCGTCTCGCACCGCACCGTCGGCTATGGACACCTCTACCAGGGGCGTTTCCAGAGTTTTCCGGTTCAGAGCGACGATCACCTGCTTTCGCTGTTGCGCTACGTAGAGCGAAACCCGCTATCGGCCGGTCTGGTGGAGAGAGCGCGAACTGTGGCGCTCGTGTAGCCTGTGGTCGCGAGTCCATGGCGAGGATGAGATCAGGGGATGCCAGACACCCAAGAATTCGCCGGGGTGGCCTGCGGATTCGCGACAAGCGTATTTCGTTAGCTGGCTGAATGTTGGGTGACTTAGAGTGCACATTTAGCGCGAAACGTTGCATTGGTGGATGGCCCACAGGCGCTGTTCTGAATGCCTGTACGCACACATGACCGAAAGCTGGGTGTCTGGCTCCTCCCACCTAGCCAACCTCGGTGGGTGCCCGGCGCGATCGCTCGAGACGGAGTGATGCCGATTCGCGTCCCCGACCGTCGACGCGACGCCGCGTCGCGGCCGCTGATCGACGGCCGTCGTTGCGCGCTTGTGACTGGCCCATCGACTCCGCCCAACGTCCTTTTCCTTTTCTTCCGCGTAACGCGCAGCCGTGTACCCCGCTGGGATCGGCGATCCCAGGCTGAACCGCGACGCCGGCCGCCGCGTCTCATCGGACTGATCGGACTGATCGGTCGGATCGGACAGATCAGACTCGGCGGCCGGATTGCGCAGCTCAAGGGTGGCCGGCTGCTGGGCCGATTCTTCGCAGCCAGCCGTGAGCGGCTGCGCGAGGTCGCCGCCGTCGAGCTTCCACTCCGGTCTGAGCGCGATCCCGGCCGCGGCGGGCGCGGTCGGCTCGACGTCGAGCTGAATCTCAGGCCGCACATACACCGAACCGGCCGCCAGCCTGCCCTTCCATTGCACGACGAACGGCACGTGAATGCCCCTTCGAGGGTAGTCCGCTTGGCCAGTTCGTGCCGTACCGCGCCCTCGGACAAGCCGAAAACGAGGGAGTCTCAGTCGGTGTCCCTGAGCTGACGCGCGGAGTGAACAACCGCGATGATTTCGACGACCTGGTTCCCAAGTCGATAAATGACGCGATAATCTCCCACCAGAATCTCACGAAGTTCTGGGAGGCTCCGTTCTTGCACGGTCGCCCCAGACCCTGGGAAGCGGCTGAGTCGACTGACGGCCTTCCTGAGTCGGTCGATCGTGTGCCGAGCGTAAACGCGAGAGTCCCTGGCGATGAATGCGTGAATCGCCCGTAGATCAGCTCGTGCCGAGTCGGTCCACAGGATGCGTGTCATTCGTGAATTCTTCAAAAACCTCGTCGTGTGGAGTCACTCGCCCCGCGTCGGCATCCTCGAGACCAGCGTCGATCTTCTGGCGAACGAAGATCCTGTACATGACCTCGTCCCACGTGCACTCGTCGGGAAGCTGCTTGGCGAGCTCCAGAACGGCGTCCTTGACCTCTCTCATCGCCGGACTTTCCTCATGAATCGAGACGATCACCATGACCACCCCATGGATTGTCCCACCTGTGGTCAAATGAGACAATCGGTAAGCAAAGTTTTTCGGCACGGTCGTCGGCAGGAAGCCAAGGGGGCCAATTCCAGACACCCACTTGACTTGTCGGGCGTCGGGGGGCCGGGGCAGCATCGTAACCGCCTTGGGACGGAAACCGGGACGCGATCAGGAGTTCGATGTCGGTGGCGCGATCGATACAGGGCATCCAACCGGCATTTGAGGTGCTGTCAGCGAGATGGTCGCCAACCGCATGGCGCAGGGCTGGACAATACGCCGAGCGGCTATCGGTGGAGCAGCGCGTAGTGCTCACGTGCGCCGACGGGAGAGCGCGCTCGTACGCGTCGCTCCTCTCCTGAAGTTTTTGCCTCCGTGGCGCGGCTTGCTCGCCAGGGTGATTTGCGAAGAGGACATCGACTTCCTCCGTGCCCACGCGCGTCCTGGCCGGCCTCTTGGTGACGACGAGTTTTTGGCAACGCTCGAACACAACCTCGGCAGTATCCTCAGACGTCAGAAGCCGGGACCGAAGCCACGGCCCCGGGGCATTCGGAAACAGCAGAAGCCCCCGAAACGACAGCCAGGGAATTGAGTATGGTGTCCCCGGAACCCCCGGCCTTCCCCGCCATCGGTCCTCGCGCCCTTGCTAATCAACAGATCCGTGCGATGCCGGAGAATCAACTCGACGCCGAGGCGCCCTTTCAGCGCCCCGATGCCCATTAGAAACCCCCTCTCGGCGCCGTTCAAGCCATGCTCGTCCGGTCCCGCCCCGTTGATCCGTCGGACCGG
This sequence comes from uncultured Isosphaeraceae bacterium, assembly GCA_963781785.1. Lineage (GTDB taxonomy): Bacteria > Planctomycetota > Planctomycetia > Isosphaerales > Isosphaeraceae > CAWAHD01. The sequence continues at coordinate 1,122,099 of CAWAHD010000005.1, read as the reverse complement.
CGTCAAGCTTGTCTCAGCGGGAAACCGCCGTAAATCGAACAGCATCGGCGGGTTCGCCTATCAGGGGAAGATCCATCGGATTCTTCGCCGCCCCTCTCGCATGCAAACAGATGTTGGATGCTGATTTGCGGTTTATACCCGCACGGAAGTTGTTTTTTTTGAACGCATTCTGCACTTGCCGAACAACGAGATTGCATTTGTTCGCCCGATCGTTTTAATGGGAAGCTCGCGTGCGCAAGTTGCGCTGATCCGTCGGTGGCCTCGGGTCGCAACGGGCGCTCGAGGCGGCCGATCGCGAGCGGTCCGGGCCTGAGATTCTTTGAAATCCCGTGGGAAAGAAGGGGTTGGCAACCATGAGGAAACTTCGCGGACTATTTTACAGTCTCGGCCTCGTCATGACCGGCATCATGGCGAGCGAGGCTCGCGCCGAGTCGCTGATGTTGTCGGTATTCGCCGGCACGGACACCACCGTCGCGCCGGTCTACACCATTCTTGGTGGCGCCAATTCGGTGTCGGCCAATACCGACATCTTGAATTCCAACCTTGACGCGGCCGGCTACGGGGCCTATACGTTCAGCAACCTGGGCGGCAGCAGCAACTACCCCGGGACGAGCCAGGCGGGGGTGGGCGCCTACATCCTGACCTCCGGCGACTTCGTGGTGACCCATGGCGGCAGCGGCGAGGGCACGCCCATCACGGTCGTCTTGACCGAGGCGGGCTTCACTTTGCCGGCGACGGCCCCGTACCTTCAGGACACGTCCGTGGCGATCATCGCTGGGGCCACCGGGTCCTAGACCAGCACGGGGGTGTTCACGGATGCCGCGGACAAGATGATTACCACGCCGGCGAACATGCTGACGGCGACTGGCGTCGCGACCACAACGGCCGCCCTCGGGACCTACGTGACTCCCTTCTTGTTGGATAGCCAGACAACGCTGAGCCTGACCGCCGCTTCCGGGGCGGTCCCCGGTTCGAACGGGTTCTCCCAGGAGATCTCCGTGTTGCCATCGACGGTCCCCGAGCCGGCGAGCCTCGTGACGATGTTGGCCGGCATGTCCCTGCCCCTTGTGGTGCTGGGGCTGCGCCGCCGCGCGGCAGCGGCGGGCTGAGCGAAGCCATCCTGTCTCGTCCGGTTTCGGCCCCGCCCGGTCCCGCCCGCGCGACCGCGCGCGTCGGACCTGGCGGGGGATCTCTTCTCCTTCCGGGACTTCGCGGGCCGGGTAGACCTGGGTGGTCGTCCGCCTGCGCCACCCACAGATCGGGACGCGCCAGTCGAGGAGGCATCCGGTTCCTCATCTCATGACTTCGCTACGCTGCTCGCTAAGCCGTGGACCACATGGGCCTGGGGAAGACGGTAGCGCTTGTCCAGGCGAGAGAATTCCAGCCACGACATCCGTTTGCCTCGGCGTCGCCGAGACAGACGCCGGCGCCAGATCCGTCGCACTCCTTCCCGAAAGGGGACGGAAACTGGGACGCGATTAGTATTGAGTTCGATCGGCCGTTCTGGCATTCATTCTTATCATGCCAAGGACTGCTCGAGTCGCGGCTGGTGGGCAGGTTTATCACGTCTTGAACCGATCGGTCGGGCGGATGCATCTGTTTCGCAAGGATGCCGACTTCGAGGCGTTCTAGCGGGTGATGGTGTATCGCTAGCATCGACCAGGGAATCTACGGGCATCTCACCCGGCGACAACCTCGCGGCCCTCGAGAGGGCACGCGGCGACCACGAAGAAGCCGAGCGGCAATGGCGCGCGGTGCTGGCCGAATGCCCCGGCGACAAGGAGGCGACCAAGCATCTGGGCTGAACCACGGAGTCTTGGACGTGATCAGGGACGAACCCCGAAATGTTAGCCACATATGGACACAGATCAAAGACCATCAAAACGTCTTGACCACGGAAGGCACCGATCTACACGGAAAAATCGAGTGGCGCGGCGAGACAGGAAAGCAGCCGAAAGTCATGACGCGCAGAACAGGTCAGGGACCAACGTTCGGCGAGGGCCCTAATGCCGGACCTGCGGGCGCGGAGAGTTCTGTCCGCATAGGCCCCAGTAACGCCGATAAACACACGTAACAACGCCGTGGTCAAAACAAAGTCGCCTTTCGCTCCGCGAAAGTTGTGCCCTTGTTCCAGCGGACGCCACGAACGCAGATGAATACGGGCAACAACGAGGTGATCAAAATATAGTCGCCTTTCGCTCCGCGAAAGTTGTGCATTTTTTCTGCTAAAGACTACACCGATGCTTGGTAAATCCTTCCGGCGGAGAGACGAATCATTCATTGATACAATCATGTGTTAGAATTAAGTCGCGTAAAGATTGTTGGGAGGGCACACTTTCGCGGAGCGAAAGGCGACAAAGGGCGTTCCCGACGCTGGGCGGATCCTTCGATCCAGGAGGCCAATCACCGATTGTGACCGCACACTTTCGCGGAGCGAAAGGCGACAAAGGGCGTCGCCGACGCTGGGCGGATCCTTCGATCCAGGAGGCCAATCACCGATTGTGACCGCATACTTTCGCGGAGCGAAAGGCGACAAAGGGCGTTCCCGACGCTGGGCGGATCCTTCGATCCAGGAGGCCAATCACCGATTGTGACCGCATACTTTCGCGGAGCGAAAGGCGACAAAAAGACTCATCTTCCGTGATGGGCGTCCTTCGTGTTCCAGCGGTCTTCTTCCGTGAAGATCGGTGCTTTCCGTGGTTAAAGATTCCCCAATTCTCTGATCTCCCTTCCCTCGTCTCTGATCCACGTTCATCCGCGGCGGGCGAGCCGAGGTCTTCGATATCGAGCTCGACAGTGTGCGCGTCGCGCTGCTACCCACAGCTCACAGACGGGCCGAGCGGGCGCCCAGCCAGTGAGATGCTTGCTTGTTTCTCGATCTGGCTTGCGAGGCATTCAGTCGGTTCCGTCCCCAGATCCTTCTGACCTACGGCGGAAGAATGAAAGAACAACGAGCGATCGCGGATCATCTGGTCGTCGGCCGCCGTGCCGCTCGTCTGTCGCAGGTCGGAAGTCATCCAGCGAACGAGCCGACCGGGAAACGTCCCTCCCGGGCGCGTCGGGTTGTCAGCGGACCGGCAACATGCTCAATATAGATGATCGCAGGTTGTCGCACACTGGCGACGATCCCAGCACGAGGGCTGCCGTCAGGGCGGCGGGTTGGCCCGGCACGAGCGATTCGACGAAATCCTCTACTGGAGCGAATTATGTCCTTACGGCGATCGGGCGTCCAGTACTGTCTGACAATCCTCGTCGCCGGGTGTACGGCGCTCGCATCAGCCGGCTGCTCCCGGCAGCCGGATGCTGGCCCGACCGCGGGCGATCTAGCGCTTGATCCTGTGGCCTCGGGAGATTCCTACGCGCAGATTCCCAAGGACATCCTTGACGTCAGGCCCAGGGACGCACCCGACCCATCGGGCAAGCCGGGTACGAAGCCCGATTCGAGCACCGGTGACGCGCAAGACTTGAATACCGCCTTCGGATCGAACGACATCGAGCGCTCGGTCAAGAACGCGCTGCGAATTGCCAGCAAGGGCGACCACGCCAAGGCGGCCACGCTCCTGGACCAGGTCCTTGCGGTCGACCCGCTCAATCGCGAGGCCCTCCTGGGCCGGGCCGCCATCGCGTTCGAGGAGGCACGGCGGGCGAAGACGCCCAAGGAGGGCGCGGCACCCCTGGAAAAAGCAGTGACCATGGTGCGGACCCTGCTCCGCGCCATGATTCCGCCAAGCCACACGAGGTCGAGATGTTCGCCCGCGTGATGTTCGAGAAGGCCGAGCGACTCGTTCAGGAGGGCCACAACGACCAGGCGTTCGCCGTTCTCAAGGAAGCCTCCGGCGCCGGATTCGACGCGTTCGCGCCGGTCGAGATCGACGAAAAGCTGGCCCCGCTGCGCCAGTTGCCGGAGTACAAGGCAAAGCTCAAGGAATCCGACGCAAAACGGCTTGCGCTGCGCGCCAGCGCGTCGAGGGCCGACTCGACAAGCCGGTCGATCTTTCGCTCAAGTTCACGCTTCCCGACCTGGACGGCAAGCCGGTTTCGCTCGCCGACTTCAAAGGAAAAGTCGTGGTGCTGGACTTCTGGGGCACCTGGTGCGGTCCGTGTCGCGAAGCCATTCCCTTCCTGTGCGGGCTCTATCGATTGCGCCATGGCCGTGGTCTGGAAATCCTCGGGCTCACCTATGAACGCGGCGCCGCCGACGAGAAACAGGCGGTCGCGATGGTCAAAAAATTCGCCGCCGACGCGGGGATGCCTTATCGTTGCCTGATGGGCAATGACCAGTTGCTCGCCCAGATCCCGGGCTTCAAGGGATTCCCCACCTCGGTCGTCATCGACCAGTCGGGAAAGGTCCGGCTCCTGGTCACCGATAATGAAAAGAATACACCGGTGCTGGTTGCCGATGTCGTCGAGATCCTGCTGGCCGATCCGCCGTCATCTGGCGGCGCGGCGACCCCGAAGAAGAAGCCATGATCTTCAGTCGAGGCTCCAGCGCCGCGGGGGCACGACTTCAAATGGCCCCTTGGGCGGGCTGAACCGCACTCCGACCTGCCAGAGGATCTCGGGCTGGTGCTTGGCCAGGAGGTACTTCATGACGACCTCATCCGACGGTGGCATCCCCGGGTCCTGAAAGACGACGCACAGGGACGTGAGTGCCCGGCGAGTCTGCGCGTCCCAGACTTCGATCAGCGAGTGCGGCCGGCGCGGAATGCGGTAATACTTGCCGCCGTTTTTCACCGTCAGGCAGTCGAACTGGCAGAATTCGTGGAACTCCTTGGGCTCGACGACATTTCGCACCAGCTCGGCGGCGACCAGCTCGGGAACCCCCTCCTGGTAATTCGACGCGTCCAGCCGCATGGGCTCGTTTTCTTCGGTGGGTTGGGGCTGGCTCTTGCCCTCGATCACGCGCACGATCTCGAAGGCGACGAGGCGGGCGTAACCAGCCCGGAGCGCGGGGCTGGAAATGACGAGCTGGGGGAATGACGCGGCCGCGCGCACGACGTCGTGCGCGAATGCGTCGACCTCGCGTTGCAGCTTTTCCATCCAGAATCGAGGCATTCCCGAGCGGTCGCTTTCGGAGTACCGGAACGGTCTCGGCCCCACGTCGGCGACCCGCACGTCGGTCTCGCCGCCGTCGCGGCTCAGGCTGCGCAGCACGCTGTCATACGTGGCCTCGCCACGGACGAATCGCCCGGCTGCATCGGCGTGGCTGGCACGATGGACGCGGATGGTCCGAAAGCTGGGCCGAGCGAGAAAAACGACCTCGCGCGCCTGGGCGTCGTCCCGGCTGCGGACGTCGCTCACCTCGATTTCCCAGCGCAGGTATCCCGTGCGGATCATGGATCAACTTTTCCGCCGTTCATGCTTCATCCTTCATCCTTTGGTTCATCCTCCCTGGATGGCCGGCACGATCAGGATTTCGGGGGCCGACTTCTCGAACTGGCGGATCGGCGTCGAGCGGCCCGGTCCGTCGAGACGAAACGCGACGCGGCCTGCGGTGAGGTTTTCGGCAAATGCCGATTCCGCTTGAGCGACCGTCTCGGGTCGATCCTTGTCCCACTCGGCGAGAGTGAGATCGCCGTGACCCGTCTTGAGCAGCCGTAATTTCGCCATCGCCCATGCACTCCATTTGAAGATCAGGTCGCTCGCCCGCCCGAGTGTCGAGGAATCCCGATCCCAAGGCGGTACGCAAGCCGATTCTAACCGAAGGATCGCGGCTGATCCACCGAGATCGTCGATCAGAAAACGGAATGAATTCCGCTCATGGACGGCGGGCGGCCGGATCGACAGGAAACCGAATGAATTCCGTTCTACGACAGACCTTGGTCCTGGCGTGCGGGCAAGCGACGGCGGCTGCGGCGGTCGTGGATGCGGTGGACGGCGAAGGCCGCCATGACCAGGGCCATCACGGCAGCCGAGCCGGGCTCGGGCACTGGGGCGGCGAGCGGCTCCGAGGTAACGCCGGCAGGGGTCAGGAGAAAGGTTTGCTCGGTATACCCAAATCCGGGGGTCGGGCTGGCTTCGGCCAGGATCCGTCCCTGGTCGTCGATCGCGATCGGCAGGATATTGATATAGCCGGTCAGGGCCGGCAGGGTCGACAAGTTCGTCAGTGTGTGCGTGTTGACGTTGTAGAGGAACGCGTTCCACTCTCCCGCGTAACCGAGGCTCGCCGTTCCGATGATCTGGTTCGCGTTGTTGATGCCTGTGATCGCGACACCGTTGGGGCTCTGAGAGTATTGAATGCTCCCCGACCAGATCACGACCGGCGAGCTCCACGAGCCGTTCGGATTCCGCACCGAGTACTCGGCAACCTCGGTCGACTCATGGCCGTTGACCCCCGCCGAATTGATCGCCGCCACGATTCCGTTTGCGTTCGTCAACGCGGGCCCGACCAAAACGCTGTACGCGTTCGCCGGATCGCCGTAAGTGCCATTGCCGTTGATCGGTGGGAGCTGGGCCAGCGGAAAGCTGGTCATGATCCCCGTGTTGGCATTCAGCGGCGTGGTCGGCGTGAGAGTGAATGGATAAGCCATCTGTCCATTGGATACGGATACGATCTGTCCACCGTTCGCCGCCGCGGGCAGCAAGGTCGCGAGATCCCCGCTGGTCGCACCGTAATCAACTGGCACTGTGCTGCCATTGGCTGCTGTGATGGTGATCGCGCCCGAGCCGAGGTTGGTGACGGTGTAAGTTGGTGAGATCGGATCGGCGTGGGCGGTTGCAAGGATCGAGGTGAGCGCGAGGAAGAAGAAGAAAACGCGGGGACCCGTCGCGGCGAAGAGATGAGTCACGGCTGTCGGCCCTCCGTGGCCGGGTCGGTTTTCGAGCCGGCGGGCGATTGTACGGGATCCGTCCCTGAGCAGCGGGGATCCTAACCCGATCGACTCGACGAGTCAATTGACGGTGAATGGGTGAGGCGCTCGCGGTTGCGAGCCGAGCTCAGTGATCGATCGACGTCCCCGGCTTTTCGCGGTCAGATCGATTAATCGGGCTCCACTCCCAGTTCGCGGAGTTGTGCCGCCAGACGCTCCGCTCGCTGGCGCTGAGCTTCGCGGTCGTCGAAGAGCTCGACATACGTGGCGAAGGGAGCACCATCCGGCCCGATGATTCTCAAGTTGTCGGCTCCTTGGCCGGGCTCGAAGCCGATTCCCAACCGGGGACTCGTATACCCGCTCATGTCGGCAATCTCGTCGAAGCCGGATTCACCTCGCAGCCAGCCCAGCAGGTCCCCATTGTCCGGGTCGTAGAGGTAATACTCCTCGACGCCGTACCGCTCGTAGAAGCGGAACTTCCGGATCGTCTCGACCTGGCGGTTGCCGGGCGAAAGGACCTCGAAGACGACCTGCGGCGCGATTCCCTTCTCTTCCCATTGTCTGTACGACCCACGGTGCCCTTTGGGACGACCGAACGCGACCAGCACATCCGGCGCGGTCCGGATCTTCGGCTTGCCGAGTTCCGGATACCACAAGAGATCCCCGGCCACGAAGACATCGGCCGCATTGCGGAACTGCGCCTCCAGTCCCTCTTTGATCGTGACGATCCACTTGAACTGGAGCGTGTTATCCGACATGGGCTGTCCGTCGCTGTCGGGGTATTCGACACTGGCCTGCTGTGCTTTGGTGACCCCAATACTCATGGCCGTACGAGCCCTGCCCGGCGTCTTGTGGTTCGTCGTTGCAGTCATTCTCCCAGAAGTTCACGCGCCGGGCTAGCTCTTCTGCCCCGGCGCCGAGCGGCCCGAGAGTCCAGGGTGTCGAGTGCGTCGAGCGCGAGGGCCCGATGCGACAAAACGTGTGACCCTTCAGGTTTTCGCGGCCGCGTCCTTGGCCCGCTTTCGTTCCACAGCCGGCTTGGGACGGCGCTTGCCAAAGGTCCCCCGGAAAATCTTGCCTCGCTTGGATCGGCGATCACCTTTGCCCATCGATCTGGCTCCGAAAGAAAAGATGGCGGACTTGGCTGGCAATCCGCTTGAGTTTACCGCTTCAGGCGGCTAAGATGTCTGGAGTCACTGACGTTTGTCGTTTTTTCCGGCGAGTGAGTTCTTTGGCTGAGGGGAGTCTCGAAAATGGCCCCGCGCCGGTTGGTGCTCTCCGGGGGATTGCTGCTGGCATCGGCTCTGTTCATGGGTTGCCCCGCCCGTAATGGCCCCGCCGTGACCCCGAAGGCCGCGCCCCAGCTCGTCAAGAGCGAGGCCGCCGATCATTGCGACCCGCAGGCCGTCGCCGCCTTCAAGGAAGCCGCCAGCGCCACGATCGAGATCACTCCCGGGGCTTCCACCATAACGGCTGACGATCCCGGTCTGCAACTGCTGGCGTCGCGAAAGTCGGATAGTTCGGTCCGTGACGTCACCTCGCAAGTCAAGTGGACGGTCGAGCCTGCCGGGGCAGGGGAGATCGAGCGCGGCGGTTACTTGCACCCGAAGACCGAGGGCCCTGTCACGGTCAAAGCCGCATTCGAAGGTCACGACGCCCAGGCGAAGATCACGGTCGAGCCGCGGTCGACACGGACATGGGACTTCGGCCAGGACATCGTGCCCATCGTGACGCGGCTCGGCTGCAACACAGGAGCGTGCCACGGCAAGGCAAGCGGTCAGAACGGCTTTCACCTGTCTCTCTTCGGATACGACCATTCGGGCGACTACCAGGGAATGGCCCGCGACGCGGGTCAGCGGCGGCTTTCCCGGATGGATCCCGAGGACAGCCTGTTCCTCGCCAAGGCGACCGGCCGGGTGCCACACCAGGGCGGGCCCCGGCTCAAGGCCGGCTCGCCGGAATACCAGATCCTGGCATCCTGGGTCAAGGACGGCGCGCCCGAGGTCCGCGGCAAGTCGCACGGGGCGGTCGTTCGGATCGACGTCCTCCCAGGCACAAGAATCCTGGCCGAGCCCGGCTCCATCCAGTTCCGCGTCGTCGCTCACTACAGCGACGGTCACGACCGCGACGTGACCCGGCTGGCGTCGTTCCACGTCAATGACGATTCGGCAGCGTCCGTCACCCCCAACGGACTCGTCCGGCTGCTGCGAGCGCGGCGAAACCGATCTGATTGTCCGTTACCAGTCGCAGGTCGTGAGCACCCGGCTGGCGACCGTGATCAATCCCGGCCTCAGCTTCGATTTTGCCAAGCTCACGCGGCGAAACTTCATTGACGACGAGCTTTTCAAGCGGCTCGAGTCGCTCAAGGTGCCCCCCAGCCCGCCTGCTGGCGACGCTGCGTTCCTCCGCCGCGCCTGGCTCGATCTGACGGGCGAGCAGCCATTGCCCGAGACGATTCGCCGCTTCCTCGCCGGCACCGACCCTGACAAGCGCAAGAAGCTCATCGATGAGCTGCTCGCCAAGCCCGAGTTCGTCCTGTTCTGGCGGATCAAGCTGGGCGATCTGCTTCAGATCAGCTCGGCCCGCCAGGGTAACGGCGCCTACCAGTACCAGGCCTGGGTTGACGACTGCCTGCGCAAGAACCGGCCGTGGGACCAGGTCGTCCGCACGCTGCTCACGTCGGTGGGCGATCCGATGGACCTCGAAAAGGGAGGGCCGGTCAATTACGCCCTGGACGCGGTCGAGGCCAACGTCGAGGCCGAGCTGACGGCGCAGCGGTTTCTGGGCCTGAGGCTGCGGTGCGCCCAGTGCCACGACCACCCCTTCGACGTCTGGACGCAGGATGCCTACTTCGGGCTGGCAGCCGTCTTCGCCAAGGTCGAGCGCTCAGGCGGCGGACCGATGTCGGCGCGGCAGACCGTCAAGATCAACCCCAAGGGCCAGATCGTCCATCTGCGGACCAAGCAGCCGGCCGAGCCCAGGCTCCTGGACGGGAAAGCGGTCAAGGTCGCTCCCACCGACGACCCGCGCAAGGCCCTGGCCGACTGGATGATCGCCGCCGACAATCCCTACTTCGCCAGGGCCATGTCCAACTGGGTGTGGGCGCAGCTCTTCGGCAAGGGACTGGTTGACCCCCCCGACGACCTCAGCCGGGCCAACCCGGCGGTCCATCCCGAGATGCTGGACGCCCTGGCTCGCCATTTCGTCGACTCCAAGTTCGACCTCCGCGGCTTGATCCGCACGATCGCCAGCTCGGAGGCCTACGGCCTTGCCTCGGGCACGGTCAAGGGCAACGAGCGCGACACCCGGCTATTTTCGCACCATCTGCCGCGGCCGCTGACGGCGCACCAGATGGCCGACGCGCTGGCCCAGGCGACCGACGTTCCCAATCGCTATCCGGGCGTCGGCAACGCCCGGCGGGCCATCCAGGTGCCCGACCCGATGACCGCCAGCCCCATTCTGGATACGTTCGGGCGGTGCTCGCGAGCCGTGAGCTGCGGCTCGACCTCGGCCCCAAGCTTGACGTTGCGGCAGGCCCTGCTCCTGATCGGCGGCGACGCCATCGAGAGCAAGGTCACCAACCTGAATGGCTACCTGGCCAACGTGCTCAAGCTCGAGCTGGAGCCGGAGGAGCTCGTCGAGCACCTGTATTTCCGCACCGTCTGCCGGCCGCCCAACCCCGAGGAGCTGTCGCACTGGACCGCCGAGCTCAAGCACGCTTCCTCGCTCCGCGAGGTGGCCGAAGACCTGTTCTGGGCGCTCCTCAACTCGCGCGAGTTTGCCTTCAATCATTGATCGGTCATTGAAGAGGGGGCCTGGGTATCGAGCCGGGCCTCTTTTGAGGCGTTTTTTCCGAGGCCGGTTTAACCTGGTGCAAGAAAGGGGACGAGGGATGTCGAGAACATCGAGCCGAGGGCCGTGCCGTGGTCCGAGCCGCCGAGACGTCTTGCGCGTGGGTTCCCTGGGGTTCTTGGGCCTCTACCTGGACGACTGGTTTCCGCCTGCGGGCGGCAGCCGGCACCGACTCAGCCCGGCCGCCCAAGGTGAAGAACTGCATCCTGATCTGGCTGGCCGGCGGCCCCTCGCACCTGGATACCTTCGACCCCAAGCCCGACGCGGCTGTGGGCGTTCGTGGCGAGTTCAAGGCGATCGAGACGTCGGTCCCCGGCGTGCGAATCAGCGAGGTCTTTCCCAAGCTGGCCAAGGTCATGAACAAGGTGACCTTGATCCGGAGCATGACCTCCCCGGAATCCGACCACGACCGGGCGGCCCACCACCTGCTGACCGGGTACCGTCCTTCCCCGGCGCTCGTCTACCCAAGTTACGGGAGCGTCGTCTCCAAGGCGCGTGAGAAGGCGGCCGGAATGCTCCCGCCTTATGTCGCCGCTGCCCGACGCCCCGCTCTTCGCCTCCAGTGGGTTTCTGACGCCGGCATATGATCCGTTCACTGTCTCCGGCGATCCCAGCCAGCCCGGGTTCCGCGTTCAGAACATGACGCCGCCGGACCGCGTCACTCTGGACCGGTTGCTGCGCCGCCGCGACATGGTCAAGTCGCTCGACGGCTTTGCCCACGATGTCTCGGCAACGCCCCTGACCGCCAGCCGCGACCAGTTCGCCGAGCGGGCCTATTCCTTATTGACTTCCAGTGCCGCACAGGCCGCGTTCAAGATCGGCGACGAGCCGGCGGCCGTTCGCGACAAATATGGGCGGACGACCGCTGGTCAATCATGCCTCTTGGCCCGGCGCCTGGTCGAGGCCGGCGTCTCGTTCGTCACGATCAACGACCGCGGGACCGGTCCACTCGGCTGGGACACCCACGTGCAGAACTTCCCCACCATCAAGAACACGCTGGCTCCGCCACTCGACCAGGGCGTCTCGGCGCTCCTCAACGACCTTGCCGAGAAAGGCCTCTTCGACAGCACCCTGGTCGTCATGATGGGCGAGTTCGGACGGACGCCCAAGATCAACCCCAACGCGGGCCGAGACCATCATGGCAGGGCCAACTCGGTCGTGATGTTTGGCGCGGGCGTTCCCCAGGGCCTGGTCCTGGGCCGGACCGATGCCGGCGGCGATGCTCCCACCGAGCGCCCCGTCACACCCAACGATCTGGCATCCGTGCTCTATCACAAGCTCGGTATCGACCCCGACACGAAGTACGACACGCCCGACGGCCGGCCCGTCCGGATCGTCGATACGTACAACCCGCCCCGGGAATTGATCTGATTGTCGGTTCTCCCTTGATTCCTGGAACCATTCTGGTAAGTGTGGTGGTAATCTGTGTCGTAGCCTCGGCCGATTCTTTCCCTAAACCATTGACGCAAAAAAGCCAGAGAGGCCCGCGTGCGGGACCGGCCCCCTGTATGGTACACTGATGCCATCCGGTCCGGTTCCCGTTCTCGTCAGGAGTTTAACCCCGATGTCTCAAGGTCCTCGCCGGCACCTCCGCCTCGAAAACGTTGACGGAGTGACCGTCGTCAGCTTCATCGAATCCAAGATCGTGACCGAGGAGAACATCCAGGAGGTCGGCGACCAGCTTTACAGCTTGGTTGAGGAGGAAGGTCACAGGAACCTGCTCCTCAATTTCGGCAACGTCCAGTACCTCTCGAGCGCCGCCCTGGGCAAGCTGATCAACCTCAAGAAAAAGGCCGGCGCCGTCAAAGGCAAGCTCAAGCTCTGCTGCATCCACCCAGACCTCCTCGAGGTCTTCCGGATCACTCGGCTCGACCAAGTCTTCGAGATTTATTCCGACGAGCAGGCTGCACTCGACAAGTTCTGAGCGAGTGCCCCAAGCGGCTCTTCTCGGCGCGACGATGATCGATCGGTCTGCGTCGAACCAATGAGACGTACGTGTCCCGCCCGCGGTCCCATTCCGGCATCGGCCGGCCACGGTCCACACGTCGCCGAGCGTTCCAGTCTCTCGCCGGGTCGGAGCCCTGAGAAACCGAGCCGGGCATCGTCTCCCTCGGCGACAGCGCCCAGGATCCCGGCTTCGTCGCATGTCCTTTTGCCTCTGACTTTCGACCCTGGGCCACCGGCGGCTCGAGCTCCCAGTGCACCGACGGCGGGATGTGCCGGGGCCGGTCCCGCCGCCTGTTTTCGCTGTCGAGCGATCCTGCCGTGCGGCCGGGGCCGGATTCCTGTCGCAACCGGCGTCGCCGGGACCGCCGGAATTGACTCATCAGTCGATCGTAAAGTCGCGGTGATGCGCAGAAACACCAGCGGCCCCCGGGGCCGCGGAGCCAGTGCAACGACCGGCTCGAGCCAATTGCCACGTCGGGCCGTGAACGCCGGAGGCGACTGCCCTCGCGCGCGTCGAAAACTCCTGGCATCTCGCTTTCCCTGGTGGATCCACGGGCGATGAAAGAGCCCGGGCCGCCTCTTGCTGATCACGCCGGAGCGAACGACCGGCGATGCCATCGGGTGGGTATAAACCAGCGCAGGGTGGCCGCAGTGGGCAATCTTGACTGTCGGCCGGCCACTCGCTGGGGCCGGGCTATTGGGCGCGGCGCATCGAGTTCGCTAACGCCGCCGAGTCCGGACCGAGGTGGCCGGCAGCGAAGCCGCTCGGAATGCCGGTGGAACGATCGATATCCATCGTGTCAGTCTCCCGATCAACCGCGGGTATGGAATGAAGAGGGACCTTCCACCCAGATACGATCTACAAACTCCTCGAAAACGGTGCGTGATTCGTGCGCGCCAGGCCTCTTGATCGATCCGATTATTCCGGCTGGCGCGAAAGCCCGGATTCTACCGGCACGCCGCCGCGCGGAATGACCGCTAAAACCGGCACAGTCGCGCGGGGGGTTGACAGCACCCGTTTGGGCGACGACGATTTCCTTGCGTATACCTCTGTTCAAAGGTGATGGAAAGGGCCGGCCTGGCGCGTATGGCCGGGCCGGGGAATTGAAGGCGTTTGCCTCATGAACGAGTCGTTGACACCGATGATGCAGCAGTACCGCGAGTTGAAGCTGCGTGATCCGGATGCTCTCCTCCTATTTCGCATGGGAGATTTCTACGAGATGTTCGGCGAGGACGCCGAACGGGCGTCGGCGCTCCTGGGACTGACGTTGACCTCGCGCGACAAGGGGGCTGATGCCGTGCCGATGGCCGGATTTCCGCATCCGGCGCTGGATTCGTATCTGGCGAAGATCGTCAAGGCGGGTCTGCGCGCGGCGGTCTGCGAGCAGGTGGAAGACCCGAAGGATGCCAAGGGGCTGGTGAAGCGCGACGTGGTCCGGATCGTCACTCCCGGGACCTTGACCGACGACGATCTGCTCGATCCCAGGGCCACCAATTATCTGGCCGCGATCGTCGAAATGGGCGGCAAGCTGGGTCTGGCGTGGGTCGAGCTCTCGACCGGCCGGTTCTCGCTGATGGCCGTGCTGCGCACCGAGCTCATGGATGAGATCGAGAGGTTGAGCCCCGCCGAGACGTTGATCTCCGAGCTCTCGCTGGATGCCCCCTGGCGCGAGTCCTGCGCACCCACTGCGGGTCTGCGATCACGGTCCGGCCGTCGTGGGATTTTCAGCCCGAGCAGGCCAGGAAGACACTGTTTGACCAGTTCGGGACGACGACCCTGGGCGGATTCGGAATCGACGACCGCAGCCTCGAGGTCCAGGCCGCCGGGGCCCTCATGGCGTATCTGCGGGACACGCAGAAAACCAACATCGGGCATATCGCGCGGCTGACCCCGTACCGCCGTGCCGACACCCTGGCCCTCGACGAGATGACGCGCCGCAGCCTGGAACTGGTCCGCACGTTGCGCGAGGGTAAGCGGGAAGGCTCGCTCCTGAGCGTGATCGACCTGTCGACGACGCCGATGGGGGCCCGGCAGTTCGCCGAATGGCTGGCCACACCCTTGACCTCGATCGAGCTGATTACCGAACGGCTCGACGCCGTCGACGAGCTATACCGGCAATCGTCGCTCCGCGGTGACTTGAGGAGCCTCCTGGGGCAGTCATACGACCTCGAGCGGCTGGCAGCTCGGGTCGGCACCGGGCGAGCCACCCCGCGCGACCTGGTGGCTTTGGCCCGAACTCTGGCGATTCTTCCCGAGCTCAAGGCCCGGCTGACCGCCCGGAGCTCGAAGCGGCTGAACCAGCTTGAAGAGGCCCTCGAGCTTTGCCCGGAGGTCCGCGCCGAGATCGAGGCGGCCCTGTGGGAAGACCCCCCGCTGGCGGTCAAGGAGGGGGGCTTGATCCGCGACGGCTATCACGCCGGGCTCGATGAGCTCAGAGCCAGCGCCAAAGGGGGCAAGTCCTGGATCGCCAGGTTCCAGGCCGACCAGGTGCGGCGAACCGGAATTCAAAACCTCAAGGTCGGCTATAACAAGGTCTTCGGATACTTCATCGAGATCACGCACGCCCAGGCCCAGGCGCGTGGGGCGACCATTCCCGGCGATTACATCCGCAAGCAGACGGTCAAGAACGCCGAGCGGTACATCACGCCGGAGCTGAAGGAGCACGAAGAGAAGGTCCTTCGCGCCGAGGACCGAGCCTGCGAGCTGGAGTATGAACTCTTTACCACGCTGCGCGACCGGGTCTCGGCGGAGGCCCCGCGGTTGATCCAGGCGGGCGGGGTGCTGGCGCAGCTCGACGTCCTGGCGGCCCTCGCCGAGCTGGCGGCCCGCCATGGCTACTGTCGCCCCGAGATTGTCGCCGAGCCGATTTTCGAAGTCGAAGCCGGCCGCCACCCCGTGCTCGACGCATTGCTCGCGCCCGGCGACTTCGTGCCCAACGACGTTCATCTCGGCGGCGAACAGGGCTCCATCCTCTTGATCACCGGGCCCAACATGGCCGGCAAGAGCACGTATATCCGCCAGGTCGCCCTGATCGCGATCCTCGCGCACCTGGGCAGCTTCGTGCCGGCCAAGCGCGCCCGGATCGGCATCGTCGACCGGCTGTTTGCCCGCGTCGGTGCCACCGACGACCTGAGCCGCAGCCAGAGCACCTTCATGGTCGAGATGACGGAGACAGCGAATATCCTCAACAACGCCTCGCCGCGCAGTCTGGTGATCCTCGATGAGATCGGCCGCGGCACGAGCACGTTCGACGGGATCTCGCTGGCCTGGGCCATCACCGAGCACATTCACGACGCTCTGGGCTGCCGGACCCTGTTCGCGACGCATTACCACGAGCTGGTCGAGCTCGAGAAAACCAAGCCGCGGCTCAAGAACGCCAATGTCTCGGTCCGTGAAAACGAGGGCGAGATCGTCTTCCTGTACCGGATCGTTCCCGGAGGGGCTGACCAGAGCTACGGCATCCACGTCGCCCGGCTGGCGGGCGTGCCGGCGCCCGATTCTCGAGCGAGCGCGGGAGATCCTCAAGTTTCTCGAAAAACAACACGGCCCCGGTACCGATCTGCCGGCGGGCCCGATCCGACGCAAGGTGAAAACGGGGAAAGCTCTCGAAAACAGCCTGTTCGCGGCGTTGCCGGACCCGCTCCTGGAGGAACTCCGGCGGATCGATCCCGCGGCGATCACCCCCCAGACGGCGCTCGAGCTGATCGCACGGCTCAGAGAGCTGGCGGGCTGAGCCGCGGGAGAGAGCTAATTCGGCACACGATCGTCAGGGATCGGCTGGTCTTTTTTGTCGCTGAACTCGCAAAACGATTCTTCTGTTCTCAGGCGACACCCTCTGTACGCGACGACCGTTCCTGGCTGTGCCGTCCTCCGGGTCACCGCACCGTCCAGGTCTGCGACGGTGTATAACCAGAACGCATTCGGACCGTCCCAGTTGACGGTCACGTCGAGACCAAAATCCGTCCGACCGGTCGCCGTCCGATAAGTCAGCCGAGCTTTCATCGTGCCATGGTCGAGCGACGCGATGTTGGCCGCTTGCGCGTCCTTGAGCAACTGCGCCACCCTGGATGTCTCGTCAATCTGGCCGACGGCGCCGGCAACCCAAACCGAAACAAGAATCGAGAAGTAAAGCATTTCGGTTCCCTCGTGCGCGGACCGGTCCGCATCGCGCGTCCATCACTTGGTCAGGACAAACCGATCGAGCTCTCGCCCGTCGGCCGACACCTGCCGCACGGTCATGGTGCCGCCGTCGACGTCGGCGACCGTGAGCGAGTGGACCTTCGAGATGAACTTGTGCGTGAAGTCCTGCCACGAGCTCGGCTCGTCCTGTTGCTCCGGATCATAGAGATGCTGGCCGCCGGCCCCTGTGACAATGTAGATCACTCCGTCCGCCCGGGTTTTCGTCGCCCCGTCGAACGACTTGTCCAGCTTGAAGCGGCCGGGAACCATGTACTTGCCCCCGGTGACCACCTTGCCATTTTTGCCGATGAGCGGCTTGTCATCCCCGTTCGTCCCAGGGACGAAGCGGAGAGGGTAGGAGCGCTGGTAATTGTGCACGTGGCCGCTGAAGACCACGTCCACATCGCCCGCTTCGAACAGGTCGGCGAGCTGCCTCATGTGCTGCTGCTCAAAGTGCTCGCGGGACGAGCTGAACCCGGGATGGTGGAAGACGACGAACCGCCAGGTGGCCTGCTTGGCGGCCGCAAGATCGCGGCTGACCCAGTCCCGAAGCCCCTTGTCGGTGACATCCACGTAGGGATTCGAGTCAAGGATCGTCCAGTGAGCATTGGCGTGGTCAAACGAGAAGTTCCGCATCCGGGGATACGCCTCGCCGGCGGCCTCCAGAAAAGCGGTCTTGTTGGCCTCGGCGCCTGTGCAGCGCCGGCACGCGCGGCGATCCCGCCGCCTCGCCCGGAATTCCGGTCAAGGGCTGGTCCCAGTAATAGAAATAAGCCAGTCCGTCCGGGTACCTTTCCATGTTCGTGCCGGCAATGTCATGGTTGCCCGGCGCTGCGACAAACAGGGTCGAGCGCAACAGCGGGGCGCCGATCGTCACACCGGCTTGATCGGCATTGTAGACCGGCCAGAACTTGTCCTGGTAATCGCGGATCTGGCCCCGGGGGTAGATGATGTCGCCGGGGATCACCACGAAATCGGGCTTTTCGAGAGAGGCCTGGTAGGCGATCGCTTTTTCCTCCGGCGTGCCCGCGCCGCAGTCGCCGAAAGCAACGAACCGATAAGCGTCCTTGGCCCCCTTGAGCGCTTTGGCCTCGGCCTCGAAAACAACATCTGTCCCCTTTTTAATGCGGTAATGGAACGGACCGCGGCCCTCCAGCTCCGTCAAGACCGCGCAATAAACCCGGTGCGGTTCGACTCCCATCACGGCGATCCGGCGCGGGGACGCGATCTTGGCGGTACGCCAGTCATCCGCCGCCGCGTGCCGGTACTCGACGGCCCATTCGGCATCGGTATCACCGGTATGCCAGAGCAAGCTCAGGCAACCCGGCTGCGGCGCCCGACCAAGCTGCAAGTACGGCTTGACCAGGAAGGGCCCCTCCGGCACTTTCACTGGGGCGCGGGGCGCCTCTGCTTTTGTCTCCTGAGCCTGAGACCGAGTCAAGCCAACTGCCAGGAGGCAATCGATGGCGATGGTCAGTGCAAACAGTCTGAGAGTGAGCCGTGTTCCCGGCATTCTTGCCTCCTTGAAAGATCCAAAGGATGTTTGACCACAAAGTAGGGAGATTGTAGATGGCCGAGCACGACCCCATGTAAAGAGTACATGAATAACCAGTGAAAGTTGTCAACCCCTTTGTAACACATATGTTTGACACCAGACGGACTTGCACCCAATGACCATCGCCTGACTACGCGCTCGCAAGCCCGCACGGTCTCGCGGCTTAACAGTTCCTTCATGTAATAAACACGCTAATAACGTTTGATTATCGGCCGGGCGTTGACCAAACTGTGCTGGCCTCGGATCAAAACGGGAGGATGATTAGTCACAAATTGACGTATGGAGTCATTGCCCATGACCAGAAACCGACCCGGTTTCACGCTGATCGAGCTCTTGGTCGTGATCGCGATCATCGCGGTCTTGATTGCCCTCTTGTTGCCGGCGGTCCAGGCGGCTCGGGAGGCGGCGCGGCGCGCCCAGTGCGTCAACAACGTCAAGCAGCTCCTGTTGGGCTTGCACAACTTCGAGTCGGGCAACGGCACGTTCCCGAAGGGAGTGAACGAACCCTATTTGAACGGCCTCAACTACAACACCGGCTCAGACGCTCTGGGGAGCGATTTTTCAGAGCCTTTCGGGCCCAACTGGGCGATCATGATTCTGCCCTACATCGAGCAGCCCGCGCTTTACAATTCCTCGAACGTGCTGGGATATCCCGGCTGGCCGGGGCCCTACGCCGTGGCGTATGCGAATACGGCACCCAATCAGGCGGCATACAACATGGACTGGGCCAACACCACGGTTCGGTCGACCCGTTTGAACGTATTCGTGTGCCCGACGGATCCCATGAACGACCCGTCTAATAACTTCTTCCAGCCCAGTGACCTCGCGCTCTTCACAGGAGCGGGAATCTCGTATCCCCAGGATCAACTCAAGGGTTTTGTGCTCTACAACTGGGCACGCGGCAACTACGGAGCGGTTCAGGGTAACACCGACCCCGACCACCAGATCAATGGAATCAATGACCCCGGTGCGGCGCAGAAGTTTCCGAGCCATGTCGGCATGATGGGCGAGAATTTCGGTTCGACGATCGCGTCGGTGACCGACGGACTCTCGAACACGGCCGCCATTGTCGAGCTGCGAGCGGGGCTCACCACGGTCGACGTCCGAGGCGTATGGGCGATGGGTCTGGGCATGGCGAGCCTCGGCGGTCATGGGAAGCCGTATAACCCGACTCCGAACAATAAGTACGGTTTCAATATCATCCAGGGCTGCAATGACGGCGGCGACGAGATGCAAGCCGGCCCGATTCTGGGCCAGCAGGTGCCCAATGCGGCTCAACAAGGGATGGGATTCAATTGCGGCGGCGGCATGTATAACAGCGGCGGCCAGAGCCGAAGCATGCATCCGGGCGGCGTGAACGTTGGGTTCGGCGACGGCAGCGTCCACTTCATCAAGAACTCGATCTCGTTCCCCGTCTGGCTTGCAATCGAGGCCAAGAATGACGGCGTCGTCCTCAGCTCTGACCAGTATTGATGGAAGGTAAGCACGGCGGCTCGTCGAAACCGGTTCGTTTCAACCAGCCGCCGTGCCGGATCGCGGACTACCTCCTCCCCTCCTATTACTGCGGTGAGTAGTACCATGCGTAGATCAGCTGGCCTGTGGATGATAGTCAGCGCCTTTTGTCTGGCCGGTTGTGACCGCGGCGACAGTATCTGGGTGACCGGCGTGCTTCAAAAAGGGGGGAGATCTACAAGCCCGCGGAGGGGCGCAAGCTTGCGCTCTATTTCTACCCGCTGGACGACGCCACTGCGGGCAAGCCGACCGGCCACGTGGAAATGGCGGCTTACAATCCCAGCGATGGCAGCTTCACCGTGCCGGGGCCGGAGGGCCAAGGCATTCACCCTGGGAAGTATCGGATCGCCCTGGTTGAAACCCTTCGCCGCGAGGCACGCGACCAGTTGAAGAGCACCTCGAAGCCGAAGGCCGGGCAACCGCACATCACGAACGACACGAACTTCCTCGAAGGGCAATTCGGGGAGACGACATCGCCCTTCGTTCGCGACTTGAAAACGTCGACCAAGCTCACGCTGGACATGGCAAAGCCGACAGAATAAGGGTCTTCGTTGATTCGTCACGTCACGAAAACCCGGCGCACCTCTGGGCTTCGAGGCGGCGAAACGCTGACGCCCCGACATTGGCTGGGTCCCCG
Organism: uncultured Isosphaeraceae bacterium; assembly: GCA_963781785.1. Lineage (GTDB taxonomy): Bacteria > Planctomycetota > Planctomycetia > Isosphaerales > Isosphaeraceae > CAWAHD01. Next base: position 1,101,607 of record CAWAHD010000005.1, on the reverse strand, counting down.
GGACGTGCTCACACTGGCGGCGTGGCTGGGCCTGGCCGCGGGATGGCTCGAGGTGGGCACCAGAGTGCTCTCCAAGAGCTTGGTCGGAACCAACCGGCTCTACCTATCGACCCGGCACTTTGTCTGGCTGGTTCCGCTATCGAACCTGCTGCTGTTCTTGATTGGGGGCGTCCTGCTGGCGGCAGCCACGAAGCTATGGCCCCGCCTGGGAGGGTGGTTGAGTCCGCGACTCATCTGCGCGGCAGCCGTCCTGCCCGCGCTCTGCGCTGGCTGGACGCCAAATCTACACATGGGCCTGGGTCGTCGTGGCGGCGGGAATAGCGACGAATGCGGTTGGGTGGTTCGAGCGGGCTGATTTCAGGTGGCGGCGGTGGCTCTTGTTGAGCTTTCCAGTCCTCTTGAGCTTGGTCCCGATCATGGCTGCGGCCGTTTTCGGCGGAGACTGGCTCAAAGAGCGGCGGGAGGCCGCTCGTTCTTTGCCGCCGCCCGGTACGCCCAACGTACTCTTGATCGTGCTCGACACGGTGCGGGCGGATCGCATGAGCCTCTACGGCTATCAACGTTCTACCACGCCGGCACTCGATCGGCTGGCGCAACGCGGGATTCGATTCGCCGAGGCGCGGGCAACCGCGCCGTGGACTCTCGCTTCGCACGCGACCATGTTCTCGGGCCGCTTGCCTCACGATCTCAACGTGCAATGGCGGACGCCCCTGCTACGGCGACTTCCCGACGCTGGCTGAGTACCTCGGGTCTCGGGGCTATGCGACGGCGGGTTTCGTCGCGAATAACGAATATTGCTCATACGACACGGGCCTCGACCGCGGCTTCACCCATTACGAAGACTACCCCGTCGATGTCCAGCACCTCCGTCCCTTACGGACGGCGTACCTTGCCTCAAGCGCCTGGGACGCCATTTCCTGGGGCTTGTGGCGAATCATCGGACCGTTCGACCCGTCGGTCCGTTGGCTCACGTTGCCCGATCGCAAAGACGCCGCATCCATCAATCGCGATTTCGTTAACTGGTTATCCCACCGCCAAGGATCGCCTCGGCCCTTCTTCGCATTCCTGAACTTCCTCGATGCCCACGCGCCATACCTTCCACCGGAGGGAACCCGGTTCCGCTTCGGTCCTGGGCCCCGGACCCTTTACGATTTCTACGTCTTGGTCGGGGGATGGAGGGCGATCGACAAGAGCCGGCTGAGCCCGAAGCATCGTGAGCTCGTTCGAGATTGCTACGATAACTGCCTTTTTTATCTGGACAGCCAACTCGGCGAGTTGTTTGACACATTAGAGCGCCGCGGCGTGCTCAAAGAGACCCTGGTGATCGTCACCTCTGACCACGGCGAGGAACTGGGAGAACATGGTCTCTTTGAGCACGGCGAAAGTCTTTATCGCCCTGAAATCCACGTGCCGCTTTTGATAATCCTGCCTGGCCGTGGCCAGTCTCCGGAAGTCGTGCGCGAGACCGTCAGCCTGCGCGACCTGCCGGCAACCATCGCGGATCTGGTCGGCATGGCGGACGACGCGCCGTTCCCGGGTTCGTCGCTCGCACGGCTGCGGAGAGATGTTCGGCCAGATGGCGCCGTCGCGTTCGTGGTGATGATGGGGCAATCGCCGAACTCTCGGGCCCGAATCCAACCCGCCCGAGTCACGGCCGATCACCCGCTTCGCGGGGTTCGCTGGTCTCACTGGCCGAAGGGGACTATGTCTACATCCGCAACGAGGGGGATGGGCGGGAGCAGTTATTCGACGAGCGTGCTGATCCCGACGAGCGAGTCAACCTCGCGAAGGTTGAAGTGATGCACCTCCGACTGGAGCGCCTCCGCCGACGTCTGGACCAGTTGAGGCCAAATCCTCGACGGGCCGCACGTTAAACGTCGCACCGCGCGACCCTGCCGAGAATGGCTGACTTCCGCTCAATATTGATCCGAGCTGATCACCTCGTTGCCGTTGCGGCTGGCCAGGGCCTGGTACACGCCGACGAACATTCCGGGGGCGAGCGTGTAGCCACCGGAGGCATCCCGGCCCAGGCCGACCGGGTAGCCGTTTGATCCGGCGGCCGCCGGGGGTTTGCTCGTGATACCAGTGCCCGGGATCGACGTGCCGCCGGTGTTGACGATCTGCCAGGAGCTGATCGATTCTTTGAGAAACCTCACCGACCCGTCGGCGAAGCCGAAGTTGGCCCCACCGGGATGAAAGCTCGAGGCCGACGAAACATAGGCATCCGGCCCGCTGTCCAGGCAGCAGAAGTCGGGGATCTTGGTGAACGGGTTCATCGGGTAGAACGCCGTGAACAGCGTGTCGCCGAAGTTGCCCGATGTCCACCAGTTCCAGCAATAGATATCCGTGACGGGGAACTTGCCGTGCGCTCGCTCGCCCGCCAGGATCGTGTTCGAGGTACCGTCGGTGACGCTCGAGATCGGCACCGCGCTCAACATGAAGATCAAGCCGTTCGTCTGGCTGTCGGGGTACGTGGTGCCGAACTGGCAGGCCGCCTCTCCGGCCTTGGATGAAAAGGTCAGGCCGTACCACTGGAACCACTGGCCCGTGCAGCCGGCGTACGACGAATAGTACACGGTGAACGGCGTGGTCAAGACGGTATCGGCCGGATAGGTGGTCTGCATGTTCGTGATCACCGAATCACTCGGGCACCAGAGCATCGTCTGACCGAGCGCCGAGATCGTCGCGTTCTGAGCAGTAAATATGTTCAGAGAGAAGTTCATGGCATTGTAGACGTTGCCCTGCTCGAAGTATTGCGACATCGCGACAAACCAGCTACCGCTCGTGTAGCACGTGTTGGTCGGCACGGGCGCGATCTGGTACATGATCCCCTGCGGGAACACGTTGTTGGCGCTCAAGTAGTTATGAGTCGCGACCCCGATCTGCTTGAGGTTGTTGGTGCACTGGATGCGCCGTGCCGCTTCCCGAGCCGATTGCACGGCCGGAAGCAAGAGAGCGATCAAGACGGCGATGATCGCGATGACGACCAAGAGCTCGATGAGCGTGAATCCGCGCATCATCAAGAGACGACGATTGCGAAGCTTCATGGACAGTCTCCTTGGGTGAATACGGATCGGATCGATGACGACCACGATCAGCGGTGGCCAATCCCCCGGGCTGTGAACAAACTGGCTCCAGGCGGCTACGCCTGGGTGTCTTTCTTGATCCGACCCTTGATGCTCTTGGGTATGATCGGCGGACCTGTTCGTTTCCCGGTCTTGCTGACCGCCGACTGGTCGACGCCATTCACGGCGCTCTCGTGCTGGGCCGCCCGGTCAGCGTCCGACGGCCCGATCGTCTCCGGCGCGCACCCGGGGAGCGCGAGCCCCAGGGCGAGTAGACACAACGCGCAGGACCTCGCGGCTGGGTTCGACTTGGTATGACGGAGGCTCATCGAAGGGGATTCTCCCTGTGGAATGGATGGAAGAGCGCCGCGACCAAAAGCGCCGCTCTGCGAGAATTTGTGCCGAGATCCACGCCAGGGAGAGTGCGTGAAATCTCGGTGGCTCTCTCAAACGGCTGCTTGGCGCCGCTATAGACAGGTCGCGCGAGAGAGCCCGGTCGCGCCGGAGAAAATCGCCAGCGCTCAGGAACTGCGGCTCGCCGGCTTCCGTCGCCATTCCCTGTCGAGGACAATGAAAGGCGTCCTTGTGCCTGCACCGCTCTCGTGGCGAGTGATCAGGTATCCTTCCCTGGAGCCGTCTCGATGTCTGACACCTCCGCGACCCTTCTGGAGCGGCTATCCGACCGCGGCGATCAGGGCGCCTGGCGGCGACTCGTCGACCTCTATACGCCCTTGATCCGTTCCTGGCTCGGCCACCAAGGCGTTTCGGCCATCGACGCCGAGGACCTGACTCAGGAGGTTCTCGCTGTGGTCGTCCGCCAGGTCTCCGGGTTCCGGCACAACGGACGCCCCGGTGCGTTTCGGACCTGGCTGCGGACGATCGCGACCAACTGCCTGCGCCAATCTTGGCGGTCGCGACGCCGGGAGCCGCATCAGACGCGTCCGCCGGATCTCGACTCCGCGCTCGATCAACTGGAAGACCCGAAGAGCGACCTGGCCCGGCGCTGGGACCAGGAGCACGACGAGTATGTCCTCTCTCGTCTCATGGAGCTGATCGAGCCTGAGTTCACGCCGGCCACCTGGCTGGCATTCCGGCGTCAGGTCGTCGACGGGGAGCCGGCCAGAACCGTGGCGGCGGACCTGGGCTTGACCGTCAACGCCGTATTAATTGCCAAGTCGCGCGTTCTGAGCCACTTGCGCCGTAATGCGGATGGGTTTGTTGATTGATTGTTCGGTTCTCTTGAAAGGATATGGGGCTTTCGAGCATTGTCTCTCAATAGAGGCAAGCAGTGGGGCAAGAGCAGGGCCGACCGCGTGTGCGGTCACAGCCCTCGTTGCCGGAGCCTTGCCGCCCGCTAGGGAGGCGCGGAGACCACGCAATGACGGAAATCGGCGCTGTCCACCCTTGTCCCGACCGTCTGGAAGCTTATGCACTCGGGCAGCTTGACGGGCCCGAGATGGACGTGATCGAGCTGCACCTGTCTTCCTGCGATTCCTGTAGCCGGGCGATCCAGGACCAGCCGGGCGACTCGCTCGTCTGGAAGCTGCGTGCCCGAGGTACAGGGGCGGCGGCGGCGACCCAGGCTGAGGGCGAGTCCTCGGCTGAGCCGGCCGCCGGCTTTGAGGTCCCGTCGTCATTCGTTCTCGGCCCGGCCGCTGCGGCCGCCGGCGGCGATCAAGCGACGGTCGCGGGCGCGCCGTTCGACCATGCGGCCGTCGCGGGGCTTCCCAGCGAGCTGCTCGACCATCCGCGCTACCGTGTCGCGGCCGCCATTGGCACCGGCGGAATGGGAACCGTCTACCGAGCCCTACACCGGCTGATGGATCGGCCGGTTGCGCTCAAGGTGATTCGCGCCGACCTGCTGGGCAATGCGGCTCTGGTCGAGCGATTCCGCCGCGAGGTGAAGGCGGCCGCGCGGCTGGCCGCACATCCGAACATTGTGGTCGCCTATGACGCCGAGCAGGCAGGAGCAACGCACATGTTGGTGATGGAGTTCGTGGAAGGGACCGACCTATCCCGGCTGGTGAATCGCCGGGGGCCGCTGCCCATCGGCGAGGCGTGCGAGTACGCGCGTCAAGCGGCTCTTGGGCTCCAGCACGCCTTCGAGGACGGCATGGTCCACCGCGACATCAAGCCGCAGAACCTGATGCGGACGGCCCGCGGCCAGATCAAGATCCTCGACTTCGGCCTGGCCCGGTTCGCCAGCGAGGTCGGCTCGCGGGCGGGCATGACCGCCGAGGGCATGGTCCTGGGCTCGGCCGACTACATCGCGCCGGAGCAAATTGACGACCCGCACGCCGCCGACATCCGCGCTGACATTTATAGCCTGGGCTGTACGCTCTACTTCCTCCTGGCCGGCCACCCGCCGTTCCCGGAGCTCAGCCTGATCCAGAAGCTCCTGGCACACGGCGACCGGGTACCGCAGCCTCTGGAAGAGGTCCGCTCCGGTGTGCCGCCGGAGCTGGTCGAAGTCGTCGAGCGGATGATGGCCAAGAACCCCGAAGAGCGATTCGCGACGCCGGACGACGTCGCCCGGGCGCTGGCGCCCTTCGCCCTGCCCGAGGCCGCCCGGACTGCCCGGGAGCAAGAGTTCGTGCCGAGGAGCGCAGACAGTTCGACCTCTGGGGTGGACTCCTTTGCGCTCGCTGATGTTGCGGATATTCCTCCGGCGAAGCCAACCGCGGCCCGCCCTGGATCGCGCCAAGGGCGGCGACGGCTGCTCGTCGCTTTTGCCCTGGCGATGGTGCCCATTTGCGCCGGCCTGGGCGTGGTCACATACCGGATCCAGACGAACACCGGCGAGCTCATCGTCGTGAGCGAGGATCCCAACATCGAGGTGATCGTCAAGCAAGGGGGCAAGCAGGTCACGATCGTTGACCCGAGCACCAGGAATCGCATCGAGCTCAAGGCCGGCCTTTACGAATTGCAACTGGGCAAGGGCGGTGAAGGCCTCTTGCTCTCGACCGATCACTTCACTCTCAAGCGGGGCGATAAGCCGGTGGTGACCGTGCGCCGCGAGTTGCTTCCACCAGCCGCGCGTCCCGGGACGGCTGTCGAGCCTAGGTTGGGCGCCCCGGCGCGGGGGACGGCCAGATCGTGGTCGGACAGCCTGTCCAAGCGGGATTCCGCAACCGCCTCAACACCCAGAGCCAGCAGTTCGGCGAGATCGCGCGGTTCGAGGGCGAGACTGACGACAAGAACATGCCGGGGGCGATGGCCATGGCCTTCCTGCTCTCCTTCACCCGGGACGTGCTTTACACCGCCAGCGTCGGGAACATAAACGACGTGGCCCTCCGGCTCGGCGACCCCTTGGACCCCAAGCATCCGCGCGAGCTCGTGGGCCACGGCCCCGGCCAGATCTCGCTGGCGCTCTCGCGAGACGGCCGGGCGCGTTGTCGGCGAGCGAGGATACGACCTTGCGGCTCTGGGATCTTGAGACCGTCACCTCGCGGCGAGTGCGACGCGAGGCAGTCCCCCTGGGCTCGGTCGCGTTCTCACCCGAAGGGCGGCGTGCCGCGTACGTCTGCGGCAGCACGATCCGCCTCTGTGATTTCGAGACCGGTGACGAGCTGATGAGTTTCGACGCTCGCCCGGACGGGATCACGAAAGTCGTCTTCAGCGTGGACGGACGCCAGATCTTGTCTTATGGCGGTGACATCCGCATCTGGAGTGTCGAGACAGGAAAAGAGGTGCGGCGCATGGGTGAGGCTCACGACTGCTGGGACCTGGCCCTCTTGCCGGACGGCCGCCGTGCAATCACCAAGGGCGAGTGGAGCACCTACGCTCCCATCGTTGTCAGGGACCTGGAGACGGGCCGCCAAATCCGCCGGATACCCGCGAAGTATTCCACCGCGATCGGCGTCTCCCGCGATGGCCGCCGGGCCCTGTTCGGCGTGGGCATGAGCGTGTGGCTCTGGGACCTTGAGAACTGGGAAGAGATCGACCGATTCGAAGGGCACCGGGGTGACGTGTTGCACGTGGCTTTCTCGTTCGACGGCAGCCGCGCCGTCTCAACGTCCACCGACAGGACAGTTCGGGTCTGGGCGCTGCCGCCGGGCCGTCCGACGGGCGAGCGGTCCGCCGTCGCCGAGACCATCCAGTACCTCGACGACGCGATGGTTTTTCCCCAGTTTGCGGTCGTCTCCCCGGATGGACAGCGCGTCCTGGCGACCGCTTCAAAGACTGACATGTGCTTCTGGGATGGTGAAACCCCTCCACCTCCTGGAGCGGGCGTGCCTGCACCCCCGGCTGCAACGACGAGCATGCACCTCTGGGACCGTCAAACGGGCCGGTTGCTAGGGCGGTTCGGAGAGAGCGAGCGAGCTGCGATGTCCGTCGCCTTTTCCCCCGACGGCAAGAGCGTTCTCTCTGGCGGTCTGGACCGAGTGGTGCGGCTCTGGGACGTCGAGTCGGGCCGTGTGGTTCGCGAATTCCGCGGGCACACCGAATCGATCTTTTCGGTGGCTTTCTCGCCCGATGGCCGCCTGGCGTATTCCACGAGCGGCGGAGTCTATGATCAAGGAAAGTGGCGCGACGGGACCGATGCCGCCGTACGCGTCTGGGATGTGGTGACCGGCCACGAAGTGCGTAAGCTCGACGGCCACAAGGGCGTCGTCTGGTGCGTGAGCGTCTCGCCCGACGGCCTTCTCGTGCTGACGTGCGGGCGCGACAAGAACGTGATTCTCTGGGACGCGGCCAACGGCAAGGGGATCCGTCGCTTGGTTGGTCACACGGCTTCGGTTGGCTGCGTCGCGTTTCTTCCCGGCGGCCGGCGAGCTCTTTCGTCGGCGCTCGACCGGACGATTCGCCTCTGGGACCTCGAAAGCGGCCAGGAGATCCATCGCTTCCGCGGGAACTCGGACGGGCTTGCCTGGGTGGCCGTCTCGCCCGACGGCACGAGGATGCTCTCTGCAGACATGACCGGATACGAATGGCGGCTCTGGGACCTGGAGAGTCACGCGCTCGTCCATCGGATCAAGCTGGGCAACACGAATCCGACCCGCGGATCGTTCACGCCCGACAGCCGCCACGCCGTCTGGGCCGGCGCGGACGGGGCCGTCCGGTTGTTTGAGCTGCCGCCCCGTTGACCACCGCGATGGCCCAAGGGCAGTCGACAACGTCTGCTCGGGGCGCCGGGTTTCGCTTGATCGCAACAGTCGAAATCAACTGGGAGTTGACCGAAATGCGTGCCATGGTGCTGAATGCCCTGTGTCGGCTGGCCGACAATCCGGATCCCCTCCAGTTAGTGAATCTTCCCGATCCGATTCCGGGTGAGGGCGAGCTGCTGATCGAGGTAAAGACGTGCGGCGTCTGCCACACCGAGCTCGACGAGATCGAGGGTCGGTTGCCCCCGCCGCGGCTGCCGATCGTTTTGGGCCATCAAGTCGTCGGGCGGGTCGCGGCCGTGGGACCTCGCACAAGCGCCTTCCGGACCGGCGATCAGGTCGGCGTCGCCTGGATTTTCTCCGCGTGCGGCCGATGCAGCTTCTGCCGCGACGGCCAGGAGAACCTTTGCGACCAGTTCCAGGCGACCGGCCGCGACTCGGGCGGCGGCTACGCCGAGTTCATGACCGTGCCCGAAATGTATGCTCATCGCATCCCCGATGCCTTCACGGATGCCGAGGCCGCCCCGCTGCTTTGCGCCGGCGCGATCGGCTACCGGTCGCTGCGGTTGACCGGCCTCAAGGACGGCCAGAGCCTCGGCCTGACCGGCTTCGGAGCCTCGGCGCACCTGGTCCTCAAAATGATCAAGAAGCTCTATCCCAACTCCCCCGTGTTCGTCTTCGCGCGGACCGAGGCGGAGCAGGCTTTCGCCCGCGAGCTGGGCGCGACCTGGGCCGGCGACACCAGCACGAAGCCGCCCCAGAGGCTGCACTCGATCATCGATACCACGCCGGTGTGGACCCCGGTCGTGGAGGCGCTTGGAAACCTCGAGCCCGGCGGGCGGCTGGTCATCAATGCGATCCGCAAAGAGGAAAACGACAAGCAAGCGCTTCTCGGCCTTGATTACCCCGGTCATCTCTGGCGCGAGAAGGAGATCAAGAGCGTGGCCAACGTCACGCGGGCCGATGTCCGGGAATTCCTCGAGCTGGCCGCGGAGATCCCCCTCAAGCCGGAGGTCCAGGAGTATCCCCTCGAGGACGCCAACCGGGCGCTTCGTGAGATCAAGTCGAAGTCGATCCGGGGGGCCAAGGTCTTGAGGATCGCGTGAGGGCCTCACGCCGAGGGGCTCGCATTTTTGGGCCGGGGGATTGGAGGGCTGCTGAGCGCTGAGCCGCCAGATATTGGCTCCCTCTCCCTCTGGGAGAGGGCTGGGGTGAGGGCCGTAGCACCGCCAGATACTGGCTCCGTCTCCCTGTCGGAGAGGGCTGGGGTGAGGGTCCGGACGACCAAGCGGAGCGAGGATGCGCATCGGGCACTTCAACTTGAGAAGGCTCACGGTGGGGCTCGCCCCTCACCCCAGCCCTCTGCCCAAGGAGAGGGAGCCGGAAACAAGCCGTAGGCCGCCGGGGTGTTGTGGCTGGGCCGACCGCCCGCCGAAAGGGATCGATGGTTCGCGCCGGTCCTATCCAGCTCGGCCCCCCTCCGCGCCCTCCAGATCCAGCTTGAGATCCAAGAACCGCAGCAGGTCGCTGAGGCTGATCACGCCCACAAGACGATCCCCCGCGGTGACCAGAAGCGAAGTCACTCCGTTGCGTTGCATCTTGCCGAGCGCTTCCATGGCGTCGGCATCCGGCGAGATCGTGAGTGCGCTGAGGTCACTCCGCATCACCTCGCCGACAGAATGCCGGTCCCACTCCTCGCGGGGGATATTCCCAATCGCACGAGTCTCGACACACCCTTCCAGGCGTCCGTCGGAGACGACAGGGAACATCTTGCGATGGTGCCGGTAGACAAAGTCTTCGACCCACGTGCGGAGGTCCATTGACGCCGGCACGACGATGGGTTCTGCGTTCATGAACCGGCGCACCGGCTCGCCGGCCAGCACTTGCCGCACCAGCACCTGCTGATAGCTGCTCTGGGCGGCGTTGTTAAGGAACAGACCGATCATGCCGGTCCAGATTCCCCCGAGCCAGTTTCCCGCGAAGAACTGCGTGAGTCCCAGCGCGATCAAGAGCCAGGCAAAAGCCCGGCCCGCCAGCGACGCCCAGTAGGTCGCCCGACGGAGGTTCCCGGTCGCGCTCCAGAGGATCGACCGCAGTACCCGTCCGCCGTCCAGCGGGAACGCGGGTATCAGGTTGAAAACCAGCACCAGAGCGTTGATCGCGCCCAGGTAGCCCAGGATGATCACCACCGGATGGGGCCAGCCGGATCGGTAACCTGCCACGGCCAGGAGCCAGAAGACCAGGGCCAGGACGACACTGACGATCGGTCCGGCCACGGCCATGAGGAATTCGGTTGCCGCGGAAGGCGGCTCACCCCCGAGCTCTGCCACTCCGCCGAACAGGAAGAGCGTGATGCCGCGGATCGGCATCCCGCGGGCCTGGGCGACAACGGCATGCCCCAGCTCGTGGAGCAAGATGCATGCGAAGAATGCCAGAGCCGTGATCAGACCCATGGCCCAGTACTCACCCGGAGCCAGCTCATGCGTGGCGCCGGGGAAGTATCTGTGCAAGAGCGCTGGAAACCCGGACGCGAGGCTCAATGTCAACAGGGCCAGAATGATCAGCCAACTGGCATCGACCGAGATCGGAATGCCCCGCAGGCGAAATAGTCTCCACCGTGTGCCAAACACAATGTACCTCCTCGAGCTCCCCACCCGGGTGACCTTCCCCGCTGAACCGATGCCAGAAGGCAGGTCAGCCGCGCGAAAGACAGACACGAAGTCGCTTCCGGATCGCGCTCCTCCTCTTCATCTTACTCGTCTTCCGAACCGCTTCCATGGCCAGCCGGCATGGCGCAACACCAGCAACGCGGTTTTCTCGCGTGCCGCCAGCGAGGTCGCGCCTGGTCCGCCGGTCCCGATCAGGTTTTCGGGAGTCGCATATTGCAATGCCGGGCGCGCGTCGCTAGCATCACGTCGGTCTGCGCGAGGCGGCGTTACCCGAAGCCTGCTCATCTCCGGCGAGGCGAGGCCGAATCGAACGTGATCTTCGGCATCGAAAGCGGTCAGGCGGCAGCATGACCCCGGCTGTCATCTGACCATGTCAACTGGGTCAACCATCAGAGAGGCACCATGCATTGGTATCTTGATGTACTGAAAAAGTACGTGGAATTCAGCGGCCGGGCCCGTCGGACCGAGCTGTGGATGTTCTTTCTGATCAGTTGGCTCATTTCGATCGGGCTTGCCGTGATCGACACCCAGGTCATCAAAAAGCCGAATGTACTGGGCGGCATTTATTCACTGGCCGTGCTCCTCCCGACCATCGCCGTGGGTATCCGCCGGCTGCACGACACCGGCCGGAGCGGCTGGTGGTACCTGCTCATCCTGGTCCCCTGCATCGGTGCTCTGGTTCTCCTCATCTGGTTTGTGCAAGACAGTGAGCCGGGCAAGAACCAGTACGGTCCCAACCCCAAGAATCCGGGCAGCGGCTTTGGGAAGGCGATGCCCAGCCAGGACTTCTAGCTGCCATCCCCCTCACCGGGGTCCGAACGGGCTTCACGGCCGCGCTTCGGTGGGGGGGAGTTCAGGCAGACCATTTCTGCACGAGGAGCTTCAGCTTCGCGGCGTTGGCCTTCTTCGTGTAATAGCTATCGACGGCGGCGCCCACGGCCGAGTCGTTGAGGCTTTTGTTCATGGAGCTGCTGACGATCCGGCTGTTGCTGAAAGAGTTCGATCCGGCGTGCTGCTTGGGGCCCAGGTGATCGACCTGGATGCCGGCGTCGGTCGAGGCGGGAATGAGCTTCTCGTATCCCTCACTGTCATGGATGCCGTAGAGGTCCGAGATGAAATAGCCCTGGTAGCGAATCCGGTTCAGCTTCTTCACCACCTCGATCTGGGAATCGGAGAATCCCTCGGTGTTCTGAAAGCCGCCCAGTAACCAGGGGAGTTGGAGGTTCCTGTACTCGTTTTTGTCCGTGAACCAGAGGTAATCGAATACCGAATAGGGCCGGCTCGCATAGAACGCACATCGGTCGTCTTCCTTGGCAAGGTCGAACGAATTCCGCGCGGGGCCCCCAGCCTCGAGAAGTTTCGCAGCAATCCCTGGCGAGATCGCCTTCGGTTCATCTTCCAGGTTCCATTTACTCAGCATCATGGCGCTTTGGTGCTTCTGGATGGTTTCGTACCATGTCTGCTCCGCGGCGGTCGGTGCGTCATACGGAGCCATCGGCATCGGGTGGATGAGCCGTGTGACCTCGAACCCCTTTTTCAACTCGTCACAGAAGACAGTGCAGACAAATTCGGACGGAACGGGCGTGTTCTTGTCAGCATACTTGACGTCGATCGTGATGTCCGCGTTCGAGCCCTTGCTGACGAGCATCTTCGCGAGCTTGTTTTCCCAGGTGCCCCAGAGGCCAGCCCCGCCATTGAATCCTCCGTACATCGGCACGAGATTGTTGCTTGCCTCGGGGCCGCCGAACCGGAGACCGATCAAGTGCCCGCGCTCCGTGTGCTCGATGCGAAGTCCCACTTGACCGTTTGCCTGGTACTGAGACAGCGGCTGGGGTGCGTTGTTACCGACTTGCCGCTTGGTTCCACTTTTGGGGAGGCGGACCTTGAGCGCCTCGATCTTCTTGACTCGTGACCGCGACGCTCCGTTCCATTGATAATCCTCAGATGTTGATTTGAAGTCCATGAGATTCTCGCCTCACCAGATCGGATGTTCGAGGCGGAATCCTTCGCAGCCCCGCTCGCCTGCTGGCGGTCTCGCTCAAAATACGCCCACAGACGACACCGCGCGATTTCGGCGGTCGCGCCCCGCACAAGCCGTGGTAGACGTCGCCCGTCTGACATGTGGAATTCGTGCCGTCGGCCAATTATAGCTCACCGCGCACGGGCCACAAGATCGTCGATTGCGGCCGCCAGGGGAGGATATTCCATTGCGGAGGGAGCAACCGCCTCTCTGATCCAGACGGTCCTTGCTTCGGTCCACGCACCGAAGACACAATTGTGGACGATCAGAATCCACTTCGGGGAAGCGATCATGCGTGTCACATTGAGCGCACTGGAAGGGCCCCTCAAGGACCGCTCGTTTGTCTTCAATCGCCATGACACGTTTATCGTGGGTCGATCGCGGTTCGTCCACTGTCCGATGCCCGAGGATATTGCGCTCTCCCGCGATCACTTCATGATCGAGATCAATCCCCCGATCTGCGAGCTGCGCGACCTGGGCAGCACCAACGGCACGTTCGTGAATAACGAGCGAGTGGAGCGAGTCCGCCTGGCTTCTGGAGACATCATCGCGGCCGGCCAGAGCATCTTTCGTCTGGAGGTCGACTGTTCAGCCGTCCCTGACCAGGATTCGGTGTCAGGCTGTGCCACCGAGCCAGGAGGGAAGACGGTCGTGTTCGGGCCGCCGACCGCGAGGGTAATCCGCTGTGCCGGCTGCGGCGCAGGGCTCCCGAGAATCTGGCCACGCACGACCCGTTGTCCCAATCGTCCGGCGACGCGGTGGAGTGGTGGTGTGGCCTCTGCCGTGCGGACATCGCCAGTCTGCCGCAGCCGATTCCCGATTATACAACCCTGCGCGAGCTGGGCCGGGGTGCCTTGGGTGTGGTTTACCAGGCGCGGCGTAATCTGACCGGCCGGATCGTTGCGCTCAAGCTGATCATGCCCGAGACGGCCGTCACGCGGTCGGCCATCTTCCGGTTTCAACGGGAGATGTCGGTCATCAGCCAGCTCGTGCACCCCAACATCGTGGAGTTGTATGAGCAGGGGATGAACCGGGGCCAGTTCTGGTTCGCGATGGAGTACGTGGCCGGCACCAACCTGGAGACGCTGGCGATGTCCGAGCCCGGCCGCTACCCGATCAACCAGGCGTGCCGGCTGACCTGCCAGATCCTCGCTGCCCTGGCGGAGGCCCACAAATTAGGCTTCGTCCACCGCGACATCAAGCCCGGGAACATCCTGATCGGCTCGACGCCGGAGGGTCTCACGGTCAAGATTTCCGATTTCGGCCTGGCCAAGAGCTTCCGCGGCGTGGGAACGACCGGCGGGACGTTCACGGCTGAGACGTACGGCAGCTTTCCCTTCATGTCGCCCGAACAGTTCCTCGACTTCAAGACCGTGACACCCAGGGTCGACCTCTACGCCACGGCTGCCACGCTCTATTACGTTCTGACCGGCCAGTACATCCACGACGAGCCCGCCGACGGCGGTGACTTCGTCCGCCTTCTCCTGGAAGAGCCGTCGGTCCCGATTCGCCAGCGACGCCCCGATATTCCCCAGGACCTCGCCGACGTGATCGAGAAGTGCCTGGCCCGCGACCCCGTGGAACGTTATCCCGATGCGACTTCGATGCGCCGGGCACTGAAGCCGTTCTGCTGAACGACTTGCCCGTTTTCACAGGCCGATCGATCTGGGACGATCTTGAGACGGCACGACAACCTTCTCTTTGTCCCGACGGATACTGATGCAGGAACGATACCTTCTCGAGCGGCCTCCCCGCGCCTTCATCTCCTACGCACGCAAGGACGGCGAGGAGTTCACCCGCAGGCTGCGCGAACGCATCGAGCGCGAGCAGCCGGCGATCACGCTCTGGCAGGATCGCACCGACATGCAGCCCGCCGCGTGGTGGCGCCAGATCACCGATGCGCTGGACCGGGTCAGCTTCATGATTCTGGTGCTGACCCCCGCGTCGGTCCGCTCGCCGGTGGTCTGGAAAGAGTGGCATTATGCCCGCCAGCAAGGGGTGTGTATCGTCCCGGTCAAGGCCGACTCGAAGCTCGATCTGGCGACCGTGCCGCGGTGGATGCAGAAGACCCAGTGTTACGATCTGGAAAATGAGGACGAGTGGCGGGTGTTCACCCGCGTCCTCTTGAGCCCCCCACCGGCGATCCGTGCCCCGTTCATGGCCCCCAGCCTGCCTGACGGATTTGTCGAGCGCCCCCGCGAGTTCGACGAGCTCCGCACGCTGTTGCTTGACCGCGATCGTCATGAACCCGTCGCCGCCACGACCGCGCTCTGGGGCGCCGGCGGATTGGGCAAGACCACGCTCGCGGCGGCCCTGTGCCACGACGAGGAAGTCCAGGCGGCCTTCAGCGACGGCATCCTGTGGGCCACGCTCGGCCGGGAACCCAAGCTACTTGACGGGCTGACCAAGCTGTACGCTACGCTGACTGGCGACCGTCCGGCGTTCTGCGACGTCGAGGACGCGGCCGTTCACCTTGCGGCCAAGCTGGAAGACAGGACCTGTCTGATCGTCATCGACGATGTGTGGAACCCGGCCGATTTGAGCCCGTTCCGGCGTGCGGGCAAGGGCTCGTGCGCGTGGCTCGTCACGACCCGCCAGATGGATGTCGCCGTCGACGCCGAATGCGTCGAGGTCGACACGATGGCTCCCGACGAGTCACTAACGCTCTTGACCGCGCGACTCGACCCGCCGCCCTTGGATGCGGACCTCGCGCCCTTCCACGCTCTCGCCCGCCGGCTGGGCGGCTGGCCGCTCTTGCTCGAACTGGCGGGCGCAGCGCTTCGCATCCGAATCGCGCGCCGCGTTCCGCTCAAAGGCGCGCTCGAATACATCAACCAGACCCTCGACAAGAAGGGCGTCGGCGCGTTCGATCGGGCCAGCCCGACCGAGCGTCATCAATCGATGATTCAGACGATCGATCTCAGTGCCGAGCTGCTCGATCCCGTTGAACGCCGGCACTTCGAAGAGCTGGCGGTTTTTCCGGAAGACACCGACGTCCCGTTGTCGGCCGTTGGAGCCCTGTGGGCCGCGGCCGAGTTCGAGACCGAGGAGTTCGTCCAGCACATGGCCAACCTCTCGCTCTTGACGCTGAATCTCGACCCTCCGCCCGAGACCCTGCGCCTGCACGATGTGATGCGGGCTTACCTGGCCGACCGGCTGATCAAGCGATCGATTGACCCAAAGTCGCTGCACGCCCGGCTCATCGATGCCTGGGGAGACCTCCATAAGTTGCACGATCCCTACGCCTGGCAATGGCTCGCCTACCATCTCGTCGGTGCGGGGACAGGGGAACAACTTCGGACCCTTCTCTTCGATCCAAGCTGGCTGCGGGCGAAGCTGGCGGCGACCGACCCCAATGCCCTGCTCGCCGATTTCGAGGCGTTTCCGGGCGATCCCGACCTGCGCCTGATTCATTGGGCGATCCGGTTATCGGCCAATTTCCTGGCCGTGGATCAGGGACAGCTCGGAAGCCATTTACTTGGGCGGCTACGGCCCTACAAATCGCCGGCGATCCAGGAATTCCTCGCGAGGCTCAGCCGGTCGGCCCTCGTACCCTGGTTCCGTCCGCTTTCAACCAGTTTGACACCGCCCGGCGGCGCGTTGCTCCGCACTCTGGCCGGCTACGCCGAATGGGTCAATGCGGTGGCACCGGCGCCGGACGGCCGCCACGCCGTCTCCGCTTCGAGTGACAGATCGCTTAAGGTCTGGGACCTGAAGACCGGCCTTGCCCAGCTCACGCTCACCGGCCACGCCGATTCGGTGAATGCGGTGGCCGTGGCGCGGGACGGCCGGCGCGCCCTTTCGGCCTCAAGCGATAGAACCCTGAAGCTCTGGGACCTGGAAAAGGGCACCGCCTTGCTCACGCTGGCCGGACATGATGGACCGGTCCGCGCCGTGGCGATGGCGCCGGGCGGCCGACTCGCTGTTTCCGGCTCGGATGATAGGACGCTGAAGGTCTGGGACCTGGAGACGGGCGCCGCCGTGCTCACCCTCACGGGCCACGCCGATTGGGTGAGCGCCGTGGTGTTCGCGCCGGATGGCCGCCGCGCCGTCTCGGCCTCAAATGACACGACGCTGAAGGTCTGGGACCTGGAAAAGGGCGCGGCCGTGTTCACCCTCACAGGCCACGCCGATTGGGTCAACGCGGTGGCGGTGGCGCCGGACGGCCGTCGCGCCCTTTCGGCCTCAAGTGATCAGACGCTGAAGGTCTGGGACCTGGCAACGGGCGCGGTCCTGCTCACGCTCGCCGGCCACGCCAAGTCCGTCATCGCGGCGGCGATTGCGCCGGACGGCCGCCGTGCGTTATCCGGCTCGGATGACATGACGCTGAAGGTCTGGGACCTGGAGACGGGCGCTCTGCTGCTCACGCTCGCCGGCCACACCGGGCCGGTGCACGCGGTGGCGGTCGCGCCGGATGGACGCGTTGGCCTCTCCGCTTCGAGTGACACGACGCTGAAGGTCTGGGACCTGGAGACCGCCGCTGCCCCGCCCACCCTCGCCGGCCACGCCGGGCCGGTCCGCGCGGTCGCCGTGGCGCCGGACGGCCGAGTTGCCCTCTCCGCCTCGGCTGACGCGACGCTGAAGGTCTGGGACCTGGACAAGGGTGCCGCGCTATTCACCCTCGCCGGCCACACCGGGCCGGTGCACGCGGCCGAGGTGGCGCCGGACGGCCGCCGCGCCATCTCCGCCTCGAGTGACATGATGCTGAAGGTCTGGGACCTGGAGAAGGGTACCGCCTTGCACACCCTCACCGGCCACACCCGATCGGTCCGTGCCGTGGCGGTTTCGCCCGACGGCCGGCATGCCGTCTCCGCCTCGGCCGACACGACGCTGAAGGTCTGGGACCTGAACACCGGCATTTGCCTGCGTAATCTGGCGCACCACACCAGGCCGGTCCGCGGAGTAGCGGTGACAGCCGATGGCCGTCGGGCGGTCTCCGCCTCGGATGACACAACGCTCACCGTCTGGGATCTGGAGAAGGGCGCGGCCCTGCTGACCCTCACGGGCCACGCCAGGCCGGTCCGCGCGGTGGCGGTGGCGCCGGACGGCCGTAGCGCCATCTCCGCCTCGAGCGACGGAACGTTGAAAGTCTGGGCACTCGACACCGGCCATTTGCTGTGCACGCTCGCCGGCCATGCCGGGCCGGTCCGCTCGGTGGCCGTGTCGCCGGATGGCCGCCGCGCAATCTCCGCGTCGGATGACGCCACTCTGAAGGTCTGGGACGTGGATTCCGGTCGGAACCTCGCCAGCTTCCCGTCGGAAGCTCCGTTCCTGTCGGTTGCCGTCGGGCCGGATGGATGGACGATCGTCGCCGGCGACTCGCTCGGACGGGTTCATTTCCTGCGCATTGAAGGGATCTGACACACCGCTATCGAGGTTCCCCTACCAGAATCAGGCGACCGGCTGCCGCGCGCGTGGCCAGTGACCCGAACGCGTCGGTGGGATCGACTTTAGTCATCGCGTCTGACGTTGGTTTCTCCTTCACGGCGTCGAGCTTCATCTCGGGAATTCTCTTGAGTTGCCTCATCATGTCGGTTCAAATGCCTCTTGGAATCAACCATATGAGGTGATCCAGCCAGCGGTGGGGGTCGCACGCAATACTCTTGCCCCGTTTCGCCAGGAAATCGGTTCGTGCCACCTTTTCCGGGCCCCAACCGTGAAAGGACGACGACATGGCGCGCGCGACTCTGCTCGATTACGCCTACATGGCCGCTGCGAGTTACGGCGACAACATCGGGGACGTGATCCAGAAGTTTCAGGCTGACCCTCAGCACGGGCAATGGTCGGTCGCCGCCTATCAGGCAGGAACACCAGCCAACGGTTTCCAGGGCGCGATCTTCGATAGCACTCTCGAAGTGATCTGTGCGTACAAGGGAAGCAAAGGGGATATCGGTGATAAGACCACGACTGGCTACGATGACTGGAATGTCAACGACGTGCAGATTGCGCTGAACAAGGTCCCGAACCAGACGCCGGCGGCGCTGAATTTTGTCAAGATCGCCAAGCATATCGCGTCTGGCAAGCCGGTTTCCCTCGTGGGACATTCACTCGGGGGCGGGCTCGCACAGTTTGTCGGTTATACGCTCCAAACCCCGTTCGTGACCTTCAATGCTCCCGGGATGAGGAATAACTTGCAGGGAGTCAAGAAGGTTGGCCCGGTGCAGGGATTCAACATGATCCTGATCACGGATCCGGTTGGGAACTTTGGGCTGCACCTCGGCAAGACGGAACGCTTTCTCACCGCGGGCGCGCTCAACCCTTGGGGTGGCGATGCAATGTTCGCTCACGTGATGAAGAATGTCATTGCGACATTGAAGTTGAAACGAAACAACAAGTGGGCCGACAAGAAACTGAGTGAGCTTGTGTGACTCGGCCGGCGGATTGCCACCGAGCGCCCGAGCACAAGTCTCATTCGTCGCGCTTTGTCAGTTCCGCCGCCCAGTCCAGTTCCCCAAGCCGCTCGCGGACTTCCTCGCGCGCCTCGTCCATTTCGTTCACGGCCCGATCTAGCGCGTAGGGTCGCCTGATCGGCCGGCGTCCGCCTCGGAGGGCTCGTCGTATTGACCCAAGAACGGCTGAAAGTGTATCATTGATCACTACACAGTCGAAGGAGAACCGATGCAATTCCGCTTCAAATTCGAGCAAACATTGCAGGCAAGCGCTTACTTGCTCCGGCTTGACCGCAAGAAAATGAGCTACCTCCGATTGCTGAAGCTACTCTATATCGCCGACCGGGAGTGGCTTGCGGAGACAGGCGAGTCGATCACCGGAGACCGGGCGTGCGCAATGAAACAAGGCCCAGTACTTTCGACCGTCTACGACCTGATCAAAGGCAACGGGTCGAAATCGGGCGAGTGGGACGATTTCATCCACACCGAGGGTTACGCGGTTGAACTCGTGGCGGATCCCGGCCGCGGCGAGCTGTCAAAGGGCATCGTGGAGAAGCTCACTGAGGTCACCGAGAGGTACCGCAACACCGACGACTGGGAACTTTCCGAGCTGACGCACGAGTTCAAGGAGTGGAGGGACAACTTCAATGGCTCTGCGAGCCCGATCGCCTGGCAGGAAATGCTGCAGGCCCAAAACAAGCCGGATATGATCGCAGTCGTCGACCGCGACGAGGCAGCGCGGCAAGTCTTCGAGGATGTCTTCGGTCCTGAGCCATGAAGGCCGGCAGCACGTTTTATATTCGTGACCGTGGTGTCGATACCCATCTCTGGGTCGTGATCTCAGACCCTGACAGAGATCCGTTGCGGGTGGTATTGGTCAGCATGACCACCTACGAAGACTACAAGGAAGACATGTGTCTGCTGGATGTTGGCGACCACCCGAATATTAGCCACAAGACTTGCATTGCTTACAACGAAGCCAGAATGACGACGCTGGAAACCTTGAAGACATCGATTGGCGGCGGTCACTTGAGTATGCAGCCTTCGGTCTCGGAAGCAGTTCTGTGGCGTATCCGGGCGGGAGTCAGTAAATCAACCAAGATCCACTATAAATACGTCGAGATTTTACTCGACCAAGAGGTCATCGAGTAAATCGGCGTGGTTTCCATTGGAAATTCTATGCCCACACGCTGCGATCGAGCGACCGGTATCCCACCGCCTCGGCGATGCGGGCTAGATCCAAAGCGAGCGGTTGCGGCGTGGTGGTCATCATCGTGATTCCGTCGTTCCGTTGGCCAGCCTCAAGCCGTCGAGCCGGGCCAAGAGTCTGGTGCGTTTCCACATCGCGTGCCGAATCACGCATCGAGCGACAGATCGAGGCCGTCCCACTGGTCGAACTGGCGAACCTGGGCAATGTTTGACCAGACCACCGCGGCCAGTACCGGCAGCATGACTGGTGCGCTCACGAGCGTCACGCCCCAAAAAATGCGGGGCGGGATCAGCGGCACGTGGGCCGACCGATCCATCAACAGCAGCACCCCGGCGGCGGTGCTGGCCGTGAGCAAAGCGGCGGCCAGTGCCTCGAATGCCACGGCCCGCCATGCCGTGCGGCGAGCGCCGGGGTCCGCCGATTCAAGCCGCATCAGGCTCCGGCGAATCGCCTCGGCCAGGAGCCAGAGTCCAAGCAGCAGGGTGCAGACGAGAACCTGACTCAGGGCGAACCCGGTCAGGTCGATTTGTCGCGGGCCGACCAGGCGCAGCCCACGGCAAACCCACACCACACCAAGGCACCGCACGTCATCCGCACAATGGCGCGTCGCTGGTAGGCGCCCAGCGTCTCCCCCGGGCGGCGGCGGAATCTTTGCAGCACGGGCACCGGCACAAACGCCCATCGCTCCCAGCGGGGGACCGAGGCCTGAAGCTCGGTGGTGAGTTGGCCGGGCTCGCCAAATCGCGCCCGCGCGCGGCGGACAGCGTCGACGTCGTCGCCACGCCGGGCCTTCTCCTCGGCCAAGAGCCCCTCGAGATGGGCGAGCAGCTCTTCGCGCATCTGGTTTTTCCTCCAGGTGCTGGCCCGAATGGGGCGAACCACGCGCTCGACGTCTTTGCGTAGGTTAATCATGCCGGCGCTCCCAAGATGGTGGTGACGATCGCGGCAAACCGCCGCCACTGGCCCCGGGCCGTGACCAGCGCCCGCCGTCCCTTGGGCGACAGGCGGTAGACCCGCCGCCGGGGCCCGCGTCGCTGAGCCGGCTCATTGACCCACCGGCCGGTGACGAGCCCCCGGCGCTCCAGACGGTAAAGCGCCGGATAAACCGAGCCCTCCTTGAGCGCCAGGGCTCCGGCGCTTGTGGCATCGAGCCTGCGGCAGATGTCCCAGCCATGCGCCGGGTCGTCCTCAAGCACGGCCAGAACCAGGCTCTCGAGATGCCCCCGCAGTTGGTCTCCGCCGATGGGTTTCATACTCAATACTTAGACAGACTGAGTAGTGGTGTCAAGTGGGTTGCGGGGAAGGACGTCGGCAAGGATTCTGGTAAAAAACCCAACAGGGTAAATACCCGTTCATCGCATCGCAAATATTGGCCTTCGTGGGGCGAATACCGGGTATGGACTAACAGACGGAGGCTGCCTGTGCGCTATCAATTCGGCCTGAAGACCCTGCTTGGCCTCGTGCTCGGTATCGCCCTGATCCTCGCTTTCTACGTTCGGTACACGCATGTCGCTCCCTGGGAGGGGTCCGGCGGGATGATCGGATGGAGCCAGGCTGACATCGAATCCCGGCTCGGTCATCCCGCCAAGGTAGTCGAAGGTGATGTCCGAGATTCCGATGCCCAGCAGATCGGGCCGAAGCCACCGGGGACATACCGCACACTTTTCTTCCGCGGCATCGACGGCCAGTTCGTCGTCTTGCTGAAGGCAGAGAACGACGGTTTCGTCTGCTTCCGGTCGTCCTGGACTGACAAGGGACGTTATTACTGACGGTGCCTCTCAGTTGGACCTTGGCCGCTCGGCATCATTGAGCCGGCGACCGGCGACGCCCGAAATCAGTCGGGCGTTCATGCCCACACACTGCGATCGAGCGACCGGTATCCGACCGCCTCGGCAATGTGGGCCGGCTTGATCTCCTCGGCTCCTTCCAGGTCGGCGATCGTCCGGGCCACCCGCAAGACTTTGTCATGAGCGCGCGCCGAGAGCCCCAGGTCTTCCATCGCGGCCTTGAGGAGCGACATCGACTCGGGCTTGAGCGTGCAGAATTTTCGGACCTGCCGCGGGGTCATCCGGCCGTTCACCTGCGGGCCCTTGGGCCCGAACCGCTTGGCCTGGCGAGCCCGCGCTTCCAGCACCTGCGCCCGCAGATCGGCCGAGGTCGGACCGGGCGGCATCTCGGCGAGCTGGGTGAACGGAACAGCCGGCACCTCGACATGCAGGTCGATCCGGTCCAGCAGCGGGCCCGAGATCTTGCTCAGGTATTTCTCGACCTGCGGCGCCGTGCAGCTACAGGCGCGCGCGGGTCGGAGCGATACCCGCACGGGCACGGGTTCATCGCCGCCACGAGGATGAACTCGGCCGGGAACTTCGTGCTCCGAAGCGCGCGGCTGATCGTGACGTGGCCCTCTTCCAGCGGCTGCCGCAGGACTTCCAGGGTCTTCCGGTTGAACTCCGGCATCTCGTCGAGAAACAAGACTCCCTTATGGGCCAGGCTGATTTCTCCGGGCTGCGGCGTCGTCCCGCCGCCGACCAATCCGGCATCGCTCACCGAATGATGAGGCGGCCGGAACGGTCGGACCGCCATCAGCGCCTGGCCTGGTTTGAGGAGCCCCATCGCGCTGTAGATGCGGGTCGTCTCCAGGCTCTCCGCAGGGGTCAAGGGGGGCAGAATCGTGGGCAGGCGCTTGGCCAGGAGTGTCTTGCCCGTGCCCGGTGGGCCGATCATCAGGACATTGTGCCCGCCGGCCGCCGCGATCAAGAGAGCCCGCTTGGCATAGTCTTGACCCTTGACGTCGACGAAATCCTCCTCCGTGTGCGAGAGCTGCCGGAAGACCTCGTCCAGATCCACCGACTCCGGGTCCATCTCAACCTGGCCCGAGAGAAAGCCGACCGCCTCGGCGAGGCTGCCGATCGGATAGACGTTCAGACCTTCGACCACGGCGGCTTCCTGGGCGTTGGCGCTGGGAACCAGGATGCCGGCGCGGTTCTCGGCGGCGGCCTGGAGGGCCATCGCCAGGATCCCCTTGATCGGCCGTGTCTCGCCGGTCAAGGCCAGCTCGCCCACGACCGCGAACGACCCCGGCCGGTCGAAGGAAACCTGCCCGCTCCCCAGGAGCAGTCCCAGCGCGATCGGCAGGTCGAACCCGCCGGCGTCCTTCTTGAGGTCGGCCGGGGCCAGGTTGATGACCACGCGGTCGATCGGCCTGCGGTAACCGGAATTCACGATTGCGCGCTCGACCCGGTGCGTGCTCTCCTTGACCGACGTCTCGGCCAGACCGACGAGGACCGTCTTGGGCTGCGACGAAAAGGAAACGTCAACCTCGACTTCAACAGGCGTTGCGTCGATGCCCACGAGGGTATACGAGGCGAGCTTCGAAAGCATAGTGGATCCGGATCCACGCGGAAGTCGGTTGGGTTCGTTCGAACAGGACGGCCGCGCCCTCGCGCCGTCAGGAATTATTTGAGTGCCGATACGACTCTACCATGAGACGAGGGACCAATCATCCCCCGCGCCCGATTCGTCCGGCAAGATCCTCGCGCTCTCTGACCATTCACCGCTCGAGAAGGACGACGATGACTTCTTCGAGTGCGCCGCTGAATCCCTTCACGTGCGGCGTCGCCATTGACTTCACGATCCAGCCCTGGCGGCCGTAATGATTGATGGCGTCTTCCAGTCGGCCGAATTCGAATTTTCCGTCGAAGTACTTGTCTTTCGGGGTGAGCAGCTTGTACTCCCGCGCCGCGACTGGCGACGGCTCTGCGGCGACGAAAGCCGGCGAGGTCTCGGAGCGTTGCTCCGGATCGGGGGTCGGCACGGCCGTCAAGCCGCCCGCCGTCTCGGTGGATAAGGACCATGCCGAGTCATCGAGCCCTTCCACCTCGATTCCGTCGGTCCGGTCGCGGATCGGCGTCCGTTCCGTCACGCTCGTCGTCGAAGCCTTGGCAGCCGGCGCGGCAACCGTGAAGCTCACCCCGCACTTCCGGCACTTGATCCGGGCGCCGACCAAGGTCGGAGCGATCTTGCCGCGTTCACCACACGTCGGACACGTCACTGAAGGCATCGTCGTACCCCCCTTTGCGCTACATCGCTTGCGCCCCTTGCGTTGCGAGACTTGACTTTTGGAATGGCAATTCAGCCGTTCCGATCGCAGCGGCCGTTTCCGCCCGACCGGACCTTCGCACTTCGAGAGATGGCAGCCCCGCATCACAATAACGCGCCTTCCCAGGCTGGTCCAAGCGTTTTTTAATCGAACCGTTGACCCTGAATGACGTCGGAAGGAGACGGCCATCGAGCCCGATGTTGATGAAAGCCACCAATGCACGGTGCTCGGCCGGATCGATGGCCTGGGTTCCTTGACATTTGGCTGGTCGAGGGTGAGTATGACATAAATCTCTCCGAATTGCATAAGAATGGAGTGGCAGCAAAATGTTCTCACTGCGTGACCGCACCCGGCCGAACAAGCCGCCGCAAGTGGGATCCAGCAAGATCCTGGACCAGATCGACTCCTGGATCGACACCTTGCTCAACGACGGCGAGATGTCGTCATCCTCCCTGGCATCGATCCTGATGGCGGCTCGAGAGTCGGTGCGCGACGGCTATCACGTTGCGCTGGCACGCCGGATCTGGGACGCCAGCAACGATCTCAAGCTGCGGGAGTGTCCGGCCGAGCCAGACCGGGTGAAACCCCACGGAAGCCGGGAATAGGAAATGGGGAGCGGGGAAAGCGCGCGGCCCGTCTCCCCGCCCGTCGAGGAGCGGTTTTCGTCACCAACCACTGCGACTCTCCGCGGAAGGCCGGGGTGAGGGGTCGATTGCAACAACACCGGCGCTCGCCTCGAATGACTCGCCGCAAGCGACCGGGGCCAGCGTCAGAGCCGTGGCGCCGCCAGATACTGGCTCCCTCTCCCACTGGGAGAGGGGTGGGGTGAGGGTGCGGACGACCAAGCGGAGCGACGATGCGCATCGGTGCTTCAACTTGAGAAGGCTCAGGGTGGGGCTCGCCCTTCACCCCAGCCCTCTCCCCAAGGAGAGGGTGCCAGAAAGACTGTCCGCCGCTGGTGTGTTGCCGCGGGGCCGACGGCCTCTTCAGGCTTTCGGCTTTTGGGATTCTGATTTCGGACCAGAGATCGCACGGCGCACCACTTGGTACGGAATCTTGCGCCGGACATTGAACTGCGCTGCCGAGGCCAGGTAATCCGCTCGCTTGGCGGGAAACCGCTCCGCGAGAACCGCGAACACGAGCGCCTTCATCTCCGGGTCGAGGATGATTCGCAAGAGGTCGCTGTCTGTCGCGGGCTTGGCGGCACCCAGAACCGTCGCGACTTGACGCATCGGCAGGAACGAGGATTTCATCCTCTCGATCGCCCGTTCGCGAAAGCGCGATGCTTCCTCGCGCTGGCCGTCGAGGCTCAGGCCCAGGCTGACGGCCAAGGCGGTCCAGGGGTGGTCCAGTAATTTGTCGAACGACTTGTCCGAGACGACTTCGCGGGAGCGCTTCAAAGCCAGGAGCGTCTGGGCTCGATACACGCTGGATTGGAGCGCAGGGTTGCGGCGACAGTGATCCTCACACTCCGCGAGCTTGCCGGCGCAATAGAGGCCGATTGCCCGGAACTGAACGAGCACGTTGGGTGGAACCGAATTGCGCACCAGCTTCTCCCAGTTGTTCAGCTCCGGAACGATCGCGTCGGGCGCGCCTGAGGCTGCCAGCGATTCGCACAGGAACACGACGGCCGTGAAGTCGAATGGCCGGGACGCCACGGTCTTCCGATACTCTGTTACCATGGCTTTGGCCTGGCCGGTCGCGATCCGGGCAGCCACCAGCTCGTCGCGGATGTCATCCTCGTCGATTTTCAGATCGCTGGCCTTCTTGAGGTCCCGGAGGCTTTCATCCCAGTTCGCGGCCGCGATCTCCCGCTTTCCCAGGGCCATCCACGGCCAGGGCAGCCGCGGATCGGCGACCGTGGCTTGCCGGTACAGCCGGCCTTGCTGTTCCCAATCGGGCTCGATCCGGCCGCGGAGATACATGAGCGCACCGCTCGACGGCTCCGCTTTCAAGAAGCCGTCGTAAACCGCCAGGGTGTCGTTTCGGGGATCGAATTCGCTCAAGGATTGATAGGCCCGATGCCATGGGACAACCACCGGCCGTCGAGCCAGCTCGGATTTGAGGAGCGTCTTGATCCGCGGCAATTCGGGTTCACCGGAATCATTCAGGTACGCTTTCAGAAGAGCCGCGTTGTCCGGATGACGTCGCAGGCGACTCTCCGCGAACGCCAGTGCGGCCGACCGGTTCTCGTCGAGCGCGGTCTCAAACGCTCGCGTATCGTCGCCGTGCCACCATTTGATCGAGGTCTTCACCACTTCGGCATTCTTTCCCTTCACCTCGACCTTGTCCGGACTGGGCTCGAACAGGTAGTTGATGTGGGGGCGCGTCAGGAACGCCTGTCCGACGATCAGCCGGCTTTGTGACGGACGCGGATGCTCGGCGTAGTACAACGTCTCCTCTTCGAGGACCGCCTCGCTGCCCGGGTTCACCACCCAGACCGGGTTCTTGATGAATCGCTCAAAGTACCCGGCCTGGACGTCGATGTCTTGAGTGTCCGTGACCGGCCCGCTCATCGTGAGGTGGTGCCGTCCCTCGGTCACGGTCAAGCGCCCAAGGTCGGTGACGGTCTGGGCAGAACCATTGTCGACCCGGACGATCACGGGATTGCCGCAGGCGTTGACGACGAAGAGCGTACGATGACGGCGGATGTATTCGTTGAAGGTCGCCAGACCGCCGAGCACGAGGGCAATTCCGCCGACCCAGAACAGTGCGGTGCGTTGCCAGGAAGCGGGGCGATTGCCGCCGCCGCCTTGAAAGAGGGTCCACAGAGACCGTTTCCGCGGCGGCAGGATCGATCCACTACCGCGCCAAACCTTCTCGGACTTGCCGACGAAGGCCCGAAAGAAGCTTTGCTGGCCCAGCGCCGGGTTTTCGCGGAGCAGATGCCCGGCAAGCTCCAGGGCTTCGGCGTGACGGCCTTGCTTCTGGTATTCCATTGCCAGCAGGTACAAGGGCTGAATCGAATGCTCGCGACTGGCCCCGGGCAGCTCCAGGAATTCGAGCAGCGACCGCGCCTCGTCCAGGCGTCCTTCCGAGATCCGCTTCGAGCGCGAACTCCTGCGCGGGCGACAGGCAGGTCTCCCTGGACCGCGAGGGCAACCTCGTACAGCTTGCCTGCTTCGACGGGCGTGGAAACTTCCTCGAGGTGCGAGGCCATGCCGGTCAGCATGCCCACGTCTTTGGGAAACCGGGCGACGGCGTCGTTCCGGAGCTGCGCGGCTCGTTCGTGGTCGCGAAACGCCAGAATCGTGGCATGGGCCGCCAGCGCCGACTGCGGCGACGGCTCCGCCGCGAAGCGATCCATGACCTCGGAGATTCGCCGCTGCCGCAGGTCTGCGTACGCCCGCGCGCTCATCGCCCTGTGCTTCGTGCAGGACGGGCACTGGTCGAAGATTCGCTTTCGCCCGAGCGGAATGACGGGTACGAAGACGAAGACGAACCATAACCGTGTGTCGTACGAAGACAGGTTCACCACGCGGCGGCAAAACTCACAGGCGCCGGTTCGCACCGACAGGTTTTTCCTCCCGATGTACGCCGTGCCAATCCCGTTGATTGTCGAGGGCATGATCGTCGATCTCGCTAGAGATGTGTTAAGAAGATACGGGCCATTGCAGGTCAGGCTTTCCAGCTTGACGTTTCGTGTAGGCCAGGCTTTCCAGCCTGACGTTTCGTGTAGGTCAGGCTTTCCGGCCTGACGTTTGCTGTAGGTCAGGCTTTCCAGCCTGACGTTTTCTGCAAGCCAGTGTTTCCAGCCTGGCGTCCCCGAGACCCCGGCTGGAGCGCCCGACGTATCGGAACGCGCGCGAGCCGTCTACGGCGAAAGTTCGAGCCATCGATCGGGCTGTCGATTGTTTTAACCGAGACAAGGGAGGGGCTCAACCGGCTCCTTCTTGAGGCGCCCACATTAAACGGCCACGATGAAGATTAAAAGAAACACCGCTCGCCCTGTTGCCCTTGCGCTCGGTGCTCTGGCAATATCGCGCTCGGCTGGATGCCCGAGGTTGATCCGATGCAAGCGATTTACTGGGAAATCCTCCTGATCTTGAGCCTGATCCTGGCGGCCGCGCTTCTGGCAATGGCGGAATTCGCCATCGGATCGGCGTCCAAGGCCAAGCTGCGCGAGTGGGCAAGCCGGGGAGACCGCGCGGCCCGGGCCGCCCTCCGGCTCGGAGAAGATGCCCGCCGGCTGCGCTGGACTGTGCATGCCGGGATCAGCCTGCTGGGAATCCTGGCCGCGGTCGTGGGCGGCGTGACCCTCGTACCCCGACTGACCCAGGCCATCGAGCAAATCGAGTTCCTGGCTCCTTACCACCAGCTTATCGCAATCCTTGGAGTGGTGCTGGCTATCGCGATCGGCTCTCTGGTCTTGAGCGAGCTCGTACCACGGCGGATCGCCCACGGGCGGCCCGAGCGACTCGCCCGGATCGTGTTGCGCCCCATCCAGGCACTGGCCATCCTGGCCGTCCCGATCATGGCCGCCCTGAGCGCTGCCACCGATCTCGTTCTCCGCACCATCGGCGTCCGGCCCGTGCCCGAGCCACCCGTCACGCAGGAGAAGATCGCGGTCCTGCTCCAGGAAGCAACCGAGGCCGGAGTCCTCGAAGAGGGCGAGCACGAGATGATCCAGCGGGTCTTCCGGTTCTGCGACCGGCGCGCTGCGCGCTCGATGACGCCGCGCAACGAGATCATCTGGATCGACCTCGCCGATCCGCCCGATGAAATCCGCCGCAAGATGATCGCCAGCCACCATACTCGCTTCCCCGTGTGCGACCAGAGCCTCGACAATCTGCTGGGGATCGTCCATATGAAAGACCTTCTGGTCCAGCAACCGGGCATCGAGCCATTCCGCATCACAGGTCGATTGAACATGCCGCTCTTTATCTACGAGGGGACGCGCGGGCTCAAGATCCTCGAAATGTTCAAGAAGTCCGCCACGCGCGTCGCCGTGGTGCTCGACGAGTACGGCACCGTCGAGGGACTGCTCACCCTCACCGACATCCTCCAGGCCATCGTCGGTGACATGCC
This sequence comes from uncultured Isosphaeraceae bacterium, assembly GCA_963781785.1. Lineage (GTDB taxonomy): Bacteria > Planctomycetota > Planctomycetia > Isosphaerales > Isosphaeraceae > CAWAHD01. The sequence continues at coordinate 1,072,022 of CAWAHD010000005.1, read as the reverse complement.
CGTCGGCGCCGACGTCGACGAACCCGCGGCCGTCGAGCGCGCCGACGGCTCCTGGCTCCTCGACGGCCGGATGCCGCTCGATGAATTCCGCGACCTCTTCCGCCTCCCCGTGATCCCCGAGGGCGACTTCCACACGGTCGCAGGCTTCGTCGTCAGCCAGCTCGGTCATATCCCCAGGATCGCTGAGAATTTCGACGCCGTCGGCCTCCACTTCGAAGTCGTCGACATGGACGGAAACCGCGTCGACCGCATCCTGGTCAAGCCGAACGGAGATTCCTGACCCAATTCGCTCGCGCGTCGACCAAGACGGCCTGAATCCGCTCGCCTCCTTTTTTGGCGCTGGCCAGCGGCTTTGGTGGCTTTGTTAGACATTGCGATTGGGTGCGAAGCGATCTGCTGACCCGCGTCGGGTGCTGAGTTGCTGCCCCATGGCTTCCTTCAAGCTTTATTTCCAACACGTGTTGCTTTGACGAAACATGTTCCGTCCCGACTGTGATTCGACGGCATAGAATAGGGAGCACGAATACAGAATCAGTTGACCACCTTTCTTGAAAGTCAAATCGATGCACTTTCTGGGGAAAGCCGCGCCATTTGCCGCGGCCATCGTCTACGGGTGCGCCGCGGCTGCCCAAGCCGGTTCGATTCCGATCCATCACGCGCGGGCACTGTCCGAGGCGGCGGCCGTCAAGATCTACGAGCACGAAGTGGCGCTCTTCGACCGGGATCCCCAGAAATTCGACCAGGTCCATAAACTCGGTGGTGAGTTGCTTTCGAGCGAATCGGTTTACGAGAAGCTTCTTCATGAGTGGCAGGCGCATAGGGCGCGATTCGAACAGGATCACCAGTGCGTCTGGCGCGTGCTCGAAGGCGACATGTACTATCACGAATTGCATCCGTCGGCTCCCCCAAACCTGTCGATCGGGGGGGACCCGATCACGCTGGGCGTTCCGGGGCCGCCCGGCGGCGGGCCTTCTGACCCGGGAGGTCCGCCCCCCGGCGGCGGTTTCCAGACGGCGAGTGTTCCGGAGCCCTCGGCATTGCTCCTCCTGGGCTTGAGTTTGGCGTTGGTCGTGCTCGCCGTGGCATTCGGCCGGCGCACGAGCACTGGCGCCGCCACTGGGCGGTGAACATTCGATACGGCAATGCCGGGTAGCTTGGCGGGGGCGAGCGGCTCCTTGCCGGGCCCGGTCCCTCCTTGACATTCACTCACAAGCAAAGTTCAATGGACATGACGGTATCGTGAGTGAGGCGCGAGGCAACGCACCACGGCGACGAAGGCATCCGTCGCCTCGCTCGTACGTCCGTTGATATGGCCACGAACCTCGGGGACCCGCCGGAGCGGAAAGCACAGCGGCCCTGCCCGGTGAGTTCTTGATGGCTGTCTCAAGGAAATACAGCGAAATCCTCCCGAAAGCCGAATGGTCGGCGTCGACCCGACAGGAGTGCTTTTGATGAGACTCCCGATCCCAGCCCAGCCTGTCATTCGCGGCATGCGCTCCGGGCACTTGCGGCACCAGGCCGCGGCCGCCTGGTCCCTGACTGGCATCCACCCAGCGGGAACAACGCTCCGGGAATGCCCGGTCGGATCGTTCAGTTGTAATTGCGCGCCGTGCAGCAACATGTGCTGTTCTAACGGAAAGACTTGCAGTTGCGTTGATAGCGTGTGCTCGTGCCATTGACACGCGGGCACGCTCACCCTTTTGCGCTCTGCGAGATCCCAGACGGTCGACGGGGAGTGCCTTCTGACCCCGAAGGTGGGCGCGCTCCCGCAATGGCGTATGGTGCTGGCTTGAGTGGCTGTCGCCCCTGAATACCGGCCACCATCGGACCATCGCCTGAGAATCCTGGGACCCCGCGATGAGCGACCCCATCCTCCCGGACGACTTCACCAGAGGGGTGCCAGCGCCATCCCGGACGCCGCGGCGCTCCGATCTCGGGGCGACATCGCCCGAGCCGGCGCCGGAGCATGGAAAGTCGGCTGCACTGCCGTCCGGCGCGTGCCAGCGCCCCACCGACCGAACGGTCGCCGGAGCTTGGCCAGACGATAGCCGACCCTTCGGAGCAGACTCTGCCCTCCGGCGCTCCCGAGCATCAAAAGGCCGGTGACCTGGTCGTCGATTATGGGGCTACGCGCTCGTTTGCCGATTATGCGTTGATCCGGAAGATCGCCAGCGGCGGCATGGGCGTGGTCTATCTGGCGCGGCAGGAGAGCCTGCGCCGCATCGTCGCGCTCAAGACAATGCTCACCGGCGATCACGCCTCAGCCGAGGAGATCGAGCGGTTCCGGCGGGAAGCCGAGGCCGCTGCCCAGCTCGAGCACTCGGGCATCGTGCCCATCTTCGAGGTGGGCGAGCACGCGGGCCAGCACTACTTCTCGATGGGCTACGTGGAAGGGGGCAGCCTGGCGGATCGGATCAAGCACGGCCCGTTGCCTCCGCGGCAGGCCGGCGAGCTGGTCAGGCAGGTGGCCGAGGCCGTGGCGTACGCGCACCAGCACGGCGTCATCCACCGCGATCTCAAGCCCAGTAACATCCTCCTGGACCGGGACGGACATCCCAAGGTCAGCGACTTCGGCCTGGCCAAGCAGGTGAGCGGGCTCAGCCAACTGACGCTGACCGGCCAGGTGCTGGGCACTCCCAGTTACATGGCCCCGGAACAGGCGGCCGGCAAGACCGACGAGGTCGGCCCCGCAGCCGATATCTATTCCCTCGGCGCCCTGTTGTACTGCCTGGTCACGGGCCGGCCCCCGTTTCAAGCGGCCGGTCCCGTCGAGACCCTGCGCCAGGTCCTCGAGCAAGAGCCCGTGCCGCCCCGGCAACTGAACGGCGCAGTCAGCCGGGACCTGGAAACCATCTGCCTGAAGTGCTTGCAGAAAGAGCCGAGCAAGCGTTACGACCGTGCCTCGTCCCTGGCCGGCGACCTGCGGCGGTTCTTGGCCGAGGAGCCGATTCTGGCACGGCCGGTCGGCAGGTTCGAGCGGCTGGTCCGGTGGTGCCGCCGCAACCGGGCGGTGGCCGCGCTGGCCGGCGGCATCGCGCTGGCGCTCATCCTGGGCATCCTGGCAACGTCGTTCCTGTCCATCTTGTGGCGCCGGGAAGCGTACATCGCCCAGGCCAACGAAGCGCGGGCCAGCCGGCGCAGGAGCTGAGCGAAGGGCGTTTGTACGTGGCGGAAATCACGCTGGCCCACCACGACTGGGAAAAAGGCCAGATCGCGGCCGTCGCGCGACGGCTCGACGCCCTCCGCCCCCAGGCTGCCGATGCGCCGGACCTCCGCGGCTTCGAGTGGTACTACCTTGAGCGCCTCTGTCACCTGGAGCTACGCACGCTGCGCGGACACTCCGAGCCTGTCCAGAGCGTGGCCTTCAGCCCCGACGGACGGCATCTCGCGTCCGCTGGCGCGCAATACGGCAAGCCGGGCACGATCATGATCTGGGACGCAGCCAGCCCAACAGCGATCCGGTCGTGGCTCGGCCACTCCCGCGGCACAACGTCCATCGCCTACAACCGCGATGGGACTCGCCTCGCCTCGAGCGCGGGAGAGGGCTATGGTCAACCCGGGGAGGTCAAGGTCTGGGATCCGTCGACGGGTCAGCAGCTCCTTTGCCTCGAGGGCCAGACTTCGCCTGCCTGGTGCGTGGCCTTCAGTCCGGATGGGCGGCGTCTGGCGGCGGCCTGCGGGGGAGTTTCGGGCGGAAAGCTGATCGGGGAAGTCCTGCTCTGGGACCTGGACGCTCCCGGCCGGCCCCGAGCCCTCCACCTGGCCGGCCACAAGGGCGTCGTCCGCAGCGTCGCCTTCAGCCCCGACGGCCGCTGGCTCGCGTCGGCCGACATTTCCGGCGCAGTCAAGGTCTGGCATGGCTCGCAAGGCAACGAAGTCTGGGCGCTCCGCGAGCCCATGGTCGATGTCTCAAGTTTGGCGTTCAGCCCCGACAGCCGGCGACTCGCTGCCGGTGGCATGGACGGGGGCATCCGGGTCTGGGATACCACGCTCTGGCACGCGCACCCGACGACACCTCAGGATCCCCTGTTCACGCTCTACCACACAAGTTCTGTTCTGAGTGTCTCATTCGGTCCCGGCGGCCAGCGGCTCGCCGCCGGTTACGAGGATCACATGGTGCGCGTCTGGAACACGAGCACCCACGCCGCGAGCCTGACCTTACGCGGTCATGCGGATGCCGTCTTCGGCGTGACTTACAGCCCGGATGGCTGGCGGCTGGCTACCGCCAGCGGAGACCGGACTGTCAAGATCTGGGACGCGACCTTGAATCGAGAGACGCTAGCCCTGCGCCCTCCCGGGGTCCCGAGCGTTGGGGTTTCCAGCATTGCCTACAGTCCCGACGGCCGGTGGCTGGCCTCCGCCTATCAAGACCCGGCGGTCCGGATCTGGGACACCAAAAGCGCCACGGTGGCCCGGACCTTGCGCGAGCACACAGGTGCGGTCAACCGCGTCGTGTTCAGTGCCGATAGCCGGTCCCTGGCCACCGCCGGTACGGATCGAACCGTCCGGGTCTGGAACCCGGCGACCGGAGAACTGCTCCGCATTCTCGAAGGATTCAAGTCGCCGGTTCAGAGCGTGGCATTCGCTCCGAACGGCCGGTGGCTGGCCGTTAGCATTGGCGAGAAAACGACGGGGACAGTCCAGGTCTGCGACCTTGCCACACCCCAGGGAATGCTCGCTCTGCCCGGGCTCAACGACCCTTCCGAGGCTCCGCGATTCTCCGAGGTCCAGTTCAGTCCCGATGGCCGCTGGCTCACGGCCGGCTGCGGCGACGCGACGGTTTGGGTATGGGACATGGTCTCCCGGCGTGAGCCGCGCGCGTTTCGAGGCCACACGGCCCGCGTGGGCAGCCTGGCGTTTTCGCCCGACGGCCGGTGCCTCGCCTCCGGCAGCGACGACAAGACCGTGAAGCTATGGGACCTGGCCACGGGCAAGCAGCTTGCCACCTTCGCCGGCCATACCGACCGCGTCCGGAGCGTCGCGTTCTCGCCCGACGGCCGGCGTCTGGCGTCCTCCGGTAACGATCTCGCGGTGAAGCTCTGGGCGGTCCGCGAGGCCCAGGAAGTGTTCACCCGCCAGGTGTCCTGGACCGAGGTGAGCGTGGCCGTTCATCCCGACGGCCGTCAGCTTGCCGTCAGTGGTGGCTCGTACGCCGATCATACACTGGCAATCTGGGATGCAAGGACGCTCACGCCCGAGCTCGGCGATCAACTGGAGGCTTGGAGCCGCATCTCCTTCTTGCTCGCGCGCCCGCTGTCTTCCCAGCAGGTGCGCACGAGCCTGGACCGCGACACGTCCCTCGGCTCGTCGGTTCGGAAGCGGGCTCTGGAGCTCGTGGATGAGTCTGAGCGCAGTCGGGCGCCGCGGTGGTGACCCGATCACTGCCGCGGTCGCGCGCAACGTCGCTCGTCGGTCGCCAGTCTTGTGAAGCTTTGTAAAGCCCAGGTTCTCTCGGGTCGCTTGCTGCCGGCGGTAACGCCTATCTTATTAGGAGTCTCCCGCATCAGGCCGGTCTGTGCGCCCGCTCGCTCAGTGGCGCAAGTCGTCGTAGCGTGGGAGGATTAGTTGAACGAGAATCCTTCGGATGACGGAGGACGAACGAATTGTCCCTCGGGAATTCCGGTGTTCGCCCTGGGGGCGATCTCCTTGCCGGTCGCAACCGGCGTCATCTGGACGCTGTGGCAGGCCCATCGCGGTCCCGACAAACCTGCGGCGAGCCAATTTCAGCGCCTCGCCCCATGGCCGAGCACGCCGTGGCTGAATGCGCAACCTGATGTGAAATACGTCGGCGACTCGGCGTGTGCACGCTGCCATCCCCGAATCGCCGAGACGTTTCGCCGCCACCCGATGGGACGCTCTCTCGCCCCGATCGGTGCTGGCCAGGAGCAGCCCGATAGCACGGTTACATTCGAGGCCGGCGAGTCACGCTATACCGTCGAACGCCGCAGTCGGCACGTGATTCACCGCGAGTCCCGGATCGACGACGCAGGGCACGTCCTGGCGCAGGTCGAAGCGGAAGTGAAATACTCCCTCGGCGCGGGCACACGAGGAATCTCGTACCTGATCGAGCACGACGGGCGGCTGTTCCAGTCTCCGATCTCGTGGTATCGCCCGAAGAATCGGCTGGATATTTCACCCGGTTACGATGTGAATAACAGTCACTTCGATCGGCCGATCGTGGCGGAGTGCCTGTTCTGTCATGCCAACCGCGTCGAACCGGTCGCTCATACGCTCAACCGGTATGAGCCGCCGATCTTCCGTGGCGAGGCGATTGGCTGCGAGCGGTGCCCCGGCCCCGGCGAATTGCACGTCCGTCACCCGGAGCGCGTCGATGGGCGCGACCTGACAATCGTCAATCCACAACATCTGGAGCCACCGTTGCGGGACGCTGTCTGCGAGCAGTGCCACCTCCAGGGCGACCACCGGATTGATCGTCTCGGCCGCGACATGTTCGATTATCGTCCCGGCCTTCCGCTGATCGAGTTCTTCGCCATCTTTGGCCGTACCGACCAGGACCCCGAAGGACAGGCATCGTCATAACGAAGGACAGGCATCATAACGAAGGACAGGCATCGTAATAGTCGGGACCACGAAGGACAGGCATCATTCCAGGCCCGACTATCCTTGGCGATTACGATTTCGGCAGCCGTGTCGGAATCACGACAAAAATCGGAGGCGCGATCTTGACGCGCATCTGCCATTGTGTACAGTAGACCAACCTCGAGGAGATCATCCCGATGACAATCGCTCGCTCCCGAATCGTCGATGTGTCGGTCGCCCGCTGGTACCACTGCGTGTCGCGCTGTGTGCGCCGCGCATTCTTGCTCGGCGAACAGCCGCACGACCGGAAGGGTTGGATCGAGGCCCGGCTGGAAGAGCTTGCGCAGATCTTCAGCATCGCGGTCGGGGGCTTCTCGATCATGGATAATCATCTGCACGTGCTGCTGAGGCTCGACCAAGACATTGCCCAGTCTTGGTCGGATGAGGAAGTCGTGCGGCGCTGGGGACGGCTGTTTCCGCCCCGCAACAAATCGCGACAGGCGCTGCCGGTTACCGAAGCGTGGGTTGAATGGCGGCTCAAAGACCTTAACTGGGTGGCGACGACTCGCGCGATTGCAAAACATCGGCTGGTTCATGAAGTGTCTGAAAGAACCGTTATCGCGGCTGGCCAATCGCCAAGACAAAGTTCGGGGCGCGTTTTTCGAGGGGCGCTTCCAGAGCGTGGCGATCCTTGACGAACAGTCGCTGTTGGCGGTTTGCGCGTATATCGATCTCAACCCGGTGGCCGCCGGAATTGGCGAGGCTCCCGAAACGAGCGAGCATACGTCGATCCACAAGCGCGTTGAGCACGTTGCGGCCGGAGGGCAGACGGCTCAGTTGGAAGCGGCCAGCGGCGGCAGCGTGGCGGGATCGCATGCAGCAGCCCTTCTGGAAGATTCGCTGTGGCTGTGCCCGATTGAAGACCGGCGTCAGATCGACTCTTCCCGCGAGGGCATGCTGGAGGGGTTCTCCCTGGGAAGCTACCTCCTGTTGGTCGATTACACCGGACGGCTCTTTCGGCAGGGAAAGACGGTGATCTCGGCGGAGCTTGCCGGGGTCTTTGATCGGCTGCGGACCAGTGCGGAAAGCTGGCAGACGCGGCTTGAGAAGCTGCGTACCGGTCGATTGTTTGGTCATTTCTTCGCCGCGAGTCGAGCGAGGCTGCAACAAGTGGCCGCGCGACTGGGCGTGCGACGCGTTGGCAACCTGGCGGGATGTCCGGCCCAGTGATGCGGGCTGGAGCTGCCGTTCAGATCGAGTACGCGGAGAGTCGAGCGGGTCTTACGATTGGCCCGTTCTGGGTGCCGTTCGCCGATCATTTCTCGTTGAATTGAGCGCGACCAGATTGGCGGTCCGCGGCGATCTTGAGCTGCGCCGCGACGCCAGGGTTTTTCCGGTGCCGAGAGCCTCGCGCGAGCAACCAACTCGCGAGCTCGCGGCGCGACCCGGTTAGAGTCACGTGGCGGAGTTGACCTGCTCACGCTCTGCCTGTCCTCCGCGTGACTCGGGGGACTCGCGAGCTCGCGGCGCGACTCGGTTGGAGTCCCGCGGCGGAGTTGACCTGCTCATGCCCTGCCTGTCCTTCGTGTGCATGCTCTGCCTGTCCTTCGTGGGGATGGAAACGGGAGTCGCCCCTTGAAATACTGTGTTGAACTATGTACTATGTGATGCACAGTGTTGTGCAAGGATAGGGGGGCTCACGTGATGACGGAAGGGGAATCGCGCGAGGCGTCAAACGGGAAACTCGACATTGAGCTGCGTCGCGGTGTCCTGGTGCTCACGGTGCTCTCACAGTTGCGCACGGCCCAGTATGGATACTCGTTGCGGCAGGCCCTGGCCGGCGCGGGAATGCCGATCGAGGAAGGCACGCTCTATCCGCTGCTCCGTCGCCTCGAGTCGCTGGGCCTGCTCGTGAGCGAGTGGCGCATCGAAGACGGGCCTCCCCGCCGCTACTACACGCTGAGCCCCGAGGGGGTTCGGCACTACAAAAACCTGAGCGCGAGCTGGTCGGAGCTGGTCACAACCGTGAACCGCCTGATTGCCGGCAAAAAATAGGACACGAAGCGATGCAAGCGACCGAGGTGATCGAAACGTACATCCACGACACGGTGCGATTCCTGCCGAGGCGCCAGCGGGACGACGTGGCGACCGAGCTACGCTCTCTCCTGAACGACGAGTTACACGCCCAGGCCCAGGAGTCGGGACACCCGCCCGACGAGTCCCTGGCGCTTGCGCTGGTGCGTGGCTACGGCCACCCGAACGAGGCCGCGGCCCGCTATCAGCCCCCCTGGACCATCATTGATCCTGCCGACTCGACGAGTTTCCTCAGAGCCGCCCTCATCGGCGCGGGTGCGCTGGTCCTGTTCGGCGCGATCAGCAAGCGGCTGCCCTCCCTTCCGGAGGCCGCCGACAATCTCGTCAAGGTCGGCATTCTGGTCTGGCTCGGCCTCCTGGTCGTCGCCTTCGGGGCGAAGAGCTGGACGCGTCGGCACTGGCCCAGCGCGGTGCGCTGGAAACCCCGGGACCGTGACCGGGCCAGTCGCGCCGGAACGGCCGTGATCGTCCCGATCGCCACATTCATCGTCGTCTTGTACGGCGCACCGGCCTGGGTGCTCGACCATGTCTCGGGCGGCCGGCTCGATACCTCGTGGACGGCCTACACGCCGGACTTCCAGCGGCTGCGCCTCCCGTTTTTGATCGGGTTGATGGCCGGCCTCCTTGCGCTGCTCTCGGTCGTCGCGATCCAGGGCCGATGGCGCCGGCTCACTCGTTGCATCAAGATCGGACTCAACATGGCTCTCGCCGGCCTCATCCTGTCTTTGGCCGTGGACGGCAACATATTCCAGTCGAGCGTGGTCGACCAGATCGCACGAAACGTGCTCGCCTTGGTCGCGGTGATCTACGTGCCGAGTGTGGGCGTGCAACTCTATGGCGAGATCGGGCGGATCGACCACGCTGCCATTGTGCGGAAGGCGTGATCGTCAATACCCGGAGTCAAATCCTTCCGCAATCGGCTGAGTCTGATCTCAATCGCCGGCTGCGTCCTCCTCGGGGAACGCGATTCTTGCGTAAATCTCACGCAAGGGAACCGCGCAGTCGATCGAGTCAAGCCGCAACGTCTCATCCAGGTTGCGAAACTCCGTGAGGAGCCATCCCTCTCCCTGGCGGGTGAATCGCTCCACAAGCACCTTGTTCTGCGCGACGACAACGTACTCCCTCAGGGATTCCAACCGACGGTAATGCATGAACTTGTCTCCGCGGTCGTAAGACTCCGTCGAAGTCGACAGGATCTCAGCGATCAATGTCGGGTTGAGCAATGTGTCGCCTTTGTGGTCGAGGAAGCGGGCCTCGCCGCAGACTGCGACGACGTCGGGGTAAGCGAAGAGTCCCGTCACGCTGACTCGCACCCGCATGTCACTGATATAAACCTCGCAAGAGCGCTCCTTCAGTTGGGAGCGAATCTCCCCATGGAGGTTTCCGCCAATGACGTTGTGCTCGCGGCTCGCACCCGCCATGGCGATGATGATGCCATTGCAGAACTCGCTCTTGAAGTCGGCCTTCCGCTCCAAGGCGAGGTATTGTTCCGGCGTGAAGCGTGGCATGGAAGCGGCAGACGCCATGGCACCCTCCTGTCGCACAATTGCTAGAGTCAGCCTACGATTGTACGCCAATCTGCCCTTGGCAGCGACGGCCTTCGGCCTTCCGTGCGAACGACTTTCGCTCGGCTGCCTGGCGAAGAATAGGCACTCGGCCGAGCGGGTCCCGCTCACCCACGGGACAGCACGGTCGGGCTTGTTCATCGTTTCCGACGGGCTTTCCGGGCGATTCGTTGGCTCCGCGTAGCCCGCTCTTCTCACTTCACATTGCCCTCGACGCCTTCTGGCTTGAATTCGATCGCTTCCGACTTATCCCGATCGACGACCAGTATGAGGAACTTGTGCCAGACGTTTTCGTCGTCACCAATCGTGATCCGCTCATGGCACCACAGGATCGGGAAAACCTCGCTTTTGTCCTGGTAGACGACGGGCAAGCTGCCCGCGCCGTTTCCCTCGGAATCGACGGCCCACTGACAGGGGCGGACCGTCTTGATGACTTCTCCGATGTAAGCCCCCCACTTCAGCGACTCCTTGGCCAGCTCTGAATCGGCCAGCGGCGACCGAATGTGCCGGTCGTGGATCTTGCCGAGGATCTCCTCGACCTTCTCGACAGACTCCGGGCTGAAATTGAGTGATATGCGGTAATCGTGCGCGGCCGTGCTCACGGCTTGCCGCGCACGGCTTCTCATCTCGTCGGCGACTTCACGCTTGCTGATCGTCGTCCCTATCTCTGGGCGTCGGAGTCGATGCAATGCGAACAGCCCGAGTCCTGAGAGGATCGCGACGACCAAGCAGATACGCGATATGAGGTCTCGCCGCAGACGCATCGTCGTTCGCTTCGGATGGGGTGATCGACGGGTCGCTCGCCTCAAATCGATCTTCGCACGAATGCGGACGGAAAGGCAGGGGGGAGTGTCCGGACGGACGAGGACACAGGACCGAACGAAGAGAATAATGAATCGTTGGCGTCAGCTCATTTTCTTCAGAATGAACCGACACCAATGACACGGATGGCCATGGACTTCGAGGGGACCGCGCGTCTCCCGCTCTCCGCGGAGAGTGCGGCCCTGTTTCTTGATTGATGTGCCTGAACCTTTTCGACGATGGCCGCGGCGCTGGGAGCGAAGCCCTGGCTCGGCGTGTAATCGGCATGGATTGTATTTGGGCCGAGGGGCAGGGTCGAAGTCTTGAGGCTGGCCACGCCGTGGCGGAGAGCGACCGTACCCAGAGTGACCGTGCCGTCCAGGAATGTGACCGAGCCGCTGGGGGTCCGGCCACCGCGCTTGAGATCCTTGACCGTGGCCGTCAAGGTGACCCGCCGCCCGAGGTTCGCTGGTCTGGGCCGTGCTGTCAGGACCGTTCGCGTGGGGGCAGTCGGTCCAGTCGGACTCGGGGCGATGACGGTCGCACTCACCGGGTTGGAGCCGCTGGCGGCGAAGGTGGTATCGCCGCTGTAGGTGGCGGTGATGGCGTCGGTGCCCGGCACCAGCGTCGAAATCGTGAAGCTTGCTTGATCCAAGCCTCCCACTTCGGTCAAGGTGACGGGTGCTTGAGCCTGGCCGTCGATCGTGAACGTGACGGTACCAGTCGGGATGCCGGTCCCAGCGGTGGCGACCACGGCCGTCAGCGTGACCGTCTGGCCGAGGTTCGAAATCGCGGGCGTGACCTCGAGCGTACTCGTCGTGGTCAGGAGATGGGGGGGGATGACAAAAACGCCTGGGACGAGCCGCATGATCCGGTCGGTCTGGGTCAAGAGCAGCGTGCCGTTGTAGGGGTCCACGGCCACGAAATCGCCGCGCGAGCCTCCCGATGCAATGACCGTCTGGGCCGCTGTCTCCAGGTTCAGCTCGACGACTGTCCCGCCATTGGTGTTGACGAAGAGTTTTCCCGCCACCGGCCCTGTACCCAACGCGATGCCATCCGGCCCGGCCGCGATCGTACCGGACTGGAACACCATGGCCTTGGTCGTGATGTTGAAGCCTTCCACCCGGTCGCCATTCGCCGCACCGTCGAATGCCGCGTACAGGATCCCGGCGCTGGGATCGACAGCCAGGCCGTCAGGCGCCACATCCAGGAAGACTGATACCGCCCCGGTCAACGGGTTCACGTCGTAGATCTTCGCGTTGAAACTCGACACGAACAAATGGCCATCGAGCGGGTTGAGCGCGACGCCGAGCGGACTGGGAACCGTGGCGACGACCCTTTCCAGGGTGCCGTCATCGCTGATCTGAGCAATCTGATTCCGACTGGTCATCATCAGGTACAGGTTGGCTCCCACGCGAGCCATGCCCGTGGCGCTGTTCGGGTAATTCGCACCTGAGACCGGCGGCACCATTGCCGCGTTCTGACCGTCTGTGTCGGTGGGGAAGCGACGCACGTTGCCCAGGTCATCGCTCACCAGGACCCCGCCGTTGGCCGGGAAGACGGTCCCGAAAGGTCCGATGCCGCCAGAATTCGGGAAACCTGTGGCGAAGGTCGACAGACTGAAGCCTGCAGCCTTGCCGGCTGTTGTCACCGTCAGGCCTGCGAGGAGTTGACGCGACTCAAGCGCCTCAACCAGGAGCTGCCGGCCCCGCCTGCGCGATTGTGCTGCACCTGACCGCGCCCGCAGCCTTATTCTCTCGTCATTCGGCCGAACCCACTCTGAGAGGAATCTCATGACTATACGTCCTGACCGATGGTGACCGACCGGGTCCGGTGCCGACGGGGCTTACCAGGTTTCCCCTTCTCACGACCGATGCGGATGTCAGAAACCCGGTCGCGCCCTACTCACTCGTCCCGATCGATGAAGCCACGGCGAGACACTCACGATGTTTTTGGGCCCAGAGCTTGCTGGAGTGCACGCAAGCCTGGTAGAGTCACCAGAATCACCCGGCACCGCATGGAGAGCTTCGCTTCCAGGCTGAAATCCGGCGGGTGAGGACGCCCTCACGCAAGATAAGCCGGTCTGCGACGTCAGTGAGCTAAGCCACTCCATAAAGTAGTACGAAGGGTATTAACGCGGCTCGAGGCGATGGTGTTCGGATCGACCCTTTCGACCGGAGGTTGCCCCGATGGTGGGGTCCAATGCGGGCACGACCAATCCGACGCTGCTGACCCGCCTGGGCGACTGGCGCGATCACGAAGCCTGGGTCGATTTCGTCACGCGTTACGATCCGGTGATCCGGCTTTTTTCCCGTCGATACCGGCTTGACGCCGAGTCCACGGAAGAGCTTTGCCAGCGGGTCTGGATCGACCTGGCGCGGCGAATGCGCACCTACCGCTACGACCCCGGGAAGACGTTTCGCGGCTGGCTCCGCCGGTTGTGCCAATCGCGGGCGATCGATCTGCTGCGCAAGAAGAAGGCCGATCGGGTGAAGTCGCTCGACGACCAGCCGGCCTGGTCGCTCGTGGAGGACGCGTCCCTTGGTGACGAGGTCGAGCTCACGGTGGCGCCGGAGCGCCCTGTCTTGCTCCGCCAGGCCGAGGAAATCCAGGACGCCGTAAAGCGGCGTGTCAGCCAGCAGACATGGCAGGTCTTCTGGAACATCGCCATCCTCGGGCAGTCCGTCCGCCAGACTGCGGCAGCCGCTGGCATCTCCTACTACGCCGCCTTCGCTGCGGAAAGGCGGGTGGGCCGGATGCTGCGCGAAGAAGGGCAACGGCTCCTGGCCGAGCCCCGCGTGCTTGAGCCAGAAACCCGGCAGACCGGAGATTGATTGAACCTTCAGACGGGACCGAGGTTTCCCCATGTTCACATGTCCCACACCCGAGACGCTCAGCCGGCTCGCCTGCGATTCGTCGAGCAATTCACACTTCGCGACGATGGAAGCGCACGTCGAGATGTGCGCAGATTGTCAGGACGTTCTGGAACGTTTGGCCGCTAATGCGTCCGTCTCCGAGGGACGCGGCCCGGCACGACTGGCGGGGCTGGTGCATCCCCCCACGATCCCCGGTTTCGCGATCGAGCGCGAGCTGGGGCGAGGTGCAATGGGGGTGGTCTACCAGGCGTGGCAACCGCACCTGGCCCGCCGCGTGGCCATCAAGGTCGTCGCCGCGAGCGCTCTGATCGGTGCGGAGGATCGCGGGCGCTGGCTTCGCGAGGCGCGCGCGATGGGGCGGGTCCGCCATCGCAACGTCGTCCAGCTCCACGAGGCGGGTGAACAGGACGGCTGTCTCTACCTCGTCCTCGACCTGATCACCGGGGGAAGCCTGGCTGACCGCGTCACAGGCCCTCTGCCGGCGCGTGTCGCGGTGGAGTTGATCAGGGCGGTCGCGCGGGCCGTCGACCAGATCCACAAGGCCGGGATGCTGCACCTCGACATCAAGCCCTCAAATATCCTGCTCGACGGACAGCCGGAATGTCCATGGGATCAAGTCACGCCGATACTTGCTGACTTCGGAATTGCCCGGGCGGGCGACGATCCGGGCGCGACGGCGACCGGTCCGATTGGGGTGCGGGGTACCCCCTCGTTCATGGCTCCCGAGCAGATTGCTGGAAACCGCGCGGCGATCGGTCAAGGGTCCGATGTCTTCGCCCTCGGGGCGACTCTGTACAGCCTCTTGACCGGCCGGCCCCCGTTTCAGGCCGCGTCGGTCATCGAGACCCTGGACCTGGTGCGAACCCGTGAACCGGCCCCGCCCAGAACGCTTGTCCCCGGTCTGCCGCGCGACCTCGAAACGATCGCCCTGACTTGCCTGCGGAAGGACCCGATTCGGCGCTACGCGTCGGCCAGTGCGCTCGCGGACGACCTGGAGCGCTGGCTCGCTGGGTTCCCGATCCGGGCGCGTGCGGTCTCGAAGCTCGAACACGCCGGTCGCTGGTGCCGGCGCCGGCCGGCAATCGCATCGCTCCTGGCCGTCCTCGTGGTCACCGTGGCGCTTAGCCTCGTCGGCTTCTTCACGCTGTGGCGCCATTCCGAAGCCGAGCGCGCGCGGGCCGAGAATGCCCTCGCCCGTGCCATCGAGAGCGACAAAGCCACCTCCGGCGCGGTCCGCGATCTCGTCGGCCTGCTGGCGACGACCGTGAATGCACCGCAAATGCTCGCATCGGAAAGGTTCGAATCGTCGTCGCGTGCTGTACGCGAACTCACCGCGAAACTGCGTCGCCATCGAGAGTTCGCCGCATCCAACCTGATCGCGATCTGTGAACTTGAACGTCAATTGGCGGAGGATTTCCGGCGTCGTGGTAACTACGCTGAATCACGCGCGTTGCTCATGGACAGCCTGGACTTACTGGAAGGGCGAAGATCCGGCGCAGACGCCTCTCTTGTCGATGCGGCGTATGCACGGACGCTGATGGAGCTCGGTCGGGTCGCGCACAATCAAGAGCGCTCGGGCGAGGCGCTCTTCTGTTTCCAGCGAGCTGAGGATGTGCTCGAGGGCTTGGTCCACGACCAGCGACACCTCGATGTCATCGTTTCGATCGACCAATCGCGGCGCGCGATCGCCTCGCTGTTCGGCCGTTGCGGCCTGGAAGAGCCGCGGCGGAGGCTTCTGGAGTCGCATATCCGCATGCTTGAGCGGTTGAGCGAGCACACCCCAGGCGACCCCGCGATCGGGATCCTTGCCACGCTGGCCCGATTGGACCTGGCCCCCGACGAGGGCGCAACCGCAAAGCTCCGCGCCGCGATCCGGAGATTCCCGGACAGTAGACGGCTCCCGCAAATGTTCCAGGAAAAAGTCGCGTACTGGATTGCCAGCGAAGTCCAGCCATATCCATCCGCCTCAGATTTGACCGGCGAATCGAAGGGCCGCTTCGACCCGGATGCCCACGCCCATGCGGTCATCCGGGCGCTCGAGTCAAGATGCGAGGCGATCGGCGAGGACCCCTCCTTGTTTACCACCGCGGCCTTCGAAGTGGCCGGCATTGCCGCCGGGTGGGCCGCGAAGCAACGACATGCCTGCCGCTTGGGCGACGCCCGCCGGACCGCCCGATGGCTCTCTGCTTTCGCTACGATGCTCGCACGCAGAGATCCTGACGAGCCCCTGTTTCACCTGATGCTTTGCATTGCCTTCCAGCAGGAATCCAAGAACGCCTGGAAAATCGAGGATTACGCGACGATCGAAGACGCGCTGAGGAAGGCACTGGGCGAAGCGCGTACCGCGTTGCGTCTCGATCCCCGAAACGCACGCGCGCGCCTCTCCGTCGCCGTTCTCCAGGACAGGCTGGTCAGTCTCGTCTCCGGAAGAAGGAAACAGGAGGACGGATAGAGAGCCTTGGTAGAATACTGACGAAACCGTCGGAAACGCAAACCGAGTATGACATGGGTGAAATCCGAGTTAAGGTGCTCCTCACCAATTCCGTTGACGAAGCGCTCCATCGTCGGAAGAAGCTGAAGAAATCGGCAGTCAGGCGCTACGAGGCGGATGCCATGGTCGATACGGGCGCGGTCCGGTCAATCATTCCTGCGCATGTCATGGAGGCTCTCGGCCTCATGTCTCGCGGCAACCGGGTCGCCGAGTATGCCGACGGGCGGACCGAGGTTGTTGCGGTAACCGAGC
The DNA here is from genome assembly GCA_963781785.1 of uncultured Isosphaeraceae bacterium. Taxonomy (GTDB): domain Bacteria; phylum Planctomycetota; class Planctomycetia; order Isosphaerales; family Isosphaeraceae; genus CAWAHD01. The sequence continues at coordinate 1,055,403 of CAWAHD010000005.1, read as the reverse complement.
CGATCGTTTTCGCGGTCATGGGGCGAGACACGCTCGAAGAGGCTCTGGTGCTGGGCGACGAGGTGCTGATCGGCCAGACCGTGCTGGAGAAGCTCGATTTGCTGGCGGATTGCGCCAACCGCCGGCTTGTGGCGAACCCCGCTCATCCCGACCAACCCGTGTCGAAGGTGAAGTGATCGTTACACCGGGATCATTCGTCCTTCGCGCCGGCTTGGGCCTCTTGGGGGAGTTGCTCCACCGCCTTCTCCAAATCTTGGCCTCTCTGGCCTGGCGACCGCTTGCACTCTTGCCGAGCCCAGCAATCGCAATGAGATCAGTCTCGCTGTCGATGCGTCACATCACTCCTTGAGGAGTCGATATGAGCGAAACACCGAACACGGACCCTGTCGCCGCGCGGCCTCAAGGTGGGCCGACAACTTCGACGACAAACTGGGGCAAGGTGCCGCCCGTTCCGGAGGTCAGGCAGTTCCTGCATGGGCCGCAGAAGCGCTCGTTCGAGCTAGGACGGGCGATTCGCATTTTCTTCGAGATCATGGGCGGATTCCGCAAACTCCATTTCATCGGCCCCTGTGTCACCGTGTTCGGCTCGGCGCACTTTACGGAAGATCATGTGTATTACGCCCTGGCACGAGAGATCGGCCGCCAGTTGGCTCGCGCCGGCTTCACGGTGATGACCGGCGGCGGACCCGGTATCATGGAGGGTGCCAACCGCGGTGCCAAGGAAGCCGGCGGCTACTCCGTCGGCTGCAACATTGTGTTGCCGAAGGAACAGAAACCCAACCCCTATCTCGATCGCTGGGTGACCTTCCAGCACTTCTTCGTGCGCAAGTTGATGCTCGTGAAATACTCCTACGCCTTCATCGCCCTGCCCGGCGGTTTCGGCACCTTGGACGAAGTCTTCGAGACCGCGACCTTGATCCAGACTCAAAAGATCAAGGACTTTCCGCTCATACTGGTGGGCCAGGAATATTGGCGGCCACTGCTCGATTTCCTGCACCACCGGCTTGTCGAGTCGATGACCATCGACGAGATCGATGCCGAGCGAATCCTGGTGACGGATTCCGCAGAAGAAGCGGTGCGGTTGGCTCACGACGCGGCGCTGAGGCAGTTCGGGCTGTTCTATGGCCCCAAGATCAAACGCCGCTGGTTCCTCTGGGAATAAAGACGGAGGACAGGCAACGTAACAGCACGTCCATCCGGCCACGTTACCAAACCCGCGCGCACCCGCTCTGCCCGCCACCACGGTGCCATCGGCCGAATGTGAGAGTCTCGCAGCAATCCAAACCGTCTTGCTACACAAAGGTTAAGGCGATCGACCGAATTCGTTCGCCGAGTCGCGCCGACGCCTGCAATGCCTGGCCCCTGTCTTTCTGCCTTTCTGTCCATTCGCCGAAGTCCGCGGACCCTCGCGGTGCCTGTCCTTTCTCTCCGTTCCCACAAGGATACTGTTTGCGACACCACAAACGAAAGTCAGGCGCCAAGGGGAGCGGCCGCGGCGATCCTCGTCGCCGCCGTGAAGCGCTGTACGCAGGGTGTATGCTCTTTGATCGATCCACCCTTTTCTGGTAGGTTAGAAATAAGGAGAACGGAGCCACCCACGACCGCGCTCGAGCAGATGCTCGCCCCGGGAATTCCGACAGATACGGATGGTTATGCCAGCAGGTGACTGCCCAGCTTGCGGGCGCCACATCGACGATTGGCACGTCGAGTGGCTGGCGCCACCCGATCAAGGCCCGGTGTTCCGGGGCCAGGCCGCGATTGACTGCCCAGAATGTGGTGCTCCGATCCTGGTGACGGGGAACCACAACGTGGCCGGCGTGGCGCCGCCCGACTTGCCGGTCAGGAAGCGGTCCCGCACTCAAGCCGAGAAGTGGGCCAGGGCGCGATCCATCAGTCTGGACGATTATCTCCAGCAGCGTGGGTTGCCGTACAGGGGTTACGGGTTCGAGCCATGATACTCACCAGCCTGCAACGCGACTTCCTGGACCGTTATTCTCTCGAGTGCGTGTTTTGCCGGACCGAGAGCACCTACGCCCGGGACGTGGCCAGACAGTATGGCTTTACCTACGAGCACATGCGCCGGCTCTGGGACACCTACTGCCGCTCCTGGAGCGGTGACAGCGATCGGTGGGGTGACGCCGTCCCGCCCGTGTCTCCGCCCCCGGACCCGCCCATTTTCCCGTGGGCTTCCATCCAGGATCTCGAGCGGCAGCTCGAGGCGACGGAGGGCGAGCAGAAAGCGCCGCTAAGGTCCGGGGCGCCGCTGCTGGTGGGAAGCGGCGGATGATGTAATTTCGGTTCGCAGTTCCTGTCGGCTGAGACAAACGATTTCGTGCATCACGTCCCTGGCCTCCCTCCCCTGATTCGTCCCAAGACCGCACCAGGGCGGTGAAGCACCGGAAGGGCGAACTCGGAGATTGGGCTTCCGATAGCCACGAGAAAGAGACGAAGGACAGGCAACGTAATAGCACATCCATCCGGCCGCGTTACCAAACCCGCGCGCACCCGCTCTGCCTCGCCGGCAGGGCGCCGCTGGCCGAATGTGGGAGTCACGCAGCAATCCAAACCGTCTTGCTACAGGAGGGTTACGGCGGTCGACCTGATTCATTCGCCGAGTGGCGCCGACCCCTGCTGTGCCTGTCCTTTCTCCCCGCGGCCAGGTTCTCCATTTTCATCGGCGCGTTTTTCTGCCTCCCTCATCGCTGCCGGCGCCACCCGGCTGCTCCCAGTACGATCAAGAGGCCGGTCGCGGCCTGGATCAGTGCTGAGGGCTCGGGCACCGCGAACGTGGAAATCGCGCCGTTCATGACCGTGAACGGGATATTGTTTCCGTTGATATCTGTCAGTGTTGTGGCAATACCCACGTTCGCGATCGTGAGCGCGTCCGTGCCGCTTGCGTCGGAAGCAACCGTGTAGGAGACGTTGGCCAGGCCGAACACGTCGCCCGGATTCAAGGTCCGGTAATAATTGGGAGGGGCGTTTTCGAGGTCGCTGGCAATGAAGTCGGTGTTGGGAAACGTGCTGGTCGAGAGCGGCAATCCAGAAGCCGCGTCGGTCGATTCTACGTAGATATACGCGGCGCTGGTATTGATCGTCGCATTCGTGAACGTGAAGCCGGCCGCTCCCGTCAGCGTCAGCTCGAAATTATCTTCGGCCACATTGTAGCCCGGGCTGCCGGCGGGATCGGTGTCGCGGAGCAACACGTCGAACGAGCCGCTGGAGCCGGGCGCCACGTTCGTCAAGGTGGGCAGCTCGATCACCAGCCCCCCGGCGCGGCAGGGGGCCGCGAGCCCGAAGCTCGTTGCCAGAGCAACAGCCACCAAAAGCCCGAGCCGCCCTCCCGGGACGGAGCCTCGCCCTGAGCCCGGCGAGGCGGATCCCTCCGTCGATTGCGTGCTTGTGTAAATGCAGTTCATACGAGGTGTCCTCATCTCTGGAGCGTTGGACGCGACCGTTAGTTAGCCTGTTTCTGCGAGTCAAAGTCAACAATGTTGCCGCGAATCATCATATAGAATAGGAATGCTAGCATTTTAATAAGTTCGCTCGAGCAACCGCTGGTGGATCATCTCGCTTCTGGTCAATGTTCCCAGCCTTGATCCTCGCCGGGATAAACGAATCTCGGCGCGGGCGGGGCCGGGCTCGGCTTGCCGCCGTGGGCTGCGACGCGTGACTCGTGCCAATCTGCACCACCACCGGACCAGCCTGGCTCGCGGGAGCCACGACGGTGAGTGCATCGCTCACCGACGGTGTAACCGCGACGACCTGCACCACCGGAGGACCACTTTGGCTGGCCGGGCCAGCGGCGATCGCTGGGTCACTCACGGGAGGCAAAACCGTGCCGATCTGCTTGCGGATGTCGTTATCGTCCGTGACGCTCACGACTACGTCGCCATTGATATCGCCGACGATCGTCGGCACGGCACCGTTGATCCCCAGCCATTGGTTGTGCACACCGACAAGGTCCGAGCCGTTGACCACGCCGTCGTCGTTGAAGTCTCCGGGCAAGACGTCAACCGCGGTCTCGAGCGTGACGGTTTGGGTTCCCGAGGTGACGGAGGTGCCGACGACGACCGTGCCCTGAACTTCGTACGCACCGATGTCCACAGTGCCGCCGACGATGCGGGGGAAACCGGGACCGCGCTGGTCGGTGGCCAGGGGCAGTCCCGTGCTGGGATCGACGGCGAGGGCGTTGCTGCCGGCATTGATGGCCGGGCTGCCCGCCAGCAGGGCGATGGTCTGGGTCGGCCCGCCGTTATCAGCCAGGGTGCCAAGCCCTGGATTGGCGACCCCGACCTGGTTGCCGTTGACGTCGTTAGTCAGCCCGCCGGAACCGCCGGCGCCGATCAGGTTGAATGCGCTGGCCGAGGACACCGAGCCGGCGATGTCATCGGCCAGGGCACCGCTGCCGGTTCCGTTGGTGTTCAGGGCGACGATGGTGTTGTCCAGGGTGACGGAGCCGGCGACGACGTCCAGCCCGCCGCCCGTGCCACCGCTGGCGACGTCATTGTAGGCGATGGTACTGTTGATGATGGTGGCATTTCCTCCGCTGCCGTAAACACCGCCGCCGTTCGCACCACCGTCCGAGCCGGCGACCGCGTGCGACGCGCTGGCCCCGGGTGCACCGCCAACACCTCCGCTACCCCCCGCGCCGCCAACTGCGGTACCGTCACTGAGCGTGTCATTGACCAAGGTGAGGGAGCCGCCGAAAAGATACACACCGCCGCCGCTTCCCGATCCGCCGTCCCCGCCGGCTCCGCCGGCAGCACCGCGACCTGCCACACCCGCTCCGCCACCGAAGCCCGGACTCCCGTAAGAATTACCGCCTGGTCCACCGCGCCCACCCTCACCGCCGTAACCACCGCCGCCGCCGGATCCACCGGCACCCCCGATGGCTCCGGCGTCCCCCGCGCCACCGGTCGCCGAGTTACCAGTGAGATTGTCGGCCGACAAGGCGACCGACCCTCCCGACACATAAAGACCCCCTCCGTAGGCTGCACCGCCGTTCCCTCCGGCGCCGCCGATTCCACCGTTGCCGCCGGTACCGCCTTGGCCACCTCCGCCACCGTTACCTGGGTTACCAGCGATTTGGTCAGGGCCTGGTGCACCGAGTGAACCGACTCCACCATTGCCGCCACGGCCACCGTTGCCCCCATGACCACCGTGGTTGCCAGCTCCGCCCGAACCACCGCGTGCGCCCTGGGCCGCCACCGCCGAGTTGGCGTGGAGCGTGTCGAAAGTCAAGTCGACGATGCCGCCGCCAATGTAGAGAGCGCCACCGGCCGCGCCACCACCGTCCCCGCCGCGATTCCCGGCGGCTCCGCTACCGCCGCGACCACCGCCACCGGGGGAACCGCCGTTGCCGCCGTTTCCACCTACTCGAGCGGTACTAACCGAAGCACCGTTCCCACCGTTCCCACCGTTCCCACCGTTACCTCCAAGGCCGCCGATACCGCCCTGGCCTCCAAGTCCTCCTTGTCCGCCGCGAGCGGAGTTGGTGGTAAGAGCGTCGCCCGAGAGGCTGACGCTTCCGTCTGAGATGTAAAGACCGCCGCCGGCGCCCTTACCGCCAGCGCCTCCGCCACCACCTTCGCCTCCCGCTCCGCCGCGTGCACCCCACGCTCCGTGCCCACCATTGCCACCAGTTTTAGTGAAATGGGTTGTTCCCGCACGGCCGTCATCTCCGGGAATGCCGTATCCACCAGTACCTCCATTACCCCCAAAACCGCCGGCACCTGCCGCGCCTCCGGATGCGAGATTCGATTCGATCGATGAAGCTCCGACTGTTACATTTCCGGCCGCGACATAGATTCCACCGCCCTCCCCCGCGCCTCCGGCACCGCCATTTCCACCCTGACCGCCATCGCCGCCGCGACCGTCCGAGGAGGTGGACGTGCCGAAGTAACGCCCCAGCGCTCCGTCGGCGCCACCGCCGCCGGCGCCGCCATTCCCTCCCGACCCACCGATGGCTTGATTCCATTCAAAGACGTCGTTGTTTGCGACAAGCGTGCCGTTAGCCAAATAGATTCCGCCGCCGGCCGCCAATCCCCCGGCGCCGCCACTACCGCCGGGGCCACCACCAACGGCGCTGGGGTGACCACCGCCACCGCGACCGCCGGCGCCGCCCGCGCCGCCGCGCACGACATTGCTCGCGATGGTGTCATCGTTCAGAGTCAGGCTGCCCCCCTCAAGATAGATGCCACCGCCCAGGCCACTGGTGCCGTCACCACCGGCTCCTCCGGGTCCCGATCGAGCTGCGGCGCCGGCAGCCCCGTTGGCTCCCACGGCCCGGTTGTTGCTCACGGCCACATTTGTCAGTGAAACCGTGCCGCCGTCGATAAAGAGGCCGCCGCCCTGAGCGGCCAAGCCATTCGAGATGGTGAGGCCCTTGAGCTGGGCCGTCACGCCGCTCCCAATCGAAAACACCTCGACCGCGTTTTTGCCGCTCACCGTCACGAGATTGGCACCGGGCCCGTCGATCACCTCCGGCCCGGCGGTTTCCGACAAAGTCAACGTTTTCGACAGCGTGATGGTCTGCGCCGACCCGAAAACCGTCGGGCTGAACTGGATCACGCTGCCGAGGGGGCTCGGGTTGGCGTTGGCCTGGTCGATGCAGTAGAGCAGGTCGCCCGAGAACCCGGAGCCGGTGCCGGAATCGCCCAGGCTGTTCACGGTCCAGATGTTCGCGGACGGCAGAACCGTGCCGATCTGCTTGCGGACGTCGTTGTAGTCCGTAACGTTGACGACTCCGTCGCCATTGATGTCGCCGAAGATGGTGGGCACGGCCCCGTTGATCCCCAGCCATTCGTTGTGCACACCGACAAGGTCCGAGCCGTTGACCACGCCGTCGTCGTTGAAGTCTCCGGGCAAGACGTCCAGCCGGCGGGTGTAAGTCGCGAGGGTCGGGCCGGCGATCGTGATCGTGACCCGGTCGGGCTTGGTGATCGGCTGGGCCAGGGCGATTGTGTAGCTCGTCCCCGACCCGGAGACCGTGACCGGCCCGTAATTGACCCCGATGGCGCTCGTCACCGTAATGTCGGCAGAGGCCAACGACGTGGTCTGGTCGAAGGTGAGTAAGATCTGGTTGATCCCGAGCCATGGCATGTCTGTGTTCCGGCCGGCCGGGAGCAGGCGCAGTCCGTCGCTTGCGGTCTGAAGCGCGGCGGTCTGCGTGCCCCAGCCCACCGCAGCGGTCATGATCGTCACGGGCTGCGTGACAGTGAGCAGCGCCGCGCTGGTCGGCACCGAGCCCACGGAATTGGTGAAGACGGCGCGATACTGATCACCATTGTCGGCCGCGACCGCCGTGAACGAGTAGGTGTCGGCGGTGGCGCCGGAGATGTCGGAATACGTCTTCCCGCCGTCAGTGCTCACCTCCCATTGCACGGTGGCAGCCGGCTGGCCGCTCGCCGCCGCCGTGAACGTCGCCGTGTTGCCCGCGGCAACGGTCTGGTTGCTCGGGTTGGTCGTCACAACGGGCGCCGTGTTGACGGTCAGGGTGGCCGCGGCGCTGGTCGCGGATCCCACGCTGTTGGTAAAGACGGCGACGTACTGATCGCCGTTTTGTTGGCCGGCGGCCGTGAACGAGTAGGTGTCAGCGTTGGCGCCGGAGATGTCGGAATAAGTCTTCCCGCCGTCGCTGCTCACCTCCCATTGCACGGTGGGAGCCGGCTGGCCGCTCGCCGTGGCCGTGAATGTCGCCGGCTGGCCGGCGGTGACGGTCTGGCTGCTCGGGTTGGTCATCACCACCGGCGCCGTGTTCACGGTCAAGGTGGCCGCGGCGCTGGTCGCCGACGCCACGCTGTTCGTGAACACCGCGCGATACTCATCACCGTTTTCAGCGGCGACCGCTGTGAACGAGTAGGTGTCGGCAGTGGCGCCGGAGATGTCGGAATAAGTCTTCCCGCCGTCGCTGCTCACCTCCCATTGCACGGTCGGGTCCGGCCGCCCACTTGCCGCGGCCGTGAACGTCGCCGTGTTGCCGGCAGTGACGGTCTGGTCGCTCGGGCTGGTGGTCACCACCGGCGCCGTGTTCACAGTCAAGGTGGCTGCGGTGCTGGTGGCGGACCCGATGCTATTGGTGAACACGGCGCGATACTCATCGCCGTTTTGACCGGCGACCGCCGTGAACGAGTAGGTGTCGGCGGTGGCGCCGGAGATGTCGCCGAACGTGGCGCCGCCGTTGGTGCTCGATTGCCACTGGACGGTGGGGGCCGGGTTGCCGATTGCCGTGGCCGTGAAGCTGGCGGTGGCACCGGCAGGCACCGTCTGGTTGGCCGGTTCGAGAGTCACCGCCGGGACGTTGCTCACTTGAACTTCGAAAGCACCGATGTCCACCGTACCGTTGGCGATCCGCGCGAATCCTGGGCCACGCTGGTCGTAGACCGGGGGCTGCCCGGTGGTGGGATCGACGGCCAGGGCGTTGTTGCCCTTGTCGATGGCGGGGCTGCCGGTTACGAGGGCGATGGTCTGGGTCGGCCCGCCGTTGGCCTCGAGCCCGTTGGGATCGAGCCCCGAGCTGGCGACGCCAACCTGGTTGCCGTTGGTCCCGTTGGTCAGGCCGCCGGAACCGCCCGTGCCGATCAAGTTGGACCCGCTGGTTGAGGAAACCGTGCCGGAGATGTCCTCCGGCGTGGCCCCGCTGCCCGTGCCGTCGGTGTTCAGCGCGACGATCGTATTGTCCAGGGTGGCCGTACCGCCGGAGACGCCCAGCCCCGCGCCAGAGCCGCCGCTGGCGACCGTGTTGTCGGCGATGGTGGAGTTGACGACCGTCAGCGTGCCACCGTTGGCAATGCCCCCGCCATAGGCGGCGGTCGAGGTTCCGGAGGTGTAGGTCAGGAGCCCCTCATACCAGGCCGCGCCGGCTGCTGGGTCGTCGTTGAACTCGAGGAGAGTCGTGAAGTCATTGGACGCCGTGGGCAACTGAGCGATCGTCAGGCTGTCCCGGGCAGTGATCACCGTCAGGGTCACATTCGTCGTGTCCGGGATCGCCGGCGTCAAGCCCGTGAAGACCGAGGACAGGGCCTGAAACCGGATCGGATCGGGGGGAGGATCTGGCCAGGTCGGGATCCAGTCCACTCCGTTCATCACCGTCGACCCATTGAGCGTTGTCGTGATGACCGTCGGAAAATTGACGCCATCCAGCCGGCCCGGTGCGGCGAAGTCGAAGTGATCCCATTGCAGTGTATTCCCCTGAATGATCAACTCGTCGCGGCCGTCGATGTAGGCCATGACATCAAGGGTGACGGGGCCGGCGCTTCCATCGGCCGCGTTGTCGGCGATCGTGCTATTGGTGACGGACAGCGTGCCCGCGTTGTCGATACCGCCGCCGGATCCGGCCGAGTTGTTGTCGATCGTGGAACTGGCGACGGACAGCGTGCCCACGTTGTAGAGGCCGCCGCCGAAGCCGGCCGAGTTGTTGTCGATCGTGGAACTGGCGACGCTCAGCGTCCCCGCGTTGTCGATGCCGCCGCCGGAGGAGGCCGAGCCGTGCGAGATCGTCTGACCCGTGATCGTCGCTGTCACGCCACTGGATATGGCGAACACCCCGACGCTGTTGTTGCCGCTGACTGTCACCAGGTTCGCGCCGGGACCGCTCAACACCTCTGGACCAGCGGTCTCGGAAAGGGTCAGCGTACTGGAGAGCGTGATGGTCTGCGGCGTGCCGAAGACCGTCGGGTCGAAATGAATCAGACTGCCATCGGTGTTCGGGTCGGCATTGGCCTGGTCGATGCAATAGAGCAGGTCGCCCGTGGTCCCCGATCCGGCGCCGGTGTCGGTGATCGCGTTGACGGTGTAGATCGTGGCCGCCAGCAGGAGCCGGTCTTCCAGGCCCTCCGTCGCTCGCAGCCAGCGGCGACGTCGCTGATCCGAGAGTTTTCGAGGGCGGCGCGGCGTCCAGGCGGAGAAGAGGGCGGAAAACGGACGAGACAAGGTGCGCGACATGGTGGCTGGCTCCCATCTGATCGTGGGAAGGGAGCGGAGCTCTTCGGCCGCGCTGTCGGCGACCGAGTTGCCAATGCGAGGTGCCCGAGGCCGCCCGCTGAATGAACAGCGGGCCGGCATCAGTCGGACGGAGAACCCACGCACTCAGGCAACCGTACGGTCGCTCACGAAGCGCAACAAAAAACCCCACTCGTGCAGAAAATCACACGACGGGGGGCCACCATAACCCTGCGCTGCCCGCCCCTCGCGAGCCGGCAACGTTCGGTGATTATCGATTGCATCGGAGTGGTTGTCAACACATTGTCGCTCAAAACAATAAGAATTTCCAAGAATCTCCGATCGTGACTCCGTTCGGGAGACGAAGAACAGGCAATGCGCCAGCACTTCCATCCCGCGACGTTCCCAAACCCGCGCGCGCCCGCTCTGCCTCGCCACCAGGGCGCCATTGGCCGAGTGTGGGAGTCACGCAGCAATCCAAACCATGTTGCGACACAAAGGCTGCGGCGGTCGACCTGATTCACTCGCCGAGTGGCGCCGACCCCTGCGATGCCTGTTCTTCCTCTCACAAATCAAACAAGGCCGCCGGGTCCATCGGCTTACCCAACATCTCCATCCACTGCAATTTCTGGTCGTCCGTCAGCTTGGCGCGTAGATCGGCTTCGAGGTCATCGCGGATCTTGATCACCTTGCCTTGAATCTCCCGGCGGTTGCCGGTTTTCTTTGCCTCTTCGAGCAGCGTCTGAATCTTCTGATGGGTCTGCATGATGAGACCCATGAATTGCTTCCGTTGGCCTTCCTTCAGGTGGAGAAGTTCCCAAGTCTCCCCATCACGAAGCCCCTCGCGTTGCAATTCTAACTGGCGCAAACGTGCGCGCTGGTCTTTGTTGAGCGTTTCCTTCAAGAGAGCCGCCAGATTCTGGCGGGCCTTGTGTCGATAGGCACCGAACTGCTGCGCGCGCTGTTCACCGTTCAGGCGTTTCATCCTTTGCAAGAACTGCACCGCCTCGGGCAGCAATTCCAGAAGGTTTTGGTTCAGCTTTTCTTTCTGCTCCTCGGTCAACCGCAGTTCCACCTGCACCAGGTCGCGTGACGCCACGAAGGGGCCGCCAAACTCGTGCCGGAGCATTTTGCGGGCCTCATCGGGGATCTGCGCCTGATGCCCACTACTGGCTTCCTCGACCGCGACCGGTTGGCCGATAATGCCGTAACGGACGCCGCTGTCCAGGTCAATGAAGACGGCTTTGCCGCCCTGTAGGCGGCCCAATTCCTCATTTCTGTTTCCCCGCGTCAACTTCTCGGTACCGCGGGCCAGGAGAAGGAGTCGAGTCATCCGGTTTCCCTTGATCTCGATCAGCCCCTCCCAGGTGAGCTTGACCCGGTGCTGCCAGAGTGCGCCATGGTCGTCTGGCCGCTGGCCCGCGACCCCTGCGACTTCTGATTCGCCATCGATTCGAACCCAGCCCGGACCGTTGCCATCAGCCTCGATCTTCTGGCCCCAGAACGCACAGTCCATGTGCTTGCACGTGCTGCCATTCAGGTTGCCGAGGGGGTTCAAGTCGAGTTCCCCCATGAACGCATGGCTGATGAGTACCCGCGCCAGATCGTCGTCGATCTTGAAGCGGTTCGTGCCGGCGGCGGTGAGCGCTTTCGCCAACCCCTCTTGCCTGACGACTGGCACGTAGAAGCGGTCCTCGAGATAGTTTTCCTGGTGCAGCGTGTCGGCGACGAGCTGGCCATCCTTGTCGAGCGCCCGGCCAAAAACCCGCGCCAGGAGGGTCCCCTGCAGGACGCGCGGCTTTGCCGGACAGCTTTCCCCCTCGCGGTGGCGCTCGACGATCGGCATGACCTTGCCGCTGTCGTCGACATTGGCGAGCTTCTCACTCGGAAACCCTTTGTATCGCTCGGCGGGGATCGGCTTGGTCGCGTCGGGAAACTCGGCGAACCGCTTCTTGGCATGATCGAGGAAGTCGAGAACGCTCTTGTCGTCGTCGAACATGAAGACCCAGTCGAGCACTTTTCCCGCAGAGTTGACGATACAGACTCCCTGGGGAAGGATCCTCGAGCGTCCGATCTCGCGATAGAGCCGGCCTTCGTCGTTGTCGGGCGGGTTGTCGATCAGTCCGGCCTTGAGGGCCACGGGTACGAAATCGCCGTTCACACGGCGAATGACGTCGGCGTTGGAGAATATCACCTCACGGGTGAGTGCGGCATACCCTCAGCAGCGCTCGTCGTCAATGGGACGGTCGATGAAGACCCAGAGCAGGGCCGGCTTGTTTTGGGCTCGCGCTTCCCGGAGCCCTTCGAGCAAACAGCTCTTCCACTCGATTTCTCGCCAGGCGACTTTCGGCGCTTTCAGGGCTTTGATCTCTGCCTCCAGAGCGCCGAGGGTGACCGGTTTCTTTTCAGCAGCCGGGACGCTAAGAGCGCCTGCCTGTCCGCAAACGAGACCGGTGAACACCAACGCAGCCGCACGAACAGTCAATCTCTGCATGACTCGCTTTCCTTTCGCGATCGGGTTGCTCTTGGCTGATTGAGATCGCCCCGCCGAAGACAAGAAACCAACTGAACCATCTGTTATTACTCAACCGCGAACCGCCAGGTTTCACGGTCTTGGTCGATTCTTCCAGGGAGACGAAGGACAGGCAATTCGGCAGCACATCCATCCCGCCACATTGCCAAACCCGCCGCGCAGCTGCTCTCCCTCGCCACGAGGGCGCCACTGGCCGAATGTGGGAGTCACGCAGCGATCCAAACCATCTTGCTACACAAATGTTACGGCGCTCGACCTGATTCATTCGCCGAGTGGCGCCGACCCCTGCGATGCCTGTCCTTCGTGTCGTGCAGAGTAACCCGAAGAGCGACAGAAGCGAGCAATCTTCGCCGAGCGAGATCGCAAGCGGAATGAGGCGCGAGAAAGGAGGAGACCCGCCCGCGTGGCAGCTCAGGCCACGGTCTAACCGCAACCCCGCCAGGCCATTGCCTCACAGTTGGCGAGGCGCTAGGATGAGGTTGGCATGGACCGAGGGTAGGCCAACGTGGGCGACACGACCCGAGTGCCGACTCAGGGACCAAGACCGAAGGGGGCCGCACGATGCCGCCCTGTCTTCTCACTTCGGGATTGGTACGAAAGCGGTCAATCGAATCGGCGTGTTGACTGGTTCAGTTTACTCTTGATCTCACGACACCGTTTTCTCCTTTCAGGGTGAACCAACGCAATGCCGAAAGAACCCCCTCGCCGCGAAATCAGCGATGTCGCCAAGAAGCAGTACAAGAAGAAGGAAAAGGAGCTCAAAGCGGCGGGACGTGTGAATAGCGAGCCTCCTGAGGCTCGCAAGCCGAAGCCGAAGCGAGACCTCACCGATCCCGTGAGAATCTCGATAAACAATAGTTTATCGACTGCGAAGTCTGGCTTGGAAAATCTCAGTCAGGTCCGCCGCGCGAAGATCGACCCGAGCTTCATCCCCGAATGGCGAGAACGGGCGAAGGCCGGCCGGATGGACCTCTTGGGCTTCTGGAACGACCTCAGGATGGAAATCGACGACAGAGTCCGCGGCCAGACTCCCGCCTACACGATCGGGGACCAGAAGCTAACCAACAACGCACTCGATTGGTTGGAAGCCGCGGATCAAAGCGGCGGGCTGAGCCAGTGGCTGGACCTGTGGAAGGACGCGGTGCGCGTCCCGTCCGATCAGATGAGCTTCGAAGAGCTCGGCGAGGTGGCGGATCATGTCCGAGAGGGTATCGAGTTCGCCACGGTCCTGGTCGACCAGGCCTTCGGAAACCAACCGGCCTTGGGGATTCGTGACGAGCTCCATTTCGCGCTCGACGCCATCGGATTTGAGGTGGCCCGGGAGATCGGGGCGGCCCTCGGGGGGAAAGGCGTTGACATGACGGGGTCGGATTTCGAAGTCGTCAACGAACGGCTCAGGGAGCAGGATCGACTTGCCGGGATCACGGCGAAGTTGCGTGATGTTGTCGCGAAGTTCAATGACCCCCAGTTGAAAATCGGCGAGGAGTTCACCAGCGTGATCCCCGAGTCCCAGCGGGGTGGCGAATCCGACACGGCGGTACTCGCCGACTTCCTGAATAGGTGGCAGGTGCAGGCGAAGAAAGTGAGCGCCTACGTCGGGATGACCGACCCCGACATCGGCCAACTGAAGAAGGAATCCGAGAGTTTACAAAAGAGCGCGGAGAACGTGCACTCGATCGTCAAGCGATTGATCGAGAAGATCCCTCGCGAGGGTCCCGGCAACGACCTGGAACCGTCGCGGAACGACGTCGCTTGCTTCGCCGCCAGTGAGGTCATGCGGGAGGTCGCCGACCAGCAGAAGAACCTGGGCAACCAGATCTCCTCTCCGGCAGCCAAAAAGTATCTGCTAGACAAAGACACATCTCGTCGCTTGAGAAGTGGCGATTCGATGTATGAAAATCGGTGGGGGACCGGGAAAACAGCGGATGTCAGGTCCATCTACCGAATTGTGGACCAGTACAGAATCGCAGCCGAAGCCGGCCGTGCGGCATTCGGGGATGAATGCTGGGGTCGTTCGAGCAAATACGTTTTGGATAAGCTCATGGACAAGTCGCTTCCGGGATATGATAAAGGCCGCGCCGACCAGTTCAAGAAAGTGCTGGACGAGAGCGGCTTGGCCGAGACGCTCAATAGCTGGCCCAACCGGAAGGGGGACAACACCTACGGGCTCGCCTGGCAACTGGTGGCGCAACTGAGAACGCACAAGAGGGTGATGCAGGAAACGCTCCAGAAGACCCCGTACGCGGAGTTCATGGGCTTTACCCTGGATGCGATCACCGATGTGATCGTCGAAAATCTTTTTCCTTAGGCCGAGACTCAGGCTCAAGCCACCCGATATAGGGCGCGACAGGTCGGTGGGACGGTCGAGCCGGGCCGCCTGGATTGGCGGCCGCCCATCGGCTGGTTGCCAGAGTCGGGGGAGGGCGGGTCAGGCCCGACCCCAGGGCAGCGGCGGGCGACGATAGACGTGGGGAATTCGCCGGCGACCGGCGCCCCGGCCCCGGACGCGGAGGGCAAATCGATGTCGATCCCGGATCAGACCTTTCGCCAGTACCTGGCCAGCTTCGTCGCTGATTTGGTCCAGTGCGAGACCACGATCGCGGGCTTCGTCAACGACACGATGACGGCGCTCGGCCAGGTCCGGACTCTCCACCCAGGGGCGGGGGTCAGCCCATCGGCAGCGATCGGCTTCCCCTACGGGCAATTGGACATGAAGGATCGGCAGTTCCGGCCATCGGGGAATCCGGCGTTCACCGTCGAAGACGCAATGACGCCCGACTACCCGGCGAGCCTGGCCGCCGGGGCAGGGGAGGTCACCATCGTCGAGTCTTCCGAGCCCTTGGTGCTCGCGAACGGCGCGAAGCCGGGCGAGGTCGCGCGCCTCTTCACGGTGCCGCCCGACAGACATCTCATCGTCTTCGGCGACGTCGTAACGATCCGCGGCAAGGTCGAGGTCCCGGGCAAGCACGTCGTGATCTTCGCGCGAGCTGCGGACCGTCGCCGACGGTAGTCAGCAGGCGTTGCTGGACACCAGCGCAAAAGACTTGGAGGACACGGGCACACCGACTCCCGGTTATTCGGCCGCGACCGGGAACGCCGGAAACTCGGCGCGGAATGAGAAAGTCTGGTTAGCAAAAAAAGACTTTTCCGGATCTCAAATCAGTGGCACCGACGAGGGTCATGGCCCCGACGTAACGGCGGGTCAAGGGGACAGGGGCGTCGACGGGAAGGATGGGGGCAGGAGCGATGATGCGATCGGCCTCGCCGGCGGCGACGTCTTCATCGTGGCCGATTCCATCGGCGATTACTCCGCCCTGACCGTGTGCTCTTCCGGGGGCCGAGGCCGGCGGGGAAAGCAGGGACAGGACGGCGGGAAAGGAGGACCAGGAGGACCGGGCCTGAATTATCAAGTTTATCGAGATAGGGCACAGCAAGGTCTTGTCTACTTCCATAGCTCCTTGCCGGGAGGTCCGGGCGGATCCGGGGGCGATGGGGGAATCGGCGGGCCCGGCGGGCCCGGCGGGCCGACCGGCAACTGCACGATCGTCTTGAACAAGGCCCTGGGCGAGGACACCCAGATCGACTGCACGTCGAGGCCGGGGGAAGCGGGCCAGCGCGGCTTCCATGGCAACGCGGGATTGATCGGCGACCCGGGATATAACGGAGTCGGTACATCGGCCTATAGTGGCGATTCGATGACGACGAAGGGGCAATATACCGCGAGCCAGAGCGGAGAGGAGCGGTTCAAGCGTCTCTTGAACGCGAACGCACTACCGCCCTACCTCTCGCCGCCACCCCCTGGCCGATGGGGCCGATTCGTGGTGATCCACGACTTCAATGCGGACGCCCAGAACGGCGCCTTCGAGGGTTTGCAGGGCATCGCCCGGGTGAGTTCCCTGCACATGCTCCTGGAGGCGGCCCGGGCGCGCTACCTCCAGTGGGACGCGTATCGGTTCGCCGCGGACGAGGCGGCCGGCAGCATCAACGATGAACTCCAGGCGCGACTCGACTTCGTGGCACTGGCCGCGAGCCTCTTGCCCACGGCCCTGTCGCAATCAGACGCCTTGCTCCGGAATGGCATCAATGCGACGCTCGCGACCTTATTGATCAACCTGGCAAGGGGATGGGATTACTTCGGCCATCCGGAGAATTTTGTGCCCCTCGGCTCACCCACGATCTCCCTGGGGCCATTCAAAAACAAGGTGGGATTGTTGGAGAAACGGCAGCAGACCTATCTGGACTATCAGCAGAACCTGGACGAGAAGAAATCGCTCAGCGTGCAGCGTGCCGCGGCCATCGGCGCCGCCCTTGCCGATCTCAAAGATCAGCCCGAAAAGTTCGGTGAGCTCCAGGCCGAGCTCATCCATTACGTCAAAAAGCTTATCCCTGATGCCACAGATAAGGTCGACCGATCCAAGGTCACCCTGATCAAAGCCCTGGGGGGCCTCGAATTCTGGGTCACGACCTGTTCCGGCTTGACGGTCCAGGATTATGCGGACTGTCTCTTCAATATGGCCTTCATCAACTCGGAATTCACGGGGTTCACCACCCTGGTCAGCCAGAGCATCAAGCTGGTCGACAAGGCCGAGAACACGCTCCCGAGCGACGACGGCCAGGCGGTCAATCGGAAGCACATGCTCTTACGAGTCGACCGGTTCTCCAAGAGGCTGACGAAGCTGGATGAGGCGTGGGAGACGATCAAGTCCGCGACGAATTCGGGCGACCCGGAACAGGTCGCCCTCCACGACCCGGATGCGTATCGATTGCTCGTCGAGCAGGACGAGTTCAACAAGCTGCTCGACCAGTTCTACACCAGGGACGAGGCGAGGGCGGCCATGGACGCCATGGACGACTATGTCGAGTCGATCCAGGATCGCAACGCGCTCCTCGTCGAGTACAACAACGGCGTGACCGAATACCTGCGCTTAGCCGGCGAGTATCGGGCGACCTTGGCCCGGAAAGACCAGGTACAGGAGCTAGAGGCCAAGGACGCCGAACCCAACCTCCCCGCCGAGACGGCCTTCGTCTCGGCCCTGTATAATCGCACCCGCGAGGAGTGCATCCGATACTGCTATCTAGCCTGCCGGGCCCTCCGCTTCTGGACCCTCCAGCCCGACCGTGCCCTCTACGACACCTTCAAGCTCGGTTCCCCCGGCGTGATCGATTACCAGTTCTTGAGCGGGGTGGTCGAGGAGCTGGACTTCGAGAACTTGACCACCAAGATCAAGGGTGATCTGCAAAAAAAGGTGAATTCTACACCGTCCCGGGAGGACGATTATCAAGGGACGGGCGTCTGCGTCATGCTCAAACCGGAAGAGTATCCCCGCGAGTTCGCGAAGCTGAAGAACGACGGAGTCGCGGTTCTCCGTGCCGTTGCCGAGGATCGGCTTCGAGCGCTTCGCCTTGCGACTCATACCTGCGGATCGGTGGTACGAGTTCATCACCACCCTTGACCTGCGGGGGCGGACCCGAGTACGGCTTGAGTCCGGCGATGCGACGACCCCTGAAACAATCGATTATCCAGCAGGAGCGTTCGATCGCAACCAGATTAATAAATCGATTACAATAACAACTGTAACGAACTTCCCCTATGGATTGATTATTGAGATCAGCGATCATTCGCAAGGCAAAGTCGTGACCTTTAAGGAAGGCGAGGGCCCGCTGGCCGCCAAGGGCGAGCGGATCGAGGCGCTCAAGGAGCGGCTTCAGTCCCTCCGCCCCTACCTCCGCCACCTGAAACCGGCACGGGGCAGGAAGGATCAACCCGAGTTCGACCTACGCTTGCTGAGCTCGCCGGAGGGCGCCAGCGGCATCCGCGCGGAGGGCAAGGACCTGTTGATCGTGGCCGCCGCGGGCAAGGCCCTCCACTTCCGCATCGTTGTGAAGGACGGCACGGTGGTTTTCGACGCCGATGAGAAGGAACTGGTGGGACAAGCCGGGCCAATCGAAGACCTCAGGCGGCAGCTCGGGGGCCTGTGGCCTCCCCACGAGCTCAAGAGCACCGAGAAGGACCAGGTCATTGCCACGGTGACATCAATCCTCGATTCCGCCCTGATCGATCAGATCATCGAAGACGTCGTTTCGATCATCGGCCCGGAGCCCCAGGTGAGGAAGAGCCTGGTCGCCGTGGCCCAGTCGTGGCGGGATACCTCCCATCAGCCGGGGAGTCCCAGCGTCGCGTTCCGCGTCTTCGACGATCGGGGAGATCTGGTCGCACACGCCTCAGAGGCCGAGCTGCGGGACCAGAGCGGCACCCAGATCGATGAGCTCAAGGAGCGACTGGAGCCCCTCTGGCACGGCCCGTCGGTGACCTGGGACTTAGAGCAAGAGATCATCGAAGACGTCGCCGCGATTCTCGACCAGAAGGGGATCTGGGAACTGAAGACCAGGACGAGCCGGTTCAGCGAGCACGCCGAGGTACGCGTCACCAAGGTGCGAGCCTGGGTGCTCGGAGTCCAAACATCAGATAATATGTGCAATATAAATATATCACATATGGGAAATGAGTCGTTTCGTCGCGAGGACAGGACCAGGATCGACCTCACTCACGACCCGGTGGAGGGCATCCAGTTCGCCTACGATTGGTCCAAGGTCGTCTGGAACTTGCAGGGAGAATACGTCGAGAGTCCGGAAGCGACTCTCTTGCACGGCGGCACGGACGGCGACCTCCATCTCAAGGGCGACCTGGCGAACTCGGATTACCTCCCCTTGATCGGGCCCTTTGCGGAGTGGGAGATCCGCATCAAGGACGAAGACAACGCGGACCT
This sequence comes from uncultured Isosphaeraceae bacterium, assembly GCA_963781785.1. Lineage (GTDB taxonomy): Bacteria > Planctomycetota > Planctomycetia > Isosphaerales > Isosphaeraceae > CAWAHD01. The sequence continues at coordinate 1,036,164 of CAWAHD010000005.1, read as the reverse complement.
CGACCGATCGAAGATCACCGCAATCTGTCTCGATTTCCACATACTCAGCAAGACGGTCGAGGAATCGCGCCCGCGTGCGAAGTAAGGCGGCCGGGCGAGGCTTGGCAGCCAGGCGATTTCGTCGTTTGCCAGCAATTGGTGGTTAAATGGGACCAGCGTCATGGAAGGATTCGGGTGGGGATGATCCATCGTTGGTTCCAACGGCTCGAGGCATGGGCGAACACAGCGCCGCGTAGATACAAAGTCCGATCAGAACCACGGCCGCAAGTAAACTGCGTTCGTAATACAACGTTGCCAGCCATGTCCGGTCCGGCACGTCCGGCAAACGGTTGAAACGGTCAAGCGTGACCGCGGCCATGAATTCTTGAGGCGACCGCCTTTTGAACATCGGCCGCAAGTACGAGCGAACCCAGTTGGGATCAAGCTCGGCGGGGATTCCGTAAAACTCCATCAGCTTGACGGCGCATGAGGTCGCTTCGAGTGACCCGACCAGAAGATTTTCCTGGTTGTACTCCCTGAAACCGCCGGCAACTTCAAATCCTCCTCCTTTCTTGCTGTGAAACGTCCGCAGCAAGTCGTGGATCTTGTGACGATATCGATCGGGATTGACCGGGCGTTCGATGACCTCCAAGAGCTCGGTCGCGAAGAGCGGCGTCTTGAGGACCGCGTAGGGATCTGTCGAAACGGCCTCCAAAGTGGCGTGCAACCGCTTCTCCAGATAGTCTCGCTGTGCGGTCGTTATGTCGTGGCGCATCATCGCTGCACGGATGACCCAATCATGCATATCCAGATTTGTAAGCGGTAGCGTTTCCGCGATGCGAGTCGGGCGATCAAGAAGAATGTGTCGCTGCCGCGCGTAATCTCTGAGCCGGCCAAGTTGATCGGCCTGCACCAGCCCAACCCGAAAAGCGCTGCCCAGAATGGCCGGGTTCTGTTCACCCGTTATTTCCTCATCCAGCAGTCGGCGCGGCTTGGAGAGATCGGGGTGCAATTTCGATTCAACCGCCCAGCTCGCCACAATTTCCCATTCACGCCAACTGGCGGTGGAGAAGGGGGCCCTGTCGAAGGATTCGACATAGGCCTTGATGCGAGCCGGCGTGGCTGGCCAAAGAATCGGATTTAGCAACCAAACGATGAGAGGCACCACCAAGACGGCGAACAACGCCACCGGAGCGATCATCCGTGCTTTTTTGCCCGACCCGCCGGCGCTTCCGTGGCTGCCAATCGTCGAGCCAACCATGATGAGTGCCACAACCAAGGCGCCACTGAAAAACAGGGGAACGATGAACGTCTGATCGACAACGTGAATATCCTGGTCGCCGATCCCTGCAAACCCCGCAAGCTGCCCGAGCAACGCCAGACCGATCACACAGGACTGGCAGACCATCAGTCGATTTCCCAGGCCGATCTTGGCGAGACTGGTCAAGACGAAGATCAAGAGCCCGAGAGAAACGATGTAAGACAGGAAGAGCAGCCCGGTCGCGCCCAACCACGCCATGGCGAGGCTCGCAGCCAAGACCAACGAGACGCCCCACTTGTTGTCGTGCCACCATTGTCTTGTACTGTCGAAGAGCGCTTTTTCGTCAACAGGTGTCGAGCTGTTCTCATCTCGAATGTGCCGAATCTTGAAAACACTGAAAGCGGCTGCGCCAACCAGCACAAACAAGCTGATCGCCGGGAAAGCCAGGTAGCTCAGAAGCTTGTAGGCTCCCATCCCGGGAACGAGCTTCAAGGCAGCGGCAGGCAACTGGCCGGCGGCAATGACTTCCAGCGGCAGAAATGCCGCGGCGCTGCGCTGCGCGGGCGACAAGCTGGCGAGGGGATGATCTGCATGACTCAAGCTGTCGCTCACCCGTGCGAGTACGGCCGATTCAAACATGCCGGGATCGACACGATACGGCCGCAGGGCCGCCCGCAAATCATCTTCGGGAACCGGGGTCACAGACATAGCAGCATCCTTCCAATTTGTGACGGCGAACGATTGTCGAGCAGTCGGCGCAGTGTCCGACGTGCCTGATAGAGCCGCCCTTCGACCGTCTTGACAGTGACCGACAGTAAGCCCGCAACGTTGCTCACGCTTGTTTCCTCGAGATAGTGCATCAGTACGACCTGGCGCTGTAGGGCGGGCAATCGCTCGATGGCGCGTCGCAACGCTTGCACCTGTTCAGACGGTTCGGGATCGGATGGGGTGGCGGCAAACTCCAGTTCGGCCGGTGCGAGCGTGACCATCCGTAACCGACGGCGCCTCCGACTGCGTGACCAGTTGCGATACCGATTGAGCGCGACGCCCCGTAACCAACGTCCAAAAACGTCAGGTTCGTTCCAATCATCACGGCACGAGTTCGCGCTTCAACCAAGCGTCGGAAAAACTGTCCTGGGCGATTTCTATTGCGTCTCCCCATGGGGCACCCCAGGAGACGATGAGCCCAATCAAGGGTCCACGATAAGTGTTCAGGAGCGCCGTCAGGTCCATGTTGATCCTCCAGTACCTTGTAGTGTCCGGGACAACGCCCGATCACACGAGATTCTCGAAAGATCGCCGGGAATTCCTGACGGTCTCATCGGACCACCCAGACTGAGCTGTCGTCGTGGTCGCTTGGCCAGAGCTGCCCGGGACGGTCAAGGTCGCCGGGATCGACCGGCAATCAGGTCAGCCCTTGCAACGGGCCGGTACTGTCCCCGAAGCGGGGAACGTCGATTCCCATGGAACCAAGCATGGACAGGTAGAGGTTGCACAGAGGGGTGTTCTTCGGCGAGGCGATGTGCTGACCCGCTTTGATGCGGCCGCCACCGCCGCCGCCGAGGAGGATCGGCAAGTTGTCCGGGTCGTGCCGGTTGCCGTCGGAAATGCTGGAGCCGCACATGATCATCGAGTTGTCCAGAAGCGAGCGTTCGCCTTCCTGGATCGCCTCCAGTCGGCTCAAGAGGTAGGCAAACTGTTCTACATGCCATCGTGTGATGATCTTGTACGATTCAATCTTCGCTTTCTGGTTGGCATGGTGGGAGGAGGAGTGGTGGTTTTCAGTCACGCCCTTGAGAAATGAGAAGTTGCGCGGGGAGACATCGTTGGCGAACATGAAGGTCATGTTGCGTGTCGTATCGGTCCAGAACGCCAGGACCATCAAGTCGAGCATCAGGCGAATCAGCTCGGGCGGATCGATCGGGGCCGCGCCGGAGAGCGCGGCATTGTCGCCGCCGTTGTCTTTGCTGGTGAACAACATCTGAGGGCGCGGCATGCTGGGCGGCGGAATCAGGGAAGGGGGCCGGGTGGGAGGATGCCAGCTCGCCGCCGCCGGCCGCCCCAGGCGCTTCTCCACGCTGCGGACGGAATCGAGATACTCCTCGAGCTTCTGCCGGTCGGTTCGGCCGAGTCGGCGGCTCAGGTCGTGGGCGTCGGCGAGCGCGGCGTCGAGCAGGCTTTGGTCCGCCGCATGCGCTGGCTGCGGCAAGGGCCGGCCTTCGGTGTCGCGCGGCCCGAACATGCGCTCGAAGGCCGCGCGCGGATCGATGATCCGCGGGAGCGGGACGTTTGGCCTCAGCCAGGAGATGTATGACCCGTACATTCGCGTGTAGTTGACGGCCCGGTCGAGGCCGTTGATCACGGGGTCGGTGGCCAGCTCCAGAGAGGGCAGGGGGGTCAAGTGGCCGACCCGGGCCGCCGCCACTTGATCGACCGAAACGCCGCCGGAGTTCAGGTCTTGCCCGGTCGTCTTGCGCACGTGCAGCCCGGTGAGGAAGTTCGCTGTCTTGGCATAGTGCCCGTCGCCCGTCCGGCTGAACGGCTTGTCCAAACCGCTCAACACCGTGACGTGCTGCCGGATTGGCTCAAGTGGCAGAAGGCTGAACGGAAGCTCGAATTCCGAGCCCGTCTTCTTGGGCACCCAATCTGCCATCCAGGCCCCATTGGGAAAATAGAGGTAGGCCGCCCGCACCGGCGCTGCCGCGTGCCGCGCTGCCAGGAGCGCCGCGCGGCCGCAAGGCGCCATCGCGTCCAGGAGCGGAAGCCCCAATGCAACGCCCGCTCCGCGCAGAAACGTCCGCCTGGAAAGTGATCTCGCGCGCGTCCCCATGAAACAATTCCTCTCTATTCGTTCACTCGATGCGAAAAGGGGTAGCTGAGCACGACGGCTTCCAGGAGCCGCGACATTCGAAACTCGCCGTGTTCCATGGCATCGACACATTCCTGAACGACACACAAATCCACACGCGTGAGCTCGCGGGCCAGACCGTAACCCAGCATCTTCCGCGCCAGGTTTCGCAGGAACTCGGGCCGCCGTTTCGCCAGGAGCAACGCTTTCAATTCGACCGGTCCTTTGAATTCTTCACCGGTGGGCAGCTTGCCGGTGCTGTCGATCGGCTGACCCGCTTGCTCGGTGCGCCAGCGCCCGAGGACATCAAACTCCTCCAAGCCGAATCCCAGAGGGTCGATCCGGCTATGACAGATGGCGCACTCGGTTTTAGCGCGATGCTGCTCCAGCCGTTTGCGAAACGACTGATCCTTGGCCTTGCGATCTCGCTCCTTGAGCACGGGCACATCCGGGGGTGGCGGCGGCACGTCGGCACCCAGGATCTCTTCGAGAATCCAGCGCCCGCGCAGCACAGGGCTGGTGCGGTGCGGATACGACGTGACGGTCAGGATGCTTGCGTGTCCCAGCACACCTCCGCGCTTCGGGTCGTCCAGGGCAACGCGGCGCATCTCGGGACCTTTCACGCCGTCAATCTTGTAAAGGGCTGCCAGAGGCTCATTGAGAAAGGTGTATCGCGCATCGATGAGCTCCAGCACGCTCCTGTCCTCGCGCACAATTGCGTCGAAGCACCGGAGCGTCTCCTCACGCATTGCCGCGGCGAGCTCCTGCGTGAACTCCGGAAAAACCTTCGAATCCGGGCGGACGGTTACACCCAGCGCCCTGATTCCCAGCCACTGCGCGGCAAATCCGTCGGCGAGGGCACGCGCCCGTGGGTCACGCATCATGCGCTTGACCTGTTCCGCCAGCACCCTGGGATCGTGCAGCTTTTCGTCCGCGGCCAGGCGCGTCAGCTCGCGATCGGGCATCGACGCCCACAGGAAGTACGACAGATGGGCTGCAAGCTCATGGTTGTTGAGCTGATAGACGCCGGGATTCTCCGGCGGTGTCTCGGTCAAGAAAAGGAAGCTCGGCGCGATCAGCACCGCCTTGAGCGTGGTCTTGATCGCTTGCTCGAACGACGGGGTCTGTGCGTTGGCCTTGTCGAAGATCGCGAGATAACGCTCGATGTCGGAGTCGCCGACCGGCCGCCGGAATGCGCGGGGCAGGAAGTTGATCAGGATTTCTCGCGCCGCGGCGCGCGATGTTTTCGATGGTCCAGGGGTCGCGACCAGCAACTGCCGTGAAATGGCGTCGAGCTGCGCACTTTCGGCATGATCGGTCGGCGCCTTGTCTGCGCGGGAATCCTGGGCTGGCAGTAGGGTCGAGAGCACAAGCTCGGACGCCTCGAGGTACTTTTCCATTAGCATCGGCGTGATGAAGAGCGTTGCACCGGCGTTGTCGAAGCCTTCTCCGCCTCCACCCTCCGATGGCAACAGGTCACCAGCATGAAGATCGACGCCGAACAGGTCGCGCAGGGTGTTGTTATACTCCGTGCGGTTGAGCCGCCGCGTGTTCGTGTGGCCGCTCAAGGACTGGGCGAGCTGTTCGGGCGTGAGATCCTCGCAGGTGATTTGCGACTCATCCACGCGTAAGATCCACGCCAGCAACGTCCGGCGCTCGTCGTCCGTCGGCTGCTTGCTCTTCTTGGGGGGCATTTCATTGCTGGCCAACCGCTCCCCGACCCGATCCCACAAAGCCACCTGATCGAGAGCCTCGGCATCATCGTCGAACTTTTCGAGGTTCAATCCGCCTCTGCGCTTCAAAGGCCCGTGGCAACTGAAGCAATACCTCTCGAGGAGCGGTCGGACGTGCTTCACGAACCCCGGCGCGGGGTGAGTGGCTTCTGGTGGCTTGTCAGTCTGAGCGCTGGCGATCGGCACACCGATCGAGAGACCGAGACTTCCGGCGATGAGGTTCAGCCACGAGCCGCGCATCCAGGGCCCTCCGAGACCAGGATTCTTTACAAGGACCGCTGCAATCCCTTTGGTGGATTCTCTTCATCATTGTGCGCATTCGGCGGGGGGAGCGGAAGGCCGCGCCGCGAGGTTAGCCGAAAACCTTGTGGCCGGCGTGCTTCCTCGTCCCGGACCAATCCAATCATCGCGGTCCCGCTACAGTGGTGGACCTGACTCATGCGCCGACTGGCGCCGACCCCTGCGATGCCTGTCCTTGCTCGCTTTCCCACGCGTCCCGGCGATCATATTAGCCCGACGCGCAAGCGAGGGTTTGGGTTACCCTCGCTTGCGCGTCAGGCTGGTCTGCCCGCAGTGTTACCCCGCGTTGAACGATGCCGTGTAGGGAACCGAGAAAGTTTTCCAAGGTCGGTGCGGGCTGTACAATACGAGTCAGCTTTGGGATCCTCCAGGTTAGAATGGGGCCGAGCCAACCCCATTCTATGCTGGAGGGACATCATGGGCCGGAATTCTGTTCAAACGTACCCTCGATGATCAAGCGCTTTTCGCCAGAGTTCCCTTGGAGGTTCTGGCGACGCGGACGGACGTCACAGCGGGAGACTGCGGCATGTCCAGCGGCAACCAGCCTGACGCGGGTTCATCGGCCCGAGAACGTCCCGAGACCCAAGGGCGCGGCCGGGAAACCCAAAGTCCCGAATCGCTCGAGCCCATCCACGAAAGTGCGACGATACACCAGCCGATCCACGAAGACGCGACGATCCTCGGCGGGCCACGCATCCAGGCCGCTGAGGCGGACCAATCGGCGGCCGGTAGTGGCTTGGGTTCGATCACCGACCCGTCCGAGTTTCGCCGGGCGGTGCTCGAATTCGGCTTGGCCACTGAAGACGAGCTCGATGGATTGACCGCTGACGTTCCCGCATCGGCGGGAGTCCTCGGTCTGGCCCGAGCTCTCCAGAAGGCCGGCAAGCTGACGGCCTACCAGGCCGCCGCCCTGTATCAGCGCAAGAGCCGCGGACTGCTCATCGGTAACTACCTGATCCTCGACAAGCTGGGCGTCGGCGGCATGGGCGTGGTCTTCAAGGCTCGACACCGGCGGCTGGGACGCGTGGTGGCCTTGAAGATCCTCCCCCCCTCGTTCGCCCGCGATCGCACCGCCCTTGCGCGGTTCAAGCGGGAAGTCGAGGCGGCTGGCAAGCTCAAGCACCCCAACATCGTCGCCGCGCTGGATGCCGACGAGGATCGGGGCGTCCATTTCCTGGTGATGGAATACGTCGAGGGCCGCGACCTGGACCACGTCGTGCGCCAGCGGGGACCGTTGCCCGTCGTCGAGGCGATCGAGTACCTGATCCAGGCTGCGCGCGGGCTGGCCGCCGCCCATGCCGAGGGGATCGTCCACCGCGACATCAAGCCGTCGAACCTGATGCTCGACACCGCGGGGACCGTCCGCGTGCTCGACCTGGGCCTGGCGCGGATCGTCGACGCCTCGAACCCGTTCGGTCAGGCGGCGGGCGGTCGTTTGACCGAGAGCGGCACGTACATGGGGACGATCGACTACATGGCCCCCGAGCAGGCGGAGGACTCGCGGCGGGCCGATCAGCGCGCCGACGTCTACAGCCTGGGCTGCACGCTGTATTACCTGATGACGGGCCGCGAACCGTTCGTGGGCGAGACGGTGCTGAGACGGCTGATGGCGCACCAGGAGCGGCCGGCGCCGCCGCTACAGGGGGCTCGTCCCGACGCGCCGGCGGCATTGGAGCGCGCGTTCCAGCGAATGATGGCCAAGCGGCCGGCGGATCGTCCGGAGTCGATGACGGCGGTGATCGCGCTCCTGGAATCCTGCAAGGCCGCGGCTGCCCTTGCGCCGGCAACGCATCCCGCCGCCGCGCCGAAGCCGCGCCGGGAACTGAAGGTCTTCGACGAGGCCGCGATCAAGCGGGCCGAACCGGGCAAGCCGGGCCGAGAGCCATCAATCTTCGCCCTGCGCGATCAGCCGGAGGGCGCGCCGCTGGGCACCGAGCTGAACCTGGAAGACCTGGTCATGGACGTCCGCTCGGAGGCGCCTCTGCCGCCGTTGCCGGCGCGGACGATCCGGCGGGCGGTCAAGCCTCGGGCATCCGGGCGGGTCATCCGGTGCTGTCGCGGTCGAAGCCGGCTCGCCGGTCCGGGCATCCGGCGGTCTTCCTGGCTGCTGGGGCAATGGCCGTCGTTGGTGCGGCCTTCGCCGGTTTCGCCTTGCTGTCGCGCTCGACGAGGCCCAGCCCCAACCGGCCCTCCGACTCGTTGGCGACTGTCCAGACGAATGCGGCGCTGGCGGAGGCAGCGGCAGGCGATCGCCAGTTCCAGGCCGAATTGGCCCGATACGTCGCTGAACGAGGCAACGCGCGATCGGCCGACCCAGCGCGCACCAAGGCCCGCCTCTTGCTCGAACAGAGCCTGGCGCAGCTACCTCAGAACTCGGTACTGGCTGCGGAACTCGCTCAACTGCTCCTGGATCAGCAGAAGAGTGAGGACGCCACGCGATGGACGGTCCTCAAGCCGATCACGATGAAATCGGCGGGAGGTGCGACCCTGACGCTCCAGGACGACGGCTCGATCCTGGCGGGTGGCGTGAATCCACCGTCGGACCAGTACGCCGTCGCGTTCCTCGTCCCGGAAAGAATGGAGATTCGGTCGATCCGCCTGGAGGCGTTGATGCACGATTCGTTGCCGGGAAAAGGCCCGGGCCGCTCGACAAAGGCTTACGCGGGAGTGTTCACGTTGAACCGATGGGATTTGACCGCGAGACGCGCAGACGGTGCGGGTTCGTCGCGCCGGTTGAGTTTCGGCGCTGCCGGGGCTGACTACTCCTTTAATAACGCTTCCCTGGGCTTGCACGGCGAGTGGAATATCTCCTATGGCGAGGGGAAGCATCACACTTCGGTCTGGCGCCTGCAGGCACCGATCACAGTGGAAGCCGGCAGCGAATTGGTTTCGCACATGCGCTTCAACGAGCTGCGCGATTGGTCGGATCAGAATCTCGGCCGATTTCGAATTTCTGTTTGCACCGAACCTGCGGTGTTTGACCGGGAGCAGATGGGCCGCGCTGCAACGAAGCTCACGGATCCGTGGGGAAAGCTCGCCCTGGCGTATCACGTGATCGGCGACCAGCGCGGCGCTCGAGAGGCTGGTCAAGGATCACCCGGCAGCGGTTGCCGGCATCGGCGGTCTGTACGCGGCAGCCGGAGATTGGGAGCGGGCCATCGTCGAATATTGCAAGCTCGTCACCAGCCGGCCGGCGGACGGCGCCTTCTTGACCCAGCTCGCCACGGCCTACCAGTCGGCCGGCCGCACGCGCGAGGCGGTCCCGTACATGGCGAGGGCGTCCGCCGACGATCCGAAGGACACAGCACTCTCCCTGGAGGTTACTGCCTTCCAGGCGTGGTTCGGACAGGTGAAGGAGTTCGCCGCCACCCGGCAGCGGATCCAGGCGTTCGCGAAGGACACCAAGGACGCGCAGACGGCCGAGCGCGCGGCCAAGGCGTGCAGCATCTTGCCCTCGACCGACAAGGCGGAGCTCGAAGCGGCGCTCTTGCTCGCTCGCGCGGCGATGAAGCTCGGCAACGGCCCGGCGTGGCGGCGCCTGCTGGCCCTCGGCATGGCCGAATACCGCAGTGGCAACGATTCCGCCGCCGAGAGAGCCCTGCTCGCTGCCGCGAAGGCCGGCCCGAACGACCCCCAGGTGACAGACATCTCATCATTCTTCCGGGCGATGAGCCTGTTCCGACAAGGGAGGAAGGATGAGCGCGCAAGCTCGCGATCGCGACCGTGGCGAAGATGAAGCCACTGGCCGCCGACGAGCAGAACCCGCTGGCCGGCAGTGCCGACCACAACGATCTGATCCTGTGGCTGGCCTACAAGGAAGCGAAGGCCATGATCCGATTCAACGCAGCCCCCGCCACTCCCGAAACACCGCACGGCAAATGACCGCGTCATCGGGAGCCGACCGGCTTCCAGCGTCTCGCCGTCGGGAGCCGCGAAGTCTGATAATCACACCTATGTTATGTAGAGTTGGTTTGATCGGATCTCAAAGCCGGTTTTCCTGGCGCGATCGCGAGCCGACATCAGGATCTGTCGCGATGAGATCGAGAAGGTAATCTCGGAGGGAACCCAGAAAGTTCTCCGAGGCCGGTGAGGGTTGTACAATACAAGTCAGCATGGGGAACCTCGATGTCAGGATGGGGCCACGCCAACCCCATTCTATGCTGGAGGGACCTCCTGCGCCGGAACTCTGTTCAAACGTGCCCTCGATCATCGAGCGCTTTTCGCCAGAATCCGGTTGGAGATACTGGCGACGCGGACGGACGTCACAGCCGGAGACTGCGGCATGCCGAACGCCGACCAGCCAGAAGCGGGTTCACCGGCCGGAGAACTTCCCGAGACCCAATCGGGCGGCCGGGAATCCCCAAGTCCCGAATCGCTCGAGCCCATCCACGAAAGTGCGACGATCCACCATGCCGTACACGAAGATGCGACGATCCTCGGCGGGCCGGGCATGGCCGCTCAAGCGGACCAATCGGCTGCGGGTTCTGGCTTGGGTTCGATCACCGACCCGTCCGAGTTTCGCCGGGCGGTGCTCGAATTCGGCTTGGCCACTGAGGACGAGCTCGATGGCCTGACCGCTGACGTTCCCGCATCGGTGGGAGTCCTCGGTCTGGCCCGAGCTCTCCAGAAGGCCGGCAAGCTGACGGCCTACCAGGCCGCCGCCCTGTATCAGCGCAAGAGCCGCGGACTGCTCATCGGTAACTACCTGATCCTCGACAAGCTGGGCGTCGGCGGCATGGGCGTGGTCTTCAAGGCTCGACACCGGCGGCTGGGACGCGTGGTGGCCTTGAAGATCCTCCCCCCCTCGTTCGCCCGCGATCGCACCGCCGTGGCACGGTTCAAGCGGGAAGTCGAGGCGGCTGGAAAGCTCAAGCACCCCAACATCGTCGCCGCGCTGGACGCCGACGAGGATCGGGGCGTCCATTTCCTGGTGATGGAATACGTCGAGGGCCGCGACCTGGACCACGTCGTGCGCCAGCGGGGACCCCTGCCGGTCATCGAGGCGATCGAGTACCTGATCCAGGCTGCGCGGGCTGGCCGCCGCCCATGCCGAGGGGATCGTCCACCGCGACATCAAGCCGTCGAACCTGATGCTCGACACCGCGGGGACCGTCCGCGTGCTCGACCTGGGCCTGGCGCGGATCGTCGACGCCTCGAACCCGTTCGGTCAGGCGGCGGGCGGTCGTTTGACCGAGAGCGGCACATACATGGGGACGATCGACTACATGGCCCCCGAGCAGGCGGAGGACTCGCGGCGGGCCGATCAGCGCGCCGACGTCTACAGCCTGGGCTGCACGCTGTATTACCTGATGACGGGCCGCGAACCGTTCGTGGGCGAGACGGTGCTGAGACGGCTGATGGCGCACCAGGAGCGGCCGGCGCCGCCGCTACAGGGGGCTCGTCCCGACGCGCCGGCGGCTTTGGAGGACGCGTTCCAGAAAATGATGGCCAAGCGGCCGGCCGATCGCCCGGAGTCGATGACGGCGGTGATCGCGCTCCTGGAATCCTGCAAGGCTAGGGCGGCAGCGGCCCCGGCAACGCATCCCGCCGCCGCGCCCAAGTCGCGTCCGGAACTGAAGGTCTTCGACGAGACGCCGATCAAGCGGGCCGAACCGGTCAAGCCGGGCCGAGAGTCATCGATCTTCGCCCTGCGCGATGAGCCGGAGGGCGCGCCGATGGTCGCCGAGCTGAACCTGGAAGACCTGGTCATGGACGTACGCTCGGCTATTCCGGCAGCCGCGCCAAGTCCCCCCACGATCAAGCGGGTTGTCAAGCGCCAGGGGCATCCGCCCCCGCGGCGCCCAACTTTCCAAACCTACACACCCCGCAACCCGTGGCGTACGCCCGTGCTGGTGGCGCTCGGCTCCGTCGTCGCGGTCGCGGCAGTCTTCGTCGGTACGCGACTGGTGCGCGACGGTTCGAATCGCCCAGGCCAACCTCTCGAACCGTCCGATCTCATCAAGAAGACTGTCCCCATGCCCTTGACCGACGCTCCAGCCGTCCGGGCCTTCCCGCGCTTTTCGTCCGTGTCCACCCCGAAGACCAAGACCTCCCCGACGACCCCAGCGGAATTCACGACGATCTTTGATGGAAAGAGCGGCAAGGGATGGATTCTTTGCGACGGCAGTCCCTTGCCCAGGGCCAACGTTCAGGACGGGGCGCTGAATCCCCACGGCACGAGAAGCGAGCTGGTCGTCTACCAGACGCCGCTCGACAACTTCCTGCTCGAGTTCGATTATAAGTTGACCGAGAAAGAGAGCGCGGGCGTGTTCCTCCGGGTCAGCGACTTGAACGCCCCGGCGGAAACGGGTCTGGAGATCGCCTTGGGTGATAGCCCGAGGACGGGTATGGAGAATTCCGGGCGCTTTACCACCTGGTCGCACCCAGGCGGGGGGAGAGCCCGGAATCCGAGGGCGGGTGGAACCGCGTGAGAATCGCGGCCAAGGGGCCGCGCGTCGTGGTGTCGCAGAGCGGGGTCGAGGTCACGACGATCGACCTCGATCGGTGGACAACCCCGGGCAAGCGTCCGGATGGCTCGGTCCACAAGTTCCGGGATGTCGCCCTGGGTAAGCTGCCCCGCGCTGGGTATCTCGGCTTTCAGGGGCTTTACAGCAACTGCTGGTTCAAGAACGTCCGGGTCTCCACGTCCTCGCTTTCGCCTCGACTGGCGGGGACAGTGCCTGCCTACGTCGAGACGCGTCAGCTCAACATGCATGCCGACGGTGACATCGCCCTCTCTCCGGACGGGCTCCGGGTCCTGTCCTGCGGCGGGGATGCCAAGGCTCACCTCTGGGAGCTCGAAACCGGCCGCGAGATTCACCTATTCCCGCATGGCAACATGGTCTGGAGTGCGGCATTCTCTCCCGACGGCCATCACGCTTTGACAGCCAGCCACGATTTCGGAGTGCGATACTGGGACCTGGACCGGGGCCGGTTCATCTTCGCCAGGAAGGATGTCCACACGAACCATGTGAAGGCGGTCGCTTTCTTTCCCGACGGCCTCAGGGCCTTGTCGGCCGGAGATGATGATGTCGTGATGCTCTGGGACCTCCAGAAACGCCGGCCTCTGGGGCCTGTCGGGAAGCACGCTGCCGACATCGAATGCCTCGCCATCTCCCCGGACGGCCGCCTGGCGCTGACCGGTGGGCAGGACAAGGTCGTGAAGGTCTGGGATTTCGGCTCCGAGCGGGAGCTGCCTGCCCTGACCGTTCATAAGGACGCGATCAGCTACGTCGCGTTCTCTCCGGACAGCCGCCTGGCCTTGACGGCCAGCGTCGATCAGACGATGGTCCTCTGGGACGTCGCGACCTGGAAGGAAAGAGCCAGCACGAAATGCCCGGGCGGCGAGAGCGTCGCCTGCGCCAAGTTTCTGTCTGACGGCCGGAGCGTCCTGACGTGCGGCGACAAGGGAACGCTCGTGCTCTGGGACATCGAGTCCTTTGTCGAGGTCCGTGAGGGGCAAGGACCGGCCGGTCATCGAGGCCTTGCCGCTCGACCGGATGGTAGCCTTGTCCTGACGGCCGATAGCGACGGGATCGTGCGGATCTGGTCACCTTCACCCTTGCGGCTCTCCGGCGCGCCTACAGCCAACCTGCTCAAGAACGGCAGCTTCGAGCTGGGGCCTGACGTCCAGGACGTGCCGCTGGGACCAGGATCCACTGCCATCCCGGGTTGGACGGTGACGCGCGAACCGATCGATTGCATCACGAACGCGTTGCGTGCCGCCGACGGCAAGCGGTGCCTTGACATACACGGCTCCCCCGGCTGTGGGGGTATCCGGCAATCGTTCCTCACCATCAAGGGGCGGCGTTACCGTGTGACGTTCGCGATGGCTGGAAGTATTTCCGGGGGCTCTATCGGAAATCGGCAAATCAAGCGCCTGGGAGTGAGCGCGGCGGGCATGAAGGGGGAGTTCTCCTTTGACATTACTGGCAAGTCTCCTGACAACATGGGGTGGACGACCAAGACCTGGGAGTTTGTGGCCGTCGCCGGGGAGACATCCCTCGAGTTCTACAGCCTGGACAGGAAAGACCCCTTGTTCGGGCCGGCGCTCGATGACGTTCGCGTCGTGGCCCAGCTCGGGAACAATTCCTCGCGATGACCGCCGAACTCATCCGCGTGCAGCGACACAACGGAGACGAAGAACAGAGACGAAGGACAGGCAATGCGGCACCAAAACCGTCCCGCCACGTTACCAGACCCGCGCGCGCCCTGCTCTGCCTCGCCACCAGGGCGCGATTGGCCGGATGTGGGAGTCACCCAGCAATCTAAACCATCTTGCTACACAAAGGTTGCGGCGGTCGACCTGACTCATTCGCCAAATGGAGCCGACCCCTGCGATGCCTGTCCTTCCTCTCCCAACCCGAAGCGTGAGCGAGGGCGCGGCCGTGGCGCCGCAAGGAACTTACGGCATCCCTCGTTGACGCTTCGGGTTAGTGTTGCCCTTCCGCTTCGACCCGGTGGTGTTCAGCGAGGAGACTCCGCTCAACCGCAGCGACGTGTTCGGCACCCGGTTACCGGGTCTTGGCACGCGTCCACACTTGCCCGCGTTCCAACTGATAGACCTTTCGCCGCCCACTCACTTCACCACTGCCGAAAAACTCAGAGGTGGACGCCGGCAGCGGCTCGCTCGCACTCGTTCGACAGAGTCGATGGTGGCGGAGGTTGACGAGGGCTACGAGATAGAGGATCAGGCACTTCTGCCACAAGCCGTAGCTATGGCATCCGCTCAACAACACGAGCGCGAACGGCACCGACACATGGAAGATGAGCCAGCGGCTGCCCGAGTCGCGGAGCAACCGCCAGTAATGCCCGAACAAGAGCAGCATCAGGAGGAAGGAACTCAAGATGTGGAAGCCCTGGAACGACGGCGTCACGGCGACGACGAACAGCAGCAGGGCGGCCAGACCGGCTATCACCGCCTCCTCCTCTTCGCCGGCTCGGATTACATCCCGAACATACACCACACTCACCAGCAAAAGCGCCGCAAACAGTACATACCCCAACCATGCCTGCTCGCCGTCGCGAAACATGCTCATCGGCTCCGCCAGGCGCTTGCTGAAGTCACCCACCCCGTGGGCGCTGAGGAGCAACAAGACGAAGGCAGCAGACGCCGACTTCACCATGATCTTCCTCCGCCTGCCGAACTTGAGATCGTCCAGCAAAATCCCGTTGAAAACTCGGGAGCCGGCATCGTCTCGTCACCAAATAGCGCCTACCATGAATCAACATCTTCGGGCGAATTCGGCGGCGAAAATCATTCTAGCAATTCTCGCGCTGGAGGGCGACTTGGGAACACGAATACTGGCGGCTGTATTTGAAGACGAAGGACAGGCAAAAGGGCAGCATCAAGACGAAGGACAGGCAAGAGGGCAGCACATCCATTTCGCCACGTTACCAAACCCGCGCCCACCGGCCCTGCCTTGCCACCAGGGCGCCATCGGCCGGATGTGGGAGGCACGCAGCAATCTAAACCATCGTGTTACACAAAGGTTACGGCGGTCGACCTGACTCGTTCGCCAAGTGGCGCCGACCCCTGCGATGCCTGTCCTTCTTCTCCTGCGATGCCTGTCCTTCTTCTCGTCTTCCCTCTCGGTCCTTGTTCTCGTCTGCCGTGCGCCTCACGGGCTGGCGAGGGCGGCCGCGGGGGCGGCCTCCCAGAGCTTCAGCGTGCGGTCATCGCTTGCCGAGGCGAGAGTCTGGCCGTCCGGGCTGAACGCGATACGCCGGATGCGCCCGGCATGACCTTTGAGGATCAGCAACGTCTGCCCGCTGGCCAGGTCCCAGAGGCGGATGGTCCGGTCCCGAGCAGAGGACGCAAGACGGCCATCGGGGCCAAATGCCAGGCCGTCGACCTGGGCGATGTGCCCCTCCAGGATGCCTCGAGGCGAGCCGTCAGCGGCGTTCCAGAGCCGCACGGTGCGGTCGTCGGACGACGTCGCCAGCGTTCCGCCGTCGGAGCTGAAGGCAACCGAGTTGAGATGGCCGGAATGTCCCCGGAGTGTCACGCGGGGCCGCCTCTCGTGGAGATCCCAGAGGATGCAAGTCCTGTCGGAGCTGGCCGAAGCCAGCGTGCGTTGATCGGGGCTGAGTGCCAGGCCTTCCACCGCATCGGAGTGGCCTGCCAGGACGTACCGGACGGCCCCGGTCGCGGGGTTCCAGGCCTGGATCGAGCGGTCCCAGCCACTCGAGAAGACGGTCTGGCCGTTGGGAGTGAAGACCAGCCCGTGGACCGCGCCCTGGTGCCCGGCGAAAGTTATCAGGGGCTGACCGGTGGCGGCATCCCACAGCCGTACGGTGTGGTCGACGCTCCCGGAGGCGACGGTGCGGCCGTCGGGGCTGAATGCGACGCATTTGATGACGTCGGTATGACCCTCGATCACGTGGAGCGGTTGTTCCCTGGGGAATTCCCAGACCCGCAGCGCGTGGTCGTCGTGGCCCGAGACCAGCCTGCGGCCGTCGGGGGAATACGCCAGGCACTCCACGTCCCCGCCGTAGGTCAGCACCGAGGCGCTATGGAACGTGCGGGGGCGGGGCGGGCTCTTGGCGTCCCAGACGCGCACCGTCGCGTCGGTGCTGGCCGCGGCGATGTCGCGGCCGTCGGGGCTCACGGCCACGGCGGCGACCGAGTCGGCGTGCCCTCTAAAGTTGCGAATCTCCTGTTGCTTGCCGGTGTCCCAGATGCGCACCGTTTCGTCGACCGAGCCCGTCACCACCGTCGCGCCGTCGGGCAAGTAGGCCAGCGACGTCACCAGACCGGTGTGACCCCGGATCACGGCCAGCGGCGCTCCCGAGCGGGCGTCCCAGATCCGCAGGGTCCGGTCGCGACCCGCGGATGCGACCTGCCGGCCGTCGGGACTGAAGGCCACGGCGTGAACCTCGTCGGTGTGCCCCTTGAGAACGGTGCGCGGGTGGACTGGGTCTTCAGGGCCCCAGAGCTTGACCGTGCGGTCATAACCCGCCGAGGCGAGCGTGCGGCCGTCAGGGCTGAACGCGACCGCGGCGACCGGAGCGCCGTGTGCGGCGGAATACTTCTCGATCAGATGGCCGTCGCGGGTGCTGAACACCCGCATGCTGTGTTTCGCCAGAGCGGCGACCAAGGTACGGCCGTCCGGGCTCCACGTCAGCTTCAGAATCGCCTCGGGGGTGCCCTCAAATCGCAGCGTGAGCTGGCCACTGTCGACGGCGTAAAGCGCAAGGCTCTCATCCGGTCCGGGCCCGGCGAGGCTGTGGCCGTCGGGGCTGAACGCGATGGCACTGACGCCGCCGGACAGATCCGCGCGCGGGTCTGAGTCAACACCCCCGTCGTCCGCAGTAATTTGCCGGTGCGGCGGTCCCAGAGCTGGATGCGGCCTTTACTCTCGAGGCCGGCGAGGATTTGCCCATCGGGACTGAACGCCACGGCGGCAAACGTGTCGTCCTGCGACCGGAGCGTGAGCCGGTCTTCGTGACCGAGCTGCCAGAGATAGCGCCACTCCCAGCCGCGGAGGTCGGGCTCGCCCGCCCCGGGCCGCAGGAGGTCGAGGAGACTGCGCAGGCGGCCCATGTCGTTGGCGTCCGCGCTGGCCAGAGCGAGGTTCGAACGGGTCGCGTACACCGTCCTCTGCAGCTTCTCCTCGCCGGCAGCAAGAAGGATGTTGACCTGGTCGGTCTTGCGGCGGGCCGCGGCCTCCTCGCGCCAGGCGCGATCCGCCCCCTTGCGTGCATCTTCATTGGCGCTGGCAAGCTGCGCTGGTTCGCGGCCTGGGTGCGGAACTGATCCATCGCCAGGAGCGAGCAGACCGTGGTCAAGACGAGCACTCCGGCCAGCACCCCGCTCAAGACCGCGATCGCCGGGTTGCGCATGGCCCAGCGCCAGTATCGCTCGGCGGCGCTGACCTGACGCGCCCAGATCGGGCGATCCTCGACGAAGCGCCTCAAGTCCTCGGCCAGAAGGGCGGCCGTCTGATAGCGGTGTCCCGGGTCACGCTCGATCGCCTTGTGGATCACCGTCTCCAGGTCGCGCGGGATCCGGCGATCGAGGTCCCGCAGCCGCGGAGGATCCCCAGCCTTGACCAGGCGGACCAGCCGGGCGCGGTCCACCTCGTCGTACGTCGGGCGGAGGGCCAAGAGCTCGTAGAGGGTCAGGCCCAGCGCGTAGACGTCGCCGCGGGCGTCATACCGTCCCTCGAGCGCCTCGGGAGGCATGTAGCGCAGGGTGCCCAGGAAATCGCCGGTGCCGGTGAGATCCTGCTCGTCGGCGACCTTGGCCAGGCCAAAGTCGGTGACCCACACGGTCCCCTGGTCGTCCAGCAGCAGGTTCGAGGGTTTGATATCGCGGTGGATCACCCCCTGGCCATGGGCATAGGCCAGCGCCCCGGCTGCCTGCGCGCGATCCGCGCCGCCTCGCGAGCACTGAAACCAGCCGGAGGCCGTCCGGTCCCGACCGCGGCGGTGGCCGCGGCTGGCGCCTTCAAGACGGCGTCGAGCCCGCGGCCGGCGATGTACTGCATGACGTAGAAATGCCGTCCCTGGTGCTCGCCCACGCCGAAGACCGGGACGATGTT
The DNA here is from genome assembly GCA_963781785.1 of uncultured Isosphaeraceae bacterium. GTDB lineage: Bacteria > Planctomycetota > Planctomycetia > Isosphaerales > Isosphaeraceae > CAWAHD01. The sequence continues at coordinate 1,017,498 of CAWAHD010000005.1, read as the reverse complement.
GGTGTGGTGCAGCCGTCCGGCGGCCTGGGCCTCGCGGCGGAACCGGGAGACGTTGCCGTGCTCCGGCAGGAACTTGAGCGCCACATGGCGGTTGAGCGAGCCCTGGTAGGCCTCGCAGACGACCCCCATGCCGCCCCGGCCGATCTCGCGGACGATCCGGAACTCGCCCCAGGACTGGCCGCCCACCACCGGCAAAGGGCCCGCCCCGTACCGGCCGGTCTCCTCGCTCGACGGGCTCTCCGGGTCTGGCAGACTGGCCGGCAGCCGTCGCATCTCGGACAGGAACGCGTCGGCCGTCCCGTCGAGCCGGCCGGCCTGTTCCTCGCAGTCGGCGCAGACATCGAGATGCGTCGCCACCTCGCTGAGCCCGGGCTCGGGAAGCAAGCCCAGCGCGAAGGCGGACAGTCTCTCCAGGCTCGGGCAGGCGCCCTGGCTCATCGGCTCGTCCTCAAGCCCATCCCCCGCCCGACGCCCCCGGCGCGTCGCGGTGGATTCCGTGTTGGAATCCGTTTATATTATCTGGGCCGAATCAAAGTGTCGAGCCATCAGGATTGCTCGCCGTGTGACACCACGCCCCGGCCGCCGCGGCCGGTTGCCGAGTTCGCTCGAGAGGACCGGCATGAAGCCCGGGGATTCGACCTCGTTGTCGCTCTTGCGCCGCGCCGTTTCCCGCGAGCCGGACGCCTGGCGGCGGATCGTGGCGCTGTATTCGCCGCTGGTAGAGCACTGGTGCCGCCAGGCCCGAGTCAAGGGCGCCGACGTCGAGGACCTGGCGCAGGAGGTCTTCGCGGCAGTCTTCGCCAAGCTCGAGACGTTCCGCGCCGACCGGCCGGGCACGACGTTCCGGGCCTGGATGCGCGGCGTCGCCCGGCACAAGATCCAGGACTACCTCCGCCATCGCGTCGAGGCCGCGGCAGGCGGGACCGATGCCCAGATGCAGCTTCAACAGATCCCCGCCCCTCCGGAGGAGATCGGGCTCTCCGAGCGCCCGGCCGACATCGCCGGGGTGTATCAGCGCGCCCTGGGCCTGGTGCGCGACGAGTTCGAGGTCCAGACCTGGGAGGCGTTCTGGCGGGTCGCCGTCGAGGACCGCTCGCCGGCGGACGTCGCCGCCGAACTGGGGATGACCCCCAATGGCGTCCGCAAGGCCAAGTCGCGCGTCCTCTTCCGCCTCCGGGAGGAGATGGGTGAGCTGATCGCCTGAGCGGGCCCGAACCTCGACCATCCGGCCGGCCGCCTCGATCCGCCGACGATCGCATGACCCTGGGGCTCTTCCGCATGGTCTTTGCGATCTCCCCGAGCGTGATCGTCGGTCGCGAATGGGTCGATCGAAACAATCGTGTCACACCGCCGCGAATACTCCAGTAGGGGGGAAGCCGGGACGCGATCCGGCGGGCGGACACCAGGCAAAGACTGGAACCGCGGTCTAACATCTTGACACCCGTTTGGAAAATGCTGACCAGGTCCAACCGCGACGACCGCGGCTTCACGCGGGTGAACAACCCGACGTGGCCGTGCCAACGATCCGCGAGAGACACAGGCTCCGGGAGTGCGCTCAAATGGCATGGTGCCTCACGCATAAAATGGAATTTGACGGGCTGAAGGGCTGCCCTTCCTGCAATGGCGAGCGGCAGCCCGCGCCACCCGGCCGGCCTGCCGCCCCTCCAGCCGCGGCCGGCGCCGCCGTGCGTCGGTATTCCCTGTCGTCATCCCAGTCGGCAGCCGGCTCCGGCGCCACTCAAACGTGTATCGCACCGGGTTGCCGAGGGCGCGCGGGAGACGGCACACAGTATTGCCGGAATCACTGCTGCGACGACTGTACAAAACCCGGAGAACACGAGCTGACTCCGGCGACTGGCGGGGGAGGTGGTCGGTACTGTCTTGACTGCAAGGCAAAGCGCGAACAGTCGCTGGTTCTGGGAAGGACCCCCCCCGGCCCAGCGACGCCGCTATTTATCGGACCAACTCCCTTGTCCAAAGGAGAGGAAAGCCAGTTAGCCGGAGCGAGGGCATGCGGGCTGCCGATCACCCAGACCATTCGGACCATGACTTACCAGGCGCTGATCAAAGCGGCTGAACGCGATCCCGACAAGTTCGCGCGGATGACGGCGGTCCTTTACATGATCCTGGAGAAGTCCAAGACATTCCACGGGATTGCAAAGGAACGTGAGGGGGTCGGCGAAGTGTTGATGCGCAAGCTGAGAGGCAAGCCGGCGTCTAGTTATTATTTCAACCTGCAAACCGCGATGAAAGAGCTAGCCCAGGGTTTCATGGGCGGGCCGCTGCCTGGTAGCGGGAACGTCTTTGCCGAGTGCTTCTGCATCGAACTGGAATTGTACTGCAAGATCGAGCTCACGAAGATCGACGCGGCGGTCTTGGCGGAGGGGGTCAACATGCTGATCTTCCCCCTCCTCGGGCCCGCTTTCAAGCAGTTGGCTGCGATGGGCTCCGGCCTTGCCGCCCCCACGGTCTTTCATCACACGATCCCGGCACTTGACGGGTCGGGCTTGATCAACAAAGGCGAGTCAGCCCTGAAGGCGGTTGAAAGCACCGTACTCAAGAAGGCTTTCAAAGCGGTGTTCGACGACGGAACCGCCCCTGTAGGGCTGGGTTCGCGCGCTGAAGCGGCACCGGAATCGAAGGACGATTCCCTGTGGGGGAAGATCAAGCGCGTGGTCATTGAACTCGCGCGCGACGCCGCGTCCGCGCTCAAGACGAAGGTGAGCAAGGCCGTCGGCACCTGGTACCTCGACCCGGAGAACGACCCGCTCGCTTACGCAAAATGTCTTTGCGACTACATGCTCAATGCCCAATGGTCGGATGAGGAGGGGGAGTGGAAAGAGCCCTTGAAGGTGGCCAGGCAGATGGTGAACGAAGAATTCGGCAACATGGCGCTTCTTCAGGAAACTGCGCAACGCGCTGGATCGGAGCGACGACGAGGTCGTTGTGTCCACGGCACCACGTGCAAGACGTCCATATCCCGTGGGGGGCGCTGAACGCAAGGGACCCGGCCTGGACGCCGGTCCTCCAAGTATTCGCGGTCGTCTGCCGTCGCCGGCAGGCAACAGTCCCCTGACCGACCTTAAGAAAGGCGCCGCGGCGCATTCGCGCCACGCAACGAGGCTCGGCTCCGAACATGAGCACCTCACTCCACGCCGACTTGCCCGATCCCACGGTCTTCGAGCGACTGTCGCGCAATCCCATCTGGGAACAGCAAAGGTGCTTCTTCCGGGCACGAGGCGCCGAGGCTTGGAGCCAGGGCCTGGTGCCCCACTACATCACGAGCAACACGTTTATCGCGAACACCTACGTCGGGATGATCCTGGGCTGGCTGCGCGATGCCGGGCGAGCTCTCGTCGAGCCGCACGATGGCCCGGACGCTTGCCCTGACACGTCGGAGCCACTGTACATCATCGAGATCGGATCGGGCTCAGGCCGGTTCGCGTTCCACTTCTTGCGACTTTTCACCCGATCTTGGTCCGGATCGGGTTTGAAAAACATCGCGGTCAAGTATGTGATGACGGACTTCGCCGAGCGCACGGTTGCGTTCTGGCAAGACCATCCTTCGTTTCAACCCTTCGTCCAGGCGGGCGTACTCGACTTCGCTCAATTCGACCCGGAATGCGACGACGAGCTGCGGCTCCTGGCATCGGGGGATCGGCTGGCCCCGGGGACGGTGAGCCGGCCCATGGCGGTCATCGCCAACTATGTCTTCGACAGCATCCCGCATGATGCGTTCGCCGTCATCGGCGGCGAGCTGCACGAATGCCGCGCCAGGGTTGCCCGGGGCGGGAACCTGGGCGACAAGGATTGCAACAGCGGCTTCGACCATTTCGAACTTGAGTTCGAAAACCGGCCGATCGCGGGGGATTATTACGAGAATCCGGCCTGGGACCGCGTGTTGAGGCAATACGAGCGGCGCTTGGACGACACCGTCTTCACGTTCCCGGTTGCCGCCCTGGGCTGCCTGGAGCGGCTCGCGCGGCTCGCCGGCGGGCACCTGTTGCTGCTCTCCGCGGACCGTGGATTCGGCCGGGAAGTCTCCCTCCTCGGGCGATCGTTTCCCGAGCCCGCGGTGCACGGCAGTTTCTCGCTGCTCGTCAACTACCACGCGATCGGAGAGGTCATTCGCGCGGACGGGGGCGAATACCTGACCGCGCGACAACTGCCATCGCAACTGACCTGTGTCGCCTGCGTCCTGGGTGCTTCCGAGGATTTCTCCGAGATGCGCCGGGCCATCGACGAGGCCCTCGAGCGATTGAACCCGGACGACTACTTCACCATGAAAAAAGGACTGGAGCACGCCGCCCAGTACATGAGCCTGGAGGCCCTGCTCGGATTCCTGCGCATGAGCTCTTGGGACGCGAAGCTCTTCGTCTCGTTTGCCGATCGGTTGAGGGTCCACGCGCAATCGGCCTCGTGGCGCCAGATGGAGGAGCTGACGTGGGCGGCCCGCTGCGTGTGGGAGAACCACCTGCCGATCGGCGAGGCCGACGACCTGGCCGCGATCCTGGGAGACGTCGTCATGGAAGCGTCGGTTTTTCCGGAAGCGCTCGCCTATTACGAGCGTTCGCTCGAGCTCAACGGCCCGACGGCGACAAATTGCCACCGGTTGGCCCTGGTCCACCAGCAGCTCGGCCGGCTGGACCTCGCCGCGGATTTCGTCGAGCAGGCCCTCGATCTCGATCCCAACCTGGCAGTTGCTCGTGCGCTCAAGGTGGAAATCGAGTCGTCGCGTCCTGCTTTCGTGGACGGCACGCCCCAGCCTGCACGGGCCCGCTCCCTGCCGTTCCCCCCGCTTTCCAGAACGGACGTCGTCGAACGTGGTGCCTGAGAGGTTGCCTGGCCCGAGTTTCCTGCTCAGTGTTGTGTCACACGTGCGTTCCTGCTCGGCGAGGGTGGGCTGATCAGTGTGGCATTGGTCGAGTACGACCAGTGGCACCCAAGAATGATCACCACAAATCTGTTTCGTTCGAGTCACAAGTGCGATCCGTGTCCTATCTCCTCAATGGCCCTTGTCGTGCGCTGGCGGGGCTTCCAGCTCGGCCGAGCGATCGGGTTGGGCCGACAGCCGGAAGAAATAGGGCGAGCCGCTGTCGGTCGTGGGAACCGGTTCTCGGTCCGCTTTCCAGACCAGTTCGCTCCCTTCATGCACGCGCAAGAAGAAACAAGACATGCGCGCGAAGCCAAAGCGCCAGGCCGGGGCCGCGGGCGCTCTTCTGTGGGCTTCGACCAGGATCAGCACCTCGGGGTTGGTCCCCTGGACGTAGGCGAACACCGCGCCGTCGAGAATGCCCTGCGCCGCCGCCGAATAGCGATAGATGGGCGTGGGCAACAGCCGCAGTTGTTCGGGGTTCTTGAAATTGCCCTCGGTGTCGACTGCGCCCGTGAAGCGCTCGGCAATGGTCTTCATCTGCCGCAATCGTGCGCTGGCCGAGTCAGCGGGCGAACCGATGCGGTCGGCACGTACAAACGTCAGGCCCGCTCGACTGGGTTCCCAGGTCCAACCTCGCGCGTCCCCGCCTTCCAGGCGTGCCAGAAAACCGTCTGCGCTTAACGATTGGAATTCGTGGTGCCACTGGGTTTCCTGCAAGAAAAACTGCGCCGCGGCGACCGGTCGTCCCTTCTTCCCTTCGGTCCAGAGAAAGAGCATCCCGTCATCTTCGCGAATCACCCTGTTAACCCAGCGCAGGAGCGGCTCGGCTTGTAACGTGACTTCGGGCTTGCCCTGACCAAGGGCGCGAAAGCGATACTCGAGAGCGGCCGTTCTGGCGAAGATCAGTCGCTGTTCCGGTGAAGATTTCCGCGCCGTGTCTTGCGCGGCTGACGCCAGTGCTCCCCAGACACTCAAGAGCGCGACCAGCGTGAAACGGAGGGCAAACATCAACGCCTCCCGGAAAATCGGTCTAGACCTTTTCCACACTCAATTTGTCCGCCACAGCTCCTTGATCGTGGACTCGGTGTTAAACCCGTGGGGACAAGCCGCACTACGCGTATTGGCCCAATACCAGCGCGGTGCATTCGGCTTGCCCGGGGTCAGGATGCGGCTGCCCGGCATCTGGAGGTGGCCGTTGGGATCGCGCTCTTTCACCCATTTCCAGGCGTAACGGAGCCACTGGTTGCGCTGGGCCTCGGGCAAGAGCGCAAACCAGGTGATCTCGTCCCAACCCCAGACAAAGGGCGGCTTGCTCGGCTTTCCCGGGTCGCCGAGTCCGAAATTGTCGAATTCGAAGAGATAGGGCGAGTGCTCACACGACCAGCCGCTCGGCGTAACAGCGCCCTTGCCGTTTACTAAACTGGCGCTCGAATAGCCGGCTTTGAGGACGCCTTGATAGGGCCGGCCGGCGACCTCCGCGATTTTCAGCGAGCCGGACTGGAAATCGAATAGCAGCTTTCCGCCCTCCACATAGGCGCCAATCGGGCAAGGGGCGTCACAAAGTACGTAATGCCGCCGCGCGTGCTTGCGGGCGTAGGCACGGACCCGGTCGAGCATGTCGATCCAGTGGACATGATGCGGGTCTTCCTTGTCCATGAGGGCAACCTGGCCAAAATGGATGGCCTCGATGCCCACGTCGATTTAACTCTGACCCAGGAAGTAAAACCACATGCGCGTTTCCAGCCGCGACATATCGGGCACCGAGCCCCCGCTTCCCGAAGAATTCACGAACCGGCCGTCGCGGTAGAGCATGTCTCGATAGCGGAAGTTTCGTTTCTGGTAGGGCAGGCCGAATTCGGCGAATACCGTCTCCGGGACCGGAATCGATTCCACGCCCAGGCTCACGATCTCGAAGGCCGTCCCCTGCAGGATGATCTCCGGATCGGCCTTGTGGAGCGCCTGGGCGTAGCGCTTCGCCGTGCGCAATACGCGGGGTAGACTCTGTTCTCGTCCCCAGACCACAATGGCCCGGCCTACGAACTTGGCCTTGGAACTGAGAATCAGCCGAACATTGTCGCGTGGATCGACTCCTCGGTTGTTACGCGGCTGACCGAGATCATCGTGGAGGAGCTCGGCGAACGAAATCGATCGATTGAGATAGTTTTCGAGGACCTGCCGCGAAATCGCGCCGTCGAATTGAAACTCCTGGCCGCGATCCACAGTCGTCGTCTGAACCGTTGCGCTGACCGGGCGCACGGGAGCGTCCTTGCCATCGGTCCGCGCCGGCGCCGCCGATGAACTCCTTGGGATCAACCGCCTTCGCTTGGGCGCTCGGTCGCGCCGGCGCAGGGACGAGCCGGGCAGGGGGGGGTTGGCCGTCGATGGCATCGCCAAGTCTTTGTGTGATGAGCCCCGCTCCACCGCGACTTCGTGCGAGGAGCCCCGCTCCACCGCCGATCACCCCGACAGCCAGGACCAGCGCGAGAGCCAGCCTGAGCTTGGTCAGGAACATTGTCGTGATGACGGCTTCCACCCAGGAGGCGACCCGGGCGGAGGTTGCCAGGGCCGTTGCCTGGCCGGACAGGATCCGCATCGCGGCCCGGACCGTGGTGTTAGCCCAGACGCTGGAAACCACGCTCCGAGTCACACCGGGCGCGAGCACCACCGCGAGCGACCTGGCGGAGTCTGGAAATCCGCGGCGCACCAGCCGGGCCCGCAACATCTCCCGGCCTGCGGCAAGCCGCCGGCGGACCGTCCGCGCGGATTGGTCGAGCTGCATCGCGGCCTGCTCGTGGGTCAGGCTCTCGAGGTCGCAGAGAACGATCGGCACGCGATATCGCTCAGGCAGCCGTTCCAGCTCGGCACAAGCTTCCGCCCAGCCTTCCGGGCTTTCCATCTCAATCTTGTCGACACGCCTCGCCGCCATTTCGCCACCTCGTTGTTCCAGTTCGCGGCGCCTCGCCACGTCGGTGCAGGCTCGGGCGGCAACCCGGCGCGCGACCCCGAACAGCCAGCTTGCGATCGAGCCTCGGCGTCGAATCGATGCCGCCTTGTGGGCCAGGATGAGGAAGGTTGCCTGCGAGGCGTCCTCGGCGTCGTGTGAGTCATGCAGAACGCCGCCGCAGACGCGCAAAACCATCGGCCCGTGCCGCTCAACCAGGGCCGCAAACGCGTCTTCATCGCGCCGGTCGACGAATCGGCCCAGCAGCTCCTGGTCCGTCAGCCCGACCAGCGTCCCCACGGTGAACAGCGTCTCGAACTGCCGGAGAGTGACGGTCGATTCTCAGCTCTGCCATGCTTGGGTTGCTCCGGGCGATGTTCGAATCCACCAAGTAGTGCCTGGAGGCGGCCCATGAGCGGCCAACTTTTTTCCGCGAGTGCCGGTTCGGCCTGAGTTTCGTCGGAATTGTCCTCCGCTCCAGGGTTCCGTTTCCGTCTCATTCCGGGACTGCGGCCACGCGGAACCCGAGGAAGTTCCACCGGGCCCCCGGCACGTCCCCGCCACGGAACGCGGGCCGGCAGAAACCCATGAAGCATTCGAAGGCCCCGCCCCGGGTGACCCGTTTTGAGGCCCGCGGCGCTCCGGGCGGATCTGTGGCCACGGACAAGCCGTAGACCCACCCGTCGTAGTATCTCTCGTCGTACCCGTCGCCGCACCATTCCCAGACATTTCCCAGCATATCGTACAGGCCCCAGGCGTTCGGCCGCTTCTGGCCGACCGGGTGAGTTGTCTTGGCGGAATTCGGGACGTACCACGCATACTCGCCCACCGCGCCGGCATCGTCTCCAAACCCATAAAACGCCGGCGTGCCCGCGCGGCAGGCATATTCCCATTCTGCCTCGGTGGGGAGACGGTAACCGTTGCCGCCAGCGACCGAGACCACGTTGCCAGCGACACGATAGTAGGGTTTTCGACCCTCCAGCCCGCTCAACTTGTTGCAGAAGTTGACCGCGTCCATCCAGGAGACTTGCTCGACCGGCAGGTATGCCGATCCCTTGAATCCGCTCGGGTTTTCGCCCATCACCGCCTGGTACTGGCCCTGTGTGGCCTCATGGACGCCCAGCAAGAACGGCCGCGTGAGCTTGACGCCATGCTGGGGTTGCTCGCCTTTCCACCACTCTGGGTGCGGGCTCCTTTTCAAGAGCCGCATCAACTGGTCGATCTGATCTTTGCTCGAGCCCATGAGGAACTCGCCCGGCTCGATGCGGACGAACTTCATCCCGATCGAGTTTGTCCACTCTCGAGAAGGCTGCGTCCGAAGCGGCTGTTTCTTTCGTGGCAGGGGCACGCGCTCAGGACGTCGATCCGCGATCGCGACGGTTGGCGGTTTCAGTTCGGCCGGTGCGCTCTGGCTCTGGCTCAGGCTCGGGCTGGGAGACGCAGCCCTCCCGGAGCCGCCTTGCGGGGTCGGAGGCAGATTGACGTCCGTGCCGTCGTCAGTGGCAACATGAACGATAACGCCCAAGAGAACCACGAGTGCAATCGCTCCAGCCGCCACCGACCATTTGAATGCCCGGGACGCTGCAAATCGGTCCACAGTCGCGGGGGCCTCCGCGTCCTGGTCGGTCGGGACGGGCAAGGCATCCTGGCTCTTGGTCATTTCAGCAGAGAGAACCTGCGTTCGAGCCGGCTTTGCGGCTCGTTCGCCCGGACGGGAAGGCACGCCCTTTCCTAGCGGCGGCCGGGATGGCTCGGGCGACTGGTACGGCTCAGCTTCGACCACACTGAATTCAAACGTCGATGCGGCCGGCTTGGTCAGGGTTGCTGTCGGCAGCGCCTTCAGTTGTTCCGCCAGCGCCTCCCAGGTCGGCGGGACGGTAGACCGGGTCGGTCTCAAAGCACGACGACAGCAACTGGACGGCCGGATCGCTCATCCCGCGCCCCCGGAGCACGTCCATCCACCTCCGGCCGGTCGGGGCGGGGCCGGCCAGGTCGCCCATCAGGAATTGATACCAGATGACCCCGAGGGCGTAGACGTCGTCACGGGGGTCCGGCCTGTCTCCTCTGATCTGCTGGGGCGAGGCGTACAGCGGGGAATACGAACCCATCAACACGGACGCCATGTTTTCCTTCATCGACGACGACGAGCGAGAGCGATCCAGGGCCGGCTGGGCGGCCAGCCCGCCAATGCCAAAGTCCGTCACGCGCAGCACCAGCTTGCCCTCGCCCCGATGCTGGACCAAAACGTTGGACGGCTTCAGGTCGCGATGAACCAGCTTCGGCGTCGCCCGATGCGCGGGCCCGACGATCTGCGCGATCCGATGAATGATCCGCTCGACCTGCGCCGGGGTGAACGAGCCGGCGGAATCGCGGTAGCCGTCGAGAAGCTGGACCATGGTGCCACCCTCGATGTACGGATACTCCAGGCAGGGTGGGTCGTTGCCCAGGTACGCGTGCAAGAGCGGCACGATGCCACTCGATCGGATCTGCTGCTGGGCCCGCAGAACCATGTCGGCCTCGTGCTTGAGCAGGCCCTTGGCGCGGTCGTCCAGCTCCAGGCAGAATTTGAGGGCGACCGGCGGCACGCTCTCCAGATGGGTATTACGCGCCTTCCAGACCTCGCCAAAGCCCCCCTTGCCGAGCAGTCGCACGAGCTCCCAGTCCGCGCCGCGGATTGGCTTATCGCCGGGGCGGAATCGCAGGCCGCGGCGATCGGACTCGTCGATGGATCGCGGTGCCGGTTGACCGGGATCGGCCGCGGGATTCGTCGTCTCCACCCCCAGGGCCTCGAATGCCTTGAGAAGTTGGGGCAGCCATCGCTCCCGTGGTTGCGAATGGGCGTCAATCCACTGGCAGCCTGTCAGGCAGTAGCGGAATCGCTCCGGAATCTCGGTCGTCGGCGAAATCCAGACGGGGATATAGCGACGGTGGTAATGATCCCAGGTCAAGAGCACCTCTCGGTGCACGTTGTCCGACTGAAAGGCCTGCGGCGAGCACATCAGCACAACGACCCGCGAGTGGGCAATCGCATGGACGATCTGTTCGCCATAGTACTGCCCGCCGAGGATATGCTCTTGATCGCGCCAGACGGTGGCCCCTTCGTTCTCCAGTAAGCGGACAATCGGGATCACCTTTTCGGCATCCTGGCTGGCGTAGCTGATGAAGACCTGCGGCTGAGCGCTGCCGCCAGTTTCTGAAGCCTGTCGAACCATGGTGCTTTCATCCTCCAGTGATCCCGGGGGCACACAACGTCCGGCCGGCACCTCCCACATCGGAGTCGGACGCGAGCGGTCAGAGTGTGCATTGTAACAGCCTGTCTGGGAAGATTCGCTGTGGCCGTGCCCGTTCGAGGACCGGCGTCAGATTGATTCTTCCCGTGAAGGCATGCGAAAGGGGTTCTGTCCTTTGCGTTCAACGACAAAAGTACAACGAATGAATTCAGAGAACTTGTGCATTGCTTTTCTGGAGCTCCTGATCTCACAATTTGGGCGCTGAGTTCCTTCCTTTCTGTTTGAAACAGCATCCTGAACCATCACCGCAGAGGGGATTCCATGCACCTGATCAAGGAACGCCGTTGCGTGCACCAGGCGTTGCGGCCCGCACGCGCTCGAATCCGCCGTTCGCCGCGTTGGGATTACCTGGAACCACGCTGTCTGCTGTCAACCGCTGATCCGTCAAATCTGTCGAACATCATGGCAACGCCCGCGGCGGTGCTTTACTCGCCAGGGCAAATCCGGACGGCCTACACCGTCAACTCGCTACCAACTCAATATCAAGGTGCCGGCGAGACGATCGCGATCGTTGATGCTTACAACGATCCCAACATCACCAAAGATCTCGCGTCTGCTGACTCGCTGGGCAGCATACCAGCGCCTCCGAGCTTCACAATCCTCAACGAGAACGGGGCGACGTCGCCGCTGCCCAGGGGAAACACCAATTGGGGTGTCGAAGAGTCCCTCGATGTGGAGTGGGCGCACGCCATCGCACCGGCTGCAAACCTGCTGCTGGTCGAGGCCAATTCGAGCAGTCTGTCCGACTTGCTCAAGGCGGTCGACACAGCACGCAACTACCCAGGGGTCGCCGTGGTCTCAATGAGCTGGGGAAGCTCGGAATTCTCCGGCGAAGCGAGCAATGACAGCCATTTCACAACACCGTCCGGGCATACCGGCGTGACGTTCGTGGCCTCGTCGGGCGACTCGGGGGGCGTGGTGGAATGGCCCGCCGCCTCACCGAACGTGCTGTCGGTGGGCGGCACGACGCTCACGCTCAACTCGAACAACACCTGGGCCAGCGAGACGGCCTGGAGCGGTAGCGGCGGCGGGGTGAGCCGTTACGAGTCGACTCCCAGCTATCAGTCCGGTCTGGGATATGCGAAGCACTCGACGCCCGACGTCGCCTACGATGCCAACCCGAACACCGGGGTGTACGTTTATGATACTTACGGCTACGGGGGCTTGTTGGGCGTCGGCGGCACCGCGCCGGCTCGCCGCAATGGGCGGCTCTCATCGCGATCGCCGACGAGACGGCTGGCCAGAACTTCGACGGTCCGACTCAGACCTTGCCCGCCATCTACAACGTGGCAGAGACCGCATACGCGAGCAACTTCCACGATATCACGAGCGGTAGTGCGGGACGTAACCACGCCGGAACCGGGTACGACCTGGTTACGGGCTGGGGTTCGCCCATCTTTGACAGCATTGTGCCGGCGCTCGCCGCCGACCTTGCCGCCGGCGATGTCGTCACGTCCGCTCTGCGGGCCAGTCCGCCGACAGGTTCTGGCCATGGCCACGACTTCACAGTGATCCAGGGCATGCCTGTGGCATCGCCTCTGCCATCGCAAACGGTCGGTACAGGCATCGGTGCCTTGAATGCGCCTGGCGTGAACCCGATCAGTGCGCCCTCCCACTCGTCTTCGGTCTCAACGTACGTGGCAGCAGCCATGGCGAGTCCGACAGCGCCCGGGGGCCCGTCGAGTGCGACCGGCACAATCAGTCTCGGCCAGGACGTTGAGCGCCCGGCCTTGACGCCGAGTTCCGCGTCGCCGGTTGCCTCCGCGGCCGACGGCAGCTCCGAAGCCGCCCAGCTCGGTTGGGACGTGAGTGGATCAGAATTGACCCGCGTTCCTGCTGGTCCCGAAGCGCCCAGCCGTGCTGTCCCCACTGTTGTTCCGCGCGGAGAGGGCCGTCAGAGCGAAATCCCGGAAATGCGGAAGCCCGCCGGCGACGATGCTCCGGTCGCGCCGGAGTCGCTGATTCCGCCGCAACGGCTGGATCCCGTGGGAGACGAATCTCGATCAGACACCAGATCCGATCGCGAAAAAGCATGGGGTGTCTGCTTGATCGTGGGAGCAACGGCCGCACTCTGGAATAGCCGTGGTGTGTCCTGGCGTCGAGAGAACTCGCGCCGCTTCCGTCGGACCTCACCTCACGTATAGGAAAAGAGTGCTTTGTTTCGCCCTCGATGAAGACGAAGGACACGCAATGCGGCCGCGCATCCATCCCGCCGCTTTACCAAATCCGCGCGCACCCGCTCTGGCTCGCCACCAGGGCATTGTTGGTCGAGTGTTGGGGGTCACGCAGCAAACCAAACCATCTTGATGCTCGAAGTTTACGGCGGTCGATCTGATTCATTCGCCGAGTGGCGCCGACCCCTCCACGCCTGGCCTTCCCGTCCCAAAGGTGACGGCGGACAATGGCTACACGCATGTCCGGCGAGTCGGTAGCCGGACGAATCTGGTGATTTGGGCAGACGCGGAGGAGCGGGAGCGGCTCGGCCGGCGCCGGGATTATCTCCGTCCCGGCCGGACGAGCCGATCCCCAGGATGAGCTGACCCTCCCCAACCGCGCCCGGATCAGGAGAATGGCCGGTGAGGCGGAGTTTCCCGCGACGACGATTAGCACCGGGTTGATCGGTAACGAGGCGCCGCCCTCGAAAGCGACGTCGCCGGCGCCAGGAGACGCGGTCTTCAGCGCGGACCACCTCTTTGGAGGGGGTACAAGATCATGGTCCAATCCATTCGATCAGTACTTCTCGCCGGAATAATCGGCTCCGTTTCATGCGATGCTGCGGCTGCTCAAGTGTCTGACCATGCGGAGCCAAAGACGCCACAAGATCGCGGCGCAAGCGTGCTCCAAGGGACGACTTCGGGCGAAAAACTCCACGGCGATGTCTCGCTCCAGGTCCCCGCCCTCATTGCTGTCCTGGAAGATGGCGATCATCCGGAGTCCTTCTTGGCAATCCGCGCGTTGTCGGCGATGAAATCGAAGGCAAGTCCCGTGATCGTGGCCATCAGCAAGAAACTGAGCGCTCCGGATCACGCGACGCGTCGGCGCCGCAGTCGAAGCCTTGGTGTCGATCGGAGACGCCGCCGTGGTCCCGCTGCGAAAACTGCTGACTGTATCGACCGGGAGAACTCGGGCGGCGGCGACGCAGGCGCTCGTCCGGCTGAAGCGGCTGGAAGTCGGTGACGTCACTCGGCTCAGCAAGGACCCTGATCCGCGCGTTCGAGCCGCGCTCGTGGAAGCCCTGTCCGCCCTCGGTAAACCGGGCGTGCCGCGGCTGGCGGACATGCTCCGGGATCCCGAGCTTGCGGTCGCAGTCGAGGCCGCGCGAGCCTTGAAAACGCATTGCGAGGACTCGTCGATCGCGATTCCAGCATTGACCGAGGCGCTATCTCGCGAGCACCTGAGCTCCGACGCCGGCGATGCGCTGTCGGCCTATGGCATTGCAGCCCGGAGCGCAGTGCCGGAACTCATCAAAGCGCGTGCAGAGGAAGCCCTGAAGCACATCGGTCCTCCCGCCGTCATCGACATTCCGGAGTTGTTCGCAGGCCTTGCGCACGGGGATGAGGAGACCCGGATCCTGGCCGCGAAATATCTGGCGTTGCTCGGCCCGAAAGGCAAGTCGGCATCTGTCGCCTTGGAGGCCGCGGCAGACAGGTCGATCAAGGAGTATGTGGAGCGTAAGCGGCATCCCAAGCCGCATAAACCCTTTGAGGTCGACTCTCCAGGTCGACTGCGAGTAGCCGCTGAATACTGCGCGGCGGCGGTCTGGGCTGTGACCCGGGACACTCCGCGGTTCCTCGGCCTCATCGAGAGGCTAGCCATCGCTGCGGATGAACCCATCGATTGCTCCGGTTCAATCGGCTTGCCGGACCTCTCCGCCGACGATTGTCGCCGCATCGGAGTGATGTTGCGACACCCCAATCCCAAGGTCAGGGAGACGGGGCTGGACGTTCTGTCCGATGCCGGGTCCAGGGCCGAACCACTGAAACAGGAACTCCTCCAGGTGGCACGGGACCCGAATGCCGAGATCGCGCAACAGGCGATCCGGACGCTCGCCGCCATCGGACCCGTCGTCGGGCGGGATGTGGAGCCGGTTCTCCTGTCGCTGTGGCGTGACGGAGCGATCCCGCTGCTCCCGTTCGCGGAAACAGTCGGACGCCTCAAGATCCGGTCTGAGGTGACACGAGACATCCTCGAACGCGGCCTGAATGGCCAGGACCTCTGGACGACCGGGGCGTGGGCGAGTGCCTTGTGCATGACGACAGGGGACCCCCGCGGAACCGCGCTGACGATCATCGACGCTGCCCGCAATGGCGCGTTCGCGGACCGACTGGCCATCTCCGTCCTGAACGTCCTGAAAGGAGAGGATGAGGTCGTCATCCCCTATCTGGTCGCGCAACTCCAGAACAAGGATTACTGGACTTGCGCCGAAGCCATCGACGCGATCGGCGGTCTCGGTGCCAGGGCTTCCGTGGCCATCACGCCGCTCAAGAATCTGCTGGATGGCGCGGACGTCCTGATCCGGCTCAAGGCGGCGAGTGCAGTCTTCCGGATCGCCAACGACCCGGCTGTCCTGGACCGAGAGTTGGAACGCGTGCTCGCGAGCGGTGCTCCCTATGACCGGCACAACGCGATGGAAACGATCGCAAAAATGAAGCACTCGGGCGGAAGGTTCGTCCGCTACCTCTTGGCTGAGCTCCATCGGCCGGCTCCGGACGATGCGGAAACCGCGATCAAGGCACTGGAAGCGCTCGGCACCGAGGAGGCGCTCGCGGCCTTGCGGGCGACGGCCGAGTCGTCGGATTGGACCGTCCAATCCCAGGCGATCGAGGCCCTGCGACAGGTTCGAGATCCCGACCGAAAGGAGAGGCCGTGACATGGGTCGCATGCCGATCGTCGCTTGCGCTTGCCTGCTGCTAGCCGTCCATGTCCCGCCCGCGATTCTCAGGGCCTCAGGATGATGACGGCCAGGTCCAAGCCAGGTCCGGCGCTACGTCGTGGCACTGGACGCCGCGTGAATGGTCCGGATCGGAAGTATACACGGAGATCAAGGGGTACGCCGATCGACCGGACGAACAGACATTGAACGCCCTCAGCGTCGATTGGCAAGAAGCCGTGCTGGATGCACTGGGCAACTTCTGCACGGTTCGCGGCCAGATCCGGATGAATGATAAGGGTCACACGCGCACACGGCCCATCAACTGGTTTCAGGGTGTCACGGTCTACCTCGGAACGACGCCCCGCGCGCGGCCGGATTGGTCCAGAGGCATGGACCAGGCCGACACAGTGCACGAGACGGCGGTCACGAGCCCGTCGGGGAGGTTTCGGGTGTGTTTCGACCTTCGCAAGACGAAGCACGATCGAGATCAGGCGCAGTCGTTTCAATTCGGCGTGGCTCTGGCACGGCACACCGTGCGGAGCAAGACGAGTCATCACCTCGACTGGAGCTCCCGGGCGCCGGCCGTTCCTTCCAGCGTCCGGATCCTCTCCATTCCAAGGGCGCTGCGATTATCGCGTAAGCTCGAGCTCATCAACCGTGCCCGCGGCTGGCCCTTCTCCGATCCGGACGGCGTCGCACTGATTCGGGCGGTCAATGCTTTACGGTCCCTCGGCAAGGAACGCGCCCTCGCCGTCCTGGAGAAATACGTCGAGTTGTCTCGGAACGCCGGTGACATCTTTGATCAAGATGTTGTCTTCTGGATCATCCGCGTCCTTTTCGAGCCGATCCGGCTCGACGATCGAATACCCGAGCCGGGGATCGCGGTGTTCCTCGTCGAAGGCAAGTCCGCCGAGGCCCTGAGATGGTCCTTGATTCCGATGACGCTCTCCGCGGATATCCCATTCATGGTGGGTCACCAGATCGGGATGGCAGGGGCACCCGAACGACCATCGTCCCACATTCGCTGGGCCCGGCTTCATGGGGTGATCCGGGATGACCCGCTCGTCCCGACCGCGAATCCCCTGGCCGCCGCCGAGGCGATTCTGGACAGCCGGCGATTCCAGGCCCTCGATGACTTCGCCCGTACGCAGGCGACCATGTCCATCCGATCGCAGGCGTTGGCTATGGTCGAGGGACTTCTCCCGCCGACTGGTCACCGTGAAAATGTCCGCGATGATCAATGGAGGGTCCTTCTCAAGGCAGCCGCCGAACGCGGCACCCATTGGGACGCAAAACGCGAACAGTTCGTAACCCGAAAATGAACGAGGAAGGCCCGCAGTCATTTCGGAGGACGAAGAGCGCGGTGCTTTCCGTTCATCGGCCATCCTGTAAAGGACAGAGACTTAGGACAGGCAATGCGGCAGCACATCCGTCCGGCCACGTTACCAAACCCGCGCGCAGCCGCTCTGCTTCGCCACCAGGGCGCCACTAGTCCCAAAACAAGCGTGATATATTAACCGAGCACACCTACAATCCATGCATGTGGATGCGTGGGTAACAGGCGCAGCTTCCACATGCCGGGGGGCGCGGCCCCCGTTCGTCATCCTCAACCTGCCTTTTCATGCACATCTCTCCTCTCTTCTCTTGGCGGCCCAGGTGCATCGGAGCATCCAGACTCCGACTTCAAGGTTGTGTTCGCTCAACACAACAGGGAGCCGTGCAGCCGGTCCACCAACCGTAGGAATACAGATTGCCAGGGGTTCCAGGATAGAAAGCGATAGATCAATCGGCGTCCGCTCCGCACAATCTGGCATGGCATCTGAATAAAAGCCGCGCAGTACGTCGCGAACTCCATTCGCAGCAAGGTCCGTTTCTCGGTGTTATGCTTATCCGCGTGCCGAGGCGTTACCGGCACCAGCAGGGCGCTTCAGGCCTTAAGGCTCCAAGCCAACGATGCCATCACCATGTAGGCCCAATTGCTGACCAGGTTATCCACTGGAGTCGTCAGTGCCTTGACCCCTCCCTTGAGCTGCGCGATCAAGTTCTCCTGATTGCAGCGGCCGTTGGCCAAGAACACGATCTCGTCGGCCGGAGTGGTGCGGTCGTTGGTGATGTAAAAGAAATAGCGATACCGTTCCCACAACACCAACTGCCCTTTCTCAACCTCGAGCCGCTTGCGGACCACGATGAGCCGATAGCCCTTTTTGCAGACCACCGGTCGATAATCGAACTCGGCCACCCATTCTTCCATCGTGTGGACCGTCTCATACCCGCGAGCTTGGACGATCCCGGCCTTGACCCGCTCGGGCGTTTGGCGGGGAACCGTCTTGATTTGATACTTCGGTCGACGTTCCAGGTAGGAATAGGCATCCTCCGGGAGGTCTTCAGCCAAGGCCACCAGTTTGGGATGTGCGCCGAAGCCGAAAATAAAGCGGATGTCCTTCATGTCGTCCCAGCGGTCCAGGTGCTTGGTCTGTGTGAAGTCGGTGTCGCCCCGCATGGTGATCTTGCGAAACCCGGCTTGACGGCAGAGGTCGGCCGCTTTGTCGAGATAGACGTCGGCCTGCTCGTGTGAGGGACGGTTACCGCTACGATTGACCAGATAGAGCGGCTCGGCGGTGTTGGCCAGCGAGATCACCAGGGGCTGATAACCCCAGTCGCCGTTGTGGTCGATGTCGACGCCTTGCTTGCACTCGGCATCGGTTGGGACCATGGTGCCGTCCGCATCGACGAAAGCTTCCTCGAAAAACTCGGCGGATTGCTGTGCCCAGGCGCGAAGGCGGGCGTCATTGATGATGTCGATCAAGGTCAGGACGTCGGCAGGTGTAAATCGCCGGCAGAAATCACCCGCGGTGGTGGGGTCGGGAATCCGCTTGGCGCCCAGGGCATCGAGATAGACCTCGTCGTTGCGCCGAAGTTCAAGGTGCTCCATCCGCTGGCCGCCGGCAACGGTGTTGAAGGCGATGTTCAGGACATGGTCGGATTCGTGATAGGGCAAATGTCGCTTGAGAAGATGGAGGTCCCGATTGATACCGTCGACTAAGCCGATCGCTCGAGCCATCATGAAAATGGCGCCGATACCACCGGCACAGAGCCCTTTGACGCGATGAGCGTGTTCGTAGTGGATATTGGTGGCGGTCATCATGGGTTCGGGCCGCTCGGCCTCGCACACATTCTCGAGGCGGAGACGAATTCGCCGCCGTCCTTCCTGAAACATTCTCTTCTTGCGAGCCAGACGTTTTTTTCGGAGAGTAGCAGTCACTCGAAAGCCTCTTTGGTCTTGGAACAGTGAGGATGTGATTGAACCTACATTATTCCATAAACCCCGGAGGTTTTCGAGCTTTTTCTTAAAATTTAACGTCGGCGAAGTATATATCACGCTTGGTTGAGGACTAGTCGAATGTGGGAGTCACGCAGCAATCCAAACCAGGGCCTGTAAATCTTTTTGTGTCAACGCAGGTGGGAACGACTTTTGCGTGCGTCAGTTTCGGGCGAGGGGCGGGAGCCGATCCTCGAAGATGATCGCGAAGTGATTCAGCGCTTCTCTCCATTTGGGGATTGGCAGCGTCCACTTCTTGGACGCCTCGTGAATCGCCATGTAGACCAGCTTCAGCGCTGACTCCTCATTCGGGTACTGCTTGCGGTTCCGCGTGAACTTGCGGATCACGCTGTTCACCGACTCGATGGCATTGGTCGTATAGATCGCCCTGCGAATCGCCGGCGGGAACTCGAACATAGCCGCGATGTCCGGCCACTTCAAACGCCACTGTTTGACGATGGTCGGATATTTCTCACCCCAACCTTGAGCAAAAGCGTCCAGCGCTTCTTCGGCTTCAGTGACCGTCGGGGCCTGGTAGATCTTTTTCAGGTCCACTATGACCTGGTCGCTGTCTTTGTCCACCACGTACTTCAGCGCAGCCCGCACCAGATGCACGATGCACAGTTGCACCTTGGCTTCCGGGTATGCTGCGCAGAGCGCTCGGGGAAACCTGAGAGGCCGTCCATGCAGGCGATGAAGATGTCCTTCAGGCCGCGATTCTTCAGATCGGTCAAGCATGACAACCAAAACTTGGCCCCTTCGGTTTCGCCGAGCCAGAGGCCCAAAAGTTCCTTGCGGCCCCGTATATTCACCCCCAGGGCCACGTACATTGTCTGAGGCGAAACTCGACCATTGGCACCACGCACATGCACCACGATGCCGTCGAGATAGACGATCGGCCAGACCGGGTCGAGCTGCCGGGTGCGCCACGCGGTCACTTGCGCGTCGAGGTCGGCGGTGATCTCCGAGACCAGCGTCGGCGACACATCGACGCTATAAAGTTCTTTCACGACTTCCTGAATATCCCGAGTGGTCATCCCTTTGGCATAGAGTGCGAGAATCTTCTCGTCGAACCCGGTCAATCGACGTTGATGTTTGAGGATCAACTGGGGCTCGAAAGTGCCATCGCGATCGCGCGGAGTCGCGATCATGATCTTGCCGAGATCGCCTTGCACGGTCTTTTCGGAACGACCATTGCGACGATTCTTCGCACGGGGTTTACACGGCGGGTCAGCAAAAGGATCCGCGACGCCCGGCACCAACGGGTCCTCAGCGGCCCCAGGCAACTGTTTGCGGCCGAGGTGAACGTCCATTTCGGTATCGAGCATGCGCTCGAGAGCCGAGCCCATCATGAGCTTGAGGAGGCCGTTCAGCTCCGCGAGTGTCGTGGCCTGCGAGGCGATCTCGCGTGCCAACTGTTCGGCCTTGCCTGTCAAAATCGCGTCCATGCGACAGTCTCCGTAAGGTAAGTAGGTTAGGGTGAGATAACCGATTCCTTACGTTGACACAATATTTCTTACAGGCTCCCAAACCATCCTGCCACACAAATTTTACGGCGGTCGATCTGATTCATTCGCCGAGTGGCGCCGCCGTCTCCAATGCCTGCTCTTCCCGTCGCCTTCCCGTCCATTCCCTGAGTGGCGCTGACCCCTGCGATGTCTGTCCTTCCTCTCCGGTTGTCGATTTCCGGATGGTTCTTGCCTCGCAGGCGATTCTGACCCATGATATCGGTTCATGTCCGGAATCCGGTGCGTTGTGACATTTCCCCCGCGTTTTCCCGGGAGAAGCCGGGATGCAGAGCTCTAGCCGGCTCGAGGAGACCGGTTCTTGGCACAAATCCTGGTCGTCTGGACATGATCGGGTTGGCACCGATTCCGGGAGGACCGACCCATGGACCCGAACCGATCGGACGCATTCTCCAAACTGAACCCCGACGAGGCACGGCATGTCGATGCCGTCTGCCGCGCTTTCGAGGCCGCCTGGTCGCCCAGCCATCGGCCGCGGATCGAGGATGACCTGCCTTCGGAACCCGGGCCGCTGCGCGATGCGCTGGCCTTCGAGCTGATCGCCCTGGAGCTGGAGCTGCGTCGTAACGCGAGCGAGCAACCGACCGCCGCCGAGTACCTGGCCCGCTTTTCCGACCAGGCCGCCGCGATCGCACGGGCGTTCGCCGAGGGACCTCCGACGCCGGAACCCGCGACGACGGTCCACGAGGCGGCGACCCTGCCTCCGACCGCGGTCGGCGCCAAGGCGCCGACGATGCCCCCGCCCCCGACGGTCCACGAGGCGGCGACCCTGCCTCCGACCGCCGTGAGCGACGCGACCTCGCCCCACGGCCGGGCGGGCGACGCGCCGACCTTGGAGCACGGCGCGACGTCATCTCCCGCGGCGCAGGCGCCGGGCAAGGTCCGCGACTTCGGCGACTACGAGCTGCTCTCCGAGATCGCCCGCGGCGGCATGGGCGTCGTCTACCGCGCCCGCCAGGTCAGCCTGAATCGCCCGGTGGCGCTCAAGATGATCCTGGCGGGCCAGCTCGCCGACGAGATGGACGTCCGGCGGTTTCACCTGGAGGCCGAGGCCGCCGCCGGGCTCGATCACCCGGGGATCGTACCGATCTACGAGATCGGCCAGCACCAGGACCAGCACTACTTCAGCATGGGCCTCGTCGAGGGCTCGAGCCTGTCCCAGAAAGTCGCCAGCGGTCCACTGCCCCCGCGCGAGGCGGCCACGCTGACGCGCGAGGTGGCCGAGGCGATCCAGTACGCCCACGACCGGGGCGTCATCCACCGCGACCTCAAGCCCCAGAACGTGCTGCTCGACCAGAACGGCCAACCCAAGGTCACCGACTTCGGCCTGGCCAAGAAGGTCGAGTCGGATGAGGGCCTGACCGCCTCCGGCGCTGTGATGGGGACGCCCAGCTATATGCCCCCCGAGCAGGCATCGGGCGATACCCGCGCCCTCGGGCCGGCGGCCGACATCTATTCGCTCGGCGCGGTGCTCTACTGCCTCCTGACCGGCCGGCCGCCGTTCCAGTCTTCCAGCGCGATGGAGACGCTCTTGCAGGTCCTCGACCGCGAGCCCGTTGCGCCCGGTGCTGAACCCGGCCGTCGATCTGGACCTGGAGACGATCTGCCTGAAATGCCTGCAAAAGGAGATCCCAGGCCGGTATGCCTCCGCCCGGGACCTGGCCGACGACCTGGGCCGATGGCTCCGGCGCGAGCCGATCGTGGCCCGGCCCGTGAGCCGGGCCGAGCGCCTGGCGCTGGTGCCGGCGCAATCCGCTCGTCGCCAGCTTGCTCACCGCCTTGTTCGTCGTGCTCGCCGGTGTCGCCAGCGGGTCTTCCTGGGCGGCCATCCGGTTCCGCGATCAGGCCGAACAGAAGACAAAGCTCGCGGCGGCCGAGAAGCAGGCGCGGCAAGACGCCGAGGCCGCCAACACGGTGGCGCAGGACCAGCGCGCCCTTGCCGAGGCCGAGCGATCGAAGGCCCAGAAACAAACGGCGATCGCCGAGGAACGCCTGTCGAACCACTTAGTCAGCAACGCGAATCAGCCGAGGGCCGAGGGGGACTGGCTCGCCTGCCTGCCCTGGTATGCCGACGCGCTGGCGATCGACGCCAACCACCCCGATCGCGGCCCGCTGCACCGGACGAGGGTCAATGCGACCTTGCGGCGCGTCCCCCGGCTGGTCCACCTGGCTCGGATCCCCCTGGGCCCGAAAGAGTCGGTGGCCTTCGCACCCGACGGAGCTCGCCTCGTCGGCGGGGCCGACGGCCTGGTCGCGACTCTCGATCCCCTCACCGGCCATCGCGAGGAAACGCGCCTTTCGCTGCCCCAGCCGGTTGGCAACTTCCGGCTCAGTCCCGACGGCCGCGTGGCCGTGCGGCTCGGGGAGCGGCCCGGTGCCAAGCCCAACGAAATCGTCACTGAGCTCTTGGCGTGGGACGTGGCCGGCAACCGTGCCGTCGGCCCGGCGATCGCGATCGCCGGGCAAGTTCGCGACCTGACCTTTCGCCCCGATGGCCGCCGCGTGGCGACCTGGGGAAACCCGCTGCCCTTGCAGATCTGGGACCTCGCTTCAGGCCGGGAAACGGCGCCTGCGATCGCCGCTCAATTGAAGCAGAATCTCCTGGAGGCCCAGCGCAGAATCGTCCTGGACCTCAAGGACCGGCCTCTGATCTCCTCCATGGAAAACTTCCGACTCCAGCAAGCGGCCCATTTCGGGATCACCGGTCTCGAAACCACGCCGGTGAGCTCCAGCCAGTTGGGAATCGGGGACGTGGTCTATACGGACGACGGCCGGTTGCTGGCCGTCCGGGCCACGAACATCAACGCCCTCGTCGCACTGACCGGGCCCTTCGTCCAGGTCTTCGACGCCGAAACGGGCCGGCCGCGAACGCCGCCGCTTGCCCATCCCACGTACATCGGACATCTCGCGTTCAGTCCCGACGGATCCCGGCTGGTCACGCTGACCGGGGGTGGCTACGCCGGCAGCGCGGTGCGCGTTTGGGACACCTTCTCCGCCAAGTTGCTGCTGGGACCCGTGACCCACGGCGACGCCGGGGCCGGGGTTATCTTCGTCGTGACCTTCAGCCCCGATGGAAGGCGGCTCGTGACCGGCGGGTCGGCGTCTGCCCGGACCTGGGACATCGCCACGGCGAAATCACTGGGCCATTCCGCGCCACTCCAGGGAGCGGCCACCGCGGTCGCCTTCAGCCCGGACGGCCGCTGGCTCGCCACGCTCAGCGGCCGCGCAGGAGTGGCCCGGGTCTGGGACGCTCACACCCTCGAGCCGGTCACGCCTCCCCTGCGCCACGCGGGGACCGCATGGAGCCTCCGGTTCAACCCCGACGGCCGGCTGCTCGTCACCGTGGGAAGCTCGACGGCACCGCGCGCGCTGGAGTCTGCGCCTGGGACCTGACCGGGCCGGCCCCAGGAACTGGGCGGTCTCTGCCGGGTCGATGGTCGACTCCCGACGGCCGGCTCGTGGTTCGCTGGGAGTCGAAGTCGAACCGCGTGCGGGGCAAGACGATCAAGCAGGTGAGCCTCCACGTCATTCAGCGCTCGGATGGCCGCCTCGCGGCGCCGGTTGTTTCCGAATCGGGCTTCGCCTATGTCTTTCATGCCGCCTTGAGCGCCGACGGCCACCGGTTGATCGCGGTGTTGGCCGGCAAGGCAACGCCCCAGATCACTCCCGTCCGCGCCTGGGACCTCCATACCAATCCACCGGTTAGCGCGGATTTGAAGCACGCCGGGAAAGAGGCCCAGTATGTCGACTTCGTGGCCCTCTCGCCCGACGGCCGCCACGCCGCCACCGCGTCCGGAGCCACGCCGCAATACTCCACCTCCGCGGTCTGGCTCTGGAACCTGTCGTCGAACCAGGGCAAGCCGCTGCCGGTCGACGCGAACCGCAACGTGCTCTGTGTCGCGTTCAGCCCGGACGGCCGCCGTGTCCTGACGGTTCAGGATGGACTGGCTCAACTCTGGGACACGGCCACAGGTAGAGCGGTCGGGCCTGCGGTCATTTCGCCCAGAGCACCGGACCGCAAAGCGTCGTGGGTTTCGTGGGTTGTTGAAGGCCGGCAGATGCCGCTTTGCGGTACCTTCGCGGCCGACGGACAGGCGGTGCTGGCCACTGTCGGCGATGCGGCCGTTTATCGGCTCGATGCCGAGAGCGGCGTGCCCCTTCCCGGCGGGCCGATCCCGGCGCGGGATGCAGTCCAGGCCGTTGCGTTCAGTGGCGATGGCCGACGGTTCATCGCCCAGTTGGCGGACAGCACGGCTCGGGTGTGGGACGTCCGGACCGGCCGCGCGGCCGGCCCGCCGCTGACGCCGGCCGAATCCAAGTCGGCCGTCGCCCTCAGTACCGACGGTCGTCTGGCGCTCACCGCGTCCCAGAGCGCGGTCCACGTCTGGGAGACTGAGACCGGTTTGCCCCTGGGACCGCCTCTGTCGGTGGGGGCCACCGAACAGGTCCGACTCTGCGACCGGGCCCACGTCATGGCCTTCACACGATCCGGCGTGATCCTCTGGGACCTGACCCCCGGCCCGACGCCGGCCGGAGACCTCGTGCGGCTCTCGGGACTGTTCTCCGGCCGCCGCATCGATCCCGCCGGCGCCCCGGTCTCCTTCCCGGCGGACGAGCTCGGCCAAGCCTGGTCTGACTTCCACGGCCGGCAGCCCGAACTGCCCGAACAGCCCGCCGAGTCGGCGCTCGACTGGCATCGTCGTAAAGCCCGGGAGTCCGAATCGGCCGGCGACCGGTTCGCCGCCCTTGTGCATCTCAATCCGTTGATCGCGGCTGCCCCGAACGACGTCGACCTGCGCAGGCGCCGGGCGGAATCCGAGGCGCGGCTGGGCCGCTACGCGGCAGCCGCCGCCGATTTCGCTGTCGCGGTCCAGCACCAACCGGCCGACATCGAGGCGAAGATCTCGCTGGCCGTGCTGTCCGCACGGCTGGGTCATCGCGACCTTTATCGCGCGGCCTGCACCCCGCTGTTCACACCACTCCCGCGAGTCTTCCAGGTTTCGCCGACCGCGATTGCGGCCGTCCACGCCGCTACGCTCCGGCCCGACGGGTTGGACAACCCGGAAGCTCTCATCAAGCTCCTGGAGCACGCGGCGAGGTTTTTCCGCTCCGATTCAGGCTTGCAGAGCGCGCTGGCGTTCGCGCAGTACCGCGCCGGCCATCTTGAGGCCGCGCTCCAGTCGGCCCGCAGGTCGTTGATCGCCTACAGCCCGCTCGGGATCGGCAGTTTGCCCGGCCAGCAGGCCCAGGCCGCACCGAAGGCCGAGGACGTCACCCCGGAGCGCGCCACCGGCACCCCGCGCGAGTGGTTCCTCATGGCCCTCGTCGAGGCCCGGCTCGACCACGGCGATGGCTCAACCGCCTGGCGCAACAAGGCCGTCCGCTGGCTCGACCGCGCCGGACCGATCCCGCCGATCCGCAGGTGCTGGGCGTGTTGAGCAACGCCGCGGACCGGATGGTCCTCCAGAGGAGCCGCGAAACCGTGTCTCTGGTTTTGGGGACAAGCTTTGATTCCAAGCGGTTCCAGCCGACCTGGAGGCCGCTCCTCGAGCTCGATGTCCTCCGGGCCGAGGCCGAGGGCCCCAGCGGCCCGCCCAGGCCGCGCGACCGTCCGGGATCGCCGTGAACCCGTGCTCCACCTGACCGACACCATCTGATAAAATGTACACGTTGTGCCGGGAGGTGTCGGCGTTGTGGTCAAACCGTGGAGGGACGACGATGGGCGACCTGAACGACGGCGAATCGGCGGAGATGAAGGGCTCGGGAGCGAAGTCGTATGTGCTGAAGAACGTCGGCGGCATGTATTCTTGTACTTGCCCGGCGTGGCGCAACCAGTCGGTGGCGATCGAGCGCCGGACCTGCAAGCACCTGCGCAAGCTCCGCGGCGACAGCCGACAGCCGCGGCCGGAAGAACAGACCGTCGGGCCCAGACGTGTCGGCACAAGATCGGATCGTCACAGTTCAGGCGGCGAGGAGCTGGAAACCATGTCTTCGCACGACGAGGAGGCGCGGGACGGCTCCCGGCACGCGGCGAATCGGCGAACCGGACACTTCCGGCCAGCGGCCAGGACGCTCATCCTGGCGAGCGTCAGCCTGTCGTTCATCGGATGTCATGATCCCGCGGTCCCGACATCCGCTCTCGCCCAGGCGGATGACGCCCGCGCCTACGACAACCGCGGCAACGCCTGGGTGACCAAGCTGAAGTACGACCAGGCCATTGCCGATTTCAACGAGGTCATCCGACTCGACCCGAGCGACGCCCGCTCCTACAACGGCCGTGCCTGGATCTGGGCGACGTGCCACGATGCGAAATACCGCGACGGAAAGCGAGCCGTCGAATCGGCGACCAGGGCGTGCGAACTCTCGGGATGGAAAGAGCCCAACGACATGAACACACTCGCCACCGCCTGCGCCGAGGCCGGCGACTTCGCCGCCGCCGTCCAGTGGCAGTCGAAGGCGATCGAGCTCCTCAGCGACGAAAAGCGGAAGGCCGACTACCGCACTCGGCTGACGCTCTACCGTGAGAAGAAGCCCTACCGAGAATCACCCCGGCCGAAGTCGTAGCGCGTCGGCTGGGAGCGGCGGACCCGCTGGCCTCCGGCTCGCTCGCTGAATGTGGCGAGACGAAGGCCAGGCAATGCGGCAGCACATCCATCCAAGAGACGAAGGACAGCCAACGCGACAGCACATCCATCCCGCCGCTTTACCAAATCCGCGCGCAAGCGCTCTGCCTCGCCACCAGGGCACTGTTGGCCGAATGCGGGGGCCATGCAGCAAACCAAACCATCTTGCTACACAAAGTCTACGGCGGTCGATCTGATTCGTTCGCCGGGTGGCGCCGCCGTCTCCAATGCCTGGTCTTCCCGTCGACTTCCCTTCGATTCCCCGAGTGGCGCCGACCCCTGCGAGGCCTGTCCTTCCGGTTCGCCGCCAGGATTTGTCTGTCCCGAGAGCCTCGCGCGAACAGCCGACTCGGGACTCGTGAGCTCGCGGCGCGAACCGGTTGAAGTCCCGCGGCGGAATTGACCTGCTCGCGCTTTGCCTGTCCTTCGTGTCCTGCGGTCACCGCGCCGCCCCCTGCAACTGCGGGGCGTGATCATCGAGCAAGTTGCCCACGGAACGCCTGCAGAAGGATCGAGCTAACGGTAGTCATCGAACTCATAGCGCGGGTCGAGCGGCAACCTCAGGGTGAGCAGAAACTTGATCATCGCGTCCCGATCGCCACGAGATAGATTCGTGAAGAGATCGATGACATCGTTCGCCTCGCTTCCGTCGGACCTGTGCAGCAAGATGGCCTCTTCGAGCGACTGGTGCGCGACCGTCGTGCAGCCATGGGCCGGTGTCGCCGACGCCCCATAGCGGCCGGGTGAGGAATTCGTCCTCCGGTACAACGATTCCTGCGACGTCGGTCGACTGGCGGAAGCCGTCGCGTTCCTTCAAACCCTTACCCATCTTGTGACGACGCAAGTCGCTGAACAGGGGAACCTCGATGGAATGTCCGGAGGCGGGCAGCCTCGGCTGTATTTTCGTCGGCGCCTGGGCGCTCGGCTCGACGCGGTTTCCTGAGGACTGGCCGGAGGCGGGCAACCTCGGTTGTGTCTCCGAGAGCGCCCTCGGTTCCGGCGGTGAATTCGGCAGCCGGTTCGCAGGAATCAGGGTCGTGAGGTTGAACGCATAGGCGTCGAGCTGGTTATTCGGCAGTCCGAAGAAGGACAGCGCATGCGCTGTCCATGCCCGGTGCAACGCGTTCAGCGCCGAGCTAGCATCTTGGTTCCCAACCACGGCGACCGGGTCGAGCGCCATGAACCGGCGTACGACTGGGAGCTGCGCTCGACGTCAGTTGAGCCGACAGCCCAATTCCATTGCCGACCAGTTGCTCCGGTCCGAACTTCGCGGCGCTCCTTGCGGGGGTCCTGGACGACGGCGATGGGGTCGATCAGGCGAAGCGAGGGCGTGTGGCAGCATGCGCACGATACGGCTTTGGTGAATATCTCTTTACCTTCGAAGAGATTCCGCCCTCGCCTGGCCAAACCATTTTCCGCTTCATCTCGGGACTGCGCCTCAAACGGGGGTCGAACCGTCAGCGCGTACACCGTCATGGCCGAGACGTCGCCGAGGGTGAGCTCATCAGGAATCCCGTCATTGTCCGGGTCGTGGTTCTCGCTTGGTGTGTCAAAGCCGGGATTGGTCTCGCGTGGTTGCATTCCGAAATGGAAATTGCAAGCGTCGCGGACGAAGTTGCGCATATTCGAAGCGATACCCTTGAACTGAAATGGTCGGACAGCCAGGTCCACGCTGACGCCCTGAATCCTGTCCCACTGAATCTGGAAGCCCGGCGGGTTCTGGCCCGGTTGATTGTTCAACGCGTTGATGACTGTCTGTAGTCCCGGCTTGTTGGCTGGGTCGCCGGTGTAAGTTACGACAAAGAAGCCGAAGTCAATCGTCTTGGCCTGGAGCGGTTGCGATGCCGCAACCCCTGGACTGGCGAGCGCGTCTTTCAGGGCGATCGTCCGCAGCCCGAGTAAATCCAGGGTCATCTCCTCCGCAACTTGCTGGACGTAGCCGCTGCCGAACATGTGGGGCGGATTGCGGACGAACATGAAGATCGGGTTGGGTAAGTTGGCGTTGATGAACGCGTTGCCGGCGAATCCCGCCGCGCCGCCGCTTGTGCTCTGTTTCCGAGAGAGCGCATCGGTGCGGCTGTCGGGCAGACGCTCCGTGCCGATGAAGTTGTGGCACTCCCAGCAGCTTTGAGAATCGAGCCCGTTGAGCCGGACATACGGGAAGACAATCTTCCGCGTACTCGGATTGACCTCCGGCACCGGAAAGTTCAGGAACTGGCGGAGCTGGTCGCTCGACAGCGCGGACTGGGTCTGGATGCGGAAGGCATCGAGGTTCTGGCGGAAGGCCGTCTCCCGCGGACCGATCAGAAACCCGCCCCCGCCATCCGGTTTGCCCCCCTCTCCGTAGCCATCGGCTTGGGTGAAGGGTGTCGTGAACAGGTGGCGGCCGTTCTCGGTGACCTCCCGGAGTGTGTAATCGCCCAGAAGCAGTTTGTCCTGATCGATCCTCTTGAGCCGCCGGGAAAGCGCCGGGTCCTCGGCGTGCGAGAGCCCTTCCTGGGCGGGCGCCTGGACTGCTCCGGCGGCGAGCCAAGAGGCGAGGATCACGCTGACCTTCACGACGAATCGACTTCCAAAACGATCTCTTTTGCAGTTCATCGTACCACCCTCCGGTTTCGAATTGCCCGACGCTCGCCAGACACCACGTTGGATTCGATGCATGTCCTCTCATTCAGAGGCCGCTGCTGATCTGGGGAATTGCCGCCCCGTTGGCTCCCTCCAGCCCCCCGACGGTGACTTTTGCCGCCTTGCCGGTGTTGAACCCGGCAACGGAGATGGTGGCGCTGAAGTTGCTGGGGTTGTAGACCGCGGACTCGACCCGGAGCACCTTGACCTGCTTGCCGTTCTTCTGGGTCACGTGATAGTTGCCCGTCGATTGGGCGTCAGTTTGATCGAGCGCACCGCTGAAAAGAAATTCAAACCCGACCAACTTCTTATGCTTCCCCTTGCCGGAAAAGACCCGCTGCTCGCCGATGAACACAGGCGGCAGCGACGTCTGTGGAGGCGTCGACCCGTGTGCCGGCTCGTTGATCGTCAGCGTATTGAAAGACAGACTGCCCAGGACCGCGCCGCCCGCGGGCGGGTCCAGGGTGACTGTCAGCGACTGGCTGGGGCCGGGGTCGGCGAGAAGTGTGCCGGTGATGTCCAGGGTGGTCTCACCGATCCCGAAAATCAGCACACCGGCCGTGGCACCGCTATAGGCAACGCCCGCGGCGGCGGTGCCCCCGAGCGAAAATGGCACGGCCACGGTTTGGGTGACCTGGCTCATCGTGTTGTTGCCGCCATTGGTGACGTACATGTCCCCGGCGACGATGGCCAGCCCCGTGGGGCCGTCGAACCCGGGGGCGAAGGTTGTGACCACACCCGTGGGCGGCACCTCGTCCACCGAGTTGTTTTCACTGTCGGCGACGTAAAGGTTGCCAGCCGAGTCGAAGGCCAGACCGATTGGATTGTTGAACCCGGAAGCGAAGACGGTGGGCGTCGCGTCCGCGGACGACACCTTGCTCACCGTGCCGTCGTCAAGGTTGGCCACGTACAGGTTGCCGGCGGAGTCAAAGGCCAACGCAATGGGACCATTGAGCCCGGTAGCGAATGTCGTGGTCTTCCCGCCTGCGGCCGGCACCTCGCTCACCGTGCCGCCGTCAAGGTTGGCCACGTACAGATTGCCGGCCGAGTCGAAGGCCAAACCGCTGGGGCTGTTGAACCCGGAGGCGACGGCGATCGGCGTCGCGTCCGCGGCCGTCACCTTGTACACCGTGTCGGTGCCGGCGTCGGCCACGTAGACATTGCCGGCGTGAAAGGCCAGACCCAAGGGAAGTTTGAACCCGGATGCGAACGGGCTGACCTTCCCTCCAGGGCTGACCTCGGTCACCGTGCCGTCGCCGACGTTCGCAACGTACAAGTTGCCGGCGGCGTCGGCGGCCAGGAAGCCGGGCGAGTTGAAGTCGGACGCGAACCGGGAGACAGTCGGGGCGTCGCTCAGCGTGCCCGCGAGGGTCACGGGGATGTCGAAACTGCCGGCGCTCTCGCTCACCGACTCGCCGCCGGCGCCAAACTGCACGATCGCCGGTTCGGTGATCGTCAGCGTGTAGACCGACGGACTGCCCACGACAGCACCCCCCATGGGCGCGTCCAGGATCAATGTGAGCGTCTGGTTGGGGCCCGGGTCGGAGAGCAGCGTGCCGGTGATGTCCTCGGTGGTCTGCCCGATCCCAAACGTCAGCGGACCGGTCGTGATGGCGCTGTAGGCCACGCCGGGCTGCGCGGTTCCGGCGAGCTCAAACGGTACGTTCACGTTTTCGGTAACCTGGCTCACCGTGCCATTGCCGTTGTTGCCGACATACATGCTGCCGCCGGCGACGGCCAGGCTGGTGGGACTGCTAAAGTCAGAGGCAAAGGCCGTGGCTACGCCCCCGCGCGACACGCGGTAGACCATGGCGGATACGCTATCCGCGACGTAAAGGTTGCCGGCGGAGTCGAACGCCAGACCGGTGAGCATTGCCTGCGGCGCCACCGTGGCGAAGGTCTTGGCCGGCCCGCCCCCGGGCGCTACGGTGCTCACTGTGCCGTTGTCGAAGTTGGCGACGTAGAGGTTGCCGGCCAAGTCGAAGGCCAATGCCTGCGGGCCGGCAAGCCCGGTGGCGAAGGTGGTGGCCTTCCCGCCCGCCGGCCCCACCACGCTAACCGTGGTCCCCGCGCCGTCGACGCCGTTGTCGGCGACGTAGAGGTTGCCAGCCGAGTCGAAGGCCAAACCGGTGGGACCGGTAAGCCCGGTGGCGAATGTCTTGCCAAGCCCGCCCCCGGGCGGTACCACGTCCACCGTGTTCGTGCCGCTGTCGGCCACGTACAGGTTGCCGGCGCCGTCAAAGGCCAAGCCGTCGGGAATTTTGAACCCCGTGGCGAAGGTGCTCCCTGAGCCGCCTCCGGGCGGCACCTTGGTCACCGTGCCGGCGAACGCGTTGGCGACGTAGACGTAGCCGTCCGCGTCGACGGCCAGTGCAAAGGGACCACTGAACCCTGAGGAGAACTGGGAGACCGTGGGCACGCCGTCGGGGGTGCCCGAGACGGTCACGGGTATGTTGAAGGTGCCGGCGCTCTCGTTCACTGTCTCGCCGTGGCTGGTGAAACTCACCGTCGCCGTCGACAGCAACCGGCGGTCTTCGAGCGCTTCACACGATGCCCTGCGATGGAGTGCGCGCCGGCGGTTGCCGCGAGCCCGGGTCCGGGTGAAGCGGCGCGGCTGCCGCAGGAAAGAGAACCAGGATGCGAGACTCATCGGTTATTCCTCCATCGACGTCCGACCTGTCGTAGCTAAAGCCGCGGATCGAGCCCGCCGCTCGTCGCCCGCGATCCAATGCGAAATCCGTGGGCCAAGAGCGCCAGGGCGGGTCGGTTTTTTCTTTCGAATTGACCGGGATGGCCCGCGCGGGAGGCTGACCGGCGGCGCCCTTGGCCTGAGGACGGCCGCGAACCGTGCCCCCGTCGCCGTTGGCCACGTATCACGGTTCCGCTTCTTCTCGAGGTCCGATCTGACACCAAGTTTCTCTCAGGCCCTCGCGAAGGTCCGGAGCGCCGCGGCCTCGTCGTCGTGGATCTCGACGAGTTTCTCCAGGCCGACGATCTCGGCCCCGAGCCGCACGCCCGTCTCCATCCCGCACAGCTTCACCTCCCGGCCCTCCGCCCGGGCCCGGCTCACCAACTTGAACAGCGCCGCGAAGCCCGTGCTGCCGACGTACCTGACCCGGCGAAAGTTGACCAGCAGCCGCCGCGCCCATTCCTGGGCGGCCACCAGGGCCAGCTCGGTGCCGAGCTCCCGGGCCAGTATCGGACCCTGCAGATCCCTGGTGCGGATCTCGACCACCGCGACGTCCTTGACCATGCTCAAGCGCAGGTGCTGGAAATCAGGGCTCGACATCGATGGCTCCTTTCGGGATTCGATTCATCGGGTTCCGGGATGAGGCGCTCCCCGCGATGGCAGAGGGCCGTGCAGGGCTCCGGTCAGCGCTTGACGAACGCGCCCTCGCTGGGCGACGCCATTTTCCTCATTTGCGTACCAGTCCCGTCCCCGTTTTCGCCCCCTTCGCCTCGGTCCCCGTTTTCGCCCGCCCGGTTCCCCAAGGCGGCCTTCGGCGACGAAACACCGGAAGGGATCTTGGCTCGCGGGACTTTGGGAACGAGCCCATATCGAATCCGGAACGCCTCTGACACTTCCCCCAGCACGAGCTGGCGCCAGGTCAGGACGACGTGGTCGCTCGTGCCCGGTTGGCCCGCGTCCATGCTGTCGAGGGGCTGGCCGCTCATGTTGCTCACGGCGCCTGGCCCCGCACCGTTGACGATCAACTGGTAGGGCTGGTGGATGCTGATCTGTTGGGCCGGATGCAGCGTGACCGTGTGGCCAGTCGCGTCGAGCACCGCCCGGTTGATGCGGACCCGATGGCCGCTGGGATCGAGGATGACATAGTTTCGGACGTCCTCGGCTGACCCGGGATCGAGCGGCTGGTCGAATGTGAGAACCACCGTCGTCGGCATGGTGTGGAATCCGAAGCGCTGGACGCGGGTAAGCCGGGGACCGTCGCTGGTGGCCGGCGGGGCGTTGACCGTCACCGTGGTGACGCCGCTGGCCGTGGCGAAGTTGGCATCGCCGCTGTAAACCGCGGTGATCAAGTTCGAGCCCACAGCCAGGCTCGCAAGGGAGAAGGTGGCCACGCCGTGGTCGAGCGCGGAAGTTCCCAGCACCGCTCGCCCTTCCTCGAACGTCACGCTGCCCGTCGGTGTGGCCGTCGAACCCGCCTCGGGCGTCACGGTCGCCGTGAACGTGACCGCCTGGCCGGCGGTCACGGTGTTGGGCGACGCGGCGAGGGCCGTGGTCGACCCCGCCTGGCTGACCGCCTCGACCGTCGTCCCGCTGGAGGTAACGAAGTTGGCGTCGCCGCTGTAGGCGGCGGTGATGGTGTTCGAGCCCACGGCCAGGGTCGCGGCGGAGAAGGTGGCCGTGCCGCTCGTGCCCAGCGTGGCGGTCCCCAGCACGGTCGTCCCCTCCTCGAAGGTCACCGTACCCGTCGGCGTGCCCGTCGTTCCGGACGCGGGCGCCACGGTGGCCGTGAAGGTGACCATCTCGCCGAGGGTCGAAGAACTCTGGGAGGACCTGAGCGTCGTGGTGTCAGCGGACGTCGTGACTTGACCTTGACCGAACGCGAACTTCGCGATGAAGGCATCGCCGGCGCCACCGCCCTGGGTCGACTGAAGCGCGTTCTCGATCGGGAAATTGCCCGGGCTGGCATGCCCCGTGACGTAGATGTTGCCGGCCGAGTCCACGGCGATGGCTTGTCCGGAGTCAACATTACCGTTGTCGCTGTCGTCAGCGCCGCCCAGGTAGGTCGAGTACTCGAGCGCCGTGCCGTCGGCGTTGAGCTCCGAAACGAAGGCGTCGAAGTTTTCGAAGAAATCGGATTGCACGGCGTCGGAAGTCGTCGGGAAGTCGGCCGATTGGGTCGATCCCGTGATCCATGCGTCGCCGGATGAGTCCAGGGCGATTCCGTTGCCTTGACTGTAACCACTGCCGCCGAGGAAGGTGGAGTAGACCAGCGCCGTACCGTCAGCATTGAGTTTCGTCACGAAGGCATCGTTGTCACCGTTCACGGTCTGGAAGGCGCCGGCGGTGATTGGGAAGTCGGTAGAACCGGTCGTTCCCGTGATGTAGGCGTCGCCGGCCGAGTCCACGGCGATCCCGTTGCCTTGATCGTAGCCATTGCCGCCAAGGTAGGTGGAGTAAATCAGCGCCGAACCGGCGGCATTGAGCTTGGTCACGAAGGCAGTGGCGTAGAAACCCTCCCGCACTGTCTGAAAGGCGCCGGCGGTGGTCGGGAAGTCGTTGAGACTGGTCGTTCCCGTGACGTAGGCGTCGCCGGCAGAGTCCACGGCGATCCCGTTGCCGGAATCCCCGTTATTGCCCAGGCAGGTCGAGTAGACCAAAGCCGAACCAGTGGCGTTGAGCTTTGCCACGAAGGCGCCGCCGTCCTCGTTATCCGTCTGGAAGGCGCCGGAGGTGGTTGGGAAGTCGAAGGAAGTGGTGGCACCCGTGACGTAGGCGTCGCCGGAGGAGTCCACGGCGATCGCGTTGCCTTGACTGGTGCCATCGTCACCGCCGTCCAGGTAGGTGGAGTAGACCAGCGCCGAACCGGTGGCATTGAGCTTGGCCACGAAGGCGCCGCTGAAGCCATCCGTCTGGAAGGCACCGGCGGTGGTCGGGAAGTTGTCCGACTCGGTGGAATCCGGTGATGTAGGCGTCACCGGCCGAGTCCACGGCGATCCCGTTGGCTTGAGAGCTCACGTCGGCGCCCACGTAGGTCGAGTAGACCAGCGCCGTGCCGGCGGCATTGAGCTTGGACACAAAGATGTTCTGGCTGCCGAGGTTCCCCGGGACGCCATCGCCGGTCTCCGGAAAGTTGTCCGAATCGGTGAATCCGGTGATATAGACATTCCCGTCCTGGTCCA
Organism: uncultured Isosphaeraceae bacterium; assembly: GCA_963781785.1. Taxonomy (GTDB): domain Bacteria; phylum Planctomycetota; class Planctomycetia; order Isosphaerales; family Isosphaeraceae; genus CAWAHD01. Next base: position 981,557 of record CAWAHD010000005.1, on the reverse strand, counting down.
CGGCGATCGCATTGCCCTGGTCATTGCCGTCGCCGCCCAGGAGGGTGGAATACACCAGGGTGGGATCGATGACCAGCGGCTGGCTGGGGTCATAGCTTCCCACCGCGAAGCCGACCTGGCCGTCCGGCTCCAGCACGTAGTTGCCCGCGACGGCCTGGCGGGCGCCGCCCTTCTCCTGGTAGAGCACCGGCGCATGCTCGACGACGTCGCCCGCGGCCGTGTGCAAGACGAGGTTGCCCTGGGCGTCGAGTGCCATCGACTCGGCCCCCGAGAAGGCCAGCCGGATCACCCCCGGGTCGGCTCCCGGCGCGACCGTGAAGTCGTACTCCAACTGCTGCTGGTTGCCGTAGTACACCAGATCGACGCCGGGATAGACGCCCGGCTCCTCCACCCGGGCGAAGTTGGGCACGCTCGTGACCCACTGGCTTGGGTTGTTGCCCATGATGTAGTTGCTCGTCCCGGGGAGCGGATCTTGCCCCACCAGTTGCGGCGTCGCGGCGGCGCCAGCAAGCCGCATCCGCAACACGGCCCCCGGCGACGGTTGTGCTAGGCCGGCAGTGGTCGCCCCGAGGCTCAGGACGGCTTCCTCGGGAGTGAGGAACAGCGTGTAGCCGGCGCCCTGGGCCAGATACTGGACCTGGGCATCGGTCTGTCCCTGGTTGACTTCAAAGCTCATGGGGATCTGGTCGTAGGTCGCCAGTGGCGCGGCCGTCCCGCTAAGCATCGTGCGGCTCTCCAGTGCCTCGACCTGGGTCTGACGGCGGTACGCCCGAGCAGACCGGGACCGGATCCTCCGGCGCAGATTCGCGAATTGAAGGTTCTTCATGTCGGGTGACTCCGTGGAATGGTTCAAGGAGACCTGGGGAGCAATCGTCCGGGGCGACCCTGCGCTGATGAAAACACACCGGAACTCGGGGGCAACCGCCGAACTCATGGGGCAGCTTTTTGTTGCGCATTACTGGCTCCCTCTCCCTGGGGGAGAGGGCTGGGGTGAGGGCCGGCGTACACCCAAGGCTGGGCTTTCGTTCGCTCGGCTGTTCGCCAATCGCGTGGCTCTTGCTGCAACGAGTGGCTGCTGAAATGCGACCCCTCACCCCAGCCCTCTCCCTGAGGGAGAGGGAGCCAGTTTTCAACGGCACCGACAGCTCTGCAGACAGAGCGAACCTCGTCCCTCGGGTCCGAATCGGGGATCGCCTCGATGAAAACCGGCGCCGCGGCGCGGCTACGCCTACGGGGCCGCCGTCGCACCCGCGCCCTGCCGGTCGGCGTGGGCGTGTTGCACGACCAGCCGCGGTTGCTGCCGGGTGAGCGTCTGCCGTACGTGCTGTGAGCGCACGTGATCGCGGCCGCCTTTGCCGCCCTGGTGTCCGGCCGGCTGGATCGCGCCAAAGAGGCCGTTGATGGACACGCCCGGCGCGTTGGGCCCTGCATCAAAGAAGAGCTGGTTGGTGTTGCCGCCGTGCGCCGTGCCGTCGCCGAATTCCAGGTCCCACAGCCCGGTGATGGCGATCGGGGTGCCGTCCGGGTGGTCGAGCTGTCCGAGGTAGGCGCCGGTGGACGGGTCAAAAACGTTGATGTTGCCGGCCCCCGCCACGTTGCCGATCAAGAGGTCGTTGCTGTACGCGCCGAAGTTCGCCGGAGCCTGGATGATTCCCCAGGGGTTTTCCAGCGGGCCCGCGTCGAAGGCGTTGGCGGCGAAATGCTGGGGCGTGAGCAGGTTGCCGTCCGTATCGAACACGTCCACCACGCCGCCATGAGTATTCGCGAGAGATGCGAAGGTGACATAGAGCTCGTCGCCCACGGCTTGCACCGACCAGGCGCCAAAGCTTGGCTCAATGCTCGTCACGGTCGGATCAGTGAACGAGCCGATGGGCTGGAAGTCGCCATTGAACATCTCCACGCGGTTCTGGGTGAAATCGGTCGCATACAGGACATAATGCCCCTGGCTGTTCTGGGCCATTTCGAGCCCGGTGTAGGCGTCGCCGGCGGCGCCATTGTCCGCCATGACGATCGCATGCGTCGGATCGACGTAGGGGTTCCAGCCGCTGATGGTGCCGTCGAGCGAATCGAAGATCAGCCACGCCGGTGCGGACTTGCCATGTTCCGAGATCACAAAGTGATTCGTCGGATTGTAGACCACGCCGGTGGGATGGCCGCCGGGACCGATCCCGAGCGCCTGATCGATGACCGGCGATGCCGACCCCGGGATGGTGATCGTCTGCGGGAGCACGCGGCCGGAGCTGCTATAAAACGTGGCCAGCCCGGTGGTGAACGTGTTGGACACAACGAAAGACCCGTCCGGCAGGGAAGCCATGCCCCAGCCGTTCAGGTTGGAGTCGGTCAAGTGCGCCATGTCGGACTGGTAGCCCACCAGATTCGTTTGCTGGTAGCCGCTGAGCAAGCAGCGATCTTCGATCGCTTCCATTCTCGGGCGGAATCTGGCCCGCGGACGAGAGGACGTTTGTGTGCGCCGCCGCGCTGCGGGGGCCCAGCGGCTCGAGTTTCGCAGCCAGGAAGTGAACAACATGATGCTTCTCCTTTCGGGAGCTGGTCTGCGGTACAATCACAACGCCATCGCCCCGGCGCGCAGACCGAGCGCCGGGATGGTACCGGGCCGGGGACAGACCTGCTGGACGGCGGAACCTCCCCGGCCCTCCGATTTTTCCGCCCAAGGAAAATCTGGCCCACAACATCCTCATCCACAGCCATCGCCGGGAAATGCCACCCCAGCGGCAAGAATTTTTTGAGACTGGTACCGGCGGACGCGTTAGAATGCGGCAGAATCACGCCGTCACGGGCGGCTCGATCCCGCAACCTGGGAACTACTGCATGGCCGGCGAGATTGAGGACTCCGTTACCGTCTGGATCGCCTCCCTCAAGGCTGGGGACGCCGACGCCGCCCAGAAGCTCTGGCAGCGCTATTTCGAGACCCTGGTCCGGCTGGCTCGCGACCGGCTCCGCGGTGCGCCCCGGACCGTGGCCGACGAGGAAGACGCTGCCCTGAGCGCCTTCGACAGCTTCGTCCGCGGTGCCGCCCGCGGACGTTATCCTCGGCTCGATGACCGCGATGACCTCTGGCGGCTGCTGGTCGTGATCACCGAGCGCAAGGCCATCGACCAGGTCCGTCGCGAGGGGCGCCAGAAACGCGGCGCGGGTTTAGTCCGGGGCATACCCGTTGCGCTTGACACCGCTTCTCTCCAAGGGGAACCGGTGTGCTTCGCCGGGGCCGAGCCGACGCCCGAGTTCGCCGCGCAGGTGGCCGACGAGTGCCGCCTCCTGCTCGGGATGCTCCGCGATGAGTCCCTCCGGGTCGTCGCGCGGCTGCGGATGGAAGGGTACTCCAACAAGGAGGTCGCCGATCAACTCGGGTGCAGCCTGCGCACCATCGCCCGCAAGGTCGAGTTGATCCGCAGGAGCTGGCTCGCCGGGAACGAGATCGCCTCATCGAGCGCCCAGAGGACACCCGATCGCACCGCGCTGCCCCTGGCCGTACTCGACCAGATCGACCGGATCTGTGACGGATTCGAGGCGGCCTGGCAGGCGGGTGAGCCGCCGCGGATCGAGGAGGTCCTCGGCCAGATCGCCGACGCGTACCGCCCGGCTCTGCTCTGCGACCTCTTGGCCGCGGAACTCAACGCGCGCCGCCGCCTGGGCGAGCAGCCCACCCCCGAGGAGTACGCCCAGGCTCTCCCAGACCTGGCCGACGAGATCATCGACCTCTTCCCCGCCTTCTTGACCATGGAAACGCTGGGGCCTGACGCGTCAGAAGGTACCTCCCCGGTTACCAGCGTTGCCGAGTCGCCCGCAAGCCGCAGCACGAGCGGCGAACCCGCCGGAGCTGCCGGCTGCCCAAAGCGGCTGGGTGGCTATCGCATCGAAAGCGAGCTGGGCCGTGGTGGCATGGGAGTCGTCTACCGGGCGTTCGACGAGAAGCGCGGCGTGGCGGTGGCCTTGAAGACCCTGAAGCGGCACGATTCCACGGCCATCCTCCGCTTCAAGCAAGAGTTCCGAGCCCTGGCCGACGTGTCCCATCCCAACCTGGTGGCGCTCCATGAGCTCACCGCGGACGGTCCGAGCTGGTTTTTCACCATGGAGCTCGTCGAAGGGGTCGATTTCCTCACCTTTGTGCGATGGGGGATCGAGCAGACAGCCCCGCTCCCGCAGACGTCCGACGACCTGGGACCGACGAGCCCATCATTACCGGGGGCTCCAGGTTCGACCCAGAGTGTACTCGGCGACACCGAACCCTTCGACCTGAAGCAGGTCGAGGCGGGCCCCCGCGTTCGAGCTCATCGCGGATTCAGCCTGTCGCCGGCTGTCCTGGCTCGGCTGCGAATCGCCCTCTTGCAACTGGCCGAGGGGGTCGCCGTTCTCCATGAGGCGGGCAAGCTCCACCGCGACCTGAAACCCTCGAACGTGCTGGTGACCAGACAGGGCCGGCTCGTGATTCTTGACTTCGGGCTCGCCGCGGACCTGGGGGCGTCGGGGCTGCACCAGAGCTTGGTGCCATACGTCCTCGGCACCAGCGCCTACATGGCCCCGGAACAGGCCGCAGGACTGCCCGTCTCCCCGGCCAGCGACTGGTACAGCTTGGGCTCGATGCTCTACGAGGTGCTCACCGGCCACCCTCCCTTCCTGGGCCGGCCTCACAAAATACTGATCGACAAGCTGCGGCTCGATCCGCCCGCACCATCGGAGCTGGTGGCCGGTGTCCCCGACGACTTGAACGTGCTGTGTGTCGACCTGCTCAGGCGCGATCCCGGGCGCGGCCCACGGGCCGCGATGTGCTCCTCCGCCTGGGGAGCCGCACGGGCGCGCCGAGAATCGCGATCCCCCTTTTGCCATCTCGGCATCAGCGAGCGCCTTTGGTCGGCCGCGCCGAGATCTCGAGTCCCTGGAGGCCGCATTCGCGGACGTGGCCCGAGGCCAGACCGTAGCCCTCTACATCCATGGCCCTTCGGGTGTCGGCAAGACCGCCCTGGTCCGGCACTTCCTGGACGAGCTGATCGGTCGCGACCAGGCCGTTGTCCTCGCGGGCCGGTGCTACGAGCAGGAGTCGGTGCCCTACAAGGCGCTCGACAGTGTCGTCGATGCTCTGAGTCAATACCTGAATCGCCTGCCGCTCTGGGAGGCGCAGCGCTTTTGCCCGGCGACATCCGATCCCTGGTCCGGGTCTTCCCAACGCTGGGGGAGGCCGAGGCGGTCGCGACGGCGTCACGGCTCGACTCCCTTGTCCCCGACCCGCAGGAGCTGCGGCGCCGGGCCTTTCGCGCCCTTCGTGAGCTCCTGGCCCGCCTGGGAGACCGGCGCACGCTGGTCCTGGCGATCGATGATCTGCAATGGGGCGACTCCGACAGCGCGGTCCTGCTCTCCGAACTCCTCCGTCCACCCAACGGGCCACGGCTCCTCCTTTTGGGCTGTTACCGCAGCGACGATGCGGCGACCAGTCCGCTCTTGCGAGCACTGCTCGAGGTCCACGAACGGGGAAGCCCCAGCATGGACCGCCGGGTGCTGGCCTTGGGGACGCTCGAGCCCGCGGACGCCGAGGGCCTGGCCCTGACCCTGCTGGGCAGCCTGGACGAGCCCGGCCGCGCCCACGCCGCGGCGATTGCCCGCGAGTCGGGCGGTAACCCGTTCTTCGTCGCTGAGCTCGTGCGATATGTGCAGGCCGATACCGGCCTCTTGCACCGAGGGTCGGGGGCCGATGCGGTGGTCTTTGACGAGGTGCTCTGGGCGCGCGTCCGGCGGTTGCCGGAGGACGCACGGCGCCTCTTGGAGATCGTCGCCGTATCGGGCCGGCCGCTCGGAGAGGCCGACGCCTCCCGAGCCGCCCTCCTGGGAGCCGGCGAGCAGAAGGCACTACACCTCCTGCGGTCGGGCCGGCTGATCCGCAGCACCGGGCCTGCGGAGCGTGACGAAATCGAGACCTACCACGACCGCGTCCGCGAGGCCGTGGTCGCCCACGTCCCACCGATGGCGCTCGAGGGCCACCACCGAAGCCTCGCGCAGGTGCTCGAGTCCTCGGGCCGGGCCGATCCCGAGGTCCTGGCCATCCACTTTCATTGGTCCCGGCAACACGACCGCGCGGGGATGTATTACGGGCAGGCGGCGGCGCAGGCGGCGGAGGCCCTGGCCTTCGACCGCGCAGCCAAGCTGTACCGCCTGGCCCTGGACCTGCGACCCGGGGACGACGCACCTGCGCGCCGGCTCCGAATGGGCCTCGCGGATGCCTTGGCGAACGCCGGGCGCGGCCCCGAGGCGGCGAGGGAATACCTCGCCGCGGTCGCCGGAGCCACAGTCGCCGAGACCTTCGAGCTCAGGCGGCGCGCCGCCTTGCAGTTCCTGAGCACGGGCCACCTCGACGAAGGACACGCGCAGCTCAGTGCGGTCCTGAACGCCGTCGGGATGACCCTTCCAGCCACTCCTCGAGGCGCCATCGTGTCCCTGGCCTTGAATCGGATCAAGATCCGATTGCGTGGACTCCATTTTCGCCCGCGCGACTCGAGCCAGGTCTCCGCGGAGGATCTGACGCGAATCGAGGTATGCTGGACGGCGGCCAACGGTCTGGGAATGATCGACCCGATCCGGTCGTCGGACTTCCAGGCGCGGAGCCTGCTCTTGGCGCTGCGGGCGGGTGAGCCGTATCGGATCGGCCGGGCGATCTGCGCGGAGGCCAGCTACGTCTCTTTCGCGGGCGGGCGCAGCGAGCGCCGTGTTTCCAAGCTCGTGCGAATTGCCGAGGAGATCGCAAAGCAGGTTGATCACCCCCACATTTGGGGCGGGGTGTTTGCGGCGCGGGGAGTTGCGGCGTATATGACCGGGCGATGGAAGCCGGCGGTTGAGCTGCTCGACCGGGCTCGAGACATTTTCCGCACGCGTTGCACGGGAGTCACTTTTGAACTCGATGCGATGATTCTTTTTTCCCTCTGGTGCCTCCAGTTCCGGGGCGAGCTCGCCGAGCTGGGCCGCCGCTGGCCAGTCGTCCTCAAGGAGGCACTGGAACGCGGTGATCGCCACGTGGTGACGAACCTGAGCACCTTCGTCATGTCGACTCTCCGCCTCGCCGCAGACGACCCGGAATTGGCCGAGGCGACCTTACGCCAGGCCCTGGGCCAGTGGACTCAGCAAGGCTTTCATATCCAGCACAACGAGTGGTTCGGCGCGGAGGTCCAGATCCGGATGTACCGTGGGGATTACCAGGACGCCTGGAACTTCCTCACGACTCGGTACGTACCGTCCCTGGCTCGATCGCACCTGACGCGCATCCAGAGGCTCAGGATTTTCTTCTACGACAGGCGGGCCCGCTGTGCGCTCGCGGCAGCGATGGGCGCGGCCGACTCTCGCCCGCTCTTGCGCTGTGCCGAGCGCGACGCGCGGCGGCTCGACCGCGAGGGGATGGCATGGTCGAAGGCGCTCGCTTACCCCATTCGCGCCGGGATCGCCGCCGCCCGGGGCGACACGTCACGAGCAGCGAGTGTGTTCGCCGAGGCGGTCACTCAGCTCGAGGCCATCGACATGAATCTTTACGCCGCCGCATCACGCCGCCGCCTGGGCGAGATCCTCGGGGGAGATGAGGGCCGAGCACAAGTGGAGAGGGCGGATTCCTGGATGAGGCAGCAGGGCATCCAGAACCCTGCCCGCATGGCGGATGTGTTCGCGCCCGTCGCGATCTGGTCTTAGCGCAGCCGCAGCCGACTCGAAGGCCAGGCCATCGGGGCTGTTGAACCCGGCGGTGAAGGTGGTGGGCGTCCCGCCCCCGGCCGGCACCTTGCGCGTTTGCGGAGAGCCCCTGATCTTGGACTTGGAAGATTGACGGTGGATTTTCGTGGAAGTGCACCAACGTTTGGCGCTGCTAAAGGTAGGTTCACAAGCCCGAATGATGTGCTGGCACCGGCAGAGAGCGCACGGAACAGTTCGATGTAGCTGTCCCTGGTTTGCGCCGCCGCGCGATGGTGGAGCGGGAGGGCTTGGCCGATCGGAGCCACTGGGACGACAGACGAAGAAGGGGAAACTCAGCCACGGATTGAACACGGATTGAACACGGATAGGATGCGGGCTGGCAAAGAGCGGGTTCCGGTCAATTACCGCAATGGGGGTACAAGAGCCATGGCGCTCGAGCACGGGGAGATCTCCGAACAGATCATCGGCGCGGCATTCGAGGTGTACTCGATCCTTGGGTACGGTTTCCTGGAGCAGGTATTCCCGCTCGGCGCCTCCGGTCGCATGCTCACTGGTGTGTGTCTCCATCCGTGTTTCTATCCGTGTTCAATCCGTGTTTGATCCGTGGCTAAGTTTGCAGTTTGCAGCGGCTAGTACCAATCGAGCCGGCGTTAGCGGACGCCTCGCGCCCGATGCATCGATCGGGCCCACCTGATCCCACTCGGAAGCGATCGCACTCTTCCTCGGGCCGCCCGCACCCGTTTACTTGCTGCCGGGAGCCTTGGGCTTTGCCAGCAATTCTTCCGCTTCGCGCAAGAAGACAGGAGCCCCGGCGATCCGCGCAGCGCGCGGATCCTTCATCCGCTCTCGCAGGACCTGAAGCTTCGCCTGTGCTTGCTTGGCGTGGCCGAGTTGCCGGTGCGTCATGGCGAGGAAGGCGAGGTCCGCGGGAATAGAGCCTTTCTCTTTAAGCGCGTTGATCTTGTCCGAGCGCGACAGCACGTCCAGCGCCTTCTCATAGTTGCCGGCGCGATAGTAGGCAACGCCCAGCGTACTCACGAAGTCGCCATTCTCGGGTTCAAGCTGACAGGCTTCCTCGCTATACCGCAGGGCCTTGCGATAGCCCGACAATTCGCCGCCCGGCAGCCTTACCAGTTCCCCGGCGAGTTTGTTCAGTGCCGACGAATCTTCGGGATACGCCTGGGCAACAGCGAGGACTTCTTGCCTGCGGGACGGACTCATGTCGGGCAGAGTTCGCAACCGCTCCAAGACATCGGCACGCAGGGGCATCTGTCCGAAGAGATCGGCCACGATTTGGTTGGTCGCCCGACGGTGCTGGATTTCGCGAGAGACACTCATTGTCTCCCATAGATTGATTGATCCATCTTCGTTCCCGGAGGCCAGGCGCTGGCCGTCCGGGCTGAACGCCACTCTCGAGACCCCACCGGCATGGCCCTTGAGGGCTAACAGCTCCTTGCCGGTCGCGCTGTCCCAGATCTTCACCGTCTGGTCGTGACTCGCCGACGCCAGGCGCTGGCTGTCCGGGCTGAACGCGACGCCACCGACGTTGCCGGCATGACCCTTGAGAGCGAACAGCTCCTTGCCTGTCGCGCTGTCCCAGATCTTCACCGTCTGGTCATTGCTCGCCGACGCCAGGCGCTGGCCGTCCGGGCTGAACGCCACGCTCTGGACCCAACCTGCGTGGCCCTTGAGGGTGAACAGCTCCTTGCCTGTCGCGCTGTCCCAGATCTTCACCGTCTGGTCAACGCTCGCCGATGCCAGGCGCTGGCCGTCGGGGCTGAACGCCACGCTCGTGACCCAACCAGCATGGCCCTTGAGGGTGAACAGCTCCTTCCGGCTCGCGCTGTCCCAGATCTTCACCGTCTTGTCGTAGCCCCCCGACGCCAGGCGCTGGCCGTCCGGGCTGAACGCAAAGCCCGTGACGCCACTGGCATGGCCCTTGAGGGTGAACAGCTCCTTCCCGGTCGCGCTGTCCCAGATCTTCACCGTCTTGTCGGTGCTTCCCGACGCCAGGCGCTGGCCGTCCGGGCTGAACGCCACGCTCGTGACCAGATCGGCGTGGCCACTCAAGTCGAACAACTTCTTGCCGGTGGCGGTGTCCCAGATCTTCACGGTCTTGTCAGCGCTTCCCGACGCCAGGCGCTGGCCGTCCGGGCTGAACGCCACGCCAAAGACCGGAGCTGCATGGCCCTTGAGGGTGAACGGCTCCTTCCCGGTCGCGCTGTCCCAGATCTTCACCGTCTGGTCACCGCTCGCCGATGCCAGGCGCTGGCCGTCCGGGCTGAACGCCACGCTCCCCACCGAACCGGCATGGCCTTTCAAGGCGAACAGCTCCTTGCCGGTCGCGGTGTCCCAGATCCTCACGGTCTGGTCAATGCCTCTCGACGCCAGCCGCTGGCCGTCCGGGCTGAACGCCACGCTCTCAACCCAACCTGCGTGGCCCTTGAGGGTGAACAGCTCCTTGCCAGTTGCGGTGTCCCAGATCTTCGCCGTCTGGTCCTCGCTCGCCGACGCCAGGCGCTGGCCGTCCGGGCTGAAGGCCACGCGCCAGACATAAACGGCATGGCCCTTGAGCGTGAACAGCTCCTTGCCCGTCGCGCTGTCCCAGATCTTCACCGTCTGGTCGAAGCCCCCCGCCGACGCGAGGCGCTGGCCGTCCGGGCTGAAGGCCACGCTCGCAACGACGTCGGCATGGCCCTTGAGTGCCAACAGCTCCTTGCCGGTCGCAGTCTCCCAGATCTTCACGGTCTGGTCCCGGCCCGCCGACGCCAGGCGCTGGCCATCCGGGCTGAACGCCACGCTCATCACTTCACCGGCGTGCCCCTTGAGGGTGAACAGCTCCTTGCCCGTCGCGCTGTCCCAGATCTTCACCGTCTGGTCAGAGCCCCCAGACGCCAGGCGCTGGCCGTCCGGGCTGAACGCCACGCTCCTGACCCAATTGGCATGGCCTTTGAGGGCGAACAGTTCCTTGCCGGTCGCGCTGTCCCAGGTCTTCACGGTCTTATCAGCGCTTCCCGACGCCAAGCGCTGGCCGTCCGGGCTAAACGCCACGCTAAAGACAAAACCTGCATGGCCTACGAGGGTCAGCTCGTCGGGATGGCACACGCGGGACAGGTAGAACCACTCGAACCCACGCAGGTTTCGGCCGGCCGCCTCGCTGGGTACCTCTGCGAGCAATTCGCGGGCGCGGACGACGTTATTCTCTTCCCAGGCGCGCTGGGCCAGCCCCATCCCGGACGCGTAGGCGGTCAGACTCACCTGGTCCCGCTGTCTGTCGGACTCAGTCTTTGCGTCCAAGGCTTGCTGCTTCGCCACCTCGGCGGCGATCTGGAGGTCGCGCGCCTCGCGCCCGGCCGACGTGGCCCGCACCGCCTGCCAGGTGCTCACCACGACGCCGGCGACCAGGAGGATGGCGAACGCCGCCGCCGTCACCAGCGCCGTCCTGTGCTTGCGGGCAAACTTGCGCAGCCGGTATAGGGCGGTGGGCGGACATGCTTCCACAGGCTCGTCCGCCAGGTAGTGCTCCAGGTCGCGGGCCAGCCCGCTCGCGGCCTGGTAGCGCCGGCCGCGGTCCTTCTCCAGGCACTTGAGGATGATCCAGTCCAGCTCGCCACGCATGAGCGACACCAGCTTCTGCGGATCCGTGCGGCGCACGTCGGCGACACTCGGCAGCGTCCCCGATTTTGAGAGCTTCGTGCTCGGCCGCGGCGGCTCGACCTCACGGATCACCCGCAGCATCTCGAGGAAGCCGGCCGCTTGAAGCTCCTGGCGCGAGAACGGCACGCTGCCGGTCAAGAGCTCGTAGAGGATCGCCCCCAGAGCGTAGACGTCGGCGCGGGTGTCGATGTCGAGATTGTTCAGCTCGGCCTGCTCGGGCGCCATGTATTCCAGGGTTCCGATGAGCGCGCCGACCTCGGTGTAAATGCTGCGATCGGTCAGCCGCGGGCCGGTTGCCTTGGCGATGCCGAAGTCGATCACCTTGGGCACCGGCCGGCCGTCGTAGAGGGCAACCAGGATGTTCGACGGCTTCAAGTCGCGGTGGACGACGCCCTTCTGGTGGGCGTGCTGCACGGCCTCGCAGACCGGGACAAAGAGCGCCAGCCGCTCGCGCGGCGACAGCCTGGCTTTGTCGCAATAGTCGGTGATCGGCACGCCCTTGATCAGCTCCATCACGAAGTAAGGGCGGCCGTCGGCTTCGCCGGCGTCGAGGACCTTGGCGATGTTGGGATGGTCCATCAGCGCCAGCGCCTGGCGCTCCTGGTCGAAGCGGGCGAGCATCCGCTCGGAGTCGAGGCCGGGCCGAACGACCTTGATGGCGACGCGGCGCTGCACGGGCGCGGCCTGGTCGGCGACCCAGACCTCGCCCATGCCCCCTTCGCCGAGCTTCTGGCGCAGCTTGAAGCGGCCGGCGAAGACACGTTCGGGCAAGAGCGGCGGCCCGTCTGGCTCCGGGGCCTCGGTCGGGCCGGCGTCGGGTCCGCGCTCGAGGATGCCGCCGGTCCGGTCGTCGGCCTCGAGCAGGCGCTCGATGCGCCGGCGGAGGTCGTGGTCGCCCCCGCAAGCCCCGTCCAGAAATGCGCGCCGCTCGACCCCGGGAGCCTTGCCCAGCGCGGCGGCGAAGATCGACTCGTCACTCATCGCACCAAACCTCTACTGAGCACGGCCAAGGAAGATTCCATCGCCCCGGGCGCTGCCGCTACCCCCTTACTGGGGCCCGACAGCGGGTCTCAGCCGCAGCCCCGGGCAAATTCCGGCGGGCGAAAATGGTCTACGCCCAGCGCGGAGTGGGCCCTCACCACCCCTCTATGCGACGTCGAAGCGAGAAAGGCGTCACCAGCCGTTCATTTTTCTTCGGAATCCGGCACGGCCATGGCGGTGTACAGCCAGGCCCGGGCGTACCGCCAGGTACGCTCGGCTGTCCTCGGCGAGATGCCCAGGCACTCGGCCGCCTGCTCATTCGTCAGCCCAGCGAAGAACCGCATCTCCACCAGCTTGGTCGCGACGGGGTCGTGCGCGGCGAGCTTTTCCAGGGCCTCGTGCAGGGCCAGGACTTCGTGTGTGGGGCCGCTGGCCAGCAGGGCGTCGACGTCGGCGGGCTCGCGCCGCCGGCCGCCGCCGCGCTTGAGGGTCTGTTTGCGCCGTGCCTGCTCGATCAGGATGCGACGCATGGCCTCGGCGGCCGCGGCGAAGAAATGGCCGCAACCGTCCCAGTGGGCAGGCGTGCCCGACCCGACGAGCCGGAGGTAGGCCTCGTGAACCAAGGCGGTCGGCTCCAAGGTCTGGCCGGGCTTCTCCTGCGCGAGCCGCTGGGCGGCCAGCCGGCGCAATTCGTCGTAGACCAGCGGTAAGCGTTCACAGTCTGGGGTTGTCGTTTGCGAATGACGCAATTATTCTACCTGCATGGCATGGACGCCCCCGATTCCAGAACCCCTGTGGCAGACGGCTTCGCCCGAGGTCCAAGCGGCGATTCTTGCGCTCGTCGAGTTCTACGAACTGCGCCTTGCCAAACTTGAAGCGCGCGTCAACGATCTCGAGAATCGGCTGAAGCTCAACTCCACCAACTCGTCGAAGCCCCCATCCTCTGATCCGATCGGAATGAAGCGCAAGCCCCCGGCTTCTCCCAGCGGAAAGAAACGCGGCGGGCAGCCCGGACATCGTAAGGCCCACCGCGCCTTGGTCCCACCCGAAAAGATTCGCGGGACGACCCACTGTAAGCCGACTGCTTGCCGCCGATGCGGTCATGAACTCTGCGGCGACGACCCCGAACCCTTGATCCATCAAGTCGCCGAACTGCCCAAGATCGAGCCGATTGTCGATGAGTATCGGCTCCATCGTCTGACCTGCCCTGGCTGCGGCGAGACGACCTGCGCTGCCTTGCCACCGGGCGTCCCCACTGGATGCTTCGGCCCGTACCTTCAGGCGGTGCTGGCCGTGCTCGCGGGGGCCTATCGCCTCAGCAAGCGTCAGATCCAGCAGTTGGTAAGCGACCTGTTTACTCTTTCGATCTCCACCGGGATGGTCTCCAAGCTGGAACGGCAGTCGGCCATCGCCCTTGAAGCCCCTTACAACGAACTCGCGACTTCGGTCCATAAGTCCTCGGTGGTTAATATCGACGAGACGTCGTGGCGTGAGAATCGTCACAAGGCTTGGCTGTGGGCCACGGTGACCAGCTTTTGCACGGTCTTTACCATCGCCAAAAGTCGTAGTGGCGAAGTCGCGGCGGCTCTCTTGGGGAGCAAAGACGATCAGGTCGTCGGCAGTGACCGGTTCAGCGCGTATGAGTGGATCAAGGCATTCGGGCGTCAAGTCTGCTGGTGCATCTGCGCCGAGACTTCCAAGCGATGATCGACCGGGGTGGTGAAGGCGAGAGCATCGGACAGCGGTTGCTTTCGTTGTCGAACCGGCTGTTCCGCCACTGGCACCGAGTGCGCGACGGAACTTTGCCTTGGAATGCGTTTCAAGAGCGGATGCACCGCTTGCGTCGGGAGGTCAAGCAAACCCTTCTGGAAGGGTCGAGGTGCCCGTGCGCGAAAACGGCGGCCACGTGCTTCGAGCTTCTCAAGGTGGAAGAAGGTCTGTGGACCTTCGCGCGGGTCCAGGGAATCGCACCGACGAACAACGTTGTGGAACGAGCGTTGCGGCATGCGGTGATCTGGAGGCGGATCAGCGGCGGGACCGACAGTGTGCATGGGAGCCGATTCGTCGAGCGAATGCTGACAGTGGTGGCGACCTGTAGGCAACAGGGCCACAACGTCTTGGATTACCTGACTTCGTGCTTTGAAGCAGACCGTCGTGGCCACGCCCTTCCCTCTCTTTTGCGACTCACCCGGACGCGATCCAAAGTTGCTTGATTCGACCTACCCCACCCTATGAACGGCTACGACCAGCGGCAGGAGCTCGTCGGCCGCATTCCGGTCACCCCGCTTGATGGCCGAGAGGATTTGCAAGACATCGTTCATGGGAAGGCCGCCCGGGACACCGCCCACAGCTCGGGATGCGCTCGAACTCGCTCCCGCGAGCCCCGTCGCCATCTGCCACGGAGGTGCGTGTGCTCATCATAACTGTATTGCATGCATATCGTAAAGTCCCCGGGGTTCCGAAGCGAGCAATCGTCATTGGGTGCATCCCGGTGGGCGCAGGATCGTCCTGCCGTGGCTCCCTTGCGCCGAAAAACTGGTTTCCCGCGAATTCGACTCGGCGACTCGGCCAAGTTCGAATCGCGGCCGGTGGCACGAGACTTTCAGGCAGTAGCTTGACAGGAGTGCGCACCCTGGCCGTACGCCGGCCTAACCCGACCCGCTTACCGGCTCAAAGCTCGTGGATGCGTTTTATTAAACACAAACTCGTATCATCATGACATGATCGCGTGCGAGCTCAGGTAAGACGGAACGGGACACGACACCGAATAGGTTCCGCTGAGCCGAGGTTCAATGAGCAGTGCTGAAATCCGCGAAGAGGGCGTTTCGGCCGGTCTTCCCGTCGCCCCCCACGAACGAATCGGGGTGGTCAAACCCTTGGATACCGCGCCGGATCCGCCCGGTGTCGCGTCGGGCGAGTTGAAGATTCCAGGATACGAGGTTCTGGGTCGCATTCATGACGGGGCCATGGGCACGGTGTTCAAGGCCCGCCAGATCAGCGTTGATCGGATCGTCGCCATCAAGGTCTTGGGGGCGACCTGGGCACGCGGTGCCGACCACGTTGAGCGCTTCCGCCGCGAGTCGTTGATCGCCGCACAACTGTTACACCCTAACATCGTCGCCACGATCGACGCCGGGGTGGCAAGTGGTCGACCCTACCTGGTCATGGAATACGTCCGGGGATTGACGCTCCACGAGCTCCTCGAGGTGCGGGGGCCCTTCGACGAAACAACAGCGCTGCGGATCGTACTGGCCATTGCCGGGGCACTTCGCTTCTTGCACCAGCATGGGCTGACCCACCGCGATATCAAACCCGCAAACGTCGTCCTCACGCCGCAGGGCGTGGTGAAGCTGGTCGACCTGGGCTTGGCTCGACCTCTAGGCGACGAGACGTGGGCCCTGGCGGAGGCAGGGATGGCGGTGGGCACGCCGGAGTACATGAGCCCAGAGCAGACGAGGGGGCAGAGCGACCTGGACATTCGAAGCGATCTCTACAGTCTTGGTGCCACCTTGTTTCACCTCGTCACCGGACGCGTCCCCTATGGAGGCAAGTCGGTACCCGAAGCTATGCACCGACACGCGAGCGCGCGAATCCCTCTGCCCGCGCCGGAGTCGCTCAACGGCGCGCTCACCAGCGGCTTGGCGCCATCGTGCGGAAGTTGATGGTCTGGACTCGAGAGGACCGCTACCGCAGTCCAGACGACCTGATCTTCGACCTCGCGAGGATGCTCCGAGGCGCTCGTCCCCTGATTGCCGAGTTCGCTCCGGAAGCGCTCGCTCCGCTCGCCGCTGGTGAGGCCGCCGGCGCGCGCCCGCCCCACGTGGCCGTGCCTCGGCCGCGCTGGGGAGCCGAGGCCCAGTTCCCGACCGGCGACGCCACCGGCGGTCTGCCCGTCTGCGTTTCGCTTCTCCTGTTCTCGGGCATGACCCTCTCGCTCTTGATGACCGCCGCCGTCCTCCTGATCGTGGTGTTTGGTTGATCGGTGCGCCCGCGCTACCGCGACGCGCGTTTGCGGCACTCATCGAGCCAGTCTTTCCCCTGTTCCTTCGTCAACGTCGAGAACTGGGCGTCGATGTCCGAACGCTTTGGGCTGCCTTTCTCTTCGCACGCGATCCCCCGGCGCACCATGCCCGCGGATTCGCCGGTCCAGTCACCCGAGATCAGCCCGTGCGCCAGCGCGGCGAAATACCAGAGCCGCGCATCATCCGGGTAGTGCTGGACGAGAGTGAAAAAAACTTCGCGCGCCGCTGGGTATTTCCCGTCACGAAACAGACCGGCGCCCACGTCCCTGGCGACGTCAGCCGGGCTGACCTGAGCGGACGCGGGGCGCGATTCGATCGCATCCTTCAAGGCGTTCAACGATGCATCGAGCTGCTTTGGTACGGCG
Organism: uncultured Isosphaeraceae bacterium; assembly: GCA_963781785.1. Lineage (GTDB taxonomy): Bacteria > Planctomycetota > Planctomycetia > Isosphaerales > Isosphaeraceae > CAWAHD01. The sequence continues at coordinate 964,852 of CAWAHD010000005.1, read as the reverse complement.
GCGACCTCTGTGCGGACGGCGGCGAGCTCGGTGCGGACGGCGTTCAGGCCCGTGTCCAGCGCATCGACGCGTTGGCGGAGCGACTCGAATGTCGCCGGTAGCCGGGAGAGCCTTTGGCTCTCTTTGACGAGGTCGTCGATTCTCGTCCGCAGCGGCGAGAGGTCGGGCGGCGCGGGCGGCGCGTTGGTCTTTGCGTTCAGACGGTCTTCGAGCCGGGCGAGCTCACGCCCGAGCGTCCCGAGCTCCGACTGCACTTCGCCGATGCGCGACGTCAAAGCGTCCACTGCGCTTTTTGACGCCTTGGCGTCGATCGTACGCACGACTTCGATCAGGGGTGAGTGCGTTGCCGCCGTTGCGGGGGGTTCCGTGCGTGCGGCACCCTTCCGCGCGGCGGCCCATCCCGCGAGAACTCCGCCCAGGAAGAACACGATGTTGCCGGCGAGGACCACGAGGACGACGGGCAACGATGCTCGCCGCTCGATCACGACGCCAGGCGAAGCAGGGGCTCCGGCGAGGCGCGGCGGTAGCGGTGCATCGCGAGCAGGAAGCGACGGAGCGTGCCTATGGGACGCGGGGGATGCCGGGGCGTCGAAGAAGTCGGGCGGCAGTCCGCCCGTCGACGAGAGCGTCTCATCCGTCTCGAGCGGGTTGCGGTTACTCGGGTTTTCTGCCATTCACCGTCCGCCTTTCTGGACCCGCTCCGGCATTCGATCGTCGCGAGGAAAACCACTCGCATCGTCAACCGGCGGCGCAACGAATTCTGATCGCCCGCCCGCTCAATGGCGACTTGGCTGCAAAAGGCGTTCCGACTAACAACGAAGGACAACAACGAAGGACAGGCAGTGTCGCAGAACAACGAAGGACAGGCAGTGTCGCAGCACATCCATCCAGCCACGGTACCATGCTCGCGTGCATCAGCTCTTCCGCGCGACCAGGGCGCCATTGGCCGCATTTGGGAGTCACGCAGCAATCCAAAGCACCTTGCTACACGAAGTTTACGGCGGTCGATCTGATCTATTCGCAGGGTGGCGCCGACCGCTCCAATCGCTGGACCTCCTGTCCATTCGCCGTGTGGCGTCGACCCTTGCGATGCCTGTCCTCACTCTTTCACTCTTTCACTCTTTCACTCTTTAGAGGAGGAGTGGTCAAGATAATTGACTGACCTCCGATCAGGATAATCGATGGAAATCGTGCGATTGGATGGATGTACTAAGTACCGGTGGCCTCTTCTCTTCTGTCCCGGATCGTCGTTCCGTTCCCTCTTAATCTCTTAGGTGACGGAACGGGGAACAGACCCATGATCTCGCTCACACCCTCGTTGGTCACGGAACAGCATTCTGCGTCGAGCCTCAACGACCCTGCTCGCGAAGCCTCGCCGTGCTCAAGGTATCTCCGCCCAACTCGCGATGTGGACACGACCTGCACCGTGGGACGTAAAGTTCACGAGTCGATGGCGACAAAGGTCAGAGCGCATCGAGCCCCGAACTTACTTCGCGGATGGGTCGGTCGATCCGACCGAAGCGCGCAAGGCGACCGTTCGACGCTTCGGTCGATTACACCGAAGCAGGTTCGGCTCGATTACACCGACGCGCTCTACTGCCAGATGTTAAACACTAAACAACCGACCGCACACCATTGTGCCCGAGTTCGTCTTTTTCAAGTCGGGGGATAGGACACGGTTAGAACTTTTTCATTGCGTGCTTGGATGATTTGGAAGTTGATGTGCTGCGCTGCATGCAATCCTTTGATGCAAACGCCCTACCTGTCGAATGTCCTCGGATAGCTGTCGATGCAGATTGCCCCGTATCCTTCCCCTTTTGAACCCTATGGCCTATGCGTCGTCAATAGCGTAACGGATGAGTCGGTCGCATCGTTCTTGGTCAGTTGGCTTATGGCCTAATGTCGATTCCCATCCCTCCAGGATGTCGCGTGCAGTAAAGACTTCCAGGAAGTATTTAAGACCGTGACGGGCCGCAACCTTCGGGAGTGCACCTGACTCAGGTTCCATTGCTACGACAGCCGCCGATTCATTGGTCCACGGCTCAGCTGCATAAATCAGAGCTTCTTCATCGAGCGAGGCCAGTCGTTTGATTACATCTCCGAGTTGACTCACCTTCGCCATACCGCATACCCTCACCATTGCCAGGATCTCTGAGAACAAAGCATGAAGCCTTAAGCCGAGCTTGAAGCGGGTACGCCGGCTAGCTCAAAGGACTCAGCCCCGAATTATGGCTTAGGCTAAGTAGTTTTGCTAGCTCTCCCGGTTTCTCCAGCGAGTCGCAATTGTGTGCACGGAGAGGAAACGGTCATTTCGCATTTTGTTCCGAAGACCGCTCTGGAAACCGGGGCGACAGGGCACCGTTAGAACTTTTTCAGGCGGCATGCAGAGACTTCGTGGGTGACTTCGGTCGCCTCGTCGGGGCCCACATGCTGGCGAGCCTTGTCGGAAAGTCGCCCTAGTAACCGCATAGCACAGGAAATGGATTATTCGGAAATCCCGAAATGCCGCACGAAACTGGAATGTGGTGGCCCCGTCAACTGGAGCCACTCGTCAGTCGACGCTCCGCTAGATGCTCTTCATAGGCCGGCAACTCGGGACGTCGCACCACTTCATGGTCAGGCACGACTCCGAGTCGGTGACTTGCAAAACCACGGGTCCCTATTTTACCAAGTAATTCCCTCCAGCGAGGCCCGGTCACCGCGAGCTGAATTTCTGGAAACCTGCCAACCGTAAACACGCTGCTGGACAAAGCGGACAAATCGGATCTCGCAATGAAGGAATGGATTGCGAATCCTTCAACCCAGTAACCCCAGGTGCGATGATCGCACTGCGTGCAGCGCCAGCCGCTACTCTTGATCCCGGCTAACGCGACGCTCGGTGGCCCCTCTGGGCCGACCAGTTCATAGAACTTCCTACCACGTTTCCGTATCGTTGACTGGAACTCCAAGCTGCGTTTTTCATCTGGCGATAATTGCGCCAGCAACTCTTCGCTGACGAGCTGGTGAATCGGCCCCCCATCGGTCCCGAAGGAACCGAAAGCCCCATCGTATTTGCTGGGGGCGTATGTAAGCGTCACCGGCTTGCCGTTCCGGCGGCCGGAAGTGTAGTTGCACTTGCGGCACACTGGCTGCTCATAAAACGCATCGAGCCAGCGAAGGCGTTCCTCAATCTCTTCCGCGCTTTCAAACCCCTTCCGTCGGGGTGCATCCGTCTCAAACTGATCGTCGCCAACGATCAGATAGACTTCGGGGCTGCAGTATTTTTCCTCCAATGGTGACCTGGGTAGCGGCGGATCAAACTCAATGACCGCCTGCATGGCACCGCCCGCGTTATGGATGGCTTCGATCAGCCCATATTCGGCCTCTGCGTAGGTCGGAGCCGATACGCGTACGTGCGGGCATGACTTAACCCAGAGGGTGTAGCCGTCGGAGGACTGGCTCCAGGAACAAACGTAGACGCCGTGTTCCATCGCATGGGCCAATTTGGCTAACGAAAAAGTTCACCTGACGGGGCCGCCGATGAGGTCATTCAAACGCGGCACCACGAAATAATGCTGCAATATGAGGAGTTTGGGAAGAACTTGGCCGGCTGATTCTCTTTCCCTCACTTTAAGTTTACTAGCAAAAGATCGGTAACAAGCTTCGGGACAACTGGATTTGAACCGAGCTTGCACACGTCCTATGACGCTCAAGTACCCACAAGGGTTGCTTCGAACTGGGAGTCTTTTTGCACGCGTCGGTCCGACGACACCGAAGCAACTGGGAGCGGTAACCGTTCGCAAACTGTTGGTGACAAGCAAACAGGCTCGCATTGAGCCGAGAAGGTCCTTCACGGCTGCTTCGGTCGATCCGACCGAAGCGCGTGCCGCGCCTGCCCTCCGAGCACCTGCTCCCACGCTGCACAGTGTCCAGAGGCTTGTCTCTGTCCGCACCTCCGGACGCCGCACCGTCAACGGCTGCTTATGGGATGGCGGCTCACGGCCGCCGGCGTCGCTTGGGCCTGGCGGACTCGGGCGGGCGCGTGGGGGCGTCCGACTCACCGAGCAGCCGCGGGGGGGAGGCTGCCGATCCAGACCTCGCCGTCGCCCAGCCCGGCGATGAGCTGGCGGGCGTCGCGGGTGAAGGTCAACCGCAGGCATCCGCCGGTCTTCAGCTCGAAGGTGTGCAAGAGCGGGCCGGCGGAGAGGTCCCAGAGGAGGATCTTCTTGTCGGCCAGGCCGGCGGCCAGGCGGCGGCCGTCGGCCGAGACCGCGATGCCGTACACGATGTCGGTCACCCCGTCGTAGTTGTTCAACTCTTGGCCGGTCCGAACGTCCCAGAGCCGGACCGACTTGTCGTCGCCGGCCGTCACGATCTGCCGGGCGTCGGGCGTGAACGTGACGCAACGGACCGCCCCTTTGTGACCCTCGTAGCGCATCAGCTCGCGGCCCGTGGACGCCTCGTAGAGCTTGACCAGGTTGTCGTCGTCGCCGGTCAGGATCCAGCGGTCGTCCGGCGAGAAGGCCAGGCCCGTCACCCAGGATTCGGAGACCTCGATCGTGCGGAACGTCTGCCCCCTGGCGACGTCCCAGAGGCGGACGGTCCCGTCCTCACTGGCGCTGGCGAGGGTCTTGCCGTTCTTGGTCAGGGCCAGGGTGAAGACCGGCCCCTCGTGGCCCCGGAGCCGCCTTAATTGCTTGCCCGTCGTGATGTCCCACAGGTCGATCGTCTTATCGGCGCAGCCGGCGGCCGCCCGCCGGCCGTCGGGGAACACGACCACGCTATGGGCCCCGCCCCGGGTATCGATCCGGAAGCGCTCCTTGCCCGTGGCGAAGTCCCAGGCGCGGGCGGTGTGGTCGACCGAGCTGCCGCCGGTGACGAGCGTCTTCTCGTCCGGCGTCAGGGCGACGCTCAGGACCCAGTCCGAGTGGGCCTTGAATCGCCGCAGCTCGAACGCCTTCCCCACGTCGCCGTCATCGGACGCGAGGCGCGATGCCTTCGCGTCCCTCTTCGCGGCGGTTTTCCCCTCCTGGGCCACGCCGACGTGATGGACGGCCGGCATTCCGGCGAAGAGCGCGAGTACGACACGGGCCGCCAGCCACCTGGACATGATCCGGTCTCCGTCGAAGGAACAGGTGCGCCGGATCGGTGTCTGCGAAGCCGACCGGATGGAAGATCGAGCCCGTCCGAATGGGGAGGGGCTTTCATCACCCTGTGATGAGCTATGGCTATGTTAACGGGCGAGGTCAGGCGGCGGCAATCGGCGGCGAATCGGCACGGCGAGGTTCCATGTAGGAATCCGCGCCCGACGAAGGTCCGATAATGGGCGTAAGTCTCGACCTGGTGCGGAGCTTCCGGGCGACCCACAGAGGGCGTTGAATGACGGCCGCGTCCCGCACGGTTGGCAGTGGTGATGCCAGCCTTTGCGCGCTTCGGTCCGACGACACCGAAGCATCGAGCAGGGGCGTTGCGCGCGTCGGTCGATTACACCGAAGCGCGCAACGCTCCGGCTTTCAGGCAAACTCGGCGTGTCGCGCTCCAGTGTCGCCGCGCGTCAGTCATGCCCGAAATTCAGTCACGGCATGCCCCGAGTCGCGATCGCCTCGGACTCCTCGGTCGGCAGGGCGGCGGTGGAAGAGCCGCTCGACGGATGCCTCGGGGCCGGCCGCCAGGTCGCGGAGGAGTTCCGCGCGCGTCGCGCCGAAGCCGGCGCGGCGGTGCAGGTGCGCGACGTTGCGCAGGTCCCACGGGTCGTCGGGCGCCGGCTCGTAGCGGGCCCAGGGGGAGGCGGTTCTGGATCTCGGCATGATCTTTTCTACCTCTCGGAGTGCCAGTCATCCGACCGCCGGAAATCCCATCATCCGCCCTTCGGGAATGCTCCCCGGTGGGGAGGAGAGTACGGTGAGCCCTTCGCCGCGCGGATAACGTGTGGCGGAGGGTCAAGCGGTCGCCCTCTCCCCGCCACGCGGGGAGAGGGGTGGGGTGAGGGGCCTGTCCTTCAGGCCGTTCATCGCGCATCGGGCTTCTCGACCAGGATCTCGCCCAGGTCGAGCGTCTCGCCCGGCTTGACGGTGAATTCCTTGCGGATCTGATAGCCCTTGCCCTGGACGTTGACGGTGGACCAGTCGCTGATCCGGTACAGCGCGCCGGGGATCAGGGCGGCCAGGGTGACGCGACCGTCGGCGTCGGTCGCCAGGTTGTTCGGATGATGCTTTCGGTCGACGTTGGGCAGGTACGCTCCTTCGGCCGCCAGCGAATCGCCCTGATCGATGGGGCCGATCGTCGGGGAGCCCGGAGTCATCAGGATCTGGAAATAGATATAGACCCGGGGAATGACGACGGGCTTGCCATCAGGACCGACGAACCGGACCTTCGCCTGGCCGCAGGGCTGGAGACGGATCATCAGGTCTTCGCCGGCCTGCTTGCCCGAGAGCTCGACCCTTGTACCCCAGCCGTGATCGGCGTCGAGGACGTAGACCGGACTGGCGTGCTCCGGGTCGAACCCGGTCAGCTCGAAATGGCCGCCGTGGGCATGAACAAAGTTGTACTCTCCCCACGAGAGATTTCCGGCACGGATCTGTTGCCGGCTGAGGATCACGGCGTCGTCGACCGTCTCGCCCGCGGGACCGGTCATTCGCCCGCGCAGCGTCTTGCCCGGGCTGAGGATCGCGTCCAGCTCGCGAGGTGCCTCGCCGGCCCGGACGTCGTAGGCGACGATGGCGTGGGCGTAGAGGCGTTGTCCGCCCGGCGGGCCGCCTCCGTAGAGCGTCCTGCCGCTGGTCTCGCGCGGGATGTAGTCCAGGGTGGGGGCCACGACCATCAGGTGGCCCTTGCCGGCACGGACCGCGAGCTGGTAGGTGCCGTCCGCTTTGCTGGTCACGCTCGCATCCGAACCGTAGACGTCGTCCCTGGCCCGCTTCGCCGGATAGAACTGGATGCTGGCCCCGGCCACCGGCCGGCCGGTCCCTTCCTCGACCGCCTTGCCGCGGATCACCACCCCGCGAGGGAGCTTGAAGTCGATCTCCTTCCTGATCGCCCCCTTCGGCCAGGCGATCTCGGCCTCCTGTGGCAGGTAGGGCTGGCCCTCGGGCGGGAAGATGTACGGGAGGAAACGGTCGCCGGGATAGGGATTCACCCGGAACCGTCCCTGATCGTCGGCCCGGATTTTGGTCACCCCCGTATTCGGCTTCCGGCCGAACTGCGACCAGACGGCGATCACGGCGCCCGGGATCGGGCGGCCGGTGTCCTCGGTGAGGACTCGGCCTTCGATGGTCGTCGACGGCTGGAGCGCCAGCACGACCTCTTTCGTGGCGTCGCGATCCCTGGGCTCAAATCGGAATTGCTGCTGAGCGAAGCGTGGGTCACGGACGACCAGGGTGGCGTGGAGGCCGCGGCCGATGCCGGCGAAGGTGAACCGTCCCTGGGCATCGGTCGTGACGGCCTTCGGCCAGGCTCGCAGACGCCCGAGAGTGGCCATCCATTTCCAGCGGAGCGTGAAGTTAAGGTCGTCGAACCGCGAGTCGTCGGGCCTGGGGTAATCGTTGTAGACGCTCTCGAGCCCGACTTCCACCCCCGCGGCCGGTCGACCGAGGACGTCGACGAGCTTGCCGCGGATGACCTGCTCGGGCGGCAGGTGGATCTCGACCGCGGGCTGCTCGGCGTCGGTTTGGAACTTCACGCAGCCGAAAGCCGAGCCCGTCCCGGCGGGACCGCTCAAGGCATAGACGTGATAAAACTGCGTCGATGAGCCGCGGCTGGCCTCGATGATGCGGAAGCGGCCCTCCGCGTCGGTCGAGCCCTGGCCGAGCGCGACGAAAGCCTCCGGCTCGACGTCGATGGCCGCCTCCGGCGTGCGGGGAGCGGCGATGATGTCGACCGGCACGCCCGCGGCCGGCTGCCCATCGGGGCGGAGCACGCGGCCGGTGACCATCATCCGGGCCGGGGCTGGTGGCGTCCGATCGGGCGAGCGAGGCGTATCGGGAGGGCGAAGCTCCGTCCGAGCCTGCTGCGCAATGGGCTCGCCGGGAGGCTCGCCCTCCTGGGGTTGTGTGGAAGCGCTGAGCGAATGAGTCAAGTACCCGGCGGTACCCATCGCGATCGCGGCGAGGGCCAGCACGGTCGTCGCGACGAGCCTGAGCTTGTGGATCGTCATGGTCTTCAGGACCTCCTGGGCCATCGCCGCGGCGGGCGCGGAGAGCACTCGGCTCGCGGTGGCATGACGGGCCGCGAAGGCGATCGCGGCCCGGGTGGTGGGATCGCACAGGAGGGGAGGAACTGACGCCCCGGCCGACCGGGGCGCCAGCATCGTGGTCAGCACAGCGCCCGGCAGGGCGAAGCCGCGGCGGGTCAGCCCGCACCGGAGCTTCTCGCGGGCGCGGGCGAGTCGGCTGCGGGTCGTGCCGACGGGCCATCGCAGCCGGTGCGCCGCCTCGTCGAGGGTCAGACCCTCGAAGTAGCAGAGCACCACCGGCAGGCGGAAGGCCCCGGGCAGGCGATCGATCTCGCGGTGCAGGGCCTCGGCCCGCTCGCCGTCGAGGAGGATCTGATCGGCCGTCGCGGCGGCGGGGGCTGTCGCGGCCTGCCTCGCGGAGCCCGTTTCCTCGGCCCGGCGACGGCGGCCGAGCCGGAGGCGTGCGCATTGCGCCGTGCGCGCGGCGACGCCGTAGAGCCACTGGCTCAGCAGGTCGGGCTCGCGCAACGACCGGGCCTTGTCGGCCAGGACGAGGAAGACGGCCTGGAAGGCGTCCTCGGCCTGGTGCTGGTCGCCGAGGATTTGCCGGCAGACGCCCAGCACCATCGGCCCGTGGCGGGCGACGAGCGCGGCGAAGGCGGCCTCGCCGGCCTCATCGCGACGGGTCGCGAACCGCTCGATCAACTGGCGGTCGGAGAGCCCGGTCGCCGAATCGCCCTGGAAGAGCGACCCGAGATCACGGGCCAGCGATGTCGTCGCCATGGGCGCCCCTCGCGTAGTAGGCGCAGGTCGCAGGCTGGGAGGCATCTTGCCGGTCCTCGCTGCCTGCTGCCTGCCGCCCAACTCCTCGCATCCCCTCGGAACCATGCTTTCCGGTCGGCCTTCATGTTATCCCAGGTAGTCCCCGAAAATCTGGCCAAAACCCCAAGACCTTGCGAGACAAGGTGATGCGTCAGTTCGCTGGCTTCTCGTCCGGGATGTCGCCGAGGTCGACCGCCTCACCCGGCTCGACGTCGTGGTCGGACGCTGGCCTCCGGGCGGCCCGACCGAGATCCCTTCGCTAGAGGAGTTGAACACGCAGAAACCAATCCTTGCGCGCGTCGGTCCGACGACACCGAAGCAACTGGGAGCGGTAACCGTTCGCAAACTGTTGGTGACAAGCAAACAGGCTCGAATTGAGCCGAGAAGGTCCTTCACGGCTGCTTCGGTCGATCCGACCGACGCGCGCAACGTGGGGTTGCGAACGTCGTTCCACCGCTCCGAGAAAACGGTCGTATTCCGACACCTCTCCGAATACGGGTGCGTGCACGAATCCGGTGAACCCTCCTGAGAAGCAGGCTCCGTTCGCGGCACGGATTGGAAGAGGGCGACCTGTACGGCATCTGGTATGGTGTCCCCGGAACCCGGGCGATGTTCACGTCGCAGGTCAAGCAGGCCCAGAAACCTGCTGCGCAGCCCGCGCCGCGCTGCCCCTGTGCGGCGGCCTCATGTCCGTCAAGGGATTCTTGCCGGCCTTGGTGCCGGCTGTTTTGGGCTCGAGCTAGCCCAATTGTTGCAGTAAGCCGCTTCCTGAGACTTCGCGTTGCGCTTGTCGATGTCGAGGCTCGACCGGGGTGGCGCCCCCATGCTATTCACGCCGTTTTGCGGCCATCCCCAGGCTGATCTCGCCGCCGAGAAACCACGTCGCGACCCAGCGCCGTGGTTCTCATCGCAGCGATCCTCCGCCGTCGAAAGCTCCTCTCCGCTCCATTAAGCGCTCACTCACCCCTCTCGCCTCGAAGCGATTCCCATAGTCAGAGCTCTGCGGTGGCGCCACCGGACTTCTTGAACACCGATTTGAGGTCCGGCTCCGCGGACTCCAATCCATCTTGGTTGGGCCACGACATTTGTCGATTAGGCTCGTGGCTGCTTGCCGCGTGACACCTTTCCGCCGTGCCGACCCCTTTCCGCGGTCCTGTGGCCTCGCCCGTCGCAATCTGCCAAGTCGTCCCCGCTGGCTCCACATCGGCGAGCCTCGGTCACCCCACGGCGGAGGGCGGCGGGGGTAAATCCGCTGCGGCGGGAGATTTGGTCGCAAGATCCTGCGGACTTTGCGATGCGCCGGCGGTTCCCGAGTAGTCTGAGGGAAACTTATCGGCCGTCGCACGCTTCCACTCCCACGGGCCCGAAATCACCTCGTTCTTGGCGTTGAAGCCCATCCACTTTCCGGACATCGTGAATTGCCCTGGAGCAACCCAAAGTTGGAACGCACCGTGGAAGGTGGCACCCACGAGCTCGTCGTAATACGTGCCTGCCACGATTGACTCGGGCTCTACCTTGCCTTGTGCCGTGTAGACGCGGCCGCCGTACACAAAGCTTGTTGTGATCCACCTCCCGAGTTGTTTGACCTTCACTTTCATGGACTGTTTATATGGTTCCCCATCCTTGGACCATCGACATATCCATTCACCTGCCAGGGAGTCCTTGCGGCGGGGCGCCACCGCTCCGAGTATGTTGACGAGCCAGCGCTGGGCCCGGTCTTCAAGCATTGGCTGAAGGAAGAGAGCAAGAGCTAGTCCGAGCAGCGATCCGAGAACGACAAGTCCGATCTGAAACCAGACGGACTCGGTGATTGGCAGTGGCTTGGCTTCCGTCTGTGCAAGTATCAGCGTGTTCCGCCAAAACGCGTCGAGGTCCATTTGTTCGACTCCATGGATCTGGTCTTCACACGCCCAACGATATAGCTCAGCAGCGGCGGGGGCCGCATGAGCTATGAACCTGGGAAAGCCTACTTGCGCCAGCCGTCCGCTGCGGCCTCTGGTTCGGCCGGGCTGCCCTCGGCCACAACGATGGCGAGGTCACGGAAAGTCCGCAGGTCTCCCAACTCTATGCTTGCGGGCAGCAGGTACCGCGCCGTATACCCTCTACGCGCATAAACCGACGCGAACAGCGCGACGCCGAAGCCCCGCCGAACCACAAAAAAGGTGTGACCATCTGCATCGCAGTGACGCCGTTTACCGCAGCCGAACTTCTGATTCTCTCACGAACACGCATTGATAATGACCGGCTAAAGTCGGCCTGTCAATCAGCGAACTTTCAGATGACTCAATGGGTTAGGACGACTTCAGCCGCGCGAACTGCATAAGCATTTGTTACGCGGCTCGTAGCTCGGCTGCTCAATCTTGCAACGGGAGTTCGAACAACTTCGTCAGGATTGGCCTGGAAGCGGTCTTGCGCGCTTCGGTCCGACGACACCGAAGCAGTTTCTGCGAAGAATCAGGCGTGCCCTCACTTGGCAGTTCATGCACATCCCGACGACACCTTGGAGATGGGGGCGACTGAAATGGGTGCCGCGATTCGCTTCCCCTTAGTCGGAGAATCTACCCGAGGAACGGAGACGGCTGAACCGCTCACCTCCACCCCGGCGTTGTGGGCTGCACGTCTCGGTGCATTGAGCGAGCGTTCCGCTCCCTGACAGTCTATGAAGAACGGGGAAGGACTTGGCGAGGCCCCTCTGTTTCCAGGCCGCCGCTCACTGCGCAGGGTCGAACACCTCGGTATGAGCCGTTCCAGCAGCGTCCGTGCCGCAGGCACCAGGTCGACCCCGGTCAGGGGGTTTCTAAGCTTTTTTCGTGGTCTTCGACAGCGTAAGATCTCCCGCTGAGTCGATGAACCCCGCTGATCAAGAGCGGACACGACGCATCCTCTGCGGGTGGTCGTTGACCATCACGTTATCTCGATCAGCCGACGGCGTGGGACGGTAAGCGGCGACAGGAATCGCAAGAGATACCCCCAGTCCTGGCAGGGGTCTTTGGTGCGATGGAATGCTTCCAGAAGCGACAGAGGTAGAACGCGGACGTCGACGACTGGCACGAGGCGGGCTCGTGCAAGTTTCCAGAAAGGCGTCTTCGGAACGTAGTCGCGCCAGAAGGCCTGCCATCGCGCGATGGTCGCTCGGTCAACACCAAACAGGGTCGAAAGGTCGCGGACTCGGCGCGGCGTTCGACCTTGCCGCATGGCGCTGACCAAGATCACCACGGCACCAAGGTAGACCTTGCTGCCGAGAAAACGGACCGATGGCGGCGGCGTCCTCTTTCTGCAGCCATCGCGATCACAGCAGAAGCTGAACCGCGAGCGATACTCCTCCGGCAGATGATCCGGCCCGCCCCTCGGTACCCGCGGGTAGTTGGCAGAGTGCAGGAGACCACCGCACGAGCATCCTTTCTGCCGAGTAGAATCGGCCAGGTCCTTGTCGATCGACAAAAGGAACGACCAGAAACTCCGACTTCGATGCAACTCATGCCCTATCATGGTGTGCTCCTTGGACTGAGAACAGTGAAAGAGGACACGCCATGCCAAGGCTCTCGCTTGATCACGCTAACTGATAGAGGTTCTCGCCAAAACCTCAAATAAGTTGATCAGAATCCGCGGATTTCGCATCGATTATGTTGACCACGCTCAACTCTCCTGTCCTTGTCCTTACTTACTTTACTCACTCTCCAATCGGAAGACCTTAGCGGAAGTGCGCAACGACATGAGGCGTTGGCGGTGCGGTCGATAACTCCGCGAGTCTCATTTGCAGTCTTAACGATGGCGAGGGCGTTCCCGTGCCCGTTCGGCCGCTGTTCCGCAAGCAATTCTGTTCGTATTCTTGATAGGCGGCCGTGGCGGCGGTATCGATCCGTAATCGATTCCCTTCCACGGACCAGCCGGCAAACAATTGAGAGCGGGCCGTTCGATCGTTGCCAACACGAGACGAAGAACAGGCAATGCGGCAGCACACCGATCCCGCCACGTTACCAAACCCCCGCGCACCTGCTCTACCTTGGCACCAGGGCACCATTGGCCGAAGGCGAGAGTCACGCAGCAATCCAAAACATCTTGCTGCACAGAGTTTACGGCGGTCGATCTAATTCATTCGCCGAGGGGCGCCGACGCCTGCGATGCCTGGTCTTCCCGTCGCTTTCCCCTCGATTCCCCGAGTGGCGCCGACGGTGGCGATGCCTGTCCTTCCTGTTCATCACCAAGCAGAGCCGGCCGAACTCGTGGAGAAAGAAGTGCTCCACCAGCGCCGGGGTTCGCGGATGAGTAGCCGGCCGCTCCCTTTCGCCGAACGCTCGGCTCGGGGCCGCCTGCAAGGAAATCGAAGCTCGGAAAGCCAGGATGGCGGCCCCCGTCCGCTTCAGCCATTGGTTAGCCGGTGCTTGCGACTCACTGCAGTCCTAGTCCCACTTTCAAGCAATCGTCAAACTTCCGCAGCAGCGTCGGCGAAAGACTCCCCAGCACCTGAGAGACGGTGTCGGTGTAGTCGGTATCGAGTACCAAGCTCGAAACAACCGAATCGACCAGCAGCCCAGTTCCTGTACTGTCGGGTGTGCTTAAGTCGATGAATAGACAGGCAGGGTCGCCCTTCATCGTCAGGTTTTTGGTAACTTCCGCAACCACCACAGTACTGACATCGCTCGCATAGGTGTCTGATTGTACCACCACGGCGGGCCGCTTCTTACCGCGCTGGCCGGAGGGGTGCGGAAAGCGGACCAGGATGAGGTCGCCCCGTTTCATGGCTTCTCCGGTAGATCGTCGTACTCATCCCAGTTCTCGTGCTTGACCCTTTCCCAGGCCAGGGCCTGAAGTTCCTCCCTTGTCCAGGGGCTGTCGTCGTACTGGTCATCCTTCAGCCGTTCGTATTCCTCGACTCGGAGCAGGACAAAGGCCTCGTGAGTACGGGGATTGACCACGCGCGGCGGAGAAACGTCGGCGTGTTCGAGGGCCTGCACTTGCTGTTCGGTAAGTTCGATCATGACTGCCTCCTTTCCGCCATTCTACCGCCGCCGCCTCATTCGGGCGACTGCGGGCCCGTGCCAGTCGCAGTGACTCTCTCGCAGCGGGCCGGGTCTTCAGGCACGCCGCGCCGAGAGCAGGTTTCCAGAACCTGCGCAAGCGCGGCTTGGACGCGAAGGACAGGCATCGTGGCAGGCGTGACTCTCCTTGGCGATTACGATTTCGGCAGCCGTGTCGGAATCACGACAAAAACCGGAGGAGCCATCTTGACGCGTATCTGCCATTGTGTACACTAGGCCAACCTCGACGAGTTCACCCCGATGACAATCGCTCGCTCGCAAATCGTTGAATGGATAATCATCTGCACGTGCTGCTGAAGCTCGACCAGGACATTGCCCAGGCTTGGCCGGATGAGGAAGTCGTGCGGCGCTGGGGACGGCTCTTTCCGCCCCGCGACAAATCGCGACAGTTGGTCGCATTCTCCTCGGGCGCTTTCAAAACGAGCTCTGGGACACGACCGTTTGCGGTCGGACAACGATAGGGGAGAACTCCATGAGACTTCTCGTGGTCACGCTCTGTTGCTTCGTCGCTCCGCCGATCGTTCGGGCCGATCCTGCCGAGGATGCTGCGATCAAGGCGATCAAGCAGCTCGGCGGGCGGGTCGAACAGGGTGGTCAAGTCGTTGATCTGTCGTACACGACGGTAACAGACGCTGAACTCAAGGCGCTGGCCGCCCTCAAGAACCTCACCACGCTCGATCTCTCTGACACCCGCGTGACGGGCGCCGGGATCAAGGAACTGGCGGCACTCAAGAACCTCACCACCCTCAATCTCTCTGAGACGAGGGTGACGAATGCCGGGATGAAGGAACTGGCGGCACTCAAAAACCTCACCACCCTCTACCTCCGTGGGACCGGTCCGCACTTCATCGGCGGTCCGGATACCGGGCAAAAGGTGACGTTGCTCGGAGGTGGCAATCATGAATTTAAAGGCCCTGGTGCAGTTTTCGTTAAAGCCATGACCGATGCTCTTAAGGCCCAGAAGATTGACTCCAAGCTCCACTTCTACGAGGTCGCAACGGGATCTACGTATGAGTACACATTTCCTGACGGAGCAAAACGCGATGTAGAAGACGTAAACGCACAGCATCACGTCATTGTTGAAGTCGAAGTCAAGAGTGGCGACAAGGTAGAAACCCTTTACCTTGATGCCGGTATCAGCGTCGTCGGTGCCATGCAAAATGGAAATGTGGGTGACGGCAAGACTGGAGTCATTGCCCCTGCAAATCAGGATCTCAGGGATAAACACGACAAACGTAAAAGAATACTGAGGGAGTTTGACCCATCCAAGGCAGCCCGGAAGCCGTTGCTGAATGACGCCGGGGTTAAGGAACTAGCCGCCCTCAAGAGCCTTACCACCCTTGACCTCTCTCGGAACAACGTGACGGCCGCTGGGTTGAAGGAGCTGGCGGCCCTCAAGAACCTCAGCACTCTCAATCTCTCTCGCACAAATGTGGAGGACACTGACTTGGAGGAGCTGGCGGCCCTCAAGAACCTCAGTACTCTCGATCTCTCTTGGACCAATGTGACGGACGCTGGCTTGAAGAAGCTGGCGGCACTCAAGAGCCTCGCCACCCTCGATCTCTCTGCCACAAATGTGACGGGTGCCGGGATGAGGGAACTGGCCGTTCTCAAGAACCTCACCACCCTCTACCTCCGTGGGCCCGGTGCGCACATGGTCGTTCCTCCGGCGGCAGGCCGGGAGCCGTCGCTGAATGACGCCGGGGCGAAGGGGCTAGCGGCCCTCGAGAGCCTTACCACCCTTGATCTTTCTCTGAACAACGTGACAGCCGCTATCTTGAAGGAGATAGCGGCCCTCAAGAACCTCATCGCCCTCAACCTCTCTGGGACGAGGGTGACGGACGCCGCGATCAAGGAGCTGGCGGCTCTCCGGAACCTCCGCATCCTCTACCTTTTTGGCAGCACGAATCTGACGGATGACGGAGTCAAGCAACTTGCGAGCCTCAAGGACCTCACGATCCTGGATCTCACCGTGATCGGGGTTTCGGATACCGGGTTGATGGAACTTTCGGCAGTCCAGGGGCTCGCCCACCTTTGCGTGGCGGGCACTCACGTTTCTGACGAAGGGGTGAAGGAGTTTAAACAGAGAAACCCAAAGTGCGACCTGTCCGTTCCCTCGTGGCGGGACGCAGTAAAGCGGTGATGGTTTTCGAGTTGGGCCGCGCCGTCCGTAAGGCGTCTCCGGCAGTGCCGCCCCGGCACCTTTCGCAAGCATGAGCGAACGAGCGAAGTAAGCATCCGATCCGGCCGTCGGCCGTAGAGCGAGCAATCGGGATTCTGGCAGCAGAAGCGCGAGAGGTCGTCCATGGATGGGGCCCATCCCGAGGGTTGCCGATCGAAGGATCATCGGGCGCAATCCGCGCTCTACGATCCGAGGAACGAGAGCGTCACGATTTCGGTTGCCGGCTTCAACGCCGGCAAGGCGACGCAGGTTACCGCCCTACTGACGGGCTTGATCATGCCGTAGAGGCCGTAATCATCGGTCCCTGCGGTGAAAAGCATGGCGATCTTCGGCCCGGAAGCCCCCAGGCCGGGGCCGAAATGGATTGTCATGAGGTAAGGGATCGTGAGCGGACTGCCATCCGGGTTGTCAAGATGTCCCTTGAATGTCCCTGCGGGGTTGTAGGCATCGATTTGCCCGGTGGTGGTATTGGCGACCAAGATGTCGTTGCTGAACTCGCCCCAATTGGCGGGCGCTTGGTCCAATCCATACGGTCCTTCGAGCTCTCCCGACTTAAGCGTCGTGTCATCGGCAAGCTGTCCCACAAACCTGCCGCCGTCGGTGAACGTGGCGATCGCCCCACCAACCCCAAGGGGGCCTCGATACGTGACGTACACCTTCTTGTTGTCGGGCTTCCCCAGGTCACGGACGCCGTAGGGAGTAAACCCCGCGGGAAGGTCGGGATCGACGAACGTGCCCGGAAGCGTCGCTCGTTTAAAGTGATCGTTGTACACCTCGATTCCCGGGCTATCGATATCGCCATTAACGGCGTAGATGTAATTCTTACCGCGGAAGCTGCCAGCGGCGAGGCCGGTGTACATTGTCGTCCTTGGGTTATTGGTGACCATGATCTCGGCCAGGCTGTTGTTGCCGCGAGGGCCCGGATTATAGCCCCCGATGGTGCCCTGGAGCGTGTCAAAGATGTATTCGGCGGGAACCCTTGTGTGATGGGGCCCTGGGATCGAGAACTTATTGGTAATGTTGTAGACCACGCCTGTTGGGCCGGTCGGTATGGTGGAGCCGACCGTGGGGATCGTCACCGTCACGGACGATTTCTCGACGGTGCTGCCGTCATTGCTGATCTTGTACATCGTGGCTACGCCCGTAGCTTGGTCGGAGACCCACACCCAAGGATTTAGCCCTGGGCGCTGTGGAAAGTTTATGTCCCAGGGGTCGACCAGGCTCTGGTCGGTGATCTGGGCCGGGAAGTAGACGTTCGACGACACCAGGTTAGTTACCTCGTAATCGTAGGCGGGATTGTCGTCGGCGACAGCGAAGTGCTTGTGCACCGCGAGATCGTGCGCGGCCGACAACAGCGCACGCTCCTCGAGCCCCTCGACGGCCGGTCGGCGCTCGCGCGACCGCCGCTTGTGCTTGCATTCGAGCTCGGCGTGCTGCAAATTTCGAGAGGAATGACGCATCAATCACCTCCCCAGAAGAAATCGACGACAGAACACTCGCGACGGCGAGACGCGAGACCGGCACCACGATCTGGGAACGACGTTGGTTTTCAGCCGAGTTTCCCAGACGCTTCGGCAAGCCGAGGCGCGGCATTGTCCGAGGGACGCAGGAAATGACCCGGAACTGGATCGAGACGGGACCTCGCCCGCCTCGTTTCCTGACGTACGTGAGCGATAACGCGATCCCGGTTCACGAGTGCTGTCTCCGCTCTTCTTTCAGCAACCTCGGTGCGACGCGGTGTGTGGCGGCCCGTCCTGATAACCGCGCGGCGCGGCGGTTTGTCCACAGGCCGGGCGTTGCTTCTCACGCTTTTCGCGAGCAAGTGCTGTGTGTCCCGGGCGCCCTTCGATGGGGTCGCATCCACCTGACCGTCAGGACGCGCGACCGCGGGCCGGCGAATACGTCGTCGGAGAGTTCCGCACGTGGCCCGGCCCGCGCGGCCTCGGCCTCGGCGCGGAAAAGACGAAGGACAGGCAATGCGGCAGCACATCCATCCCGCCACGTTACCAGACCCGCGCGCACCCGCTCTGCCTCGCCACCAGGGCGCCCCTGGCTGAATGTGGGAGTCATGCAGCAAACCAGACCGTCTTGCTACACAAAGGTTACGGCGGTCGATCTGATTCATTCGCCGGGTGGCGCCGACCCCTGCGATGCCTGTCCTTCCTCTCCGCGGCCGACTTGACCTACTCGTGCTCTGCCCGTGCTTCGCGTCGTCGGAATTGTCCTCACTTCACGCAACAAGTAGAATATTGTTTCTGTCAAGGGGAACCAACATGGCAACGATCGAAGTGAGCGGCCCGGAACTGCTGAAAGCGGTCCAGCAACTGGGACCCGAGGAGCTGGACGCATTTCTGGAGAAAGCATTGTTGCTGCGGACCCAACAACGGGCGGACAAGCTGTCTGCCGAGGAAAGCAGGCTCATCAAGCGAATCAACCGAGGACTTCCCGAAGCCGTGTGCAGCCGTTATGGGCGACTGTCGCAGAAGCGGAAAAAGAAATCCTTGAGCGACAAAGAGCAGGGCGAGTTGCTGAAGCTGACGCATGAATTGGAAAGCCGGGATGCCGACCGTGCCGCGGCACTGCTTGAGCTGGCCAACTTGCGCCGCATTCCGATCCGCCTGCTGATGAAACAGATGGGAATCAAGGCCGCGCCGCTCAATGGCTAGACCTAAGAAAGCGGTGCGTGATCTCGTCTTTCGGCGGGCTCAAGGCCGATGCGAATTCTGCCGCAGTCCCGCAGCGTTTGCCCATCAGAGTTTCTCGCTTGAGCATATCCGGCCTCGCAGCCGCCAAGGCAGCGAACGGCTCGAAAACCTGGCACTTTCGTGCCAGGGATGCAACAGCCATAAATACAACCAAACGAAAGCGCGAGATCCTGTCTCAAACGAAAAGGTGAGATTGTTCAATCCTCGCCGTGACAAGTGGGCGACGCATTTTGCCTGGACGGATGACGCAACACAGATCCTGGGCCTGACGGCGATCGGGCGCGCCACCGTGGAAGCCTTGCAGTTGAATCGCGAAGCGCTGGTCAAGCTCCGCCGCGTGTTGGTCAAGGCAGGCGAGCATCCGCCGCAAGACTAACAGCAGAAACGAAGGACCGGCAATGCGGCAGCACATCCATCCCGCCACGTTACCAAACCCGCGCGCTCCCGCTCTGCCTCGCCATCAGAGCGCATTGGCCGAATGTGGGAGTCACGCAGCAATCCAAACCATCTTGCTGCGCGAAGGCTACGGCGGTCGATCTAATTCATTCCCCGCGTAACGCCGACCCCTGCAATGGATGGACTTCCTGTCCATTCGCCGGGTGGCGCCAACCCCGCCAATGCCTGGTCTTCCTGTCCATTCGCCGAGTGGCGCCGACCCCTGCGATGCCTGTCCTTCCTCTCCAATTCGAGCTTACTCGCAGCGACTCACACCACCTACCACTCACTGCCCGCCCGCATAGTATGTTGTCCTGGTATCCTTGGGTGTCCAAACGGGACTCGTGTCACATAAGGAATTTCACCGACTGTTTTATAGACCGAGGCAACTTGGTGTGCACAGAATTGACCATTCGGTCTGGTCTCCGCGGTGATCAGGGCGGGCGGCGTGCCCCCCCAGTCCTGAGCTTACAAACGAAGGGGATCTAGCTGTGTCAAGTGCCGAGCTCCCAGATTCCAAAGAGTCAAGTGACCTTTCCGGCTTCCATAGTATACTGTGGTCGATGTTCCTGAACCTTTTGGGGCCCTTGGAGGAGGTGCCAGAGAGTTGCATCGAGTCTGCCGAGTACATCATCCAGTCGATCATTAACGGTAAGCGCCACGTATGGGAGGAAAATAAGACTGTTGACCCCCACGTCTATGCGATATTCGCCAATGGGGTGGAGTTCGACATCAGCGAATGCGAGAACTTTCACGAGAAGATTGACGAGAAGGTGGGTGACTACCCTTTCCAAACCCTCAGAGGCGGCCTTCCAGGTATTGGCCAAGGCCTAGTATGTGTAAATAAGCACTGGCGCAACCGCCACTATAACATGCACCTTGGTGCCGTTGTTGCCTCCGCGAGGCTGAAGAACGCGAAGCATGCGGTTATACTCAGCAACATGATGCATACGGAGAAGATGGTGGAGATGGTCGAGCTCCAAACAACCAAATGGATTAGTTCTCCCGACCAGTTCCGCAGTCTGTTGTCCTCCTCGTACAGAAATTTCGCGCTCGGTCTGCTGGCGACGAAGAGCCGGAAACGACGCTTTGGATCCATCTGACAGCGCTAGCGCCGAGCCCACGACCCACGTCTCTGGGGTCGGTCGGAGACGAGTCGGAGACGAAGGACAGGCAATGCGGCAAAAACGAAGGACAGGCAACGCGGCAGCACATCCATCCCGCCACGTTACCAAACCCGCGCGCACCGGCTCTGCCTCGCCACCAGGGCGCCATTGGCTGAATGTGGGAGTCACGCAGCAATCCAAACCATCTTGGTGCACAGAATTTACGGCGGTCCATCTGATTCACTCGCCGGGTGGCGCCAAGCCCTGCGATGGATGGCCTTCAGGTCCATTGCCCGAGTGGCGCCGACTCCCTGCGGTGCCTGTCCTTCTTCTCTTCTTCTCGCGGAAGACCGGCTCGGCTGAAGGTCCGAGCCGTGGACGGTCCACAGCCCCCACCTCGGCGACTGTGAAGGTCTTCGCCAACGCCTTCATCTGCAGGAGCCGGGCCGCCCCCGATTCCTCGTCGGTTGGGGCCTGCCATCTGTCCCCAGCAAGGAACAGACTTGCCAGGATTGTTGCCCGGTGCGACCACGACCAGAAACGATCGAGCGATATCATCCGCCTGCCTCGATAAGGATTCGGGATCAGTCGGGCAACTACAAAGCGAAGGACAGGCAATGCGGCGGCACATCCGTCCCGCCACGTTACCAAACCCGCGCGCAGCCGCTCTGCCTCGCCACCAGGCCGCCACTAGCCGAATGTGGGAGTCACGCAACAAACCAAACCATTCTGCTGCACAAAGGTTACGGCGGTCGATCTGATTGATTCGCCGGGTGGCGCCGACCTCTCTAATGCCTGGTCTTGCTGTCCATACGCCGAGCGGCGCCGACCCCTGCGATGCCTGTCCGTCCTCTCGCAAGGCTTTGGTCGGGTGCCAACCCCTTCCTGCTTATTTGATCAAGGCTTCAAATCGTCCCTTCGCCCGATGAAGTTCGCGTAGGTCGCGAGTCTCGACGGTACTCGGGCGACGCCCTCGTGCCAGGCGATCTCGCCATCCAGTCGACCGGTGAGATCCGCGCCGCCGATCCGGGCGAACCCATAACTCCAAGACGGAGAGGAGATCCCGGGTGCCTGGGTTGACTCGAGCACCAGCAGGAGATCGGGGTTGGTCCCGGTGGCGAACCCGAAGATAGCGCCATCGAGATGATCGGAGGCCGGATCGGTATAGTGGTGGATCGGCTTGGGAAGGAGGCGAAGTGTGAACTTGCCATGGGTGGGACGATCGTCCTCGATCGCGGAGAATCGTCGTGCCAGGGCCTTCATCTGAACCAGACGCTCGCGCCCTGTCGCCGCCGGGGTCGGCGCCGGGGATCGGTGCTAGTTTCAGACCGATACGGGTCGAGGACCAGCGCCAGCCGTTGATCCCGTTCGCCGAGATGGTTTCCGGGGCGAGCGAAACCAGGCCATACACGACCCCATTCTCGTGGATCTCGGCCTTCAAGATCGCCAGCGGCCGACCCCGGTCACCGAAAGTCCAGATCGTGCCGTCGAGGAAGCCTCGGGCCGCCTCATTGTAGCGGAAGACCGGCTCGGCTGAAGGTCCGAGCCGTGGACGGCCGACAGCCCCCACCCCGGCGACTGTGAAGGTCTTCGCCAACGTCTTCATATGCAGGAGCCGGGCCGCCCCCGATTCCTCGTCGGTTGGGGCCTGCCATCTGTCTCCAGCAAGGAACAGGCTTGCCAGGATCGTTGCCCGGTGCGACCACGACCAGAAACGATCGAGCGATATCATCCGCCTGCCTCCATGAGGATTCGAGAATCAGTCGAGCAACTACGATTGTAGACGGTCAGCGCATCTTATTTCAACGGATTTCTTCATTTTGCCGTGAGGATCAACGCGAGCGGTCGGTCGGGAATCATCGCGCTGGCGATAGAGGAGCACCGGTCCGTTCCCCATCGAAAGGGGAACGGGAATGGCCCGCCAATCGCTCGATATATCGGGCTGCAAACGACTGCGCACGCTCGAACACGTTGGTCCGAGCCGATAAAGTAGAGCCAGTCGCATGGGCGGTAGCCTCTCGTTCAGTACGCGGTGATCACGAAGATTGGAGCCTGGCTGAACGTCGGGTTTGTTCCCGAAAGACCAGTATGCACCTGTATCGGTCAGGAGGCACGCGAGCCGGTGCTGGCCAGATAAGAAAGGGGAGGGCGAGGCCCGAAACGGAGCAATGCCTGGCTCCCGGCGATCCGGTGGCCGCCGGGCGAGTTGTTGGTCTCCCCACCCTCGTAATCGTTACAGCCGGAATCCATCGCGAGGATTCTTTGCGAGAACGGCCCTCGCTCAGGTCACCCAACTTTATTTAGCAACTCATTACATCCCTAATCCCACCAACGTTCTGGCGCACGGAATAGCGCCCATTTGCGGGCACTAGACTTCTCATTAACGCACATCCTGATCCATAATGTATCGAGAGGATTGAGTGCGCGAGATCGAGGGCATGGGCAGCACCTCCTCTTTCACCTCTTCTAATCGACGACAACATCAAGAAGCTCAGCCCAGCCGTCGTGTCTGGCACGCCGGTGCACAAGGCAGTCGTTTCCGCGGCAAACGCCCGCGCGACCGACGCCAGGAACAACAATGACCCGACAGATGGCTAGAACTGTTGCCGCACAGGGGTCGGGCTACTTTGCGGTAGGTCAGGCTTTCCAGCCTGACATTCCAAGGAGTCAGGCTGGAAAGCCTGACCTACAAAAGACCCGGCTGTCCAGCCGTGTGTCGCGTCGTCGAAAAACTAGAACCTCTCCCGTACCGAGTCTTACCTGTCGCGGCTCCCCCCCGCCGCTTGACCCACTCACATTGCCCCGCAACCGGAGTCCCCATTCATGCCGACCTCCCAGAAGATGATCGAAAGTAATCGCAAGAATGCGCAAAAGAGCACAGGGCCTCGTACATATGATGGTAAGAACATATCAAAATATAACAGTTTGAAACACGGTCTCACCGCGGCCACGGTGGTGATTCCGACCGAGGAGAGAGCCGCGTTTGACGAGCGGATGGGCGACGTCGTCGAGACAGTCGCATGTCGCAGTGTTCTGGAGGAGCTTCTGATCTCGCAACTGGTCCATGCGTCCTGGGTGCACGACCGCTCAGTGAGGATCCAGACCGCGAGGCTGAGTGCCAGCATCGAAGGTGCATCGGCCCGCGAGTTCGAGGAGGTCTGCACGCTCGGGAAACGGCTCTTTCACGATCCCAGAGTGCCCAATGAGATCTCAGGCGCCATTCCCTGGGACCATGTCGGATCACGGACCTCGCACACGGGAGCCGCTTGCAACCCCGACGATCCCGCCATGATCGTGCGAATCCTCAGCTCGACCGTCGTGGGCTGCCAGTGGCTCCTGGACAACTGGGCGGAGCTCAAGGAACTCCTTGATGATGGAGGGGTCTGGCAGGGCAACCATAAGTTCAAGGCCGCAAGACTGATGGGGAAGCAACCGGCCGATTGCCTGAATTCCAGGAAAATCGCAACCCTCTATGTCGCGAGCTGGTCGCTCAATTCATTGCGCGGCCACGCGTATTCCGAGCAGCGCAGCGACTTCGGGCGCCGCGAATACCAGCACTACATCCGAAGAGTGCGGGCAACATGGCCAGATATGATCAATGCGACCGATCATGTGAACGCGCGGCGAGTGCTCGTGGGGATGGTCGAAAAGGAGGTCGAAGCCGTGCAGGCGAAGCTCGCTCTGGCCCGGGAGCGAGCCACGCGCGACGAGGCGCGCCGGGCCGACTGCCTGTCGTTCGACGACACGCACACAGGAGAGCTGCTCAGGCGATACGAAACAGCCAGTCACAAAAAATTCGTGCGCACCCTCAACGAGATTTTCAAGCTCCGTCGCGCGGCCGAGGAGTCCGGCTTCGAGAAGCTGTTCGATCCCGGCGCCAGACGAGAGTCGCCAGAGGCAGAAAATCGCGACCCTGACAACTCCGACGATCCGCAAAATGGTAACGGGCCGCAGACCACCGACAACTTCTGTAATCCGCAAAGAGACCACTGGCAACCGGCAACCGACGACTCGTCGATCGCTCCGCGTTTTCTACCGACCGAAGCCAATGAGGGTTGCGCAGCCGCACCAAACAACCCGAGCAGCGAAAGTTTCGGCGCCGACCGTGACAACCTGGCCCCGTCCAGGCCTGGATGCGAACCAAACTTGCGCAACGCGGTTGGCTCGCAATGCGAACCCAGCGACACAACGACGGCCGGGGCTCAAACCGCGCCAGACCGCGCGGACGCCGCTGCTGCTGAAGTCAATCCCACCACGTGGCGGCTCCCGACTGCGATGCACCTGCTCTTGTTGATTGTTCTCGTGGTGCACGCATTGACGCTGTTGGCCGCATCCGATCACGACGTGGCCGGCCGCATCGACGACGTGCCCACGTTCCTGCTCGCCCCTACCGGCGACTTGAACTCGCCATCCTCAGCTCCGGCGGACGCACGCGGGAATGACGCACGCTCACCCGATCAATCGCCGCGCGAGTTGCGCCGAGAATCCGGTCGAGCGCGTCGGAGCTCTGGTCGATCAGAGCCTCGGGATAGTGCAGAAACGGATGAAAGTACTCGAAGGTCACATAGCCTTCGTAGCCAATCTTTTCGAGCCCATCCATCACGGCCGGCCAGTTGGTGGTGCCATCGAGCAAGGTCCGGAACGAATCGAGGGTGTGGTCGGTCCCTTTCTTCGAGAACTCTTTGAAATGCACGTTCTTGATCCGGCTTCCCAGGATGGGAATCCAGTGCTCTGGGAACTGAAAGAGCATGACGTTGCCGGTGTCGAAGTGGATGCGGATATGCTTGCTCCCAAAGCTGTCGACGAACACGTTCAGCTCGCCGGGCGTGGTCAGGTATCCGTTGAACACGATGTTCTCGATGTTGAGGTAGACTCCGTTCTTCTCGGCCAGGGGCAGCAATCGGCCGATTGCCTCGCGGGCACGGCGGTCGCAGACATCGATGGGCACCGGATCGCGATCGGGAATCCAAGGAATGTAGGTTGAGCCGGCAATCGTGAGCAGGTTGTCGGTTCCGAGTTCGTGCGCGGCTTCGATCATCAGCCGGGCCAGCTCGTGGGCCCGGTCGCGCCGGCCGGCGTCGTTGTCGGTTAGCGAGTAGGGCCAGTACAGAAACGAGCAAAGGCCGCTGATGGCGATTCCGATCGACTCGGCCGTCTTTCGGATCGCCCGATACTGATCGGCCGAGGCTCGGGGAGACAGGTCATTTTCGAGGTCGTAATTCAATTCGATCGCATCAAAACCGGAGTCCTTGGCCAGTTGCAGACAATCCTTGAGCGCCATCCGCTTTGGGTACGGAAAGGCCCAAAGGTTGATCGATTTCTTGTTCCGGTAGGGTCTAGACGACGCGCTAAGCGGGTCTGGAGCGCTGGTCGAGGCGTGCAGGCCGGCTTCCGCCGGGGCGGTCCGGCCTGCGGAGGCCAGAGCCGTGGCCCCGGCGGCGGCCAGGCTCGATCGCAGAATGGTGCGGCGATCGATCCGATCGCTATCAAGACCGTTGTTGTCTTCCGGATTGGGCGTCACTTGGGGAATCCTCCAACAGGGAGCCGGCGTGGCCTCAAGGGGACGATGCTCAGGAGCTGCGCAAATATCATTATCAGTTGGCCAATAGTCGCCTTTCGCTCCGCGAAAGTTGGTTCTTTTGTGCGAGCGAAAGGCGAGACACACGTTAATAGTCGCCTTTCGCTCCGCGAAAGTTGGTTCGTTAGTGCGAGCGAAAGGCGAGACACACGTTAATAGTCGCCTTTCGCTCCGCGAAAGTTGGTGCTTTCGCTCCCGAACGGCGACAAACACACGTTAACTGTCGCCTTTCGCTCCGCGAAAGTTGGTGCTTTCGCTCCCGAACGGCGACAATCACACTTTCGCTGAGCAAAAGGCGACACTCAACTCCGCGCGGTACCTTACCGTGCTCCATCGTGGCCGGATCGGAGGATTTGTTCAAGAATCAGCCGGCATCGGTCGAGGGTTGGCCGGGCCTCTTTTCGCGAAGCGAGGTCGACAGTTTCGGCCGGGTCGGATGCGAGGTTGTACAGCTCTTCGGCGCCGCCTCCATGGCGGATGTAGACATCCTCATCGGCGACGATCGACTGCATCGGCCCCAGATAGGCGGCGGAACGCGGTTCCCGGGTCGGATGCTCGATCGGGGCCTCCAGCTCGGAGAATGGCGCCGACTCGGGCGGCATGCGCTCGGCCCCGGGCTCGCGCCAGGCCCAGGCCAGCGATCGACCTGGAAACGGCGAGCGACTCTCCTGGTCGATCAAATCGACCACGGTCGCCGGCAAGTCGCGCAGGCTCACCGCTTGCTTGACCACACTTCCTGCCGGCACGTGTTCCGGATAAACGATCAAGAGCGGAACATGAATCTCCGGCTGGTAAAGGCTGAGTCCGTGACCGAATTCTCCGTGTTCACCGAATTGTTCGCCGTGGTCGGCGGTGATGATCAAGAGCGTCCGCTCATGGAGGCCGCGCCGTTTCAGCTCGTCGACCAGACGACCCAGCTCCCGGTCGAGCGAAGCGATGCAGTCGTCATACGCGCGAGGTGCGAGAGCGAGCTGATCGGCATGAAGCGATGGCTTGTTCAATTTCTGCCAGTCCCGGAGCATGGTGAAATCAGCTCGCGACATGGCCGGACTTTCGAAAGGGCGTGCCGCCGCTCTCGGCACGATGTAGGGATCGTGGGCATCGAAGAAATTCATGAAGGCGAAGAAGGGTGTGTCGCGGCCCTTGTCGAGCCAGTCGAGGAATTCCCGGTTCACTCGCGCGGCGTCTTTACGCTCGAAATCGAGGACGATCGTTCGCGCCGGGTCGGCCGTGAGCCAGCCGTCCAGCTCGCCGCGAATGCGGCTGGCCCAGAGCGCCGCCAGCCAGCCCAGGCTCGAGGAGCGCAGCACGGACTCGGCCGTCACGGGAAAGTCGTTGTACGTGTTGAACCCGCGAGCCAGGCCCGACTCGTGGCCGCAGAAGAACGTATTGGCGACGAATCCCGCCGTGTCGTAGCCGCGATCGCTCAGGTACTCACCGAGAGTCGGGTAAGCCGCGTCCAGCCAGCCCAGTTTCTCGACGCCCAGCTCGTGTGGCCACCGGCCCGTGAACACGCTCGCGTGGGATGGCAGCGTCCAGGGAGCCGCCGACCGCGCCCGATCGAATCGAACACCCTCCTCCGCCAGTCGCGCCAGGTTGGGAGCTGTGTCACGATCGTACCCGTACAAGCTGAGATGATCGGCGCGGACGGTGTCGAGCACGATCAAGAGCACGTTTGGTGCGCCCGGCGCCGCGACCGGCTGGTTGCTGCCGCGACGAGCGTGAGCCATTCCGGCGGCGAGGAAGGGCTCTGCGATGAGCCCGGCCAGTACGGCCGCCAGAATCGGCCCTGTTCGCCAAACGAACCACCAGAGCCGCGCCCGATAAGGCACAATCAGCCGCGAACTCTGTACGGCCACTCCGGCGGCGAACAGAGCCGACGCCCAGGAATACACACCGCGAACCAGAAGGAGCTGGCTCAAGCACGCGAGAAGAATGAAACAGCCGAGGACCCAGCGCAGCGATGCTCGCTTGCGCAAGAGTGCCACGATGGACAGAAACAACCCCGCTGTCAGGTACAGCGCCAGGTCGGAGACCGGCACCATCCAGACGAAGTGCCGGCTCCTGAGAAAGAAGCCTTTCTCGAGCAGCACGACCCGGACCGCCAGGCCGAGCAGCTCGGTGAGGCCCGCTGCCAGCCCGAACCACGCTGCCAGGAGCCAGATCTGGCGCAGGGTGACCTCATGCCCAGGCTCGCGTCCAGGAACTGCGCTCTCCCCCGTCTCGCGGCGGGCGGCCACGCCCTGGTCCATGCTTTTCTCCGCAAGGGCGCAATCGCTCAGCAGGACCTGTCAATCGCGGGCTCTGCCACCAAATCTTCGCCGGACCACGCCACCGTCTGGAATTCGGAGGAACGTCAATCGCTCGCCCCCGCGCCGAAGCCTAGCCGATCGGGTCCTTGGTCCGGTCTGCGTCGGTTGTCACGAGGTTCGTGGATCTTTGCGTGATCGCGCGAAACCATCGCTTGATCAGCCGGACGGGTTTTCTACCAAGGATCATCACGAGGCCCGAAATCGCCCCGATGAACGAGATCAGTGGAAGTTGAACCTCGGGACCGAAGTAAGCGAACAGCAAGGGCGCGATCTGCATACGACCCTCTCATGAACAGCAGGCGGCCGGCAATCATGAATTCAGCGGGCACATTCTTGAGGATACTCCAACGGCCGCGATCGACGCAAGCAATCGACAAGCCTCTGGCGGAAGAAGGGTGCACGACGGTCTTTGCGCAGCAAAGTGGTTTTCGTTATGATGCGGTCGGGAATGCCGTTTCGTCTGGAGTCGCAACTACTGGAAGGAGCCAGGGATGGCACGCGTCAAGGAACCGGCGGTCGTCAAGGATGAACTGGAAAACCTGTTGGGTGGCCTCGCCAAAGAGTTGAATCGGCGCGTCTACGGCGACGGTGGCGTCCCGTGGGGTACTAAATTCGCCGACATCGAGGAACTCGCCGTCCAGATCGGTCAGGAGATTTCCCGGGAGATGATCGAACAGGCAGTCGGTCGGCAAGCAGAGGACGTTCCTCCCGAGGCCGAAAGTTGCAGTGGGTGCGGCGGCTCGGTTGAACCGGCCGATGCTTACGAACCCAGGGGCGTGCAGACCCGAGTCGGCACGGCCCAATGGAACGAGCCCAAACGTTACTGCCGCAAATGCCGGGCAGCTTTTTTTCCCTCAGTCCCGCGCGCTCGGGATTGATCAGGGGAATTACAGTCCCGAGGTGTTGAAGGCGATCGTTTACGCGGGTACGCAGTTCACGTCGTTCGCCCAGGGCAGTGGCGCGCTCAATGCGTTGGGCGGGTTGAGCGTCGCCACCAAGCAAGTGGAACGGATCACGGAAAAAATTGGGTGGGAACGTGTTGAACAGCGTGATCAGGCCGTTGATGAGTTTTTAGCGTTACCGCTGATGGACCGCTGCAAATCACCGGTCGCAAATCCCCCGCCCCCATCGACTGTGGCGACCGTGATGATGGACGGTGGTCGCCTACAAATCCTCGATCGCAGCAAGTGTGATACTGATCAGACCGCGACCGCCGATGACGATCCATGCGATCGGAATGGGCACTGGCGTGAGGATAAGATCGGTTTGCTGATGACGATGACCAGCAAGGTCTCAGTCAGCGATCCGTGCCCGGAAATCCCGGAGAATTTCGTCGATCCGACGCGGATACTCAAGCTCACGCGCGAGATCAAGGGGCACGTCGGAGGAGCCAAGGATGAATCAGCCGAGTCGCTCGCGCCCGAAACCAACTCGGCGGCCGAGGAGGAACAGCACCAGGACGCGGAGACCGCAAGACCCAAGCCACGGGTGCGCACGATGGTCGCGACGCGGGAGCGAGCCCAGCGATTTGGAGAAATCTTGGCCTGGGCCGCGTGGGCGCGAGGCTTCGCGGTCGCGGCTCGGAAGGCATTCGTCGCCGACGGTGCGACGGCCAATTGGACGATCCAGAAGCAATGGTTCAGCGACTATATTCCGATTCTGGATTTCATCCATGCGCTGTCGTATGTGTTCGCGGCAGCCATCGCGGGCCGGGGATTTCGAGCAGGCTGGGAAGTGTATACGGCCTTGATTCAGCAGGTTTGGAGCGGTCGTGTTGAAGAGGTAATCTCGGCGCTCGAGATTCGACAATCGGAGTTGGGAACCCCCGAAGAAGCAGACGGTGAAACCACCCCTCGCCGCGTCGTCGCCGACGCTTTGAGCTATCTGCGTAACAACAAGGATAGGATGCGTTACGATCAGTATCGAACGGCCGGATTACCGATCACGTCAAGTCACATGGAATCGACGGTGAAGATGTTCAACCGACGCGTCAAGGGAACGGAGAAATTCTGGTCGGAGAAGGGTGCCGAAGCGATCTTGCAATTACGCGCCGATCATCTGAGTGAGACAGAGCCCCTCAAGACATTCTGGGAAGACAGGCAAGAAGCAGCATCGGGGCGCCGGTATTATCGACGTACAGGCTGAACGCCGTGGGCTACAATCCCGGTCGTGCACCCGCGGAAGAACGCGCTTCGCCCGGATCTCCGGCGGAGCGTGGCGACGGGCTCTTGCGGGCAGTAAGATTAGGTTGGGCCACCTCGATTCGCCGAGCGTGTCCCGGTGTGTCCGGCGGGCCGAGATGCTGACCGGACGCCGCCAGGAAACCGGAAGCGGCTGCGAAAGGCGGGCCGCGTTTTTCACCTTCACGGAGCTCTCCCGATGTCGCGCAAGCTGTTCCTCCTGTTGCTCGCTGCTGTATCGATCGTCAATCCCTGCCGTGCTGACGGCGAGCCTGCATTTGAGCGCAAGGTCGACGTGGTCTACGGCCGCAAGGACGGAATGGCGCTCACCATGGACGTCTTCACTCCCAAGGGCGAGCTCAATGGCGCTGGCATTATCTGGATCGTCAGCGGCGGATGGTTCTCGAACCACGACGCGATCAACCCCGCGCCCATCGCAGAATTCCTCAAACGCGGGTATACCGTGTTCGCCGTCGTGCATGGCAGTCAGCCCAGGTTCACGATCCCCGATGTCGTGAGCGACCTCAATCGGTCGGTGCGGTTCATCCGCTATCATGCCAGCGACTATCACATCGATCCGGACCGGATCGGGGTCACTGGAGGCTTGGCGGGCGGCCACCTGTCGCTCATGCAGGGAACCGCCGGCGACCTTGGCGACAAGAACGCCAAGGACCCCGTCGACAAGGTCTCCAGCCGCGTCCAGGCGGTCGCCTGCTTCTTCCCGCCGTCCGACTTTCTCAACTACGGCAAGCCCGGTGAAAACGCCGTCGGCCGCGGTATCCTCGCAGGGTTCAAGGCCCCGTTCGACTTCAAGGAGATCGACCCCAAGACCCACGTCTCCCGGCCGATAACCGACGAGGCCAGGATCCTCGAGATCGCGCGGCAGATCAGCCCGGTGAATCACGCGTCCTCCGACGACCCACCGACCTTGATCATCCACGGCGACGCGGACACGCTGGTTCCGATCCAGCAGGCCGAATTGATCCTGGACAAGCTCAAGGCGTCTGGAGTCGAGACCAAGCTCGTCGTCAAGAAAGGCGCCGGCCATGGTTGGGCCGATTTGCTCAAAGACATGCCAACCATCGCCGACTGGTTTGACGCCCATCTCAAAGTGCACGCGGCAGCGCCGGCTTCCCAGAAACCCTGAATTCCACGAGCCGGTGCCGGAGCGGGGCTTGATCGGTCAAGCTCGCGTTGAGCGCCGGGATGCCCCGGCGGAACCGGCGCCGGGATCATCGCGGCTCATTCGTAGAGACTCTACACATGCCGTCTTCTCCGATCGCGCGACTTCGGAAGCTCTGCCTGGCGCTCCCCGAGTCGCACGAGGTGGAAGCTTGGGGTGAGCCCACGTTCCGCGTCCGCAACAAGATCTTCGCCTGGTATGCGAGTGCTTCCACCCATCATGGCCGGGGCCGCGACGCCGTCTGGGTGAAGGCCGCGCCAGGAGACCAGGCGGCGATGGTGGCGGCCGCGCCGGATTGCTTTTTTGTGCCGCCTTACGTCGGCCCCCGAGGGTGGGTTGGCATCTGGCTCGACGGCGTCGTTGCGTGGAGTGATCTGGACGAATTCCTGCGCGACTCCTATCGATTGGTCGCTCCCAGCAGGCTGGGCTCCCTATTGGAAGCGAAGGCTCGCTCGGAGCCCCAAGACACACGGCCGACGACGTCCGCAATCAGGAGAACCCGCGCCAAAAGGAGCGGCCGGGCGGCCGGAGGTTGACGTGGCGACTCGAATGAATACAGCCATTCGGGCCGCGCGCCGATCACACCGGCCGCGACGGCACGCGCGTCCAGGCTCTCTTGAGCAAGAGAAATCGCCTTTCGTAGCCGTAGTAAGACGCCGCCGCGAGGCCGATCGTGAGTGCCAGGGTTCCAATCGCGAAGAGTTCTTCCTTGTTGGCAAACCACGGAACCGAATAGATAAATCGCTTGCGCAGGAAGAGTGCAATCTCGTGGTACATGTAGAGCCCATAGCTGATCTTCCCCAGCCAGACGATCCGGGAATAAGAGAGCGCGGCCCGCAGCCAGCCCTTGCCCCAGACGGCCGCCACCACGATCCCCACACCGCACATCCAGACCCACACATAATCCAGCGTCCGATGCCAGATCGTGCCTTCACCCAGATGACGGATTGTCATGAGCCAGATCGTCGCCGCGTACAGCGGCCACTGGAGCCAGCGCACCCAGCGGGTGAGGATGGGGCGGTCTCGGTCCCATCCCAGGACGAGGGCCAGCAAGACGCCGCTCAGGAGCGTGTCAAACTGAGCGAACGTGTTGTACACGATCAGGACCGGGGAGTGAGAGTTGAGCGCGCACGCGAAGCGGACGGCGATCGACCCGAGCAGAAGCGAGATCACCAGAAGGCGCCGATATCGTGGCGCCGCCCAGACGAAGAGGAGCGGGACAATCACGTAGAATTGTTCCTCGACGCAAACGCTCCAGAGAATGCTCAACCAGTCGTGGCGAATGGGCGCCACGAGCACCATCGACCAGTTGCCCACGAAGCCCAGGAATGGGACGAAGTGCGTGCGTATCGTCTGCACGTAGTCGGAGGCTTGAAACTCCCGCTCCAGAAGCGGAAGGACGAGAAAACCCAGAAACACGATCAGGTAGTACAGGGGCCAGATCCGCAGGATCCGCCGCACCCAGAACGCCTTGAGGGCGATATGGCCGTACCGTGCTTCCTCACGAAGCAGCAGAGTCGCAATCAGGTATCCGCTCAAGATGAAGAAGAGCTGGACGCCGTATCCGCCGTTGTCCAGCAAGACGGTCGCAGCCCGTGCTCCCACGATGTGCGTGAGCACGTCCGACGGCACGCCGCCGTGGAAAAGATAGACCAGCATGAATGCAACGAAGCGGAGCCCGTCGAGCTCGGGGAAATAGATCCTCTGGGACGAATCGGCCGTTGGAGGGGTGGCTGATCCGATGGTTGGGGCGGCCGCTATTTGGCTCATCGGGCATGGGTGCTCGGGAATCGAGAGATTGAGCTTTCGCCCGGGAAGCCAGTGCCCAGGCAAGAATCCGCTCGACGAGCCGGTCGGCCAGGTCCGGGCCGGGGTCGAGGGTTTCCGGGTCTTCGAGCGGTCGCACCAGGTGAACGGTGTGCCGCCCCGCTCGCAGGGTTTGCAGATCATTGGCGACCGTCAGGTCGGCACGGTTCTGGCGGCACGCGGCAAGAGCGCGGCGGATCAGCTCGTCATGGGGGGCTCGCGAGAGCAGCTTGAATCCGACCAGGTACACCGCAGGAGACCAGTCGCGGACCACGCGGATCACTTTGGGCGTGCGTCGACAATGAAGCACCAGCGAATCAAGCTTGGAGTCGATCTTGCCGTGATACGCTTCGGGCTCGAAGTCGCCGACGGCCATCGGCAGAACCACGATGTCGATCGCGTGATTGAGGACGACCTGCTTGAGGGTATCTTCATAGTCGGCCACGGTCCCGTGCTCGAGCGGCAGGAGTTGCAGACGTTGCCGGGCAACCTGCCATCGTTGCCGAAGCTGCTCGATCCGTTCTCGTTCAGCCTGAGGGTCGGTCGAATCGAGATCGAACCGGGCAAATCGCCAGAGCGGCTGGAGAGCGGAACGGGCGTGGATGTGCCAGACCGAAGCGCCCCGATCGAGGAACGCTTCGGTGATCTGGGCGGCGAACCGCCCCGAGGAAATGTTGGTCAAGAGTCGGACGTCGTCGATCGGCGCGATCGTGCCGCCGCCCGTCACCACAACGTTCATCGCAGACCGCTCCTCTTTTGACTCTTGCGGGACCAGGGCAGACCTCGCTAGCTTTGTGGCTGGCTGTGCCTGTTGCGCTGGACCCCTAACCAGGAAACCGGACTTCCATGTCTCCGCCCTTCATGCCCATGCTTGAAACGCCGATCGCCGCCTCTGCCCGCGAGCTCTTCGACGAAATGGTCGGCTGGCCGATCTACGATCCGCATACCCACGTCGATCCGCACCAGCCTGCCGCTCGCCATTTCGACGAGATCCTGGGATATCACTACTATACTGAGCTTGCCCATTCGGCGGGGATGCCCGCCGACCGTGTTTCGCCCGACCTTGATCCCGATACGCGCGTGGCAAATCTCGTCGAATATCTCGATCGGATCGATTCTACGGTCCAGTACTCGTGGTTGTTAGAGATCGCCCGGACCCTTTATCGATTCCCCCACGATCGAATCTCTTCCCAAAACGTGGGTGAGCTTCTGGCGCGGGCCGACCACCGGCACGATGGCCAGGCGTGGGACCGCGAGGTCTGGAACACCAGCCGGCTGGAAGCCGTCTTCCTGACCAACGAATTCGATGATTCCCTGGAAGGATGGGATACCGCGTGCTTCGTTCCCTGCCTGCGCACCGATACCTTGGTTCTCAAGCTGCATGAACAAACCACGATCTCCCGGCTGGCGCGAGCCACGAGCGTCGATGTGATCGATGCAAAGAGCCTGCGCCAGGCGATCGGCCGTTTGTTCGAGCGGTTTGTCGAGCGCGGCGCCAGGGCGTGTGCGATCAGCCTGCCGCCCGACTTCGTGCCGCGGAAAGCGTCACCGGCACAGACCGCAACCTCGATTCGCAAGGCCATCCATGGGCTGGAGCTGCGCCGGACGAGCTCGACGAGATCCGTCGCGGCGTTTTCTGGATGCTCGCCGAATTGTGCGCGGAGTTCCGGCTGCCGTTTGATCTCATGATCGGTCCGATACGCAATGTCTACCCCCTCGGAGTCTCCGGGGGACGTGACCTCTTTGATCGCCGTGTCAGCCTCTACGACTACCGCGAGTTGTTCAATCATTTCGCGAACGTGACGTTTCCGGTCTCGACCCTGGCGCCCGACGCCAGCGCCGAGCTGGTGGCTTATACCTGGATCTTTCCGAACGTGCTGCCGATGGGGCACTGGTGGTATGCGAACATGCCGGCCTACATCGCTGGCGATCTCCGCGCACGGATCGAGGCCTTGCCGAAAGTCAAGGTCCTGGGATACTATTCAGATGCGTACAAGCTGGAGTTCATCGCGCCCAAATTCAACATGTACCGCCGTATCCTGGCAGCGGTGCTTGCCGAGGAGCTGATCGAAGGGCGCGGTTGGTCGGCTGAACGAGCTCTCGAGCTCGGTAAACTCATCCTGATCGACAACCCCAAACGAATCTTTGCACAAGCCCGAGGCGGTTGTGGCACAGGCATTTGACCGCGGCCCGATCGGGAGGCATCTTTGCGGTACGAGTCGCTAAGAAGGGCGGCCGCTCGCCGTCCGGATCAGGCTCACCATTCCCGGCTCTTGCTCGTGAGCCGGATGCGAGAGACGAGGGTTCAGCCATGTTGTCCCGAGTAATCAAGAGCGGCACCGGCTCGGCTCTTCTGGCATTGGGTCTTTTGTCGAGCGCCGAAAATTCGGCCGTCGCCCAGATGACGAGCGGACCGGGGTTGTCGTCGGGCACGGGGCAGGGCACCGGTGCCGGCGGATTTTCGGGTGTGGTCCGCAACCCGTCGGGATCGATATCGGGAACGGGCCCGCCGCCGTCCTCAACGTTCGTGGGGAGCCCGCTCCCGGGCCCGCGGCCGAACCGTCCACTCGCCGGCTTTGGCCCTGACGTCGACGTCAGGTTCCCCAACGATCCCTTCATTATCCCGTTCGAGGTGCTCGAGCAACCCTCATCGACGGATGCGAGCGTGCCCAGCCAGATCACGTCCGAAATCCTCAAGAATGCCCGGATGATTGTTTCGCCTGAAGAACGCAGCCTCGCCTTGCAGCGGATTGCCCAGGGAGCAACCTCGAGGGGGCAGTTTTTCCTTGCCCACAAGACGCTGGAGGAAGCCATCACGGCCGCGTCGAATGTGAAGGAGCCGCTGGTACGCGACCAGCGATTGATCGCGCTTGTGACTTCGCTGACCAAGCTGGCCGACGCGTTGCTGTTTGCGGGCCGTCAAAAGGCCGCGATCATCGATCTCACGCTGCCCGACTCCAAACCCGCAGAGCCGGCTCCTGCCGATTCCAAGGCGGTGCAACCGCCGCTTCCACAGGAGCCGAAACCTGCGCGCCGGCTGCCACTCCAGGGGAGCCGAAACCTGCAACGCCGGCTGTTCCCCAGGAGCCCAAGCCCGCGACGCCGGTTCAAGGGCCGGCTCCCAGGCCGGCGCCGCGGACGGCCAGCGAAGGCATGCGCGCCAGGATGGCCTCCCCCGGCGACAGGGTTTCGGCGCCAGCGCTTCCCCCGCCCGCCATGGTCTTGCCCGACACGGTCGACAAGAATGTGCTGATGCGAATGGTCCGGCTCGACTGGAAACGTGCGATCTACCTGGCCGAGCTCATCAACGACCCGACCTATCGGAATGAGATGCTCTACGAGATCGCCGACAGGGAAGCCGACGGCAGCCGGATCATCGCCAACGAGACGCACGAGGCGGCCGAGAGCCAGGCCAGCTTCAAGCTCGCTGATGAACTTCTGGTCGATGCATACAACGTTACGAAGAAGATCGACCGCCTCATCTGGAGATACCGCGCGCTTTATCGAATCGCGCTTCAGGCCGCCGATTCCTTGCAGTACACCCGCGGGATCGACATCGCCAAGAAAATCGAGAATGGTGAATCCCGCGCCGAGGCGATGCTCCTCCTGGCGGCATCTCAGTGCCGCAACAACCAGAATGACGCGGCGACGGCCACCTATCAGTATGCCGCGGAGGCGGTGGCCACCGTCCAGCAGAACGGCCTTCGAGGCGTTCTGGCCGAGCTGTTGCTCGATAGCCTGGTGGTCACCGGCCGCTTCGAAGACGCGCGTGCCTGCGTGTCCCTGTTCCCAACGCAATCCCAGAGGCTGGTCGCTCTCGGAGCAATCGCCAAGTCGCAGGCGAGCCGCGGGGCCGCGGAATCG
The DNA here is from genome assembly GCA_963781785.1 of uncultured Isosphaeraceae bacterium. Taxonomy (GTDB): domain Bacteria; phylum Planctomycetota; class Planctomycetia; order Isosphaerales; family Isosphaeraceae; genus CAWAHD01. The sequence goes on along the minus strand of CAWAHD010000005.1, from coordinate 927,491 downwards.
GCGCGCCAGTGGATCGCCACCGAGATCCCCGAGCAATATCGCGCGATCCTCTATCGGCAGGTCACGACCGGGATCCTCGACGCCATCGAACAGAAACCGCCCGTCCAGTCCGCCAATTGAGCCTCTGCCTCCTCTTGACACAGCCTGTCGCGCCACTCGTTGCACTCGTTGAAGAGGCTCCGCGGACTTTGGGCCGGGGAGCCGGCGCACTTGGTGCGCCGGCTCCCCTTGGGCCGACCCGCAAATCATTCCTGGAAGAAGTTGGCATAACGGTCCTTGATCGAGCGGATCCCCGCGTGCATCGCATGAATGTCTGCGCCGAGCACGAAGAGCTGGCATCCCAGGTTCCGCATCCGGGTCGCGTATTCGGGCCCGCGACTGAAGATGCCCCAGGGTTTCTTGGCCAGGGCGCACGTTCGCGCGATGGTCTCGATCGCGTGCAGGCATTTGGGGTTCTCGAACTCTCCGGTGACACCGAGCACCTGGCTCAGGTCGGAGGGACCGACAAACAGCAAGTCCACATCGGGCACTGCGGCGATCTCGGCCAGCGACGCCAGGGCGCCGGCCGTCTCGATCTGCACCCCGATGAAGGTCTCTGCGTTGGACCGGGCGGTGTACTCGGCGAGCGGAACGAGGCCGTATCGTCCGTCGCGGTTGCCTCCGTTCAGACCGCGCTCGCCCCGGGGCCAGAACTTGGCCCACCGGACCGCTTGTTCGGCGTCGGCAGCCGACCGAACCATGCTGATCATCACACCGCCTGCGCCCGCCTCGAGCGGGCGCATCACCGACGCGTAATCTGTCGCCGGCAACCGCACGAAGTGGTCCATGCCGTAGCTTCGCGCCGCCATCGTCGCCAGCTCGATCTCCTTCATGGTCAAGCCACCATGCTCGAAGTCAAGCCACAGTGCGTCGAACAGGCCGTGCTCGCCCACGATCTCGATCAGCTTCGGGCTGAGGAGCTGGCCGAATCCGAAAGCACGAACCACCTTGCCCTGGCCGAGCATCTGCTTGATTCTTGGCATCGCAAACGCGTCCCTTCGCGAAAGGGGGATTTCATTGTGCGGGCAACTCTAAGAAAATGAGGATACCCGCGCAAATGCCGGGTTGCGACACCCCGGGACACCGGAATCGCCCTGCCTGCCAGTTCTTCGTAACCACGAGTTCTTTCGCCGCCGACACCACAGCATCCGGGATCGATCGCGATGTCGCCAGAGAGCAAGCCGACTCGAGATCAACGCGCGCTGGGTCTACTTCCGGGCGTTCCTGCTCGTGTTCCTGGTGTGCCAGGCTGCGGTCTGGCACCACGTACAGAGATTGCCGCCGCGCCATCGATGGGTCGTGTTCTTTCTTGCTCCCGGGGCGTCGATCCGCTCGCTCCTCCTGGCATTGCTGGCTGGCGGAGTGGTCACGCTGGTGGCGATCGCCGTCCTGCACCTGGTCCTCCGGCCGCTCCTCAAACTCTGGTTTAACCCCCTGGTTGACACGGCGAGCGTGCTCTTCCATCTGGCCGCCAACGAGACGATCATTGCGAGCGTGTCGGCTCGGCGTCGATCCGGCTGGGCATGGCATCCCGGCTGCCTGACCGTCACGACCCGGCGGCTCTGGTTCTTTCCCGCTCGCTGGAACCAGGAGCCGTGGTCGGCCGCGCTCGATGATGTCGATCGGATCGCAGAGGAGCGGTCCGTGCTCGCAGAACTGCCTCCCATCCGCAACTGGCCGCTTCCCTTGCGTTTCATCAGCCGCTCGGGTGGCGGAGCCGTCTTCGCTGTCGCCGATCCCGCCGTCGTGCTGGCGTGGTTTAGCCGGGCGGAATCGACACACCAGGATCGTTCCGATCCGCCCACGTTCGCTCCCCGGCGCGAATCAGGAGATTTCGATGTCTGATCGGTTCACCGTGCTGATCGCCGATTTCCTCGACGAGACCGCGATCGAGTCTGCCATTCTGGGCGACCTGGCCGACCTCATCATGGCCCGAGCCCGCGATGAGACCGAATTGAGTGCGTACCTCCCTGAAACCGACGCGATCATGGTTTTCCACGATCTGTCGATTCTGGGAGAGCCCAGCTTCTCGCGGGCGCCTCGCTGCCGGGGCGTGGTGCGTGCCGGGGTGGGGTACAACAACATCGACGTCGCCGCCGCCACTCGTCATGGCGTCATGGTGTGCAACGTTCCCGATTACGGCACGGAGGAGGTGGCCGATCATGCGATCATGTTCCTCCTGGCACTGGCGCGCCGCTTGGTCGACTCGCATCATGCGATCCGCGCGGGCAACTGGGACTACCGCACGGCGCTCGGGGCGCCGCGGCTTCGCGGCAAGACATTTGGAATAGTCGGCTGCGGCCGGATCGGCACGGCCACGGCGGTCCGCGCCAAGGCGCTGGGGCTCGACGTCGTTTTCTACGATCCCTACCTGCGGCAGGGAATGGACAAGGCGCTGGGGATCCGTCGCGTTCATCGACTGGAGGAGCTGCTGGAAGAGAGCGATTTCGTCAGCCTCCACTCTTACCTTGACGCGTCGACGCGTCATCTCATGAACGCCCGGACGTTCGCCCGGATGCGCCCGGGTGCGTTCTTGATCAATACGGCGCGGGGCCCGCTCGTCGACGAGTCTGCCTTGGTGGACGCTCTCGATTCAGGCCGGGTCGCCGCCGCGGGCCTGGATGTGGTCGAGTTCGAGCCCCTCGAGAACGACCGTCTCAGGCGGCACCCCCACGTTCTCTTCACCCCCCATACGGCGTTCTACAGCGTTGAGGGCTACACCGAGCTGCGAACCAAGACTGCCGAGGAGGTCCGGCGCATTTTGCTCGGTGAGCCACCCCGAAATCCGGTGAATGACCCTCGGAATCCCGTCCCCCGGGCGTGATCGCATTGCCGCGCCTCATCCCCATGCTGCCGATACCGCAGATCGTTTCGAGGGGGCTGGTTCTGACACGATCGGTCGCAAGGCCTTCCCATGCTCGCTCAACTTTCCGACTCGGATCCTGATCGCTCCGGGTCCGGCGCTGCGCTGGCCGGGGTGGCTCCTGCTGGCGACGCTCCTGGCGCTCGTGACCGCGGTCTCGACGCACCAGTCGCTCGCTCGGTACAGCGAGTTCCGGAGCGGCTGGTCGTGGGACCTCGCGTATTACAACCAGTGGTACTGGGCCCTGAACTTTGGCGACGGCCTCTTGTCGGTCCGGCCGGCGGCATCGTATGCCGAGGAAGGCCCTTCGATCTGGAAAATGAACTACCTTGCCCCGGTCAGGCTGATGCTCGCGCCCTTGTACCGGCTGAATCCCGATCCTCGCACTCTGCTCGTGATCCAGTGTGTCTTGTTCTGGTGGGTGGTCCCGGCGGCTTACACGCTGGTGCGCGCCGAGTCAAACTCGCCGGCTCTGGCGCTCTCGGCCGCCTGCCTCGTTCCCCTGACGCCGATCCTCTGGCCGTTGGTCGCAAATGATTTCCGGGAGCTCCAGCTCGCCGCGCCGTTTATTTTGTGGGCCGTCCAAGGGATCCGGGGCCGGTCGATCGGTCTGGCGGGTCTGGGAATTGCGGGCATGTTGGCCTGCCGCCAGGAGTACGCGGTGATGGTCGCCACGTTCGCGTTTCTGCCCCCGCGCGAGCCTGAAGGGCTGGGCGTCGGCATGCGCTGGCGGCACCTGGTCCTGTTGATCGGCCTCTCCTGGCTGTTTCTCGGCTTCTTCCCGTACCTGAGGTTCGTCGTCGGCCGCCACGCCCCCCATGACTTCATCGAGCAGTTCCTCGCACCGAAGGCATCGCTCGCGAGGACATTGGCGACCTCCGGGGAGACTCTGCTCGTGGGCATGGGTGTGTGGGCAATCCTGGCTCTCCTGGCCCCGCGGGTGGCGATCCTCGCAGTGCCTTGGATCTGGGGGCCATGCAGCGGACGCTGGGGGATGCACTTTCTGTCGCAGGCCGAATGGCACCATGTTCGGTACCTCATGCCCATGACGGGCCTCGTCCTGGCCGCCGGGCTGGTCGGATATGCGCGACTCGGAAAATGGCTGCTGGCGAGACGCAGGTGGTGGTTGTGGCTGACTTTGCTCTGGGTTTCGGCGGCCGCGATGAACGCGGCGGAACTCTCGAAGATCACTGGACTGATGGCCCGAGCGCCGGTCTTGATCGACCGGAGCGAGGCCCGCGCGATCTGGAGCTGGATTCACCATGTCGACGGTCGCGATTCGGTCATTGCAGACTACGAGGTCTCCGCCCCCTTGTCGTCGCGCCGGCATCTCTACAGCTACGTCCTCGATTCCAACCGCCCAATCCATTTTCCCCGGCTGGACTCCGATATTCACTGGTTGTTCATCCGTAATGATTATCCGTTTCTGAACCTGTTGGTAGGGCAGGGTTTCGACGTCGTACACAAGGGCGCCTACTTGACGATCGCGCGGCGATAGGGAGCCGCTCGTGTCGGAAATTTCGATTTTTTCCGATTTTGCGCGAACACACGATCCGGGTAGACTGTCTATTGTCCATACGAAAGCGTCCCGATTCCCTGACTCAGCACGCGAGCAACCGCTCGCCGGCTGTTGTCTCACCTCGAGATCCCGCCTTTTTTGCGGCGGATGTGAGGGTTTCGCCATGTTGAACCGCACGAACCTGACACTGTCGGCCTTGGCACTTACCAATGGGCTGAATCTGGGGACGCGGTCGCTTGCCGCCAAGGCAAGCGTCAACACCAATGGCGATCTCGTGCGCATCCGTCAAACCCATCATGGCGTCATGCGCGAGGGAATGATGTGGTATTCCGACGTGTCGATTCCCAAATCGAGACCCGGGATTCCCATCGTTTCCGACTCATTTTCCCAGGTTCAGCAACAGCGATTTGGTTGCGTGTTAGCGCAGCAAGGTGTCTTTGCGGTTGATGTTCGGGTCGAACGAAGGCCGAGGCCGGCAGACCTCGCCTTTCGACCCGAACCACGAGATGCAGACCGTCCTGTCCCGACGCCGGCGTTCTTCGCGATGCCGGTGAAGCCCACGAAACACGCGCTGCATTACCAGGCGGGTATGTCGTGGACGTCGTGTCAGGAGCTAGGCATCAACCGCGTCACCCGTCGAGCGACGAGTACTCGCTCGATCGGCGCAACACAGGCAACCAGCGGAAAGTGAGTGCCGATCGCCTGATTCCGTCACCCCAGTCTGACACGGCTGCTCTCAGGCCTGCTCGGCTCCCTTCGGGGAGCGAGCACAACTCCTGAATCGAAGCTGTCGTCGTCTTGACGACGTTGACGGATTCTCATGATCGGCTTCGCACGGCCGGCTCCGATCGAATCCTTTGTTCGATCGGTCCTTTATTCGGGCTGCCGTGCACGCGCCGTAACCCGGTCGCAGCGCCTTTGACCGCGTGACCTTTTCGGACGACCTGGCCGCATCGAGAAGAGATCGTCCGGTTCCGCGCTCGTCACAGCACGGTCGAACAGGTGCTCCGCGAGGATACGTTCACGAGCCCATCCGATTTCATCCCCCGCTCACCCGGCATTGGGCCGACGGAGTCAAAAGGGGACGAAAACCGGCGGAACCCCGAGGTGGGGAAGGTGGATCACGTGCTGAGCACATCGAATGTTGTCGACCTGGAAGAGCAGGGCTGGGCCGAACTGGCGGTCGTGGTTCGGCGCGCACAGCGAGGGGACCGGGAGGCCTTCGGCTCGCTCGTCGAGCAGTTCCAGCCGACGGTCTATGCGATCGCCATGCGGCGCCTGGGAAACCCGAGCGACGCGCTGGAACTGACGCAAGAGGTTTTCCTGCACGTTCTCGAGCGGATCGGCCAGCTTCGCGAGCCGGAGCGATTTGCCGGGTGGCTGCGCCAGGTCGCAGTGCGCATGGCGATCAACCGGGCGACGCGCAGGGTGGCTCCGCCTTGCGTCGAGCACGGGGTTCTCGAAGCCGTTCATGTGGCTGGCGACGAGCCACTCGAGCAGATGATCAGCCGTGAGCGTTCCCGGCGCGTGGTCGCGGCCCTCGGGCGGCTCAAGTCGCTGGATCGGGAAGCGCTCGACGCGTTCTACATCCGCGGCCATTCGCTCCTGGAGATCGCCGAGATGCTCGACGTCCCTCTGGGGACGATCAAGCGCCGCCTGCACACGGCGCGAAAGCGCCTCCGGGTCGAGCTCGAATCGTCGGTCGATGATCCGCAGGAGTGGTGCGACTCACAGCCCAACGATGAAAGCGATGATCAACCGGACCTGGTCGGCGCGGGAGTTCACGAGGGATTGATGTGGTGAGGGTGATTCACACAGAACGCCGGGCGATCGCTTCAGGCAGGCGGTCCGACCTTCTGGGCATGGCTCCGGAGCCTGTTCACGCAGGCCCCGGGGCGTGCTCGGTTTCACCCGGATGCTGGGTTCGACTCGTTCTGCGAGACATTCTGAGACGGCTTTTCCCGTTCGCGAAGATAGTTCGCGCGCTCGCGAAGGTAGCGTCTGGCGCGGCTGACCAGGAGGGCGTGATCGATCCATGCTCCCAGCGCGATCGGCGCGAGCAGCACCGCGGCCAGGACCGCCCCGACGCCCGGCCGGCCGAAGACCGCGAAGAGCGTGACGAAAAAACCGCTCAATGCCAGCGGGATCCCGGTGAGTACCCAGGTGACGCGGCGGTAGCGGACGAGCTGGTCCTCGATCGGCTCGACTCCCAGCCGGATCCGCCCGAGCTTGCGACGCCACATCGCCTCACGCTTGGCCCATTCGGCTTCCAGATCTTCCCTGGAGACCGGCTTCTGCACCTTCACCTCCTAGCGCGCGAACCAAGAGCGTACCGGCCCGATGGCGACCGGCACCACGTCACTGACATCCACGGTCAGACGGTAGACTTTTCGAACAGTCTGGACCTGTCGCTGCGGGTAGAAGAAGAAGAACTTGACATCCCAGCACTCGGACTCGGGGCGGCAGACCACGCTCTTCTCGATCTCGACAGTATCGAGTTCCATTTCTTCTTTGAGAGCCGACTCGAGCACCCCAGACGTACTGAAGGCGTGGGTTGCGGTGTAGTTGATCGCACGGTCCTGGGGGGTGATCCCCAGGTTGCGGAACTGGTGATAGACGCGCTCGAGGAAATTCGTGAGTGCGGCCGGCTGGTCCGGGCCCGGCGCGGTCGTCTTGGCTTTTGCAGCGTCGGGCGACGGTTTCACAAGAGCCTGCACGAGCGCCGCCGTCGACCAGCTATACATGCCGCGGAGTTCCGGCCGGATCACCGGGACGACCTGGCCGGTGAGCAGGCGCGCTTTGCCGGAGATGATGCCTGGGATCGACACGCGCTCCACACCCTCGTCCAGGCCCTCGCCGAGGAAGTCGCGGAGCTTCCGGAACGCCTCGGCCGCGAACGGCCCGTCCGGTCGTACCGCGTAGATTGGAGTGGCGTCGAGCTGGAGGATCCAGTTGATTGAGGCGGCTTCCCAGGGATTCGTTGCGAGATAGGCCAGCAGGTGCCTGGCGTCATGTGGGCTTGGTGCATCGGCTGCGGTTGGCCCCGCCATGTGTTGTGCGATCGAATCACGGCGGGCCTCGCTGCCGTAATCGAAGCCGAGCTGACCAATCGCGAAACCAAACTGCGCGTTCGAGCGAGCTTCGCCGCTCCCGCAAGAGCACCCGCATGACGACGGGGAGACATGGCGGGCGCCTTGAACCTCGGGACTGGCCGCGGGCGTCACCGATCCGCGTAAGGTCGTTGTCGATGGGGGCGAGCCCGTATCGAGGAGGGGGGTGGACTCCGCCGGATCGGACGAAGACGAGGGCTGGGGATCTGCGCTGAAATTCGACACTGTTGCGTCTCCCTGGAGTATCAACGACATGGCACCTTTGACATCAAGACGACCAACCAGCAAGCGGCGGCAATCCGGCACGGCCCGGTGGTTGCAGCCCCGCGCACTGTTGAGAATCGCATTTCGCACGCGCGCGGGTCGGGCGCGCGACCGAGCTTGAGCTGCAAGCTCAAGAGGAGCAGCGCGATGCCCGAGACGACAGCCGTCGCGACACTCGTCCCGCTGACGGCCGTCACGCCCCCGCCGGGCAGAGCCCCACCGATCCCCTCGCCCGGGGCCAGAATCCCCTGCGCCGATAGGCGTCGCCCCAATTGCTGTGATCCAGCGGGTTGCCCGCCATGTCCATCGCGCCTACCGCCAGCACCAGCGGCAAGGCAGCGGGCACGTGCAAGCAGTTGCAACCGTCGTTCCCGGCCGCGGCGACGACCAACACGTTCCGGTCCGCACAGTACCGGACAGCGCCGGCGAGCAGGGGGTGAGACTCGCCGGTCGGGGCGAATTGCCCACCGCTGATATTGAGGACGTGTGCCCCACGCTCGACGGCCAAGAGGATCGCAACCGCCAGGTCCAATTCAGAGCACGGTGGGAGCTCGCTCCCTTCCCCGGCGGGGAAGACCGGAACGATCAGGCCCTCGCAGTGCGGGGCGAGTCCGTGGACCGTTCCGCGTCCCAGGATCACGCTGGCGATGTGCGTCCCGTGGCGGGCGCCGGGTCCATCTCGATCTTCGCAAGCGACGAGCGTCTCGACGCATGTGGTGTTGGCTCCGGCGAAGCTAGGGTGCCCTCGGTCCACGGGCCCGTCCAGGATTGCGACACGGATCCTTCTATCACCTCGGGTCGCGGACCAGAGATCCCGGACACCAGTGACGGACTCGACGGCAACGACTGGCTCCATGATCCTCACCTGGCGTAGTTGCCAATCGCCTCAAAACACAAGAATCGCTTGGCCTAGACGGCGTTTCACCTGCGCCGCCGCGGGCTCAGCGTGGAAAGGTTTGATTGAGGTCTCTCTCGGTCAAGGTCAAGCTGGTCGTCGTGCCCATGTCGTCCAGGATTTTCCGCGCGATGATCTCGTTGGCGGGAGCGAGCACGTTGAAGTGAGTGGCACCGTTCACCGTCAGAAAGTGGACGAGTGGGTTGGTCGACGAGCGCTGCATCGCCTGCAGCGATCCCAGATTTCCCCCGGTCCCCTCGATGATGTACGTGGGGCTCTTGATCGAGTTCAGCCACCGTCCGGGGGACCGGACGGCGACCTCGCGCGGATTGGATGTGTCGAACGGGATGTACTCGCTGGAATAGTGGCTCACGTCGCTCACCGGGCCGAACGAAAAGACGGCCCGGAACCTGTCGGTGCACTCCGCAACCAGGAGAACGAGAGTGCCGCCGGTGCTGTGCCCGCCCAGGTAGATGCGACTGGGGTCGACCGACTCCTGGCGGGAGAGAAATTCCGCGGCGGCCACGATGTCGTCGACCTCGCCGAGAAAGGCCTCCTTGATGCCCGGGTTGTCGTTGCCCCCGCGCAATGAGGGGAACATGAGGACGACCCCCGCCTTGCGGTAGGCGCTGGCGGTCTGGTCGTTTTCTCGCGGTTCCTCCGACCATACATCGCCGATCGAATTGCAGTCGCCGCCGGTAATCCAGACCATTGCCGGGCGCTTCTGGCCGTCGTCGGGAACCACGCTGAGATAAGCCTGCAACTTGCCGGCAGCCGACTCGTAGCGGACCTTGCGAAATACCTCTCGCGGCGGCTCGGGAACCGGGTCCGCTTGCGACGGGCCCGCCACGAGCTTGGGCTTGAACCCGCGCCTCGCTTCGGTCAATGTGCCTTTCTCTTGCACCGGGGTCGCCTCTCCCCAGCAGCCGGAAACCACCAGGACCAACAGCAGCGTGAAACGGGTCGCTCTCATCTTGCCCACCTCGATTCTCCTCGAACGTCGGCTTCAGTCTGATCTCTCGATCACGCTCCACACGTTCCTGCCGCGCTTCTGGCGGAGTGTCAAGTCTCAGAGGTCTGGAATGCCGGTCGCCCGTCAGGCCGGGTTGACGGGCTCCGCTCGCGGCACGGAAACGGCAGCGTTGCGCAGATATTGTCGCAGATTGGTTTACAGTAGATGGGGAGAGCTCATGATGCAAGCTCCTGTCCGCGGAGTCGTTGTCTTGCTGGAAACTCACCACTGAATTTCATTGGTCTTCGCCTGATCGGGGTCTTGCGCAACGTTCCTCCAAACCCTGAGCGCTCGTCGTCGCTTTTGCTGAACTCGATCTGCTGAGTCATTGATGGGCACAGTGAGAGGTCTTTCGGAAACCCACGCTAAAATCGAGGTCGAGAATGAGATCCCGAGCGGCTTCACTCCGGCGCATTTTCGCCATCCTGGCCATACCGACCTTCTCCGCATCTGCGCAGGCTGGGTGGATTTGGGTCGAAGGCGAAAAACCGGCGACGTCCACGATGCACCGGCACCCCTACTGGTATGATCGGGTCAAGCGCGACCTGCTTTCGGGCGGCGATTTGATCAGCAACTTCGACGACCAGCCGGGGGAAGCCTCGTACCGCTTCAACGCCCGCTCTGGCGGCGACTACGACTTCTGGGTGCGGGCCAACCCGGTCCAGGCGAAGCTGGCGTACCGACTCAACGGCGGGCCCTGGACTGCGATCGACGTCGAGAAGGGGCTCGACTCGACCAACATCGCCACGGACGGCAAGCCCGACCTGCGGTTTCTCGCCTGGGCAAAGGCCGGAAAGGTCGCCTTGAGGAGTGGAACAAACACCATCCAGTTTCGGATGGACGGCCCTAACCATAACCATGGCTACCTCGACTGCTTCGTTCTGGTCAACGAGCCGTTCACTCCGCGGGGCGCCGTGAAGCCCGACCAGGTTGCCGCGACCGCTCGCCGCGCGGCCGAGGGTAACAAGGGCTGGTTCGCCTTCGACCCCAAGCCCGACCCGTACTCCGCCTCAAGCGGCATCGACCTGCGGTCCCTGAACGAAACGACGGCCGGCGATGGCGGTTATATCGCCGTCAAGGGTTCACAGTTCGTCCACTCGAAGACGGGCGAGCCGGTCCGGTTCTGGGCCGTCAACGGGCCATCGAGCAAGCCACGAGACGACCTGAAGACAGAGGCCCGGATGCTTGCCAAGCACGGTGTGAACCTCGTCCGCATCCACCACGGTTACTTCCAGGAGACGGGCGACGTCGACCCGGGTGCGGTCCGGCACGCCTCGGACATCGTGGAGGCGATGAAGGCCGAGGGGATCTACAGCCATTTCTCGATCTATTTCCCGCTCTGGCTCAAACCGAAGGCTGACACCCCCTGGCTCAAGGGATACGACGGCCAGAAGGTGCCCTTCGCCGCGCTCTTTTTCAACAAGGACTTCCAGGACCAATACCAGAAGTGGTGGAAGGCATTGCTCTTGACGCCGAGCTCGTCGACGGGCGCGAGGCTGATCGACGATCCGGCCGTCGCGGGCCTGGAAATCATCAACGAGGACTCGTATCTCTTCTGGACATTCAACCCCGACGCGATTCCGGACCAAGAGCTGCGCCTGCTCGAGGCCCAGTTCGGCGATTGGCTCAAACGGAAATACGGCTCGATCGACCGAGCATTCCACGGGTGGCACGGCCAGAAGACCGACCGCGACCGGCCGAGCGAGGGTCGCATGGGGTTCCGGCCCCTCTGGAACATGTTCCACGAGAAGACAACCCGCGACAAGGACGCTGCCCGGTTCCTGGTCGAATGCCAGCGCGGGTTTTATCGAGAGATGTACCGATTCCTGCGCGGGCTGGGATTCAAGGGTGTGATCACTGCGTCGAACTGGATCACCGCCAGCCCGGAGATACTCGGACCGCTCGAGAAGTACACTTACACCGTCGGCGACTTCATCGATCGACACGGCTATTTTGGCTGCCACAGTCGGGGTGAAGCCTCCGAGTGGTCGGTGCGCGACGGGCACACGTATTGTGACCGCAGTGCGCTCTGCTTCGACCCGGAGGAGCCGGGCAAACCGAAGACGTTCGTCCACCCCGCGATGGACCCCAGCTACGACGGCAAGCCCTCGATGATCTCGGAGACCACCTGGAATCGACCGAACCGCTACCGTTCGGAGGCTCCCTTGTTTTACGCTGTCTATGGCGCCTTGCAGGGGAGCGACGCCATCGTCCACTTTGCGCTCGACACGGCGGCCTGGTCAGTTAAGCCGGGCTTTTTCATGCAGCCATGGACGCTGATGTCGCCCGCGATGATGGGCCAGTTTCCTGCCGCCGCGCTCATCTACCGCAAGGGGCTCGTGGCGACTGGCGACATGCTGGTGGACCTCGACCTCAAGGTGGGCGATCTCCTCGACTTGAAGGGCACGCCGATGCCCCAGGACGCGGCGCTCGACGAACTGCGGCTCAAGGACGTTCCCAAGGGCACGACTCTCAAGCCGGGCAACGTGATCGACCCTCTCGTGCACTTCGCGGGCCGCACCAATGTCAATTTCACGGATCGGGGCGGCGCAACTCTACTGAACGACAGCGAATCTTTGATCAACCGCCGGAGACAGGTCGTCACCAGCAGCACCCGCCAGCTCCGGCTCGACTACGGCAGGGGCGTACTCTTTATCGACGCGCCCGCTGCCCAGGGGATCAGCGGCAGCCTCCGCGAGGCGGGGGCGGCCGAGCTCACAGACCTCAGCATTTCCTCTCGGATGGAGCTTGGGCACATCGTGGTAGTGAGCCTCGACGGCAAGCCCCTCGCGAGCTCGGGGCGCGTTTTGCTCCAGGTCATGTCCGAGGAGAAGCCCACCGACTTCCGCACCGAGCCAGCGCCAGGCGGGGAACGGAAGATCACGAGCATCGGCCACGACCCCTGGCTGGCGAAGGAGTTCGACGGTGTCGTCAAGTTCAAGCGGACCGACGCAGCCAAGCTGAAAGTGAACGCGCTCGACTTCAATGGCGACCGGGTCAAGTCGATCGGGACGGCGAGAGAGATCCGCTTGGCCCCGAGCACGATCTACTATCTCGTCACTCCTTGAGTGCGTCGAAATCGCACCTCGATCTGACCACGCCGCGCAAACGGATCACCACCATGCTGCCCGACCGCCAGCGCGTGGTCGCTCTGGTGCCGACGTGATGAAACCATGAATGCAAGTGGCCTCCGCCACAAACCTGTCGTTCGTCCAAACCAACATCCGCCGACAAAGTTCTGGCTCCCTCGTGGCCGAGGAGGTAACCTGGAGGGGAAGTAACCGACCTCCCTCAGTGCACACCCGCCTCGCTGTGCGTCTCTTCGGCCAACGCATCTCCAGCCGGTGACGGCTTTCGGCGTGCGTGAACAGACGGAAACGTGATGGAACCGAAACCGCACATTCCCAGTGTCGAGCGAACCAGACCAGGTCGAGCAGGAGTTCTCGAATGCTCACGTTCATCGGCAACGGCCGGACCTCAACTTGTGGCGGCGTGACCCGGCGCGACTTCTTGCAAGCCGGCACGCTCGGGGCCATCGGGTTTGGTCTCCCCCACTGGTTCGCAGCCCAAGCCGCCGGAGCGGTCAAGCCGGGAGCTGGCGACCGCGCATGCATCATGATCTTCAACCTCGGCGCGCCCAGCAACATGGACCTCTGGGACATGAAGCCGGATGCGCCTGCCGAGGTGCGGGGCCCGTTCAAGCCGATCGAGACCCTGTCGCCTGCGATTCAGATTTCGGAAATCTTACCCCGGCACGCCACGATCGCCGACAAGCTGTCGCTTGTGCGGTCGGCTCACCACAAGGGCGCAGCGGTCCACGATGCGGGCTGGCAGATGATGCAGACCGGCCGGCTATTTACCGGCGGAGTCAATACTCCCCACATCGGCTCGGTCGTCGGCTATCTCGAAGGGCGCAAGACCGACCTCCCGCCGTTCGTGGTGCTCCCCGAACTGATGGGAAGGGGCGGCGGCAACCTGCCCAACGGGCAGGCCGGCGGCTTCTTGGGCAAGGCTCACGACCCGTTCTCGCTCAACGCCGACCCGTCCCAACCTGGCTTCCGCGTACCCGACCTCTTGCCGCCCGCCGAGATCGGCAGCGTCCGCCTCGAACGCCGGCGCAAAATCCGCGAGATCGTTGACGACGCCGTCGCCACCTTCGAGGCTTCCGAGAACGCCGCTCTCCTGGACGGGAACTTCCAGTCGGCGTTCCGCCTGATGACCAGCGCGCAGGCCCGCGCGGCGTTCGACCTGGCGCAGGAAACGCCGAATACTCGTGAGCGATACGGTATGTCTCGCTTCGGCCAGTGCTGCCTGCTGGCGCGGCGGCTGGTCGAGAGCGGCGTGCGGTTCGTGACGATCAATGCGTTCTTGACCGTGTTCGACGAGATCACGTGGGACATCCACGGGTCGAAGCCGTTTACCTCGATCGAGGGAATGCGCGACATTGTTTGCCCGATGTACGACCGGGCATACACCGCACTGGTCGAGGACCTTGCACAGCGGGGAATGCTCGATACGACGCTTGTCTGCAACCTCGCGGAGTTCGGGCGCACGCCCCGCGTCAACCCTGCCGGGGGGCGCGACCACTGGCCGCTTTGCTTCACGGTGGGCTTCGCAGGCGGAGGCGTTCAGGGGGGCCGTGTGGTCGGGGCCAGCGATCCCTTGGGCGCCGTGCCGGCGGACCGTCCCGTCGAGCCGCCCGACATCGCGGCAACGATCTTCCATAGCCTCGGTCTTAACCTCGAAACGAAGCTCCCAGGCCCGGCAGGGAGACCGTTTCCGCTGGTCGATTTCGGACACCGAGAGATCCAGGAACTCTTCTAAATGCAACGGCAGCAAACGAGGTGGCCGGCGCGGCGCCGGCAACCGAAGGCCCGACGCGAAATAATCGCGTTTCTGGAGTTTTCCGCGGGTAAGGTGATGTCTATGAGGTTTCGGCACGCGTTTGTCTACTCGGCGATCATCGGGTTCTGCCTGCCCGCGGCTGGCGCCTTTGATGCCGAGGGTGTGGTCCTGTTCCCGTCGGAGTGCAAGCTCAGCACGCCGGTAAGCCGGCAGCAGTTGATCGTGCATGAGATCGAGCGCGGGGAGGTGGGAGGCGAGCGCAGTGTGGGGATCGAGTGGTCGTCGAGCGACCCCAGGATCGCCACGGTATCAGACGGCATCGTGACGCCGATCCACGACGGCAGGGCCACGATCACCGCGAAAGCGGGCACGCAGAGTGCCTCGGCCAGGGTCGTGGTCGAAGGCATGAGCATGCCGTTCGCCTGGAGCTTCCGCAATCATGTCGAGCCGCTGCTGGCAAAAGTGGGGTGCAATTCCGGTGCGTGCCACGGTGCGCTGGCCGGAAAAGGGGGCTTCCGGCTCTCGTTGCGGGGCTACGATCCGGCGACCGATTTCTTCAACATTGTGAAACAGGACCGGGGCCGGCGCGTGGAGCTCGCCGACCCGGGGCGGAGCCTCCTCCTGGCGAAGCCCACCGGCGCGATTGCGCACAAAGGGGGCGTACGATTTGGAACCAACTCCCTTGAGTACCGGATCCTCAGCGAGTGGATCAGCCAGGGCGCGGCACCTCCGAGCGACGGTGATCCGCGCCGCTGGAGCTGGAGATCTTGCCAGCCCGGTCGCGAGTGCGCGTCGGTGAGAGCCAGCAGATCCTGGTTCGCGCTACTTACTCGGGCGGCCGGACGGAAGACGTCACGCGGTGGGTCAAGTGGTCGTCCGCCGATGAGGCGGTCTGCCGGGTCGACGACGACGGTAAGACGCACGTCATCGGGCCAGGGGAGGGAGCGATCGTGGCCTGGTTCGCAAGCAAGCTGGCCATCGCCCGGGTGACCGTTCCGTACGAAACGCTGCCTACCCGTGCGGGAGAGACAATCGATCGGCGGAAACCGCGTAACTTCATCGACGAACAAATCGACAAACAACTGGCGCGGCTCAACTTGCCCGCTTCACCAGCGTGCAGCGACGCCGAGTTCGTGCGCCGCGCCTCGATCGACACCATCGGCCGCCTCCCCACGATTGACGAGGCCCGGACCTTTCTTGCCGGCGCTTCACCATCCCGGCGCGATGCGCTCATCGAAAACTTGCTCGCCCGGCCGGAGTTCAGCGACTTTTGGACCTACAAATGGTCCGATCTGCTGATGCTGTCGGGCACCCGGCTCCGCCCGGCAGCACTGAAGACCTACTACCACTGGATCCACAAGCAAGTGGCCGACGGCGTGCCTTGGGACCAGTTCGTGCGCGCGATCGTCACGGCCACTGGCGAGAGCATCGAAAATGGCCCGACAAACTTCTACGCTCTCAGCCAGTCGCCCGAGGATATGACGGAGAACGTCTGCCAGGCATTCCTGGGGCTGTCGATCGGGTGCGCCAAATGCCACAATCATCCGCTCGAAAAATGGACCAACGACCAGTATTACGGGATGGCCAGCTTGTTCGCGCGGGTGAAGGCAAAGGGCTGGGGCGGCGAAGGACGAGACGGGGACGGGCGGCGGACGTTGTATGTGGCCGAAACAGGTGAGCTGGTGCAGCCGAGGACCGGAAAGCCGCAGCCGCCCACGCCCCTCGACGGCCGCGTACTCAGCTTCGATGATCCCGCCGATCGTCGCGTGAGCCTGGCACGGTGGCTGACCGCACCCGAGAATCCCTATTTCGCGCGATCGATCGCCAACCGCGTCTGGGCAAGCTACTTTGGGGTCGGACTGGTCGAAAAAGTGGACGACATGCGGGTTTCGAACCCGGCGAGTAACGACACACTTCTGGCCGCCACCGCCGATTTCCTTGTCCATCACAAATTCGACCTGAAGGCGCTCATGCGGGTCATGCTGCAATCAAACGCTTATCAGCGCTCCAGCCGGCCGCTGGCCGGCAATCATCTGGACCGGCGCTTCTATTCGCGATACTTCCCCCGGCGCATGATGGCTGAGGTGCTGCACGACGCGATCGTGCAGGTGACCGAGGTCCCGACCAGGTTTGACTCGATCGCATTCCCGGGGGCCGACCGGCAGAAAACAGACTTCTATCCGCTGGGAACTCGGGCCGTGCAGCTCTACGATGCTGCGGTCGAGAACTATTTCCTCCAGACGTTCGGCCGAAATCCGCGACGAATTGTTTGCGAGTGTGAGCGGTCCGACGAACCGACGATGGTCCAGGTGCTCCACCTCTCCAATGGCTCCACGTTGAACGAGAAACTGCACGCACCGGGTAATCGGCTAGGCAAGCTGCTCAAGCTGCGTCATGAGGGGATGTCGGGCGCGGCACTCGTCGACGAGATCTACCTGGCCTGCCTGTCGCGTTTTCCGAATGAGACCGAGCGGCAGCAACTCCTGGCTCTGCTGCCGCCGGCGGGCTCAAAGACCGAGGCGGAAATCGTCGAGGATGTGTTCTGGGGTCTCTTGAGTAGTCGCGAGTTCCTGTTCAACCACTGAGGGAGAGACCCCGATGTCGAGGCTCTTGATCCTGGCGGCCATCGTCTCCGCGGTCCCGCCTGTCTGGGCGGAGGAGAAATCGGCTCCGGACTACACAACGAAAATCGCCCCGATCTTCAAGAAGTATTGCGCTGGCTGCCACAATGACGAGGATCGCGAGGGGAAGTTCTCGGTCGAGAGCTTCACATCGCTGCAGCGCGGGACTGCACACGGACCTGCATTCCTGCCCGGCGATGCCAAGGGCAGTCGCATGGTCCGCGCATTGACGGGCGCCGCGAAGCCGATGATGCCGCCCAAGGATGAGCCGCGGCCGGGTGCTCTTGAGATTTCGCTGATCGAGGCTTGGATCGAGTCGGGCGCGCGTGGCCCGCAAGGCCAGGAGCCCGACCGGCTGGCGCTCCTTGTGCCGAAGATCCCGGCCTACGCGAAGATCCGGCCGGTCATCGCCATGGATAGTACGCACGACGGCAGGTGGCTCGCCGTCGCGCGCGGCGCCAGTGTTGGCCTCTACAGCGGGCACGTGCCCCGCGCCGAGTCGCCGCATCGCACACTGGGAAACTTCCCCGGCAAGGTCACTGCGCTTCATTTCAGCCCCGATGGCGCGCGGCTGGTCACGGCCTCGGGCGTCGCCGGCTTGGGCGGCGTCGCGGCGATCTGGAACGTCGCCGACGGCGCGCTCGTCCAGCGTTTCGAGGGGCACCATGACATTCTTTACGACGCCGAGCTTTCTCCCGATGGCAAACGGCTTGCCACCTGTGCCTATGACAAGAAGATCGAGCTCTGGGACGCACTTTCCGGCAAGCCGCTACGTACCCTCGAGGGGCACACCGGCGCCGTCTACGACGTGGCCTTCAGCCCCGACGGCCGATTCCTGGTGAGCGCCAGCGCGGACGACACCTGCAAGGTCTGGCGAGTCGAGGACGGACAGCGCATGGATACGCTTCCGCAGCCGCTCAAAGCTGAATACACATGCCTTTTCAGCCCGGACGGGCGCGTCATCGTGGCCGGGGGGGCCGACAACAACATCCGCGTCTGGCGGTTCGTTTCGCGCGAAAAGCCGGAGATCAACCCGATGGTGATGGCGCGGTTCGCGCACGAAGGCGCGATCATCCGGCTGGCGTACACGAAAGACGGCACAAAACTGGTTTCGCTGGCCGAGGACCGCACCATCAAGGTCTGGCGAACGAGCGACTACAGCGAGGTCCGGCTCTGGGAAAATCAATCCGACGTGCCGACGGCCGTGGCGCTGGCCCCCGACGGTAACTCGTTCGAGGTCGGGCGGATGGACGGGTCGCTGGCGTCGTATACGATCCCGCCCGTCGAGCCCGTCGTACTGTCCACAACGGTCCCTGCCCGAGCTGAGCCTGTGCGGCTGTGCGGAACCGGTGGGACGAGCGATACCTCCGAGCACGAACCGAACGACGTTCCCGGCCAGGCCAACCGCTTGACTCTCCCTGCACACGTGACCGGGGCGATCGACGCGAGCGCCGCCGGGCGGCAGGATTCCGATTTCTTCCGGTTCTCGGCGAAGGCCCAAGAACAGTGGGTATTCGAGGTGAACGCGGCCCGTTCCAAGTCGAAGCTCGATTCGTACATCGAGGTTCTCGACGCTCAGGGCCGCCGCGTCCCGCGGGTGATCCTCCAGGCGGTGCGCGACTCGTATTTCACGTTCCGCGGCAAGAACGACAGCGAGACCGGCGACTTTCGCGTATTCAACTGGGACGAGATGCGAATCAACGATTACTTGTATGCCAGTGGCGAGGTCGTGAAGTTCTGGCTGTTCCCGCGCGGGCCCGATTCCGGCTTCGTCGCCTATCCCGGGCAGGGGCAACGCTGGGGTTACTTCGATACGACGCCGCTGGCCCATGCGCTCGGTGAGCCATGCTACGTCGTTCAGCCTCATCCTCCGGGAACGAAGCTTGTCCCCAATGGACTGCCAGTGTTCACGATCTACCATGAAAACGACGACGACGCGCACCGCGAGCTGGGCAAGGACTCGCGATTGTTCCTCACCGTGCCGGCAGACGGCGAGTACCTGGTCAAGCTCAAGGACGTGCGCGGGTTCCAAGGTCGAGAGTTCCGTTATACGCTCACGGTCCGCCAGCGGCGACCCGACTTCAAGGTTACACTCAGCGGGATCAACCCGACTGTGGGCGCTGGAAGCGCCAAGGAGTTCAAGGTATCCGCACAGCGGATCGACGGCTTCGAGGGGCCGATCCGTGTCGACATTGCCGGCGTGCCACCGGGATTTCGGGTCACCACTTCGCTCTTGATCGAAGCGGGCCAGCTCGATGCGCTCGGGGTCATCGTCGCAGAGGCCGGGGCGAAACCGCCGCCAGCGACTGCGACCACGGTCACAGCGACTGCTCGCGTCGGCGATCGCGATGTCACGCACGCGGTCAACAACCTGGGAACCATTCGGCTCGCGGCCGCGCCGAAACTCCGTGTGACGATCGGGCCTGCCGAGGGAGGGCCGCAACCGATCAGCGCGTCCGGCGAGGAGCCGCTGGAGTTTGTAATCGAACCCGGCCAGACGATCAGCCTGACTGTCAAGATCGAGCGAAGGGGCTATAGCGGGCAAGTCCCGTTCGGCAATGAAGGATCCGGCCGCAACTTGCCATTCGGCGTGTTCGTCGACAACCTCGGCCTCAACGGCCTGTTGGTCCTCGAGAACCAAAAGGATCGCGTCTTCTTTATCACCGCCGACCTGAGCACGCCCGAACAGGTCCGGCCGTTTCATCTGACGACAACCGCTGAAGGAGGTCAGTCGAGCCGGCCCGTCATCCTGCGCGTGAAGAAGCATCGCCCCGAAGCCGCTCGCGCAAACGACCCGCCAGTCTATGAGGCGTATGCAATCCGTTACGCGACGTTGCGCGGCTACCCGGTCGCCTCGCTTGTCCAGGGGGCCGACCGGGCACGAAAGCTTGACATCGCGATGACCTTCTGGGTGCTCAGGAGCCCCCCCGGAAAGACGGTCCTGGTCGATGCAGGGTTCTATCGGCCGCGGAACCTGAACAGGAAGGATCTCGCCGACTACACCCGGCCCGACAAAGCGCTCTCGCGGCTTGGAATCAAGCCCGAGGAAGTCACCGACGTGGTCATCACACACATGCACTGGGACCACGCCGAGGGCGTCGACCTGTTTCCCAAGGCCCGGATCTGGATTCAGAAGGCCGAGTACGACGATTCCGCTGGCGCTGAAAGGAAGGGCGCTGCCGGCGGCACGCTGCCTGAACACTACCAAGCGCTGATCAAGCTCAACAATGACGGGCGCGTTCATCTGGTCGATGGCGACGCCAGGGAAATCCTCCCGGGGCTGACCGTCTACACGGGGGGAAAGCACACCTTCGAGTCGCAATATGTCGGCGTGAATACCAGGGCCGGCCTGATGGTGATCGCGTCGGACAATCTGTATCTATACGAGAACCTCGACAAGCACGTCCCGATCGCCCAGACAGTGAACGCGAAATCGAACCTCGCCGCTCAGGACCGCATGAAGCAGCTTGCGACGAGCCTCCGGCTCATCGTCCCGGGACACGATCCGGAAGTTTTCGTTCGGTTTCCCAACCCGGGGAATGGCGTGGCGCGGTTGGACTAGCGGGCTATCGAAGTTACCTCGGAGTGACAGTCACCTCGGTCTTGACCGAATTGGCAATGAAACACGCGCGGTGGGCCTGTTCGTGCATGTGCGCGAGCTCCTCAGGAGCCGGTGCCTTGTCGCCTCCGAATCTGACCTGCGGCTGCAAGGTCGCTCTCGTGATGGCCAGACGGCCTGCCGCATCCTTCTCGAGAATGCCGACAGCCTCGTCTTGGTAATCGTCGACGATGTATTGTTTCTTGCAGGCTATTGCCAGAAACGTCAGCATGTGGCAGCTTGACACGCTGGCAACAAAGGCTTCTTCCGGATCGACGCAGGCCACATTTCCCAAGTAGCCAGGGGCCGCTGACGCCCGAATGTTGATTCCTGCATCGAAGGCCCAGTCGTGGTCCCGATTGTAGGTCTCGTACTTGAAGTCGGACGTCTCGCGCCGCCAGTGAACCGTGGCGTTGTGTGTGGACATGGAGATGATCCTCGAGCGAGGGTGTTTTGAGGCTAGGATGACGCGCCCGCGATTGAGCCAGGGTATCAGCCGAGCGCCACCACATCTATCAAGGAGTCGCGCAAGCCAGGCGTGCGAGCCGTGCGACGCATTCCGCTGCGTCCGCCGGCACGTTAAGTGTCGCGCTCAGGTCGTGGGCTTCCTGCCAGAGACGTGCCGCCTCCTCGATCTTGCCGTCATCGCTTTTGAGGACTGCGACACTTCGAATCGCATTGACGATGAGACGATCTCCGGGATCATCAGGGACGGTCAATTCTCGGGCGCATCGTGCGAGAAATCGAGGAAGGCTCGCACATGCTCCTGCGCAATCTCATGAACGGCGCACTGCCAGTCGCTCGCGCCGGGAGACCTCGTGCTCGAGGCAAGCAGGCGTTGATAGTCAGCCGGCGTGAGATAATAGTTCTTTTCGAGCAGGAAGATCGCGAACGCTAGCTCGCCGAGACATTGCTCGGAGCGATCTTCCGCCTCCAGGATCGCTTGGATGATACCGGTGTATGCGGTTCCGAATGCTGCGCTTTTGTCTTCGCATGTCGTCGGCGGAGCGGGAAGGATCCACGTCTGACCGTCGGCCAATCGGATGTGACTCCCAGCGCGAAACGACGAGCGCCGACTCGAGTACTCGTCTTGCAAATTCCCACTGGCACGTAACATAGGCCTGGTCGAAACGGCATAGGACATGATGGTTGATCCTCGGCGAGCGAAAACTCCTCTTCCCCGGCTTGGTCTGACAATGACTGAGTGCAGGCAGTGCGATCGAACAGACGCAAATCGCATACCGTAGCGCATTGGTCGAACGACGGGCACTTCGGTCCCCTATCTCTACTCATAGGACATATTTCGGCGTCGTGCGCGGGAATTCCAATTCCGCGGACCGCCGGCTGAAGCCGTCTTCGCGCACGACGTCCGTTGCGTGCGGTACCTCGTTAACCGAGAACCGAGAGGCGGTGCGACAAGTCAAGTGCGGCAATCATCCACGTCATACTTCCGAAGCACGTCCCGGTTCAACTCGATGCCAAGCCCTGGCGAGTCAGAAAGAGAGATCACGCCACCCGCAATCGCGAGATCCTTGATGAGGAGATCACGGCGCAGTGCCGACTCGGCGAGCTCGATGGGCAAGAACTCGATGTACGGGCAATCGTGGCATGCAGCGGCGAGGTGGGCGCTGGCGGCAATCCCGATCCCGCTCTTCCAGCAGTGCGGAACAATGAGGCGGTTGCGTTCTGCCGCGATCTCGCAGACCCTCAGGGCCTCCGTGAAACCACCGACGCGGCCAACATCCGGTTGCAGCACGTCGACCCCTCCGCGGTCGACGAGGTCGAGAAACTCGAAGCGGGTGTTCTGCCATTCGCCGGCGGCAATCCGGACCGGCGACCGGTCGTGCAGAAAGGCATATCCTTCCAGATCATCGATGTCGATCGGCGTTTCCACGAAAAAGAGGTCGTACGGTGCCAGGCGCTCGATGACGCTCAGGGCCGTGCGGGCATCAGGCCAGGCATACGCGACGTCGACCATGAGCACGAGGTCGGATCCAACCGCGCGACGGCACTGTTCGACAATGGACACAATCGCGTCGTCACTTTCCTGCAATCCGTTATGGCTATACGGTCCGTTAACGCAGACTTCGAGCTTGGCGGCCCGAAATCCGAGCGTCTTCGCCCTCGATGCCTTCCTGACCAGTGACTCGCGGTACTCTTCGATCGTCCATCCGGTAGGCAGAAGCGATGCATACGGGGTGATATCCCTCGGCCGTTGGGCTCCCAGCAAACGCCAGACGGGTAGCCCTAACGCCTTGCCCTTGATGTCCCAAAGGGCCATGTCGATGGCCCCCATGGCACAGATCAAAGCCCCGCGCCGACCAGTCATCTTGGAGCCGGCATACATCCTCTCCCAAACCGCCTCGGGATTCATCGGGTCGGCGCCCAGCAGCATCTCCTGCAAGCCCAGGCCCATGCAGTGAGTGCCGCGCGCGCGAATACATTCTCGCGCCACCCAAGGATTTGTGTCCGTCTCGCCGATTCCGACGATTCCTTCGTCGGTGTGTACCTCGACAACCAGGTCATCCTGCGCCGAGGAACAAGCCCGGGCGTCGTAATCGGGAACCAGAAGGACGTGCAACTCGATTCCGGTAATTCGCATAGCGGCGGCACAGATTTCAACGATGGTCGTCGTCCGGGCCCGATTGTATCAGCGCAACCACGGGTCGCCTAATCCGGGCAGTCGACGCGTACCGGGCCTGCCGCTGAGGCGCCGGCCGCGGTTTGCAATCTCCGAACCTGGGCGAAAGAGCAAGCTGGGTGTCTCGATCGACCTGTGCCATCCATCAAGAATGTCGGCCATTCAGGTTCAGCAGAGCGGTGTAATCCTGACCCGGCTTCAGCGTGTCGGGGCTGTTGAGCGCTGTACCGTGCGCCCCGCGACTCCACCCGCTGTTCCCGTGATCTGCAGTTCGATCGCCTCTTTGCCGTGCAGGGGCTTGCGCAAACTCAATGTGACCTCTTTCGTCGCCGCGTCATAGGCCACCTTGCTGATTGAAAGCGGCCGTGACGGACGAGCGGCAGTGCGGTGTCCATGGCGGATGACCGCCGCGCTCCCTGGGATGGTGACGTGGTAGTTTGCCGAACTGATGGCCGAGGCCGGGTCGAGCGCCTGGTTGAAGGTGATGATCAGGCTGGTCTTGCCGTGGCGTTCCTGCACTGGTGTCGCGCTCAAAACGATCGGGCCCGGCGCAGGCGCGACGGTTTTGACCGGCGTTACGGGGGTCGGCGTCGGCACGGGTGGCGCCGGGGTCGAGGTCAGGTTTAGCACCGAACTTGAGTATCCCAGCGTCCCACCCAGCGGATTCGACAACACAACGCTGGCCGACCGCGTCCCGGCAAAATGATCGCCCGGTTTCAGGGGAATGCTGATGGTCTGACTCGTTTGCCCCGCCGCGAAATTGAGAGTCCCGGAAGTGGCCGCGAAGTCAGTGCCGGCCACGGCGGATCCGTTCTGAACCGAATAGCCGACCGAGGCCGCCCCCGTGGCGGGGCCGGTGCGCACGACCGTGATCACAGCGGGGCCGGAGGATTCACCGGCCGAGGACGACCAGGAAGCGAACTGGAACTGGTTTGACGCCGTGAATGGCGCCGTCGCCGCGAAGATCTCGGTCGACTTATTATCGGGATTGGAGCCAAGGCTCGCCATGTCCGCCGCGTTGCTGTCGAAAAAGAGCGTTTGCCCGTCCGGCGAGAGGACAAAGTTAGAGTCTCCAGAAGTCGAAAGCTGGCCATCGGCTGTGGCCGAGATCAGCGATGTCGTCCCCGCCGTAAGGTCGCGCACGAAGAGGTTGGTCCCATTGAAACCGAAACCGACTCCCTCTGCGGCGAGAGACGCAGCCGTGGCGTCGGGCGGGTTACTGGTCAGGTCGATGGCGGTGCTCGTGAAGAACAGCGACCCGCTGTCAGGACTGAAAACCAGCCCGGAGGCAGACGCGTCCGGGAGCAGGCCGGTGGTGGTCACCGAGGCGAGCGTCGTCGTTCCCGCGGCCAGGTCGCGGACGAACACGTTGTTGATCGGACCTTGATCGTTCAGTCCGGGATACGTGGCTTGCCCGGCGATCGTGGGAAGCGTCGTTTCCAAGGCGTTCTTGGTCAAGTCGCCGGCGCTGCTGGTGAACGCCAGATACTTGCCATCAGGGCTGAACAGGAACTGATTCACGCCGCCGCTTGAGAGCATCCCGTCCGGCGTGACGCTCACGAGCGTGGTGATGCCGGTGGTGAGATCGCGAACGAAGAGATTCGAATTGAAGATATCGGTTTCGCCGGATGAATCGGCGCCCGGTGCGGGCGTCAAGTCGACCGGGTTGCTCGTGAGATCGGTTGCGTTGCTCGGGAAGGCGATCAAGCTGCCGTCGGGGCTGAAGACGATCGGGCTACCGCCGAAGCCGGCTGTCCCATTGGAGGCCAGACCGCTCGGCGTGGCGCTGACCAGGCTGGTTGTCGCCGTCGTGAGATCGCGTACGAACACGTTACTCTCAATGGAAATGCCCCCGTCTAGCTGCTCGCCAGGTTCTGGCGCAGGATCGAGTAGGTTGGCTGTCAGATTGGTTGCGTCGCTCGTGAACGCCACTGACTGGCCGTTCGGGCTGAAGACCGCGCCCGTGCTGACTCCCGCCGAAAGTTGACCGACAGTCGTCGGGGTAAGCAAGGTCGTCGTCGCCGTTGTCAGGTTGCGCAAGAACAGGTTCATGCTGCTGTAGTAGCCGTCGGGATCCGGCGCATTCTCGGGCGTGTTGGCGGTCAAGTCGGTTGCACCACTGGCGAAGACCAGCGAGTTGCTGTCGGGACTGAAAACCAGTGTCGTCGCCTGAGAGTCATCGCCCGAGGCCTGGCCGGCCGTTGAAACACTCACGAGCGACGTCGACTGTGCGGCCAGATCACGGACATAGACATAAGTCGGCGCGAGTGGGCCACCGGGGTTCGCAGGATCGGGAGTAGAGCCAGAGTTGGGGTCGACCTTCGCCGTTGTCAGGTCGTCCGACGTGTCGATCCAAGCGAGGCTCTTGCTGTCCGGACTGAAGACGAACTGACCGGTGCTCCACCCGTCCGCCTCCATGCCGGCCGGTGTCTGGTCCAGGAGGGTCGTCGTATTCGTCTGGAGGTCCCGGACGTAGAGATTCCCCATCCCTTGACCGAGCGCGGGGTTGGTCGCCTGGGCGGTCACGCCCGTCAGGTTCGTGGCATAGCTGACGAAGGCAACGTATTGACCATTGGGGCTGATCACGGGATCGAACGAGGCGCCGTTGCCGGAGGATTTGCCGTCGGGAGTTACGCTGACCAGCGTCGTCGCCCCCGTCGTCGTGTTGCGGACGAAGACGTCGCTGGCCTGGTTCGTGTCGCTTGGTGAGCTGACCAGGTTGGTCGCGTCGCTGACGAACACGAGCTGGGTTCCATCGGCACTCAAGTTGCCCTGAGGCTCTTGGGGGCCCGAAACGCCGACGCCTTCGTCCTCCCCCAGCGTATTGGCGAAATCGGAGTTGCCGTTGGCGGCTGCCGCGCCCGTCGCATTGATGCTCACGATCGCTGTCGATAGGAGCACCCGCTCTTCGAATCGCTCCAGTCCCAGGGCGGGACGGCAGACTCGGGAAGCCCGGGGACCTCGTCGCGACTCTCGTGACATCAACGAACGCTCGGCGCTCCATCGCGCGAACTTCATGTTCTGCTCCAGGGAAGAGGGAGGGCCCGGGTCCGTCGTGGAGCCGGGCCCGGCATAGCGTAGCTCGTCTCGACCAAGCTGCTCCGGGGACCGCCTCACAAGCTCGGATCACCGTGCCGTGTCCCCGCGACATGCCCCCTTTATCGGATCAAAGAGTCGGAAGTATTGACTCTCAACACGAGATTCTCGTACGATTAATCTAATACGAATTATTACTATTGTATATTACGATGCGGGAACCGGGAGCCGATTGGCCCGGTCCGGCCCGGCTCAAGATGGAAATTGAAAAAGAGGTGGTCAGCCGGCGACCCGGTACCTGGCACAGTTTCGAGCAGTGTATTCTTGCGGCATCCGTTCCACTACCGTGATCCGAGCACCGTCGCTCGGTCTCCCTCATACTCATAGGATACAATTCGGGCAAGAACCGGACGCGCAGTTTTCGCGCATCGCTGCCGAATCACCACAAGCCAATGGATGGCATGGAATTAGGGCGAGAAGCGGTTTTCGTTGCCTTGGTGTGTGGGAAGACGCTGATTGTTTTACCTCGCCCCTTATTGGGGAGAGGTCGGCCGAAGGCCGGGTGAGGGGGCGGCTCCTGTTACCTCGCCCCGTCGGGGAGAGGTCGCCTCAAGGCCGGGTGAGGGGGCTCCGGGTGTGGCCGAATGACCGCCGAGGGGGCGGCGAGAAAGTCCCGAACCGTTTGCTCCAGAGCGAGAGGTTTCAACCGTCTTCTGTGCCTCCGTTTCTGGCTGGGCCCGCCAAAGCTTGATCGCACCGTCGTGGCTACCCGTCGCCAGGACTGTGCCGTCCGGCGAAAATGCGATCCCGTGAACGGGCGCCTCATGGCCCTTGAGCGTCAATAATTCGTGGCCGGTGGCCGGATCCCAGAGCCGAACGGTGTGGTCCCTGCCGGCGGAGGCCAGCGTGCGGCCGTCGGGACTGAAGGCGACGCCTAACACGTCGCCCACGTGTCCTCGCAAGGGAGTGCGAGCGATCGCCCGGCCCACGTCCCAGATCCTCACGGTTCCGCGGGGCTGCGCCGCCGCCAAGGTTTGTCCGTCCGGCGAGAGCGCCAGCGAGTAGACCTCTTCCTCTGCGGGCCAGGCCTCATGCAACCCGCTTTCTTCCCAGTCCCAGAGCCTGATCGTCTTGTCGCCGGCGCCGGAATACAGCGTCTTCCCGTCGATTGCGAACGCGACGGAATTCACCCGTCTGTCGTGACCGGTCAAGGGCGGTCTGCTCGCGCCCGGTGGATACATCCCATAGTCGGATCGCTCGGTCGTCCCCCCCAGACGCCAAGGTCTTGCCATCGGGCGAGAATGCCACGGCGCACACGTGCTCGGCATGACCTGACAACGTGCGAATTTCGGCCCCGCTCCCCGCTTTCCATAGCCGGATCCTGTTATCCCAGCCGGAGGAAGCCAGCAGCTCGCCGTCCGGCGAGTAAGCGACTGCACTCACGAGCGAGCCGTGGCCTTTCAGCGTTCGTCGCTCCACGCCGGAAGCCATTTCCCACAGTTTGAGCGTGCCGTCATCGCTCGATGAGACGAGCGTTCGGCCATCGCGTGAGAATGTCAGCCCCCAGACTTCCTTCTTGTGCCCTATGAGCATGGCCGTGGCACGCGGAACAATGAACTCCCAAACTCGAGCGCGAGCGTCGAGACCCGTAATGATCAGAGCGTCTCGCTGGGGAGCGAATCCGAACAACAAGGAGTTTGCCGGCACGTCGCCCCACGTGGCGCGGGCGTCAACCCGATCGGCAGAGACGTCAATCACGTGCAGAGCGCCGCCAGGAGAATCTCGATGCTTTTCGAAGACGGCCACAGCGCGGCCGTCTCGGGAAAAGCGTGCCGTGCGAACGGGGACGCCCGCGCTGATCGGCCTCGCGTGCGCACGCACCGTGAGTTTGCAAGCAACACGACCGATGTCGTCAACCTCGGCCGCCGTGCGGGGAACTGTACCGTTTGTGCGGGGCACAAAGACGACTTCAGGCCCAGCGATGCGGCAGACGGCCTTGCAATCGCCGCCCGCCCCGTAAAGCTCGATCTCGCCGCTCTCGAGCGAGACCGCAACGGTCCAATCGCCGTCTGGGGTGACGGCCAGGCAGTCGGAAAATCGGAACGTCTGGCGTCCGGAATCGCCCCCTCGGCGATCCAAAGCGAGACGATCCCGGAGCTGGTCCGCACGCAACGATTCGCCCAGGCTGACTCGTTTCCCGTCATCGGAACGCCGCCAAGAGCGAACCTGTGCTGCCGGATTGCCGCGCGCGTACTCGATTGTGACCAGCGTACCATCCGGGCTGAACAGGATCTGGTAGCAGAAGCCGAAGTCCTCCGCCATTCCCTCGACCGGAGCGCCGCTAAAGGCATCCCAGATCTTGACCTCGCTCCAGGCCCAAACCTGACCGCTGCCGCCGTGAGACAGCGACACCAGGCTGCGTCCGTCGGGAGAGAATACCAGGCGCTCACAGGCCGTGAGCTTGGGCTTGCCCGGAAGCTCTCTCAATGTCCCGGTGTTGCGATCGAGGAGAAATGTGTTGTTGTCCTCATCCGCCAGCGCGATCGTACGGCCGTCTGTTGCATGGGCAACGGTTCTGACCCTCGCCGGCAGGGCTGGCAACATCGGTACGCCGTGGCTGATGGACCGGTACAGGTAGTACCACGCGAACCCGCGGGTCTCGGGCAGGCCTTGGGGCGGCCTGAGAGACTCGAGGATCGACAGCGCCGGGTCGTAGTCTTGGCGTTCGACGAGCCATCCCGCCAGCCTCAACTGATTCGCGGCCAGATGCTGGTGGGCCAGCAGGCTTTGCCGGTCGGCTTTGACGCGCTGGTCGCGGGCCTCGACTTCACTCTTGCGTGAGCTTTCCAGGGCCACGCGCAATGCGTCGCTGTGGAACGTCTCGCGCGCCCGTGCCCACTCGAGACCGCCCAGCACTGCGACCGCCAGAGCCCCGACCACGACCAGAAGCGCCGCGTGGACCGGCCGCCGCCGGGCCCACTTACTGGCGTGCTCCCACGGCGGAACCGGCCGGGCCTGTACCGGTCTGCCGGCCATGAAACGCTGCAAGTCCGCCGTCAAATCCGCAGCGCTCGTGTACCGGCGGACGGGCCGTTTTTCGAGACATTTGAGGGTGATCGTCTCCAGATCGCGCGGCAGGCCGGGACGCAAGTCGCGAGGCGACGGCGGATCTAGGTCGGCGACTAGGCGGAGCGTCTCCAGATCGTTCTCGCCGCGGTGCGGAGGCCGTCCGGTCAAGAGTTCGTAAAGGATCACGCCCAGGGCGTACACGTCCGTCGCCGGGCCGTGCTCCCGCAGTCGCCCGGCAGCCTGTTCGGGTGCCATGTATTCGGGGGAGCCGATCGGCACGCCGGTGCGCGTCTCCTGGGAGACCTGATTGAGCAGCTTCGCCAGACCGAAGTCGCAGATCCGCGGTACGAATTCCAGATCATCGCGCGCTGGCTGCGCAGCCAGTAACGCTTTGTCCGGTTGCTGGAGCAAGATATTGCCCGGTTTGAGATCGCGGTGGAGAATGCCCCGCTCGTGGGCGTGCGCGACCGCCGCGGCCAGGACCGCCACAAGTCGGGAGGCCACGCGGATCGGCACCGCGGCCGATTGCCGGCGCAGCCACTGGGCCAGTGTCGGCCCCTCGCAATAGGCCGAGGCGATGTAGCAAATCGGACCTTCCTCACCGATTTCGTAAACCGGCACGATAAACGGATGGTCGAGCCGCGAGGCCGCTTCGGCCTCGCGCAGGAACCGCCGCCTGACCTCGGGAGTGACCAGAACCTCGGGGCGCGGCATCTCGAGCGCGATCCGGCGACGCAGGAGCAAGTCCTCGGCCAGGAACACGATCCCGAATCCGCCGCGGCCCAGCTCGCGCACGATCGAGAACCGGCCGAACTGGCTCGGGAGCTCGAACGACGTGGAAATGCCGCGCGGCCAGATCGCCTCCAGGAGACGCTGGCATTCGTGCACCGGCTCCAAGCACGGAGCAGACCCCGCACCAGCCGCCGGAGGAATTCCAGCCGCCAGCGCTCGGTCAAAGGCCAGGAGCGCTTCGACCTGGGACTCCTCGGTTACCAAGCGACCATTCGCGGGGATCATGGGCGAGTCCTATCTCTTCCGTGAGGCGGATCGTTGCCCGAGACCAGATTCTTGAGGGATGAATCGCCTGTTGAATCGACAGCGCCCTGGCGCTTGCCTTTTGATCCATCGATCGAGGCGAGGCCCGCCAGAGCTTGATGGCGCCGTCGTGGCTGCCCGTCGCCAGGATCGCGCCATCGGGCGAGAACGCGATCCCGTGGACAGGCGCCGTGTGCCCCTTGAGGGTTAGCATTTCGTGGCCTGTGACCGGATCCCAGATTCGCACCGAATGGTCACGGCCGACGGAGGCGAGGGTGAGGCCATCGGGACTGAAGGCGATGCCCAGCACGTCACCTTCGTGGCCTCGCAACGGGGGACGAGCCTTCTGCTGGATCACGTCCCACAACCGGATTGTTCCGCGAGTTTGCGCCACGGCAAGTGTCTGGCCGTCCGGCGAACACGCCAGGGCCAAGACCTTGTCCTCCGCGCGCCAGGTCACGCGCAGCCGGCGCTCTTCCCAGTCCCAGAGCCTGATCGTCTTGTCCAGTGCGCCGGAATACAGCGTCTTGCCGTCGTGCGCGAATGCGACCGAGTGCACCCGGTTTGTATGACCCGTCAGCGGCGCATCCAGCGCTCGCCCGCTCGGCACGTCCCAGAGCCGGATTGTTCGATCTGCTCCCCCCGAAGCCAACGTATTCCCGTCCGGCGAGAACGCCAGAGTAAACACATGATCGGTATGACCTTCCAGCGTGGCGAGCGGGGCTCCGGTGGCGGCCTTCCAGAGTCGTATCGTCTCATCCCATCCGGCGGAAGCCAGCAGCGTACCGTCGGGCGAGTACGCGACCGCCGTGACCAGCGACCCGTGGCCCTTCAGCGTTTTTTGCTCGAGACCGGAGGCCAGCGCCCACAGCTTGACCGTATGATCGTCGCTCGACGACACGAGTGTACGACCATCTCGCGAGAACGCCAGCCCCCAAACTTCCTTGTTGTGCCCGCTCAAGACGCCGGGTGCACGCCAGCCATTGAACTCCCAGACGCGAGCGTGGGCGTCAAAGCCGGTGGCAATCAGAGCGTCCCCCCCGGGAGTGAACGCGAACGCGCATCTGTCCCCCACGTTGCCCCACGTGGTTTCCACTCCCACCGTTCCCGTGGCCACGTCAAACACGCGGAGATCGCCGCGCGGGCGATCCGGGTAGTGATGGCAGACGGCCGCGGCGCGGCCGTCGACGGAGAATCGAGCTGCGATGGCAGGGACCGCTGCACTGATTGGTCGGGCATGCGCACGGGCCGTGACCGCACAAGCGACACGACCGATGTCGTCCACTTCGGCCGGGGTACAAGCAACGGTCCGGTCGGTGCGTGGAACGAAGACGACCTCAGGCCCCACGACTCGACAGACCGCGTAGAGATAACCGGAGCCTGCATCGTAAAGCTCGATCTCGCCGCTCTCCAGCGTGACAGCCGTGAACTCGATCGAACGGCCGTTGGTCACTGCCAGGACGTCGCAGAGCTGGAACGCCTGAGTCCCGGGGTCCGTTCGCTTGACGGCCGGCGAAAGGCGATCCTTGAGCTGATTGCCGGACAACGATTCGCCGAGGGTGATGTGTTTCCCATCGTCCGAGAGCTTCCAAGCACGAATCGGTGTCGACCGATTGCTGTACACGGCCTCGGCCGTGACCAGCGTTCGTCCGTCCGGGCTGAATACCACTTGATAGCAGAGATTGAGGTATTCGGGCATCCCGTCCCAAGGGGTGCCGCTCTTGACATCCCAGACCTTGACCTCCGATTTGCCCCAGTCACGGGCGTCATGTGACAGCGAGGCCAGGCTGCGCCCGTTGCGCGAGAATACGAGGCGTTGACACACCGTCAGCTTGGGCTCTCCCGGGAGCTGCTTGAGCGTACCCGTGTCGCGATCCAACAGAAAGGCGTTGTTCGCGTCGTCCGTGAGGGCGATCAAGCGGCCGTCGGGCCGAACCGCGATTGCTCGCGCAATTCTCGGCAAGCCCGGCAGCATTGTGGTGGGAGGGCGGACGAGTCGATCGAGACAATTCCAGGCGAACCCGCGCGAGTCGCTGGGGCCGCGAGGCGGCCCCAGCGAGTCGAGAATCGAGATCGCCGATTCATATTCCCCGCGATCGAGAAGCAAACCCGCGAGCTTGAGCTGGTTGGCGGCCAGGTGCTGGTAGGCCAGCAGGCGCTCTCGGTCAGCCACGGCGCGGTGTTCGCGAGCCTCCGTCTCGCTCCGGCGCGAGTTTTCCAGGGCCAGGCGCAGCTCGTCACCATGCTTTTTCTCGCGAACCCGTGCCCACTCGAGGCCCCCAAGTACGGCGAGCACCAGAGCCGCGAGCACGACCAGAAGCGCCGCATGGACCGGCCGCCGCCTGGCCCATTTACCGGCGTGTTCCCACACCGGAATTGGCCGGGCCTTGACCGGGCTGCCGCCCAGGAACCGCTGCAGATCGTCCGTCAATGCTGCGGCGCTTGAGTAACGCCGGGCAGGTCGCTTCTCGAGGCATTTCAGCGTGATAGTCTCCAGGTTGCGCGGCAGGCTGGGACGCAGAGATCGAGGCGGCGGTGGATCCTGGTCCGAGACCAGGCGAAGTGTCTCGAGATCGGATTGGCCGCGGTGGGGAGGCCGTCCGGTCACCAGTTCGTACAGGATCACGCCGAGGGCGTAAATATCCGTCGCAGGGCCGTGCTCCTGAAGGCGCCCCCCAGCCTGTTCGGGCGCCATGTATTCGGGCGAGCCGATCGGCACCCCGGTGCGCGTCTCGTGCGAGACCTGATCGAGCAGCTTGGCCAGGCCGAAGTCACAGATCCGCGGTAGAAAACCCAGGTCGTGGCACAGCGGCTCCGTTGTCGACGGGTTGCCGTCCCGTTGCTGGAGCAAGATATTGCCCGGTTTGAGATCGCGGTGCAGAATTCCCCGCTCGTGGGCGTGTGCAACCGCTGCGGCCAGGACAGCCACGAGTTGGGATGCCACACGGATCGGCACCGCGGCCGTTTGCCGGCGCAGCCACTGGGCCAGTGTCGGCCCTTCACAATACGCCGAGGCGATGTAGCAAATCGGCCCTTCCTCACCGACCTCGTAAACCGGCACGATGTACGGATGGTCGAGCCGCGAGGCCGCTTCGGCCTCGCGCAGGAACCGCCGACTGACGTCGGGAGTGACCAGAACCTCGGGCGCGGCACCTTGAGCGCGATCCGGCGACGCAGGAGCAAGTCCTCGGCCAGGAACACGATCCCGAACCCGCCGCGGCCCAGCTCGCGCACGATCGAGAACCGGCCGAATTGGCCCGGAAGCTCGGCCGAGCGGGGAACGCTGCGAGGCCAGATCGCCTCCAGGAGACGCTGGCATTCGTGCACCGGCTCCAACAGCGGATCGGATCCCCTGCGCCGGAGGGTGGGTTCCGGCATCCAGCGCTCGATCGAAGGCCAGGAGCGCCTCCACATCAGACTGCTCGGCCGCAGGCTGGTCATTGACGCGGATCATGGGCGGGTCCTATCTCTTCCGTGAGGCGGATCAGTGCCCGGGACCAGAGCTTGCGGACCGCCTCGGCCGAACGGTCGAGCCGGCGGCCGATCTCCTCGAATGTGAGCCGGTCGTACTGGTGCCAGACCACGACGCGGCGGTAGTCGTCCGGGATCCGGCCCAGTGCGGCCATGAGCGCCGCGGTCTGTTCTCCACGCACGGCGGCATCGCCAGGCGTCATGGAATCAGAGCGCAACGCATGCCATTTCGCTCCCCCGGATGAGCCGCCGATCGGAACCTCGAGCGAAATTTGCCGCTTGCGCGTGCTGCGATAGCGGCGGCGATGGACCGCGAGGTTGTTCTGAAGGATCTTGCGCAGCCAGGCAAGCAGCTCGTCCCGTGTGCAACCTCGAAAAGCCCCGAAGTCGCGGTAAGCCCCGAGAAGCGTGTCCTGGACCAGGTCGGAGGCTCCCTCCTTGGCAATCAGGTCGGCATCGAGCCCGTGCGCGGCGATCAAGTGCAGGTATTCCCGGCACGACTCGAGCGCGCGGCCCAGAACCTCGAGATCGCCCCCGCGCGCTTCTTTGATTTCAAGAACAATCGGGTCGTCGTCGACCAGTTGGTTCATCGTGGAGTCGTCCGTCCCTGGGTCGAGTTCCGCTACCGCCAACAGGCCAACCGGCCACAACGAGTTCTACGCTCATGCGATGAAGAGGCCGGGTCTGTCCAGAACTCCGCGTAGAGCAATCACGCTGCCGACCATCGAGTCGATATGATATAAGAGCTGTCATCGGTAATTGTCAATGTCAGATTGGTCTGGCCCAGTCTTGCGCCCATACGACCGGATCTACGACCCATTTTTCGTCCGCGACAAGGGGATCGTGCCGACCAACGGTAAGGACGTCGTCCGGCGCTCAGCCGATCGCTACCTGCGGGCGATCCCAGCGCACGCATGAGCAAAGCCCGAGAATCCGTGCCATTCTGGCAGCGTTGGGTTCGGTCGGTAATTTTTTGCCCCCGACTGCGACCAGAATTTGTGCCATTCTGGCAGTTGGGTTCGTTGGGCGATTGTGTGCGAGTTCGTGTTGTGACGATTGATCTCGACGAGCGGACGCCTGCTGAGATCACTGGCTCAAAGAGTAGGTCAGGCTTTCCAGCCTGACGATTTCGGCCTGAAAGAGTAGGTCAGGCTGGAAAGCCTGACCTACGGTCGATGCGGCAACGCGAGGATCGTCAAGCGCGGCAAAAGTTCCCACGCCACCGCAAAACTCAATTCTCCTCAAGTGCATACGGCATTTGAAGTTATGCATGTCGTTGGAGTAATCGGCCAACTCTAAACCCTTACGTGCCATGGAGATCGGCATGTCGTTGGAATAATCGGACCTCGATCGAAAATCACCGATGTTCCGACGTATCTCATTATATTTTAAGTACTTGAGCCATGTCGTTGGAATAACCGGAACGTGCAGGCGCAAATCGGGGGCGTTTGCCGCATCCTATTGGTGGATTTGGGCTTCCGCATGTCGTTGGAATAATCGGAACCACGCGGACGGCAAATCAGGGCGCGTGCCCGCCATATCCCATTGGTCCGGCTGCACTTGCGCATGTCGTTGGAATAATCGAACCAACCGACTGGTCAAAAATCGTGGTCTTCGTCGTCGCCTGAGGGACTTGTGTAGTTGATCTCGACCATGCGCCCGTCGGCCGTTCGGGTGAAGTTAATGGACAGTCCATGCAGTCGAAGCTGAGGCGCGATGCGCCTCAGTTCCTTGGAAAACTGCCTGGGGTCCTTGGGCCATTGGGCCGCGGCTGCGGCAAGTTTCTTGCGGGCCAGCGCAGGGCTGTCATGGCGGACCGAGCGAAGCGCCCGGTTCTCGACGTACTTCGTGAGCTTGCCCAGGAGTGCGGCCGGCGTGTCCGACCATTCCTCGAAGCAATCGGCGATCTCGAGCATGGCCGTTCCCACAGCCGATTCTTCGAGTGCCGGCGCGGCGGCCTCCCTGCGGTTGGTGTTGTATGCCGTCAGAAATGCATCCTGCCCCCACCCCAGCGCGCGGGCGAGGGCTGCACTCCGTTTGGCGTAAACGGCCATCCGGGGGTATTCCACCAGTTGGACAGACGGCAGCTCGCGCAGCCCGCCGGAAATGGCATCGAGCAACCCGCCCAAGATCCGGGGATAATCGGCGTGGAAGGCCCTCCAGAACTCATCTTCCGGGCGGCGTCCCGACGATGCGATCAGCGCGAGCAGCAGGATGATCGCGCGGTCGATCAAATCGCCGCGCTCAACGAACTGGGGAATGCCGTTCAAGATCACGGGACGCTGGGCTCCGAAGGTGATCCGCTCGTGGTTGGTGTACTTGCGGCGGGAGGCGATGCCGCCGCCCGTGGCGACCTGGCAAAGCCCGTCCGACAGCCAAGGCTTGATCGTGCTGATATTATCATAGGAAAGCAGCCACCCGTTATGGGCTGTGATCATGAGGTCGCTGGTGCTTGCGGGGACGGAGAGGAGGGGGCATGCCTGGGGGTCGATGAGAAGCCCGAGGATCCTGGCGAGCGTGCTTTTGGCGGACCCTTGCTCGCCCTGGAGCACCAGGAGGGGGTAAGGTCCGACGGGGAAGAGGGCGGCGGCGGCCCAGGTGACGGCAAGGCGAAAATCGGTTTCGCCGAGGTTGACGTAGGGGCGAAGGAGATCGATCGAGCCATCCGTGCTGGGCACAGGCAAAGGGAGTTGTCCCTCGGGGCGCTGGAAGTGGACGGGTGGCTTGGGGACGATGCACCAGCCTTCGGGCGAGATCCAAACTGCGTTGCCGGCGTCGTCGCCCAGGTCGAGGTAGTAGGCCGAGTCATCGCCGCTGGGATCGCATGCCACCCGGATGGCGGCACTCGGCGTGCGGCGGTCGAACCGGGCGCGGGCCTTGAGCAGCGCGACGATGCGCTGAACGGCCCGTTCGGGCGGAGGCTGGCCGCACTCGGCGAAATAGCCATCGGTGATCCAATCGACGAAATCCCCCGAGCGAAGTGGCAACATTTCCACTCGATCACGGGCTTCGACCTGCGCATGGAGCTGGCCGTCGGTCGATCGATACAGCCGCGCTGTGGAAGCGAGGCGCAGCAAGACATCCAGAGGTTTCGGTGGCTGCTCGCGGGGAGATTCGTTGTCCATCAGGCGTTGGTCCTTTGGGTGTTTTGGCTCCGCCGACTCTGATGGCGCAGCACGGCCTGGCGTCCAGCGGGCGCATGTCTGCCGTGTCAGCGCGTCACGCCGCACGTTGGCTGGCGCATCCCTTGAATCAGAAGAATCGGCCGGCGGCAGTCGGCCAGATTAGCTTTATTTGGCGTTTTATCGTGCCGTGCAAACTCCGTCGCGGTCGATGGGCTGGGTCCGCGCATTCCGGCCGCCGCGACCGATCCGTCCGAGCTGGCTGATCCGTCCGATCCGTCCGATGAGATGCGGCGGCCGCGCTCTGGGACGTGAGCCTCCGCTCAAACAGGATGAGGAGGGCAGGAAATCAGGAATAGCCCGAGCATGCAGGGGCCCGGTGAGTGCGCCACCGAATTCTTCGTTTCCTCGGTTGCCTTCTGTTCGAATCTGGGCGGCAAGGCTATGCAGCCCGCACCAACCCTTGAACAGAAGGGAACAGAAGGTAACGAAGATGAGGAAGTGGTACGCATGAAGCGAGCGTAGCGCGTGGATGAGGCATGGATAAGCCAGGAACACTTGAGCTCAGCTCGCAGCGGGTTGAGGCTGCCGCGGATCCGCAGCAATTCATCGTGGAGCTGACGATTCCCTTTCCAGATGCGATCCAGGTCCTCCTTGGCGTCCCAAGTTCAGTGCACCGGCTGCTTCGGCATCGCGCTGTCCTTCGGGTCTTGCTTTGAGCTCCGGCCAGGGTCGTCCCGGCTGAGCCATCCGGCGGCGGCGCTCACCCGGAGTCAATGGCGGCGGAGCACCGCTCGCCGCGATCGTATCCAGAGCGGGCATCTCCAGATGACGAACTTCGCCTGTACTCTCATCGACGGCACAGATGGACCGGCCCAGCAATACCTGCTGCCCCGCCCGGGGGAAAGGGTGAAGGCCCTAGCCGACAGCGTCTTCACCGCTGCCGACAGCCCCCTGATGCGGTCTTCCAGTCCCTTGATCCTGTGCGGCGGGTTGGTGGGTTGCGGCAAAACTCCATGACTCGCAGAAGTCCCGCCGCCAAGGCCCTGGCTTGTGGAATTCTCCACAATTCGGGCGCACAATGACGGCACTTGGCCGAGTCGGCGGTTTCGCGTGTCGCTTACACCGGCCTGGCCGGCCTTCCCGAGGTGGCGATCATGAGCGACATTTACGATCGTCCTCGACAGAATTTGGATTGCGTGACGCGGAGTCTTCCTGGCGTCTGGAAGCAGGTCGAGGTCTTCCGTGCGCAGCGCAGGGAGCTTGGCGACTGGCCGAGCTGGTGTTTCATGCCGGTAGCCCTTGCTGAAAAGATCGTGGGCAACGGCTTGCCGCTCCAGACCGCCGAGCAATACAAGCATGCTACTTTTCTTGCGGCGCTCGCTGCCTGGCGGTCGACGCAGGGGATCTACCGGTTCGACGCCTCCACTTTCGATGCTCTTTGGAACACTCCCGTTACCGGTGACATCCCAACCGACGTTCTGTATTGCCTGCCCGAATGGTGCGTGTTCATCCCGACGCCCGACAAGACCTGGCAAGGCAATCGTCTCAACGGCTTCTTCGCTCATCTCGACCACAATCTCAAGATGCGGCGAACCGAGCTGCGCCTTCTGCTCGACGTCTCGCTT
Organism: uncultured Isosphaeraceae bacterium; assembly: GCA_963781785.1. GTDB lineage: Bacteria > Planctomycetota > Planctomycetia > Isosphaerales > Isosphaeraceae > CAWAHD01. The sequence continues at coordinate 888,723 of CAWAHD010000005.1, read as the reverse complement.
CCCAACGGCTACTACCAGGCAGTCACAGTGCCGATCATTCTGGGCAGGGGTGGCGTTGCCGATAGCTTGGCGTACACGCTTCATTGGAGTGCGCAACCCGATCCCCTCGCGACGCGAATGACCGAGCAGGAACGGGCGATGGCGATGAAGGACGTGCCGGCACTTGTGTCGCTGGTGCTTTATCTGTGCTCAGAAAATGCGGAGATCCGCGAAAGCGGCGGCGGCCATCGTCTTCCCGCCTACCCGGAACCCAAGAAAACAAAGAAGGGACTACGTCTGTTTGCGCCGGATCGCCCGACGCATTGGGAGGTCGGATACCGCCTCGGCGCCGCCTTGAGGCGGGCTTCGACCGAGCGGGGCGCGGAGGAGGCGACCGGAACCCACGCGCGCCCGCGGCCTCACATCCGCCGGGCTCACTGGCACTCGTATTGGATTGGGAAATGGAATGAACCCGACGCTCGAACCGTGGTCTTGAAATGGCTGCCGCCGATCGCGGTCAATGTGCAGACCATTGACGATTTGACCACCACGGTGCGAGATGTGGGCCACGCATCCGTCACGCAAATGACGCACTGAATTCGGTCGCCCGGCTGCTTCCGACTCGCTCTAGAAAAGAAGGCCACGCACTGCGCTCGACGCTCGGACCTGAAATGAGGAGTAAGGGAGCAGGGCTCGCCTGGCGGGAGCGAATCGTGGTGTGACACTCACAGTTAGAACCGTCTGACCTGGGCACGGGCGATCGTGCAAAGGACGTTGCGTGGGGTCGCTGGGCCGGTCACCAGCAAGCCACGACGGCCGTCGATCGACGGCCGCGGCGCAGTGTCGACTCGACGGGCGGGGACGCGAATCGGCATCACTGCGCCTCGGCTGTCGGGCGGGGCATCCGGCTAGGTTCGCCAAGTGGAGCACGCCCAAACGTCCAGCGACCTCATCGTCGCCTTTCGCTCCGCGAAAGTACGTGCTTGCAACTGCCCGCCAAGAATCGGCCCAGCAGGCGGCCACTGCTGAGCTTCTCCAGCCGGGCCTGCCAGACTTCCCCGCTCGTGCCCAACCGAGCGAGGATCCCCGCCGGTTCGGCCGACATCGCCGTCTTGCCCTCGCGGAACAAGCGCCGCGTGTAGTCGACCAGAAGCAGATACCTGTCCAGCAGCGTAGCCTGCTGATATTTTCTCGCCAACGTAATCGCCTGAAACGACCGAATCTGGCCCACACCACCAATCCGCTTCGCCCTTCGAAATGCGAGTCCTTCTTCTCAAAAAAGATTAAAAATATTGATTGATTTATCATACAAAGAAAAATAAAAGAATTCACTTGCTATTTCCAGCGAGCGCGAGACAATGGGTAACGAAAGGGAGCGGGTGTGCGCGTCACGCCGTCCCGACAACAAACACGAGACAGAATTGTCGGAAGATTAGATGAAGGGCACCGCGGCTCGTCCGGGGGGCCCGTTCTCGAGTAAGCCGACGTGGTCGAATGCCTCTGGGTATTCCGCCATGTCGGCTTTTTTCATGGACCGGCAGGCATTTTTGAGAGAGGACCTCACCGATGAACACTCTTCAGCGAAATCAGAGAAAACAGAGAGGTCTCAAGCCTCAGTTTGACTACCTTGATAATCGAATCGTGCCCGCGGCTTTACTTCCGCACATGGTGGTCGCGGCGGATGTGGCTCACACCAACGTGATCGCACACTCGCAGCACCAGGATCTCGCGGCGGCATCGGCCGCCTCTCTCATCCAGAACAGGCACGAGCTTCGTCTGGAGAGGCTTGCGGACCGGCGGGAGCAGGCTCGGGCGCACCGCGAGGAGGCCATGGCGCAGCGGGAGCTCCGGCAAGCCCGGACCAACGCGTTGTTCAGCGCCCGTCATCACTTCACTCTCGCCGTCCAGCCTGCGGTCCAGATGGTCACGTCCGTCTTGACTTTTCCATCGGTGGGCGCAACGGGACAAGCCCCTGGTACTCCGTCTTCGACGACAATCAGCCCTGTCCCGGTTTCCACAACGGGGTCCTCCTCGTCGTCATCTGGAACGACGACCGGCTCTACGAGTCCCACGAGGCTCCTTCCTCCGAATGCGAGCCAGCAGTTAGAGACCGACTATGAAGAATTCCTGAATGGGCAATTGCCGACTACCACGAATCAACCCGGTCAGCCGGTCATTGAGGGGAAAAATGTCGAGGTCGAAATTCACACCAACAACCCGAGCGAATTCAATTCCACGGTCGCGGCCGAGGTCAGTTTGGGCTTGCAAGTCACGGCCAGCGCTCCGGCGTACGATATGGTCGTGGGTTTCCTGCCGATCGCCCAACTGCCTGCCGCCGCACAGGTCTCCGGCGCGCCTTCCCTTACGGCTGTTACTTACCCAGAGTTGAAATGAGCTGAATTGATTTTTCTGCGGTCCGGTTTGCAGGGCGTCGGGAGCTTGGTCTCACTTGACGGGTGAGACCGGGTTCTCGCCCCTTTCTTTCTTTTGCGCGGCCGCCGAAGAATCGGATGGAAAGGACGCGCACTGTGGTGCGTGTGACAGGGCCGACGAGTGACCGATGTCAGCCGAAGTCAGAGGCAACGTCGCGGACAGAAGTGGCCTGGCTGGGCGGATTCCGTCACCCGGTGCGCGGCGCGCACCCGATCGGCCAGTTGCGCCTGAGACCCCGGTCCTTGATCGCAGCCTGGAATGCGACGTCGAATGCGCCAGGGGCGAGGGCGGCGCTGCCGTGTGAATTCGCTGGACCTATCGCGCGGGGCATCCGCCCAGATTTGCGAACTCGGCGTCCTTGAGCCGCGACTGAACGCAGTCGCTCGATAGCGGCAATATCTGCCGGGACTTGTCGCGCGGGAACGACGCCGTGTTTCAATCATCGAAGTTGCCGATGAACAATGACGTTGAAGACAGCAAGAATGATCAAGCGGTGCCACGCGGCTTCACGTAAACTCGTTCAAGACCGTGGGAGCTAGGGCCATGGATCCCGTGCAGAAGGCGACTCTGGTACGTCGAAAGCCACTCGCGCGAACCGATCTCGCTCGAGGACGTTGCGGAGGCGTGCAAGGTGTCGAGTTTCCACCTCACACGCGCGTTCGCCGCCTCCATGGGATTTTCCTTGATGCGGTATGTCCGTGCTCGCCGGTTGAGCGAGGCAGCGCGAGTGCTTGCGGGGGGGGCTGATGACATCCTCAGACTCGCCCTCGAAACCGGATACGGCTCTCACGAGGCATTCACTCGTGCTTTTCGAGATCAGTTCGCGCTCACGCCCGCACAAGTGCGTTCCCAGGGCCATCTCGACAACATCAAACTCGTGGAGGCGATCGCCATGAATTCCGCGCCTGTTCCTGACCTGGACCCGCCCCGGTTCGAGACTTCCAGACCGATGGTGCTCGCTGGACTCGTTGAGCGTCACCCCTGCGAGTCGCCGGCCGGAATTCCGCACCAATGGCAGCGGTTCAGCGCGTACCTCGGAGCTCTTCCCGGACAAGTGGGCAAGGTGGCTTACGGGGCCAGCTACAACTTCGACGGCGAGAGCAATTTCGATTACATGTGCGGCGTCGAAGTGGCCGGTTCTCCGGATCTCCCCAAGGGCATCGCCACTCTGAATGTGCCGGCGCAACGATACGCCGTCTTCACTCACAAGGGCCACATTGCGGGCATTCGCTCGACATACGCCGCGATCTGGAGCAAATGGTTCCCGGAATCCGGCCACGAGCCCGCCGTCGCCCCGACGCTCGAGCGATACGGTCCGGAATTCAATCCCGTCACGGGCATGGGTGGAGTCGAGATCTGGATTCCCATCCAGGCTTGAGTTCACTCGCGAGTCATTCAAAATGCACTTTCCCAAAACTGAGGCTGGTCGGGCGACCAGCCTGACCAAGGCCGTCAGCAGGTGACGGAGTTTCTTTCACCACGCGCCCGGCTGGTCGCCGCGTTGCCAGGAACGTCCTGTTCCGCTTCCTCAGGACCGCGCCCTTCTTCGCGCGCACCTTGACGGCCTTGCCTGCCCCGCCGCTGCGCCGCGTGCTTGGTCAATCTCAGCCTGCCCTTGCCGTCGACCGGCGAGCACCCTCTCCGCTCTCAGTTGTTTTCCAAATGCGGCGGTACAAACTCAGCGCGATGGAGGGTATATCGGTCAACGCTGAAAACTGATAGGATTCTGTCGCATCATCGTTCGCCTTGGGGAAGCGGGAAAGGCATGAAGTACAAGACCTACGAAGAAGTGCCTTTTAGCCGAGAGTTCGGCGGCAGATTCGACTGCGCAGCACATTGTGGATGAGGGACATGATAGAATTTGTAAAGACGATTCTCAGCGGCCAGTTCGAGGCGGCGCTGTGCATGATGGATCATTGCATTCGCGCCTGTCCCCCGGAGCATTGGGAAGCCAAGATCGCCAATCGCACGTTCCGTTGGGTCTCTTACCACACCCTCTTCTGGGCGGATGTTTATCTCTCGCCCGGTGACGAGGATACGTTCGAGCTGCGCGACTTTCACCGCCGCGGCGGCGACGAGCGCAACGACGCGGCCAACAACCCCGGCCTCAGCAAGGACGAAACCATCACCTACGTCTCGATCTGCCGGCGGAAGATGCTCGAAACGCTGGCCGCCGAGACGGCCGAGTCCCTCCAAGGCCCGAGCGGTTTTCCGTACCGGCCGAATACGCGCGGCGAGCTGCACGTTTATAACCTTCGGCACGTGCAGCATCACACTGGACAGCTCAGCGCTTACTTGAGGCGAGTCGATCCTTCTCTGAACGCCGGCGACGCCCTGCCTTGGATCGGCACGGGCTGGCGGTAAACGAAAGCGCCGCCGAAAGTGCAAGGACACGCATCGATAAGGAGTGCGCGATGAATCTGATCGTATTCGCCCTGCGGCGACCCTGCACTGCCCTCATGCTGGTCGTCCTGCTTGCAAACGGCGGCGTGCTGGGTGCGCCGAAGGTCTGGGCCGATCACTTGACGCCGCTCAAGGCACGCGAAGTTTACGCCGATCCGGGTTTGATTGGCATGCGCGCCAAGCCGGTGAGCGGGTACATCGTCGGCCGGTTAGAGTCGTATTTTCACAAGCAAAAGGAGCAGCCCGACCAGGGGCACCAAAAAATCGTGGCCACCAGCCCCAAGGCAATGGACGTCACCCTCACCCAGCGATATGTCTGCGAGATTCGCGCGCAACGTCACATAATCGTCCGTGCGTTGGAAAACGGGTCTCTCGAGGCGATCTCAGTCAAGGATGGCCAGGCGGTGAAGAGGGGCGATGTGATGTTCAAGATCGTCACGGCAGGGGCGAGAGCCAACGCGGACCTGGCGCAGGCCGAATCGGACTTTACCGACGTCATCGCACCGTTCGACGGCATCGTCGGCCGCGTGCACGAGCAACTGCACGGCCCGATCAAGGAGCGGGACATCCTCACGACCTTGTCCGATAACAGCGCGATGCGGGTTTACTTCAACGTACCCGAGGCCCAGTACTTCGAATACATGGCCAACCGGAAGCAGCACGAGGAGGACAAAATCGAACTCGTGCTGGCGAACCAGACGAAATTCCCGCAGCCCGGCAAGATCAGTGCGATCGCGGCCGAATTCAACAAGGTGACCGGGAACATCGCCTTCCGCGTCGATTTTCCGAACCTGGACGGTCGGCTCTATCACGGTCAGACCGGCAGCATCCTGATCCACCGAAATTTGCATGACGCCACCGTCATCCCGATGCGGGCGACTTACGAGATTCTCGACACGCAGTACGTTTACGTCGTCGACAAAGATGACGTGGTGCATCGGCGCGAGATCGTCGCCCAGCACGAAATGGATGACATCTCTGTCATCAAGAAGGGAGTCGGTGTGGGCGACAGGATCGTTGTCGAAGGGGTCAGAAAGGTTCGCGACGGCGAGAAGGTGGAATACGAATTTCGTCCCCTGGAAGAGGTGATGGGAAAACCAAAAAACCACGACGATAAGATCGTGGTCACCAGCCTCATGGCAATAGACGTCACGGTCACCGAGCGATATGTCTGCCAGATCCGTTCGCTGCGCCACATCAACGTCCGTGCCTTGGAGAGCGGGTCTCTCGAGGCGATCTCTGTCAAATATGGGCAGGCGGTGAAGAAGGGCGATGTGATGTTCAAGATCGCACGAACTGGTCACCAGGCGAAGCTGGACGCCGAGACAGCCGGGGCCAAACTGGCCCACGCCCAGGCCAAGGCGAGCCTGGCGAAGGCGGAATTGAACTTTACCAACGTCATCGCACCGTTCGACGGCATCCTCGGCCGCCTGCACGAGCCGTTGGGCAGCCTGATCAACGAGGGGGACGTCCTCACGAGCTTGTCCGATAACAGTGTCGTGTGGGTCTATTTCAATGTACCCGAGAAACAATACCTCGAATACATGGCCAACCGGAAGCAGCACGAGGAGGACAAAATCGAACTCGTGCTGGCGAACCAGACGAAGTTCCCGCAGCCCGGCAAGATCAATGCGATCCAGGCCCAATTCAACAACAGGACCGGGACCGTCCCGTTCCGCGCGGATTTCCCGAACCCGGACGGCCTGCTGCGTCACAATCAGACTGGCACCGTGCTCATCCACCGAACGCTCAAGAACGCCCTCGTCATCCCCCAGCGGGCGGTTTTGGATCATCTCGCCAAGCGGTACGTTTACGTCGTCGACAAAGATGACGTGGTGCACGAGCGCGCGATCGTCGTGCAGAACGAGATGGACGACATCTTCGTCATCAAGAAGGGACTCGATGTGAACGACAGGATCGTTCTCGATGGTGTCCGACAGGTTCGCGACGGCGAGAAGGTGGAATACGAGTTTCGTCCCCCGGAAGAGGTGATGGGAAAACTAAAAAACCACGCAGAATAGCAATTCCTCGCGCCTCCACTCCTTTGAGCAGCTCGCGCTGGCGTTGCGCCTTCCGCCATCGCCGGGCCATCTTGGATGATCGCCGCCATGTATCGATTAGTGGCCTTCGTCGCTTCAGACCCCGGCCTGATCATGGGCGTCTCTTCGAGGCGCCAACCTGTTTTGTGTGGACTCAACGAGGTGCTCGAATGAAAAGATCGACCGCGGCTCTGCTCGCTTTCGGGATCAGTTGCTTCGGCCCCGCGCTTGAGGGAATTGCCGACGATCGGCCGAACATCGTGGTGGTACTGGTCGACGACCTGGGCTTTTCCGACATCGGCCCCTACGGCGGCGAGGTCCCGACGCCGAACCTCGACCGGCTCGCCGCCGGCGGGGTTCGCTTCACGCAGGCTTACAACGCGGCGCGGTGCAGCCCCACACGGGCGTCGCTGCTTTCGGGCCTCTACCCGCACCAGGCCGGGATGGGCTGGCTCGATAGCCTCGCCCTTGCGGACTCGAAAGGGATTCGCGGCCGGCTTTTGCCGAGAGCCGTGACGATCGCCGAAGTCCTGCGCGACGCCGGCTACTTCACGGCGATGACGGGCAAGTGGCACCTCGGTCAACAGCACGGCTGCACCCCGTGGAACCGTGGTTTCCTGCGGTCGCTGAACTCGCGATACGGCGAGGTCTACTTCCCCAGGGAGTTCGACAGGCCGGGTACGGAGGACCTTTACTTGAACGGCAAGGAACTTCCCAAGGATTCGCCCGTGTTCGGCAAGGACTGGTACTCCACAGACCTCTTCACCGAGTGGGGCCTCAAGTTCGTTGACGAGGCGAGGGCAGAGAAGAAGCCATTCTTTCTTTACATCGCGCAAGGCGCTGTGCATTTTCCACTGCGTGCGCCGGCAGAGACCATCGCGAAATTTCGAGGCCGGTATCTGATAGGTTGGGACGCGCTGCGCGACCGGCGTTACGAGAAACAGCTTTCTTTGGGGGTGATCGACCCGAAATGGACTCTCGCCCCGCGCCCGCCGGAAGTGCCGGCGTGGGAATCGCGGGACGCCGGCAGGCGGCAGCGTTTCGACGCGATCATGGCGGTCTACGCGGCGATGATCGAGCGGATCGACATCGCCATGGGAGCCCTGGTGGACGGATTGGAGCGCCGGGGGGTTCTTGATAACACGTTGCTCCTGTTCCTGAGCGACAACGGCGGCAACGCGGAGGGGGGGCCGCCGGGCGTCACGCGAGGCGAGGGGCCGATCGGCGGGCCGCAGTCTTACGTGATGCTCGGGATGGATTGGGCCACGCTGGCGAACACGCCGTTTCGTCGCTTTAAGCATTTCACCCACGAGGGAGGCATCAGCACTCCGCTCATCGCTCACTGGCCGGCCTTTATCCCGGCGAGACGCAAGGGCGCCCTGGAGAAACAGCCTGTGCACCTGATCGACGTCATGGCGACCGCCCTCGATCTCGCCGGCGCCTCGTATCCTCGGGAGTTCGGCGGCCAGACAATCGAGCCGATGCAGGGTGTCAGCCTGCGCCCAGCACTCCTCGGAAAGCCGCTCGCCCGGACTGAGCCGATCTTCTGGGAACACGAGGGAAACAAGGCGGTGCGGGACGGGAAATGGAAGCTGGTGCTCCGTCACCGGCAGCCTTGGCAACTTTTCGACATGGAGGTCGACCGCACCGAGCAACACGACCTGGCGGGAGAGCAGCCCGAGCTTGTCGCCAAGCTCGAGGCCGCATGGAACGCGTGGGCACGCCGGACCTTCGTTGATGAGTGGCCAGGTCCCGATCATACGGAATGGGGAGGGGACATCAAGCCGCGGTGACGCGGCACTCCGGTAGGCGGAACGACCTCATCGATGCAGTGATCGCTCACGAATACGAGGAACTGCGCCGCGGGTCGCGCAATCAGGCGCTCCAGCCGGGTTCCGGTGACACCATACTCAATTGACAGGAGATCGGGGGTGTATTAGTCTTCGGTCATGGCCCGATTGGCACGAGTTGTCGCCCCTGGCCTTGCCCATCATATCACTCAGCGCGGACATCCTTGGCAAAGGCGTTTCACCTCGTTCGTGCTCGATGAGCCGCACCTGGTGACGGCCACGTGCTACCTTGAGCTCAACCCAGTGCGGGCGGGCCCAGATCAGATCAGAAAGGTGCAAGTCGGGGAAATCGCGATCCACAAGGGCACATGCCGCGGCAAGTTCCTCCGTGTTTGACCGCGAATCATTTGATTTCATGATGCCTCCGCCCAGTTCTCGACGGTCAGGCCGGGGATATGAAGCAGATCCGTATCCTTGGATACGACGACGCAATCCGGGAGCGTCCGGGCGATGGCGGCGATGAGGACGTCCATCGGACCAATCATGGTACCTGAGAGTTTCAGTGTCGCCATGACGCGGCCAAACTCCCGGGACGCCTCCCTTGTCAGCGGCCAGCACTTCAAGCCTCCCAGCGCCCGTTTCAAGCGCCCGGCGTTCTCGTCGCGCGTGTCGCCGCTCTCGACGCCGAAGAACAGTTCGGCGACCACCGGTTCGCAGGTCCCCCTGACCGCCCCGCGGCCGCGGGCCTCGCGGACACGGAGATCGACCTCGTGCCGCCGATTGATCCAGTCGCCGACCGCGTTGGTGTCGAGCAGGTAGCGCCTCATCGGAACAGCCCCTCGACGTCTTTCTCCAGCTTCTGAGCGGCAGGCCGGTCACACCGCTTGAGCCAGTCTTCGGCTTCGGACTCTTCCTGTTCAGAGCGGACGAGCGGCTCGAGCGAGTCGGCCCAGCTCAGCCAGGCCGCGACGCCCCCCGGGCTGTTGTCCCAGCCGGACTCGTCGTCCCCAGAACGATCCGGGATCGGGATCAGGAGTTCGGTCCCTTCGGGCAGGTCGAGCGGTTCCTCGGTCTCGATGCGACCGTTGCGGACGATGGCTCTGATGGTGCTCGTGATCGTTCTCCTTTCGTGGGATCTCCCATCACTTTACCGGCCCAAGTTCCTTGAAGTTGCCGGTGGGTCTCCGCCCGCGTCGTTCTCAGATCGGCTTCCGGCCCGTCGATCTCGGCTTGCACGGCGGCGATGTCAATTTCGTGCTTGGCCTCGCTGGTGTCCACGTAGTTGAAATCTTGGCACACATCCCACTTCTTTTCGTGTCTCTCAATCGACCTGACCCGTCGCGGCCCAGAGCACGCCCCGGCGCAGCCACTCGCGATACTGAGGATCCGCCATCGCCTCGATGTCATGGCCCAGGACGTTCTCATAGACGCGTCCTTTGCCATACGTATTGACCCAGATGACCGGCTCGTCCTTGCCGGTGCCCTTCGGTTTGTCGCGGTCGGAGTGGGCCGTTGCCAGCACGGTGCTGCCGGGCACGAGGAACGAATTCTGATAGAGCTCGTCGATCGCATGCACAAACTGAGCGGGTAAATCTCGGGAGATCGGATGGTCGGCTGCCGTCTTCTTGACCGTGAAGACGTGCTTGGGCCCGTGGAAGCCCCGCGACCGCCAGCCACCAGCGATCGCCTTCTCGAATTCGTCGCAGTTGGGCTTGGTAAAGGCGCTCGACGCGTAGTGGCAAACCACCAGGCCTTTCCCTTCGCGCACCGCCTTCAAGAATGCCTGCTTGTTTTCGTCCGACCAGCGCGACTCCGGTGGTCCCTTGTCGGTATCCTTGTAGTTCAAGATCAGCACGTCATACTTGGATAAATTGCCAACGGTCAGGTCTTTCGAGGGCGCCGCAGTCACCTCGACCTTGACCTTGCCGCCATCCTCGAGAATCTCAGTCAGCACTTTCGTCGTGACTTTCCAGGGATGCACGTCAATATTGTCGCCGGTGATGATCAGTGCCTTGACCGGATTCGACGGCGCATGCTGTGCATCTTGGTTGCTGGCGGGGGCAGCCGACTTCGCGGCTTGAACCTCGGGCCCGGAGCTGTTGTCCTTCGTGTGGAAAGCTGGTGAAGGATCTGGTACCGGCTCGACCGCGGAGCTTTGGGTAAACGTCGTTCCGGCTGCCGCGCCGGCTGCCAGCATCAAGAAGCCGCCGATCACCGCGAGCCCCCTCGGCTTCAAACCCGTTCGCGCCGGGGGACGAGGTTCGCCCCATTGCCTATCTTGTGAGCTGTAGTTCCTGAATACGTCGTAACCTTGTCGCGGTTGTTCGCTCATCGCGGCCTTCCCGGTTGAGGAACGACACTGTTAGGGGCGCGGTCATAGGTCGACCCGCTCGAGCCCAAGCTCAATTCAATTGTCCACGTCTTCGCAGGGGAATTCCAGACAGTGCTGGGCTTCCTGTGCCGTCCTCTCCTTCTTGAAGGATCAAGGCGTTCGGCGATTGACAGGCCGACTTGCGCCAGTCATTCTCATTGCGTTCTTGTCATCGCATCAAGAAGTTAGCTCTGAAGTGCCTTGGGTGTTCAGACGCTGGAGCCCGTCATGCCGCCGTCTACCCCCATCGACACCCGCCAGATTGCCCAGGTGGTCGATCTGCTGCGCGGGAGCCGGAGCATTCTGTTCATCACGGGAGCGGGCCTCTCGGCGGACTCCGGCTTGCCGACCTACCGGGGAGTCGGAGGACTCTACGAGAACCAGGATCCCGAGTCGGGTTCTCGAACGTACCGCGCTGCCCCGACTGCCGGGGGGTGCTCCGGCCCGACGTGGTCTTGTTCGGCGAGGAACTCCCGGCGCGGCAGCTCGCCAACTATCATGTCGAGACCCGACGCGGTTTCGATCTGGTGATCTCCGTTGGTACAACCAGCGTCTTCCCGTACATCTCGGCACCGGTGCTGACCGCACACGAGCGGCACAAACCGAGCGTCGAGATCAATCCGGGTGACACTGGGGTAACGAGATTTGTCACAGTCAAGGTCTCGCACAGGGCCGCTCCCGCGCTAGAAGCGATCTGGAGCGCATACAACGGGTAGCGCCCTTCGGGGAGATAGGACACACATCGCAATGGTGACTCGCACGAACCGACTTGGTTAACGAACCTGGCCAAACCCAATGGGGATGTGCCACCTACGAGTGAATCGGCTGCCCACGGTGCGCGAAACGAACGAATCGGGGACGGGAAGGTCCCCATTCGTTGGGAAGTGCAGGGACCGGGGGTGTTGATCGCCCGTTCGGAGGGAATCGAGCCCACGAGGTGCAGGGATCTGCACCGATTCGGTTCATCGCGCCGGGCATCCGCCCAGATTGGCCAGGTGGTGCACACCCAAACGCCCGGCGCCCTCAATCGTCGCCTTTCGCTCCGCGAAAGTATTCCCTCCCATTAATGCGATAGGTGACTTTATTCTGACATCGACGCTCATCGATGAACGTTTCGCCTCGCGGATCGAAGGATTCACCGAGTGTCGGCGGAGGCCTTCATGGAGAGAATGCCCATCTTTCGCGGAGCGAAAGGCGACAGACTCTTTCGCGGAGCGAAAGGCGACAGACTCTTTCGCGGAGCGAAAGGCGACAGACTCTTTCGCGGAGCGAAAGGCGACAGACTCTTTCGCGGAGCGAAAGGCGACACACTCTTTCGCGGAGCGAAAGGCGACACACTCTTTCGCGGAGTGAAAGGCGACTCTCGTGCTCGCGACCTCTTCCAGCTCTTCCGGCCTTCGCCTTCGCCCAGGAGGAACGCGCGTCGAACACAACGGGTGATGCATTGATACCAACGCGTTACGCCTGGATCGACCCGTTGCGAACGAGCGACCGTCATGATGCAATCTCCGGGGCTGGTGTCTTCGCTGGACTGGCGGACCTACGAAAAGGAACCGCCGGATGCAACATGTTCATTGCCTGTCTTTTCCTCTTCCCCGGTGTGTTCCTTCCACGAACCAAGAGCCACCGAGGTCAACGAGATCGCCAGGATGAACAGCGTTGGCACATCGAGCGCCCAGCCCGGTGGAACGGCCCCCTCCGTGTGCGGCTAAATCTTGACAAGCAGGGCCGAGGCCGTCGCGACCATAAGGACGAACTTCATGAACGTCCCGATCGAGAAACACATCATCCTGATCAGCCGCACGACCTGGCTCCTGAACGATCGTTGGCGTTCCGAGTGAGCGCGTTCGGGACGATCGTACATCCGGATGACCTCGCGACCAAGATCGAATGGCGCGTAGATGCAATCAATAATCCGTTTCGGGCTTTTTGGGGTTCAAGTTCCGCGCAGCGATGGCCTGAGAAAGCGTGACAGTGCTGGAGTGAGAGCAGGGCGGGCCGTATCATGGATTGCGGGCGGGATGGCAGATCGGCGGCCGATGCGGCTGACCAACGCAGGAGCTCTGACCCATGTGCCCGCGAGACGGGGCAGGACGGATAGTCGCAAAATCCACGGCCCGGCGGCGCCGGGGATGGCGGGGCCTTCGCTCGCACAATCATCGTCGCGGCATTTGAAATGGCGCTCACAGTCGCGGCGCCGGTGCGAATCCACGCCCAACCTGCCAAAAACTTCGTCGGCGAGCGAGTTGTCCAGAAGTTTGGCAGTTTCACCATGCACATCGAAAACAGGCCCGTCGACACGAAGAACTCGCTTTACCTGTTTCGAGTCGAGCAGATCGATGGCTCCTCGCTTTTGCTGAAGGCCGACGGATCTGCTGTGAACGGTTGGGCCAGCGCCGATTCGGTGATCCCCGTCGAGCGAGCGGTCGACTTCTTCACGATCCAGATCCGCGACCATCCGCAGAAGTCGTTTCCCAGGATGATGCGGGGAAGGATCTGGGGAGCCCGGGACGAATTCGACAAGGCCATCGCCGACTTGACCGAGGCCATTCGACTCGATCCCAATTCTTCCCTCGCCTACCAGAGCCGCGGATGGGCCTGGGGCCGGAAGAATGAATACGACAAGGCCATCGCCGACTATTCCGAGGCGATCCGGCTCGATCCCAATTCCTCCCGCGCCTACCGCAGCCGGGGATGGGCCTGGGGCAGGAAGAATGAACCCGATAAGGCCATCGCCGACTTGACCGAGGCCATCCGACTCGATCCCAAGTTTGCGTGGGCGTTCGAATACCGGGGCGACGCTTGGTCGGCCAAGAACGAATACGACAAGGCCATCGCCGACTATTCCGAGGCGATCCGACTCGATCCCAATTCTTCCCTCGCCTACCAGAGCCGCGGATGGGCCTGGGGCCGGAAGAATGAGTCCGACCAGGCCGTCGCCGACTATTCCGAGGCGATCCGTCTCGATCCGAAGTTTGCGCGGGCGTTCGAAAGCCGTGGCGACGCTTGGTGCGCGAAGCACGAATACGACAAGGCCATCGCCGGCTATTCCGAGGCGATCCGTCTCGATCCGAAGTTTGCGTGGACGTTCAACAACCGTGGCGATGCTTGGTGTGCCCAGAAGGACTACGACAAGGCCATAGCCGACTATTGCGAGGCCATACGCCTCGACCCCACCGATGCGTTCACCTACGGCAAGCGCGGCGACGCCTGGTTCGCCAAGCAAGAATACAACAAGGCCGTCGCCGACTACGATGAGGCCATCCGCCTCGAGTCCAACCAAGAACGTTACTCTATTCGCCGCAGCCGCGCAGAGTCCGCGGCGTTCGGCTACTGGATGTGGGTGTTGATCGGTGGTGTTGGACTCGGCGCCTTGGCCGGGCTGGTTCCATTGTTTCTCGGAGTGATCAAAGACAAGGCGTGGCTCGCCGCCGGCGGTTTCCTAGCCTGTGTCGCAGGGGGTCTGATCGCGGGCGTCTTGGGAGCGCTCACAATGCTGGGAATCTCCTCGGCCGTGCTGGCTCGTCGTGCGGAACCCGCAAGCTCGGCGACAGAAGCGATCTATCGCAGCTCGAGAAAAAGGTACGCACTCGGTTGGTATCTCGTCGTCATGTTCTTCGCACAGACGATCTTCATGGCAGGCTTGTGGTCGCTCGTGATGTCCTCTTGGATGGGAACAAGCTTCGTGAGCAGCCTGATTCCGGGGGGTGCGAGCTTCGGACTCGCCACGGGGATCGTCGTGACGGTGTCCAGGGTGGTGCGGCTTCGCACGGGTACCGTGCGAATGCGGTTTTCCGACCTGACCGAATTCCGTGAGCGATTCGATACAGCAGCCGCGAAACGGCGCTACAAATGCATCTCGAACTGCGATGGATCACTCGTTTTTGAGCCCAAAGCGCTCGTACGGACGGAAGCGACGCGAATCTTCGTCGCGTTTGGTGCGCACGAGGCCGTTGCCACTGGCCCGCTCGAGAGCTTGAAGCGATTGAAGAAGTCGGTTGAGTCGGCCGGCACAACGTGATGTGCCGGTAGCCGTCCGGCCTATCGGGAAAAAACACGGCGCCGAGGGCGTAGCGACTCACTCGTCTGCTGGCGCATGCGGACAGGAGAAGGACACGCAATGCAGAGGCCTGAGAAATGGGACCGAATGAACGATGCCAGCCCGATCCGCCGATAGCGCGTCGTCGCAGCCACAATCGGCCGACCTGGGCACGAGCCATCGTGCAAAGGAGGTTCGGCGGAGTCAATGGGCCAGTCAACAGCGCGCGACGATGGCCGTCGGTCGGAGCCCGCGACGCGGCGTCCGGTCGACGGGCGGGGAAGCGAATCGACATCACTGTGCCTCGGCTATCGGGCGGGGCATCCGCCCGGATTGGCCAGGTGGCGCGCGCCCAAACGTGCGGCGACTTCAATCGTCGCCTTTCGCTCCGCGAAAGTTTGCCGTCCCATAATGCGATACATGACTTTATTCTGACATCGAAGCTCATCGATGAGCGTTTCGCCCCGCGGATCCAAGGACTCATCGAGCGTCGGCGTTGTCCTTCATGGAGCGATTGCGCATCTTTCGCGGAGCGAAAGGCGACATTCTCTTTCGCGGAGCGAAAGGCGACATTCTCTTTCGCGGAGCGAAAGGCGACATTCCCTTTCGCGGAGCGAAAGGCGACATTCTCTTTCGCGGAGCGAAAGGCGACATTCTCTTTCGCGGAGCGAAAGGCGAACAAATGCCGAACCTACGAAAACGGACCGCCCGATGCAAGATGGTCAGTGCCTGTCCGTTCCCCTCTCAATCAACGCGGGGCCTCTCTGGCTTCTAGCATGTCCTTGCGCGCTTGACGGAGCTTCTCCAGACGTGTGAGCGGCTTGCTGGCATCGGCCTTGTGGGCGACCACCGAGGTGGGCCTGGCGCCGGCGGCCGGAAGGACCGGCTTCCTGGCCGGAAGCGGCGCATCGACCCGCAACCGGCCCGTCCCCAGGTTGTGCACGATCGGCTCGCCGTCTTTCGTGATGACGGCCTGACAGAACAGGTTTTTCGACTCGCCAGGGGGTGTCTTGGGGTCAATTTTGAGGTGAAACACGACCTTGGTATCGCGAGACGTGACCGTGACCGGCTCTGTGGTCGCCTTGTTGGGCAGGCCGATCAGCGTCAGCTTCGCCGCGCCGGGAAAGTCGGTTGACTTATTCACGTTCACGATCAGGTCGACCTCCTTGCCTTGCTCGGCGCTGGCCGCATGGAATTCGAGCGTCAGGAACTGGGGCGCCACCGTGAGCCGGGCGAATTCGGACGAAACGACCAGCCGGCCGCCGCGGTTTCCGCGCCGCGGCTGCTGTGCGCGAGGGGCACCGGGCGCCGCGGCTGGGGGAGGCTGAATGTAAGTGCCGTTGACCAGGATCCGCCAGGTTTTCAACTCGGCCCCGCCGGCCGCGCTCAGCGGGATGACGGCTTCCGTCCCGTTTTCGGGGATCACGACGCCTCCCTTGGAGGCAATTCCCGGCGGATTCCAGGGGAGCGATATCGCGATCGGTGCCGTGAAGCCCGGCTTGCGGGTGGCCACCACCTTCAGGTCCATCGAGCCGCCGCGCACGATCGGCACCTTCGGCTGGATGATCGCGACCGAGAAGGGCGCCTCAAGGGCGACGGCGACCGCCAGCGATTCGACCGTGCGCGTCCAGAACGGCACGTTGTTTTGACCGAGCACCAGCTCGGCGGTCGAGCTGAATTCGCAGGGGATTTGCTTCGAGCTGTCGGTCGGACGACCGACGACATTCGCCAACCTCGCACCAATCGGGGCCTGCAGATCGGCGTGGAAAAGAACTGGGACGACCGTGTTTCCGGCCGTGATCTCGTCCGACTCGACGGTGACTCCTGGGGGCAAGTTGCCCGCGCTCAGGGTGACCGCGCCTCGAAAATCTTCGCGCCTGGTCTGGATCAGTATTGCCTGACGGTTCCCTTTGGGCACCGCCAGAGCCATCACGCCCGTGCCGCGCCTGAGCGATTCGTTGGGGGTACGCAACTCGAGCCGCGGCGTCACCGGGCTGATCTCCACGCGATACGTGTATTCGGGCCCCCCGTTTTTCAGGTGGTCTGACACGGAGATCACGAAATCACCGTCGCGCGGGGGGTTGAATCGAATGTAACTATCCGGCCCGACGCTATCGTCATTTCCCGCAACCTGGCCCGCGTTCTTGGCGAAGAGCCCGATGACCGGGTCGAGCGGCGAGCGGACCTGACGGGCGAACACGCGAATATCGTAGGTCTGCCCCTTCGTGGCGTGAAAAGTGAAAGAATCGACATCCCCCGCTTTTTCGATCACTCCGTTGAGTGCGACCGGGGGCGTAAATGAAGTGGCGCGATCGTGGGTGTCATTGGGCTCGGCCTCGATCGTGTTGCCAAACGGGCTGAGCCGAAACAGGTTCGGGTAGGGTGCGTCGCCGTGCGAATCGTGCGCCAGAAGGCCAAAATGGCGATCGGCATGGCCGGGCAGATCGATCTCGGTTGTGGTATCGCCCAGCACGTCGCCGATCCAGCGAATGCGCAAATGCTCGCCCATCTTGCCACCGGAAGGGAGCGTGGCGGTTGGCCTGGGGAAGTTCCCGATATGCAGGCGGTAAAGGCACTGCGGATTGCCGGCGAACGCCGCCTCACGCACGGCGATCTTGTACGGCCCGTCCTCGGGGGCGACCAGCGAAACGAAGCAATCCTGCCAGATGAGGGCGTTGTCATCGCTCGAGGCCAGCTCGAACCGCTTGGCGTTCAAGATTGCGACATAAGGGTCGAAGAGCGTCAGACCCAGGCGAATTCCCTCCACCTCGACAGTGATCCGCTCACCCTTCTGCGCTCGCACCTCGTAATAATCGATGTCTTCGTTGCCCGCGACGCCGTTGACAGTCACGTTCATGCTGACCAACTGGGGCCGGGCGAACTCGTTATTGGGCTCGACCTCTGAGACGTCGCGCAATGTTCCCACGCTGAAGGTCTTGAGCGAGCTGATCCCCGTCGCGGTTCGAACGCGAAAATCGTGCAAGCCCAGCTCGGCGCCTGCCGCAATCTTGAAGGTCGCGACCGCCTGCGCGTACTTGCCGCCCTTGATCTTGGTGACGGTGATCCCCGGCTGATAGAAGAGAATCTCCTGGATGTCATCCAGGCGCTGGCCGGTGAGCGTGACAATGACCTCGGTGCCGCGCTGGCCGCCGACGGGCTGGATTAATCGGACGGTGGGGGAGACCGCCCAGGCGGGCACGGCCGCGATCAACATTCCTAGCGTGGCGAGAACGATCGATTTCATGATCATCGCCGGAAAGAGTCCGTGTCTGGGGGAGTGAACGATCAAGACGAGAGGGCGTGCGGCAACCGGCAGGGGCCGGCCGGGCGCCGGCGAACGAGGCAATTCGCAAGCCGGCGGCGATCGACCTGACCTTTCAGTATAGCTTCCTCTTGATAGACAAACCAATCGCGTCTTTGTTTCCCTCCCTATTGTGTCGAGCCCGTCCCTTCGACCGGCCGGCTGATGATCGTCTGGGGTTTCAGAGGTGCCGGCTCGCCCGGGAGGCGTTCGACCGACCAGACGACCATCTTATCGAGCCGCGCCTCCAGACCGCCGCCGGTGGCTCGGGCGAAGGCATACTGCCAGGACGGGCGCCCGTCCTGGCGAACCGCTTCCAGCAGGAGGATGGCCTCCGGATCGGTCCCCTGGACGAAGCCAAAGACACCGCTGTCGATCCAATCGGGGTCGGGGCTCTGCGCCTTGCCGGGCTCGGCACGGTAAAGCGGTTTGGCGAGCATGCGCAGGTCTTCGCGGTCCGATCGGTCGCCCTTAAGGCCGGTCATCCTGACCTGGAAGCGGTCGGCGAGGCCCTTCATCTGCCTGAGCCGGCCAGCCGAAGTCGCGGCCGGTGCGGGGGCGCTGGGAAGATCTTTGTACGCAACTCCGGGGACCTTCGGCGACCAGACAACGCGGCCCTCCTGGCGCGCCTCCAGTTTCGCACCCGACGACAGGGACACCACCTCGTGGACGATGTACCCATACCACGGGTAAATGCCGGCCGAAGCCTCGGGCCGCCCCTTGTCGGTCCACAAGACGAACACGCCGTCCGCGTCCTGCTTCCCGCGCGTGAAGTTGCCCCAGCGCAAAACGGCCTGGGGCTTCATCGGTTCGGTCGCGCTCGCGTCGACGAACACCTGATACCAGCCGATCGACTCCTCGACCTGCGCCTTGAGGGTCTTCGGCGCACCTTTGTGCTTGTCAACGTGCTGGGCGCGCGATTGCGCAGGGCAGGAGGATAGCAGCACGCACGCCACGGTGAGAATCCAGCGGTGTCGATTCGTCATGATGACGACCTCTCGGGAGAGTGACCACATGGCACATCGGCCTGGGAAATCAGGCGAACGAACCTCGGAACCCGCATCGTAATCGATCCGTCGGGCCGCGCGAAAGGGGCGAATCCTGGTGTGCTGATTCATCGCTCCAGCGGTCACAGGGCGGGCTGGTACATCTGGTCAACGGATGCCGCGGCGACGCCCAGTTCGGTGGCGACCGCGTCGAGGGCGTGCTGGGCGACGCTCTGGTCTACCCGACCGTCGGAGGTGAAGTATGGGCCGATGTAGCGCTCGTAGTATCGATGAACCTCATCACGGGTCAGCCGGAAGAGGAACAAGGCGATGTAGTCGACGGCCAACTGGGGTTGTTCGGCGATCGTTTTAAGAGCTCGCCGATTCGCCCGCAAGAGCGCTTGCAAGGCCGGGTTGTCGAGCGGGATACGAGCGGGGTCCACGGCGATTCCCACGGTGGGGATCTGGAAGTGGTCGCCGACCCAGGACAGGACCGAAAAGCCCTCCTCGCCGGCGACCTGTTCGGGCGCTAATGTGCTGCCCACGTAGGCCGCATCGATCGAACCGTCGCGAAGGTGCCGCAGGTCCATCTGGTAGTCACCCGGGGCTCGTGCGACGCACTGTACGTCGCGATCGGGGTCGAGACCGTGCTTGCGCAGCACGATCCGTCCGAAACAGCCGGGTGCGGTGCGGGGTGGGTGGATCGCCAGTCGGCGCCCGCGAAGGTCATCCATGGATTTCACGTCGCCACGCCCGAGGAACCAGAACAGCGGACGATGGGTGTTGACGGCCAGGGCATTCCATTCAATGCCGTCGGTCAGCCGCGACAATAAGGCCCGGCCCAAACCGATGGTTGCGCCACCGCGCAGGCGCTCGGTCTTCCACCGGATTCCGTCGCGGACGGCGACATGGACACCCTCATCCTCGAAATATCCCTCCTGATCGGCCACATAAGCGATCAGTTCTTCGTGGATACCACGCCCGACGTAGGTCAGATCGATCGTGTGCATCGGCGGAATCGCCTTTCTCCCAATCTCGGACAGCACGCTCGCGATCGTTACGTTCAGTCCATCGCAAGGCCCCCGTTGACCGGAAGGTAGTGGCCGGTGGTGAAACCGGAATCCTCACTTGCCAGGAACGCCACCGTCTTGGCGACATCGTCGGGACGGACCAGCCGCCCGATCGGCGTGGCCGCGGCGAGCTCGCGCATCCGCTCGGTTGTTAATTGCTCGGTCACCCTGGTTCCCTCCACCGTGGCCGGTGCGACGAGGTTGGCGGTGATCCCGTGCGGTGCCAATTCCAAAGCGACGTACCGCACGAACTGGTCCAGGGCCGCCTTGGCGGTGCCCAGCGTGATCATCCCATCACGCGCACGACGAGACAGCCCGGTACTCAGATAGATCAGCCGACCAAATCCGCGCGAAACCATTCCCGGCACAACGGCTTTCGTGATCAGGGCGACTCGTACCATCGTCCTTACCTCCTCCGGCGTGTCCGGCAGGTGTCGTTCTCGAACATGCCTGTGCGGACTGTCCAGCCTGCGATCCCGGCCCAAAAAATTCAAGAGCCGTCCAGCCGGCCCGACTTGATGAGGCCCGAAAAATCGTCCGGCGTGCGGCACCGCGGAGATGGAGATGACGAAGGCCCTGGGCGGTCGCGCGGTTTTCCCAAGGAAAGTGCGTTCAACTAATAGTCACATGTAATTATTATAATAATTAAGTGTCGTTGCAACCCGCATCCTGGCCCGACGTGCGCAAGTCGTCACTGGCGTCGATCGCCGTCTTCGCGTCGGAACGCCCAGTTCCGCCCGATGCTCTCCACCACCCGGAAACCAGCGCCTTTCAGCAGTTGGACGATCTCGTCGCACCGCGCCTTCCCGAGCACGTTCGGGTGGATTTCCAGCATGAGAAATGGACAGTGTGCTCGTAGCGTGTCAATCTCGTGTTCGATCAGTAGCGTCTCGGCCCCCTCGATGTCGGTCACCAATGAGCACTCCGCCCAGCCTTGGGATTTCAGGACGCTCTCGACCGTAACGGCCGGGACCGTGATGTCCGTTGCGCATTCGCCCAACTCAGATAGTTTGCACATGAACATGTCTGGATGTATGCCGAACGTGACGGTGCCATTGCCGTATCCGAGCGCGGCCTCGCGAATGGCGAAGCGGCACCGGTTCATGTCACGATTCTTCTCAAGGAGTGCCCTGGTGGCCGGGTTCGGTTCGAACACGATATGGCGGGCGGGGTCCTTGACGTGCCGGTTCACGACGCACGACGTGACGCCGATGGCTCCGCCGAACTCGATCACCGGGAGTTCCCGCGGCATGTGTCGCACAAAACGACGCTCCGGCCCCTCGTGGCCACCGAGCGCGATTGTGCACCGGTCCCTGGTCGTGATGGCCGGAGTGTCCAACGAGAACCACATCCCATTGAGACGGATGCGATTGCCGAACAACTCGATCGCGCGGCCGATCCAGTAGTTGTTATAGCGAATCAAACTCCCGTACCAAGCGAGTCGGCGTTTGATGATAGCCTTGAGCCCATCCTGTCGAATCTTGTTCAGGTAATATCGCAAGGTAACTGTTACCGATGTACAATGGTATGTGCATGTCTGCGACGCAGTCTGACCCGTATCTGACAACCAATTATCCTCTTGATTGCTCCGCGGATCAATGTGTCCCCGCCGCACCATCCTGCGAGGCCTCGACCTCCAACGGTTCGGGGCGTTTTCGCGCGCCTCTTTGTGTGGGAGCGTGCATCCCAGCAAACTGGGAACCTCCGGTCAATTGAGCCCGGAGGAGCTGGGCCATGATCTGGGGTGCCGCGATCAGCGCCGGAGGGCTTTCTCGTTACGCAGTTTTTTGAGTTCGTGGGGGGCATCGCCGAATCGGCAAACGACGGGCACACCGTTCGGTTACCACCCGCTCTGATGCAGCCGATGGCGGCGGACGACGTCGCCGCGGCGCTGGCTGAGGTCGCAACCGCAGAGGCGAAGAATGGCACTGTCGAGATTGCGGGCCCCGAATTGGTCCGCATGGACGAATTCGTGCGACGATTCCTGGTCGGCAGCAAAGACACCCGCCAGGTGAGCACCGATCCTCAAGCCAGGTATTTCGGCATTCCGGTGAACGATCGAAGCCTGGTGCCTGGCGATCATCCGCGCCTCGGTCCGACGCGGTTCGCGGATTGGCTGTCTTCTCAGTAAAAATGAAACGACACGCAATGTGTGCGCCGCGGGAGAAACGAAAGGCCACGCTCAGCCGTGATGAACGAATTGGTTTTTTGTTGTGAACGAATCGCTTCGCTCGTACTTGAAGAATTCGCGAAGATTGCCCTCGGGGGTGGTCCGCGCAAATATCGGCGGTTACGCTGATTGCCATTGCCTCTCGAATCGAGCGAGTCGTCGATCAGCCGCGCACGCGCAATGGATGTATCCACCATGAGGTCACACGGGCGAACCAGCAGCGTTCGCATCTCTGCCGGAATCGCGGCCGTCAGTCTATTGATCTGGTCAAGCGCGGCTGTGCTGGTCTGCGCCCAGGTCGCGCCGCCCGACGGTAGCTGGATGGCTGACGCCGTCGTGGAGAAGTCGTCGAAAGTGACCGACACCGCGCTGGGGGCGGCCCAGGGAATCGCTGTGCGCGACGGCCGGATCTATGCCTATGGCGACGTCTACTCGGCCAAGCCACGCGTCGGCGTGATTCGTGAATACGACATGGATCTGAAACCGACGGGCCGGCAGGTCTGGCTGCGGCAAGGCGATCGGCCCTTGATCACCCATCCCACAGGGCTGACCTGGGACGAGCGCTGGGGAACGTTTCTGGGCGATACCTTCCAGAAGAAGGCCGTCATCTACCGGCTCGACTGGAAACGAGCCTGGAATCTAGGCAACCTGGACCATGCGGTGGTCGACACGATCGTGGACGACGCGGCGGTCAACGGTTGTCGCCCGACGTTTGTCGCCGCACTCGGCAAGACGCTGATCGCCACGGCCGACTACGGCGATGTCCGCCCCGAGATTCGGCTCTACGATCCGGAGATCCTGCTCAAGGCTCATCGTTCGAGTGCACCCGGTGTGGTGGTCTGCCGTGCGCTCTGCGGCCCGTTCAACCAGAACCTTTTCTGGGACGCCGCCTCGGGCCGGCTCACGTGCGTCCAGAACGTCGTCGAAGGGCGCGGGTGGCGGCTGGACGTCATCGACCTGTCCAAGGCGATCGCGCAGGGCCGCGCCGATCTTGGCGGCGCACGGATCAAGACCTTGACGTTTTCCCCTCACGACGAGCTTGAGGGATACTGGCCGCTCGACCGCGAGCGTTCGCTTTTCGTCACGTCGCGGCGCGATGAAAATATTGTCCTCGGCCAGATTCGCCCGACCGCGCCCCGGCTGTCGCAACCCGGCTCACGATGATCTCAAGCTGCTGGCTTCGGGCGCCTACGGTCTGTACGATATGGCCGCCAACTCAAGCGAAGTGGCGCAACGGCTGGTACGACGCTGTCGTCGTCCCATCGTGCCAGCCATTCCTGACTCTTCCAAGCGAGGTATTTTGTGCTGAAGAACCGCAAGATAATCACTCTGGCCTGCATTGCCTCCGGCGCGCTAATCGGTTACGCGGCCGCGTCGGGGGAGCTCGAGCCGTCCCGGAGAGCCCAAGCCGCACGAGCCGCGGTTGACACCGCAGTGGAACGGCCAAAGGCGGGGGCGGAACAAGAACCGAGCTGTTGTGACGCCATTCGGAAGGGCCAGCTTCTGGCCCTGTCCGACCACAATGAAACGGTGGCCAGGGAGGCCCAGGCATCCGGCAAGAAGCCCAACATTCTCGTCATGTTCGGCGACGACATCGGTCTCTGGAACATCAGCGCCTACAACCGGGGCATGATGGGCTACCGCACGCCGAATATCGATCGGATTGCCAAAGAGGGGGCGATCTTCACGGACTGCTATGCCCAGCAGTCCTGCACCGCCGGCCGGGCCGCGTTCATCACGGGCCAGTCGTGCTTCCGTACCGGACTGCTCAAGGTCGGCCTGCCAGCCGCCAAGGAGGGGCTGTCCGAGAAGGATCCGACCCTGGCCGACCTGCTCAAGCCGCAAGGCTACATGACCGGCCAGTTCGGCAAGAACCACCTGGGCGACCGCAATGAGTTCCTGCCCACGGTGCACGGGTTCGACGAATTCTTCGGCAACCTCTACCACTTGAATGCCGAGGAGGAACCGGAGCACCCCGACTACCCCAAGAACCCGGAATTCAAGGCGAAGTTCGGCCCGCGGGGCGTCTTGCACACGTTCGCAACCGACCAGGACGACCCGACCGAGGATCTGCGTTTTGGCCGCGTGGGCAAGCAGAAGATCGAAGACACAGGGCCGCTCACCAAGGCGCGCATGCCGACCGTCGATGAAGAGTTCCTCGCTGCCGCCCTCAAGTTCATCGACAAGGCCCACCAGGAGAACAAGCCGTTCTTCTGTTGGTTCAACTCGACGCGCATGCACATTTTCACTCACCTCAAGAAGGAGTCTGACGGCAAGACCGGCCTGGGGGTGACGCCCGACGGCATGGTCGAGATGGACGGGATGGTCGGGCAGCTTCTCAAGAAGCTCGACGACCTGGGAATCGCCGACAACACGATCGTCATGTGGACGACCGACAACGGCGCCGAGGCCTTCTCGTGGCCGGACGGCGGCACCACGCCGTTCCGCAGCGAGAAGAACTCGAACTGGGAAGGCGGCTACCGCGTGCCATGCGTGCTCCGCTGGCCGGGCGTGATCAAGCCCGGCACCGAGATCAACGACATCATGTCGCACGAAGACTGGGTCCCGACCTTCGTGGCGGCCGCCGGCGAGCCGGAGGTCACCGAAAAACTGCTCAAGGGATACATGGCGGGTGAGAAGACGTTTCGCGTGCATCTGGACGGCTACGATCAGCGCGATCTTTTGGCCGGCACGGGGCCAGGCAAGCGCCACGAGTTCTTCTACTGGACCGACGACGGCAATCTGGCCGCAGTGCGCTACGACCGATGGAAGCTCGTGTTCCTCGAGGAGCGTGCCCAGGGACTCGCCGTATGGCAGAATCCGCTGACGCCGCTCCGCGCCCCCAAGATCTTTTGCCTGCGCACCGATCCCTTCGAGCGGGCCGATCACAATGTGGGAGCTTACGAACACTGGTACGCCGAACGAATGTTCTTGTTCATGCCGGCGCAAGCGTTTGTCGCCCGGCACCTGCAAACCTACAAGGAATTCCCGCCTCGTCAGAAGCCCGGCTCATTCTCGCTCGACGAAGTTCTGCAAAATCTGCAGAAGGGCGGCAAAAACTGACCGGGTGCCGTTAGCTGGGTGGTTCCAAGCACCAGGCCGCACTCGGCGTCGAGTCGAGTGCGGCAACTCGTTGCCGAAGGAGGTTTCCAACATGCGGCTGCCGAACTTGTCCCCGCCCGTGATCCGTTACTCCCCGTCCATGACCGGATGGTTCCGCGGCGAGGTCCGACCGCTTGGCAATATGTCAACCCATTGCTCGAGCAACGCGGAATGCACTCCATCATCGCCGATTTGCTTCAACGGGATCTGCCATACATGCGCCCAGATACCATGCCAGACGTCCTCGGAATGTCCCTCAGGGTGCGCCTCGTGTTCCGGAGGGAATTGCAGTAGCACATTCCCAAAACAGGGGTGTGGCTGCTGAGGACCGCGCCCGCTGCACAAGGTCCGGGCCGCAGAAAGTGAGCATGGGGCAAAGCAGGCTGTCCGGCTTGACGGGATGCTGGAAGGCGTGACGTCCATCGATGCGGTCCGGTCGTCGGGTGCTGCTAGGGACTTTTGGGGAGCGGTGGGCCTGTGTTAGTTTCCCACAGCTTGACGGTCCGATCGCTGCCCGCGGAGGCGATCCGCGAGCCGTCGGGGGAAAACGCCACGGCAGCGACCAAGCTGGTGTGACCACGCAGGACAAAGAGCTCCTGGCCCGACACTGCGTCCCAGATCCGGACTGTGCCGTCGCCGGCCGCGGAAGCCAACCGCCGGCCGTCAGGCGAAAACGCCAGGTCGAAAACCACCGACGCGTGTCCCTTGAGATCGTGCACCTTCTGGCCGGTCGCGATATCCCAGACCGTGAGCGTTTGATCGTGACCGGCCGAGGCGAAGCGTCGCCCATCCGGGCTGAGCGCCATCGCCCTGACGCCTCCCCAGTTGGCCTTGATCCCCTGGACCTGACGGCCGGAGTCCAGGTCGCGGAACAGGACGAAGCCGTCGTCCTTGCCAGCGGAGATCAGCGTCTTGCCATCGGAGCTGAATGCCACGCAGCGGACACCGCTTGAGTGTCCTTCGATGATCTTGATCTCGTGCCCGGTGTTGACGTCCCAGAGCTTGATGGTCCGGTCGAGGCTCGCGGACGCAAGCGTTTTTCCGTCCGGGCTGAACGCGACCTCCATGACGGGAGCGGTGTGGCCCTTCAGGTGATGGAGTTCCTTCGCGGTGGCGGTGTCCCAGACATAAACCGATTTGTCTTCTCCCCCGGAGGCCAGGCGGCGGCCATCGCGGCTGATTGCCAGCCCCTGAATCATGCCGACGTGGCCCGGAAAGGAGCGGACTGCCTGGCCGGTGGCCACGTCCCAGAGCGCGACACTGCCGTCGAGGCCGCCCCAGAGGAGATACGAGCCGTCGTGACCGAAGACAACATCGTGGATGACGTCCTTCCCCGGGAAGGAGCGCGACTCCTGGTCCCGCGATGTGTCCCAGAGCTTGACAGTCCGGTCGGCGCTCGCGGAGGCGAGTCGCAGGCTGTCCGGGCTGAAGGCGACGCAATTGATCGCATCTTTATGCCCCTTGATGGTGCGCACAAGGTAACCGGTGGCGGCGTCCCAGAGGAAAATGGTCTGGCCCGCGTAGCTGGTGGACGCGAGGGTCTTGCCGTCGGGCGAAATCGCCAGCGTGGTGACGGCGTTCAGATTGTGAAAATCCCTGAGGAAACGCACCATCGAGCCGGTGGCGGCATCCCAGATCTTGATCGTGCCATCTTCTGAGCCGGAGGCGAGCGTTTTACCGTCGGGGCTGAACACGACGGGCATCCGTGGCTGTACCGTGGATGCCGTGCCGGAGCCAGCAGGGGTCTTGCCGGCGGTGCTGGCAGCGACGATTGATGACGGAGACATCGCAACGTCGTGGAGCGTGCGCAGGGACGTCCCCGTGGCGACGTCCCAGATCCGGACGGTTCGCTCGCCGCCGCCGGCCGAGGCAAGCGTCTTGCCGTCGGGGCTGAAGGCGATCTCCGCCGAAGCCGTCGATGTGATGGTCCGGGAGCGTATGGAGTAATGCGCCGGTGTCGACGTCCCAGAGCTTGACGGTTCCGTCCGTGCTCGAGGAGGCGAGGGCCTTGCCGTCTCTGGAAATCGCCAGGTCACGGATCACCCGAGTGTGCCCGGGGAAGGTGCGGACGGCCTGACCCGTGGCGGCGTCCCAGAGCGTCACCACCTGGTTTTTCCCGGCCGAGGCCAATCGCGTTCCATCCGGGTGGAAGACCACGCCATAAATGTCCGCGCTGGTGCGAATCGTGCGAATGAGCTGTCCCGTCGCGGCATCCGAAAGATTGATCGTTCCATCCCAGCTCGCGGAGGCCACGCGCCGGCCGTCGGGACTGTACGCGACGCTCGTGACGACGTGGGAGTGCTCCGGCAGAGTCCGTCCCTGCGCCCGGCAGAGGCGGTCAAGGTAATACCACTCGAAGCCGCGGAGATCGGTCTTACCCGGCGGAGGACTGGTTTCTTCCAGGTGGCGGCGAACCGCCGCCAGGTTGGCGTCTTGCCAGTCTCGCTCGGCGAGGTTGAGTTTCGCAGCATACGCCAGGTGCAGGGCGTAGTCCTCGCTCTTCCTGGCGACCACTTCGTTGCGCTCCGCCACGATCCGGGCGGCCTGCTCGCCCATACGGGCAGCGACAGCCTGGCGCCACTGCCAGACGATGCCGCCGCTTCCCAGCGCGAACGTCAAGACGCAGAGACCGGCCATTCCCGAGCCCCAGGGATGACGCCGGGCAAACAGCCAGATTCGCTCGGCGGTCGAAACCGGCCGTGCCAGGATCGGCTTGCCCTCCAGCCAGCGCTCCAGGTCTTCGGCGAGCTCGCGGGCCGAGGCGTACCGCTGTTTGGACTCTTTCCGCAGGCATTTCAGGCAGATTGTCTCGAGGTCGGCATCGACCTGGGGATTGACCGCGCGAGGGTGCCTCGGCTCTTGATGGATCACCTGACGAATCGTCTCCTGTGCCGAGTCGGCGTGGAACGGTGAGCGCCCCGTGAGCAGTGCGTACAAGAGCGTGCCCAGACCGTAGACGTCGGTGGCCGTGGTGATCTGGTCGCGCAGCCCCTGAGCCTGCTCGGGGGCCATGTAGCTGGGCGTCCCCACTGCCGAGCCGGCCGACGCCATCGTCGACTCTTCGTTTTCCAGCAATTTGGCCAGGCCGAAATCGATCACGTAGGCCTGGTCCTGGT
The DNA here is from genome assembly GCA_963781785.1 of uncultured Isosphaeraceae bacterium. Lineage (GTDB taxonomy): Bacteria > Planctomycetota > Planctomycetia > Isosphaerales > Isosphaeraceae > CAWAHD01. The sequence continues at coordinate 859,924 of CAWAHD010000005.1, read as the reverse complement.
CGTCGACCAGGACGTTCGGAGGTTTCAAGTCGCGGTGCAAGATACCGTGCTCGTGAGCGTGCTGGATCGCTTGGGCCACCTGCACCACCAGCCGGACGATCGCCGCCGGCCGGTTCTTGAACCGGGCCAGGCACTGCTGGAGGTTCTCACCGGCGATCAGCTTCATGCTGTAGAAGAGCAAGTCCCCCTGCTGGCCGGTTTCGAGGATCGAAACGATGTGAGGATGGTCGAGAGCGGCGACAGCCTCCGCCTCGCGCTGAAACAGGCGGACTTCCCGCCGGCTCGCCAGAACGCCGCTTCGGATCATCTTGAGCGCGACGATCCGGTTGAGTCTCCGCTGGCGGGCTCTGAAGACGACGCCCATGCCCCCCTCGCCGAGCTTTTCGCCCAGTTCGTAGTCTCCCAGGACCAACCCTGGCCGAACCTGAGGCTGGCCGGCTGGTGCCAGCCCGCGGTCTTGCACGTTCGCGCCGATCGTGCTCGGCAGGTTGACGGGGCGGGTCAGGTCGTCACCAGTTCCAGCCGTTGTGAGAAATGGATCGGCGATCGACTCGCCGGGCGCCATGGTCAAGTCATCAAGCTCGGAGGCCCCGCCGGCGGTGGACACATCGAGCAGGATCTTTTCGTCGGGGCACTTCTCGCGGTAGTCCGCGAGCGTCGGTGTCTCACCGCGCCCCTGGCGGAGCTGCTGGTCGACCATCACGAGCTCAAGCCACAGGGCGGTGCGCACGTCCCCCTCGACGCCGCCTAGATAGTCCTCGATCCGCGGCGCGCCGAACGCGTTCCATTCCTGCTCGTAGCGATCGCAGCGCTCATCGATGAGCCTTGCCTGGTCCCTCATTGTGCGTGATCGCCCTTGTTCGAATGACGGATTCATGAAGGGTACTCCGCGATCAAAGAGTTGTCGCGACTTCCATAGAGGGTCTTTGCATTGAGCGATCGAACCCGACAGAGGCATCGCCATAAATCCGAAATCATCTCGGGATCGGGCGGTGCGAGCATGAACGCATTGTTCTCGTTCAAAGTTCCGACGTCATGGAGCTCAGTCGCTCGAAGCGGCGGCGATCTCCTCCCAGATCATGCGGATGCGTTCGATCTTGCGCTCCACGGTTCGGAGGACGCATCCCCTCTTCTCGGCAATCTCGGCATTGCTCAGGCCATCCATCCGCCAGAGTGCGACCTCGCGGAGGACCGGGTCCCCGAGCGACTCGAGCAGTTCCTGGAATTGTTCCTGGATGATGGCTGACGATTCGGGGGTTGGTTCCGGGCTGAGGACCGCCTCCAGGCGGTTATTATCGGCCAGGTCACGATGCTCTTCTCCCTGATTCGCCGACACGCCAGCGTGGCCCGGGCCGCCGCGCTTCAAGCGGCCGAATCGCTGTCGCCGGCTCAGAGTTTTCTTGACCGTGATGGCCACCAGAAGCTGCCAGAGGTCGACCCGGTCACCCAGGCGATCGAACCGTCCCTGAGCCGCCCCGGCGCACAGGCTGTTTATTGCGCTCAAGGCGACGTCCTCGGCATCCTCGACGGCGCGATGAGGATCGCCGGTCAAACGGCGGCGCGCCACCGCGAGAACCCGCTGGTAATACCGCTCCCAGAGCGCGTGGGCCGCCTCCGGCCGCCCCTCCTTGAGGGCATCGATCCAGCCCGACACCGAACCGGTATCCTCGTCCGACATCATCGTCACCGGGCCGCCCACGGCCGATTGGGCTTTCGCGGGAGCCGCCCTTGCCGGGGAGCCCGCACTGGCGCGGACAATCGTGCCCGCTCGTCGTTCCGATTTTAATCCCGCATTTCCGAAACTGTCCATCATCCATTAATCACGGCTTCCCTCCGGGTACGCCGGGCTTGGCTCTCGTCAGGATCAAGACAGTCGGCAATGCCTTGCTCAGACGTGTGGCGCCTTCCTCCGTGATGTTCGTCTCGCTCAGATCAAGGCTCTTGAGTTGCGTGAGGCCCTTCAGGTATTCCAATCCCGCGTCGGTTATCGGAGTTCGACTGAGGTTCAAAACCCGCAGGCCCGATAAGCCCTCGAGCTGTTCGCCGAGGTGCTCGAGCTGCGCGTCTCCCACCGCCGTGCCCGACAGGTCGACGAACGTGACTCCCGCCGGTCCGAAGATCTGGCTGGTCCCGTTTCCGCTTCCGTAAACCTTGCCGCCGAGTTCCCTGAGCGGACGAGCGGCCCTCTCGTAGCGGCCGACCTGAAAGAGGCAAAAGAGGATCAGGATGGTCAAAACGAGTGCGATCAGGAAGCCGCGCGACCGGAACTCGCGGAATCGATCTGCGTTCATTTCGGAGTGCCCTCTTTTGACGCTCGTTACTCCGGCTTCAATTCACCATAATGGCCGGAAGCGTCAAGACGTCAATCAGTCCCGATTCAATGAGAATTCCGAATTTCCCTATGGACACCCAGGGAACAAACGTTCATACTGGCGACGGTTTCCTACGCCCGCTTTCAACGAAGGAGGTCAGCGATGAGTCTGTCGAGATCCCTGGTCTGCGTTTCTATCGTTGCGTCGATTGTGAGCACCTCAGCGATGGCCCAGCCACCCTCGAGGGCGACGGCCGAGCACAAGATTCTGGCCTCTGATTTAGGCACGTGGGACGCGACCGTCAAGTCCTACACCGGCGGCCCCGAGGCTGAGCCGTCGGTCTCCAAGGGAACCGAGGTCAACACCGTGATGGCCGGCGGCATGTGGCTGCTCTCCAAATTTGAAGGAGAATTCGGCGGTATGAAGTTCGAGGGACGCGGCCAGTTCGGCTACGACCCGATCAAGAAAAAGTACGTCGGCACCTGGATCGACTCGATGAGCCCCAACCTTTCGGTGCTGGAAGGCGATTACGATGCCAAGACCAAAACCATGACGTACGTGGGCGACGGGATCGATCCCGACAGCAAGACGAAGTACACCCAGAAGATGGTCACCACGACCAAGGACGACGGCACGCGCGTCTTCACGCTTTATATGAAGTTCGACGGGGCAAAAGATGACACCAAATTCATGGAAATCACGTATCAGAAGCGCAAGTGAGGCATCGCCGGTCGAACTGGCTTGGTGACTACTGACTCTTGAGTCGTAGGGCAGGCTTTCCAACTCTTTTGTTGCCCCTCCCGCTTTTTCGTCCTAGGTCTACGTCAGACATCGTGCGCCTGTTTGGTTAACACTTTGTCGGACGCGTCCCGGCGATCACACTAGCCCGAAACGCCAGCGAGGGTTCGGCTTAGACTCGCTTGCGCGTCGGGCTGGCCTGCCCGGGGTGTTGCCCCGCGTTGAACCATGCCCCGGCAACGACCAGGTCAACACGAAATTGAGCCGAAAGCCGATCCATGATGGCACTCCGTTGCGCGAATCGCTTCCAGTCGGAACTGACGCCCAAGCGTACCCGCTCGAGACGGCGAGCGGCGCACGACCTGAAACTCCGGTCAATCGAAGCCCTCGAATGCCGGGAGCTTTTGGCCACATTCACGGTGACGAATCTCCACAATTCCGGCGCGGGATCGCTCCGTCAGGCGATCATCTTATCGAATCAGCAACCGGGCCCCGACACGATTGACTTCGGTGTCGCCGGGACGATCCGGATCGGGCGGAGCTCGCTCCCGGCGATCACCGGCACCGTGACAATCGACGGATCCACGGCTCCAACATTCGCGGGTGCCCCGGTCGTGACGGTCGATTTTGGAGGCACGCAGGGATTCCGGTTCGCCAAAGGCAGCGACGGATCAGACCTCGCGTCGCTCTCCCTCGTGCGAGCGGGCAATGCGGGCGTCACACTCACCGCCTCGCGCGTGACGGTTCAGGGCAATGATATCGGCCTGCGTGCGAACGGCAGAACCGTCGCCGGCAATCGAGGGGACGGCGTGCGGATCAATGCGGCGTCCCAGGGCGACCTGATCGGCCAGAGCAATCCGGTGTCGAGCGTCAGCTACTACAACGCCCTGAGCGTGCCCACGCAGCCCGTTTCGGGCTGGCAAGGCATTCGCAATTCCGACGTCAGCGGCGTGTACTTGATGGCCGGGACGTCAGACGCCAATGGGCTCCTGTACGAGGGGCCCATCTCCGGCGTCGGCGGACGAAGCTACTCGGTCAACTTCCCGGGCGCCGCGTCCACCAGCGTTTACGGTCCAGACAATCTCGGCGGAGCCCAGGTGCGGCTGGTCGGGAGTTACAAGAACGGCGATGGCACCGTCCATGGTTTTCTCTTCGAGGGCACGACCGCCGATCTCTCGCAGAGCGGCGACTATCGAACGATCGATTATCCGGGCGCAACGTACACCTACGTGCATAGCACGATGGGAGAACTCGCGGTCGGCAACGCCGATGGACCGGAGGGAAATGCGCCCATCGGTACAGGCCACGCGTTCCTCTACGACGTCGCGGGCAGCACGATCCTGACGACAATCGTCTATCCCGGCTCGACGACAACCACGGCTTACGGCATCTGGTATAACGGCGGCACGAGCTACACCATCGCCGGCGGCTATAGCGATATCCTCAGCCCGAGTCGCACGATTGGCAACGGATACCTTGTCGACTACGACTCCGCGAGCGGGCAATTCACCAACTGGACTTCATTCGATTACCCGAACGGCGTGGTCGGACAGGACTACATCGCGCATTTCCAGGGCATCAGCGGCTACGAACAGGGGGTTTATACTCTCAGTGCCGACTCGGTCCAGAGCGGATCATCCAGTCCCGGGCAGGGCTCGTGGGTGACCGTGCGGCGTAATCCCGACGGGACATTCGGCCCGGCCGTCTGGGTCGATTTGAACTACCCGGGTGTCCAGGGCCTGGTCTTCAATGATGCGGTGGCAGGCAATCAGATCGTCGGGATCGTCATCGGCGACACGGGGGAGTTCTCGTACCAGGCGACAATCAACACCGCCTTCCAGCTTTCCAACATGATCAGCGGTAATGGCGGCAACGGCATTGGAATCTACGGTGCCAGCGGCAATCAGATCGCAATGAATGACATTGGCACGGATTCAAGCGGCAGGCTCAAGCGCGGCAATGGGCAGAACGGGATTCTCGTCACCGCGGGTGCGACGGGAAACTTGATCGGCGGTCAGGCGACGGGCGGCAACGATCCCACGGCGAGTGTGTTCGTGCGCCCGCCCCAGGGCAACCTGATCTCGGGCAACCGTGGCAATGGCGTGCTCATCACCAAGCGAGCGACCCAGACGCTGTTGAGCGGCAATTTCGTCGGTACCGCGGCGTCGGGCAATTCAGCCCTGGGCAACCGGCTCGACGGAGTGGCCATCGTGGGCGCCAGCGGCAACCAGTTGATCGGCTGCACGTACCAGCAGAGCCCGTTCGTGTTCTACAACGTGCTCAGCGGCAACGGCGGCAATGGCGTGCGCATCACCAACTCCAACAACACGACGGTCCAGGCGAACTTCATGGGAGTCGGGGCCGACAACGCCAGGGTCGTGGCCAATGGCCGTGACGGTCTGCTGGATTCGGGAAGGTCTGCCAATACCCAGGTCGGCGGCGTGATCCCGCTGGGCAACGTGATTGCCGGCAACAACAAGAACGGCATCGAGATCAGCGGCAAAGCCAGTGGACTCACATCATTCAACACGTTCGCCGGGACCTACGCCTTTGGCGGCGCAGCTCCGAATAAACAGGATGGAGTCTTGGTTACATCGTCCGGCGGAAACAACTTGATCCGCACCTGCATCGTCTCGGGCAATCGCGGCAATGGAATCGAGCTAAGTGGAAATGCAACCGGAGTGCAGGTGACCGACACGGCGGTCGGCACGAACTCGGATATTCAGACGGCCATTCCCAATGGCGGCGACGGCATCAAGATCGATGGCCGCGCCCATGGCAACGCGATCGGCGGCTTTCAGCCGTCGATTGAACCGCAAGTGACTGTTTCGGCCAATCGCGGGTACGGCATTCAGGTGGTCGGCGCGGCGCACGACAACGTCGTGTATCACACCTATATCGGCACGAATGCCGGGGCCAACGCCGACCTGGGCAACGCGCTGGGCGGAATCGATCTTGGCCCCGGAACGTCGTTCAACACGATCGGAGGCGCGGCTTCCGCCTTTCAGAACAAGATCCTCTATTCGCGGGGCCCTGGAGTGACCATCCGATCGTCGCGCGGCGACATGGTGCTGGGAAACGAGATCCAGAAAGGCGTGGCACTCGACCTCGGGGCAACGGCCGGTGACGCGAGTACCGCGAGCGGCCAGGATGGCCTCTACGTCACAGGCGTCGTGACCGGCACGCGAATTCTCGACAACACGATCAGCACCAATTCGGGGAATGGGGTGATGCTCGTCAATGCTCGCAAGCTGACGGTCGGCGGCAGTGCGGCGGGGGCCGGCAACGGGATCCTCAGTAACCTGGGCTACGGCGTTTATGCGTTGGGCGTGTGCTCTGGCTCCGTGGTCCAGAAGAACACGATCGCGGCGAATGCCAAGGGGAATGTCAACCTGACCAGATCGCGCGGAATCACCTACATTCCGTAGCGAAACACGGCGATCGCTGAAGCTCCCGCGCATGGCAGATCGTCCCGCACAGGTCAGGAACGCGCATTGGGAGGTCCATCCAGCTCCTGCCGGAGCCGAGCGAGTGCGCGAACCCAGAGCATGCGCACGGCGCCGACGCCTCGCCCCATTCGCCGTGCGACCTCCTCGTGGGGCAGGCCCTCGACGTTGCGCAGCAGGATGACCTCGGCGTGATCGGCAGGGAGCCGGGCGAGTGCGTCGGCCAAACGCAGCTCCAGCTCGTGCCGGCTCGTGCGCTCGCTGGGTGACGAGCCCGGAGCTTCGAGCGCAGCGCCGAGCCGCCGAGATGACTCGGCCAGCGCCTCTTCCAGAGACACCTCGCGTCCGACATCGCGGCGCTCTACGCCGCCATAGCGCCGGAGCTCATGCAAGAGGACGTGCGCGAGGATCTGCCGGAGCCAGGCTGCCAGCTCGGCCTCGGTGTCGCCGCGGAATTTCGGCCAGTCCCGCACCGCTTCGAGCAATGTCTGCTGGACAATGTCCGACGGGTCGAACTTGGCGCGGAACCGCGGCTCGACCTGCAGCCGGGCCAGGAGGCCCAGCCAGCTCCGGTAGCGCTCCAGGTCAGCGATCACGTCCGATCCTCCCGGATTACCGATCGCTCAAGCCGGCCGCGCGAAGAGGCGCCGAAATCGCCGCATGGTCATTCGACCCGCTCCGCGAAGGGCCCAACCGACCAGAGCGAGCAGTCCGACCGCACAGGCAACCGGCCGGGCCAACTCATGCCCGGCCGACCGCGTATCCGGAAGCGACGTGTACGTCGCGCCCGATTTCCGGGTGCGCTGTCAGAGCGATTCGTCTGGGAAATCGTCTTCGTCGTCGGATTCGAGCTGATCAAACTCACCCTCGATGGCGGAAAGCTCCTCCGCACCGGAACGAGGCATTCCGACGAGATAATGTCCGCCGGCCTCTTCGATGCGCTGGCCGATGGCCGCGGCCTCCGCGAGCGACTCATTGGGACCCCGGATGTAGAATGGCTTGCCGTCGCGGCCGAACGTGAATTGCGTCGGGCACGTCAAGGGATCAATTCCACGGAGTAGAACCGAGGCATGCCGGTAGTCCGGATGGGGCGGGAAGCGGTAGGACTGTGCGTAGTCGACCGCTCCTTCGACGATCTTCGCCAGGCAAGCGGGAGTGATCGCGCGCATCCCGCCGAGCCCTTGCAGTTTTTCGATCATTTCCTCGAGCTCGGCACGGGTGCCGGCGCGCCAGAACGCGTTCTTGACTCCGAGGCAATAGACGTCCACGAGAAACACGGCAAAGACGAACCGTCCCTCCGCTTCCTGCCGCGCGATCAAAAGGTAGCCGATACCGTCGTCCCAGAGCTGAGCGCTCGCAAGGGCCTGGACGACCGGCCATTTCTCCGCATTCTGAAGCCGGAGGGCTGGGTCGTTCGAGGTGCGCCTGAGGATGAAGGCACGCTTCTCCGAGCGTTTGGCTTTCTTCTTGGCCAGCCGTTTTTGTTGCTTCGCTCCGTGGTTCTTGGCCATTTCCGCTTCTTCTCCTCATTCTGTCAGCATCGCGGGCCTACTGGCTCACACTATGCTAAAAACCCGCGGAGAATGACAAGAGCATTCTCTCTTTGCCACAAGCCGCCTCCGGCACAGCTCGAGCTCGTTATGTCGCCTTTCGCTCCGCGAAAGCAAGCGCCTTCGCGGAGCGACTGGCGACATGACTGTCAGGCTGGAAAGCCTGACCTACGAAAATCGTCAGGCTGGAAAGCCTGACCTACGCCGCGCGGCCGGCGTCGCCGCGGGCGTCTGGCTCAGAGCGGGTCGGTGACCCAGCAAACCAGGTGGTCGAGCGGACCGCCGTGTACTCCGTTATAAAGCTGACGGTCAGCGGTGACAACGCGCCCTCCGAGCGCCGCGGCGAGCACAAGGTAAAGGCTGTCGTAGACCGAGCGCCGGTAACGGACGCCGTGCCGGAATGCGTCCTCCAGCAGTCGTTCCGTTGCGTGAACGGTAATCGGGACTTTTCGGAGGAGCTGGAAAATGGCGAGGCCCTCCGCCTCCGAGAGTGTGCCGTCCACGGCAACCTTGCGCTGCAAGACGCTGGCCGCCTCCGTGAAGAAATAGGATGGCGCGTGCAGCTCGAACCGAGCTTCGAGCAGCCGCGCCGCGTCGCCGGCGTCAGGCTCGGGCACGAACCACTTCACGCCGACGCCAGCGTCGGGCACCAGAATCTGCCGGACGAGTGCCTGCGGGGTCGATCCGCCCGACTCACCGGGGGGACCCGAACCGATCAGGTCGCTCCTCACCGAAGGCGTTCCTGAGCCAGGATCTCTCCGCTGTTACTGTGAGGGCGACCCTCCAGACTCCGCCGCATCGCATCGGCCGCCGCCCTCGCCGTGGCCGCATCGACCTGCTTCGAAGCCAGCACCAGGATCTCTCGCAGCTCGGCCTCCAGCGAACGGTTGTTGCCCGCCGCGCGCGCCTTGAGCCGTTCATATACCGCGTCGTCCAGATCACGCACCAGTGCAGTTGCCATGGTTGCCTCCGGTCGGGAACTGCCCGTTAGCAATATGCTAACACGCTGGGCGACAAGAACAAGAGCATTCCCGGTTGGCCATCAGCCCGTTCCGGGACAGCCCATCCCGAACGTGAACCTGTGCTCGAACTACGCGAGAATGCCCGAGATGGGCTCGCCCAGGCAAAGCGCCAGGGGCCGGTTGAGCGAATCGATCAGTTGCGTGGCGGGATTGACACCGAGACAGTGGTAGATCGTGGCGGCGATGTCAGCAGGAGTGACCGGGTCGCGCGCCGGGTACGCGGCCCAGCGGTCCGACGAACCGTGGACGGTTCCCCCTTTGATGCCCGCGCCGGCCATGACCGAGCTGAAGCAATGCGCCCAGTGATCGCGGCCGTCGCGGCCGGCTCCGGCTCCCCCCACCACGCTTTGCCCCACGCGTGGCGTGCGGCCGAATTCTCCGGTCCAGAGCACCAGGGTCTCGTCGAGAAGACCACGCGCCGACAGATCATCGAGAAGCGCGGTGAACGCCTGGTCGGCCGGCGGCATCAGCCGGGTCTTGAGATCGATGAAGTTGCGGCTGTGCGTGTCCCAGTACACGCTCACATTCGTGATGCCCTCGTTGGGCCAGAACACGGTGACGATCGGGACCCCGGCTTCAACCAGCCGGCGGGCCTGAAGCACCGACTGGCCGTGTGCATGCCAGCCGTAGCGATCGCGGAGGCGAGGGTCTTCGCGCGCGAGGTCGAAGGCTTCGATCGCCTTGCGGCTGGCCAAGAGGTCGTAGGCGCGGCTGTAGTGGCCGGAGAGAGCGTGGATCTCGGCGATCGCTTCCAGGTGCCTGGCCTGAAGGTCGACGGTGCGAAGCAAACGGTCTCGATCGGTGATCCGCCTGGATGAAAGACCGTCCGGCAATCGGAATTGTTCCATCCGGTAGCCGGGCTTGCTGGGATCCTGGTCGATCGTGAACGGCTCGAATGCCGGTCCCATCCAGCCGGCGCCCTGGCCGTGACTTTGCTCGACGAATCGGGGAGCGCCCTGCGGGATCTCGGGCCTCATCTGGACATAGGAGGGCAGGGGGGTCCGCTCCTTGCCGCGGCGGAGATGGGCAAGCACGGCCCCATAGTGGGGCCAGTCTTCCCGGAATTCTCCGCCCCCGGGCCGTGGAATGGGCCGGCCGGTCAACAGCTCGTGCGTGGCGGTCGTGTGGTTCACGTCGGAGTGATGCACCGAGCGGATGATCGCCAGGCGATCGAGCTGGCGGGCGAGAAGCGGAAAATGCTCGGAAATTGTCACGCCTGGAACATTGGTCGCGATCGGCCGAAATTCACCGCGAACCTGTTCGGGGGCGTCGGGCTTCATGTCCCACGTCTCTTGCTGGGCAGGCCCGCCCCACATGAAGAGCAGAATGCAGGACTTCGCCTTGCCGAACGATCCGGACGAGATCGGAGGCCCGGCGCTCGCGACGGTATTCTGGCTGATCGTTCGGGCTTCCAGAAACCTGGGCAAGCCCAGGCCCAAGAGGCTCAGGCCGCCGGCGCGAACGACTTCTCGGCGGGACATGGCTAAAGCCAGGTTGAGGTCGCGGCAACCTCCCTTCTTCATAAGGTCTTCCCCTCGTCATCCCGTCGATTCAAACTGGCGAACAGCGCTTCACGCATTCCGCAGAGTTTAGCACGAAAATGGCATGAATGGGGAGGGCTCGCCTGTGTCACCGTGACCGTAGAGCGCACGCGGCCTCGTAGCGACACAACAGGAAAACGCGTGACACGACACCCATTCCGAACGGGAACCGGAGGATCAAGGGGTGCGGATTGCCGTCATGCCGCAATGGCCCTAACCGAGTGTCGACGACTCCGTGGTACAGGTTTGGCCAGTTGTCGCTCGGGATGCAGGGGATCTCTCGTGCTTTCGACTTGGGGCCATCCTCGGCATGATCTTTGTGTTCGTGCTGGCTCGAGAACTCGACCCGATGACACGCGCGCCCTACGACTTCGGAGCAACCATGCAATTCGGCTTCCGACGTCTCGAAGAGTCAGCGCCAATCCCGTGATAGAGAGCTCCCTGTGACCCGGGATGTAGGGGAACAGGTTTCGGCTGATCCTGATCCGGAGCTCCCGCGCGGGCTTCCGTCCCTCCAAGCTGTCTCGGAAGAGCTCCCATGCGTCGGGGAATTCATGGCGGACGTCGAAGAAGGACCAACCGTCACCGGGCAGGTGGCGCTGGGCGGATTCGTTAGCGACCTTCCGGAGCATTTCACCCCCGTCGCGGGCGGTGTAGTTGAGGTTCAGGATCAGGTCGCTCAAGGTATCCAGGTCAAAATAGTTGTTCTCGGGCGGCAGCTCGATGCGCCAGTGGCTCACGGCACCCAGGAACTCGAATGGTAAGTAACGTTCGTCGCGGAAATTGAGCTCGAACAACCCCGAGTCACTCTGTCCGCTCGATGTCGCGATGGCTTCCCGCGCCGCATACTGCTTGACGATCCGGGGATCATCGGGGCAGAACTCGTAATCACTGCGCTTACGACCGTCGCAGCAACAATGCGCCGCCGGAGGAGACAGCCGCGGATCGATGCGCGTCGTGCTGCTCAGCAAAGTCAGGCGACAATGGACGCCCGTGTATGGCCCGGTCACGCAGGGGATGGTCAGGGTCACGTTCTTGATGCGCCGCATGTACTGGCCCGGGAAGTCGAGATCGAACATCCATTCGGGGATCTGGATCTCGCAATATCCCGTCATCCTCAGCCGCAGGTAGGCCATGGGGAAGTGGAGGCGCAGCGAGAAATGCTTGGTGAGCTCGTACTCGCGCCGATTTTGATCGCAATAAGCGTGTTCCATGCGGCGGACGGCGAGTTCGAGGCGTTCGCCAGCCAAAAGTCCATCGCGCAGGTTGTCCCAGATCTCCTCGGGAATGAACCGAAGGGTGGTATGGCCGCGCTCGAAGTTGAACGCCCGCTGGGCCTGGCGCGCTGCGTACAGCGCCAGCTCATACATCTTGAAGTACAGCGCGGTGGTCTCCTTCTGCATCCAGAGATACAAGTCCTGGGTGGTGAACTTGTTGCTCAGGAAGTTTTGCACCTCCGTTGCTTGCTCGATCTGCCGCTTTTGGTTGTTGAGCTCCTGGAGCGCCTGGTCGCGCCGGCGGTGGGCACCGAGGATCTGGAGCTCCACCTGCTGAATCTCGATGGGGAGCGTCTGCATCTGGTGGAACCATTCGTCCGATCGGCGGTCCCAGTTGGCGAGCGTCATGTCCAGCCCGGCCGTCGTGGCCTGGATGTCGGCGATCGTCAGCATCACCTTGGCGATCGTCTGGAAGAGACCGGCCAGCTTGCTGCCGATCGGGACCTGGGTAAAGGTTGACAGCGCTCCGACGAAGAAGTCGGGAATGATGTTCATGATTTCGCCGACAACCTCGGACACATTCGCGCCGGTGCGCGTCTGGAGCGCCGCCGTCGTCAGACTCTGATTCTGGATCTCATCGTTTATCAGACCATTGTTATACAAGTTGGTATAATAGAGCAAATTCGTCTGGCTCAGGTCCTTGGTCTGCTGGAGGGCCTGAACCTGCCAGTCGGCATCGCGCCACTGGTCCTGGCGAATCGAGAGGCCGAGGACGAGCACGTCCCGCTCGTGCCCCGCGCGGATGGCGGCCAGGCATTCGGCATCGCCCTTTTCGAGCGCCGACAACAAGGCCGAGCCCAGCTCGCGCAGTCCGCCGGCCAGATCCTTGGCCTTCTGGATCAAGAAGTCAAAACGGTAAGGGCTATTCGGGTGGCACCAATCGGCTGCCTGGCGCAGGGCTCGACCGTGGTGCGCCAACCCTCGCGCAGGGGGTTGTCTCCGAAGTAAGGCATGTCGCATTGCGGGCGCCCGTTCTGCAGCCGGCGCCAGCTCAAGTCGTGGTGGATCAAGTCCAGGCGATCCTGGACGACGTCGTAAAGGTCCAGGAGCCGCGGGTTGAGCGGGGGAATGCACGGCTTGAAGCTGCCGATCGGCGGCGGAGCAGCCGATTCCTGAAGTAAAACGGTGCACGGCCGTTTGCCCAGGACATGCTGGGCCGTATCGAAGAGCAAGCGCGCGTGCTGGAAGGCTTCCGGCGAATCGCGCCGCAACAGTGCGTCGCCATATTCACGCAGGGTTTCCAGAAAGTACAAGACGATCGAGCGGTCTTTTGCCACAGAGGGTGACACGTCGGTACTGTCGCAACAGGCGCCGCCGGATGGTTCGCGCGGAATCACCACGTCCTTGGGCGCAGCCGGGCTCGCGGTTTCGGCGGCCGGGCTCGGCGCCTGAGGGACTTGGGTCGCCACTGTTGGAGTGGTGGGCGGCGACGGTGGCGGCGACGTTGGAGTCGGCGGAGGCTGTTGCGGCGCAGGTGGTGCCGGCGCCCCAATGGGTGTCGGAGTCGGGGCCTGCGTCGGGCAGTGAACCCACGCGCAATCCTGGTTCAACGGGTCGAAGACGCAACGGTACCATGCGAGCGCGGGCTCAAAAGAACAGTGTGTTCGCAGCGCGCTCGCAATGGCCAGCGCGGGCGAATACCAGGATCCCGGGAAGAGACGCGCGCCCGGATCATCGTAGACGAAATAAGGATAGGAGGGCAGTTGGCCCGGATAGGGAGAGGTTGGCGTCGGGGACGGAGTTGTTGGCGACGGCGGTTGTGGAACGACCAAGGGTATCGCCACGGCATGGTCCGACGGCAGATCGTATCGAAAGCCCGGGGAGGAGGCATCTGCCGTATCGCCCGCGGACGTATCCGGCGCCGCACCGCTCACACTGAAGTAGAGCGAATCGCCGACCCTTCCCAGGAGCACGATATCGGCGGGATTGTCGATTTCGACGCATTCGTCGGAACTCCGGGGCTCTTTGAATTGGCCGTTATGGTAGCGGCACCAAGCGAGGCGAACAGCCGGTGTCGGCTGCCATTTCGCCAGCAATTCCGGCACCTGCGTATCGTCGTCCCAGGGAGTCGCCTGCTGCTGGACCGGATCGTAGTAGGAATCCTGATATCCAAACTGGTAGGTCGATTGGAAGCTGTCCTGGGTATCATCCTGGGGATCGTAATTGACCGTATCGATGAGCCAGAAGTAGTACTCATCCACGAGCGGCGGATGGTCACAGCCGCATTCGCGGCAGCAGCCGGTGCCGGTGGGACCATGTTTGCGCGGCACAAAGCCGAGCGCGGCCTCGGGGAACCCCGCCGCGGCGACCCGGAGGAACCGTTTGCCCAGCTTCATGGCCGATTCGATCCAGAGGGGCAGCGGCTGCGCGCAGCCGGTCGCCGCGGCCTGCACCAGCGGGTGCGTTACCTTGGGAGTGATCGCCGGGGTTTCTATAGCCCTGAGGTCTGGAGTCGGCGTGGGAGTGGGCGTCGGCGTTGGTGTGGGAGTGGGAGTGGGAGTGGGCGTCGGTGTGGGACTGGGTGAAGCGGCGGCGATCTGCGGCACCGCGGCCAGCCATGTGGGCTGCCCGGCGCTCTCGGGCTTGCCGAGCGTGCCCAGGCCCTCACGGGTCAGCGCGGGGGCGGGCGGCACGGTCAAAGGTTGAATCTCGGATGGAATGCGCCGCTCTAACAGCGTGAGCGCATGGTCCCTCGGCTCGACCGCGTCGGGCCACCAATCGAGTCCGCCGGGGGCCGCGACGGTCAGCGCCCTCCGGCGAAGCTGCGACTCGAGGAAGCGAAAGGCCTCGACGCGCCGCGCCTTGCCGAGCTCGATCCACTCGATCCAGTTTTCCTTGTAGAGGTCCCGGCGCTTGCATTCTTCCCAGGTGCGATAGGTCTGGTAGCGGCCGTCCCACAATCGTGCGAACTCGCCACTGGCTTTCCAGCCCGGCTCCAGTCCCAGCCGGCTGCGGCGGACGAACGTCTGCACCGCCGTGATCGCCTCGTCGATGCGGCTCGCCTTTTCGCAAACGCCGGCCTGAACGTCGAGCAAGAGAAGACCGCTGAGCTCGCGCGGGTCCCTGGCATACTGTGCCGTGCCCCAGGGGAGGAGCACTCGATTCATCCGGCACAGGTACGTGAGTAATGCATTACGGCCGCGCTCGCGCAAGCCGTCGCTCTGCCGCTTCAGGTCCGCGTAGCGGCGAGGTGCACCGTTTTCGAGGCAGCCATCACAGAGAAATACGGAAAGATTTGCATTGCCCGTCACCGACTGTCCCGATACCAGAGCACTCGGATCCGCCGAGGCCCACAGGGCGGGGCTCGCCTTCTTGATGTCTTTCGGGTGAAACCGGTTCGACACCGTGCCCAGCCACCGGTCGGCATGCCAGACGCGCAGCACCCAGCGGTCGTCGGCGAGATCGGCGCTGGTCACCGAATAAATCGCGCTGTTCTGGTCCTGATAGTAGCTCAGATCGAGGTTCCAGTGCCGGGGGTCGGCGCCCATGAGCCGCAACAGCGGGGCGGGATCGGCCGGTTGCTCGTCGCAGGCCGCGTCGAAGAGGAGCCACAAATGGTGCTCGCAGCGGCGATACACGTCCTTGCGGGCGCGGTCGTAGTCAAAGAGCCGCTCCCACCAATCGAACATCGCCTGGGTCCGCTGGAGAGACGGTTGCGTGCGGTCGTCGGCCGACGCCTGCGGCGGGTGGTAGTTGTCGTCGATGGGCAAAAAGTTGAAGTCAAGGTTCGCCAGATGCGGTGCAAACGTGGTGCTGCTGGTGCGGTAGGCTGCATACCCCGCGAAGTTGATCGGGTTGGCCAGCATGTAGCCGAGCTCGGACTGGTGGTCCTCGGCGAGCGGCTGCGCCGACAGGCCAAGCCTGCCGGCGAAGAGGATCGCCTTGAAGGCCCGTTGATACGTGCGCCGGATGTCGCGGAGCGTGCTGGTGTAGAACCTGCTCAAGAACGCTTGGGCGTAAGTGCTGTTGGGAAGGAACGTGATTCCCGCCGCGAGCGTCTGACTCTGGAGGTCGCGGTACAGATGCGTGATCGGCAGGGCGACCAAACATCCGTCGCTGTCCGGCCCGGCATACTTGATTTCGAAGCCGGTATGCTGGGGACGGACCTGCGATTCGACCGCAAAATCGGGGGCGGGCTTGTTGAGCTCGATTGTGATCTGATAGGCGCCGCCCCGCAGGCGGGGCGCGCTGCGCTCGTGGCCGGTGTCACCCGGCCATTGATTGCTGAGCACGACCCATGATTTCTGTGCGCGCTTCAAGGTCACGCGCCAGGAAGATTTCTCGGCGCGATCGAAGTCGGGCTTCTCGCCTGGCGGCGTGGGTGCCCCGGCGTAGAACTCGTATTCGCCCTCGTGCTCGACCAGGAGCACGCCCGACCAAGAGACCTGGAAGCCTTGGGCGCCGCCCAATCGCCGGCCATCGCTGTTCTTGACGGCGAAGCCGTTGTGGGGGGTGACGAACCTGAGCTGGCTGGTTGGAAGCGACAGGTTGAGCACCGGCAGCACGGTCGGCACGGGGCAATTCGCGACGTTGCGCGGATGCTCGAAAGCGTCGAGCGGGCCGCGCACATCGCGCCAGACGACCTGGCCCGCGGTTGTGGTCTGGCCAGGCGTGGGATTGGTGCCGGGTTGGCGCTGCGGCTGCGGGATGGAGTATTCCCCGACCAGGCCCGTGCCGATCAGTCCCAAGAGCGCCGCGATCGCGCCGCCAGACGGGAGCGGCGACCACGTGACCGCGGGGGTCTCACCGGTGTTGGACTCCCACGGAGTCGTTGCCGCATTCTCGTCGGAGAACAGGCGGGCGAGCAAAAGCGCTGCAACTCCTTCCAGCTCTTCGTGCTGGCAGCCTGCCGCGTGCGCGACGTGTTTCGCCAGGTGAAGGACGATTACCGTGCGCCGCGCATCTGCCAGTGCAAAGTGGTGCTGGAAATAAGCCCAGCGCTTCGCTTCGTCAGATTCTTCGATCAAGTGCTTCTCTGCACTGTGCCAGTCGGGGAAAAGAAAGGCCACAAGCGCCAGATCGGCTCGCGGCTCGAAATAGAGGTCCTGCACGGCGACCTGTTCCGCCGCAGTGAGCGCGGGCATCTGGCTGAGCTTGGCGATGACGGCCTCATCGGCCAAGGGCAGTTGGATCCACAGTGCGGCCGGGCTCACGCTGGTGTCGTATTGAAATGGGCTGCCTGGCGGCGTATTCCAGGGCGCTCCTGAGCCGACGAGGGGCGCGCGATACTGCCGCTGCGTCAAACTGACCGAAAAGCCGGACGCTTCCAGCACGTCGGCGAAGAAATGCTGGCCGATCGAGAGAAGCGGATCGGTGCCGCTGGGCGGTGCGTAGCCAAAGTTCTCGCGGAGATCGGCGACGATCCGGGGCCACGTCCAGTGGCGTGCCTCGTGTTCGGGGATTTCGACAGACAGAAGCGCTTCGCGCAGCTTCCAGAGCGAATAATGCTCGTCATTCTCGGGCAAGTCGAGCGGATAAGTCACTGCGTCGTCCGGATCCTGGAGCGAAAAGGGACCCTCGCAATCCTGGGGAGATTCCGCATTGAACAGATAGATCAGCTCGCCCTCCTGGAATGGCGACCTAGACATCTTGGCCAGCACTTCGGCAAACCGGAGCGTGCAGCTCGGCCGGTTGTTCCAGGTGTCCGTCGAGACCTCTGGGTTGAAGCCGGCGAGCCGGGAGAGGGCGTCCAAGTGATCGGCCGAGTGCGCGACGGTCTCATGGTCGCCGCGCTGGCAGCCATCGCTCCGTCCGGCTTCGGAGACAACGGCTTCCAGAAAACGGCCAAGTGCCCATTTCCACTTGGTGGCGCTCGTGCCGACCCAGAGTGCCAAGAGGTGGGTGCGATCGGCGCCGGTCGTTCCAGGTATGTGATCGCCGGGATCGACCAGCGGGAGGTTGAAGTGGTCGCGCAGCATCTGGAAAGCGACGAGCTGCCGGATGAACTCAGGGTTGATCGCCCCGGTGCTCTCGAACAGGCCCAGGACCTGGCAGATGTCCGCGAGATGCGCGAATGAGTACCCGGCACCGCAATGCTCTCTCAGCTTCCGCCAGAGACGGATGAAGACCGCCAGTTGGCCCAGGGGCTGAGCGGGATCCTGCGCTTGAGGGAATTGAATCGTGTGGTTCGCAAGGCAACAAGGCTCACAGTCGGGGAAGGGCGGAGGGTTGCGCGTCTCGGAATCACGGGTCCGGGAACCACTGTTGACGCCGGTGATCGTGATGAAGCCTGAATTCGACAGCTCGAGAAACTCGCAGTACGACAGGCAGGTCCGCTCGAGAAATTCCGAGAGGATGACCACGTTCTTGGTCCAGGAGGAGTCGCCGCCGGAGGAAGGATAGCCGTAGAGCTCCCAGGGCGGCAGGGCTTCGGTTGATTGTGGACGGGCATCATCCACGGGTTTGCCGCAATGGAGCGCCGCGGTTCCCTGGAAGAGCATTGCGTACTCTTCAGGCGTGATTCCCAGGTATTCGATCGCCGTCTCGATCCGCACCGGCCAGCGCCAGAGCTCCGATGGAAATCCCGCGGGCGGGTTGGCCGGATCCAGAACATATTCGGAGATGCACTTGCGAAATGTCCTCATTTCTTCAAAGCGGCTCGTCCGGAAATAGCGCAGGTAAGTGCGCGAAACATCGAGCGCCTGCGAGTAAGGGAGGCAGCACGCTGAAAAATCGGTTTTCAAATCGTTGAAGACGACCGGTTCCACCTGGTTGTTTGCCGTGGTCGGCGTCGCAGGGGTCGAAAATTCCGGCAGGGCGCTAAAGATCTGGGCGGGGTCGAGGCAGGCGTGGTCGTCCTGCGCAATCACCGCTCCGACGGAGGATGTAGCCGGCGAGTTGATCGGCCGACGTGTTATAAACGGTTCCGCTGGGCGGCGACGAAGTCGAGCCGGCGGGTGACGGCTGGGTGGCGCCGAGGTACTCGAGGCATTCGTTGACGATGTCGATCAAGGGGAGCGGCGTCTCGCAGTTGGCACAGCTTGCCAGCAGGTTGGCGAGCGGCCCGCGGCGGGCAGCAACGGCGGTGCCCAGCGTCGTGCCGGTGGCCGGGTTTGGGTCTGCGCAGGTGGCGGCTTCCGAAAGATTGAGCAAGTCCTGCAAGTAGGCGACCGGCCCGGTGGGTGAAAGGCATGGCGGTGGGACGCAATTGACCAGCGTCCCGTCCGGATTGACTGGCTCAAACGGCCCGGGCGCTGGGGCTGTGGGTGGCGTTGCGCTGGTAATACTCTGGGCGGCCAGGTAGAGCGAGTTGGAATTGGTTGCGGGATTGGCATAGTCGTATGCGACGGTACCCGTCATCGCTTGTGCGAATTCGGCCGCGGTCAGATCGGTGATGTCCGCGGCACATCGGAAGCCGTGCGCGTACAGCGCCTCCACGATGGAGAAAGTAAAGTTCGCCTTGAGAGGCCACGTTTGCGCAGCCCCACTGGGTTCGGGAACGACCTGTGCAATGGTCCAGAGCTCGTTGATCGTGGTCAGGGCCTGCTGGAGCCACGCCTGGGCGACCGGGTCCGGATTCGTGGAGAAGACACTTTGCGCGGCCGAGGCGATCTGCGCGCTGGTCAACGACGAGCCAAAGGTCACGCCCGCGCCCAGCGAGCTCATGGCCTGACTGATCAGGTCATTGGGCGGCCCGGCGAAAGTCGGCGGCGAGCCGGGGGCCGGCAGTTGAGGCGTCGAGGGAACGGATGAGACGGTGAAGAACTTCTGGACAGCTCGGATAAACGCCCGGATCCGCGTGCTGAGGTAGCCGCTCGCCGAAGCCGGAGTGGTCGATGATGACGAAGCGGCCGGCAGAGTAAACGGTGGCAGCCAGCTTGGATTATTCGTGAAGAACGAAGTCCACTGCGCTCTTGTCACTGCCAAGAGCGTGGCAACCGTCGGGCTCGGCGTGGGCGGGCTGGTTGTCGAAGGCAACCACAGTTCGATCTGATGGGCGAGCGTGCTGGGAATGGTATTGGGGGGAACCGGCGTGGTGAACGTGATGATCGTGCCCTTGGGCACGTCGCCCCAGACAGGAGGGTTGATCGTGACGGTCGTTGCCGTGACGCTCTGGACGGTTGTGCCGGCGGCGATGTTCGGCCCGGTCACCAGCATGCCGTTTGCAAGCCCGGAGGTGCTGGAAAGGGAGACCGTTGATCCGGGCAGGACATTTTGACTGACTGTGACCGGAATCGGGAGGGTCGGTTCGTTGAAGATGATGGTCGAACCGCTGGTCACCTCGCCCGAGACGATCGTACTGAGCGTCACGGTCGTCGGCGTCACAGCCGCAACCGTCGTGCCGTTGGGAATGTTCAGCCCGTTGACCGACATGCCGGCGGTGATCCCCGTTGTCGCCGCGAGAGTCAACGTCGATCCTGTCGAGGCACTTGTATCTTGTGTGGTCGTTGCCGTGATCGGCGCGATCGGCTGATTGAACGTGATGATTGCCCCGCTCGATACGCCGGTCCCCGTCACGGACGCGCTGATCGTGACGGTCGTGGTCGTGACGTTCTGCGTGGTCGTCGTCGTCACCGTCTGCACGGAAGCACTGCTGGGAATATTTGTCCCGCTGACCGACATTCCGGGGCCGACGCCGATCCCCCCGGTCGAGCTGAAGGTCAATATTGGACCCGACGTCGTGGCCGCCGACGTCTTTGCCGTGAACGGCGCAATCACGTAGCCCTGAGTGAGCGCGGCCAGGACGACCTCCAGGTAGCCTTGGGCGTCGGTGCTGGCGAGCTGCTGCGTCCAGATGGCGAAGTCTTGAAGCTGATAGCTCGGCTGCGGGTTTGGGGGGGGGAGCGAGGCGGGGGAGGTGGCGCCGAGCCAATCGGTCACGAGCGCTGCGAGAGGGCTATTCGCGATCACGGTGACCGGCGGGCTGCTCGATGCGGCCGAGACACCGAGGGCGACCAATCTCCGAGCGGCCTGGAAGGATGAGATGGCCAGCGGGGGCGCCGGCGGCGCAGGAGGTGAAATCGTCACAAAGGGCTCGGACACATTGATCGCACCGCTGTCTTCGGCGGCAGAAAGCTCCTGAAGGAGCCGCTCGATCGCATCACCCGTCGCCATCTGGTAACGCTGGGCGGCGGTGGTGGTCTTATCCATCTTCGCGCCGAGTGCGTAGAAAAACGCGGCCGGCACGCCGAACCCCTGGGTGATATTGCTCGTTCCAGCGGCCGTGTTGCCGAGCCCCTGGAGCAGGACCTCGCTCTCAACCGCGCCCACAAAGCTCGCCGTCGGGTCGACCGGGAATTCCAGAATTGCGGACGTGGCAGCCAGCGTCAGCTCTTCGCAGTAGATCGCCGCCGCCACCGCGGCGACGAACTTGGCGAGCCGCTCGGCCGTTGCGTTGTTGGTCGAGTAGAAGCTGTTCAGGGTCCCCTCGAACTTGATTCGATCCTGTTCGTCGTTGGTGTTCGCGGCCGGTGCGACGCCGCTCGATGTGGCAGTCTCGGTGAAATACGGATTGGTATAAAGAAGCTCGAGCGGGTCAGGCGGCAGGGGCAAGGCGGTCTGGTAGCTCCAAACGACGTCGTAGGCAAGCTGCGTGCACTGGGCGGTTGTCAGCGATGATATGAGTGACGCAACCGCCGGCAGGCTTGTCGTGCCTGTGACCGGCCCGAGTATGGGGTCGTGGATGAGCGCGTTCTGCAGCGCCTGCAGGAGCACATCAAACGGCGGTGCCGAGCCATCGCTCGGGATCGCGAGTGAGATCGGCGAGGTCCCGGGCGGGGGAGGGAGAGAGAGATAAAGGGCGGTGTCTGTCGTTGGAATCAACTGATACTGGTCTATCGCCGGCAGCGCGTCGGTATTCACGAGGACGTTGTAAAAGATCTGGTCAATGGGGATATTGACGCCATTACGAGTCGCGATGACCGAGATATTGATGAAATTCTGAGCCGTGACTGCCGGGGCGATGAGCGGGTTCAAGGGGATGACGGCCGTGGCCACGGCCATGGGCGCGAACACAAATCCGCTCGTGATGCCCGAGAAGGGAGTGAAATTGATCCAGGTGATTTCCTCAACGTGCTGGACGATCCCCGAGGTCAAGGGAAAGGTAAATGTGACCGGTTGAGGGGGAGCGGCGAGCGGACCGGTCAGTTGCTGAGAGAGGGTTACCGTGGTCGGAGTGGCTTCGGCTACGGTGGTCCCGGTGGGAATGAGGCCCGGTTGGCCGCTGCAGGTTACCGTCATCCCGTAGGCGACCCCGTTGGCCCCGGATGGTGAGCTGAAGATCAGTTGGCTGTTGGTTGCACTCGAGCTCGGAGTAAGCACGATCGGCGTGGACGGAGGGCTTGTGTTGAAGGTGATCTTGGTGGAATTCGTGGTCGGCTGATGGAGCGGCAGGGAGAGCGTGACCGTCGCCGTGATATCATTCACGCCGGCAACGGTCGTACCCGAGGCGACCGACGCGTCGTTGGAGGTGACCGTCATATTGACGGCGATGCCGCTCGTGGAATTGAAGACGAGCTCACTGACTAACGCGCTCGAAAGCGGCGTCAGTGAGAACGAGACGAACGGCGGGTTGAGCGCGAAGGTGAGGGTGGTGGTACCGGGCGTGATCTGGGATGACAGCGGGGCCGAGAGCGTGACTGTCGGGGGGTTGCTGCTCACTAGAGCGACGGTCGTGCCGGCGGCGACGGAGCTGTCGGAAGAGCTGACCGCCATTCCGACCGCGACGCCGGTCGTCGATGCGAAGGGAATGACCAATAGCGCGCTCGACCCGGTTGCACCTGGCTGGCCCAGAGCCGTCGCTGGACCGGTGGGTTTGAGCGTGAACGAGGGCCCGGTCGCGGTCGTGTCCCACGGGTTGTTCACAGACAACTGGTCGATGAAGGACGCGATCGATCCGTTCGGAGCGTAATTCGGCAGCACGGCATTGAACGTGACCAACGTCTCCTCTACGTCAACAACCTGCAAAGGCGGACTGATGTTATAAAATGGGCTGTTGGGATCGGCGCTGAAGAGATACGAGCCGGCCGAGATTCCGTCCGTGGAGTTGAACGTGAGCGACTTGCCGTAATTCTTTGAGCTGACGAACTCCGTTGGCGACGTTGTCGGCACCGACACCGTGGCGAACGGGTTCACGCCTGTGCCGAACTCGGGAAATTGATAGACGACCAGCGGAGAAAAGTAGACGACGTCACTCAAGGGCTCCAGTGGCTGGCCGGCTGGAGTGTCTGCCGCAAAGATCTGGAGCTCCAGGCCATCCAGGTAGGTTGCAAATGTGGGCCCGTCGACCGCCGCCGTGGGGACCAAGCGGATCACGATGTAGCCGGGGGACGTGGTGCTGGCCATTCTTGGTTGTCCTGTCGTTGGTTTGTGTCAATGAGTTGACGTCTTCTCGTTTCCTGGACGGGCGTGGCAGGGCTCCGGGCTAATAGGCTGCCACCGAGAACACGGCTCCCACGCTGATCGGAGACGGGGTGCCCGGCGGGCCTTCAATATTCGCCTTGGGCTCGGCGTTGACGAGTACTTCGAATCCCACCGTGTAATCCTTTTTCTCTCCGACCTGCGCCTGGATACCGACTCCGCCTCCCAGCCGCAGCGATACCGGGACGCTG
Source organism: uncultured Isosphaeraceae bacterium (assembly GCA_963781785.1). Classification (GTDB taxonomy): domain Bacteria; phylum Planctomycetota; class Planctomycetia; order Isosphaerales; family Isosphaeraceae; genus CAWAHD01. The sequence goes on along the minus strand of CAWAHD010000005.1, from coordinate 836,489 downwards.
GGGTCGCCCGACTCGCGAGTGCCCGTCGGGCCCGCAACGCCGATATTGGCGCCAGCATATCCCTCAATATTCACCTGAGTATCCCCTGGTCCGGGGAAATACACGTTGGCAGCGGCGGTCGGGCTGGCGAGGAGACCGACCGAGCGGTTGTATAGCTGCCCGACGGGCTGCACGGCTGAGCCCACGTTGAAATCCACTCCTTTATCGCCGCCTCCCCACGTATACGAGCGGGCGTGGACGTACGAGGCGAGCAGGTTGACCTTTGTGTCGGGGCCCGGATTGTTGAACTGGACGCCCGCGGTGTAAAAGTTGCCGCTGGAGGCCTGGCGTTTTTCGTCGTTGGGATCGACCGGGTCTCCGGTGTGCACCGTGTACTGGATGGCGCCGGTGTTGTAGCTGCTTCCGGGATGGGCTTGGGCGACGCTGCTTCCCCCCGTGGGCGCGACGCCGCCAACGTTCACCAGCACGCCTTGTTCGGTCGTCGGAGAGGTCCGCACCCGGACGTGGGCCTGGATGGCGGTGATCTGCACGGTCGGGCCAACCTTCGGGTCTTGGGGCGTCTGCACCAAAGCCCCGGCGTTGAGCTCGGTCGTGATCTTGCCCACGGGCACGTCATTGGGCAGTCCGGCCGTCTGGGTTGGGCCCGAGTTCTGGACGGGGGGCTGCGGCTTCTTCTTCTCTTTCTTGGGCTCCGGCTCCTTGGTCTGGTCGAGCTGATGTTGGAGCGTTTCTTTCTTGTCGCCTTTAACGGCTGGCGGGTTGTCTTTCTTCTCGGGCTCCTGGGGATCGCGGCCGTTGGGATCGCGCAGGACGATCGGGCTGTCGCTGGCGTATCCGTAGAGGTTGATGCCGCCGGCGATTCCCTTCGGGTCGGGGCTCAGCCACCTGCATAGCCAAGGGCAGTAGTATCGCGCCAAGCAATAGTAGAACGCACTCTCGTCATCCCGTTCCCGACCGGTGTAGCGGTATCGTGCCGGCGTCTCGGTCTGGTGCCGCACGGCCTGGTACGACGTGCATCCGTAGGGGGTGTACTCCTGGTAGGAAATGATCATCGCATGGTGATCCAGCTCCAGCGCCACCGAGTCGAGATGGTTGGCGAACTGGTAGCGAGTGAGCTCTCGGGGGGCCGGGTCGTCACCCATCGTGCGGGTTTCCACCAGGGCGATGCGATGCCGGTCGTCCATGATGTGGAGCGTGTCGCGCTCCAGGATCGTCGTGCCCACGGAATCGAGCTCGCGGTACAGCTCGAAACCGCCCAGGTAGATCCGCTCATGTTTTCTCGACCCGGACGCGCGCTCGGTCACCTTGCGTACGCGCTGGCCGGCCGAGTCGTAAATGTAGTACGTCGTCTCACCGGGTCCTGTATGATGCTCTTGCCGGCGCGTGGCGTGGAGCTGGTCCTTGAAGTCCCATTCGATGCGCGGCAAGTGCGTCATCCGGGTCATGTTGCCGTCGGCGTCGTAGGCATAATGCTCCTTGTTCTGCCCCACCTCGGTGCTGGTGAGCCGATTGTTCCCGGGGCGAGCGTGGGGCTCGTCGTAGGAGTAAGACCGCGACCAGTTCCCGCCCGGGGCCGAGTGAACGAGCTCGAGGATGTTGCCGACGGCGTCGTACTGGTATTGCTCGCGATAACGGGACATTGCGTGGCCGTCGGAGGGGATCGGCTCTCGAACCCGCCACGAATCTCCGTCGGTCGTCGTCGGCCTGCTAGGCCTGCCGGCGTGCTCGCGGCCGTCGGCCGAGATCAGGCGGTAGATCGCGTCGTAGATAAACGCATTGCTCGATGAAACGACGTGATTGCGGAAATAGACGGTCTCCTGGGCATCATCGTGGATGGACGTGATGTTGCCGCTGGGGTCGAAGGCATAGTGAAGATCTTGAAGCCGGGCGTGATCTTCCTGGCGGATCGTCTCGAGACGGGTCAGGCGAAACGTCAGGGGGTCGTACGTGTAGCGAGTGCGGGCGCCATTGCCGTATTCAATGATGGTGCGCTGGCCCTTGGCATTGTAATTGACGTACGTGACAAAGGGGGTCGGCTCGACCGCTCCGTGCAGGTTGACCGAGAGCGATTCGAGTAAATTGGCCTGGTTGTACTGGGAGCGGGCCACGCTCGCGTCGGGCGTGGTGAGCGTGATCGTCCGGTTGAGCGCATCAAATGTCCTGGCGGTCGTGAAGACCGCGGCAAGAAGCTCGGGCGAGCCGGACCAGTTGACGTCATTCTTGTAGTCTTCGAGCAACTGGCGCGTGCTCTCGAGCAGGTTGCCTTTGAAATCGTAACGGCCGTTGGAGACGATCCCCGCGGCGTCAAACTGTCGAAACATCTTGCCCCTGAGGTTCAGCGCCTGGTCGTGGGGCTGCCCCTCGCCGTAGACGACCCGCTCGGCGAGGAACTCGGGCTCGCTGCCGTTACGAACGTGAAGGTTCGTCGGGCGATGCAGGGCGTCGTACTCGTGCCGCAAGCGATGCCCGCGGCTGTCCCACGCGAGCATCAGCTTGGCGGTGGCGTCGTTCAGCATCCATCGCGTCCCGGAATCGACGCTCACCTGACGAAGACGCGTGTTCCGCATGTCGTAATCGTAGCGCACGACGACGCGTCCCAGGGCGTCGATAACGGCGCGCTGATTTCCCACGATGTCGAGCTCATTGCGAGTGGCGAGGAATTCGTCGACCGGCACGCCGGCCCGTGCGAACCGGTTGTGGGCGACGGTGAGGAATGTTCGGCCGAGGGTATCAAGATAGGCGACGCTCGGTGTGCGGGCATGGACCGAAGCCTTCTGGGCGGCCTGCTCGCTTTCCTTGCCGAGCTGGCCCTCGATGCGCTGTTCGTACCAGGTGGGCAAGTAGTCGGCCGCGGGCAGATTCACAAAGAAGTCGCCGACGTCGGGATCGTCAGCGGGGTTTTTCTCCAGGACCGTATCATTGAGGTCCCAGGTCGCCTGGCGCCAGGGGTCGACGACGACCTTTTCATAGGTATGGTTGGGGTGAAGCGTCGCGACGACGCGCTCCAAGGGGTCGTAAAAGAGGATCGAGCTGACACCCTGTTTGTTCGCGAACTGGAAGTCGTGCGACGCGCTGAAGAACGGCTCGTACTGGCGGACGGGTTTCCCCTTGTTATTGAAGATGGTCCAGCCGCTGGCGACCCAGCGCGGGTTGACGTCTGGTCCGTCGTCGCCGATGGGACCGGCCTCGGCCTGGATCTTCTTCTGGATCTGGCGGCCGAAGCCGTCGGAGTAAGAAAACATGTGCTGGACCTTCGAGTGCTGGCCCGGTTGCAAATCGGCGACGTGCGTCTCGCGAGCGAGGGTGTAGACAGCCGTGGGCTGCGGTTGTTTATCGTCGCGAGTGCGGTCGTAGGCAAACAGGTCGTAAACGAGGCGCGTGGTGGCCTGTTGCAAGATCGCGTGCGGATCGCCGAGCGGGTGCGCGAGATGCTCGAGGATCGTGTCCTGGTGGAGATCGGCGTCGAACCCATCGAGCGTATCGCCGGCGTGCTGGCCGGGTTTGCCCATCACGGCCGTGCCGACGACCATGCCCAGGGCGTCAAAGGCGACCGCGGATTGATTGCGGTTCGCATCCATCATCCGCCACGGAGCGAGCGTGCGGTAATCGATCTCGGCCCGGACCGTGCTGCCGATCGCGTCGCGGGTCTCGATGCGCTCGAGATCATGGGCGTCAAACGCGACCGTCGTCGCGTGATCGAACGGGTCGACAAACCGGCGCGGAGGAAGAAATGTCGGCGAGCCTGCTCCAATTCGACCGTGGCGGCGCATTCATGCGGCGCATAGAAGACGCGTCCGGAAGAGATCCACCATCGGCCGTTCTTGTCGACGTCGGCATACTTGCCCTCGTGGTGCATAACCTGCGGCAGATCGGGAATGAGTTCCTGGGGCGGGTCAGTGCGGCGATAGACAAGGGCGAGCAGGCCCGGAGTGAACGCGAGCTTAAAGCTTTGACCCGGCAGAGCGAGAGGCTCGGCGACACCGAGCGCCAAGATCCGATCGAGCCGGTCCGCGCGGTAGTAATCCCGGCTTTCCGCGATCAGACGGCGGCAGGGGGCGTCGCGCGTGGCCCCGACCGCGTCAAAGTCCTCGAAAGGCAGGTCGTGCGTGCCGTCGCCGGCGCGGGCGACCAGCGCGGCTAGCTCGTCAAAACGAAAGAGGTTCGTGATCCCCGCTTCCTGGGACGAGGGCACCAGATGGATCAGCTCGTACGTACGGGACTCGGCACGTAGAGGTGTTCGGTACGCGTCGGCATCTCCCACGACGTTCGTATAACGGTTTTCGGTGAGCGTGAGCAGGATCCGGTGCTGGAGGCCGCGGTCGATATCGGTCAACTGCGGCGAGCGGTCAGCAAATCGGCGGCCGTAGCCGATGGAAACCGACTCCAGGACGTTGCCATAGTCATCGACGCGCAAGGTCACATCGTGGCCCACTCGCGGGTCGGCACGTTTCACTCCGTCGATGTCGTAAACTTTCCGCTCGTAATGAAAGGTCACGGTCTCGCGGGGGTGCGTGAAGAAGACCGCGTGCCGGTTGAACAGCCGGGGCTGGAGGGGCGCGATCGTCGCATTACTTTCGGCGACCGAGTAGGGGCGGCCCGAGTCTTCCTTGCCGTCCAGGGCATAGACTTCCTTGCGCAGCATCATCCCCTTCAAGGCGCGGCAGGCCTCGCGGGATTCTTCGGAGGTCATGAGCTCGGGCAGGATGGTGTCGTCGAGCTCCATCGCCTTGAGCGGATCGGGCTCGCCGGGCGCGCGCGGCGGCAGCGGCTCGCGGTAATACTCGTGCGCGAGGTGGCGCGTGATGCGGCCGATCCCCAGGAATGCCCCTGTGTGAAACCATGTTTTGATCAGCACGGGAGGCACGTTCGAGGCGCGGTCTTCGTTCTGGCCGGAGGGGAACGTGCCGCTCTTCGAGAGAGCGCCGAATTCTTCGGTGTCGAGCTGGTCGACCCTGCCGAAGCCGCGAAACTCGCGCTCGGGTCCGTCATAATATCCGTGGTGATAGGTATAACTCGTCACGAAGCGGTTGCGACTCACAAAGTCGTAGGTTTCAACCCGCTTCACGACATGCACGGGAAATGCCAGCCTCGTGACCCAGGGAGTTCCGGCTGCCTTGTCGGCCAGATAGAATTCGGTCGAGAAACCGTATTCGACGACCGTCTCGGCGCCCAGGTTGTTGACCACGTGCTTGAGCAAATGCGGTTTCTGGCCGCGCATCAGATCGATGTACCGCAAAGGCTGTGCAGCGTCGCCGGGCAGCGGTGACGACCAGACCAGGCACGAGGTGCCGTGACCGAGGAAGTCCTCCACGGCGATCTTGGTCAGGTTGTCGGCCGCGGGGAAGTTCTTCAGAATGCGCGCACCAGACCAGCGGCCACCGACCTCGTTCAAATAAATGCGGATGCCGTCATGGCCGAGATAGACGATGTCGGTGGTGCCCGACCCGTCCGTGTCGGCAAGCTGGATTCGTGCCTGGTCGAAGAGGTCCGGTTCGTCGAACCATGGCGAGTTGTCCATCGTGACCTTGGGCCCGAACCGGCCATAGCCCAGGTTGGGCCAGTAACAGACTTCGCCGTTGCGAATGCGCACGAGATCGGACAGGCCGTCGCCCGACAAATCGGCCAGGTAGATCGACTGGGTGCCGTCGGCGAAGACCACCCGCGGGCCTTTTTCTTCACTCAAGGGAAAGGGAACGCGCCCGGCGGCGCCATAGCCCTCGATAGAGAGCGACGGGTGCCATGTGAAGGCATCGTTCTGCGTGATCAGCACGTCGGCGAGGCCGTCGCCCGTAACGTCGACAAACCTGAGGTTGGGATCATTCCAGTCGCGAACGGGAAGAGAATGGAACCGGCAGAACATTCCCCACCCTGTATCGAGGGTGCGCTCGTAAAACCCCGGCGTGGGGGACGAGAAGTCGACCAGATCGAGCTTGCCGTCGCCCGCGAGAGCCATGAACTGCTGGCGGCCGCTCTTGATTGCGGTCAGCGACGGCCGGCGCGGCAGCACTTCGGTTCGCCCGAACCGGCCGTTGCCCAGGTTCGGTTTGTAGAACCAGGCGCTTCCCTGCTCGGAGAACACGCCCGAGATACCCTCGCCGTCGAGATCGAGCCAGCGATACGCCTTGCCGTCAATCCCCTCGGGCAGATTCGCCAGGCTGCCAGGGCCGACGTCCTGCACTTCATAGCGCGGGTACTCATCGTCCTCCAAGGGGTTCGCCGTGTAGGCCAGATCGATCGTGGGCAGAGAGTTCTTGAGGTAAAGATTTTCGGCGTGTAATCGGTAACCCGACTGAGTGACGCCCGTGATGAAAGAGCCGAGCGCCTTTTGCCGGTATTCAAACTCGGTCGAGCGGACAAAGTACTCGGCGAATTGCAGCTCGTCGGGGAAATGATGAAACACGAGCACCCTCCGGCACAGCCGGTAGGTGCGCACTTCGAATGTGGAGCGGTAGCTGGAAAACGCGTCCTTGCGGGCCGGCCAGGTACTGCCGGGCGCCGGGGTGGCGGATGCGTGCACAAAGGTCCTGCCCTCGTCATCGGGCGGTTCCTGATGGTAGTGGCCGTCGTCGTAGTCGAAGACGATTTCGAACATCCAGCCGGCCGAGTCGAGATCGGATGATTCGGTGTGCGGACGGCGAAAGCTGGGCACATCGGGGTCGAGCAAGAGCGGCCGGCGATTGCCATAACGGATCCGCTTCACGTACCGGTTCGCCGTGCGGACGCGGTTCCGCTCATTGGCGGCTGCGACATCGACGCCGTCACCGTTTTCCGCGACGTAGTCGTAGACGATGGCGTTGCCCTTGTCGTCGTAACTCGCGCTGATCAGCCAACTGAAGACGTGATGGGGATGAGCCGGATCGGCGATGCGCGACATCGCATCTTGGCCGTAAACCGTCACAACGTTGTCTTTCGACAGTGAGCGCCAGTGAACGTCGCCATCGTCGATGCGCGTCCAGCGCTCGATCCGCGCGAACAAGCCTTCGATGCGAGGGCGATAACGCTTGACGCGGTATCCATCGCGCTTTAGCGGATGTTCGATCCATCCCGCCGGGCCGCTGTGCTCGAGAACGGGCACCAGGTCTTCGGAGCCCGACAGGATGAACACGTCGGATTCTTCACTGTCTCGATATTGCGGAAGGCCCTTGTCGGTCTTGCGCGTGATTGCCGGCGACGACAGGCTCCAGCCCATGCCGAACGGACCGTTGCCCGTGCCGGAGTCATAGGACAAGGAGAGCTGCGGCCCGAAGCCCGAGCGCCCGGGACTGAGCGCGATCGGTATCGTCATCGATCCCGTGCCGGTCACCGGGTTGGTCGTGAACTTCTCGCCGATGCCCCGTACGGCTCCGCCCCCCTTGGGCAGATTGAGCTGCGGGGCCGTGAATGGCGACGCGTCGGCGCCGGCGCCGGATTGATCGGTGGCCGCAGTCGCTGTGGTTTCGGCCATGATTCCCTCAGCGTTAGCGAAACGGCACTCCCAGGACCGAGCGGTCCCAACTCACTCCGATTTGACGCTCGACCCAGTCGATGCCTCAGAAAGAGGAAGACAACTTCGCCGACACAAACGGAATTAGCAAGTGGGTAGATTTTTTCCTGTCAACTATCCTTTTATGCCATGGATGTCCTTGATGCGGCGATTGCCAGAAGGCCGCGATACCACAACGATCAATATTTGCAACGAACGACCGAAGCGGCCCCGAAAAGAATCTAAATCGCCAGACCGGGACGCGCGCTGGCGATCCCTCCCACGAACAAACGAATTCGATCGTCTGCTTGCGAAGCGTCGCCCGCGGGTGTACGTTGGGGTGGCGAGGTTCATCCCCGACTCTCAACCTCATGGGAGTTCGACGCGATGTGTGACTCCGCCCAAGGGCTGAGCGTTTTGACCCGGCGATCGTTGCTCGGGGGCGGAGCCGCCACGGCACTCTCGGCCGCGGCTTACCGGCGCGTGCTGGGGGCCAACGACCGGATTGGCCTGGGTTTCATCGGCTTCGGCTTGATCGGCAAGCGGCATGTCCTCGACTTCCGAGATCAGCCCGATGCCAGGATTGCGGCCATTGCCGAGGTCCACACTGGCCGGCGCGACGAGGCCGTTGCCCTCGCGGGCGGCTCGCCCCGCGGCTTTGCCGACTTCCGGGCGCTCCTCGACGACCACGACGTGGATGCAGTGGTCGTGTCGACGCCCGACCACTGGCACGCCCTGATGACCATGATGGCCTGTGCGGCGGGCAAGGACGTCTACGTCGAGAAGCCGCTCACCCTGTTCCCCCGCGAGGGACGGTGGATGGTCGAGGTCGCCCGGAGGCACAACCGGGTCGTTCAGGTCGGCACCCAGCAACGCTCCGGACCTCACTACCAGAAAGCGCGCGAGCTGGTCAAGGGCGGTCACATCGGGCAGGTCGTGGCGGTCCGGATGTGGTCGTATCGCAACGTCATGCCCGGCTTCGGATCGCCCCCCGACGGCGACTCCGCCGCCGGGCCTGGATTACGACTTGTGGCTCGGTCCGGCTCCCAAGCGGCCGTACAATCCCAACCGGGCGATCTACCACTTCCGGTGGTTCTGGGATTACTCCGGCGGGCAGATGACCAACCTCGGGCAACATTCGCTGGACGTCGCGCACTGGTTCCTCGATGCCACCGCCCCGACGGCCGTCATCGAGCGCCGGCGGCCGGTTTGCCTTGAAGGACAACGGCGAGACGCCCGACACGCAGGACGCTCTCTTGGAATACACGGGCTGGATCGCCACGTGGTCGCACCGGGAGTGCAGCCGCGGCGCGGACCCGGCCAATGGGCTGGAGTTCTGCGGGACGAAGGGAAGCCTCAAGATCTCGCGCAGGGGATTCGTCGTGACGCTCGATCCCAAGGTCGCGGCGGACAGGCTGATTCCACGGTTCGGCGGTCCGCACCCGGTCGGCGGCCCGGCAACGACCGGCCAGCGCGAGCTGCCCGCGACCGGGTCCGGACCTGCCGTCGATCGCTCCGGCGACGAGTTCGAGCTAGTTCCGGCGTCATGCTCGCAATTTCCTGGACTGCGTCCGGTCGCGCCGCGACCCGATTTCGGACCTGGAAAGCGGGCACCGTGTCGCCACCGCTTGCCACCTGGCGAACCTGTCGCTTCGCCTCGGCCGGAAGCTGCGCTGGGACTCCGGACGCGAAACGATCTGGGCGACTCCGAGGCCGCGGCCTGGCTCGAACGGCCGTACCGCGCGCCCTGGGACGCCGAGCGCAAGGCCCTCCTCGAGAGGGGATGACTCATGCAATTGACTCGACGCTCGATGCTGGCCGCCTGTGCGGGAGCCGTGCCGATCCTCGGGGCTGCGCCTGCCGCAGGCATCTGCCGGAAAAGGCTCGCTGGGACTCGTCATCCACTCGTTCGCGGTGCGAACGGCCGGCGATCGCGGCCGGCCTGCCCAGGATCGGTTCGCGTACCCGGCACGATTCCTGGAGTATTCCCGTTCGCTGGGTGCCCGGGGTGTTCAGGTCGGCCTCGGTGCCCTTGACGACAAGAAGGCCGATGCCCTTCGCGAGCGAGGCCGTCGCCGCGTCGATGTATCTGGAGGGGATCGTCGCGCTCCCCCGCGACGAAGCCGACTCGGGGCGGTTCGAGGCCGAGATTCGCACTGCCAAGCGGGCCGGCGCGGAGGTCGTCCGCACCGTGATGCTCTCGGGCCGGCGGTACGAGACGTTCGCAACCGTCGCCGCGTTCCGCCGGTTCGCTGAGGCGTCTGCCCACTCGCTGCGCCTCGCCGCACCCTTGGTGGCGCGACACGGCATTCGCCTGGCCGTCGAAAACCACAAAGACTGGCGCGCCGACGAGCTACTCGCGCGTGTTGAAGCGAGCCGGCAACGACCACGTCGGCGTGTGCCTCGACACTCGGCAACAGCATCGCGCTCCTGGAAGACCCGATGGAGTTGGTCGAAACCCTTGCACCTCGGGCATTCACGACTCACTTCAAGGATATGGGCCTCGAGGAGTACCGGCAGGGCTTCCTGCTCGCGGAGGTCCCGCTCGGGACCGGGATCCTCGACCTGCCCCGTGCTGTGCGGGCTCTGCGCGCCGCCCGCGCTGACATTCGCTTCAACGTGGAAATGATCACCCGCGACCCGCTCAAGGTTCCCTGCTTGAGCGAGGGCTACTGGGTGACCTTTCCCGACCTGCCGGGGCGGTACCTCGCCCACGCTCTCTCACTCGTCCGTGACCATCCGCCGAGCCACCCTCTTCCTCGGATCAGTTCTCTGGCTCATGAAGAAAAGCTGCGCACCGAGGAAGAGAACGTTCGCCGCTGCCTCGCCTTTGCGCGAGCGACTCGGCCTCTGAAAACCGACTCGTCGCAAGATCACCGAGCGGCTAGGATGAAGCAGAGGGCTGATCGATCGATTGTCTGTCACCACCGAGGAGTAGGACCATGCGGATTCCGTGGCTGATCGTCGCCGCTTTGAGCGTGCTTTTGGTCGGCCGGCCCTCGGATGCCGGCGAGCCGATCGCGCTCAAGGTGCTGTACGCAGGAAATCCTGCCAGCGATCGCGAGAAGGATTTCACGAACCTCCTGGCGAACTCGTTCGCCAAGGTCGGCACGACCGACTACCGCACATTCAAGGAGAGCGATGCCAGCGGCTATGACGTCGTCATCCTCGACTGGACCTCGATCTACCCGAGGGACGACCACGGAAAGCTGAAGCCAGATGTCCGAGGGATCAATTCGCCCACGCCGCCGAAGCTCGCCAGCACGTTTGACCGGCCCACCGTATTGATCGGCGCAGCGGGCGGCTTCGCGACCATGCAGTCGCAGTTGAAGATCAACTGGCTCTGACTGTGTCTTGATGACGCGGCCCACGGTGTGGTGCCCTCGCACGAGGTTTTTCATAAGCCTCTCAAGGTTGACCTTCAGTTTGAAGACCACGCAGTCCCGCCTCACTACCGCTACTACCTCGGCGGTGACAAGCTCGGCCGGACCATGAAAGTCTGGAAGGTCCAGACCAAGAAATTCCCGGAGATCGATCCGGGCATGGTGTCCGACCCTTACGGATTCGGCGACTCTCCCGACGCGGAGGCCATCTCCGCCGGCCTCAATAGCAAGGGACCAGATTCGGTCGCCCTCGGCCGGCACGGCAACTTCTTCCTCTGGGGCTTTTCGGGCTCTCCATCCGAGATGACGCCCGCCGCTCGGAACTGCTTCATCAACGCCGTCTGTTACATCAAGAAGTTCGACGGCCAGAAGCCTCTCGTCAAAAGGACATCGAGCGGTCGGGAGTGGGCCTTGGTTTACGCGGGCTACATGGAGAAAACCGCGGACCAGGACTTCGTTAAAACATTGTTTCCCGAGGACGTGCGCCAACGCTTCGGAAAGGATTTCCAAAAGTACGTTGCCTACTACCAGGAGAATCTCGAATACCTGATTCCAGTCCAAAATGGGTTCGCGGTGGACGAGGCCGTCAAGGGCCTGGGCCTGTCCAACCGCAAGATCGAGCTCCTCGAAAAGTGCGTGGCGCTCCTGGAGCGAGGGGACAAAGCGGACATCGCCCTGCGGATCTTGAAGCGGTACACGACCGAGAACTTCGCCCGAGCCAAAGAGTGGAGAGCATGGCTGAGTGCGAATCGGCACCGGATCTTCTTCACCGATGTCGGAGGCTTCAAGTTTCTGGTCGCTCCAGAATCGCTGATCCCCTCTTCACCGGCAGGCTCGTCGAATCCGCACGCTGGAAGATAGCGTGCGGTCTTGGGATAATCGTTCAGGATCGACTCAGGCTTCTTTGCGTCAATATTTGCCCTCAGCTCGACGGGCGGATTGCCTGTCGTTGATCTCGGATCGACACTCTGGGAGCTCCCACGATGGCCAGCCGAAATGTCTGTCTGTTCTCGATGGTTTGCGGGCTTCTTGCCTTCGCCTGCGCCGCACCGGCTTTCGCTGGCGAAAACTCGCCCGAAACGTGGGATCGGACCAGGGCCGCTCAATACCTCGACCAGCGCGGGGAACAGTGGTTCAACTTCGGCTCGTCGCATCGTGGCGAAGGGGAGTCCCAGAGCTCGTGCATCAGTTGCCATAGCCTCTTATCCTATGCACTGGCGCGGCCCGTCCTGCGCCAGCTCTCGAACGAGCCGCGGCCAACAAAGTGGGAGACAAAGCTCCTCGAACAGACCAGGCGCCGCGTTGCGAACTGGGACAAGCTGGACACACCCGAATTCCAGCTCATGTATGATTTCGATGCCGACAAGAAGAAGCAATCGCGCGGCACCGAGGCAATCCTCAACCTGCTCGTATTGGCGCTGGACGATCGCGCGCGAGGCCGCCAGGACGCGAGTGCCGACACCAAGAGGGCCCGGGCGATCCTCTGGGAAACCCAGCTCTGCGAGGGAGCGAACAAAGGTTCATGGGAGTGGCTCAACTTCGGACTCGATCCCTGGGAGACCGACAAGGCGCGGTACATGGGTGCGTCGATCGCGGCGATCGCGCTCGGTTCGGTGCCGGGCGTGAACCCGGGGACGACCGGCGGCGACCTGCACCCGGGGCTTCTGCCTCTCCGTTATTACTTGACGAAGCAGTACCCCTCTCAGAACCTGCATAATCGCGTCTGGCTGCTCTGGGCTTCGACGAGCATCGACGGGCTCTTGGAACCCGAAGAAAAGGGCAGGCTGATCAAGCAGATCGTCGCGAAGCAGCAAGAAAGCGGCGGATGGAGCCTCGGCTCGCTCGGTCAATTCGCCCGCAAAGACGTTAAACAGGACACAAATCCCGACGGTTATGCAACCGGTTTGATCGTTCATGTCCTCCAGCTCGCCGGCAAGAGCAAGGACGATGCGGCCGTCGCCAAGGGGCTCGCGTGGCTCAAGGCGAATCAAGATCCGACAGGTGCCTGGCGTACCGCGTCGCTCAACAAGAACCGCGCACCGAGTCGAAGGACAAGGGCAAGGCCCACGTCGGAAGGTTCATGTGGGATGCCGCGACCGCCTATTCGGTGCTGGCTCTGAGCCACTGACCGACGGGTCGCAGCCGCCTGAGGCAGCTCGTGGAATCTTCTGCGCTTCGGCCACGCGCCACACTATTTTTGCCAACGAAGCATTTCGGAATTTCCGGCAAACTCATTTGGGGATTCTCGACGCTTGGGGGCGGTCTATGGCGCAGATTGGAGTGACCCATTCTCCCATTACTCTCTTGGGGGTGTTCCATGAAGCGCTTCGCGCTCATTGCGTATATGTGCCTTGGCTTGTTCTGTCTCGGCGGCTGTCATCACTGGAAGTCAAAGCACTGCCTTCGCGCGTGTTATGAAACCTGCGATCCCTGTGGCTGCGGCCATGTTGCTGCCGCACCGGTCGAGGCGTTTCCGATGACGCCCAGTGCTGCGGTTGTGGGGTCTTCGGTGATGACCCTGCCCAGCGCGCCGCCGCCTGCCCTCAAGGCCACGCCGCAGGGCCATTGAGAAACTGCGCACGGTGATGCAATTCAGAGGATTCGATCGCGGCGAGCGCTCTGGCGGCTTTCGCCTGACAAGCCGGCCGCGCATCGGATCGGACGGATCGGACGGATCGGACGGATCGGACGGATCGGACGGATTCGATGCTGCGGCCGGCCTGCGCAGATTCGGTGCTGGGCTACGGTCTCGGACCAGCCACCGAGACGCGAGCCCGAATCCGGGGTGGGGCAGGCCGCTTTCGCGTCGATCACCACACGCCTGGCAGCAGGCGATACCGCACGTCCTGCGCATAGGCGGCGTAGCCGTCGAGCTGTTCGTGGAGGATGCGGTCTTCCACGACCGTGCGGCGGACTATCGGCAAGATCAGGATCAGTCCAATCAGTGCCGCCAGCCAGGACCCCAGTGCCAGTCCGCCGCCGACGAACACGAACGGGCTGGCTGCGTAGCCGGGGTGCCGCACGTACCGATAAGGGCCGGTCGTGATCACGTGATGCCCTCGCTCGGTCTGAATGCGGATCACCGGCGAAAAGAAGCGGTTGACCGCCTCGGCCCAGACGAGTACTGCCATCCCGGCGGCCATCGCCACAAGCGCGATGACCTGTACGGCCAGCGGCACGTTGTCGCTAAAGTGGTACCGGCCCACGTCCAATCCTGCTGCGACACTCTGGCCCACGAATACAGGCGTCAAGAAGATCAGGGTCGCATAATCCTTGCCCCCGGGGCCGGGTCGCATCCGCTCCTGGATCAGGCTCGGATCCACCGCGAACAATGCGACCACCATCGTTGCCGCCCAGGCGCCGAGGTACGCCCAGAACATCGGCAAGTCCCAGCGCCCCGCACAGCCGAAGAGGATCGCGGCGGTCAGCCCCAAGTAGACGGCGCCGCCCACAAAGCCGAGAACGATTGTTTTCGCCACCGTGCACCTCTTCGTTCTATCGGGATGGATTTGCCGGTTCGGCAGTTCTCGCACGAATCGGGCCGTCGGATCAAGATGATTCTGGAGCTTGGGCCCCTGTCGTTGCAACCGTTTGCACCTGGCAGTACCCTCACGCTGGTGAGACGAAGAATTCTCGTTGCTCTGATTGCACGTCTCGCCCACGCTTGAAGGAGCCGCCATGCGCCTCGGATTGATCGGCTCGACCGGACATTGGCAGACCTATGCGCCTGCGCTCAAGCTTGTCGATGGGCTCACGCTCGTGGCTGTCGCCGCCGCCGGACCCGAGGAGACCACCGGCTCGTTCGATCATGCACCCGGGCTGACAGTGCACACGCACCGCCATGACGACGCCCAGAAAATGCTGGACACCGAGCGACTGGACATCGTGCAGGTCTCTTGCCGGAGCGACCGAGTCCCGGTCTGGGCGCGTATCTGCCTGGAACGCGGGCTGCCGGTCATGGCCGAGAAGCCGCTGGCAATGGACTTGCCCACGCTCGAAGGGCTGTTCCGTACAGCCCAGAAGACGAGAGCCGCACTCGTACCCATGCATACCATGCGGGGGGTACCGGCGCTTGCGGCCGTGCGACAGGCGGTTAAGAAGGGCGACATTGGCGATGCGCTCATTTCCTTCAGCCAGAAGACCTACAAATGGGGCAAGACGCGCCGGACGCCTTCCGCAGCCGCAAGTCGTTTCCTGGCCTGGCGCCGTGGGTCGGAATCCACGCATTCGACTGGCTGCACTGGATCCTGGGCGATGTTTTCACAGAAGTGACAGGGCGGGAGGGAACGACGGCGCACCCGGACTTTCCGGCATGCGGCAGCCAGGCGGCCTTCGTGCTCACGATGGCGAACGGCGGCGTCGCGTCGGTCACGCTCGACTATCTGCGCCCGGAGACCGCGCCGACCCACGGAGACGAACGGCTGCGGATCGCCGGTTCTCGGGGCGTCATCGAGGCGACCCTGCTCGACAAGAAGGTAACCCTGGTCACTTCCCAAAGACCGCTCAGCTTGCTTCCTCTCAACCCACAGCCTGATCTTTTCACGCAATTCGTCCGGTCGCTGCGCGGAGAAGCGCCGCCCCCGCTCACTCTGGACGAGGGATGTCGCATCACCGAGATCGCCCTCAAAGCCCAGCAGGCGGCCGATACCGGGCGTGCTGTTTCCCTGAGCGGCTCTCCTTACGCGAAAGTGTGACGCGTGAACGGAGGATTCTTGCTTCACGCCGGTGCCGGGACCGCCTCAGCCGTTTCGATCACAAGCACGGCGTCTTCCCATCCAGCCGGTGTTGTCAAGGACTGCACACCGGTCCGCGCGACGCCCTCGATCGGCTTCGGCTTTCCGTTCCGAGGATCGATCCAGAATGCGCTCACTGTTTTTCCCGACACGAGCTTGTTCATATTGATCGAAAAGGATGATTTGGTGCCCAGATAGGCGATGATCCATTTGCCGTCTTTGTGGCGAGCGGCCAGGTTCAAGATCTGGCCGCTGGTCTTGCCGCCACTGTGAAAGACGGCCTGGTCCGGAACCAGGTGCCACCACTCGTACCGGTCGAGAAAGATTTTTCTGAGGATTCCCAGTTGAGTGGCTCCTGGCGCATCAAGCGCCTGCTTCCAGGTCGCCAGCACGCGCCAACTGTCGTTATGCCCGTAGGTGTGATGGGCACCGGCCAGATAGGAGTAATAAGCCTGCCTCCGAATCCACAGCGGAGTGACGTCGAACCCGTATTCAGAGCCATGTTCGTACGCCGCCCTCGGCCATCAGCACAGGCTTCACGGGCTTCTGCTGATAGTCCTTGGTCACCATGGGATAAATCAGCTCGACGCTCTTCCACGTCTGCATCGAGTCGAAGTCGAGCCAGCTCTCTTGATGAATGAAGCTGGAGGAATAGGGAGCCGGGTCGGGCTTGAACGTAATCAAGTGAGCGCCGCCGTCTCCGTCGTGCAGGCCGGCAGCCAGCTCCCGCAGTACCGGCACAAACTCGGGCCTGGCCTCGGGCGTCATGGACCACACGATGGTGGGCACGCTCTTGTAGCGGTGCGCAAGCCATTTTGCCCAGGCGCGAGCGTTGTCGCGAGTGATGAACTTGCGATAGCGCTGATGGTACAGGGTCATCGAGATGTTGAAGTTCTTCTGGCGAGCGATGTCGACGATGGCATCGACTTCTTTGAAGTAGGCAGCATTGGGCGTGAGGGGATTGTTGTCGATCCAGGGATTGTCGCCGTGGATGTTCGGCTTCGTGCCGTCGCCGACACCCATGAGCATGACTTGTGCAAAGACAAAACCCTTTTCCTTGCTCTTCTCGATGATCGTTCGTGCGTCTTCCCTGGAGTATTCGCGGAAGAGCTGCCACTGGGTGGTGCCGAGCCAGAACACGGGCACGCCCTTCTGGTCAACGAAGAATCTCCCATCCTCGCTCACCTTGACGGGATACTCGGGTTCGGCGGCTTGCAACACGGCTGTCAGCATGAGCACGGCGCCTGTTGTAAAGCCAAAGTGTCGTGTTGAAGTGATCATCGTGGCATCCTCTGGTGCATCCCGCCGGATCTTCGGAGCCGCCGGCTTGTCAGGGTATCCCCCGAGGCATCGCGGTGCAACCCGGTAGAAAGTGTTGCGAATCGCAAGCGTCCGGTTTAGTCTGAGATGGGTCGTCTTGAGCAAGGAACGAGAACCCCCACACGGCCGCGCCGGGCATCCCGTCGCGGCCTGATCTGATCTGACCTTCCGCCCTAGCGTGAATTCGACTGCGATCGCGCCACACGCCACCCGTTGCGGGGATACTCCACCAGGAGCCAATGCGCTATGACTCGTAACCCTTTTCGCCGTTTGTCGTGCGCCACACTCGCCCTCTTCTTGACAGGAATCCTGCTTGCTCTGGTCGTGCCCGCGCCAGCCCAGGAAAAGAAGCCCGCAGCCAAGGACCAGAAGAAAACAGACGCCAAACCTCAGGCCAAGGATCAGAAACCTGCAGCCAAGGACCAGAAGAAAGCCGATGCCAAGGCTCAGCCGACGCCGCCCCCGCAGCCACCCGCTCCGGATCCGGCCAAGCTCAAGGAGCAGATCGCCGCGCTCGAAAAGGAAAACGCCGCGCTCAAGCTCAAGGTCGCGACGCTCGAGCTCGAGAAACTCGGCGCGATCGTCACCATCGACAAGGCAAAAGACGGCAAGGAAATGGCGACCGTCAACATCCTCAAGAAGTGGTCCGGCGACAAGGACGCACTCAAGCTCCTCAAGAATGTGCCCAATCTCCAGGTCGTCTACATCGACAATGGTCAGGTCAACGACGCTGCGGTCGCCCCGCTCAAGGAGCTGACGGGCTTGAGCTCGCTCACGCTCATGAGTCCTCAGATCACGGATGCCGGGCTCGACAATCTCAAGGGTCTCACCAACCTCACCATGCTGTTCTTGACCAGCTCGAAGGTCGGCGACAAGGGCCTGCCCACCCTCAAGGGACTCAAGAACCTTCAGGTGCTGGCGCTCAGCCGCACTCAGGTTACCGATGCGGGTCTCGACGCACTCAAGGACATGAACAAACTCAAGTCGGTCTACCTGATCGGAACAAAAGTCACGCCCCAGGCCATCGATAAACTCAAGAAGACCCTCCCCGGCGTCGCCGTCTACAAGTAGGCCGGCCGGTGCGCAGATTCCCCGCGAACGAGCTCACACCGGCTCGATGATCGCATCGGGCTCTTTATCGGGCAGTTTTTTCAGGTCGGCATAGTCCTTTTTGGCTGTGCCTGGGGCGCGGCCGCCGAGACCTAACATCAAGATGATCGTGGCCGAGATCATCATCGAGACGCACAGATACGCCAGGCCTGGCACGTAGGATCGGGTCTGGTTCTCGACGTAGCCGAGCACGAACGGGCCGACGAATCCCCCCAGGTTGCCGACGGAATTGATCAGTCCAATGCTGGCGGCGGCAGCGGATTCGGTGAGCAGCAGATTGGGTAGGGCCCAGAACGCCGGCATGTAGGCCTTCACGCCGGTGAGCACGCCGGTGAAGAGGAGGACCGCGAGAACCAGCCGCTGATTGAACGAAAACGAGGCCGGGATCAAAAGAGCGCCCAGAGGGCGATCGCCCCCAGGTAAATCGGTATCGAGGCGTGAAGCCGGCGCTCACCGGTGCGGTCCGAGCTCCAGCCGACCAGAAGCTGGCCGGCCAGTCCTCCCAGCGGAGGGATGAGCACCGCCCAGGTCAGGCTGCTCAAGTTGAGTTCGTACCATTTTTCCAGAATGCTGGGCAGGAAGAACTCGACCCCATAGCTGGTGGACACCACAAAAAAATAGGCCGCGGCCAGGAGCAGCACCTTGGGATGACGAAGCGCCATGCCCCAGCTCGCATGACGAGGCTTGATCGATTTTTCCTTGCGCAGCTCCTGTTCCAGGGCGTCGCGCTCGTCCGGTCCCAGCCAGCGCGCGTCTCCGGGCCAGTCCGGCAGTTTGAACAGCACGATCAAGCCCAGGACGACGGCCGGTATTCCCCAGGCGATGTACATCAATTGCCAGCCCTGCATGCCCCAGACACTCGGGTAATGAACCGTGGCGTTGCCGACCGTCTCGGTGGTACCGATTCGCAGCAAGAACGACGAGGGCTTGGGACTGATGATCTGGGCAATCGGAGTGGCGATGAAGAACCAGGATAGAGCCCGGGCGCGATCTCGAACGGGGAACCAGTGAGACAGGTACACGATCACGCCCGGAAAGAACCCAGCCTCGGCCAGGCCCAGCAGGAACCTCACCGAGAAGAACTGCATGACAAACGCCCTTCCCGGTTCCCTCAGCCAGGCCGCGACCGACGCACTGCGCTGCGACAGCCAGCCGAGATTGGATCGCCCGATCGACTCGAACCAGGAAGCACTGCCGGTCAGAACGACCTCGAAGAAATGAGTCACTCCCGGCACCCGGTACTGAATAAATGCGGTGAGTGCGGCCACGATTCCCCATGAGATCATGATCCGGCTGATCCACTTCCGCGCGCTCCACTTCTCGACGAGCAGCGTGCCGGGAATCTCCAGGATGAAGTAACCGATGAAGAAGACGCCGGCGCCGAATGCAAGCACAGCGTTGTCGAAGCCCGCGAGGTCCTTGCGCATCTTGAGCGCGGCCAGCGACACGTTGATGCGGTCAACGTACGCGACGGCGTAACTGAGGAACAAGAGCGGCAGCAACGCGATGTATGCCTTGGCCCGAGCACGGTCGAGGGCCCCGGCGGTGGGAGAGAAAAGTGCCATGAATCCAGCTTGACCGGGAACTCAACGCGTTCCAAGACCCTCCCGGACGCCATCGAGCATTTTCTGATCGCTCGTGTCACTCACAAGCTCAACTCACAGCGGTGCGTTCCATCACGCGATGATCCTCGTGACCACGGTGCCATACACGTCGGTCAAGCGGTAATCGCGCCCGCTGTGCCGGTACGTGAGCTTCTCGTGGTCAAGCCCGAGCAGGAAGAGGATCGTGGCGTGCAGGTCGTGCACGTGCACGCGGTCCTCGACCGCGTCCCAGCCGAACTCGTCGGTCGCGCCGTAGGCCATGCCGCCACGGACGCCGCCGCCGGCGAGCCACATGGTGAACCCGTAGGGATGATGATCGCGGCCGTCGGTGCCCTGGGCGGCCGGGGTCCGTCCGAATTCGCCGCCCCAGATCACCAGCGTGTCATCCAGCATCCCTCGCGCCTCCAGGTCCTGGAGCAGGCCGGCAATGGGCCGGTCGGTCGCCAGAGCGTTCCTGGCGTGGCCGCCCTTCAAGTCGCTGTGCTGGTCCCAGGGCTGGAAGCCGCCGCTGGTGTGGTAAAGCTGCACGAACCGGACGCCCCGCTCGACCAGGCGGCGCGCCAGCAGGCACTGGCGGCCGAAGACATCGGTTGGGCCCTGTCCGATCCCGTAGAGCCGTTTGGTCGCCTCGGTCTCGCGCTCGAGGTCGAAGGCATCGGGCGCCTCGCGCTGCATGCGATAAGCCAGCTCGAAGGATTCGATCCGGGCGCTCAGCCGGGTATCGTCCGGGCGGTCCTGGCGGTGCATCTCGTTGAGCCGGCGCAACAAGTCAAGCTCCTGGCGCTGGCGCTCCGGGACCCACCCGGGCGTTCTTGAGGTTCTTGATCGGGCTGTGCAGGTCGGACACAAACGTTCCCTGGTAGGCGGCCGGCAGGAAGGCAGCGCCGTACTGCCGTGCGCCCTCGATCAAGGGGCCCGGGCCGACGGCAATGAAGCCCGGCAAGTTCTGGTTCTCGGTGCCCAGGCCGTAAGTGACCCAGGCACCCAGGCTGGGCCGGCGTGGCGACCCGCTCACCGGTGTTCATGAGCAAGCAGCCGCCGGGGTGATTGACGTCGTCGCCCACCATCGAGCGGATCACACACAGGCGATCGACACAGGCCCCCACATGCGGAAACAGCTCGCTCACCTCGAGGCCGGACTCACCGCAATTCCTGAACTTCCACGGCGAGGCCAGGAGCTTCCTCGTCTCGCCCAGGTACGCCTTGGGTGCGGGCTTGCCGTGGTCCAGGGAGAGCCGCGGCTTGGGGTCAAACGTGTCGACCTGCGACGGCCCTCCGGGCATGAACAGGAAGATCACTCGACGAGCCCGGGCCAGGCCGTGCGGCAGCTTGGGCGCCAGAGGATGTGCGGTCGGCCCGTCCGCGGCGGTCTCTTCGGCCAGGAGCGCCGCCAGGGCCAGTGAGCCGAAGCCGGCGCCTGCCCGCCGCAACAGCTCGCGGCGGCTTGGCAACGCCCTCACGTCGCTTGCGGTGATCATCGGGCTTCCCCCGTAGCCGGCCCGACCAGACCGGCCGAATATACTCAATCGATGTAGATAAACTCACTCTGGCAGAGAATCAGATGACAGTACGGTTCCCACGGTTGGGCGCCGCCAGGTGCAGCCAGGAATCGCGTGCCGAGGTCGAGCTCGGCTGCGCGTCGGCGGCCGGGAAAGCGCGAGGGCGTAGAGCCGCTCGATCCTGGCCTCGGCAGCCCCTGGCACTTCGCGCTGCGACCCGCGCGGCCAGTGCCCTGGCCGCGTCGTTCACGAACGGATCGTTCAGGAAGAACAAAGCCTGCGGGGCGACGATCGACTCGCCACGGCGCGCGACGATCGAGCCGGGATCGGCGCGGTCGAACAGGCGGCCGAAGTCGGTTGGCGCCGGGGCCGGTGCGCACCGACTGAAGGTACATCGTCCGGCGCGGGACGGCCAGGTCCGAGAAGGCCGGGCCACCGGGAGTGGCGTCCAAGCCTCCCGATACGGCCAGCAGGCTGTCGCGGATCGCTTCTGCGTCGAGACGCCGGCGGTTCATTCGTCCCAGCAGACGGTTGTCTGGGTCCTTGGCGAGCGCCACGGCCGGCGGCGCGGCTGCTCTGCTTGATAGGCCGACGAGAGCATGATGAGCCGGTGCATCGCCTTGACTGACCAGCCCGACTCCACAAACCGCGCGGCCAGCCAGTCGAGCAGCCCGGGGCTTGCCGGCCGCTCGCCGCGCTCGCCGAAGTCGTTGGGAGTGCGGACCAGGCCCTCGCCAAAGTGGTGCTGCCAGATCCGGTTGACCATGACGCGGGCCGTCAGCGGGTTGCGGGGACTCACCAGCCACTCGGCCAGTTCACGCCGGCCGCTGCCGCTCTTGATCCGCACTTGCGGCCCGCATTCACCGACAAAAATCCGGGGAACTCCGCGCGGCACGGTCTTTCCGAGTCGCTTGGGATTGCCCCGCAGAAAGACCGGGCAGTTCTGAATCCTTCGTGGCGCGTGCCCTTGGGACCGCCATCTTGAACGACCACCGCCCGGGGAATCTCCTGCGGACGCTTCTTCCTGAGGACTTCCAGTTCCCTGCTGAGCGCGTTCAGCCTGGACCCGCACTTCGGCGGATAGCATGGCGCTCCGCTGTTCCGCCGGTAGCCAGAACGGTCCGCGGGGCGATAGGAATTCGTCATGCAGCTCGGTCAGGGCGTCGGTCGGGGCGGTCTTCGGCTCGGCGTGGTCGAACCAGACGGCACGCAATTCGGCTTCCACAAGCCGGCGCTCGGGTTCGTCCAGTTGCCGGTCGTAAACGCGGATCTCCGCGAGGTCGCCCTCGGAATCGGGGGCTGCCGCCGGAGCCCGGCCCTCCCAGCCGCAGGGCGGCGACTGCCGGGTCAGAGGAGATGGCATCAACCCCTTTCTCGGAACCGGCCGCCGCCCCGTTGCGGTGCGAGCGTCGTGCCTTGCGAACCCCAGGTGACGCGAGACCAGCTCGAAGCCGGGCGTCGGGTGTGAATCGACCAGGTCGCCCGACTGGCCGTTGTTCCGCAGGATCGCGTGCAACCGGCCGCCGGGTTCGAGCATCAGTCCCAGGCCGTGCTTGCCGGCGTCGGAATCCTCCCAGCCGAGCAGACGCTGACCAGGGCCGGACTTGTCCGCCAGTTTGAAGACAACGAACAGGCTGCCGGTCGACGGCACCCGGCGCGGGAGCTCGAGCAGCGCGTTTCCGTCGAACCTGAGCACGGTCCTTGCTTGCCCATTGATGACGGCGCTTGTCCGTATCGGGCCCGCGGCCCCGTCGACCGGCCTGGCGTCCGCCGGCAGCCCCGAGCGGTTGGGCCAGAGCGTGACGTGTCCCCCGGCTGTCACAAACGAGCTGGCGGTCATCAGCCCGCAACCTGATCAAGGCGGAGCGTCCCAGGGCTTCTTCGCCCGGCGAACAAGCCGCCCCGCCAGCTTTCCGTGCGGCCAGCGCGGCGAGCTCCGCTTCTAGCGCCATCGCCGACCTTCGCGAGCCCGGGCCCAGCGAGTGTTCCAGCGGCCGCGGCCGCAAACCGTCGAGTGCCGGTTCACGGAGGGCTGGGCCGCGACCCTGGCGAGATAGTCGACGAATCCGGCCAGCAAACCTTGATGGAGCCCTCGCTGCCGTGCGGCCTCGGCCAGAGACACCTTCGACGGTGCGCTGGTGCTCTCGCCGGAGCTCGCTGGCCGCCACGAGATATCGTGCCGTCTGGCCGGCGACTAAGTGACGGAGGAAAGCGATGTAGGCCCTGTCGGACGCATCGGGAAGCCGATGCTCGAGCTCGGCCCGGCGCCGCTGGTCTTCGGCGTCCTCGCGCCTGGAGCTTGGCGAGCTCGGCCGGAGACAAGAGGGGAACGCGCACCAGCGGGGTGTTGCCCGGCACGGGCCCCGGGATCAGCCGGGTGCTGAAGAAGATGCCCGCCAGCGCATAATAGTCCTCGGTCGGAGATCGGGTCGAACTTGTGGTCGTGGCATCGGGCACACGCAACCGTCAGGCCGAGAAAGGCTTTGGTGACGACGTCGATCTGATCGTTGACGTAGTCGGCGATCATCTGGTCCTTGTCGACGTCGCCGGGCACGAAGTCGGCGATAGCCGAGCAGGCCCGTGGCGACCAGGCCGTCCTTGTTGATTCCGCCGGGCTGTGAGGGCGGCAGCAGGTCGCCGGCGACCTGGCTGCGCACGAATTCCGGGTACGGCAGGTCGCGGTTGAACGCCTTGACGACCCAGTCGCGATAGCGCCAGGCTTCGCGGAAATCGCTCTCGGCGGGCAACTGGATCAGGTCGCGTGCGTCGGCATAGCGAACCACGTCGAGCCAGTGCCGGCCCCACCGCTCGCCGTACTGAGGCGAGGCCAGCAGGCGGTCCACAACGCGTGCGAACGCCTGCGGCGTGGCGTCAGCGAGGAAGGCGTCGACCTCCTCTGGCGAAGGCGGCAAACCGATCAGGTCGAACGTGGCCCGCCGGATCAACGTCCGCCTGCCGGCGGGCGGTGTGGGTGCCAGCCCTGCCTTGTCGAGACCCTCCAGCAGGAAGCGGTCGATGGCCGACACGGCACGGCACGGTTCTCGCACGTCCGGAATCGCCACGGCCCTGACCGGCTGGAAAGCCCAGAACCGCTTTTGTGCCTCGGTGAAGGGAGCTGCGGTTTTGCTCACTTTTGGGGACCCAGAGGCGGCCTGCCGATCGGGCCATGGGATCCCCATTGTAACCCAGCGGGTGAGGACCTCGATCTCTCGGTCCTTGAGCTTCCCTTTGGGCGGCATCTTCCGATCGTGCTCGTAGCGGATGGCCTGGACGAGCGGGCTGCCCGATGGGTCGCCGGCGACCGCGGCGGGGCCGCCGTCTCCACCCTTCAAAAGCCCGGTGCGCGACGTCAATCGGAGGCCGCCCTTGGGCCGCTCCAGGTTGCCGTGGCACGACCAGCACCTCTCCACCAGAAGCGGCCGCACGGCTTTCTCGAAGAACTCGACGTCTGACGACGGTGGCTGCGTCTGTCCCGCCAGAGGACCGGCCAGCCCGCCCAGCAGGTAGACAAGAAACGCAGCAAAGACGCCGAGCGGGGATCGAGTTCCCAGGGGAAGACTCCTTCGATTAGGCCGCTCCCGAAGCACCGCCCTAACGACTGGAAGTTTAACATAAGTTTGATCTCTCGGAAACGGGATCGCCAGGACGGAGGCTCGAGACGATTCCGAACCGAATTTGACGACGCCCTTGAGGGAGAAAGCCGCCGCCCATTAAGATTTGCTGCCGACGACGATCGGAGATCGAGTGGATGTGTCGGCGTCTGATCGGGCATGACAGGCGGACTGGCTAATCCAGGATCCCGTCCGTCGCGGTCGCCGTCAGGTAGACTTGGATGATCTCCAACGAGGCTTCACGTGGCCAAGAAAAAGATTCCTCAAAAAATGATTCCCTGGATCGAAGCCAAGAAGCGTCATCGCCTGAATGACGTGCAGGTACAGATGGCGCGAGAGCTCGGGATGAATCCCAAGAAACTCGGGAAGCTCGATAATCACAAGCAAGAGCCCTGGAAACTTCCGCTCCCCCAGTTCATCGAGAGTCTCTACCTCAAGAGGTTCAAGCGGTCCCGGCCTGAATCCGGTTCAAATAGCAAGAGCAACGCCCCGCGGTCCGCCGACACTCGAGCTGGGGAACAACGATCTGACGACGCCGACCGCCATTCGCGAACAGAGTGAGATCCGAGACAACCTGCCGGAGGCGATCATGCGCTGGAAGCCGTGTGAAGGCTGGGCCGAGTTGCCCGACGGGTGGCGCTTCGTCGAGGTCGCCGGTGTCGCGACGGATTCGCGCGACCGCGTCTTCGTCTTCAATCGCGGCGACCATCCGATCGTCATCTTCGACCGCGACGGGGGATTCCTCGGCTCCTGGGGTGAGGGATTGTTCGTCCGGCCGCACGGGATCACGATCGGTCCCGACGACGTCGTGTACTGCACCGACGACCTCGACCACACCGTGAAGAAGTTCACGGCCAAGGGAAAGCCGCTCTCCACGCTGGGCACGAGCGGACATCCGTCCGATACGGGGGCCACCAGCATGGACTTCCGGACGATCCGCGGAGCCGCCGGGCCGTTCCACTATCCGACCAACCTGGCGATCGCACCAGACGGTTCGCTTTATATCTCCGACGGCTACGGCAATGCTCGAGTCCATCGATTTTCGCCCGACGGCACTTACCTTTTCTCGTGGGGCCAGCCCGGCACAGGGCCCGGTGAGTTTCGTCTGCCGCACGGAATCGCCGTGGGGCCGGACGGCACGGTCGTCGTGGCTGATCGCGAGAACAGCCGCCTTCAGTTCTTCAGCCCCGAGGGTCATTTCCAGAACGAATGGACCGACGTCGCGCGGCCCTGCCAGGTTCTGGTCGACGGGCACGGCAACGTGTACGTGGCCGAGCTGGGTTTTCGGGCGGGGATGTGGCCGGGCACAGTGCCGCCAACCGAGGACCCGACCGGAGGCCGGGTGAGCGTCTTCGACCCAAACGGCGGGCTCTTGGCCCGCTGGGGCGGCGGGTTAAACCCCTGTGCGCCAGGCGACTTCTTTGCGCCTCACGACCTCTGCCTCGATTCCCAGGGCAACCTGTATGTCGGCGAGGTCACCTGGTCGGCCGGCGGCAATCAGGGAGCGGTTCCTGCCGACTGCCATTCGCTTCAGAAGTTCCTCAGGCCGAGCTGAATCGCCCCAGCCTTCGAGATCACCGCGAA
The DNA here is from genome assembly GCA_963781785.1 of uncultured Isosphaeraceae bacterium. Taxonomy (GTDB): domain Bacteria; phylum Planctomycetota; class Planctomycetia; order Isosphaerales; family Isosphaeraceae; genus CAWAHD01. The sequence continues at coordinate 810,183 of CAWAHD010000005.1, read as the reverse complement.
CAAAGGGAAGCACGAGGCAAAGAGCATCGTGCAGGTGGTTCCATGCCAGTAGACGGATCGGATGGGGCTTGCCGCGATGAGATCCGGAGCCTGCGCGACCTCTCGCCGCACCAGTGGAAGTCGGGGATCGCCGCCTGGCTGGGCTGGCTGTTCGACGGACTGGACATGCACCTTTACGTGCTGGTCGCCGCTCCGTTCGTCGCCGAGCTGGTCGGGGTTGCCGACACCCGGAACGAGCTCGTCGGCTGGTACAGTTCCTGGATCCAGGCTGCGTTCCTCGTGGGCTGGGCGCTCGGGGGCGCTTTCTTCGGTCGGGTGGGTGACTTGATCGGCCGCAGCCGTGCACTCAGCCTGACAATTTTGACCTACGCCCTGTTCACCGGCCTGGCCTTTTTTGCGCAAACGTGGTGGCAACTGCTGATCGTACGATTCCTGGCAGCCCTCGGCATCGGCGGCGAGTGGGCCGTCGGATCCTCACTCCTGTCGGAGACGTGGCCCCGCCGCTGGCGGCCCTGGATCGCCGCCGTGCTCCAGAGCGGGGTCAATATCGGAATCCTGCTGGCCTCATGTGCGACTTATCTCCTGGCCCGCCAGAGCCCCCGCGTGGTGTTCTTGATCGGCGTGCTGCCGGCCCTCGTGGTGTTCTGGATCCGTCGCAATGTCCCCGAGACCGAGGAATGGAGCACGGCCAAGCGGCAGGCGAAAGAGGCCTCGCCGGGTGTTGCCGAGCTGTTCCAGGGCGCGATCCGCCGGACCGCGATCCTCACGATTCTGGTTTGCTCCGTCAGCCTGACGGCCCACTGGGCCTTTCTGTTCTGGTATCAGCATCACCTGCGCAACCTTCCCGACGTGATCAATATGTCCGCGGCGCAGAAGAACGAGCTGGTCAGCGTTGCCAACTTCCTGGTGATGGCGGCCGCCATTTTCGGCAACTTTCTTGCAGGCGGCCTGGCTCAGTTCCTGGGTTACCGCCGCGCGATCGCACTCCTTTGTCTGGCTTATTTCTTCGCCATGGTCGCGACCTACATCGTGCCGCGGAGCCACACCGCCCTCCTGGTGCTCCTTCCCATCATGGGCGCGTGCAGCGGCGTGTTCGCGCTCTTCACGATGTATCTGCCCCCGCTGTTTCCGGTCCTCCTGAGAACGACCGGGGCCGGCTTCTGTTACAACATCGGCCGCATCGCGGCCGCGGCCGGAACCGTGGTCTTTGGTTTGTTCTCGACGGTCGGCGACTATCGGATCGCCCTTCTGTGCGCGGGGTGCCTGTTTCTGCCGGCCACACTCATTGCCTGGCGCCTGCCCGATCTTGAGGTCCCGGACCTCAAGGCATGACGACGGAGTTGTGGAAATCCGTGAGGATGAGAGCGGCTGCGATCCAGAAGATTCCCAGGGCTCGACCGAGCCGGTCGACCCAGCTCGGCTCAGGAATCCAGCGTCCGAGCAGAGCCAGCATCAGCCAGGCGACAGCCACGGCCCAGCCTCCCTGTTGGACGCACAACAAGGTCGCAATACCATGATAACCAACCCACTGCGGCGAGGTTCGTGAGATGAGCGCTCCCCGGACTCCCAGGGTCGCAAGCGCGATCGCGTAGGCGAGACATGCGGCTGCGAGAAACAGGGCGCAAGCGATGAACCCTGGTTGAAAGACGAGGCGCCGTAGACGCGGGCGCGGGGGAAGCAGACGGATGACGAATACGCCGATCGTCCAGGAAAAGACGCAGGGGACGATCAGCTCGAGCACGCCTGTGGCAAACAGGATATGACCGGCGACCGATCGGTTTGGCGGCGGTTTGGAAATGAGATCATGGAAAAATTTCACCACGTTTGCGAAGGAGATTCGGAGTCGGAGCAAGGCCAACCCCAGTGCCGTCGCTGCAATCAGGATCAAGAGATCGCGTACGCTGATTCTCCGTAGGGCGGCACGCACCGTTCATCGCTCCTTTTCGGAAATCCACGGGTCTGGTCAGGTGCTCGGCGAACCCCACGGAGCGGCCCATCTCGATGTCCTCGGACGACCCGAACCCCGGGATGGCAGACGACCGAGCGATCCCTCATTCGGGCACGGCGGCGCCGTTTTCGATCCATTCGCGGATCTTGGCCACGAACTCCGCGTGAGAGAGAGGCGGCTTGGTGCGGCCCTCACCAGGGTCCCAGCCTCCGATCACCAGTTTGTCTTCCTCGACATGGTGAATGATCTGTTCCAGCGTCTTGCCGCCGTTTTGGGAACGGTCTTTCAATTGGTGCGCAAGCTCGCCGGGGGTCTTGCCCTGGAACACGAGCGGCATCTCGGGCGGCGGGAGATGCCAGTTCGGATTGCCCTGAGGCATGTTCTCGCCGGGCAGGTTGGTGTCCTGGTGACAATTCGCGCACTTGAGCGCGTATTTCCCTTTACCGTCCCGACCGCGCTTGACGTGCTGCGCATGCGGATGGCTGTCATCTCCCTGGAGGGGCACGTCTCCTGACGGATGACAATTCATGCATCGCGGGTGCATGAATACCTTGTATGCTTCGCGAAACGCCGCCCGCGAGGCGGCCTCGTCCCCTCGCTCGATGACCGCGGCGGCTCCGCGAGAGGGAGAGTCCCCTCTAATGAATGGCGAGCTCGAGCTGACCGCGGAGGAAATGATGCCGTAGGTCAGGCTTTCCAGCCTGACGTCAGGCTGGAAAGCCTGACCTACGGGATCGTCAGGCTGGAAAGCCTGACCTGCTTCTGCGCGATCCCTATCTCCGGTGCACCGAGATGGCAACTGCTGGGCAACGACGACGAAAATGGCGCCCGCCAGAATGGTTCCCGCGACGGCTCGCCGGTCCGATACAGCATTATTACATGCAACTCTTATCAAGTGTAACCTCCGATCGACTGACCGCGGTGCGGTCAGGTCGTCGCCAGATCTGCGGTACGGATGGGCAGCCGGCGGATCCGTTTGCCCGTCAGCGCGAAGATCGCATTGGTCACCGCCGGGGCGACCGGCGGGACGCCGGGCTCGCCGACGCCGCCCATCTTTTCCACGCTGGGCACGATGTGCACCTCGACCTCGGGCATTTCATGAATCCGCAGCATCGGGTAGTCATGAAAATTCCGCTCTTTGACGCGTCCCTTCTCGAAAGTGATTTCAGCGTACAGCGCGGCGGTGAGTCCGAAGACGATTCCGCCCTCCATCTGTGCTCGAATCGCGTCCGGATTCACCACCGGGCCACAGTCGATCGCGCACACAACCCGGTGCACCTTGACGCGGCCGTCCTTCGAAACCGACACCTCGGCCACCTGGGCGACGATGCTCTCGAACGATTCGTGAACGGCGAGGCCGCGCCCACGTCCCTCGGGCACTGGCTTTCCCCAGCCGGCTGTCTCTGCGGCCAGCTCCAGGACTCTGCGGTGCCGCGGCTGCCTGGTAAGGAGGCCGCGCCGGTAAGAAAGAGGGTCCTTGCCGGCGGAGTGCGCCAGCTCGTCCAGAAAGCTCTCGACGACAAAGGCACTGTGGGAATGCCCGACGGACCGCCACCATAACGTGGGAACGCCGCCAGGAGCTTGTTGCCAATCCACCAGAAGGTTCGGAATGGCGTAGGGAATATCCCTGGCCCCCTCGACGGCCGTGTCGTCGACCCCTTTCTTGATGATGGCCGACTCGAACGGCGTACCGGCGATGAACGACTGGCAGACGATGCGCTGGTGCCACGCGACCGGGTTTCCATCGGCGTCCAGGCGCGCGGTCACGGAATGGAAAGCTCGGGGCCGGTAAAAGCCGCCGCGAATGTCGTCCTCCCGCGTCCACATGACCTTGACCGGCTTCTTGACGGCCTTCGAAATCTGCACGGCCTCGCGAACAAAGTGGCTGTCGAGGACGGCGCGCCGTCCAAAACCGCCTCCCAGCAAGGTCGTGTGCAGGCGGACTTGCTTGGGCGTCAACCCGGCGTCTCTTGCTGCGGCATCGCGATCCAGGGTTTGCGACTGTGTGCCGGTCCAGACGTCGCACCGGTCGGCGCGAACGTCGGCAACGCAGTTGAGCGGCTCCATCGTGGCGTGCGCCAGGTAGGGCAGCTCGTAGTCGGCTGTGAGCGTCCGGGCCGCGCCGGCCAAGGCGCGGGCCGCATCACCGTCCTGCCTGGCCACGACTCCGGGTCGCCGTGCCAGCTCGGCATACTGAGCACGCTGTGCCACACTGTCGAGCGTGGCCAGCGCGCCAAGGTCCCAATCGATCTCGAGCAACTGGCGGCCGCGCCTGGCGGGCCAGAATCCGTCGGCCACGACCGCCACGCCGCGTTCAATCTCGACGACATGGCGCACCCCCGGCACAGCTTTTGCTTTTTCCGCATTCAGAGACTTGACCTTGCCACCAAAGACCGGCGGGCGGGCGACGACGGCGACCAGCATTCCAGGGAGGTTCACGTCGAGCCCGAAGACGGCCTTGCCGCACGTCTTGTCGGGTGTGTCCAGTCGCCGTGTTGGCTTGCCGATCAGCTTGAAATCCTTGGGGTCTTTCAAAGTGACGTGCTCGGGCGGCGCCAGGACCGACGCCTGGTCGACCAGCTTGCCGAACGACAGACGACGTCCCGAGGCCGCGTGAATGACGTGGCCGTTTTCCGCCCGGCAGCTTGCCGGATTGACATTCCATGTGTCCGCCGCGGCGGCGATCAACATCTGCCGCGCCGCCGCGCCGGCTTTGCGCAGCCTGTCCCACTCGCTGTGGGTGCTCGTGCTGCCGCCGGTGAGCTGAATGCCGAACAGGGTGTGGTTGTAGGCCGGCTGGACCGGCGCCGGCTCGACGCGGACCTTGCTCCAAATCGGCTTCCAGCTCGTCGGCGACGATGAGCGCCAGGCCTGTGTAGATCCCTTGTCCCATCTCGGAATGATTGACGACGACGGTCACGCTCTCGTCCGTACCGATGCGGACAAACGCGTTCGGTGCGAAGGTCGAGGGCGCGATTGGAGCCGCCTGTTCGGCGCGAGCCTCTCCCGGGAGATAGACGCCCAGGACCAAGCCTCCACCGGCGAGTGCGCCGGTCTTGAGAAATCCGCGGCGGCTGAGATTGATAATCTCGCTCATCTGGGGCCCCCCTCGGCCTTCAACCGGGCGGCTCGATGGATGGCGCGGCGGATGCGCGCGTATGTCCCGCACCGACAGATGTTGCCGTCCATGGCATCGTTGATGTCGTCGTCGGTGGGGCTGGGATTCTCGCGCAGCAAGACGGCGGCCGCCATGATCTGGCCCGACTGGCAGTAGCCGCATTGCGGCACGTCTTCGGCGATCCACGCTTCTTGTAGCGGAGTGAATACGTCCGGCGGCAGGCCTTCGATCGTCGTCACCTCTTTGCCGGCAGCGCGCGAGACCGGTGTGACACACGATCGCACCGCCTCGCCGTCGAGATGAATCGTGCAGGCACCGCACAGCGCCATCCCGCAGCCGAATTTGGTCCCCGTCAGCCCCAATGATTCCCGGATTGCCCACAAGAGTGGTGTGTCCGAGCTGATGTCGAGAACGCAGTTCTTGTTGTTGACCTTCAGCTCGATCATCGTTGCGATCTCCCAGACACGGTCGCGAGAGGTCGATTCCAGACGCGCAGCTTCCCCTCCCAGGAAGCGATTTCCGCCGATCCCGCTTCCGGAAAGTGAATCGGCGGGCTACCCAGACAATCGTACCGATCATGGATCACAGGATTCCACCCGGAAAACGCGGCTCTCAAGATCCCAGCAGTCAACCCGTCCGGAAGGAGCACGAGCCATCAGGGTCCGACCGCTGCCATCTTCCGCTCTCGTGCACAAGAACGTTAGGATATTCGGTTCACTGGCAAGTACCTGCCGGGCGCTCCGGCCGGCTGGCCTTTTGAATCAGAAATCCACTTCCTCCGACTCCGAGGCAACCTCATGAAACGGGTTTTCGGTGTGGCACTGACAGCGTTTCTCGTGTTGGGACCTGTCAGCGTGATCCGGGCAGACGAGAAGGATGCCAGCGGCATCATCGACAAGGCGATCAAGGCGCTGGGCGGCCAGGAGAAGCTGGGCAAAGCTCAGACGGTCACCTGGAAGCAGAAGGGTACGGTGACCTTCGGCGGCAATGACAACGAGATCAGCATCACCGCGACCTTGAAGGGGCTCGATCACTATCGGTCCGAGTTCATGGGGCACTTCAACGACAATGACGTCACGGGTCTGACGCTTCTGAAAGGCGACAAAGGCTGGCGCAAGTTCGGGGACAATGAGCACGACATGGAAGGCGAAGAGCTCGCCAACGAGAAGCGCACGATCTACATGGCGATCATCCCCGTCACGATCATGCCGGTCAAAGAAAAAGGATTCAAGACCGAGGCCGTCGGTGAAGAAAAGGTTGGGGACAAGCCCGCCGCGGTCGTCAAGGTGACCGGTCCCGACGGCAAGGACTTCAAGATTTATTTCGACAAAGAGAGCGGCCTGCCCGTCAAGATGGTGGCCCAGGTGATGGGCTTCCAGGGCGAGGAATTCCACGCAAGAGACGACGTACGGCGCACTACAAGGACTTCGACGGAATCAAGAAGGCGACGAAGATCGAGAGCAAGCGCGACGGCGAGAAGTTCGTCACCATGGAGATCACCGAGTTCAAGGTCCTGGACAAGGTGGACGACAAGACGTTCGAGAAGCCGAACTGATCCGGGTGCGTGAGTTCAGCGCTCCTTCGGCGGCAACAGCTTGACGACCGCGGCAGTCATGGCGCGGATGCCGGTGGCGATGCTGGGGCCCGGTTCCGGGTAGTATTTCGCCGAGTGCAGGCGGGGGCATGTCCTCCCCTTGGGCTCGGCCGCGTCGAGCCGCTCGGGGCTGATCGTGCCCAGCCAGAACATGCAGATCGGCACGTTTCCTTCGCTGATAGAGAGCGAAGTCTTCGGCTCCCATGACCGGCTTGGCGGGCTTGACGTTCGCGGAGCCCAGGGCCTCGACCGAGGGCCGGCACGACGCGTTCGACCAGGGCGGGCGTGTTGATCGTCGGCGGCGTGCTCTCCTCGACTTCGACGGTGGCTCGGGAGCCTGATGGGCCTGGGCAAGGGCCACCACCCGCCGCTTGATTCCGGCGATCAACTGCTGGCGGACCGGCTCGCTGAAGGAGCGGAGCGTGAGCTGAAGCTTGACCTCGTCGGGGATGATGTTGTGCTTGGTGCCGCCGTGGATCGAGCCGACGGTGACGACCGCCGGCTCGCTGGGCTCGATCTCGCGGCTGACGATCGTCTGCAGGTCGACGATCACCAGCGCCGCCAGGACGATCGGATCGACGGTGCGGTGCGGCCAGGCGCCGTGGCCCCCCTTTGCCGCGGATCGTGATCGCTGACCGACGTCGAGCTGGCCAGCGCCGGTCCGGAGCAGTAGCTCACCGTGCCCACCGGCTCGTCGGGCCGGCAGTGCAGGGCCAGGGCAAAATCGGGCTTCGGGAACCGCGAATAGAGCCCGTCGTCGAGCATCGCCGCGGGCGCCATCGACGGCCTCCTCGGCGGGCTGAGCGACCAGGACGACCGTACCCGACCAGCGGTCGCGATGCTCGGCCAGCCAGCGGCGCCGTACCGATGAAGCTGGTCATGTGAATGTCGTGCCCGCAGGCGTGCATCACGCCGACCTCGCGGCCGGCCTTGTCGCGCGTCTTGACCTTGCTGGCGTAAGGCAGCCCTGTCTCCTCGACGACCGGCAGCGCGTCCATGTCGGTTCGCACCAGCACCACCGGCCCCTCGCCGTTCTTGAGAACCCCGACCACGCCGAGCTTGCCGACGTGCGTGGTCACATGGGCGCCCGCTTTGGCAAGCTCGGCGGCCATCCGCTTCGAGGTTTCCACCTCCTGCCGCGACAGTTCGGGGTGGGTGTGCAGGTGCGTGTAGAGAGTGACCAGCTCCGGCAGCTGGGCCGCGATCCACGGGTCGGCCGTGGGATCGGGCTTGGCTTCGGTCTGGACCGGCTCGGCGCCGGAGGCCGGCGCAGCCAGCAAGATCGCCGCCACCAACCACGAGACGACCGTGTTCCTGCCGCCGGGCAACCATCGGCAAATCATGCAATGACCCTCTTTCGCCGGGTAAACGGCGGAACTGACGATCGAATCAGTCAAGACCCATCTGTTTCTGATAGGCCATCGCCTTGGCGTGCTCGGCCTCGGGAATGCGGCCGCACCGCTGATAGATGACCGAAAGCGCGGTGTAGCTGAAGGAGTCGTCGGGCTCGAGTTCGACGACCTTCCGGGCGTGGGCGATGGCCTTCTCCGAGTTGGCCAGGTCGGCATACAGCTTGGCAAGCATGCCGTGGCCCAGGGCGAAGCCGGGGTCGAGCGCGACGGCCTCCTCGAGCTTGGCGACCGCGCCTTCCTTGTCGCCCTGGTCGCGGCATTCGGCAGCCTGATCATAGAGTTCGTTGGGGGTGGGCATGGCTGCTATCCTTCCTGTTCCAGAGAGCGTCGGGCCGATCTGGACACATTCTAAGGCGCCCTTGGGGCCGGCCGCCAGAGGGGCGATGCACCTGCTGCCGGGGCTTGCCGGAGTTCCTTGTGCTGCGCCACCAGGAAAGCGACGGCCCCATCGAGTGGCACGGTGTTTGCATCGTCGCTCGTCACGGTGGATTCCGAATAGTAAGATAGAATCCAGTGAATTCGCGTGCCAACCTGGCCGCAAGGGAGGCGAACGATGCGCTTGGCTTATGCTGGACCATGGACCTGGTCACTGCGTCGTCTTGTTGCACGGATTTCCGCTGAGCCGGGCGATGTGGACCGGAGCAGCTCGCGCCGTTCGGGTCGATCTATCGGATCATCGCCCCGGACCTGAGAGGTCATGGCGAGTCGCCGGCGCCGGAGGGCGTGTACACGATGGACGAGATGGCCGACGACGTGATCGAGCTGCTCAAGACCCTGCACATCACCGAGCCGTTCGTGCTGGGGGGGCTTTCGATGGGAGGGTACGTGGCGCTTTCGCTTGTCGCTCGATACCCGGACCGCGTCCGAGGCCTGATTTTGATGGATACGCAACCGGGGGCCGACACTCCAGAGGCCGCCCAGGATCGCGAGGCCACGGCCCGCGCCGTGCTCGAAGCCGGCAGCGCCAGCACTCTGGTCGTCGAGGCGATGATGCCTCGGCTATTTTTCAAGCGGACGCTGGAGGAACGCCCCGAGCGCGTCGAGCCGCTGCAGGCGGTCGATGGAGAAAACGACGCCCCGCGGCATCGCAGGCGCCCTGCGCGGCATGGCGATCCGTCCTGACCGGCGAGCCGAGCTTTCCAAGATCTCGGTTCCGACCTTGGTCCTGGTCGGGAGAACACGACGTCATCACTCCTCCGGCTGTGGCGAAAGCGATGGCCGACGCGATCCCGAACGCCCGCTTCGAGGTGATCCCCGGGGCCGGCCACCTGGCTCCGTACGAAAATCCCGCCGTAGCCAACGCCGTGATCCTGCGATTCCTGAACAGCCTGGAGGTTCTTGATTGATGACCGAGGCGACCGGTGCGGAGATCATCACCACGCCGGCCCAGCTCAAAGGGCTGGTCGAGCATTTGAGAGAGAGCGGCCGGTTTGCTCTTGATACCGAGTTTGTCTCCGAAGACACGTTCGAGCCGGTGCTCTGCCTGATCCAGGTCGCGACCCGCGAGCGGCTGGCCGTGATCGACCCGCTGGCCGATCCGCGACCTGGGCCCGTTCTGGGAGGTGCTCACCAGCCCTTCGGTCGAGGTCGTGATGCACGCCGCCGGCGAGGACTTGCGGATCTGCCTGTTGCGGACCGGGCCTCTTGCCCAGGCAGGTCTTCGACGTGCAGATGGCCGCAGGATTGACCGGGCTGAGCTATCCGCTTTCCCTCGTGAATCTGGTCGCTCAGGTCCTGGAGATCAGTCTGGCCGGAAACGAGACGCGCACCGACTGGCGGCACCGGCCGCTCTCCGCGGCCCAGCTTCATTACGCACTCGACGACGTTCGCCATCTGCTGGAATTGGCCGATCACTTCTCCGACCGTCTGGCGCAACTCAAACGGACGGCATGGGCTGAAACGGAGTTTGACGAGATGGTCAGCTCGGTCGCCAGGCGGACCGCCGATGATCGCTGGCGGCGGTTGCCCGGCTTGCCGCATCTCTCCCGCCGCAGCCTGGAAATGGCCCGCCGGTTGTCGGAATGGCGCGAGAACGAGGCGCGGAGGCAGAACCGGCCGGTCAGGCACTTGCTCCGCGACGATCTGCTGGTGGCGATCGCCAAGCGCCAGCCGACGAATCGCCGCGGCCTCGAAGCCCTGCGAGACTTCAATCGCCCGGCGCTCTTGAACCGCAGCCAGGAGATCCTGGCGATTCTCGACGAGGCCCGTGCCGTGCCGGCCGAGGAGCTCCCCGAGCTTCCCCCTCGTCACGAAGAGCCGCCGGGGCTTTCGACCATCACCAACCTGCTCTCGGCTGCGCTGGCGCAACACTGTGTCCAGCATCAGATCGCCAGCACGATGGTGGCCAACGTCGCCGATCTCAAGGAGTTGGCTCGCTGGTATATCGAGGGCCGCGATCCGTCCCGAGCCCCCGCCGTTCTGGAAGGCTGGCGCAGCGAGCTTCTGCGGCCAGTTCCTGCTCGACCTGCTCGAGGGGCGGTTGGCAATGCGGGTCGTCGACCCCGGCAGCGACTTTCCGGTCGCTCTCGAGCCGTCGACACGGCGACCCGAGTCTTCGCCATGAAGCGAGTCCTGAGCTGTTACACGAACTGTTATGGCGCATCCGGCGTCTGGACGGCGGCTGAGCGGATCCGGGAGACGGGCATCGATCACCTCGAGCTGGCGCTGCGGGGACACAACTTCGGCGGACTGGTCATCCCCGAGACGGCCGTGATCACCGAGAAAGCCGACGACCTGTCTGCCCAGGCGTTTTGCGACCACCTCGCCCGCCATGGTGTCAAGATCAGCGGCTGCAACGTCGGCGGGGCCGACATCCGGACCGCCGATGGAGTTGTGCTGACCGAGCAGCGAATCCGGTTTGCTGCCCGATGGTTTGGCGTCGAGGTCTGCGTTTGCGGTGCCGGTCAGCCCGAAAACGATGAGCAGCGGCGATCGATCGTCGAGCACTTGCGCCGGCTGGGCGACGTCGCCGGAGACTGCGGTGTAACCCTCGCGCTGGAAACGCACAAGGGACCGACCCAGAACGCCCACGCGATGCTGGCCCTGATGAACGACGTCGATCATCCCCAGGTCCGGCTCAATTTCGACACCGGCAATATTGCCTATTACAACAAAGGCTTCGACCCCTGCACGAGCTTGAGCAAGTCAAGCACCTGGTCCGAAACGTCCACCTCAAAGACAATCGCGGGGGCTTCGAGGACTGGTATTTCCCGGCTTTGGGCGACGGGGGCGTCGTCGATTTCAGCCGCATCCGGCAGATCCTGGATGGGGTTGGATTCGCGGGTCCGTACACGATCGAATTGGAAGGGATTGGCGGCGAGCCGGAGCCGGGTCTGGAAAAGAGGCAAGATCGCATCAAGAAGAGCGCCGCGTTCTTGCGGTCGTGTGGTTACTTCGATTGATGGGAGTGAGGCCAATCGCCAGGTCGGGTTGAAGTGGAAAATGGCGGGAACGCATGGGAATCGAACCCACCAAAGGCCTGTTTCCAGACCTTTCACCGGTTTTGAAGACCGGGCCGGGCACCAGCCTCGGACTGCGCTCCCGTGTGTTGCCGAACTCGGAGATGCTCTCAAGCGTCTCCCCGGCGATGATCCGTGGCCGTGTCGATGCCGGACGGCCTTTCGCTCAAGCACTGAGCTTGATGCTCATCCCGGTTTGGAGAGCCACCTCGTCGACCGCCTCCGGCTGATCCCACTTGCCGAAACGGAGGAAAGTCTTCTTGACGAGCGCGCGTTGGCTCTTCGGAATCCATACAGGATGCCGCCAATGGGAGTGGCCCGCGTTGACCGCGATCACGAGTGTGTCGGGGAAATAGCGATTCCAACGGCAGGATCGAACGTTCTTCCACAACACAAACTGACCATCGAGCACGATTCCCGATGCGAAAATCGAGAGTGACGGCGTCTCGCATCGCTGGAGATTGGCTCTGCGCGCAATCCTTTATTGCATAGACGTAACCAGCCCAAATGAGCATTTGCATCGTCCCATTGACGAGCGGAAGATAGTTCCCTTCGGGCACAAAGCTGTGGGTGAGCAGGTCAACAAGATACACAGCGACGGCAGCCGCATAAGCGACAAGAAGGATCGCGACAATCGCGATAACACAAGCCCTTCGCCTTCGCGGGCGGGGCATGGACTCTGGCCGCAGCGGCACGTACACGGGCGGCCGCGGGACCGTGACGATCGGATCGTACAACTGATCGATCTCCGGGTCAGCGACGGACACGATTGACTGACCTCCATGAGCGCGAACGTTGATCGCGGGTACGATCACACGTCTGTTATTGTAGTTCGTGTCCGTCGTTACCACAATCGGTCGCTGTGATGAGTCGCACCCTCTTGTAAGGAACGGTATTTGTGGTCATCTTCGTCTCGGTGGGCCCGCCTCTCGCTTGTCACTCATTGGGGGCGCCACTCGTTAAGCTGCTCGCGGTGAATGTCGATCGGTTTTGTGAAAAGAACCTCTTCAAGAAACTCCAGAATGTACGACGCAACCCGATGGATCGGTCTTCAAGTAGTGACGACTTCTGGATGACGACAGCCCTCTGGTGGAGATTTGGGCCACGGACAATTGCCCCCGGGCAGAAGGAGGCCGAAGCCTATATCGACTCCGTGGTCGATCGACTGATGCGGACTGCAAGGTGCTCGACTGGTCGAGCCCGCGTACCGCTCGAGCGCGCCGGGACGATACCGCATGGATTGGATCGGCCGGGATCCGCTGCCATGCCGCCACGCTTCGAGTCAGGGCTGGGGCTGAGATCGGCCAGCCACGTTTGCTCTCTCGTTCGTATGGTGTCACTGTACCCCGATATTCGCAGGTCATGCGACACGCGATACATCGATGTTGATTTCTGAAACTTGTCGCAACTTGGGACTGACGCTATCGACCCTATTCAGGAGATTTATGGGCGGTTGCTTAAAGCCGTCGCCGATGGATCTATCCCGGAGCTATTGTCGCTGGGAGGCGAGGAGGCTTTTGATGCCTACCGTGCCGTGTTTGACGGGGTTTATCGCTCGCCGAAGCCTATTTTTGATGTTCGGGGCTACGCAATTACGTTCGGGCCAGATGCTTGTCGACATGTCTGTTACGTCGAAGATCGATTCGACAAACGGAGAAAGCGAGCCGAAGGAGACGAACCAGTTCGAGAGGAATGGGACCAGTCGAGAGCGGAACATATTTTGTGGATCTTGGCCACCCTGATGACCCCATCGGAAATCATGCATAACCATCAAGTCGGAGGCTACGAAGCCTATCTGCTGGGGTTCCCGCGGGGCGATTTCAAGAATCCGGCCCGGAGATACTACGTCTCGGTGAAGCCTACCGGGGATCGGCGTCGCGAGTTCCCGAACAGGGTATCCGATCGATCTACGGTATTGGAATAACGCTCGAAGGGGGCCGACAGGAAAGCCGCACGCGATTTACCGTCGGCCAACCCCTCGGTGGTAAAGGAAAAAAGCCAAGGGGGAAGTACCCTTGGCTTTTCATCCGCATCGTGTTCACTAGCCTGGCGGCAATGAATTTAACAGTTGTTCCCGATGGACCTCACGAGTAGGGTGAAAGCCATACTTCCAGGGATACAACCGCGTCCGGCTCGAAAGGCCCCCTCGCAGGGTCCAGGCCGCTCGTTTGCCTCGCTTACGCGAGGAGTCGACACGCGAGAGCTTGAGGTTCCGCTAGTATTGCTACGTACAATATCGTCCTTCGGGGCACCTTTGTCAAGTAGAATCACCTGACTTTGCGGTGATCAGAAAGACACGCACGCGAGCATGCGGTCGACCCCTTTTCTAGTTGCAGTCTGGCCAGAAAAACGGCACCGATCGGAAAGGAATTACGCGCCACGTTCGCGATTCTGCGGATCATGCCGGTTGACTGGCTTCGGTTTGTCAGCCAAACACCTCGTCGAGGTAACGGTGGGCTTCTTCCTGCTCTCGTACGGGTTCGATCATGTCGCTCCTGTCTTGTGCCTCAAGCAGTTGCTCCCAAGGGATGACATAGCACCCGCTTCCGCCCAGATAGTGGTCCTCCCACTCCCTGAATCCATGGGTCAGTGCGGAGAGTTCTTCGTCCTCGGTTTCTCGAAAACGGCTCGAGATCTCGTGGAGCTTCGCCATCTCTGCCCGGGAGAGCTTGCCCCGTCCGGGGTCGTGGACCACCTTGACGAGGTGGCCATCGGAACGGAAGTGCTTTTCCCATTCGGCAGCCCGATCGCTGTTACCCTTGAGCAGATCGTAGACTCGCGACAACACGGGCCCATGCTTCATGGCGTAGCCCGTATCGCCCGTAAGCGGCCGCGCAACCTCGGCAAGAAGCTCTCGATCGGCGATATAGAGCAACTTGAGTAACCGCAGCCTCCCCATCTGACCGTTCTCCAGATTGAGCAAGACGCCCGTTGCCTGAACGGCCTTGTCGAAGTTGAACCGAAACCTCTCCATTCGCCCTCCCCAGATGGACCTTGCCCCCGTTAACCTGATTGTAAGCGCAGGGTGGCTGGGAAACAATGACAATCGCAGCATACTTTGGTACATATTTCCTCGCTCTAGGTTAAGTGTCCATCAAGGAGTTTCACTTTGGCGGATCAGGAAGAGATGTCTGTCGGCTGGGTTGCTGTCCTGCTTGCCCTGCTTGTCGGCTACTTCGGCTGGGCTTTTCTCGCGGCGGATTACTTCCAGAATGGTCCAGCCGGAGGGCAGGGGAGAACCAGCTTCTGGGTGAACTCGATCGTTCAGATCCCGAACCTCTTCAGCGTCGTGAGCCATGCATTGCAGAATCGCCTTTGGCTCGTGGGATTGATCGCGATCCTGGAGGTCGTGGTCTTCGTTCTCTGGCGGGTGCTCAACAGGCTTCAGCGGGAATTGTGGAGCAAGTGAGCCATGTATCACGTGTGCGGCTGCGAATAGGAGTCACATTTGTCCGAAACGATGGTCATGACTGGCTTGGGCGAGCGGCGTCGCGGCGAAGCGCCGCCGGTTCGCGGCCGTGTGCGGCAACAATCGAATAAGCCGGCGTGCGCGCGAAGCTCTCCCACGACGAGTCGAGAGAATCGCGATCGGCTCGTCCCGCATGCACCAGCAGCCGGTAGCGCAACAAGAGCGGATGGTCGCGCGCCACGCCATACGGCGAGTCGTGATTGAACGCCGCGCCCATCCAGCCGTCGCGGCGCACGTGCCAGCGGACGGGGTGATTCGGGTTGGAGGGATGGTCCATGAAACAGATCCCTTCGATCTTTCCCGGCGCAGCGGGGCCGCTGTAGTCGACCCAGCGACTGGCCTGGCCGAAGATACCGGCCTCACCGCGAGAACCTCGGGCGTCGGTCAACTGACCTCCGCCGAATTGCTCCGACATCGTCTTGGCAACCCGGACTCCCAGGAAGCCGAAGTGCGTTTGACCCAGCGCGACCGGCTCTCCGCCAGGAGACTCGAACCGCGATTCAAGGTCGAGCGTATAGCCGCCGCCCTGCGTGGCGCAACCGCAATCGTCAACTGCTGAGAGAGGACCGACCTTCCACCACCCCACCAATCGAGCTCGGCCGTCAAGCCGCCCCAGTCGTGGCCATCATGGAAAAGCCGCACACGGCGATGGCGGATGCGGACATCCGTGCCCGGCTGCTCCTCCCAGAAGTTGATGCCGCCCACACTCTGATGTCCAAACCAGACAGATTTGTGGTGCTCGTGACCGATGGGGTTCGGATGTCCCAGCCGGGTCAACATCGAGCCCGACGGGCCGATCAGCGGGAACAGGAAAGGCCGCGACGTACCTTCGCCAAATTCGTAGCCCACACGCTCCACACCGTCAACACATAGAGCAACGCGACCGATCTGGGGGATCGCCTGCACCCGCGGAAACACGAACGATCCAGTCATGATGAGAATCCCCTGGGTTCAGTTACGCCGGGAGAAGGGGGGAAATGCCAATCGCTGGGGGCGATCACCCCCGTCAAACAGTCAATCGAATCCCACCTTCAGTCTTCACGGACTCGATCTGCCGTCAGGCGCTCGGGCCTCATTCCGATTGCCGTCGTGAGGTTCTCAAACCAACCTCTCCGCTGGTGATCGACGTAAACCTTCTGCTTGACGACCCAATCGTCCGGAGGTTGCGCGAACATGGTGCCAGCTTGCGCCGGACTCGGCTGCTTGGGACCGTACGTGACGGCAATCATGAACCTCTCGTCGACGATCATGATGTCGGTCGACTCGATGCCTGTGTACATCGCATACGATGGCCTCATCAACCGCTTGACTTCCGCTCGCGTCATGCCGAGGTTGATCGCCTGATAGTACTTCCGGGCTTTATACGGAGAGCCTTCCTGCGGCGGACCGAGCATCGCGAAGACGACCGTCGCCACAACGATCCCCGCCACGAACGCGATGATTGCAGAACGCGTCGACCTGTGACGAACTGGCGGCGACCGCGCTGGCTCAGCTCTCGCAGGCGCCGCGTTGCCCGGTCGGTTTGCACCGGGCACGACCTCGCCGGCCGATGACGGAGATACCCCGTGCCGCTCCTCGGGAATTGCCTTGCTCATGGCGGATCGCCTTGATCGTCGGACGGTGTCAACTGGATCGCGGTCACTCCGGCGGGCCGGATCGCCGCGACGACCTCGCGTACGCGGCTGAAAGGCACGGCGCTCTCGACTCGAATCAGCACCGAGGTTGCCGGGTTGGCCTCGACCGCCTTCGCGAGCACGCCGGTCAATTCCTGAGAAGACACTTCGTGGCCATCCAGCCGGATATTCTTTGCTCCGGCAGCTTCCAGGATCACAACGCGCGGGGCTACCTTCCGTGAGAGCTTGGGGGCCGCGGCGTAGTCAAGTTCCTCCGGCAAGAGAGATGCCCCCTCCCGGATGGCGATGAAGCTAAAGGGGCGCTCGAGGATGGTCAGCGTGCCGGCGATCACGTTCTTGCCTTCGCTCCAGAGCACCCCCTCGTAGAATTGCTGCGTCCCGCGCGGAAACCGAATCGAGAAAGCGATCTTCTCCGGGACGTCCGGGGCCACCTTGCCGGCGACCGGATAAGCCGTCCCGATCCGGTCTGACCGGTAGGTTCCCGAGACTGTGCCGGACGGGTCGATGGCCAGCTCAAGCCGACCGGTCCACTGCCCATTGGCGATCAAGTCGTAACGGCCCGCAAAGTCGGCCGGCTGAACGGCACGACCGCTCGACGGCCGGCCCGGAGCCGGTGAGGGCACCGGCAACGGTTTCTCCAGCGTGTATAATAGCCGGTTGGAACCGATTGCGGACAGCCGCGGTCCTTCCTTGCCTTGACCCGCAAAACGGATGTCGCCCCCGAATCCTTCCGGAACAACCTGACCGGTATCGAGGTCGAACCAGAATCCAGCAAACAGCGTGACGTCGCGGCCGCGGGACTTGAATGACTTGCGATCACCGGCGTCGTAGGTCGCGTAACGGTCGAGGATCAAGACGGCGCGGCCGAGTCCGGATCATCTGCCGGGTTCTGCCGCCGTAACCCATACGAGATCAACATCTTGGCCAGGTTTCCCTGGTCGGTTTGCACGATCACCAGAGCGCTTCGCTCACCGCGCAGGACAGTCGGCAGCGCATCAAGCTCGGCGAAGCTCAGTGACCCGTGCGAGCGAACGTCCGGACGACGCGGAATCTCAAAGAAAACGCTCCCCTCCAGGCGGTCAAATTCGTCAGCCTGCGCGACCGGAATCAGGCTGACGAAGAGCGCCACGGACAAGAGCGCGAACACCGGATTCGAGATCGTACGCCAAGGCGTCGCCGGGACCACCAAGTTCTCGAGAAAACCCGTTCGCCCCATGACCAGACTCCTCGCTGAGTGCTCCCGCAGAAGAAGGTATGCCGTCGTTCGGGTTTTCCAGCCGGGCGCCGGTCTGGAAACTCCAACCGGCGTACGCGCAATCTCACCCGCCCTGGCACTGAGATCCTGGCGGTCTCATCGCTTGATCGAATTCATCGTCCCCGCGTTTGATTCAAGTTGCAACCAGGCGGCCGCCGATCTCTCCGATACGCCAAACGGTTTTCCTCGAAGAATCTCCAGTCGCGGACGAATCTTCGTAAGTGGCATCATCGCGAAATTGTCTCGCGGGGAGGGGTGACGATGGGTATGGACCTGGCATTTGGGGCCATCATCCTTTTTAACGCAATCCGCGGCTGGTTCCAGGGTTTCGTCACCCAGACCGTCCGGCTCGCCAGCCTGGTTGCGTGCGTCTATCTGGCTGACCGCGTTCGCGACTACGCCAAGCCGTACGTCGTTCCCTACCTTGCCACCATCCAGGCTGACCTGATCGACCGGCTGCTCTGGTGGGTTTCCGCAGTGGCAACCTATGTCGTGCTCGTCGGCACCGCCATGCTGATCATCAAGATGACCCGCAGACCGGAAATCCCCGGCATTTCCCAGAAGGGCCGCAATGACCAGTTTGCCGGCTTCGCGCTGGGTGGGATGAAAGGCGCAGTGATCGCGGCTTTCGTGGCCCATGGTATTCAGACGTACGGGCTAGATCGGGTCAAAGCGGTGCCGTGGGCGGACGAGCAGGTCAAGACGTCGTGGGCATTCCGGTGGACCGAGACCTACCAGCCAGTGCCCAAGATCTGGTCGTCGCGGCTGGTCAGCCATTTCGTCAATCACATCGAGAGGATGGGGATCAAAAAGCCGGAAGACGTTCAGCCAACAGGGGATGCCAAAGGTGCGCGGGGTGAGTCCCCGGTGCGAACAGCAAGCAGCCGGAACGACCCGGCGGTTTCGGGCCCTCCTCGTAACGAGCGTGAATCGAGTGCCGGGCGACCTGCCGCGGCCGTCGAGTCCCAGGGTTCCGACCCGGTCGACCCGGAAGCCGACAACGCGGCGCGGGCCAACAAGGGGCGATCCAGCACGGAAGTCGAACGGCCGAACTGAGATTGACCGGAACGGCCGTCGTCGGCAGACTCGCCCCACCCGATTGCGAATGACGCGATCCGCGGGTGTCTCGACTCGCTTTGGGAAGGAGCCCGGCGATGTCTGGCGGCGTCTCTGCCGACGTGGGCCACGCGGCGGCCCGGTCCGTCGATTTGCCGTGGTGGCTGGTCTTTGCGCTCATTCTCGGGATCTACCTGAGCACGCGCGGCTACCATAGCTTCGACGGCGATCAGGCCTATCGGCTGCCCCTCCTGCTCCATCGCCAGGATTCGCGTCTGTTCGCGGACGATCCGTTCGTTCGTGCATTTGATACGTTCAACCCCCATCGCGGCTCAATGATCGTCCTGGACCTGGCAACCCGGCCTCTTGGCCTGGCGGCCGGGCTTTTCTTCTTGTTCGTCCTCACACTGTTCGCGACCTGGAGAGGGATTGACGTCCTGGCACGGGGAGTCGGGCAAACGAGCGGGCCGGCAGCCGGCCTCGTCGCGGTGGGACTCGTGCTCGCAGCCAAGGCCGGCAATATCGGAACCAACCATCTCTTCGAGGCGATGCTGCTGGATCGGTTGATGGCCTTCGCCCTGGGCTGGCTGGCCCTCGCCCAGGCTGTCGTCAATCCGCGACGCTCTCACTGGAAAGCGATGGCTGCCGTCGCCGCCGCGACCTGGATTCACCCGTCCGTCGGCTTGCAGCTCACGATGGTGCTCGGCGCGAGCTGGGCCGCCTGGCTTCTGCTGGGGCGGATGACAGAAATCAAACTCCCTGCCGCCTTGACGGGGCTTCTCGGGATGTTTGTTGCCGTCCTTCCCGGCCTGGCCGTCAATCTGGCACCGGGACGGGCGCTGTTCGGGAACATGCCGGCGGATCTGTTCTGGCTGCTGAGCGTCGAGCTGCAAAGCCCCCAGCACATGCTGCCGCACCTGTGGCGACTGCCTCAATGGCTCGGCTGCACGAGCTACCTGGCGCTCGCCCTCCTGGCCATGCTGGACCCGGATCGGGCCGAGAAGAGCAGGACACCGGAGTCCGGCAGGCACAGTCCGCAGCCCACGGGGAGCTCGGCCGCCAGGACCCGCCTTGCCGTCACGCTCGCGGTCATCCTGGTGGGGCTCTTCAGCGCCTGGTTCGCGATCGACGTCCTGCACGTCGTGCGGGTGACCGTGTTCCAGCCGTTTCGCATGGCGACCATGGCGCGCGGAATCGCCCTGGTGCTGGCTTCCGGGCGAGTCGTCGCCCTCTGGCGGACCGGAGCCATGCTGGGGAGAATGCGGGCGATCCTTTTCTGCGTGGCGGTCGCCGGCGACTGGCTCATGGTGGTCGTCACGCTGGCCGAGATCGCGGTTTCCGCCGTCAGCGCGGGCCGAACACGGATGGCGCCGCAAGCGCGGTGGCGTTCGATCGACTCGGTTGTCTACTTTGGGTCTCTGGCGTGGGGACTGAATTTCCTGGCACATCACGACACCGAGTACGGGCACATCCCGCTGCTCGTTTCCGTGGCGCTTGGCCTGCTGACCGGCTTGGTGAGCCTTGGAGCGCGCGGACCACCGGCCAACGGCGCTGGGCATGGACGTGGACACCGCGGCGGCTGCGGACGGCGGTCGCGGCGGCGTGGATTCTGCCCTTCTTGTCGTTGGTCGCGGCCGCAATACCGGCGGATCACCCTGCGGCCAGCCTGTCCCTGGTGCGCAGCTTGATCAACCGCTGCCGGCTTTTATCGGTGCCGGTCGACGACGTCGAGCGGCTCGCTCTCTGGTGCCGCGATCACACTCCCGCAAGCGCGCGCTTCATCGGTCCGCCCGGCCCGAAGACGTTTCGCCTTTGGTCGCGACGGAGTCTGGCATTCAACCGAGCGGCCAGCCCGTACAACGCGGATGCCCTGGCCGACTGGTTCGGCCGGTTCCAGGACCATGTCGACTACCACGGGTCTCCGGCCGAATTCGTGCGTTCCTACCTGGCCGACCGCCATGGATTCGAGGCGCGTTACGATCGGATTGGCGCCGCCAAACACGCCGAGCTGGCGCTCAGGCAAAGGGCGGATCACGTCGTTGCGCTCGCCCCAGCCTCCGGCGGCAAGACGGCCGATCGCACAAGCAACACCGGTCCGCTCGAGCTGCTGCACGTTGAAGGCCGGTACGCGGTCTACCGCGTCAAATCGGCTCAGCTCGTCCA
This sequence comes from uncultured Isosphaeraceae bacterium, assembly GCA_963781785.1. Taxonomy (GTDB): domain Bacteria; phylum Planctomycetota; class Planctomycetia; order Isosphaerales; family Isosphaeraceae; genus CAWAHD01. The sequence continues at coordinate 789,076 of CAWAHD010000005.1, read as the reverse complement.
GAGCCACTGATAGTGTAATCGCTGGGTATGAGTGCTCGGATCGATCGCGGCGTCGACCTGGACTCGATTCGACGTGCGTGCGCCGATCGCGGCACCCCCCAGAGCGAGGAACTCGAGCCGCGCCTCACTACGGGGTCCGAATTGCCAGAGCAGTGCGGCAGGACTCACGTCAAGCGCGGCGTGTGCAGCTCCTGCATAATCGACCCGGTAAGTTGCGGCCAGCTTGGCGATCGGCGCCCGGCAGCGGTCAGCCACGTCGACGTCAAAAACCACGCGGCAGGGGATCGTTCGATCGCGATACAGACAGAACACGGCAGAAAAGTGATGGTCGAACCACGAGCCCGTGAGCAGCATGCAAAGGCCGGCACCGAGCTCGGCCGGCGGCTCGTGGCGGACAACCTCCTGGTAGACCGGTTGGGTGACTCGCCTCGGATCGGGCGGTAACTCCGCGTCATCGGCCGTCGCGTGAACGAAGACCAGGGGCGGTGCTGGGTCGCTTTCGTCTGCCCGCCAAGCAGGTATGCTCAGCAGCAGCGAGTGTTCGATCGCATTGAGCCGGCCAAGCGTGACTGACACGCCAGGTCCGTGCAAAGTCGTAAGGGAGGCATTCTCCTCGTACCAGAATTCCGGCTGCGGCATGACCTTGGGGAGCCCACCTTCCGAAGATTGACGGTTCGGTCAAGCTCGGGCCAGGTCGGCCACACCCTTGGCGAGCTTCATCCGCAGGTACGCTTCGATGAAGCCGTCGATCCCGCCGTCCAGGACGGCGCGCGGGTTGGTCGACTCGAATTCGGTTCGGAGGTCTTTGACAATCTGGTAGGGCTGAAGCACGTAGGAGCGGATCTGGTTTCCGAAGCTGACCTCGCCCTTCTCGTCATATTTCTTGGCGTATTCGGCCTCGCGTTTTTCCTCTTCCATGCGGATCAGCTTGGCTTTCAAGAGGGCCATCGCGTTGTTGCTGTTCTTGTGCTGGGAGCGCTCGCTCCGCGATTCGGCGGCGATGCCCGTGGGAAGGTGGGTGAAGCGCACACCCGACTCGGTCTTGTTCTGGTGCTGACCACCGGGGCCACCGCAGCGGAAGACATCACGTTTGATGTCTTCGTCGCGGATCACGATGTCGATGGTCTCGTCGACTTCGGGGAGCACGTCGACCGACGAGAACGACGTATGCCGCCGGGCGTTGGAGTCGAACGGGCTGATCCGTACCAGCCGATGGACGCCCGTTTCCCCGCGCAGATACCCGTAGGCGTATTCGCCCTTGATGTGGACGGTCGCCTCCTGAATGCCGGCGGCTCCGCCGTCCTCACGGTCGGTGATCTGGGTCGAAAACCCCTTCGACTCCGCCCACATCAGGTACATGCGGAGCAGCATCTCGGCCCAATCGCACGCCTCGGTGCCCCCGGCGCCGGCGTGGATCGTGAGGAACGCATTGCAGTGGTCGTTGGGGCCGCCCAGGAGCGATCGAAACTCGAATGAATTGAAGTCGAGCTCGGCCTGGCGGCACGCCGCCCCGATCTCGTCGTCGAACTCGCGCGTCTCGGCCTCCTCGGCAAGCTCGATCGAGGCCTCGATATTATCAGCCTGACGGACCAATGCCTCGAACGGCTTCAGGGTCGCGTTCAGAGCCTTCAGCTCGTGGATGACTTCCTTCGCCTTCTCCTGGTCATTCCAGAAGGTGGCAGCCCCCATCTGCGCTTCGAGCGCGTCGCGCGCGCCTGCTTGTCGCCGAAGTCAAAGAGAGTCTCGGAGCAGATGGATCTTTTCGATCACGCTCTTGGCAGTACGTTTCAGCTCGGGGTCCATCGTATTGACTCCTTTTAGGTCGGCTTCGCCCGCTCGCGAAGAGGTGGTTGGGCTCCGGCTCGCCGGCCGGACCTATCCATTAGAGCCGATCCAACGATCGGCGACCAGTCGAAGTGTTCCCGCAACGTGATGCATTCAAGAATAATCCTTTCGACTTCGTGTGGCCGTAATGTAGAATTGCCTGGATTCCGGATTCGCCTGAGCTGGCAGCTCGTCGCTGACCTGACGTTCTGATCACTTTGATGCACATCATTGGGCAGCATCTGAATGCGAACTCGTCGCCATCGTCAGTTGAGACCCGTGCTCTCTCCGCTCGAACATCGGTGTCTGCTTTCCGGCCTGACCCCCGCGGAGGTCACCGGCGCCTACGGACTGGATTCGATCGCGTTCTCGACGCCGTCCGGCACGATCAAGGGCGACGGGTCGGGCCAGGTCATCGCTCTGATCGAGGCGTACCACGACCCGTTCCTCGCTTCCGATCTGCACACGTTCGACCAGACTTATGGTCTTCCGGATCCGCAACTGATCGTTGCCGATCAAGCCGGCACGAAAACGAACTCGGGTTGGGCGCTCGAAGAGTCATTGGATGTCGAGTGGGCGCACGCCATCGCCCCGGGGGCGATCATCCTGGTGGTGGAGGCGCAGTCGCAGAGCCGTTCAGCCCTCGTGACGGCGGTGAACGCTGCGCGATTCACGCCGGGGGTCGACGCGATCTCGATGAGCTGGGGGTTCAGCGAGTTTTCTCGGGAGACCGTCTATAACTCGATCTTCATGACGCCGGCCGGCCACAAGGGCATCACCTTTTTCGGCGCGAGTGGCGACAGCGGACCACCCGGCGGGGTCGAGTGGCCGTCAGCGGCGCCCTCGGTCGTCGCCGTGGGAGGAACCACGCTCGACGTGAACTTCTCCGGTCACTACCAGTTTGAAACCGCCTGGTTCGACAGCAGTGGGGGCTACAGCAAATACGAGGCGGAGCCGAGTTACCAGAGATCAGTCCAGGGGTTGGGCAAGCGAAGCACTCCGGACGTCGCCTTCGATGGCGACCCCAATACCGGGGTTGCCGTTTACGAAACCTCGCCTTACTCGAGTCATGGGACGTGGGAGATCGTGGGCGGAACGAGTCTGGGCACTCCCGCGTGGGCAGGGATCATCGCCATCGTCGACCAGGGGCGCAGCCTCCTGGGCGAGGGCAGCCTGGACGGAGCCACCCAAACGCTGCCCGCCCTCTATGCCCTCCCTGCCAGCGACTTCAATGCCATCCCTCCGCTCGCTCAGAACGAAGGGACAGCCAATACGTCCACCGGCCGAGGGACCCCCAACGGCCCCGCCCTGGTCGCCGATCTCGTCGCGACCACCCTCTCGGAGCCACTGGCCCTGACGGGCCCCACCAAGGGAACCTCGGCGTCGTCCGTCCCGCGCAGGCGATCCAGAAAGGCGGTGGCAGCCCTCGAGCTGAGGAACCCCGTGCCGTTGCCAGCCACCGTCCACCCCGCCGTCCAAATCGGCCTCTCTGTCCACGCGAGCCGGCCCAAGCGGTAAGCTGGCGCAGATCCAGAAAACAACGTGCGCCGGCCTCGTGTAAATCTTTGTTAAGCGCGTTCTTGACGGCTTTCGTTGCTTCCGGGAGTCGCCTCGGGTAGCCTGTTCTCGAGGGAATAGATACACGACTCGCGTCCAATCCGCTCGCCCCCTTTGGTTCCCAGTTTGAGGCGCGGAACCGGTCGATCGGCCGGTCGACCGGTGGCTTCGCTCAGAGAGCGGCCGGCCGCGAGTTGCTCGTGTCGACATCCCGCTCGAACGGTCATTTCGCAATGGATTGCGCACCTACGGAGCCGGTCAATCATGCGAAACCGCCGTCGCGGCCTTCGCCTCAGGCCAATTCTCGATCATCTTGACGAGCGCTGCTTGTTATCGGGCGTTTCGCCCGCTCAGCCGGCAGGCTATTCGCCATCTCAAATCACCGCGGCCTACGGCCTCAATGCAATCACCTATACGTCGTCGTCGGGAGCCACGGTGAAGGGGGATGGCACGGGCGAGACGATCGCCTTGATCGAGATGTACCACGATCCGAACATCCAGTCGGATCTGAATACATTCGACGCGAAGTACGGATTGCCCGGTACGACTGTTACGGTGGACGATCAGGCCGGCAGCCAGACAGACAGCAGTTGGGCCGTCGAAGAGTCGCTGGACGTCGAGTGGGCCCACGCCATTGCTCCGGGTGCGAGCATCCTGGTCGTGGAGGCAGCCCCGTCGTACTCGCAGACCCAGGAGCTTCAAAACCTGCTGAGCGCGGTCAACACGGCGCGGAATACGGCAGGCGTGGTGGCGGTCTCGATGAGCTGGGGGTTTAACGAGATGCCGAACGAGTCTTCGTATGACTCGTATTTCACCACGCCAGCTGGACATACCGGGATCACATTCATCGCGTCGAGCGGCGATAGCGGCGTGGTGGAATATCCCTCGGTCTCACCCGACGTGCTCTCGGTGGGCGGGACATCACTGAACCTGAGCAGCTCAGGCGCTTACTCCTCGGAAACGGCGTGGATCGACGGCGGCGGCGGGTATAGCGCCTTCGAGCTCGAGCCGGGTTATCAAGAATCGGTGCAGACGAGCGGGGCGAGGAGCACTCCGGACGTGGCCTTCGACGCCAATCCCAACACGGGAGTCGCGGTCTACGCCACCGATCCCCAGTCGGGGCAGGGCTCGTGGTACGAAGTCGGCGGCACGAGCGTCGGTGCCCCGTCTTGGGCAGGAATCGTCGCGATCGTCGACCAGGGGCGCGTGCTTGCCGGTAAAACGAGCCTCGACGGACCGACGCAGACGCTGCCGGCGCTGTACGCAGCACCGTCGACCGACTTCCACAACGTGGCTGCCGCTTCGTTTCCCTCCGGCGGCGGCGGAAGTCCCTTCGGAGGGGGATTCTCCCCGTGGGGTGGTTTCTTCGAGGACGGCTTCGGCTTCGGGTTCGGATTCGGCCTCGGTTCCTCGACCACCTCGACCACTGGTGAAACCGCAAATACCTCGGCCGGCCTCGGCACGCCTGTCGGGTCAGCGCTGACCACAGACCTGGTTGCAAGCACCCTCACGACGACATTGACCACCAGCGGAAACACCGGCAGCGGCAGTGGGACCGGAACCGGAACCGGAACCGCTCCGACGAATCCTCCCGCCCCGCCGACGGGCGGCGGGTCGAAACACCACAAGAGGATCGTCCATCCCAAGTCTCACGTCACGGTCACGCACGGCCGCGGCCTCGTCAAGCAAGGCCACACGTCAGCCAAAGAGATCACGAAGAATCAACTCAAGTGAGCTTGGTTTGCACTGTCGCGACGTCAAGGCCGGGCCGGCGTTTCCGGCGTGACGCTCGGGCTCATCACTTGTTGGTGAATCGTCTCGAACACGTCCGATGACACGCTGAATTGCCCACGAAACGGGTTGTCCATCGCTGCCGTCAGGAAAACGAGCGATGCGATGAACGTGGCAAGGATCGCAACCAGGATGGCGTGGAGCCAGAGGTTTTCGACCCAGAACGAGTAAGTCAAGAGCCCGTTCAAGAACGCCCCGATCAGGACGACCGCCCAGAGTGCCGCAGGAAGGCCCGTCGTGACCGCCTGGAGTCGAAGCCGGCGCTGTTCGAGTACCGAGTCGAGCGATCGCAAGACCTCGGCATGTGCGATCTTCTCACGTTCGCGCGACGGGTCAAAATTCATCACCACGTTTTCGAATTGATCGAGCAGTACGTCGCCGGCTTCGAGCGGGACACCCTGCTTGTGCGCGGGCCACTCCTTGTCGATCACGACGCGGGTATAGGCGCGGAGCATGTTCTCGAGCTTCCCGCGCAGCGGCTCGGGGTAGCCGTCAAGGTCACGATAAAGGCTGGCGACCGCGGCGGCTTCGGTCGAGACAACGGCGTCGACCTCGGTGTAGTTTTCCCAGGTGGCGACCGCGATCAAGCCCAGGGCCAGCCCGTAGAATACGCCCATGGAGCCCAGGAAGTAGCTCACGATGTCATTGTGTTTGGGAGACGCCCCGGTGATCCGCCGGACAATCGGCCGGGTGATCAACAGGCCCACGACCGCAAGGCCCACGAAGATCAGGATGATCACAATGCATAACAGCCAGTTTGGCAGGTCGTAAATCCAGTAGAACGACATTCATGACCCTCCGTGGACGTGCCCGAAGACGGCCCCTATTTCGGCGGGCAGAAGTTAACCTTTTCGGTCTCGCGCGGCCACCTCAAATCAGATATTGCCGGCCCACCAGCGATCGGCCTGATCGGCGTCCCAAAGGGCAGCCGCGCTACAGGCGGAAAGGGCCCGCGCCAGAGCCTTGACGTCCGGAAATCGCTCGTCGCGTTTCTTGGCGAGGCAGCGGAGCACCACACGCTCGAGATCTTCGGGCACGTCCGGGTTGATCTTCGAGGGAGGCACAACCGGGTCGCGCGAGTGCGCGATCATCACGGCAATTGCGCTCTCGCCCTGAAACGGCGGCTGGCCCGTGAGCGCATAGTACATCATCGCGCCCAGGGCGTAGATATCGGCCCGGGAGTCGAGCGACCGGTCCCCCAGAGCCTGCTCGGGAGCCATGTACAGCGGCGTGCCGCTGACCATCGTGTCGCTGGTCAATTCGGCGGCGCCACTTTCTCGGGTGAGCTTCACGAGCCCGAAGTCCAGCACCTTGGTGACGTCGGATTCTCCGCCGCGCACCGCGATGAAGACGTTGGCGGGCTTCAAGTCGCGGTGGACGAGGCCCAGAGTGTGCGCCTCGGCGAGACCCGCACAGATCTGCCGGAACAGGTAGATGACCCGCCCGGCCGAGAGCGGACCGCCCTGTCGCACGAGGTCAGTGAGGCTCATCCCCTGAAGGTATTCCATCACGTAATAGAATGTTCCGTCGTCCGTGTGTCCGTAGTCATAGATCTCGATCGTGTTGGGATGGGACAGCCGGGCAGCCGACTGCACCTCGCGCTCGAACCGGGCCAGCGCGATCGGGTTCGCCCCGGCCTCGGGCTTGATGAGCTTGAGCGCGCACGGGCGCTTGAGGAGCTGGTGCTGCGCGAGGTAAACCTCGCCCATGCCCCCTTCCCCCAGCTTCTGCACGAGCTGATACTGGCCGAACTTGCGGGCCTCGTGCAGCTCGGTGCGCAGCCCGCTCAGCACATACGAACCGTAGATCGCCAGCGCCGCCCCCAGCATCAAGAACAGGACATTCGTGCCTGCCGACTCGGTCATCCGCAACTGTTCGACCGCCTTGCGCACGTCAGCGTGTTCCAGCACGAGTGTCAGCACGCCCACCTTGAGCAAGGCCATCGTCAAGACGACCAGCGCCGTCGTTTTGGGATGGTTTGGGACCAGCATCCCGTAGAGGACCATCAGGACGATCGTTCCCAACACACCGTTCTTGAGGAAGGCGATCTCGCCGGGTATGTCATTGCGATGCAGCAGATCGAGACCCACCACGTACTGGCTGAGGCACATCACGGCGATGAAGCCGCCGAACAAGGCGTATTCGGCTGCTCGAACCTGGCCGGCCGTGAGGGCCAGTCGCGAGAGGAGTAGAACCGCCACGGCGGTCGCGAGAAAAAACCGCAAGGCGCCCAGCACATGCGACAGCATCGCGGAGCCGCCCAGGTCCAGACCGAAAAAGCTCCAGAGGAATACGATTCCGGAGCCGGCGGCAAGGAACAGCGCTGCCGCGCCGATCCGCTTGCGCCGCAACGAGTCGATCTCGGTCGCCAGGCTCGCGCGACTTCCGGCGACCAGGCCCACGCCGGGCCCGGACAGGTCAGAGCTCGAAGCCCCCGCGGTCGACGGCTCGACCAGCTTCATCTCGGTCGTGGGTTCCCGGTCAAACGTGTCTTCGTCGGACAGCTCATCCGTCGTGGACATCGCGCGGTCTCTCAAAGCTCATCAAACGGAATCCCTGATCCTGGTGATGCAATCTCGATCGAAAGAGAGGGCTCTCGCACGCACTCACGCGCCCAGGCCCACCCATCAGAACAGCGCGACCAGGATTCCCAGGACCAGAAGAGTCCAGAAGATGACACCTTCGTCAAACCTGGCCATCAGCTTGAAATAGAGCGCCGAAAGCAGGAATGTCTCGATGAGCCAGACTTTCCACTGAGTCAACCCCGTCATCTGGCTCAACTGCAGCTCCCAGGCCCGCCCCGGCACGATGTCCTGCCCCTGCGGGGCCACCAGAAACGCGTAACTGAGGAAGGCCACCGCGGCCGTGTAAAGGGCTCCCAGGAAAAGAAAATGGTCTTTCAAAAGGTCGGCCTTGATCTGGGCGCGGACCAAAGCGAAGAAAAACGTGATCTTGATGAAGAAGTAATAAACGGTGAAGGTCATCGGTGGTTGCCCCTCCTTCACCGGGACGGAAGCGAGTGGAATTCGTCGTGGGAGAATCAGCGCCCTTTGGCTGCGGCGAGCGTGGCGTTGCCAGAGTTCCGCGGCAGCTCGCTGCGCGTGCGCCGGCTTAGGGCAGGTCAGCTCAGCAACTATTCAATCGAAAAGTCCTCTTCGGGTCAACAAGGTTTGCGTCAAGCCCATTCAGCCAGGGCCGGTCCCGGATTGCCCGGTCGTCTTGGTTTGTTCCGGTTGCCATGGCAATCCCCGCCCTGGATAATCGACTGGAGGCGTGGTGACCGGGCGCTTTGCAATCGTGCGGCGGCGGTAGGGCGCGATCTCTCCACCCGAACAAGAACGCCGCCGGAGCCTGTCGTTGACGACCTCTCGCATTCCAGTACCGGCACAAGAACCCCCGAGTACGCCACAAAGCGCACCAGCCGCGGGGTCGAGTTCGTCTAGCGAACGATCAACCCGGCTGGCACGGGCTGCGGATCTTGGCTTGCTTTTTTTGATGTTGAGCCTGACGTTCCTGCTCGGTGCCTTCCCGCTCAAGGACGCGGATATCTTCTGGCACCTTCGCACCGGCGACCTCATCCGGGAGACCGGGCACGTCCCTCGCGCAGACTTGTTCACATTTACGCGCGGGACGACTGCCACGACCGAGGCCGCCCCCTGGATCGACCTGCACTGGCTGTTCCAGATCGGAGTAAGCTGGCTGTTCGCGCATGGCGGCGCGGTCGCGCTCAACCTGGCCAAGTGCGTCATCACGAGCGTGGCCATGTTGATCCTCCTCACCGCCCGCCGGCGCGAGTGGCCGGTCTCTATCATGGTGCTCGCCTGGCTTCCCGCACTACTGGCCCTGGGCGGGCGGATGTATGTGCGGCCGGAAACCCTCACCCTCCTTTACCTCTCGATTTTTCTCGCGGTCACCTTGCGGTGGGATCGGCATCCGGCGCTGGCCTGGATTCTGCCAATCGTCCAGGTTTTTTGGGTCAACTCGCAAGGGCTTTTCGTGCTGGGACTGATCGTCCTCAGCTTGGGATTGATCGACGCATTCGTGCGCCGCGAGACCTTCGCGCCAGAGCGCCGGAAGTGGCGACGAACCGTTCTGGCTGCGAGCACCGCCACGGGGCTGGCTTGCTTCGTCAATCCTTACGGCTTACGAGGGGCTCTTTATCCGCTCGAGCTGGCCGGGACGATGAGCAACCCGATCTTCTCGCGGAAGATCGGCGAGCTGAAGCCCATTGGTGACCTGATCGAGGAAACGGGCTACTGGAACCGCATGCTCCAGCTTCACCTGGCGGTCATGGCCCTGGGCGCTCTCAGCTTCGTGGTTCCGCTCTTGTGGCTCTTCGTCAACCGGCTCACCGGACGGCCAGGGTCGCGTGCAGCCGTCGTGCCGGACGAACCGGGCAAGGCGAGCAAGACATCCGGTGAGAAAGCAAAAAAACGGCGCGGGGACCGAAGGCACGCGACAAGGGGGCAAGCCCCGCTCAGTCTGCATCCGAAAAGGTCGCTCAAGCCGCCGGCTGGCGACTCAGTCCGTTCCGCCTGCTGCTCTTCGGGACATTTTCTCTGTTAAGCTTGCAGGCAACACGCAACAGCCACCAGTTCGCCGCAGTCGTTGGCACCGTGACGGCGTGGAATTTCGCCGAGTGGGCGGCGGCTCTAGAAAAGCGGCGGATGCTGAGGAATGATGTCGAGCGAACACGTAAGGCGGTCTCGCCGCGGCTGACCGCGCTGGGCGCAGTCGTTCTGGTGCTGGTGTGGGTGGGAACCGGCCAGTTTTACAAGATGGCCGGCGAGGGCCGCACGATCGGCTTGGGCGAAGAGCCGCTGTGGTTTCCACACGAGGCTGCGCGGTTTGCCGGCCAGGCGGGAATGCCCGATCGTTTTCTGGCGTTTCACATCGGTCACGCCGCGCTCTTCGAGTATTATCACGGGCCCGAGCGCAAGGTGTACATCGACCCTCGACTGGAGGTCATCGGCGCCGAGTTGTTCGCGACCTATACGGACCTCGAGAAGCGCATCAGCGAACATCAATTGGGCTGGGAGGAAGCACTCGACAAGATCGGGCCGCCCGTGATCCTGGCCGATCACGAGTACAGCTCGGGCGTCGGCGCGGCGCTCATGGCGAGTGACCACTGGCGGTGCGTCTGGTTTGACGCCATCGCGGCGGTATTCGTGCACGACTCGTACGCCACGGTTGTCAAGGAGCACTCCGTCGATTTCGCAGCCCGGCATTTCCAGGGCGACCCGGCGAGCGAACCGGCCGGTTCTGCCGAGCTGACGGCCCTGGCCAGAGCCTATCGCAAGTACGTCCCGGCCGTCGCAGGGGCAGGGGGGCGAGTGTCCCGGCCGCTGGTGTGGCTGGGCCTCGATGTGACGCGGCGCATTCCGCAGCCGAGCCTGACTCGCTCGAGGGCTGGAAGAACAGCGGCCTGCTCGATTTTTATCGCGAGCTGCCGCAGAAGCCATCCGCCCGGTTCCGCGCCGGTTCGATCCGGTTCTCGATCTGTCGACCTTGCGAGCGACGTTCGCGCTCAAGCGCGCCCTCGAGATCGCCCCGCATGATTTTTTCATGCTGTTTAACCTGAAGCAATCTTATGATTCGCGGCAGATGTACGAGGCCGTTCTACCGCTTCTGGACCGGATGGGGGAAGTCCGACCGATCAACGCCATCCAGATGGCGGGTCGGGCCGTGGCCGCGGCGGCGCGAGCGGAATACCTGAAAAGGATGGGGCCCGCGCCTTCGCCCGAGTGGCAGAATCTGAGCGACCTCGACCAGGCGGTGACCGCGAACCTTGCGTCCGGACGCGCGGCCAGTGCGGCCGCACTCCTGGAGCGCGCCTATCCCCCGGATCGCGCCCCTGGGAGCTTGTGGAAAAGATGGCGACCTTGAGGCTGCACCTCGGTGAGCCAGCACGCGCACGTGAGCTTTTGCAGAAAGCGGTGACGGTGCCCGATCCCGGAATCCGGGACGCGCGGATCGCCACGACCTACCTGGTGGAAAACGACTTCGAGGCCGCGCGAGGCACTATCTCCTCGCACTCGCCGCCAAGACTGGCCTGTTCGAGGCCCATTACTGCCTGGCCGTCCTCGAGCAGGATGCCGGTGACGCCGTGTCGGCGTACGATCAAGCGCGGAAAGCGGTCGCGTCAGCCGGCGACGACACGAGCCGATCGGCGGCGGGTCTGATTGCCGCCAGCGTCTTCCGGTTCGCCCGCGGCCGGGGGGCGCAGGTGGCCGCCAGCGTTCCGCACGTCATCAGCTCGCCACCGGCCGTCACGCCGCGGTGACGAGGGAACAAAGCGCCCGCTGATCGTACCGAGTTTCGCGCGTCGCCTGTCACCTTGAAGCACGGACCGGCTTGGCGCGGGCGGTTTTCCAGTCTTCGTACAAGGACCTCAGTTCTTCGACGGTCACGCCGCCGTGGTCTTCCCCGGATGCCCAGCGAGCCATGAGTGTCTTGAGCCGGTCGCGAAGGGGACCTCTCGGGAGAAACTTGCCATGGAATTTCTTGAGGACCTTGAGACGGGGATCGGCCGGGGGGCGCGGCGGCGGCTTCGGCTTTTCGGCCTTGGCCGCTTCCTTTTCCTTGTCTGCTGCGGCGTCGGAGGCGGGTTTCGCCTTTTTCGGCTTGGCCTGAGCGTCCCCCCCGCCTCCCGGAGGCGTCTTGGCCGGCTTGGCCGGCTTTTCCTGCTTGTCGTGCTTCCCCTTATCGGCCGGTTGTTTTCCCATTCTGCTACCTTGTTCTCGCTGCCTGATTCGGTGGAGATCTTCGTGCCGTGTGCACGTGGGCCGAATGCGGCCCGGTCGTCTGCATTTCTTGAGTGGCGGCGGTATTTCCGACGCGCCGGACCAGTCTAATCGAGCGCCCGGGCGCCTGACAAGCAGGCGGCCGAGACCCCTCGGGCTGAAAGGGCGGCGACGCGGCGGCCTCGAGGCATCAATGGCTCGACGGCTCGGCGCTTGGCCGGCGACTCTTCAACCTCCAGGCGTGAGGTCCGCGGAGGACCGACACGGTTTCCACGGGCGCAGCCGGGATCGCGGCGCTCTCGCCGTTCCAGCGATGGGCATCGAGGCTCTTGAGGATCTGGTCGGCCAGCCGCACCGCCTGAAGCGCCTCCTCGCCGCTGACCCGCGGTTTGGACTGGCCCTGGGCGGCCTTGACGAAGTCGTCGAGCTCGAGATTGAGCTCCACCGGGTCCGGCGACTCTGCCTGCACGTGGTCGACGCGCAGAACCTTGCCGAACAGGTGCTCACGAACAGCGGCCGGCTGGCCCAGGTCAACGCCGTCAAGGTCGAGGCGGCCGCTCTTGAGCTGATCCGAAGGACGGATCAGCGTCGCTTTCCGGGCGGCGAAGTCCAGTGACGCGTACCCTTCTGCCCCCCAGATCCGCATCTTGCGGGCGGGCGTGTAACTGGCGCGGCTGGCCGTCAGACTGGCGACCATGCCGTCCTCGAATTCGATGCGGGCATTCGCAACGTCTTCATGCTCGCCGAACAGGCTCACTCCGACTGCGGCCACCATCCGGACCGGTGCCGCCGTCATCGAGAGAATCAGGTCGATGTCGTGTATCATCAAGTCCAGGACGACGCCGATGTCGGTCGACCGGAAGGTGTACGTCGAGAGCCGTTCGGCGCTCGACGTACTTGGGGCGGATCGGCAACTTTTCGAGGGCCCGAAGAGCCGGGTTGAAGCGCTCGATATGGCCGACTTGCAAGACCGCGCACCCGCGCGCGCCTCGGCGACGAGTTTCTCCGATTCGGTCGCCGACGCCGCCATCGGTTTCTCGACCAGAGTGGCGATGCCTCGAGCCAGGAACGGGCCGGCAACTTCACGGTGGAGCATGGTCGGGACGGCGATGGTCACGGCATCGACGAGCTCGACCATGTCGCGGTAGTCGAAGAGAGCTGCCGTGCCAGTTCGAGCGGCGACCAGGTTTGCCTGCTCGGGACGAGCGTCCGCCACCGCCACGAGCTCGACGCCGGGCATCGCGGCCAGGATCCTCGCATGGTGCTGGCCGAGATGGCCGACGCCCACCACTCCGACCTTGAGCCGCTTCATGCCGTTTTCCTTCGTTCCCGCGCCCGGCCGTGCTTGCCCAGATGCTGGCTGTCGATGAACTCCATGAGACTGCGCACCTCGGGGCAGAGATGGCCGTGAGATTCAAGGATCTCGGCCGCATGGGCGGCGGTCATCCGCGCTCGGTACAGCAGGCGATGAGCCTCGTGCAGGGCGGCGATAGCTTCCGCGGAGAGTCCATGACGCTTGAGCCCCACAACGTTCAAGCAGCGGACCTTGGACGGATTGCCGTCGACCATCATGAACCGCGGCACATCGAGGTAGATTCGCGACAGGGCACCGACGTAGCTGTAGCTGCCGATCGTGACAAACGGATGAATGGCGACGCCGCCGGAAATGATGACCGACGACTCGATATGAGTGTGACCCCCGAGGATTGTATTATTCACGATGACGATCTTGTCCTCGAGCACGCAGTCGTGCGCGACATGGACGTTCACCATCATCAGGTTATTGGAGCCGATCCTGGTGACCCCTTGCTCCTTTTCGCTGGCGCGGTGGATGGTGACGCCCTCACGGAAGACGTTGTGGTCGCCAATCTCCACCCGGGTCGGCGACCCACGGTACGACAGGTCCTGGGGTTCGCCGCCGATGACCGCAAACGGATGGACGACGTTGTCCTCGCCCAGCGTCGTTGCGCCCTCGATGCAGACGTGCGCCAGCAAGCGGGTGCCGCGGCCGATCTTGACGTCGGGCCCGATCACGCAATAGGGCCCCACCTCGACCTGATCGGCGAGCTCGGCATGGGGGTCGATGCACGCGGTATCAGCAACCAGCGTGGCCATGGTGAAAAGTACCTCCTGGCCGGGAGTTCTTGACGACACAACCGATCCTGCCGCCGTCACATTGTTTCGGCGCGGATCGCGACGGAGTGCAGGCAGGCGGCGCCGCCGGCCGGTTCGTCACCACGGCCGGCGTCCACGACGACAAATCGGAGCTTGGCCTCCGCGACCACCACGTCGCCCACCTTGGCACTGCCGGAAATGCAGGCCGCATTGGGCTTGAACCGCTGGCCGTTGGCTTCCAGGCGGAGCTGATCGCCGGGTACCACCGGGCGTCGAATCTTGACGCCGTTGATCGAGGCGATGACGGCAACCCGGCCGGCGAGGTTGTCGATGCTCTTGGAAATCAGGATGCCGGCAGCCTGAGCGAGCGCCTCGATGATGAGCACGCCCGGCATGATCGGCAGCCCGGGCCAATGACCCGCAAAAAACGGCTCATTGATGCTCACGTTCTTGACGGCCACCACCCGGCGGCCCGGCACCAGCTCGAGCACCCGGTCGATCAGGAGAAACGGATAACGATGCGGCAGCAAATCCATGATTCGCCGGATATCGAGCACGCCCTCCGGTCGCTCGGGGCCCCTCAGGGCGGCGGTCCCACTGGCTTGTCGAGCAGCTTCGAGCAGCTTGCGAACCAGAGCATGATTGGTCTGGTGGCCCGAGCGATGCGCGATCACCGACCCGTGCAGGTCGAAACCCAGGAGCGCCAGGTCGCCCACCAGGTCGAGCACTTTGTGACGAGCACACTCGTCATCAAACCGCAGCGTGTTGCCGATCACGCCGTCCCGTCCAAAGATCAGGAGATCGGCCGGCGTCGTCCTGGCGCCGATGCCGGCGGCCCGCAGTGCATGCGCCTCGGATTCCAGCACAAAGGTCCGGCTGCCGGCGAGCTGGTCGCGGAACGATCGGGGAGAGAGTCCCACACTGAAGCTCTGCGCCTGGATCGGGCCGTCCGAGCCGTAGTCGAGGTGATAAGCGAGGGTCAGTTGCCCTGGCATCCCGGGGCCGGCCCCGAGCACGGCGTCGCCGTCGCGCACGCTCACGGAATCTTCGATCACCAAGGCCTGGCGCGTCCGGCCTAGCTCGACCGTACCGGCCTTGTCGAGGGCCTCGACAAACGGGCGACTTGAACCGTCGCAGCCGGGGCATTCACCGGCGTCGATCTGGATCAGGCAGTTGTCGATGCGCAGGCCCGCCAAGGCCGCCATCACATGCTCGATCATCTCCACGGACGCCGCCCCTTGCTGGATGGCAGTGCGGCGCTCCGAGGGAACGACCCGGTCGATCCGCGCCGGTACCGTCGGCTTTTCGGGCAGATCCGTGCGCTCGAACACGATGCCGGTTCCTGCCTCGGCTGGAAGGAACCGGCACGTCACGTCGGATCCATGGAAGAAGCCGACTCCGTGCACCGAGGCTGAGTGCGCGAGCGTGCGCTTCCAACGCGTGCTTCCTTGCATCCGCAGCCCCTTCAATTGCCCTTGCAAGCGAGCGCCAGCCAGGCTCCGGTCCGGCCCCTCTAGCTCTCCCGGCATCGAGGCCGGCGAACGGTCGTCCCTCGGTCTGTCAACGCGGCACCAGCCTGTCCGCGTTCGACCCGTCCCATTGCAGCCGGCCCGATCGGTCTAAACGCTCTCTGGCGACCGCTCGCTCGGGGTTATCTCCGATCGATATCGGATGGCTTGCCGGCCTGGGCGGGGACTTCGGCCGCCGGTTTGGCGGCTGGACCGGCCATTGCCTTGTACATGCGATTGAGGTTGTAGATCACGTCGTTGGTGATGTCGTTCTGTGGGTCGGCGTAAACGACCGTGCTGCTGATCGCGTTCATCACCGAGTTGGGATCGGCTCCCGTGATCTGCTGCTTCTGCGGATCGGTATATTTGAGCACGTAGTTCATTCCGCGATGCTTCGCCCACCGAACCACCATCTGCTGGACTTCCTTGTAGATCGTGGCGACGTTTTCGGCTTCGCGGAGCGAGAACTCGCGCTGGGCCTGCTCGCGCCCCGCGTCGAACCGCGCCTTGAGCTCGGTCACGCGATTTTCGTGCCTGCGAAAGTCCTCGGTGCCCGGCGTCAGCTTGGAAAGCATCTGGGCTTCCTCTTGCGCCTCGTTCTTGAGCTTCATCATCTCATTCTGGCGCGAGCAAGGCTGCATTGAATTCCTTGTTGGCGACCTTGAACTTGTCGTAGCCTTTGAAGACGGCATCGATGTCGATCGTGCCGATGATCGGAGCGGCCGCGGGCGGCGGCTGCGTGCCCCCCGACGGCGTGGCCGCCTTCCGGAAGGCGCCATCCTGTTGCTGGCCGAGCGACGGCCCGACCAGGAAGGCCAGCCCCGCCGCACCGAGCGCGATCGCGAGGATCCCGCGAGTCGAAACAACCATCGGTAGAACTCCTTTTTTACCGTGATCTCGCAACCAATTCCCCGGGCACCTGATGGCGAGGGTGGCATTTTGCATGGAACCCCAAAACGGGTCAAGGCGAACCCGGAAGTTTGGCGCATGCAAAAACGCGCGCGGACCGACCCGGCAGCGCAAGAAACGCGCCGGGCCAGGTCCGCTCATCCTCAAAATCGCGCAGGCCAGGCTAACCCGGCAGGGTGGGGTGCGCCGAAATGGCGCAGCCGCTTCGATCCAGACCTGGAGGGGGTGACACGCACGCTCCGGCCATGTCACCAGAGCAACCGCGGAGAGTTCGCTCACTCTCCCGAGTAGGTCAAGACGAAGTCGTGGAAGCGGTACTTCTTGTTCCGCGGACTGTCACCGGCGGCCGAGAACAGGCTGAGCAGAAGCTCGCCGAAGTGGTCGGTGCGCACGCTGTAGAAGTTGTGCTTTCCTTCTCGCCGTGATTCGATCAGGCCCGAGACCCGCAAGAGTGCCAGGTGATGGCTCACCGCGGGCTGGCTCTGGCCGAGGCGGTGACACAAGTCGGTCACGTGCAGCTCGGCGTTGGGCGAGAGCGCCAGATAGAACAAAATGCGCAGCCGGGTCTCATCGCTCAAAAGCTTGAAAACCTGAGCAAGCTCGCGAACCGACTGATCGGAAACCTCGGGGCCCGTTTGGACGGCCTGGCCATTGGAACCGGAACGCTTGGAGTCTTTGCGTGCCATGGGAAAATACCTCGCACTTTTGGGGAAAAAAACGCACTGGTGCCGGCTCCAAGCCGGCCTGAATCAAGATGAATTTCGGGCGAAACCAAAACAGTACGAATGAACGGACCAAAACTCTGCGATCGGCCTTGCAGCTTTAAGCGACCCGCGCGGCCGGTCGAGATCACGCTTGTTTGACGATGAGTCGTTGCGAACGAATCTGACGGCGGGAAGAGGCGACGGTCATCGATGTCTCTGATACCGGCCTCAAGGTGCGGGGCCTGCCTCGGACAGTCCCGTAGCTGCCTGGAATCAATGATTGTTGAGTGTTAGCACCTCCCGTTCTTTTGTCGCTTCCGTCGCCCTTAAAGGGAGATCGAAAGGATGAATCGAATCGATCAAACAAATCATTGCCACCCACTAGTCTTATACGCATCACGGTTGATCAGTCAAGAGGCCATAACGCACGAGGCTGGCGCGTAAGAGGCTGGTCGACCGCTCGTCAAGCGAGCAGAGCGGCAGTCGGAGCTCGCCGTTTCCTCGGCCCAATAGCGCAAGCGCGGTCTTGACCGGGACAGGATTGGGGGCCAGGGAAAGCAGGTCGCGGCACAGGGGGAACAACCGGATGTGCAGCTTCTGTGCAACCTCGGTGCGGCCGTTCTGGAACGCGTCGACGAGCGCGATCACGTCGCGCGGAATCAGGTTGGCGATCACCGAGACAACGCCTTCCGCACCCACCGCGAGCATC
Organism: uncultured Isosphaeraceae bacterium; assembly: GCA_963781785.1. GTDB lineage: Bacteria > Planctomycetota > Planctomycetia > Isosphaerales > Isosphaeraceae > CAWAHD01. The sequence goes on along the minus strand of CAWAHD010000005.1, from coordinate 771,216 downwards.
GGCAGAGTCAAGCTGTCGTCACCCGAGAGGATGGTGAGGTCGGTGCGCGCGACCAGTTCGCTGACCTGGTCGAGCGACCCGGCCGCTTCCTTGACCGCCACCACAGGACCAACCGAGGCCAGCCGCTCGATCGTCTCCGGCTCGACATTGCGGCCAGTGCGAGCCGGCACGTTGTAGAGAACCAGTGGGAGATCGGTGGACTCGGCGATCGCCGCGAAATGCCGGTACATGCCCTCCTGGCTCGGGCGATTGTAGTACGGGGCCACCAGAAGTGCCCCGTCCACGCCGGCGCGCGCGGCGAACCGGGTCAGGCGAATCGCTTCAGCCGTCGCATTCGAGCCAGTGCCCGCCATCACCTTGGCTCGACCGGCCGCCGTCTCCACGACTATTGCAATCACGCGCTCGTGCTCGTCGTGCGTGAGCGTCGGCGATTCGCCCGTCGTCCCCACGGGGCTGATGATCGGCGTGCCCTGCGCGATATGCCACTCGACCGATCGCCGCAGGGCCGCTTCGTCAACGGAGCCGTCGCGAAACGGAGTCACGAGCGCTACAGTACATCCGGCGAAGAACCGTCCTTTGGTTGGCATGCCAGCCCTGTCCGCACGTCACAACGATCGTACTACCATGGGTTGAACCATAACGAATCTTATAGTAGTCGGCGTCCAAAGTGAAGCAGGCAGACCCGGAAATCGTGTCCAGCGATAAATTCGTCGGTGACCTGGCGGCCAGAAACCAGCGAAAACCGCCCGAAAAATCATCGACCACAGAATTCACCAGACATGTTGAGTCCGGTTGCGATACAGGTCTTCATCTCCTCCACGGCCTGTCTCAGCCCGACGAACACCGCGCGGCTGATGATACTGTGACCAATGTTGAGCTCTTGCATGCGATCGATCCCAGCAACCGGCCCGACGTTTTGATAATTGAGGCCGTGGCCGGCGTGCAATTCGAGACCGGAAGCGACGACCAGTGCGGAGGCGCGGCGGAGGGCTTCTAGCTCCCGGCGCCGCATTTCTCCAGCGGGCGCCAGGGCGTAGCGGCCGGTGTGCAATTCGACCGCCTGGGCGCCCAGGTCAATGGCGGCCTGGACCTGATCGAGGTCGGGATCGATGAAGAGGGCCGCCTCGATGCCGGCACCGCGACACTTTTCGAGCGCCTCTTGCAGGCTGGAGCGATTGCCGATCACGTCGAGACCGCCTTCCGTCGTGACCTCTTCGCGGCGCTCGGGAACGAAGGTCGCCTGGTCGGGATGGGTGTCCAGCGCGATGGCGAGGATCTGTGGATTGAGGGCCAGCTCGAGATTGAGGCGCACCTGGACGGTCGCTTTGAGATGGGTCAGGTCGCGGTCCTGGATGTGGCGGCGATCCTCGCGCAGATGGATGGTGATGCCATCGGCGCCTGCCAGCTCGGCGAGCACAGCCGCCCAGACCGGGTCTGGCTCGCGGCCGCCGCGGGCCTGACGGAGCGTGGCGACATGATCGATGTTGACTCCCAGGCGCGGCATGACGGTCGTTCTCCCAGGGCGTAGACGGGCGTGCCAGGCTATGCGGGGTCGACGGGGCCACCGCCCCTGGTTCCCACGGCCCGTGGGCCGTTCGGGGCAGGCTTGGGCAGGGGCCGGAGCGGCGATTTGGACAGGACAAACGTTCGCGGGGGCCCGACCGCGAACGCCACGCGGCCCTTGCGCTCCGCGCCGGCGCCCTCGATCGACACGATCCGGCCGATCCCGTAGTCGGGGTGCATGACCGTGGTCCCCGGCTGGAACCGCTCGAGATCGCCCGGCCCAGATGCCCGTGGTTCCGTGCCGGCGCCCCGGTTGTGCACCAGATCGGCCGCCGTCATCATCCGGTAATCTTGAGGCGCTCTATTCGCTCGAGGTTCGGAGCGCTCGGCCGGCCAGCTCCCGTGCGTGGCGAACCGCGGCTCGGCCCGGCCGACGCCCGAGAAGTCGCGCACCAGAATCGGCCCTTCCGGCAGTTCTTGCAGAAACTCCGAATGCGTCGCGGCCTGCTGCTGGCCTCGGAACGATCGAACCCGGCACCGGCTCAGGTAGAGTCGCCGCGCGCGCGGGTGATGCCCACGAAGAAGAGCCGGCGCTCCTCCTCGCGCTCGCTCGGGTCGAGGCCTGCGCGGGCGTGGGGCAAGAGCCCTTGCTCGAGCGCGACGATGAACACGACGGGAAACTCGAGCCCTTTGGCCGCGTGCAACGTCATGAGCGTGACAGCGCCGGTCTCCTGGTCCCACCGGTCGATCGCCGAAGCCAGCGTGACCTCGGACAGAAAATCCTGGATCGGCGCCCCCGGGTGGGCCTGGTCGAACTCACGGGCGGCCTGGATCAGCTCGTCGAGGTTTGCCAGCCGGTCCTCGCCTCCGCCGCGCGATTCTGCTGCTAAATGCTCGCGGTACCCGGTGCGAGTCAGAAGCTCGCGGATCAGCTCGTCGGCCGGCGCCTCGCGCACGGCCGCCAGGTCTTCCAGCAACCGGCCGAATTCCTCGAACGCCCGTGCGGCCTTTTCCTTGAGGGCAGGAATCGAGCTGCGCTGCCGGGCCATCGCCAGAAGCGGAATGTTGAGCTGCCGCGCGGCGGCCGCGAGGTGGTCGAGCGACGTCTTGCCCAGGCCCCGGGGCGGCACGTTGACCACGCGAGTAAAGGCCATGTCGTCCTTGGGATTGGTGAGCAGATTGAGGTAAGCCAGCACATCCTTCACCTCCAGGCGCTCATAAAAGGCCACTCCCCCCACGATCTGGTAGGGAATGCCGGCGGAGCGAAAGGCCTGCTCGAAGGGACGTGTGAGCGCCGTCACGCGGCAGAACACCGCGAAGTCGGCGAGACGGAGCTCGCCGTCCTGTACCAAAGCCGTGATCGTCGCGGCCACTCCCTCGGCCTCGTCGGTCTCACGCGGGTAGATTGTCAGCTCGACCGGGTCCCCGACCGGGTTTTCGGTGCGCAGAGCCTTGGGCTTGCGGTTCTTGTTGAACCGGATCAGATGGTCGGCGACCTGGATGATGTTCTTGGTGCTGCGGTAATTCCGGTCGAGCGTGACGACCTTGCAGCCGGGAAAGTCGGATTCAAACTCGAGAATGTTGGAGAGGTTGGCTCCGCGCCATCCGTAGATCGACTGGTCGGGGTCGCCGCTGACGCAGATATTGGGATAATCCCTCGACAGTGCGCGCACGATCGCGTATTGCGCCATGTTGGTGTCTTGATATTCATCGACGAGCACATATCGAAACCGGGCGTCCAGCTCGGCGCGGACGTCCTTGTGTGCCTTGAGGATCGCCACCATGTGCACCAGCAGATCGTCGAAATCGACGGCCGAGGCCAGTCTCAGCCGCTCTTCGTAGGATTCGTAGACCTGGGCGAGCAAGCGGCCGCGGCGGTCGACGGCGCGGCGCTTCCAGACGTCGGGGCCGATCAGGTCGTTCTTGGCTCGGCTGATCGAGGTTTCGACCTTCTCGGCGCTGTAGCCCGACTCGTCCCACCCGAGCACGTCCATCACCGCCTTGATCGAGCGGACGCGGTCGTTCTGATCGTAAATCGAGAACCCGGTATCGATGCCCACCAGCGGAGAGTACTTCCGCAGCATCCGGGCGCAGAAGCCGTGAAACGTGCCGACCCAGACCCGCGAAAAAGGCGAGAGCACCTCGATCCGCTCGCGCATCTCGGTCGCGGCCTTGTTGGTGAACGTCAAGGCGAGAACCTGGTCGCTCTTGATTCCCGAGGAGAGCAGATGAGCCACCCTGCGAGTGATCACCCGGGTCTTGCCGGAGCCTGCGCCGGCCAGGACAAGGAGCGCGCCTTCTCTGTGTGTCACGGCCTCGCGCTGGGCCGGCGTGAGATCAGCCATCGAATCCATTGATGATTATACCTTGGGCGGTTTTGGGCAGCCCGCAGTTCCTGTTCTGTGTGAGTGCCTGGAGACCATCCCTTAAGGCGGTCACGTGGAATAGTATAACGGGGCTCCAGGAGCTTATCGATGGATCTTGCCGTGGGCACAAAAGGGCGCTCCTGGTCGATGGCGGTCTTATCTCTGGAGGGTGGAAAGAGGGGGAGCTTCACCTTGGCCGGCCGAAGCGGGGCGAGTAGACTTTATCCAGCTCGCTTCGCCTGAAAAAGGCGATCGATCCGGGCGAGGCGAACGGGCCTCGTCTTGAGCGGCCCTGGTCAAGGGGAAATGGCATGGAGATTCTGGGAATCGGCACCGACATCATCGAGTGCCCGCGTATCGGCAAGATGATCGAGAATCACGGAGAGCTGTTCCTCCGCCGTATCTACACCGAGCGCGAGATCCGCTACTGCCAGTCGCGCAAGCACGCGATCGAGCACTTCGCCGGGCGCTGGGCGGCCAAGGAGGCCATTCTGAAGGCGATGGGAACCGGGCGGAGCCACGGGATTGCCTGGACCAATATCGAGGTTCGCCACGGCCCACGACGGACGACCCCAGGTGATGGTGTGCGGCGCCGCCCGCGAGATCGCGCTCTCAAGCAGGCATCGGCGACATCCTGATCTCGATCTCGCACTGCCGGACCTATGCGACGGCTTACGCGCTGGCGGTCGGCCGGGCCGTTCCCGCGGCCAAGGGAACCTGCGCCGTCCAGCCAACCTGACCGGTTCAAGCGGCGTGCCGCGACCGGTCCGGGGCCGCAGCGCAGCCGGCTCGACCGGTTGGACCCGAGCGGCGCAGCGGCCGTCCTCAAACCTTCACCAGCTCGTTGATCTTGGCGAGTGTGGCCTCGCCGGGCTGGCGAGTACCCTTGCACTGGGGGTACTGGGCACAGCCCAGGAAAAAGCCGCGGCGGCTGCGGCGGACGAGCATCGGGCCGCCGCACTGCTCGCAGGTCTCCTCGACCGCGATCGACTTCGAGATCCGTTGCCGGGGTCGGGGCAGCCTGGTTGGCCTGGTCGGCGAGCTGTTCCTTGAGGTCATCCGGAACGGGTGCCGTGCCGCGGCATTTGGGATAGTTGAGGCAGCCGAGGAACGGACCCCGGCGGCCGCGGCGGACGGCCATGGCACCGCCGCACTTGGTGCAGGTGACCTCGACCTTGACCGGCGGAACCGGGCGGCCCTGGTCGTCGACTGGGACCGCGTTGCGGCACTTGGGGTAGCCTGTACAGCCCAGGAACGCACCTCGTGGCCCCTGGCGCAGGATCATCGGCTTGCCGCATTTCTCGCATTTGTATTCGGTCTCGACGGCCGAGCGGACCGGGTTGCCCTCCGGGTCGATATTGAACGACTCCTTGCACTCAGGGAAGCCCGAGCATGACAGGAATTTTTCGCCCCGCTTGTTCTCGCGGATCAAGAGGTTCTTGCCGCATTTCGGGCAGGCGTGCTCGCTGGCGACGGCTTCGGCGCGAGGCTGGCCGCCTAGGGGCCGCGTCGCCTTGCAGTCCGGATACTTGGAGCAGCCCAGGAACTGGCCGGTCTTGCCGAACTTGAGGACCATGGGCGCGTGCACAGATGGCAGGTCTCGCTGGTCGGGATCTGGACGCGCTCCGTGTGCGTTTCGGCGACCTTGAGCTCTTCCTGGAACGGATAGTAGAACTCGTCGAGAACCTTGATCATGTCGGCCTTGGCCGAGGCGATGTCGTCGAGCTTGTCTTCCATGTGGGCGGTGAACTTCAGGTCGAGGATCTTGGGGAACTGCTCGACCAAGAGATCGGTGACCGCCATGCCCAGCATCGGTGGCGTGGAACCGCCGCTCTTTCTGCTCGACGTAGCCGCGGTCCTGGATGGTCTGGATGATCGGGGCGTACGTGCTGGGCCGGCCGATCGCCTCTTTTTCGAGGGCCTTGATCAGCGTCGCCTCGCTGTACCGGGGCGGCGGCTGAGTGAAGTGCTGGGTGGCGTCGAGCCCGTGCAGATCGAGCGCCTGGCCAACGGTCAAGTTCGGCAGCAGCGCGTCTTCCTGCTTGCCGTGGTGCGGCCAGACGCGGCGGTGGCCGTCGAACTTCTGGACCTTGCCCTGTGCCTTGAAGAGCCCGTCGCCGGCAGTGATCGCCACGTCGGTGACCATGAAGACCGCCGGCGCCATCTGGCTGGCGAGGAACCGCGCGTAGAATGAGCTGATAGAGCCGGAACTGGTCGTGGGTCAGGGTTTTCTTGATCTGGTCGGGAGTGAGGTTCAGGTCGGTGGGCCGGATGGCCTCGTGGGCCTCCTGCGCCATCTTGCCGGCGGCATAACGAATCGGCTTGGCGGGAAGGTAGCGGTCGCCGAAGTCGGCTCTTGATTCGATCGCGAACGGCCGTCATGGCCTCGTCGGAGACCCGCAGGCTGTCGGTACGCATGTAGGTGATGAGACCGACGGGCCCGGAGCCGTCGACGTCGATGCCCTCGTACAGCTCCTGGGCCACCTTCATGGTCTTCTTGCCCGGAAACCGCAGCCGGATGGCCGCCTGCTGCTGGAGCGTGCTGGTCTTGAACGGCGGCTCGGCCTTGTCGAGCTTCTCGGTCTCGTCGACCTTGGAAACGACGTAGGGCACGTGCTCGCAGGGCATCCCGCACGGCGTGGGCGTCGGCCTCGGTCTTGGCCTCGAACTTGGCGCCCTTGTACTCGGCGAGGGCCGCCTTGAACTGATTCGGCGGCGATCGGTCGGCGCCGGCTGGACACACCGTCGCCGCGATCTTCCAGTACTCCTCGGTGACGAACGCCGCGGATCTCGCGTCTCGCGGTCCGCGATCAGGCGGACGGCGACCGACTGGACGCGGCCGGCGCTCAGGTTGCGCGCCCCGACCTTCTTCCAGAGCAGCGGGCTGAGCTGATAGCCCACGAACCGATCGAGGAAGCGGCGCGCCTGCTGCGCATTGACCATTTCCATGTTGATCGGACCGGACTGGCCAAATGCATCCTTGACAGCACGCTCGGTGATCTCGTGGAAGCTGACGCGCCGAACGCGGTCATTCGACAGGTCGAGTGCCTGTTGCAAGTGCCAGGCGATGGCTTCGCCTTCGCGATCGGGGTCGGTCGCCAGATACACCAAACCGGCGCGGGCGGCGGTGCGCTTCAAGCTCGCCGATCGTCTCCTTCTTCGCCGGCACGATCTCGTAAGACGGCTTGTAACCCTGGGCTACGTCGAGGCCGAGTTTGCGCTTGGGCAGATCGCGAACATGTCCCATGCTCGCCTTGACCACGTAGGACGACCCGAGAAACTTGCTGATCGAGCGTGCCTTCTTCGGGCTCTCGACGATCACGAGCCCCGGCCGGTCGCCGTTCTCCGCCCATTGATTTTCCCCGCTCGATTTTTTTCGAGACGCCTTGGGAGCGGCCGCGGACCGCTTGGCCGGTGAGCGCTCGGTTGCTGGCGCCTTTTTGCCAGATCCACTGGCGGGGACGATCGATTCCTTGGTCTTTTCAGCCACGGGGTGTCCTACCTTATCCTGTTTCCAGAAAAAGCGTTCCGTCGATCTTGCATCACGATTGCTCCGCTGATCGACGCGGTCTTTGCGATTGTCGTTTCGGTCAATCTTGCTACGATGAGGATAGCTCGGCAAGGTCGATCACGCCGAGTGCCGCTCCATAAGCGACATAAGCTAGGGTATCGGTGCCTGTCAAGGGGGGGTGCTCCGAAGCGGCATCTCGCAGGGGGGGTTTGGGCGGGACGCACCGGGGCTTTTGGAAACTCGAGGAACATCCATGCCGTTTGAGGTATTTCGTCGCCATCAGAAGAAGCTCCTGACCGTCCTGGGCATCCTGGCGATGGCTGGTTTCGTGATCTCCGACAGCGTGCCGCGCATGTTCAATGCGAGCTTCGCCGGCCACGATCAGGAGATCGCCACGATTTACGGCCGGACGATCTACCGCAGCAAGCTCCGGGAAATGCAGGAACAGCGGAACCTCGCCAACGTGTTCGTGGCGGAGATCACTCCCTATCTGGGCCGTCAATGGTTCGGCGACATCAAGGAGCGCGACATGGTCGACGCCTTGATTCTCCAGCACGAGGCCGACCGCCTGGGCATTCCCGCCGGGCCCGAGCTGGGCCGGGAATTCCTCGAAATCATCACCAACCATCAGATGAACGGCGACTTGTTCGAGATCATGCTGTCGCGGCTCAACGTCCGCGTGACCGGCGACCAGCTCCTGACCGACATCGCCAACCAACTTCGCCTCAAGAACATGCGGTTCCTGATCGGCAGGCCGCTGGTGACCCCCTACGACGTGTTCCGGGTCTACCGCGACCAGAACGAGCGTGTAGCGGCCAAGGTTGTGGAGATCCCGGTCGCGAAGTTCCTTGCCAAGGTCCCCGAGCCGTCCGACGCCGAGATCCGGGCCATGTACGAAAAATACAAGGATGTGCTGCCCGACCCCGAGAGCGAGAATCCCGGCTTCAAGGTGCCCCGCCAGATCCAGTTCGAGATCCTTTCGGTCGACAGCAACGCGGTGGCCAAGAGCATCAAGGACACGCTGACCGAGACCGAGCTGCGCACCGCGTACGAGAACCACAAAAACGAATACCCGACGCGGTCCGAGCTGCCCGTCGATTTGTTCGCCGGCCAGCCCAGTCTCACGCCCCCGATCCTCAGGCCGTTTGACGACGTCCGCTCGACCCTGGCGACACGGGTCGCGGAAGAGAAAGCGCAGGCCAAGATCACCGACCAGTTCGGCTCGATCAAGGACGACGTGATGATTCCGTTTGCGAATGACTACAGCACGGCTGTCGACGAGCTGGAGGAGGCGCGGAAGCAGAACCCCAAGGCCACGGCCGTGCTGCCCGTGTCTCCGAATGTGAAAGAACTGGCCCAGCGCGAGGGAATGTCGTACGAGGTCACCAAGCTGCTTTCGCGCGAAGAGGCCGAGAATTACGGAGCGATTTCCGGCGCCGAGGTCGGCACGAGCCGTTTGAGCAGCGGCCGAAAGTTTGCCGACGAGTTATTCGACCCCAAGAAGGGGCTCTTCGAGCCGGAGGAGTTGACCGACGTGATCGGCTTGCGGTTCCTGGTCCGCAAGATCCAGGACATCGCACCGCATGTACCCGACTTGGCCGACGTTCGCAGCGACGTGATCGTGGCGTGCAAGACGGTGCAGGCCCGGATCCTCGCCGAGAAGAGCGCCGACCAGCTTGCCGCCGAGCTCAAGAAGAAGGGCGGAACGATCAAGGAGGCGACGATCGAGGGGTACCGCGTCGTGACGATTCCTCCGACACCGAGGCGCCAGTTTGTCTTCAATGCCAGCCAGCTCGACACGCCGGTTCCCGATGAGAGCGTGATGCCCGATGTCCCCCACGTCGGCGCAGAGTTCCGGAACGCCTACTTCGGCCTCGAGCCCGGAGCGGTCGCCGTGGCCCCCAACCAGCCGCGCAGCGTCTTCTACGTCATGGCGCTCGATCGTCGCGACCCCGCGACGTTCGCCGCGCTTTACGCCGACAACGGCGATGAGTATCGCTACAAGATGTCTGCACGCGACCAGGCCGCCCAGCGGCTCGACGACGAATGGATGGCCTGGCTGCGCCAGCAAGCCGGCCTCAAGCCGGACTGGGCGCCGCCCTTGACCGAGGAGATGAAGAAGAAAGCCTCGGGCGAAGACTCGTGAGCCTGGGAAGGGCTGAAGGATGAAGGATGAACCGGATCGAGACGTCAACCTGCGAAAGAGGTTCCAGTTAGGCACAAGTCCCTCGCAAACAATCCCTTTCCCCCCCTTGTGAAGGGGGGGTCAGGGGCTCACAGGGAGGGGTTTTTTTCTGGCACCTGCCGGAGACGCCAGCGGCCGCGCCGCAACACACCAGCAGCCGAGGGACTGTTTGTGGCTCCCTGTCGTTGCGGAGAGGGCTGAGCGCCACATCGCACTGGTGGTCGATCCATTTTACTGGCTCCCTCTCCCGGGGGAGAGGGCTGGGGTGAGGGCCAGCGCCACCGAGAGCCTTCGCGACCAGCGCCACCGCGAGCCTTCTCAACTTGAATCGCCCGATGCGCCCCATCGCTAAACTTGATCAACCCGACCCTCACCCCAGCCCTCTCCCGGAGGGAGAGGGAGCCAGTGTCTGGCGGCGCCGCGGCTTTCACGCGGGCCAAAGCGTCGAGCGGCGGGGACTGCTCGCGCCGCTCGCAGGTGTCTGGCAGCGCTGCGGCTCTCACGCTGGCCACAGTTTTTTGCGGCGAGTCATTCGACGCGAAGCGCGCCGTTGCTGCAGTCGACCCCTCACCACAGCCGTCCGCACGCAGTCGGAGCTATTGGTGACGAATACCTCTCCCTCAGCGAGGGTCAGACGGGTGCTCCAGGTGCAATAAATCGAAATGCATCGAGTGGTTTATCGATCTCTGGTCCGTCAGACTTCTCATTCGCCCGGCCGGGCCTTGAGCGCTTTATCAAGCTTCCGTTCCAGCTCACCCAAGCCTTCCAGGATCTTGGCATTCGTGGATCGGATGTCCTTTTCATCGACGATCCGTTCCAGTTTGCGCTCCACATCGGTCAACCGCTCTTCCAGGCTCGGGCTGGATTTCCGAGGCACGGCAGCGACGGTCGCGCGCGGCGATCGGGCGCGGGCCCAAGCTCCAACTGGAGATTTACAAACATCCCGGCCTTGAGCTGGTGATCGTGATTGGGAATCGAGGCCCCGAGAGTGACCTTCCCGAGTCCCCGCGGGTCGACTTCACGGACGATGGATTTCACCTTGGCGGCTTCGGAACGGTCGCTGTAGGGAAAGTTGACCATCATGCGCTGGCCGATTTCGACATACGGGGCATCACGCGGATCGATGACGCCCGTGACATCGATCGAGTCATCCACGACGATCTTGAGCAAAGTGTCCTTCGCGTCATAGAGGTTCCCCACGACGGCATCCCGCGATGACCAACCCATCCACAGAAGATCGTATCGTCATCCTTTTATTATCAGTAGACTGCCCAGGCTTGATCAAGTGCTCAATCTCCTCCTCGGTCAGGCCGTAGTTCACGAGCTTGTCTTTGGCGCTTTTCATCTGGATCAATTTCTGGGTTCCGTCGATCTGGGCCCGCGTTTTTGCTGGCCCGGTCGGGACGTTGGCCTCGTCATCGAGGGCTCGGCGCCACCCGGCGTACGTCACCTGGTAATCGTTCTTGGCGGCGGCCAAATCTGCGCTGGAGACCTGGAGCAGCGGATCGCCCTTCTTGACGGCCTCTCCGAAACCGACGAATACTCTTTCGATCAAGCAGTCAAATCGTGGCTGGATGGGGTGCAGCTTATCCTCGGGATACCAAAGCCGGCCAACCAGGCGGAGGAACGTGGGCCGCGGCGGGTCGTTCGCTGCCGTCGGTCGCGGTGAGACTTCGTGATCATCGTTCGGTGTCGGCGCGTCCTTCGCCAGCGTGGCCGCCGGGTGCACCCGGCCATCGGCTGGCCGGTCGCCGGCAGCTTGCCGAGCCAGCGCGACCGCACCCAATCCGAGCGCCAGCACGCCGAGAATTGCGACCAGGGCGACTCTCATTTTGTTGATCAACATGATTCTCAAAACTCCCTTTGTGATCCCGAGCACCGCAGAAGAAATGAGACCGCCGGCACCAGTTCCGAGGACGTACCGGGCTGCTGCCGTCGCCGTTGAATCCACGAGCAGCCGGGGAACCCGGGCGACGCCCAGGGGTCGGAGACACTCGCTCGGAATCAATGGCAAGGGACCGCACCCGACGAGACGCTGCAAACGCCACCTGAGCTGGTCGCGGCGCGCGAAAGCCTGGTCTTCACGGTCCCGACCGGCCAGCCAAGCCGCCCCGCCGCTTGTTCGTGCGTCAGACCCTCGAAGTAGCAAAGTACGATTGGTATTCGGTACTTCTCGGGAAGCCGCGCGATCTCGGCATGGAGCTCGGGCCAGTTTTCTGACGGGTCAGGCACATCCGACTCGCCATCAGCCCGGACGTTCGCCAGTCGCCGCTCGCACTGCTGTCGCCGCGCTTCGAGCATCCGGATTCGCGCCGCAGCCCGGCTGGCGACCCCGAAGAGCCAGCTTTCCAGCGAATCCGCCTTGCGAATCGATCGCGCTTGCCGGGCCAGCACCAGAAATGTGGCCTGGAAAGCATCCTCGGCCGCGTGCCGGTCCCGGAGGGCCTGGTTGCACACCCGGAACACCATCGGACCGTGACGCTCGACAAGGACCTGGAATGCCGCCTCGCCGTTCTCGCGTCCCTGATCCAGAAACCGCTCCAGGAGTGCGCGGTCCGTCATGCCCGCCGCGGTCCCGGTGCGGAACAGGATCTGGACCTGCTCGAAGAGCGCTGCTGACCTAGAGACCTCCTGCATGAATGACACTCCTGGCCCGTAGTCATCCTGACGCAATGGTAGTGTCGAGAACGTGACTCGATCGATTCAGGATTCCGGACTTTTTCTCGGCCCGGATCCCATCAACTCAGCGTCTTGCCCAGGACGATGAGACAGATCCAGGCGATCGGCCAGGTCGCCAGGAGCGCAACGGCCGTGGTGTGGGTCCAGGCGCGGCTAGGTTGCGAGTCGGCCAAGACCTTGGGACGGCACAGCCAGAACCCGAGCGAGACGACCAGAGGAACCAGGCCGAAGAGCAACGTATCGGCGAGCCGAAACGTGCGCAGGCGAGCCGGAATGACGAAAAGTCCGATCACGATCCAGTACATCCCGATCAAGAGCCACGCAAGCTCGGCCCAGGTTGCTCTCGCGGGCTGCGACGACAGGGCGCCTGGCGGCGCCGCAGCCGGACGTGCCAGGCCGCGCCATAGCAAGAGAATCGGCCCGCTCATCGCCAGACCCAGCCAGAGGTAGAGCGCGACAGCCGGCACGCCCAGAAACGGGTCCGGCAGGCGCGACGGCCAGCACGCTCGAAATAGCTCGGCCGCCAGGCCATAGCCCACGATCAGCGCCAGGCCGTCCACAAGCGGAATCTGGGGGTGTGACCGAGGCTTGGATTCCAGCACGTTTCGCCTAACTCAAGACCACCATGCCCAGACCACATTGAACAGGCCAGGTGATCGATAAGATGAGTCCGACTCGGTTCGTCCAGGGAGCAGCCTCAATCCGCGCGGCGTCCTGGGGAGACGCCATGACCCAGGTGTTCCACACGACAACCCAGGCTATCAGACAAACGATGGCCAGTCCCACCGACAACGTGGTCGTGAACAGAGGATTGTGCCTGGCCTCGCTGCCCGGCGAGGCCGTCTGGAGCAGGGCGGTCACCAGCCAGGGGACGCCCAGGATCGCCCAGAGCCGGTCGCCGAGCTTGGGATAGCCAGGCGGCGGACGCGAAAATCGGCGTGCCAGGTACACAAACGGCCCCGCCGCGGTCACTGCGACCCAGGTGAACGTGATTGCAACCATGACCCAAGCCGGGCCGGACAGGTCGCCGCGCGAGAGTCCCAGGATGTGAATGGAGGCAATAGCCGCTCCCACGACCAGGGCGGCACCATCCAGCACACGAAATCCGGCTCCCCGGTCGATCCGTTCCATCTCATGCTGTCCTCACAGTTTCCTTCGCCGGATTATCTGGCGTGCCCTCAGTCATTGTAATCGTCGCGATCAAGTTTTTCATGGCCTTTGCGCTGACGCTCCATTTGCCGCAACCGAACCCGTGGACGTATAATAGGCAGGTACTCATTCCGTTCCCGTTTTACCCGTGTGCGGAACCGACGCGAAGACAAGTTGGAACACGGCCGTCTGGCCATCTTTTTTCCATCATTGCTCGTCATCCCTCCTTGCCGGCGTCGCCGAGTCTCCGCGCCAATACCGATAGGCTGGTGATTGACATGGCACTCCCCAAGGTTGTGATTGTGGGCCGGCCGAACGTCGGCAAATCGTCACTGTTCAACTGGATCTCGGGGCGAAGGATCGCCATCGTCGACGAGATGGCCGGCGTGACTCGCGACCGCGTCAGTTCGCTCGTTCAGCTTGGCGACGACGAGAATCCGCGGTTCATGGAGCTGTTCGATACCGGTGGTATCGGCATCGTCGATCGCGATGACCTGAGCGAAGACGTCGAACGCCAGATCGACGTGGCACTCAACGAGGCCGACCTGATCTTGTTCGTCGTAGACATCCGCGACGAGCTCATGCCACTTGACGAGGAAGTCGCGCAGCGGCTGCGCTATTTAAAGACGCCGGTGATCCTCGTGATGAACAAGTCCGACATCCCCGGGCTTGATCACCGCGGCGCCGAGTTCTACAAGATGGGCCGCGGCAAGCCGATAGCGGTGTCGGTTCACCAGAACCGCAACAAGCAACAGTTGTTGCGGCTGATCGAGGAGATGCTGCCTCCCGCCGACGCAGCCGCGCCCGTGAACGCCGAGATGAAGATCGCCGTCGTCGGCAGGCCCAACACCGGCAAATCCACCTTGATCAACACCCTGGCGCGTGCCGAGCGAATGATCGTCTCGGAACGCCCGGGGACCACCCGCGACTCGGTCGACGTCCACTTCGAGCTCGACCAGGTCCCGTTTCTGGCGATCGATACCGCCGGGATCAAACGCAGCTCCAAGATCCGCGACAACCTCGACTTCTATTCGTTCCACCGCGCCCAGCGATCGATCCGCCGAGCCGACGTCGTCCTGTTGTTCCTCGATCCCGTCGAGGGCATCACCCGGCTCGACAAGCAACTGGCCGACTACATCAGCCAGGAGCACAAGCCATGCATCTTCACGATCAACAAGTGGGACCTGATGCAGCGCGACCCCGCTGATCCGTCGATGGGAAACATGGGCCGGTTCGCCACGATGGTCCAGTATGCCTTCCGCAACATGAGCTACATGCCCATGGCGTTCATCACGGCGACCACGGGAAGGAACGTGAAGGCGCTGATCAACTTCTCGCAATCGCTCTTCAAGCAGGCACGGAAGCGCGTGAGCACCGGCACGCTCAACCGGATCGTCCGCGAGGCCGTCGAAGCCCATCCCCCCGCCAGCCGCGAGAACCGCGCCCCGCGAATCTATTACGCCACGCAAGTCGGGGTCGCCCCGCCAACCATCGTCTTGTTCGTGAACAGCACCCGGCTTTTCGACCCGACATACCAGCGCTACCTCCTCAATGTATTTTCGCGAAAAGCTGCCGTTCCGCGACGTTCCGATCAAGCTCTACATGCGCTCTCGCAAGCAGATTGAGCCGGGCGGCGTGCGCCGTCCGGAGACTGGCAGCCTCCTGATGAAGCGACTCCCGAGACCGCCCTGCCACGCACCGACCGGGCTGGTGAAGCCCAGCGCGGCAGCCATCTCGACCTCGCCACCCGGTTTCTCAACCACGAAGTCAACGAGTTGCTCTCCGACCTGGATAACTGAGAGTGGTCACTCGGGTCCAATGGCGTGGCTGAATAGGCTCGGCGCGACGGGAGCGTGCCGGATCAGGCCGATTTGCTGGATCCTCGGCGTGAGAGGGAGTCGCTTTGATGAAGGTGGGAGTGCCCAAGGAAATCAAGCCGGACGAGTATCGCGTGGCGATGCTTCCGGTCGGCGCGGAGGAGCTGACCCAGGCGGGTCACACGGTTCTGATCGAGACCGGTGCCGGGCTGGGAAGCGGGATCGCCGACGCACTGTACCAGTCAGCCGGCGCGACCGATCGTGGCCGAGGCGGCCGAGATCTGGGCCGAGGCCGACTTCGTCGTCAAGGTGAAGGAGCCGCAACCGGAGGAATGGCCCCGGCTGCGGCCGGGCCAGGTCGTCTTCACGTACTTTCATTTTGCCGCCGACCTGACCCTCACGCGGGCCATCATCGACAGCGGCGTGACGGCGATCGCCTATGAGACGCTGCGCGACGCGCGCGGCGGGCTCCCGCTCTTGACGCCGATGAGCGAGGTCGCCGGACGAATGAGCATCCAGGAAGGCGCGAAGTTTCTCGAGCGTCCGCAGGAAGGGCGCGGAATCCTGCTCTCGGGCGTCCCGGGGGTCGCTCCCGCCGAGATCGCCATCCTGGGCGGAGGAGTCGTCGGCTCCAATGCCGCCAAGGTCGCCGCCGGGCTCGGTGCCACCGTCCGAATCCTCGACATCAACCTCGACCGCCTGCGTTACCTCGACGATATCATGCCTCCCAACGTCACCACGCTTTACTCCGACCGCCACACGATCATCGAATCGATCGAGCGCGCCGACCTGGTGATCGGCGCCGTGCTGATCACCGGCGCGCGGCGCCACGGCTCTTGCGTCGGGACGACCTGCGCCTGATGAAAACCGGCGCCGTGATCGTGGACGTCGCGATCGATCAAGGAGGCTGCGTCGCCACCAGCCGTCCGACGACGCATCGCCAGCCGACCTATGTCGTCGACGGCGTGGTTCATTACTGCGTCACCAACATGCCGGGCGCAGTCGGTCGCACGAGCACCTACGCCTTGTGCAACGTCACCTTGCCCTATGTCCTCCAGTTTGCCAGGCATGGGTGGCGGAACCTGGCGGCGGCCGATCCGGGTGTGGCCCAGGGAGTGAATATTGACGAGGGGCACGTGACGAATCAGGCCGTCGCCGCGACCTTTGGATTGCCGCTTCATCCGCTCGACCGGCGGCCGTCATCCGTGCCCGTATCCGCCGGCGCCGGCGATCTCGCGCTCACCTGACCGTGGCGTCTACGGCCCGATCTGGTCAGAATAGATCGGCTGCCACGGCGGCCTCACAGTGCCTCGTGGCTGCCGGCATGGCGAAGAGCGCGAACCGCTGCAATCCATCGATCAGGTTTTCGGAGCGATTGATCCCATGACCCAGAACGACTTTGATGCCGACAAGGACAATGGCCACGACCACGAGCATGAGCACGACCAGGAGCACGAGCACGAGCACGAGCATGAGGTCGAAGAGGCTCTCGAAGAGGCCCTCGAGCTGGACACTCAGAGCCAGATCTTTCTCGAGATGAGGCGGCAAAACCTCGAGCTCTTGCGGATTGCCACCCAGGTGGCCGGATACGCGGGACCACACGGCCCTCTCAAATCCGGCGACGTCAAGACGGCGCTCCGCAACATCTGGGAAGTCTTCTCGGAGCTTTACGCCTGGATTGATCCGGAGGAGGCCGAGGGGGACGACGACGATGATGACGATGACGGCGACAGTGACGACTGAAGGGCGCCGAGCGGCTGGGCTGGCGAGGATTGGGTGCGAGAGAGGTTGATGATGTCGATTCTCCAGGGCAGCCCACCCCTTGCGTTTGATACGGTCCGGTGGGTCGGCGACACGACGACTGGGTTTTTGCGGTTGATCGACCAGACCCGTCTTCCCACGGAATATGTCGAGATCGATCTGGCCGACGTTCCGGCGGTCTGGGAGGCAATCAAGTCGCTTCGCGTCCGCGGTGCTCCCGCCATCGGGGTCGCGGCGGCGTATGGAGCGGTGATCGGGCGCGGTCCCAGGGCTGGGATAAACCCAGCCTGGTGCGCCGCGCTTTGGCAGACGCCGCGGCCTCGCTGCGCACCAGCCGTCCCACGGCCGTCAACCTCTTCTGGGCGCTCGATCGCATGGAAGCCTGCCTGAGTGAAGCTGTCCCGGACGACGGCGCGGCGATCCTGGAAAAGCTGCTGGCGGAAGCTCGGCGGATCGACGAGGAAGACCGTGCCATGTGCCGGGCGATCGGGCGGCACGGGGCTGCTCTGGTTCAGCCGGGGCAGGGGATCTTGACGCACTGCAACGCCGGCGGCCTGGCGACGGCCGATTACGGCACGGCCCTGGCCGTTGTGTTTGCCGCTCACGAGCAAGGAAAATCATTGCGGGTTTTTGCCGACGAGACCAGGCCGCTGCTCCAGGGCGCCCGGCTGACGGCCTGGGAGCTTTCCCGGCGCGGAATCCCGGTGACGCTGATCTGCGACAACATGGCGGCCCAGGTGATGCGCGAAGGAAAAGTGCAGATGGTCGTCGTCGGTGCCGATCGGATCGCCGCCAACGGCGATACCGCCAACAAGATCGGCACCTACGGTGTTGCCCTGCTGGCCCGAGCCCACGGCATTCCGTTTTACGTGGCCGCCCCGTCGAGCACCTTCGACCTGTCGATCCAGGACGGCGCCGCGATCCCGATCGAAGAGCGCGACCCGCGCGAGATCACCCACGGCTTCGGCCGCCAGACGGCCCCCGACGGAGTCGACGTCTATAACCCTGCCTTCGACGTCACGCCGGCCGAATTGATCGCCGGAATCATCACCGAGAAAGGAGTCATCCGCCCGGTCAACCGCGAGACGATTCACGACGTCCTGGCGTCCGCTTGATCCCTGGTTTGTTCATTCCTTTGTTTCACCACGAGAGACACCATGCTGGCCCACAGCGTCTTCTTTTCGCTCAATGATTCCTCCCCTGCCGCCATCCAGAAAATGATCGACGACTGCCGCAAGTACTTGAATGGCCACCCCGGCACCGTTTTCTTCGCTTGCGGCACCGTGAATCCCAACCTGACTCGCCCGGTCAACGTGCGAGACTTCGACGTCGCCCTCCACATCGTGTTCGATTCCCAGGCGTCTCACGACGCGTATCAAGACTCAGCGATTCATCACAAGTTCATCGACGAAAACAAGCCCAACTGGCGACAGGTGCGGGTGTACGACGCGGATGTTTGAGCGCTACGAAGTCGCCGGTCTAGCGATGGCCATCGCGTCGCAGTTGTTGCTGATCCGATTCGGATGACGGGGCGGAGAACTCCAGGAACGCATTGATGCCGTGCAGAGCATTGAGATTTTCATGGCATCATCTCCCCAGGGTCCGCTTCAGCGTACGGACGCTCATGGCGATCGTCCTGATTTTCGGAGGAGGAGCGGGTTGGATTGTCCATCGTGCGCGGGTCCAGCGCGAAACTGTGGAGGCCATCACGCGGGCCGGCGGCAGAGTCTATTACGACTGGGAATCGACCGGGCCGAACCCCGCGATCACCCGCAAGCCTTTCTGGCCGAGATGGCTCGTAGACCGCGTCGGTTCCGAGTATTTCGACACCGTGACTCGTGTCGACGCCGTCCATCGTGTCAGCGACGCGGAGATGATTCTGATCGGCCGACTGCACCATCTGGAGGCGCTCCAGATCGCCGCCAATGCGGTGACCGACACCGGCGTGTCCGCGATTCGAGGACTTTCGCGGTTGAAATGGCTCGAGTTGCATCAAACCGCCGGGATCACGGGAGCCGCCCTGGCGAACCTGGATGGATTCTCACAGCTCGAGGTGCTCAGCCTGCTCCATTTTGCGGTGACCGATGGCGACCTGGCTCACGTCGCGCGCCTGACCCGACTCCAGTGGCTCCAACTTTCCAGCCCACAGATCACCGATGCCGGTCTGATCTACCTGGAGGGGCTTAACGATCTTCGGCTCCTGCACCTGGGGAAGACCCAGGTCACAAGCGATGGATTGAACCGCTTGCGGGAATGTCCCACCTCGAGTCGCTGTACATCCATGGGGGTCGAGTGACCAGCCTGGAGCCTGTGCGCCACCTCACGGCGGTTGAATACCTGAGCTTGGTCGATCTACCACTCGCCGATGCCGGTTTGGCCCCGGTGGCCGGCTATACCAAACTGAGATTCCTCCAGTTGAATGGTACGACGGTCGGAGACGGCGGCCTGGCCCACATCCGCGAACTGTCGGGAATTCAAAATCTGAATATTCGGGATACACAGGTCACTGACGCCGGACTGGCTCACCTGGCCGGACTCGCTGGGCTTCGCGACCTTTGTATCATGCACACATCCGTAACAGACGCCGGGTTGGCCCATCTGGCCGGACTCTACCAACTTGACACACTTGTCCTCAAGGACACAGCGGTCACGGACGCCGGCCTGGTCCACTTGAAGGGCCTTTCCCGGCTGCATGACCTGGATCTCGATGACACGAGGGTGACTGACTCCGGGCTGGCGCATCTGGCCGGCTTGCCGGCCTTGAAACGTGTGCACGTCAAGCGAACCGGCGTGTCCCCCGCGGGTGCCGGTTCGTTGTCGAATTCGGTTCCCACGGCCCGCGTGAGCCGCTGAGAGAGCTACAGATGCGTACCCATGAATAGTGCTAAATGTATTCGCGCTGTGGCCAGACCAAAGTCGCCTTTCGCTCCGCGAAAGTTTCAACTCCTCAGATCCCATTGTCGCCTTTCGCTCCGCGAAAGTTGTGCATTGGTTCTACGAAGAGCCACTCCGAGAGAAGCCATACTTTCGCGGAGCGAAAGGCGACAATAGGCGTCCCGCATTGATATTAGAATCGGATCGTTTATTGCCCATTGAGACGCCAGACTTTCGCGGAGCGAAAGGCGACAATAGGTGTCCCGCATTGATATTAGAATCGGATCGCCTGTTGCTCATTGAGAAGCCATACTTTCGCGGAGCGAAAGGCGACAACAGTCCCCGATGCTCGGTAAATCCTTCCTCCCGAGTGCCGGAGCGAGCCGCCGAATCGGCACCGACCCCGTTCCTTCAGCTCATTCAGCGATATGTCCGTGGGGCAAGATATAGCCCAGCTCGAGCAGCCGGTCGATGATATGGTCGACGCACTGCTGGACCGAAAGTGAGCTGGTGTCGAGCGTGATCTCGGGATTGAGCGGAGGCTCGTACGGATCGTCCACGCCGGTGAACCCCATCGGCTTGCCATCGGCGACGGCCGCGCGGGCCTTCGCATACATCCCCTTGACGTCCCGCTTCTCGCAGACCTCGATCGGCGTGCTGCAAAAGATCTCGACGAAGTTGCCCTTGGAGATCTTGCGGGCCTCGTCGCGGATCGACCGGTACGGGCTGATCACCGAGCAGATCGTCGTGCCGCCGTGGAGCGTCACCATGCTGGCGACGTAGCCGACGCGCCGGATGTTCGTATCGCGGTCTTCCTTGCTGAAGCCCAGCCCCTTGGAGAGATGGGTCCGGATCTCGTCGCCGTCCAGGAGCGAGCAATTCCGCCCGAACTCGGCGAGCCGTTCGATCAAGGCATGCGCGACCGTGCTCTTGCCCGACCCCGAAAGACCGGTGAACCAGATCGTCACCCCCTGGCGGAACCTGGGCGGGCTGGTCTCGTTCAAGATCTCGGCGACGGCCGGACGGCTGAACCATTCGGGAAGCTGAAGCCCCTTGGCCAGGTACTTGTCGCGGACGTCGGTGCCCGAGATGTCGGCCGTCTTGGTACCCGGCGGAACCTCGTCGACCGGTGAATACCGATTCTCGTCCGGCAGATAAACCATTTGCTTGAAGTCGACCATTTTCATGCCGATCTGCTTCTCGTGGGCGGCCATCGACTCCTGCGCGGCATAGGGAGAATAGAACGGCTTGCCCGTCGAATCCTTGCCGGGCCCGGCGTGATCTCGGCCGACGATGAAATGAGTACAGCCGTAGTTGCGCCGGATGATCGCGTGCAGCAGCACTTCCTTCGGCCCGGCCATGCGCATCGCCAGGGGCAGCAAGCTCAAGACGACGCTGCCTGACTCGTAGTAATTGTCAACCAGAGCGCGGTAGCAGCGCACGCGGGTGTAATGGTCGACGTCGCCCGGCTTCGTGACACCGACAACCGGATGAATCAACAGGCCGCCGCCGATCTGCTCGGCCGCGCGCTTCGTCAGCTCTTCGTGAGCCCGGTGCAAGGGGTTGCGGGTCTGAAAGGCGACGATCTGGGTCCAGCCCAGGGACTGAAAATGGCTGCGCAGCTCGACCGGCGTCCGGCGAATCGCCACGAAATCGTAGTGAGGCGGAACGCGGATCACCTCGAGCCGTCCCGACGCATAGTGACCCGGCTGCCGGTTCAAATAGGCCACCGAGGGATGCGAGGCATCCAGCGAGCCGTAGGCGTTCCGCGCTTCGTTCTCCTTGTCGTAGGCGTAGATCTCCTCAACGTGAAGAAACGCCAGAAGGTTGCCGTAGACGTCGCGCAGCGCCAGCGGCTTGCCCACCTGAACGCCATCGCCGGGCGTCACCGGCAACACCACGGGCAGCGGCCAGAGTGTGCCGTCGACGAGCTGCTTCTCGCCGACCACCCGCTCGTAGTCGGCCTTGTTCAGAAACGTCGTGAGCGGCGAGAATCCGCCCACGGCCAAGAGCTCGAGGTCGCACAGACAACGCTCGTCCAGCGTCAAGCTGGCGAAATCCTTGGCGGTCGCCTTCATCTCGGCCGCTCGTTCCTCGGGCACGATCAGATCGACGAGCGCCCCGCCATAAGGCGTGTTCAAACCAACGCCCGCAGACGCCGCGGGCGGGGTTGATCTCGGGGTCTTGGTAGAAATGACTGGGTCTCCTTTCAGACTCAAATCAGTGGCTTAAGACTTTCGGAACGTGGAAGTATGCGTTGAGCGAATCCCACTGCGGGTTGCCGTCCAAGCGTTCCATGTTGGCGAGAATTCAGCCGCCAGTCAAATGGTCCACTCGTGCGCCGTCGTGTGCTCGGCGAGCTGCGCGATGGTGGTGCGGTCGAGGACGTCCCGTTCAGCGGCCCGGACGTCGTCCCACACGGACTCTAGTACACTGGCCGCTGATGGCCTGTGCGCTGCGAGATCGCGGCGCGCACGTCCCGGGCCATCCACGGCCCGGATGACCTGGCCCAGCGTGATGGCCGACGCATCGCGAGCGAGGCGATAGCCGCCCGAGGCTCCGCGCGTGCTCTCGACCAGCCCCGACCTCTTCATCTGAAGCAGAATCTGGACCAGGTACCGCTCGGGAATCCCGTACGCCTGCGCAATCTCGCGGATGTGCACCAGGGACGAGTCGCATCCGAGCCGTGTCAGGGCCAGCACCGCCAGACATGCATACTCGGCCTTCGCGGAAATCTTCATCCGGCCAGAAGCCTCAAGCCGCCCCACAGTGTCAGGGCCGTACCCATTCAAAGCTGACTGCTGTCCAGCGAGTGCAACCCGCATTCGGTCTTGGCATGACCCGCCCACCGCCCCGCCCGCTCGTCTGCCCCCGCTTCACTGGCACGCGTGCACGGCCAGCAGCCGATCGACGCGTAACCCTGGTCATGCAGAGGGTTATACGGCACGTTGTGGGTGGCGACGAAGGCCCAGACGTCACGACTGGTCCAGGTCAAGAGCGGGTTGATCTTGACCAGTCCGAACTTCGGGTCCATGCCCACAACCCTGGCACCGGCACGGTCCGGCGACTGGTCCGCCCGGATTGCCGTGATCCAGGCGTCGTAGCCCGCCAGCGCGCGGCGCAAGGGCACGATCTTACGATCATAACAGCACTGGTCCGGATTCGTGACGTACACCGGCCCGCCGTGCTGCTCTTCGTATTCTCCGACCGAAGCGCAGGACGCACCAGCTCGACCTCGATGCCATACCGCTCGGCGATCCGGTCCCGCAGAGCCAGCGTTTCCGGAAACTGGTAACCCGTATCCAGGTTGAACACCCGAACATTGGGCTCGATCTCCGCGAGCAAATGCAAGAGCACGCAACCCTCGGCCCCGAACGCCGTCGCCATCGTGAGTCGCGGGTGAAACCGCTCGACGGCCCATTCCAGAACCGCACGGGGCACCGCGCCGGCCAGCCTCCGGTTCGCCTCCGCTAACTCAACCTGGTCAACCGGTTCCAACGCAGTTGCCGCCATGAAACACCCCCTCCACAAGCCCTGCACCGGAAGGCATCTTACGTATCTCGATTATCAAAGTCAAGATTCGCTTGTGGGGATCATCCAGGCGGGGACGTGCTGTTCGTGGCGGGTGATGGCCGCATCATGCAGAAGGGTCTCGGCGATGGGGTCAAGGCCATGGAGCAGGCGATCGCGATGCGACTCGGCGATCTCGAAAGTAAACCGCATCTCGGGATGGTCGGGTGGGCTGTCGGGAGCGGGGTCCAGTTTCACGGTCTGGTCGCGCAGATCGATGGTCACACAGGCGATCTCGGGCCTCTGGCGAGCGGCTTCGGCGATCATTTGCCAGTGATCGGGGGCGAGCTCGATCGTCAGCAGGCCGTTCTGGAGAGCGTTCGATTCAAAAATGTCGGCGAAGCCCACTCCCTTACCCGGCGCAATGACCGCCCGGTAGCCGGCTTGCATCACGGCCCAGACGGCATGTTCCCGGCTGGAGCCGCATCCGAAGTTGGCGCCGGTCACCAGCACGGTGGCACCCTGGAAAGCGGGACGATTGAGCGGGAATTCGGCGAGCTGCTGCCCGTGCTTGTCGGGGTGGTCTAGGTCGGGGGCCGTACCCGGCGAATACCGCTTGTCGGCGAACAGCAGTGGACCGAAGCCCGTGCGCTCGATCTTTTTCAAGTAACGGGCAGGGATGATCAGGTCGGTGTTAACATCGGTCCAGTCGAGTAGTGCCAGTCGGCCCCGATGAGTGACAAACGGTTCCATGATGCGTGCGCTCCGGATCTTTGTCAGCACGAGCCCAGCAGCCGGCGGACGTCGGTAAAGTGGCCGGTGACCGCCGCGGCGGCGGCCATGGCCGGGCTGACCAGGTGGGTACGGCCGCCGGGTCCCTGGCGTCCCTCGAAGTTGCGGTTGCTGGTGCTCGCCGACCGCTGGCCGGGCTTGAGCTTGTCGGGGTTCATCGCCAGGCACATGCTGCATCCGGCCTGGCGCCACTCGGCACCCGCTTCGAGGAAGATCCGGTCCAGCCCCTCGGCCTCGGCCTGGCGGCGGACGGCCTCGCTGCCGGGAACGACCAGTGCCTGCACGCCGGGCGCGGTCTTGCGGCCCTTGAAGACCCGGGCCGCGGTGCGCAGGTCCTCGATCCGGCCGTTGGTGCACGAGCCGATGAATACGACGTCGACAGGGATCTCGCTGATCGGGGTCCCCGGCTTGAGCCCCATGTAATCCAGTGCGCGGCGGGCATCTTCGGGAGCGGCAAACGGGACGTCGTCCGGGTTGGGAACGATGCCGGTGACGTCGACGGTCATGGCCGGGTTTGTGCCCCAGGTGACCTGGGGCACCAGCGCGCCGGCGTCGATCGTGACCACGCGGTCGAAGGCGCGCGGGTCGTCGGTGCGCAGAGTCTTCCAGTCGGCTGATGGCCGCCTCGAGCGCCGCGCCCTTCGGTGCGAACGGCCGGTTGCCCTGCGTGATGTAGTCGAACGTGACTTCGTCGGGGGCGATCAGTCCCGCGCGGGCGCCGGCCTCGATCGACATGTTGCAGATCGTCATTCGCCCTTCCATCGACAGGGCTGCGATCGCCGGGCCGTAGTACTCGATCACATGTCCGGTCGCTCCGCCGGTGCCGATCTTGCGAATGATCGCCAGGATGATGTCCTTGGGCTCGAGGCCCGCTGCCAGTCGGCCCGTGACTTCGACTCCCAGGGTAAAGTGGCCGCAGCCCTTGCCACAGCGTCTGGGTCGCGAGCACGTGCTCGACCTCGCTGGTGCCGATGCCGAAGGCGAGGGCGCCGAAGGCCCCGTGGGTGCTGGTGTGGCTGTCGCCGCAGACGATCGTCGAGCCCGGGAAGCGTGAGCCCCAGTTCCGGTCCGATCACGTGCACGATCCCCTGGTGCCCGCTCTGGATGTCGTAGAGCGTGACGCCGAACTCGCGGCAGTTGGCTCGCATCGCCTCGACCTGCTTGCGCGAGAGCGGATCGCGAATGTCGAGCTGGTTGTCGGTCGGCACGTTGTGATCGATGGTGGCGAAAGTCAGGTCCGGCCGCCGCACTCGCCGGCCGGCGAGCCGAAGCCCTTCGAACGCCTGAGGGCTTGTCACCTCGTGCACCAGGTGGCGGTCGATGTACAGGAGCGTCGCTTGATCGGTCGCCTCGACCACGTGACGATTCCAGATCTTCTCGAAAAGTGTTTCGGGCATGGTTGCCTCGGCCATCAATGTCATCGCGCGGATACCCGGAGTGGATCTTTCAGGATACCAGATGCTCTGACCAGCGACGATCCGATATTCATGCCCTTGGCGGATCGGCCGGCTCGCCCAGTCCGAACCCGTCGGTTCGCTTCCTTGGACCGGCGGCGATGCGCGACTGCCTACTTGAGTCGCGCCACCATCGCAAGTAGAATCCGACTATGCAACGCGAGGTGCCGCGATCATCCGGCTCCCGGTTGTGTCCTCTTCTTCAGGGACATGACCGGGAGCCGGTTGCTTTGACGCACGAACACGGAGACAGGCGCATGGGTGCAAACGGTCCGGGGCGGACGGCCGTCGTGATGTCCTGGAGCGGGGGCAAAGACAGCGCGCTCGCGCTCCATGAGCTGCGGGCTGATCCACGGTACGAGGTGGTGGCGCTCATGACCTCGGTGTCCGACGAGTTCAAGCGCATCAGCCACCACGGAGTGCGCGAAGAGCTACTGGAGGCACAAGCCGACGCGATCGGTGTGCCCCTCAGAAAGGTCTACCTGCCGTCGGCCAGTTCCACGCCGTGTACAAACGAGGTGTACGAGGACATCATGGGCCGGGTCATGGAGGATTTCAAGTCGCAGGGCGTATACACAGTCGGCTTCGGCGACCTGTTCCTGGAGGACCTCCGCGAGTGGCGCGAAAAGAACCTCGCCAAGGCGGGCATGACCGGGGTTTTCCCCATCTGGAAACGGGATACTTTTCAACTCTCGCGACAGATCATCGCGATGGGATTCAAGGCGATTCTCTCGTGCGTCGAAGGCAAGGTGGGGCCGGGGTTCGTCGGGCGAGCCTTCGATGAGCGGCTGCTCGCGGACCTGCCGCCCGGCATCGACCCGTGCGGGGAATATGGGGAGTTTCATTCATTCGTCCACGACGGGCCCTGCTTTGAAAGGCCCGTAGCGGTGCAGGTCGGAGAAACCGTCGTGCGGGATGGGCGGTACTACGCTGACCTGCTCCTGGCCGGAAGTTCCGCCATGTTGCCCTGCGCCGCCGGCGAGATACCGCCAGTTTGAATATCGGATCACTCCGGGTGAAGATGGGAGAATGGATATGAACAAACGCTCGACTGTGCTCGCCGGAATTGTGGTAACGGCCGCGCTCGCCAGGCTCGTGCCGCATCCGCCCAATGTGGCGCCGATTGCGGCAATGGCCCTCCTGGGAGGAGCGTGTTTCCGCAGTCGGAGGCTGGCGTACCTGCTCCCGCTCGCGGCGATGCTTTTGAGCGATCTCGTGCTCGCGTGCACGCGCTACTCGCTGGGCAGCATGATTGGCATTCAGCCGGTCGTGTATGCCTGCATCCTGGCCACCACGGTGCTCGGGCAGCTTGTCAAGGACCGGCGCTCGGTGTGGCAGGTCGGCACAGCCTCCCTGGCTGGATCG
The DNA here is from genome assembly GCA_963781785.1 of uncultured Isosphaeraceae bacterium. Classification (GTDB taxonomy): domain Bacteria; phylum Planctomycetota; class Planctomycetia; order Isosphaerales; family Isosphaeraceae; genus CAWAHD01. The sequence continues at coordinate 744,250 of CAWAHD010000005.1, read as the reverse complement.
ATCGTATTTTTCGCGGTGACGAATTTTGCCGTATGGGCCATGGGTCACGGGTACCCGCATTCGGGATCGGGCTTATATGCTTGTTATGTAGCCGGGATTCCGTTCTTCCGGAACAGCCTTCTCGGCGACCTGGCGTATACGACGATCCTGTTCGGCGGGCTGGCGTCGCTCGAAGATCGCGTGGTTTGGATGCGTGAAAGTGCCCCAGGGGCGCTGGCATAGCCCGGAGGTTCGATGCGCATCGTTTCACTCTTGGCCAGCGGGACCGAGATTGTGGTCGGCCTGGGAGCCGGCGCATCGCTCGTGGGCCGGTCGCACGAATGCGACAACCCGCCGTGGGTGACCGGGCTGCCGATGTGCACGCGACCGGCGTTTGACGTCTCCATGTCGAGCCGGCAGATCGATGCGGAAGTGCGGCGGCGCTTCAAGACCGGCGAGCCGCTCTATCACGTTGACACCGACCTGATCAATTCCCTGAAGCCGGACCTGCTGATCACCCAGGAGCATTGCGCCGTCTCGCGGTGACGCCCGCGGACGTCGAGCGAGCCGGGTGCGCGGTTGCACCGCAGGTGCTTGCGCTAGCGGCGGGTCATGTCGAGGGAATTCTGGACGGCATTTTCTCGATCGGCGCGGCGCTCGACCGCCGGAAGGACGCCGCCGATCTTGCGCGCGCGATGACTAGCCGCATCATGGCCGTCCACGACGCGGTCAAGCACCGGCCTGCCCCGGGTGTGGTCGCGCTGGAGTGGACCGACCCATTGTTTGCGATGGGCAACTGGGGCCCGGAGCTCGTCGAGGCGGCCAACGGCCGTCTTCTGATCGGCGAGAAAGGACAACACTCCGGGGTGATCGACTGGCACGAAATCCGCGAGGCCGACCCGGATTGGCTCATCATCGCCCCCTGCGGATTTGACCTGGAGCGCACGAAGCGCGAGGCGCAAACACTGGAAGCACTCCCGGGCTGGCTCGACCTGGCGCGGTCCGGCAAGATCAAGTGGCTCTGGCGGACGGCAACATGTACTTCAACCGATCCGGGACCACGATCGTCCAGACCGTGGAGATCCTGGCGGAAATCCTCCACGGATACCCGGCGGGCCAAGAGGGCAATGCCTGGGTGCGCTATTCCGCGCTGAGCCCGAATTCGGCCCCGGCATCACACAGCGGTCAGGCCGTACGCGACCCTGCCTGGAAAGCCCCGAAGGGGGCGGGATCGTAAAGCCCAGGGCACAAGCCCTGGGTCCGCCGGCCCCGCGGAGTTGGTCCCAGGCTGTCTGGAAAGCCCCGAAGGGGGCGGCATCGTCAGGGCCTGGCCGCCAACTCTTTGGAACTCGTCGCGATGCCGCTCCACGCGGGTTGATGCCCGAGCCATGACCTGCAAGCCCTCGGCGGTCCTGCCTCCGCCGGTTGCGGCACCGCGCCGCCCGGTGTTATACTCTTGTTGAATACTGCGCAGGTTGGGTCTGGAAGCAAATTCCAGCCGCCTGAACCAAAAAGGCGAGCCTTTTTGCCTTTGACGATCGGCGCCACAACGGGCAAATGGAAGGATTCGGCGTTCATGGAGCGTTCCAGCCGCGATCGCCGCGCCGGTAGGTTTCCCGTTCGAGCCGTCTCCCGGCTCTCGATCGTCGCGGCGCTGGGCACGATCCTGGCCATCAGCCCATTCGCCAGGCCGGCAAGCGCGGCCGATCAAGCCGCGGGCATCGCGTTCTTCGAGAGTAAGATCAGGCCCGTGCTGGTGGAACGGTGCCAGGAGTGCCACTCCAGCAAGCTCAAGAAACCCAAGGGAAAGCTGCGGCTCGATACGCGCGAGGGGATCCGCACCGGAGGCAGCTCGGGGCCGGCCGTCGTGCCGGGTGATCTTGATGGCAGCGTCCTCTACCAGGCCATCACGGCGGCCGACGGCGTCGAGCCGATGCCGCCCAAGGGCAAACTGCCCTCGGCGGTCGTCTCCGACTTCCGCCAGTGGATCGAGATGGGCGCTCCCGACCCGCGCGATGGGAGCGCCACCGGTCTCTCAGCCGCCGCCTCGAAGCCGGCCCGGTCGGGCGACTGGTGGTCGCTCAAGCCGCTCGTGCGTCCGGCGGTTCCCTCAGTCCGGAATGGTCCGCGCGGGTGGCGCGAGAACCCCATCGATGCCTTCATCCTCACGAAGCTGCGCGAGCACGGGCTCGAGCCAGCCCCCGAAGCCGATCGCCGCACCCTGATCCGCCGACTCTCTTTCGACTTGACGGGACTTCCGCCCGAGCCGGAAGAGGTCGACTCATTTCGGAACGACGTTTCGCCCGAGGCTTACGAACGCCTGGTGGATCGGCTGCTGGCTAGCCCGCACCATGGCGAGCGCTGGGCACGCTACTGGATGGACCTGGTCCATTTCGCCGAAACCCACGGGCACGACCAGGACCGGATCAGGCCAACCGCGTGGCCGTACCGCGACTACCTGGTTCGATCGTTCAACCAGGACAAGCCCTTCGCCCGGTTTGCGGCCGAGCAAGTTGCCGCGGATGCTCTCTATCCCGGCGAGCCTGCCCTGGTGGTCGCCCTGGGGATGCTGGCGGCCGGTCCCTGGGACGAAAGCTCGCTCCGCGACATTCGCGACGACAGCATCGACCGCCAGATCGGCCACTACATCGACCGCGACGACATGGTCTCGACCGTCATCTCGACATTCGTCAGCACGACGGCCCATTGCGCTCGCTGCCACGACCACAAGTTCGACCCGATCTCTCAGGACGACTATTACAGTCTCCAGGCTGTCTTCGCCGGAGCAGACAAGGCCGAGCGCGGCTATGACGCCGACCCCGTTCTCCACCGCCTGCGCCAATCGTTGGCGGCTGAGTCCCGAAAAACGGGAGCGAGCGGTTCCCCTCTCGCCGCATGGATCAAGGCCGAGCTGGCAGCGCTGCCGCCGCAGAGCCTCGTGTTTGCGGCGGCGAGCGACTTCGGCCCGACGCCGGACACAAGCCCCCCGGCGGGCCGCGGCCCGTATTTGTCCTGAAGCGCGGCGATATTCATTTTCCCGGCAAGCCGGCGACGCCCGGCACTCTGGCTTGCGTCGCCGGGCTCGACGCTCGCTTCCCGGCTTCCTTGGGGGGCGATGAGTCAGGCCGTCGCGCCTGCCTGGCCCGCTGGATCGTCGACCGCGGAAACCCGCTCACCTGGCGGTCGATCGTCAATCGCGTCTGGCAGAGTCATTTCGGATATGGCATCGTCTCGACCCCCAATGACTTTGGACGGATGGGCAGTCTCCCCTCGCATCCCGAGCTGCTCGACTGGCTGGCCGCGACGTTCCGGGATTCGGGCGGCTCGCTCAAGTCGCTCCACCGGTTGATCGTCACGAGCGCCTGCTATCGCCAGGCCGTCTACCACCGGCCTGCCTACGCGGCGCAGGACGCAGACAATCGCTGGCTCTGGCGGCAAAACCGCCGCCGGCTCGACTCCGAATCGATTCACGACGCGATTCTTCAGCTCGCCGGCCGCCTCGACACCACGATGGGCGGGCCGTCGGTCCGCCAGTTCTCCGAGAGCCCGGGCGTGCACGTCACCCCGGTCGTCGATTACACCAGGTATAGCTGGGATAGCCCGGGCTCGTGCCGCCGCGCCCTCTACCGATTTGTCTTCCGCACACTCCCGGACCCCTTTTACGATGCCCTCGACGCCGCGGACCCCTCGCAGCTCACGGCCGTCCGCAACGAGTCCACCACTCCGCTCCAGGCGCTCGAGCTGCTCAATAACCCGTTCGTCGTGCGCCAGTGCGAGCCGCTGGGAGAGCGGCTGCGGCAGGCGAGCCCGAAAATCGACGAGCAAGTCCGCCTCGCCGTCCTTCTGGCGTTTGGCCGCCCGCCATCGACCGAGGAACAGGACGTTCTGACCCGCTATGCCGCCCGCCACGGGCTCGCCAACCTCTGCCGGCTGATCGTCAACAGTAATGAGTTTTTGTTCGTCAATTAATCGATTCGATCGAAGCGAGTTTCTCATGGTCGACAGCCATTCGCGCCGTGATTTTCTCTGGCGGGCTGGAGGGGGCTTGGGCGGCATCGCCCTGGCCGGGATGCTGGGCCGCGACGGGCTGCTGGCCGCGGACGGGGGCGGCCCGCACGGGCAGGCTAGCCGGGCGGATCTCAACGGGGGCATCCATCATCGGGCCAAGGTGCGCCGGGTCATCCAGCTCTTCATGAACGGCGGCGTGAGCCAGATGGACACGTTCGACTTTAAGCCCGAGCTTTATCGAAAGCACGGCCTGCCTTTCGACCCCGGGTCACACGTCGAGGCCCCCACGAGCGCACCCGGCAATTTGATGCGCTGCCCGTTCCCGTTCCGGCAGTATGGTGAAAGCGGGCGGTGGGTGAGCAGCGTGTTTCCGGAATTGGCACACTGCGTGGATGACCTCGCATTCCTGATGGCGCTCGCCTCGAAGACGAACGTCCACGGGCCGGCGAGTTACATGATGAACACGGGCTTCCTGATGCCGGGGTTTCCCAGCATGGGCTCGTGGCTCTCCTACGGCCTGGGCTCCTTGACCGACAACCTGCCGACGTTTGTCGTCCTGCCCGACCCCAAGGGCCTCCCGTATAACGCCAAGGGGAATTTCACATCCGGTTTTCTACCCCAGTCACACCAGGGCACGATCCTCGATGCAGGGTCGCCGCGGCCGATTCCCGAGCTTTTTCCGCCGGCTTCCACCGGCTTTCTCACCGCGGAGAGCCAGCGCGAGGGTCGGAGCGTTCTGGAGCATCTCAACCGGCTGCACGCCGCCCGGAATGAAGGCGACTCGCGGCTCGAGTCGCGCATTGCCGCCTACGAATTGGCCGCCCGCATGCAGCACACAGCACCCGAGGCGCTCGACTTGGCCGGCGAATCGCCGGCCACCCAGCGACTGTATGGTCTCGACGATCCGGTCACGGCCGATTTCGGCCGGCGCTGCCTGCTGGCTCGCCGGCTGCTCGAGCGGGGCGTGCGGTTCGTCCAGGTCTGGAGCGGAGCCGGCGGGCCCAAGAATAACTGGGATAATCACACGGACATCCCCAACGAGCTGCCGGCGATTGCCCGGACGGTCGACCGGCCGACTGCCGGGCTGCTCATGGACTTGAAAGCCCGCGGGCTCATGGAAGACACCCTGGTCGTCTGGAGCACCGAGTTTGGCCGCCAGCCGTTTACCCAGGGGGCGACCGGCCGCGACCACAACGGCGGCACCTCGGTCGCCTGGCTGTCCGGTGCCGGAGTCAAGGGTGGGGCGGCGTTCGGCGAGAGCGACCCGTGGGCGTGGCGCGCCGCCGTCGGCCAGACCTACTGCTATGACCTGCACGCGACGATCTTGCACCTGATGGGCATCGACCACACGCGTCTCACGTTTCGCCACAACGGCATCGACCGCCGCCTGACCGACGTGCACGGGCACGTCGTCGACCAACTGCTGGCGACGTGACTTGCCAGATCACGCACGCCCTTGCGCAGGATCTGACGGACGCTCGGGAAACTTGAAGCCGAGGTAGGTTCCGGCGCTGACGCCCATCAGGCCCAGCAGTGTCTCGCTGAACTGGGGCATGGCCAGCTCGGCCCAGACCGAACGCACAAACAGAATGCCGAGCACGATCGTCCACACGAAGATCTGGAAGCGGTGGAAGCTGTAGCCGTTGGCATCGGAGAGCAAGTCCTCCAGGAAGCTGTCCGACTTTTGCAGGCTCATGCGCGACGCCGCGTCTTTCATCTTGAGATCGAGCTCGTCCCACAGCAACTTCTTGGCCGCCAGCTCGGCTTGCGCAGCCTTGAGGGCGTCGCGGTCCGCGGCGTCGGCTTGAGCCCCGGCATTGACCCTCGCCGTCAGCTCGGCGACCTTTGCATCCAGTACGGCGATTTCCTGCTCGATGGCCTGACATCTGGGCCGCATTTCGTTCACGGTGTTCGTCGCCGCGCGGTTCTTGTTTCCGTCGATGACGGCCGAGCCGAGCGCTGTTCCGGAAGCAATGCCCATCAGCCCGAGCACCTGGGGCGTGATACTGTCGTACTGGCCGGTGACAATCCAGATGAACAGGAACGCCGCGAGCACCAGGAAGAACCAGACTGCCATCTGAAACTTGGCCAGACTGTACGGCTTGTAATCGGTGGGTGCAGTGGGCAGCGTGGTCGAGTCGCGGATGATGTTCGAGCTGCGGGCCATCCATACGAACAGACTCACGAGCACCAAAAGGAGCACCACGTAGCACCAGAACCAGGCTTCGTAGACGACCGCCAAGGTGATGTTCTGGCTCGGCAATGGCGAACTGTTCGCCAATCCGACGGAGAGACGGACTGTCCGGCTGAATCCCACCGGCCGGCCGAGCAATTGCGACCAGGCCGCTTTGGTGTCGCTCGTCTGCTTGAGCGGGAATGCAAGCTGATTCTGGCCGCGCGGGAGTGGCGTGATCTTGAACGGGATGTCGTCGAGGAAGAGCACGATCTTGGAAAGATCAGAACCGACCGGCTTGAGCCAGATCGCAAGATCGTCGATTTCGATGACGGCCTCGCCTCCCAGGTTGATCGGCACTTCGGAATTCACGATATGGATCTGTGGAGCTGCCGGGCCCGGGGGTGCATTCGTGTTTTGAGCAGCGACGCCTTGGGCGCCGGCGGCCGAACAGGGAAGGATGCTGAGCACAACGGAGAGGATGATTCCCTTGGAATCGGCGTTCCGGGACATCATTGGCCAGGCCTCCTCGCATGGCTGGGTTTCGAACTGACGGTCGTCCCGCTCGGCAGGGCAGGGCGGAGCGGCTATTACAGCACCATCAACCGGCGATGGCAAGCGTATGAGCGAAAGCGGATATCCCCGAGCATCCCGATTGCCGGATCAATCGCGCCAGATTCCGACGGTCCTGCCGAGATCGGTGACTTCCTGTGGGATATTGGCGCCGTCGTACACACGGACGACCCATGCTCCTTGCTTCTGGAATGCGACGAGCGCGCGCGCCTTGAGTCCAATCGTCGGGTTCGATGGTGGCAGCTTGCCGAGCAGTGTGGGGAGCTGCGCATCCCGGCCTTCGAAGCGCGCCATTCGTCGGCCCATCGGTCGGTCCCGATGTGCACCCAACTGCGGATCGTTCCATCCCGACTCAACCAGTAACTGACACCGCGGTAACCGCCGTACGGCTTCGGGAGAAAATCGACGACCCCAATCTTCAGGAGCGGCTCCTCAGGCGCCGTCCAGGCGCCGTCGACTGGCCAGAACTTCTCTTTCTGGGGATTCGCGACCCAGCGGTCCTCCATCTGTCGCCGCGCTTCCGGCGAGAGTTGGCCAAGCGCCCTGAGATACAGGAACATCGGTGCACACGCAACCGGCACAATCAACAGCGTCCACACCGGGATCTGCCACCAGCGTCGCGCCCGGGAAGGCGATCGCGTTGTCACTTCACTTCTCCCAGATCCCGACCGCCCTGGCCAGATCGGTGACCTCCTGCGGAACGTTCGCGCCGGCGTACGCGCGGACGACCCACACGCCGTTGTTCTGGAACGCGACCTGCACGCGTTCCTTCGCCCCGGCGGTGGGATCCGACGGGGGCAGCTTCGCAACCAGTGCCGGTAGCTGGGCGACACCCGCAGCCGAGGCGGACCTCTCGTCGCTCCAGCGGTCGTTCCCCATGTGCACCCAAGTGTGGATCTTCCCGTCCGTATAAAGCCAGTTGCTGACCCCGCGGTAGCCGCCATACGGCTGGTTCAGAAAATTGACACTCGCGATCTTCAGAAGCGGGTCCCCGGGCGACGTCCAGCTTCCATCCTGCGGCCAGAACCTTGCTTTCTGGGGATTGGCGACCCACTCGTATTCGACGTGCCCGAGCGTCTCCGGCGACATCCGGCCAAGATACCTGACCAACAGAAAAAACGGTGCACAGACAACCGGCACGATCAACAGCATCCACACCGGGATCTGCCACCAACGTCGCGTCCTGGCACCCGATACCTGCGTCATGATCGGCTCCCCGCGGTTTCGCTGGCCCGCAACTTCCCCTCACGCTATTCTGGAGAGGAATGCCCAGAATTTGCCACGCTGATTGGGTCCGCAGAGATTCGTTTGCCGTAGGTCAGGCTTTCCAGCCTGACGTGTTTGCCGTAGGTCAGGCTTTCCAGCCTGACGTGTTTGCCGTAGGTCAGGCTTTCCAGCCTGACGTGTTTGCCGTAGGTCAGGCTTTCCAGCCTGACCTACGCCTGCGCGATACCGTCCGCGGATCTACTGAGGCGATTGACGACGTTCGACCCATGGAAAGAATGACCAGCGCAATTCGCGTTTTGCCAGTGGCGGCCTTGATCGCCATCCTCACCGGACTGGAAGGGCCGCCGGCTGCGGCCGCGCCTCCGATGCGCCCCAATATCCTCGTGATCATGACCGATGACCAGGGCTATGGAGACCTGGGCGCGCACGGCAACACCAAGATCAAGACACCTCACCTCGACCGGCTTGTTAGCGAGAGCGCTCGCCTCAAGAATTTCTACGTTTCACCCGTCTGCGCTCCGACCCGCGCCAGCCTCCTCACCGGCCGTTACAACTTTCGCACCGGCGTGGTTGACACGTATATCGGCCGCGCGATGATGCATCCGGACGAAGTCACCCTCGCCGAGATCGTGAAGGCTGCGGGCTATCGCACCGGCATCTTCGGCAAGTGGCACCTGGGGGACAACGCCCCGCTGCGTCCGATCGACCAGGGCTTCGAGGAAGCGCTCGTCCTCAAGGGAGGCGGCCTTCGCCAGCCGGCAAATCCTCCGGGCGGCGATGGCTATTTCAGTCCGATCCTCGAGCACAACGGACACCCCCAGCGCTACGCCGGCTATTGCAGCGACATCTTCGCCACGGCCGCGATCGATTTCGTCAGCGCAACGAGCGACCGTCCCTTCTTCACGTACCTGGCGTTCAACTGCCCGCACGACCCACTTGAGGCGCCCGAGGCCGAGCTCGCCCTCTATCAAGGAATGAACTTGGCCCTGGACTCGTTTCCCCGGCTGGGCCAGCCGATCCCCAAGGAATGGGCCGAGTCTCCCGACGCGGTCGCGCGGGTGTACGCGATGGTCACGAACGTCGACAGCAACATCGGCCGGGTCCTCAAGGTCCTCGACGAGAAGGGGCTGGCCAGGAATACGATCGTCGTGTTCTTGACCGATAATGGACCTGCCGGCGTGCGGTTCAACGCCGGTCTGCGCGGCTGGAAAGGCTCGGTTTACGACGGCGGCATCAAGGTCCCCTGCTACCTCCGCTGGCCCGGCCATTTCCCGCCCGGGCGAGCCGTTGATCAGATCGCCGCGCACATCGACCTCTTGCCGACCTTGCTCGATGCCTGCGACGTCTCGGTGCCCGAGGGTCTCAAGCTGGATGGCAAGAGTCTCCTGCCTCTTTTGCGCGGCACGCAGAGCGCCGGCTGGCCCGAGCGGACTCTCTACTTCCAGTGGCACCGCGGAGACCGGCCCGAGGCGGGCCGGGCGTTCGCCGCCCGGTCGCAGACATTCAAGCTGCTGCGCCGCGAGCCGATCCCAGGAGCCCCTCAACCGCCCAAGCTTGAGCTCTACGACATGGAGCACGATCCGCTCGAGCTGGAAAACGTCGCAGCCCGCCATCCCGACATGGTCACGAAGATGTACAAGAATTATCTTGCCTGGTTTGACGAGGTGTGTGGAACGCGCGGGTTCGACCCCGTCAAGATCGAGATCGGCGGCACGCGGGAAAACCCCTCGATCCTCACCCGGCAAGACTGGCGCGGTCCGCTTGCCGGCTGGAACGCGAACGACTTGGGCTACTGGGAAGTCCAGGTCGCCCGGCCCGGCACGTTCGACGTCACAATTCATTTTGCGCCGAGACGGTTCCCGACATTCGCCGTGCTGTGGCTCGGCACGACTCGACGCCGGCAGCCCGTGAGTGCCGGCGCGACCGAATGTCAGATGAAAGGACTGACTTTCAGTGGCGGCCCGGGGCGCTTCGAAGTGTGGATTGAAGGGAATAACGCCCGTGCAGGCGTCCTCGACGTGATCGTCGAGCGCATCAGAGATTGAGCGACACCACGGAACGGGGTGACCAATACGCGGAGACCAATGGCATGTCATTTCAAGAGAGATCTCGCTCAAGGCCGCCGCCCAGACCCTCTCATTCGGACGGCGGTTTGATGGAAAGTTGGTCATCAGCAAGACGCGGTTTCGCCCCCCTTTCGTTGCTTCGCTTTCCCCCCCTTGCGAAGGGGGGGTTAGGGGGGGTGGTCTCGGCACCGCCAGTCACGAGGCCGCGGCGTCTTTTTCTCCCCCTTGCGAAGGGGGGGTTAGGGGGGATGGTCTCGGCACCGCCAGTCACGAGGCCGTGGCGTCTTTTCCCCCCCTTGCGAAGGGGGGGTTAGGGGGGGTGGTCTCGGCACCGCCGGTCACGAGGCCGTCGCGCGTCTTTTCTTTTGACAGGTCAAAGGCTCTCGGCCCACACCCCCGGACCTCCCGTTCGCAAGGGAAGGAAAGGGGTCGGCGTGCGGTCAAGGCGGCGGGAGTCAATTTTGCGGGTGTCCTGTTCCTCGCCGGCGCTCTCGTGTCGGCTGCCAGCCCCGGCTGTAGCCGCCCGGCCGCCCCATCTCTTCCAGCCGGCTCGGGTGTTTCCGCGGTCCGCGACGCCGGGACTGATGCGAGCGCCACACACTTCGTCCAGCCTACCCCCAACGGGCCCAAGCTCACCGGAAAATCGCCGAACGTCCCCGATCTTCCGTCGCCGCAGCCTGCTCCGAAGGGCATGGTCTGGGTGCCCGGCGGAACCTTCTGGATGGGCGCCGATGACCCCTCCACGGCGGACGCTGGGCCGATCCACCAAGTCACGGTGGCCGGGTTCTGGATGGACCGCACCGAGGTGACCAACCGCGAGTTCGCCCGATTCGTGGCGGCGACCGGCTACATCACGATCGCCGAGCGCAAGCCAGACCCGAAAGACTATCCCGGTGCACCGCCCGAAAAACTCGTGGCCGGCTCGATCGTGTTCACGCCTCCCGTGGGCCGGGTGTCGCTCGACGACCCGCTCGTCTGGTGGCGCTATGTTAAGGGCGCCAACTGGCGGCATCCCGACGGACCAGCCAGCTCGATCGACGGCAAGGACGACCACCCGGTCGTCCAGGTTTGCTGGTTTGACGCGGTCGCCTATGCGAACTGGGCGGGCAAGCGGCTGCCGACCGAGGCCGAGTGGGAATTTGCCGCGCGCGGGAAACTCTCGCGCGCCCGCTACGTCTGGGGCGACGAGCTTCGGCCGGGGGGGAAACACCAGGCCAACATCTTTGAGGGCCGCTTTCCCGATCAAAACACCGGCGACGACGGCTTTGTGCTCACCGCCCCGGTCGCTTCGTTTCCGCCCAACAGCCGGGGCCTGTTCGACATGGCGGGAAACGTCTGGGAATGGTGCGCCGACTGGTATCGGCCGCGTTATGAAACCAAGCCAGTGGACAATCCGACCGGGCCCACGTCGAGCGTCGATCCCGACGAGCCCAATGTCCCCAAGCGGGTTCAGCGCGGCGGCTCGTTCCTGTGCAGCGACCAGTACTGCACGCGCTATCTGCCCGGCTCGCGCGGCAAAGGGGCCCCCGACAGCGCGGCCTCGCACATTGGCCTGCGGTGCGTGAAGTCCGGGGGGCATGGTTCATGAGCCGCCACCTTGTGCTCCTCGGCGATTCGATCCTGGACAACGCCGCCTACGTCCCCGGCCGCCGTCCGGCGGTCATCGACCAGATCCGCAGCCGGCTCCCCGAGGATTGGACGGCGACGTTGCTTGCGCGGGACGGAAGCGTCATCCGCGACGTGTATCGCCAGCTTGACGCACTGCCGCGTGACGCGACCCATCTTGTCCTGAGCGCGGGCGGAAACGACGCACTCTTCGAAGTCAGAGTCCTGGAAGAAGCGGTCGAGACCGTCGGAGAGGGGTTGCTGGTTCTCGCCAATGTACGCGAGCGTTTCGACGCGGACTACCGCCGTCTCGTGGGCTCGATTCGCGATCGCGGTCTCTCGACGGGAGTCTGCACGATCTACAACCCATCCCTGGTCGACCCGGTCGACCAGCGGGCAATCGTCGTGGCTCTGGCGCTCTTCAACGACTGCATCATCCGCGTCGCCCGCGAATTTCAGATTCCCGTGCTCGAGCTGAGGGCGATCTGCACCGACGTCGCGGACTTCGTTGCAGAGATCGAGCCATCTCGATACGGCGGGGCCAAGATCGCGGAGGCAATCTGCGAGAGCTTTGTCCGTCACGACTTTGGCAGACGCCAGACGGTCATCTTCCCGTGATCGGAAGCGTTGAGCATTCTCAGCAGGCCCAGGCCATGTCCGAAGTGACCCAGATTCTTTCGGCGATCGAGCAGGGAGACCCTGGCGCAGCCAGCCAGCTCCTGCCGCTGATCTACGGCGAGCTGCGCAAGCTGGCGGCACAGAGAATGGCCCACGAGCAACCTGGGCAGACACTCGACGCGACGGCCTTGGTGCACGAGGCGTATATCAGGCTAGTGTCCCTGGACAGAAAACCTGCACGAAATTCAGACCGCATGCTCCGCATACCATCGTCTCATTTTGTGGTTGGTCCAAGTCCACTCGAATGGGTGGGCGTAGAGCCTGTTGTACTCCTGCCATGAAGTCATGACATGCTCAATATAAGCCCCGCGACTTGCCCACGATCCGCGCTTCAGATAGCGGCGACCGAACGCATGATTGAGCAGCTCCGCTTGATCGAGCCAGGACGCGCGGGCCGGCGTCAAGCGGGGACGCCACCAAGCGTCACATCTAGCGAAGTAGTCCCTGGTGGCTTGGGCGATGTGGCTCGAACCGCCATCGTGTACCAAATAGATGCCCTTGAGCCGGTGGTGGCGCCTGCGAAAATGCCTCAATGCTGCAACGTAGTGCTCGGCGTCGTTGGCTTCCAAGCAAATGGTCTCCATCTTTCCGCTATGGACCATCAGGAAGTTCAGGATGTTGACCGTGCCGTGTCGGATGTAGTCGTGCTCCACCTGCTCGATCGAGCCAGGGACGGCGCGGCGAATTGGCACGCGCTCCAGAACTTGGCAACTGGGCATCTCGTCAGCACACACGACCCAGATCCCGTGCGCAGCGAGCCGCACGGCGTTCCCGTAGCACCAGAGGACCTTCTCTGCCCGCCTCTTGAATCGCGCGTCGGCGCGAGTGGTTCGCCAGTACCGCGTCCGATGGGGTTGCAGGTCAACATCATCGAGTATCCGCTGGATCGTCCTGGGACTGATCGTTACAACGATCCCGTCAGCCATGGCCTGGCGCGCCAGGTCTTCACTAGACCAGTGGGTGACGTGCAGTCCTTTGGCCAAGGGTTCCAAGCAGGCCAGTTCGACAATCTGAGCGCGCTGGAGGGGGGGAAATCGTGGCCGGTCGCCCCGAATGATCCTTCCGACCGTCAGCGAGTAGGCCAGCAATGCCATTGGTTCCATACCGACGGCAGGCTCTCCAAACCGTGGCTTCATCGCACTGGAATTGATCAGCCACGGCCACGGTTCTGTTGCCCGCTGCCCGCGCTAAGACGATCCGAGCGCGTTGCACCTGAAACCACGGGAGGCCCTGGCTCCGAGCGATCTGCAACAGCTCAGATGCGTCGCCGGGACGAACGCGGAATCGATTGGGTTTTCGGCCGCGCATGGTAGGATCCCTCCAGTTGACCTGGCCTATCACTACCAGCTTAGCCATGTGCGCGAATTTCGTGCAGGTTTTCTGTCCAGAGACACTAGTCGGCGACGACCCGATGAAGCACTGGGACGGCCGAGCCCATTTCTTCGGCGCCGCGGCCGAAGCCATGCGCCGGATCTTGGTGGACCGGGCTCGCGATCGCCGGCGGCAGAAACGCGGCGGCGGCCGCCGCCGCGTCCGGATCGACCTCAACGCCCTGTTGCACGAACCGCCCGACGACGACCTGCTGGCGCTTGACGAGGCCCTGCAACTGCTGGCTCGTGAGGATCCCGCCGGGGCCGAGCTCGTGCGTCTGCGTGCCTTCGCGGGCCTCACGCTCGCCCAAGCGGCCGAAGTCATGGGTATAGGTCGGCGCACAGCCGACCGCTATTGGGCTTATGCCCGCGCCTGGCTCTGCGACGCCCTGGACGAGAGCGAGCCATCCACGTAGGTCAGGCTTTCCAGCCTGACATCCCGTTGACGTAGGTCAGGCTTTCCAGCCTGACATCCCGTTGACGTAGGTCAGGCTTTCCAGCCTGACATCCCATTGACGTAGGTCAGGCTTTCCAGCCTGACATCCCGTTAACGTAGGTCAGGCTTTCCAGCCTGACATCCCGAATCGTCAGGCTGGAAAGCCTGACCTTTTGAATACCCGGCTGTCCAGGCGTGTCGAGTCGTTGAAAAAAGCAATGGCCCGGCTGGCGCACTCCGGTTAAAAACGGAGCATTGAATACCGGGGGATCGAAATGAACCCCTCAGATTCAGGTGGACCATGGACCGACCCGAAAACGATGTGAAGGCGATCTTTATCGCTGCGCTTGATTATGAGCCGGGCCCCGGCCGCGCGGCGTATGTGGAATCTGCGTGCGCGGACAATGCCGACTTGAGGCGGCGCGTCGAAGATTTGCTGGCCGCTCACGAGCGAGCCGACCAAGTCCTGGGCACCGGCGAGCCTGTCACACTTGGTCCAATCACCGGGCATACCGCAGCCGAAGCAACCCGTGCAGAAATGCCGGCAACCGACGCGTCTTCGTCTCCAACATCGATCACGGCCGAGCATCAGGGAACATCAGCGACAGACGTGTTGATCGCTGGCCGCTACACGCTCCAGCAAAGAATCGGCGAAGGCGGCATGGGCGACGTCTGGGTCGCCAAACAGACCGAGCCGGTCAAGCGGAAGGTGGCGCTCAAGCTCATCAAAACCGGCATGGATTCCCGCGCAGTCCTGGCTCGATTCGAGCAAGAGCGCCAGGCTCTCGCTATGATGGACCACCCAAATATCGCCAAAGTCTTTGACGCCGGCATGACGCAGAACGGCCAGCCGTTCTTCGTGATGGAGCTGGTCAACGGTCTACCACTCCTCAAATTCTGCGACGAGGCGAAGTTGACGCCGAAGGAGCGGCTTGAGCTGTTCGTGCCGATCTGCCAGGCGGTCCAGCACGCCCATCAAAAAGGCATCATCCACCGCGATCTCAAGCCGGCCAACGTCCTGGTCACGCTCATTGACGGCAAACCAATCCCGAAAGTGATCGATTTCGGCGTGGCCAAGGCGATCGGCGGCAAGCTCACCGATCAATCGCTATCAACGCAGTTTGGCGCGGTTGTTGGCACCTTGGAGTACATGGCGCCCGAGCAAGCCGCGTACTCGGGCGTCGACGTCGACACCCGGGCCGACATCTATTCGCTCGGCGTGATCCTGTACGAGCTCTTGACGGGTCTGCGACCGATTGATGCAAAACGGCTGAAGAACGCCGCACTCACCGAGATGATCCGCATCATCCGGGAAGAAGAGCCCTCCAAACCGTCGACGCGGCTTTCGACCGAAGCGTCGCTGGCTTCGCTGGCCGCGCTGCGGCAGACCGAACCTCGCAAGTTGATGGCGCTCTTGCGTGGCGAACTCGATTGGGTGGTGATGAAGTGCCTCGAAAAGGGGCGCGACCGCCGCTATGAGACCGCAATCGGCCTGGCGCACGACATCGAGCGATACCTCGCCGACGAGCCCGTGGAGGCGCGGCCTCCCTCGGCGGCGTATCGCCTGAGTAAATTCCTCAGGAGGCACAAGGGTCCCGTGGCCGCGGCCCTCTTGGTGTTCTTTACCCTGCTGGCCGGCATCGCAGGAACGACGGTCGGAATGATCCGCGCCGAGCGGCAACGGGCCGAGGCCGTGCGACTGAGGAAACTCGCGCAACAGAAGAGCCTCGAGGCCATGGCCCAGCGCGACATCGCCGAAAAAGCCCGCGCCCAGGCCCTGGCTCAAAAACACATCGCCGAGGACCAGAAACAACGGGCCCTCGAGAATGCGCGACACGCGCAAGAAAGCGCCAGGACGGCCGAGCTGAGACTGGCCGACAGTCGCATTGCACAGGCTGATCGGTTGAGTCGCGAATGGAGATTTGCCGAGGCGCGTCAGCTTTACATCGAGGCCTACGACAAATTTGCCGAATTGAAAGCACCTCTGCTCGCTGCCGAAATTGGTCTCTGGAGCTCATACAATGAAGCCGGGTATCCCCTTCTGAGTCTCTGCGGGCACAAGGGCAAGGTGCGCTGTGTCGCCATCTCACGGGACGGCCGAGCCGCCGTCTCCGCGAGCGAGGACAGGACGCTGAAGCTCTGGGACTTGCCAACCGGAACCTTGGTGCGCACCGTCAGGGGCCACTCGGAAAAACTGACCTGCGTCGCCATCACGCCGGATGGTAAAGCGGCGCTGGCGGGGGATGCAGGCGGCGCACTCAAGTTGTGGGAGCTCTCGACGGGCAACGCGCTAAGCACCTTCGAGCGGCATGCCGATTCGGTGAGCTGCGTCGCCATTCTTCCCGATGGCAAGGCGGCCATCTCGGGCAGCTATGACCGAACGCTCAAGCTGTGGGACCTGACAACGGGAAAAGAGCGGCACACGTTCCTCGGGCACTCCGGCCCGGTGCGCGCCCTTGCCGTTGCGCCCGACGGTCGAACCGCGATCTCGGGAAGTGAGGATTCGACCCTCAAAGTCTGGGATCTTTCGACCGGACACGAGCTCCGAACCTTGAACGAAGATCGCCGGGTCGTGACCAGTATCGCGATCGCGCCCGACGGCCGACTCGTTCTTTCGAGTGGTGAGGACGCCCAGATAACCGGTTGGGACGTGTCCGCGGGAACGGCACAATGGAGGGCCGGGGGAGTGGTTGGTTCGGCGTTGACCAAGCTCGCCTTTGACGTGAATGGCGGAATGGCTTTGATCGCAAGTTCGAACAAATTGTTCCGTCAATGGCGCGTCGAGCACGGTATCAGGTCGGGGCGAATGTTCGCCGGATACTCAGACCCGGCCAGTAGCATTGCCGTCGCCCCGGACGGCCTGACGGCGATCGCAGGCGGCAACGACAACACACTGACGCTGTGGGATCTGGCCGAGGACAAGCCGGTGCGCCTGTTCACGGGCCATTCCGACTGGGTGAAAAGCGTCGCCATTTCCCCGGACGGTCGGGCCGCACTCTCCGGAAGTGCAGACAAAACACTCAGGCTCTGGGACCTGGCCACGGCCCGGGAGCTGCGCAGATTCACGGTCGACATCGACTGGATGCGCGCGATTGCGATCACACCGGATGGAAAGACCGCGCTTTCCGGCAGTGCCGACCAGACGCTGAAGCTGTGGGACCTATCGACCGGAAAAGTCCTGCGCACGCTGACCGGGCACTCCGACGCGGTGACCAGTGTCGCGATCGCCGCCGACGGCCACACAGCGCTCTCGGCGAGCCATGACAAAACGCTCAAGCTCTGGGACCTGTCCAGCGGAAAGGAGCTGCGCACTCTCGCGGTCGAGAGCAGCACGCTGAGCAGCCTCGCGATCGCCCCGGACAAAATGACCGCGCTTGCAGGATGCGTCGACGGCACGCTCAAGCTCTGGGACCTGACCACCGGGAAAGAACTGCGGACGCTTGCCGGGCATTCCGAGAAAGTGAGCAGCGTGGCGATTTCCCCGGACGGCCGAACAGCATTTTCCGGGAGCGGCGACAAGACACTGAAGCTATGGGACCTCGCCAGTGGCCGGGAGATGCGGACGTTTTCGGGACACTTGGGCGTGGTGAGCTCGATCGCGATCGCGGCCGACGGCCGGAGCGTGCTCACGGGGAGTTACGACCGCTCGCTCAGGCTTTGGGATTTTTCGCGGGGGGTTGCGCAGCGCGCGCTCGAGCCTCGCGTCGCCCTTGCGCAGGCAAGACTCACGCAAGACCCCGCCGACCCGTCCGCTTTAGCCACTCTCGGCCAGTGGTATGCCTTCCGGGGCAGGGATCACTGGGCGGTTGAGCTTTTGACGCGCGCCCGCGATCACGGTGCCGCGGTCGATCCTCTCACACTGGCGCGCTGCTACTGGAATCTGAATCGGACCGGTGAGGCGAAGCGGGAATTCCAGATCGCCACCCAACAGGCCAAGGATTCCGGAAAGGCCCGGTACCTCGCCACATGCGCCCTAGCCACCGAAGGCGACGCGGATCGCAAGCGGCGATGGGAGGCGACACTCATGGAGCTCTTCCGCGATCGAGCACGGAATGTGCCGGCCCGGCGGGAGTCGTACCCTTTGATTGACCGATAAGTCCGGTCGATCCTGTGCGCTCGCACGTCGCGGGAGGCCTCAGTGTCCTGGGAAATTTCGCCCATACGAGGATCCACCAGAGGCGGCAGGATTCTCCTTGAGCGGGAGGGCGAGCTCGCGGGGACCGCAATTCTCCATAAGGCCCCGAAGGCGGGCTGGAACAATGCGAAGCTGGGCTGATGAAAAGTTGGTCTTTCGCAAGCCGCGCGTTCCCGCGGATTTCGTTGCGCGTTTTCCCCCCCTTGCGAAGGGGGGGTTAGGGGGGGTGGTCGCGGCGCCGCCAGACACACGGCCGTCGCGCGCTCATTGTTTTTCGATGTCCGAGGCTCCGGCCCCACCCCCCCTGGCCCCCCCTTCGCAACGGGGGGAAACGGTTAGGTCGCTCGCGCCGTCGTTCGACCGAGCGCAACAAAAACGTCGCCCTCAAGCCCTTCCCGCCGGGACGGCTAACACCGACTTTTCATCAGTCCGCCCCCGCTGTCCGCCGGCAACCGTTCGGCGCGGGTCTCCGGACCCCGCCGTCGGCTGGACCGACAGGTCTCCCGTCGGGTCTGGGGCCACAGACGCACGGTCGACGAGTGTGGCACGATACCGCGACCTCGCCACAACTTGTGTGAGGATGTGGAGCATGGTCGCTTCCTTGATGGCTTGCCCCGACCAGCCATCGCCCGCAAGTTGAGCCCGGACCCCTCGGTGACCGAAAGCGGTCTGCGACCAACGCACGGAACCGACTCAGCCCGGCTTGTGCGATGCCAACAACCGCCGAATCTCCGGCAGCAGCGTCACAGGTACGGTAATGACGGCTTGCTCTTCGTTCTCCTCGGTCGTCCTCGCCGAAGTGAGCCAGAATCCATTCCACCTGGTCCTCAGTGACTAAATGGTCGTCGATGTGTGGCAGCCCGGTTTCCGGGTCGCGGAACAAGCGGATCCCCTTCACAAACCCTCGCCGTTACTGGCCACGGCTATTGTAACCGGCCTGGCCCCTCCGACCAATGTCTCGTGTCGCCGACGTAAGAACCCAATATCAAGGACCTTGCGGCGAGCCGAGCCGCGTTCTGCGTGAAGAAATCGGCCGGTTGGCCCTTGTTGACCCGGCTTCTTTGCCCACAGCGGTGTGTCCGCTGCCAGCGCAGCGGCGGCGGCGTGACTTCGTGTATGGCTCTCTGCGAGCTCGTGAGCGATGATGGCGTCGATCCGATTCCGAAACGTTACTCTTGCCAATACGTTTGCGCCACGAAGACCACACCCTATCTGTACGGTCGACTTTCGGTAACGATGGCAGGCCAACGCTGGCACCGGCCGATGTCCGAGACACTCGCTTCGAACCATCACGCCACCGCAGGTCGTGAGCGCGAATTCACAACGACATTGACACGTCCCAGAGCCGTTTCAGCATGCAGAGGATTGAAGACGTTCTGTCGCCCGCCGTTCGGGTGGCAGGCTTGCCCTTAGGGTGGTGCAAGGAAGGAATAAAAAGGTGCGCGACGATGATTGACAACCCGCCGGCGACCGATCGCTATGACCTGCTCTCCTCGGATTTCCTGGCAAACCCTTACCCGCTCTATGCGCGGCTGCGGGCGGACAACCCCGTTCACTGGTCCGAAACCCAGGGGTACTGGCTCCTCAGCCGGTACGCCGACGTGCACGCGACGGCGCGAGATGCCCGTTTCTCGTCCGAAGGTCTGGATATGCTGATGAATCGGCTGCCTGCCGAGACGCACAGCCAGTTCGCTTCCTTGGCGCGATCCTTATGGACCGCATGCTCCTGACTGACCCACCACGGCACAATCGGCTGCGCGGGCTGATCCACAAAGCCTTCACCCCTCGACGTGTCGGGCTGATGCGACACACGGTTCAGACGGTGCTTGATGCGCTCTTGGAACGAGTCCAAGAGGGCGGGTGCTTCGACGTCATCCACGACGTGGCCGATCCGCTCCCGTCGCGGATGATCACCATGATGCTCGGCATCCCGGGCGAGGACCGCGACCGATTCAAAACCTGGACCGACGCCATCTATCTCTTCATGGGACTCAGTGGCTTGCCCATTCTGGACCGCGCTCGCTCGGCCGCGTGCGCCGCCGCCGAGCTGACGGATTATCTCCGACGCGAAATCGCCGTGGTTCGGAAATCGCCTCGCGACGACCTGCTGAGCGACTTGGTCGCCGCGGAAGAGCAGGGGGACACCCTGACCGAGGCGGAGATGATCTCCAACGTTGTCGGTGTCTTGAACGCCGGTCACGAGACGACCACAAACTTGATCGGCAACGGCGTGCTCACGCTCCTGGAGAACCCGGGAAGCTGGGAGGCCCTTCGGAACGACCAGGCTCTCGTACCGCTTGCTGTCGAGGAGATGCTCCGCTACGAGAGCCCGATCCAGATGATTGCTCGAATACCAATCGAGGATGTTGAAATTCACGGTGTGACGATCGGGCCGGGCCAACCGGTCGCGCTGATCCTGGGATCGGCCAATCGCGATCCTGAGCAATTCCCGGACGCCGACCGATTTGACTTGAGCCGCCTGGAAAACCGCCACGTCGCCTTTGGCCATGGTCCGCACTTTTGCATCGGCGGAGCGCTCGCACGTGTCGTGGGGCAGGTTGTCTTCGGCACACTGCCGTGCCGCTTCCCGGGCATGCAGCTCGCGACCGAGCATCACCAGTGGCGGCCTTACCCTTCTTTCCGCGGGCTGACACGGCTGCCTGTCAAGTTCTGATATCCTCGTAAGCAAAAAGACTCGCGATTTGAAACCGAGCGACAGCCTGGCGCTTCGCATCACGAAGTCCTTCACCCGCGAGGCCGGCCTGCGCGCTAGCATGTTCGGAGGTATCAACCCAAATATCGAACGTTTTGCGAAAAAATCGAACGCAGACGCCTCCTCGTAAGACTACTCTGGCAGTGACGAGCAGACTGCCAGTTTTCTCGGGAGGCACTCGTTGTGGCCGGTGGATCCTCGGGTAGCGCCCCCAAATATCTGTCCGCACTGCTGAGCTGCGGTACGCTCACGACCGCGCCCGATGACGAGCTTCTGGAGCGATTCGCATCACGACGCAATGCCAGCGACGAGTCAGCCGAGCTCGCGTTCGCGACCTTGCTGGCACGTCACGGCGTGATTCGCTACAAGGACGTAGTGCGGCAGGGGCTGCTGGAAAAGGCGGTCAGCACGCTCCTGAAAGAATTGGCGGAGGAGAAGGCTCGCACAAAACAGGACTGAACGGGACCGCAGAAGAAGCTGGGCCGGCCGGCCGCCCCGTCCGATCCGTCGGATCCGACCGATCGGTCCGATCAGACCGGGATGCCAAGATCTCCCTGTGCGCCGAAACCTCGTTGATTCGGCCTACTTGCCCCTGTACCTTATCGTAGACACAGAGAGGTCGCGATGAAGATTCGTGTTCAGAAATGGTGCAACAGCCTGGCCCTCCGCATCCCGAAGTCCTTCGCCCTGGAGGCCGGTCTCCGCGTTGATACGGCCGTCGAGCTATCGCTTGTTCAGGGAGCTCTCGTCGTACAACCGGTCACCGCGCCACCGCTCACCCTGGACGAACTGTTGCGCGGCATCACGGACGACAACGTGCCCGATGAGTGGGATTGCCGCTGATGAATGAATCGACAAGCCCGACGGAATCCGGAGCCTCGCTGTTCCAGGTTGCCGATACGTTCGCCGAGGCCTTTCCGATGACGGCTGCGCGCGTGATCGTGACGGCCGACACGCCCGGCTGGGCGGCGACCGCTGGGCAGACGACCACCGGTTACGCGACCAGCGTGATCTCCTGCGACGCGGAGGCCGGGATCGAGCGCGCGCTTTCGCCCGAGGAGACACCCGACGGACGGCCCGGCGTGAGCCTGCTCGTCTTTGCGTTCAGCCGGGATGCGCTGGAGAAAGCCGTTGCCAACCGCGTCGGCCAGTGTGTGATGACCTGCCCGACCACGGCATGTTACAACGGGCTGCCGATTGGTGAAAAAACCATCAGCGTCGGCGGCAAGCTTCGATATTTCGGCGACGGCTGGCAGATCTCGAAGCTCATCGGCGACCGGCGGTACTGGCGCATCCCGGTGATGGACGGCGAATTCCTCTGCGAGGAAACCTTCGGCACCGTCAAGGGTGTGGCCGGCGGCAACATCATCCTGATGGGCCGCGACCCGGCGGCTACGCTCTTGGCGGCCGAGTCGGCCGTGGCCGCAATGCGGTGCTGTCCCGACATCATTCTGCCGTTCCCCGGGGGGATGGCACGCTCGGGCTCGAAGGTCGGCAGCAAGTACAAGAGTCTCAAGGCCAGCACCAACACGGCTTTTGCTCCAACCTTGCGTGGTGCGGTCGCAAGCGCGATGCCCGAAGAAGCTCGCTGCGCCTACGAGATTGTGATCGACGGCCTGAGCCTGGAGGCCGTCGAGCAGGCGACGGCCGCCGGACTGCGCACCGCCAGGTCGCACGAACAGTCCCTCGCGCTGGTGACCTCGGGAAACTACGGCGGCAAGCTCGGGCCATTTCACATCAAGCTGCACGATATTCTGAGCCGATATGCCGGCGCCGGATGAGGGCTTCGGTATGAGGCGGGTTTCTCCGAGAAGTCCCGCGGAGCACCATCACTCAACCCCACCTCGCCCCGTGGGGCAGCGGGTGGCCGAAGGCCGGGTGAGGGGGCTTCCCGTCGGGCAATCGCCCCGGTCTCTCGTTCGACACAGCGCCGCGGAGCCCCGTCCATGCCCTATGGCGCCCCGGACGCCTGTTCGTAAACCCAGCCACGTTCGACCTCACAGTCCGACGCGACTTCGTCGAAGAAGTCGAGATAGTCCCGGCCCACATTCGGCCAGAACATCGGCTTGGCGTATTCGTAAGCCCGGCGCTGCGTTTCGACTCGAAACGCGGTGTCGCTCAGAAACCGGACCGTCGCATCGGCCAGGGGAGCGCTTTGGGCAAAAGGGACGATGTGGCCCCGGCCTTCCGCCAGCACTTCCTCGGCGTACAGGTACGGTGTGCTCACAATGGCCCGTCCGGCCGCCATCGCATACGCCAGAGTGCCGCTGGCGATCTGGTCCTTGCCGGGATACGGGGTCACGTACACGTCGCAGGCTTGCAAGTACACCATGAGCTCGGACAGCTCGAGATACCTGTTCACGAAACGGACATGCCGGCCGACACCGAGTTTCTCGGCCATCGCGACCAGGCTCTCTCGGTAAACTTCCCCCTCCTGACGCTTGACCTCGGGGTGGGTCACGCCGACGATCATGTAAACGGCCTCCGGGCACGCGGCCACGATTCGGGGCATGGCCTGGATCATGTATTCCAGCCCCTTACCCCGATTGATGAGCCCGAACGTGCAAATCACGCGTTGGCCCGGTAAGCCCAGCCGTGCCTTATGGGTCTCACCGCTCTCCACATTGACCACGGGAACTCCGTGCGGAATCACCCGCACAAGCTCATTCGGGATCTGGTAGACGCTCTCCAGCAGCCGGGCCGCGAGTCGGGTCATGACCACGATGCCTTGACTGTAGGCCGCTAAACTTCGGGTCAAGTGCCTGGGCAACGGGGCCGGCTCGGTCATTAACGTGTGGAACGTCGTGACGACGGGCTTCCGACAAGCACGCACGAAGTCCAGAACACCCATGCCCCACTCACCGGGATAAAGGCCGAACTCGTGCTGCGAGCTCACCACATCGCATGAACCGTCGTTGGCCACCTCGGCCGCCAGGCGGTAGGCCGTCTTTCCGCCGTTCTTGATGACGTGGACGACCCGCGCGTCGTCGTAACGACAATCGTGTGTCTTGTTGATCGCGATCACCGTCGACACCGGCTCCCGCGCCACCAGATCGACCGCGTCAGCGGAATCCTTGGTAAACGTGGCGAGCCCACACTCCGCGGGCGGATAGGTCGATACAAACAGGGGACGGGCAGGATCCACTCACGACCTCCTGAAGTTGTTTCGTGCTGTCTTCAATGTCCGCTCTTTTCCACGGACAACGCGCCCGTGCCCCAAGTTTCCCATCGGCCTCCTATCGCTCATGTTGTTCTTCGAAATTATTTAACCTGCCACATCGGCCGCAGGATTTCCTGTCGCTCCATGACTCTCACAGATCCGGTCCCACACCTCGGCACGATGGACCGGGACCGAGGCATCAGCCTCGAAGCCCAGTCTCACCATCCCGTTCTTGATCTCGAGTACCGTGACTTTGAGCACGCGCTCAAAGCGGCCAGCCCCACCAACCACGACCGATTCCATGCTCTTTCGTGACAGGACTAACATCGTTGTGCTCCTTGCTCATGATGGATCGACTGTTCCACTGCCGCTCCAGGTGTCCGCCGATATCCCATGGGCGAGCAGAAACACCTGCACCATCGTACCAGTCGTGAACACGTGCACGACCGTGCCCGTTTTGGTCTCGACCTCGGCGGTCGCTTCCCGAACGTCGACACCGGTGATTCGTTTGATTTCGCGCCGCAATGTGTCGGCCGAGTCGGCGAACAACTGGCGATGAAATTCCTGGACGTGGGCGGCTCCGTCCGGTGTCTGGGCCAGCGCTCTCTCAGCCGGCGACAACGCCCCGTGCACCGTGACGACCAGCGTCTCCTCGCTCAGGACCACCGTCACCGATTTGGGCTCGTGGCCGGTCCGCAGGTGCTGAAATTCGCTGGCGGCTAGAGCGATCTGTTGCGCCATGGTCGAATTGGAAGTGTCCATCGGTTCGTACCTGGTGAGTGTGACCATTAGATCGCCAGCAAAAACAAAAAAACCGGCGTGGTGGAACACCTCAAGGTATTCGACCACGCCGGCTTACTCGTCAACGAGCCCCCCGGCAGAACCGGGTTGCCCTTTATCTAGTCGTCCGACGACGTCTGCTCAAGTTTTTAGGAGATTTGCCTGATTGCTCGCACAGGCTTCCCTTCCCACACTCATTGTCCTATTCGCCGCTTAAATAGCAAGGGGATTGTTTTCTTTTTCGCATGAAAATCCTCGGATCGCATGTTGATCGAGGAGGATTCATCGCGCGGTCGCATTCACGGCTGACGAGGGCCCGTGCTGCGCGGCGGGATGTTCCGCGGGCATCTTCCTCCTCAAGAGCGGCAGACGCACGACGAACTCGGTTCCGTGGCCCAGGCCCGCGCTCTTGGCTTGCACAGAGCCACCGTGCAGCTCGACCATGTTGCGCACCAAGGCCAGTCCAATTCCTAGCCCCTCCTCGGAGCGACGCGACTCTTTCACCTGGGTAAACAGTTCGAAGACTCTCGCCAGCATGGCCCGTTCGATCCCGATGCCCGTGTCGCGTACCCGGAGAATGGCTCGGTCGGCGATCGCCTCCAGAGTCAGATCGATGCGGCCCCCATCTTCCGAATACTTGGCGCTGTTGTTGAGCAGGTTTGACACGACCTGGGCCAGCCGGCCCGGGTCTCCTTCCACCTCGACTGCCTGCTTCGGAAGCGAAACCCTGAGCACGTGTTTCCGGGCGTCGATCAAAGGACGGCTGGTTTCGACGGCCAGCGCAACGACGTCCTTCAGGTCAACTTGTCTCAGCTTCAGGTTGAACTTGCCATGGCCGACGCGTGATACGTCGAGCAAGTCGTCAACCCGCCGGGCCATTTGATGGACCTGGCGCTCGACCATCTCGGTGACCTCCTGGACCTCCGGATCCGCCCGGCACTTCAAGCGGAGGAACTGCATCGCGTTGTGGATCGAGGCGAGTGGGTTGCGCAGTTCGTGTGCCACCGTCGCCAAGAACTCATCCTTGCGGCGGGATGCATCTTGGCGCTCATTGTAGACTCGGGATTTGTCCACGGCCACGGCGCCAGTGTGATCCAGGTCCGCGGCCACACACAAGTCGTCCTGATCCGGCGAATGAAGCTCACAAGAGGACGCCGATCCCCGGTCCTCTTCACAGGGCGGACACGATTGGACGGAGATTGCTTTCATGGGTTGCACCGTGAACCGCCTTCCTGGGGAGGTCGCTCCACCCTGAAACGTGTCGCCACCCCGCGCCGCAGACAAAAAAAGCCGGCGCGATGGATTACCCCAAGGTATCCATCGCGCCGGCTTACTCTTCAACGAGCCCCCCGCCAACGGCGAGCTGCCCTTTATCGAGTCGTCCGACGACGTTGACTCACGTTTTTATGGGGTCTGACCTTGATCTACCACAAAACCCCATATGTGGCCTAATATACCGCGTGTGGAATAAATAGCAAGCGGATTGTTTTCGTTTTGGTACAATAGTTGCTACTTCACGCGAGCATCGACCATCCGGGCCGGGATGCTCTTGAGAGCATACCGAGTCCGTCGTTCGCGAACGGTGGATGGAACGGTCTCGAGGTCACCATGAAGTCACAAGGCGAAATCGAAGCCGCCATCTGCGAAGGGATCAGTCGCTTTGAGCAGGAATACATGGGCCGTGGGCCCAAGGATATCCGCGCCATCTGATCGACGATATTCTCTTCGTCCGTCTCCAGGGCGTATTGACTGCGGCCGAACAGCACCTCGTCAAGTCGCTTCCGGCCGAGAAGGGGCGAGACCTGCTCAAACAAGTACGCACGCATCTCCTCGAAACCGCGCGCCTCTCATGGAGGCATTGGTCCAGGAGATTACCACGAGCAAGGTGGTCAGCATGCACCACGACATCAGCACCGTCACCGGCGAAGAGGTCCTTCTCTTCACTCTGGCCCAGATGCCGCTGGTCCGCGAAACGAAGAAGAAGTCGAGCGTGTGAAGCGTGACCGAGAATTGGAGCGGGAGGTCTACTCGATCAAGCGGCCGCGCCAACTGGCCAATCGCGACGTCTTCCTCAAGATCGGCGAACCGATTGACCTCGGACAATTCGTCCCCGCTTACCTCCATGATAGATAGGCGGTCCGCCACGGCGTTGCGGAACAACTCCGCGCCGTGATCCAGGCCCTGATCGATGCCATCATGACCGCGCCGGCGGCCCCCAGGTGAGCGTTCTCGATGAGAGGGCAAGAGGCTCCGGCCCTCCCGCGGCGGCAACACAGTGTCCGTCTGGAAAGTGAAATTTAATTTATGATTGTTCTTGTATTCATTGATATTTCTGGCTATGATCAACAAATGGCGGCGGGGACGAATTGCGTTGAGTCCCGCCGGCCGTGATTCGCCAGGGTGAGCGATCTGGAACGCCCTGATCTTAAAGAGGAGACCAGCATGGAACGCACACTTGGTAAGATGTGGAATGCCGGCCAGGTTCCGGCGGGCGGAATCGCAGGTTGGGCGACGCGTAGCGAGGATCCCGGCCTGTGTGAGTGGTCGGGCCGATTCTGGCTCCCGGCCGGTGACCGGGTCGATCCCACGCGCAAGTTCTGCTTGATTCGCGACGACGGGCAGGCCGGAGAAATGATCATGGATCGCTTCGGGTCGAGCGACATCGGACGAGATGTCGCCGTTTTTCAGGGCAACAGGAGCCGCTCATGCCCGAGCCCCTCCGTCCGCGCACACCCATGAGTCTGGGCGGCCTGTCCCTGCGGCAGCTCGCCGTCGGAATGTGGAAACGGATGGAGGAGCACGACGCCATGACCTGGGCGGCCGCCGCTGCTTTCTACGCGATGTTCGCCACCGTCCCATTCCTCGCCATCATCCTGGTCGTCGTGGTTTTGCGACTGCCCGACCTCTCGGGCTTGGGCCATCGAACGATCGGCCTCGCTAACCTGACGGTCGACCAGCTCGATGCCACCTTGAGGTCGCTCTTCCCGAACGAAGTCTTCATCCTGGTCAGAGACCAGATCGTGCGCATCCAGGTGCGCCTCCCGTGGCTCTGCTCTCCCTGGGCGCGGTGATCACGCTATGGAGCGCATCGAACCTGTTCCTGGTCGTCATCGACGCGCTCAATCGGACCTACGGGGTCAAGGAGACGCGATCGTTTGTGAAGCTCCGGCTCACGGCGATGGCGATGACGCTCCTCCAGGCAGCCTGTCTGCTCGGATCGCTCGTGGCGATTGTCGCGTGGCCGCAGATCCTCCGGGTACTCGGCTTGGACACGCATGGGGCGGTGGCATGGATGGTGACCGCCGTTCGATGGGCTGTCCTCTTCCTCATGGTACTCTTCAGCTTCGCGCTGACTTTCCATGTCGGCCCGGACGCTCGGCATCGCTGGGCCTGGGTCACGCCGGGGAGCCTCGCAGGAACCATTGCCTTTCTGGCCTTCTGCACCCTGTTTCGCCTCTACGTCCAGAACTTCGGCAGCTACAACAAGTCGTTGGGAGCGCTCGGAGGGATCATGGTGCTTTTGTTCTGGTTCTGGGTCGTGGCCTTGGTGCTACTGGGCGCGGCCGAAATGGATAGGGCGATCGAAGCCGGCTCCCAATTCGACCGTTCCCCGGCTAATTGATCGCCGCGAGCGACGGCTTTGTAACTGGCGGCGCGGCAACCACCCCCCCAAACCCCCCCTTCGCAAGGGGGGGAAAAGGGGGCAACGAAATCCGGGGGAACGCGGCACGAGCGAAAGATCAACTCTTCATCAGCGTAGGCTCAGCCTCTCGTCGCGGCGCTGCCGTTGCCGGAACCGCGGAGGCGGCCCTGGCCAGGATCTGGTCGCGGGCATCGGCGAGCGTGAAGGCCACGTGTGTGGCCCCGACTCCGGAGAGCCCCTCGGACGCCGCCTCACTGTCCGTCTCCCCCCAGCGCCCCACGATGATCGCCAGCCCGGCGAACCGTGACCGGAGCCGCCGGACCTGGTAGCGGGCCTGCGCGAGAGGCTCCGGGGGCAGATGCGACAGGATGACCATCGCCGGGGACTGTTCCGCCACGCGATCAGCGAGCTGCATCGGCGAGCCGGCGTCCTTGATACTCCCAAGTGTCCGTTTGGACGGGGCCAGGAGCTGTCCCAGCATCCGCAAGGTCAGGGCGTCGGAGGTACCGCTCACCGCCACGCCGGCGACTTCGAAGGGTGGCAACGCCGGGGTCCCGTTGCCCCGCACTGGCTCGCTTTCGCCCGACAGGGCAGGGATTTTCAAATCGATCACTTCCGTCCCTTCCAGGTCGTCGAGGATCTCGCCGATTACGCGCCGAAAGAAGGCCATGTCGCTCTCCTCCAGCTCGCCCCGCGCCAGGTCGCGCTCGGCGCGCGACAGGGCCGGAACCAGGATCTGATCAAAGACCTCGGCGCGCGGGCGTGTCTTGAGCGCGGATTCGACCACCGCGGTGGCGCCGTCCTGGTCGAGCGAGACGAGCCGCTGGTAAAACCTGATATCTTGGTCGAGCTCGGCCTCATCACCCAGAATCGTCGCGAAGAAGCTCAGGCTGGGAACGTACTTGCCGAGAACGGCCAGGCAGAGTGTCATGGGCGTCGACAGCAACGTGCCAAGCAGCCCCCAGAGCCACGTCCAGAACACTGCCGCGACCAGGAGACCAAGGGCCGACACCCCGGTGGTCTTGCCGTAGATGACCGGCTCCAGATAGGAGAGAGCCACCTCGACCGCGCCGAAGAATGCGACCACTTCCAGCGGCTGTCTCCAGCCCGGGAAATACGCGACCGAGAAGAGCAATGGCAACAGCAATGCTACTCCCGCCCCCACATAGGGGATGAACCGCAACATCGCTGCCAGGCATCCCCACAGCACCGCATACGGCACGCCGATTGTCCACAGGCCCAGGCCGATGATCAGTCCGAATCCCGAGTTGATCAGCGTGATCATCGCCAGGTAGCGGCTGATCCGCTGGCCGATCTCGCCCATGGTCCGTGTCGTGAGGTTGATCCGGCGCTGGCCAAAGAGCTGAACGATCCGATCTCCCAGGTCCTCCCGGTTGATGAGAATGAACAGGACCAGGATGAGCACGAAAGTGCCGACGCCGATGATCTCCAGGTAAGGCCCGACGGCGGCCTGGAGGCGCTGGCGGAACGTGGGCTCCTCGACGACGCGTACCGCCATCGCTTCGTGGCCCTTGACGACCGGCGTGTCGAGCGACTTGGCCACGTCGCCCGCGACTTCCTGCGCACGATGGTAGGCCGTGTCGTCCGAGGGCTTCAGGAAGTCCACCTTCTTTTGAATTTCCTTTTTATAGTCCGGTAGTCTGTAGGCCAGCGTGGAGACCTGGCGCACGACGACGTAGCCGATCGCGCTCAAGGTCCCGAGTGCGAGGGCGACCGTGAGAACGACCGCGATGGCTCGCGGCAACCGAAATCGCTCGAAGAATCCCGCAAGTGGCGCCAATGCGAAGCTGAGTAGAACCGCCAGGGCCAGGGGCTTCAGCACCTCGGCCGCGAGCGACATCGCGCCAATCACTGCCAGCATCAGGAACGTCACGACGGCCGGATGGTCCATCGGCGACTTGCGTTGACTGGCCATCGCGATGTTCCTTGCGGGTAACTGTTCAGGCAGAGCTCAACGGGCTCGGATCGCCAGCCCGGTGATTAGCCCGGCGACCAGGCCGATGCCGAAGGCCGCTAGCACCGTCTCCATCGGGTGGTGGCGGACGAGACTCTGAGCATTATCGTAACGCTCGCTGAGCTGGTCGCTTACCCGGTGGGCGTACCGCCCGGCAGCCTCGGCCGCATGCGCAACCGTTGATGAGCCGCGCGAAGTCATATCCGAGAAGAATTTCTCGATCACGTCGCGCCCCTCGCCGGTCTTTTGCTGGATCCGGCCGACGAGCTGTTCGAGATTGCCCTCGTGCACCCCGAGGTCGTCCTCGGTCAACTGACTCCAGCGCTGCCTTGCCAGACCGCAGAGCTGATTCCACTCTCCTTGAATCGTCTGCACGTTGATCGCCATGGTTGCTTCTCTCCGTGTTGCGGGGTCTGCCGGTGCGATTCCGGCCCCCTCGGTGGATTTCGATCCAACCTCAATGGATCACTTGGGAGCACGCGCTCTGCCTGTATCAGGCATCACAAACGACGCCGCGGTTGCGGCCGCGCGCTGGTGACAAGGACGGTCCGAACCCATGCCAGGTTCAGCATGAGTTGTTTGCGCGAGCGGCGAAAGCTGTCGAAGCTGTGGCTGAGCCGTCGGCCGCCCAGCCATGCCACCAGTCCGCCGAGAGCCATCGCCAGTCCGGCTGTCATGAGCAGTGCCCACCCCAGGTGGATCTTCAGTAGGGCGGCTAGCAGCCAGCCGGCACCGAAGAGGGCCACCGGGACACTGGCCAATACCACGGCGAGGCCCACCACGGTCAGCACGATGGGAACCGCCGACTTCCGGGCGGCCTCTCTCAAGTCGACGGCCGCGAGCTGGGCCTGGAGTTCGGCGAGCGACGCGAGGTCGTCGACGAACTCGGCGACCCCGTCGAATTCAGCCGAACCGGAACCAGGCACACGAGCTGTTCCGCGACCGTTCACGGACGCCTGATCAACCATCCGACGACGACTCCTATGAAAAGCGCGGCACCCAGAGCCTTCACGGGTTCTCTGACCAGATAGTCACTCACGAGCGATCTCACCTCGGCCAGTCGCTCGCGGGCGACCGCCACGTCCTGGTGCGCCATTGCCTTGATCTCCGCCAGTTGCGGAGTAAACTCGGTTCTGTTGCCATGAACGCCGTCAATCATCGTCGCATCCTCCAAAAACTTGGTTTCGATCGAAGCCTCTCTTGGGGCGCCATGTCCTACCGCTCAACACGGTCCATCCCGGCGCCGCGCTCCTCGCCCGACCGCGAAAGAGCGGTCTGGTCCACAGTCCTCGTCGGGTATTGTTGTTCGAGCCAATGCAGCAGGTAATTCTGGCCCGCGCGGACGGCCACGGGAAACAGGATGTCGCAGGCGGCAGCCAGAAGATTCCTGCCGGGCCGCGATCGTCCCTGACCCTTGGCCGCAACTCCGGCAACAGACTCGCCGGAGGCGGCCGGATCAGCCGGGTTTACGGTTCTGGCCGTGAACCTCTGGTGACCGCCGGTGTAGATCAGGTATCCGACCGCGGCTGCCCCTCCCAGGGCGATCCAGGGATACGTCCAGGTGTACCGTCCCCAGTCGGCCATAGCCTCGGCGCCGGCAACCGATTCGCGCACATTGGCATGAAGCTCGCGGCGAATCACCGCCATGCGATGGTAGATCTCTTCGACGTCGTTCGAAGCCGTGACCACGGTTCTCTCCCTGTGGTGTCCCGGAATCGGCCCCGAATCGGGCGTGGCCGGTAAAACCGCCTCCACTACGCGGAAGGGCGGTCGATATGACGTGTTCACTTACCAGTCTTGCCGGTCTCGCCCGCGGAGTTCGGCGGCGGGTTAGGACCGGTTGAATTGACCTTGGTCTCGGTGCTCGAAGTGGTCGTCCCACCATCCGTCGTGATGGTTTCCTTCCTTTCCGTCTTCGACTCCTCGCCGCAGCCTATCAGGCCGACGGCCGGGAACACGAGGACGCCGAGAATGAGGGCTAATGACACAGTGCGTTTCATGAATTCCTCTCTCCTGTAGCAACCAAGAATTGAATCAATGGTGTCCGGGCAGCCCCACGCTGAGCTGACCCGCCTCAACGAAGATCAAACCGTCGCTCCCCTCCTCCCGAAGAACATCGAGACCACGAACATGACCACGAAGACGAGCAGCAAGACCTTCGCGATCCATGCGAGCGTGCCCTCGAGTGCTATGAAGCCGAGGAGGCCAGCGACCAGGGCGAGGACCGCAAACACAATGGCGTAGTAGAGCATCGGACGTCTTCCTTTCTCAAACGGGGACGAGTCTGGCCGCGGCCGGGGGCCAGTCCCCCGCCTCGCGACGACGACGATATTGGTTTGGCCGCTACCGCCCGACCGGGTCCAACACGCCTCAGATGCGCCCGACCAACACCAAGACGAGTACGATCACCAGCAACAACCCCAAGCCGCCGCTGGGGCCGTAGCCCCAGTTCCGGCTATATCCCCATCTGGGAAAAGCGCCCAGAAGGAGCAGGACCAGAACAATCAGCAGGATCGTGCCGAGACCCATGGATTAACCCTTTCGATGGTCAGAGACCTCGTGGAGGCCGCGGTCCTGGGCACCCCGGCAAGCGAAAAAAAAAGCCGGCGTGGCGGAACACCCACAGGTGCTCCGCCACGCCGGCTTACTCGTTAACGAGCCCCCCGGCCCAGGCGGGTTGCCCTTTATCTAGTCATCCGACAGCTTCGATTCAGGTTTTCATCGGCGGCGAATGTCGCTCCGCACGCGCTCAGTCACAACTTCCATTGTCCCGCGCGAGAATGGCAAAGCAAGTGAAATCTTCTGTGATGTGTTGCCCCGCCGATCTGCAAGGTCCTGGATTGCTCGAAGCAGGCGTGCTCAGCGGCCTGCGTTCTTGATCTTCGCGCCAGCGTTGTGCACAACGTCCTTGGTCTTCTCGGCAACGTTGTGCGCCGCGTCCTTGACCTTCACGCCGGCATCGTGTGCGGCGTCCTTGGTCTTTCCCGCAACAACGTGCGCGGCGTCCTTGACCTTCACGCCGACATTGTGTGCGGTGTCCTTGACCTTGACAGCGGCATCGTGCATCTCCGCTTTCACCTTGTCACTCGTTTTCACCATAACCTCGCTCCTGTTGCGATGGTGGAAAAATCCCTGCCGCTCGAATTTTCGCGCGGTTGGACCAGCTTGACCTTTGGCGCCCCACCCCATCATAAGTGGCGCCTTTCCTGAGTTCATTAGAGATCAAACGTTTCCAAATGTCAATAGATTTTTCTATAATTTCCGCCGCAATTCACTCGTTCTCCGGCATTTCAAGCCTTCACACGCAGCAGAATCGTGGTACTCACAGAGCAGCATCTCCCAAGGGGTCGAGCTTTCGTCGGCACGTCCCGATGCGAGTTGGGGTCATCATACTGGCCGGAACACAAATAGACTTGCTTTTCTCTCATCGGTGCAGTTATCATGAGAAGTGTTCTGGGGGAGTCGCCAATGGGACAAACGCCCGGCAGCTCCCCGAAATGATTTGAATGAGTCGGATGGCTAGACGAAGGGCAGCCCGGCGATTCCGGGTGGTCCGTCGAAGAGTAAGCCGGCGCGGCCGAGGACCTGAGGGTTGTCGACCACGCCGGCTTTTTTTTCAACGATCCGACTCCGGCCTCGACAAATGAGCCTGCCAGCCATGTCGTGGCCGATCGCAACCGGCCGGCCCGCGGGATCGGGCCTTTTCCACCCGCATGACCCGCATCCATCGATCGAGGCTTACGACTCATGACTGGGATCTTCCTTTTCTTCCTCTCCTTCGTGTTGATCTCCCCTGAAAAACGCGAGATGAGCGAGAGGCTTTCGCCGCCCGGCTTCCAGGGCAACTACTGGGGTCCGCAGGCCACCAAGGCCCGTGACGAGGGGAAGTTGCCGCCGATCATCATGACACCCCACATGGCCCGCTGGGACCGGTGGGGTCGCGAGGTGCTCCAAGACGGCGACATCGTCTTTCGCATGGGCGATGCCCGAGTGCTGCACGGCTACTTTGGCTTTAGCCGGTTCCTGGCGAATTGCAGCAACAGCCCATTCTCGCACACCGGCATCATCGCGATCGAGAAGGACGGCCCGGTCGTCTACGATATGACCCGTCCGGCCGCCGCCCGACAGCCGCTCCACGTCTGGGTTCTCGACAACGTGGGCTGCATCGGCGTCAAGCGCCTGAGGCCCGAGTTTCGCACGGCCGTCCCCGAAGTCCTGGCCTATTGCCGCAAAGTCTACCGGAACCAGGTTCCCTTCGACTATGAGTTTTGCCTTGATGACTCAGCCCTCTATTGCACCGAGATGACCCAGAAGGCCTTCATGGCTGCCGGGATCGAGCTCTCCAAGCCGATCCGCCTCGGCGACATGGAGCGCGCCGCCGAGTTCCCGGCGTCCATGTTCGGCGTGAATCTTGCCTCACGGTACATGCTCGACCACCCCCTCACCTTCGAGATGCTCGTCTATTTCTCCGGCAACGAGCGGCATGGGATCTGGTCGGCGAAGCAGCTCATGACCGTCGTCCCGCCGACGTACGCGCCCGGATACCCCGAGCTCAGCAACGGTGTCATGCCAATGGTTCGAGTTCCCTGCGGATTCCATTGAGCCGCCGCCCAAGAAGGTGTCGAACCCGGTGCCGGCCCAGCAACTGACGGGCACGCCATAGCGTGAGGGGACGGTGCGCAAGCGATCCCCATCCCAAATCGTTCAGTGATGAGGACTAAAAGATGATTCCTGCGCAACGTCGCGAACAGCTCATGAGGGCCTACCTTGCAATCCCCGCTTCGCTGGCGTGCGAGCACGACGCGCCGGCTGGGACGCAGACGAAGCAGACGGCTTGGTCTCAGTCGCGCGAGAGGGCCGCCGCATGGAGGCCGGTCGTCGACTCGCGTGCGCTGAGTCAGAAAGTTCTTTGACCTTTTGCTGCGCCGCGTGAACGCCGTCGATCAAGCCTTGGACTGCAGCGTTGTTCACGGGGATGGAACGGCTCAAGAAGACCGCAGGAAAGGCCACCCCGTAGGCGGTGGTGTAACACGTGGTGTAGAGCAATCGGCTGACGAAGGGCCCGGTCGCCTTACATGTCCGGGCCGCCGCCTCGCGCGCGTCTGCTGCCCCACGCCGGGCGGCTTGCATCGCGAGTACCAAGGTTCTGGTCGTCGAGTCGTGGCTCGAAATCGCTTCGGGATGGGACATCAGCGTTGGCCTCGTTGAAAGAAACTCGAACACCCCGCTCGCGGCGGCATGCCGAGATCGTTGCAAAAAAAGCCGGCGCGGTCGAAGACCCTCAGGTCCTCGACCGCGCCGGCTTACCCTTCGACGGGCCACCCCGCGTAGCCGGGTTGCCCTTCGTTTAGTCATCCGACCAATCAAATCAGTTCCGGGAGCCGACGAATCGCTGTTTCATGTCGACTCCCGCCAAACATTCTCCATGGTATGCGCGGCGGCGGGCGAAATGCAAGTTTGTTCGTGGTCCGGCCGGTATGATGACACCAGATCGCCTCAGGGCATGCCGACCAAACTTTGGCCCGTTGGCACTGCCCTCTTGCGACGACCACGATTCTCTTGCTGGTCGAGTGGGATGCACCCGGCGCGCGGCACGCCCTTTACAGGCCGATTGATTCTCAGCGATAGCTCAACCTGGTCGAGAAGGCACTGGTAGTCCCGTGAGTGGCGAGGGTCCTACTGCGACACGACCCACAAGGCATGAACCATCCCCGGGAAAAACACCAGGAAGCAAAGAAGGATGTTGATAAGAAGATCCTTGCCGACGCCCCGTTTCAGAGCGACGGCGACCGGCGGCAGGAAGATGGCGAGCAGGATCAAGACTAATTTGTTCACGGCTTCTCAACTCCGGTTCGCTGGTCGCATGGTTTGTCTTGCGAGAAAACGAGAACGCTGTATGGTCCGATGCCGATCGTTCCCGAGGCGGGAAAGCCATCACGTGGCCCGGCGCTCGGATCCTGCGGCTCATCGCGCCGTTCGGTTCGAGCGACCACATCGGAGCAAGCCTGATTTCCGAAGCCGCGGCTGTAGCCAGTCCAGTCACTGTTCAGCCGTAACCGCCATGTTCCCGGCGACGGAAACCCCAGCGTGTAGCTTTCGTGGGCAAGATGGGAGAGATTCACGACGACCACCACGTCATCGCCGGGGCCGCCTTGGTGCCAGCGATGATAGGCAATCATGTTATCGGCCTGATTCTGATGGAACGTGTTCAGTCCGGAACCCGTAAGACCTCGCGTCGAACCCGATCGGTTGAGGCGAAGATGAATCAAGTCCCGATACATCCGCACCAGCCCGCTGAACTCTTCTGACTTGTGCCAGTCGAGCGGAACCGAATCCTGGAACCAGCCGTCTTCGAGGAACTCCTGTCCCTGAAACAGCATCGGGATGCCCGGTGCCGTGAGCACCAAGGCTGCTGCCAGGGTTGTGCGCTTTTGTGCGAACCAACTGTCGGGATCGTGAGGATCGATTTCCGACGCGACGCGGGCTTTCCCGTTCGCCACCTCGTCGTGCGACTCGCTGTAGATGACGCGCTGGAACGGGTCCCCGTTGTAGCGGCCCTCGACCGCCTTGCGAACGCTGTCCAGCGACCGCTCCTGGTCGCTGGGCGTGATGACGGCGGCCCGCACGGGATGCACAAAGCGCGCGGCCCATTGAGCCGTGAAACCCGCACCGCTTTGGTCCACCGCCCTCGTGAGCCGGTCGTCGTTCTGTAAATCTTCGGCGATCGTGATGCGTTCCGGATACCGCTCGTGCACTTCGCGATTGATCCACTGGACGAGGCCCCAACCGTCGGGCAGGTCGCCGCCCGGATCGCCGTTTCCCCGCACATTGCGCATGAAGAGCGTCATGTCCAGCCGCAGGCCATCGACGTGATACTCCTCGAGCCACATCATTGCGTTGTCGCGGATGAACTGGCGGACTTCCTTCCGGCCGTAGTCGGGGCGAGTCGACCCCCAGGGGGTCTCGGCATGCCAGTCGTTGTAGAAGTAAATGCCGCCCAGCCCGTTCTCGCTCCAGCCGTCAAACTGCCAAAGATCGAGGTCGGTCGGACCGAAGTGGTTGTAGACGACGTCCAGGACCACCCCCAGGCCGGCCTGATGAACGGCCTTGACAAAGCGCTTGAAGCCGGCTGGACCGCCATAGTTGGTTTCCACGGCGAAAACGCAAGAGGGGTTGTACCCCCACGACAACGCGCCGGCGAATTGGGCCAGTGGCATCACTTCGATGACGTTCACGCCCAGCCGCTGCAAATGATCGAGCTTCTGGACGGCTTCTGCAAACTTGTCCGACTTTCCATCCTCTTTGTCGTGAAAGGTTCCCAGATGCATCTCATAAATCACCAATTCGTTGACAGGAGGCAGGTGGAAATCGTCTCCTTGCCAGTCAAAGTGCGGGTCGTGGACCACCGCGTTTCCCACCGAGCTGGTGACCTGGCGGGCATAGGGGTCGATGCGCAGCAGCTCCTTGTCGCCGCTCAGGACGCGGTACCGATATTCGCTGCCGATGGCGGCGGTGGCGATATCCGCGTACCAGTAGCCATCCCCCTCCTTGGCCATGGGGTGCGCATCGGACGACCAATCGTTAAACGAGCCAGCCACGTACACCGCGTCGGCGTGGGGGGCCCAGACACGAAACGCGACGCCGGTTTCGTGCGGCACTGCTCCCATTCCGGCGCGAGCTTTCCCGGATGCGATCGTGGACACCAAAGTACTCCTTAACTCTCAAGTCGATTCCTGATTCTACTGAAGTTTCACGCTTACGGCGACTGGTTACCAGCCGCGCCCGGACATGAGAATTCGAGCAAGAGTCCTTCAAGATCATCATTCGCATTAATCAACTGAGATGAGTCCGCCCTGGCGCATCCCGGACACTGGTCACCTCGATTGGGAGGCATCGGCCCTTGCATGCGCACATCGCGACCGTTCCAATACTCAGAAGCCGGAGACGCTGGCCGGCACGCAACTTGCTATCCACACGATCGACGAATACGTCTCTAACGACCTTGATTTATCGCGATGCTCGGGTTGTACCCTACCGGGTGTGCCCGCTCACGTGCAACTTCTGAGAGGGGCGTTTTGCCATGTCGGCCGCATCGTTCGACACTCCGGCCTTGCCTCTGCCCAAGGGCGATCTACGTCGCTGGGAAGACGAGATCGTCTATGGCGTGATCATCGCGAAATTCTTCAATGGAGATCCCGCGAACGACATCATGCGCGACAGGTTTTTCCACGAACGCGCACGCTACCAGGGTGGTTACTGGGGAGGCGACTTGAAGGGGGTGATCGCCAAGCTCGATGACCTGACGGACCTGGGCATCACGACGCTCTTGCTCTACCCCGTCGTGCAGAACGACGAGAGTCCAATCGGCAAGTTCCTGCCGACCGGTTATCGCCCCAAAGATTATGAACAGGTCGACAAAAACTTCGGCGACAACGCAACCTTGCGCGCCTTGGTCGACGAGGCCCACGCGCGCAAGCTGCGAGTCATCCTCGACATGCCCCTGGCGATGCCCGGGTTTGAGCATCCGTTCCTGGTCGATCCCGCCAAGCGCGATTGGTTCGCCGCTCCGACGGAGTACGGTGCTCGCCGCTTCAAGGTCGAGAATCCCGAGGTTGCGGACTATCTGATCGGCGTCTCCAAGCGCTGGAAAGCGCGATCGAGCTGCGATGGTTTCCGCCTCGATTCAGCCCATCTTCAACCCGTGTCCTTCTGGAAACGCTTTGTTGCCGAGCTGAAGGAAGCACCACCACAGGGAGAATTTGTGCTCCTACCCGAGCTCACGATCATTCCGAAGAAGATCGGGGAATTCGTGACCGAAGCCGGTTTTGACGGTGCCTACGATTTCAGCGCCATGACCGTGCGCGACGTATTCGGCAAAGATGAAGACGTCGGCAAGCTGTCGTTCGTTGCCAGGGAGGCGAACGAGTTCTATCGCGCTCTGCGCACGATGATGGCACCAATCGACAATTACGAAGACGCGTTCCCCGCGATCGCCAAGGAGCCGAAGGCCAAGCGAACCAAGCTCGCTCTGACGTACCAGCTCATGCTTGACCGCGTTCCGTTGCTTTACGCCGGAAATGAGCTGGGCATTGCCTCAAGCGAGGTGGGCGCGGCCTTCCCGGCCGGCCGGAACGACTCTTCTTTCTTGAAGGACGTGAAGGCGCTGATCGCCCTCCGCAAGCGCGAACTTGCACTGCGACGGGGAAGCTTCGCCGAGGTCATGGCGCGTGATGCGGTGTACGCGTTCTTGCGCACCGTGGGCGAAAGCCGCATCTTGGTGGTGCTTAACGGCTTGGACAAGCCCAAGACGTTTGGAATGCCGATCGGCAAAAGTGCCTGGCGTTCCCTGCAACTTGAGGATTTGATCGGTGGCGGGATCATCAAACCTGCCGGCAGCGAGGCGGCGGTCGACGTGCAGGCGTTCGGCGCGAGGATCATGCGGATAAAAGATCGAGGCGAAGGCCGGCCTCGATGAGTGGTCGGGGCGGTTCTGGCTGCCCGCCGGAAATCGGGCAGTGCCGAGTCGCAAGCTCTGCCTGACTCGCGACCACGCGCGGGCCGGAGAAATGATCATGGATCGCTTCGGGTCGAGCGGCATAAATCAAGAAGTAGCCGTTCTCCACCGCGATCGCCATGTCGCCTGAACGCGGACGGTCTGTGGATGGTCCGTGTTTCTTTGTCACCTGAACCGCTGGCACACCCATAATGGCTTAAAATAGAAATTTACGTGCATTTCCCGTATCGTTGCGCATAGAATGCGTGCGGTATCGGAGGCGGTGCGAACTCGCATCCGGCTCCGGCCAACACTGGAAGAAAACTCATCGGAAGACTCGTTGATGGGCAACCCGGCAGGTTCGGGGGGCTCGTCGAGAAGTAAGCCGGCTTGGTCGAACCCCCGCGGGACATCGACCACGTCGGTTTTTTTTTGCCCGCAGTCGTGGTCAGGAAGGGGGTATCGGATGGAGAAGCCCAGTTCCACAAGGGCTCGCCCGATCGACCGGGCGCAATGCCCTTGTGGGGTCGCCAGGCAAGTCCCGGCTCGCGAGGCTCGTGTAAGGCAAGAGGAGAGTGTCGGGACGGAATCCAGGTCATTGGTCGCCGGTGTAATCGTGGACTCTTGGGTCGAGTGTGCGCCGGATGCGGGGGCTCGCTTGGTTTTGCAAGTTGCCCAGCGAGGGCACCCCGAACGTTTGGTCGTCGTCGAAGCGGAGGCTTCGCTGGTCTGCGACCGACTCTGGCTGGATGACCTGCGTGAGAATCTCTGCCACGGGAGTCCGGTCGTCGCGACGGGTTCGCGGTCGCCGAGCGGTTTCTTCGCGGCCACGCGGCTGGAACTGGCGCGATAGTCCAGAGGCATTTCCTGATCAGTGCACTGCTTGTCCGCCCAGATCACAGGCAAGGTAAGTTGGAGTGCAATCGATTCGATGTGTTCAACAACAGAGAGTAGCCACCATGGCTTCGATCGTGTCGAGGATCCATCGGTACGTGTTCTCCCCCGCTGTCGCAGGCTTTCCCGCGACGACGAGCGCGATTTGGCCGCCTTGATCGCCGGTGGGGACCAGGCGGCCCGAAACGCGATGGTTCTGGCCTACCTCGGGCTCGTCGTCAAGATCGCTCGCGAATTCCAGGGCCGCGGCCTGGTACTCGAGGACCTGGTCGGCGAAGGAAACCTGGGTTTGATCCGGGCGGTCGAGGATTTCGATCCCAACTTCGGGACGCGGTTTAGCACCTACGCCGGCTACTGGGTCGAGCAGGCGATCCGGGACGCCCTGATCAACAGGACGGCCACGATTCGTCTGCCGGTCCACATGGTGAAGCTGTTAACCAAGTGGCGGAGGACCGAGCGAACGCTCTGTCGCGAAGGGGAACGCATGCCGGACTTCGAGGACGTGGCCGCTGTCCTGGGTCTGAGTGATCGCCAGAGGTCCTTGGTGCGCAAGGCTCACCGGGCCAGCCAGCTCAAGCTCGAGAGCAGTTGCAACGGTGGCGTGTCGAACTGGCTGGTCGAAGCGGCGACGGATGAGCACGGTCCAGTCGAGGCATTGCTGGAAGCCGATGACGAGCGAAACAGCCTGATGCGCCGGATGCAGGTTTTGAATCACTTCGAGCGTGCCGTCCTGAGCTTGCGCGATGGCCTGGACGGCGAGCCCCTGGCCCGCTGGGAAGTCGGTACTCGGCTGGGCGTAAGCCGGGAATGGGTCCGCAGGATCGAGTCAGGCGCGATCCGCAAGCTCGCCGTCGATCACCATGATCGAGCCGCCATCTCCCGGCCGGGGAGCCAAACTCGCCGGGACTGCCAGCCCCGAGCCGGTCGCAGCGGCGTTCTTCATCCGGCTCCTGCGACGTTGGCGTCAGAACTCTCATTCGCCCTGCGTGAACGGCACGACGACCTTGAGAATGAAGCGGTAGTGCGCCAGGCTGCCCGCGAGAACGAAGAAGTGAAAGAGCTCGTGAGAGCCGAAGGTCCCCGGTAAGATGATCGGCCAGTGAAGCAGATTGAGCACTGCCCCGACGCTGTAAGACAGGCCACCGACGACGATCGGCGTCAAGGCGCGATGCGACACGGCCTGCGCGATTTCGAAATAGCAGGCAACCGCGCCCCATCCCATCGCCAGGTACATACCGGTCGCCAGGCCGGGCGAGAAGTGGCGCCCGGCCGCGATCAAGATCGTGGCCGTGGCGGCCACACTCCAGACGGCCAGGAGCGTCCACCGCCGCCAGCGGCCTCGCAAGAGACACCACGCTAGCGGCGTATAACTGCCTGCGATCAAAGCAAAGATTCCCACGCCGTCCAGGCGCGCGAACGCGGCGACGCGGGCTGCCGGCAGCCGGACGCC
Organism: uncultured Isosphaeraceae bacterium; assembly: GCA_963781785.1. GTDB lineage: Bacteria > Planctomycetota > Planctomycetia > Isosphaerales > Isosphaeraceae > CAWAHD01. The sequence goes on along the minus strand of CAWAHD010000005.1, from coordinate 701,892 downwards.
GTGGTAGAGGGTACTGGCCAAATAGCAGAAGGCCAAGGTCAGACCATAAACGAGCAGGGTCAGCCGCTTGGTCGGTTCCCCCGCACTCCGCCGCCAGAGCAGGAATGTACCCGGCAGGGCCAGCAACAAGCCGGCACAGTGGCTCCAGGCGCTGACGGGCTCGCGAAAGTCAAGGAAATGCATGCGGTGTCATCTCCGTGAACTTGACCCCAAAAGGGCGCACCGCGTCACGAGCTTCCGCGTCCGCGGCACGACCTCGCAGGCCGTCTGTCTCACGGGTCGATCAATGGCCTGGACGGTGTGTTACCTGGCGGTACCGCATCGGGGCACTCCACAACCAAGACTGTTGATGCCACGACGATTCAACTCAAGAAGACACACAGTCCGTCATTGCGTTCCACATCGTTCCACTCGTAAGGGAGACGATCCGGCACTGGGGAGAGAAAGAGCAGGCCGGATCGCCTCTCGTTACCGGCGAACGCTCAGGGTTTGAGAGCTTTGTCGAGGTTCCGTCCGGCCTTTTCCCCAGGGCCAGGCGGATTGACGACGTCCTTGGCGTTCTGGATTCCTTGGTCGATGCTTTTGCCGGCCGTTTCGGCAGGCCCCTTGGACTCACAGCCGGCCAAGGCCGCGAGCGCTCCGAGCATCACAAGCAGAGAGGCGAAAGGCGCGACTCGATACTTCCATCCCATGATCATCGAAAAACCTCCTCTACAACCGCATGGCCGCCCGGCGTCCGGTGAACGCACGCACCAAAAGGATCAGCAGACAGGCGCCGATGAAGGCAACCAGGATGCTGCCCCAGAACCCGGCCGCCCCCTCGACGAAGAAACTCAGGATCAACCCGCCGAGGAACGAACCGATCAGACCGACGACGATGTCGCCGATCAGTCCGTAACCGCTTCCCTTGATCATCAAACCGGCCAGCCAGCCCGCGATCAGGCCGACGAAGAGCCAGGAGATGATCCCTCCCGGTGAAAGTACGACCGCCAAACTCATGCTATTCATAGCCGTGCTCCTTCAGAGGAGAGCTCACAAAGTCGTATTATGTGAGAACTCGGTGATTTCGTTGTCCGCCTGCTCACGCGTGTAGCCGTACTTTCGCTGGAGGAGGCCGGCGAGCTGGTCGCTCTGCCCGCCGAACGTCGTCAAGTCGGCGTCGGTCAGCTTGTCCCACCTCTGCTTCACCATCGCCGTGAATTGTTGCCAGTCCCCGGCGATCTGATACCACGTCATGAGGTACCCTCCTCGAATCCTTCTCTGGTTCAATCCGCAAAAAAAAAACCGGCGTCGTCGAATACGGGAAAGTACTCGACCACGCCGGCTTACTCGTCAACGGGCCCCCCGGCTTATCCCGGGTTGCCCTTCATCTAGTCGTCCGACGACGTCTCATCAATTTTTGATCGGAGCCAGGTGCCAGTTGACATGGGCTCATCTCCTCCTCATTGTGACGCGCGGAACGAGAATAGCAAGTGAATTCTTTGCGGACTATCAGTATGTATCTTCGGATATATTTCTGCAAATCATTATATATAATATGATTAATCAACATTTTCGTTGAAGATCCGTTCCCAGACTGCGAGCTTGTATTGCACGTAGTCGCGCAGGTCGTCGCCATTGGCCACCATGACGTCGAGCAGGGTCCGGTCGTGGCAGTGCGAAGTCAGTACGAGCTCGGTCATCTCCTCGTCGGCGCCCAGGCCCACGCACGCGCTGCGGATCCGCTCCAGTACGTCGCTCCGGGTGCAGAACTCGTCGGCCTGGGGGATCCTTGATTGCTTCGACCAGCCGGAAGAGCGTCGCGCGGAGCGCGGAACCGGGACCACGCTGCGACGGCGGTTCGTCCACCAGTAGGTGAGCGACCCCATCACGCCCGTCCAGATCACGCCGACCCGGAAAAGGATGCCGCGGGGACCGACCGGGATATAGAATGACATGAGCGAAGTCCTGGGGGTTTGTGGACGGTGACTTCCGAAAGGACGAGCTGCGCCTCGACCCCGGCGATGACCGGGGGAGTACGTCTCCCGTCGCAGATGCTGCTGCGACCGGCGAAGCGATCGTCGAATTGCTGGGAAATCCGCAGGCCGAGCACCGGGATCGTCGTGCGGGTCGCGCCGCACTGATTGACGCAAATGACCGGAACGTCCAGGTCCCGCGCGACCTTCACTGGGATTTCGGCCGACAGGGGGCCGAGGCGACCGAACAGCCAGTGCTTGCGTCCGCTGTGGCGACAGGCAAACTCGGGCCACGCCGACGCGATCACCCCCAGATCAATCTGGCCGCGATAGCCGTCCCAGACATTGCGATAAATCATGTCGGCACAGATGGCCAGACCAATCCGACCCCACGGTGTGGGGACAATCAGCGGCGATCGCCCGGGGCGGAAGCGGTACCGCTCCCAGAAGACCAGGTGCCGCTTACGATAAATCTGGATCGAGCCATCGGGCAGGCAAAGGGCCAGCGCGTCGTAGAGGTGCCGGTGATCGCGCTCGACGAACCCGGCTACGATCCCCATCCGCCACTGGCGGCTGCGGCCCGTTAAGTGCCGCAGTGTCGGGCCTTCGGTCCCCTCCGCGCTCGCCCCGAAATCGGGCAGCAGACCATAGCCCGTGTTGAACATCTCGGGCAGGACCGCCAGCTTGGCGCCCGCTTGACACGCCTCGTACAGCAACGCGTCGGCTCGCGCGAGGTTGGCGCCGACCTGCGACAACTCAGCCAGCATTTGCACCGCGGCGACGAGGATCTTCATCTCAGTCCGACTCCCGTCCCGATGGCGGCGAAGCTCTCGGCGCTCGAGCGAAAGGTTGGCGTCGCATGCGAGCGGGTCACGCCCTCGGTCAGAAGGAACGGAGCCAGGCCGTGATGGACTCTTTGGCTCGTCTCGACGAATCCGGCCCGGCCGAAGAGGTCGCGGATCTTGCGGGCCGAGGCGTGCAGGACGTCCCCCTCCACACCGGCGACACACACGTCATAGATGTCTTCGCAGCCTCCGTGCGTTGTCCTCGCCCCGCTCGGTCAGGGGGATGTCGGTCCGTCCCGTATGCCGGCCCGACAGTGACCACGCCGTCTCGCCGTGACGGGCCAGGTAAACTTCGGGAAGTGAATTGTCCATCAAATGTTCCTCGTCGTGATCAGGTCCGCTGTGTTCATTTGGGCTGCTCCAATGCCGTCTGCGACTGTTGACCGGTCGGTCCTCGAGCCAGAAGTACGGCGCTGGATCGCGGGCCGAGGTGGTAAGTTTGTCGATCTTCCCAGATCAGTTCCTCCCCCGCAGCAAACAGATCTTGAGGGGGTTCGGGAGACGTGTCAGCGGCCAGGTGCCACTGAACCCCCCACGGCACGGCGGGCAAACTGAAATCGACCGCATCAAGGCCGGCATTGAACATCAGGCAAAGTGCGTGCCGATCATCTTCATCGATATAATCGTGCAAATCGCGCTGGGGCGCTTTGATCATCGTTGCCATGCAATTCAAGCCTGTCTCATCCCACAAGAGCGTCTACCTTCTTGGTGACACGTGATTGTTTGCTCATGTCCCATCCATCTCGATCGCGGCATCGTACTTGCCGCGCCGCGCCGCCCGGTTGCACCTCGCTCGATGATGCAACGCGTGCTGTGCCGCCAGCACGCGGGACATGTCGCCGTGCCAGATCTCCAAAGCCGGTTGCTGGATGGCGCGGCCGAACGAGAACGCCAGCGCCCAAGGCAGTCGCGACTTGAATCTCACATTCATGGCGTTCAATCGCGCCGAGGCCAGCTCAGCGGATTGGCCGCCCGACAGGAACGCGATACCCGGGACGGCAGCGGGGACGGCTCGCAACAGACAACCCACCGTGGCGTCGGCCACGTCGTCAACCGCTTCTTGCTTGGGGCAGGTCAATCCCGGAAGAACCATGTTGGGCTTGAGGATCATGCCCTCCAGCGTCACCCGTTGTGTGTAAAGCTGGTTGAAGACCGTTCGCAGGACTTCCTCGGTTACCTCGCGGCAACGCCCCAGGGTGTGCTCGCCGTCCATGAGCACCTCGGGCTCGACGACGGGGACCAGTCGGGCTTCCTGGCACAACGCGGCATAGCGAGCGAGCGCTTGCGCGTTGGCCTCGATGCAGCCCCGGCTGCGAATGCCATCGCCCAGAGCAATCACCGCGCGCCACTTTGCAAAGCGGGCACCCATTTGAGAATACTCCTTCAGGCGGACGCGCAATCCGTCCAGACCCTCGGTGACTTTCTCTCCCGCATGACCGGCCATGTCCGTGGCGCCCTTGTCAACCTTGATACCGGGAATGATTCCCGCATCGATGAGGACTTTGATAAAGGGACTGCCATCTTTCTTCTGCTGGCGGATCGTCTCGTCGTAAAGAATCGCCCCGCTGATGCTCTCGCCGAGGCCGGGCGTGGTCACAAGCAGCTCCCGATAGGCGCGCCGGGCCTCCTCGGTCTGGGGAATCCCCAACCTGGCAAATCGTTTGTCGCAGGTTGGATTGCTTTCATCCATTGCCAGCAGGCCCTTGTCGCCGGCGACCAGCGTCCTCGCGGTATCGATAAGCTCTTGCGCGTTCATTTCGATTTGCCCCATTTCCAGTTCCGGATCTCCGGCAAGTCCTGGCCGTGCTCGTCAATGTAATGCTTGTGCTCGATGAGCTTGTCCTGGACCATCTGCTTCAGATAGGCTCCCTTGGCACCCAACTGCGGCAGGCGATCCACCACGTCTTGCACGAGATGAAAGCGGTCCAGGTCATTCTGCACCCGCATGTCGAAGGCCGTCGTGATGGTGCCCTCTTCCTTGTAACCCCGGACATGGAGGTTGCGGTTGGTCCGGCGGTACGTCAGCCGGTGGACCAGCCAGGGATATCCATGGAAGCCGAAGATGATGTGCCTGTCCTTGGTGAAGAGCGAATTGTAATCCGTGTCGCTCAGTCCGTGCGGGTGCTCGCTCTGGGACTGAAGCTTCATCAGATCGACGACATTGATCACCCGGATCTTCAGATCGGGCAGATGCTCGCGAAGGATCGAAACGGCCGCCAGAATCTCCAGCGTGGGCGTATCGCCGCAGCAGGCCATCACGACGTCCGGCTCGGCGCCCTGGTCGTTGCTGGCCCATTGCCAGATGCCAATTCCTTCCGTGCAATGCACGACCGCAGCGTCCATCGTCAGCCATTGCGGGAGGGCATGTTTGCCCGCCACCACCACGTTGACGTAATGCCGGCTGCGCAGGCAGTGATCAAAGACCGACAGCAGGCAGTTGGCATCGGGCGGCAGGTAAACGCGCACGATATCGGCCTTCTTGTTGATCACGTGGTCGAGGAAACCGGGATCCTGGTGCGTGAAGCCGTTGTGATCCTGCTGCCAGACGTGGGAGGCGAGCAGATAGTTGAGCGACGCGATCTTCCGCCGCCAGGGCAGCTCCAACGTGACCTTCAGCCACTTGGCGTGCTGGCTGAACATCGAGTCGACAATCCGGATGAAAGCCTCATAGCTGTTGAACAGCCCGTGCCGCCCGGTCAGTAGATATCCTTCCAGCCAGCCCTCGCACTGGTGCTCGCTGAGCATCGAGTCCAGCACGCGTCCGGCGGGCGCGAGGAATTCATCATTGTTCAGTTCCCGGGCGTCCCATTGACGGTTGGTGACTTCAAAAACCGCGCCCAGGAGATTCGAGAGCGTCTCATCGGGACCGAAGATGCGAAAGTTGCGCTGATCCTGATTCAGCTTGGCCACGTCGCGCAGGAACTTACCCAGGACGAGCGTGTCCTGGCCGTCAACGGCACCCGGCGACGGCACATGCACCGCGTGCACGTGAAAATCCGGCATGCGCAGGTCGCGCAGCAGCATTCCGCCGTTGGCGTGCGGATTGGCGCCCATCCGGCGGTCGCCCTTCGGCGCCAGCTCGGCCAGTTCCGATCTGAGACGGCCATTCTGGTCGAACAGCTCCTCGGCCTTGTAGCTTTTCATCCAGCTTTCAAGCTGCTTGACATGATCGGGATGCTCGGAATCCACCAGGAGCGGTACCTGGTGAGCCCGGAAGGTGCCCTCAACCTGCAGGCCATCGACGACCTTCGGTCCCGTCCAGCCCTTGGGTGACCTGAGGACGATCATCGGCCAGCGCGGCCGAGTCGTGTCATTCTTCGTCCGCGCATTCTTTTGGATTTGCCGGATGTCCTCGATGGCCTTTTCCAAGGTGGTGGCCATGAGCTGATGCATCTTCTCGGGCTCATCACCTTCCACAAAGTGGGGAGTCCATCCGCAGCCTCGGAAGAATTGCTCCAGCTCCTCATGCTCGATGCGGGCCAGGACGGTCGGGTTGCTGATCTTGTAACCGTTCAAGTGCAGGATCGGCAGCACGGCTCCATCGGTCATTGGATTGAGCAACTTGTTGGACTGCCATGCGGTCGCCAAGGGGCCCGTTTCCGCTTCACCGTCGCCGACGACGCAGGCAACGATGAGGCCGGGGTTGTCGAACGCGGCCCCGAAGGCATGGCTGAGCGAATAGCCCAGCTCGCCGCCTTCGTGTATTGAACCCGGCGTGGTCGGCGCAACATGGCTGGAAATCCCGCCGGGAAACGAGAATTGCTTGAACAGCTTTTGAAGCCCAGCCTCATCCTGACTGATGTTGGGATAGATCTCGGTGTAGGTGCCTTCGAGGTAGGTGTTGCCGACGAGCGCCGGGCCGCCGTGACCGGGACCGGCGATGTAGAACATATCCAGGTCATACTTTTTGATGACTCGGTTCAAGTGCACATAGATGAAATTCTGACCCGGCGTCGTGCCCCAGTGTCCGACCACAAGCGGCTTCACGTGCGACAGCTTGAGCGGCTCTCGCAGCAAAGGGTTGTCGTAGAGATAGATCTGGCCGACGGACAGGTAATTGGCGGCCCGCCAGTAGGCATCGATCTTGCCGAGTTCTTCCGGCTCGAGGGGACCGTGCTGGTCCGGAGATCGCGAAGCCAGTCCGGTCCGGGTCGGTCCCGTGCGGCGTTGTTCGGGCGCCAGAGCACTCTCTTTGACTTCGAGTTTTGACATCGGCTGTCTCCTTCATCAGGTTCGATCGGTCTGGATTTGTGGAAGTCAGGAAATCACGATGGCCGCGGCGTAAGACGAGCCGCGGCCCTGGCGAGCATCAGCTCTTCGTCGTCATTTCACACCTCAGCGCGTCGTTGCTTTGGACAAAGTTTCGTAGCCGGATATCACATCAAATAATTCCTCGTCAATGGAGGTCTGGCGCAGGCGGCGGAACGTCTGATTCAGGCTTCCCACCAGGTCGTCGATGTTTTTCTCGGCTCGCTGCATGGCGGCCAGGCGGCTGGCGTTTTCGGCTGCCAGCGATTCGGCGCACGCCTTGAAGAGCGAGACAAAAAGATACTCCCGGATCAGTGCCCGCAGCGTCTGCTCATGGTCACCGATGACCTCGGGCAGGTTCTTGGTCGGCCAGGCGAGATGGGCCAGCCCGAGTCCCCATTGTGCATCCAGGGGCAGCAGGTGTTGGCTGACGGGTTCATAGTCCGCCCCGACCTTGGGGTGGTTGTGGAAGACGTACAGTTGAACGGTCTCGTGCTTCTCGTGATGCGCTTCTGTTTCAATGAGAATCTGCCCGACGAGCGGCGTGATGGCGCCGACGGAAGTTGGAACGGCGAAAAGTCCCACCAGCGGGAGACCGGCATCCGCCAGCCGGGAATGAACGCGGTCGCCGACGGCCCAGACTTGCTTTTCGCCGGGCAGAGGATCAAGCGTCTTGGCGACAAAATCCGCCAGCACGTCATTGAACTGGCCGACCAGTCCCTGGTCCGATCCGAAGACGATGGCGCTCACCGACTTCGCACTCGCGGCTGGCGGCCCGGCTTGCTCGGCGGCGGCCTGCCGATTCCTCAAGCACACGGCCAAGCCCAGTTCCACGGTGCGATCATAGTCCGCCAGCGCCAGCACCGACTTCTCATATTGTCCGATGCTCGACGCTGCCAGAGCCTTCATCGAGCGGACCACCGATTTCAGGTCGCCCGCTCCGCCGATCTTGTGGCGCAGGCTTGCCAGTGTATCGCTCATGGCTTCTTCTTGGGTTCGGGAACGGGTCTTGGCTCAAACGGCGCGATCGCCTTGCCGACGACTTGCAGGATCGCTTTGCGGTCCTCGTCGCTCAACCTGTCATTCGAGGAAAAGCGCTTGCGAATCTCGTCCGGGATTTCCGCCGCCGCCTTTCTCAGAGCTTGCTCGGCAGCCCGCACCTTGTCGATCGGCACACTGTCCAGGACACCGCCGGTCAAGGCCACAAGGATGACGATCTGTTCAGAGACGGACGCCGGCTCGAGCTCCGGTTGTTTGAGAATGGCTTGGATTCGCTGGCCATGTTCGATAATCTTGCGGGTGTGGTCGTCAAGCCGTGTGCCGAACTTGGCGAAGGATTCCAGCTCAGTGAATTGCGCATACGCGAGCTTGAGATCGCCCGCAACCCCTCGGTACGCCGCCCGCTGCGCTTTGCCACCAACGCGCGAAACAGACTTGCCGACATCGACGGCGGGAAGAACGCCCAGCTCAAATAGCGTCGGTGACAGGTAAATCTGACCGTCCGTGATCGAGATGAGATTCGTGGGAATATACGCCGAGATGTTCTGCGCCTCCGTCTCGATGATGGGCAGAGCGGTGAGCGAGCCGCCGTGAAGGTCGTCGCGAAGATGGGTCGCACGTTCAAGCAGGCGCGAGTGGATGTAAAAGATGTCGCCGGGGAACGCTTCGCGGCCGGGCGGGCGGCGCAGCAGCAAGGAAAGCTCGCGATAGGCACGCGCGTGGTGGGTGAGGTCGTCGTAAACGATGAGAACGTCCTTGCCCGCTTCCATGAAATGCTCGGCGATCGAGGTCGCGGCGTACGGGGCGATGTAGGCGAGCCCGGGTGGGTCGTTGCCTTCGGTCACGACGACGACGGTGTAATCCATCGCGCCGTTTTCGCGTAGGTTGGCGACGACCTTGGCGACGGCCGACGCACGCTGGCCAATCGCGCAATACACGCAAAGCACGTTCTGGTCGCGCTGGTTCAGAATTGTGTCGATCGCGATGGCGGACTTGCCGGTCTGACGGTCGCCCAGGATCAGTTCGCGCTGGCCGCGGCCGATCGGAATCAGCGCATCGATGACGATCAAGCCGGTCTGCAGAGGCACCGAAACGAGAGCGCGATCCATGATATGCGGTGCGGGGCGCTCGATGGGCAAACGCTGGCTGGAAGCGACCGGCCCTCTGCCATCGAGCGGCGCGCCCAACGGGTCGATGACGCGCCCGATCAAGCCATCACCCACCGGCACGTCCATCACACGTCCCGTACGCTCGACCTCGTCGCCCGCGTGCAGATGCTCGCATTCGCCAAGCAACACGACGCCGATCTCGTCCGAATCGACGTTGAACGCGATACCGTAGAGATCGCCAGGGAACTTCACCAGCTCATCAAATCCCACGCCAGGAAGGCCCGAGACCTTGGCGATGCCGATCGAAACGCTCGTAATCGTGCCGACTTCACGCGGCACCAGTTGCGGCGTGAAGGCTTCCAGCCTCCGGCCTATCCCCGCGAAAGCACGGTCGAACATGCTTTGCAGGCTATCAAGCGAGTTATTCAATGTTCCGCCTTAGCGGCCGCGGCCACCGGTTTGGGCCCGTTTTGGGGTTCACGCTTCGGCCCGGACTTGGCCTCCGCCTTTGGTTCGGGCTTGGCCTCCGCGTCTCGATCGGTCTTGGCTTCGGCCTTCGGGTCGGTCTTGGGTTCGGCCTTGGGATCGGTCTTGGCTCCCGCCTCCGCGTCGGGTTTGGACTTCGCGTCCGGCTTGGATTCTGGCTTGGCATCCTCGTGCAGAAGTTCGCCGGCGCTCTTTTCCAGAGTCGCGAGATAATCCGCGATGCTCCAGGCCACCTTCTGTCCGCCCGAGGAGAGCTCGATGCCGCTGACCAGCTCCGGAGCGGTCTCGAACTGGACATGAGCGTCCGGGGCGAACGTTTCCTTCACCGCACTTTCGATCGCGGTGCGCTGTGCCGGCGGCAGATCGAACGCGCTATGCACGCTCACCGTGTGGTTCGACGTCTTGAAGGCGGTCGCCAACTGCTGCTTGGCCTCTCCTGCCAAGGCACGCACGCGCTCCACGAATACGTCGCCCATGCGTTCCTCGAGGCCCGTGCCGGCGAGGTCCGTCAGAGTCTTCCGCGTGATGGCGAAGACCTGCTTCTGGGTCCAGCGGATGATTTCTTGACTCAGGTTACGTTGTTCGCCCCGCAACGCTTCCTGGCGCTTGGCTCGCAAGGCATCGGCATCCCTTTTTGCTTCACCCAAGAGCCGCTGACGCTCGGAGTTGGCATCGTCTGTGGCTTTCTTCAAGAGCGCGGCACGCTCTTGGTCGAACGCCTCATTCTTGTGCTGGAAGTCATCGCGCTCTTTTTGCGCTTCCGCCACTTTCCCCTCAGCCTGCGCGAGCTGGGCGGCGATCCCTTTCTCGCGCTCGTCGATGGCGCGGAGGATGGGTTTGTAAAGGAATCGCTTGAGCAACCACACCAGGATGAGGAAGTTGATTAGCTGGGCAAGGACGGTGAACGGATTGATGAGCATGACTTATTTTCCTGTGGCTTTCTCAATGACGTGGTGCCAAAACGGGTTGGCGAAGATCAGAATCATCGAGATCACGAGACAGTAGATGGCAATGGATTCGATCATTGCCAGGCCCACGAACAAGGTCCGTGTGATGGTGCTCGAGGCATCGGGCTGTTGAGCCAGCGAGCTCAAGGCCGTCGAGACGGCCCGCCCTTCGCCAATCGCCGGCGCGATGCTCCCCAGCCCGATCGTGACTCCGGCGGTAATGATCGACACGATCGCGATGGTCGTCATGCTGTCCATTGGTGTCCTTTCATTGTTAATGGTCGTGATTCATGCTTCGCGGGTTCGCGTGGCCGCCGCGACGTAAACGGTGGCGAGGATGCTGAAAATGTACGCCTGCACCATGCCGGTAAGCAGACCGAGCAGGTCCATAAAGATCGGGAAGAACAAGGGCGTGATGGTCAGCAAGATGGCGACAATCAGCGTCCCGCTCATGATGTTGCCGAACAGACGCATGGCCAGGGCAAACGTGCGCGAGAACTCGCTGATCAAGTGAAACGGCAGCATGATCCACGTCGGTTTGAGGTACGACTTCAAGTAACCGACCAGCCCTTGCTCCTCGATGCCGAAGAGCGGCACGGCGACAAACACCGAGAGCGCCAGCGCCGACGTTGTCGAGAGCGAAGCGGTCGGTGGTTCGTACCCAGGGATGATCGCGCACAGGTTGGACACCGCGATGAACAGGAACAAAGTGCCCAGAAACCCCAGATACTTGGCCGGATTGTGGAGGCCGATTTCTTCGATCTGTTTTTGAATGGACGTCACGATGATTTCCAGGAAGCCTTGCCAGCGCGAGATGTGCACTTCGGTCACGAGCTGGCGCGTGATCAGCCAGGAGCCAACCGTCATCACGAGCATCAACACCCACGTCGTGACGATCGTGCTATTGAGCTCGAGAAAGCCGTGATGCCAGAAAACCGTCTCGTCGGGACTAAGGTGCAATGCTGGTCTCCTGTTCCAGATTTGTCTGCTCTTGGGCCTGCGCTCGTGCGAGCCGCGTGACGACGAAGATCCGCGCAATCAGAAACCCCAGGAGGGACATGACCAGCCTCGACCAGTGACCCTGAGCAACCAGATAAAATCCAGCCAGGGTCAAACCGGTTCGCACCAGCACGCTGCCGAGGAACCAGAGCGCCGGCCGTTCCGACGTGACACCCTTCTGGACCGTCCACCAAAGGCCGCCGAAGAAGAACACACCGAGCACGGCGCCGGCGAGAAACGCGATCACAAGACCCAGGGTGTCACTCATGCGAATCCTCCTGCATCTCCTTGTATTCAGAGTCGACCCAATGCCAGGCATTGAGACAGCCGATGATCAAACCCAGGCAAAGCAACATGAGCGTCCATGAATACGAACTCGTATAACGCTTGTCGATCCAGATACCGAGCGCCGCGCCGATCAGGGTCGGAATCGTCACGGACCAGCCGACCAGCCCCGACATGCCCAGGCCGAACAAGACGCTCCTTGGGGCCCCGCCCGCGCCTTCAACTTGCGCACCGCCTGTGCTCCGACCTGTCGGCTAAACATTGTCTCGTCGCTCGAGGCATCCGTCTTGTGCTCTTCATTCATGTTGAAATTCCATGAAACGGCGAATGAATCCGCCCTCCATCTTCGCCAGCACCGAACGAACGGTCTTCTCCTCTTCGTCCACGTCGAGGTACTTCTTTTTCACCGCCTCGTGGAGCTGGTCGAGGTCCGTCCCGCCGATCGCGTCACGCACGGAGACCAGAACATCCGTGCCCGCCTTGACCAGCACACCTTGATCGACGGCCAGATAGACCTCGCCCTCCGCTTCGGTTTCGTAGATCAGAATCCCCGGCGCCAGGGCTGCCGCGCAGTCGAGCCGGTGCGGCAAGAGCCCAAAGGAACCCTGGAGTGTCCGGGCCACGATCCGTTTGACCTCCTTCTTCTCGACGAAGATCTGGAAGGGGACGAGAACCTTGAGATTAATGGGCGTTGGCTCCCTGTTTGACCTTGGGTTTGGGTTGGGCGTTCGCCGGGGGTGCAACTTGAACATTGGGTTTAGGACCGAGACTGGGATCGGCAGGAGTCGCGGGCTGGGCGGCCTTCGCTTTTTCCTTGGCCTCGTCGATCGAGCCGATCATGTAAAAGGCGCTCTCTGGATAATCCTTGAACTCGTCGCCCAGGATGCGCTCGCAGCCGTCGATTGCGTCCTTCAGGCTGACGTCCTTTCCCTTGATGCCGCTGAATTGCTCGGTCGCGAAGAACGGCTGGGTCAGAAATCGCTCTAGCCTGCGTGCGCGGCCGACGACGTTGCGGTCAGCCGGAGAGAGTTGCTCCATGCCGAGCATGGCAATGATGTCCTTGAGTTCCTCGTACTGCGCGAGCGTCCTGCGGATGTTCTGCGCCAGGAGGTAATGCCGCTCGCCGACGATGGCCGGCGTGGCCATCTTGGAGTTGGATTGCAAGAGATCGATGGCCGGGTACAATCCCTCGCTCGCCCGCTTGCGGGAGAGAACGATCGACGCGGAGAGGTGCGAGAACGTGTGCACCGCCGCCGGGTCGGTCAGGTCATCCGCCGGCACGTAGACCGCCTGAATGGACGTGATGGCGCCTGTGTCGGTATTGGCAATGCGCTCCTCCAGTCCCGATAACTCGGTGCCCATTGTCGGTTGATAGCCCAGGCGCGACGGCATCTGCCCCATCAAGCCCGACACCTCCATGCCGGCCTGGATGAAACGAAAGATGTTATCGATCAGTAGCAGCACATCGCGATGTTCATCATCGCGGAAATACTCTGCCATCGTGACCGCCGCCAGGCCCACGCGAAACCGGGCACCGGGAGGCTCGTTCATCTGGCCGAACATCATGACCATGTGAGGGAGCACGCCGGCTGCCTTCATATCATGGTAGAGCTCTTCCCCTTCGCGGCAGCGCTCACCGATGCCGCAAAACATGCTTACTCCCTTTTGATGCCCGACCATATTGTGAATCATTTCGGTAAGCAGCACCGTCTTGCCCACGCCCGCGCCCCCGAAGAGGCCCGCCTTGCCGCCGCGCTCCAGCGGCACCAGCACGTCAATGGCCTTGATGCCAGTTTCAAAGACTTCGGACTTGGTGGATCGACTGGAAAGTGGCGGCGGATCTCGATGGATCGAGCGCCATTCCACATCGGTCGGCGCCGGCTGGCGGTCGATGGGCTTACCGAAAACGTCGAACATTCGCGAGAGGATTCCCTTGCCAACCGGCACCTTGAGCGGACCGCCAGTGTCCTCCACCGCCATGCCGCGAGCCAGACCCTGCGTGGGATTCAAGGCGATCCCGCGCACGTGATTGACATCGAGCTGCATCAGCACCTCGATATCGACTCGCGGCTCTTTTCCTGCGTACAGCAACGAGTAGATGGGCGGCAGGCTGTCATCGAACCGCACATCGACGACGCTGCCACGGACAGAGGTGATCACGCCGTGATTCGAGGCCGTCGTGCCTTGAGTTGACGTCGCCGACCGGGTCATTTCAGCGCCTCGCTTTGGGATGCGATAGTGCCCAACAGCTCTTTCCAGGACTTGACGAACGATCGGGCCCGTGCGGGGCAACGTGCGTCATTTGGAATCGTCCGTCGGCTTGGGATTATGCCAGCAACCGTCTGCGGCGATCAAGACATCGGCCTCTTTCGGCCCCCAACTGCCGTGCTTGTAGGGGAGGACGGGGTGGTGGTTCTCAAGGACTGGCTCGACCACGGCCCAGGCGGCCTCGACGGCGACTTCACGGGTGAAAAGCGCTCCATCACCCGCCATGGCGTCGTCCAGAAGCCGCTCGTAGGGCGATTCCGCTCCCGCCTGTTCTTCGAACAGGTAGAGTTCTCGCTGATCGCCGACGAACTCCTTCCCTGCGCTCTTGACGCGAGCGGCCAGCGCGATGGCGGAACTGGGTGAGAGCCGGAATCGCAGATAGTTGGCAGGGCCATTCGACGGCGCTGAGTCGGCGAAAAGCCTCTGCGGCGGCGGCTTCAGGGTCACCAGAACCTCGGTCGCCGTATCGGCCAGGTATTTGCCCGAGCGCAGGTACCACGGCACCCCCTCCCAGCGCCACGAGTCGATAAACAGCCGGAGGGCGCAGAATGTCTCGACGTCGGAGTTCTCCGCAACGTTCGGCTCCTGACGGTAACCATCGTACTGGCCGCGCACCAGGTCGTCGGGCTTCAAGGGGCGAGTGGCTTCAAAAACCTTGGCTTTCTCTGTGTGCACGGCTCCAAAGTCCCGGACGGCCGGCGGCTCCATGGCAAGCAGCGCCACGATCTGGAAGAGGTGGTTCTGGACCACGTCGCGCAGACAGCCGGCGGTTTCGTAAAACGAGCCGCGGCCAAGAACGCCGAAATCCTCCGATAGGGTTACCTGCACGCTGGCCACGTAGTTGCGGTTCCAGATTGGCTCCAGGAAGGAATTGGCGAACCGGAAATACAGGATATTCATGATCGCCTCCTTGCCGAGGAAGTGGTCGATGCGGAAGATCGAGTCTTCCGGGAACACCGTCTCCGCGACGTGGTTAAGCTCCCGCGCGGATGCCAGGTCGCGGCCGAACGGCTTTTCGACGATGACGTGCGCATGCTCGGCCAGGTTCGCGGCACCGAGGCCTTCGATCACCGTCTTGAAGAGCGAGGGTGGGATAGCAAGATAGTGCGCCGGACGCTGAGCGCTACCCAGCGCCTTTTTGATCGCCGTGAACGTGCCGCGGTCGTTATAGTCCCCGCTCACGTAACTGAGCAGGGACATCAGGTGGTCCAGGACGCGTTGACTATCGATCCCGCCGGATCGCGTCAAGCTGTCCTGCACGCGATTGCGCAGATCCGCCAAACTCCACTTCGGGGAGGCGACGCCGATGACCGGAACGTTCAGAGTGCCTCGTTTCGCCATCGCATAGAGTGCCGGGAAGATCATCTTGTGGGCAAGATCCCCCGTCACGCCGAAGAGCACCAGCGCGTCGGAACGGGAGGCGGTCATCAAGCACTTCCCTTCATGGCCCAACCTCCTGGTTCCCCAGCGCCTGCACTTGAGCCAGGGCCGTTGGTGGCGTGGCGCGCCGCTGAAGTGAGCGGCAAAAAAGGCCTCGATCAGTTCGCCAGCGCAGACCGGTCTCGCATGGCGGGGTTGGGCGTGGTCCATCAAGATCAGCCCGCCCCTGCGGACCAACGATCGGAAGTCGTCGACCTCCATGCCCAACTTGGTGGTTTGAGTTTCGTCGGACGACGTTCAGGCTGTTGCAGATCTGGTTCGCTGCGGGAACTGCCTGGGCGGCCGAGTGCGCGACGTGCTCCAGGTAATAACTGGTGACTCGACCCTCGATGATGACGATCCCAGCCTCGACGGAGACCGAGACGCTGCGCAGTGCTCCGTGGCCGCTCGCATACAGGGCGCTTTTGACACGTTCGACCAGCCCGTGGTCTGCCGGGCCCTGGGCACGGAGCGGGGCGCTCGCCTGGAGAGCGTCCTTTTCCTCGTTGCGGTGCTCGCCGACGGTCCGGACCACGCGCCTGTCGGAATGGACCATGCACGTTACTCCTGATTCAGTTCGTCAAGCGGATCTCGTTGACTCGGCGCGCCAACGGTGGCCGGTTGTTCGCTATGGGCCGTCGTTGATTTCGCCTCGGTCTGTATCGAGCTGGTAATGGGCTAGGCATTTGTGCTTGCGGCCGGGCCAAGTTTGCGCGAGCGAAAAAAAAAGCCGGCGTGGTCGAGAACCGTCAGGTCCTCGACCACGCCGGCTTACTCTCCGACGGGCCGCCCGGAATAGTCGGGCTGCCCTTCGTCCAGTCATCCGACAAACTCGAAACATTTCCGGGAGCCGACTGGCCGCAGGCCCCTGTCGACTCTCAGTACATGTTCGTTATGGTACGCCCTGCGCCGAGCGAAAAGCAAGTCTCTTGCAGTTCCGGCTGCTATGGTTGCAACCATATCGCCTCGAGGGGACGCCAAGGTTTTTGAGATACGGGATCCTCTCGACCATTCTCGCGAGACTGCCGCGCCGCTCCGGACTCGCGCCGGAGTTCAGGTTGACCATGAACTCCCAAACTTTGAGCTCGTCAATGATGTTGTTCGGCTGGTGCCGGTGCCGCCGTTCGTCGCTCCAGTTGAATACCTCGCCGGCCTTGGATTCGGGGCCTTCCTGCTATTGATCCCCAACCTCGTCGCGATTCAATTTGCTTCTTCCGTTGTCCTGTGGCTATTCGGCTACCACAAACTGACGCCGCGTTTGGGACTCGGGCGGAGCGTCGGCGACGGGGTGATTGCCGCTGATCCAGAGGGTCGCGTGAAGTATCTCAATCCCGTCGCCGAGAAGCTGACCGGATGGACGCTTGCTCAGGCGGCCGGAAAGGAGATCGAGCAGGTCTTTCAGATCGTCCATGAGACGACGGGGAAGCCAGTCGAACAACCGGTCCGGAAAGTCATCGAGCGAGGGATCACCGTCGGGCCCGGGAACCATACTCTCCTGATCGCGAGAAACGGTAGCGAGCGGGCCATCGACGACTGTGCAGCGCCCATCAAGGATGACGGAGGGAATGTCGCCGGGGTGGTTCTCATCTTTCGGGACATCACCCAGAGGCGACAAACCGAGCAACTCATCGAGTCGGCCAGGGAATATGCCGAGAGCATCGTAGCGACGGTGCGAGAGCCGCTTATCATCCTCGATTCGGAGCTTCACGTCCGGTCGGCGAATCGCTCTTTCGGACATCACGCGACCTGAAGGCAGCGGCCAAGATCCAGGAGACCTTCCTGCCTCGCGAGCTGCCCCGCGTCCCGGGCGCGGCCTTCACCCGGATTTATCGGCCCTGCGACGAACTGGGCGGCGACGGCCTAGACATCGTACCTCTCGGCGGCGGGAGAATCGCGCTCTACACCCTCGACGTCAGCGGCCACGGCGTCGCGTCGGCCCTGACGGCAATGGCGCTCTGCCGGGTGCTGTCCTCCCCGTCGGAGCCTTCCTCGATCCTGACCCGGGACGGAAACGTCCCGGATCGGCCCTCGATCACTCCGCCCGCCGAGGTTGCCGACCGCCTGAACCAGCTCTTCCCCCACAGCACGATGACGTCTCCATTCTGGCCGTCGAGCTCTCGGTCGCATCTCCGTTTCCACGGCGATGTTCTCTTTGATCTCGTTTCATGCGAGCAATCGCGATCGAGCAAAAATTGATAATCACCATTCGATCTGGGGCTTTTCATGTGAGAAATACAAAAACTTCCCTTGCTATTTACCCTCCAAATAGGACAATGGTATTCGATGATGGATAGCCTGCGTGAGTGAGCAGGCAATTCTCAACAAAACATGAGCGAATTTCGTCGGACGACTAGATAAAGGGCAATCCGGCTTTGCCGGGGGGCTCGTTCACGAGTAAGCCGGCGTGGTCGAATACCTCAGGGTGTTCCACCACGCCGGCTTTTTTTCTTGCGTGGGCCACAGATGATCAAACTCACGAGGAACGAATCGGTGGACAAATCCGATTCGGCCCGGGCGCGACACATCGCCTTGGCGGCCACACCTTGCGAGGAACTGCGCACCAGCAACCAATTTTGGGAGGTTTAGCCATGTTGATCGTCGAGATCGCATTGGTCTTGGGGAGCGCCGTGGCACTGGTCGCCGTGTACCTGCTCTCCTGCATCCGCATCCTGAACGAATACGAGCGCACGGTTGTCTTCCGACTGGGCCGAGTCATGCCCGACCCGAAGGGACCGGGGTTGATCCTGGTCTTCTGGCCGGTCGATCGCATGATGCGCGTGGACTTGCGGACCATCACGAAAGTCATCGAGCCTCAGGACATTATCACACGGGATAACGTCTCGGTCCGTGTCAATGCCGTGCTCTATTTCCGGGTCGTGGATCCAATGCGATCGGTTCTGGAAGTGGCCGATTTCTTGTTCGCCACCTCCCAGGTGGCCTTGACGACGTTGCGCAGCACGCTGGGCCAAGCGGAACTCGACGACCTCTTGACGGAGCGGGACAAAGTGAACCGCCGCTTGCAAGAGATCATCGATGGGCACACAGAACCGTGGGGGGTGAAAGTCTCGGTCGTGGAGGTCAAGGACGTGGATTTGCCCGAGCCGATGAAGCGGTCGATGGCCCGCCAGGCGGAGGCCGAACGCGAACGGCGCGCCAAAGTCATCAACGCCGAGGGGGAGTTCCAGGCCGCCGACAAACTCCGGCAAGCCGCCCAGATCATCACTCCCTACCCCATGGCGATGCAGATGCGCTACCTCCAGGCTCTCGCGGACGTGGCCTCGGATCAGAATTCCACGATCATCTTCCCATTGCCGCTCGAACTTTTGGGGCCGTTCCTGAAGCACGGCCGGGACGGCGCCGGCGCCCAGGTCGATCGGCAACCCGAGGACGCATCCCCGGGAATGAAGCCGCCGGACCAATCCGAGAAGGTGACCGGCGCCGGGCCAACTCCGGCAACGGCGACTGGAAACGGCCGGTGAGCGATCCCGGATGAAAGTCCTGAAGCGCTCTCACTTTGTGAATTTATTAAAAATCATGCGTTCATATTTAAAACACTGTTGGCCTTATAACGACGCTCACGAGGCACAAACCGATGGACAAGTCCGATTCGACCGACGAACCCCGACATCACGATAGCGAGCATTCAGAGACGGCTGAGCCTCCTCACGAGGCACCGGCGCGAATGACCATCGATACCACGAATCCCGTCATTGACAAGGTGGTCGAGCACCTGTCGGACCGGAGGCTACAGCCGGACGTCACGAGCAGCATCGAGACGACCCAGGTGAGCGAGTCGGACCTGCTCGCCGCCACGGGAGTCCGGTCGGTCTTCGCTGACAAGAAATACGGCAATTCACACGACCGCCCTCCGGAAGAGAACGGCCGAACCAAGAATCGAGCCGGTCAAGAGACTCCCCAGCATGATGGAGAACGTGGGCAGGATCAAGAACATCGTGGCGATGAACGATCTCGGCAACAGCAGCCTTCGATGATGAAGAACCTCCTGATCACGGCGGGCGTTGCCTTGGTTTGCAGTATGATCGGCGCGATGGGCTACACGTACTTTTTCGGGCCGAAGTCCCAGGGATCGTCGGCGGAAGGGTCCCAGGGCAAGAGCGACTCGAGCTCGAAGAAGGAGTCGGGCTCAAAAGAGAAGGCCGGCGGTGGGGAAAGTAAGCAGTCGGGCAAGGAGTCGAGCGCGCAGGCGTCGACCACGAATTCGATCCCGGGCGTCTCGTCGTCCAAGGATGGGGATATACTCAAGCACCAGATCAAAGACCTGTCGCAGCGTGTCGACCAATTGCGTGAGCGGGTAAACGGCGTGATCCAGCCCACGGACGCGACGCCTCCGGCACTGCGAACAATGCAGATCAAGATGAGCGAGTTGACTCATGCGATGGCCGACGTCGCCGCGCTGCAGGCGGCGCACCGACAGTTCGACAATCGACTGACGACCCTCATGGAGGAACTCAAGACTCTGCGGGAACGCATTGACGCGGCGCAAGCTGACTCGCTCGGCGGCCGGATCCTCAGTCTCACCCCTCTCGCCAGGACCGCCGCACCCACACTTTCGGTATGCGGCAGCACAGCAAGCAACGCGACGGACCAAGGGCCGAGCCGTCCTGAACAATGATGCGGCGGTTTCGCAGCAGACAGGGAGTGTGGACTGTGAATCCGACCGGCTTCGCCATGAGGCGCCCAGTCACGACCCTGATGCTGGTCGTGGCCCTGATCAGCGGCGGCCTTCTGGGCCTCAACCGGATGCGTGTGGATATCTTCCCGTCGCTGAACGTCCCGAAGATCTACGTCTTCCTCGATTACATCGGCATGAGCCCCGACCAGATGGAGGGCTTCATCGTCAATGAGCTCGAGTTGTATTTCCAGTACGTTGATGGCATCAAGGATATCAATACCCGGAACATTCAGCAGGTGGCCTTGTGCGAGCTCTCGTTCTTCCCCGGCACTGACATGGGCCAGGCGATGGCCCAGGTCGTGGCGATGTCCGACCGGGCGATGTCGTGGATGCCCAAGGGGACCTTGCCGCCGATGATCATGCGGATGGACTCCGGCAGCGTCCCGGTCGGCTACCTGGTGTTCGAGAGCGACGTCACCTCGCTGGGGGCGATGGGGGACCTGGCCAATAATGTCATCCGGCCGCTGGTGCAGAAAAACGTCCCCGGCACGGTGGCGATCTCGCCGTTCGGCCCGAACATGCGGTCGATCGTCGTCAACGTCGACCCGCACAAGCTCCTGGACTACAACCTGACGCCGCAGCAGGTCATTGATGCCCTGGCGACGGGGAACACCGTCATCCCCGCGGGGAACGTCTACATCAACGACTCGATGCCGATGGTCGCCAACAACGCGACGGTGGTCGACATCCAGAAGCTGGGCGATATTCCGCTCCGGCTCGAGCGGAACGTCTACCTCCGCGACGTGGCGACCATCCAGGACTACGTCGACATCACCTATGGATACGCGCTCGTGAACGGCAAGAACGCGGTCTATCTGCCGATCATCAAGAAAGACACGGGATCGACCTTGACCGTGGTGGCCGACGTCCACAAGTCGATGAAGATGTTCCGCGACGCCGTCCCCAAGGACGTCTCGATCAATTTCGAGTTCGACGAGTCGCCCACCGTGGTGGCGGCCGTCGAGAGCGTGGCTACAGAAGGTTTGATTGGCGCGGGCTTGACCGGACTCATGATCCTCCTGTTCCTCGGCGACTTGAGGAGCATGCTCGTCGTCGTGGCCACACATCCCGCTCGCGCTCATGGGGTCGTTCGTCGGACTCTGGCTGACGGGCAACACGATCAACATCATGTCGCTGGGCGGCATGGCGCTGTCGATCGGCATCCTCGTCGATATGTCGACGGTGAACATCGAGAACTTGCATGTGCAGATGGGGCAAACGCCCAAGATCGCCAGGGCGGTGCTCGGCGCGGCCAACGCCACGGCCGTGCCGATCCTGCTGGCACTGTTATGCATCCTGTCCGTATTCACCCCGGCGTTCATCATGAAGGACCCGCTCCGGTCGCTGTTCATGCCGCTGACCCTGGCGGTCGGGTTCGCCATGATCTCGGCGTACCTGCTCACGATCATGTTCGTACCGATCCTGTGCGTGCACATGGTCAAGAACAAGGGGCATGGCAATAAGCCCGGGCTGTTCGACCGGTTTCTCGATGTCTATACCAAGGTTGTGACCTGGCTCGTCCGCCTGCGCTGGCTTGTGGTGCCGGGCTATCTCGGGGCGTGCGGCCTGGTCCTCTGGCTGGTTGGGTTGCAGGTCGGCACCGAGCTGTTCCCGCAGATCGATTCGGGGGAATTCGTGCTGCGGTTCCGGCCGCCGCCCGGCTCGAACTTCGAGTTGACGCGGCAGATGGCGATCAAGTGCTTGGAGGAGATCGAGCGCGAGGCAACGCCCGAGCATATGAAGATCACGATGGGCTACGTCGGCCAGGTCGCCACGAACTTCGGCATCGACAACATGGTCCTGTTCATGCGCGGGCCCGACGACGGCCAGTTGCGGGTCGCGCTCACCGAGGACAGCGGGATCAAGCTCGACGAGTTCCGCGAGCGGCTGCGCAAGGTCCTGCCCGAGCGGGTGATTCCCTGGCTGGCCAAGCGGCTGGAGCAGGGTGGCCTGGCCAAGGAGGAGGCGGAGAAGCAAGCGAAGTTGTCGACCTTCGGTTTCGAGCCGGGCGATATGGTGACCAAGGTCATGAGCTTCGGCTCGCTGACGCCGATCGCGGTCCGGATTGTCGGCACCGATCTGAAGCTGGTGCGGCAGCACGCGGAAAAGATCGCGGCCAACATGAGGCGCATCCCGTTCCTCCGCGACGTCGAGTTCGTGCAGTCGCTCGACTACCCGACGGTCGAGGTCACCATCGACCGCGAGAAGGCGGGGCTCTCCGGCGCCAAGGTCTCGGACGTGGCCCATGCCATCGTCATGGCGACGGCGTCGACCCGCTTCGCCTCGCTCAACTACTGGATCGACGTGAAGACGGGCTTCGACTACCTGGTCCAGCTCCAGATACCGCCGTTGCGGATCGACAAGCCGGAAGACATCGAGACCTTGCCGGTGGAATCGGTCAACCCGCTGGTCAACCTGATGATCCGCGACGTGGCGACGGTCGAGAGGGGCGTGCGGCCCGGCGAGATCGACCGCGACATGTCGCAGCGCTACCTGACGCTGACCGCGAATGTCGAGGGCGAAGACATGGGCCGGGCGTCGCGGCAGGTCGCCCAGGCGCTCGCCGCCGTCGGTGATCCGCCCCGCGGCGTGCGGGTCGAGACCATGGGCCAGCTCCCGCCGATGGACGAGATGTTCGAGTCGCTCGGGATCGGGCTGGGGGTCGCCGTGTTCGTGATCCTCGTGCTCTTGACCGCCTATTTCCAGTCGCTGCGCCTGGCCCTGATATCGATCAGCGCCGTGCCGGGAGTCTTGGCCGGCATCGCGATCATCCTCTACGTGACCAACACCTCTCTGAACATCGAGTCGTTCATGGGCTCGATCATGAGCCTGGGCGTCTCGGTTTCGAACTCGGTCATGCTCGTGGCTTTTACCAACGATCACTGGAAGGCCGGAAAGACGTCGGCGGAGGCGGCCGTGATCGGTGCCAGCGAGCGTATGCGGCCGATCCTGATGACGGCCTGCGCGATGACCACGGGCATGGTGCCGATGGCGCTGGCCTTGGAGCGAGGGAGCCAGATGCAGGCCCCGCTCGGCCGCGCGGTGATCGGCGGGCTGGTGATGTCGACGGTCGCCACCTTGCTAGTCGTCCCGTCAATCTTCGCGATCGTGATCGGCAAGAAGAAGGCCGTGTCGCCGTCGATTCATCCGGACGATCCCGACAGCGAGCATTTCGTCCCGGCGACCGCCGCCGGCGAGAGCATGTCCGATGAAGAAGGCGCTTCCGATTCGGCCTCGTCACAGCCGCAAGCGGACGAACACCGCCCGTCCCCTGATGGCGGTCATGCGCCGGGGCCCGCACCTTCCTCGACCGGAGGTCCTTGATGCGCCGGATTATCTCGCCCACGATTTCGGATCGCGCCGCCGGCTGCCGCCGGCTGGTGCTCTGGCTCATGGCCGCCCTCGCGGCGCCCGGCTGCCGCCACGAGCCCGAGATCGAATTCACAAGCAGCACGAAGCCCCCGACGCGTGCGGCTGATCCAGCCGCAGGCCCGGAACATCGTGCGGGTCGTGGGGCAGCCCAGCTTCATCGAGAGCTACGAGCGCACGTCGATCTATCCCAAGCCGACCGCCTACATCCAGAAGTGGATCGTCGACATCGGCGACAAGGTGAAGAAAAGCGACGTGCTCGCCACCCTCTTCGCGCCCGAGCTGGTCGAGGCAGCTCGGGACGAAGAAGGCGGCCGTCGTGCTCGACCGGGGGCGGATCGCGCTGGCCAAAGAGTCTGTCGAGGTGGCCAAGGCCAACGTCGAGGCGGCCGAGGCCCGCCTCGGAGAGGCCGAGGCGATCCTCGACAAGTACCAGGCCGAGGTCGACCGCTGGGACACGGAGGTCAAGCGGCTCGAGCGCCAGGTCGCCCGGGTCGTGGTCAATCCCCTGGTCCTCTTCGAGTCGACCAATCAGCTCAAGTCGAGCATCGCGGCGCTGGACAAGGCGAAGGCGACCATCAAGAGGGCGAAGGCGGAACTGCGTCGGCGCGCGGGCCAGGCTCGAAAAGGCCCAGGTGGACGTCAGGGTCGCCGAAGCCGACCCTGAAGGTGGCCGAGAGCGAGGAGAAATATGCGCAGGCCTGGGTGGACTATCTCACGCTCACCGCCCCCTTCCCCGGCGTGATCTCGGCCCGCAACGCCAACACCTTCGACTTTGTCCAACCCACCACCGGCGACCCCACGGCCTACTACCTCTCCCCCGACATCTCGCCCAGCGGCACCGCCGCGCCGATCTACGTGGTCGACCGTCTCGACATCGTCCGGATCTTTCTCGACATCCCGGAACGGGACGCCAACTTCGTAAACATCGGGACAAAGGCGAGCGTGCTTGCCCGGGCGTTCCGCGACACGGAGCTGCCGGCCACCGTCACGCGCATGTCCTGGGCGCTGAACATGAAGAGCCGCACGCTCCGCGCCGAGGTCGACCTGAGCAACCCTGAGAGCCAGCTCTTGCCCGGGATGTACGCCTACGTCAAGGTGATCATCGAGCGTCCGGACGTCCAGGCGCTGCCGCTCAAGGCACTCGTCCATAGCGGCGACCAGACCTTCTGCTGGCTCTACGAGAGCGGCAAGGCGGTGCGGACCGAAGTCGAGACGGGCGTCAGCGACGACGAGTGGATCGAGGTCACCAATCGCCGGCCCCCGGTCCCCCCGGAGGCGCCCAGCGACTCGGTACCCTGGACGCCGATCGACGGCACGGAACAGGTGATCCTCGGCGATTTGTCAGCCCTCACCGATGGCGCCCCCGTGGAGGTCGCCGCGGCGACGGCGGCGACGAAACTCGCGAGCGAGACGCCCGCCCCCGATCAGGAGCCAAACACACGCCTGTCGCCGGGCGATCCCCGGCTTTCGGACACTTCGCGCCCGGCAAGGCGCCTACCTTGATGGGGGTCAGTGATGGGCCAAGTCATCTTGTCCGCCCTTTCGGATCGTCCGTGCCATTGCCGCCGGCCGGTGTTCCGGCTCCTGTTCGGTCTCCTGGCCGCCCTGGCGGCGCCGGGGTGCCACCACGAGGAGAACCACTATACGAGCGTCGGAAAACCTCCGACCGTGCGGCTGGTCCAGCCGCAAGTCCGGGACATCGTCCGGGTCGTCGGGCAGCCCAGCTTCACCCAGAGCTACGAGCGCTCGAGTGTCTATCCGAAAATGAACGCTTACATCCTGAATTGGATCGTGGACATCGGCGACAAGGTGAAGAAAGGCGATGCGCTCGCCAACCTCTTCGTGCCCGAGCTGGTTGAGGACCACGGTACGAAGAAGGCGACGGTCGTGCTCGACCAGGAGCGGATCGCGCTGGCCAAGGCGGTCGTGGAAGTGGCCAAGGCCGACGTCGAGGCGGCCGTGGCGCGGCTCGAGGAGGCCCGGGCGGAACTCGCCGGCTACCGGGCCGAGGCCGATGCGCTGGGAGTCGGAGACCAAGCGGCTCGACAACGAGCTCAAGAGGGGCGTGGTCAATCCCCAGGATGTCCTCCAGACCACCAATCGGTGGAAGGCGTGCGTCGCGTTCCGGGACACGGCGGCGGCGACCGTCCTGAAGGCCGACGCCGAGCTGCTTTCCCAGCGGGCCGCGCTATCCAAGGCCAAGGTCGACGTCAGGGTCGCCGAAGCCGACCTGAAGGTCGCCGAGAGCGAGGAGAAGCGGCTCCAGGCCTGGGTGGACTACCTCGTACTGCCCGCGCCGTATGACGGCGTCATCGTGGCCCGCAACGCCAATACCTTCGATTTCGTCCTGCCCACCACGGGCGACCCCTCGGCCTACCGCCGCGGACCCTACCTCTCGCCTGGCGGCACCGCTGCGCCGATCTACGTGGTCGACCGCATCGACATCGTCCGCATCTTCGTCGACATCCCCGAGCATTACGCCAATTACGTCCACATTGGCTCCAAGGCCACCGTGCTCGTCAGGGCGTTCCGCGACCAGCCGATCCCCGGCACCGTCACGCGCACGTCCTGGGCGCTCGACATCCAGAGCCGCACGCTCCGCGCCGAGATCGACCTGCCCAACCCCGGCAGCCAGCTCCTTGCCGGGGATGTACGCCTACGCCAAGGTGACCATCGAGCGGCACGGCGTGCGGGCCCTGCCGGTGTCGGCGCTGATGCACCTCGGCGACAAGACCATCTTGCAGGTCGGCGAGAGGTCGTTCTGCTGGATGTACGAGAACGGCCACGCGAAACGGATCGAGGTGGAGACGGGGGTCAGCGACGGCGAGTGGATCGAGGTCACCAATCGCCGCGCTCCAGGCTCCGACGCGGCGTCCACCGGCGATGAGCCCTGGACGCCGATCGACGGCACGGAGCAGATGATCCTGGGCAACCTGTCGATCCTCACTGAAGGCGGTCCCGTGGCGGAAGCGAAAGCGATCGCCGAGACCAACGACAAGGAGTTATCGCAGAATTAGCTGATCATCTTGGCTTGACATTGCCGGGCAGGTTCACCGCGATCCACTGTCAAGTGAGGTGAATTCGCTTGGCATACAATTGTGTGGAGATTTTGAGGTGACTCTTGCTGACCTTCACAGGCGCCCAACCGGACATTAATCGCCATCGGAGGCAAAGATCATGAGCCAGGCAGAAACTGCGATTGTTTCCAGCGTCGTGGCGGTTTATCCCGACCACATTGCGGCCGAGCGCGCGGTGCGGCAGCTCCACGTGGCCGGGTTCGCGCTCGACGAGCTCTCGATCGTGGGCCGCGGCTCCGAGGTGACCGAGGAGCCGTGCGGCTTCGTCAGCCGCGCCGACTATGTCAAGGCCGGCGCGGAGAGCGGGTCGTTGTTCGGGGGGCTGTTCGGCCTGTGCTTGGGAGCGGGATTCCTGGCGTTGCCCGGAATCGGCCTCGTTGTGGTCGCCGGTCCCATCGCGGCGGCGCTGTTGGCGGGCCTCGAAGGGGCGCTGGCGGGAACCGCTCTGGGCAGCTTGGCGGGCGCACTCGTCGGCTGGGGTGTTCCGAAGGACCGGGCGATCGAATACGAGAATCACGTCAAGGGGGGCAAGTTTGTCGTCGTCATCCGGTCCACTCCGGAGGTCGTGGCCCGCGCCCACAGCCTGCTAGCCGCCCAAGGGCCGGACCACATCAATGTCTACGAGCCGCCGGCGCGATGAAGTCCCAGGGAGAAATCGGCGATTCCCACGCGCATCACGGCTTCTCCTTGATTTGGCGGAGCACGTCATGCGCGTGCTTGCAGACATTCTCCACGGTGAAGCCGTAGTGCTGCATCACGACCGGCCCGGGGGCCGATGCCCCGTACGTGTCCACCCCGATCACCGCGATCTGCGGACCGACATAGGATTTCCAGCCGACGGACGCACCGGCCTCGATGGCCAGGAGGGGCACTCCCGCGGGCAAGACCGCGGTCCGGTAGCTTTCCGACTGCATCGAGAAGAGGTTTGTACTCGGCACACTCACCACCCTGGCCTGGACTTGATCGGTGGCCAGCCGATCACGCGCCTCCAGTGCCAGATGCACTTCGGATCCCGTCGCGATCAGGATGATGTCGGGTTGCAAACCCGGTGCAGAGTCCGCGAGGACATAGCCGCCAAGTGGCACTCCCGCGGGTATGCCCGGGTAACGGGCCAGGTCGAGCACGGGGAGGCCCTGGCGCGTCAATACCAGGGCGACTGGACCTTCTCTGTGTGCGATGGCGATACGCCAGGCGGCAACCGTCTCGTTGGCATCCGCGGGCCGGATGACCACCATGCCGGGGATGGATCTCAATCCCAGCAATTGTTCGACAGGCTGATGGGTCGGGCCGTCTTCTCCCATGGCGATACTGTCGTGGGTGAAGACATAGATCACCGGCAGGCCATTCATGGCCGCCAGGCGCATGGGAGGACGCATATAGTCGCTGAAGATCAGGAAGGTCCCTCCGTAGGGGATGAGGCCGCGGTGCAACGCCATGCCGTTGAGGATGGCACCCATGGCATGCTCCCGGATGCCGAAGTGCATGTTGCGTCCCGCCCGGTTCTGCGGTTCAAAGTCACCGGCCCCTTTCATATTCGTGTGGGTGCTGGGAGCAAGATCGGCCGAGCCTCCCATCATTTCGGGCAGACGCGTGCCCAGAAGGGCAATCGTCTTTCCCGAAGCGATCCGGGTTGCCATCGGGCCGTCGGCCTTGGTAAATGTCGGGAGGTCGGCGTCCCAACCCTTGGAAAGTTGCCGCAGCGTGACCCGCTCGAACTCTGCGGCCAGCTCAGGGTATTGCTCCCCAAACTCCTCGAGACGCAACTTCCATTCCGCCTGCGCGGTACTTCCCCGCTCGACCGCTTCCCGGAAGTGCTCCAGGGCCTCCTCGGGAATATGGAACGGAGGTTCCACCGGCCAACCCAGCTCCTCTTTGGTCAGACGGACCTCCTCCAGACCGAGCGGCTCGCCGTGGGCCGACGCGGTGTCCTGCTTGTGAGGACTGCCGAAGCCGATGTGGGTCCGAACTGCAATCAAGGATGGCCGGCCCGACTCTGCGCGGGCAGTTTCGATCGCGACGGCGATTGCGTCGACGTCGTTGCTATCTTCGATCCGCTGGACATGCCAGCCGAAGGCGGCGAAACGGGCCATGCGGTCTTCGGTAAAGGCCAGCCTCGTGCTGCCTTCGATCGTGATGTGGTTGTCGGCATAGAGGACGATGAGCTTGCCCAGCCGCAAGTGACCGGCCTCTGATCCGGCCTCGGAAGAGATGCCTTCCTCCAGATCGCCGTCGCTGGCCAATACGTAGGTGTAGTGGTCCACGATCGTGTGACCCGGTCGATTGAATCGCGCTGCGAGGGCGACCTCGGCGATAGCCATGCCGACGGCGTTGGCCAGGCCTTGCCCCAACGGGCCGGTGGTCGCCTCGACGCCTTCGGTCTTGCCGTATTCCGGATGGCCTGGAGTACGGCTTCCCCACTGGCGGAACCTCTCGAGTTCCTCCAGCGGCAAGTCGAAGCCCGTGACGTGGAGCAGAGCGTACAAGAGCGCACATCCATGGCCGGCCGAGAGAACAAAGCGGTCGCGATCCGGCCAGATGGGATCACACGGGTTGAACTTGAGAAAGCGATCCCAGAGTGCGTACGCCATGGCCGCCGATCCCAGAGGCAGACCGGGGTGCCCCGACTTGGCCTTCTGCACGGCATCCACCGCCAGAAAGCGCAATGTGTTGACACAGAGCTTGTCCAGGTCGGGTGGAGCGATGGTGGCTGAGTAAGTCATGTTGGCGCTGAACCTCCTTGGATCGTGATCGGCGTGTTCCGACGACTCTTTCTTTGAGATTGACCGTCGACCGGAAGTGAGCCCTTGGCTCGTGGCAGGTCGGCGAGTGCCCCTGGTGGCAGAAATTCCGGCACGTCCAGACGTGCCACCCCGATCCGGTTGTCGGCCATCCCGTAATAGACGTCGAATCGATCGGGCAAGCCGAGATCGTCGCGCCGGTCGATGGCGGTCGGAAACACCACGTTGGCGACGGTCCCGATCTGTTCTTGGGGTAATTCCGGCGTCAGCACCGGCTCCGGCGATCGATAACGAATCGCTCGAGGATGCTCGTTGGAGAGGATCAACACCCCGGCGGAGTAGCAAAAATGGGGTCCCTCGGTGCTCGACTTCGCCCTATCCGAGACGCCGTGGTAAACGACCAGCCAACCGTGCCGGGTCAGAATGGGAGGCGTGCCGCCGCCGATCTTGAGCCGCTCCCAGGGCGCCACCGGACTGGCTAGCCGGTTATGCAAGGCAAAGTGGCGGAGGTGATAGGGCCCATCGCGAGCGTCGCCCAGTGGACAGTAGGAAATCCAGATGCTCTCTCGCTGGAGATCCACAACGCGGGACGCCGGTTGGCTGACCGTGTCCTCGGGACGAGTCCCGGGAAAGAGAGGCCTGTGAAGGATGGCCATCGCCGGTTTCCCATCGGGATCCGGAATGGCGACAGGGAAGACGCTGGCATCCTTGTTGTCCACACCGTCGAACTCGATGCCGTCATACGGGCGGAAGGTCGCCAGCCCCAAGCGCTGCCAGTGGAACAGGTCCTCCGATAGGGCAAGAGCAATCCGTGGGCCTCTTGGTGAAAGCGCCGTGTAAGTCATCACGAACCGCTTGAGGTCTTCGCCATAGGTGATCCGTGGATCTTCACAGCCGCCGCCGCCGGGCCGCAGCTCGTAATCCGCTTCCGGCTCCAGTGCAATACCGAGCCGCTCGACGCCCGCCGGGTCTCCGGCTTCATTGAACTTCACTCGTGCGATGCCGATCCGCGAGTAATTTCCCTTCGCCACCAGACGCGGGAACAGGTAAAACTGACCATCAGGGCCGCGAACCCCGGCCGGGTTCAGGACCCCTTCGACTTCCTGCGGATTGCCCGGCTCGGGCTCCATCAGCATCCCCAGACGCTTCATTTGAAAACCTGCCATGGCCTCTCCTCGAACTGTCATGCGTGCCAGATTCAACCTGAACAAGCGATGATTGTTTCGATGACACGTTTGGTCTCATGCGGATCCTTGACCCGGATCGATAGGGCGCCGGCTTGCTCGGCCGGATAGTCGTTGCCGCCAGGGAACAAGGCGTCCCCCACAAAGATCATCTCTTCAATCGCAATGCCAAGAATGTCCCGTAACTTTCTGATCCCGTACGCTTTGTCGATTCCGGGCTTCGTGACATCAATGGACGTCGACCCGCCCAAGCGGACGGAGAATTCCGGGATCAAGGTGTCAAGAAAGGCTTTCATCTTCTTCCGCTTGGTAAACTCGGGGTCCCATTTCACCTTTTCTTCGAGCGGCGCTTCTTGACCTAACGCGGAAAACGTGATTTGACTTCCCCGGTCTTCAATCACCTCTCCCCAGACCTTTTTGGCCTGCTGGCCTGATTGCTCGATCGCCTTCTTCAGTGAACTGATGATCTTATTTTTCTGTTCACTGGTGAAATCTTCCGCGTAGATCTTTGTCCACTCTGATTCATATTTGTAAAACTGTGTTCCACAGGTTGGAAGAAGCGAGAGGTTTTTCAATCGTTCGTCACTGGCAAGGTGAGAAAGCACTTGTTTTTGAAATTGCGGCCAGTTGCCGCCGGATATCACAGCGACCTTGATGACGCCAAGCAATTTATCAAACAATGCTGCCATCTCAGCATCAAGCGATGACTTGCTCTGGGCGAGTGTACCGTCGAGGTCGAAAACGACGAGCTTTTTCATTTTGTCCTCCCTCCGCCGGAACTATTCCGGCAGCGCGACTTCCAGCACGTTGACGGCACTGCGCGGCCGGTAGACGCAGGCACCG
Organism: uncultured Isosphaeraceae bacterium; assembly: GCA_963781785.1. Taxonomy (GTDB): domain Bacteria; phylum Planctomycetota; class Planctomycetia; order Isosphaerales; family Isosphaeraceae; genus CAWAHD01. The sequence continues at coordinate 670,425 of CAWAHD010000005.1, read as the reverse complement.
ACCTCCGCCGGCAAGAGCACGACGTCGCCGCGGAAGATGGGGTAATGGGTGCCGCTGTGCTCCAGCTCTCCGTCGCCGGCGATAGAAACCAAGACCCGCGGCGTGCCCGGCGCGCCGACTGTGAACGGCAATTGTCCCCCGTGCCGCCACACCGAGAAATGCTCACAATGAAAGAGTCGTTCTCGCCCTGGCGGCGACTCCTCATCCACAACCGGCGCGACCGGCGCGATCGCAACTTGCGCGAAATCGATGCAGGCCATGGCCTGCTCGACTTGCAGAGGTCGATTCTTGCCTGTCTTGGGGTCGACGCGGTCCCAGTCGTACAGGCGGAACGTGACGTCGCTGTTTTCCTGCACCTCGAACACCACAAGACCGCTGAGGGAGTGAACGGTGCCGGCTCGGAGGAAGACGGCGTCGCCGACCTTGGGCGTGAAGCTTGCCAGCAGGTCCGCCACGGTCCGGCTCGCAAGGGCCCGCTCGAGTCGATCTTGAGTGGTGCCTGGCTTCAGGCCCGCGTAGATTCGGCTGGCCGTCCCGGCCTCCAGCACGACCCACGCTTCGGTCTTTCCGCTCTCGCCGGCTGGGATATACTTCTTCTGCCCATCCTGGGGATGCACCTGGACCGAGAGCTTTTCGTGTGCGTCGAGGAACTTGAGGAGCACGGGGAACCGTCGGAAACGCCCCGCCAGTTTCCCCAGCAACTGGTCCGGCGACTGCTCCATTAGTTGCCGGATGGTCGATCCTCTGAGCGGCCCATCGGCGACCTTGCTGGCATGGTCATCGCGGTCGGAGAGTAGCCAGGCTTCGCCGATGGGTCCGCCGCCGGGCAGCGGTGCCGTGAGCAAATCGGCCAGGTGCCGCCCGCCCCAGAGCCGGTACTGGTAGATCGGTTCGAATCGCAACGGATACATTGGCACTCTGATCATGTTCGGTGGCTTACGCGGACGCAGTGGCCAGTGCTTCGCCGTGGACGGCTGTTGAAGTCGCCTCCGTCTGATCGAGAAGATCCTTGGCGCGTTCCACTTCCTCGGGCGTCCCGTGGGCAACCAGCAGGAGATTGCCGTTCTTTACCTGGGTTTCGTACTGCAAAACGCTGTTCTTCGGGATCCCGATGCTCTACATTGCGGCCCCCAAGGCGCTGAGCCCGCCAGCCACCGCGGCGCTCTCAAGCGCGCCGACGATCCAGACCACGAGCGGTCCGGCCACGAGCACCGTCCCGATGCCGGGCAACCAGAAGAACGCGGACCCGAACAGGATTCCCCAGAAACCGCCCCAAAAGGCCCCCAGCTTGCCCCAATACTTCATGCGCTCGCCGGTGGTGTAGTAGCCGATGACATTCTCTTCCGTTTGGTAATCCTTGCCGATGATCGACAGCTTCTTCATGTCGAAGCCGCTCTTCTGTAGTTCGCGAATGGCGTTTTCGGCCCGCTCGTGGGAGTCGAAGGTCGCGACGACCGAGTTCTTGTCTGACATCATCTGGTTCCTCATTGGTGAATGTTGGTGAACGTAGCAATGGTTCACTTGGGAAGCGGTGAGCAACAGCGTCATCTCGATATCGAGCCGATCCATCGGGTTCGACGTTCGTTCTTGGGGCTCGGCCGGGCCAACGAGAGCAAAAAAAAGCCGGCGTGGTCGAGAACCCTCAGGTCCTGGACCACGCCGGCTTACTCTTCGACGGACCACCCGGTATAGCCGGGGTGCCCTTCGTCCAGTCATCCGACAAACTCGAACCTTTTCTGGGAGCCGACCGGCCGCAGGCCCGTGTCGACCCTCAGAACATGTTCATTATGATACGCCCTGCGCCGACAGAAAAGCAAGTCTCTTGCAGTTCCCGCGCCGGCCGATGACTTGGTGGAATCGCGGCTATTTGTCTTCTGCAGTTCTCAAGGCGCGCGGTCTTCCGTCCGTCCGGCTCCCTGGGTGGGGACGAAGGACGTGCGGATCGGACCGCCTTCTTCCCAGAGCCGGAATCCGCCGGTGAAGGCATTGTCGTTATCACCGGCGCGGGTGTCCGGCGGGAGTTGCTTGAGCTTCTTGACGTTGCCCCCGCCGATCACCACATCGGTGGGTTGGAGTGCGGCCGACAGGGTCTCGACTACCTCCTGGACTCTGCGTCTCCATCGCTTCGCGCCGAGTCGCTTCAGGCCTCGCTCGCCGACGTAATCTTCGAAGGTCGCCTTGCGAAACGGGAGATGAGCCAGTTCCATGGGCTCGACCACGCCGTCAACGATCATCGCCGAGCCGAGCCCTGTGCCGAGGCCAAGGAACAGCATGCGCCCCCCCTGATAGCTGCCCAGGGCCTGCATGGCCGCGTCGTTGATCAACTTGACGGGACATCCGAACGCCTTTTCGAAATCAAACCCGACCCAGCCGGGGGCGAGATTCCTGGGCTCGCACACGGGGCGACCCCGCAGGACCGGGCCGGGATAACCCAGAGAAACCGCGGCGAATGACCACCCTTCGGCGGTCTTCTTGACCCCTTCGACCATCATCTCGACGGTCATCTCCGGCCCGGATTCGAACCTTCGGCGAGCCTCCTGGCCCGTGGCCATGAGCTTGACGTGTTGGCCGCCAACATCGATCACGAGAACATTCATTGGAGCTCTCTCAGTGATTTCGTCGCTTTTTGATACTCGGCGCACCATGATAGTAGTTGCAACCTGTGCAAGATCACGGGAGAAACGACATGATCGTTTCACATCATATCGTCGGAAGACTCGCAAAAGAACAACTCGCCGATGGCGGGGGATCCGTTGACGCGTACGCCCGCTGTCGGGAGCCGGCGGATCGCGAGCCGCGAGCCGTCGGCGCGTCGTGCGCGCATCTTTTCGGATTTGAGACTCAGGATTTCGTGCTTGGTTTCGGCTATGCCGCGTTGGGCTGCCATCTCGGTCCTCTCTTCGTTTCGGGTCGATCACGCCGCGGCGGTCCAGCTCCTGGATCGCAGCGCGGGCCGAGGCCGAGATCTGCTCGACATAAGTATTGTTCATCGCTCGCGCAAGCTCGATGATGTGTCTCTTACGGCCGCTTGAGTTATAGTGGCAACCGGACACGATGCGAAATGATCGGCGGCGCGCCGGGCTCGAATCGAGGAACCAACCCCGGCGCCACTCCGCGAGCCTTGCCGCTCGGAGACCACATGAACAGAGCGTTCGCCTGGATTGCGATGTCGGCCGTGGCACTGGCTGCCGCGGGGGAAGCGTTTCGGCTGTCGCAGGCGCCCGCGCTGCCCCCGCCGCCGGTCGCGGCACCGCCCTCGAGCGTAAGAGCGCCCAAGTCGCCGCCACTGCTGCCACCGCGCCCGGCGACGCTCGCCGCTCCGGCTGCCGAGCCTGATATTGCCTCCATCGAGATCGAGACCGCGGAACTGGCCAAGGCCGGCGAGCAGCAAGACAAGAACGGATTGAAGATGGCCTTCTGCTGGTGTCCGCCGGGGCGGTTTCGGATGGGAAACACGCCCGGATCGCGATGGCAGTTCGTTGACGCCGCGCCGGTTCAGGTGACGATCACCCGCGGGTTCTGGATGGGAAAGTTCGAGGTGACCCAGGGGCAGTGGCTTTCGGTCATGCACAGAACGCTGCGAGACCAGCGTGCACTGGACCCTGGCCAACCCCGGCCGGTGGGCGACGGCTCGATGCGGGAGCACGTGGGCGAAGGACCCGACTACCCGATCTATTTCGTGGGCCGTGCCGAGGCCGAAGAATTCTGTCGAAAGCTGACCGAAGACGAGCGGAGAGCAGGGCGGCTCGAGCCGGGCTGGGAATACGCGCTTCCCACCGAGGCGCAATGGGAATTTGCCTGCCGCGCGGGCAAGACGACGATCACCGCGCTGGGAGACCGGCTGAGCAGTCACGACGCCAACTTTGACGGGACCAAGCCATTCAACGGCGCCCCGGTTGGACCTTATGCACGCGAGACGACCAGGGTCGGGCGGTACCGCGGCAACCCATGGGGCCTCCATGACATGCACGGCAATGTTTGGGAGTGGTGCCGGGACAGATATAACGAGAAGCTGACCGGAGGTGTCGATCCGGTCGCCAATTCCTCGAGTGCGCTCTGGGCGATGCGGGGCGGTTGCTGGCACAACAGCGGCTTCGAATGTCTGCCGGCCAATCGCGGCTTCGCCAGGACCGACAGCCGCGGCTCCGGCCTGGGCTTCCGTGTCGCCCTGGTGGCGACACGAAAGGATGAAGGATGAAGGATGAAGTAAGAACGACAGACGACGAACACGGGCCGGGCTGGTGGACGCAAGCTTTACCATGAACCATTCCTTGAACCATCTGGCCGGGGATCTGGTCTCGCAGATACTCGCCAGGGCAGATGAATTTCGGGTCGCTATTCACCGGATTGACGGTGGCGGCCAATTCGTGGATTGCGGTATCCAAGCGCGCGGAGGCTGGCTCGCCGGTATCGAGCTGGCGCGGATCTGCCTGGGCCGCCTGGGCGACGTGTCGATCGTACCGGGAGAAATTCGCGGGCGAGCTCTGCCGCTGGTCCAGGTCGTCACCGACCATCCGGTGCACGCGTGCCTGGCCAGTCAGTATGCCGGCTGGGCGCTCAAGGAAGGCAAGTTCTTCGCGATGGGCTCCGGTCCGATGCGGGCGGCCGCGGGCAGCGAGGCGATCTTTGACGTGATCGGATTTCGCGAAACGGCCGAAGAGGTGTTCGGTGTGCTCGAAACGCGCAAGCCGCCTCCGCCGGCCCTGGTCGCCCGGATCGCCGCGTCTTGCAAGGTCGATCCCGACCAGGTCACACTTCTGGCCGCGCCCACAGCAAGCCTGGCCGGGTGCGTCCAGATCGTCGCTCGCTCGGTCGAGACGGCCTTGCACAAGCTGGCCGAGCTCAAATTTGATCTCGCTCGCATCATCTCGGGGCACGGCACGGCTCCGCTGCCGCCGGTCGCAGCCACCGACATCGCCGCGATCGGCCGTACCAACGATGCGATCCTTTACGGCGCGCGGGTGACTCTGGCTGTGACCGGCGATGACGCCAGCCTCGAAGCGATCGGGCCGCAGGTTCCTTCCTCGGCCTCGCGCGATTTCGGCGAGCCGTTCGCGGCGATCTTCGCCCGCTACAACCACGATTTTTACGCCGTCGATCCCCACCTGTTCAGCCCCGCCGAAGTCGTGTTTCAAAACGTCGAGACGGGCAAGGTTCACGGTTTCGGGCAAACTGTTCCCGAAGTCCTCGCGCGATCGTTTGACCTGTGAGCCTATCTCCGATCTTCTGATTGAGGTTTTCGGAACTGGTTCCTGGTTTGCTTTCGGATTTCGGATTCAGGATGTCGGATTTAGGTTTTCGGATTTGGCTCGATGACCTCGCTGGTTGCACTGGTCTCCGGTTTTGGGTGGCACGTCTCGGACCTGAAGCGCGCGGCCGAGCACGTCGGTGTGTCGCTCTCCGCGATTCCCTTTCCTCTGGTCCGGGCGGAACTGGCCGGGCATCGGCGGGCATCGGCGGTCGGCCTGGGGGCCGGCGGAATCGATCGCCGTGGCGCGATCGTGTCGGCCGGCGGGCGCGACCTGACGCAAGTCGACGGCGTCCTGGTGCGGATGATGCCGCCGGGGAGTCTCGAGCAGGTCGTTTTCCGGATGGATGCACTGCACCGCCTCGCGGCATCGGGCGTCCCGGTGCTCAACCCGCCTCGGGCCGTGGAAACGGCCGTGGACAAATACTTGACGCTGGCCTTGATTGACTCGGCGGGCTTGCCGGTGCCCCCGACCTGGGTGGGGGAATCGGCGACCGCCGCTCTCGAGGCGTTCGAACACCTCGGTGGCGATGTCGTGGTCAAGCCGCTATTCGGATCGGAGGGCCGCGGCCTCATGCGCTTGAGCGACAGGGAGCTGGCATGGCGGACATTTCATGCACTGGAGCGGATGGGTGCCGTCCTCTATCTCCAGGGCGTCGTACGGCACCCGGGCCACGACATCCGCGTGTTCGTGCTCCGAGGCGCGGTGATCGGGGCCATGATCCGGCGCGCGCACCCGGGAGAGTGGCGCACCAACGTGTCGCTGGGCGGCCATGCCGAGCCGTGCCGGCTCGACCCGCAAACCGAACGGCTTGCGCTCAAGGCCGCGTGTGCGGTCGGGGCCGAGATGGCAGGCGTCGACCTGGTCCTCGATCTCGACCGGGAAGAGCTGGTCGTGCTCGAGGTGAATGCGGTGCCCGGCTGGCGGGCACTGGCTCGGGTCACCGGGGTCGACATCGCCTCTGCGATTTTGGTGGCGCTCAAAGAGATGGGATCGTGAGCCGGCGCCCATGACCGACGTACCCGAAAACTCGCGTCGCGGGGGGACATCGCCCCGGCCGGCCGCCTTGAGCCCGGGCCGGCTGGCGCAGACGGCGTGCCTCCTGGAGGTGAGCGGCTAAGAAGCCCGGGAATGTCCATCGGTTTGCGGATCTCGAGGGACTGCACTTCGTCGACTTCCTCTTGAGCGCAGCCGCGATTGTCGAGCCCCTCGACCGGGCGGCCGCCCTGGGCGTGGGCAGGGCGGTGCATGACGCGATCGCAGCCACCCGGCGCGTCGTGAGCACCAACACCAACCTCGGGATCGTTCTCTTGCTCGCGCCCTGGCGGCCGTCCCCGCCGGTGCAGAGCTGGCTGCCGGCGTCGAGAAGGTTCTCGCCCAGACAACCCTGGAAGATACCCGGCTGGTCTATCATGCGATCGGGCTGGCACGGCCGGGCGGTCTCGGAGAAGTGTCTGACCAGGACGTCGCAAACGAGCCCACGATCGACCTCCGCGCCGCCATGACCCTGGCTGCGGACAGGGACCTGGTCGCGCGGCAGTATGCCAGCGGATTTCGCGAAGTCCTGGGCGAGGCGCTGCCGGACCTGCGCAATTGGCTCGCATCGGGACGGTCGCTCGAAACGTCAATCGTCGCCACGTATCTGAACCTGCTGGCACGTCACCCGGACTCGCTCGTCGCCCGCAAGTTCGGCATGGAATGCGCACGCGAAGTCTCTCGTCGGTCCGCCCTTCTGCTCGGCACCGGCTGGCCCGAGAGTGAACGGGCTGGGGAGGAATTCCTGGAGTTCGATGCCTGGCTGCGCCGGCCGGATCATCGATTCAACCCGGGAACGACCGCCGACCTGGTCACGGCGGCCTTGTATGCGGCTCTGAGAGAGGGCGAAATCCGTCTCCCACGAGAGACACTCAAGAATTAAGGATGTGAGCCTCAGGACGGAGGGGGTAGAATTGCCAGAGTAGTGAATCAATCCAGGAAGCGAAGCGATTGCCGGGCCGGCCGGGCGCACGCTGAGAGCGGCCGATCTTCCGCGTGGCAGGCCTCTGCGATCGTCGCTTCCCGCCTGATGATTCCGACCTTATTGCCTGAATCCAGTCGATCGCGCTGGGAGATTGGTTGATGTTCCACTTCATCATCGTCTGCTGCGGCGTGATGGTGGCCATGCCGGCCGATTCGCCGACCGCCGAGGATCTCAGAGCTTATCAGGCCGCGGCTGCCTCCGCAGACCGAGACCCCGCCGCGCACGTCCGTCTGGCATCGTGGTGCGAGGCACACGGAATGCAGGTCGAGCGGCACCGCCATCTGGCGATCGCGCTCGAGATCGCCCCGGACCACGCGACGGCGCACGGGCTGCTCGGGCAGGTGTTCGACAAGGGGGAGTGGCGAATCCCGGAGGCGGTCATCGCCGACCATAAGAGCGACGCGGGGCCAGCGACGACTCTGGCCAGCTATCACGCCCGCCGCGACAAGAGTCCCGACACAGCCCAGGCGCAATGGCAACTGGCAGAGTGGTGCGAGCAGAACGGCCTGACTGCCGAGGCCAGGGTCCACCTGACAGCGGTGGTCCGACTCAATCCGGCGCGGGAAGAGGCGTGGAAGAAGCTCGGATATCGCAAGCAGAAGGGCGTGTGGACCAAGGGCCAGCCAACCGCCGGCGAGCGAGCCATGGTCGAGGCCCAGCACCGGGCCGACGCGCGGTGGTTTTCGCTCTTCCAGAAGTGGAGTGCGTCGCTGGCCAAGAAGAGCAAGCGTGCCGAGGCCGAGGCCGCGATGGCCCATGTGCACGACGCCCGGGCGGTACCCTCGATCTGGAAGGTCTTCATCTCGGGCGGGCCAGCCGACCAGGAGCGAGCCGTCCGTCTCCTGGGTCAGATTGACGCTCCCGCCGCGTCGCGCGCGCTGGCGTGGCTGGCCGTTCTGGGCGCGTCGGCCGACGTCCGGAATCTCGCGAGCGAGAGCCTGTCGCGGCGCGATCCTCGCGAGTTCGCGAGCCTCTTGATCAGCCTGCTCCGCGACGAAGTCGAGTATGAGGTCCGGCCCGTCGGCGGCCCGGGAAGTCCGGGCGAGCTTTACGTCCACGGCGAGCGGGCAAATCGCCGTTTCTTCTACGAGGCACCACCACCCCTGGCCAGTGTGAAGCCCACCGACATCCTCGGCTTCGACAACTTTGGCCTGCTGGTGGCCAATCGCGTTGTGGGATTCACGTACCGGTCGCCCGGCTCCGCGGTCGATCCGTTGCTCCAGGGGGTACCCGACCTGACCGGAGCGCCTCAGGTCATGGCCAAGGCCGGGTTAGGGCCGGCCGGCGTCGCTCTCGGCCAGAGGATGCTCCAGAATCAGCAGCAGTCCACGGCCGCCGGGGCGATGATGGAAGGCGAGCAGTTGCTGGGACCGCAGATGATGTCGCAGTTTCCTCGCCTGGCCGCTGTGGTGGGGAGCGACATGGATTTCCAGCAGCTCACCCAGGTGCGCGTGCCGCTCCTGGCTCAGGTCCCGGTGGGACAGCTCATGGTGCAGGCCCAGCGGCAGGCCGACTACTCCCGCGCGCGCCTCGAAGAGGACGTGTTGGCGCTCAAGCGTTTTAACCAGGACGTGAGCCAGGTCAACGAGCGGGTCGCCACGGCGCTTGAAGCCGCGGTGCGCGAGAAGCCGGGCCCGAAACGCCAGGCGTGGGTCAAGTGGTGGAACGACCTCGTGGGAACGGCCACGGCTGCGACTCCACCTCCGCAAGATCGGGACCGGGAGCGGGAGCGCGAGTCGTCCCAGGCGGCGTTCGAGAAACGGGCGATGCTCCCTTCCTTCGGGGAAGGAACGCCCGTGTGGACCCTTTCCGGCCTGCGGGCCGTCGAGGCGATCCGAGCCGGCGATCAGATCCTGACAGAGGACACAGTCACCGGCGCCCTGGCCTTCACACCCGTGCTCTTGATTGACCATCCCCCGCGGCAGCCCGTCAAGACGGTTGCGATCGCCGGCGCGCCGTTGGTCGTCACCGATCTCGAGCGATTCTGGGTGGCCGGAAAGGGCTGGGTCAAGGTGCTCGACCTGAAACCCGGCGAGGCTGTTCGTGCCCTGGGCGGCGTGGTGCGATTGGGCTCAATTGAGAATGCGGCCAGCCGGCCGGTCTACCACGTCCAGGTCGCCGCCGGACGCGGGATCATCGTGGGCCAGCGCGGCATCCTGGCCCACGACGAGCGGGTCGCCTCTCCTGCCGCCGCCCCGTTCGACTCCACGGCAATCGAGGGCGCATCCCGGCCCGGGCGCGTAGGGCTCGAACAGGCCCTCGCCCCGTCCCACCTTTTTCTGAGGTCATGGAGGTGAGGAATGGTGTGTGTTTTGATCCTGGGGATGGCCCTCCTGGCAACCGAACCTGTTCAGGTGGCGCCCCCGCCCCGACAGACGCCGAAGGCCCCACAGCCCGCCCTCTTGGCCGAGTACAATGCCCAGCGCGACAAGGCACCAAACACCGCCGACGCGCATTGGAAACTGGGCCTCTGGTGCGAGCGGAACGGGCTGAAAGATCAGGCTCAGGTCGAGTTCCTGACGGTCACTCACCTTGATCCCCGGCGCGAAGCTGCCTGGAAGAAGCTGGGTCTGGTGAAGCATGAGGGCCGGTGGATGACCGCCGCGCAGCAAGCAGCCGAGCGGGCCGACACCGAGGCCCAGAAAAAGGCCGATGCGCACTGCGCCCGCTGCTCCAGAAGTGGAAGACCGCGCTCCTGCGCAAGGACAAGCGTGCGCTTGCGGAGGCGGCACTCACCGTGACCGATCCCCGAGCGGTGCCGTCGATCTGGAAGGTGTTCGCCACGGGCAACGCCGGCGACCAGGAGCGGGCGATCGACATCCTCGGCGGCATCGAGGGGGAACGGGCGTCGGCAGCCCTGGCGGGATTGGCCCTGTTCGGCAAGTCCGATCTGGTGCGCCGAGCCGCGGTCGAGACCTTGACCCGTCGCAATGCCGACGACGTATTGATCACCTGGATCGGCCTGTTGCGACCGCCCATCAAGTACGAAGTGCGCCAGGTGGCCGGTCCGGGATTGCCCGGTGTCCTCATTGTCGAAGGGGAGCAGTTCAATTTCCGGCGGTTCTACTCTCCACCGACCGACTCCGAGACCGCCAGCGTGTTCGTCCTGGGTGCAGGAGCCCAGCCACTGAGCCCGCAAACCTGGCCGATGGAGTTCAACTCGCATCCGGCCTCACGTCCTCCGCCCGGGTCTCGCCCCGCGGGCGAGTGGGATGGCACACCGCTCTATATCCTGGATTGGACGTGGGTGCCGCCGCCACCGAAATACTCCGATCCAACCAAAGCGTATCAGGCGTTCGAGAAAAACCAGATCCAGGCTCAAATCGACCGCGATTTCACCATCGAGGAAACCGCGAAGATGGCCGCCGGCGCCCAGGCGCAGCTCCAGCACGATGTCAACGTCGTCGAAGAGGCCAATGCCACGATCCGAGAGCGGAACGCCAGGTTGGCCGAGGCACTTCGCCGCGTCTCCGGCAAGGACCTCGGCGAGGACCGAGAGGCATGGCTGAAGTGGTGGATGACCCGGCGCGGATACACCTATATCCCGCCGCCTGATCGACCCAAAGCCACGGTCAACGTCCAGGTGGCTCTGCCGTACGTCCCAGCGAGTGGTCCTCCGGTCGCCACCCAGGGAGGAGGAGGCGGTGCAGGAGGAGGCTGGTGCATGCTCTGGGAGCACGACAAGGGGAAGCAACCGAGGTGGGGCAAGTGCTTCGCCGCCGGGACCCCCGTTCTGACACCCGGCGGCCGTCGTGCGATCGAGACGCTTCGGGCCGGCGATCTTGTTCTGCAGGGCGGCGGGCCCGCCGGGACACAGTGCACGGCCTCGATCGTCTCCATGCATCACTCCCGGGTCGATCGCACGCTCCGCCTGATCGTGAACGGCGAGGCGATTGTCACGACCGACGGTCATCCGTTTTTGAAACCGGGACGCGGATGGTCGAGGGCCGGCGATCTGAGGCCGGGCGATGAGATCGTTGCGATCAATGGGCCAGCTCGCGTCGAGGCAATCGAGGTACAGGGGGAAAGAACGGTCTGGAATCTCAGGTTGGCCGGGAGTCCCGTCTTCCTGGTCGGCCAGTGCGGCCTGCTCGTGCACGACAATAGACCCATTGCCGAGAAACAGCCGGCACTGCCGAACGACGCCCGATGAGGCGCCAGCCGGTCGTGCACGGGCAGCCTATAGCGCCGCGGTCGTCTCCAGAATTGCGCCGTATGATCCTCGAAAGGGGCCACGAGCCATGCCGTCCTCGCGCTTCTCGGTTCGCGTCACCAAGGATTACCTGGTGTTCTGCGCCGGCCATTTCATCACGTATTCCGGCGGTCATTGCGAGCGCCTTCACGGTCATAATTACCGCGCGGCGGTCGAGGCAGAAGACGATCTCGACGACAATCATTATGTGATTGATTTCATTGCACTCAAGGATATGACGCTGGCAATCACCGACGAGCTCGACCACCGGATGCTGCTGCCGGCCTTGAGCCCGTTGATTCTGCTCGACGAGCAGGGAGCGAACATACGCGTTCGCTATCGCGATCGGTTCTGGAGCTTTCCGCGCGACGAATGCGTCCTGTTGCCCCTGGCCAACACCACGGCCGAGCTGCTGGCCGATTTTATCGCGGGGCGGATCCGCCAGGAACTGACCGCGCGGGGCTGGAAGCTGCCGCGCGTCCTGCGTGTCGAAGTCGAAGAATCGTTCGGCCAGTCCGCGCAGGTCGAGTGGCGGCGGGATGAGGCTCCGCAATCGTGATCAACCTTCGATGACATTTTGCGCGTCCAAGAACAACTTGCGTCGAATCCCCGGTGTAAAGCTTGGACTAGAACGAGGCTTTACAGGTACTCGGCGGCCCGGGCCGCCAACCTTCGGAGTGGTCCCCGGAGGTGAAGACCAATGCTGCCGCGAGGGATGGAAACGGTGGATCAGAGTTGCAACTTTCCACTCGGGCCCAGGCCCGGCAGAAAAGCGCAACGGGTGATCTCAATGGCCTTGCTCGATTTGGGGACGGTGCGCCTCGCCGAGCGGCAAGCGTGCACGCGGCTCGGCGCGAGCCTCGCACTCACGGAATCACCTAAGGCCATTGAGGCGCGGACGAGGAATGGCGCAACCGCGCTGGAGGGCCTTCTAGCCCGGATTCCCACGCGAGCGATGGAGCGTAACAAAACTACGTGACGCATGCTCGACATCCCCTCCGGTCTCGATGCCGATACCTGAGTGCCCTTGTGCGCCGCCGTGAAGGCCAACGCCACGGCAAGTTCTGCCGCCCCGGGAGCGGCTTCAACCTGCCCGGCGCCTCTGCCTATACTGGTGAAACCGCCGTGATCGAATTCGGCGTGTTCGCGCTGTCCGCGTTAGCCTTTCAATTCTTCGTGACTACCGCTGGGGGGTATCATCATGCAATCTCACCTCTCCCGCCTGTTCCTCGTCGCCGCGGTTTGTCTCGCCACACCAGTCGCCGCGCGGGCTCAGCGTGGTTCTCCGGCTGAAGAAGCCATGGAGCTCGCCCGGCAGGGCAAGGTCGATCGCGCCGTCGAGCTTCTCCGCCAGCACTTGCAGAGAAGCGCCAAGGATGCCGAAGCACGCGAGGCCCTCGGCAATCTCCTCGTCTACGACGGACAGTCCGACGAGGCCGTGAAGCAATGGGAACGGTGTATGACCGGCGCCGAGTCGGACTACCGGTTCCTGATGGCCATCGGCGATGCTCGCCTGCGACAGGGACAAGACGGCCCCTACATCACCCGCCGCCGCGGGATGATCGGGGCAGCACCCAATCAAGACAAAGACGTGGAAACGGCGTTCAAACGCTCGCACCTGGAGCTCGCCGTCGCCGCTTACGAGAAAGCTGCGCAAGCTCCGCCCCGACGAGGAAGACGCCGCGGTGCTTTGGCGTTTGTCTACGGTCTCCAGGAAAAGCACGCCGCCGCCGCCCAGGTCTGGAAATCCCTCGTCGACCGGCAGCCCCAAAACCCAGGCTATCTACTTCAGTACGCCCTTGCCACCAAGCACGCAGGCAAACCCGACCTGGCCGCGCAATTCCTGGAAAAAGCCATCGCACTGAACCCACGCCTCGCCGACGCGCATAGGGCGCTCGCCGACTATCACAAACAAAAAGGGCACGTCGGCCTGGCCGAGCAAAGCAAGAACCGCGGCAGAATTCTATGGCGCCCTCCCCGCGTTCTGTGCCGTCGAGTATTCGGATGAAAACAGGACGATGATCGGGAAGCTGGATGATCCCGCGACGGTCCAGAAGCTCATCGCTGATCCCTCGGACAACGCGACCCAGCTCCTGGCCATCCTGTGCTGGCGGCACCCTCACAATCAGCTCGAGACCACCTCCTTCGATGCCCTGGAAGCGCGCGGCCCGAAGACCACGCCGCTCTTGCTCGACTTGCTCAAAGCGGCCCGCAGCACCTGCACGGTCAGGAGCACTGCGCACATCCTGGCCCGCCGCAAGACCGAAGGGCTTCTCGATCACCTGCTGAGAATCCTGCCGGATGACATCCGCAGCTTCGCCATGGACATGGATATCGCCGGATCGCTTGACGAGCTCGGCGATCCGCGAGCCGTCGGACCTCTGGTTCAAGTGGTCGATCCCGCAAATGCAGAGCCGACAGGGATCGGGCCGACCACCGACCGCGGCTCCGCGCGCACGCGCCGCGCTTGCTCTCGGAGCATTCGACACGCCCGAAGCCCGTCGCGCCCTCGGGCAGGGAACGTCGAATCCACAATTAGCCCCATACTGCATCGCAGCTCTCTACCGCCTCTCACGCGACCCGAAGCACCTGGCGGCGCTCGAGAAGATTGTGTCGGAACGGGCTCTTCCGTCGTCTCGGCTGGGTTACTATCTCAACAGCAAGGTGGGCACCCCCGAGGCCAAGCAACTCGCGCAGACTTGGAAAAAGAAACGCGAAGCGGAAGAAGCCGCCGCAATGAAGGCCGGCGCGGAAAACAAAGCTCGATCAATACCCAAGACCGATTGAGCCCGTGAAGCACGCGGCACAGAACGCGACGATGTATCGAGACATTTGCCGTAGGGCCTCAAGAGAAGTCGCGCATGTCGTTCTACACGACCCTCGCGTTCTACCGACCCTCCGCACCACCGAAGATCACGGCGGCCGATCTGGGCGGATTCATCTCGTCGTTCGCCGCGCTGGCCGTTCTTCACGGGTGGGCGAAGTCATCGGGCTGGCCGGGCGATTCTCGTTCTCTCGCTGACTCAGTTTCCGTTCGCTTGGTTGTCGTGGTCGGTGATCGGGTTCCTCGTCGGTCGAAGTTTCTACCTGCCGAAACCCCGACGCCCTCTGCTCACGCGCCTGTTCTTGCTCACTTGCGTCGCCACGGTACGAGGTCCATTGCGATCAAGATTTCCAGAGATCGAGCCGGCCAATCCGGCCGTCGTGGAATGCCGACCCCATCAAGACGCCGGACGCGCCGGCATTCCTGAGATCGACCACGTCCTCGATTCCGGAAATTCCGCCGCCCACGATGATGCGAATGTCCGGCCGGGCTGCGTGCAGGCTTTTCAGCAGTCCCTCGATTCCCACACCTCGCCCGGTCCCCACGCGGGCGATGTCGAGAAGCAGAACATGCGCAACCCCCCACTCGATCGCCTGGTAAGCCAGTACTTCCGGATCGTCAGACGGCCACTGCGCGCCCGGGGCCATCACCGCGCGTCCTTCATAGAGGTCCAGACTGAAGATCACTCGCCGCGGGCCGAGGTCGCTCAGGATCTCGCGCAGCGCTTCCGGCGAGCGCAGCGTCTCGAGGCCGGCGACGACCGTGCAGGTTGATGGATCGAGCTCGCAAAGCGCAGCCGCCGATCGCACGTCGCGCAGACCGGCATCGATCCAGATGTGGATTCCCAGCGCCACGATTCGCCGGTAGATTTCGAGATTCGGCGCCTGGCCGGCGATCGCGTCCAGATCAGCGAGATACAGGACCGAGAGTCCCAACGTATCGCGGACGGCTCTCGCCAGCTCGATCGGATCGGAAGATGGGTGCAAGATGCTTTGAATCGGTTGATAATGGGCGCGCCGGCCGGCGACAGCATGGACGGCGACCTCGTTCTTGAGGTCGAGCACGGGGATGACCGGGAAGGGCAAAAGTGGCATGGTGCGAACTGCCGGGGTCAGAGTCTTGGTTCATGAGTGGGTCACGGGCGGCGGCCTGGCCGGCTTGCCCCTACCGGGCTCGTGGGCCAGAGAAGGGGCGGCGATGCGCCGAGCGATCGCCGGGGACTTCGCCCGGATGCCTGGCAAGCCGGTACAGGTCACCACGACCCGGGACGCCCGTCTGGGTCCTGACCCTGGGCCGTGGACCACAGTGCCGATCGCCGCGGGCGAGTACGAAGAGCGGCTCCACGATTCTCGCTCGTGCGGCCGATTTTACCGTCGTCGTCGCCCCCGAGACGAGAGGGGTACTGGCGTCACTCTCGCGCAAGCTCAAGCGGGCTGGAGCCAATCTCCTGGGCTCTTCGCCCGAGGCCGTCCTCCTGGCCGGCGACAAGGCACGAACCGCCCTGCGCCTCCAGGCGATGAGGATCGACACACCCGCGACGCAGATCGTCAAGCCCGGGAACGGTCTGCCCCGGGACGCGCATTACCCGGCCGTCCTCAAGCCGATTGACGGCGCCGGCTCGACCGACACATTCTTCCTGGAAGACGCCACGACCATGCCCGATGAGGCGCGGACGTTGCCCGCGGCCGTACTGCAACCGTTTATTCCTGGCACACCGATGAGCGCCAGCTTCCTGGTGGGCCAGAGCGGACGATGCTGGCCGATCGCCGTCGGCGTCCAGCACGTCTTGATTCGCGACGGCCGGTTCCTATACCACGGTGGAACACTGCCGGTTGCCTGCCTCGAGGCTCTGCCGCAGGTCGAGCCTGCCGTCAGCGCGATCGCGGGCCTGCTCGGATTTGTTGGGGTCGACTTCATCTGGGACCAGGACCGCGCCCACGCCACGATTATCGAGATCAACCCGCGGCCGACGACCTCGATCGTTGCGCTCTGCCGGCTGTTGCCTCCAGGCCGGCTCTCCCAAGCGTGGCTGGACGCGTGCGCAGGCAACGAAGAATGCGCGTGCCTGGATGGGCTGGTCACGCTCGTGCATCGGAGCCAACCGATTTCTTTTTCGACCGAGGAAACGACGGCCGTTGAATCGAGGTGAGCTGCTCGCATGAATGAAGCTACCGCCATGGAATCCGGACGCTGGATCGCGCTTGACGTCGGGGGGGCGAATATCAAGGTCGCTCATGGCAGCGGCCCGGCGCGGACCGTTCCGTTTGAGGTGTGGAAGCGGCCCGACGAGCTCGGCCGCGCGATCGCCCTTGCCGTGGCGTCCTTGCCGGCGAGCGACCGAGCGGCTGTGACCATGACGGCCGAGCTCTGCGACTGTTATCCCACAAAGGCGGTGGGTGTGAACGCCGTACTGGATGCGGTGGCCGTGGCAATTCCGGGTGGTTCCGTCGTCGTGTGGGGGGTTGACGGCGCGTTTCACTCGCTCGCCGAGATCCGACGGCAGCCCGAGCTTGCCGCGGCCGCCAACTGGCTGGCGCTCGCAACCGTGGCCGCCCGTTGGATACCGGAGGGCAAGGGGATCTTGATCGACATCGGCACGACCACGACCGACTTGATCCCACTGGATGCCGGGCGCGTGGCTGCGCGGGGCCGCAATGATACCGAGCGGCTCCAGACCGGAGAGCTCGTGTACGCGGGTGTGCGTCGAACGCCCGTCTGCGCCCTGGCGACCGAGTTGCCCGTGCGGGGGGTCACGACCGGGCTCGCCGCCGAGATCTTTGCGTCGACTCTCGACGTCTTTTTGATTCTCGGCGACATCGAGCCCAACCCGGCTGATCTCTCGACCGCCGATGGACGGCCTGCGACCAGGGAGGCGGCCCGCGACCGCCTGGCTCGCATGGTCGGCACCGACCGCGACGGTCTCTCGGCCGACGATTTGCTCCAGTTTGCCCGCGACGCTGACGCGTGCCTGCTCGCGCGGCTGGAGCGCGCGGCCAACAGAGCGTGCCTCGAGACGATCGGGCGGCCGGTTCAGGCGGTCATCGCCGGTTCCGGCGATTTCCTGGCCCGTCGGCTTGCACAGTGCGTCGTCACGCCGGGCGGTCAGATCATCAATTTGGAAGAAACCTGGGGGCCCGTCGCCTCTTCGGCTGCGTGTGCCTCCGCCCTGGTCAACCTGGCCGCCGAACGGTTTCGAGACCGACCGATCCCCGGCAGCGAACACCAGTCCGGACGGCCACCGGAGGAACAGCCGACGTGAAACCAGCTTCTCTTGCCGTGATCAAGGTCGGCGGCAGTCTACTCGACTGGCCGCAATTGCCCGAGCGTCTGACGGCCTTCCTCGGCGCGGGTCACGAGGCCAGTCGTGCCGATCGCACCGTCTTGATCGTCGGCGGCGGGCGGGCTGTCGACGTGATCCGCACGCTTGATGTGATCCATCGACTTGGCGAGCGGACCGCACACGAGCTGGCGCTCCACGCCCTCGACCTGACAGCAGCCATTCTGGCTGCCCTGGTGCCGGGGTCCATCGTCGTCGATCGAATGGTATCGCTCTTCGAGGCATGGGAAGGCACATTGTTCCCTATCCTCGCTCCACGCCGCGTACTCGACGAGATCGAGCGATCGAGCATCGACCCTCTTCCCGCAAGCTGGGAAGTGACATCCGATACGATCGCCGCGCGGATTGCCGTTCACCTGGAAGCCCAATGCCTTGTCCTGCTCAAAAGCGCGGCGTTGCCCCCATCAATGACGCTCGATGACGCCGCCCGGCACGGTCTCGTCGACTTGATGCTGCCTCTGGCAGCAAGATCTCTACCTCGGGTCGAGTACGTGAACCTTCGAGACCCGTCCGTTCAGCCCTGCCAGCTCTTTCCCGTCCCGGGCGGCCGGGTTGATCGCACGCCGGAAGCGCGGGTCGCCGAAGAGCGTGCCACCAAGCCGCGCGTCTCTTGACCCGGTGTTGCGATCGAGCCGAGAATGGTGACCAAAGTGCGAGGCCGCGTGCCGGGAAAGCCATGTCTCTACCCTTGTTGATCCCTGTCGACCGGACGGACGTGAGTCCGCTTTCGATCTCCGCGCGGCTGAGGTCTCAACTGGTCTACTTCATGACGGCGCCAGGCTCGCCGGGCGTGCCGCCGCTCGGTGAAAACGAGCTGTGGTTCGCCCGTGCCGAGGTGACCGACTGGCTCGCCGATGGAGTTTTCTACCTGGTCTCCCCGCTCGATTCTGGCAACCGCACCGAGGTCGAGCTGAGCGAAGAGCAGGAGTCCTTGCTCGGCTGGCTGGACAAAAACCAGATCCAGCACGTCAGGGTGAAGGACTGAAAATGGGCCAAGACTGACGCGAGTCCTCGCGGATCTCCGCCCCCTCACCCCAGCCTTCAAGCGATGATGCCGTGGACGACCTCGCCGTGGACGTCGGTCAGACGCATGTCGCGCCCGCCGAAGCGATACGTCAAGCGCTTGTGATCGACGCCGAGAAGATGCAGGATCGTGGCGTGCAAGTCGTAAATCTCGACCTTGTTCTCGACGGCGTGGTAGCCGTAGTCGTCGGTGGCTCCGTGGATCGTGCCCCCCTTGATCCCGCCGCCGGCGAGCCAGATGCTGAACCCATACGGATTGTGGTCGCGGCCGTCGGATCCCTGGGCCATGGGCGTGCGGCCGAACTCGCCGGCCCAGACGACCAGGGTCGAGTCCAAGAGCCCGCGCGATTCGAGATCGTAGAGGAGCCCGGCGATCGGCTGGTCGACGGCGCGGGCGTTGTTCTCGTGGCCATGCTTCAAATCTCCGTGCTGGTCCCAGCGGTCGGCTCCGACAGAGGGACACAACAGCTCGATGAAGCGGACCCCGCGCTCGACCAGGCGGCGGGCGATCAAGCATTCGCGCGCGAAGATCTGGGTCGGGGCATAACTGGCGTCGAGCCCGTAGAGCTGGCGGGTCGCATTCGACTCGCCGCCCAAGCTCATCAGCTCGGGAACGGCGGCCTGCATCCGGAAGGCCAGCTCGTAATTGGCGATGGCGGCTTCCAGGTTGTCATGGTGTCCCATCCGCCCGAGCACGCTGCCATCCAGGGTGCGCAGCAAATCGAGCTTTCGCCGCTGGTGTTCGGGGGTCGGATCAGCGGGCGTGATGTTCGCGACCGGCGTGGCGCTCGGCTTGAAAACGGACCCCTGAAACGACGCCGGCAGGAATCCCGAATTGAAGCAGTCGACGCCGCCGGGGGGGATCAAGCCGCCGTTCAAGACGACGAAGGCCGGGAGATCCTGGCATTCGCTCCCCAGCCCGTAGCTGACCCACGCTCCATGGCTGGGCCGGCCTTGCAGGCCGCTGCCGGTGTGCATGAAGTAATTGGCGGTCGTGTGCTCGGAAAACTCGGAAACCATCGAGCGGATGATCGCGAGGCGGTCAACGCAGGCTCCCACCCGGGGAAACAGGTCGCTGACCGGGATTCCGCTCTCGCCGTACTGGCGAAACTTCCAGGGACAGGCCAGCACGTTTCCCACATTGTTGAACTGGGTGGGATGCGTCTTCACCTTGATCGGCTGGCCGTGCTCCCGGTCAAGCCTGGGCTTGGGGTCGAATGTGTCCACCTGCGACGGCCCGCCGTCCATGAACAAGAATATGACACTGCGTGCCTTCGCCGGAAACTGGGGCGGCCGCGGCGCCAGTGGGTTCCTGGAAGTCCGCGGGCCGGCCGAACCGCCGTCTGGGCCGGCCTGGTCGATCACGCCGCCGAAGGCCGCCTCACGGAACAGCGCGGCCGCGGCCAGCGCGCCAAAACCGCTGCCGCACCGCAATAACATGTCGCGGCGGGTGAGAGCAGGCTGTAAATATCGGCCGCAGTGCATGGCATGACCTC
Source organism: uncultured Isosphaeraceae bacterium (assembly GCA_963781785.1). Classification (GTDB taxonomy): domain Bacteria; phylum Planctomycetota; class Planctomycetia; order Isosphaerales; family Isosphaeraceae; genus CAWAHD01. Next base: position 650,284 of record CAWAHD010000005.1, on the reverse strand, counting down.
CCCGCCTCAATCAATGAAAATGAACTCTTTCATATTGATCAGTACATGGCAGAGGTCGGCCCAGGCGGCACTCGCGCCAGGTTTCAGCCGGGCCTGGTTCATCGTTTTTGACGAGGGCGCCCGCACTCGCAAGGAAGGCCGCACTCGCGCGCGCTTCCAGCTCGCTGGGCGGCCGGCCCAAGGCGGTCTGGTAGAGGTGATCGATCCGCTCGGCGACCGATCGAGCCGGCCGGGCGAGCTCGCGCTGGGCCCAGAGCCTGGCCTGGCTGATTACGAGCGGGTCGTTCATGAGGGCCAGCGCCTGGGCAGGCACGTTCGACACGTTGCGGCGGCCCATCGTCGAAAACGGCACCGGCGCGTCGAAAGCCAGGAGCATCGGGTTGAGGAAATTGCGGCGCACGCTCAGATAGAGGCTCCGCCGGCCGGCGCCGTCGAGCGGCCCCGACCGGCCGGGGCGGCCCCGGCCCTCCATGAAGCTCGTCAGGTGCACCAGAACGCCCGGCCCATACATCGCCTGGTCGAGATCGCCGGAGACAGCCAGCAGCGCATCCCGGATCGCTTCGGCTTCCAGGCGCCGCACGTTGTTCCGATGCAACAGCCGGTTGGTCGGATCGAGACGGTCGGCGCGTTCGCTCGGCACGCTGCTCATGCGGTAGGTGCTCGATGTCACGATCAGCCGGTGCATGGCCTTGATCGACCAACCGCCACGCACAAACTCCCCGGCCAGCCAGTTGAGGAGCTCGGGATGGCTCGGCTTCTGGCCCATGGCGCCGAAGTCGTCCGGCGATTTGACGATTCCATCGCCGAAGTGATGTTTCCAGAGCCGGTTGACCAGGACGCGCGGCAAGAGCGGATTGGCCGTGGGATCGACCATCCTCCGCGCCAGCTCGTCGCGGCCGCTCCCTCCTTCGTGGGCCGAGGAGTCCGAGCCTCCCAGCACTTCCAGGAACCGCCGGGGGACGATCTCACCGAGGTTCTTGGCGCTGCCCCGGATGTGAACTCGTTCGTCCGAGCCGGTGCCGTCGGCGATTGACAGGGCGAAAGTCGGGTCGGGAATCCGGCGATCGAGCGCCCGCAATTCCGCCAGCGCCGACGCCAGCCGGGCCGCCAGCGATGCGTGGTCCGGACCGAGTGGCCGCATGACCTCGTTCAAATCGATCGGCGCCGCGGCAAAGCCGCCTGAGTCTCTCGGGCCTGTCGCCGGACGGGATTGGCTCGACAGGCGGATCTCTTTAGCGGCGATCCAGCCACGACCGTCGTCGACGGTCGTCGCCGTACCGCTAAAGTCGGCGGTTGCCCCATCCGCGATCTCAAGGTAAGCCGTATGGCCCATCCACATGCCGACGTCGACCGTGACCCACTGGAAGCGGTCTCCGGTATTCACGACGGTGGTCAGACCGCCGTAGATCGGCGAGCGAATCTTCTCGAAACCGTCAATCACCACGTTCAACCGGCCGCCCTGGCCTGCCGCGAGGAAGTGGATAAACGGCGCGTCGATGGTGAAGCTGGGAGAGCGAAGCACTCCCGCGAGCCGGCTTGACAGGAGCCCGCTCTGTGCCATCCCTGGTGCAATTGGAATGAGCCGTGCTCCCTGGTCGTTCAAGTCCAGCCGGAAGTCTCCGGGCCGGCCGGGGCCGTCGCCAAAGGCGTCGCCGGTCACCTGCCAACCGTCGTACTGGTCGTGGTGGAAGTCTTCGAACACCCGTTCGGCCTCGCCGTTTCCACCGCGCTTCGGGGTTGGCACTTGAACGCCTGGCGCCGAGCTCGATCGCCCCAGGTCGGCAAGCCGGGCGACCTGGGCTCGCAGCGGCTCCGGCAAGTCCTTCACAGACTCGTTCAGAATGGCCGCAACCATCGACTTGAGCTCGCGCAGCCGGGCGAGCGTCGCCGCCCTTCGCTCGGGGGAATCGATGAAGGCCAGTTGATGCCGCGAGCTAGAGAGGAACCCGGCCATGCCGTAATAGTCGCGCGTGGTGATCGGATCGAACTTGTGGTCGTGGCACCGCGCACAGGCCAGGGTCAGACCCAGAAACGTCTTGGAGAAGACGTCGAGCTGATTGTCGATCCGCCGCATTTCTTCGTCGCGGACGTCGACCGGTGAATGCGTCCCCTCACCCAGGAAATAGAAGCCGCAGCCCAGGATCGATTCATTGAAGCCGAGCACAGGGTGCCTGCGCGGACTCTCGACCAGGTCGCCGGCAACCTGTTCGATCACAAATTCGCGATAGGGCAAGTCGACGTTGAACGCGCGGATCACATAATCGCGGTAGCGGAATGCGTTCGGGATATCATAATCGAATTCATGCCCGGCGGACTCGGCATAGCGCACCAGGTCGAGCCAGTGGCGGGCCCAGCGTTCTCCGTAGTGCGGGCTGGCCAGAAGTTGGTCGACGAGCCGCTCGTAGGCATCGGGGGCTTGATCGGCCACAAATCGGGCCACCTGCTCGGGGGTTGGCGGTAGGCCGGTCAAGTCATAGCTCAGCCGGCGGATCAAGGTCCGCTTGCCGGCCTCGGGAGCCGGCGTCAGTCCGTTTTGTTCAAGCGCTGCCTGGATGAATCGGTCGATCGGGTTCTTTGCCCAGGTCGCTCCGGCCGCGCTCACTGCCGGGACCGGCTGAGGGCGCAGCGGCTGAAAGCTCCACGAGCGAGCCCGGGCACGGAATTCTTCCTTGGACAGCACACCGGGGACCGTCGAGGCTTTCCCGGCGGCTGCGGTCTTCCTGGTCGCGGCAGAGTCGATCCCCCAAGGGGCTCCTCGCTTCACCCACTCCGTCAAGGTGGCGATCTCGTGAGGGGGAAGCTTCGACTTGGGGGGCATATGGTTGGCTTCGCCATAGTTGATGGCATCAACCAGCAAGCTCTCGTCGGGTTTTCCGGGCACGACGGCCGGCCCGGTGGACCCGCCCGCGAGCACCCTCGTGCGAGCGTCCAAGCGCAGGCCGCCCTTTTGCTTGTCGGGCCCGTGGCATCCCTGGCAGCGGGTCGCCAGGATGGGCCGCACGTTCTTCTCGAAAAACTCGACCTGCGCCGGATCAGGCTCGGCCTTGGTGCTTTTCTCGCCCGCGTCGTCCGCTAGGGCAGCGAAACCGCCTCCGACACCGCTCAAGAACACACTCAGCACGAGGGCAAAACCACAAGCTGCCCGCTTTGGACAAACCAGTCGGAAATGTCGACGCTCCCCCAGCATGCTCGCGTCTTCCCTCTCTTCGACGTACCTTCGGAGATGCCGTCCCCGGCATTCAACAATCGTTTGATTCTACCGCCGGTCTCGATCGAACACGAGTCAAATCCTGCCGAGGCCGGTGGCACAGACGGCCCGGACGCAAGGGCGGCGGGCCGGCATCCGTTCTTTTGCGATCGGGCCATCGCCCATCGGCATGCCACTTGCACCCTGAGCCGGCCGGACCGATGATAGCCGGTACCGTCGCAAACGAATTCCTTCCCGACATCTTTCCGGCGGACAGATCCATGAGCCGAGTGTCAGGAGGCGTCGCCTCGTTCGCTGTTCTGGTGTGGATCGGTACCGGCCTGGCGGGCCCAAAGGTGCAGGATCCACCTGCCGCCACCAAGGCGAACCGCTCCGATAAAAAGGCCGCCGCGGCGCAGAAACACAAGCCGGTCGACCCGATAGCGGCGGCTCTGCTTGCCGCTCACAATCGAGAGCGGAAGAAAGCGAAGCTGGGGCCGCTGTCGCTGTCGCCGGAGCTGTGCGCGGCCGCCCTTACTCACGCCAAGGATATGGCCCAGCACCACAAGCTCGACCACAAGGGCAGCGACGGGTCGACGAGCCCCGATCGTGTCAAGCGCGCAGGATATGTATATGTTCAGATGGGAGAGAACATCGCCGACGGTCAGACGAGCCTCGAAGAGGTGATGACAACCTGGATGGAGAGTCCGCCGCACCGCGAGGATATCCTGGGCGACTTCACCGAGATGGGGGCGGCGCGGGCTCTTGACGATGAGATGGTGCCGTACTGGTGCGTGACGTTCGGAGCACCGATGCCTCGGCTCAAGCCGGCCGAAGCGGCCGCGGCGGTCCTGAAGGAATGGAATCAGAAGCGGAAGGAACAGAAGAAGGCTCCTCTCAAGGCCGAGCCCAGGCTCGCCCGCGCGGCCATGGCGACTGCCAAGGCCATGGCAGACAAGGAAAGCTCGAAGATCGAGGGAGACCCGTTCAAGCTGATCGGAGACCGCGGGCCCGAGGGCGCGAGCTCCGCCTCACTGCCAGTGTCAACGTGCCGACCGCCGCTCTGGCCGCCCAATCGCTCGTCGAGGATGACGCGGAGGAACTCGCCCGATTTGGCGAGGTCGGCGTCGGTTACGCCATCACCAAGAGCGGCAAACCTTACTGGTGGCGCGATCTTTTCCCGGTCGATCCCGAGATCGCGGTCCGGTCACGTGCGCGACCCCGCCGACAAGCCGGATGAGCCCTGAAAGCAAACTCCCGGCGGGCTCGGCTGTTCACCCGCCGCACCAGCCGTGAATCGCCGCGGCGGCACATTCAGGGGGACGCATTTCAGATCGAGCCTAGTATGGCCGATAGTATTGTCAGCGACGCAGGGACCCAAGCTGTCGTGTTGGCACGGATGCTGTGGGGATTCGCGGAATTCCGCATCTGGGGCACGATTAGCCGGTCGTCGCTACCTGCTCGCAGCAAAGGCAGGGCTTGCCACGCAGTCACTCCGAGACTTGTGTGGTGAGTACTCAGCGGACGGCCGCCGTATCCACTCGGTACCCAAATGTGTATCGGCCGATTCGTAACAAGGTGGGGTCTTCCCCCCTGACTGGGTCTCACCCGCAATGCTGCGAGGGAGATTGTCGTGCCTCGCGCAGGCGGTCTCCCTCGCGATCTTTATTTCTCAAGCGGAGAGGGGGGGATTCGAACCCCCGAAACCGGTTTCCCAGTTTAACGGTTTAGCAAACCGTCGCTATCGACCACTCAGCCACCTCTCCAGAATCTAGGCAGGAGACCGCAAAAGTCGCGGTCATGCGGTCTTATCGGAACGTACCAGACGCCCCGCTCGCCAGTCAATGTGTCACCTACCCGTGAATGGCTCGCCCATCGACGGCCAGCGCCGCTTCCCGCACTGCCTCGGAAAGCGTCGGGTGCGCGTGGCAGGTCCGCGCGATGTCCTCGGCGCTGCCGGCAAACTCGAGCACCGCCACGGCCTCGGCGATCAGGTCCGAAGCCCGAGGTCCCAGGATATGCACGCCCAGCACTCGGTCCGTCTTCTCGTCCGCCAGGATCTTGACGATGCCCTCCGTCTCGTCCATCGCCTTGGCACGGCCATTGGCCAGGAACGGGAACTTACCGGCCTTGTATGCTGTGCCATCCTTCTTGAGCTGCTCCTCCGTCAAGCCGACGCTCGCCAGCTCGGGCCAGGTATAGATCACGCCCGGGATCGCGGCGTAATTGACATGGCCCGCCCGGCCGGCCAAGAGCTCGGCGAAAGCAATCCCCTCATCCTCTGCCTTGTGAGCCAGCATCGGACCCTCGATCAGGTCGCCGATCGCCGAGATCGTGGCAACGTTCGTGCGGAATCGAGGATCGACCGGCACCCTGCCGGTCCCGGGATCGACTGCGACGCCCGCTTCCGTCAACCCGAGGCCCTCCACGAACGGACGCCGTCCCACGGCGACCAGGACCCGGTCGCAGTCGAAGCTCTTCTTCGATCCGCCGGTCTTTTCGCAGTACACCACCGCCCGGTTTCCCGCGACTTTTGCACCGGTCACTTTGGTCTCCAGGTGAAATTCCAGACCCTGCCTGGTCAGGCTCTTCTGGAGGAGCGTCCCCATTTCCTCGTCGGCCGACGGCACGATCCGCGGCAGGAACTCGATCACCGTCACCCGGCTCCCCAGCCGCTTCCACACCGAGCCCAGCTCCAGGCCGATGTAGCCCGCGCCCACGACCACCAGGTGCTCGGGCACGCTCTCAAACGACAAGGCACCCGTCGAATCCACGACCGCTCGCCCGTCAAACGGCAGGAACGGCAGCTTGACCGGCTCGGACCCGGTGGCCAAGAGGATGTGACCGGCCTCGAGCGGCGTGCGGCCTCCATCGCTCGCGGACACCTCGACCGTCGTGGGCGAGCTCAACCGCGCTGTGCCGAAGACCGGCTCGACCTTGTTCTTGCGGAACAGGTATCGGACCCCATCGGTCAAACCCTTGACGACGGCATCCTTGCGGCCGAGCATCGCCGCCAGGTCGAGCTTGAGGCCGTCAAACCCGATCCCGTGCCGCGCAAACCGCTCGCTGGCCAGGTGATAAAGTTCGCTCGAGTCCAGGAGGGCCTTGCTGGGAATGCAGCCCACGTTCAAGCAAGTGCCTCCCAGGGTGCGGCTCTTCTCGACGCACGCCACCTTCATCCCGAGCTGCGCGGCCCGGATCGCCGCTACGTAACCCCCCGGACCGGCCCCGATCACCACGAGATCAAACGCTCTTGGCACGCCCCGCTCCTCTTCGACTCACAACTCGAACATCATGCGCTCGGGGTTCTCGATCGAATCCTTGACGCTGACCAGGAAGCTGACCGCGTCCTGCCCGTCGATCAAGCGGTGGTCGTACGACAGAGCGAGGTACATCATCGGGCGGATCACGATCTGGTCGTCGACGACGACGGGGCGCTTCTTGATGGCGTGCATGCCCAGGATGGCGCTCTGGGGCGGATTCAGGATCGGGGTCGACATGAGCGAGCCGAACGTTCCGCCGTTGGTGATCGTGAACGTTCCGCCCTGAAGGTCGTCGACGGTGATGGTGCGGTCGCGTGCCCGCGCCGCCAGCGTGGCGATCGTCTTCTCGATCCCGGCGAACGACAGGAGAGCGGCATCGCGGACGACCGGGACCACCAGGCCCCGCTCGGTGCTGACGGCCACCCCGATATCGTGGAAGTTGTGATAGACGATGTCGTTGCCGTCGATACGAGCATTCACGATCGGATACGCCTTCAAGGCCTGAACCGCAGCCTTGATGAAGAACGACATGAAGCCGAGCGAGACGCCGTGCTTCTTGGCGAAGGTTTCCTTGTAGAGCGCTCGCAGCTCCATCACTCGCGAGAGATCCGCCTCGTTGAATGTCGTCAGGATCGCGGCGGTCTGTTGGATCTCGACCAACCGCTGTGCAATCCGCTGGCGCAGCCCGCTCATCCGCTGGCGGGACTCCCGGTTTGCGATTGGGGATTTCGGATCCGGGATTCCCGACTCCGGTTCCCCGACGCCCGCTGACGCCGCAGGCGCAGGGGGTGCCCCGGGCGGGCTCGCGGCCGCGTCCGGGCCGGACTCGAGAAAAGCGAGCACGTCCCCCTTGGTGACCCTGCCGCCGGGCCCGGTGGCCGGAATCCGAGCGGCGTCGACTTCGTGCTCGGCAACCACCCGGCGGGCCGCCGGCGAGAGCGGCCGCGTGCTTTCCCCGGCGCTCTCCTGCGGCTTTGGTTGCGGCCGCGTCTTTTCCCCCCCTTGGGAAGGGGGGGTTAGGGGAGGTGGTCCCGGCGCGACCGGGGAGCTCGGCTGGGTCCGCGTCTTTTCCCCCCCTTGGGAAGGGGGGGTTAGGGGAGGTGGTCCCGACGCGACCGATGAGCTCGGCTGGGTCCGCGTCTTTTCCCCCCCTTGCGAAGGGGGGATTCGGGGGGGTGGTCCCGGCGCGACCGATGAGCTCGGCTGGGTCCGCGTCTTTTCCCCCGCTTGCGAAGGGGGGGTTAGGGGGGGTGGTCCCGGCGCGACCGGTGAGCTTTGCTGCGCCCTTTGCCTCTCAGCAGCCGCCGGTCCATCTCCGGGGGCACTCGCTCCCTTACCGCCTTGATCCGCCGGGTCGATCGTGGCCACGGTCGCACCGATCGCGACAGTCTCGCCTTCGGCGACCTGGATGTGCAGGACTCCCGAGCCGGCAGCCGGAACGTTGCTGCTGGCCTTGTCGGTCTCGAGCTCGAAGAGCGGCTCGCCGGCCTGGACCGAAGCACCGTCGGCCTTGAGCCAGCGCGACAGGATCCCTTCGGTGATCGACTCTCCCACCGACGGAACGGTCACCGGAACACCAGGCATGATCCGCTTTCTCTTTGAATGATCACTAACTCACAAGATGCGGCACGGCCGCCCCCACCGCGGCCTCGACGATCTCGGCTTGTTCCCGGTCGTGGACGACCTTGGAACCGGTCGCCGGGCTGGCACTCGCATTCCGGCCGACGTATTGCACCCGCTGACCCAGAAGGTCCTCCAGCCGGGTGGCCGCGAAAGTCCACCCCCCCATGTTCTGCGATTCCTCCTGCACCCAGACCCATTCGCGAACCGACCGGTACCGCGCCAGCACCGATTGGAGCAAATCGGCCGGCCACGGGTAAAGCTGCTCCAGCCGGATAATGGCCACGTCGCGTTCGCTCCCGGAGGCTGCTCGCTTCTCGAACAGGTCATAGTAGACCTTGCCCGAGCACAATAAGACCCGGTGCGCTTCTCCGGCGCCGCCGGGTCGTCGAGCACGTCGTGAAAATGTCCCACGGTCAGGTGATCGACCGGCGAGACCGCCAGCTTGTGACGCAGCAGGCTCTTGGGCGTCATCACGATGAGGGGCTTGCGGAACTCGCGGCGAACCTGGCGCCTCAACAAGTGAAAATACTGCGCCGGCGTCGTGGGCACCGCGATCTGGATGTTCTCGTCGGCCGAGAGCTGGAGGAACCGTTCCAGCCGCGCGCTCGAATGCTCCGGGCCCTGGCCCTCATAGCCGTGCGGCAACAGCATCACCAGGCCGCTGGCCCGCCCCCATTTCGACTCGGCCGACGCGATGAACTGGTCGATAATCACCTGGGCGCCGTTGGCAAAATCGCCGAACTGGGCCTCCCACATGATCAGCATGTGTGGCTCATCGAGCGAATAGCCATAATCAAACCCGAGCACGGCGGCCTCGGAGAGCAGGCTGTCGTACACGCAGAACTCGGCCTGGCCTTCCCGCAGATGATTGAGCGGAATCCACCGCTGTTCGGTTTTCATGTCGACCGGAACAGCGTGCCGCTGGCTGAAGGTGCCCCGGCGGCTGTCCTGACCGCTCAGGCGCACGGGCGTTTCCTCCCAGAGCAACGAGCCGATCGCCAGCACCTCGGCCGTCGACCAGTCGAGCGCCCCTCGGGACTCGACCGCCTTCACGCGCCCGGCCAGGAGCCGCGCCAGCTTGGGATTGAGCGAAAAGCCTTCCGGCACCTGGACCTGCGACCGGGCGATTGCGACCAGCGTCGAAAACGCAACGCCGGTCTCGACGGGAGCGAACGAGAAATGCCGGCTCAGGCCGGCCCACGCACCGCCGAAGCCACGCGAGACCGCACGAGCCTCAGTCGCACCGCGGCGAACCTCCTCGAGCACCTGCTGCATCTTGTCCGCGAACGTCTCGGCCAGGGTCTCGGCCTCCTGGCCGGTGAGCTCCCCGGCCATCACGAGTTTCTCGGTGTACAGCTCCAGGATGCTGATCCGGTTCTTGATCTTGTCGTATAAAAGCGGCTGAGTGAACGCCGGCTCGTCTCCCTCGTTGTGCCCGTGCCGCCGGTAGCAGACCATGTCGATCACGACGTCCTTGCCGAAGGCTTGCCGGAAATCAAGCGCCAGTTCCGCAACGAATACGACGGCTTCGGGATCCTCGCCGTTGACGTGGAAAATCGGCACCTCGATCATCTTGGCCACGTCGGTGCAATACCGGGTCGATCGCCCTTCGCTGGGCGAGGTCGTGAAGCCGATCTGGTTGTTCACGACCACGTGGACCGTCCCGCCGGTCCGGTAGCCGGGAAGCTGAGAGAGGTTGAGGGTCTCGGCCACCAGCCCCTGGCCGGCGAACGCCGCGTCTCCGTGGATCAAGACCGGAACCCCCAGACGCCGGTCGCCGTCCTTGAACCGGCGCTGCTTGGCGCGCATCCGTCCCTCCACCACCGGATTGACGGCCTCCAGGTGGCTGGGATTGGCCGACAGTGTCAGGTGAATTGTCTGTTTCTCGGACGTGATGTGATCGGCCGAAAAACCCAGGTGATACTTGACGTCACCGTCGCCGCCGACCGTCTCCGGGACGTGATTCCCTTCAAACTCGTTGAAGATCATGCCATACGGCTTGTCGAGCACGTTCGCCAGCACGTTCAGCCGCCCCCGGTGCGGCATCCCCATCACAATCTCACGCACCCCGTGACCGCCGGCCCGCTCGATCAAGGCGTCGAGCAGCGGGATCAGCATCTCCGCCCCCTCCAGCGAGAACCGCTTCTGGCCCACGTAGTTCTTCTGGAGGAACGTCTCGAACAACTCGGCGGCGTTCAACTTGTACACGATCCGCCGCTTCTTTCTCAGGTCCAAGGCCGGCCGGTTCCGCACCGGCTCCATCCGGCCCAAGAGCCACTCGCGGATCGCCGAGTCGCGGATGTGCATGAACTCGACGCCAATCGTGCCGCAGTAGGTCGCGCGCAGGATCCCGATCAGCTCCCTCAATGTCGACGAGCCCGAAGCACTCAGACGGTTGTAGAAAACCCGGTCCAGGTCGGACTCCGACAGGCCGAATTGCGAGAGCTCCAGCAGGTCGTCCGTCTTCCTGACGGGCTTTAGCCTGAGCGGGTCGACGTCCGCCAGGAAGTGCCCAAACTCGCGGTACGCGTCGATCAATCGCGTGACGGCCGCCTGGTCCCGCGCTGCCCCGAGGTCGACCGATCCCACGGACTGACCGCGAGGCGAACGACCCAAGTCGTATCCTTCAAAGAAGATACGCCACGACTCGTCAACCGACCGGGGATCGGCCTGCCAGCGCTCGTAGGTGTCTTCGATGAGGTCCAGGTTGAAGCGATTGGCAATCATTGAATCAAAGGATTGAATCAAAGGATGAAGGATGAAAGATGAAGGATGAACCGGAAATACCCGGGTGCCCGATTGAGGGATTATACCAGCCCGGGAAGGCTCAAGGATGAAGCGCAAAAAGAAGCCGCCGCGGGTACTCACGTCTTTTTTCATCCTTCATCCTTCATCCTTCATCCTTGGATTCAGTCCTTCATCCTTGGATTCGCTCGATCCAGCGTGGGTTTGCAAATTTCTCCGATCGCAGAGCGGCAGCCAGGTCGTGGGGGAAATCAAAGTGGGCCGATGCGCATTCACCGGTCGTGCATCCCTGGCGGATGGCGGCCTTGAGGGACTGAGCGGTCATTCCCAGGCTCACAAGGAAATCGCGATGCGCGCGACCGGCCCGGTAATCGGGCTGGCGGCGGGGCATGGCGAGGTATCGTTCGATCGTCTCGATATCGAAATCGTAGAGGATCGAGCAATGGACCATGAGCCAGAGCTTGAGCCGGCGCTGGGCGCTGCCGCCGCATTTTCGACCAGCCAGTGCCAGGTCGCCGCGACCCTGGAGGTCGACCGCGGGGCCCACGCTGCGAATCGCGCTGGCGATCGACTCCAGAACGTACCGCTGGGCCAGATCGACGGCGCTGAGCTCGGGAGCTGCCGCTTCCTCGAGGAAGACCGACACGCAGAGAATCCCCGGCCCCACAACGACGCTGCCGCCGCCGCTCGTCCGTCTCAAGATCGGCACCCCGTCGGCCCGGCAGCGGTCGACCTTCACTTCGTCGTGCATTCGGCACGACGCACCGATGACGACCGCATAGGCCGCCGGCTGCCAGAACCGGAGCAGGGGCGTCCCTCGCCCCTGGTCGGCCTGAGTGAGCAGAGCTTCGTCGAGTGCGAGAATCCTCGGCCACGGTCGGCGAGCTGTAGTCGATGCTGATTCCAACCGTAGAACGCAGCTTGGCGCCGCTCACGCTTTCCAGCCCGGCGTCAGGCTGGAGAGCCTGACCAACGCGTACGGCATCCCTTTCCCCCCCTTGTGAAGGGGGGGCCAGGGGGGGTGGTCCCGGCGCGACCAGCGAGCAGGGCCGCGAAGGGTGTTCCTTCATCCTTCATCCTTCATCCTTCGGTTAGAACCCGGCCTCATCGACGCGGAAGTCTTTGTGGCAGTCGGCGCAGACCTTCGACAAGGCTGTGTACTTGTCTTTGGCGTCCTGATAGGTCGCGTCCGACTTGGCGGCCACGTCACGCAGCTCTTCGGAGGTCTTGATAAACTCCGCGATCAATTTGTCCCATCTCTTCTGGGGCGCGGCCACGTCTTTGGCCTTCTTGACGGCGTCCTTGATTTCCTTGGCTTCCTTGGCGAGCTTGATGAGCTCCTTGGCGCCCTTCTCCACGTCCTTCTGTTTCTTCGCGAAGTTGATTTTGTTCCGCGTTCCGTTCTTGACCAGCGTGTTGGCCTTGTTGACCTTCTCCATGATCTTGCCGAGCGGTGTCTCGTCATCGTCGGCCCTGGAAAGGCCGGCAACCAGACCGATCATGAGAAGCATGCCCGCGCTCAGGGCGAAGGCCAGACATTTCCGACGCATGTTGCAGATCTCCGTGGGTATCGTGGATCGAAGCCGTGCTAGAGGAGGGTAACGGTGGCAGGGCCCGCGTGTGCCGGGCAGAAGAACTCTTGATCCTTACAAGAATAGCCAGGCTGGCCGGTGCGATCAAGCGTCGGGCTGGTCTGCTCGGAGTGTTACCCCGCGTTGAACCATGCCCACAGGCGCCGCCTGTCGCTTCTCAAGGCACAACAGAAGCCTTAAAATGATGATGGACTGATGACATGGGGCTGATGAATAAGCAATGAATCAACCAATCGACTACCGCTCTTCGGGCGTGGATCTCGAGACCTACGAGGACACGATCTCGCGGATTCCTCCCCTCTTGCGGCGGACCTACACGCCCCGCGTGATCGACTGGAACAACGGGTTTGCCGGGCTGTTCCGGCTCGACGACCAGATCGGCCTCTTGTCGCGTGCCTACCGCGACCCGGTCCTGGTCGCTTCGACCGACGGAGTCGGAACCAAGCTCAAGCTGGCTTTTGCCACCGGCCGGCATGCGACCGTCGGTATCGACCTGGTGGCCATGTCGGTCAACGACTGCTTGTGCGCCGGCGCGGAGCCTCTCTTCTTTCTCGATTATGTGGCGATGAGCCGCGACGATCCCGAGCTGACCGCCCAGATCGTCCTCGGCGTCAGCGACGGATGCATCGAGGCCGAATGCGCCCTCTTGGGCGGCGAAACCGCGATCCTCCCCGGTTTTTACAAAGACGGGGAATATGACCTGGCCGGCTTCTGCGTCGGGGTCGTCGAGCGCAAGCAAGTCCTGGACGGCCGCGACATCCGCCCCGGCGACAAGGTGATCGGCCTGGCAAGCTCGGGGCTTCACTCCAACGGCTACAGCCTCGCCCGCAAGATCGTGTTCGAGCACGCCCAGCTTGCCCCCGACTCGTTCGTCGAGGAGCTCGGCCGCTCCGTCGCCGATGAGCTTCTGGCACCCACCAGGCTGTACGTGAGGGCGCTCAAGACAGCCTATCGCCGTTACCGCGTCAAGCGCGTGGTCCACGGAATCGCCCACATCACCGGCGGCGGGCTGATCGACAACCCGCCTCGGATCCTGCCCGAGGGCTGCGGCATCCGGCTCAAGCGCGGGTCGTGGACGGTTCCACCCGTCTTCCCGTGGCTCCAGAAGCTGGGCTCGGTGGAAGATGCCGAGATGGATCGCGTCTTCAACATGGGGATCGGCCTGGTGCTGATCGTCGCCGAGTACTTCGCCGACTCGGTCGTCCGTCGAATCAGCCGGCGAGCCAAGATCCCCGCCTGGGTGATCGGTGCAGTCGTGCCCGGAGATCGGACCGTGACCTGGGACTGATCGCGCCGGCCGGCTCATCGGCCGCCTCGATCCGGCCCACCCGCCGCACTTTTGACCGAGCACGATAGCGCCGGGCTGCGCACGCCATACCGCCCCCGGCCGCACACATGGCCATCGTCACGAACGAGGTGGGTTCCGTCACCGTGCCGCCAGAGACAAACCCCGAAACGATGGGCGCGTTGCCCGGCCCCAAGATATTCTCGGTCTGGATGAGCAAACAAACGCTGGGACCCAGATTGGTCAGGTTCAGTTTGATATCGTACGGCGAGTCGCCGGTCGGGATCGAGAAGCCACCAACATACCCGCCCGGCTCCGGTGGGCTGTCGAGCTCTGGCGGCTGGGCTGACGCAGCGTAGAGCGACACGTACAACGGCACGGCACCCACCTGCGATAGATCAAAGTTCCACGCAGCGTACGTCACCGTAAGCACGGCCACACCCGGGTTACTCTGGAAGTCCACGAGGGTTTCGTTAAAGAGCCCGATCCCATATCGATCATCGACCGAATCCAGGACGCTGAAACTCCCACCGCTCGGTTGCTGCGAGACGGTGACGTTGGGCTGGCCAGTATCGAAGTTTGGTGAGTATTCCAACGACACGTCTTCGCTCCACCCGGGTTGTTGCCCACCCGCCATCGTCACGGGAGGCATCGAGATCAAGGACGCTACAACTATCACGCCGACACCCATGCTCTTGTGACTCATGTCATCCCTCCGTCCCTTGAACAGGCCCCGCCTCTCTTGCCGAGATGACCACCGGCGCGAGCCCGGGAAGCATAGCCATTAGAACAAATCCACGTGCGATCAAAAGTCTTTGCGGCGTCATCGAATCATGGTGTTTTTTTTGAGACATCAACCGGCCCTTGTGCACTTTTTGAGACACCCCCACGCGGGGCTGATGTCGAGTCGGCCTTTGGCAAGCCGCCCGTTCCCCCCGATTTCGTTGCACTTTTCCCCCCCTTGCGAAGGGGGGGTTAGGGGGGGTGGTCGCGGCGCCGCCAATCACAAGGCCATCGTGCGCTCTTCGTTCTTCGATGTTCAAGGCCCCAGCGGCACCCCCCTGGCCCCCCCTTCGCAAGGGGGGGAAAGGGAGCGGTCGTTCGCGCCCCCGGTCGATCTCGCGCAACAAAAACGCCACCCTCAAGCCTGTCCCGCGGGGTGGGCCAAGGCCGACTTTTCATCAGCCCAGAGCACCGGGGGTGCGGCCAGGCCCTCTGACTTCATATCTATTACTCGCCAGGAATCCCATCAGGACCCGACGGTGACAAGAAACACCAACCGCTCGAGACTCTCCCAACTGCGAGACTCGCGACCGCACGCTGACAGCAGAATTTCATGATACGCCGATCCAATCGCCAGCGAAACGAGATTGTTCCGAACTGTTCGTTTTTGGCCAGCCCTCTCGCACCGTGGGATTCGCGTGGGCCGTTTGCCAACGGGCGGTCTTCGTTCTAGGTTTCGCTGGACTGGCCGGCTCGTCCGGTCTCCCGCGACAGGGCGCGCTTGCCGCTCCCCCGAGCCGAGCCGATCCGCGCCGGCTTCTTGTTGAAATCTCCCTCGCGAAATGGAGTTCCCTCTCTGATGTGGTGGCTCAAGCGCAGCCGCACCGGCCGGCTTTTGGTGTTGGGTGAGCGGGCATGGCGGCGGGGACCGGTCCGCTCAACCGGCACGAAATGGCGTCGCCGCCCACCCTGTGTCCGGCCGCTCTTCGATCAGCTTGAACCCCGGCAAGTGCTTGCCGGATCGCCGGCAGGACTTGCCGCGCCCGCGCCCGCACTCGACACCGTCGACGTCCAGCTTCAGCCGGGCGCGGGAGCCTCCCTGGCAGAACTGGTGCCGATGATCGATTCGGCCGGCGCGACGGCGCAGGCGACGACGATTTCGGGTCTCTACGAAGTGCAGGTCCCCGCTGCGGGCATGGCCGCGCTGGCCCGGGCGCTCTCCGCCAGCACCGCCGTGCAGTACGCCGAGCCAGCAGAGACCATCCAGGCGGCCGACGTGCCCGACGACCCGTACTACCTGGCGGGCGCCGAGTGGGCCCTGAATGGCACCTGGGGCATCAATGCCCCGGCCGCCTGGAATTTGACCACAGGATCCGACCATGTGATCGTCGCCGACGTCGATACCGGCATCAACTTTAACCATCCCGACCTGGTCGACAACGTCTGGCTCAACCAGGCCGAGATCCCCTCCAGCGTGCTCCCCAATCTGACCGATGTCGACGGGGCAGGTCTCATCACCTTCGGCGACCTGAACAGCCCGGTCAACCAGGGGCCGGGCAAGATCATCGACACGAACGGCGACGGCGTCATCACCGGGGCCGACGTGATCGCGCCTGCGACCTCCGGCGGCTGGGCCGACGGATCGACCCAGGACGGCGCCACCGCCTTTCCCGACGACCTGATCGGCTGGAACTTCGTCGCGGGCACCAACAATCCGCTCGACGACAACGGCCACGGCACCGTGACCGCGGGAATCTTCGGCGCGGTCGGCAACAACGCGGTCGGGATCTCGGGCGTCGACTGGAACGTCCAGATCATGGCGCTCGAAGACGCTCGACGCGACGGGATCGGGCTCGGACGTGGCCGCCGCGGAGGCGATCGACTACGCGGTCGACCACGGCGCGCGGATTATCAACGCCAGTTGGGGCGAGGCCGGATTCGACCCCGTCATCGCTTCGGCCATCCAGTACGCCGATTCCCACGGCGTGATCATCGTGGCGGCTGCCGGCAACAGCGGCTCGAACGACACGACCACCGCGTACTCGCCGGCCTCTTATTCGGCCACCTATCCCAACGTGATCACGGTCGCGGCCACCGACTCCAGCGGCGACCTCGCAAGCTGGTCCAACTTTGGCGCAGGCACCGTGCAACTGGCCGCCCCCGGCGTCGACATCCTCAGCACCCTCGATGATTATTACGGCTTTACGAGCGGCACGTCGATGGCCGCCCCGTTCGTCGCCGGCACGCTCGCCCTGGTCGAGGCAGCCCATCCCGGCTGGTCGATGAGCCAGGTCGAGGACGCCGTCCTCGACCACACGACCCCCGACCCGGCTCTGGCCAGCCTTGTGACCACGGGCGGCATCGTGAACGCCGCCGCCGCCGTCGCCAACGCCGATGGCGCGTACGTCGTCGCCGCCACCCCCAATAACGCCGGCAACACGGCTGCCGCGTTGACCTCGGTCACGGTGACCTTCAACGAGGAGATCAATCCCGCAACCTTCTCGCCGTCGCAGGCGACACTCTCTGGACCTGGCGGCTCGAAGAGCGGGGTGTCCGTCACGCCCGTTGCCGGCTCGAACGACCATCAGTTCGTGATCTCGTTTCCCGCGCAAACCGCCCCCGGGACGTACACCCTGACAGTCGGCCCGTCGATCGAAGACTGGTACGGCAACGCCATGGACCAGAATCGAAACGGAGTGAATGGCGAGGCTTCCGACACTTTCACCGGCACTTTCAAAGAGACCGCGACCGCCGCCACGGCGACGTTCATCAGGACCGACTCAGCGACCCAGGGCAACTGGATGGGAGCCTACGGCTCTCAAGGATTCGACATCTTCACGACCGCGGCGAACAACCCCAGCTTTGCCACGGTCACACCGGCGGGCGAGCTGAACTATACCTGGGCGACCAGCACGACGGACCCGCGCGCCCTGGAGAATGCCAGCGGCACCGGCCGGATCGCCGCGTGCTGGTATGCCGCCACGAGCTTCACCATCAAGCTGAGCCTGACCGACGGCCAACCCCATGACGTTTCTCTGTACGCCCTTGACTTCGACAAGAAGGGGAGGAGCGAGCAGATCCAGATCACGAGTGCCGCCACGGGGGCCGTGCTCGATACGGAAACTCTCGCGAATTTTTCCGGGGGCATTTATCTCCAGTGGCAGCTCTCGGGCAATGTGGTGATCACGGTGAAGACGCTGGCCGGGCCCAACGCCGTCTTGAGCGGGCTGTTCATTGACCCGCCGGCCGCCTCACCCGACTCGGCGACTGCTCTTTCGGTCAATCAGGAAAGCACCGGCGGCGTGGGCTCGTGCGCGATCGGCGCAAGCTTGGGCCCAATCGAGATGGGCACGGTGAGCTTCAGCGACAATGATCGTAGAGCGCATGCTGGAAACGCGCACTCGTAGGTCAGGCTTTCCAGCCTGACGGCATAGTCGTAGGTCAGGCTTTCCAGCCTGACGGCATAGTCGTAGGTCAGGCTTTCCAGCCTGACCTACGGCAATCCCGGCACATGCCGCCTGCGGCGGAAGAAAGCCCCGATCCAGCAACGCATCGATGGCAAACTCTGCCGATTCATCAAGTCATGCCAGCGATTGCGGATATTCCAGTCGCGGCCGCGACGAAGTCTGGGAAATGTGTGGCCGTATGCGCAAGATCGACTACCTTTCCTAAGTAAGCAAGGGCAGTGCAGAGCGCCCGTTCGGATCCCGAGGCTCACCCGAATACCGTTGAATCGGTGAAAACCCGAATTCGGAAAATGACATGTGTCGCGTTCCCTCGCTCGGGTGGTTGGTCCTGGTGATCATTCTTGGGTGCCACTGGTCGTACCCGACCAGTGCTCTCGGCGGGAGGACCAACGACCTCCGGTCCTTGCCCGACGGCGATGCCTGGCCCTTCTATGCTCGTGGCAGGGATGAAGACACTGGTCGGGTACGACCAGTGGTACCCAGAAATGCTCACCAGTGCCACAGGCCGTGGCACCGTGCAATCGCCGCGAAAGCAAGTGTCGCCTTTCGCTCCGCGAAAGCAAGTGTCGCCTTTCGCTCCGCGAAAGAAAGTGTCGCCTTTCGCTCCGCGAAAGTGTGTGTCGCCTTTCGCTCCGCGAAAGCAAGTGTCGCCTTTCGCTCCGCGAAAGCGCTCTCTTTCACCCCGCCAACGACGACGGTCCCAATGACGTATTCTCGCCCACCTCCTGACTCGTATCGATCAGAAAGGAATATAACAACATGCCAACATCACAAAAACGGAGCGATTCCAGCCGATTGAACGGGAGCCGCTCAAAAGGCCCGACGACAGTCGCCGGTAAGCTGATTTCTCGGAAGAACGCCGAAACTCATGGCCTTCGCGCTCGCCGCTTTCTGATTCCAGGGGAGGAAGAGGCGGAGGTCGACGAGCTCATCGACGAGATGCTCTCCTCGATGGGGCCTAGGAACGCTGGCGAGCGCTCGCTGCTCCTTCAGACGGTTCAGTCGTCAGTTTTATACCAGCGCGCTCTCGCCGCCCAAGCCGCGCGCCTGAGCGCGAATATCGACGACGCGGACCACCGTCTCGAAACCGAGGCCAAGGGCCTGCTCAAGCGACTCTTCCACAGTTGTCAAGGACCGATTGAAACCTACGGAAGCGAGCAATATTTGAATGGAGGAGAGCGCGTCTCGTATAGCCCGATCCCGGATGATCCCGAGGACCCCGACACGCTGGTTTCTGCACTGGAGCGCACGGTGCCCGGGTGCCGGCTGATGCTTGCGGAGTGGGCCGAGCTCAGGGCACTCCTGGAGCCGCCCGGTCGCTGGCAAGCGGTCCACAGGTTCCGGGCCATCCGGTTGCTCGGGAGAAATCCGCTTGCCGCGATGTGGGACCGTCGGGTTCTTGAAATCCACTTCAGGGCCTGGACGACCAACCCGGCGCACGACGAGGCCTGGCTGGAGCTCCGGGGCGAACTGACGCGCGTCGAGTACGCGCGCTATCGGCGAGCCCTCGACCGGCAGTACCCGGATTTGCTCGACTCCGGTGACGATGAGAAAGAGCGTCAGGTGCTGCGCTCGATCGTCGATCGAGCGGTCGAGCAGCTTCAGGCAAAACTCGCTGTGGCTGAAGAACGCGCATTGGCGGAGGCAGACCGCAACGTGGCCCTCCTGTCATTCGACGACAGCCATACCGGAGAACTTCTGAGGCGCTACGCGACGACCAACCAACGGGCGATGGTCAAATCCATCGAGGCCTTTGCAAAGCTTCGTCGCACGACAAAGCACGAAGACGCCGAGCTGCGGCGCGAAGCCCGCGAATTCCGCGATCCGAGCGGCCCGGGACCCTGGGATGAGATTTACGATACGCCCAACGAAGGCTACGTGGCGGAGATGGAGCGCCGGGCCCGGATCGCGGCGCAAGAGGCTTATGGGCGACCCGACGAGTGGCAGGCGAAATCCGAAACTCTCGATCCCAATCCGACGACCGCTCCGGGTCATCCCGAGCCGGTCGATTCGATGGAATCGATAAAACCCGAACGCGAGCCGGGCGACCGCGAGGTGGCTGGAATTGCCGCAGAGGCCAGAAACCACGAGGTGGCTGAATTTCCCAGCGAACCCAACGACCGAGAGGTGGCTGAATTTCCCAGCGAACCCAACGACCGAGAGGTGGCTGAATTTCCCAGCGAACCCAACGAAGGTGACTTGGCTGAAACTTCGGCAGAGATCAAAACCCACGAGGTGGCTGAATTTCCCAGCGAACCCAGCGACCGTGAGGTGGCTCCGTCGCACGGTCAACCCGGCGATCGTGACGCGGCTGCGAGCGAGGCGGATCCGGTACGGCCGGTTACATTCGCGCGGGAGCTGATATTGTCCGTTCTGTTATTGCTCGCTGGCTCGAGTCTCCTGGCGGCGGTTTTGCGGCCCGAGCCTGGGCGCGCGGCATCGGTTTCGGCCCCCTCACCCGGCCTTCGGCCAACCTCTCCCCGCGGGGGCGAGGTAACGAAAGACTTCGTCGTCGTCCCGAAGAGCGCCGCGAGGTCCCCCACTCTCGGTCCGATCCGTCCGATCCGTCCGATTGGTCTCGGCGGCCTCAGGCCGCGCCGCTCCTCCCGTTTTTTTCTCGGAACGAATTCCTTGCGGAATCGTCAAAACCCTGGTAAATTCAGGTGTCATCATCGATCTATTCATTCCCGTCGTCGGTCGAGTCGTGAAGCCGGGGCCGGCGCTGGCCGCCCGGTCGTCAAAGTCACAGGATCGGTTCAACCGCGTACCCGACGTTGTCTCGCAGAGCCCCCCCCGACCCATTGCACCACCGGGGAAAATGACACCGGCGCCGAGGCCGCTCTCTTGCGGCCGCGATCCCCGTTCGCGGCACGCCCGTCCGCACCCAGCATGAATCGTCATCTCTGGAGTTTCAAGCTATGGCCAAAACCCGGGAATGGACCGAGATCCTGGTCAAACGAGGCGTCATCGGCCCGGACCAGCTCAAGGAAGCTCAACGCGTCGACGGCGGCGCCGTCGAGGATGCCCTCATCAGGCTGGGCTACACCGACGCCGACGCCATCATGAAGGCCAAGGCCGAACAACACGGACTCCCCTTCGTCGAGCTCCACGAAATCGAGATCCCCGCCTCCGTCATCGAGCTCGTCCCCGAGTCCCTCGCTCGCGAAAATATCGTCATGCCCCTCGCTCAAGAGAGTGGTGCCATCCGTGTCATCATGCATGACCCACTCGATTTTGAGACCATCGACAAGCTCCGGTTCGTGCTCAACCGCGAGATCGAGGTGTCGCTGGCCCCCAAAGACTCAATCGTCGAGGCCATCAACAAATACTACGGAAGCGCCTCCTCCGAGACCGAATCCGTCGACTCGATGCTCCAGGAGTTCACCGACACCGCCATCGATTTCGCCGAAGACACCGGGGTTACCGGCAAGTCCGCCACCACCAACACCCTCGAAGAAGGCGACGCCCCGGTCATCAAGCTCGTCCACTTGATCATCCAGGAAGCCGTCACCCTCCGCGCCAGCGATATCCACATCGAGCCGTTCGCCGACCGCGTCCGGATCCGCTACCGCATCGACGGCGTCCTCATGGAACGCGACAGCGCCCCCCGCCGCCTCCTGGGCGCCATCGTCAGCCGCATCAAGATCATGGGCTTCATCGATATCGCCGAGAAACGCCGCCCCCAGGACGGCCGGATCAAAATCCTCGTCGCCGGCAAAGATATCGACATGCGCGTCAGCATCATTCCAACCAGTCATGGCCAATCGGTCGTGATGCGCATCCTCGACCGCGACAATATCAAGGTCGGCCTCCAGGACCTCGGCTTCGGCGACGAAGACTTCGGCCGCTTCAAGCAATTGATCAAGCGGCCCAACGGCATCCTCCTCGTCACCGGCCCCACCGGCTCCGGCAAAACCACCACCCTCTATGCTGCCTTGAATGAGCTCAACCGCCCGGACGTCAAGATCATCACCGCCGAAGACCCCGTCGAATACTACCTCCCCGGCGTCAACCAGTGCGAAGTCAAAGCCAAGATCGGGATGACTTTCGCACGCATTATCCGTGCCATGCTCCGGCAGAATCCAAACATCCTCCTGGTCGGCGAAATCCGCGATCTGGAGACCGCCGAGACCGCAATTCAGGCCAGTCTAACAGGACACTTGGTTTTCAGTACACTGCATACGAACGATGCGCCCAGTGCCATTACACGGCTGGTGGATATTGGGATACAACCGTTCCTCGTCGCCAGCTCCGTGCTTGCAATCATGGCTCAACGCTTGGTTCGCAAGGTTTGCCCGAAATGCCGGGTGCGTTACGATCCTCCCTCGCACATTCTGAACGGACTGGGCCTGCGCCCGAGATCGCCAAGAAGGCAAACTTCATGCGGGGCAAGGGGTGCACCTACTGCAACAAAAAGGGGTACCGGGGACGGATGGGAATTTACGAGCTGATGACCATGACGCCCCAGGTCCGTGAGGCGGCATTCAAGGGCGAATCCACGCAGAATGTGCGCAAACTTGCTCGCAAACAGGGAATGCGTACTCTCTTCGAAGACGGAATCGTCAAGGCGATCCGCGGAATCACCACGATCGACGAGGTACTGCGTATCACCCAGCGCGAGATGCTGGCCGAATCGGTCGTCGCGACCAAGAAGGCGTGAGCCCAAGCGGCCAGTCCGAGGTGGGCGCAGCGGGCTCTTGGTTGCGACCACCCTTGCGTTCGTGTGTCTTAATTTCATCCTTCATCCTTCATCCTTCATCCTTGTTTCTTGGGTGGTACAGCGAATAATGATGGTGCGGTGGGGCAGTGGCACTCGGTCCTAACCTCAAGGCGCGACATCACGATTCGGTGGACACCTGGTTTTCTGAAAAAGTCAAGTGCCCGGAGACGCAGGTTTTCGGGCGGGGCATGACCGGTTCCATCGACGTTCCCGCGGAGGCTTTTCAGGGCAATGGGTACGCTGCTCATCGACAAACTGCTTCAGACGGTGTGTTCCCAGAAGGCGAGCGACCTGCATCTGGCCGTCGGCGCGCATCCGATGCTGCGGCTGCACGGCCACATGCGTCCCTTGGCGACGAAGGTTCTCGAGCCGGCTGACACGGTGTCGCTCATGAAGAGCATCACACCGGAGCGATGCCAGCAAGAGCTCCAGGAGGTGGGCGGGACCGATTTCGGCTTCGCGTTCGGCGACATGGCCCGGTTCCGGGTCGCCATCTTCAAGCAGAAGGGCAATGTCGGGCTGGTCCTGCGGCGGATTCCCAGCGAGTTCCTGACCTTCGAGCAGCTCGGCTTGCCGGCAGTCATCGAGCAGTTGATCCAGCGGCCGCGCGGCTTGATCCTGGTCACCGGGCCGACCGGCTCGGGCAAGACGACCAGTCTGGCCTCGATGGTGAACTACATCAACAACACGATGGACCGCCACATCATCACGATTGAAGACCCGATCGAGTACTTCCACAAGCACAACAAGTGCCTGATCAATCAGCGCGAGATCGGCGTCGACGTGCCCGACTTTCCCGAGGCGATCCGCCGTGCCCTGCGCATGGACCCCGACATCATCCTGGTCGGTGAAATGCGCGACCTGGCCACGATCTCCGCGGCCATCACCGCCGCCGAAACCGGCCACATCGTGTTCGCGACCCTGCACACCAACTCGGCCGAAGGGACGGTCAACCGCGTCATCGACGTCTTCCCCAAGGACCAGCAGGACCAGATCCGGACCCAGCTCTCCGTTGCGATCATCGGCATCCTGGCCCAGGCGCTCTTGCCCCGCAAGCCCAAGGGGCTGGTGGCCGCCTACGAGATGCTCGTCGTCACGCCGGCCATCGCCAACCTGATCCGCGAAAACAAGACGTACCGCATCGACTCGTCGATCCAGACCGGCCGGAAACACGGGATGATCCTCCTGGACGACAGCCTCTTCAACCTCTGGCGCCAGGGCCTGGTGGAAGAGACCGAGGTGATGTTCAAGTCCCGCAAGCCCGACGACCTCCGCCAGCGGATCGAGAATGCGAAGAAGGGAGTTCTCGAGGATGGAGAGGAAGGAGAAGAAGAAGAAGAATGAAGCACGTAGGTCAGGCTTTCCAGCCTGACGAATTGCGTAGGTCAGGCTTTCCAGCCTGACGAATTGCGTAGGTCAGGCTTTCCAGCCTGACGAATTGCGTAGGTCAGGCTTTCCAGCCTGACGAACCACGCCTGCCGCCGCATCGGATCGGACGGATCGGACGGATCGGACGCGGGCGGCCTGTGCAGCTTCTTCGGCACGCCCGCTGACAAAGCCTGACCAACTCTGCATTCCCGTTCAACCAACGACAGCTCACAACAACAACTGACAACCGACAGCTCGCAACCCTGAGGAGGGCCCGATGGCCCGACGGCTTGGCACGATCTTGATCGACATGGGCTACCTCGACGAAGAGACGCTCTGGAAGGTGCTGGAGGAGCAGAAGCGCGCCGGGTCGGAGCTCCTGGGGAAGGTGGCCGTCCGGATGGGTCTGGTCAAGGAAGATCAGGTCATGAAGGCCCTGGGCGAGCAGCTCGGGATGAAAGTGGTCAAGCTGGCGGACGTCACGATCCCGTCCGAGATGACCGAGCTGGTGAACGAGAGCATGGCGACGGCCTACAAGATCGTGCCGATCTCGCAGAACAAGAAAGACAAGAGCATCACGGTGGCGATGGCGGAGCCGCAGAACCCGTCGACTTTGGACAGCCTGAAGATGTTCTTGAGCACGGAGGTCAAAGGGGCGATCTCGACAGAGCCAGACGTCATGGCGGCGATCGAGCGGCTGTACGCCGGCCACCACGAGAGCATCCAGGACGTGGTCAAGCAGATCGAGCAAGACAAAGGACTTGCGGCCCTGGCCGGGCGCAGCGAGACCACGATCGACCTCGAACGCATCGAAGAGATGGCCGAGGCTGCGCCGGTGCGCAAGCTGCTCAACATGGTGCTGCTCCTGGCCATCAAAGACAAGGCCTCCGACATCCATTTCGAGCCGTTCGAGGAAGAGTACAAGATGCGGTACCGGGTCGACGGGGTGCTCTACGAATTGGTTCCCCCGCCCCGGCACCTGGCCTCGGCGATCGCCAGCCGCATCAAGGTCATGAGTAACCTCGACATCGCCGAGCGCCGGCTTCCCCAGGACGGCCGGATCCAGCTCGCATTAGGCGGCAACGAGGTCGACATCCGTGTGTCCACGCTGCCGACCATGTTCGGTGAGAGCGTGGTCTTGCGGATCCTCGACCGCACGGTCGTGCAGCTCGACCTCAAGAAGCTGGGAATGCCCGATGATACGCTCAAGGTGTGGCACGACATCATCGAGAAGCCTAACGGAATCGTGCTCGTGACCGGGCCCACCTCCTCCGGCAAGACGACGACCTTGTACGCGACGCTCAACCATTTGAACCGCATCGAAGACAAGATCATCACCACCGAAGAGCCGGTCGAGTACGACATCGAGGGCCTGATCCAGATCCCGGTCAACCCCGAGATCGGCGTGACCTTCGCCTCGTGCCTGCGGTCGATCCTCCGCCAGGACCCGGACAAGATCCTGGTGGGTGAGACCCGCGACCTGGAGACGGCCGAGATCTCGATCCAGGCGTCGCTCACCGGCCACATCGTGTTCACAACCTTGCACACCAACGACGCCCCGTCGGCGATCACGCGGCTGCGCAACATGGGGCTGCCCACGTTCCTGATCACCGCCACGGTCGAGGCGGTGCTGGCCCAGCGGCTGGTGCGGAAGATCTGCGTCAACTGCCGCACCGAGTTCACCCCGGCGCCGGAGATCTGCATGGAGCTGGGCTTGACCGCCGAGCAGGCCTCGACCAAGAAGTTCTACTACGGCAAGGGCTGCGAGAAGTGCAACAACACCGGCTACAAGGGCCGGATGGGCATCTACGAGCTATTGGTCATGAACGAAACCCTCCGCGACATGATCGTCGCCGAGGCGTCGCTCGACGACTTCCGCAACGCCTGCCGCAAGTTCGGCATGCGGACCCTGCGCGAGACGGGCATGAACATGATTCACAACGGCCAATCATCGATTGAAGAGATCCTCCGCGAAACCATGCTGGATGACATTTGAGGAGACGACTGCCATGCCGACCTTCCAGTACGAGGCGATGGACCACACCGGGCGCGAAGTCAAGGACTCGATCGACGCGTCCACGCAGGAGGAAGCGCAGCAGCTCATCCGCCAGAAGGGGTTCTTCGTCACCAAGATCGCCGAGAAGGCCAAGAAAGCCAAGGCGCGGGCCAAGGCCAGGGGGGGTCGGAAGCGCAAGAAGTCGTTCACAATCGGCCGGATCTCGACCAAGCAGCTCTGCATCTTCACGCGCCAGCTCTCGACGCTCCAGGATGCCGGCCTGCCGATCCTGCGCAGCCTCAAGATCCTCGAGGGCCAGTGCAAGCCGGGCGTGCTCAAGAACGCGCTCCAGGACATCGTCGAGGATATCGAGAGCGGCTCGACCCTGTCGGAAGCCTGCGCCAAGCACCCCAAGGCGTTTGACCGGCTCTACTGCAACATGCTCAAGGCCGGCGAGGCCGGCGGTGCTCTGGAAGCCATCCTCCAGCGCCTGGCGGACTTCAAGGAAAAGTCCCAGTCCCTCAAGCGGCGGATCAAGTCGGCCATGGTCTACCCGGTCGTCGTGATCACCGTCGCCTGCGTGATCGTGGGATTCATCCTCTACTACATCATTCCCAAGTTCGAGTCGATCTTCAAAGACTTCGACATCCCGCTGCCCAGGATGACGACGATGCTGATCGACGCCAGCCACTTCCTGATCAAGTATTTCTACGTCGTGTTCTTGACGCCGCTGTTTTGCTGGATCTTCGTCAAGCTGCTCTACCGCAACCGGACCGGCGCTTATGTCTGCGACCGGATCAAGCTGATGATACCCGTGATGGGCGACATCGTCGAGAAATCGACCGTCGCCCGCACCATGCGCACCCTGGGCACACTGGTGCAGTCGGGCGTGCCGATCCTGGAGTCGCTCAACATCGTGCGCGACACGGCCGGCAACGCCGTGTTCGAGCGGGCGTTCAACCGGATCTATGACAGTATCCGCGAGGGCGAGACCATCGCCCAGCCCCTCAAGGAGGCACGGATCGTCGACGACATCGTGGTCAACATGATCGACGTCGGCGAGGAAACCGGCGAGCTCGACACGATGCTCAATAAAATCGCCGACAACTACGATGAAGAAGTCGAGACGGCCGTCGAGAGCCTGGTCAGCCTGCTCGAGCCGATCATGATCGTGATCCTGGGCGGCATCATCGGCTTCATCGTCATCGCCCTGTTTCTCCCGCTCATCACGTTGATCTCGAAGCTGTCCGGCTGATCGAGGTGTCGGTTGCCGTTCGTCCGTTAACGGTTGTCAACTAGGAGCACCGATTGATGCGCTCTTTCGCAAAACCCAACGCCCCGCCACCTGCTCGCGCGGCAGCCCGGCCGGCCGGCCGGCCGGGCTTTACCCTGATCGAGCTCATGGTCGTGATCATCGTGCTGGCGATCCTGATCGGATTGCTCTTGCCGGTGATCAACGGCGCCTTGAACACGGCCAAGCAGGCGGCCGTACAGGCCGAGATCAACCAGATCGCCCAGGCCCTGGCGAGCTTCAAGAGCAATTACGGCGACTATCCGCCCAGCCGCGTCTACCTCGCGGAGAATGGGTTCTACCCCGTCGCCAACACCACGGTGATCGCCACGGGCGACATCACCCTGGGCGCACTGGCGCAGCGGTCCTTGATCGCACTCCGCAAGTTTTTCCCGCGGGTGGTCTTCAGCACGACCGGCATCCCGCCCTTGATCGCCCACAACGCGAATTACTGGTACGACTTCAACGGCAACGGCGTGCTCGACGGCCCCAACGGCTACATCCTGGAGGGCCACGAGTGCCTGGTCTTCTTCCTGGGCGGGATCCCCACCTACGACCCCGTCACCGGCTCGTTCGGCTTGAACGGATTCGGCAAGGACCCGACCAACCCGTTCACGAACAACCGGGCCTCCGACCCCAACTATGCGAACGGCCCCAACCCGATGTACAGCAACAACCGCCAGCCGCCCCTTTATGAGTTCAACGCGGGCCGGCTGTTCGTCGACCCCAATAACCTCACGAATAACGGGGCCAACCCGGGCATTCCCGGCTATTACGACTCGCTGGGCAATTCGCCCCCCACGACCGCCAGCACCAGCATCAATTTCTTTGTCTATTTCAGCGGATACGGCAACGGGGTGTATGATCCCAACGACGTCAACTTCGCCGGCCCCGTCTTGAGTGAAGCCGACGGCAATGGCGCCAGCCCGATCGGGCTGGATTTCCAGTACGGCACGACCCAGTTCGTCTCACCGAGCCCCAATCCCTATACCACGACCCTGACCGTCACGACCACCGGCAGCGTCACGTTCGAGAAGCCGCAGACGTTCCAGATCTTCTCCGCGGGGCGCGACGGGCTCTACGGAGTCGGCGGCCAGTTCATCGCACCCTCGGCCAGCAATTCGTCGGCCAGCAACCCGCTGCCCCTGGACCTGGTGCACACATTTGCCGCCGGCACCCAGACGACCGACACGACGATCCGGGTCCGCGAACGAGACAACCTCACCAATTTCCAGACCGGAACGCTTCAGTAAACAAGGATGAAGGATGAAGGATGAAATAAGACCTTTCACAGCCTTGTAACTGATGGTGTCGGGACCACCCCCCCTGGCCCCCCCTTCGCAAGGGGGGGAAGGGAAAGACGGCCCCCCTTCACAAGGGGGGGAAAAGGGCCCGGTGTGGCCCGCAGATGATCAGGATGTTCCTTTCCTTCTTCTCTCAGCGATCAAAAAACTTCGGGCGCGAGTGTCGGTCATGAACCATCATGTGAGGGACGCAAGGGCAGTGGCGGACGGCAGAGGACGGATAGATCGTCCTTCGACGTCCGGCGACCCACGCGCGCCTTCCGAGGCACGGGGTGGTCCGAGGTCCCACGGCGTCCGATGGAATGGCGCAAAGCTGGGACTCTCGGTGCTGGCCGCCGCGACGAACTTTCCCCCCCTTGCGAAGGGGGGGCCAGGGGGGGTGATCCCGGCACGACCAGCCAGCGGCACCCGCGCAGGGCCTTCCTTCATCCTTCATCCTTCATCCTTCATCCTTCCGAAGCCGCGCAGCGGCTTCACGTTGATCGAGCTTCTGGTCGTGATCGTGATCATCGCGATCATCCTCAGCTTCGTGCTCATGGCCGCGCAGGATGCCATGCGCCGCGCCGAGATCCGCCAGACCCAGACCTTGATCGCCAAGCTCGAAGGCGGGCTCAACGACCGGCTCGAGTCGCTCATGCTCAACCGTCCCCAGCCGAACTGGACTCACGGCTACCTGGGAATGATCTGGAACACCAACTATCAGGCCCCCACCCTGTTCGTGAACGGCGTGCTCAACCCCCAGATCACGCAAACCCAGCGGGCCCAGGTCTTCGCCTGGTACGACTACTTGAAGAGCGAGC
The DNA here is from genome assembly GCA_963781785.1 of uncultured Isosphaeraceae bacterium. GTDB lineage: Bacteria > Planctomycetota > Planctomycetia > Isosphaerales > Isosphaeraceae > CAWAHD01. The sequence continues at coordinate 620,920 of CAWAHD010000005.1, read as the reverse complement.
TTCCCGACGTGTACTTCATCCAGAACGACGCCAACCTTCCGATCAACTTCGCCGGACCGGCGTTTCCGGGCACGGCCAACCCCTTGATGGGGACGAATTCGGCTTATGCGCCGGCGATGCTTCCCCTGGGGAACAGCCTGATCAACAACCCGGGCTCGGGCGCCTTTGGCGACGGCAACGTGACCAACCCCAGCCTGGGCTTTTCGGGTTCAGGGATCTTTGGTGCGTCGTACCCGATCGCGGCGGGAATCTACAAGAACTTGCCGGGCTGCGCCGCGATCGGCTGCGATGCCGTCGACAACAACGGCAACAACCTGGTGGACGAGATCGGTGAGGGTGGCTGGAATCTGGCGGTTCTCCAGACGAACCACACCCACAACACGGCCCGCGCGGAGATGCTGTACGCGATCCTGGTCGAAGGGCAGGGGCCCTGGGGCACGGTCTTCAACCGCGACGAGTTCACCGACCGCGAAGTGGCCGACACCGACGGCGACGGCCTTCTCGAGTTCATCGACGCCTGGGGCCAGCCGCTCCAGTTCTTCCGCTGGCCGGTTCTCTATCATTCCGACCTCCAGCGCGGCCAGGAGATCCTGACCGACCCGGTGGTACCCAACCAGTGGGACCTGGTCGCTCCGTATCAGGATATCGACTCGACGAGCGGAATCCAGAACGGCTTCCGGGCCATCATGCAGGAGCGCGAGCGGGATCCCTGGGACCAGAATCAGCAGTTGACCTCGCCCCAGTGGTGGTCGCAGTTAGGTGTCATGGGGCAGGTGGCGGCGAACAACAATTTCACGTTGTTCACCGGGTCGGCAGTCACGGCCGGCGCCAGTGGCGGCGTGCAGGCGTTCGAGAATTTCTTCCACAAGCTGACCGAGCCGGTTCCTCCGGCTGGCGGATCATCGTTCTGGGACAGGAGCGCGTATGGCCGCCGGGCGTTCTATTCGAAGTTCTTGATCCTCTCGGGCGGCCCCGACAAGCAGCCGGGCGTGTTCCTCTACGCCGATTCCGATTTTCAGGCGATGGGCGCCAATGCGGCTGTGTACCTGATCGCCAATGAGAACGCGGCCTTGCCATTTGCCCTGGATGTGCTGGGCGGCGGGGTCGCGGGCTTCACCGGCAACACCCAGTACACAGCCACATCGTTCAGCCTGGCACCCTCGCTTGATCCGACTCATCCGTCGAGCTACGACCTGCGGATCTCGGCCCAGGACGACGTCACCAACCACAATCTCCAGACGGTCGCGGCAATCGGAGGTTCGTGATGAGGAGCGACGAACGACACGAAACCGAAGCCGGGGTTTTCCAGATGATGGTTGGCATGCCTCAAGTCGCGCCCGGCCGCGCCGTCCTTTCCCCCCCTTGTGAAGGGGGGGCCAGGGGGGGTGGTCGGGGCACAACCAGTCACGACGCTTCCAGGGGGTTCAATCCCGGCATGATCGATCAAGATCGCGAGGATCCAGATCCCGCCGCGAGGCTCACTGATCGCGCCGGGACCACCCCCCCTACCCCCCCTTCACAAGGGGGGGAAAGGGAACGGTGCTCGCCCGGGGGGCAGTCCCGGCGCAACGCAACCGGCATGAGCCCGCGCCCTCCGGACTGCGCGGGGCGGCGGTGCGTCCACCCTCCACCCTCCACGGGCCACCCGCTCGCGCCGCGCCGGCTTCACCTTGATCGAGCTCCTGGTCGTGATCCTGATCATCCTGCTCGTCAGTGCCGTCACGCTGCCGGTGGTGATCCCGGCCGTACGGCACCGCCAGGTCAGCGAAGCCGCCCGCATCTTGCAGGCGTCCCTGGCCGGTGCGCTCGACTCCGCCCTGCGCACCGGCGCCCCTCCGGCATCCGCCTGGTGCCGGACCCTGCTTTCCCGCTGACCTACTCGAACGCGCCCGACTTCACCTTCGGCACGATCCTGGCCAACCTGCCCCTCGCGGCCAATCGGATCATTCCCATCGAGGCCGCGCCCGAGTACTCCGAGGGCGCCGTCAACATCGCCGGAGGCGGGATCACCTTGAATATCCCCTACCCGGCGATCAACGGCGGCGGCAACTACCCCGTGCTCAACAACGTCACGGCCCTGGGCGGCAACTGCCTCATGGTCGAGGAGAGCGTCGTTTACCTGCAGGCCGGCCAGATCCTCTTGAACGAGCCCACGACGTGGTACTGGAATATCCGGGTCGGCGACAAGATCCAGTTGAACGGCGCGGGCCTGTGGTACACCGTGGTCGGTCCGATGGTCATCACCCCGCAATCGACCACGATCGGCGGCGTCACGTACGCGAACCCCGAGCTGTACGTCAATGTGGGCCCGCCGGGAACCCAGTCCCCCTGGGGGCAAGTCCAGGCGGGCGTGCCCGTTTCCCCCGAATTCCTCTTTCTCGTCAACGGGGTCGACGATAACCAGAACGGCATCATCGACGAAGGATTCAACGGAATCAACGACAACCCGTTGAACGGCAACTATGTCGACGACCTCTCGGAATGGGAAGCCGAGTCGTGGAGCAGCTCGGCGCTGGCGGCGGGTGTCCTGAACCTGCCCTATACGATCCAGCGCCGGCCCGCCCCGGCCACCAACGGCCGCGAGACGGCCCTGCCCACGAATGTCGTCGTCGACCTGACCACCTGGAACTACGCTTATCAGGAACGCTCGCAGTTCCCTCCGGGCGTTCTCAATCCCTACACCGGATATGTCGACATTCTGGTCTATCCCAACGGCACCGTCGTCCCGACCACGATCTATTCGACCCCCGCGTCGTTCAACATGGCCGGGTCGTTCTTCCAGTTCTGGCTTGCCGAGCGTAGCGACGTGGTCGCACCGATCGTGCCCGGGAACAACACTTCTCCGCCTTATCTGCCGATCGGCAACATCCCGCAAAACCTCACGCTCACCACCAACCCGTACACCGGCCCTCAGATTCAGGGCGAGTACCGGGTGGTGACCCTGTTCACGCGCACCGGCCAGGTCTTGACCAACGACAACGTCCAGTTCGACAACCCGCTCAACCCGGCCAACGGGGTGCGATACAACCCGAACTTTCCCTTTTTGGCGGCTCAACAGGGAGCCAGGAGCGGAAAATGATCATCGGTCGAAAATCGAGACGCGGCATCACGCTGACCGAGATCCTGATCGCGATCATGATCCTGGGGGTCGGGCTCGTCTCGCTGGCGACCCTGTTCCCACTCGGCCTGGTGCGGCTGCGCGACGCGGCCCGGTTCTCGCGCACGAAATACCTCACCGACGCGGCGGGCGCCGATGGCGGGGCACGGTCGCTCTTCAACTCGTCGTCGTTCGGCTATTGCGACCTGCTCAACAGCATTTATGGGTTCACGCTCTGGTACGCTACTCCCAGCGCCGGCGCATATAACCCGCTCACCCAGGACACACCGTCGTACTATGGCGACTGGACGGTCACCGGGACGGGGATCGTGGGCGCCAACTCGGGCAAATCCGGCGGTTATGGCTTGCCGTTCGCGTACGATCCGCTCTGGCGGTATCAAACTCTGAGCAGCACCACGGGAACGAACGGTTACTACATGGGTGACACGTTCGAGGCCCGGTTCGGCTCGGGGATCGGCTTCATTCGCAACGATCCCAGCGACGGTGGGCTTCCCAGCGCCCACGGTCTCCAGCGGCTCACCAATTTTAACCGGCCGGCGATCATGCCGGTTTCTTATGGCGTCCCGAGCACCTTCGTTTCGCCCGAAGACGTCGTGTGGGTCGAGGCCCTGGCATCGAACTCGTTTTCCCCGGTGCTTCCCGACCTGGACCCCAATCGCAAGTTCTCGCCGGGAACGCCGATCACCGACTGGCATTATTCGTGGATGTTCACCGGCTACCAGGTTTCTTCCACCGGCGGGTCGACGTTCGAGGGAAACATCGTGATCTTCGAGAACCGGCCGTTCGGGATTAATGCGGTGAACCCGCCCGGCCCGGGGATCCCGGGCGGGACTTACCAGGTCGATGGCGAAACGGTCGTCGAGGCGATCTTCGGCCACAGCGGCAACGTGCAGGGCGGCTACGCCGCCGGTGCCGACCGCACGGTGCTCTTGCGCTGGTACTCGACCCAGCCCGACCCGGTCGTCAGGCCGGGCGACTGGATCGCCGACGTCACCTACGAGCGCAACCAGCTCACCGTGAACAACCCCACGACCGGAACGGGCCGGTTCCTGAGCGGGACGCCCGCGATCGGCGTACCCAACCCGTTCAACAACGGCGAGTGGGACAACCTGCCCGCTCAGCGGTGCTTCTGGTACCAGGTGCAGAAGGTCACCCAGGCGACCGACGATCCCTACACGGCCAATGTGCCCGTGCTCCGGTCGATGGTCGTGTACGTCGATCGCTCGCTCCAGGCGCGAACTGTCCTGAGCGGCGTCGGTACGCCGGTCGTCTTGAACGCGGCCCTGATCGCCCCCAATGTCATCAATGTGATCCCCCAGCAGTTCAGTGTGCGTCCGTCGCCAATCGTCATAAGCTGGTAGTCCTCTGTCGATGCCCTCTGCCCGATTCGTTGGCCCAAGAATGAACGCCAATCGAAAATCGAATCAATGTCGCCTTTCGCTCCGCGAAAGTTTGCCTTTTGAAAGTCGCCTTTCGCTCCGCGAAAGTTTGCCTTTTGAAAGTCGCCTTTCGCTCCGCGAAGGTTTGCCTTTTCAGTGTCGCCTTTCGCTCCGCGAAAGTTTGCCTTTTCAGTGTCGCCTTTCGCTCCGCGAAAGTTTGCCTTTTCAGTGTCACCTTTCGCTCCGCGAAAGTTTGCCTTTTCAGTGTCACCTTTCGCTCCGCGAAAGTTTGCCTTTTCAGTGTCGCCTTTCGCTCCGCGAAAGTTTGCCTTTTCAGTGTCACCTTTCGCTCCGCGAAAGTTTGCCTTTTCAGTGTCGCCTTTCGCTCCGCGAAAGTTTGCCTTTTCACCGATCAAAAGCCCGCCCTCGGGGCGTGACCTTGGTCGAGATGCTGGTCACCGTGGCCATCCTGGTGATCATCATGACGGTGATGGTGCAGGTGTTCCAGGCGGCCACCGGTGCGCTCACGACGGCGCAGAGAATCCACGAGCTGGACAACCGGCTCAAGCTGCTCGACTCGACGATTCGCTCCGATCTTGCCGGGGCCACGGCCACGTTCACTCCGCCCCTGGACCCAACGCAAGGCAAGGGGTACTTCGAGTACATCGAGAACGAGTTTGCCGACATCCAGGGTGAAGACTCCGACGACATCTTGAAGTTCACGACCAAGGCCCCTCCCGGCCAGCCGTTCACCGGCAGGATGTGGATCACGCTGCCCACGGTCGGGCAGCCGAACATGTACAACCCGGCCGTCCAGCCGGTGACAATCACGAGCGACTACGCCGAGATCATCTATTTCCTGCGCAACGGCAACCTCTATCGCCGGGTCCTCCTGATCGCGCCCGAGTTCCAGTCGGCCATCGTCGACTCGGTCAATAACGTCGGGTTCATTCCCAGCGGCAGCCCGCCGCAGCCGATCAGTTTCACACCGGCCGTCCTGGGCGGCCTCCAGGTGAGCTGGCAGGGCGTCAACGACCTCTCGGCCCACCCGGCTTCCACGGGCCCGAACACCGATCTCAACAACGCCCGGTCAACGTGGGCGGCGCAGACCGTCGTGCTCAACACGCTGGGATCGCTCACCAACCGGGAAAACCGGTATGCCTCGCCCCGGTTCTCCGACGATTTTTTCGACGTGGTCAACGGGGCCGTCCAGCCCGATGGTTACTTCGACGACGTCAACAACGACAAGGTGCCCGACCTGTATCCGTCGCTCTATCCCAACGTCTTCAACACGGGGCTGATCTTCGCTCCCAACTACGTGGTCAACGTGGCGACTCCGTTCCTGGCGTTTCCCTATTTGTTCCCGGGATCCTATTCCGCTCCCCAGGCGCTGGGCAACGACCAGTACGGTTGGATCCACTCCCCCAGTCCCGTGGCCAATTTCGGGGGGACCGCGGTCACTTTCGACACGAGCCCTCTGGCCTATCTCAACAGCATCAACCACAATCCGCTCGACCTGGGCGACAATCTGCCAACACCGACCAACCCGGCGGGAGTCTCGTCTCCGCTGGCCTTCCAGACTTGGTGGGGCCTGCCGACATGGCGCGAGACGCTGTCGTATTACTGGAACGATCCGACCCGGCAGGTCAACGACACGACCCTGGGCTTTGGCCAGCCCAATGGTCTGTCTCCCCGGCCGGCGAGCGTGGTCCCGGTCAACAGCGATAACCAGCTTCTCCCCTGGATGGGGCAACCGCTCACGACGGCCCAGGGGGGGACCTTCCCGACCAATTTTGATTTTTCGTTCATCAGAAGGACGCCCCAGCTCTTCAGCGATGCTCAGGGCTACCAGATCATGAGCGTCTTCCTGGCCCCGGCCCCCATGAATGGACCGGGGCCCATCGACCCCGTCTGGGCGGTGAGCTGGGAAGACGATCTGGTCATGACGGGCGTCCGCAGCTTCGATGTCAAGGCGTATGACAATGCGTTCGCCGGCTATGCCGATCTGGGCTGGGGCGACGATCTCCGTCTTTATCAGCCTTATCTTGCCCCTGTGAATATGCCGACGGTGGCGCCCGGCCTGGCCCTGACGCCGCCACTGACCGTCTGGCCCCCGATTGCGACGGGCACGGCCTACCCGACCTTGACGGCGACCCTGGCGCACGAGGGCCGGATGCCCCCCCTGGTCGAAGACCTGCGGTTCGACGCCCACTACGGGCCGGCGACTTACCCGGGCGTGACCTACACCGGCAACATCGGCGATGACACCGCGGGCGTGGTGCGGATGCGGCGGATCTGGGATTCCTGGTCCACCGAGTACACCCAGGCGCCATCCTCGGGGATCAACGTCCTCACCGGATTCCAGGTCGGCCCCTTGACCGGCTCGCCGCCGATCTATCCCTCGTATCCCGCGCCTTACCCGGCAAGTTTGCGCGGGATCCAGATCCAGATCCGGGTCGCCGATCCGACAAACCAGCGCGTGAAGTCGTTAACCATCCGACAGGATTTCTCAGATAAACTCCAATGAGTGCGCGACCGATTTAGCAGGTGAACCCTCCACACGGAGCTTCTCGGCCATGTTGACCACAAGCGGATCGCGAGTGCGGCGTCGAGGAATCGTCCTGGTCCTCGTGTTGGCGATGCTCGGCCTGTTGGCCCTGGTCGGGATCACGTTCGCCAGCTTCGCCGCCCAGGCGCGCATGAACAACAAGAATTTCATGGCGTCGCTGTTGCAGCCCCAGGCCGACGAGCTGATCGACTTCGGCCTGGCCCAGCTCATCACCGACACCAACGACATCCGATCGGCGATCCGCGGCCACAGCATGGCCAACGACATGTACGGCAACGACGCGACCGGCAACGACTACCTGATCTTGAACCCCTCGAACGGCGCACAATTCAGCATCTTGAGTGTCGCCTCAGTGGGCGGCACCCTTTATAACCTGACAACCAGTATCGCGTCCGGCGATCCCAACTTTTTTGGATACAACTTCACGCGCTGGGTCATCCGCGTTTCCATTCCCAACACCCAGACGGTGGCTCAAACCTTCGAGGTCCTCTCCGACGTCACCACCGGCACCAACCGTATATTTCAGGTCAACATCGGCCCGGCCGACGGCCAGCTCAATTACCCGGTGGGTGCCAATCCGACGACGATCGGCACGAACCTGTACAACCCCACGCTGGCCGGCTTGACGACCATCATGCCGGGCCAGTTTCTGATCGCCGCTGTGGGAGGCACGCTCCCGGGCAACACGTTCACCTTGGACGGCCGCTGGCTGCACGCCTTCAACGGACCTGGTGCGGGCTCGAGCCTCGCCTCCACGGGTCTCCCCAGCTCCTACTACCCGAACTACAAATTCAACGGACTGGTGGGCGGCCCGGGGGGCCAGCCGGGATTGAACGTGCCCCCTCCCAGCGGCCCGATGTCAATCGGGCTGGACGAAGACTACGACGCCTGCGACCTCGAGAACTGGTTCCTGGCGGTGCAGAGCGCCGACGGCAGCGTGACGATCCCGTCATTCCACCGGCCCGGGATCATCCGCTGGGACACCGCCAACGGCGTCAACGACTGGCTCAGGCAGAACCAATCCGGTCCCATGGGAACCCAGCTCTGGGCCGATTCGGCGGCGCGGATCCTCCGCCCGTGCCAGGCCGACGGCCACGACGCGGCGACGTTCAAGGACCTCTATCCTGACTCGGTCACCGGCCAGATTAATTACGACGTCGACAACGATGGCGACCGCGTGCCCGACTCGGTCTGGGTCGACCTGGGCTACCCCGCCCGCCGCGACGCCTCCGGACGGCTCTACAAGCCGCTCTTCGCCTTCATGGTCATCGGCCTCAATGGCCGCATCCCGCTCAATACGGCTGGCAACCTGGCCGCCCAGGTCGGCGGCGTGTACGTTCCGTACAGCGCCAACCCCGAAATTACCGGTACGACGGTGCCGACCATGATGGGCGGGGCCGGCCATGCGGTCCACCTGGGCAACTCGATCAGCGAGGTCGACCCGACCTACGCGCTCCAGAACACGTTCGATCAACTCTCCGGCGACTCGGTCGCCGCGTTCGCGTTGCCCGGGACCGGCGTCCCGGGCGTCACCAGCTCGATCCTTCCTGCGAATTCCCAGGTCGATAGCGCCGGGATCGATGTCCGGCTCATACAGCTCCGAAACCTGCTGGCCGGCACCCGTCCCCACACGAATTCGAGCCTCGCCGGCACCGGGCAGGTCAACGGCGACACGAACTTCGTTGCATTCAACGACAATACGAACAATCTGTTTCCCATGCCCAACAGCATCGCCGATTTTGCAGATACCGGCGCGGCGCCGGATCCCAACACCGGACTTCCCTTTCTGGTGCGGAGCACACCGCCGGTGCCCGGACGCTGGGGTGAAGCCCAGTCGATCCCCGGCGCCGCAATCCTGAATCCGTTCAACTCGACGACGCCGCCACCGGCTACGCTTGGTCCGCAATATGTCAACGTGGTGATGTCCAACTATTCGAACCCGGTCCGCGCGGGCTACTCGAACAATATCAAGGACATCATGAACGGCCTGCCTCCGGACGCGGCCGATGACAATTACAACTGCTTCGATCCGTTCCCCCTTCGGTCGTCTCCAAACTCCGCCGGCGTCACCGTCTACGGCGGCGAGGTCGGCGATGCCGACGCCTACGACGGCGTCGGCGCCCTGATCTTTCCGGTCGAGCGCATGCGGCGCTGGCTGGCGCCGGCAGACATCAACGGCACGGGCCAGGTTTACGCCTGGAATGCGGGATCGCGCGGTGTCAATCGGGGCTATGACGCGCTGGGCCGCGTCGAGTTCAACAGCTACTTCCGCCCGGCCGGATCGCCGGGTGTGATCAACACGGCCTACAGCAACGCAACCTACGCCACGAATGGCATGCTGACCTATACCAACACCAGCATCCTGCCCGGGGCGATCGCCTTCCCCGGCAGCGGACTGACCCCCGATCCGTTCTACACCGGCGGCCCCGCCAATGAGCCGCCGTACGTCGGCACCACGGCCGCACCGATGCCCCTGGTGACACCGGCCTATCTGCCCGACATGACCAGTAACCCGTTGCACGGGCTCGAGTCGGCCCGGTTCCCGAACCAGTCGTACTACAGCGCCATCGGCGCAAGTTTCACGTTCCTGCCGCAGAATATCGGCGGCGCCCCCATGGATCAGGACATCGACCCCGGCGCGGCCACGCCGCCGCCTTATCCCAACGGCGATCCGGTCGCCTTCCCGACCTACGACTATTTCGTGAACGCCACGGTCAAGTCCGACGGCCTGAACGACGCCGACGAGATGAACCTGTACCATCCCAATCCGCTCGTGGATTCCCCGTTCGGCCCCGGCGACATCGAATGGCTGTATCGCCAGCAGGATGTCGACGGCGCGAGCCTGTCGAGCCGCCTCTTGAGCCTGGCACCGATCAGCTTCACCAATACGCTCGACGGCTCGCGGCGCCGCAAGATGTTTGCGCTCGATTCCTGGGACCTCAACAATTTCGTCTGGGCCAACGACAATCCATCCAATGCGTTTTCCACCAACAGCCGGTTCCTGCTAGGAGCCAACGCCAGCATGTTCAATCTCGGCGGCTTGACGCCGACCCTGGCGCACCGCGACAAGAAGATCAACCTCAACTATCCACTGCCGGTCTCCAACGACCCTAACGACCCGATCCGCCAGAAATGGATCTATGACACCTATTATCTTCTCAAGCAGGTGCTGCCACCCAAGGCCGTCGACACTCCGGAAGAGCTCGCTCAGCTCAGCCAGTACGTGATCAACATGATCGATTTCCGCGACCCGGACTGCACGATGACCCACTGGCAGAATCCCGACGTCGCGGTCGCCGGCATCCCCACGGCCCCGACCGCCCTGGGCGGACCGGTCACGGTTCCGACCACGGCTGTGACGCTGGTCCCGTCGGCCCTTAATCCGACGCTTCCGCTCTTGGACCAGTGGGGCATGGAATACAACCCGGTCGCGATCAATGAGGTGCTCGCGTACTCGTTCCTCTACGCCACGACGGCCGCCGGCGCGATGAGCCGCGCCAACCGCTTCTTCGCCGAGCTGGTCAACACCCAGACCTCGCCCGAGTTGGCGTCCACCTCGACCTTCAATCCGGTGCTCGACCTGGGCGGGTTCGCCTACACCGGGCCTGCCACCGGCGGGGCCACCGATCCCTATTCCGGCGGCTGCTGGGACCTGGTGTTCACGGGCGACGATCCGTACAGCCGGCCCGACCCCTATCGCGGCCAGCTCGTCCCGTTCGGTAACACCTACGGGCTGATGCCGCTCAACCAGGACACCTTCAACGCGCCGGCCACCGGCACGAGCACCGACGTGATCCTGACCCCGCTGGGCCAGAGCGGGAGCATTCCGGCGCCCACGGCGGCGACGGGGACCGCGCCCGCGACCGACTATTTCTATGCGATCGGCAACGTCGGCCCCAGCACCGGCTCGGGAAGTACGACGGTGTACTACGAGACCGGCGGCCCGTCTCCGACGACCACGATACCGACCAGCGGAACACCGCCGAACCCGACGACCGGCACCACCTACTACGTCCCCACCAGCACGCCGTCCTTGATGCAGACCATCAAGACCACTTACGACCCGGTGACCGGTCCCGCGCTCACCACCTCGCCGTTTCCGCTCTACCCGGGAGTCCTGCCGGTCGTCCCCGTGGCGGCGGGGTCCGCGATCGACCCGAACCCGTGCGTGACGAGCCCTCTGCCGACCAATTATTCGACCGATCTCCCCTTCTTCAGCACGACGGCCGCCCAGCAAACGCCCGCGTACTACTGGGTCTGCCTGCGGCGTCCGGCCAATTTGTTCGCGCCGGTTTCGGTCACCAATCCGATGGTGGTGGTCGACGCCATGCGGTTCCCGTACATGGACGCCACCGGGCCGTTGATGACGACCGGACCGGTGGGAGGCCCGGCCAAGGTGCCCACGTGGGCGTCGGGGTTCGTTCCCTACTCGGTGCAGCGGTATCAGCCTTATCGCGGCGGCCACGCCGTCCCGGTCCCCAACCCGGGCGGCGTCTACGGCGGCGCCGCGGCCACATCGACCCCCGTCGATCCTCGCTACGGTTACACCGAGCAGATCGTGGTGCCCGGCACAACTCCCAGGTCATGAACACCCAGGGGATCTTCTTTTCCTCCAGCACCACGACCGGTGGCGTCACCACCACGACCAATTACTACTCGACCCCCAAGGTGTATCACACCCTGGGCTGGGCCAACGAATTCGAGCAAGGCTCGCTCAACGCCCAGGCCGAGACCTGGGATTACTTCCCGTTCCACGACCGCGACTTTACCAGTGTCGCCGAGCTGATGCTTGTCCCCGGCTGCTCGCCGGGGCTGTTCACCAAGCAATTCGTCGAGTTTGCACCTTCCAACAATATCGCCAACAACGGGAATAACGTCAGCATTTTTGGCGCGGTCATTCCCCTGTTCACGCCTCCGACCGGCGGCCCGAACGCAACCATCCAGGGCCCGGCTGCCGCCACCGGCGCCAACCCCACCGGGACTCCTCCGTCCGGAGGCTCGATCACGTCAAATTCTGTCCAGGCGTTCAACACGGCCTCGACGCCTTTGTTTTATGTATCGGGTTATGCCACCGGCCCGACCAGTTACACCGCCACTACCCCGGTGCAGCCGCATACATTCCCCTATCTGAACGACGAGTTCTTCTATTCCGCCTACGGGGGACTGGGATACGGGATCTTTGCCACCGACGCGACGGTCACGGCGCCGCCGGCGCAGCCCCTGATCGACCAGGGCGGCCTGGTCGGCGGTTACGCGGCGGACGGCTGGTTCAAGATGTTCGAGTTCTTCGAGGTGCCCAGCCAGGCCTTCGGCGCGATCGGTACGGTCGCACAGGGGTCAAACTTCGACTGGCTGCGACAGGATTTGAAACCAGGCCAGTTGAACCTCAACCTGATCATGGATGAGGAAGTGTTCTTCAGCGTGGCGGGCCAGCAAACCGTCAACCAGGCGAACGGTCAGTACGGGACCGTGGTGAACACCGCAGCGACGGGCATGCCTCCCACCTACGCGACGGCACCACAGACCCCGAGCGATCAGTTCAGCCAGCAGTATTTGAACTTCACTCAGGTTACCGGGATTCCGATCGGGAATTACGTGTTTGGCGCCCCCACGGCGTTCTCGCTTCCCCTGGCGGCAGGATCTCCACCCATTCCCATGGTGGTCACGACGACCTTGGCCAACGGCACGCCCGGGACGGCCTATCCGCTGGTCAGCTCGACGCTGGCGTACACCACCCCGAGCGCCGCTGTCAACTATCCCACTGCGGGGCTCCTGGCGCTCGATCCGATGACCAGCTACTTCTACTCGCTGAGTAGCGGAGGGGCGGTCCCCGCGGTTCCCCCCTACTCAAATTCCCTCAAGGCCGCCTGGGTCGAGTTCCTGACGGTCCGCCACGGCGGCTCGGGATACCTGTTCGGGTTCGGCCAGGGAGCCGTCGGCCAGAACTCGGTGGTCGTCCCGAGCACCCCGTTGCTGACTGCGACCGTTCCCCCCCTGTATGGAACCGGGCTGCCTGCGGAGCGTCCGTTCCATTCGTTGTCCTACCCCGACATCGATTTCACGGTCATGCGGCCGGCCGCGCTGCCGCCTTCGATCTATACGAACCCCACTCTCAACCAGGCACCGACAGATTACTGGACGGTCCCTTTAGCTCCGAATTACTACGCCAACGACCCCGGTGTACGGAACACGTACATGTACTTACCGTACCCGTCCGCCACCTACCCGGGAACGCTGCCAACCGCTGGCGGCGTCGCCACTTACGTCCCCACCGCCTTCACGTATCTGCCGGCACTGCCGGTTTCGAGCTGGGGAACGAGTTACGAGCCCGTGCTGCCGCCGGCGATCCCGGCGCGCCGGCTGTTCCAGCTCCCTGATACGTACAGGGGGGGCGGAGCCGTGATCGGGCCGGCGACCGTAGCCCCGGGTCCGAGCAACGCCGGCGGCCAGGGCGACCCCTCGATCAACAACACGATCCCGGCGGTCGCCACCGGAGTGACCCCGCCAGCTCCCTACAATGCCGTCGGCTCGCTGCCGCCGATCCTGTTCACGAACTCGGCTTCGGGAACGCCCACAACGTACTGGGCAGCCTTGACCGGCGAGGCCGTCAACCTCTACTGGCCGGGTGGCCGAGCGGCCACTTTGTTCACCCCGTCGGCCACCGGCCCACCCACAGCCACCCCGGTGCCCTTGCCCTCGGGCGTCTCCAGTCCCTACCTGGGCAGAGGAACTGGCGGCATCGATCAAAGGCAGCATCCGTACTGGCGGTCCGAGCAGCTCCAGCGGATGATCAACTTGACGACCACGCGGACCCACCAGTACGCCGTCTGGATGACGATCGGCTTCTTCGAGGTCAAGCGGCAAGGCGACCAGGGGATGTGGGCTTACAACCCGCCGCTTGCCTTCGACATCTTGGGCCCCGAGATCGGCGCCGCCAATGGCAAGAACGTCCGCTACCGCGGCTTCTTCCTGGTCGACCGGCTCCAGCTCACCGGCTACAACCCATTGTCTCCCAATGCGTTCCGAGCGGCAGTCGTTTACCGGCAGCGAATCCAGTAAAGCGACAGAGACAACTTCGAGGACGCTCCGTATGAGTTTGGGGAGAGAGTTCCGGCGGCTTTTGCTCGAGGTTCCGATCGTGCCTGGTTCTGGGATGATGACAAGTTGGTCTTTCGCAAGCCGCGCGTCCGCCCGGACCTCGTTGCGCGCCTTTCCCCCCCTTGTGAAGGGGGGGTTAGGGGGGGTGGTCCCGGCGCCGCCAGACGCAAGGCCGTCGCGTTCTCGCTGTTCTTCGATGTTCAAGGCGCCGCCAGACACAAGGCCGTCGCGTTCTCGCTGTTCTTCGATGTTCGAGGCGCCGCCAGACACAAGGCCGTCGCGTTCTCTCTGTTCTTCGATGTTCGAGGCGCCGCCAGACACAAGGCCGTCGCGTTCTCGCTGTTCTTCGCTGTCTTCTTCTCCCGTCCCTGATCCGCGCCGGCACCGCTTGCCGGAGAGGGCCGGGCGCGGATAAAATCAATCTCAGTCTCAGTTTCCTCTTCTGAAAGGACTGCTCATGGCTTCCCGTCGTCGCGTTCGCCAGGGTTTCACATTGATCGAGCTGCTGGTGGTGATCAGCATCATCGGCATCCTGGTCGGGCTGCTCCTGCCCGCCATCAACTCGGCCCGCGAAGCGGGCCGCCGCGCCAAGTGCCAGAGCAACATGAAAAACGTTGTCCTGGCGATCATCGGCTACGTCAACAACAAGAACGTGTTCCCGCCCTCCGGCGAGTTCGGCGAGGATCCCACGCCGGCGTCAGTCGCCACCTTCCTCACCACTCCCTCTTCAGGCGCCGTCATTCAATGGATGCCGGGCGGCACCCCCTCGGGAAACACCTCGCCGATGTACAGTTGGGTCGTCCCGATCCTGCCTTACCTCGACAACACGGATCTGTTCAACCAGTGGACGATGTTCAGCCCGACGATTCCCACCGGGT
The DNA here is from genome assembly GCA_963781785.1 of uncultured Isosphaeraceae bacterium. Taxonomy (GTDB): domain Bacteria; phylum Planctomycetota; class Planctomycetia; order Isosphaerales; family Isosphaeraceae; genus CAWAHD01. The sequence continues at coordinate 605,878 of CAWAHD010000005.1, read as the reverse complement.
ATCCGCAAAACGGCTGCGCGACGTTCTACGATCAGACCAACTATCTCATCGGCCAGGCCAGCAACTACAAGATCTCCAATATTTCGATCGGCGTCTTGATCTGCCCCGACGACAACACGATTCAGACCGGCCAGGGAAACCTGAGCTACGTCGTCAACGGTGGTTACTCTCTCTACCAGGCTGTTCCGTATAGCTGGGCCGGCTCGCCGATCGATGGCGCCGGGCGCCGGCCGGTCCGCTCACCTGGTCGCCGAGTCTCCCCGCCACCCTCGGCATCATGCAGAAGATGGGTGTGATGTTCCCCGAGTCGACCTACGCACAAGGAATGCAGATCAGGGTCCCCTACAACCTGCGCTCGTCCTTGACGGGAATCATCGACGGTGCCTCGAACACGATCCTTCTGAGCGAAAACACGCTCACCGGCGTCAGCATCTCGGTCAGCCCTTACTCGAACCAACTGCCCGTCACCAGTTGGGCGAACCCACTCCCCAACTGGACGTCGTTCATCAGCGCGAACGTCTGCGCGGTGGGTGGCAATGATTGCACAGCCTCGGCGTCCTTGCTCGCCCCACTGGGCGATCTCGACGGCCTGGGCTGGTCGTTCGCCAACAAGGTCGGCACCTACGCCAATATCAACGGCGGCCAGAACCTGACGATTGAGGGGCAGTATCCGTTCTCCAACAGCGCCCACCCCGGCGGTTGCAACATGGGCTTCTGTGACGGGGGCATCCGGTTTATCAACAACACCATCGACGGCACCGTCTACGCCAAGATCATCACCCCGGCCGGCAGCAAGCTGCCGCTCTATCTCAAGCAGATGCCCGTCGAGCAGGACGCCTTCGTCAACTGATCGAAGACGAACGAAGACCGGTCACTCGAGTCCGGAATTGCACGGCCGCCAGGCCCCCGGAAGCCAGGCCTGGTCAAGCCGTGCCATTCCGCTCAAGGCGAAATATCCCAGCCCGACGCGCCGGCGAGCCTGTCGCTCGTTCGCTCACACCGATGTGAGCCCTGGGTCTGCGCTTGGCCGAGTCAGGCGAGCATCACCGTGGGCTCCTGTTTCCGCGAGATTGTCTGCGTCGCGCCACGGCCTGCCGACCAGCCGATCGAAATGGGCCACGCTGATTCGCCAGTTGCGATAGCCCCAGAGAAGCGGTACGCAGACTCCGATGACGAGCGCCAGGGCGACGTCACGTGGACTGCCGGCGGCCCTCGGGCCGAGCCAACCCAAGAGGGGGTAGACCGGTCCTTGGAGGGACGATCGCATCTCCCGCCACGATACCAGCACCAGGCCGATCATGAAGGGAGGCGAAAGGGCACCCCAGAAGATCGAGCCGAACTGCCTTGAGAAAAGAATAGGGACGGCCGCCGACAACGTCGGCACCAGAATCAACCGGCCCAGGCCATTGCTCGCGGCCACGGCCATGCTGTCGCCGGGGCGACCTTCGCGCTCGGCCTGATCGATCGAGCGGATCGCCGTCAGAAAGCCGGCACTCAAGAGCCACCACGTCGACGCCGCCTCGAGGAGCACGGCCGCGGCATAACCCAGCGGATGGATCGCCCCCGCGACAAGTCCCAGCGTCCAGAGGAAGAGTGGCGTGATCAAGAGCCAGCGCAGCCGCCAGAGCGCCGACAACATCAAGCTTTTCAAGATCTCGCGTCCGGACAGCGGGGTTGCTGTCAAGCTCGACCAAGTGCCCCGCCTGCGCTCTTCGGCGATCGTTCCGAAGGCCATCGCCGCCGTGAGCACGGCCAGGAACACACTGCTCGACATCGTGACCAGACGGATGAAGAGATTGAAGTCGACCCGCCTTTGGTTGGCCGGTTCACCGGCCAGCGGGGCTGCCGAGAAAAACCCGACCGCCAGGTTGAGCTCGGGCGCACGAGTAGAGGGGGCTCCTGAGTGGTAACCATGATTCCAGAGCTCGACGAAAGCCAGGCGAGCAAAATAGAAAGTGGACGTCGCGAGCGCTCCCCACACAGCCGCCGCGATCAAGAGACCGAGAATCTGCAACAGGAGGTTGGCGCGAGGGTGGATCTCCATCGCTTTCCACAGGATCGGGTCATCCCCGACCGGGCGTTTGGGGAAGAGTCGCAGGGACGGCAGATTGAGCCGGCGGGCCAGCCTGTTGCCGTCCTCGCCCATATTGGCGCGGTAAGCCGACCGCAGCCTGAGAATCGCCGCGCCGACAAAGGCCAGGCCCCCGGCAACCTGGAGTCCGCTCATCCAGGCGACTCCGTACACCAGGGCCCGGGCCGAGCCCGCGCCCAAGGCGGCGAACCGCGCCAGCAGATTCAGCGGACTGCTCGCCAGGATCCACAGATTCACCGTCATCAGGAATGCGGGCGGCCGGATTCCCAGCCGACTCAAGATCGGCGTCGATCCGATCCAGAACGGTACGACCAGCCAGAACAGGATCACGAAGCCCATGGTGGTGTGGGCCCGCCGGCCGTTCTCGGCACCCGTCGAGCACCAGATCGCCATCGCCAGCACAAAGAACGAGGTCGACAAAATGCCGCCGTATGCCAGAAGGATCAGCCGCAGATCGATCCCGCCGAGCGTGTCGAGCAACAGCACGACCGGGAGCCCCGCGGCCACTGTGTTCAAGACGCTCACCATCCGGACCACCAGCTTCCCCAGGATGATCTCCGCGTTATTGAGCGGCGTGGCCAGCAGAAAACCCAGGGTTTGCCGGTCCTTCTCTCCCGCGATCGAGAGCGCGCCGGCAGTCGCGCTCACCGCGATCAATGTCGAATGAACCAGGACTGCCCAGTAAAACGACTGGACCGCCACCCGCGCCATCAGCTCGTGCGAGACGTTGCCCGATTCCCAGTAATACCAGGTTCCAAATGTTCCGAGTACGATCGCCATCAGCACCAGCGCGAACCACGCCCGCTCCGATTGGACGCGACCCCGCCGCGACGCGGCCACCAGTTCGCTCCGGAGAATGGGCATGATCGTCAATGCGATGTCCTCGTCGGGAAGCCGCTTTTCCTGTGCTCGTTGCCCGCCAATCCTACCACAGTTGTCGGACACGATCCAGGGCGAGTGGCGCGGGACGGGGGTGAAGGCTGAGCGCCACAGCACACTGGCGGTCGACGCGTTTTACTGGCTCCGTCTCCCGGGGGAGAGAGCGGGGGGATTCGCACGACCAGCGATCCTCGCGACGGATGACTGAGCCTGGGGGATTCCTTATAATCACTGGCTCATCGAAGCCCGTGTACGCAAACCTACGGACTAATGACTCAGGAGGCCCTCGTGCCCGACTCGTCGCTTGTCCCCGATCAGTACTTGTACCGTGCCTCCACGGCCAAGGACATTCCGCTCAACGAACACGCGTTCGTGAGTGCCGAGACGATCAAGGTCGACGTCGATCGGCATTTCTGGATCAATCCGGGCGCGGTCTATGCCAGGGATGCGTCCCGGATCGCACCGCCGCAGGTGGGCATTGTCCGCGACGAGGAGGGCTTCAAGGTGACCCTGGACAAGCAGGTGCTCGGCCACCACGTCTGGGAGGTCGACGCCGAGTTCAACCCGCCGCACGCATACAATCTCCGGTGGCTGCGCGTCGTCGCAATCACCGAGGTCTGAAATCGATGAATCTGAACTGGCTCCTGGTATTCATCCCGATCGGCGTCGGCCTGGACCGGCTCGGCGCCCCGCCGGTCCTGGTGTTCCTCGCCTCTGCGCTGGCGATCATTCCGCTGGCGGGTTTGATGGGCGACGCGACCGAGGCCCTCGCCAGGTATCTTGGCCCGACCGTGGGCGGCCTCCTGAACGCCTCGCTGGGGAACGCGCCGGAAATCATCATTTCAGGATTCGCCCTCCATGCGGGCCTGGTCAATATCGTGAAGTCTTCACTGACCGGCTCGATCATCGGCAACGTGCTTTTTGGCCTGGGACTCGCGTTTTTTGCCGGTGGAATCAAGTACCGCCGCAATCAACACTTCGATCCGCAATCGGCCCACATGACAACGGCCTTGCTCACGCTGGCGTCGTTCGGGTTGATCATCCCGGCAGTGAGCCAGTTCAGCCTTTCGGCGTCCCGCGCCATCAGCCGGGAGACCGCGGTCGTCTTGTTCGTGGTTTATCTGGCGTATCTGGTCGCGATCCTGATCAGTCAAAAGTCGTTGATCGGCAAGGAGGGGGTCAAGGCAAATCTCCAGGAAAAGGCCGAGCGGCCTGACGAAGTGGCAGAGGGTCGAGAGATCGTCTGGAGCCGCACCCGGGCGCTGGTGACCCTGGCCGCGGTCACGGTCTTTCTGGCCATCATGAGCGAGGTCTTGACCGGCGCCATCGAGCCGGCCGCCCTTAGCCTGCACGTGCCCGCGCGGTTCGCCGGGGTCTTCTTGCTTGCCCTGGTCGGCAATGCCGCCGAGATCTTGAACGCCGTCCGCTTCGCCCGCAAGGACCAGATGGACCTGGCCGTCGGAGTCACTGCCGGCGCCAGCGCCCAGGTGGGACTCCTGGTGGCGCCTGTGCTCGTGTTCCTGGGGATGATCATGGGCAAGGACATGAACCTGGTCTTTTCACCGCTGGAGCTGATCGCCATCGTGATGGCGATCTACTTGGCGCGCAACCTGACTTACGACGGCGAGTCGAGCTGGCTCGAAGGGTTGATGCTGATCGGCGTGTATGTCCTGTTCGGCATCGCGTTCATTTACCATCCGGCGGCCGAGCCGCCCAATCCGTTCATCGGTCTCCCGGCTGCCGCAGCGAGATCGTGATCACGTTAGAGACGAGGGCAAGCATGCGTCCGCTCGTGAATTCCTGGACCAGCGCTCACTCCGCGCCGATTTCCTCAGCCCAGCGGCAGAGTGAGCAGCGGGCCGGCGTTTTTGCCGTCCGATTCTTGCAGCCCGAACAGGATCTCGAGAATGGCCAGGACCGCGCGCGAGTTCACGTCATCGCGAGCGATAAAGTACCAGTACCCCCGATAATGGACGGCCGCCTCCGCGTCGCGGGGCCGATGTTTCTGCGCGTGGACCGTGAAGTTCCCTGCGGTCACATCCGTCCAGTCGAAGGGCCGGCCGTCCGGGCCAAGGGTCACCGGTACGATCCCCGAAGTCACATGCTCCTCGGGAACGCACACACCCTTGGAGAGGAACGTCATGATCTGAAGTACCGACCGCAAATTCATGTAAATCGTGTTGTCTCCGAGCGCGGCCGGGAGTACCCGGTGAGCCTCCTCGTGCAGCTCCGACCTGATCCGGTACTTGTTCAGGCCCGGCGTCAGATGAAAGATCTGCGCGACTTCCCGCATTTCCGGCGAGTCGACATACTCGCGTCGAATCTTGAGGTAGAGCCCCTTCTCCCGCTTGTGGAGGGTCATCTGCCCGTCACCCTGAGTCCGGTAGATGTAGCCGTCCCGGGCAGCGTTCAGAAGGTCCCGGCCCTCGACCGAGCTACGTGGAATCGGATCGGATGCGCCCTCCGACTCCTCGTCCGTCCCGAGCGACAGTTCGGTGGCATCGCGATCCCGCAGCGACGCCAGCAGGCGGACGCCCCGAAGATACATGACGTTGTCGTCGGGCACCCTCGGAACCAGCGTCGTGGCCCGAGCCGCGTTCGAGACGTCGTTGATGTCGTTGATCGACATCAAGAGAAGCTGCTCGAGATTGGCTCCCGCGTTGACCACGATGAACAGATCGGCCGACAGCGGCGTCAGCATCGCCTTGGCGATCTCCCGCCCTTCGCGCGGGTGGTAGCTCAGGGTCGGTGTGTCTCGGGCGCTCGAGCGCCGAACCCCAGGCTTGTGGGGCCCTTGTACTGATAGCCGTACCCGCCGAGGTAGTTGCCCTGGCCGGCCACCTCGAACTGGCTGGTGATGTTCGGCAGGTCGATGAACACCGGCGAGTCGGCGTACCGCAGGCGCACGATATTGATCAAGAGCTGCTCGTCGTTGGTGTCGCGGAACACTTCGTTGTACCGCATCCGCGTGTAGCGGACAGCTTTGGGACCGACGCATCCGCTGATACCCGCCGACACCGCGAGCAGCACGACCGCGAGTCGAAACGATCGGTGCCAGAGCGTTTCGCCGCGCCCCGGTTCGTCCATGGGACTCCCTCAAACCGTGCGGCACCACCGCCCAGAAGCGCGCGAGATCTCCGCTGTATCCCTCCTGAAAGTTATCGTCCGCAAAACCCAAAAACTTGACCGGATCCGCAGAATTAATTGCTGGGCATTGCCCGCGCCGGCTGCTAATTTAGTAAGACTCAGCCATCCCGATCAGGTTCGAGGGTCAAACAGATGGTGCAACAACAACTCGGTGAGAGACCGGTCGCTGGGCCGAGGATTGAGCCAGCAAGGAAGCCCCGGAGAGCCTGGTCGACCAATCCGATCGTGGTCCTGTGGGGCACGATGGTCGGCAAGAAGGTGGTGATGGCGGTCACCGGCGTGGTCCTGGTCGGGTTCGTCATCGCCCACATGGTCGGCAACCTCAAGATTTTCCTCGGCGAGGAAGCGATCAACGCCTATGCGGCCTTCCTCCGCGAGATGGGCGAGCCCCTGCTCCCGTACGGGATGCTGCTGTGGACGGCCCGCATCATCCTCCTGGCGTGCGTCGTGCTCCACATCGTTGCCGCGTATCGAGCTCACGCGCATGAACTGGGCCGCCCGCCCACAGGGCTATCGAGACCAAGCGGTCGCTTGCCGCGACTTACGCCTCCCTGACCATGCGCTAGAGCGGCGTGATCCTGGCGCTTTTCATCGTCTACCATCTGCTTCACCTGACGGTCGGGGCGGTCGGCTTCAGCCCGGTCAGTTCCACCACCTTGCGGTCTACAAGAACGTGGTGGCCGGCTTTTCCGTCTGGTATGTATCGCTGTTCTACATCCTGGCGATGGCGGCCCTGTGCCTGCATCTGGACCACGGGGTCTGGAGCATGCTCCAGACGCTCGGCTTGAACAACGCCGCGGATCGACACCGGCCTTGCGAGCCCTGTCGCGGCGTCGTGGCGATCGTGGTGTTCGCCGGCTTCATCTCGGTGCCGGTTGCCGTGCTGGCCGGCTGGTTTCGCTGAAGGAGTGTGAGATGCTCGATGGCAAGGTCCCCGCCGGGACCGATTGAACAGAAGTGGGACACAGTGCCGCTTCGACATGAAGCTGGTGAGCCCGGCCAACCGGCGAAAGCACACGATCCTGATCGTCGGCTCGGGCCTGGCCGGGGCCGCGGCGGCCGCCACGCTCGGCGAGCAGGGCTACCACGTCCACTGCTTCTCGTTTCACGACAGCCCGCGCCGGGCCCACTCCATCGCCGCCCAGGGCGGGATCAACGCCGCCAAGAACTACCGCAACGACGGCGACAGCATCTTCCGCCTCTTTTACGACACGATCAAGGGGGGCGACTTCCGCGCCCGCGAGGGCAACGCCTACCGGCTGGCGCAGGTCAGCGTCAACATCATCGACCAGTGCGTCGCCCAGGGCGTGCCGTTTGCCCGCGAATACGGCGGACTGCTCGCGACCCGCTCGTTCGGCGGCGTCCAGGTCGAGCGGACCTTTTACGCCCGCGGCCAGACCGGGCCAGCAGTTGCTGCTCGGCGCCTACCAGGCGCTCGAGCGGCAGATCGCCGCCGGCAGCGTGACGATGCACCCGCATTCCGAGATGCTCGACCTGGTCGTGGTCGACGGCAAGGCCCGCGGCATCGTGACGCGCAACCTCCGCACCGGCGCGATCCGCTCGTACGCTGGGCGACGCGGTGGTGCTGGCCACCGGCGGCTACGGCAACGTCTTCTACCTGTCGACCAACGCCAAGGCCTCGAACTGCACCGCCATCTGGCGGGCCTATCGCCGCGGTGCGTTCTTCGGCAACCCGTGCTTCACGCAGATTCATCCCACCTGCATCCCGGTGACCGGCGAACACCAGTCGAAGCTGACCCTGATGTCGGAGTCGCTCCGCAACGACGGCCGCGTCTGGGTGCCCAAGAAGAAGGGAGACACCCGGCGGCCCAACGACATCCCCGAAGAGGAGCGCGATTACTATCCTGGAGCGCCGCTACCCGAGCTTCGGCAACCTCGTGCCGCGCGACGTGGCCTCGCGCGCCGCCAAGGAGGTCTGCGACGAGGGCCGCGGCGTCGGGCCGGGCGGCTACGGCGTCTATCTCGACTTCCGCGACGCCATCGAACGGCAGGGGGTCGACACAGATCCGCGAGAAGTACGGCAACCTCTTCGAGATCTACGAGCGGATCACCGGCGAGAACGCCTACGAGGTGCCGATGCGGATCTACCCGGCCGTGCACTACACGATGGGCGGCCTCTGGGTCGACTACCACCTGATGTCCACCATCCCGGGGCTCTTCGTCGCCGGCGAGGCCAACTTCTCCGACCAGGGGGCCAACCGCCTGGGGGCCAGCGCGCTCATGCAGGGGCTGGCCGACGGCTACTTCATCCTGCCCGTACACCCTGCCCAACTACCTGGCCTCGACGACGCTGGAAAAGGTCGACACGTCGCACCCGGCGTTCCGGCAGGTCGAGGCCGAGGTGCAAGGATCGCATCGACGCGCTCTTGAAGACCAAGGGCCGGCGGACGGTCGACAGCATCCACCGGGAGCTGGGCAAGCTCATGTGGGACGACTGCGGCATGACCCGGTCGGAGGCGAGCCTGCGGCACGCGCTGGGCAAGATCCCCGAGCTGCGCGAGGAGTTCCGCACCAACGTCCGCGTGCTGGGAACCGGCGAAGAGCTGAACCAGTCGCTCGAGAAGGCTGGCCGCGTCGCCGATTTCCTGGAGCTTGCCGAGCTGATGTGTATCGACGCCCTGCGACCGAACGGAGTCGTGCGGCGGCCACTTCCGCGTGGAAAGCCAGACGCCCGAGGGAGAGGCCCGGCGCGATGACGCCAACTTCTCCTACGTCGCGGCCTGGGAGTGGAAGGGCCCGGGCCAGCCGCCGGCTCTTCACAAGGAGCCGCTGGCATTCGAGTACGTGCACCTGACGCAGCGGAGCTACAAGTAATCATGAATCTTACTCTGAAGATCTGGCGGCAGAAAGACGCCGATCGCGGCCGGGCAGCTCGTCACCTACCAGGTCAAGGGACGTGACCGCCGACATGTCTTTCCTGGAGATGCTCGACGTCTTGAACGAAGAGCTGATCGGCCGCGGCGAAGAGCCGGTGGCCTTCGACCACGATTGCCGCGAGGGCATCTGCGGGTCGTGCGGTTTCTTGATCAACGGCGTGGCCCATGGCCCGCGCCGGGGCACCACCGTCTGCCAGCTCCACATGCGTTTCTTCAAGGACGGCGATTCCTTGACCCTCGAGCCGTGGCGTGCCAAGGCCTTCCCGGTGCATCAAGGACCTGGTGGTCGATCGGTCGGCGTTCGACCGCATCATCCAGGCCGGCGGCTTCATCATCGCGCCGACCGGCAGCGCCCCCGAGGCCAATGTCGATCCTGGTCACCAAAGACGCCGCCGAGACGGCCATGGACGCCGCCGCATGCATCGGCTGCGGGGCCTGCGTGGCCGCCTGCCCCAACGCGTCGGCCATGCTGTTCACCGCGGCCAAGGTCACCCACTTGAACGCGCTTCCGCAGGGCCAGCCCGAGCGCGACGAGCGCACACTGAACATGGTGGCGGCCATGGACCGGCGAAGAATTCGGAACCTGCACCAACCACGCCGAGTGCGAGGCCGTCTGCCCCAAGGAAATCCCGCTCGAGTTCATCGCCCAGCTCAACCGCGACCTGCTCCGCGCCGCCTTCCGGCCCCGCCGCGAGCCGCTGGCCGTCCGGGCCGCACCGCGGCCGCCAGCTCACGACGAAACGTAGATTCTTGTCCTTGTGTCCTTTGAATCTCACAAGGAAATAACCGAAGCGGGCCTTAGGAATCGGAATCGCAGGTCGCACCGCCTTTTTCGATTGTTCCCCCGACATGGTATAAATTGCTTTACAATATGGAGATACGACAGAAGACGCGAATTCTGATCCCAAAGTTCCGATTATGCACGTGACATGGAGTAACCCTTTACCGTATAACGATTTGTGATATCAGTACCGAACACTCCGATTATGCGTGCGACATGGAGTAACCCGTTGCCATATAACGACTTGTGATATTGGTACCGACAATTCCGATTATTCACGTGACATGCGCAACATCAATGCGCATCACAGTTTAAGACAAGGCCCCGGTTCCGATTATGCACCCGACATGCGCAACCCCGCTTTTTGTAAGGACTTGAAGCAACAAGGTGTTTTTTGGGCCGCGCGCTTTTGTGTGTGAGGTTCTTGCTCGATACCTCTCGTTCTTTGGACATCGTTCATCGCTCTGTCGCTGCATTCATGGCTTTTCGTGCGTCAAGGAACCCGGTACATTGTCCCCGCGACCGGCGGGGCACGCGCACCCGGTTGCGCTTGGTCCCCACACATTCACATCGCCCGTGCCCGAAACGCTTCGGAAGACTTCGGCCCGTCCGGTACGGCGGCGACCAGACGCACCGCGCTGGATCGATATTTCATAACGCGTTTCCCGAGGGAACGGCGAACGAAAACGTACGAAGGAGCGGTCTCACTCGTGGCCACGATGTTGCAGAGATTTGAAGCCGCGTTCGGGCTGTTGATCTGGTTAGGAGTCGTCTGGGACTCGTTCGCCACGATCGTCCTGCCGCGCACCGTCGCACCGATGAGGCGCCTGTCGGGAAGGTTCAATAATCTGAGCTGGAGGCTCTGGGCCGCGATCGGCCGCACGATTCGGCAGCCCGAGCTGCGACTGAGCTTCCTTGCCGTTTACGGTCCGATCTCGGTCATGATTCTGCTGATACTCTGGGCTGGGCTGATGATCGTCGCCTTCGCACTTGTCTACCATGGATTGGGCCTGCGATTCCAGGCGTCCTCCGGATCGGTCGGCTTCGGCCCGCTACTCTACGTGAGCGGGTCAACGTTCCTCACCCTCGGGCTCGGCGATGTCGGCTCTCCCGACTCACTCAGCGGGTTCTTGATGATCGTCGAGGCCGCGTCCGGGTTCGTGTTCCTGGGGCTCATGATCAGCTACATGCCCCTCCTTGACCAGGCCTACGGGGCACGCGAGGCCGGCAATCTGCTGATCCACTCCCGCGTCGGCCAGCCCCCGAACGCGTTCAAGTTCCTGCATCGCTATTCCAGCCTCGACCGTTCTGAAATCCTCCGAGGCAATCTCCGCGAGGGCGAGCGCTGGATGGCGGCGATACTCGAGAGCCATCTCTCCCATCCCGTGCTGTCCTTTTACCGCGCCCAGCACTCCGGCCAATCGTGGTTGGTCTCCCTGACGGTCCTGCTCGATTGCTGCGCACTACTCATGGTGGGCGGCCACGGATTGCCTGCGGAGCAGGCGCGGCTCACGTACCACATGGGCGTCCAGTTGATCAAGGACCTGATTCACGCGATCGGAATCACGGTCGATCCGCGGGCCCCGATGAGATTGCCCGAAGGCGACTTGCCGGCATTGATCGCGGCTGCCGAGGCTGCGCAGCTCAATCTGACTCTCGAGCCTCGCGCGACGGAGGAGCTGCTGCGGCTGGTCCGCCAATACGACGTCTATCTCGCCACGCTCTCCGAGTGGCTCGTGATTCCCTTGCCCGCGTTGATCCCGCCACCTGACGCAGCTCAGGAGGCCGACGCCCAGCCAGTGAAGATGTCCGGGCAAACTTACGCGATACCCGCGTGAGGAATCGATGTGACAACTTCGGGCGCTCCGGTTACTCTGGTGGGTAAGAACGGCACGGTCGCCCCGAGGAGACCCACGTGTCCGACGACGATTCGATTTCCCGGTGGTTGGAGGGCATGAAGGCGGGCGAAGCCGCCGATATCGAGCGGCTCTGGGATCGCTACTTCCATCGCCTCGTTGGCCTGGCCGCCGCCCGGCTCCGTGGTCATGCGCGTCGCGACTACGACGAGGAGGATGTCGCATTGAGCGCTTTCCACAGCTTCTGCGACCGCGTCGGCCGCGGCCAGTTCTCCCAGGTGGACGACCGCAACGACCTCTGGCGCTTGCTCGCCACCATCACGGCGAGGAAGGCGATCAAGATGATCCGGCATCAGAACCGGCAGAAGCGAGGCGGTGGTCAGGTATTCGGAGAGTCGGCCGTGATGGGTCCCGGCTCAGGTGACGATGGCGTGGCTCAGTTCCTCGGCCGCGAACCGGCGCCCGAGGCCGCCGTGCAGTTCGCCGAGGACATCGAGCGTCTCCTGGCCAACCTGGAGAACCCGGGGCTCAAAACGATCGCCCTGCGCAAGCTCGAGGGCTTCACCACCGAAGAGATCGCCGCCGAGCTGGGCATTTCGCCGCGGAGTGTCGACCGCAAGTTGCAAGTCATCCGCGAGATGTGGCGGGAAATGGCGGAATGAACGTCCCGGCTACGAAGGCCGGGGCGGTTTGCCGTCGGTGCAGTCCCGAGCCAGCGCCGGGGGCGGCGAGTGACCGCCGCCCCGGACTGAGCCAATGATCGTTCATCACGCCATCACGTGATAGACGTTGATGGTGTTGGTGTCGTCGTTCACGACACCGACCGTCACCTCGGCGCCAGAGACCCCGACGCCGATGCCGAAGGGCGCTGCCTCCTGGGCGAAGGTGGAGAACTGGCCGACGAACTGACCCTTCTGGGTAATCTCAACGATTTCACTGGGCTGGGCGGGGTCGGCGTTGGTCACGTCGCCGTTGGCGATCAGCAGGTCGCCGTTGGGGGCAAGCGCCAGCCCGAGGGGCCCGTGCAGATGGGTCTGGTCGCTGTACAGGATTTTGCCTTGTCCCTGGACGTTCTTCACGTGGCCCGCGCGCCTTACCTCATAGACCAGGTTGTCCTTCGTCGAGTTGACGAAGAGCGTGTCGGTCTTGGGGTTATACGCCAGGCCCGTCGGGCCGACGAAGAACGCCGCGACGTTGGGCTGATGAGCATAGCCAGAGGCGACCTGGGTCATGTCCTTCACCTTGATATTCTGACCCTTGACCTTCAGGTCGATGCGCGACACCGTCCCGTCCTCAACATTGGCGACGAAGATCTGGGGCGAGTTGCCGTTGTCGTTTACCGCCAGGTCCCACGGACCCTGGATGTAGACGGGACTGGCGATGGTCTGGACGACCTGGCCAGAGCTATTGAGGATCAGGATCGACCCGGTCAGGGCGGTATCCGCGGTCCCGTCGGTGCTCGGGAGGTTTCCCACGACAACGAAACCCGATTTCAGCACCGCCAGGCCCGTCGTCAGGCCCAGCCCGTTCCCTTGGAAGAAAGTCTGGGGAGTCGTGCTGCCAGGCGTGAACAACGAGATCGTCACGCCGGTGCCCTGCAAGTTCGACGAGTTGTTGAAGTTCGAGACCAGCAGGTCTCCCGGCGCGAGCAGGCCTCCGCCCTTGAATCCGGTCGGCACAAAGGCCACGCCGTAGGGATTCACATCGCCGTTGGACGGGATCGTTGACAAGTTCTGCGCTCCCGTCCCCGGCAGTTGGGTGACGATGGGCGCGAGCAGGCTCTTCGCGATGTGCTCCGCCTGAGCGGACGTGGGCAAGGTACTGAGCAGTGCGCGCTCTTCGAGGCTTTCGACGGCGAATCGGGCCGAACGGCCTCGTGCTGAACGAGAATTGGTGGTCATGGTTGTTCTCCAGGGGAATTGGTGATGGCAATCCTCCGGCGCAGATGACGGGCGAGTGCCAAGGATGAAATCTCGTAGTCCCGTCGCAAATTCCGGACCATTGCACGGGAAGATGTCGTCGGTGGAGTTTTCAAAAAGGCGTGAGCCCATGAGAGCCGTGACGCCGCCTCGACCCAGTTGCAGCCACAGCGGCGCGGCCATCAGGCCGCATTGTGGACGCAAGCGCCCACCGTTTTTCCGCTAGATAGGGCCACATGATCCTCGCGGGTGAAGCGGAGCACGCTGAATAACAGGTGCGTTAGCGGACTGCCCGCCCAGCGATGGTGCCGGTGGGCATTGCATGGTCTCAACGTATACCGGCGCACAACCCGCCTACTGGATTGTGTTCGCCGGCCCGACGTCGGTTACAGAATTCTTTTTCAATGAGCGGGTTTCGGGCTCATCCGGCTGACGCGGAGCTTGCCGTCGTGGTGCGCCGTCGCGATTCGCAGGCCGTCGGGGTGCAGGTCCATGTCGCGCGCGGTGTTCGGCAAGCGCGAGCTTGAAAAACTCGTTGGCCTGCTCGGGCTTCCAGAACCAGAGATGGCCGCCGGCATTGCCTCCCGAGGCCGCGATCAAGAAACCCGGCAGGGTGGAAACCGCAAGTCCCGAGACCAGCCCCAGGACGTTCTCCTTGGGCCGGAGCAGCCGCAATTCCTTGCCGGTCTGCCAGTCGAAGACCAGGATCGCCGGGTTGCTGACGGCTCCGAGCGGGTTGCTTGCCTCGATCAGGCCGCCGCAGGCGAGGTACTTGCCGTCGCTGCTCAGCGACAGGTCGCGCACGCCGCCGTAGTCGACCCCCTGCCCGGCCGCGTTGTGCTTGGTAGAGCTTGCCCGCGTCGAGCCGTCGTGCTTCCTTGCCGGGCCGGTGGTCCCACTCGATCACCAGGCCGCGGAGATCGGCCGAGATCAAGGTGCGGCCGCCGGGCGTGAACAGGAGCCGGTAGACGGGCCTTTCGTGGCCGGGCAACTCGAGCAGCGGCGAGCCGTCGGCGAACGACCAGAGGCGGATCCATCCGGTCGTTGCCGCACGAGGCGACGACCGAGCCGTCGGGGCTGATGGCGAGCGGCGCGGACCCAGCCCCGGTGTGCCTGCGACCCGGCGCAGCGGCTCGGGCTTCTCGGCCGTCGCGGACCACCAGATGAGCTGGCCGTCGCCGCCGCCGGTGACGATCAGCCTCGCCGCCGGGGTGCGGCGCCAGGGCAAACACCCAGCTCTCGTGCCCGGCCAGGGCGGCCGCCTTGCCCGGTCTCCAGGTCCCAGCGCTGGACCGTGCTGTCTTCGGCGCTGGCGAAGACGTACCGGCCGCGCGGCGTCGAACCGGCAGGCGATCAGCGGACTCTTGTGAGTGAATTCCTTGACGACGTGAGTCTTTTCCGGCGATCGGCCGTCATGCCAGCAGTTCCTTGATGGCCGAGGCCGTCGGGTCGGCGACCTGGATCGGCGCGGCCGTTGACCTCGAACGCTTCGGACGGGATCGAGCCCGACGGCGCGCAGGTAGGTGTGGAACAAATGCCCGGCAGTGGACCTGGCCGTCGACGACGGCCGTGCCGTTGGCGTTGGTCTTGCCCAGGACCACGCCCGGCTTGATGCCCGCTCCCGCCAGCGCGACCGACCAGGCGGCACTCCAGTGGTCGCGGCCGTAGAGGTGGTTGATCCGCGGCGTGCGGCCAAACTCCGACATCACGATCACCAGCGTGTGCTCGAGCCGCCCGCGCTGGGCCAGGTCGTCGAGCAAGGCCGAAAACGACTGGTCGAACTCGCCGACCTGCTCCAGATGAAAGTCGAAGTTCTCGTTGTGGGTGTCGTAGTTGGAGTGGGTGACCTTGACGAACGTGACCCCGGCCTCGAGCAACCGGCGGGCGAGCAGGCAGTGGCGGCCGAAGTCGTGGGTGCCGTAGCGGTCCAGGTCGCGCGCGGGCTCCTTGGTCACGTCGAAGACGTCGCGGCGCTCCATGAGCTGCAGGGCCTGTTCATAGGTTGTCGTGTAGGCGTCGGTCTCGGCCGTGCGGCGGCGGCGGGCGAAGCGGTCGTTGAGGTGGTGCCGCAGCGTTTCGCGTCCCGCGGCGCCGGCGTCGCCGAGCGAGCCGGCCCGCGTGGTGTTGGCCGGCGCATGGCCGTTGCCCAGAACGAGCGAGCCGTACTTGGGGCCGAGGAACGCGGCCTCGCGCCCGCTCAGCCCGCCGCCGCCGGGCTGAATATGGACGAAGCCCGGCAGCGGGTTTTGATCGGAGGTCAGGTACTTGGCGGCCAGCGACCCCAGGTGCGGGTACTCCTGGCCCGGCAGCCTCGCGGCGGCCGGTGTGCATCAGGTACTGGCCCTTGCCGTGGTCGTCTTCCTTGGTGTTGACGCCGCGCACCAGGGCCATCCGATGCATTTGCTTGGCGGTGAGCGGCAAGAGCTCCGAGATCCGCACCCCGGGCACCGAGGTCTCGATCGACCGGAACGGGCCGCCGGTGTCGGTGCCGGGCTTGGGGTCCCAGGTTTCGAGCTGGCTCGCTCCTCCGGCGAGCCAGACGAGGAGCACCTGCCGCTCCCGTCGCGCGAGCTCGGCCGAGACGGCCGGCTGGATCATGCCCGAAAAGCCCGAGGCCAGGCCGAGCCCGGCCGCGGCCGCCCCGAGAAACGACCGCCGCGAGATCACGTGGTCCGCCGATCCGCACGCATAAGAACAACGCATGGTGGTCTCCTGGAATGAGTACCGCATGGGCTGAGCCGTGCTCCTCGGATCGAAGGCAAGGTCAATGGTTGAACCGAAACTCGGTCGATGCCAGCAGGGCCCAGGCCAGCTCCTGCAAGGCCGGCACGCGCTCCTTGCCGCGGTCCGCGAGGTAGCGGGCCACTTCGGCACGCTCTTCCTCGGTGGGACGGCGGGTATAGAGGCTCAGGTAAAGCTCGTCGGCGATGGCCGAGGCGTCGGCAATGCCGCGAGCCGGCCGACCAGGCTGCCGGCCGACGGAGCCAGCCACGCTTGGACCTGGCGGCCGTTGCTGAGGAAGAGGGCCTGGTGGACCGTCGGCTCGGTCGCATCCTGGGGCTGGCCGGCCGCCGCGGCGAACTGCCGCACGAACGGCGCGACGTTCCTTTGCAACTGGTCGTGAACGCCCTCCTCGATCAGCGTGACACGCAGAGCCCGCCGCTTGTCGTCGGTCTGCAGGATGTCGCGCATCTTGGGGTCGTGGCCGTCGAGCTGCTCCTCGGCCTGCTGCCGCGTCTGTGTCGACCAGGCCAAGCCCCTGCATGATGCTCCAGGCCAGTTGCTCGGGAGTCAGAGCCTTGAGCGGAGCGACGACAAAGGCCGACCCCCGGGGCACTCTCGTCGCTGGACTCGGCAGCCGGGCGGCGGCTCGCTCGATCGCTGGTAGACCCGGGTCAGGGCCAGCTCGCGGAGGAACGCCTTCATGTCGTAACGCATCGCCACGAATTCGCGGGCCAGAAGATCGAGCAGCTCGGCATCGGCGGGCGGGTTCTCGGAGTGGTGCAGGTCGACCGGATGGACCAGCCCTCGCCCCATCAAGATCGCCCAGAGGCGGTTGACGATGTTGCGGCTGAACTCGGGGACCGCCTCTCGATGTCAGCTCGCGGCCAGCTCGGCGCGGCGGCTGTAGCGGGGGATCGGGCGGACCTTTCTCGCCTTGTCCGGAGCGACCAGGTATTCGGCCCCCTTGGGCACGCTCGGCTCCGTCGACCGCCTGGCCATCCAGGATGCGCGGGCCGGTCTTGTGCGTGACCTTCTTCTTGAAGACCGACGTAAATGTGAC
This sequence comes from uncultured Isosphaeraceae bacterium, assembly GCA_963781785.1. Taxonomy (GTDB): domain Bacteria; phylum Planctomycetota; class Planctomycetia; order Isosphaerales; family Isosphaeraceae; genus CAWAHD01. The sequence continues at coordinate 588,523 of CAWAHD010000005.1, read as the reverse complement.
GTCCCCTTCCGCCTTCTCGGCGAGCACCGACACCTTTTTGTCGTCCTCGAACAAGGTCGTCCGGTTCAGGAAGGCGAAGATCCCGTAGTAATGCGCCTGCTTGTAGTCGTCGATCAGCGGATGGTCGTGGCACTGGGCGCACTGGAAGTCGCGGCCGAGGAACATCCGGCCGATGTCGCGCGTGAGCAAGTTGGGATCCGCCAGGCGGTCGAGGTAAAACTTGGCGGCCGCACGCGTCTCGGGGTCGGCCCCATCGGCCGAGAGGATCTCGGCGACGAGCTGGTTGTACGGCATGTTCTCGGCGAACGCCCGCCGCAGGAACGCACGCCACTCCCGCGCCGGCACGTGCGTGTCGTCGCGACGTTCCATCAGCATCACGTCGAAGACGTCCTGCATCCGCCGGGCGTACTCGGGGCCGGCCAGCAGGCGGTCGATCAGCCTCTGCCGCTTGTAGGGAGACGGATCGTCGAGAAACGCGCGGCGCCTCGGTCGACGTCGGAATCATCCCCGTCAGGTCGAGACAAACCCGGCGCAGGAACTCGGCGTCGGTCGCGGAGGCTGCGACTTCTCCCTCGATCTTCGCCTCGATCAACCGGTCGATCTTGCGGTGCAGGGGTTCTCCCCCAGAGCAAGGCGGCCCATCTGCGAGAGCAGCATCAAAGCTCCGACGATGAGCCGGAGCGACGGATGGCCGCGTCCCATGGAATCGCTCCCGTCTGAAATCGTCGCCCCCAAGGCATGGCGAAAGAGGGGCTCTCACGGCGGTAGGACCAATGCGATACGGTTGCTTAACGGTTGTTAAACATACGACGTGAAGGCGACGATGTCAACCCGGCGCCACGGAGCGGCTCGCTGCTTTTCGAATGATGACACGAGCTTCTGCACCGCTCATCGCGCGGTCAACGGGATTTTGAACAGATTGGCTCAATCGCTCAACGATTCGCGATGGATCGACTCGTGACCAGTCATTTGCGCGGTGATGGTCATTTCAGGAGATCACGATTGCAGTCTAGTCACCGTGCTATCCTCTTCACCCGCGCCAGCCGCACCATTAGAATGACCTGATCCACGGGCGAAGTCGTCGAGGCCAGTGTCGAGGAAGCCATGCCGGAGCTCATTCGGGTCAGCGGCTGCGACAATCCGCAACGACGCGGAGATGTCGTTTTCATTCACGGTCTCAACGGCAATCCGCGAGACTACTGGGGACTACCGGGCCGCCATTGGCCGGCGTGGGTTGGTGTGGAGGCGCCCAACGTCGGCGTCTGGTCGCTCGGCTATGAGAATGCCGCCTTCAAGCGCCGGCGGCTTTCCATCATTCAGTGGTGGTTTCCCGGCGGTTTTGCCATGCCACTCTACGACCGGGCCAAAAGCGTGATGCTCCGATTCAAAAAGGAAGGGATCGGTCAGCGTCCGGTTGTGTTCATCGCCCACAGCATGGGCGGCCTGCTGATCAAAGAGTTGCTGCGCATGGCCAGCGGCAGTCGCCCCCAAAGTGAACCGAAAACGCTTCTCGAACAGACGCGCGGTGTGTGTTTCATCGCGACCCCGCACATCGGGGCCGACCTCGCAAAGTGGGTGACGTATTTCCGAACGTTCTTGGGGGCGACCATCTCCGTGGACGAACTCCGGCCCCATGAGCCGCTCCTGCGCAAGCTCAAAGACTGGTATTCCGAGTTTGTGACCCGAGACGGCGTTGACATCAAGACGCTCGCATTTTACGAAATGAAGCCGATGCCTGTTGTCGGCCTGGTCGTTGCACCGGGTGATGCCGACCCTGGCGTTTCCGGTGCCGATCTCTATCCCATCGACGAGGACCACAGCACAATCTGCACGCCACAATCGACGGATACAGAAATCCATTGGGCGACCGTCCAGTTCATACGAGACTGCTTGAAGCTTGGCGAGGCCCACCCGCGCGACCAGAAATCGACACCGGCCTCGGTCAGACAGCCATTCGATCCATCCCATCCCTGGAACGTTCCGTACGTGCGCAACGAATTCTTCACCGGTCGAGAGAGTGTGGTCACCGCGATACGAAGGGGATTCGCGCTGCCAAAGAAAGCCGTCCAGGCCCAGGCCATCAGCGGCCTGGGCGGACTCGGCAAGACCCAGATTGCCGTCGAATACGCCTATCACTATCGTGACACGTACGCGGCCGTCTTCTGGCTCGATGCGGAATCGGAGCTTTCCCTGAAAGCCGGCTTCGGCGAGCTCGCGCGGCTGATGAAATTGCCGCACAGGGAAAACGACCTGGACCAGGCGGTCCTCGCATTCAAGCAGTGGTTGGCGACCGAGCCCGGTTGGCTCTTGATCTTTGACAATGCCGACCTGCCCGCAGTGCTCAAACCGTTCCTTCCCCTCGTTGACCACGGGCACGTTCTGATCACGTCGCGTGCTCAGGACTTTCAGGACCTTGGCATTCTCAATCCGGTCGAGCTGAAACGACTGACCGTCGCGGAAGGGACCGCGTTTCTTCTCGATCGGTGCCGCTTTCAGGATGCCGATCAAGCGGAACGGGCCGCAGCGGCAGAGCTTGCCGGCGCGCTCGACGGACTTCCGCTGGCTCTGGAACAAGCCGCGGCTTACATCATCGAACGGAAAGCGAGCTTTCGGCGCTATCTCGAAACCTATCGGATTCGCGGTCTCAAGCTCTTCGAAGCGCGCTCGCCGGCATTCGGACAATACAACAAGTCCGTGCCGACAGTCTGGTTGGCCAACTTCGAGGCCGTGGAAGAAGACTCGCCAGCCGCCGCCGATGTGCTGCGGCTGAGTGCTTTCCTCGCCCCGGAAGCCATCCCGTTCTGGCTATTGATCCGAGGCGCTCCAGAGCTTGGGCCCGCGGTGCGGGGCGGCGCTCATGAAGGCAGATCACGACCCCTTGCTCGTCAACGACCTGCTCGGGCCGCTGGGCCGCTTCTCGCTGATCCAGACCGACGGCCGCGACGAGACCTACAGTATCCATCGGCTGGTCCAGATGGATATCGAAGCGGCGATGGGCGATGACACCCGGCGACTGTGGTGCGAGCGCGCGATCCGTGCCGTTGCCCGCGCGTTCCCGGACGTCGAGTACAAGAACTGGCCCTTGTGCGGCCGGCTGTTGCCCCACGCACTTGCCGCCCTGTCCCGCGTCGGCGAGGATTGTCAGGCGCTTGCCCAGGCGGGGTTGATTCACCATCGTGCCGCAAACTACCTGCATGCGCGAGGCCAGTACGCCCAGTCCGAGCGACTTTACCTGCGGGCGAAGGAGATCCGTAAGAAAGCAACGGGCCAGGGAGATACCGATTACGGTGCGACATTGAACGACCTGGCCGAGTTGTACCGGGCAATGGGCCGTCTCAGCGAAGCCGAACCGCTCTACCTTCAGGCGAAAGAGATTCGCCGAAAGGCTCTGGGCGAGCGGCATGCCGACTACGCCGCCACGCTGAATGACCTGGCGGAGTTATACCGAGCGATGGGCCGCCACGCCGAGGCAGAGCGGCTCTACCTCCAGGCGACGGAGATCCGTCGGGATGTGCTGGGGGAGCGGCACCCCGACTACGCCGCCTCGCTGAACAACCTGGCGGAATTGTACCGGGCGACAGGGCGGCTCGCCGAGGCCGAGCCGCTGTACGTCCAGGCCAAGGACATTGTCGGCACGGCACTTGGCGAGCAACATCCCTACTACGCGGCCTTGCTGAACAACCTGGCGGAGTTGTACCTGGCAATGGGCCACCTGGCCGAGGCCGAGCCGCTCTACGTTCGCGCGACCGAGATCTATCGTTCGGCCCTCGGCGACCGGCATCCCCACTACGCGACCTTGCTGAACAACCTGGCCGAGCTGTACCGAGAGATGGGCCGCCTGCCCGAAGCCGAGCCACTCTACAAGAAGGCATTGGAAATCCGCGGCAAAGCCCTGGGCGAACAGCATCCCGAATACGCCGCCTCGCTCAACAATCTGGCAGCGTGCTATCGATTGACGGGACGTCAGGCCGAAGCGCTGCCGCTTCAGATCCAGGCGACGAAAATCTATCGTACGGCCTTGGGCGAGCGGCATGCCCACTATGCCGCGTCGCTGAACAATCTGGCGGGTTTGTATCGAGCAATGCGGCGCTACCCAGAGGCTGAGCCGCTGGCTGTCCAGGCGACCGACATCTTTCGCACCGCTGTGGGAGAGGGACATGCCGATTACGCAACGTCGCTCGACAACCTCGCGCAGTTGTACCGAGCGATGGGCCGCCCCGCTGACGCCGAGCCGCTCTTCAAGAAGGCAAAGGAAATCCGCAAGAAGGCCGTGGGCGAACGGCATAGCGACTACGCCGCCTCACTCCACAACCTGGCAGAGCTCTACAGCACACTGGGTCGGCTCGACGAGGCCGAGCCGCTCTACGTACAGGCAGTGGAGATCCGGCGAACAGCGCTTGGCGAGCACCATCCCGACTATGTCGCCTCAATGAAAAACCTGGCAGAATTGCGCCAAGCCATGGTCCGGCAAGCCGAAGCCGAGCCGCTCGTTCGCGGGAACGTAAACCCCGTTCCCATCACTTGACTGAGCACCGATTGCATTTGGGTCGTCCGGTTTCCCGGGCTGGCTCAGTAGCGGAGCACGGCCGCGATCCGCTGGTGAAGATCGAGGACACCCGGCTCGTAGAAGAACACCTCGCCGCCATCGGCGATGACCCGCTCGATCACCTCGTCCACCGTGTCGTCCAGCGCCGACGCTCCGATCCCGGAATACGGGAGCAAACGATCGCCCTGCGGAGCGACGTCGGCGGGATGTTCGAAGCCGGTCTCGACCAGCAGGGTCTGGCAGCGCTTCTCGAACACGGCACGCCATACCTGATCGATCCCGGACGCGTGCCGGTTGACGCTCACCGCCTGGCCGAGGCGGGCCAGCGCGCGGGTGCGCCTCAAGGTCGAACCCGCCTTGAAGATGGGCCAGACGAGCTTGCCGAGGGCCGTGGGACTCGGGTTGTCATGGCTCCCCGCCACCACGCCGACGATCGCGTCGGGATCCTTCGTGACCTCCTGGTAGAACGCGAGGTAGCGATCGACACCGACAACCACCACAGGGAGGTGGTCCTCCTTCTGGATGGCGCTCAGGGCGTCATCGACTTGGCGGAAGAACTGCCGGTGCGACTCATCGCGGACGGCGGACCGGTTGATCCCCTGGCCGCCGGGCAGACGCGACGCCCCGCCGGGCCCCTTGTGGACCATCGGGAACGGCTTGGCGGCGTACTCGGTGAGGACGTGTGTCGTCGCCTCGAACAGCCGCGTCGGCTTCTCGGTCAAGACCAGGACGTGGTACCGTGGCGACCGGTTGAGGGAATACACAAGGTCGCGCGTCGCAAAAGTTGCGTCGATCACGACCCTCGCCCTCGGCCGGAACGGGAGCTGAACGGCCGAGGCGACGTCCCGGCTTGCGAACAGGGCCAGGCCTTCCAGGGAATGCTCCCAGTCTACGCGATCGACGAGCCGGTTCAGGTTCTTGACCAGGGCGGTGACTTCGCGCTTCTTGAACTCGCCATGAAGGCGCTTCAGCCCCGCCGCCGCGAGGTTCTTCACGACGATCCGGTCCCGCCGGTTCGCCGGAGCCGTTCGGTGCGTGGGGGACAGGAGTGAGAGCGAGGGATAATCCCGCTGGTCCTGGAGCCGTTTCAACTCGCTGCGACAGATCATGGTTGGCATTCTGGATCGAGGGCGAGGACAGGGCCACCGGCGACGACCGACAAGAGATAGAGATAACTCACGAGGCTGTGCTCGCACACGAGCGTGGGATCGACCAGGATCTTGGGTGGGAGCGGCAGCAACCGGATCGGGTTCAAATCGTATTCCTGGTTCACATGTTCGTAGAACGGGGGCAACGGTAGCTTCGGAACCAGGTCCATTCGATTGGCGACCCGGAAAGAATTCTTGACCACCTGGTTGAATGTGCCGGCAAACGCCGGATCTCCGGTGCGCGGGCTCGCATACGTAAAGATCGTCGGGGCGTTGAAGGTGGTATTCGCCGCGACGTCCAGCGCCAAGAGTGTCGCCAGGGCTCCTCCCAGACTGTGGCCGCAAATCGTCAAGGAGCGGACGGGTTGCTTGAAGCGTAGGGTCGCCAGTGCGCTGGCGACACTGAGCGATCCGGGTGCGGTGTTCGTGCTCAGGGAATTGTACATGGCGGTGAAGCCGTCTTCGGTGTGGCCGGCACCCGCGAGGAATGGGCACGTGACCAGCAGAAACTCTGCGTCGTTGACCCACTCCATAATTCCTTCCGTGCCGCGAATCGCGATCACGACATCCCCGCTTGCATCGGCCTGGCAGATCAGACCGATCGAGACCAGGTCATTGCCGCGGCTGGGATTCACGTCAGTCGCGAGGTCGTTGGCATAAATTGTCGTCACGACCGTGTACGCAATGCCGCCCACGACCAGCGCGTTGCCGGCCGAGTTCGTGAGGTCGGTGGGAGGTATAGCGTACGCCGCGTTGACAAGCTGTGCGAATTGGATTGCTTGATTCAGATCCATGATTCTCTCCGACCCCGCGGCGACGATTCGATGGAGTGACGACTTGCAGTCTTTGCCGTCGCTTTTCGCGCTTTCTCTGTCGACTCTTTCAGGCCACTGACCATGCACGACGTCGATAGCGGCCTGGATTATCCGTTGCGAACCGCTCGGTTTCAACAAGGATCCCGATATTCTGGAACTCCACTTGCGCCCGAGACGACCCGCGCACGGGCTTGTTTGCAATATAATTGCGTCGCAAGCGCCTTCACGCGCAAATCGAAGAGTCGGTCCGATCTGCGATCGACCTTCGGGCAGGGGACTCTCTTGCAAAGGGAAAGTCGTGAACCCCATTCGAATCGCACTCGCCAACATCAAGTTCCCGGCGACAGCATTTGAATCGATCACGCTCGTCGAGCAGGCCACCCAGGAAGCCTCCGAGAAGGGCGCGCGGATCATCTGCTTTCCGGAATGCTACGTCCCCGGATATCGAGCAATTGGCAAACCCGTCCCGCCGCCCGATCCCGAGTTCCTCGAAGACGCCTGGTTGGTCATCGCAAAAGCAGCCGCCAAGGCAAGAATCACCGTCGTTCTCGGAACGGAACGCTTTGTTGACGGCGGGCTGGTCGCGACCGCCTTGGTTGTCGATCAAGACGGTTCGATCGCGGGCTTTCAGGACAAGGTCCAGATCGACCCCTCGGAAGAGGCCACGTACACACCAGGCTCGGGCCGCCGCGTCTTTCAAGCTGGCCCGCTAAAGTTCGGCGTCGCGATCTGCCACGAAGGCTGGCGGTACCCCGAGACCGTCCGCTGGTCCGCCCGCCGTGGAGCACATATTGTGTTTCACCCACAATTCCACGAAGCGGAATCCGGATCTTACCGGCCGGTGACCTTCGCCGATCCCGCGAATACATTTCACGAGAAAGCGGCCCTGTGCCGCGCGGCCGAGAACACCTGCTATTTCGCAACCGTCAATTATGCGAGCCCTGGCTCTCCCACCACGTCGGCGATCGTCCGTCCGGATGGCACGCTTCTCAGCTACCAGCCCTACGGACAGGAAGGATTGCTGGTCGCAGACATCGACATCGCCACGGCGACCGGCCTGCTTGCGGCACGTTGCAGAACTTTCTCGTGACGGCCGCCCGCAAGACAACGGCAGATCACGCTGGTCGCGCGCTCTCCGATTGGGCGGGCGGCGCCTGAATCGCCCGCGTCGCGGGGTTGGTCCGCAGGAGCGTCATCAGGAAAAGATACCCAGAGATGATCCCTGCGGCGATGAACCCCGCTCCGACGGCAAGCCACGGTTCGTGTTCGCGCACGCCGAGAAACAAAAGAATAAGCCCGGCCAGAGCGCCGATTCCGGCCCCACCGAGCAAGACTCGCATCCGGACACCGGGCGTTTCGGACCACGCGTAGCGGCGGGCACTGTAAGCGTAAGCGTTTCCGGGCTCGAGCCGTATGGCCTCGCTGAAGTCGGCGACGGCATTGTCGTACTGTTTCATTTCGATCCACGAGCAGCCGCGGTTGTAGTAGGCAATAGCGTTGCTTGGATTGAGCCGTATGGCCTCAGTGATGTCGGCGATGGCCTTGTCGTGTTGGTTCTTCTCGCTCCAGGCGTAGCCGCGGCCGCCATAGGCGTTTTTGTCGCCGGAGTCGAGGCGGATGGCCTCGGTGAAGTCGGCGATGGCCTCGTCGTACCCCTTCGTTCGGACCCAGGCGAAGCCGCGGGCGTCATAGGCGAGTTTGTCGCCGGGGTCGAGGCGGATGGCCTCATCATAGTCGGCGATCGCCTCGTCGTACGCCCGCTTGGCGAACCTGGCACAGCCGCGGCACGCGTAGGCTATTGCAACATTGGGGTCGAGGCGGATGGCCTCATCATAGTCGGCGATCGCCTCGTCGTACTCGTGCTTGACGCACCATGCGTTGCCACGGTTGCGATAGGCATTTGCATCCTTGGGGTCGAGTCGGATGGCCTCGGCGTAGTCGGCAAAAGCCTCGTCAAACTCATCCTTCCTTGCCCACGCCCAACCGCGGCCGCAGTAGGCGAGTGGGCTCTTGGGATCGAGCCGGATCGCCTCAGTGTTGTCGGCAATGGCCTTGTCGAACTCCTCTTTGACGCTCCAGATCATGGCCCGCATTAACCAGGGAAAGGGGTCGAGAGGATAGTCCCGGATCTGGATGTTGAAGAACTCGATCGCTTGCTCGACGGTGACCACCGAGTCGGCGCTGGCCCAACCGCTCAACGTCCGTCCCTCAGCCTTGAGCAAAAGGAAGTGGCCATCGATCCGCTCGACCCGAAAAAAGTAGATCGACTTCTCGGTGTCCACGAGCCTATTTTCGACGTGAAGAGCGAAATCGCTGAATTTCTGCACGACTCGCTCGCCGACCAGGTTTTGGGCACCTTGGTCGTCGAAGCGTTCGGAACCCGGAGATGTGTGTGCCATCCCAACGCGCCCAAGGATGATTGTCGCAGCGAGACGGCTTTGTTGCCGTATTTCGCTGGGCCACGACCATGATCGGTCTCGGTCACTGCTGTGTCCAGCACTCCCCACGATCCCACGAGCGCACCAGCGTGCCGACAAGCGTGGCCAGCGTGAGTGCCAGGATCGGATGGACCAGACCCATGACATCGGGTTGCCCCCAAGTGGGCGGCGTGGCAAACAGGCGTGAGAGGAACAGGCAGGACGCTCCCGATATCACGAATCCACGCCAGAAAGGGTCCGGTCCAAACACCCAGCGGATCGTAGCGGCCAGAAGAATCACCCAGGTCACGGCAAATGCCGCCTGGGACACGCTGTTCTGCGACATTGCAAGTGCCAGGACGGCGACGAGTCCACACAGGCTGGACAGAGAGAACTGACACCGGGATTTGTTCCTGGGTTATCTCCCTCAGATCAAGCCAGAGTCACCATTTACAAGATGATGGACATTTTCGTTCTCAACGCCCCGAAACGTGGGCTAGAGATTTCCCGCGCAGGCGTGGCACCCGCGACGCTGTAGGTCAGGCTTTCCAGCCTGACATCGCAGCAAGTCAGGCTCGAAAGCCTGACCTACGGGATCGTCAGGCTCGAAAGCCTGACCTACGAAAAGACCGGATTGCCCAGCGGTGTGTCGCGGCGTTCGGTTCTATTGGACGCCGCGATCCGGGATTCTCTAAGCTTGGCATCCGTCGAATTCTTGAGGATTCCAGAACGTTATTCCTGGCCTCTTCCCTGAATCGACCGCGCCGTCGATCCCCGATCGACACCCATCCGGTGCGCCGAAATAATGGCAGTTTTCGCGTCACCAGTGGGCACTCGTGATTTTGACGCCCCAGGCAAATCCTACCTAGCCAGATCCCCAAACTCTCAAACGACATACGGCGAAGAAAAATCGACGCGTGAGGCGTTCTGGAAGTGGCAGAAATGTGGCAAAGGGTGGCATGTTTTCACGACGGTTTCCTGCCATCTCAGTTGTCGTGCGGTCGGCCGCCTGTGCGCCCCGCACGTGGTTCCCTTACCGCGCTGCCTGTCCTCTCAATTGTCCATTTCGCCGAGGCGATTGTGGCCTCTTTTCGGACAACCAGGGGGAGGTCTCCCTGTTTTTTTTAACGCTTGTTCGCCCCGAGCAGGCCATTTTGTGATTTTATTAAGCGCGTCAGTCCAATAACGTAGGCACATTCATCATGCCGCATACGCAGCAGGCAGTCGTATCCTAGCCGGAACGCGACGTCGGCCCACGATCTCGGTCGCGCTGGGCCGGGACAATCGATCGCAAGCGATTCACAACTGACCACTGAGCGCTATCCCATAACGGTATTTGCTCATGTTTGTTTCAGATGCTTTTCTACTGGCCCAGCTCGCACGGTGTGGGACGACGGTTCCGGGGCCCGGGTTCGATCTGAGCCGTGCGTCACCGGCGTTTCGCCCACTCGCAGAGCGACTCCTTGCTGCGAGCGTTTCCGAACGGCAGGACATCTGGAATGCGTTTCTGACGCAATCCAACTTCCAGGTCCTCACCATTGCGGCAGCTCCTGATCCTAAGCTGGAGCCTGGCCAACTGCCTGCGATCCGGCCCGTGGCGGCGACGGAACAGCCGGTGGCGGCGGCGCTTGTGCCGGGCGAGCCGGAACGGGGCGTGAGGATGACGTGCGTCGGTCAATTCGAGCCGCGCACGATCGAGTGGCTGTGGGCGGACCGGGTGCCGCTGGGAATGATCACGATGTTCGCCGGCGACCCCAAGCTGGGCAAGAGCTTCGTCACGCTGGCCCTGGCGGCAGCGGTGTCGCGCGGGCTGGCTCTGCCGCGAAGCGACCTGCCCAGCCGCGCGGGGAGCAGCATCTTGATGTCCGCCGAGGACGATCCGGCGCGGACGATCGCCCCGCGGCTCGTGGCGGCCGGCGCCGACCTGTCCAAGATCCATCTCATCGACTCGGTCGTCCTGGCCAACGGCGCAGAGACGCTCCCGAGCCTGAGGGCCGATGTCGACTCGATCTGCGCTGCGGCCGCTCGCCTGGGCGATTGCCGGCTGATCGTGATCGACCCGGTGTCGGCATCCTTGAAAGGTGTGGACGACAATCGCAACGCCGCGCTGCGCGGGGTGCTTTCCCCCTTGAAAAACCTGGCCGAGCGGTTAGGCGCCGCCGTCGTGCTCATCAGCCATCTCAACAAAGGCGCGTCGGCCAACGGCAAACATCGGGTCCTGGGCTCGATCGCGTACGTCGGCGCCTGCCGCGCCAGTTTTCTGTTCGTGCCCGACCCGCGCGACCCGGCCGGCCGGCGGGTGCTCATGCTCGATAACGGCGGCAATCTGGCGCCGCTCGCCCCGCCTCTGGCCTACACGATCGAAGATCGAGACGGCCGGGGCCCGCAGGTCGTCTGGTCCGACGAGCCAGTGACGATAACCGTCGAGGAGGCGCTGCGAGCAGGCGCGGAAGGGCCCGAACGGGGCGAGTGCGACAGGTGGCTCAGAGAGACGCTTGCCGGCGGTTGCGTTCCGGCCGCCGAGCTTCGCCGCGCCTGCGAGGAGGCCGGCTTCGCGTGGCCCACCCTTCATCGCGCTCGGTCGCGCATCGGCGCTTTGACACGCCGGGAGGGATTCGGGCCCGGCTCGAAGAGTTACTGGCAATTACGTGATGCGCCCGAGCAAGGATCCGTCTCAGCCATAGATCTCACGTCGGCTCCATAGATCTCAAGTCGACTCCATAGATCTCACGCCGACTCCATAGATCTCATAGATCTCACCGTACGCGAGAGTGAGATCTATGAGATCTATGGGCCCAACCGGCTATCGAGCGCTGGAATAACGTGCGCGGCCGTTGTATCCCGTCAAATCGCCAGGACTGGGAAAACGCGCGCAACCCACACTGTGGACTGAGCCGGCCAAACGTCGGCTCAAGCCGCAAGAACACCGGTTTCGCACTGACGGCGTCGTTCGCGGCCTGCTTGAGAATCAAAACGGCGAGGAGATCGTGCTTGCTCGCGAGCTCATTGCGCCGGAGGATGGCATATCCGTAGGTCCGGCATTCCAGCCTGACGTCCCCGGCAGTCAGGCTGGAAAGCCGGACCTACGGCATCCATCGGGGCTGCGCACGTGCGCAGCAGCTTTGTGTCAAACGAGAGCAGGAAGATGGCGCCTGCTCTTGGTGCGTGATTGCTCGTGTTGCGACTTCGGCGTTCCGCGAATCGGGGAACGAGGATGGTGGAAATCATGGCGACACCGGATTCCCCCGCTGGACCGCCGCAGGACCTTGGCCGCCCCGAGATGCCCCCCCCGGCGCCGTTAAAGGCCGTCCACACGCCGAACTTCCCCGCGCTCTTGCGGCAGCTCGGTGCGTCGCTCCTGGTCACCACCTACCAGGCGGGCAAGCTCGTCCTGGTCCGGGACGAGGGCGACCACCTGAACACCCACTTCCGCGCCTTCCAGGCCCCGATGGGCCTGGCGTGTTCCGGCGACCGCCTGGCCTTCGGCACCACGATCCAGGTTTGGGAGTACGTCGACGTGCCGGCCGTTGCCGCCAAGCTCGACCCGCCGGGAAGGCACGACGCCTGCTTCCTGCCCCGCTCCAGCCACATCACGGGCAACATCCAGATCCATGAGATGGCCTGGGGCGCTGGCAACGAGCTCTGGGTCGTGAACACCCGGTTCTCCTGCCTGTGCACGATCGACGGCTCGGCCAGCTTCGCGCCGCGATGGCGGCCGCCGTTTGTCACGGCGCTCGAGCCCACCGACCGCTGTCACCTGAACGGCCTGGGAATGGTGGACGGCCGTCCGCGGTACGTGACCGCGCTGGGTGAGACCGACACGCCGGCCGGCTGGCGGGCGAACAAGGCCAAAGGCGGCATACTGATGGACGTGGCCTCGGGCGAGGTGATCACGCGCGGGCTGTCGATGCCGCACTCACCGCGCTTTTACGCCGGGCGAATCTGGGTCTGTGAGTCGGGTGCGGGGACGCTTGGCTATATCGACCCGAACACGAGCACGTACACACCAATCGCCGAGGTGCCGGGGTTCACTCGCGGGCTCGACTTCGCCGGGAAACTCGCCTTCGTCGGGCTGTCGCAGGTGCGCGAAAGCGCTGTCTTCAGCGGCATCCCGATCACCGAGCGGCTGACCGCGGACGAGCGCACGTGCGGCGTCTGCGTCATTGACCTGACGTCCCGGCAGGTGGTCGCGCTCCTGCGGTTCGAGACAGCAGTCCAGGAGGTGTTCGCCGTGACCGTGCTGCCGGGCCGCCGCTACCCGGAGCTGATCAACGACGACGACAAGCTGCTGGAGAACTCGTTCGTGGTGCCCGACGCAGCGCTGGCCGACGTGCCCGCGCTCTTACGACCCAAGCAGAATTAATTCGGCTGGTCGTCAGGGTTTTTAGCCCGAAGAGCCACGCCGCCCGCCGCGTGTGATCCGTCGGATCGGTCCAATCCGTCCGATCAGTCAGATCGCACGATGTCGTACAACGGCCCGCGCGTAAACCCCTTTCCAGCAGGGCATCGACGACATCGGCCGATAGCGCTGTCGCTCGAGCGAGCGGCACCGTGGGCGTGACGGCTGCGCCGACCTTCCTCAGCGTCGCCGTAAAAGTCGCGGCGAGCGGACGATTCAGGGCATCGAGCAATCCCGCGGCGGTGATTGTCAGCTCCAAGGGCGGGTTGAGGACGAGTGCCTTGCGTGTTGTCAGCGTCACCGTGAGCGGTACGCTGGGCGGATGGCAACACGCTCATGGCAGTCCCGACTCGGCGATGGATTTCCAGTTCCTTCTTTCGCGCCATGATCGTTACATCCCTTGAAGCGGCCGTTAGCCCAGGTTGCGCAGTTAGTGGCGAATTCTGCCCCAAAACGCGGGCGCAACCGCGGAAGTTCCCGGTTTTTTCGTAGTGAAACCGGCGTCACGTCGATGTAGTGAAGATCTAATTGAACCCTAGTATCTTGATTTCATGCTGCCCCCCCGTCATCCTGGATGGCGAGGAGGCCACCATGTTCCTGCGCCGCTACACCCGCACCAAGGATGGCAAGACCCACATCTACTACGCCCTGGTTGAGAGCGTGCGCACCGATGCAGGGCCGCGTCAGCATGTCGTCGCTTATCTCGGTGAGCTCAACCATGACGAGCAAAAGCGATGGCAACGCACAGTGAGTGTCTACAACCGCCAGGGAGACCCTCAGCAGCTCCGCCTCTTCCCTGACGATGACCAGGTCCCGGCGCCGGATGATCCCGACGTTGTGCGGATTCGCCTGAGCTCCGTGGGCTGGACCAATTGTCGCCGATTCGGCGACGTGTGGTTGGGACTGTGGCTCTGGAAGTTTCTGCACCTCGATGAGATCGTTGACCGTCATTTGCCGCAGGGAAAAGAAACGATCCAACCGGCCGATATTGTGGCGATCGAGGTCATCAATCGCCTATGTGGTCCCTGTAGCGAGTTCGCCTTGGCCGAGCATTGGTACGCCTCCACGGCTTTGGAAGACCTGCTTGGCGTGCCCGACAGCGCCGTGACCAAGGACCGGTTGTACCGAACGCTGGACCGTTTGCTGCGGGCTCAGGTGTCGATCGAGGACGACCTCAAGGACCGGCTCGGGACTTTGTTCCAGCTCGATTACGACCTGCTGCTTTACGACCTGACCAGCACGTATTTCGAGGGCTTGGCCGAGGAGAACGACCTGGCCCGTCGTGGCTATTCCCGCGATCACCGCAGCGACTGCAAGCAGATTGTGCTTGCCTTGATCGTGACGCGGGAGGGTTTTCCCTTGGCCCATCTCACGTTCGCTGGCAATACCCAGGATGTTCAGACGGTTGAGATGATCGTCAAGATGGTCGAGACGCGATTCGGTCGATCACAGCGGATCTGGGTGATGGACCGGGGCATGATCAGCAAGCAGACCCTCAAGCTCCTCAACCAATCCGGCCGGCGCTATCTGCTGGCCACTAAACGCGGCGAGTTGAACTCGTTCGCGGAGGAATTGCGCAGCGGCGGCTGGCAGCGACTGAAAGGCAATCCGGATGTGGAAGTGAAGCAGCTGAAGCGGAAGAAGGTGCATTACCTGCTGGCAAGGAGCCGGCCCCGGCGTCAAAAGGAGCGGGCGATTCGTCGCCGTCAACGGCGGGGGTTGGCCAAGGCGTTGCAAAAGCTCCGACAGCGAATCGAGGCTGGTCGGCTCAAGAAGCGCGACAAGATCCTCGAGTGCATCGGTACGATCAAGGGTCGCTTTCCCAAGGCGCGGATCTTCGTGGCCATCACGATCACCAAGGGGAATCGGTCACACTTGAGTTGGAGCTGGGACCTTGTGAAATACCGCACAGCTTTGAGGGCGGATGGCGCCTACCTGTTACGGAGCAATCAAGGGGGCTGGACGGCCGAAGAGTTCTGGGAGACCTACATTCAGTTGACCGTAGTGGAGCGTGCCTTTCGGGTGCTCAAGAGCGAGCTGCTGCTACGACCGGTCTGGCATCATTACAGCGGTCGAACCCAGGCGCACGTGATGGTCTGCGTGCTCGCTTACGCTCTCTGGAAGACCCTCGACCATCTGGCCAAGCAGGCTGGCTTGGAGACGCAAATACGCAAGCCCGACCTGCAGCGGCCGAGGTCCTCTCCCAAACCTCGGCCGATGACGCCCGAGGTCATTCTCCGCGAGCTCGGCCATGTCGCCGTCGGCGACATCCTATTGGAAACGACCGACGGGAGGCAGTTGGCCCTCCGTCGGGCCGCCCGGCCCACGGCCGAGCCGGCGCGGATTCTGGCGTCCTTAGGCCTGAAGCTACCGGAACGGTTGAGTGACGATCGCCTTTTGTAGTGAAGACCCGGACCTGCACCTATAGCGATTGCTCGAGAAAATCGACGTTTACATGCATGCAACTGCGCAACGTCGGTTAGGGGCGGCGAGTCAGTTGTTGTAGGGCTGGCCTTCCAGCCCGACGTCCCCAGGAGTCAGGCTGGAAAGCCTGACCTACGAAAAAACCACGTTCCCTGGCCATCTGTCTGCGCGCTGACTTCGATTGGACGCCACGAGCCCCGATTCCCGAAGCCGGGCATTTGTCGAATTCGTCCACAAACGGGTCTCCCCGCAGGTCGCGTGATCCGCGGATAGCTTCGTGCACCGCGGGCCTACTGCACCAGAGGAAGGAGCGCGAAAACCGTGGTCGCGAAAAGCCCCATGCTGGCAATCACCTCGACAACTTGTCCGAAACCGAGTTTCCGGAGCCCGCACAGGAACAGGACGACAAATGGCGAAAGCAGTGCCAGCAAGCCACAGAATGCAAAGATCCGTTCCGGTGGAAACAGGTAATGCGGTACGGCTCCCAGATCGGCGAGCGCCGCGATGGTCGCGACCACGGCGAACGCGACCTGGTACCAGATGACCCACCGGATCACGTCCGGTACATGCCAACGAGCGACCCGGCGGTCGCCACCGGAACGCATCTGCTGATTCAGGGGCGAACTCCTCACCATCTTTGCTGGTGATTCAAATGACGTCGGCACGTACGGACCACAGCAACTCATCAATAGATACCGGTTGGCGGCGCAGATCAACCGTCTTCACAGCTCGGGATGAATTCCGCGCCGTTCGACCTTGGTCGCAACGTCATCCCTCTGTACGATCGTGCCGGGATGGTGTGTCCGAAGCGAAACGAAACGAGCACGAGGCGCCAGGAGCGAGGCCATGCGGCTCTTCCGGAACATTCGGTTCTCGATCGGGACGATCATGATGTTCGTCGTCATGGTCGCGGCGGCGACGGCCCTGCTTGTCAGAATTCTTGAGCACACGGAGGGCCTCATCCCGCCGGGCTGGACGCTGGACGTCCCAAGCCTTTTCCTCCTCGCCATCTTGCTGACCGCCGTGGCTCTCGGCTCGTGGAAGGAGCACTCGGCCGTGCAGGTCATGCTCCAGGTGACGATCGCCTGCTTGGGTTGCCTCACCTTGATCTGGATCGGCGAGGCCCAGTACGAGCGCGCGATTCGCTACTGGTGCCAGGGGACTTTTGCCTTAACGGTCACGATTCCCATGCTGGCCCGGAGGTTCGTCAAATCCGGCATGCCCAGGGGCCCGCGACGCGACTGGTGGAAGAAAACCTGCGAGGCGGTTTTCTTCTCGTTCTTGACGATGTTGCTTGTGACCGCCGGCGGCCTGGTCCAGGCGGGCGTCTATCTGGCAGCGACAAACCTTCCGCTCGCCCGGTCGTTGGCGACTCCGGCGGCGCCCGTGGCCCCGCCCTCTGCCTCGCCCCCACCAGCAGGACCGGTGACTCCGCCCGGACCGGCGCAGGCTGACTCGGGAGAATTGCGCCGATCGCAGCGGAGCGCAGGCTCGCGTAGGTCAGGCTTTCCAGCCTGACAACTAAGTCGCCGGTCGCTCCGCGAAGGTGAGTGCTTTCGCGGAGCGAAAGGCGACAAAATGACGGCGCCGGTGCTCTGCGGATCCTTCGGTCCGACGAGGCGAATCGCCGATCGAGACAGCATACTTTCGCGGAGCGAAAGGCGACAAAATGACGGCGCCGGTGCTCTGCGGATCCTTCGGTCCGAGAGGCGAATCGCTCATCGACATGCGGCGTGGTTCCAATAAAGTCGCCTTTCGCTCCGCGAAAGATGTGCATACGCTCCCCGAAGGACGACTCCAATACTCGGTGAATGCTTCCATCCGAGAGGCGAATCGCTCATCGACATGCGCCGTCATCCGAATTAAGTCGCGTATCGCTTGTTGAGGGGCATTCTTTCGCAATCCCACCGAGAGCCTTTGCCTTGCTCAGGCCCCGGCTCCGCCCAGCACCACAAGCCTGCGATGTCCCTTGACAGGAAGACCGCATGGCTTATGCTGAAGTCCAAGCTGCTCAAGGCGGGCAGCGAAGATCAAGGCTAAGGCGGCCCCGCTGCGCATCCAGGCGCATTGCGGGGCTTTTTGTTTTTGCGTGGGCATCCGTTCGTTTCCGATCGATCGACATGACGGAGGAAGGAAATCCAATGAGCCGATTACTCGCCGCGCTCTTCACGATGGCTTTGATCCCCGCGATGGTGGCCACCCATTTCGCTCGCGGGGATGACGACAAGCCCAAGGCACCAGAACCCAGCGTCTGGATGAAGCAGAAGCTGACGGCCTCTCAGAACATTCTCGCCGGCCTCACCAAGGGCGACTACGAGGCCATCGAAAAGAATGCGCAATCGATGCTCGCAGTGGTCTACCTGGAGAAATGGGTCCGCGCCGATACACCGGGCTACCAGAAGCTGATGAGAGACTTCGAATATGCGAACAAGGGACTGACCCTGGCGGCCCGCGAGCGGAACCTCGATGGGGCCACGATCGCATACGTCCAGCTCACCTTTAGTTGCGTCCACTGCCACAAGATCGTCCGGGCGGAGGGGAAGTAGTCTGTCGATCGCGGGATTGACGACGTGGCATACAATGAGAGGTGCCCAGGGAATTGATCTCAGAAAGGGCGCCTTTCATGAAACCACTCGTGCTGCCGCTGGCTGACAATCACTCCGAGTCCGAACCGACGTCCTCCCTGCCCGAGCGATCAGCGGCCGACGCCCGTGCGCATGAGCAAGAGGCCCTCGATGCCTATTCGCGGGTGATTGTGACGGTCGCCGAGACGCTCGGCCCGGCCGTGGTCAATTTGCGGGCCATCGCGGTCGACGGCGGCCGTCGCCAAGGTGGCTCCGGATCGGGGTTTCTGTTCACGCCCGATGGATTCCTTCTCACGAACCACCACGTGGTCCGCGGCTCGAGCCGGATGCGCGTGCGGCTCAATGATGGATCGGAAGTCGCCGGCCGCGTGGTCGGGGCCGACCCGTGGACCGATGTCGCCGTCGTTCAAGCCGAGTCCTCCGGGCTGCCTCACGCTCAGCTCGGCGAATCGGCCGGCCTGCGAGTTGGCCAGCTTGTGGTGGCAATCGGCAGTCCTTTTGGCTTCGACTCGACCGTCACCGCCGGAGTGATCAGCGCACTTGGCCGCAGCTTGCGGAGCATCACGGGCCACCTCGTGGATAACGTGATCCAGACCGATGCCGCGCTTAATCCCGGTAACAGTGGGGGCCCGCTGCTCGACTCTCGAGGACGGGTAATCGGCATCAATACCGCGATCATCCCATCAGCTCAGGGAATCTGCTTCGCCATTCCGATCAACATGGCCAAGCTCATTCTCACGCAGATCATGCAGCATGGGCGCATCGTCAGAGGCTATCTCGGTCTGCACGGGCGCGATGTTCCCATTCCCCGGGCGATTTCCCGCTTTCTCGGCCTGACCCAGGAAAGCGGCGTCGAGGTCGTCAGTCTCGAGTCGGATGGTCCCGCCGCTCAAGCAGGAATGGAAGAGGGAGATGTGATCCTGAGTATCGCCGACCAGTCGATCACCGCCCTCGACGGGCTCCAGAAACGGCTCGCGGAGATACCGGTGGGCATTCCGGCCGAGATCGTCATCTTGCGGAACAACCGCCGGCTGTCGCGGTTCGTGGTTCCCGGCGAGTATCCCAGCCTGGACGTCTAAGAAGAGTGCGAGGGCATCTCAGCCAGCGAACCGGCGCACCACCAAAGCTGTATTCTGGCCGCCGAACCCAAAGCTGTTCGACAGAGCCACATCGATCCTCCGCTGCCGGGCTGCGTTGGGAACGTAGTCGAGGTCGCACTCAGGGTCCGCATGATCGAGGTTGATTGTGGGAGGCACCACCCCATCGCGAATCGCCAGCAGACAGACGATTGCCTCGACGGCACCCCCGGCGGCGATCAGGTGACCGGTCATGCTCTTGGTGCTCGAAACCGGGATCTTGTACGCGTGCTCGCCGATGGCTCGCTTGATCGCCCGGGTTTCGACCGAGTCGTTGGTCTTGGTGCTGGTGCCGTGGGCATTGATGTAGTCGATCTCCACCAGCATCGAGCCGCGCGTCGTCGAGAGCCAGCCGCATCGCGACGACCGCGCCTCGGCCCTCGTCATGGCTGTCGGTCAGACGGAAGGCATCGGCCGTCGAGGCATGTCCGGCGATTTCGCCATACACAACGGCCCCGCGGGCGCGGGCGTGTTCGAGCTCTTCGAGCACCAGCATGCCCGCCCCCTCGCCGATCACGAAGCCGTCTCGCTCCCGGTCAAATGGGCGGCTGGCGCGCCACGGCTCGTCATTGCGTGTCGACATCGCCGTCAGGAGGACGAAGCCAGTGATCCCGAACGGATGGATCATGCTGTGGACGCCGCCGGCCAGGATCGCATCGGCGCGGCCGCGACGGATCATCTCGGTCGCCTCGCCGATCGCCTGAGCACTGGCGGCGCAAGCGGTCAGGCATGAGACGTTCGGCCCCCGCGCCCCGATCAGGCTGGCGATATGGCCTGCGGGCGTGCCGGCTTCTTGTTCGGCCTCGGCGAGCGGATGGAGGAGCCTCAATCCCAGCTCGGTGAACCGGCCGGCGTCGACCCTGTCGCCCGTGCGACTCTGCTCGACCAGGTCGACAAATCGCCGAAAGTCCTGCTGCCCTTCACCCGAGCCGAGGTAAACCCCGAACCGCGCCGGGTCTCGTTGCGCAATCCAGCAGGCCCGAATCCGCGACGGCCTGGCTGGCCGCCGCGAGCGCGAGCTGGGTGTTCCGGCCATGCCTGGCCCAGTTCGACGCACCCTCCCCCAGGTCGCGCGCAAGGTCGAAGCCCTTGAGCTCGGCGGCGATTCGCGTGGGAAACGTGCCGGCATCGAACAACTTGATCGGGCCCACGCCCCCGCGGGCGTCGCACAGTGACTTCCACGTCGTATCCACGTCCAGCCCCACGGGCGTGACCATGCCCAGGCCCGTAACGACCACCCTGCGATCGGTTCGTTCCACGGATCTTCCTCCCAAAGGAACGGAATTCAGGCGTCCGGCCGCCACACGAGGATTTCCCCTTTGCCGGGAACAGACGCATCTCCGATATAACGCTGGAAAGCCCCGGCACGGCCCGCACTGTCGATCGAGAACCCCAGCGCGACCAGGTGCCTGGTATAGAGATTCAAGAACACGGGATTGTACGCGCAGGCATACGCAAATGTCGGCAGCATCCGGATCTCCTTGAAGGCGACGATCGTGCCGCGGACCATCCAGGCACCGGTGCGAATCTCGGCGCCTCCCATCAGGAACAGGGTCCCGCCTTTCATCTGCAAGCCGGCAAAATCCCGCACCGGGCCCCGGACGGCGATGGTTCCACGCTTCATCCGCATGCCGACTTCGATGCCTGCCGAGCCCTCGATCAAGATCGCCCCATTGCGCATGCCGGCGGTACTCCCCCGGTAGGCAGACCCGACTTGCCCGCCGGCGTTGCCGTGAATCCGGATCAGGCCGCCGATCATCTCGGCGCCGACCCAGTCCGACGTGTTGCCCGTGACCTCGATTGTTCCGCCTTTCATGTGGGCACCCAGGTGCATACCGGCATTGCCCTCGATCAAAATGCGGCCGCGCGTCATGGCCCGGCCGATCCATTTCACGTTGCGGGCGTCACCCCGAATTTCGAGCTCGTCGCCGGGAGAGCCCTCGACGTCGAAAAAATCTTCGACGCTTGCACTGGCGCTTCCCCAGGAACACGGGAAGGCCGCGCACCTGGTCCGGCCCCAGTCCGGCGATCGCGTCGGGACAGAGGTTTTCCGCCTCCAGCGGAACACCGGGCTGCTCTTTGAGGGTCAGGACGATCATGCCACCCGTCTTCGCTTATTTGCAGGCACGGATTTCCGGCCGTTCGATACGATCCAGTCTCCACCGGATAGTTCTCGAAGGACATGGTGTAATACTGCTGAAACAACGGCTTCAAATACGCCTCGATCGCTGGGTCGTACCCGGGCTGAACGACGAAATCCCCGGCCGTCGCTGATGTTGCGGATGTCCCCTTCCTCGACCACGATCTCGCCGGCCTTTGATGCACGTACCGCGGATACCGGAACAGAAGTTCGCCGTCCGGCTTCTCGTTGTAGATGGTGAGGTCGGCGTCGGCGCCCAAGCCGAGGTGTCCTTTCTGGGTCAGGCCGAGGGCTCGCGCTGGGCCCGGCGGACGTGATCGATGGCGATCTCCGACAGCGTGTACTGCCGATCCAGGTCCGCCAGGACGCGTCCGCTCGAGCGCCTTGGGCGGCAGTGCCTTGACGCGTTCCCGCCGCAGATCGGCGTTCATCAGCAAGTGAATGATCTCCGGGTAACGCCAGAAACAGGCGCCGTTGGGATGATCGGTGGTCAGGAAAATGCGCCACGGGTCGGTGATCAGCAGCAAGAGCTCCAGTCCCACCGCCCATTGAACGGCGTTGACCAGGTTGCTTCCGCTTGTACGTGTAGGGGACGATCCCGCAGCCGGTCTCGTTCTCGACGTCCAGATTGCCCCATTTTCGGCCGGTGAGCTGATAGAGAAAGTGTTGCCAGGGACCATCGGCGGTGACCGTCACGGCGTTTCCGAACAGGATCGCACCGGCGTCGGCGGTGAGATTGGGATGGGCGTTGAAATACTCGGCGATCGTGGCGGCTTCGCTCTTCATCGTGTCCCAATCGTCGCCGCCATAGGAGTGGAATTGCAGATGGGCCATGTGAGCCCGGTTACCCTCCAGGACCTTCATGGTCTCGATGGTCGTGGCGACGTTGCCCGGTGCACCCAGGTTGTTACAGTGAAGATGAAGCGGATGTGGCAAGCCGAGTTGATCGACAATCTGAGCCAGGCTTGCGATGATCGTCGCCGGCGTCACCTTGCTGTAACCCGGTACCGGGTCGAAGAGGGTCTTGGCGTCTTTTCCCCACTTCCACGCCGTGACCCCGCCGGGATTGACCGCCTTCACGCCGTAGGACTTGGCTGCCCAGATCAGCCAGGCGACGACATCCTTCGCCCGCTCGAGCTCGCCGGCTTCGAGGAGGTCGAGCACGATCTCGTTGTTGGCCATCAGCACGCAGCAGCCCTTGTCAACGATGGGAGTGTCGCGCAGCTCTTCGTGTGTGTGCTTGGCCGTGAGGACGGGGACGGCGGCTTCGATGACGGTCGTGTAGCCCATTCCGGCGTAGAGATAGCCGGTGGCGAACGTGGTGGGGGTGGGCCCGCCGATTCCGGCGCGGCGTTCCGGCGTGTGCTAGGAACGCCGTGGCCTGGCGGTGATTCTCGGGGGTCATCGCCCGGGCAAAGTTGAGCGCGGCGCCCGCGACATGGGTGTGGATATCCACGCCGCCGGGGAAGACGAACATGCCGGTCGCGTCGATCACGCGGCCGCCGTCGACCTCCGACACGATCCGGCCGTCCGCGATGCAAAGATCCTTGACCACGCCGTCGATGCCATTCGCGGGATCATAATACTTTCCCGCCTTTGATTCGCAGCATGGAGTCTCCGCTGGCTCTAGAGCCGCTCGTCGGGCATTCCCTGAGTCGTGGCCATCCTGGCTTCCGGCGAGGGTGCCCACGCGGGCTTTCGGCGATACCGCCTGATGGATGCGGCGGATGACCTCTTCGTCGGTCGGATAAGGCGAATCGAGCGCCGGCCGAAGGGGTAACGGGATCTCATCCATGCGGTATACGGTCCCGGGCGCGCTGATGCCGGTCGCGGCCGTGGTGATGTGCACGCGGGCCAGCCGGCTGGTGTGCGTGACCTTGGGGTCCAGCACGATGGTCGGGATCCGGGCCAGGTGCTCGATGCCCGGCTGGGGCATGGTTGCGCCGGGATCGGCGCCCAGCACCAGGGCGGCATCGACGTCGCCCCGCACCAGCAGGTCGACCGTCGAGAATTCCCCGGGGTTGAACCGCGGATAGCCGCGGCACAGATTGACCCCGAACGGATAGCCTGTGGTCCACCGCATCACCATGTCGGAACCAGTGACGTTACCGTGGCCGCGCATCGGCATGGCGACGAACTTGGTGAACGCATTGAGCTCGGCCGCCAGTGCCAGCACGGCGGCCGAGTTCATGTGTTTCCCTCGCGTCATCGATAGTCCCATTCCGAAGAAGATCACCCCGAAACCGGCAATTCTTCATCTGGTCGGCAAACTCTTGCAACTGCTCGAGCGTCAGCCCGGTTTCCGCGACAAGCTCCTTGTTCACAGGTTGGCTCTTGATCAAGGCCCGTAAGGTCGTGAGGACCTCGAAGTCCTTTCCCGGCTTGATCTGCAGGAAGATATCGGCAGCCCGGACACTGGGAGTCTCACGGATGTCCACCAGGACCATCGTGCGACCCTTGCGGCCATTGGGCACGAACTTCCCTTTCTGGGTCAGGGTGTACTTGGTGAAATGCCTCGGATGGCATTCAGCCGGATTGCCTCCCCAGTAGACGATGAAGTCGGCTCGGTTCTTGATTTCGCCTAATGTGCAAGTCACCTTGCCACCCAACTGGGCGGCGATCTCGGTTGGACCGTGTCATAGCGATGTATGGCTATCGATCACACCGCCGATCATCTCGGTGAGCGCCACGGCCTCGCGCTGGGCCTCGCAGGTGATATTGCTGAGGCCATACACCAATGGCATGTTGGCCGCATGAAGAAAGTCGGCAGCAGCCAGGACGGCCGCATCGACCGAGGCGGGCTGTCCATCGATGAGTGCATCGGGATAGAGCCGTTCGGCGGTATGGTTCTTGAACCAGGACTCACCGAGACTGCACGCGCCTTTGGTCTTGACGATGCGATCAGTGTTGGCGTGCAGCTCGATATCATCGCAAACGCAGCCGCAGAACGTGCATGTGGCGTGCTGAACAATCTTCAGGCTCATCGCGGATCTCCTCCTTGAATCCCAAAAACGGGCATTCTTGCAGGACGTTACTTGAGCGGGGGTTGCTTTCCGCCCGGACCGGGCGGCACGACAAACGTTCACCCCAGCTCCCGGCCGATCAAACTGCCCCGGATGCGGCGCGGCCGGTACCTTCCCGTCTCGACCAACTCCCAGGCCGGGGGTGTAGCTCACCTCGATTCCTTCGGTGAGCGGAGTCCGCTCGGGCTCCAGGGAATCGGGATACTTGATGGCTTGCACGCGAATCCTCCCTTCTTTGAAGGACGTTGCTGTTCTCACTTGTGCCCGGAGCGTCAGGAAGTAGCCGGGCCGGCAGGAGGCTCTGCGGGTGCCTCTGACGCGACCGGCTCAACTTCGACCTCCCACCCTTTGGACGTGGGCATGCCGGTTCCGTCGGTGTCTTGACCCATGAGACGGCAGGTCGGTGGGCCGTAAGGGACGAAGATCATACCCGAGGGAACTTTTCCCTCCTTGCATTGGAACAGTGCCCTCGCCGGTCTCGGATCGGACCCGGACCGTTCCTCCGGAGAGGATTCCGACCTCTCTCATATCGTCTGGATGCATGATCAAGGTGCTGACAAGAGCCTGGTATTCGGCGTGGTCTTTGCCAATATTGATCTGCTGGCCCTGCTTTGTGGTACGGCCCGCGTTCATGATGAACCGCCTGGCCGTCATGCGGGACCTTCCTTGCGCCCCGCGGCGACGACGTGCCGCGGGCCGATTCGAGTCGTTGCGGCGGGTGGAGACACCGTAATCTGCCCCTCTAAACCAATCGCGTCAAGCGGTGGGTATCACGAAACTCCATTCTACCGGTTTCACGGCGAGGGTAAAGGGAACGCCCAGAGCGAGTTTGCCAATTCACCGCGCTGTCGGTGTGCAGCCAGTTCAGATCGGTTCTTTTGGGCGGGTCATCAATCTCGACTTGAGTTCTCTCCGCAGAAGCTCTCAAATCAGATGCAGCGTGAACCTGTTCGCAATGCGGGATGTCTCATACGTGCACCGGGCGGAGGGATTGCGCAGATGTGGGTCGGGCGTTCCGGGCCGATGTCAGTCTGGAAAGCCGGACCCACGACAAAGCCGTCAGGCTGGAAAGCCTGACCTACCACAAACTTTCGCCTGCCGTTTCAACTGACTCGCCGTCGGGCGGGCTGAGGTTGATCACTTCCTCGGGAAAATATCGATGAGCGCGAGCGGGGTCACGGAAGCGATCGACGAACAGACGGATGCCGGCCCGCCGGCCGGGGCGGCAATACGCCCCAAAAGCTCGCCGCGCGAGGGCGGCAGCCGAGAGCTGCTCGCGCTAGCCCTCCCGCTTGTCGTCAGCCAGAGCTTCATGACCGTGCAGGTGTTTGTGGATACGATCCTGCTCGCCCGGCATGATACGCGGGAGATGGCCGCGTCGTTTCCGGCGGTCCTGTGGTTCTGGCTCCCGTTCGGGCTCTTGCAGGTGACCGCGGGGTACGTGTCGACATTCGTCGCTCAGTACACGGGCGCCGGCCGGCCCGAGCGGGTTGGACCGGCCGTCTGGCAAGGAATTCACTTCGCCATCCTGGCCGGACTCTCATTTCTGTTCTTTGTGCCCGCGGCGTCGTACGTGATCGCGGCCGGCGGCCACAGCCCGGCCTTGCAGGCGCTCGAGGCGATTTATCTGCGCTGCTTGTGCTTCGCGGCCTTGCCGATGCTGGTCATGTCTGCGATCAACGGGTTTTTCTCCGGCCGCGGGCAGACCTGGACCGTGCTCCTGATCGAGGCCGCGGGAACCGCCGTGAACGTCGGGCTGGCGCTGGTGCTCATCTTCGGGCGGGCTGGCTTTCCCGAGCTGGGGATCGCGGGCGCGGGGTGGGCGACCGTGACAGGGTCGTGGACTTCGGCGATCTTTG
Organism: uncultured Isosphaeraceae bacterium; assembly: GCA_963781785.1. GTDB lineage: Bacteria > Planctomycetota > Planctomycetia > Isosphaerales > Isosphaeraceae > CAWAHD01. The sequence goes on along the minus strand of CAWAHD010000005.1, from coordinate 562,031 downwards.
CCCTCGCGCTCTTTCTGCGACCCAGGTACCGTCGCCAGTTTTACACCCTGCGCGGTTGGAGGCCGGAGCGAGCGTTGTTCGGCCGCCTCATGAAATACGGCCTCCCGGCGGGGCGCAGGTCTTCATGGACGTGCTGGTGTTTAACGTGTTCTTCCAGCTTGTCGGGCGGCTGGGAGAGGCGGCCACCGGGGCAACCACGCTGACTGTCCGGCTGAACATGGTCGCGATCTTGCCGATGCTGGGCCTGGGGCAGGCCGTGTCGATCCTTGTCGGGCAGCGGCTGGGGGCAGACTGCCCGGATCTCGCTGAGCGCTCCGCCTATACCGGGCTGAAGTGGGCATTCGGATACATGTGCGGCGTGGCGGCAGTGTACCTGCTCTTTCCGGGCTTGCTGGTCAGCGTGTTCGAGGGAGACCGCGACCGGCAGAGCTTCGCGGCGCTGGCTGCGATCGTCCCGACGCTTCTCCGGTGCGTGGCCGTGTATTCCGTGGCCGATGCCCTGAACCTGACGTTCGCGTTCGCGCTCCGCGGGGCAGGCGATACCCGCTTTGTTTCCCTGCTCACATTTGCGCTCGCCTGGCCGATCATGGTGGTGCCGACGCTCGTGGTCGTCGTTCGTGGCGGCAGCGTCTATGCGGCCTGGTGGTTCGCGACGGCCTACATCATCGCGATGGCGATCTGCTTCTACTTTCGGTTTCGAAGCGGAAAATGGAAGAGTATGAGGGTGATCGAGGCGGCAGCCGCGCTGGATCGCTAGTGGACGGTCTCGCTGGGATTCCCGACATCGCCCGTGGGTCAGGGCGCAGTTGCGCGGCGAATGGCGGCCTCCAACCGATTGAGGTCCACCGGCTTGATGAGGTGGTCGATAAACCCGGCCTCGCGGCTCTGGCGCAGGTCTTCTTCGGCGCCGAAGCCACTCACGGCGATGCCGCGCATCGAGCCGCTGGCGCTCAGCTCGCGCATCAGGTAGTGCCCGTCGCCGTCGGGCAGCTCGATATCGGAGAGCAGGAGGTCAAACGGAGCCTTGGCCTCGTGCACCGCGGCGCGGGCGGTGGCGACGCGGTCGGCAGTCACGACGCTATGGCCACGCTGTCTCAGAACGCTCGCGAGGTACCGGCGAGTATCCTTGTTGTCTTCGACCAGCAGGATGCGCAGGTCCGACCGGCACCGGTCGGCCGCCGGCGAGCCAGGAATCGCAGTGCTCATCCCGGTCTCCGTCGGAAGCGCCACAGGACCAGGTCCGGTCCGGGCCGCAATCGCTGTGCCGCCCGGTCCGGCCTGGGCCGGAATCACGGTTGCGGCAACCGTCGCGAGCTCGACGCGAAACGTCGAGCCGAGCCCGCGACCGCGGCTGGATGCCGTGAGCCGGCCGTCGTGCGCCTCGGTGAGCGACCGGCTGATCGCCAGACCCAGCCCGAGACCACCTGACTTTGCACGCATCTCTTCGTGGCCCTGCTCGAAAGCCTCGAAGATTCGCGGCAGGATTTCCGGTTCGATGCCGATCCCGGTGTCTTCGAACTCGATCAACAGGCCGGGCGTCTGTCCATCGACACTCCCGGACGGCTCGGGCGCGTTGGAAGTACGAATAGAGAGCCTGCCCCCGGGCGGCGTGAACCTGGCCGCGTTCTTGATCAGGTTCCACGCGACCTGCATCATCCGTGCGTGATCGGCGGTCACGTGGTGGTGGCGCGCGCCCAGCTCGGTCACGACCTCGAGGCCGGCAAGATGCGTCTCGTCGCGGCAGATCTCGATTGCGCAGGCGATCACCTCGTGCATGTCGATGATCTCGAGGTCGAGCCTGAGCTGACCGCGGCCCAACCGTGACAAGTCGAGCAGATCGTCGATCAGACGAGCCTCCAGCTCGATGTTGCGGTGGATCATCGCCAGGGTGGGGGCAAGCGCCAGCCCAGAGTTTGAATCGATCAACGACGAAACGGCGATGAGCACGGGATTGAGGGGGGCCCGCAGCTCGTGGCTGACCACGGCAAGGAACCGGTCCTTGGCGCGGCAGGCGGCCTCGGCCAGATCTTTGGCCTCGCGCAAGTCCGATTCCGTCTGCTTGCGTTCCGTGATGTCTTCGACAATGAACGAGCACAGCACGCGTTCCGAGCCGGGCCTGACCATCGGAGTGAGCGTGGCAGCGACCCACGCCGGGCTCGAGGGGCAGGGGGGGTTGTATTCGAACCGCACCGGCCGGCCAGTCTCCCGGCACTCACGGAACCGCTCGATCCAGACCGCCATCATCTCCGGAGGCACACGCAGCTTCGAGGCCGCGATTCCCTCCAGCGTGCCAGGAGCCAGCCCGAAGAACTTGTCGGTCAGAGCGTTGGCGGAGATGAAGCGCGTGTCGTTCTCAGTCTGCTCGATGACGCCCATCGCCATCACGGACGACTCGTAAAAGCTATTGAGTACAGACACCTTCTCGCGGAGCTCCTCCGCCGTCAATTCCGCCCGGCGCCGGTACGCGTGCAGTCCGGCGAACAAAAACGTGATCAACAGGCCGAGAGATCCGAACCGGAGGAGCCGGTTCAAGAGGCTCGTCAGATCTCCCGGCGCATCGTTGGCTGCGACGATCGCCAGCAGCCCCAGCCCGGTGGCGAACAGACCTGGGCCAAGCCCGCCGATCCACGCCGAGGCCATCACCACGATCACGAGCAAGAGGCGAACCGGCGGCGAGTCGCCTATGAGCGGACCCAGCCACCAATGGGACAGGCCCGCCATGACCACGCCGGCTGCGGCGATGCCATAGCTCAGAATGAGGCGCCGGATCGTCACCGACGTGCACTCCCCCCGCGCCTTCGAGCGCGAAACCACCCCGGTCGGGTTACCGCGAGACAGCTCCGGTTCTTCCTTAATTAATCCGGAAACGAATGCTTCAATGTAACGAGCGGCTTGACCACGGTCCAATGGTCGATCGCCCTGGGGCCCCTTGAGAGACGTTACGGTCGGCGCGGGCTGTGCCACGCGCACTGCTCATCACCCTTGCTACGCCTCCTGTCCGAGATCGCGCAGAAACTCGAGAGCCTCCTCCAGCTCGCAGACGGCCGCTCCACGGACCCGCCCGCGGCGATCGAGCTCGCTCAGGAGCATCAGGTCGTCATAATACTCGGATTGCTGAAGCCGCGCCCGGGCCTTCGCGCCCAGCGTCCCCGTCCGCAGGGCGTGGACCTCCATGTGATGGGCGATCAGCCATGTCGTGCGGTCGGTGATCGACCCCTCCAGGGCCTGCAAGGCGGCCTGGACATGGTCGGATGGGTCGATGGCCTTGCCCACGTCGTGCAAAAGCGCCGCCAGGAGGAATTCCTCGTCGTACGGCCGCTCCTGGCGCGCCAGCTCGAAAACTTGGAGGCTGTGATAAAGCGCGTCTCCCTCAGGGTGATGCCGGGCGCTTTGCTTGACCCCCTCGAGCGGCTCGAGGAGCACCCGATAAAGCAGGTACGGGTCGATCCGGTCTTCGAGGGCCTCGACGGCGGCGTCGACGCCGATCTCAGGATATTCCTCACGCAACAGCGCCTCGAGCTCGGCGATTGAGGCGCGCTCGATCGCTTTGCCGGTGATCGAGCTTTTGAAAACATAGTGCGCCTTGTCCTCGGGGTAGACAGTGAGCTCGAAGCTCTGCTCGTCATAGACGTGCACGTGGGTGAAGACTCGCTCCTGGCCGTGCTTGACGATTCGCTTGTGCTCAACGTCGTACTGGAAGTTGTTCTCGATGAGGATGTCGGTGATCAGCGCGACACTGTTACAGAATACGTGGAGATCGATGTCGGAGCATTTGCGGACATGCCCGGTCCGGACGCTGCCGATCAGCCGGGGCCGGAACCGTGCCAGGAGTCGCATCATCCGCAGTGCATCGAGCCGCATGTCGCGCAGCCGCTCAATCCGCTTGGGACCCTCGTGGATCCGGGCCATGGCCTGGATCTGGTCGCGGATCTCCTTGTTGGTGGGCAGGTCGCCCGGCCGGTGGCGATACTCGACGCCGAGCTGGCGGGCCGCCTTGCGTTTGGCGGTGAAGTACTCGGATTCGGTCCGGTGATACATCATCTGGGCGGCCAGAAAGGCGATCTGGCGCCGGATGCGTTCATCAGCCATACGTGGAAGTGCGCCGATTTCAGCCCATCAAGGCGGCGCGGGGGCGAAGTGGGTCGCGTGACGACCGAATGGATGGGACCAGGCACAGTCCCGAAGTCAGGATTGGAAAACAGTCACAATCTCACGATAGCCCGACCCAGCTGACCGGTCAAGACAGGAGGAACGATCAAAACTCGGCGTTGCCGGGCGTTCGAGGGAACGGGATCACGTCGCGGATATTGACCATGCCGGTGATGTAGGCGACCGTCCGTTCGAAACCGAGGCCGAAACCGGCGTGCGGCACGGTGCCATAGCGCCGCAGGTCGCGGTACCAGTTGTACTGTTCTTTGGGAAGTTTCATCTCGTCGAGCCGTGCGTCCAGTACGTCGAGGCGCTCCTCGCGCTGCGAGCCGCCGATCAATTCGCCCATGCCGGGAGCGAGCACGTCCATGGCGGCCACGGTCTTGCCGTCGTCATTGACGCGCATGTAGAACGCCTTGATCTGTTTGGGGTAGTTCATGACGACGATGGGCCGTCCGATCAGGGTCTCGGTCAGGTAGCGCTCATGCTCGGACTGGAGGTCGACGCCCCACTTCACGGGGAACTCGAACTTGTGGCCCTTGGCGACGGCGGCTTCCAGTGCCTTGATGGCGTCGGAGTACTCCATTCGCTCGAACTTGGCGTCAACAAAAGCCTCGAGCCGGTTGATGCAATCCTTGTCGATGTGCTGGGCGAAGAAAGCCATATCGTCGGGCCGCTCGGCCAGAACGGAGCGCAACAGACTCTTGAGGAAATCTTCGGCGAGGTCGGCGTTGTCATTCAGATCAGCGAAGGCAATCTCGGGCTCGATCATCCAGAACTCGGCGAGGTGGCGGGTGGTGTTCGAATTCTCGGCGCGGAACGTGGGCCCGAAGGTGTAGACCCGGCTGAGCGCCAGGCAGTAGGCCTCGACGTTGAGCTGGCCGGAGACCGTCAAGCTGGCCGGTTTTCCGAAGAAATCGGCCGAGAAGTCGATGCCTCCGTGCTCGTTCTTGGGAGGATTGGCGAGATCGAGCGTCGACACCCGAAACATCGCGCCGGCGCCCTCGGCGTCGCTGGTGGTGATGATCGGCGTGTGCACCCAGATGAAACCGTGTTCGTGGAAGTACCGGTGCACGGCCATCGACAGGCAGTCGCGCACCCTCGCGACCGCTCCGAACGTGTTGGTCCGCGGCCGCAGATGTGCCACAGTGCGCAGGTGTTCCATGGAGTGGCGCTTGGCCGAGACCGGGTAGCTGTCGGGGTTCTCGACCCCGCCGATCACCTGGACGCGATGGGCCTTCACCTCGAAGCGCTGACCCTTGCCCTCTGATTCCGCCAGGGTGCCCTCGACCCGTAGGGAACAGTGCGTGGTAAGGTGCAGGATCTCGGTCTGGTAGTTCGCGAGCGATGCCTCGGCGACAACCTGGATCGGCTCGAAGCACGAGCCGTCATGCACGAGGAGGAACGAGAGCCCCGCCTTGGAGTCGCGCCGCGTGCGGAGCCAGCCCTCGACCGTGACGCGCGTGCCGACCTCCACGCGCCCGGCCAGAATGTCGTTGATTGTCCAGCGAGTCATGGAAACCTCCTCATCTCCCGGCGCATGAGACACCGAGACGCCTTGATGATCATGGCGAAGGGAGAGCGCGTCTTCAAGTGGCCGCGCGTTTGACTTCCGCCGGAAACGGGTGCCTCAGCCCTTCATGAGCTCCGCGAGCAGCTTCTTGCTAAGCCCCTTCTCCCGTACTTTCCGAAGCAGGAGTTCTTGAACCTCTTTATCGTCGCCCAGCTCCGCCATCAGGTTCTCGGGCGCCAGCTCGTGGATTGCTGCCTCAGGTCTGGGATGTGTCGCGGGAACGGGCAGAGCGCAGATCTCCTGGATCAGGTGTGACAGAGTCTCCTCGTTTTGCCGGTCCTCCTCCGGGCTTGAGCCCATGCGGCGGGCCTGGGAAAGGAGCACGTCGCGGCAGGTCTGGACAAAGACCGAGTCGCCGGCGTAAGCGTGCCCGGGCGCATGCGCAGGATCCGGCAGATCAGGATCGCAGGACGAACGCTGGCACTGCTGGTTTTGAGTCCCGCGTCGCGAAAGGCCCGGACCAGCGCGATGATCCGTTCGACCTCCGCCAGCGGAAGGCCCGAGCGTTCCTGGGTGATTGCCGCCTCAGTCGCCTGGTCGAATCCTTTCACCAGGATCGTGACCATTCGGTCCAGGAGGGCGTCCTGGGCGCCATGCACCCCCGCATACTCCGCGGGATTGCTGGTGAAGATGATTCGAAAATCGGCGTGAATGGGTATGCTCCTGCCGCGTAATGGCAGCACTCGCTCCTCCAGAACCGAAAGCAGCACGTTGTTGGCCTCGGGCCGGGACCGCGTGAATTCGTCATAGACCACGGTGCAGCCGTTCTGGCAGGCCTCGGTGAGGGCCCTTCCCACCCACATGGGCTTCATCTCTTCCTCGACCTTCAATACCGTGTGTATGTAGTCATCACGCGTATAACTACGCTTGTAGCCACTCTCCTTTCCCACCAGGTCGGCGGTGCCCATCTCGTCGTCGCCATTGATCAGCACCACCGGACGCCCGAGAAGCTGCGCCACGTGGAGTGCCAGCGTGGTCTTGCCGCTCCCCGCCGGGCCACAAAGATGAACGTGCAGACCATCCTTGATATAGGCAAGAGTGCGGTCGACCAGGTCCTTGACAAAGGGTGTCTCCACGAAGTCCGAGGTTGGAGCAGTGGCCACCGGAGATCGCGGGTCTGGCGACTTTTCGCCGGCCTTGACGGGATCGGGGGTGAAGGTGAAATCCTTCTTGCACGAGGAGCACGTGTAGCGTCGCTCACGTCCGCCTTCCACCTTGACTTCTTTATGGCACCACGGGCAGGTTTCTTTGAGCATTTCCATCAGTTGCCTCCTTCCTGTGAGGACGCCAGATGCTCCACACGAAGTCGCGAGAGCGGAAGCACGGCCGTAACCTCCGTGCCCACGCCCGGATCGGTGTGGATCGAACACTCGCCGCCCACCCCCTCGGCATAGTCCCGCATGGTTCCGATGCCTGCTCCTTCAAGGCGTCTTGCCGTATCGAAGCCCTGGCCGTCGTCGTGCACCGTGAGCCGTAACCAGCGTGCTTCCGACGAGTCCAGCCGTACCGCGGCCTTGCTGGCCTTTGCGTGCTTGGCCACGTTGGCCAGGGCCTCTTCAGCGATGCGGTACGCTGCCAGCCCCACCTCCTCGGGAAGCAGGTTAGGGTCGGCCCGCTCCTGTTTCACAAGCTCTTCGTCGAGCTGGATATCAACAGCGAGAGCCGCTCCAAACCGGTCGCGAAGGGACTGAAAAGCGGGGACGAGACCTTCGCTGAGAGCACAAGGGTAGAGCTGGCGGCTGAGAACGTCCACTTGCTGCTCGATCTTCTGATTCAGCCCGTCGATCGCCGTGCTGAGGCGGTGCGTCTTTTCCGACGAGGAGCTAATCCCATTCAGTAGCTCTTGCACCTGGCCCTGTAGCACAAAGAGCCCTTTCTGAACGCCATCGTGGAGTTGGGCGGCAGCGTCTCGGCGCACGCCCTCGTGCCCTGCGATCAGACGCCGTCGCGAATCTCGCAGCAAGCCGGCTGCGGCGAGAGCGACCCCTCGCCCTATCAGCGCCTCGGCCAGTGTTTTGCGTGCAATGGCATAGCGCAGGGAGCGCGCCAGCACCCTGGCATCCACTTGCCCCTTGACCAGATAGTCCTGCGCCCCTCCTTCAGCGCCTGATCGCCCAATGCTTCATCCTGGAAACCCGTGAGCACCACGATTGGCACATCGGGTGCTTGTGCCCGCGTCAGGACAAGTGTGTCAATGCCGTGACTGTCGGGAAGCCCCAGGTCCAGAAGAACCACGTCGCAGGTCTCTTTCCAGAGATATTCGAGCGCCTCGCTGAGCCGCTTGACGTGGGTCAAGTGGAACTGCCCGGGCAGCGCTTCCCCAAGGCCCTCGAACAGCAAGCGGGCATCGCCCAGATTGTCTTCAACCAGCAGCACGCGGATGGTTTCCGATGACATGGACCTCTCCTATTCCGATGGCAGTTTCACGATCGTGAACCAGAACTGCTCGATCGATTTGATGACCGCGCTGAACTGGTCCAGATCAACCGGCTTTCTGATGTAACAGTTCGCGTGCAGATCATACGTGTTGAGGATGTCCTGCTCGGCGCCGGACGTGGTCAGGATGACCACCGGAATGCGTTTCAACTGGTCGTCGCGCTTGATCTCCGCCAGTACCTCGCGCCCGTCTTTCTTGGGCAGGTTCAGGTCCAGCAAGATCAGGTCCGGACGGGGTGCGTTCTCGTACTTGCCTTCGCGGCGGAGAAACGCCATGGCTTCGACTCCGTCCCCGACCACGCTGAGATTGTTGATCACTTTGAACTCCTTAATGGTTTCCCGGGTCAGGCGCACGTCGCCGGGATTGTCTTCCACGAGGAGAAGCTCCACCGGCTTGCTGAAAGCTGCGTCAGTCATCGTCCGCTACTTCCGATCGGGATGTTGAAGTAAAACGTGGCGCCGCTGCCCGGTTGCGACTCCACCCAGGTATGGCCGCCGTGACGCTCGACGATCTTTTTGCAGATGGCCAGGCCGATGCCAGTGCCGGGGTACTCTTCTCTCGTGTGCAGGCGCTGGAAGATCACGAAGATTCGGTCGGCATACTGGGGATCGATGCCGATACCGTTGTCGCGCACGGAAAAGACCCAATCATTCCCCGTGTGCTCTGCCGAGACGTGCACCCACGGTGACTCGGCACCGTGATACTTGACTGCATTTCCGATCAGGTTTTGCAGCAACTGACCGAATTGCAATTTGTCGGCCATGAGTGTTGGTAGCGGACCGTGAGTCACCACCGCTTTGCTCTCGTCAATCGCGACCTTGAGATTGGCCAGTGCCAGTTGAAAGGCGGCCGTGCAATCGGTGCGCTCGAATTCCTTACCACGCGTACCCACCCGGGAGTAAGCGAGCAGGTCGTTAATCAGAACCTGCATCCGGTTGGCGCCGTCCACGGCGAAAGCGATGAACTCGTCGGCGTCGGCGTCGAGTTTCCCCTTGTAGCGCCGGGACAGGAGCTGAGTATAGCTTGACACCATGCGCAGCGGCTCTTGCAGGTCGTGTGAAGCGACGTACGCGAACTGTTCCAGCTCCTTGTTGGAACGGTCCAATTGCTCGTTTAGGCGGCCGAGCTCGGCGGTCGTCTTCGCCAGCTCGCGATGGGCGGTCGTGAGGTCGTTGTTGAGTCGCGTGAGGTCGTCGTACCGGACGCTGTCAAGCTCGTCCGCGACGCGGGCGCGAAGTGCGTGTTCCTTCATCTGAGCTCGCACCATGGTCGCGTACTCGTTGCGGACATCCAGCAGTTCGTTGTAAACGCGCTCGACTCCCGCGCGCGTCGGCGCCCCGATGATGATGAACAGATTGCCGTCGTCGCCACGGCCGCCGGTAAATTGCAGGGGGGTCGGCTTGCCATTGACCGGCATGGTCAGTTCCCAGTCGAACGCCATCCGCTCTGTCCGCACGGCCTCCAGAAACGCGCGCACCTTCGCCGCGCCGCCGGCACTCGCGAGCGCCACCAAGGGAGCCCCGCGCGCGGCGCACGGGTGATCCCGAAGTCGTCGCGGATGACGTCCCGGACTGCCCCATTCTGATCGCACGTCAGGGCGATGCCGCCCTCGGTGTCGGCGTTCATGGCGCTAGGGAAGCCTCCAAGAGCCGGTTGGCGACACTCACCGCGGGCCCTGCGGCCGGCACGTAGGCATCGGCCCCGACCGCTTGCCACAAGTTCGAAGCGATATTGAACGGATAACCGCCGACGAGGATCTTGACATCGCGGCAGTCCGCGGCGCCGCGGACTGCTTTGATGACTTCGGCCACCGCCCGCACATGGAACGTCATGGTTGCCGAGAGCGCCAGGACGTCGGCGCGACGCTGCACCAGCGTGTCGAGAATGCCCGGCGTCGGCATGTTCGCACCCAGATAGGAGGTATTCCACCCCTCGATCTCGAAGAAATCCGACACGATGCGGATCCCGATCTCGTGCAGGTCGCCTTCTACGCACGCCGCCACCAGGGTGCGCCCGACCTTTTCGGAGCTGAAGATGCGAGGGTAGAGAAGCGACATGATCAACTGCGTCGCGGCCGAGCAATAGTGCTCTTGCGCCACGGTGATCTTGTTCATTTGCCACAGGCGGCCGATCTCATGCTGGCTGGATTGGAACACCTGAAGATAGATGTCCTTCACCGGCGTGCCCGACTGGACTGCCTCGAGAATCAAACGGCTGGCGGTCTGCCGGTCTCCGCCCAGCAGCGCCTTCAGATACGCGCCGGCTAACTGTGCCAGCGGGGCACTGTCTTCCAGGAAGGTCGGCAACTCGACGGGAAGCTGTGGCAGTTCTTGCAGCCCGAGGTCGATGCAGGCACAGGCAACCTCGGCCAGCTCCGTTGGCAAAAGCCGCCAGAGGACGTGCTGGATGCACCGCAGGTTTTCCGCCAGATCCTCGGTGGGAATACCAAGCTGCGTGAGCAGCACCTTCGCCCAGCCGACATATTCCGTGAATAACGATGGGCAGCAGGTACCTACCGCGTCGGCCAGAAAAGAGAGGTGGTAGGCGGTGTCCTGGAGATAGCGGTCGCGCCCGCGTGCGCCGTAGCCTTTCAGATACGCCGCGCGGCGGGCGTAGTCGTTTCGAACGGCCGCTTCCGCCAATGCCTCACGCTGCCCTTCGATTGCCGTCGCCGCGGCACGGTGCATGTCGGTCGTCACTCATTCCCGCCTTTCGTCACGAACACAGGTGCTCGAAGAAACGGAGCTGCGTGGTCCCTGGCACGAGCTTCAATCCGTTGGGAATGCCGCGATGCGATTCATGATGCGCGTGGCTGCGGTACCACGAGTGGTAGCTCTCCGGGTCACGCCAAAAGGTGAGCAGCCAGATCTCCTCCGAGTTGTCGACGGGACTGAAAACGTCCATTCGCACGAAGCCCGGTACGCTGTCAACCAGGTGGGGTCGGCGCAGGAAGGCCTGCTGGACTTCTTCGGTCATCCCGTTGGCGATGGCGAACGTGCTGAGCGCGATGAACATGGCTGTGGGTCCCTTGCCTTCAGGCTGACAACTCCCGGACCTCATTCGTCGTTCCTGATCAGGCCCTGCCGTCTTGTCCCGAAGGGTTCAGAAAGGCCGGTCTCCCGCGCGAACGGTTCAACCACAGCGAATGCCGCGCCGATTTGCGGTGACCGACGATTCTTTGTCACCAAGCGGTGCTCAGACAGGGAATTGAGATCGAATCGCCTGGTTGGACCTGCCGGTATCGGCGCCACCGACAGCCAGCGGAATCATGGGAACGGATTACCACTGTGGGTATCGATTGCCGCTTTTCTCGCTTCCCATCACCCGTTTCACAAATGTCAGAAGATTCTCGTTGACAGCATCACGGGGCAGGCGATACTTATTTATTTAGGAGGGGAGGGTACCCATGCGCACCATATGGCTCTCTGTCATCTTCACGCTGATGGTCGCCACGGTTCGGGCCGACAAGACGGAGGACCGCGGCGGGCGATCGAGCCCGGTTAGAGCCGTGAGCGACGCATCGACCCTGACGGCCCGGATCGACGCGGTCCTCTCTGCCCGCTGGGCCCAGGCGAAGGTCAGCCCGGCCGCAGTCGCCGACGATGGAGAGTTCCTCAGGCGCGTCAGCCTCGACCTGATCGGCAAGATCCCGACCGCCGCCGAGACCCGAGATTTCCTCGACGATCCCAGCAAATCCAAACGGCAGGCGCTGGTCGAGCGCCTGCTCGACAGCCCGGCCTACACCACGCGTGCCACCGAGATCTGGCGCCGTCTTCTTTTGCCCGAGGCCGACACCGAGGACATCGCCCGCCAGTTCGCGGGCGATTTCGAGGCGTGGCTCCGCAAGAAAGTCATCGAAGAGGCGGGCTACGATCGGATCGTACGCGAGATCCTCACCGCCAAAATCAACAATCAAAACACCATCCCGACCGGCGGCCGGTTCACACCGACTCCCGCCGGCTATTACCTGGCCAAGGAGAACAAGCCCGAAAACCTCGCGGCCGGCGTGTCCCGCGTTTTTCTGGGAATCCGCCTGGAATGCGCCCAGTGCCACAATCACCCGTTCGCGCACTGGAAGCGAGAACAATTCTGGAGCCTCGCGGCCTTCTTCGCGGAAGTGCCGACCCAGCAGCCGGAAAACGGGCTCACGCCGCGGCGGGACGAGAAAGCCGCGCCGCGCCGAGAGTTGACGATCCCTGGGACCAAGAAGGTTGTCACCGCGTCCCACCTCGACGGTTCCACGCCAGCATGGCGCCCGCGCGCAGGCGCGCGCGACATTCTGGCCGAGTGGGTCACCGCACCGGACAACCCGTATTTCGCCAGGGCCGTCGTGAACCAGGTGTGGGCTCGCTTTTTCGGCGTCGGACTGATCGAGCCCGTGGATGAGCTCGATGCGGACGCTAGTTCGGACTTGGCCGGCCTGCTCGACGACCTCGCGGGGCAGTTCCGGGCTCACGGCTATCAACTGAAGTTCTTGATCCGCGTCCTGACGGCAACCCGGGCTTACAACCTGTCGAGCGTGGCGAACCCGGCTGAATCGGCGACGCCCTTGTTTGCGGCGATGCCGGTACGCGGCCTTTCGCCCGGGCAGCTCTTCGATAGCCTCACCCGGGCCACGGGAGCCGAGACGGGGGACGCGAAGGCCCGTTTCCTGGAGTTGTTTGCCAACCGCGAAAGCCGGCCCATCGAAGCCGAGACGACGATCATCCAGGCCCTCACGATGATGAACGGCTCCTATATCGAGGGCGCCACGAACCCGGAGACCAGCCAGGTGCTGGGCGCGGTTGTCAAGGCCCCATTCCTGGACACGCCCGGCCGGATTGAGACCCTCTACCTCGCGACGTTGACCCGCCGCCCGAGACCCGACGAGCTGGCGCGTCTGGTCCGATTCGTCGAAGAGCGGAAATCCGGCGAAAACCAGGCGAAAGCACTCGCCGACATCTTCTGGGCCATCCTGAACGGGCCGGAGTTTCACCTGAACCATTGACCCGAACGATTTTCCGGTTCGCCGCCACCGTGGCGTGAATGTCCCGTTAGACTGAACCCGACATGACTCGATTCGCGCCTTTCCGGCGCAAAGGGAGTATCGCCATGAGCCGCCCCAACCGCCATGTCTCGCAATTGACCCGACGGCAGGTGATTCGGCTCGCCGCGGCCGGCGCTTTGGGTGCCTCGGCTTCTGGCTGGATCGAGGCTCTGGCGGCCGATGCGGCTCTTCACCCGCAACGCCGCAAGTCGTGCATTCTCCTCTGGATGGCCGGCGGCCCGAGCCAGACCGACACCTTCGACCCGAAGCCCGGCCACGCCAACAGCGGGCCTTTCAAACCCATCCAGACATCGGTTCCGGGAATGCTTCTCGGTCCGCACTTACCGAGGCTAGCCAGCCTGGCCGATGATCTCGCCATCATTCGCTCGATGAGCACCAAGGAGGGGGACCATGGCCGGGCCACCTACTACCTCCGCACCGGCTACCTGCCCCAGGGGCCGGTGCGCTACCCGACGCTCGGCTCGCTGGTTGCCAACGAGTTCGACGACGAGTCGGCCGAGCTGCCGGGGTTCGTCAGCATCTCGCCGGTGCGGGCGATCAATGCGGCAGCCTTCAGCTCGGGCTTCCTCGGGCCGAAGTGCGCGCCGCTGAATGTCGGCGAGCGGAACCTGGCAGGCGCCGCGGACCCGGGCGGCACTTCGCTCAAGGTCGAAGATCTCGACATCCCTCGCGGCATCGGCCGCTCCCAAGCCGACGAACGGCTCGAGCTGATGCTCTCGCTCGAAAACGACTTCCTCAAGAGCCGCCCTGGCGTCCCGTCGTTCAGCCACCAGAGTGCCTACCGTCGGGCCGTCAAGATGATGAGGTCGTCGGCGGCCAAGGCGTTCGAGCTGGACGACGAGCCCGCCGCGTTGCAAGATGCGTATGGGCGCAATCCGTTCGGCCAGGGGTGCCTCCTGGCCCGCCGGCTCGTCGAGCGCGGGGTCCCGTTCGTGGAGGTCACGCTTTCTTCCGTCGACGGCCAGAACCCGCTGGGGTGGGACACCCACGCCCAGAATTTCGACACCGTCGAGAAGTTGAGCGGTGTGCTCGACGCCGGTTGGGCCACCTTGATGACCGACCTTCGGTCGCGCGGCCTGCTCGACAGCACCTTGATCGTGTGGATGGGCGAGTTCGGCCGGACACCGAAGATCAATGAGTCCGCCGGCCGCGATCATTTTCCCAGCGCCTGGTCGACGGTTCTCGCCGGTGGAGGCATCAAGCGCGGCCAGTTTGTCGGCGACACCGGAAAGGACGGCGAGCAAGTCAAGGACCGGCCCGTCCTCGTGCCCGATCTGCTCGCGACGGTCATCAAGGGCCTGGGGATCGACCCGGCCAAGCAGAACACCGTCGAGAATGGTCGCCCGATCCGGATCGTCGATGTGAAGGCCAACCCGATCAAGGAACTTCTCGGATGACCGCCGCCGCGGCGATCATCGTCGTCGTCCTGGCCGCCGCGGCCCCACAGGAATCTGGGCCCGGCGCCCCCGGGAGTGGTGCTGAGCGCCACTTGATTTTCCTTGCCGAGCACCGACCGGTGTTTCTCCGCCTGCGGGTCACAAAGGAGGGGCGGCCATTCGAGGCGTCGTGGATCGACTCCGTCCGCACGTTCCACGCCAGCCTCGACAAGAACGGCGACGGCACGCTCACCACCAAGGAGGCCGACCCCAAGATCCTCGCGGTCCTCGTGCGGCTGGCGACAGGAGCGCCCGCGCCACCCACACTCGGAGACCTGGATGTCCACCCAAAGGATGGCAAGGTCTCGATCGATGAACTCGCCGAGATCCTTCGCCCGATTTTGGGCCCATTCCGGCTCCAGGTCGGACGGCAAGCGATCAACCGGACCGACGCGCTCTTCGATCAGCTCGACCGCGACAAGGACGGCGAGCTTACAAGGCCCGAGCTGGCGGCGATTGCCGGATCGCTCCGGCCGCTCGACCTCGACGATAACGAAATGATCACTCCCGATGAGCTGGAGCCCTATGACAGCCCCGCTTTCGCCGCCATCATGGAGCAATCGTCGGAGCGCCAGGCGCGGTTCACTGCCCTGCCGCCGGTCGTCGAGTTCTCGCGCGGTGAGTCGTCGCTCCGGCCGGCCCGGCTCTTGCTCAAGAAGTACGACAAGGGACGGGGCGACGTCCCTGGAAGGCCCGACAACAAGCTGTCGCTCGCCGAATTCGCAATCTACCCCGAGGCATTCGCCGCCGCCGATACGAACCGCGACGACTCGCTGGACTCCAGCGAGCTGCGCAAATATCTCGCCCGTGCGCCAATCGACCTGACGCTCGACGTCGAGTTCCCGGCCGATGCGGCCGGGCGGGCGACGGTTCAGGTGGAAGCCGAAGGTAGCCTGCCCAAGGGAACGCAGGTCCGCCGCCTCGCCGACGGCGACGTCGAGTTTGCCATCGGGGGGGTACGGCTCGACGTCCACGTCGACGGCGGAAGCGCCGCGGTCGAGGAGGCCCATCGCCTCCTCAAGCAACGATTCAAGGCTGCTGACGTAAGCAAGGACGGCTATCTCGAAGGCAAGGAAATGGCTGCGATCAACGCCCCTCAATCGCCCCTTGCCGGTTTATCGGAGGTCATCGACGGCGATGGCGACGGCAAGATCTACCTGAAAGAACTGCTGGACTTCGCCGATCGTCAGGAAGCCGCCGCGCGATCGCGCATGGTCCTGTCGACGGCAGACCAGGGCCGCGCGATCTTCGGCATCCTCGACCTGGACCGAGATCGCCGACTGGGCGCACGTGAAGTGATGCGCACCGTCGACCGGGTCATGTCGTGGGATGCCAGCGGCGACGGCCGCGTCTCGGCCGACGAGATCCCGTATCACTTCCAGGTGGTCATCGCACGCGGCGGGCTCCCCGGCCTGACGGGCTTCGGTCTGGGCGTTCCATTGCCTCGAGCGATGGTCGCGACCCAGTTCGCCGGGCCGGCGGTTGGTCCGGACTGGTTTCAGAAAATGGACCGCAACCGCGATGGCGACGTCTCCCGCCGTGAGTTTCTCGGACCCCGCGATCAGTTTGACCACCTCGACCGAGACAACGACAACCTGATCGACCCGGGCGAGGCGACCGCCGGCGCGACTCGGAAAACGACGGGCGCGGCGGGGGAAGGCAGTCGCCCGTAGTGGACCGGGGCAGCAATTCCGCCAGTTCTCGACCGCGAACTCGGCCACCCCGAGCGATTCGATCTCTCAATCGTGCGCCTGTTTGGGTAAATTCCCACCGCACAGGCGGCGAGACGACGGCGGCTTTTGGTAGGTCAGGCTATCCGGCCTGACTCTTTGGACCGCCATCCCGTCGACGGGCGCGGGGAAAAGAAAGCACCGCCGGAGAGGCGGTGAGACGACGGCGGCCTTTGTACGTCAGGCTGGAAAGCCTGACCTACGGCAAAGTCGGCGCGAGCTGTGGCCGGCGGTCGTTCTCGCTGGCTAGCGGACCGCCGGCCCAAACCATGCATCGCGCCCGCCGAGTGTCGTCTCCCCCGGCACGAAAAACGCCAGGGTGAACGGATACGGGGCGCGCCGTCCAACGAGAGGTGCCGGCTTTCCCGGCCCATTCCGCATCACTTCTTGGCAGCGTCCTTCGGGGCGTCGGCCTCTTTTGCCTGAGGCGCTGCCGCGGCGGCGGATCCGCCCTTCTCTTCAGCCAGGCGGCGATAGTAGCGTTCGAGAACCATGCGGTACTCGGGAGGGAAGCCCTCGGACATCGATTGCAGAATCCGGTCGCGCTCGCGGGTGGAGAGCTTAGCCCAGTCCTTGCCTGACTCTTTGGGGTCAACCAGGTCGCCGATTCCACCCGTGCCATAGCGGATCAGCGAGTCACGCATGCCAACCTTGGGGTTGTTTTGCTTCTTCATTCCGTTTTTGCATGCCTCACACTGCTTTTCCAGCGACGCGATCAGTTTGTCAAGCTCGCTGACGATCGCCTTCTGTTCCGACTGCACGGGCGTGCCCGTGTGTTTCCGGTTCAGCTCGTCGGTGACGCCAGCCATCTTGCCGGTAATCGCCACGGCCGGCGGCTCGTCTCCGAAGGCAGGCTGGAGCAAGAGCGGCATCAAAGCGGCGCCCAGTAGCATGGTAAGTTCGCGTCTCATCAATTACCTCGTCATCGTGAGTAAGAGAAAACGGGTCGTCGGAATCGCTCGTACACTCCATCCCACGTCGATACCATGATTGCCACGGCACGGGTGGTTGGTCAACAAAATCTTCGGGTCACTGGGGGTTGTCATTGGGAATATCCAACCGCTCGCTGATCTTCGCCAGGGAGTCGCGAATCTCGTCCTGGGTCGTCTCGAGAGTCTCGACTGCACGCGCGACAGCAGGTGGCAAGGTCGGTTGGGCCGGGCGGTTCTTGTCGACCCCAACCGTGTCGTCGTTGAGCCGCGCCTGGAGCATCCGGACCATCGTCAGCTCGGCAATCAGGCGGTTGAGCTCGCGCTCCCGCTCCCGCAAATCCGACGACAGGGGAGTCCCCGGCAACGGCGGCGTGTGGGGCGGGAGCCGGCGGACTGCCTGAGTCAGCCCGAGCAGGTCTTCCTCGATACGAGTCTCCATGGCGATCGTGCGAGGGCCAGCGTCACTCCCCTCAAGCCACGCCCCAATGCTCCGCATCTCCCGTGCAAGAATACGAAGCGTCGTCGGCAGGGCAATGCCGTACTCGGTTTCCTCGACCAGAGCCAGCAAGTGCTCCATCTGCTCGCCAAGCTCGACTTCGTTCTTGGAGAGGCCGGCAACGATGATCAGCGCCGTCCGGGATTTCTTCTCGACCCGTGGGGCCTGGGACTGGGTCGTCTCGCGGATCGACATCTGCAGGTCGTGCATCTCGATCAGGTCGGCGATCAGCCGGGACCGGAGTTCAGTGCGGAGCTCCACGAGCAGGCGTTCGATCGACCCCATGAAATCGTCGCGCGACTTCGCCAGCACGTCGAGTGCGGCCGACTGGTCGTCGGCCGCCGTCCCCGCCGCCGTCTTGCCCAGGCTTTGCTCGGCCGTCCGCATCGATGCGCTGGCACGGATCAGGTCTTTTCGCAGGGCAACGCCGACGTCTCCCAACCGGGCCGAGGTCGCCTCGAGAGTGTCGGTCGCGCCGCGGTTTTTGCCTTGGTCCCCAGCGCGGCGCTGGAATTCGGCCGCAGCGATCGTTCGCTCCGTCCGACCCACCTGGTCGTCCAGCCGAGTCAGCTCGTCGCGCAGCAGCCCGAGTGCCGTCTCCTCGGCGGCTTGTGCCGCGCCCAGGTCGGCCTTTTCGAGCGAACCGACCGCCTCGGCCAGATGAGA
Organism: uncultured Isosphaeraceae bacterium; assembly: GCA_963781785.1. Lineage (GTDB taxonomy): Bacteria > Planctomycetota > Planctomycetia > Isosphaerales > Isosphaeraceae > CAWAHD01. The sequence continues at coordinate 543,565 of CAWAHD010000005.1, read as the reverse complement.
TTCGGTGCGCCGCAGGTGAGGTGGCTGAAGATCCGCGAACAGCGGGTCGGTCGCCAGGCCGGTCGCCGCGTTACGGAGCTTCGCCTCGCGCTCCCCGATCGCCGAACCTGCTTCCTTTGCCTTGGCGCTTTCGCGCTTGGAAGCGTCTTTCGTGTCGGCGATCACGGCCTGCTGGTCGCGGACGAGCGCCTCCAGGTCGGGCCGGCGGGCCGTCAACCGCGCCATGCGCTTACGCTCGTCCATGGCGAAGCGAGACCAGCCCAGCTCGCGCCGCTGTTCCTTGACAATCCGATCAATCTGAACAAGTGTTTCCCGCATCTGGCGCAGCCGCGCCAGTTTGAGCTGGAAATCAAGGTCCTCGGCCAGGAGCAGGTCGCGCAGGTGCTCGAGCTTGGCGATCAGCTCTTTCGTCTCGGTCTCCGCCTTGCTGAGCTGTGCGTCCTTCAGCAACTTATGCGTTTCCCGCATCTCCTCGAGAATCTGCTCTTCGCGGGAGAACTTCAGCGCCAGCCGCAGCCGCGAAGCATTCTCCGGCTCGAGCCCTCGTAGCGCCTCAGAAAGCCGGAACATCCGGTCCTCGAGCTCGTCCATCTGGGCCGCGGCCTTCTCCTGGCCGAATCGGATCGTATCGCGGTCGATGACCGGCGCAGCCTTATCACTGACCTCTGTCTTCGTGTCGTCGGCCTTCTTCTCCTGCATGGCCTGCGGCGCCCTTCGCCGGGCAATCCGTCTCTGTGCAAACGCAGTGACAGGCATGGTTGCCGCCGACACGGTCGACAAGCCAATCGACACCAGAAGAGCCCGCTTCAGGAAGGTGCCAAGTCCAGGACCGGGTGCGTTTGAAGTTGGTCGGTCAAGGGATGTCACTGGAATACCTCCCGCGTACGCGGCTCCCGTGGCGTCTCGGTCGCTTTGGAAACATTCTGCTCGATTCTGATCAATCCGGCAATTGGATTGCCGGCGATTGCGGAAACTCCTCTTACTTTCGTCGAAGGCGGCACTGAATTGCAAGGGAATTCCGAGACGATTTGCCGGCCAGAGACGGTTTTCGTGTCGCGCCACGACGGTCAAAGAATCGGATTCGCGGGTCATTTCGCATGAAGAAAGAGGCATTGCCGCTGGCCCTCATCTTGGGAACGAGCTCGATGATCTTTGGTTTTCCGGAACCATTCATGCGACTTTCGGTGATCGTTGATAGAACGCGCAAGTCAATTTCTGAAAAGGTGTTGTGGACCGTGACGGCTTGGATGAAAACCGCATTCAGCGGTCGAGATGGGACAGAATTGTTGGCAGTGCGATCGCCGCGGTCTAGGTCATATCTCAGAGCATTCGACTGGGGCGTGGGAAATCCGTTGTTGGGTTTCGCAGCGCACGCCGCGGCCTGAATCTTCGACCGCCTTGAGTCCGGTCGTGCGACACGTTTCATAGCGGCGGCTCGCCCGGGATTCGGATTGCTAGTCCCAGGGGTCGGATCGGTTACCGACAACGCGGCGCTCCGCTTCTCGATTTCGGAGACCTCAATGACTTTCCTCGGCTGGCGAACCTGGCGGAATACCAGATACGCGTTGTCACGGATTGCGTCGCGACGAAGCCGGGCCCGGTATCCGTTGTCTGCGCAAGTGATCGAGCAATGTGAAAACCGCGTCCTCCTGGCCACCATCCTGGGCGCAGCACAGAGTTTTGCGGTGCTTGGCGGTTCGGCGGTCGTCAATACCGGCGCGACCGCGATCGTCGGAGATGTGGGTGTGAGTCCGGGATCCACGATCACCGGCTTCCCGCCGGGGGCGATCTCCGGCGGCACGCTCCACGTCAAGGATTCGTTGGCAACACAGGCTCACTCGGATCTTGTCACAGCCTACGGCGTTATCGCAGACGAGGCGTCCCCGGCCGGCAACAACTTGAGCGGTCAGGATCTGGGCGGGCTCGTGCTCACGCCGGGCGTCTATCATTTTGATACGTCCGCGTCCTTGACAGGGACACTCACACTCGACGCCGGAGGAAACGATAGCGCACGCTTCGATTTGCAGATCGGCACGACGCTCACAACGGCGAGCAATTCGGCCATTCGGATCATCAACGGCGGTGAATCCGACAACGTGTATTTCCAGGTCGGCGGTTCGGCGACCTTGGGCACGGATACGGCGTTTGAGGGAAATGTCCTTGCGGATCAAAACGTGACACTGACCAGCGGCGCGAGCGTACTGGAAGGCAGGGCCTTATCGCTCGCTGGTGCTGTAACGATGGATGCGAACCAGATGTCCGCGGCGGAGGCGGACGTGTCGGTGACGGCGAGAGCCCCGGCCGGCACCGTTCTCGCGGGCACAAACGTCGGCTACACGATCACACTGGCAAACACCGGCCCCGATGCCGCCCAGTCGGTTGCGCTCTCGGACCTCGTGCCGGCCAACACCAACTTCGTTTCCGACACTCAGACCTCGGGACCCTCGTTCACTCTCACCAGTCCGGCTCAGGGCGGTTCCGGCACGATCACCGGGACGATCGCATCACTGGCCTCGGGGGCTTCGGCGAGTTTTTCTGTCGTGGTCCAGGTGTCGGCCAGCACACCGGCCGGAACAACGATCAGCAATACGGCGAGTGCCACCGCCGCGACCAGCGATCCCAAAATTGCCAACGATAGCGCCACCGTCGCGAATCTCACGGGCACGCAAGCGGACCTATCGGCGACGAATACGGCCGCTTCCGGGCTCGTGATCGCCGGCGATACCCTCGCCTACACAATCACGCTCGCGAACGCCGGTCCCAGCGACGCGCAGAACGTGTCGGCGACGGATTTCCCGCCCGCCAATACGACCTTCGTCTCCGAAGCCCAGACATCGGGACCCCCGTTCGGCGCCGCATTGCCGGGCAGTACGAGCATCGCGTTTATCGCCACGCTGCCCGCGGGCGTGTCGGCGAGCTTTACCTTCGTGGTCGAGGTGACACCCAGCACGCCGGCCGGAACGAACATCGCCAGCACGGTGAGCATCACCTCCGACACCACCGATCCCAATCTCGCCAACAACAGCTCGACCGCCAACACTTTGACGGCCACGGAGGCGGATTTGTCGGTGACGAACACGGTCGCAGCCGGCCCCTCAAACGCGGGCGACTCGGTCACTTTCACGATCACGGTCGCGAACGCCGGCCCCAGCGACGCACAGACGGTGGCGCTCTCGGACATCGTACCAGCCCATACCACATTTGTCTCCGACGCCCAGGCCTCGGGACCGGCGTTCAATCTTACCAGTCCCGCGCAGGGCGGCACCGGCACGATCAACGGGACGATCGCAACGCTGGCCTCAGGCGGCGCGACGAGCTTTACCATCGTGGTGATGGTGTCGCCGGGCACTTTGGCCGGAACGCCGATCAGCGATACGGCGAACGTGACCTCTGCCACCGTCGATCTCAACTCCGCCAACGATACCGCGACCGCCACGACTGGCTCCCTCGCCCCGACGGGTGCGGACCTGTCGGTGACGAACACCACGTCGGCCGAAACCGTAATCGCGGGGTCCGCCTTGTCCTACACGATCACGATCGCGAATGCCGGACCTGACGACGCCCAGAACGCGATCGCCTCGGGTCTCGTGCCAGCTAACACCACCTTCGTCTCAGTGACCCAGACGTCGGGGCCCGCGTTCACTCCCACCAATCCCTCCCAGGGCGGCACCGGCACGATAACCGAGATGATCGCCACGCTGGCCTCAGGTGCCTCGGCGACCTTCAGCTTGGTGGTCCTCGTATCGCCGAGCGCTCCGGCCGGTACGCCGATCACCAACACGGTCAGCATCAGCACATCGACGAGCGACCCCAACCTTGTCAACAACACGGCGAGCGCCACGAGTCTCACGGCGACGCAGGCGGACCTATCGGCGAGTGCGTCAACCGCGGCAGGCCCGTTCATCGCGGGCAACACGATCACCTACACAATCACGCTCGCGAATTCCGGCCCTAGCGACGCGCAGAACGTCGTGGGTTCGGTCGCCCTGCCGCCCAACACGACCTTCGTCTCCGGCGCCCAGACCTCGGGACCCGCGTTCACGATCGCCAATCCCATCGTGGGTGGCACCTCGACGATCACTGCCACGATCGCAACGCTCGCCTCAGGCGCCTCGGCAAACTTCAACCTTGTGCTTCTGTTATCGCCGAGCACGCCGGCGGGAACGATGTTTACCAGCACGGGTGTCGTGAGCTCAGCCACCACCGATCCGAACCTCGGCAACAACAGCCACACCAACACGTATCTCACCGCAACGCAGGCAGACGTGTCGGTGCACCAGACGATTGCGCCCGGCGCGGTCGTCGCGGGCCGCACCGTCGCGTACACGATCACGGTCGCAAACGCCGGCCCCAGCGATGGCCAGACAGTCGCGCTCTCCGATATCGTGCCGGCCAATTCGACATTCATCTCGGACACCCAGACCTTCGGACCGGCGTTCAGTCTGACCAGCCCCGCGGCAGGCGGCACCGGCACGATCAACGGGACGATCGCAACGCTGGCCTCCGGAGCCTCGGCGACTTTCACGGTGGTGGTCATGGTCTCGCCCGCCACGCCGAGCGGCGTGACGATCGCGAACACCGCGAATGTGACCACGGTGACCACCGACCCTGACCTTGGCAACAACAACCAAACCGTCACGAATCTCACCGCCACGCTGGCGGACTTGTCAGTGACAAGCACAACGGCGGCCGCCCCGTTGCAACTGTGCCCCCACCATTAATCGTGCAGCGATTGGGCGTCAAAATGCCGGAGTAATTCGTCTCCTCGTGACATGAAGGAGACCGAGCTGCTCGAGGACGGGTTGCGCCGCGATCCGCTCGATCTCGGCTTGGGGGTAATGCGAGAGCGCGGCTGCTGGGTCGATCATGCGCTGTTCCAGGACAGTCGCGATCTCGCTCCTTAAATGTTGCCACATGTTTTTGCGTCTGTCCAGTGACAAAACGGCGCGCACCGCCCAGGTTTCTTCCGGAGTCAGTCCCGTCGGTCCCCATGGCCGACTCAGTCGGTTGGCGCGAAGACGCGCGGTCAGGAGATCGTCGCTCGTCCAGAAGTCGCGGCGATCCGCTTGATCGGCAACGTGCGCGGTCAACTCCTTGAGCGTGCGGTTGGCACGCTCACAGCCGCCATTGTACTGGGCACAGTACGGCGGCGAGTACAAAGTGAAAACCTCCCGGCCGAGCAAGAAGCGCTTCGTCAGGTGGGCGCGGAACGCCGGACCGTTGTCACATTTCATGACCAGCGGCGCACCGTGCTCCTCAAACAAATCGGCCAGCGCTTCCACCACGGTCGCCGCGTCCTCGCGCGCCACCGCCAGCCAGAGCAACTGCTGTCGACTCGCCAGGTCGCGCACGTTCAGGATCGCAGGCAAGACGCCGTCGATCAGGTAGGGGGGATGAGTGAAATCCATCGCCCACACGCTGCCTCCACAGAGCCACTCCAGCCGACACCGTTCCTCGACATGCTCTTGAAGCCACTCGGCACGATATCCCGCTTTGAGCTCAGCCAGTTCGGCGCACGCGACATCGGGATACTCGGCCTGGAGACTCGATAGGCTGATGCTCGGGCCGTGCAGTTCCAGAAAGCCGGTGACCTCGGCTTGGCGCTCGACCGGGGCAATTTGCGGCGGCCGCCCCCGTGGGCGCGGCGCCAGCCGATCTGCGCCCCAACCTCGATCCCAATTCCACATGGTGCGCGGTGAGAGACCAAGAGCACCGGCCGTCTCCTCCGTCGACCAGCCGTGGCCACGCGCGTAACGGCGAAACGCAACCGACCGTTTTCGCAGATCGCGCTCGCTCCATCGGCGCTTGGATTGGCGATCCCAACCGCGGCGCGGTACCTCACGGTTGTCGGGCGTTGGCACACGTTCGGCCTGACCGGCGCGATCGTCCAGTGGCAGCGAGTCTCGGCGACATCCCTCGACCGCCGCCTGACCGGCCCGCGCCTCACCACTCGCACACGGCGGCGTGCCGGCTGAATGGCCAAGGGGGTCTCCCGCGGTGGTCATCGTCCAGCCCGGCATGGCGGTCGCGATCGACAAGAGCGCGGCACCATCGTTGCCGACCCACGCGCTCGCGATGCTGCGGTCGTGACGACGTGCCGGATCGCTGGTCTCGTCGACCACGACCGCCGCAGTTTGGCTCTCAAGTTCGAACTCGAAGTCGGTGTCGTCCCGAGCGTCTCCGGCTACGGCGTCCCGGAACAGATCGGAATTCGTGGAGGCTTTCCTGGCCTCATGGTCTCGGTGAGGGACGCTGCCTGCATCTTCAACTTGATCCCTCACCGACTCGCTTTTTTTGCGGCTTGCTTGAGCTGCGGCTTGGGCCGAGACAGACCTTGGCGCGCCAGCTCCGCCCGTAACTGGGCCCCTTTCAGCTCCAGCTCCAACCGCTCAACTTTTTGTTCCAGATTCGCGATCTGCTGTTGCTCGGGCGTTTTCTCCGCCGAGGGACGCCGGCCAGGTGATCCCGGTTCCAGGGTTTTCACCCAGCGCTCCAGGCTCTCGTGCTTGAGATCGAAGAACCAAGACTCCTCGATTCCCAGATCGGCGCACGCGTCGGCGATGTTGATCTCCCCCGCGAGATTGGCCAGGATCACCCGCAGCCGGGCCTTGGCTACGGGTGATCCTGCCAGACGGTCGACTTGGTCAGCGATGCTCAATGGCTTTCGGCCGGCCGGCATGGATAGACCCTCCGTGATCGCCCTGCGCTTCGGAGCGGATCGTCTCCAACGCCGCTGGTCGATTCCCATCGCCAGCGGGCCCCGCCGCAGGGGGTTTCCCAACGGGTCCTTGTACCGCAGCCGGCCCTTCCTTGCCAGGTGAATCCGCGGTTTGCAGCAACCGCGCGGCGCGGAGTGCTCGCACGCACGGTTTCCGCCGCCGCCGTTTGGTTCCGCTTGACGCTTCCTGCGTTTTGCTGGCCGCCGGCGCCAGCCCCAACGCGCGTTGAGTGGTTCGGGCTAGCGCCTGATGGCGAGCTAGCTCACGCCGACTGACAGACAGCTCGCGCTCCAGGCGAGCCAGCCGCCGGTCGGTCGAGACGGTGCGCCCAACCGGACGGGGCTCACACGCCCAGATCAGCCCTCGAATGGCTCGCTGCTCCAGGAGATAGTAGCGCGGCAACCGGATTCCCAGCGCCGTCGCGGCACCAGCGGGAGTCCGCACTCCGGCCAGCACTTCGAGGACCAGAGCCGCGGCGCAGTCTGGCTTCAGGGCCGATGTGCGGGGCTTCGGGACAATCCGCCGTCAGTTGCCGCCGGTAGGTTCCGCGCGATCGCTGCGCCGCGGCTTCCTTTTGTCGAGGCGCCCGGCCGTGCGGCCGGGCCGAGGCAGGGTTCGCCGTCATGGCTTGCCTCCTTCCTCGTTCGCTGTCTCGTCCGGCGTCGCCGGCGGGGACCCTTGCGGCGGCAGCTCATCGTGCGTCTGTGCCGGCACATCGCCAAGCGGTCCGGCGGCCGGAGAGCCATCTGGGCAGATGGCCTTGGGCATCGCGGCTGAGTCCGCGAAAGCGGCTGGCGGCACCAGATCCACTTCTTGCCGAACGCCCCCTTCGCGCGTCAGGAACACGCGCTCGCCTTCGGCATGCAGGCTGAAATTCTTGCCGCCCAGTTGGCCTGTCACGTAGAACGGGGGCTTGGGCAAGCCGTTGCGAGCCAGCTCCAGTGCGTTGGCGGCGACCCGATCTTTGAGGGCCAGCAGGACCTCGGGAGCCGCCCCGAAAAACCGGTCCGCCGGCACCAGGCCGTCGATCCCGCTGTGGGTGCGCTGGAAGTTATACCAGTCGATGAAGTGGCCGATCCGCGCGGGGCGTCGGCCAGATCGAGGAACACAGCCGTCTCCACGCACTCGCGCCAGAGCGTTCCCCAGAACCGCTCGATCTTGCCCAAGGTCTGAGGATGGCGCGGCGCGGCCACGATCTGGCGGATGCCGCGCCCTTTGAGCTCCTTCTGGAAAGCGCTCTCGCCCCGCCAGGTCACGTACTGAGCGCCATTGTCGGTGAGGATTTCCTCGGGGACTCCGTAGGCCGCGATGCCCGCACGGAGAACCTCCAGCACCAGGGCCGTCGACTGGCTGGCGTGCAGACCGAAGCTGACGATGAACCGACTGTGGTCGTCGAGGAAGGCAACCAGGTAGACCCGCCGGTTCTGCCGCTTGAGCACGAAGGTGAACAGGTCGGTTTGCCAGAGCTGGCTGGGCCTGGCCCGCTCGAAGAAGCGGACCTTGTCGGGATGAGGTCGTGTGGGGGTTTCCTGCAACTGGTAGCCCGCCTCATGAAGCACACGGGCGACCGCTGGCGGGCTGGCCGGCAGTGCCGGGCCGCGCACCAGCATCTGGCTGATTCGCTCGCATCCCCAGTCGGGATGCGCCTGCTTGAGCAAGAGGATGGTGCGTTTGGTCAGGTCGGGCAAGCGGCTTCCTTCGCGGGCGCCTCGAGGCTGTTCGAGCAAGCCGGCCGGTCCCTGTTGGGTGAACCGCTGTTTCCAGGCATAGAGCGTATGCTTGGAGACGCCCACCAATGTTGCGAAATCCTTGGCGGGCAAGCCGCTGCGCTGCCAGCAGTCGAGGATCATGAGTCGCTGCTGGGGATTGTACGCCGCCGGCTTCACCTCCTCGGGTCGAGCCAGCCGCCGGCCGCGTTGCGTGCGTCTTTTGCCGGTCGGCAGCCCGAGCCCTTGCCGCCTGAGCTCAGCGACCGGGTCGAACTGGGCCGGCGGGCTGTCGAATTCGTTGGTCGGAACCCCGGAGGGCTCGTCCGCCTCCACACCGAGGTCGTCCCGGGCAGGCGACTGCGGGGCGTCTCCAAACTCCGGAGCGGTCTCATCCCCACGATCGGGCAGGCCCGGCGGCTCGGGTGTACGTTCATCGGGATGGACCGTCTCGGCAATCGAGGCGTCCGCATTCTCCGATTTCGTGTCGATTGCTTCCGGAAATGTGATGAGGTCAATCTGGGAATCGACCGCGTCCGGTTCACCTTCCGCCGCCGGATCATTCTTTAAATCGGATGTCGGCCGGACCAATTCTTCAGGCGGCCGTTCGCCAGGCGCGCCTCGACCACTCCACCACCGATTCCACTCGTTCCACATTTGCTCCTCGCCTCTGCGGCATTGCCGCGGCTGGGAGGAGACGTCGATTGCTCCGGTCAATTCTCCCAATTACGCAGCAAGCATTTTGGTTGGGAGGACAACGTTCCGGTGCAGCCAACGAACTTCTCGGCGTTCCTGAACGGGCAGGGAACAACGGGCGAGGCGCAACTGGTCGGACCGTTCGGCTCGGGTACGCCGGACTTCGTGCCGACGGGTCAGCCGCTTCCCTATACGATCAACTTCAGCAACCCGTCCAGCACTTCGACGGTCGGTCAGATCCGGATCGTCAGCCAGCTCGACCCCAACCTCGACCCGCGCAGCTTCCGGCTGGGCGACCTGCAGATCGGCGACCTCCAGGTCCACATCCCCAACACAGTTGGCTCGTTCCAGGGCGATTTTGACTTCACCCAGAGCAAGGGCTTTATCCTGCGCGTCAGCGCCGGGATCGACGTCAGCTCGGGGACGGTCACCTGGCTGCTGCAAGCAATCGACCCGGCGACCGGTGAGGTGGTGACGGACCCGTCGCGCGGACTCCTCCCGCCGGGGAGCAACGCCTCGGGCTTCGTCACCTACACCGCCCTACCGCTGGCCGGCGTGACGACCGGGACACAGATCAGCGCCCAGGCGAGCGTCCTCTTCGACACGTCCGCGCCGGAGGATACAAACACGGTCACCAACACGGTCGACGCCGTGGCACCCACGACGACCCTGACGGCGACGCCCATCGTCCCCGGCAGCTCTGACTACCAGGTGCAGTGGACCGCGACCGACGACGATGGCGGCTCGGGAGTCCAGGGCGTGACGGTGTACGTGGCGGAGGACGGCGGCGATTACCAGATCTGGCTGGACCAGACGACCACCACTTCGGGAATCTACGACGGCCCGCCGGGGCACAGCTACCAGTTTCTCGCGCTCGCGACCGACAACGCGGGCAACCACGAACAACCGCCGCCGGGCCTCTCGGTTCCCAGCGATGGCTCGCAAGCGAACTTGGGCGCTCTGCCGACCGTCCCCGGCACGACCACCGACCTCGGCACGCCGGCGCAACCCAGCACCCAGCCGTCGACCAATCCCCCGTTCACCCAGGCGCAGCAGGGGATCCCCTCGCCGGTTCAGGTCAGCCAGCCGTCCGAGTTCCAGAAGATCCTGCAGCCGTTCACCGGACGGGCGTTCGCGACTGGCATCGCACAGAGCGAGGCGAACATCGGCCCGCTCGCGATCGTCGCTTTCCCCGACGGTAGTGCGCTCGTTAGCGGCGGCCCGGCCCGGGACCAGCTCTTCTCCTTCACGGCCGAAGGCGGCCAGGCTGGCACGCCTCTGGCCACCGAGCCGTTCCCGATCTACGACATGGCGCTCGATGCCGCCGGCAATCTCTGGGCGACGACCGGCGGCGGACCGCTCCTGGAGCTCAATCCCCAGACCGGCGCCATCATCGGCCAGTATGGCGACAGCCTGACCCAGAGCCTGGCCATTCAGCCGAGCACCGGGTTGATCTACGTCTCGTCCGGCAAGGGCATCGAGATCTTCAATCCCACGACCCAAAGCTTCACTCACTTCAGCGACCTGCGGGTCGGCAGCCTGGCCTTTGCGCCGGACGGCTCGTTCTGGGCCGCGACCTGGCCCCAGAACCAGAATGATGTGATCGAGTTCGTCCCGGATTCCCCTGCCCCCAACCCGATCACTCCGCAATATCACGCCCAACTGATGTTTCAATTCACGACCGACGTTGACTCGATCGCCTTCGGCCAACCGGGCACCATGCTTGCGGGACTGCTGTTCATCAGCCACGACGATGAAGCGTCGCCGGGCGCGGGGACCGATCTGACGATGGTCGACCTCGCCACGCTGCAGTCGCTGGCCATCGCCACCGGTGGCAGCCGCGGCGACGAGATCAAGACGACGGCACTGGGCAGCATCCTGCTCAGCCAGTCAGAGCAGGTCGACATCCTCTCTCCGATCGAGGCTCCCCGCGTCGCGGGCTCCAACCCGCCCGACGGCGCGACGGCCGGGCTCCCGCTGGGTACCATCACCGTCACGTTCGATCACGACATGTTCCAGGGAGACTCGACCGATCCCCGCTCAGTCCTCAACCCATCCAATTATCAGATCATCGGCGACACCGCGGGCCCCATTGCCGTGAGCGCCGTGGTATATGACGCATCGAGCCGTACCGCCACCGTGACGTTCGACGCCATCGAAGCCGGCGGCTACACGCTCGAGGTCGACGCGTCAATCCAGAGCACCGAAGGCCTCGCCCTGGCCGAGCCGTACTCGGCCCACTTCCAAGCGCTCGATGACCTCTCGTCGCAGGTCAGCATCAGTCTCTTCAACGGGCGCGCGAGCCTCGCAAACAAGACGTACTCGTACAGCGTGATCGTCACCAACAACGGGACGACCCCGCTATTGACCCCACTCGCCCTGACCTTCGACGGCCTCCAGCCGGTGAGCGATCAGGTTGTCGGCGCTACGAACACGACCACAGCCGGAACGACATGGGTCGACCTGAGCGCAAGCGTGCCCGGCGGCGAGCTGTTCCCCGGCCAGGCGACGACCGTTGCGACCGTCACGTTCTCCAACCCCTCGGGGCTCAAGCTCTCGTTCAAGACTGGTTTGCTCGCGATGCCGGCGCCCAACGCAGATCCGATTTTCGATTCACAACCCCTGACGACGGCGACCGCTGGCCAGCTTTACAACTTCCCGGTCGCCGCCCATGATCCGAACAAATACCCCCTCAGCTACCTGCTGGTCAGGGGGCCGGCCGGAATGACCGTCAACCCGACCAGCGGCCTGGTGAGTTGGCTGCCCACTGTCGCCAGCCCCGCCCTTGCGCCGGTCGTGCTGGCGGTCTACGACTCTCACGGCAGCCGCGCGACGCTGTCCTATACAATCACGGTCGGCGGAGTGGACCAGCCGCCTGTCCTCCAGCCGCTCCCCCTCCAGATCACGGGCCAGGAGGGTCAGTCCCTCCAGGTCGCCTTGAGCGCGACCGACCCGCAGGGTCTGCCACTCATCTCCTGGGCCGACTACCTGCCGCCGGGTGCAGTCTACGACACCACGAGCGATACCCTGACCTGGATTCCGGGGCCCGGGCAGGCCCGCACTTACGCGGACGTTCAGTTCTTCGTGAGCGACGGCGTGAACCAGGTGAGCGTGGCGACTACCCTCTTGATCGCCCCGACGCAACAGCAGCCGACCCTGGTCCAACCCGCCGACCGCACTGTCGTCGAAGGGGAATCGGTCCACATCCCGCTCCAGGCCAGCGATCCCCAGGGCGACCCGCTCAGCTTTTCCAGCACCATGCTTCCCGGCGGTGCCTACCTTGACCCCAATACCGGCGTCTTCGACTGGACACCGGCCTACTTCCAGCAAGGGGTCTTCCAGATCCCGTTCACGGTCAGCGACGGCCAGCTCTCGGTCACGCAGACGACGACGATCACTGTGCTGAACGTGGACGCCCCACCGCGGTTTGACAACCTGTCCTCCTGGCGCGTCGCCGAGGGGCAGGACATCAACTTCCGGGCCTTCGCGTTCGACCCCGACAACCCCGGCTACGTGCCGCCGGACAGGATGCCTGACGGTACGTTGACGGCGCTCGAAGGGACGGATCCGACGATCACCTATACGGTCAGCGGTCTGCCCACGGGAGCGACGTTCGACCCTGAGACGGACCTATTTGACTGGCAGACGGGCTACTCCGACGCCGGCAGCTACGTCGTCACGTTCACCGCGACCAAGGACGGGGTCGGCACCGGAGCGCCGCTCTCCACCTCGGTGAGCGTACCGATCACCGTCCTCAACACCAATCGGGCACCGCAGATCACTTTCATCGGCAACCAGACCGTCGACGACAAGGCGGTACTGACACTGCCCATTCAGGCGATCGACCCCGATGGCGACCCGATGGTCTTGACGGCCGGCGGGACCACGGACCAGGGTCTGCCCGCGTTCGCGTCGTTCGTCGATAACGGCAATGGCACCGGCACGTTCACCTTCGCCCCCGGGCCGGAAGACGCCGGCGCGTACACGATCAACGTGACAGCCACCGACAACGGCGACGGCGGCGGCCCGGCCGCGGTCCTGTCCGACTCGCAGACCTTCATCGTGACGGTGAACAACCCCAACCGGCCCCCGCACCTCGCGCCGATCGGTGACAAAGTGGCCGTCGTGGGCCAGGAGCTACAGTTCACGATCCACGCCACCGACGCCGATCAGAACCCGCTGACCTTCAGCGCCCTCGGGCTCCCGGCCGCTGCGACGTTGACTCCCAGCTCGACCTACGGCGACGCCGTCGTCACCTGGACGCCGATTTCGAGCGACTTGGGCCAGACGACCGTCCTTTTCCAGGTCGCCGACAACGCCAACGGCAATCCCGCCGACGTGCTCACCGACAAGCAGTCGATCAACCTTGTCGTTCGGCTGAGCAATCGGGCGCCAGTTCTGCTTCCGGTCGGCGACCAGACAATCGCCCAGCAGCAAACTCTCACCGTCGCGCTCCAGGCTACCGACCCTGACAACGACCCCCTGACTTTTTCGGCCGCCAACCTGCCGGCCGGGGCCACGCTCGACCCGATTTCCGGCGTACTGGCGTGGACGCCCAACCTGTCGCAGTCGGGCACATTCAGCAACATCGTCTTGAGCGCCAGCGACGGCAACTTGACCGCCTCACAGACGTTGACAATCGACGTCACCGCGATCAACCAGGCGCCCGTGCTGGTGCCGCTCGTCGAGCAGGACGGCCGTGAGGGGACAGCGCTGCAATTCACCCTGGCAGCCGCCGACGGCGACGGTGACCAGTTGACCTACAGCGCGATTTCGGGGCTGCCTTCGGGCGCCCAGTTCAACACGATGACCGGCCAGTTCAAGTGGACACCCACCTACTCTCAGGCGGGCGATTACGCCATCGAGTTCGGCGTCACCGACCCCGGCGGCCTGAGCGATCAGATCAGGGTGAATGTCCACATCGACCAGGTGGACCTGGCGCCGAGCCTGGTGGTGACCAACCATCAGGCCGTGGTGGGCCAGCCCTTGAGCTTCACCTTGCTGGGCAGCCATCCCGACCAGGGGATTCCTATCGTCTTGACCTACTCGGCGCTGGGCCTGCCCGAGGGCGCAAGCCTCGACGCGCACACCGGGACTTTCGCGTGGACGCCCGGCCCCTCGCAGATCGGCGACTACTCCGTCCAGTTCTCGGTCTCCGACGGGGAGCTGTCCGCGACCGTGCCGGTCGTGCTCCGCGGCACGATCGCTCCGGTCCCGCCGCAGGTGATTGTCGTGCTCACGCCGAGCTTCCCGGCGGTGCCCGGTCAATCCGTGATCGTCCATGTCGCGGCCTCGAGCCTGGCGCCGATCACCGGATTGTCGGTGACGGTCGCCGGCCAGCCGCTGACCCTGGACAGCCAGGGCCGGGCGACCTACACGCCCCAGGCGCCCGGCCGGATCGCGATCGCCGCCACGGCGACCGACGGCGACGGGCTCGTCGGCCAGTATCTGGCGGTGCTCAAGGTGCGCGACCCGAACGACCAGACCGCGCCGGTCGTCGCCTTCAGCCCCCAGTTGGCCAACGCGCGGCTTACCGCCGCGACGGCCATCATCGGCGCGATCGCCGACACGAACCTCGACACCTGGGTGCTCGACCGCGCCCCGATCGGCTCCTCCACGTTCACCACCCTGGCCAGCGGCACTTCCGCGGTCTCCTCGGCGACGCTGGCGACTTTCGATCCGACCGTGCTGGCCAACGGTCCGTACGTTCTCCGTCTGACCGCCACCGACATCGCCGGGCGCATCAGCCAGACCACGATCGTGGTCGAGGCTGACAGTACGGCCAAGCCTTCACAGTATCTCCGCACGGAGACCGACCTGTCGGTGGTCCTGGCCGGCTCGGTGGTAAACCTGGTCCGCTCGTATGACTCGCTGACCGCGGACCAGTCGGGCACGTTCGGCTTTGGCTGGCGGCTCGCCGTCGAGGATACGGACATCCAGACGACGGTCCTGCCCACCGGCCACGAGTCGACCGGCATCTACAATCCTTTCTTGATCGGCACACGGGTCTACCTGACCCTGCCCACCGGCCAGCGCGTCGGCTTCACCTTCGCGCCGGTTCAGGAGCAGATCAACGGGCTGACCTATTACATGCCGGCCTACACGGCCGACTCGGGAGTATCGTACACGCTGAGCTCGGCCGGCGGCCCGCTCATCCGGGCGGGCAACCGGTACTACGACTTGAAGACCGGGCTGGCCTACAACCCGGCGGCCGACCTCTACGCCGGCCCCGAGTACGTCCTGACTGCCCCCGACGGAACGGCCTACGACCTGAGCACCGCCCGAGGGGTGCAGGAAATGATCCGGCCCGATGGCACGCGGCTCTATTTCTCCGACAGCGGGATCACCGCCTCGACGGGCGAGTCCATCCAGTTCGTGCACGATGCTTCCGGCCGCATCACCTCGATCATCGCGCCGGACGGCACGCGCGTGATCTACGCGTACGACAGCTCGGGCAATCTCGTCTCGGCTCGCAACCTGGTCTCGGGCCAGTCGAGCCGGTACGGCTATCAGGCTGGTCCGGTCCACCTGTTGACCGAGGCGGTGTCGCCCGCGAATGGAACGAGAGCCGTGGTCCTGTACGCTCCTAGCTTCAAGGTTTTGCCGCTCACCGCCGACCTGGGCAGCTCGGGCGAGTTCCTCGCCTCGAACCAGACCGGGACATTGGCCGCCGGTGGGACGGATCGCTACGCCTTCAGCCTCCGTCCCTCGGAGCTCCTCTCGACGTCCTCCGGAGGAATCTACCTGGGGATCTCGGTCCAGGCGGCGGTGGGCAGCGCGCTTCAGCCCGGCGTGCCGTCGATCGCCGGGTTGACCCCGGTGGCGACCAGCGTCGGAAGTACCAGTTCCTTCGCCCTGTATGCCATCAGCCAGTCCGGCCTCGAGCTGCTCGATGTATCTGGTACGAACCATTCGACCTCCGGCGCTTATACTGTGCACATGTTCGTCGCCGGCGATGTGAACGGCGACGGCAAGGTCGATGGCACCGACGGCCAATTCCTCGCCGGCGCGCTGGGCACGTCTGTCGGTCAGCCTGGCTATCTCCCCGGTGCCGACGCCAACCAGGACGGCGTGATCAACGCAACGGACGCGCAGCTCCTCGCGAGCGACCTGGGTTTCCAGGAAAGCCTGCCGCCGGTCTCGACGGCCGGACAGGCAACGACACACCTCGACCTGGCGGTCACGGTCGATCTGGCGACCCTGGCGACCGATCCCGGAGGCGACCCGCTCTTCTTCCGCGTGCTCAATCCAGTGGACGGGACCGCCACCCTTTCGCCCGACGGTCACACCGTGACCTTTGTGCCGGCCCCCGGCTACACCGGGCCGGCCAGCTTCCAGTACGTGGCCGATGATGGCTATGGAACCTCGGCGACAGCGGCGGTATCCGTGAACGTCAGCGCTGCGCCGCTGGTCAGCCTTGATTTCACGCAACGGACTCCAGACATCTCCCTGGGTGACTCGCAAACCATGTCCGTGACCGGAGACTTCGCGGATCAGAAGGGAGTTGCACTCCCGACGTCCTACGTATCCTTCCAAATGGCCGACCCAACGGTGGCCACCGTGTCGTCCAGCAGCCAGATTACTGCGGTGGCTGAAGGCAGCACGGAACTCGTCGTTTCCAGCCACGGCATCCTGGCGGCCACCGTAGTTGACGTTGCTGATCCGAACGATCCCGTCCCGCCGGATTACAGCGGCCTCACCGTCAGCCCTCAGGCCATCACGCTGGCCGATGACGGCGGCACGCAGCAACTTGACGTCGAAGTCATCCAGGGCGAACCCCTCGACCTCACCGGCGGCTTCAATGGCACGGTCTATTATACGAGCAACTCGCATGTGGCCACCGTAAGCGCTGACGGCTTGGTCGCGGCGGTGGGCGACGGTACGGCGACCATCACGGTGATCACAGACGGTCAGGAAGTAGTCATCCCGGTCCAGGTGAAGGCCCCACAGCCAGGACCCCAGGCGGTCGATGCGAGCGGTGGTGTCGTGCAGGCGTCCGATGGTGCCCAGGCTGTGATCCCTCCGGGCGCTCTGTCAGCCAGCACGACGGTGCAGATTTCGCCGGTTGCCAACGCCAACTTACCGGAAGGTGCTCCGGCTGGGTTCCATTTCGTCGGAGCGGAGCAACTGGGTTTTGGTGGCCAGACCCTCGCTCAACCCGCCCAGATGATAATGCCGGTTCCGTCGGGGACTCCGATAGGCGACAAAGTGTACGTCTACCTGGCGACGACCCTCCTCGACGACACCGGGACGGAAGTTCCTGTCTGGCAGGAAGTCGATGTCGCGGTTGTGGGGGCCGACGGCATTGCCCGCTCCGGCTCATCCGCCTACCAAGGCATCCTGGTGGGGGGGACCTACGCCTTCTCCGTCGCCGACGACCCCTCACAGGTCACCCAAGTCACCATGGACCTCGACCCGTCCTCCTTCGATGGATCGGTGGGCGCGCGTTATGCGCTAGTCGATCCGTTCGGCGAAAACCCCGTGGCATCGATCTTCGGTTTCTTCGGCAGCATCTACGATGCGATCAGCAGCTTCGTCCTCGACATGACGTACGGGACCCATACGGCCCAGGTCGAGGCGATTCCCCTCGCCGGCCCTCCGTCCTTCACGACGGTCCAGTTGACGGTCGTCCCGGGCACCACACACTTCACCCAAGTCATCGCCCCGCTGCCGCCGAACAACCTCTCGCCCGTGATCCAATCGACGGCCCTGAACATCCAGCCGAATCAGCCGCCGACGTTGACGCTCACCGGCATGAACTTTGGTACCGACGCAGGCAGCCTCCGGGTCCTCTTCCAGACGATGGAGGCTGCTAATTCGCCGGCCCCTGCGGTCGGGACCATCCTGCAATTGAGCGGCAACCAGCTGACGGTGACCGTTCCCCAGACGGTCGCGTTGGGCATGGCAGGGGTCACCGTGGAGCGGACGTTGACGGACTCCCATGGGAACCAATGGCTCAAGGTGGCCAGCGCGCCGGCAGCGGTCTTGCCTCCTGGTGGATACGCATTCACGGCGCAAAATGCCAGCGGCTCCGTCGCTGTTCTCGATGGACAGGCCACCCTGCCCGATCCCCAGAATCCCGGCAAGCAGATTGCCAACCCGGACTTCGGCAAACTGGTCACGACGATCGATGTCGGCGCAGGATCGCGCCCGACCTACCTCGCGCTGACGCATGACGACACGAGGGCCTACGTCATCCTTGCTGGAACTGGGTCGATCGCGGTCATTGACACTGTGGGGCTTCACCAATTCAACGTCGGTAGCAGCACGGGAGACATCCAGCTTCCGAGCGGCGCTGCGCCGTTCCAGATTGTCATCGATCAGGACGACGAGTATGCTTATATCTCCGATCAGAACAACTACACATCGAACGGCGCGAATTACGGTGTCGTCTACGTCGTCGACATCGACCCGAATTCACCGAAGTTCGACAGTTGGGTCGAGACCATCCATGTCCCGGACCACGGGGAGGGCTTCCGCGGACTTGCCCTCAACAGCGACGGCAGCCGGCTCTTCGTCGCCTCACCGAACAACGTTTCCTACTACACGCGGCTGCAGTCGCCCCCAGTAGGACATATCGAGGTCTTCGACACCAGCATCGTCACGTCGAAGGATTACTGGCCGCAGACGAAGCCGATCGATGCCGACCAGTATCCGTTCGGCGTGGCCGCGACATCAGACCCCAACGTCATGATCTTCACGAACTACCTCGACGACAACAATGGCTTCGGCGTCATTCACAACGCGGAGAGCACAAGCCCATCCGTCACGTTCGTGAACGTGAACCTCGGCGTCCCTCTCAGCCCCTTCGACGTGAGCAATGTCCGCTCGGTTGTGCTCACGCCTGACGGGCAGTTTGCCTTCGTCGCGGGATGGAGCTTCCCGGACCCGAACATTCCGAGTCACAACGCCGAGGCGCCCGCGGACGACCCGGGCGGGAGCACGATCGGAATCATCGAGAATCCCCTGGGCCCCAACCCGAGGATGGTGGCGGCGACTCGCTCCATCCCCAACGGTTTCCCCCCCGACCTCGCCATCTCGCCCGATGGCAATTACCTTTACGCCAGCTTCCCCAACGTGCCGGTCGAGAAATCCACAAAGGGTGCTCTCTTCGTCTACGACATCAACGCGATCGAATCTGCAATCGCTAATACAGACCCCGCTCTCCTGAAGCGCTACGCCGTCGACGACCTTGTGAATGGGCAGGTCGGCCATAACAGCGCCATCGATACGTTTGCGGCCATCGCGGTTGACCAAAACAATACCGGCACATACCCCGTCCTCACGGTCTACGACCCCACGCATTCCCCGATCGGCCTCGGCGGAAGTCCGTGGGGCATCGCGATCCAATCCGCTCTCGCAGTCGTCAAAACGTCCGGGACGGGAGGAGATTTCATCCCGGTCGACCTGGCGACATTGGTGCAGCAGGCGATCGGGGTCACGCCCACGAGCTTTACTCTGAACATCGGATCCTTTATCGGTGGGCAGGTTGCGCTCGATTCAAGTTTGGCTCTCCGCTTGTCCAGCGATCAAGCGGTCACCCCCGCGCAGGCGCTGGCCGATGCCAATCAGGCGCTAGCAGATGCCCAACAGGCCGACATTCTGTCGCACCTCTTGCCGGGACAGTCCGGACCGTCGGAGCTGTTCGGTGCCGACGGCAACGGCCAATTCTACTTCATCGCGGCCCCCCAGGGCATCTCGTACAACAGCGCCACCGGGCGACTGCTCAGTAACCCGAGTTACGCGGGACCGACCATCGCGACCGGCAGGTTCACGTTCACCTCTCCGAGCGGTGCCGTGCGACAAGGAATCATTCGCATCACTGTTAACCCCGCGCCGGTTCCGCCCCGGATCCCACCCCACTCGATCACCGAGCTCCCCGGCTTTAGCCAGTCGTTTACGAACGGGGAGATCTTTACGGCGCCGCTCGAAGCCTTTACCCTCAATCCCTACGTTCCCAGGGGCAGTGACGGCGGCGCCGGCGCCAACTCAGGTGTCACGGTCGGGATCGGCTACGATCTCGGCCAACAGACAGGCACGACGACCCTCGTGCAGGAGCTGTGGCAAGCAGGACTGACGCTTCCGCAGATCAGTGCGTTCGTCAACGAAGTGCGCCGGACTCAAGACACCGCGATTTCGGATTTGCAAGCGCGGGCGGCGCAGCTGACAGACCCTGTTCGAACAGCAGGTGTCGCGGCTCTACCTTTCCGCATATCCACGATACGCCTCTGACGCGGAAGATCAGTACAACAACCAACTGGGGGGCAACCCGTCCGTGGCCTGGTCCGCGTTGCCCGAGGCCGTTCGCGATGTCCTCGTCGATCACACCTACTGGACGGGGAAGGTAACGAAGAACATGGCGACGCACGCGGCCGACGGCACTCTGAAATCCTACCTCATCAGCCAATACGTAAGCGACCCCCGCCTTAAGGCAGAGATTAACCACCTTCCTTCCCCACCGGCGGGCGTACCTCAACTGCTGAGTGGACAGTTCGGGACAGGGGCCGGCGCCAGCACGCCCCTATTGGCGGCCCCCCTTGCTGTTACGATTACCCAGGCGATCGCCAACTGGGCGGCCGCCGGGGCGAGTCCCCCGCAACTCCACATGCTGCAGGACGCGACCTACCAGGTCGGCACCCTGCCCCCTGTTGAGCTCGGCTCCACTACGGGCAACGTCGCCACCATCAGCCCCGACGCCGCGGGCAACGGCTGGTTCATCGATCCCACGCCGACGGATAACTCGGAGTTCAGCCAAATCATCACGCCAACCACGTTCGATGCCACGCCCGGTAGCCCGGCGTTCGGCCAGGTCGATCTGCTCACGGTCGTTGAGCACGAAATGGGCCACATCCTCGGGCTCCCGGATCTGGACCCTGCTGCACAGCGGAACGACCTAATGGACACGACACTCGCACCGGGCGTGCGCCGCGAGCCTTCTGCTGCAGACGTTGCGGCGGCTAACCGATTCACCTCCTTGTTGGGCTCGCCAATTCAGCACACAGATGACTCGCCAGACGTCACCAGTCCTGTTCCGGGGGCGAATTCGGCGCACTTCCGCGTGGGCAACGGCTTAGGCAGCGGATTCAACCAAGCTAGCAATCCAGCCGCGTCTTCAGCCGACACCTCCGGGCAGTCACAGCCGTCGGTTGCCCAGGCGGTCACTCCTTCCTCAGGTAGCTCACCGATCGCAGCGATGAAGGCCGCCAGTGGGATAGCCACGGTTGCGGCATCGGAGCTCTTCTACATTGGACTTGGACTCGATTTCGCGAGCCGCGCGTAAATGGCTACGTCGGCGTGGCGACCGCGACAGGGATCACCGCGGTCGACGCTTCCGGCAATAGAATCGGTCCGATCGAAGCAAATCCGCCCGCGCAGTCCGAAGACCGATCCCGGCCGGCCCTACTGTTCGAACGGCGGTGGCAAACAATGTCAGTCTTCGAATTCGACCGGCAGCGAGACCCGTCACAGGACGCCCCCGCGCCATTGCCGTGGTCGCCGACTGAAAAACTCGGCGTTCCCGATGATTTGATCGTTGTGCCGTACCCGAGACCCACTCGCGAACTCGCCGCCGAAAGATCCTCAAAAGCAAAGGGCACTTCAGAACCGTTCATGACAGCGCTCCTCGATCAGATCGCCAACGACCGGGAGCATGAGCGCAACGCACTCGGCCTGGCCGTCAGCGACCAAATGGCGATCGATGTCCTGGCGGTCGGGAGCGCCGGCGCAGGACTCCACAATGATCGCCCGATCCCCGCCCCATCCGACGGCGACGAGCCGTCGACCAGATCGGATCGGGAAACACCGGCTCGGCCGGCCAACGTACGCCGCGCGGATTGCCTCAAGGGCCTCGTTTTGGTTAGCTGGCTGTCCCGAATCTGCTCGCCCAAATTGGGCTCCAGGAAGCAAAAGGATGGGCAATCGGCCGGTTAGAATCGCCGCCGCCGCTCGCAATTGTTTCCCGGATTCAACAATGGATGTCTTGTAAGTCCGGAGAGGAAGGTTCTGTGTCTTATTTAAGGTGACGGTTCCCAATCCAAGTCGGGGGATGGGTTGCTTGCGGCTTGCTCCTCCGTATATGATGAGAAATCCATTTAATCAACGCGATGCTGACTTGATTCGCTGTTAAAGGATTTGTACATGAGAGTCCATAAAAGGAAAGCAATCTTAAGCCCATTGTTGGGCGCGCTGACTCTGCTCACGATCGGATTGCCTGCCCGCGCCGGCCAGGTCCTCGGCTTTCCGAACGGGCTGACGGGCTGGAGCACGGCCGGTGATGCCGGCACGGTGACCGCCAGTGGCGGCCTGGCGACCATTGCCGAGAGTACCTTCGCCTCGGAGACGGACCTGTTCTTGCCTTTCACCGTACCGACCGGGACTCAGAGCCTCCAATTCACGCTCAACTCGGTCTTCGCCGACTCCACGGTGGCAAATAACAACGCCAATGGTTACGCGCCCGACGCCTTCGGCGCCTCGTTGCTGAACCCGAACACGCTGGCTTCACTCGTGCCGACCGTGGATGCGACCACCGACTCTTTCTACACCCGGGATGTGGTGGATGGGGTCACCCAAGGATTAGCCGCGAACGGCGTCACCGTGTCGAGCTCGCCTGGATCGCTTGCCCTGATCTCCGTCGACCTCTCCTCCCTGAACCTGGATGGCCAGACAGCAGAGGTCTTCTTCCGTCTCATCGGAGGAACCGATCCATCCAGTACATCGACGGTCACGATCTCCAGCGTGATTGTCAACACGGCCGGATCCGCCGTTCCCGAGCCGGCATCGATCATCCCGTGCCTGACAGGACTGCTGATCGTGGCGGGTATCGTCGGAGTGCGCCGCCTCCGCCGTTCCGCGGTACCGTTGGCCTGAAGCTGTCGAACGGAGACCACAGCACAGTCGCGGCGGACCGACTGCGGTCGGTTTGTGTTGCGCGGGCACGATCGTCGCGGCCTTCTGGGTCAGCCGAGGACCTCCTTGGCCCGCGTCAGGAGCTTGGCGAAGTCGAGCTGGTTGGGACACGCCTGGCGTGCGGCCTCGAGATCGGCGCCATGCCAGTTGCGCACCGCGTCGCCAAGCTCGCCGTAGAGCCGCCGGGCCTCGGTGCGGTAGCCGTGATGGTCGTGATACGTGAGGAACCGGGTCAGGTTGCCCAGCTCGGCGGTCGTACCGGCGGCCCGGCTGCACCGCCCGTCGCACGAGGCACACATCGTCGGGCCGGCGGCAATGCAAGCATCGCGCACGCGGTCGATCTCGACCTTCTTTAGCGGCTTGAACGCGCGCGCCGCCGCGACGTTTTCGCGGATCTGGTCGGTATTGCGCATCGAGACACAGACCGAGGAAAACCGCTCGTCGGTCCAGATCGCGTGCAGCAGTGCCTGGTACGGCGTCAGCCCACGATTCGTGAACTCAGGGAGTTCCCTGCCGATTTCTTCGAGGTTCATGTTGCCGGCGACTTGCTTCATCGAGATCAGCCCGATCCCGCGCTTGTGAGCCGCGTCCAGGGCGCGGTTCATGTCGTCGTCCTGGGCGATCCAGGGGTTGTTTTGCAGCATGATGGCGTCGATGAATCCCCCGCGGACGGCGGCCTTGATCAAGAGGTGCCGCGCCGGGTGATGCGTCGAGAACCCCACGAACTTGGCCTTTCCCGACTTGCGGATAAAATCGGCCGTCGCCTTGAGCTCCGGGCTCATGAGCCATTGCCATTCGAGGTCGAAGTTCCTGTCGCCCGCGGCGTGCAGGAAAATCAGATCGACATAGTCAGTCTGGAGCGCCTCCAGACGCTCGTTCAATTGCCAGATGAGCTGCTCGGGCGTGTTCGGCTGGTCCTTGGTGACCAGGAACAACTCCCTGCGGGGAACGGGCATCGCGGCGAGCCAGCGGCCGATCATGGACTCGGAGCCGTAGCTCTTGGCCGTGTCGACGTAGCGGATGCCGCCCGCCCAGGCGAACCGAAGCAACCGCTCGCCCCCGGGGCTCATCCAGGTCCCGAGGTTGAGGATCGTCACCGAGACGCCGGTTTTGCCCAGGGGCCGCTTGGGGAGCTCGGTGGCTCCGTTAATCACGCTGGCTGGCTGCGCGTTCGCCGGCTGAATATCTCCGAGTGTTGCGGTGGCGGCCACCGCACCGGCTCCGGTCGCCAGAAAGCCGCGACGGTCGACCTGGCCGGGTAGGTTTGCACGGTATTCACTCATCAGATTGCTCCCCTCTGTCTTGCGACAGGGTGATGCGACTTCAGCGTGTGCATTTTCGCGACACAAACCAACTCTCGAGGTAGAGTAATCACCGCTGGTTTGATTGTCGAGGACGTCGCGCCCTAGAAGAGGAACAATCTTGTTGGCGACTCGCTCAGCCGGGCGACTCCGCGGGCCGAGCCAGTCGCGGCGCCGCGTCACGCAATCGCGAGCCAACGAGAGATGTGAGATGGAGGAGATCACGCCAGTGACTGCCGCGAGCCATGCAAGCCGAAGCGATGCGCGGTGGTGGTCCATCGAGCGCGCTCGCGGCGCCCGGCTCGGTCCCGCGATTGTGGGATTGATCGGTTTGGTCATGATTCATCACCCCATGCTCTTCTCCGGCCTTGCCCAGATTCAGTCGGATGTGATCGACTCGCGACTGATCAATTACTTGCTCGAACATAGTTACCGCTGGGTCGCGGGCGATCGGGCGCATCGCCAGTTCTGGGATATCCCGTTCTTCTACCCTGCGCCGAACGTGGCTGCGTTCTCGGACACGCTCTTGAGCATTGCCCCGGTTTACTGGGTTTGGCGCGGCCTTGGTTTTTTGCCCGACACCGCGTTCCAGTTATGGATGCTGAGCACTTCGACTCTGAATTACATCTCCGGTTACTGGCTGCTGCGGAGCGGTTTTCGCCGCGGTCGGCTTGGCTCAAGCTGCGGCGCATTCCTGTTCGCGTTCGGGGCTTCCCGGATCAACCAGCTCGATCACCAGCAGCTCCTGCCGCAGGTCTACACGGTCGTGATGCTCCTGGCGCTCTTGCGCATCTTCACAGGCCGGCCCAGCTCGCTCGCAAGGTCATGGATACTCTGGATGATCGCCGGATTGAGCCTGGTTGCTCAGCTCTACGCCGCGTTTTACCTCGGCTGGTTTCTGGTGCTGGCGCTCGGGTTAGCCGGGCTCTGGGGGTTGGTGCTGGCGCCCTGCCGCCCGGTTCTCTTGGCCGTGATTCGCGATCAGTGGCCGGCCATCGCCGGGTCCGCCGCGGCATCGAGCCTGGCCGTCTACCCGCTTCTGACCCATTATCTCCAGGCGGCCAATCAGGTCGGGATGCGGAGTGACTTCGAGATGATGCTCTCCGTCCCCTACTGGACAACGTGGGTCTACGAGGGACCGCAGAGCTGGGTCTGGGGCTGGTTGCACCGGGTGCCGCCGTTTGATTCTCTGGACCTGGAACAGGCGCAGCGGATGGGAATTGGCGTGGTGACGCCTTTGGTCTGCGCCGCCGGTCTCTTGCAGAGATGGCGCGAGCCGGTGGTTCGGCTTGTGGCGCTCTCGATGCTCAGCCTGCTGATCGTGGTCACGCGATTCGGTCGCGAGCTCTGGGAAGGCGTAGGGTTGGGGTTGTGGGTGATCTGCGCCGCCGAGCTGTTCCGGCGGAGCCGGTCGGTCTGGCACCGGTGCGTCCTGGGCAGTTTGGCGTTGGTCCTGGGCCTGACTCTTTTCCCAGGTCTGACCCTGGCGCTGGCCCTGGTTCTGGCGGCATTGCCGTACTGGGCGAGCCGATTCTTGCCTGACCGCTCCCGGATCCTGGTCCAGGCACTCGCGCCGACACTCTTGACTGGCTTCGCGTGCTTGACCGCTTATGCGCATCGCCCGTTGGGTTTGGGCGCAGGCATGGTGGTCGCGGCGCTGCTGCTGGCTGGCGCATGGCGCGGGGCGAAGCCCGGAGCTCGGCACGCTGGTCATCGGCAGCGTGGTCATCGCAGCGTCGTTGTGGTTCTTTCGAAATGACATCATCTACTGGTACATCGTCGCCGACCTTGTCCCCGCGGCGCGAACTCTGCGGGCTGTATCCCGGGGATTGCTGCTGGGCCTGATCCCGGCCGCGCTGGGCCTGGCGTGCTTCTTCGACCGAACCAGGGCCACGCCGAAACATCTGGCCGCGGCGCTGGCCCTCGGGCTCGCGTGCCTTCTGGAGCAGGGGGTGACGTCGTTGTCGTACAACAAGTCTGCGATGCGCGCGCAACGAGCGAGCTGGCGCAGCAGGTTGACCGTCGCTGCACGTCATTTTACTACAGCCCTCACCATCCCAGGGCCGGGCAGGGTCCAACTTACCATTATCACCTCGACGCAATGTGGGCCCAGCTCGAGACCGGCGTTCCAACCATCAACGGCTATTCCGGCGCAAGCCCGCCGGGCTGGCTGCCGCTCTTTGATTCGAACGTGAATGGAGAGAAGGATATCGACCGGCTCGGGCCAGCTCTCGGGCAATGGGCTGCGCGATACGGGTTGCAGCCCGGGGAGATTTGCTGGATCGGCGGGCGGAACGACGCGATTGTCTGGAGCGGGACGGTCCCCGAGGATCGTTAGCCCGGGACGCCGTCGCCCTGAGGGGAACGAAGCAAGAGGTTCCAGATCGTGTTTTCGTCCTCACGCCCTGACCCCGGCGAGCGCATGGGATGGTGCTACGGCTCACACCGGCGGTATCTCCTCTGTCGGTGCGGCGCGACCGCGATTGCGCGCCTGGCTGTTGGCGGTCCGTGCGGCCCGTGCTACGATACCGTCTTGAGGTGTGTAAAAAGGCGATCTCGATCGAGCGGAGGTTGCCAGGCGAACCATGAGCTCAACGGTCACGATGGCCTGGGAAATCTTGGACCGCATGGAGCGAGCCGTGGCCAAGGTGCGCGAACGACTGCTGCGGGTCACGGCGGTTCTGAATCAGGCCGGCATCCCGTACGCCGTCGTGGGTGGGCACGCTGTCGCGTCGTGGGTGACGACCGTCGATGAAGGCGCGGTTCGCAACACACGCGACATCGATTTGCTCGTTCGGCGCACGGATTTGCCGATCATCGCAGCCGCTCTCGAACAGGCGGGCTTCGTGCGCGCGGAGGTTCTCGACGTGACAATGTTCCTGGACGGACCGGACGCGAAGCCGAGCGAGTCGATTCACCTCCTCTTTGCAGGGGAGAAGGTTCGAGCAGAGTACCCCCTGCCCTCCCCGGACCTCTCGACCATTACCGACCCTGCGGGCTACCGCGTCATCACGCTCGAGGCTCTGGTCCACATGAAGTTGCTGTCGAATCGCGACAAGGATCGAACGCATGTGCGCGACCTGATCGGTGTGGGCCTGATCGACCGAAGCTGGCTGACCAGGCTGCCGTCGTTACTCGCCGAACGGCTCAAAGGGATCCTTGACACCCCGGATGCATGACGAGAGGCGTCGTCCGCCAGGCGGACGAGCCAATCATAGTCGTGCGGGAGAAGAGCACATGCTCCGATCGCTGCTAGCCTGCGCCGTGCTGTTTCTGGGTGCGGCGACCGACGATGCGCTGGCCCCGTGGGCCTCGAAGCATCACGCGACCGACGTCGCGAAAGAGCATGTGCAGGAGATCACCGATCAACGGGTCGAGTACGTCGTGGTCCAGGGAGGCACGATGGACGGCCGCAACTGCCGCTCGCCGCAGGGCGTCTGGCAACCCTTCGAGCAGACCTGGGAGTCGAACCGCTCGGTTCGGATGGAGAACGTCGGCACAACCGATGTGGTCAACCCCTGGCTTTCCAACGGCCAGAACGACTTTCGCAGCCTCGACCGGATTGTCGCCCGGGTTATCGAACCGGGCATGACCAACCGAGAGAAGGCGATGGCCCTCTGGTGGCAGGAGGTCCAGCATCGCTTTCACCTTGAAGGGGACAACGACGAGCTCCTGGATCCTGTGAAGGTCTTCAATGTTTACGGCTACAACACGTGCGGCAACGATTCCATCTGTCTGGCCGGTTTATGGAAAAAGGCCGGTTTCAAAGTTGCACCGGCGCGCGTGGTGGGGCATTGCGTCACGCAGGTCTTCTACGATGGCTCCTGGCACCTCATGGACGGCGACATGCACAGCATCTACCTGCTGCGCGACAATGAGACCATGGCCGGCGAGCAGGACGTTGTGCGCGATCACGATCTGATCCGCCGCACTCACACACAGGGAATCTTGCAACCGGATGGCCGCGCGGGGGACGAGTGGGAGTCTTCCATCTATGTGTTCGAGGGGCCGGTGGCCGGTGACCGCAACTCGGCCCAACAGCGCCGTGAACATGACGCTGCGACCAGGCGAGGCGATCGTTTGGCGCTGGGGGCACTTGAACCCGATCAAGTATCACGGTCCCCGGCCGCCGCGATTCCCCGACAGGATCTGCAACGGTCTGTGGGAATACCGCCCTGACTTCAAACAGCCGTCGTGGCGCGCGGGTGCCACAAAGGCCGAGTCGATCCGTGAGAAGGACGGCGATCTCATGGCGAAAGAAGGGAAGACCGGCATCGTCGTCTGGACGATATCCAGCCCGTATATCTTTGTTGGAGGACGGCTGGAGATCGAGGGGACCGGCGCGAAGTTCAAGCTCTCCTGGGACGGCAAGTCCTGGCACGAGATCGGTCGTGATCTGGAGGGGCTCTTCGCACCCGAGGGACCCGCCCGGTACCGGTATTACCTGAAATGTGAGCTGTCGGGAGACGCACACCTCCGGCGGCTCGCGATCATCAATGACCTCCAGATGGCCCCGCTCACTCTTCCCGGGATGGGTGTCGGCACAAATAAGTTCACGTACACCGACGAGTCAGCGATCGGCCGCCGCGTCCGGATCACCCAGGAGTGGGTCGAGCGATCGGCGAGCCGACCGCCGGAGGCCCCGGCCGAGCCGGAGTTTCCCCCCTCCGGAGGAGCGAGTGACGGAACTGCGATCACCTTCCGGTGGCGGCCCGCCAGCGATCCCGACGGCGATGCGATCGCCGACTACCACTTCGAGCTCTCGAGGCGCGCCGACATGAAGTGGCCCCTTTCCATGAGCTTCGCCAAGCTGATCTCCCGGACAGCCGATCAAGGCCAGGCCCGATACACCCTGCCGGAGCCGGGTCTTCTGAATCCCGGCACGACGTATTTCTGGCACGTCAGGGCGCGCGACGACCAAGGGGTCTGGGGACCTTGGAGTCCAACCTGGAGCTTCACGCCACGGGGACCGACACCTCCTCAGGACCTCAGCGTCGAATTCGACCGCGACCGCATCCGGGGCGTGCTCCGCTGGTCGCCCAGCCGGCTGGGCAAGCAGCCGGCGGTGTACCGTGTCTATGCCAGCGACGAGAAGGGTTTCTCGGTCAGCGATCGGCCCTACAAGGTCACGGTGGGTGTATCCGAGAGGTTGCCGTCGGAGTTCCCGGCGAACTTCGTGGTCGAAACCGCGGCCACCGAACTCGAGGTCGTGGGTCCCCATGTAAAGCTCCAGGGGGCAAACAAGGCTTTTTACCGAGTCGTCGCCGTGGACGCGGCGGGGAATCGCAGCGGGCCGTCCGACTACGCGGCTGCGCCGCGGCCGGTGATCGTCAGTGCGCCGGTGACGCGAGCCCAACTCGGCGTGGCTTATCGCTATCCCGTCGAGGCGATCCGTTCGCTGGGTGATCTGCGCACGAGGGTCGTCAGCGGCAAGGAGACGATGAAGTTCTGGGACACGGAACGGCTCCGATTTAAGCTCAGCGCGGACCACGGTGGCTCGAGAATCGACGAAGCGACTGGGCTGCTGTCGGGAAAGCCCGATCGATCCGGATTGGCCGAGGTGGTTGTCTTTGTGACTCTCGAGCACGACGTTCGCCGCCTGGATGGGGAGGCTCTGAAGTGGGGAGTCGAGAAGGTCGCCTCTTCCGGCACGGAGACACTCGGCAACGCCAGTCAGAGCTTCACGATCGAGGTGCGTCCGTAGCGATACCCGACCGCGCCGACATCTCCGCACGAGCGATTGATGTTGCACGTGTCGGTCCGCACAGCGGCATGTGGTTGGGTCAAGAAAGTTGGTCCCACACCCATTGCCACCAAGTTCTTCACGTCTTGAGAATCACACCGACGCTTTACTCGAGAGCATCAGGATCCAAGAGAATGCGTCGGCATTGCGCAGAGAGCCGCGATTGCCTGAACGTCTCATCGCATCGGATGTCCCTGAGCGTCCGTTGCCGCCGTCAGCGTGCCTCGCGCAACGTGTACTCGAAGTCGTACGAGTGCTTGCCGCCCTCGATGTTGATCGCCATCACGCCCGAGAGGCCGACCAATGCGCCCGTGCCGGAATCGGGGACGACGGTCACGCTCAGATGCGGCACGCCACGATTCATGCTCCCGCTGTGTTGCAGCGCGAAACTGCCGCTTCTGCCAAGAAGCGTTCCCGTGACCCGCTCGAGCGCAACGTATCCGGCCGACCCGTCGATGTCCGTTCGGGTCGCCAGCATCTCGCCCTTGCTGGTGGCATCCAGGTCACCATGGAAACGCTTGTCGATCGCCATCCGACCGATGGTCGGGTCGCCGACGCCGTCGACCGTGGCCTGCGGGGTCAGCTTCACCTCGAACGGTCCGCTCGCATGTGTTGCCATCGACGAACTCCTCAGTAACGCGCACCTCGCTGGGGTACTGTTCATTTGGACACAAACGATGAAGATAACAAGCCGAGAGTTGCCAGACAAGGCCGGACCCGGGGGAATTCTCCACGCGGCGGGCAGGTGCCGAAAAAGCCCTGGACCGCGCCGAGGAGCTCTGAGCCGCTGGGCGTCGGCGTTGCAGAGCACGGCTCGCATCTGCGACGCAAGCTCAAAGTGCGGCCGTGGCCGTCGTTCGCGCGAAATGCGGTGGTTTTCGGAGCGGGTTCACAAGAAAATGCAACCATTTCCGGACCCGCGGCACTACCTAGTGTCCCTGGAC
The DNA here is from genome assembly GCA_963781785.1 of uncultured Isosphaeraceae bacterium. GTDB lineage: Bacteria > Planctomycetota > Planctomycetia > Isosphaerales > Isosphaeraceae > CAWAHD01. Next base: position 512,551 of record CAWAHD010000005.1, on the reverse strand, counting down.
AGAAAACCTGCACGAAATTCAGACCGCATGCTCCGCATACCATCGTCTCATTTTGTGGTTGGTCCAAGTCCACTCGAATGGGTGGGCGTAGAGCCTGTTGTACTCCTGCCATGAAGTCATGACATGCTCAATATAAGCCCCGCGACTTGCCCACGATCCGCGCTTCAGATAGCGGCGACCGAACGCATGATTGAGCAGCTCCGCTTGATCGAGCCAGGACGCGCGGGCCGGCGTCAAGCGGGGACGCCACCAAGCGTCACATCTAGCGAAGTAGTCCCTGGTGGCTTGGGCGATGTGGCTCGAACCGCCATCGTGTACCAAATAGATGCCCTTGAGCCGGTGGTGGCGCCTGCGAAAATGCCTCAATGCTGCAACGTAGTGCTCGGCGTCGTTGGCTTCCAAGCAAATGGTCTCCATCTTTCCGCTATGGACCATCAGGAAGTTCAGGATGTTGACCGTGCCGTGTCGGATGTAGTCGTGCTCCACCTGCTCGATCGAGCCAGGGACGGCGCGGCGAATTGGCACGCGCTCCAGAACTTGGCAACTGGGCATCTCGTCAGCACACACGACCCAGATCCCGTGCGCAGCGAGCCGCACGGCGTTCCCGTAGCACCAGAGGACCTTCTCTGCCCGCCTCTTGAATCGCGCGTCGGCGCGAGTGGTTCGCCAGTACCGCGTCCGATGGGGTTGCAGGTCAACATCATCGAGTATCCGCTGGATCGTCCTGGGACTGATCGTTACAACGATCCCGTCAGCCATGGCCTGGCGCGCCAGGTCTTCACTAGACCAGTGGGTGACGTGCAGTCCTTTGGCCAAGGGTTCCAAGCAGGCCAGTTCGACAATCTGAGCGCGCTGGAGGGGGGGAAATCGTGGCCGGTCGCCCCGAATGATCCTTCCGACCGTCAGCGAGTAGGCCAGCAATGCCATTGGTTCCATACCGACGGCAGGCTCTCCAAACCGTGGCTTCATCGCACTGGAATTGATCAGCCACGGCCACGGTTCTGTTGCCCGCTGCCCGCGCTAAGACGATCCGAGCGCGTTGCACCTGAAACCACGGGAGGCCCTGGCTCCGAGCGATCTGCAACAGCTCAGATGCGTCGCCGGGACGAACGCGGAATCGATTGGGTTTTCGGCCGCGCATGGTAGGATCCCTCCAGTTGACCTGGCCTATCACTACCAGCTTAGCCATGTGCGCGAATTTCGTGCAGGTTTTCTGTCCAGAGACACTAGGACCGCTTCCAAGTTTCCAGAGAGCCTCAAGCCCATGGCGCTCAAACCCACCGGCAAGGTCCCGAAGGACCTTCAGACGCTCTTCCGCTCCGGGCGGATCGGCGATTTGAGCGACGGTGCGCTCCTGGAGCGGTTCCTGACGGCGCACGACGAGGCGGCTTTCGAATCACTCGTGGGGCGGCACGCGCCGATGGTCCTCCGCGTCTGTCTCGCGACGCTCGCCGACCCGGCCGACGTTGACGATGCGTTTCAGGCCGTCTTCGCGATCCTCTTCCGACAGGGCGCAGCGATCCGATCGCGCGCTTCGGTCGCGAGCTGGCTCCACGGCGTCGCACTCCGCGTCGCGGCACGGGCCAACGTCGACGCCGCGCGGCGGCGGAAGCACGAGCGGAAAGCCGCGTGGCGCACCTCGATGACCGCCACCGAACCCGCGGACGATCCCGACAGGGCGGCCAGGGCCCTCCGCGAGGAGGTTGCCCGGCTCCCCGACCGCTACCGCGAGGCGGTCGTCCTCTACTACTTCGAGAGCCAGACCTGCGATGAAGCCGCGCGTCGGATCGGGCGGCCGGTGGGGACGCTCAAGGCCCGCCTCGCGCAGGCGCGCGGACTTCTCAAAAAACGGCTCACTCGGCGGGGCATCGCCCTGCCGGCCGTCCTTTTCGCCGCGGGTGCGGAGGCGACCGCGGCGCCCCCGGTCCGACCAGAGGTCGCGAACGCGACGTTACGATCCATTGCCACTAGGGATGAGATCCCGACAAGGGTCAGCCTGCTCGCACAAGGAGTGATTGGCTCGATGCAACTTCAGACGATCAAGCTCATCGGAGCGTGCTGCCTGCTGGTCGCCCTGGGAGTGGGGGCCGTCATGGCCGTCCGCGGGGCACGGACGCCGCGCGACGAGCCGCGAGGCACCGCTCGCGACAAGACTTCGACCGAGAAGCCCCCTGTCGTGGCCAGCCGCCCGCCCCAGTACGACATGGCTCGCCTTGCGCTCGATCAGACGCTCCCGGCCGCGACGAAAGCGGCCGACCCGTACATGCTGACCTTCGCCCTGATCGCTCTGGCCAAGGCGCAGAACGCGGCGGGCGACCGCGATTCGGCCTTGAGGACGTTTGTCGAGGCCAACCGCGTGGCGGGCACGGTGGCCAACGAGCACCTGCGCCGGCTCGCCGTCATGCGGACCGCGGTCGCCCGCGGCCAGATTGGCGATTCCGCCCCGGCACGCGCCACGCTCGAACGCTTCGTCCGCGAGGGTGCCGGGCTCGGCCCGGAGGCGCGGTACAACCTGATGTCGATGGTGATCGGCTTTCTGCACCAGGCCGGGTTCAAGGACGACGCCCGCGCGACCCTGGACAAAGAACTCGCGGCCGTTCGTGCCATCGCCGATGAAGGATTGCGCGACGGCGGGGTTTATCGGCTGCTCGGCACGCAGCTCACGCTGGGCGACTTCGTCGGTGCGCTCGGCCAGGCGGCCCGCTACGCCGGCCAGCGCAGCAGCGATCGCGCGGCATTGCTACAGGACATCATGAGATACAACAGCGCAACCGGTGCGCGTCCCCCCGCAGCACGTTGCCTGGCGCGCCCTCGAACTGTCCCGCGAGATCACCTACCCGTACCCGCGCGCAGGCCCAGGCGGACATCGCCGCGGCCCTGGCCCGCGCGGGCGACATCGCCGGCGGGCTGGCCGTCGTGCGCGAGATCGGCGACGACGTCGACAAACCATTTCAAATCATCCGCTCGTCCGAGCTCCCGCGCGCCCTGGTCGAAATCGCCCGCGAAGAGGCCAAAACCGGTGCCCGCGACGCGGCGATCGAGACGCTCCGCGAGGCGCGATCGGCCGCGCTTCAGCGGACCCAAGAGGACAGCCTGTCCTCCGAGCGAGTCCGTACGATCGCCGAGGCCCAGGTCGAAATCGACAATCTCGCCGGGGCGAAGATCTCAGCGGCCGCGATCGAGACCGATGGCGTCGAGAAAGCCCTGGCGCTGGTTGCCCTCGCGCGGGGCCAGGCGAAGGCCGGCGATCGGCAGGCCGCAACCGCCACGCTCCGGGAGGCCCACGCCCGTGCCCAGGCCATTCGCGCCCCGCGCGGACTTGATGGGCGACAATCCGGCCGCAAATGTTTACCGCGTTCTTCGTGAGATTGCGCTCGCCGAGGCCGAGACCGGCGACGTGAAGGCCGCCCTGCTTACGGTTGCCGGCCACGGCAACAACGTCTGGCGCTCGCCGGTCCTTGCCGGCATCGCGCAGATTCAGGCCAAGAAGGGCGACGCCGCCGGCGCGCTTTTCCACCGCCCTATCGATCCCCGACGTCTCGCTCGGCGCCGAGGCATACCGCTTGATTGCCGCGCACCAAGCTCGATCGGGCGATGCCTCGGCCGCGCTGGATTGGGCCACCCGGCTCGAGGCTCCCGTAGCCAGGGCCTTCGCGCTCATCGGCATCACCGAAGGGCTCGTCGCAACGAAGCCGGCGAGCCCGGCGCAGAGAACACCCAAACCGTGACGTCGCCTCGTGATCGTGAGCCTGGGCACGCAAACGCGGCCTTGCGGATGTTGAGGAGATGCTTCTGAAAGTGATCGAGCAACTCGGTCCGATGCAGCTCGACGAGTTCATCTGAGGGCGTGGCCGACCCTTGGACGAGCGTGGCCACTCGAGTCGCTGGGGTGCCGCGGACGTTCAGGACCTGATCAGGCTGCGTGGGAATTGACACATGACCTTCGCAGTGATGCCCGGGGAGGCGCTTCGATGTTCAATGAGCTCGATGTGGGGCAATCAGCTCTGTTGACCGACATCGCGATGTGTATCAACTACTACCGGCTGTTCTCGCCCGGCTTGTATTGTTGCGTACACGCGATGGTCCAATTGGATGACGACACACGGTTCTGCCCGGGCATCATCGTGCAGGTCAACTACGGTCAATTCAAGCAATGCGAGCCCGATGACTGTTTCAAAGGACCGCCAAATCTTGTGCTCGACGTGTTCGGAGACGACATGCTCGACTACGAGCACAGGCGTGATTGTTATGAGCGCCATGGCGTGCTCGAATACGTCGCCCTGCGGCTGGCAGAGCCTGTTGAATGGATCTGGAATCGTCTGATCGATGGCAAGTTTTCTGTGATCGAGACCGCTGATAACGAGCTGATCATGAGCACAGCGCTGCCCGGCCTTTGGATTCCGTCGTACGCTCTGAAGAACCGCGACTGGTGGGCCATCATGGGCGCGATCGCTCGGGGCGTGAGCAGGGTCGGCCATCATGACTTCATGGACACGATCTGGAAAGCTGGAAAGAGCCGGGCCCGCGAAGTTGATCGCGTCGAATCGGACCGACCGAGCACGCTGGATGATTCCGAGTCCAGCGGCCAGAGCACCACCTGTACGCTGCCATCCGGGATCGTGGCCTGGTACAAGGCGGAGGACAACGCCGACGACGCCGCCGGAAACAATAACGGAACGGCGGTCGCGATATCATATGGTCCCGGCGTGGTCGGCCGGGCGTTTCAGTTTGACGGCGAAGGCTACGTGCGCATACCTGACGCCCCGAGTCTTGACTCGCCCGCGATCACGGTTGAGGCATGGGTCAAGTCGTCGGGAGAGGGGACAACGGCCCAGGGCGAGTACCGCTACCTCGTGGCCAAGGGCGTTCATGCCGACGAGGCCGCGTCCTACGGCCTCTATACCGGGTGCACCGGAGGGCTGTTCTTCTATGTCTACGACGGAACGCACGCGGCGGTCTCTCCAGGACCGGGCCCGGGAATCTGGGACGGGAACTGGCACCACGTGGCCGGCACTTTTGACGGCGCCTCGGTCCGTCTCCATGTCGACGGCAAGCAGGTGGGGAATGGAGCGCCCGCGGCGCTCAAGATCGACTACAACCTGCCGGATGGCAACGACCTCTTCATCGGGACCGTCTGGCCGCATGGTGCGCGACCGCGCACGGCACCCGGGGTTTCACCGGTTCGATTGACGAGCTCTCGATCTTTAACCGCGCTTTCGAGCGCTTCAGAGATCCAAACGATCACTAGCGCGGGAAAGGCCGGCAAGTCCAGTGGGTCGGCCCCGGCGACGGCTGGAGGCGTGGTCGACCCTTAGTCGAAATCCTCTTCGAAGGACGTTCTCATGCACGGCACCGATAAGCGCATGTCGCAGCCGGAATCGATGAAGACGAATGCCTATGTTGCTGGCGTGGAGAAGTTGAACGGTGATGACGCCTGGGCGATATTCCAAGCTTGCGCTGCGGGCGACATGCCGAAGGTGAAGGCGCTTTTGGCGAAAGACCGACGGCTGGTTAATGCGCAGATCTACTATTACCAGTTCCCCATCCACATGGCGGTGCGTGCGGGGTACGCCGAAATCGTCAAGCTGCTGTTGGACCAGGGTGCTGAGCCCAGCTACTCATGGGACCTGCTCCTCGCGACCAGAGAGCGCGGGCATCGCCGGGTCGAGGAAGTGCTCAAGCGGGCGATGAAGAAGAGGTATCACTACTCGCCCGATTTCGATGAGCTGAAGGAAGCGATCATCGCCAGGGATTCGCGCAAGATCGGCGCCGTCTTGGGGCGGCAGCCGAACCTGGGGCAGGCGGGCGACGCGAGTGGCAACAACGCTCTTCACTGGAGCGTCATCACCAGGCAACTGGATCTGATCGACCGCTTCGCGGCGCTGGGAACGCCGATCGATGCAAAGCGCGCCGACGGTTTTACTCCGGTGCTGCTCGCGGTGAACGGCGGGTGTAACTCGTATCGTGCCGCTCGCGACCCGTCGCATCCGTCGATCCGAAACTGGTTCGTGATCGTGGGATGCCTGCTCGCCCGCGGAGCGAAATACACGATCTCCGTGGCGGCGGCGGTTGGCGATCAGGAACGCATCGAGCAGCTCTTGCACAAGGATCCCGGCCTGGCCAAGCGGCTCAACTCGATCGGAGTCAGCCCCCTGTCCTACGCGTCCCAGGGAGGTTTTTTGCACATCGTCCGCCTCTTGCTCGAGCACGGAGCCGATCCGAATACTCCGGAGAGTGACGCTCCCGACGGCCTGGCCCTCTATCTGGCGTGCGCGGGCAATCACCTGGAGGTTGCCCGGTTGCTGCTGGAGCACGGCGCCAATCCCAACGCGGGCCTCGATTCGTGCATGCACTGTGTCAATATCACCAGGGTATACCATGGCGAACAGGCGGAACCGCTCGAGCAGCTCATGCGCCGCCATGGGGCCTACACGCAGCCGTACCACATGAGCGTGCGCCAGATGAAAGAGGCCATTCGTGACGGTCATGAGGTGACCCGCCACCCCGAGTTTCTCGGCAACATGATGGGGAAGCGCAACGCGGCGCTGTTCGATCTGTATCTCGACTCCGATCCCGCCGTGATCGATCGCATCGGCGACGAGCTGGCCTGTCCGTGGTCGGCCGCACAGGTCCGCAAGCTGCTGGCTCGGGGACTCGACCCCAACCGGACGAACTGGCTCGGCAAGACGTTTCTGCACGTGTGCGCCGCGAACGGAAACCGTTCCATCGCGGCCGTCTTTCTGGATGCGGGCGCCGACATCGACACCCGCGGCGTTGAATTCGACGAAACGCCGTTGGCCGCCGCCGTCCGTTCCGGGCTCGGCAGCAAAGAGCCCAAGCTGGCCCAGCGCCGGCGACGGATGGTGAAGTTCCTGCTCATGCGCGGTGCCGCGACCAACTTGCCCGATGACGAACCGTGGGCGACTCCCTTGGCCTGGGCACGGAAATTCGGACTGGCCGATATCGAAGAGATTCTCCTCAAGCACGGGGCTACAGGATAGCTATGAAGTCATCCTCCGCGCTGACGGCAGCGAAAACAGTGATCCGATGGCTGCGGTGGGCTGCCGTACTGGGACTCGTCTACTCCGCATGGTGCGGACTCGTCTACGACGTTGTTCAAATTGGCGTCTTCTTCTGTCCTTTATTCCTCTTCGTCGCCGGGGGCGCGACGATCGCGCCACGGAATCGCCTCACGACGGCGATCGTTCTGGCCGCTGTGCTGGTTGCGCACTCTTTCAGGGGTCACGTGCTGTCGGTGGGCGGACCGTGGTGGTCGTGGGCCATGAACTACAGGCACTTCACCCTGGAAGCCTTGGCGGCCGTGCTCGGGGTGGTCTACATCTTCTGGTCAGAGAAGGCAAGGTTCGTGTCGCGGGACTGACCGCGCTTGTTTCGTTCGATCGACTCTTTCCCGTCCGATTGGCTCCGCCGACCATCGGCAACGCCGTCGAGAGATCGCTTCAATACTGGTCTGCGCTGATCACTTCGCCGCCCGCTCTCGTCGCCAGGGCCCTCCACACCGGCAAGGCAACGGAGCTCTTGATGAATCGGACGCTGCCGTCCATGAGCAGCGAATTCACACCGCCGGGGTGTTGGCTCCGTGCCGAGATCGCTGCCAGGTCCATCTCGAACTGAAAGTTCGGCGGAGCGGTTGTGCAATCGACGACAATGGCATTCGGACCCATCACATGGTTATAAATGCCGTCTCGAAATCCTGTAGCCAACCAGTAACGCCCAGACTGCATGAAACCCAACTCGGGGCCGCTTCCGCTGGCGCAGTTTCTCGTGAACTCGTCGGCATCGGGAGAGGTTCCTGTTATCTTGCCCGAACGGTCGCGGAAGTTCACGTCGCGTGATGATGGGATCGCGTCATCGTCGCCGCTGCCGGTCACTCGTTCGCTGAAACCGACCGTGAGACTGAGGCCGTCGACGATCTGGGCCGCCGAGAACGCTCTCAGCAGCGGGAACACCCCGCCGCCACCGGGGGCCAGGTTCGACTCGACGCCGTCCGGCAGCGCGCCGATGCACGCGCGGTAGTCGTTCCCCGGTACCATCCAAGAAGAATCCGACGGGCACTGGAAAACGGCGAGCGAGAGTCCCAGGGCCGTGCTGTTCGATGGACTGAGGGCCGTCGACCAATTCCAGCGGCCCGCGCCCAGCGGCACGTCCGTGAAATTGATGCAGTTATAGAGCGCCGCCTGGTCGAGATAGGGCAGCAGCATCGCCTCTGGCGAGAAGCCCGGGCCGGCAGCGAACGGCCGACCGCTGGAGTTGCTGGACAGCTTGGCACCGCCGGGAAACTTGCCGTACGACGCATGGTGCGCTCCCAGGCCCAAGCCGATTTGACGAAGGTTGTTCTGGCAATGGGCGAGCCGGGCCGCCGCGCGCGACGACTGGACGGCCGGAATGAGCAGGGCCAAGAGGACACCGATAATCAGAACGACGACCAGACATTCGATCAGTGTGAAGCCCGCGCTGCGCCTTTCGCTCGACGTGCCACAGGCCCTGCACGATCATGGGGAACCTCCTCCCAGCTCATCCGCCCGAACCATGAGCGACACGGGGAGTGTCAGATGAGACGTTGTCTCCCCCTCGATACCGATCTCCAGCTCGCCTCGATGGACACCATCCCGATCGGGCGCGACGAGGCTGAGGTCGAGATGCGTCTTGACCTCGCGCTGGTCGGAGAATGAACCGTGGGCGCGTATCGAGCCGGATTTCGTGGCGACGGACAGGACGCGGAAACTGCTCAGGTCATTCGAGTGGACCCACACACGGCGTTCCATACGCTTGCCCGGGGGCACCAGTCCCAGCCAGAGCCGCGCCGGACGGACCTCGATGCGAGGGCGAACGGAGAACCCTACGGGTATGGAGAGCCTCCCCCGCGGGATTCCGCCACATTGGACGGTAACGTCCACGAGGCGCGAAAAGTCGCCCGCCTCCGATTGCGGCTGGGCCTCGAGGAAAACGGTTCCTAATCGTCGGTCTTGCTGTAACGAAACGGTTTCGTCGGCATGCTTGAGAACCGTGGCCGCCGGCGGTCCGGCCTCGAATCGAGCCGCGATCAAGCCGGGATCTCCTTCAACCTGAACCGCGCATTTCCCGCAGAGCACGATCCCACGATTCCAGAGCTCCAATCGAGCGGAGGCACCGACGCCCAGATCCAGCCGGCCCAAGCGACAATTTTCGGGAACGACGTAGAGAGGTGTGACCAGGTCCCAGTCGCACGTGATCACGTTCGTCGCAGCCCCGGGGGGTGACGTGCGAACGCGAATCGCCACGGCGTTCGGGCCAGGCGTATTCCCCAGGGTGAAGCTCGCGTTCAGTGTCGTGCGCCCGTGGGGGGCGATCGTGGCATTCTCCAGGGAGATCGACGTGCACGTGCAGCTCTTTTCCAGCTCCGTAATGCGTATCGGCTCATCGCAATCATTGATCAGCTCGGCCCTCATGGAAAGCTTGTGGTTCGCGGACGTCGCCAGGACTTTCCCCGCGTGGTGGTGCCGCGGCTCGATCCTCAAATCGGGCCCGGAACTGGTCCTCGTCCTCTCCAGGTTCGCCGAACCGGCAATGCGAGCGCCCTTGCGGATTCCCTCATCCGCCGGCTGGCAGCCTCCGATCGCCATTGCCAGGAGGACGGCGGCCGAGCCCACCAGCACGCGTCGCCGTGCCAGCAGCCGGACCATGACCACGATGCAAACGGTCGCGGCGATCCCGCACACGAGCCACAAGGCGATTCTCCAGGCTGCGCCGCCCGAGGGAGCGGTAATCGGCGCCACCGCGATCACAAGCGCCCGCCGGGAATAGGCCCTTCGAAACTCCCGCACCGCTTGATCGTAGCGCCGGGGGGGATCAATTATGGAAACGGCATCGCCATGTTGATCAATCTTCTTGATAATCACAAAATGCTGATTTAACAAGGCGATGCAAGCCCGCCGCCCGTCGAGCCGGCTCAGTGTTGCCAGGTCGGCCTCGAGGGCGAGCGTGTGGGCCTGGTACTGGCGTGCGATCCGCTCGAGGTCGTCAAACGAATAACCACCCTCGGCGGGCGGTGGCAGGCGTTTCTCGAAGCTCGAGTACGGCTCTGTTACGAGATCGAGCGCGCGGAGCGCGACATAGAGGCAATAGCCGCCGCACTTGGCATCGGCGCGCTGCGATTGACCGGCCTGGCTGACGGCGGCTGAAGCGGCGAGGATGACGAGAGTGGACATCGCGCGAGCCCCATCACGGTCAGAGAATGATCTCGTACCTGCGGTCCAGTGGAGATGCCCGGCGGGGCGGGTGTGGGGATTCTTCGGTCGACGATCGGTGCGTTGCTACGGTCCGGCCGTCCCGTTTTCCTTGAGGTCGCGGGCCAAGGATTCGAGGGTCGCGTCGTCCACCTTGGGTTCGGCAGGGCGGGATCGACGCTTGCCGTGAGCTGTTTCGCTCTTGACGCGAGCCAGCACGGACGCGCGTGTGAACGCGGAGGCCGGAGTCGCATCGGGTATCACGATGTCCCAGTATTCATACTCAAAGCGATCAACCTTCTTGGTCTTGGGGTTCAGCAATTCGGCGACACATCCCGCCGGTAACACATCGTGTTGCCTGGTGTAGGTGTACTCGACTCGCTGCATGAGGGTGGCTTGGGGATCATAGCAGTTCGTGGACGCGACGGCCATGTCGTACCTGGCCGAGAACATGGTGACGATTTTGCTTCCGTCCTCGTCCTGCCTCGTCTGCTCGATATCGCCGCTCGGGAACCTTCGATGAGTGAATTTCGATGTCTTGAAGACATCGGGAAGATTGGGAGCCGGGCCGATGAGATCGTTCCAGGGACGGCCCGGATCAGAGTGCGGCGGGCAGCAGTATGCGAACCGAGCCCGCGGCGAGAGCACGAAGATCACCGGTACCGATACCTTGTGCGGTCCCCACTCCCGATCCCGTAGGGCGTTCTGCCCGGCGCTATAGGTGATTACGAAGCCCTCGCCCCTGGCGATCAAGTTGCCCTCTTGCTCGAACCGCCTCGACTCCAAGAAGTAAACGTCGTTGGGATCCGCGACCTGGGGTTTCAGTATGAAGGAATCGTCGTGCCAGAGAATCTCACCCTGGATCACGCAGCGACCGACGACCCCCGGCTTGGTCACGGTTACTCTCACGCGAGCGCGGCCCCGCGCCCAGGCTTCGCGGTGGGTCGTCTGGGCGTCTCTCAGGGCTTCGACAAGGTTCTCGTCCTCACCGTCCGCGCACACGCACAGTAGCACCGCGAAGAGGATCGCACTGAACATGGCGTAGACCCCCGAATCGAGCAGCCGATCGATACCAGCTCAACGGCCCGCCGACGGTCAGGAGGGGCAGTTCGGAGTGCAGCTTGAGTATCCCGGTTCGTAATCGTTCCAATTGCCCGTGGGTTCGCACTCCATGGTTTGAATATTCCAAGTGCATTTTTGAGATTGAATACAAGCAGCCGCGGCGCCCAGCGTACATGTTTCCCCTTGCTCCATGCCCGTGCAGGACATGTCGTTGCCGTTGAGTTGGTATTGGGACGCCATGTTTCTCTTACACGTATACTCGCCGTGGACGGTATACCAACCACAGTCATTGTTGCTCGGCAGCGTCTGACATGCGGCGATCGGCTCGCAGCATTTATTCACGTAGGGACCGTTATCGCCGCCGCGCAGCGCGTGCTTCTCCTGGACACTCAACTCTCGGGGCACGGGTTGGCACAGGAGAATTCCACCCGTGGCAAGCGCACCCAAGCAGAAGAGCAACGATGCCACCGAAAAAGACGTCGATCGGTCGAGCATGGTGACCTCCTATTTCTGCGGTGTAGCGAACTATCTCGAAACAGGTGCGGGCACGGCCAAAGTAATCCCTTGATGTGTGGTATCGGTCTGAGTTCCTTGCCGGGCATAGCTGCCGTTCATCCGAATCGCGTCCCCCCATCCTTCGTGCGCTGTTACCCGGCATCGAACCCGACCGAGTGGACGCGGATTATAATTCTGGGGGGGGGGTGTTGTCAAGAGTTATAAAAGTCAATAGTAATAAAAGGCAATAATAGAAGGCAAGGACACGAAAGGCAAGCGCGATAGGCTAGGATACGCAATGCGCCAGGCGGGAGACGCCGCGTGAGTGAGCGAGCCCGGGCGACGGCGAGCGCATCGTGCCGGTACGGGCAAGGGTGGGCCACCCCCTGGGGCAGACGCCGTCAATTCGTGACGGGCGCTCCCGACCAGCCAGTTACGCGCGCCACGTCGGCCGTCGATCACCGACTGTGACGCGTCGCGGCGTCGAGTTCTCCAGGGCAAGGGCACTGATGCGATATCAATTCGTCGGAGCTACCGCGCGGGGCATCCGCCGAGGTTCGCTAGAAGGCGCACGCCCAATCGTGCGGCGACCTCGCCCAGCCGCTCGCCGCTGGCTGCGAAGAACCGGCCAAGCAGCCGGCCGCCCCCGAGTTTCTCCAGCCGAGCCTGCCGGCTCTCCACGCTGGTGCCCAGCCGAGCGGGGGTCCCTGCTATCTCGGCCGAAATCGCGTTCCTGCCCGCGCGGAACATCCGTGTCCGGGCATTGGTCGAGCCCCCGTGCGCGGCGGCAACGTATAGCCCGGTGTGTGAACGCGGGGAATACCACCACACGACGCGGACATCGACCAATGGGTCTGCTCGACAGTCGTCAGCGGTCCACCTCGCGCCTGTCGGATCACCAACGTCAGACAGGGAGGTGTGGAGTCGCTCCCCTGATCAACCAGTGTGGCGAAGCCTGATCCCCGACAGCACAGTGGCGGCCGCTTGTCCCGGTTGAAGAGGAGCCTCATTCTCCGGTACCATACTCCACATGAAGACTCGACAGCTCGCACCGAACACTGAAGCGGAAGTCTGGTTGCGCATCCTTCATCCGGATCAGGCGTTCTCGCCGCGCGTGGCCCGTGTGATCCTCGGGCTTTCCTTCGCCAAGAACGACGTGGCCCGGATGCGCGAACTGTCGGCCAAGGCTCGGGCCGGGACGCTCACGCCAGACGAGGACGCGGAGATGAACGACTTCGAGCGCGTCGGCTCGATTCTCTCCACACTCAAATCCAAAGCTCGGCAGGTGCTCAAGCGCTCCAGCCGGGGCACTTGACCTGCCATGGACGTAGCTCTCGCCGAGCTGGTCTGGCAGCGCGCTTGCCGGTGTTTTGAGTACTGCCGGATGCCGCAGATCTACGACGAGCTCCCGTTTGAGATCGATCACGTAATCGCCGAACAGCACGGGGGCAAAACGGTCGCCAGCGACCTGGCGCTTGCCTGCTTCGCTGACAACCACCATGAGGGCCCGAACCTCGCAGGCATCGATGCCAGGACTCGCAGGCGCACCTGGCTGTTCCATCCGCGCCGCCACAAATGGGCCCGCCACTTCCGCTGGGACGGGCCGATCCTGGTCGGCCGCACCGCCGTCGGCCGCGCGACAATCGCCGTGCTCCGCATCAACTTACCCCATCGCGCTCGGCATCGAGCGCAGTTGATTGCCGAAGGAAATTTCCCGCCCGAGCAGCCCGCCCAATAAACCGAAAGCACACGCCGCATGCTGGGCGGGGCAGGTCCGGCGCGCGATCCATGCCAGGCACAGGCGGGCGCGGCGCGGGCTCAGCCGGTACGTCATGCGTGTCCAATGGCGGGCACAATGGCGAAGAGCCGAAGCGAAAGCGTGGCGCCGACGACCACGGGGCAGACGATCATTTGAAGTTCATCGACGAGACCGGTCCTGAGGGCATGCGCGGCGAGTCCAGGACCGTCAATCGTGAGGTCGCGCTCGGCGTCGGCCTTGAGCCGCGGGACCGCGTCGGAATCGAAGCTACGTGCAATCCGGGTCCGCGCGCTCTACGGCTCGGCGAGGGTCCTGGAGAAAACCATCTTTTCCGCTGCATGCGATTGTCGCGCGAGGTCGAGCAGAAACGGCGGCTGGTCGGGACGCGTGTGCGCGGTTTCCCAGTAGACCATTGTCTCGTACTACCAGTGGCTTGCCTGGCTACTGTTGCTGGATTGGGAATCGCCTGTCGAGCTTGGTGAGCTGGCTCGTGAAACCCTCGACTGTCATTCTCGTGAACTCATCGTTGTGCATCGGGTGAAGCGTGATGACCATTCGCACCGCGTCGCCCTTCGGGAAGAATTGCACGACGATTGTGCTCTCGTAGGGCTTCACTCCGGGTAAGAAGTCCATCACGTGGTTGAGAATGAGCTGCTCGTACGGTTTGAATTCGGAGTACCTGGCCTGCGTTTCATGCGAGTGGGGTTGGCCCATCTGCTTCATCACCTCGATCATCTCCGGGCTATCGGCGATCATGTCATAGTGCAGCTTGCCGTCTTTGCACGCTTCGATTCTGTGAACCTCCGCACGGAAGCCCTCCGGTCCCCACCAGGACTCGAAACCTTCCTTGGTCGTCCACAGCTCCCAGAGTTCCTCCACCGACGCTTGGTACGTCCGTTCGATGACGATTTTCGAGATGGGTGTAGCTGTCGCACTCTTGATCGTGTCGCTCATGGGCCTTGCTCCTGGTGAGGGGTTTTCGGTTTCTTGCGTTTCTTTTCGAGTGCAGCCTCCAGGCGGTCGAGGCGTGCCTCCCAGAGCTCGCGGTACTGTTCCAGCCACTTGTCGAGCTCGCGGAAAGGCTCGGGTTTGAGGGAGTAGAGCCGCCGTTGTCCCTCCGGCCGCACTTTGACGAAGCCAGCGGTGTGGAGGATGTGCAGGTGGCGGGACACACCTGACTGGTGAATTCCCGCCCTGGCAACGAGGTCATTGACCTGCTGCTCGCCATGCCGCAGGGCTTCCACGATCCGGCGGCGTGTCGGGTTGGCCAGGGTCTGGAAGGCATCTAAGTGCGTTGCCATGCATATACACTACGGTGCATATACTGGGTGTGTCAAGGCCGGTTCGCGGCACACCATACTCAATTATTGACCGAGGCTTGCGAGTTGGATACGTTCGCATCATGGCCCGATTGGCACGAGTTATTGTCCCGGATTGCCTCACCACATCACCCAGCGGGGCAACCGTCGCCAGACGGCATTCTTTGGCGACGAGGATTACCAGTGCTACCTGGAATTGATGGGGCAATCGTGCCGCGCCCATCGGGTTGAGATCTGGGCGTATTGCCTGATGCCCAACCACGTTCATCTGATCGCAGTTCCACAATCAGCCGACGGGCTGCGCCGGGCGACTGCAAGGCCCATCGGCGTTACGCCCGCATGGTCAACTTCCGCGAGGGGTGGAGCGGCCATTTGTGGCAAGGGCGGTTCGTTTCGTTCGTGCTCGATGAGCCCCACCTGCTGACCGGCGTGCGGTACGTGGAGCTCAACCCCGTGCGCGCCGGGCTTGTGAACGCGCCGAGCCGCTATCGGTGGAGCAGCGCCGCTGCCCACGTGCGCGGTCAGGACGACGCGCTCGTACATGTCGCTCCTCTGCTGAAGTTGGCGCCTCCGTGGCGCGGCTTCCTCGCCAGGGTGATTTGCGAAGAGGACATCAAACTCCTGCGTGCCCACGAGCATACTGGCCGGCCTCTGGGCGACGAGGAGTTTTTGGCAACGCTCGAACAAAACCTCGGCAGAATCCTCAGACGTCAGAAGCCCCGACCGAAGCCACGGCCGCGGCGCATTCGAAAACGGCAGAAGCCACCTAACCCACAGCCCAAGAATTAACTATGGCGTCCCCGGAACTCCGTCTAACGTCAACGGTCACCGGTGCCGAAGGCATCCGGTGCACCGCCTTGTTGGACGGCGGTCGTGGCTGAATCAAATCGATTCATGGTCAACCACGAAAATTGGGGTCATAGCAATGAAACGCCACGTAGATATCGCCGACGTCGTACCACATCGTGGTTTCGTAACAGAACCCATTCGGCTGTCTCACCCCTTGCTGAGCCAGCACGTGCGCGGCCCCACGGACGAAGACCGTGTTGTTGCCGACGTTTGCCGTCCACTTGCGCGTCATCTCCTCCGATGCGAGCCGCGCGGCTTGCGGTCCGTGCACGGCGTAGTAGGTGAGGGGATCGGCGTTGTTGTTTCTGGGATTGACGCGCCCCTCGTGCATCGGGCGCGGATTCCCCAGTCCCCTCGGATGCACCAAAGATCGTATCGCGGGGTCGTGTGCCCCTTGTTCCAGGACTTCTATGTAGGTGATGAAGCGCTTCTGTTTCATCCTGCCGGCTATCGGCGGCGCTCCGATTGCGATCGTGCGCTTCCCTTGCACCTGGAGGTTGCCCGTCCAGACATGAGCGTAAGCAGGTTGATTCAGCACCGGTGGAATCGCCATTTTCCTTCTCCTTTCGTTCGGCGGACACCATCGTTCGGGGGACACGATACTCAATTATTGACCGAGGCTTGCGAGTTGGATAAGCTCGTTTCATGGCCCGGTTGGCACGAGTTATTGTACCCGGATTGCCTCACCACATCACCCAGCGGGGCAACCGTCGCCAGGCGGCATTCTTTGGCGACGAGGATTACCAGTGCTACCTGGAATTGATGGGGCAATCGTGCCGTGCGCATCAGGTTGAGATCTGGGCATATTGCCTGATGCCGGACCACGTTCATCTGATCGCTGTTCCACAATCAGCCGACGGGCTCCGCCGGGCGATCGGCGAGGCCCATCGGCGTTACACCCGCATGGTCAACTTCCGCGCGGGGTGGAGCGGCCACTTGTGGCAGGGGCGGTTCGCTTCGTTCGTGCTCGATGAGCCGTACCTGCTGACCGCCGTGCGGTACGTGGAGCTCAACCCCGTGCGCGCCGGGCTTGTGAACGCGCCGAGCCGCTGTCGGTGGAGCAGCGCCGCTGCCCACATGCGCGGAAAGGACGACGCGCTCGTACGCGTCGCTCCTCTGCTGAAGTTGGCGCCTCCGTGGCGCGGCTTCCTCGCCAGGGTGATTTGCGAAGAGGACATCAAACTCCTGCGTGCCCACGAGCATACTGGCCGGCCTCTGGGCGACGAGGAGTTTTTGGCGACGCTCGAACAAAACCTCGGCAGAATCCTCAGACGTCAGAAGCCCGGACCGAAGCCACGGCCGCGGCGCATTCGAAAACGGCAGAAGCCACCTAAACCGCAGCCCAAGAATTAAGTATGGTGTCCCGGTAACTCAAGTATGGTGTCCCCGGAGCTCCGGAACTCAGGCTCTGTGAATCTTGCCCAGCGAGCCGAAGCTCGATATGCTCAGGATTCGAGACTCGACAATTGTCAGGGGATAACGCCGATGCCGACGAAGGCCATACGCCCGAGGCGCAAACTCCAACTTTCGCTGCGGCTGGCGATGGTGATGATCGCCCTCGTGGCGATCCCGCTGGCGAGGCTGGCGGTTCGTGCCCGGGCTCAGAAAGAGGCCGTCCTGGCGATCTCGAACGCCGGCGGAATCGTGGGATATGACTGGCAGCTCCTGCCCGACGGTCGGAAGAACCCATCGCCCAAGCCACCTGGCCAGTCGTGGATCCACAAATGGCTCGGCCCCGACTATTTCCAGACCGTCGAGCGAGTGTCCCTGCAGCGCGAGGACAACGGCGATGACGTCATGGAACACGTCGGAAAGCTGGACGGCTTGCGGATTATCTCCATCACCGGCACCAGAATCACCGACGCTGGCGTCGCCCATCTCGCGGGCCTTTCTCGGTTGCGGATGGTCTATTTTCAATGGGATCTCCACCTCACCGGGGCCTGCCTCGTTCATCTGCGCGACAAGAAGTGGCTAACATGGCTCGGGGTATTCACCCCAGGCCTTCGCGACGACCATTTGAAGGACATCGAGCGCCTCGATCGACTGGAAACGCTCCTGCTGAGGTCGCCGTCCCTCGGCGATCCCGGCATGACGCATCTCCGGGGATTGACGGCGCTCAAGACGCTGGTGATCGACAACTCAATGGTGACCGGCCGAGGTCTGGAACAACTGCGGGACCTCAAGAACCTGGAAACGCTCAGCCTGCCCCCGACGGTCGATCGCCTCACAGCCTTGAGGGGCCTTTCACGCCTTCGTGAGCTCGGCGCCTGGGACGCCGCCCCCATTGACGATAAGGGACTGGAAGGCATCGAAGACCTGAAGGCGCTGGAAGGTCTGCACCTGGGCAAGACTCGGATCACCGACGCTGGACTTGCAAGGCTGCGAGGGCTCGACAAAATGCAAAGGCTTGGCCTCTATCAGACATCCATCACCGATGCGGGATTGGCGAACCTTGGCGGGATGACGCGGATGACCGGGCTGAATCTCTCCGGCACGCCGATCACCGACGCCGGCCTCGTCCATCTTCGGGCGATGGGATCGATGGAGGTCCTGAATCTGGCCGGCACTCGACTCCGAGGGCCGGGGCTTGTCTACCTGGCTGGAATCCCGTCCCTGCGGACCCTCTACCTCGATAAGACGCCGATCGACGACGGAGGGATGACCGCGCTCTCGGAACTCAAGGGACTCAGCGCGATCAACCTCGCCAAAACGGCGATCACCGATGTCGGCCTGCAAAAGTTGGGGGCAGTCCCGGTGGCCCTGCGTCTGGACCTCACGGGGACTCGAGTCACGAAGCAGGGAATTGCGGAGCTGAAGAAGGCGACGACGATCCTTGGTGTCGACGGGCTGAAGTGAGGGGCGAATGGAAGGCAGACACCCGTTGTTCGTCGCTGCGCTCGGTCAACCAAGCCCTCTGGGACATTGAAGACGCGATTTGAATGGAATCGACGACTTCGTGCACCGGGCCGACCTGAACGACCGCTGCGCGAGTTTGAATCCCCCGACGATCCCCGCCAGCGGCCGGCGCTGCGAAGCGGAGTTCTGGCGGTCGTTCGACGCCGATTATCCCGCGATCTTCGGCGGACTGCTCAATGCCGATCGCGACATCGATCATTCCGTCGGGCCGCATTACACCGAAGCGCTCGCGCTGCCCGAGGCGCTCAGCTTGTCGTCCGAGGGGCGCGATCCGATCGCTGCGATCACTTCGACCGACACAATCGACTCGCTCGACTGGCCGGGTGAGGGTCCAGGCGGCCGCGCGTGACGCAGGGGACACGCGCGTGACGCAGAGGGTGCGTCACGCGCCGAGTGTCGCGCGTGCGGGTCGTGCGGGTGCTGCGGGGTCCGGATAAGGCGGTCATCCCGAAAGGAAGAGTTGTTCCGATAATTCGAGCGGCGGTTGTAAGAATCATGCGGGTTCTGCGGCCACCCCGTGACGCGTGACGCACGTGACGCGGAAAATGGGCAACGTTGCAAAAGGTCTCGAAACTAAACGGTGGAGTTGCACAGGCGAGCGTCGAGCTCAATCGAGAACATAGCGATCGACGGCGGGCATTCTCATGGCGACGGCGATCATCACCGAATCCAGGTGAACGCCATTCCCGTTCCCAAGGTCGTCGTCAGAAATCGACCTTCAGTCGCACTCCGAACACGAGCGCATCGGCCACCGGCGCCAGTCCCGGATGGAGCACCTGAAGGTCGGGCGTGAGGTGGCATCCCGGAGCGATCCGAAGGTTGTAGAACAGCTCGACCCCCTGCTCGTCGCGCAGGCCCGGCAGTGAGCTCTTCGCCAGCGAGCTGGGCCCGAGGTAGTAGAATCCAACACCATAGGTATCCCCGTCGCGGCCCGGCAGTGGGCTGTTCCCGCAAATTGCGACGCTCAGAAACCAGCGGACCGGGTTGGGATTGCCGTCGCCGAGTCCGTTCTGGATGTACAAGCCCAAGCCCCGGTCGGGGTCGTCCGGGTCGACAATCAGCCGCTGTTCGATGTTCCAGAGCACGGTCCAGGTGCCGGTCTTCTTCGGCGCGAAGGCCGGCCCGGGCGGCAGCTCCACGAACGACGCCGGCGATAGATCCGTGAACGATCCCGTACCGAAGAGACCGCCAAAAACCTGCCGGCCGGGCAGGCCAAAGAAATTTGTAGGCTGTGCCGCCTGAGCATAGATGAACAGGCCGTTGCGGAACAGATTCTCGAGGCCGCTCGTGACCGGCGAGTTAAATGAGTTCAGCACCAGGAGCGCGAGCGCTGGTCCCCGCTCCGGATTCGCGTAAAAACCAGCGCCGGGAGTCGAATACGGGTAGCGATCGAGCGCCATGTTGAAGTTGAACGCCGCATTCCAGAACCGAGAGGTGAGCGGGTATTTCAGGAACCGGTCCAGATCCCCGTTGAGAGCGTTGAGCTTGCCGAAGAAGATCCCGACGTGATCGGTGATCGCCTGGGTGTACTTGAGCCCCGTGATGGCGGTGATGTCCCGGTCGTGCACGGGAAAGAACATCGCCAGGTTCGTCGGCGAAAACGTGCCGGAGTACGTGTCCACCGACTGGCCGAGCCGCGACTCCGCGAACAGGTCGAGCGTTCCCCCCTCCCAGAGGCCGAGCCTGCCGGTATCAAAGTGCGCCAGCATGTCGAATTTGCCGCCCCAATTGAACGCCTGGCGCACGCCGCCGGACGCGACACCCTGCTCGAACTGAATCGTGGATGTATAGACCGACAATCCGTTGTCGTAGAGGAACGGCCGGAAGCCGAAGCCGTCTCCCAGCAGGAAGCGACTTGTTACCGGCCGGTCGAGATAGGGATCCGGCCCCGGCGCAGGTGTGGCAGGCGGCGCCGGAGCCTCCTGCCCAGCGTCGAATTCCGGCAAACCGGCCGGCCCGACGGGTTGGTCAAGCGCGGCGCCGGCCCCGGCGCGGCTCCGTCGTCCCCAGGGATCGCGGGCGCGGCCGGTTGGCCAGGTGCGCGTGCGGTCGTCTGCGCTGGTGCATTTTCCTGTCCGAGCGCGGCCCCGTCCAGCAGCAGGCACGACGCGAGGACGGCCGTCGCAACGATCCAGTAAAGACCGCGTGGCGAACCCATCCGGACCCCGCGAAAAGGGTGACCGCGTGTTCTCCTCGGTGCGATGGGGCCGGCTGGGCGCATCGCGATCCGAACAGACTCTCGCCGTCAGACAACTTCGGCTTCCGAATGCGCGAACTTTAACGATTTTCGCAGTCGTGACGGTCCGGCATGCCGCCTGGGCGCGCAAACACGATGGCGAATCATGCTTTTGACCTATTTTGCGCCGCCCCCCAAGGGCAAGGAGCCTTTTGCGTGCCGGAGGTATTGCGCCAGAGTCTTCCAAGCCGAAGCGGGGCTGCCGGCGCCGGGCCAGCCACGAGTTTGCCGGAGAGGACCGCAACATAGTCCGCTCCTTGCATTCCGTGAGCCTGGCGATCAAGCGCGGTGCCGTTCGCGCTGGTCAGCCCGCTCGACGCCGCGCCGTTGACGGTGAGTCGATAACTACTGTGAATACTGATCCGCTTGCTCATGTACAGGGTCACCGTGAGCTTCGCCGGATCGTAGACCGCGGCGCGGACTGGCGTCAGGTGACCGGCCAAGGCCTTGCTGTGCCGACCTCTACCGAGCGCCATGATTAGATAGTTGTTCACATCGTCAACTCGCGCCGGGTCGAGCGCCGAGCTGACGGTCAACACCAGCGAGGTCGGTTGGTGATGGAAACCGAATCGTTCCACCGACGTGACCAAGGGCGCGGTCGCGGCGATGTACATGAACTGGTCCGCGGGCGCGGTCGGCGACGTGCCGCTCGGCGTCGTCACGCTCACGTTCGCGACGCCGCTTCCTGCGGGGCTATCCGCTGTAATCGTGGCGGCGCTCACCACCGTTCGGCTCCATTCACTCGAGCTGCGGCCGGCTTGACTTCGAACGCTTCCCGGTGCGGTTCGGTTGCGAGCCAAACAGAAGCTTGCACATGGGAATGACCTCCAGCAAGGTACTGCCCAGGGGATACGGAAGTTCTCAAGGCCGGGAGACCCTGGCCGCGGTAGAACAATGCGAGAACGGCGCACGGTTTCCCCATCCGTTTTTTGGAAGCAAGCGCCGCCCGGCTGCGAGTTGCTAGGGCGCGTGGCCACGATGGGCGCCTCCGATTCTCGCGGCGCGTGTTTGGCACTCGGCGGGGAAATCGGGTATCAAGAAACAAAGGATGAGGGATGAGGAGTGAAGATTGAAAGGGAACGGGTAATGGCATTGGAGCGGGTGCAAAGCCACGGCCCATCCGATCAAATGTGAGAGTGGGGAGAGCCGCACCGATGAGCGAAGTGACCCGCGTCCTGACTGCCATCGAGCACGGGGATCCGCAGGCCGCCGAGCAACTTCTTCCGCTCGTCTACGACGAGCTGCGTCGGCTTGCGGCCCGGAAGCTCGCCCACGAGATGCCGGGGCAAACCTTGCAAGCGACGGCCCTGGTCCACGAGGCCTATCTGCGTCTGGTGGGCAGCCCGCTGGCCGCCTCCACTGCGTCGTGGAATAGCCGTGGACACTTTTTCGCCGCTGCGGCCGAGGCCATGCGGCGGATTCTTGTCGAGCGGCGCGGCACAAGCGCGCGAAGAAGGCCGGCGGTGACCGCCGCCGGCGGGACCTGTCCGACATCGAGCCGGCCATCGCCGAGCCCGGCGTCGATCTCCTGGCACTGCACGACGCGATCGACAAGCTTGAAGCCATGGACAAGCGCAAGGCGGACTTGGTCAAGCTCCGCTTCTTTGTCGGGCTGACCATCGAGGAAGCGGCCGAGGCGCTGGGCATCTCGACCTCGACCGCCGACAACGACTGGGCCTATGCCCGTTGCTGGTTGCGCCTCGAAGTTGCCGGAAGCGACGACAAGGGCAAGTCCTGACTGGATTTCTGGAATCTGCACCGAGTGCATTGGGTAAAAGTCGCTCGGTTTTCGCACTGGGTACTAGACCCCAACCAAGCGTGATTTAAAGTTCGCCTGGAGCGATTTTTGGAAAAAAGCTCGAAAACCTCGCAGGTTTTTGGAATAATGTAGCTGAAATCACATGATCACTATTCCAGAACAAGGAGGCTTTCGAGTGAGTGCTACTGTCCGAAAAAAGCGTGTGGCACGCAAGAAGAGAATCTTCCAAGAGGGTCGACGGCGAATCAAGAAACGGCTGGACAACTCGCCCGGCCCCGAGCGGTCTGTGCCTATGATGACCGCGACGAATATCCAGTACGAGTATGCCGATCGCGTCCGGGGCCTCAGTGCCGGCGGAATTGGAGCCATTCTGCTGCTGGCCCAGAAGATTGGACTGGTCAGGGACATCGACCGCAACCTTCACCTCCTCAAGCAGCATCGGCCGTACCACGAATCCGACCATGTCCTGAACATTGCCTTCAACAGCCTCGCCGGCGGAGAACGGATCGAGCACCTGGAGTTGCGGCGCAATGATGAGGTCTATCTCGACGCACTCGGGGCCACGCGGATTCCCGACCCAACGACGGCCGGGGATTTTTGCCGCCGCTTTTTCGAGACTGATGTCCTGAACCTTATGGACATTTTCAATGAGTCACGACTGCGAGTCTGGTCTTCTCAGCCGCCCGAGTTCTTCGAGGAGGCGGTCATCGAGGCCGATGGCAGCATCGTGCCCAGTGATGCCGAGTGCAAGGAAGGGATGGATTTCACCTACGACGGCCAATATGGCTACCATCCGCTCTTGGTCTCGCTGGCCAACACGGCTGAACCGTTGTTCCTGTTCAACCGGAGCGGCAATCGCCCCTCGCAGGAGCGGGCGGACATCTTCCTGGACAAGGCCGTCGCACTTTGCCGTCGAGCCGGCTTCCGCAAGATTCTGATGCGGGGGGACACCAAATTCGCCCAGACCAGGTATCTCGATCGGTGGGATGATGCGGGCGACATCCGCTTTATTTTCGGATACGCCGCGTCCGATGGCCTCAAGACGGAAGCCGATGGGCTGCCGGCCAATTCGTACCGGCTTCTCAGACGACCGCCACAGTACCGGATCAAGACCACGCCGCGCGAGAAGCCCGAGCGGTTCAAACCCGAGCTTGTCCGCGAGCGAGGGTACGAGAATATCCACCTGCTCGAGGAGATGGTCGCGGAGTTCGAATATCGGCCGACTGCGTGCAGAAAGAATTACCGAATGATCGTTCTTCGCAAGCGGGTGCAGGTCGACAAGGGGCAGATGCGACTGTTCGAAGAATATCGCTACTTCTTTTACATCACCAATGATCGCGAGATGACCGCGGAGGAGATCGTCTTCTCGGCGAACGATCGCTGCGACCAGGAAAACCTGATCGCCCAGCTCAAAAACGGCGTGCGAGCGCTGACGACGCCCGTCGATAACCTGGTCAGTAACTGGGCGTACATGGTGATGGGGTCGTTAGCGTGGAGCCTCAAGGCCTGGAGCGCCCTACTGGTTCCCGTGTCGCCTCGGCATCAGGTCAAGCACGAGGCCGAGAAACGGACGCTGATGAGGATGGAGTTCGCCACATACCGTGCGGCATTTATCCAGATGCCCTGCCAGATCGTGCGGGGCGGACGACGCTTGCTTTACCGACTGCTATCATGGAATCCATGGCAGGGGGTTTTCCTGCGATTGGTCGAGCGGCTGCACGAATGCTGGCTATGCTGAACGGCGAGCGGATGAAGTCGGGGTCCGGATGCCCCGATCCGTGTGGGCCACTAACAGAGAAAGCGGGTGAGGGATGTCGGAGACTCAGTCGGGGCGGTATCAGGGGCAGACGTCCCCTGAGCCGTAGAAGGTACGTCCTGGACCAATGAAGTGATCACATAACAGTAAGCTAATTTCGCTTTTTTTTTCTTACGCTTGTTTTGGGACTAGAGTCAGATTGCGCCTTCGAACACGGGTACTCTCATGGCCTCGCCGCCCTTTGATGAAGCCTCCATTTTCAACGTGGCACGACAGATCGGGGCCCCCGAAGTGCGGCACCTCTACATCGAGCAGATCTGCGGCGGCGATCAAGCGCTTCGAACGAGACTGGAGGCTTTGCTCCGCGTCTACACCGATGACCAGACCTTTCTCGAACGGCCCGCCGAAGGCGTACCGGTCGCGACCGGCGACGGCGTCATCGAAAGCCCCGGCCGCCAGATCGGCGCATACAAATTGCTCGAGCTGATCGGCGAGGGAGGGTTCGGCAAGGTGTTCATGGCCGAGCAAACCCAGCCGGTTCGCCGCATGGTCGCCCTCAAGATCATCAAGCCGGGGATGGACACGCGTGAGGTGATCGCCCGCTTCGAATCCGAACGCCAGGCTCTGGCTCTGATGGGCCATCCGAATATCGCTCAGATCATCGACGGCGGCGAGACCGAGTCGGGCCGGCCCTACTTCGTCATGGAACTGGTCCGGGGCGTGCCGATCACAGCGTATTGCGACCTGAATCATCTGGCCGCGGAAGAGCGGCTCAAGCTGTTTGTATCGGTTTGCCATGCCATCCAGCACGCGCACCACAAGGGAGTGATCCATCGCGATATCAAGCCGTCAAACGTGATGGTGACCTTGAGCGACGGCATGCCCGTGGTCAAGATTATCGATTTCGGCGTCGCCAAGGCGATCGCGCAGCGCCTGACCGAGAAAACCCTGTTCACCGGGTACGGCCAGATGGTCGGTACGCCGGCGTACATGAGTCCGGAGCAGGCGTCGATGAGCTTGATGGACGTCGATACCCGCTCGGACATCTATTCGCTGGGCGTGCTCCTGTACGAGCTCTTGACGGGAACAACACCGATCGAAACAGCCCAGCTCCGGGAAGCCGCATATGCCGAAATACAACGGCTGATTCGCGACGTCGATCCTCCGCGGCCAAGCACGCGGTTGTCGGCACTGGGCGATTCGGCGACCATCGTGGCCGGCAACCGAGCCACCGAACCCAGGCACCTCTCGCGACTGCTTGCCGGCGACCTTGATTGGATCGTCATGAAAGCGCTGGAGAAAGACCGCAACCGCCGCTATAGATCGCCCGGAAGCTTTGCCGACGACGTGGAGCGTTATCTGCGGCGGGAGGCAATCCTGGCGCGGCCGCCGTCGCTGGTGTATCGTCTGGCGAAGTTCGCAGCGCGCCATCGAGCGGCCGTGCTGGCTGCGGCGAGTGTAGCCGCGGCGATCCTGACGGGGACCGCGATCGCCATCTGGCAGGCCGTCGTTGCAACCCGGGCCAAACACGAGGCTGAGGCCGCGGCGACCGCAGAGAGACTCGCCAAGCAAGTCGCCGTAGCGAAGGAGGCCGAGACGGAAGCGGTGCTCGGATTCATGGAGAACCAGGTTCTCGCCGCGGATCGGCCCAAGGGACTCGACGGCGGACTCGGTCCGGACGTCACGCTTCATGCCGCCATCAACGCCGCTCTGCCGGTTGTGGAAAAGACCTTTACGAACCAGCCGCTCACGGAGGCCCGGCTGCGGATGAGCCTGGGAAACTCGTTCTGGCGCCTGGGCGACGGCCAGGCCGCCGCTGCGCAGTTCGAGCCGGCGCATGCCATCCGCGCGAGGCTCCTCGGCCCGCATCACCCCGACACGCTTGAGGCGTTGATAGGGGTCGGAATCAGCTCTATGCTGCAAGGGCGCAACCTGCACAGTGCCAAGCTCTACGAAGAGATTCTTCCGATCTGCAAGGCCACGTTCGGCCCGGATGCTCCGCAAACGCTTCAGTGCATGAACAACCTCGCGATGAACTTATACGAACTTGAGAAATTCGACGCCGCCGTGCACATGCACCAGGAAGTTCTCGCAATCAGCAAAGTCAAATATGGTCCCGATGCGCGCGCCACGCTCAGAACCATGATCAACCTGGCCAACGTGTACCACTCCCTCGTACTTTACGACGACGCTCGCAAGCTCCGCGAGGAGACCCTCGCGCTTTGCAAAGCCAAGTATGGCCCGGACGATTCCCAGACTCTGATGGCCATGCATAATCTGGGGGATAGCCTGCGCGCGCTCGCTCGTTACGACGACGCCCTGCGGCTTGATGAGGAAACGCGAGCGCGGCGAACGACCGTGCTCGGGGTCGACCATCCCGACACGCTCCTCAGTATGTTCAGCGTGGCCAAGGACTTGATCAGGCTGCACAAGGGCGCCCTTGCCCTGCCGATTCTCGATGAATGCCTCGAGCGATCCGTGGGCAAGCATGTTTATCGGTTCTGGAGGCTCGTCGCCGACTTCCGACTTCGGTACTTCCAGAAGGCAAAGAATGCAGACGAGTGCAGGAAGACTGCCGAGATATGGGAGAAGCAAGGGCGCACCGACTCGGAAAGCTTGTACGGAGCCGCCGTCTGCCGGGCCGTCACCGCCCTGGTGCTGAAGGAAGTGAATCCGCCAGGCCCTCTAGCCGACCGCCTCGTCAAGGAAGAGGCCGACCGCGCGATGGCCTGGCTAGAGAAGGCCGTCGCCGCCGGCTTCCATCGCGTGATTGAGATCAAACTGGGCAAAGATCTCGACGCACTGCGCGACCGCGCCGACTTCAAGGAGCTGCAGGCGGATTTCCTACGGAGGCACGTGAACGAAACGGAGTAGTCGTCAGGGTCATTTCGTCCCCAAGAGGACAGCGATGACGCTCGAGGCTGCCGGCGCCAGGATCGAGACGCTCGCCCGCAAGTTATGGGCAGCCCCGGACCCGAGTTGTAACAGATCCTCCAAGCTCTTGCGGTTGGCCTGCCATCTGGACAGGTGGTCCCAGTCCAGTTCGGTCCCCGCGACGGGATACGCGGATTCGACCAGGTCGGCCCCGATGGCGGCTAGCCCAACTTTCGCACCCGAGATGAGATCACCCCTTATTTTGTAGGGGCGAACGTCGTTTTCAGTCACTATAATCGAACAGGATCAATCAGCTCCAGGTCTTGATTGGTTGCATTATTTCCAGTGGGACACCCAGCAGCCGGTAGAGTTCCAGATGCTCCGGTTCGGGTGTCATCCCTTTGCGGATGCGAAGGAGCTTTCCGCCGTCCGATGGCAGGACGATCGTCGCCACTTGGTGTGTCGCCAGAGTCTGGCGTACCGTTGCCCAGGAGGTGTGAACTCCCTGATTCAACAACGTGGTCTCGATCGCGACCAGCAAGTGATAGGCGAGCACGCACAAGAAAATATGAGTCTCCACTCGATGTTCCAGGTGATGGAAGATCGGCCGTTCCGCCAACGGCGTTTTGATCATCCGGAAGGCATTCTCGGCCCGAGTCAGCGTCATATACATCAACCACGCCTCGCGGGCGGAAAGGTCGATGCGATCGGTGCGTAGCAAGTAACCGCCATCGAGCAATTCGGCGTTGGCTTTCTTGTCGGCGTTGGGCTCGTGAGTCAGCTTCCCGCTGGTCGCATCCCAGGTGATCGTGTGATAACGGCCAACGCGGGGATAACGTTCTTTAAGTCGCCCGATTGCCTCTCCAATGGCGATCTCGCGTTTGAGCCGACCCTTCTCGATCCGCTGCTGTAACCGGTCAAGATCAGCGAGGAAGCGTTGTTCTTGCTTCTCGCGAATCGCGCGGTCTTTGGCCACTCGTTCTTCACTGTGACACAGCACGACTAACTCCGCTCCCTGGCGGACCGATTTAACTCGGACTACGGACTTCTTCTGGCACGGATTCAAGGGCGATGGTTCACGGGGAACCAGTTCAAAGCCTTCCGGCTCCTCGAACTGGTCCAGCCACTTGTCTCTCTCGGGCTGCCGAGCTGCCACCACATAGTGGTGCTTGCGTTGTTGGATCTCGGTGAGATTCTCGGCAAAGGCCATGCCGCGGTCGACAACGACCGTGGACCCCTCGGGCATGCCGACGCGCTCTTTGAGGAGATCGAGAATGCGCCCAACGTGTTGCGATCCTGGGCATTGCCTTCGAAGATTTCATGTGCGATGGGAAATCCTTCCCGACCGATCACCAAGCCCACCACGACCTGCTTGCAGTCGGGGCGTTTGTCACGCGAATAGCCGCGTTTGGCCTTGGGATTTCGCTTGGCTTGGCCCTCGAAATAGGTGCTGGTCAGGTCATAGAGGTAGATCGTGGTGTCGAGCTGGAACAAACGCCGCTCTTGCTCGACTAAGTCCGACTCGATGGTGGCGCGGTTGGGATGGAGCCGATCGAGGTTGCGATAAAGGGAATCGTCAACCAAGGTTGTGAAATCCACACCGAGAATGTCTCCCAGCGCTGTGGAACGGATCCAATCCGGCATGGCGTGCTCGCTGTCGGGATGAATCAGCCGGTTCAAGGTCATGGCGCAAGTGAGTTGGATGGCCTTGATGGAGAAACCCCTTCGCTTGAGGATCGCGTCGAATCCCAACCGCTTCCAGAACTGGAAGCCAACATGGACTGGGCCAGCCGTGCGGTGCTGCGTGGCAGTGACCCCGTCTACACGCACGGTGACGAGATCGCCGGACCGATCCGAATCACGGGTAGGCTCGATGGGCTCAGGAGACGAACGAGCCCCGCGAACACGAACCCGGCGGACGATCTGCTCTACTTCTGGATCGGAGTTTGAGAAGAGATCGCGCTGACCGACCAGCGCTTCCTCGACCTTGTGGGCCAGCCGAAGCCAGTCCTCGGCAGGCCGAGGAGAGAGGTCGCCCAGCGAACAGATGACCTTTTGCCGCGGTCCTTTGGGCGTGTGGACGGACTCGACCAACAGATAGTTGGTATAGGTCTTGTCCTTGTACCGGCGGGTAGTCTTGCGGACGTACATAGCCACTATGAGTACCTGGTCTCCCCAAAAAATCAAGGGAAGCTTCGCCACTTTTAGTCACTATAACGGCCGAATGAGTGAAAGAACGCTTAAGAATAAGTAGGTGCACAGCCGAAAATCGGCTATCTCTTAATTCTCTCCTGCGAAGGTTGGGCTAGCACCGTGTAGGTCGGGATGTAGACCAGGGCCAGGAGCGCCGTGAAATACGCCCCTTGGAGGAGCACGTATTCAGGCGGGAACCTTGAGGTGTCGCCACCCGTGGCCAGGAATGCCTGCCGCAGGGCGCCCTTGGCCAGCGTGGCCAGAGCGACCATCGCCCCGAGAAGCGTGATGAACCGCTGCAAGTGTGCCCGCAGGTCGACGAGGATGGGGATCCCCTCCTGAACCGATTGTACCTCGAGCCCTCCGGGTCCTATTGGCGCGAACGTGCTCTCAAGCGCGGCGCGAACGGACCAGATCCCGACGACGGCGATGAGCGCCACGACCGTGGCGATGAGGTTCACGAAAGCCATCTTCAGGTCGTGGTGCGCCAGGTTCGAGTCGGGGACGATCTTGACGAGGAAAAACCCGGGCAGCGCGAAGAAGACGATGGCGGCCACCACCTTCAGGCCGATCTCGCGCGTCGGCCGAAGGCCATAATCGAGCCGAAGCCGCCCACACCAGTGCCAGAGTGGCTCAATGATTGTGGCCCAGAAGGCGAACTGCCCGGCCACGACGAAAATCCAGACCATCGCCTTGGGCGAGTAGAGGAACTCCCAGTTCTGCGCACTCAACGACTTCCCAGAAATGGCGTAGTCGACGGTCATGATCAGCAGCCCGACGAAGAAGCCCGCGCAATTGAGCACGATCTCGGTCTTCGACCGAAGCGAAACCGATACCCCGAGCTTCGGTTCCCCCTTCAGTCCCGGTAGCGCCCGGTGGCTGACGGCCGGATCTTCGCGTTGGTCGCTCATGGCCGGGGTGGCCTCAGTGGGACGTGTGGAACTGGCCGCGATGAACGTTCCGACTTCAAGGTGGCGACGGTTAGGCACGGGTCTCGAAACCGCCGCGGGCCGGACCGCCGGTCTCCGCTGGGGCTCGATCTGTCGGTCAGCCTGAGTGCCAAGGTCAAGAGACCTTGCCAGAAACTAGTGATTGCCTGGAGCGCTTCCGGAGCGTTGTTCGCGGCCCGTTGCTGTGCAGACGTAGGCCGGCATTGCTTCCAATCCGCGAGCCGCTCGTCAAACTCACCGGCTAACCATCATAGCCTGTTCTTGGCCATAAACCTACGATAAGAGAAGTGCGGCGAACCGATTGTCCGCTTCAGCGGAATCAACCTCTCAGGTGTCGACGGACTTTTTCAAGTCTCGCGGCGCTCTCGAACGTGCATGGTTTCGGTCACCAGCTCATGGTCGACGGCCACGGCTCACAATTCCACCTCGGCGTTGTGTGGCGACGTGTGGGTTTTGGCCGCGCGTAGCCGTGCCGATGAGATGAGGCCGAGTGTCGGCAGCTTGCTCTCCCGTCCCGCGAGGTTCCGCCACGTAATCGACGTGACGTAATTAGTGGCAGGCCGTCCGTTGCCGGCCCCGTCCAGCGGTATTCCTGACAGATTGGTCAGCCCGGTGGGTGCCGTGCCATTGACCGTAAGGCGGAATCGCCGATGAATGTTCAGTCGTTCGGCCAATTTAAGGGTCACAGTGTGAGTCGCGGCCTCGTACGTGGCCGAGTCGACCGTGATCCCGTGGCCGTTGGGCCCAACGATCTGATAATTCAGAGGGTTCTGAGCGGAGGTCGAGTTGAGTGGGCCGTTGAATTCGAGGAGCAAGTATGTCGGCTGGGAGTGGAACCCAAAACGCAACACGCTCGTGACGCCCGGACCGTCTGTTGATATGACCAATAAAGACTCGCTCGCGGTGAGACTCCCGCCCCCGGAGAAGACGGCACGGAACGCGTGCGATCCCGGGGACAAGGATCCGGCGATCACGGTCGCGACTCCGTTTACGACGCGCTCGGTCCCGAGAAGCGTGCCGCCGTCGTAGAAGGAGACAGTGCCGACGACAGGCGGATTGCCCGGGGAGGTCACGACGACGACCGCCGTGAGCGCCAGTCCCTGCGGTGAGGTAAGGGCGCTGAGCGTGGTGCTCGTCACGGCCTGGCGTACATCCACCGCGACCGGGGCCTCGACGGTGGCGCCGGAGTAGTGGGCGTCGCCCGAGTAGACGGCTGTGATGCTGTGGTCGCCGACTGACAGGGACCACGTCGGCAGGCTGGACGTCCCACTGGGGTCGCCCGTGGCGATCAGAGTCTCCGTCCCCAGGTAGATTTTCCCGTCGTAGAACGCGGCCGTCCCCGTCATCGGGGCCGAGCCCGCGGGGGTCGCTGTGAAGGTGGCGGTGAGCGTCACCTCCTGGCCGTAATACGACTGCGCCAGCGACGTGACGATGATGCCGCTAATCGTCTTGGCCTTGACCGTCAGCGAGTCGTTCTGGCTACCGGTGCCGTCGTCGCCGTCGGTTACCGTCACGTCCACCGCGAACGGCGAGCCTGTGGCGGTCGTCGGCGTCCCACTCAGCAGTCCGGATGTGCTCAGTGACAGGCCGGGTGGGAGTCCGGTCGCCGTGAAGGTGTAGCCGGCGCCCGAGCCTCCCGAGGCCGTGAGCTGCTGGCCATAGGCGTCGCCCACGGTGGCGACCGGCAGGTTTGTCGGGCTGATGGTTATGGGCGATCCGTTGCTGACGGTCAAGGTCCCGTCGACGGTTGTAAATTCGTAGTTGGCGGCGCTCAAGGTGCCGACTGCGACGGTGATGGGATACTGCCCGTCAGGACTGATGATGGTCGCGGTGGTGGAGAGGTTCGGTTCACCGCTCACAACGCTGGTCGTGTCGCCGTTGACCAGGCCGGAAAGCGTGTACGTCAAAGGTGGGTTGGGCGCACCCGGGGGCCGCGTCAGGTCGTTAGCAGAGACGGTGAGTGTGGCCGGCATCACTGTCAAGCTCCCGGCCACGTAGGTCATCGTGTAATCGGGATCGGCGGCGCCGCTGGTTGTGATCGCATAGGCGCCGGTATCGCTGTGCGCCGTCGCCGTGGTGTTGATCGCGGGCTGGGTCGACAGGCTGGCGGAGGTGTCGCCATTGACGAAGCCTGAGTAGGTGGCCGTCAGGGTCGGCAGACTGGCACCGTAAGCCTTGGTCTGGTTGTCGGCGGTGATCACAAGCGGCGCCGGAGTGACAGTGAGACCGCCGGCGACGTAGCTGATCGTGTAGTCGCTGTCGACTGCGCCGGACGCGTTGACAGAGTACGGGGTGGCCGAGACGTGGCTAGTGGAAGTTGCTGTCGTCGTCAGAGCGGGAAGGGTAGACAAGTTGGCCGAGGTGTCGCCGTTGACGAAGCCCGTGTACGAAGCGGTGAGTGCTGGCACCGCCGCGCCATAGACCTTGGTCTGGTTGTCGGCGGTGATCACGAGCGGCGCTGGAGTGACGGTGAGACCGCCGGCGACATAACTGATCGAGTAGTTGCTGTCGACTGCGCCCGAGGCGTTGACGGCGTACGGGTTGCCCGAGACGTGGCTGCTGTCTGTGGCCGTCGTCGTCAGAGTGGGAAGCGTCGTCAGGCTGGCCGGCGTGTCGTCGTTCACGAATCCTGTGTACGACGCGGCGAAGGTCGGAGGCGCCGCGCCGTAGACCTTCGTCTGGTTGTCGGCGGTGATTGTCAAATTCGCAGCGGTGACGCTCAGAGTTCCATCGGCAAATGAGATCGCGTAATCGATGTCGGCGGCACCGCTAACGGTAATGGCATAGGCGCCGGTATCGCTCGTCGCGGCCGCAGTGGTGCTGAGCGTGGGTCCGGTGTCCAGGTTGGCCGCAGTGTCACCGTTGACGAAGCCTGCGTAACTAGCCCCAAAACAAGCGTAATATATTAATCAACAATATTACAAATCATTCTATTATATTCTTTAGTAAGAGACGTACCTTCTACATTCGGGAGGCGTGGCTCCCGTTTCTCACCCGCAGCTTGTCTACCTCATGTGTCCCTCCCCTTTCTCTACTCGGCGGCCCAAACGGATCGGGGCATCCGGACCCCGACTTCAAACCTCAATCGCCTCAGCACAACCAGCAACTGTGCAGCCGCTCCACCAGCCGGAGGAACACCCCTTGCCACGGGTTCCACGACAGCAATCGGTAAATCAACCGTCGTCCGCTCCGTACGATCTGACACGGCATTTGGATGAAAGCCGCGCAGAAGGTCGCGAACTCCATCCTCAACAACGTTCGTTTCTCCGTCTCGTGTTTCGCCTGGTGCCGAGGCGATACCGGCACCAGCAGGGCGCTCCAGGCCTTCAGGCTCCACGCCAACGACCCCATCACCATGTACGCCCAGTTGCTCACCAGGTTGTCCACCGGCGCCGTCAACGCATGCACCCCATTCTTGAGCTGGGCGATCAAGTTTTCCTGGTCGCAGCGATCGTTGGCCGAGAACACAACCTCTTCGGCCGTCATCTTGCGGTCATTGGTAATGTAAAAGAAGTAGCGGTATTCCTCGAACAGCCGCATCTGTCCCTCGTCGACTCCCACCCGCTTGCGGACGACGATCATGCGATAGCTGTTCTTGCAGGCGACCGGCTGGTAGTCGAACTCTGCAACCATCTCCTCGAGCAGGTGAATCGTCTCGTAGCCTCGCTCCCGGACAATCTCCGGTTTGACCCGCTCGGGCCTTTCGCGGGGAGCAGTCTTGATCTGGTACCGTGGCGATCGTTCCAGAAAGCTGTACGCGTCGGCTGGGAGCTCGTCGGCTCTGGCCTTGAGGGAGTCGCGGGCCTCGAACCCGAAGATGAAGCGGATATTGCCCGTGGCGTCCCAGCGATCCAGATGCTTGGTCTGAGCGAATTTGGTGTCTCCCCGCAGCAGGATCTTGCGGAAGCCAGCCTGAAGGCAAAGCGTGACAGCCTTGTCCAAAAACACGTCGGCCCGTTCCTGCGAGGGGCGGTTGCCACTGCGATTGAACAGGAACAGTGGTTCGGCGGTATTGGCCAGCGAGATCAAGAGCGGATGGTAACCGTACTGACCGTCGTAGGCAAAGTCTGCCCCTTGCTTACACTCGGCATCGGTCGGCACGATGGTGCCATCGGCATCCAGGGTCGCTTCCTCGAAGAACGCAGGTGGCTGCTGGGCCCAGACTCGCAGGCGGGCTTGATTAATGGCGTCCATCAAGGTCATGACATCGGACTCACGGAAGCGGCGGCAGAAGTCCCCGGCAGTGGTGGGGTCGGGGATGCGCTCGGCTCCCAAGGCGTTGAGATAGACTTCGTCGTTGCGTCGCAGCTCGATGTGCTCGATGCGGTGGCCGCCGGCGCAGGAATTGAAGGCAACGTTCAGAACGTGGTCGGATTCGTGGTAGGGAAGATGCACCTTGAGCAGATGGAGGTTGCGGTCAATCTCGTTGATCAGGTCGATCTTTTGAGCCAAGAGAAGGATGGCGCCGATGCCGCCGGCGCTGAGCCCCTGCACGCGATCGGCCAGTTCGTATTGGATATTGGTCGCGGTCATCATCGGTACAAGCCGCTCGGGTCCAGGCACATTGGCGAGTCGCTTCTTAATTCGTCGTCGCCGTTCCTGGAAGATTCTCTTATTGCGAGCCTCGCGCTTTTTTCGGAGAGTAGCACTCACTCGAAAGCCTCCTTGTCTTGGAATAGTGAGGACGTGTTCTCACCTACATTATTCCAAAAACACGGGAGGTTTTCGAGTTCTTTCTGAACAAAAAGCTGGGGCAAACTAAAATCACGCTTGGTTTGGGACTAGCTGTCAAGGTCGGCAACCCTGCGCCGTAGACCGTGGTCTGGTTGTCGGCGGTGATCAAGAGCGCCGCCTTGGTGATGTTCAACGTCCCATCGACGTAGCTGATCCTGTAGTTCGGATCAACGGCGCCGCTGGCGATGATGGCGTAGGCGCCGGTGTCGCTCGCCGCGGTGGCGATGGTGCGTGTCCTCCCAACCAAAATGCTTGCTGCGTAATTTGGAGAATTGACCGGAGCAATCGACGTCTCCTCCCAGCCGCGGCAATGCCGCAGAGGCGAGGAGCAAATGTGGAACGAGTGGAATCGGTGGTGGAGTGGTCGAGGCGCGCCTGGCGAACGGCCGCCTGAAGAATTGGTCCGGCCGACATCCGATTTAAAGAATGATCCGGCGGCGGAAGGTGAACCGGACGCGGTCGATTCCCAGATTGACCTCATCACATTTCCGGAAGCAATCGACACGAAATCGGAGAATGCGGACGCCTCGATTGCCGAGACGGTCCATCCCGATGAACGTACACCCGAGCCGCCGGGCCTGCCCGATCGTGGGGATGAGACCGCTCCGGAGTTTGGAGACGCCCCGCAGTCGCCTGCCCGGGACGACCTCGGTGTGGAGGCGGACGAGCCCTCCGGGGTTCCGACCAACGAATTCGACAGCCCGCCGGCCCAGTTCGACCCGGTCGCTGAGCTCAGGCGGCAAGGGCTCGGGCTGCCGACCGGCAAAAGACGCACGCAACGCGGCCGGCGGCTGGCTCGACCCGAGGAGGTGAAGCCGGCGGCGTACAATCCCCAGCAGCGACTCATGATCCTCGACTGCTGGCAGCGCAGCGGCTTGCCCGCCAAGGATTTCGCAACATTGGTGGGCGTCTCCAAGCATACGCTCTATGCCTGGAAACAGCGGTTCACCCAACAGGGACCGGCCGGCTTGCTCGAACGGCCTCGAGGCGCCCGCGAAGGAAGCCGCTTGCCCGACCTGACCAAACGCACCATCCTCTTGCTCAAGCAGGCGCATCCCGACTGGGGATGCGAGCGAATCAGCCAGATGCTGGTGCGCGGCCCGGCACTGCCGGCCAGCCCGCCAGCGGTCGCCCGTGTGCTTCATGAGGCGGGCTACCAGTTGCAGGAAACCCCCACACGACCTCATCCCGACAAGGTCCGCTTCTTCGAGCGGGCCAGGCCCAGCCAGCTCTGGCAAACCGACCTGTTCACCTTCGTGCTCAAGCGGCAGAACCGGCGGGTCTACCTGGTTGCCTTCCTCGACGACCACAGTCGGTTCATCGTCAGCTTCGGTCTGCACGCCAGCCAGTCGACGGCCCTGGTGCTGGAGGTTCTCCGTGCGGGCATCGCGGCCTACGGAGTCCCCGAGGAAATCCTCACCGACAATGGCGCTCAGTACGTGACCTGGCGGGGCGAGAGCGCTTTCCAGAAGGAGCTCAAAGGGCGCGGCATCCGCCAGATCGTGGCCGCGCCGCGCCATCCTCAGACCTTGGGCAAGATCGAGCGGTTCTGGGGAACGCTCTGGCGCGAGTGCGTGGAGACGGCTGTGTTCCTCGATCTGGCCGACGCCCGCGCGGATCGGCCACTTCATCGACTGGTATAACTTCCAGCGCACCCACAGCGGGATCGACGGCCTGGTGCCGGCGGACCGGTTTTTCGGGGCGGCTCCCGAGGTCCTGCTGGCCCTCAAAGATCGGGTCGCCGCCAACGCACTGGAGCTGGCTCGCAACGGCTTGCCCAAGCCCCCGTTCTACGTGACAGGCCAACTGGGCGGCAAGAATTTCAGCCTGCATGCCGAAGGCGAGCGCGTGTTCCTGACGCGCGAAGGGGGCGTTCGGCAAGAAGTGGATCTGGTGCCGCCAGCCGCTTTCGCGGACTCAGCCGCGATGCCCAAGGCCATCTGCCCAGATGGCTCTCCGGCCGCCGGACCGCTTGGCGATGTGCCGGCACAGACGCACGATGAGCTGCCGCCGCAAGGGTCCCCGCCGGCGACGCCGGACGAGACAGCGAACGAGGAAGGAGGCAAGCCATGACGGCGAACCCTGCCTCGGCCCGGCCGCACGGCCGGGCGCCTCGACAAAAGGAAGCCGCGGCGCAGCGATCGCGCGGAACCTACCGGCGGCAACTGACGGCGGATTGTCCCGAAGCCCCGCACATCGGCCCTGAAGCCAGACGCGCCGCGGCTCTGGTCCTCGAAGTGCTGGCCGGAGTGCGGACTCCCGCTGGTGCCGCGACGGCGCTGGGAATCCGGTTGCCGCGCTACTATCTCCTGGAGCAGCGAGCCATTCGAGGGCTGATCTGGGCGTGTGAGCCCCGTCCGGTTGGGCGCACCGTCTCGACCGACCGGCGGCTGGCTCGCCTGGAGCGCGAGCTGTCTGTCAGTCGGCGTGAGCTAGCTCGCCATCAGGCGCTAGCCCGAACCACTCAACGCGCGTTGGGGCTGGCGCCGGCGGCCAGCAAAACGCAGGAAGCGTCAAGCGGAACCAAACGGCGGCGGCGGAAACCGTGCGTGCGAGCACTCCGTGCCGCGCGGTTGCTGCAAACCGCGGATTCACCTGGCAAGGAAGGGCCGGCTGCGGTACAAGGACCCGTTGGGAAACCCCCTGCGGCGGGGCCCGCTGGCGATGGGAATCGACCAGCGGCGTTGGAGACGATCCGCTCCGAAGCGCAGGGCGATCACGGAGGGTCTATCCATGCCGGCCGGCCGAAAGCCATTGAGCATCGCTGACCAAGTCGACCGTCTGGCAGGATCACCCGTAGCCAAGGCCCGGCTGCGGGTGATCCTGGCCAATCTCGCGGGGGAGATCAACGTCGCCGACGCGTGCGCCGATCTGGGAATCGAGGAGTCTTGGTTCTTCGATCTCAAGCACGAGAGCCTGGAGCGCTGGGTGAAAACCCTGGAACCGGGATCACCCGGCCGGCGTCCCTCGGCGGAGAAAACGCCCGAGCAACAACAGATCGCGAATCTGGAACAAAAAGTTGAGCGGTTGGAGCTGGAGCTGAGAGGGGCCCAGTTACGGGCGGAGCTGGCGCGCCAAGGTCTGTCTCGGCCCAAGCCGCAGCTCAAGCAAGCCGCAAAAAAAGCGAGTCGGTGAGGGATCCAGTTGAAGATGCAAGCAGCGCCCCTCACCGAGACCATGAGGCCAGGAAAGCCTCCACGAATTCCGATCTGTTCCGGGACGCCGTAGCCGGAGACGCTCGGGACGACACCGACTTCGAGTTCGAACTTGAGAGCCAAACTGCGGCGGTCGTGGTCGACGAGGCCAGCGATCCGGCACGTCGTCAGGACCGCAGCATCGCGAGCGCGTGGGTCGGCAACGATGGTGCCGCGCTCTTGTCGATCGCGACCGCCATGCCGGGCTGGACGATGACCACCGCGGGAGACCCCCTTGGCCATTCAGCCGGCACGCCGCCGTGTGCGCGTGGTGAGGCGCGGGCCGGTCAGGCGGCGGTCGAGGGATGTCGCCGAGACTCGCTGCCACTGGACGATCGCGCCGGTCAGGCCGAACGTGTGCCAACGCCCGACAACCGTGAGGTACCGCGCCGCGGTTGGGATCGCCAATCCAAGCGCCGATGGAGCGAGCGCGATCTGCGAAAACGGTCGGTTGCGTTTCGCCGTTACGCGCGTGGCCACGGCTGGTCGACGGAGGAGACGGCCGGTGCTCTTGGTCTCTCACCGCGCACCATGTGGAATTGGGATCGAGGTTGGGGCGCAGATCGGCTGGCGCCGCGTCCGCGGGGGCGGCCGCCGCAGATCGCCCCGGTCGAGCGCCAAGCCGAGGTCACCGGCTTTTTGGAACTACACGGCCCGAGCATCAGCCTATCGAGTCTCCAGGCCGAGTATCCCGATGTCGCGCGCGCCGAACTGGCTGAGCTCAGAGCGGGATATCGCGTGGGGTGGCGTCAAGAGCACGTCGAGGAACGGTGTCGGCTGGAGTGGCTCTGTGGAGGCAGCGTGTGGGCGATGGATTTCACTCATCCCCCCTACCTGATCGACGGTAGCTTCCCCGCGATTTTGAATGTGCGTGACCTGGCGAGTCGACAGCAGTTGCTCTGGCTGGCGGTGGCGCCGAGGACGCGGCGACCGTGGTGGAAGCGCTGGCCGATTTGTTTGAGGAGCACGGTGCGCCGCTGGTCATGAAATGTGACAACGGTCCGGCGTTCCGCGCCCACCTGACGAAGCGCTTCTTGCACGGCCGGGAGGTTTTCACTTTGTACTCGCCGCCGTACTGTGCCCCGTACAACGGCGGCTGCGAGCGTGCCAACCGCACGCTCAAGGAGTTGACCGCGCACGTTGCCGATCAAGCGGGTCGCCGCGACTTCTGGACGAGCGACGATCTCCTGACCGCGCGTCTTGCGCCAACCGACTGAGTCGGCCGTGGGGACCGACGGGACTGACTCCGGAAGAAACCTGGGCGGTGCGCGCCGTTTTGTCACTGGACAGACGCAAAAACATGTGGCAACATTTAAGGAGCGAGATCGCGACTGTCCTGGAACAGCGCATGATCGACCCAGCAGCCGCGCTCTCGCATTACCCCCAAGCCGAGATCGAGCGGATCGCGGCGCAACCCGTCCTCGAGCAGCTCGGTCTCCTTCATGTCACGAGGAGACGAATTACTCCGGCATTTTGACGCCCAATCGCTGCACGATTAATGGTGGGGGCACAGCATCCTGACAACTGTAAAACGGGAACGCTCATGATCAGAATTGTTTGGCAATCTCCCAAACTCGCTCGTAATATACGAGGTTATGTCGAGAAGGAACTTTGCTGGAACCGAAGCAAAAGTTGGCGAGAGGTGATATGTCATCGCAACTTGACGATACCACACGGCTACGGGGATGGGCTGACCGTCTGCGGAACGGAGACGATTCGGCCCTCAATGAACTACTCATCCACTTCGAGGATCAGTTGATCCGGTTAACGCGACGGATGCTGAGAGATTTTCCGGACGTGCGCTCTGTGGAACAAACCGGTGACGTGCTCCAGAAGGCGACGGTCAGGCTCCTGGTCGGCATCCGCAAACTCTCGGTCCCGGAGAATCCGCGCCACTTCTTCCGGTTAGCGGCGCTGCAGATTCGACGAGAGCTGATCGAGCTCGTGAATTATTATGGAGTTCGAGCGGATATAGGCTTCGCGTCAGGCGCTGGTTCGACGTGGGGAAACGGCGCCAGCCGGAATCAACTTGACGAGACCGACGGCCCCAGCCAGCTCGCGGAATGGACCGAGTTTCACGAAAAGGTCAAACTGCTTCCGGACGAGGAGCGCGAGGTTTTCGAACTCGTCTACTACGGAGGGTTGTCGCAGTCGGTGACGGCCGAGATCATCGGCATTCACCCGCGAACCGTCCGGAAGCGCTGGCACGGCGCCCAGCTTGATCTTTATCAAGCGCTCGATGGTCAGTTACCGGGATCGTGAGTCGGGAGATCGATTCGATGGGTCACGACACGATCGAGTGCGAGTTACAGGAACTGCTCTTGCGGTGGGACGAGCTGCGCAAGCGCGGATTCGCCGTTACCGCCGAAGAGCTCTGCCAACACGAGCCCGAGCTGGCCGGTAAGCTGAACACGAGAATCCGCATCCTGGAGGAGATGGGATCCCTGTTGCGCGAGGATCAATCCCAAGTTTCCAATCAAGAATCGGTCGCCGCCCATGCCTCCGCCCGCTCGACGTTACAGTTCATCGACCTGAAGTTTCACGCTCGCGGGGGGCTCGGCGAGGTTTATCGGGCTCACAACGTCGACTTCGAGCGCGAAGTCGCGCTGAAGTTCCTGTCGAGAAAGCATGGCGAAGCGCAGCGCAACCGCCGTCGGTTCATGTGGGAGGCCGCAATCACCGCGCGACTCCAACCTCCTGGAATTGTCCCGATCTATGCGATGGGAACCGACGATGAAGGCAGCCTTTGCTATGCCATGCGATTCATCGAAGGCCGCACATTAAAAGAGGTCGCCGATCAGATCTATGAACGAGATGGCACGGGACACAACAGCCGGGAATGGATCCGCAATCAGAGGGCGCTTTTGAACCGGTTCAAATCTGCCTGTGCCACGGTCGCGTTTGCCCACAGTCGGGAGATCCTGCACTGCGACCTGAAGCCCGGCAATATCATGCTGGGAGACTTTGATGAGACCCTGGTCGTCGACTGGGGTTCGGCAAGGTCGATGAGACGAGACTCTGCACAGGAGCCGCTGGCTGCAGGCAACGGCACGCTCGGGCCCAATCAAGTACGATTAGAGTCCGGGGCGGGATCAGGGACCCTCGGGTTCATGAGCCCGGAGTATCAGAGCGGTCGCTGGAAAGAGGTCGGGCCGACCAGCGACGTCTACAGCCTTGGCGCAACACTCTATTATCTGCTGACGGGACATGCTCCCTTCGAAGGAGGGAGCTGGACCGAAGTGCTGGAGAGGATGGATCGCGGGCTCTTCGCACCGCCCCGGAACGTGAATCCATCGATCCCCAAGTCGCTCGAGGCCATCTGCCTCAAGGCTCTTGCGCCCAAGCCCGGCGACCGATACGCTTCTCCCACGCAACTGGCCCAAGACATCGAACGCTCGCTGGCCGATGAGCCAGTTTCCGCGTGGCGCGAGCCGTGGTGGATCCGGGCACGTCGCCTCCTGGACCGACATCGCACTCGGGCTGCTGCTCTCTTCACTGCGGTGCTGGTCGGACTCGCGGCCCTTGCCGTGATCGTTGTTCTCGAAGGCCAATCCAACCGTCACCTCGCTGCGAAGAATCAAGAGCTCCGGATCGCGAGCGCACGAGCCGAACGGCGGGTCAGTCTGGCAACCCAGGCCATCGAAAACTTCAGCAAGGTGATCTCGGAAAACCCTGAGCTCACCGACCAGCTAACGATGAGATCGCTGCGCAAGCGACTCCTTGCGGTTCCGCTCGATTCTTACCGGCAGCTCAAGGCGGACGTCGAGGAAACACAGGACGCCAGCCGCGACAGTCGGGCGCGGCTAGCCAAAGCGATCGCTGGTCTGGCCTCGGTCACCGCAAGCCTCGACTCGCAAGCCAACGCCATCAAGTCGTACCAACAGGCGGT
The DNA here is from genome assembly GCA_963781785.1 of uncultured Isosphaeraceae bacterium. Taxonomy (GTDB): domain Bacteria; phylum Planctomycetota; class Planctomycetia; order Isosphaerales; family Isosphaeraceae; genus CAWAHD01. Next base: position 470,340 of record CAWAHD010000005.1, on the reverse strand, counting down.
CGATTTACTGGACCCGCTCGTCCGCAACGACCCCAACGATTGCGAGCGACAGGTTCTCCTCGGTCGGGTGCTCTGCGAGCTCGGCATGCTCCAACGAGCCTCGGGATCACTGAAGGCAGCGCGGGACAACCTGCTGCGGGCACGAGAGATCCAAGAGCGGCTGACGGGCGATCACCCGAGCTCCGCTACCTACCAATTTGATCTGGCCCGGACACTCGATCGCCTTGGACTACTGGTCTTCACCAGCAAGCCGGACGAGTCGCTCGACTGTTTCGAGCAAGCCATCCGAATCCAGCGCGGACGGTTCTCCAGCGATCCTGAGTCTGCCACCGCGGCAGCCAGAGCTGACATGGCGCTTACATATAATCACCATGGTATGATCAAGCGCGCGACCGGGCATCCGGCAGAAGCCAGGCGCAGCTTCAATCAGGCTATCGAAATCCTCGATGCCGTGACGAAGGAGAACCCCGGCGAACCGTTGTATTGGGCAAACCTGGCCGTCTCCCATTACAACCTGGGACGGCAGGAGATGGAAGCGGCCAGCTTCGAGCGGGCCCGGGAGATTCAGGAGGCAGTGGTACGCGAGCATCCTGCGGTTGTGTCCTTCCGAGCGTCTCTGGCACTGACATGCGGAAACCTCGGCAACATCCAGCGAATCGCGGGCCGATTCGACCAGGCGCAGGCGAGCTTCGAGCGGGTATACAAGATCCACCAGGGTAAGCGTTCACAGTCTGGGGTTGTCGTTTGCGAATGACGCAATTATTCTACCTGCATGGCATGGACGCCCCCGATTCCAGAACCCCTGTGGCAGACGGCTTCGCCCGAGGTCCAAGCGGCGATTCTTGCGCTCGTCGAGTTCTACGAACTGCGCCTTGCCAAACTTGAAGCGCGCGTCAACGATTTCGAGAATCGGCTGAAGCTCAACTCCACCAACTCGTCGAAGCCCCCATCCTCTGATCCGATCGGAATGAAGCGCAAGCCCCCGGCTTCTCCCAGCGGAAAGAAACGCGGCGGGCAGCCCGGACATCGTAAGGCCCACCGCGCCTTGGTCCCACCCGAAAAGATTCGCGGGACGACCCACTGTAAGCCGACTGCTTGCCGCCGATGCGGTCATGAACTCTGCGGCGACGACCCCGAACCCTTGATCCATCAAGTCGCCGAACTGCCCAAGATCGAGCCGATCGTCGATGAGTATCGGCTCCATCGTCTGACCTGCCCTGGCTGCGGCGAGACGACCTGCGCTGCCTTGCCACCGGGCGTCCCCACTGGATGCTTCGGCCCGTACCTTCAGGCGGTGCTGGCCGTGCTCGCGGGGGCCTATCGCCTCAGCAAGCGTCAGATCCAGCAGTTGGTAAGCGACCTGTTTACTCTTTCGATCTCCACCGGGATGGTCTCCAAGCTGGAACGGCAGTCGGCCATCGCCCTTGAAGCCCCTTACAACGAACTCGCGACTTCGGTCCATAAGTCCTCGGTGGTTAATATCGACGAGACGTCGTGGCGTGAGAATCGTCACAAGGCTTGGCTGTGGGCCACGGTGACCAGCTTTTGCACGGTCTTTACCATCGCCAAAAGTCGTAGTGGCGAAGTCGCGGCGGCTCTCTTGGGGAGCAAAGACGATCAGGTCGTCGGCAGTGACCGGTTCAGCGCGTATGAGTGGATCAAGGCATTCGGGCGTCAAGTCTGCTCGGCGCATCTGCGCCGAGACTTCCAAGCGATGATCGACCGGGGTGGTGAAGGCGAGAGCATCGGACAGCGGTTGCTTTCGTTGTCGAACCGGCTGTTCCGCCACTGGCACCGAGTGCGCGACGGAACTTTGCCTTGGAATGCGTTTCAAGAGCGGATGCACCGCTTGCGTCGGGAGGTCAAGCAAACCCTTCTGGAAGGGTCGAGGTGCCCGTGCGCGAAAACGGCGGCCACGTGCTTCGAGCTTCTCAAGGTGGAAGAAGGTCTGTGGACCTTCGCGCAGGTCCAGGGAATCGCACCGACGAACAACGTTGTGGAACGAGCGTTGCGGCATGCGGTGATCTGGAGGCGGATCAGCGGCGGGACCGACAGTGTGCATGGGAGCCGATTCGTCGAGCGAATGCTGACAGTGGTGGCGACCTGTAGGCAACAGGGCCACAACGTCTTGGATTACCTGACTTCGTGCTTTGAAGCAGACCGTCGTGGCCACGCCCTTCCCTCTCTTTTGCGACTCACCCGGACGCGATCCAAAGTTGCTTGATTCGACCTACCCCACCCTATGAACGGCTACCCACCAGGAACTTGTCGCTGAAAATCCAGATGTGCTCAGATTCCGGCACGATTTGGCCCTGACCGAGATCAATATCGGTGCACTCAAGGAAGATCTCAATCGTCCGGATGAGGCCGCGAGCTGTTACATGAAAGCCCGGGCCCTCCTTGAGGAGCTCGTGCGCCTCCGTGCGGAGGATGTGCTTGAGCGACAGGCTCTCGTCGTCGCTTGTAGCAGTCACGGCGACACACTTACGTGCCTTGGAAAAGACAAAGACGCATTGGATGCCTTCCGTGAGGCAAGCGCTCACGCGCACGTTGTGCTTGGTGGGCCGCCGCGTGTTGGCACGGACCGGGCATTGCTCATTTCTTCCTTTCATAAACTTGCCAGGGCGCACCGCAAGCTGGGGCAAGTGTCGGAGTCCGTTTCCACCATTCAGGAGCTGCGCGGTTTCTCGACAGGCAACCCGCGCGAGCTTTACGGAATCGCCCAGCTAGTGATGGATCTATCGTTTCCCGTCGATCCGTTCGCACGATGACTGGATCGGCTATGAGTGCGCTCGCATGAACCTGTCGGAGAGCTGAAAACCGCGAGCCCCGCGTGAGGTCTCGATGCTGATCTTAGGGCTGCTCCGGGCGCTGGTTCGAGCGCGAGACGATAGACCGCCGCGACGATCCGCGTTAACCTGGGTCGTTCGTGCGCAGCACGCGCCGCTTATATCAGAATCGAGGTCGTCATGAAAGCATTGGCCTGGTTGATCGTCGCGTCGGTGGGCTTTGCCGTGATGGTCGTGGCCTATGCCTGGCGAGAGCGTGGCGATTCGAGCGTGCCCTGGGCGTCGGGCTTGATCATCATCAACCCCGAGGCGGCAGTCGAAAAAAAGCCAACGCTCGCCGGAGCGATTCCCGCGCGTCTGCGACTTCTGTCGTCGAGCGACATCGCCGAGCTTGTGCTCTTCGCCGCGGGCGACCAGGCCGCAGACAAGGCGCTCGGCGTGAAAGGCCAGGTGCGGGTCAAGCTGATCGAAGTGCCTCTTGGGTCAGCAGGCATCGGCGCCGCCCTTTTGCAATGGGGCCGGTTGCCCGAGGCCGGCCACAGCGAGGCCCTGGCCGGCACAGATTGGCGTCGCGCGACACGCTGAAGGTCGGCGGGCAGTCGCTCAAGGTGGTCGGAGTTTTGAAGCCCGATCTCGCGCTTTTTGCCAACTCGTACCTCGTTCCAGCCGATGCCGCCAACGACCGACTCTTTCCCGCCGCCGTGCCTACGGTGCTTCATGCGTGGCTGGTGCGCGTCCCGGCTGGAAAACTCCCGGACGCGGAAGTCCGGAAACCGATTGAGCAGGCCTTTCCGCCCAGCAAATACGCCTGGGTCGCCGCCGAAGACCGGCTCGATTCTCGGACGTATTATCGGTATCTCACCGGACTGGCGATTTTCCTCCTCGGTGGCTCGGGTGCGCTCATCGGACTCTTTCGCTGGCTGGCGGGAAAGTTCGTTGCGCCCGCTCTTGCCAAGCCGCTCCTGGAGATGAAGGACCAGAAGGTTGAAGATCCGGGAATCCGCATCGAGCGTGCGCCCATCCTTGCCGGGCCACTCCTCGAGGAGATGAAGGACCAGAAGGTTGAAGATCCGGGAATCCGCATCGAGCGTGCGCCCATCCTTGCCGGGCCACTCCTCGAGATGAGGGCCAGACCTCGGCTGGTCTGGGGCGTTCATGTGGTCTACTTCGGGCTCGTGATTGCCGGCTCGCTGCTCGTCTCCGAGGTGCCGGAGATGCAGGTCGTACTCCTGGGTAAGGTTCGCGAGGCGCTCGCGACCAAGAGCAATCCTCTGGGCATCGCGGCCGAGGCTTACTTGAGTGGGAATATCCTGCGTGCTGCCGCCGTGACATTTGTGGTCAACTTCTTGCTCGGCTCGCTGGCCTCGATCACGCTGCCGTCGTTTGTGTTGCCCGGCATCGGGGCCTTGCTGGCGGCCGTTCGCGCTCTGGTGTGGGGACTGATCCTCGCGCCGACCATGGATACGCTGGCTGTCGGGATGTTGCCGCACTCGCTCACCATGCTCCTGGAGGGAGAAGGCTACATCCTCGCCGCACTCTTCGGCCTTCTGATCCCGATCCACGTCGTCAGCCGCAGACTGGGAGGGAATCTTTTCACGCGCTTCGGCCGCGCGCTTTTGCTCAATCTCAAGGCACAGTTCTGGATTGCCCTTGTGCTGGCCGTGGCGGCGATCTACGAGGCCACCGAGCTGATCCTGTTGAACCGCTGAGGCCGCGTCGAGGAGAGGAGAAGTTGCTGACGCAGTCGCGATTGACCGCTGCTCGGCTGATGCACCTGAATGATACGATTCGCAGCACGCGGCACGTCTCTTCGTAGCTGGTTTCCAGTTTGAGGAACACGCCCAGATCCACGTCCAGCCAGACCGGCACCGTTGGCAGCGGTTGACCGAGCTTCGCAGCAACATCTACCGACCAGTCGCCTCGGGCGCAGGGCCAGGGACGGCGAGAGCCGAAAGGTACCAGAGCCGCACGCTCCCATTTCCCTCCGCCGTCGCCGCGTAATTGCCGTCATGGCTCAGCCCCACAGCTTGGCGAAAGACGGGGAACGGCGGAGTGCGCCGGGCCGAAATCTCTCGCCAAGCCTCGACGTCCCACACGCGAACGCCATCGTTGATCGCGGTAACAAGCCGTTTGCAGTCGGTGGTAAACGCCACGAGGCCCGACTGGCGCAAGGTGGCAGACTGCGACAGCGGGAAATAGCTCTCGCGCCAACTGTCGGTCGCCCATACCTTGAAGCCATCCAGGGCCGGTGAGGCGAACTGTTTGCCGTCAGGGCTGAACGCCACGCCCGTGATGAAATACCGGTCGGTAGCGAATGATCTCATCACTTTACCGGTGGCGACGTCCCAGATTCTCACGGCCCTGTCGTGTCCCGCGGCGGCCAGCCACTTGCCGTCGGGGCTGAAGGCCAAGCTCGTGATGACTGTCGTCACGGGCGTCAGGCTGCGGCGCTCCTCGCCACTTTTCGCATCCCAGAGCCTGAGCGCCTGGTCGAGGGAGGCCGTGGCGAGCTGATTGCCGTCGCGACTGAGAGCCATGCTCGAGATGGCTTTGGGCTGTAGAGGCAAAGCGAGCGTCTTCTGCCCGGTTGCCATGTCCCACAGGCTAACCACGGACGTCTCGTGCACCTGATTCGTCACCAGTTGCTTGCTGTCGACGCTGAAGACGAGAGCGACGGTATTGTTCGTCGCTCCCTGGAGAGCGATCGGAGCGGGCTTGCCGAACGCCCCGGCCGCGCGGACAAGGCGCACCGGTTCATCGGGCGCGGCGACGGCAAGCAATTGCCCGTCGGGACTGAACGCGAGCGCTCGTACGCTCGAAGAAGCCCTGAACTCCCCGGCCGCGAGCTGGAACGCAATGCCGCGGTCCTGCTCCGCGCGGACAATGTTGTAATCGGTCATGCTCATACCCGCGGGGCGCGCGTCCCAGAGCTTGACCAAACCATCACGACCGAGCGCTGCGAGCTGCCAGCCGTCGGCGCTATAGGCCAGGCTGCTGATTTGCTGGGTGCCGGTGTCGAACGAGCAAGTTCCCTTCCCCGTTGCGGTCTCCCATAGCTTGACGGTGCCGTCTCGCCCTGCAGTGGCGACGCGGTGCCCATCGGGGCTGAATGCGGCCGCGATGACCGGCTTTTTGTGCCCGCGGAGCGTTGCGACCGCGCTCCCCGTGGCAACGTCGAAAACCTTCACCACACCGTCGGCGGTGAATTCGGCTTTGTACAGAGTGCCGACGTTGGACTGGAAACGCGCTGGGTCGAAGCGTCGCGCGCGCGGGCGGGTGGTTCGTCTGCCATCGTGTCATTCCAGACCGTCACGGTTCCATCCGCGCTCGAACATGCGATTCGGTCGCCCGCGGACGACCAGACGACGACGGTCGCCGCACCGAGGACAGGCCGCAACGACAGCCACTCCGTGCCGGTTTTTGCGTTCCAGATCTTGACGACACCCTGTTGATCTGCGGACGCGAGCCGCTCGCCGTCAGGCGCGAAGGCGACGCCGTAGATGGCGCCCGATTGCCGGGCGAGCGATTTCTCGGGCTGCCCACTGGCCGCGTTCCAGATCGTGACGTTGCCGTCGCCTTTTGCGTTGGTCGAGGCCAGCCTCTTGCCATCGGGGCTGAACGCCACGCCCCATACGACGCCCTCGTGACCTTTGAACACCTGGACTTGTTTACCGCCGCCTGAGTCCCAGATGATCACCGTTTTATCGCGACTCCCCGAGGCGAGCCGGGTGCCGTCAGAACTGAAGGCGATGCTGGTCACATGATCGGCGTGTCCATTCAAGGTCAGCACCTCGCGCCGAGCTGCAAAGTCCCAGATCTTCACGGAGTGATCGAAACTGCCCGAGGCAAGACGCTTGCAGTCGGGTGCAAACGCAACGCACCAGACCGGCCCTTTGTGTCCCTTCAGGGTATGGATCGCGGTTCCGGTCGCGGCATCCCACACCTTGATTGTTTCATCGGAGCTCGCCGTTGCGACCCACTTGCCATCGGGGCTGAAAGCCACGCCGGAGACACTGCCGGTGTGTCCCTTCAGTGTCAACCCCTCGCGGCCGGTCGCCACGCTGAAGACCCGCGCGGTCCCGTCGACGCCCGCAGAGGCGATGCGGTCCCCGTCAGGGCTAAAGGCCGCGCTCCTGACGCCGTCGCTATGCCCCCTTAACGTCACGTCACTCCAGTTGAGTTTTCGGTCCCAGTAGTACCATTCGAACCCGCGGTGGTCTCCGACGCCCGTGAGAGTGTTCGGGAATTGCTCGCTGAGCAGCCTGCGGACGGAATCCGGGTCATCCTTTGCCCAGGCCTCTTGCACCTTCACCATTTCGGCTGGATAGCGCTCCCCGGCATCTCGGTCCACCTGCGCGAGCCCGCTCGGCTTCCTGGGCGACCTGCGGGGGAGCATCAACCCGACGAGCGCCGGCGCGCTCTGGCACGCTGTTCTTCAAACCGCCCACGGGCGCATGGGCACCTTCGCGTTTGCAGCCCAACTCGGCCCAGGGCAGCCCCAACAGCATCACGAAAGCCACGGGCACCACCGGAGCCGAGGTCCTTGCGGAGCATCGTTTCCCGCATCTCATGACGGTGAGTCCCCTGCAAGCTTGCTCCGCCAAAAGCATAAGCGACGACAAAGTAAAAAAACGAATTCAAGCGTCATAGGTTTTTGCCCGACGGGAGTAATGACTGGTAGACGACTCCCGGTTCGCGCGGCGAACATGTCGGGCCTTGGTGACGGCAGAAATAACGAACCACGTTTCCTATCTTGATGCGCATGACGAGAATTCACTTGCAAATCGCGCGTGGGGTCACTATTGTCAAGCGTCAATGTGTCTGCACCCATGGCGTGGGACTCGATGTTGGCACGGATACGCTGAAATCTGCGTCGCAGGCCGCGCAGGCCCACCGTAAGTCTCGAAGTTCAGACGATTAAATAGCACACTACCAAAATCATCTCGATAATTCTGGTCAAAACGCGTCAGATCGTCTTCGGTGTCCCAGCATCACAACCTGATCTAAACCGAGTGACCTTGCCGCGCCGGCTAACGAAATACTTAGGAAATTCACCCGCTTGATTAGGGCAAGCAGGACCGATCAGTGTGCCGGATCCGGCGGCCAACGAACTTCTGGGAGACGATCTCCTCCATTGAAAACAGGCTCCGTTGGGTGGGGCTTGCTCGCAGCGCAATTTTCGGACGTTGATGACACCAAGGAGCAGGACGCGGCAGGCGGCGAGGTTTGACTCTCTGGCCGCCGACTGAGACTCGCCTGCAGAACGATGGCTCAAGTGCTTCGGCCCGCCCTTGTGGCGCCGTCGGGCGTTTGCGCCACGTGTCTCGTTTCGAACGTTGGGAGGCAGAAGCCTCCTTGATTCGCATACGCCGGAGCATGAGCACGGAATTGCACGTTCTCGGCGGTGTACGGCAGTCGGATATCACCCGGGGTTATACGAAATAAGCAGCAAGCTGTGCGGAGCACATCCATGAGGGTTTTCGACCATCTCGTTCCGGGCGCGGCGGCAAGAAAAACGGCGAACGCCAGGCGGCGGAAGCGGCGAGGAAAGGCCCAGCCACGGGTCGAGATTTCCTACGAGCTTCTCGAGCCGCGCACCTTGTTGACGCCGATCGTGTCGGTGACCGGCACGACGATCGTCCTGAGCACGCCCGGGCCGACGTCGATTTCCGGCAACTTGAATCCCGGCGACGAGCTGGAAGCGTACCGGATCGACGGGTCGGCCGGCGAGCAGCTCGAGTTTCACAGTGTCTCCACGTCGTCGACGAGCGGGAGCTGGTACCTCCTCGGTGAGAACGACCAGGAGGTCGCGGGGGCCAGCCTCGGTACTGACTTCACGGCGAGTCTCGCCGCAACCAGCCCGTATTATCTCGAGCTGGTCGGAAACACCCCGAGCGCGATCAGCTACTCATTCCAGATCACCGACACGACCACCTACCCGCCGATCAGCTCAAGCGGGTTTGGCACCGCCCAGAGTGGCACGGTGGCCGCCAGCGGATCGACCTCGTTCACATTCCAGGCCCCCGCGGGGCTACCCGTCTACTTCAACAACCTCGGCTTCGGGACATCGATCACCGCGACCTTCACCGATCCCAACACCAAGACCGTTTTCTCGTACAACCCCGGGGCAACCAGCAACGCAGGCCCATACACACTCGCTTTATCGGGCACTTACACGCTGAAGCTGACCAACTCGAGCAGCTCGTCCGAGGCCTACGATTTCAACCTGCTCTCGCTGCCGACGGCGGCGACGCCCTTGGCCTTGGGACCGACCTTGCCCGTGAGCGGCACGCTCAACCCGGGCAATTCAACGGCGGTTTATAGCTTCCTGGGTGCTGCCGGGCAGCGGATGTTCTTTGACAACCAGACCGTTTCAGGGACGGCCGTCAACTTCACACTCTACAGGCCCGATGGCAGTCAGGTTTTCAATGAGCCGGCGTTTGACGACGCCATCACGACCTTGACCGAGAGCGGGACCTACTACCTTCTCGTCGAGGGCACGTCCACGTCGTCGACGAACTTTGGCTTCCGACTGACCGACACGGCCTACGTACCGCTCACGTTCGGCACAACGACGAGCGGGACTGTGACGAACGCCGCCCAGAGCGACGTGTTCACCTTCACGGGCACCGCTGGCGAACGCACCTACTTCCAGGAGCTGAGCGATTCCAACGGCTACTACGGCGCGACCTGGGTTCTGTTCGGGCCAAATAACCAACAAATCACGAGCGGCTCTATCGGTGGCGACCTGACACCCACGCTTCCGGCCGCCGGTACCTACACGCTGGACATTTACAACAACGCGAGCTACAGCTCGGGCACGTACAGCTTCGAGCCGTTCGAGAACGTTGACCCAAGCACGACGTTGACGCTGGGCAAACCGGTGAGCGGGACGATCGCCAACCCGGGCGACGAGGCCACCTACACCTTCACTGGCGCGCCCGACCAGCGCGTGTACTTCAACAGCCTCGGCCTACCCTCCGACGTGTACGCGATCCTCACCGACCCCTTTGGCAACACAGTCTTCAACTACGTCTCGGGCGACTCGGGGCCCTACACCCTCGCTGCGCAGGGCAACTACTCGCTGACAATCTACAGCTATAGCACGACCCGCGGGACGGGCAATTACGCGTTCACCCTGGACGACATCTCGACCGCGACGCCGATCACGTTGACCGCCGGTGCCGGCACGACCGTGACCGGCACCCTGACCTCCGGCCTCTCGGCCAATCTCTACGAGCTCAGCGGGATGGCCGGGCAGTCCCTCTACTTCGAGGGAATCAAAGACTCTCCCGCCGACGGCGCCGAAGCCACGCTCTACAACCGCAGCAACGGCGATGTCACGTCGTTTTACGTCGAAAACGACCGGCAGGTCACCTTGCCGACTACCGGGAGCTATCTTCTGGCCGTGGCCGGGACCAGCGCGACCAACAGCTCGGTCAGTTTTAGTTTCGAGGTGTTCGCCAACGTCGATCCCACCGTCGCAGGGACCACTCTTCCCGTGACGGGCAGCGGCACGATCACCAATCCGGGCGACGAGGCCACCTACACCTTCACGGGCTCGCCCGGCCAGCGCATCTATTTCAATAACCTCGGCCTACCCTCCGACGTGTACGTCGAACTCACCGACCCCTACGGCAACCAGGTCTTCAACTACGTTTCGGGGGATGCAGGGCCCTACACTCTCGCCTGGCAGGGCACCTACTCGCTGACCATCTTCAGCTACAGCACGACCCGCGGGACGGGCAACTACGCGTTCAGCCTGGACGACATCTCGACGGCGACGCCCATCACGCTGACCTCGGGCCTGGGCACGCCCGTGAGTGGCACCTTGTCCTCCGGGCTCTCGGCCAATCTCTACCAGTTCAGCGGGACGGCCGGGCAGTCCCTTTACTTCGAGGGAATCAAGGACTCGCCCGCCTCGGGCGCTCTCGCCACGCTCTACAACCGCAGCAACGGCTCGGTCACGTCGCTTTATACGGAGAACGACCGGCAGGTCGCCTTGCCGACCACCGGGAACTATCTTCTGGCGGTGGCCGGGACAAACGTCGCCAACAGCTCGGTGAGTTATAGCTTCGAGGTGTTTGCCAATGTCAATCCCAGCGTGACAGGGACCACCCTTCCCGTGTCGGGGAGCGGGACGATCACCAATCCCGGCGACGAGGCGACCTACACGTTCACCGGCTCGCCCGACCAGCGCATCTTCTTCAATAGCCTCGGCCTACCCTCCGACGTGTACGCCGTCCTCACCGCCCCTTACAACAACCAGATCTTCGACTACGTCTCGGGCAACGCGGGGCCTTACACCCTCTCGTGGCAGGGCACCTACTCGCTGACGATCTTCAGCTACAGCACGACCCGCGGAACCGGCAACTTTGCCTTCAGCCTGGACGACATCTCGACCGCGACGCCCATCACGCTGACCTCGGGCACGGGGACAACCGTGACAAGCACGCTGTCCACGGGGCTCTCGGCCAACCTCTACCAGTTCAGCGGGACGGCCGGGCAGTCCCTCTACTTCGAGGGAATCAAAGACTCGCCCGCCGATGGCGCCCTTGCCACGCTCTACAACCGCAGCAACGGCAGTGTGACGTCGTTCCATACGGAGAACGACGCCCAGGTCACCTTGCCGACGACCGGGACCTATCTTCTAGCCGTGGCGGGGACCAACGTCGCCAACAGCTCGGTCAGTTACAGCTTCGAGGTATTCGACAACGTCGACCCCATTGTGACAGGGACCACCCTTCCGGTGGCGGGGAGCGGGACGATCACGAATCCGGGCGACGAGGCCACCTACACCTTCACCGGCTCGCCCGGCCAGCGGGTCTACTTCAACAGCCTCGGCCTACCCTCCGACGTCTACGCCGTCCTCACCGACCCGTACAACAACCAGATCTTCAACTACGTCTCGGGAAACGCGGGGCCTTACACCCTCTCGTGGCAGGGCACCTACTCGCTGACGATCTTCAGCTACAGCACGACCCGCGGGACGGGCAACTACAATTTCCAGATGCTCGATGTCTCGGCGCAGTCATTGACGCCCACCTCGACGCCCTCGACCCAGACCGGGACGCTCACGCCAGGGACCCAGACGAACATCTACCAGATCATGGGGACGGCCGGTGAGACGATCACGCTTGCGAGCAACTCGTTCTCGTCGACGTCGGGGACGTGGTATGTCGTCGATCCCAACAATCGCACCGTCGCGAGCGCACGATTCGGCACGGGTTTCACGGCGGCCCTGGCGTTGACTGGTCCGTACGAGCTGATCTTGGAGGGCAGCGACACGACCGACGCGAGTGTGACCTACTCATTCAATATCTCGGCCACGACGCCGGCGGTTCTCACGCCCGCGGGATTCGGCACCACCCAGGCCGGGACGCTGGCCGCCCTGGCGTCTACGAGCTTCAGCTTCACGGGAACTGCCGGGCTGACGGTGTATTTCAACACCCTGGTCAACACGAGCCAGCCGATCACCGCCACGTTCACCGATCCCAACAACTACACGATCTTCTCGTTCAGCCCCAGCTCCAACGCCGGCCCGTACGTCCTGACGGCGAGCGGAACGTATACGCTCAAGCTGACCAACACCAGCAGCAGCGCATCGGGGAATTACGATTTCAACATGCTCGACTTGCCGGCTGCGGCGACGGCGTCTCTCTCGGCTCGGCCGTGAGTGGGACGCTCAACCCCGGCTTGACCACGGTGGCCTACAGCTTCACCGGAACCGCGGGCCAGCGGCTCTTTCTTGATAACCAGACGACCGCGGGCACCGCGGTTAATCTCCTCTTGATCGACCCGTACAACAACGAGGTCACGAGCATCGGCTCGAGTTCCGACTACGGGCCATTCAGCATCACAAACGGCGGGACCTATTACATACTGGTCGACGGCCAATCAGCGTCGGCAGTGAGCTATGGATTCCGGCTGACCGACACGTCGACCGTGCCGATCTCGTTCGGCACGACGATTAACGGCACGGTGACAACCGCCACGCAGAGCGACGTGTATTCCTTCACCGGCACGGCCGGTGAACGTGTCTACTTCAGGAACTTGAGCGACACTAATGGTGTGACGGGCGCCATCTGGTATCTCTACGGCCCGACGAATCAATTAATCACGGACACCTACATCGGCTACGACCTGGCGGCGATGCTTCCGTCTAACGGCACCTATTCGCTGGTCGTCGATAACACCACGAGTTACAGCACCGGCAATTACAGTTTTGAGGCCTTCGAGAACGTCAATCCCACCGTGAGCGGAACCACTCTTCCCGTGACCGCGAGCGGGACGATCGCCAACCCGGGTGACGAGGCCACGTACACCTTCACCGGCTCGGCCGGCCAGCGCATCTTCGTCAATGGATTCGCCGCTTCGATCAGCGGCCTCGACGCCATGCTGACCGACCCGTACGGCAACACGATCTTCAACAGCAGCGCCTCCAGCAACGGTGGCCCGTACACACTGACCGTGCCCGGCACGTACACGCTGACGGTTTACAGCAGCGGCACCACCCGGGCCACCGGCAGTTATGACGTCGTCGTAGAGGACGTCGCGACCGCGGCACCCATCACCCTGACCGCCGGCAGCGGCGCCACGGTGAGCGGCACGCTCGCGACGGGACTGACGGCCAACCTTTACTCGATTAGCGGCACGGCGGGTGAGCGAATCTACTTGGAGGGTCTGAGTGATTCTCCCTCGTACGCTGCGTACTACACACTCTACAACGCGGCGAATACAGGCGTCACTTCGGATTACGTCGACTACGACAATACCTACACAATACCGACCACTGGGACGTATCTCCTTTCCGTCGCAGGAGAAAGCGCCAGTAACAAATCGGTCAGCTACAGCTTCGAGATCTTCGCGAACGTCAGTCCCGCGGTGACAGGGACCACCCTTCCGCTGGCGGTGAGCGGAACGATCGTCAATCCGGGCGACGAGGCAAGTTACACGTTCACCGGCTCGGCCGGCCAGCGGATCTACGTCAATGGACTCGCCACGTCGATCAACGGCCTGGACGCCATGCTGACCGACCCTTACGGCAACTCGATCTTCAACTCGATGCCGGCAGTGACGACGGACCGTACACCCTGACTCTGGCAGGCACCTACACGCTGACGGTTTACTCGAGCAGCACGAGCCGGGCCACGGGCAGCTATAGCCTCCTGGTGGAGGACGCGGCGACCGCGACGCCCGTCACACTCACTGCCGGCACCGGTACGGCGGTGACCGGGACCCTGACGACCGGGCTGACCGCGAATCTCTACCAGTTCAGCGGCACGGCGGGCGAGCGCCTCTATTTCGAGAGCCTGGGCGACACGCCCACCTACGGCGCCGAGCTGGAGCTCTACAACCCGGCCAACGGTAACAGCCTGGGCACCTACGTGGATTATGACGACACCGTGACGCTGCCCGAAACCGGGACATACCTGCTCGCCGTTCCTGGATTGTCCGGCAGCAACAAATCGGTGAGCTACAGCTTCGAGATCTTCGAAAACGTCAATCCCGCCGTGAGCGGGACGACCCTGCCTCTGGCGGCGAGCGAGACGATCGCCAACCCGGGCGACGAGGCGACTTACACCTTCACCGGCACGGCTGGCCAGCGGATCTACTATAACGGCCTGGCCAAGTCGATCAGCAACCTGGACGCCTTGCTGACCGATCCCTATGGCAATACGATCTTCAACGGCAATGCCTCGACCGATGAGGGCCCCTTCACGCTGACCGTGCCGGGTACCTACACGCTGACGATTTACAGCTACAGCACCACCCGGGCCACCGGCAGCTATAACTTCCTGGTGCAGGACGCGGCGACCGCGACGGGCATCACGCTCACTTCCGGTAGCGGCACGACGGTGAGCGGAACGCTCATGACCGGCCTGACTGCGAACCTCTACCAGTTCAGTGGGACGGCGAATGAGCGTATTTACTTCGATGGCCTCTCTGACAGCCCCGCCGACGCCGTTTACGTCACACTCTACAACCCTGACAACGGCAGTATCATGGCGAACTACGCCGAATCGGACGGTAGCGCAACATTGCCGTATTCCGGGCCCTACCTGCTGTCGGTTGCCGGGCAGAGCGCGAGTAACAGCGCCCCGAGCTACGCATTCGAGCTGTTTGACAATGTCGATCCAGCCTCGCCTCTGACTCTGAATTCAGGAGTGACCGGGTCCCTGACGAACCCCGGCGATGAGGCTAGCTACACGTTCACGGGCGCAATCGGCCAGCAAGTGCAGTTCAACGGTCTGGAACCGGGCTCGATCCAGATCGCCACGCTGTACGACCCGCTCAACAACACCGTCTTCAGCTCATACCTGGAGAATAACGCCGGTCCGTATACTCTGACGACGCCGGGCACGTACACCCTGGTCCTCAGCACGAATGGACTGCACGCCGGCAACTACGACTTCACCTTGCTTGACCTCCAATCCGAGACCAAGCTTCAAGTGAACACGACCGAGGCCGACCTGACGGTCTCGCTGTCGGCAGCGTCGACTCAGGAAGTTCTCGTCCAGTACTCGACCGCCGATGGTACAGCCACGGTGGCCGGCGGCGACTACAAGCCCATCACGGGGTTGGTGCTGTTCCAGCCCGGTCAGACGACGGCGACGGTCGAGGTCCAGGCCATCGATCAGTTCACCACGGCGACGACGAACCTTGACGTCAACCTGTCGAACCCGGTGGGCGCAACGATCGCGTCGGGGGGAGGGACGGGGGTCGTCACGATCATTGGCAACGGTCAAGGAACGATCAACGGCGAAGTCTATAACGACCTCAATGGCAACGGCGCCCTCGATGGCGGCGAGCCGGGGCTCGCCGGCTGGACCGTCGAGCTCTTGAACAGCTCAAGCAGCGTGGTCGACACGACCACGACCTCTTCCAGCGGCGACTACACGTTCACCGGCATCGCGCCCGGGTCGTACACGCTCGAGGAGGTGGTGCAATCGGGTTACGTCCAGACCGCGCCGGCGGCGCCAGGGACCATCGCTCTCACAATCGCGGCAGGCCAGACGATCAACAACCTCAACTTCGGGGACTTCCAGACGGTCACGTTTTCCGGCGAGGTCTATAACGACCTCAACGACAACGGAGCACTCGACTCGGGCGAGCCGGGAATCGCCGGCTGGACCGTCGATTTGCTTAATAGCGCGAGCACGGTCGTCGCGACGACCACCACGGCCTCAACCGGCGATTACTCGTTCTCGAGCGTCGGCCCGGGTACTTATACCGTGAAGGAGGTGCTCGAGAGCGGCTTCATTCAGACGAGCAAGCCCGCGACGTATAGCGAGACAACGTCAAGCGCACAGAACGACAGCGGTCTGGTTTTCGGCATCTACCAGCTCGCTACATTCAGCGGCGAGGTTTTCAACGACTTGAGCGGCAGTGGGACATTCGAGAACGGCGACCCGGGTATCGCCGGTTGGACCGTCGACCTGCTCAATAGCGCGAGCACGGTCGTCGCATCCACGACCACCAACTCGAGCGGCGATTACTCATTCACCGGCGTCAGTCCGGGCTCGTACACGATCCAGGAGGTCCAGCAGGCCGGCTATACACCAACGACGCCGACGTCGATCTCTGTCACGGTGGCCAGCGGCCTGGTGTCGACGGGGAACAACTTTGGCGAGTTCCAGATCTCGACCATGAGCGGCGAGGTGTTCGACGATGTAACCGGAGACGGCACGCTGCAGAATGGCGACTCAGGCCTCGCCGGCTGGACCGTCGATCTCTTGAACACTTCCAGCCAGATCGTGGCAACCACAACCACCAATTCACAAGGCGATTACACGTTCACGATCAATAACCCCGGCACGTACACGGTCGAGGAAGTCGTGCAGTCGGGCTATGTTTTGACAGACCCGAAGTCGGGCTCGTACACCGAGACTTTGACGAGCGGCCAGAGCGCCGCCAATCTCAACTTCGGCGACTTCCAGACCGTCACGTTCGGCGGCGAAGTGTACAACGACATCAACGGCAACGGCGTCTTGAACGGAGGCGAGCCGGGCCTCGCCGGCTGGACCGTCGATCTCTTGAACAGCTCGAGCGCGGTCATCGCCTCCGCCACGACCGACTCGAGCGGCGACTATGCCTTCAGCGGTGTGGACCCCGGGAGCTATTCGATTCAGATCGTCGTGCAGGCTGGCTTTGTGCAGTCGAGCACGCCGGTCGCATTTGACGAGACGGCCGCGAGCGGCCAGAACGTGGCCAGCTTGAACTTCGGCGAGTTCCAGACTGTGACCCTGGGCGGTGAAGTGTACGACGACGTCAACGGGGACGGCACGCCGGACGATGGCGAGCCGGGCCTCGCCGGCTGGACGGTCAACCTGCTCAATGCCTCCAACGACATTGTTGCGAGCGCCACCACGAATTCCAGTGGCACCTACTCGTTCTCCGGCGTTGGGCCTGGTTCCTTCACGCTCGAGGCGGTCTCGCAAACGGGTTTTATCTCATCGGGCGCCGCCTCCTACGCCGCCACGACAACCAGCGGTCTGAATGCCTCGAGCTACGACTTCGGCGAGGTGCACCCGGGCACGGTCAGCGGCGAGGTTTACAACGACTTGAACGGAAACGGGGTGCTGGACTCGGGCGAGCCGGGACTCGCCAACTGGACGGTCGATCTCTATCGAAACGGTGTCGGTCTGGTCGCCAGCACCACCACGGGCTCTAACGGTCTTTTTAGCTTCAGCGCGGTCGGAGTCGGGTCTTACACAGTCGAGGAAGTTCTGGAGAGCGGCTACGTCGAGACGACATCGCCGACCGCATACAGCCTGACGACGACCGAAGCCGGTCACGTGACCGGCATCAATTTCGGAGACTTTCAAACCGTCACCGTGAGTGGCGAGGTTTATGATGACGCCAACGACGACGGCAGCCTCGACGACGGCGAGCAGGGTCTCTCTGGCTGGACCGTCAATCTGCTCAATAGCGCAAGCCAGATCGTCGCATCTACCACCAGCAATACGAGCGGCGACTACTCCTTCGCCAGTGTGGGGCCGGGAACCTACACGGTCGAGGAGGTGCTCCAGACGGGCTTTATCCAGACCAGCTCGCCGGCGAGTTACAGTGTGACCACTTCGAGCGGGCAGAACGTCGCCAATCTGAACTTCGGCGATCTGCTCGTGGAAGCGGTCAGTGGTGAGGTGTACAACGATCTCAACGGTAACGGCGTGCTGGATTCAGGAGAGCCCGGCCTCGCCGGCTGGACCGTGAATTTGTTGAATAGCGCGAGCCAGGTCGTGGCGACCACGACCACCGACTCGCACGGGGACTACTCGTTCACCATCACGAGCACCGGCACGTACACTGTCCAGGAGGTGCTCCAGTCCGGATATACCGTCACGGCCCCGGCATCGGGCAATTACACCGAGACATTGGAGAGCGGCCAGTCGATCACGGGGCTGAATTTCGGCAATTTTCAGGCGGTGACGCTCGGCGGCGAAGTGTACAGCGACCTGAGTGACAGCGGGGTGCTGACCGCGGGAGACCCCGGCCTCTCGGGCTGGACCGTCAACCTTCTCAACAGCTCGAACAAGGTTGTCGCCACAACCACTACCGCTTCCACCGGTGATTACTCGTTTACAGTTGCGAACCCCGGTACGTACAGCCTCGAAGAGGTTCTCCAGTCCGACTATGAGCTGACCGAACCGGCGTCGGGCTCATACTCGGAGACACTGACCAGCGGCCAGTCGGTTGCCGGGCTGAATTTCGGGGATTTTGCACTGGTGACGCCCACCACCACGGTGGTCACCCCGGCCTCGTCGTCGGTCGGGTATGGCCAGTCGGTTACGTTCACTGCGACGGTCTCCTCATCCGCAGGAACGCCGCCGGGCGGCTCGGTCCAGTTCCTGGTCGATGGTGTGAGTTTCGCCAGCCCCGTGGCGCTTTCCGGCGCCACGGCTGCCCTGGCGATCGCCGAGCCGGCGGGCAGTTACACGGTCACGGCCGAGTACACCGGTGACACCCACTTCGGCGCCACCCTTGCGTCTGCCGAGACCGGCGCCACGCTGACGGTCACTCAGGCGGTGACGGCGACGGTCGTCACCCCCCCCACGGCCACCATCAGTGCAGGCCTGTCGGAGACGTTTACCGCGACGGTCTCCTCAACCGACGGCACGCCACCCAGCGGCACCGTCCAGTTCCTGGTCGATGGCTCGACCTATGGCAGCCCCATGGCGCTCTCCGGCGCCACGGCAACGCTGCCGATCACCGAGCCTTTGGGCATTTACACGATCGCGGCGGAGTACACCGGCACGGCCAACTTTGCGGCCACGTTGACCTCCGGCGAGACCACGGCTGCGCTGACGGTCACTTCCGCAACGCTCGTCTCGATCGCCGTCACGCCGGCGAGCCCGAGCATCACCAAGGGGCTCACGCAACAATTCACGGCGACCGGTACCTACACGGATAAGTCGACGGCCAACCTCACCAGCGAGGTCACATGGGCATCGGCGACACCGGCCGTTGCGACGATCAGCGCGGCGGGCCTGGCCACCGCCCTGACCGGCGGGACGACCGCGATCACCGCGACCCTGGGCAGCGTGACCAGCCCCGGGGACACGCTGACCGTCCTTAAGGCCGCGACTTCGACGGTCGTGACGCCGAGCTCCGCTTCTGTGACTTACGGCCAATCGGCCACCTTTACCGCCACGGTCTCCTCGGCGGCCGGCACCCCTGCTGACGGCTCGGTGCAATTCCTGGTCGATGGCTCCGACTTCGGTACGCCCGCGTCGGTGACCGAAGGCACTGCGGCGCTCCCAATTGCCGAGCCGATGGGCACATTCACCATCACGGCCGAGTACACCGGCGACAAAGGCTTCGCTGCCACCTTGGCCAGCGCCGAGACCGCGGCCACGCTGACCGTCGGGCCCGCGGCGACCACGACGAGCGTATCTCCGGTCTCGACTTCCGTTCCGTCCGGCGAGTCGGCTACTTTCACGGCAGTCGTCACGTCTTCCTCTGCCGGTCGACCCCCGGACGGTACCGTGCAGTTTTTGGTAAACGGCTCCGACTACGGCAGCGCCGTCACGGTCACCGACGGCACGGCCACGCTGCCCGTCACCGAGCCGATTGGCACTTACTCCGTCACCGCGCAGTATGCCGGCGACGGCACCAATTACTCAGCCAGCGCGGTCTCGTCGGCCTCGACGCTTACGGTCACCCAGGCGATCACGAAGACGGCGACCGCGACGGTCGTTACCCCCGCCTCGGCGTCGGTCAATTTCGGCCAGTCGGTGACCTTCACTGCCAACGTCACCTCGACGAGCGGCACGCCGACGGACGGCTCGTTCCAGTTCCTGGTCAACGGCGCGAACTATGGTGATCCGGTGCCGCTTTCCAGCGTCGGCGAGGCCGAACTGGCGATCACCGAGGGAGCGGGTACGTACAGCGTGAGTGCCCGGTACGGCGGCGACACCACCTATGCGGCCACCGCGCAGTCCGCGGAGACCTCCGGGACACTCACCGTCATGGAGGCAACCACGACGACGAGTCTCTCACCGACTTCGGCCTCGATCAACACCGCCCAATCGCAAACATTCACCGCAACGGTCGCCTCGCCCAGTGGGACGCCCACCGACGGCGATGTTCAGTTCCTGGTCGGTGGCGTCGACCAGGGCAACCCGGTGCCGGTCACGAGCGGCTCGGCGCAACTGGCCATCTCCGAGCCCGCGGGCAGCTACACCGTCACGGCTCAGTATACCGGCGACGGCGGCAATTATGCGCCGAGCGCGGTGTCCGCGGCGCGAGCTTGACCGTCAACACCGTCTCGCTGACACCCACCACGACGAGCATCACGCCGAGCTTGGCCTCGATCACCGCCGGCCAGTCGGAGATGTTCACCGCCACCGTCTCGACGTCCAGCGGCGCCCCCACAGACGGCTCGGTCCAGTTCCTGGTCAACGGCTCTGACTTCGGTAGCGCCGTGCCGCTCTCGGGGGGCACCGCGCAGCAGTCGATCACCGAGCCAGCAGCCGGCACCTATACCGTCAAGGCGCAATATCTCGGCGACCAGACCAACTACGCGGCCAGTCCGCTCTCGGCGGATGCCAGCCTGAGCGTGCTGGCGGCGCCCGCGTCGACACCGATGAGTGGTACGCAAACCTCGGCGCTCGTCAGCGGATTGCAATCCCTCGCTTCCTGGGCCAGCGGCCTCGACCAGTATGGGCTCCTGGGCCAGAATCTCCCCTTGGTCGATCAGTCGATCGGCTCGGCGCTTGATATCAGCAACCTCCTCGAGGTTGGCCTGGTCAACCCGCTCGCGGGCGATGGGGGCAACGCCGTGACGAGCAACGCCATCGTCACGACCTTGAAAAACTTAGGCAATTCCGGGAATGGGCCGAATCTCAGCCTCGGCGCCTCGCAGGTGATCGGTGGTCTTGAGAGCACGCCCCAGGGGCAGGTGATCGAGTTCTCGCTCGACTTCCAAGCCACCCAGATTTCGAGCGCCGGCTTCGACCTCGGGGCCAATGCGACCCCGTATGCCCTGCAAATCGAAGCGTCGCCCACGGTCACGCTGACCACCAAGCTCAACCTTGACTTCACATTCGGCATCAACGTTTCGGCGTCCAACGGCTTCTTTTTCAACGTCAGCAGCCTGACGGCCAGCGCGTCGGCCCAGATGAAGAACCCGAGCTTCGCCGCGCGGCTCGGCTTCCTCGGCATCCAGGTGCAAAACGCCACGATTGATCTTGATGCGGCGCTAGCGCGACAATCAGCGATCCGAGCCAGGTCGCCACCAACGATGTGACCGCGAGCGCGCTTGAGAACGACAGCGTGAGCGATCTCGTGACCCTGGATGCAACGAGCCAGTCGCTCTCGGCAATGCTGCCCATACAGGCCACGCTTGGCACGTGGACGGCCGCGGGCAGCCCCACGGTCACGATCAGCTCTGACAACGTGTTCGACGGCACCGCCCCGGCCATCACGTTCAACAGCGATGCCAGTTCGGTTCTCGAATTCGATCGGCTGACCAGCACCGAATTCACGGAGATCTTGACCCAGCTCGGCACAGCCCTGCAGAACGTCTCGCCCGTCCTGAACATCCCGGGCACCAATGCAGAGCTGCCCTTCCTGGGCGAGCAGGTCAATCAGTTGGTGAGCTTCAGCCAGATGGCCACGGACCTTACTAACGATCTATCGGCCCAGGAGATCGTCGGCTTGCCGTTCGCGCCGGAGAACGGAGAGCTCTCCTCCGACGCCACTTTCTCGATCGCGATCAACGGTGGCGCTCCGGTGCTCGTCACGGTCCCCGCGGCGAACACGCAAGCCAATCAGACCCTGGAAGCCCTGGTCGCGAACATCAACTCGGCGTTGGCCGGTGCCGGCTTGTCCAGTCAGATCGCCGCGAGCGCTAGCGGCGACGAAATCGCACTGGTCGCCGCCAACCCGAGCATCACGCAGTTCCAGATCCAGATCGCCAATCCGAACGACAACACGGCCGACACGCAGCTCGGCTTCGCTCCGGGACAGACCAGTCAATCCGTGTTCCAGTTCTCGACGATTCAATCGCTGGCGAATCTGCTCACGAAGTTGACGGGAATGTCGGTCACCCCGCAGTTCGACCCCACCACGAACCGGCTGAGCTTCGCGCTCGACTTCACCGATGCGGGATTCGCACAGACTCTCCCTCTCAATTTCTCCGCAGGCCTCGAACCGCTGTACTTCGACGGTGCCACGAGTGCCGCGATCACGGCAACCGCCGGTCTGAAGTCCACGTTCGAGATCGACCTGGGCGGCCTGCAAGCAGTCTTTACCGGGACCGGGCCGGCACCCGCCAATGGCAAGCTCACCGCCGATGCCCACTTCACGATCGCCCTCGGCACCCAGAATCCGGTTAACGTGACGGTCACCGCCGCCGCGACCCAGACCAACAGCAATCTCGCGGGCCTGCTCTCCGACCTCAACAACGCCCTCGCCGCGGCCGGGCTGGGCGGTGCCGTCGTTGCGGGGCAAACGGGCGGCGCCATCACCCTAACCGAGGTGAACGGAGCGGTGATGCAGCTCAGCGCGGCTGCGAGTGATCCGGCGACCACCGAGCTGATGTTGCCGTCGAAGGCAGTGCAACCCGATTTCGGGTCCAACGTTTATCTCGACTCGGGGGCACAGCTCACCGTGTCTGCCGCGGTGACCGCGAACATGATCAGCGGGTCGGCGTCAGTGGGCATGCTCGGCGTGACCGTCCAGAACGCGAGTTTGTCTTACTCATCGATGACCGGTCTGGCGCTTTCCGCCAGCGATGCGCTCGACTCATTCACCAACCCGGCCACGAGCGTGACGCTGGCGACCGCCCTGCCGGTCACCGCCAACCTGGTGGGCCAGTTCCCCGTCACGGTGATGCCCGGACCCGGCGTGACCGGCGGCTCGGGCAGTCTGGGTTTGTCTCTGGGCACGCCGAACGACCTGACGACCGTGACCGTCACGCCCAGCGCCGGGTTCACTGCCGCCCTCGGCGGGTTCTCCAACCTCAGCCTCGACGACGTTCAGCAGGCCCTGCAAGGTATCAGCGGTCTCTTGAGCGGTTCGGCTCTGGGGGTGTTCAGCACCCCGTTGCCGCTCATCGACAAGAGCCTGAATGATCTCCTCGGCACATCGGTCGCCTTCACCAATGCCGCCACGGCACTGGGGGGCCCGGCTCAGTTGAGCGCGCTTACAAGCACGGCGCAGGGTCTCTATAACACGTTGATATCCGCCCTCGACGCGTTGCCGGCCGACGTACCCAAGGATCAACTCATCGCGATTACCGACGATCTGCAAAACGCCATTAGCCAGAGCATGCAGACCGCCGCGGGCCTTGCCGGCGCGCTCGTCGCCACGGCTGCCTCCTTGAGCGAAGAGATCCAGACGCTCGAAACGAGCGGCGTCGATGCGTCGGCATTGACGATGTTCTCGAGCGCACTCACGCAGATCCAGAATGCGGTGCCCTCGCTCCAGAGCCTCTCGAGCACGATCGCCAATGCCTTGGGGATTTCCGCGCCCAGCACGCTTTCGCTCAATGTCGTGACGGCCACTTCCCCGATGGGCACGCAGGACCAGGACCTAGAGGTGATGCTGGACCTGAAGCCCACGTACTCGAACATGGTCAACGTCGGCAATCTGGGCCTGGGCGCCAGTCTTGGGCCCCTCACTGTATCCAG
Organism: uncultured Isosphaeraceae bacterium; assembly: GCA_963781785.1. Lineage (GTDB taxonomy): Bacteria > Planctomycetota > Planctomycetia > Isosphaerales > Isosphaeraceae > CAWAHD01. The sequence continues at coordinate 446,414 of CAWAHD010000005.1, read as the reverse complement.
CGGCGGCATGGTCAATGTCACGATCGGCGGGAACGCGGAGATCGACTTTGGCTTCGACATCACGAACCCTGGCGTGTTCCTGCTCGACACGACGAGCTTCGGCCTGACCGCCGAGGTTAACGCAACCAACCTCAGTCTCACGGCCTCTATCGGCTCGGTCAGCGTGTCTGTCGGTCCCGGGACGGTGACACTGATGAACAGCGCGGGAGATGGGCCCGCCACGGTCTCCATCACGACGGTTGCGCCCGCGACGGGCAATCAGATCCCGGTGAGTGCTCTTTCGACGAGCGACTTCCAGTTCAGCGGGATCGACGGCGTGTTTAACGCGATGCTGCCGATCACGGTTTTCGGCACGAGCGCCGGCACGCTCTCCGTCAGCCTCAACCTCCAGAATCCCGGGGACCCCTCCGTCACACTGCCCTCCGGCCTCGACGGCATACTGACGGGCTCCGACTTCTCGGCCGAGGTGCTTGCCGCCGGGATCAAGGCATTCCTGACGGCTCTCGAGAATGGACTCGTGAAGTCACTCGATGCGTTGCCTTTGATCAGCAACCTCAACTTGAGCGCGGGCACTAGCGTCTTCACGACGCTCAACAACTTCGTTTCCAGTCTCGCATCCACCGACCTGAGCAGCGGCGCGGCCGACGCGATCAAGAATCTGATCGAATCGAGCATGAGCAACCTCCTCGTTCCGACGACGACGGATAACCCGAACCCCGACGTCACACTGAATACGGCCGGTGACGAGATCGATGCGTACTTCGAGCTCAAGGGCACCGATCAGTTCACGGTCCCGATCGACACCCACCTGGGCGGTCTCGGACTCTCCTTCACGAGCACCGGCGGCGTGAGCCTCAGTCTCACCTACGACATGCGCCTCGGGTTCGCGCTCAACAAGACCACGGGATTCTCGTTCCTGCTCAACCCCGACTCCAACGGCAACGAGTTCAACTTCACGGCCGCGGCGGGCCTCACGCCGGGTGCCTCGCTCACCGCCCAGCTCTTCTTCCTCGACATCACCGCGACCAACTACGAGAACTCGGCGGATATGGCTCCCGGGACGGGCCTGAGCGCCATGATGGGGATCAGTCTACCCGACCCGAACAGCAGTACTCCGATGAAGGGCGATGAGCTGAGTTTGGCCCAGCTCGGCTCCAGCCTTTTTTCGGGCGTCTACATGGGCGTTGCGGGGTCGAGCCTCACCGCCAATCTCGACCTGGCCTTGGTCGCCGACATCAACATGGACCCGAGCCTGCCGTCGTTCAGCATTGACCTGGTGATCAACTACCCGATCCTGCCCGGTTCCTCGCCGGGCGCAATGAGCGAGCCGAGCGTCGCCTTCGACAACATCACACTGAATTTCGGGAGCCTGTTTGGCCAGATCCTCGGTCCGATCATGCAAGACGTCAACGGCATCCTTGGTCCGATTGGGCCGATACTTAACTTCTTGAACGGCGACGTGCCGGTCGTCTCGAACCTCACCGAGGCACTCGGCCTGGGGCCATACAAGTGGGACCAGTTTCTCGAACTGGCATCCACTCTGGTATCCGGCTCTGATTTCGATTTCAGTTCGTTCAACACGGCGATCGGGATCCTCTCGACGATCGAGAGCTTGGCGTCTGAAGTGCAGTCGTTCGTCGGCGACGGCACCATGCTCGACTTCGGTAATTACACTTTCAACCAGAGCACGAATTTGCAAACGATGTCCAGCAGCACGGTGAGCTCGGGAATTCCGGGCATGCTGGGCACGCAGACGAACCCCGACGGCTCGCCGGTCACGCCAGACCAGGAACAGCCACAAGTTCAGAATGCCATTGCCAACGACATGACAGGCGGCCAGATGGGAGCGTCCGGGGGCCTGCTTCAGACCCTGACCCAGAACACCGGCCTCGATTTTCCCATCCTCGACAACCCCAGCCTGATCGTCAGCTTCCTGCTCGGCCAGACCGTCACCCTGGTCACTTGGACCATGCCCACGCTGTCAGTCGACGTACCGATCGCCGTTCCGCTCGGCACGATACCCGTCGGCCCATTTGACGTGACCGTGACCTTGAACGGCGACGTCGCGCTGGCATTCAACGCCACGGTCGGCCTCGACACGAGCGGCATCAAGAAAGGCGATCTCCTCGACGGGCTATTTTTCGGGACCACGAAGCCGCTCTTGACCGTGACGCTCGACGTGGGCGGCGGCGCGGAGGTCGGGGTCTACTTCGTGAGTGTCGGGGTCGATCTGGTGGTCGGGTCCAATCTGAGCTTCGGCTTCGCCGACTTGAACGACGATGGCAAAGTGTACCTGCAACAGATCTTGTCCGATTGTGCGTTCGAGGAATCGGGCAACGTCTTTTTCCAATTGAATTTCGAGTTCACCGTCGGCATCAGCTTCCTGTCGTACACGATTCAAGTCCCCATCGTTCCAGCGGTCACGCTGTTCAGCTTCAGCAATGATTGTGCGACCCAGGAGCTGGCCCATTACAGTACGGATACGGGCCAGGACGCCGGCATCGCGGTCGGCACGCTGATCTTGAACACCGGCCCCTTCAGCGGCGACCGCCAGTCGGGCGCCGGCGGCAGCAACGATTTCGTGACCGTCGCGCCGGTAACGGGCAAGCCGGGCGTGCTTCAGGTTTCCGGCTTCGGAACGAGTCAGGACTACGGCCCCGGCCAGACGGACGTTAACGGCAACCCCGACCCGTCGTATCCAATCACCGGCATCTATGCCAGCTGTCCTCCCAACCAAAATGCTTGCTGCGTAATTTGGAGAATTGACCGGAGCAATCGACGTCTCCTCCCAGCCGCGGCAATGCCGCAGAGGCGAGGAGCAAATGTGGAACGAGTGGAATCGGTGGTGGAGTGGTCGAGGCGCGCCTGGCGAACGGCCGCCTGAAGAATTGGTCCGGCCGACATCCGATTTAAAGAATGATCCGGCGGCGGAAGGTGAACCGGACGCGGTCGATTCCCAGATTGACCTCATCACATTTCCGGAAGCAATCGACACGAAATCGGAGAATGCGGACGCCTCGATTGCCGAGACGGTCCATCCCGATGAACGTACACCCGAGCCGCCGGGCCTGCCCGATCGTGGGGATGAGACCGCTCCGGAGTTTGGAGACGCCCCGCAGTCGCCTGCCCGGGACGACCTCGGTGTGGAGGCGGACGAGCCCTCCGGGGTTCCGACCAACGAATTCGACAGCCCGCCGGCCCAGTTCGACCCGGTCGCTGAGCTCAGGCGGCAAGGGCTCGGGCTGCCGACCGGCAAAAGACGCACGCAACGCGGCCGGCGGCTGGCTCGACCCGAGGAGGTGAAGCCGGCGGCGTACAATCCCCAGCAGCGACTCATGATCCTCGACTGCTGGCAGCGCAGCGGCTTGCCCGCCAAGGATTTCGCAACATTGGTGGGCGTCTCCAAGCATACGCTCTATGCCTGGAAACAGCGGTTCACCCAACAGGGACCGGCCGGCTTGCTCGAACAGCCTCGAGGCGCCCGCGAAGGAAGCCGCTTGCCCGACCTGACCAAACGCACCATCCTCTTGCTCAAGCAGGCGCATCCCGACTGGGGATGCGAGCGAATCAGCCAGATGCTGGTGCGCGGCCCGGCACTGCCGGCCAGCCCGCCAGCGGTCGCCCGTGTGCTTCATGAGGCGGGCTACCAGTTGCAGGAAACCCCCACACGACCTCATCCCGACAAGGTCCGCTTCTTCGAGCGGGCCAGGCCCAGCCAGCTCTGGCAAACCGACCTGTTCACCTTCGTGCTCAAGCGGCAGAACCGGCGGGTCTACCTGGTTGCCTTCCTCGACGACCACAGTCGGTTCATCGTCAGCTTCGGTCTGCACGCCAGCCAGTCGACGGCCCTGGTGCTGGAGGTTCTCCGTGCGGGCATCGCGGCCTACGGAGTCCCCGAGGAAATCCTCACCGACAATGGCGCTCAGTACGTGACCTGGCGGGGCGAGAGCGCTTTCCAGAAGGAGCTCAAAGGGCGCGGCATCCGCCAGATCGTGGCCGCGCCGCGCCATCCTCAGACCTTGGGCAAGATCGAGCGGTTCTGGGGAACGCTCTGGCGCGAGTGCGTGGAGACGGCTGTGTTCCTCGATCTGGCCGACGCCCGCGCGGATCGGCCACTTCATCGACTGGTATAACTTCCAGCGCACCCACAGCGGGATCGACGGCCTGGTGCCGGCGGACCGGTTTTTCGGGGCGGCTCCCGAGGTCCTCCTGACCCTCAAAGATCGGGTCGCCGCCAACGCACTGGAGCTGGCTCGCAACGGCTTGCCCAAGCCCCCGTTCTACGTGACAGGCCAACTGGGCGGCAAGAATTTCAGCCTGCATGCCGAAGGCGAGCGCGTGTTCCTGACGCGCGAAGGGGGCGTTCGACAAGAAGTGGATCTGGTGCCGCCAGCCGCTCCTGCGGACTCAGCCGCGATGCCCAAGGCCATCTGCCCGGATGGCTCTCCGGCCGCCGGACTGCTCGGCGATGTGCCGGCACAGACGCACGAAGAGCTGCCGCCGCAAGGGCCCCCGCTGGCGACGCCGGACGAGACAGCGAACGAGGAAGGAGGCAAGCCATGACGGCGAACCCTGCCTCGGCCCGGCCGCACGGCCCGGCGCTCGACAAAAGGAAGCCGCGGCGCAGCGATCGCGCGGAACCTACCGGCGGCAACTGACGGCGGATTGTCCCCAAGCCCCGCACATCGGCCCTGAAGCCAGACGCGCCGCGGCTCTGGTCCTCGAAGTGCTGGCCGGAGTGCGGACTCCCGCTGGTGCCGCGACGGCGCTGGGAATCCGGTTGCCGCGCTACTATCTCCTGGAGCAGCGAGCCATTCGAGGGCTGATCTGGGCGTGTGAGCCCCGTCCGGTTGGGCGCACGGTCTCGACCGACCGGCGGCTGGCTCGCCTGGAGCGCGAGCTGTCTGTCAGTCGGCGTGAGCTCGCTCGCCATCAGGCGCTAGCCCGAACCACTCAACGCGCGTTGGGGCTGGCGCCGGCGGCCAGCAAAACGCAGGAAGCGTCCAGCGGAACCAAACGGCGGCGGCGGAAACCGTGCGTGCGAGCACTCCGCGCCGCGCGGTTGCTGCAAACCGCGGATTCACCTGGCAAGGAAGGGCCGGCTGCGGTACAAGGACCCGTTGGGAAACCCCCTGCGGCGGGGCCCGCTGGCGATGGGAATCGACCAGCGGCGTTGGAGACGATCCGCTCCGAAGCGCAGGGCGATCACGGAGGGTCTATCCATGCCGGCCGGCCGAAAGCCATTGAGCATCGCTGACCAAGTCGACCGTCTGGCAGGATCACCCGTAGCCAAGACCCGGCTGCGGGTGATCCTGGCCAATCTCGCAGGGGAGATCAACGTCGCCGACGCGTGCGCCGATCTGGGAATCGAGGAGTCTTGGTTCTTCGATCTCAAGCACGAGAGCCTGAAGCGCTGGGTGAAAACCCTGGAACCGGGATCACCCGGCCGGCGTCCCTCGGCGGAGAAAACGCCCGAGCAACAACAGATCGCGAATCTGGAACAAAAAGTTGAGCGGTTGGAGCTGGAGCTGAGAGGGGCCCAGTTACGGGCGGAGCTGGCGCGCCAAGGTCTGTCTCGGCCCAAGCCGCAGCTCAAGCAAGCCGCAAAAAAAGCGAGTCGGTGAGGGATCCAGTAGAAGATGCAAGCAGCGCCCCTCACCGAGACCATGAGGCCAGGAAAGCCTCCACGAATTCCGATCTGTTCCGGGACGCCGTAGCCGGAGACGCTCGGGACGACACCGACTTCGAGTTCGAACTTGAGAGCCAAACTGCGGCGGTCGTGGTCGACGAGACCAGCGATCCGGCACGTCGTCACGACCGCAGCATCGCGAGCGCGTGGGTCGGCAACGATGGTGCCGCGCTCTTGTCGATCGCGACCGCCATGCCGGGCTGGACGATGACCACCGCGGGAGACCCCCTTGGCCATTCAGCCGGCACGCCGCCGTGTGCGCGTGGTGAGGCGCGGGCCGGTCAGGCGGCGGTCGAGGCATGTCGCCGAGACTCGCTGCCACTGGACGATCGCGCCAGTCAGGCCGAACGTGTGCCAACGCCCGACAACCGTGAGGTACCGCGCCGCGGTTGGGATCGCCAATCATGGCGCCGATGGAGCGAGCGCGATCTGCGAAAACGGTCGGTTGCGTTTCGCCGTTACGCGCGTGGCCACGGCTGGTCGACGGAGGAGACGGCCGGTGCTCTTGGTCTCTCACCGCGTACCTTGTGGCATTGGGATCGGGGTTGGGGCACAGATCGGCTGGCGCCGCGCCCACGGGGGCGGCCACCGCAAATCGCCCCGGTCGAGCGCCAAGCCGAGGTCACCGGCTTTTTGGAACTACACGGCCCGAGCATCAGCCTATCGAGTCTCCAGGCCGAGTATCCCGATGTCGCGCGCGCCGAACTGGCTGAGCTCAGAGCGGGATATCGCGTGGGGTGGCGTCAAGAGCACGTCGAGGAACGGTGTCGGCTGGAGTGGCTCTGTGGAGGCAGCGTGTGGGCGATGGATTTCACTCATCCCCCCTACCTGATCGACGGTAGCTTCCCCGCGATTTTGAATGTGCGTGACCTGGCGAGTCGACAGCAGTTGCTCTGGCTGGCGGTGGCGCGAAGACGCGGCAACCGTGGTGGAATCGCTGGCCGATTTGTTTGAGGAGCACGGTGCGCCGCTGGTCATGAAATGTGACAACGGTCCGGCGTTCCGCGCCCATCTGACGAAGCGATTCTTGCTCGGCCGGGAGGTGTTCACTTTGTACTCGCCGCCGTACTGTGCCCCGTACAACGGCGGCTGCGAGCGTGCCAACCGCACGCTCAAGGAGTTGACCGCGCACGTTGCCGATCAAGCGGGTCACCGCGACTTCTGGACGAGCGACGATCTCCTGATCGCGCGTCTTCGCGCCAACCGACTGAGTCGGCCATGGGGACCGACGGGACTGACTCCGGAAGAAACCTGGGCGGTGCGCGCCGTTTTGTCACTGGACAGACGCAAAAACATGTGGCAACATTTAAGGAGCGAGATCGCGACTGTCCTGGAACAGCGCATGATCGACCCAGCAGCCGCGCTCTCGCATTACCCCCAAGCCGAGATCGAGCGGATCGCGGCGCAACCCGTCCTCGAGCAGCTCGGTCTCCTTCATGTCACGAGGAGACGAATTACTCCGGCATTTTGACGCCCAATCGCTGCACGAATAATGGTGGGGGCACACCATCCAGCCCCAACGTGACCTTCCAGGAGACATTCGCAGCGCTCACCTCACCGGGCCAGCTCCAGGTGACCGGCTTCAAAGTCGAGCACGACAGCCCGAGCCGGTCTTATATTCGCTACCTCGACCTGACGTTCAACGAGAGCAACAGCCAGAGCGGCAGCGCGCTGACTTCGATTATCAATTCGATGACGACGTCATCGCCCGACATCCTGATGTACAAGTACGACCTGAACGGCGATTTGTCGAGCAAGACCCCCGTTTCGCTAAGCAGCCCGACTGTCCTCGACGTGATCGACCATGCGATCGAGATCGACTTCGGCTCAGGTGGCATCGGCGGCAATCCCAACACGACGGCTGCCGACGGCTACTACGAAGTGGACATCAAATTGCCCAACGGTCAGGTCGCGGTGCATCACTTCTACCGGCTGCTGGGAGATGTCAACGGCGATGGGATCGTTGACGATAACGACTTGAACGAGATCGCCGCTGAGATTGGCACGACGTCCCCCGTGGGCTGGACGCCTTTGAGTGCTGACGTCACGGGCTCCGGCGCTGTGACGGTGATTGACCTGATGCTGGCGACGCGGGCAAAAAATCACAAGCTGGGCACCGGCTTGTCGCTGGGATGAGATCGTGGCGAGCCCGCAGCGGCAATCCGGTGACCATAACTTCGGGGAATGCTATGGACCAGCCGTCACGGGACTGCGGCAAGCCCGGCTTGAATGGAACGGCTGAATTCGCCGTCCGGCTCAACGCTGTCTGTGAATCGCTGCCGATCCAGGAGATCGCTCCGACGCTGGTCGCCCTCGTCGCGACCGGCACAACGGGTTTGAAATAGGCGCAACGCCTGTACGATATTGGTGTCGGTTCATTTTTCCAGTCGGAAAGATGAGCTGACACCGACGGTTCGAACAGAAACTCACGTCGCAAGAGCCAGACGAAGAAGCTGGTACGAAGCCCACGCCACCGCCGCGCTGACCGGGATCGTCAAAACCCAGGCCCACATGATCCGCACGGTCACGCCCCACCGCACCGCGGAGACCCGCCGGCTCGAACCGACCCCCATGATTGCCCCGCTCAAGACGTGCGTCGTCGAGACCGGCAGACCGAGGTGCGAGGCTGCCAGGATTGTCACTGCCGCGCTGGTCTCGGCCGCGAACCCGTCGACCGGCTTCAGCTCGATGATCTTCGTGCCCATCGTCTTGATGATCCGGACGCCGCCGGACATCGTGCCCGCGCCCATCGCCACCGCACAAGCCACCATTACCCAGAGCGGAACGTGGAAGTGCGCGCCGGCCTGCGATCCGCCGGAGTAGAGGGCCAGGCTCATCGCGATGATGCCCATCGTCTTCTGGGCGTCGTTGCTGCCGTGCGACAGGGCCATGAACCCGGCCGAGGCGATCTGGAGCCGGCGGAATGTCCCCGACAGCCGTAACGGGCTCCGCCCCTGGCAGGCCCACACGATGGCGACCATGAGCACGAACCCGATGGCGAACCCCACCAGTGGGCTGACGACGAGGCTTTCGATGACCTTGATCAGTCCGTCGTACCGGATCGAGCCGCCCCCCGCGTGCGCCAGCCGCGGAACCGACCAGGCCGCCGACCAGAGCGTGGGACGAGGAGGACGGGATGCCGAAGTACCAGGTGACCAGGTTCCAGAGGATCGCCCCCAAAAGCGCCGACAGGACGACGACCTGGGTGACCGCACTCGGCTCGATGAGCCCCTTGCCGATCGTCGCGGCCACGGCCGTGCCGGTCAGGGCGCCGGCGAAATTCAAGAGAGCGGCCAGCAGGATGGCCGTGCGCAAGGGCAACACGCCGGTGCTCACGACGGTCGCCACGGCGTTGGCCGCGTCGTGGAAGCCGTTGATGTAGTCGAAGGCCAGCGCCGCGACGACCACCAGCACGAGGATCAGCAGGGCGGTGTTCAACGGCGGGCCTCAGGCGTTCTTGATGACGATGGTCCGCAGGGCGCCGCCCACGTCTTCGCAGGCGTCGAGCGCCCGCTCGAGGCCCTCGAGGAACTCTTTGTGCTTGATCAGCCGGATGGCGTCGGTCTCGGTCCGGAACATCGCGGCGAGCTGCGTGCGATAGATCCGGTCCCCCTCGCTTTCCAGACGGTCGAGCAACTCGCACCGCTCGCGGATGCCGGGCGGCGTTCTTCATGTCGCGGAGCTCGGTCACCGCCGTCTTAATGACGTCACACGACTGGAGGACCAGGGCCGCCAGCTCGCGGCTTCCCGCGGGAAGGTCCTCCATCGCGTGGACCACGAACTGCAAGGCCGTGGCGAACACGGCGTCAGCGACCTCCTCGAGCGACGCGGCCAGGGAGTAGATATCCGAGCGATCGAGCGGGGTGACGAAGGTGCGATTGAGCGCCTCGTACATCTCGGCGATGACGCGGTCGGCCTCGTGCTCGACCTCGCGCATTCTCTCGACGATCGCCTCACGGTCGGCGTGGGACGTGGCTGCGCAGCAGTCGACCGAGCAGGGCGCTGATCTCGTGAGCACGCGCGGCGCCGCGCTCGATGAGGTCGAAGAAATGCTCCTCCCTGGGTAACAACCATTTTACGGCCCGGTCGATCCACATTGGTCGCTTTGCGATCCTCCGAGAGAGTGGTTGGTCATCGCGTGAACGAACTGGATGCAGGAACTGCGTCCCTTCGGTTCGTCGATCTCTTATACCGCGATCGAGCGCTCGCAACCATGAGCCGACCGTGAGCTCAAAATGCGCAATCCGGCCGCCGCGTCCGATCCGTCCGAGATTTATCGCCTGGCGGGTGGTACGATCAGAGAGTGGCTTCTCGATTGCGGAAAGGACCAGGCGCGTCAACGGGCGAGACGCATCGACCGGGCAACGGTCTCGGGCCAGGCTCCCGGGGGTTGGGAGAGGTTGGTCCAACGAGCCTTTCGCCCTTTTGGTGCCGCCGATGAGCGATGTTACTCGCATTCTGTCCGCCATCGAGCAGGGCGATCCCCGAGCCGCCGAGCAGCTCTTACCACTGGTCTACGACGAGCTGCGGAAGCTGGCGGCGGCCAAGCTGGCCCAGGAAAAGCCGGGCCAGACACTCCAGGCCACGGCCCTGGTTCATGAGGCCTTCGTCCGGCTTGTGGATGTTGAACAAGCCCAGCAATGGGACGGCCGCGGGCACTTCTTCGCCGCCGCGGCCGAGGCGATGCGGCGCATCCTGGTTGACCACGCACGGAAGAAAGGCAGCGCGAAGCGAGGCGGCAAGCTCAAGAGAGTCGACATTGACGCCGTCGATGTGGCCGCCCACGCCACTCCCGACCAGCTCTTGGCGATCGACGACGCTCTCGCGAAGCTGGCCCGCGAGGATCCGTCTGCCGCAAAACTCGTCGAGCTGCGCTACTTCGCCGGCTTGACCGTCGACGAGGCCGGCAAGGCCCTCCGCATGTCTACCGCAACGGCCTACAGGCACTGGAACTACGCCCGCTCCTGGCTCCATGGCGAGCTTCTCGGAACCGCGGAGTCGTGAGCCGGGCGCGGTTCTCTTTCATTTTTTTCGGCAGACTGTGAGAAAACGGGAGACAGAATCCGCATTGATCTGCAGAGCGGACTTGTGCCGTGGGAGCAACATCGTGAGCGATCCGTGCAATCAGGCCAAATCGATCTTTCTGGCGGCAATTGAAGAGCACGCGCCGGAAGAGTGGCCGGGCTTCCTGGACCAAGCCTGTGCGGGCGATCCAGGGCTCCGTGCCGAAATCGAGAAACTGTTGCGTGCGCGCTCCCTGATGGGCTCATTTCACGAGCCGCCGCGGCCGGCCGCGCTCGCGACCGTCGATCCGCTGGCCATCGGGGAACGCCCCGGCACGATCATCGGTCCCTACAAGCTGCTGGAGCAGATCGGCGAGGGGGGCTTCGGCCTGGTGTTCATGGCCGAGCAGCAGCAGCCGGTCCGCCGCAAGGTGGCCCTCAAGATCCTCAAGCCGGGCATGGACACCCGGCAGGTGATCGCCCGCTTCGAGGCCGAGCGCCAGGCCCTGGCGCTCATGGACCATCCGAACATCGCCAGGGTGCTCGATGCCGGTGAGACGGGCTCGGGCCGCCCTCACTTCGTCATGGAGCTGGTCAAGGGCGTGCCGATCACCGACTACTGCGATCAGAACCGCCTGACCACCCGAGAGCGGCTGGTGCTGTTCACACACGTCTGCCATGCCGTGCAGCACGCGCACCACAAGGGCATCATTCACCGCGACTTGAAGCCCTCGAACGTCATGGTGACGCTGCACGACGGCGTGCCGGTCGTCAAGGTGATCGACTTCGGCATCGCCAAGGCACTGGGGCAGCAGCTCACGGACAAGACGCTCTTTACCGGCTTCGCGCAGATGGTCGGCACGCCGCATGTACATGAGCCCCGAGCAGGCCCAGTTGAGCGGCCTGGACATCGACACGCGCAGCGACATCTACTCGCTGGGCGTGCTCCTGTATGAGCTGCTCGCGGGCGTTACGCCGTTTGACAGGGAACGGATGCGCACGGTGGGCTACGACGAAATGCGGCGGATCATCCGGGAAGAGGATCCGCCCAGCCCGAGCACCCGTCTGAGCACGCTGGGCCAGGCAGCGGTGACGGTCTCGGCCGAGCGGCAGAGCGATCCCAAGCGGCTCTGCCGACTCTTGCGTGGCGAGCTCGACTGGATCGTCATGAAGGCGCTCGACAAGGACCGCAACCGCCGCTACGAGACGGCCAACGAGCTGGCGCGGGACGTCGATCGCTACTTGCACGACGAGCCGGTGGCTGCCTGCCCGCCGTCGAGCTGGTATCGCTTCCGCAAGTTCACGCGGCGGCACAAGGCGGGGCTGCGGATCACCGCGGCGGCGGCCCTGGTGTTGCTGCTGGCAGGCGCCGGCGTGAGCTGGGCGCTCCAGGACCAGGCAGCGCGTCGCAGAGAGCTGTCGGATCGCAGGGCCGAGACGGAACAAACCGTGAGCGCGGTGCTGATCAAGACGCAGCAGTTGCGCAAGCAGGCTGCCGAGGCGCCGAGCGCGACGAGCCAGGAGGCGGACGCCGCCCTGGCGCTGTGGCGCCAGGCGGAAGCGTCGCTGGACCAGGCGGAGACCGCCTTGAGGACCGGAACCGCCGACGCCCGTCTGCAAGAGCGGGTGCAGGACGAACGGCGACAGAGCGGACAGCAACGGGCGCAGGCGCAGCGGACGGCAAACCTGTTCCACGACCTGGATGACGCACGCATGACGCGATCGAGCTGGATCGAAAACCATTTCGACTATGCCGGCGCGGCCACGAAGTATGCCGCGGCGTTCGCGGCCTACGGTTTGGAAGTGACGCCGGGACGAACCGAGGAGCTGGCGCGGCGCATCCGCGCGGAGCAACCCGCCATCCGCGAGGCCCTGATCGTGGCACTAGAAGATTGGCAGGCGAGCGCCCTTGAGTCGAGGAGATCGGAGTCGGCGAACCTGCTGGTGGCCATCGCGGCCGCGGCGGATGACGATCCGTGGCGGCGGCAGTTTCGCGCCGCGGCCGCTGCCAGGGACGCCACGGCACTGCGGGCCTTGAGCGGCCAAGCACGGCGGCTGTCCCTGCCACCTTCCAGTCTCGAGCTGCTGGCCTCGCATCTTTTTCGCCAAGGCGACCGCGACGTAGCACTGGCCCTGCTGCGCTGGGCGCGCGGCCGCCACGTCACGGATTTTTGGATCCATTTCGAGTCTGGGACATTGCTGCTGCTGCGATGTCAAGGATCAATCCCCCGTGATCCTGGAAGAAACAATCGGCTGTTATCGAGCAGCCTTGGCGCTACGTCCGGCTGCCAGCGCTGCCCACGTCAACCTCGGCCTCGCACTGCAAGGCCAAGAACCAGTTGGACGAGGCCATCGCCGAATACGAGAAGGCCATCGAGCTCGACCCCAGGTCCGCAATGGCCCACCTCAACCTCGGCAGCACACGAAATGACAAGAACGAATGGGACGAGGCCGTCGGCCGAATTCCGCAAGGCCATCGAACTCGATCCCAAGCTCGCAATGGCCCACAGCAACCTCGGCATCACTTTCTCGGCCAAGAACCAGTGGGACGAGGCCATCACCGAATACAAGAAGGCCATCGAACTCGACCCCAAGCTCGCGTCCGCCCACTACAACCTCGGCATCGCTCTTGTGCAAGAACCAGTGGGACGAGGCCGTCGTCGAATACAAGAAGGCCATCGACCTCGATCCCAAGTTCGCCCCGGCCCACGACAACCTCGGCAACGCACTGAAGGCCAGGAACCACTTGGACGAGGCCATCGCCGAATACAAGAAGGCCATCGACCTCGATCCCAAGCTCGCGCCGGCCCACACGGACCTCGGCACCGCACTGCAGGCCAAGAACCAGTTGGACGAGGCCATCGTCGAATACAAGAAGGCCATCGACCTCGATCCCAAGCTCGCAATGCCCCACAACAACCTCGGCAACGCTCTGCGGGCCAAGAACCGGTTGGAAGAGGCCATCGGCGAATACAAGAAGGCCATCGAGCTCGACCCCAGGCTTCTCATGGCCCACACCAACCTCGGCAACGCTCTGTGCTCAAGAACCAATTGGAAGAAGCCATGCCGAATACAGGAAGGCCATCGAACTCGACCCCAAGTGCGCAATGGCCCACTACAACCTCGGCGCGATCTGAGGGCCAAGAACCAGTTGGACGAAGCCAGCGCCGATTACCGCCGGGTCATCGATCTTCAAGCGGATTGCTATGCCGAGGCGAACTGTAACCTGGCCGCTATTCTTCGATCACAGGGCCAATTATCGGCTTCTCTCGATTTCTATAAACGAGGACACGCAGTCAGGCAGCAATCGTAAAGACTGGCGCTACCCGTCGGCCCAATGGGTAGCAAACGCCGAACGGCTGGTGCGGTTGGAGGCGAAGTTGCCGACGTTCTCGGCGGGGAAAGCCACGGCCGCCGACAACCGCGAACGCCTTGGCCTCGTGGAAGTGTGCCGGCTCAAAGCGCCGGCACGCCGCCGCCGCCCGGCTCTACGCCGACGCCTTCAGCCGCCGACCCGAAACTGGCTGGCGACCTGAAAGCTTATCATCGTTATAACGCCGCCTGCTCCGCCGCTTCTGGCCGCGGCCGGTCAAGGTACGGACGCCGACAAACTCGACGACCACGAGCACCGCCGGCTGCGCCAGCAGGCGCTCGCCTGGCTGCGGGCCGACCTGGAGCAGTGGGCCAAACGACTGGAAGCCGGCAAGCCACAGGAACGGCAAGTCGTGCGGGCCACGCTCGAGCACTGGCAGCGCGACACCGACCTGGCCAGTGTACGTGACGCGGACGCGCTCCAAAAGCTGACGGCCCAGGAGCAGGAGGCGTGGCGGAAACTGTGGGCCGATGTCGCGGAATTGCTGAGGAAGGCCCGAGACGCCAAGAGCTAGCGCGCTCTCGACAACCGGAACACGTCCACAAAAAAAGTGGTGGGTGAGCCTCACCGCCAAACAGGAGTTTGACCGGATCGGCAAATCCCGGGCGCTCGGTCTGCGCGCCGGGGCGCCTGCTCAGTCGTTTTATCGCAGACCGCATGAGCGTTCGTCAGGGCGTGAGAGAGGCTGTACATCGATCGCGGTTGTTTAACATCAACGGGAGAACAGAACCATGAGTTACGGCAGAGGAAACGATCAGCGGAAGACCGCGCGGGCAACGATCGAGGCACGGAAACGGCGGCGGATGCAGCCGATGCTCTGGCGCTCGAGGATCGCAAGCTGCTGTCCACGTTCACCGTCACCAGCACGCTTGACGACGGCAGCGCGGGCACGCTGCGCTGGGCGATCGGCCAGGCGAATTCGGCGGGCGGCGCCGAGACGATCACTTTTGACAAAACGGTGTTCAAGACGGCGCAAACGATCAACTTGAACGGCACCCAGCTCGAGCTGAGCGACACGACCGGGACTGAAACGATCGTCGGTCCGAAGAAAGGCGTGACAGTGGAAGCCGGAGGCAACAGCAGGGTGCTCCAGGTCGACCCGAAAGTCACCGCGAATATCTCGGGATTGAACATCACCGGAGGCAACGCCGGGGTCGGCGGCGGCCTCAACACCGAAGGCACGACCACGCTGACCGACTGCACGATCAGCGGTAATTCCGCCGGCATCAGCGGCGGCATCTACAACGGAGGCACAATCACGCTGACCAATTGCGCCGTAAGCGGAAACACATCGACCGTGGATGGCGGCGGCCTCTTCAACGCCGGGACGGCGACGCTGGCGAACTGCGCAATCAGCGACAACTCCGCGGTAAGCGGCTTTATCTTCTCCGGCTTTGGCGGCGGATTATGCAACGTCGGCACGACCACGCTGACCAACTGCAGTATCAGCGGTAACTCCGCCGATGAAGGAGGCGGTCTTGACAACGGCAACCGCTACACCGGAGCCACGACCACGCTGACCAACTGCACGATCAGCGGCAACTCCGCCGATGACGGCGGCGGCCTCTACAACGGCGGCGGCCCTGTCAACGGCAATCTCTCCAGCGTCGGCGCGGCCACGCTGACCAATTGCACCGTCAGCGGAAACTCAGCCACTGGGACCGCTGGCGGCGGCGTCGACAACACAGGCGCGGGCACGCTGATCAATTGCACTGTCAGCGGAAACTCCGCCGCGTACACGGGCGGGGGTCTCTACAACCTATTCACGACCACGCTGACCAATTGCACCATCAACGGCAATTCCGCCGCGTTCGAGGGCGGCGGCATGGCGAGCTTGGGCGGCGCAATTGCGCTCACCAACTGCGCCGTCACGCGCAACTCCGCCAGTTACGCCGGTGGCGGTCTGTGCAACTTTTCTACCTCGGCCACGCTGAGCAACTGCACCATCAGCGGCAACACCTCCAACGATGCCGCCGGCATGGCAAGTGTCTTTGGCTCGGCCACGCTAACGGACTGCACCGTCAGAGGAAACTCCGCCATCGGCAACCCGAGCAGCTTCGTCAGCTACGGAAACGGCGGCGGACTGTACAACCAAGGCGGCCCGTTCACGTTGACCAACTGCACCGTCAGCGGCAACTCCGCCACCACGAACGGCGCCGGCCTGTTTAGCTACGACGCACCGGGTACGATGACGATGCTCACTAACACCACGATCAGCGGTAACTCTGCCGGCGGTGCCGGCGGCGGCGTGTACTCCGAGCCCAACACCACGACCACGCTGACCAACTGCACCGTCCGCGATAACTCTGCCATGAGCGGCGGCGGCTTGTGCAACTCCGGCACGGTTTCGCTGACCAACTGCATCGTGGGCGGCAACGAGGCCCTTGGCAATCCGGACGGTGGCGGGTTTGGCGGCGGCATCGAGGACAGTTCCTCTGGAGTGCTTTCCGTCACCAATAGTACCTTCTACGCCAACGAGGCCATCGCCGTCGGTCCCAACGATCCCATCGTCAGTCCTTCTTACATCTTCGCAGCGGGCGGCGCGATCGACCTGAATCTGGCCAGTACCGGCTCGGCCACGATCAGCAACAGCACGTTCATCGGAAACGACGCGCTCGGCGGCAGCCCCGGCGCCAGTGCGGGCGGAGGGGCGATCAGCAATTCCAGCAACGTGGGTGCGACCCTGACCGTCACGGGCTGCACGCTCAAGGACAACGCAGCCATCGGTGCGGCCGGCGGCGACGGCACCACCAACTACGGCTCCGGCCAGGGCGGCGGCATCAACAGCATCGGCACCTTGACCGTTAGCGATTCGACCCTGACCGGCAACCTGGCCCAGGGCGCACCTCTGGCAGCGGATGTCGTCCCCTCGCAGGCAGTCTTGAGCAACAGTGCGACCGCCGGCGGCGGCATCTTCTGCCTCGACCTCTTCGGCGGCCCCGTGCTCATTGCCGGCAGCACGCTTACCGGCAATCAGGCCGTCGGCGGCTCCGGGCCGGCGCCGGCGCTTGCCGAAGGAGGCGGCATCTCCCTGGTCCTCGTTCCTTCGGGCCTCGTGACCGGCTGTACGGTCGAAAGCAACGTGGCTCGCGGCGGGGCCGGCGGCGCCGGCACGGCAGGCGCCGACGGCGTGAGCGGTGGCATCGACCTGGCGGGTGGCTCGGTCGTGACCGTCAGCAACACGACCGTCAATCAAAACCTGGCCATCGGCGGGGCAGGCGGCGCCCTGGCCAACGGCGGCTCCGGCGTGGGCGGCGGCATCAACGTCGGCACCGGCTTCTTCCTTTTCGGTGGCCCCGATGATTGCTCGCTGACGCTCAATAACTGCACGCTCGATAGCAATGAAGCCATCGGCGGCGGCCCCGGCGGTTCGGGCGCCAGCGCCGGCGACGCCTGGGGCGGCGGCCTGTCGGTTCTGACCAGTTCCGCCACCCTCACCAACTGCACGGATAGCGCCAACCAGGCCAACGGGGAGAATGCCTACGGCGGTGGCATTTATGCCTTGAGCAGTACGGTGGGCGTCACCAATTCCGTCGTCAACGGCAACAAGGCCAATGGCAGCGCGCTGGGCGAGGGCGGTGGGATCTACAGCGATGACACCGTCCTGACTCTCGTGAACACCAAGGTCAAAGGCAACAAGGCCTCGACGGCCTTTGACGATATCTTTAGCGGCCCATGAGCTTGCCCCGGCCGGAATGCGGGCTGGGTTTTCCCGGCCGCGCTGGGGCATGAACGCGATTCGTATCAAGGTGTCCGGAACTGTGCTCAGCGCGGCCCGGACACCTTCTTTTTCCGGACTCACGAACACAGGCCAAGAAGTGAATGGCCAGCGCCAAGAGGAGAACGGCAGGCGGTCGCGGCGGTCGTCACTTTCTTCGCATTTCGAGCCTCATTGGGTTCCTGCGAGGCTGAAGGCCTGGCGGAATGGCAGCCCAGCGCTGCGACAGCGCTGGCTCGGCCACGGCTCGATGACGAGCGGCGTGCCGAAGACATTCGGGACTTGTGGCCAGGCAGATGCTACAATCCTGGATTGCCTCATCGATTGCGAAAAGGACCAGGGGCGTCAACAGGCGAGACGCGTCGGCCGGGCAACGTTGCCGGGCCCGGCTCCTGGGGGTTGGGAGAGGTTGGTCCGCGAGCCTATCGCCCTTCCGGTGTCGCCAATGAGCAATGTCACTCGCATCCTGTCCGCGATCGAGCAGGGCGATCCCCAGGCCGCCGAGCAGCTCTTGCCCCTTGTCTATGACGAGCTGCGCAAGCTGGCGGCCCAGAAAATCGCGCATGAGGCATCAGGCCAAACGCTCCAGGCGACGGCGCTCGTGCACGACGCTTATCTGCGCTTGGTGGACGTTCCGGAAGCCCAGCGCTGGGACGGCCGGAGGCATTTCTTCGCGGCTGCGGCCGAGGCCATGCGGCGCATCCTCGTCGAGTCAGCCCGGCGCAAACAGCGTCAGAGACACGGGGGCGGTCGGGTCCGCGAGCCTGAAGAAACCGACATTCCCTGCCCAGAACGGCCGGAGAGAGTTCTGGCCCTGGATGAGGCACTGGACCGGTTGGGGACGACCAACCCTCAGGCTGCCGAGCTCGTGAAACTCCGCTACTTTGTGGGGTTTAGCAACGCCGATGCTGCCAAGTTCCTTGACATTTCTCCGCGCAAGGCCAATCAAGTCTGGGCCTATGCCCGGGCCTGGTTGCGTGAAGAACTTGGTGACGACGAAGAAGGATAGCGCGCCCCGTCATCGCGGCTGTCGCACGATTTTCCCAATTCCGTGCGCACTTCGCCGCCAAACGTCGCATGGACTTTTGGAACCGAGAGCGCCAACTGGGCGGGAGCCACCGGTATGCAGGAACAAACCATCTTCACCGAGGCGTTGGAAAAGGAAAATCCGGTCGAGCGCGCGGCCTTTTTGGATCGGGTTTGTGCCGGCGACCTGGCCCTTCGCCAGCGGATTGACAGGCTGCTCGAGCGGCACCAGCAGGGTGACAGCTTCCTGGAATCGTGCGGCCCCGCGCTGGCTGCGACCGTTGACCAGCCGATGTTTGAGCGCCCCGGCACGATCATCGGTCCCTACAAGCTGCTGGAACAGATCGGCGAGGGGGGCTTCGGCCTGGTGTTCATGGCCGAGCAACAGCAGCCGGTCCGCCGCAAGGTGGCGCTCAAGGTGTTGAAGCCGGGCATGGACACCCGCCAGGTGATCGCCCGCTTCGAGGCCGAACGCCAGGCCCTGGCACTCATGGACCATCCCAACATCGCCAGGGTGCTCGATGCCGGTGAGACCGAATCGGGCCGCCCTCACTTCGTCATGGAGCTGGTCAAGGGCGTGCCGATCACCGACTACTGCGATCAGAACCGCCTGACCACTCGAGAGCGGCTGGTGGTGTTCACACACGTCTGTCGCGCTGTGCAGCACGCGCACCACAAGGGCATCATCCACCGCGACTTGAAGCCCTCGAACATCATGGTGACGCTGCACGACGGCCTGCCGGTCGTCAAGGTGATCGACTTCGGCATCGCCAAGGCACTGGGGCAGCAGCTCACCGACAAGACGCTCTTTACCGGCTTCGCGCAGATGGTCGGCACGCCCATGTACATGAGCCCCGAGCAGGCCCAATTCAGCGGCCTGGACATCGACACGCGCAGCGACATCTACTCGCTGGGCGTGCTCCTGTACGAGCTGCTCGCGGGCGTCACACCGTTTGACACGGAGCGGATGCGCACGGTGGGCTACGACGAAATGCGACGGATCATCCGGGAAGAGGATCCGCCCAGCCCGAGCACCCGTCTGAGCACGCTGGGCCAAGCAGCGGTGACGGTCTCGGCCGAGCGGCACAGCGATCCCAAGGGGCTGAGCCGACTGTTGCGTGGCGAGCTGGACTGGATCGTAATGAAAGCCCTGGAAAAGGACCGGAACCGGCGTTACGAAACCGCCAGTGCCTTCGCGGCGGACGTCTACCGCTATCTGAAGGACGAGCCGGTGGCGGCCTGCCCGCCCTCGGCGCGGTATCGCTTGGGCAAGTTCGTGCGGCGGAACCGGCGGCCCGTGCTGGCTGCGACCCTCGTGCTTCTGGCACTTTTGGGCGGAGTGATCGGTACTTCGTTTGGGTTACTGAAGGCCCAGCGGCGGCTGACACAGATCGAGAGGGCCAACGAAATTTTGGGGTCGATCTTCAAGGATTTGAACCCCGAGGCCGCGGAGAGGGAGGGCAAGCCGCTCCAGGCCCTGTTGGGCGAACGTCTCGACCAGGCCACCGACCAACTGGAAGGCGACGTTATCGGCGACCCGCTGACCGTCGCGCGGATGCAAGTGATCCTGGGTGAGTCTCAGGTCGGCCTGGGCTACGCGCAGAAGGCCATCCTCTTGTTCATGAAAGCCCGCACGACCTTCACGGCCCAACTCGGCGCCGATCACCCCGACACGCTCACGAGCATGAACGAGCTGGCCTGGGGCTACCAGGCCGCCGGCAAGCTCGACCTCGCCCTGCCGCTGTACGAGGAGACGCTCAAGCGCAGGACGGCAAAGCTCGGGCCCGACCACCTCGACACGCTCCAGAGCATGAACAACCTCGCCTTGGGGTACGAGGGAGCCCGCAAGCTCGACCTGGCGCTGCCGCTCTACGAGGAGACGCTCAAGCGCAGGACGGCAAAGCTCGGGCCCGACCACCTCGACACGCTTCAAAGCATGGGCAACCTGGCCTTGGGCTACCAGGACGCCGGCAAGCTCGACCTCGCCCTGCCGCTGTTCGAGGAGACGCTCACGCGGAGGAGGGCCGTGCTCGGCCTCGACCATCCTTACACGCTGGTCGCGATGAACAACCTGGCCGGGGGCTACCAGGATGCCGGCAAGCTCGACCTGGCCCTGCCGCTGTATGAGGAGACGCTCAAGCGGAGGAGAGCCAAGCTCGGCCCCGACCACACCGACACGCTCCAAAGCATGAACAACCTTGCCTTGGGCTACCAAGAGGCCGGCAAGCTCGACCTGGCTCTGCCGCTTTACGAAGAGACGCTCAAGCGCAGAAAGGCGAAGCTCGACGCCGACCACCCCGACGTGCTCCAGAGCATGAACAATCTCGCCTGGGGCTACCAGGCGGCCGGCAAGCTCGACCAGGCCCTGCCGCTCTACGAGCAGGCTCTCACACTGATCAAGGCGAAGCTCGGCCCCGACCACCCGAACACCGTCAGAACGATGAAAAGCCTGGGCATGGGCTACATCCGCACCGGCCAGTGTGCCAAGGCCGAGCCGCTCCTCCGCGAGTGCCTGGCGATCGGCGAGAAGAACGAGCCAGACTCGGCGAAAACGTTCGACACGAAATCGATGTTAGGCGCCGCGCTCCTGGGCCAGAAAAAGGTCGCAGAAGCCGAGCCCTTGCTGCTGGCCGGGTACCAGGGCATGAAGCAGAACGAGGCGACGATTCCCCCGCCGTACAAGATCCGCCTGATCGAGACCCTGGAGCGCATTGTGCAGCTCTACGAAGCGACGGGGAACAAAGACAAGGCCAAAGAGTGGCAGAAAAAGCTGGCGGAAGCCAAGGACAAGAAGCAATAACCCAAACGCGAAAAAGGCAAAAAAGCGGCCGGTGAAGCCCGCGCTACCACGGCCCGCCGGAGGCGGGTGCCCGAGTCTCCCTGGCCTTGCGAGCCAGGACGCTCAGTCTGCGCGCCTGGCCGCTTTCTCGGAAGTTGTCTCGTGGATCGCACCGAAAAACGGAGGGGTTACCTCTCCCGAAAGAGGAGTACAGCACGATGGCATTCCCATTTCAGAACCGGTTGAAGAGACCCGAGAGCACGACCGTACGCCGGGCCCGCTGCTCGCGTCTACTCCTCGAACAACTCGAAGACCGCCGGCTGCTCGCAGGCCCGGGTGTCCCCATGCCTCTTGTGGCATGGCCTCCCGACTCCGCCACAGCAGCGGGCGATTCGAGTCCGGCGGCGAGTGCGTCCGCTCCGTCGACGGCCCTGAACCTGGTCGCGGCATCCGGGTTGTTTTCCGCAACGCCGGGGGCCGGCTACACGCCGGCTCAGATCCGGCAGGCCTACGGCTTCAACCTGCTCAGCGGCCTCTCCGGCAACAACTACAATAGCGCCGGCAAGGGAGAGACGATCGCCATCGTCGATGTCTTCGCCGACCCCGACATCAGCCACGATGTGCAGCAGTTCGACGAGCAGTTCAACATCGGCGGCGCCGCCCTGAATCCCGCCGACACCGGCTTTCTCACGGTCGTCAACCAGTATGGCGGCAGCCCCCAGAACGTACCCGGGCCAGGACCAACCGGCTGGGACGCGGAGGAAAGCGCCGACGTGGAATGGGCCCACGCCATCGCGCCGGGCGCCAACATCCTGCTGGTCCAGGCCGCCAACCAGGATATGGCAGACGAAGACGCGGCCGTGCAGTACGCGGCCAGCCAGCCCGACGTCTGCGTCGTGACCATGAGCTACAGCGGGAGTTATGAGTTCTCCAACGAATACGCCTACGACAGCCTCTACACCACGCCGGTCGGGCACACGGGAGTCGCTTTTGTCGCTGCGAGCGGTGACAGCGGCGACAGGTACGAAGGCGAAGTATACCAGCAGGTGTCGCCGAACGTGATCGTCGTCGGCGGCACCACCCTGCCCGCGGACCAAAACGGCAACCCGGTCCGGTCCCAGGAAGTCGGCTGGAGCCTCGAGCGGCGGCGGCATCAGTAGTGTTGAAGTGCAGCCGCCCTACCAGGACGGCATCCAGGCTGATTTACTTGCTCAGGGCATTTCCTCTGACGGCTACCGCGCCTACCCGGACGTTGCCTTCGACGCCGATCCCGACACTGGGATCGCCGTTTGCGACTCGCTGAGCACTCCGCCGGGTCTGCCCTGGGGAGAGTACGGCGGCACCAGCATCGGCTCTCCGATGTGGGCGGGCCTGATCGCCATCACCGACGAAGCCCGGGCGGCCAAGGGCGAGCCAAGTCTCGACGGCCCCACCCAGCTCTTGCCCGCCCTCTACCAGATCGACCAAGCCGACCCGCGCGCCTTCCACGACATCACCCAGGGCAACAACGGCTACTCGGCCGGCCCTGGCTACGATGTCGTCACCGGACTCGGCACCCCCAACGCGCAGTACCTCATCCCCGATCTCGTCAAATTCGACAGCAGACCCGCGGCCCCGGTAACCGTCTACTGGACCGGCGACGCAGGCGACAACAACTGGGACGACCCCGGCAACTGGTCCTTTGTAGATCCCGCCCGGCATAACGTTCCCGAATCCATTCTGCCCGGCCCGAATGACAACGTGGTGATCGACTTGGCCGGCGCCACCGTCAACCACGCGATCACGATCTACGACACGGTGCGCTCATTGACGGTCGCGGCTCAGAATGTCACGCTGAACCTGGTTTCCGGCACGCTTGACCTGTCCGGCGGCGGCACCCTGGGCATGTTCCGGGCGGCGAGCAAGGGCGACATTGTTAACCTGCTCGGGGGTGTGCTCAAGAGCGCCACGGTGACCTCGGGCACGACGATCACGGTTCCCCCCTCCGCAACCGGCATCATGGACGGCGGCGTGCTGAACGGCACGCTGCAAGCCTTGGAGGCTTCGACCCTCGACCTGGAAGGGAGCTGGACCAACAACGGGACGATCACGGCCTCGACCGGCTCGACCCTGATCCTGGGCGATTACTGGACGGCGGCGGCCAGCGATCGGGCGCCACGAGCGACGCCTGGGTGAACCATGGCACCATCACTGCCGAGAGCGCAACCGTCTGGCTGGGCGGCTGGCTCACCGACACCCCCGACAACCTGGGCTCGCTCGCCTTGGGCAGCGATACGGTGGAACTGACCGGCACGCTGGACAACCGGCAGCAAACGCTGGCGCTCGAGCCGGGCGAAACCAGCAGCACGGGTAGCTGGTACCTGAACGGCGGCCGCATCGACGGAGGCACCATCACCACCACGGGCGGCGGCGCCCTCGCCGCGAGCTTTCCAGTCTACGCGCCGTCTGTTTACCCATCATTTGATTTCCAGAGGCCGAGCGGCACCCTCGATGGCGTGACGCTGAACGGCACCCTGGACATGTCGGCATACGATGCCGACGTGGTGGTCGTCAACGGGCTGACGCTCAACACCGACCTGTACCTCTCCGGCTATGGTGCCGAACTGCGATTCGACGACGGCAGCACCGTGTCGGCGGGCCCGCTCGTCCAGAGCGCTACCATCCACCTGAGCGGCGATTACACCCAGTTGTACAACTTCACCGTCAACAATTTGGAGCTGAACAACGACCCCAGCGAGACGGTGACCTTGGGCCGAAACGTCACCGTCTCCGGCGATAGTGGCAACTGCCGGATGATCGGGCCGATCGACAACCTGGGCACCATTGCCCATCTGGGGGTCATCGCACTGATCAACGACGGCTCCGTCGAGGCCAGCCAAGGCGGCATGATCCTCGAGGGTCCCCAATCCCGCCAGCCCTGGAGCAACAGCAACGACGGCACGATCACGGCAACTCAGGGCGCTACGGTGTACTTCTTCGGCCAGTGGACGAACGACGGCACCATCACAGCAACTCAGGGTGCTTCGCTGCAAATACAAGCACAGTTGAGCAACGACGGCACGATCACGGCGACTCAGGCTGGGCTGGGCCTTTCGGGCCAGTGGACCAACGACGGCACGATCACGGCAACTCAGGGCCCTGGGCTGAGCCTCGGCGGCCAGTGGAGCAACGACGGCACCATCACGGCAACCCAGGTCGATGCGGCGACCCTCGGCGGCCAGTGGAGCAACGACGGCACCATCACGGTGAATGCCGTCGTCGACTCGTTGACGCTGGGCGACTCTGCCGCCGCCGTTTCCGGCCCCAGCTACATCTGGAAAAACTCCGGAGTGCTCTCGATCACCGCGAGCGCCGGCGCCACCCTCAACCTCGGCGATTACTTCACCACCGACGCGTTGGAGAGCGGTTTCCAGAGCCTCGGCGTCAACCTCGACCTTTCCCAGTACGGGACGGTCAATGTGATCGGGATCCTCGACAACAGCCCGGCCGACAACCCGATCACCGGCGGCACGCTGACCTTGAACGCCTCGACCGGTCCCCTTTATCTCCAGGAGGGCGAAATCGTTGGAGGCACGATCACGGGAACCGCCCCCATCCTCGCATCATATGGCGCCATTCTGAGCGGCGTGATCGTGGATGCCGCCGTAGTCGACGTGCAGGGGAACTTGACCCTGGAAGGCAACTGGAGCACCACGGTCAACGCCACCATCACGGCCGCGTCGTCCTTTTACTCCGAGGTGGCGATCGACCTATCCGGCACCTGGACCAATAACGGCATCATTACGGCGCCCGACTACGGGTCGCTCATCCTGTCCGGTACCTGGACCAACAACGGCATCTGCACGGCGCCCTACGCCTCGTCGATCAACTCGTCCGGCACCTGGACCAATAATGGCATCTTCACGGCGTCCGACTCGGTTCTCGACCTATCCGGCACCTGGACCAATAACGGCACCATCACGGCAGATGCCAGCTCGGTGACCCTGGGCAACGACTGGACCAATAACGGCACCATCACGGCAGATTCCAGCTCCGCGGTGACCCTGGGCAACGACTCCTCCGCCGTTTCCGGCCCGGGCGAAATCTGGAAAAACTCGGGCAACCTGGCGATCGCGCCCGGTGCCACGATCTACCTGGGCGGCTTCTTCACGACGGACGAGTTCGAGAGCGGCTTGCACAGCCTCGGCCTCGACCTCGACCTTTCCCAGTACACGGTCTACCTGACCGGGATCCTCGACAACAGCGCCGCCGACAACCCGATCACGCGCGGCACCCTGGCGCTGAGCGCCTCCACAGGCCCGCTATACCTCGGCAATGCCTATAATCCCTTCTCACCCTCGGAGGGTGGTGTCATCGAGCAGGGTACGATCACCACGAGCGGCTCGAGCGACCTTCTGGCCAACAACGGCACTCTCGACGGCGTGACGCTGGACGGCAATATGGATATGTCGGCATCCTATGCCAATGTGGTGGTCGTTAACGGGCTGACGCTCGATACCGACCTGACCCTCTCCGGCTATGGTGCCACACTGCAATTCAACGACGGCGGCACCGTTCTTGCGGGCCCGCTCGTCACGAACGCCACGATCCACCTGAGCGGCCCATACCCTATACTGCTGAACAATAGCTTTAGCCAGACGGTAACCGTAGGCCGGGGTATTACGATCTCTGGTGAGGGTCCATTTAGCCAAGTCGGTGGTGGGCCGATCGACAACCTGGGCACCATCGAGCAGAGCGTTGCCGGCCAGATTGTTGCCTCAGTCGTCGTCAATGATGGCTCCATTCAGGCCAGCAACGGCGGCGCCGTTAACGCCTATGTCGTCGTCAATGATGGCTCCATTCAGGCCAGCAACGGCGGCAGTGTTACCGTCGATGACGATGAATTCAGCTCCAATGGTTCGCCGCTGCCGTGGAGCAACAGTGCCGGCGGCACCATCACGGCCACGCAGGGCGCGACCTTGAACCTGTACGGCGACTGGACCAACCAGGGCACCATCACGGTGGACTCTTCCTCGA
The DNA here is from genome assembly GCA_963781785.1 of uncultured Isosphaeraceae bacterium. GTDB lineage: Bacteria > Planctomycetota > Planctomycetia > Isosphaerales > Isosphaeraceae > CAWAHD01. The sequence goes on along the minus strand of CAWAHD010000005.1, from coordinate 419,810 downwards.
CGGTGAGCCTGGGCAGTCCTGCCGGCGAGTATGCTCCGGTCGCCGGTAACATCTGGACCAACTCGGCCACGCTCTCGATCGCCCCCGGCGCCGCGGTCGAGCTGGGCGATGACTTCACCACCGACGAGTTCGAGAACCATTTCCAAGAGCTTGGCGTCAACCTCGATCTATCCAAATACACGGTCACCGTGATCGGCACCATCGACAACAGCCCCACGGACAACCCGGTCACCGGCGGAACCCTGGCCCTGGACCACTCCACCGGCCCCGTGTACCTGGACGGCGCTTTCATCGACCAGGGGACGATCACCACCCGCGGCAGCGACGATCTGGTGGTGACCAACACTGACAATGACTTTTACGATGGCGTCACGCTGAGCGGCGTGACCCTGGACGGCACGCTGGATATGTCCGAGCCGAATGCCGCCCTCTTTGTGATGAACGGGCTCACCCTCGACACCGACCTGAACGTCTCCGGCGCCGGTGCCAGCCTGCAATTCAACGACGGCAGCACGGTTTCGGTGGGCCCGCTCGTCACGCGCGCCACCATCCACCTGAGCGGCGATGACGCCGGACTGTCCAATGACAGCGACTACTACTATGTGTACGCCCTGCCGGTAACCGTGGGGCGGGGCATCACCATCTCCGGTGAGAATCCCAACGCCACCATCTCCGGACCGATCGACAACCTGGGCACGGTAGCTCAGACCAGCGCCGGCCAGTTGACGGTAACTGGACTGGTCAACGGCGGGTCCGTCGTGGTCGCGAACGGCGGCACGATTACCGCACAGGGCTGGTTCAGCAACCTGGGCGCCGTCACGGTCGCGAGCGGCGGCACGTTGACAGAACAGGGCCCGTTCGTGAACGGCGGCTTCGTCACGGTCGCGAGCGGCGGCATGTTGACAGAACAGGGCCTCTTCGGCAATTGGGGCACCCTGACGATTGCCGCCGGCGGCACCTTCACCACGAGCGGAGCCGATTACATCCAGTGGGCCGGGACGACCAAGGTCGACGGCCTGCTCAGCGCCGCCAACTTCAACCTCTTGGGGGGCCTGCTGACCGGCGCGGGGAGCATCCAGGCCAACGTGACGAACGCGGCCACGGTCAAGCCCGGAGACCCGTTCGGCACCCTGACCATCGAGGGGAACTACACGCAAACCGCAACCGGCGTCCTGCTCATCCAGATCGGCGGCGCCAACCAGTATGGCCAGTTGGCCGTGACCGGCACGGCCACGCTGGGTGGCACGTTGGACGTGTCGCTCCTGGGCTGGTATGTCCCCGCTGTCGGCACGAGTTTCCAGATTTTGAGCTCCGCGCAATCCTCCGGCGACTTCACCACCGAGCTGGGCCTGGCCCTGCCACACCATCGCACCTTGACCGTCGTTCAGGAGGAAGGAGTCGTGACGTTAACCGCGAGCGATTAGAGGGGACCGGGCTACGTGCACCGGACGATGCGGTTGCGCAGTTGTAGGTCAGGCTGGAAAGCCTGATCTACCGCATACTTTCTTCTGCGGTCCCACTTAGTATTCGCGACGCAGACGCGCTCCAAAAACTGACGGCCGGTGAGCAGGACGCGTGGCGGAAACTCTGGGCCGATGTGGCGGAATTGCTGAAGAACGCTGGGGACGTCAAGCGCTAGCACGCTACCGACAACCTGAACACGTCAACAAATAAAGCGGCGGGTGAGTCTCACCGCCAAGCAGGAGTTTGACCGGATCGGCAAAGCCCGGGCGCTCGGTCTGCGCGCCGAAGGGCGATTGCTCAATCACTCGATCGCAGACCGCATCGAAACAGGGAGCTTGACCATGTCGTTGTCATCTTGGATTTCCTGGCCAATTTCGCGCAGCCACGCCCGGCGCGGCCGACGCCCTAACCCTGCGTCGCGGTCGAAAAAGGCCCGCTTTTTTCTGGAGCCGCTCGAAGGGCGGGCGCTGCTTACGAGCTACACCGCCGCCGGCGTCTCGGACTTGATCGCCGACATCACCGCGGCCAACACGGCCGGCGGCGCGAACACGATCACGCTAACGGCCGCGACCACCGCGCCCTACGTCCTGACCGCCGTGAATAACACCACGGAAGGCGCCACGGGACTGCCGGTGATCGCCGCGAATGACAACTTGACCATCGTCGGCAGCGGCGACACCGTCGAGCGAAGCACGGTCTCGGGAACGGCGGGATTCCGGCTGTTCGACGTGGCTACTGGGGGCTCGCTGACCTTACAGAGCTTGACGCTAGAAGGCGGTCTGGCGTTCGGTTCGGGGGTGTCTGCTGAGGGTGGTGCGATCGATAATCAAGGCAACCTGACCCTGAGCGACGTGACCGTCGAGAACAATATCGCCCAAGGCGCCAGCGCGTCGTCGACCACTGGCCAAACCGCAGAAGGTGGCGCCATCTACACCAGCGGATCGCTGACACTCTCAGGCGGCACCACGGTCGAGAACAATAGCGCCAAGGGTGGCATCGGTGGCGGCGGCACCAGAGGCATAAGTCTCGCAGCGGGCAGCGGGTTCGGGGGCGCACTCTATGTGGCAGGCTCAACCGTAAATTTGACCAATGCGACCCTGTCCTCCAATTCCGCTCAGGGCGGCAATGGCGCCAACGAGATTAAGGGCTCAACCTTCGCTGCCGGCGCTGCCGGCGATGGCTCCGGGGGCGCGGTTTACAGCGATGGTGGGACGGTCACGCTGAGCAGCGACAACGTCTCTTCCAATACGGCTCAAGGCGGTCAGGGTGGCAGTCTCATTTCGGGTTCTTATTCTGGTGCTGGCGCCAGGAGCACGTCCGGCGGAAGCGGAAACGCTGGCGGGCTATACGCTCAGGGCGGCACGCTCTCCGTGAACAGCTCGACACTGTCCGGCAATATCGCCCAGGGCGGCGGCGGCGGTGCCGGTCTTAACGGGGCCGGCGGCGCCGTCGGCGGCACGGTGTACGGGGGTGCGATTGTGACACTCGAAACCGCGGTCGGCCTGTCTGGCGATACCGTGTCCTCCAATACTGCTCAGGGCGGCAACGGTGGACTAGGCGGCGGCAGCGGTGGCAACGGACTCGGCGGCGGAATCTACCAGTTCAACCTCAACACCAAAGTGGTGGCTGTTTTGACCAACACGACTCTGTTGTCCAATACCGCCCAGGGCGGCAGCGGTCAAGGGGGCGACGAAGACGCATTGAATGGCAACGGGCTCGGCGGCGCGATTTACGTCGGTTACGGCTCGATCGAACTCGACATGGGTGCTGTTTCTTCCAATGTCGCGCGGGGCGGAACAGCGAGCGACTACAAGGATCTGTACGGTGCGGGTGAGGGCGGGGGCCTCTGGATTGTGTACGGAGCCAAGGTTGAGTTGATCAGTGATACTCTTTCTTCCAATGTCGCGCAGGGCAGCGCCTATGTGGGCGTGGGTGAGGGCGGGGGGCTTTACATTGCACCCGGAGGTACTTCGGGGTCTTACACAGGGACAATTGTTTCAACCAGCAGCGATACTTTTTCTTCCAATGTCGCGCAGGGCGGCGCCGATGAAGGCGTGGGTGAGGGCGGGGGGATCTACATCGCACCCCCAATTGGGGAAAATGGTACTGACTACGTAATCGATGTTGATCTCGACGGCGATACTCTTTCTTTCAATACCGCCCAGGGCGGCGCCGTTGGAGGCGTGGGTGAGGGCGGGGGGATCTACATCTCACCCGTAAATAACCTTCAGTACCTTGATACTGACGACGTAATCGATGTTGATTTCTACGGCGATACTCTTTCTTACAATACCGCGCAGGGCGGCGCCGCTGGAAACCTGGGTGAGGGCGGGGGCATCTTCATAGGAACCGGAGCCTCCGCGTTCATCGACGCCTCTACGCTTGGGAGCTTCGTCGGCAACACCGCCTCCACCAGCTACCCCAATATCTTCGGAACGTACACCGTGGTGTAGCGGTTAGTGCACATCACAGGCCGCGGGAACAGAGGAAAAAGCAGCGGCCGGTGAGACACGCCGCAAGGCAAGTGTCTCACCGGCCCGGCAAGCCCCTGGCGCTCGAGTCTGCGCCGGGGACGAGAACTGTGAACTGGGACGAAGCATCCAGCTCCGGCGATCGATCCGCGCCGGGCGAGGCTGATGTTTTTACGCGGATCGGTTCCTTTCCAGAAAGACTTGCATCATGTTGTTTACACCCTGGTATCAGCGGTTGCCAACGGGCAGTCCGACTCGGTCTCGGCGCCCTGAATCAAGTCGCAGCCGCTCGCGGCGCTCGGTCCTGCCGCGATTGGAAGTGATGGAGGACCGGAAGCTGCTCAGCACCTTCACGGTGACCAGCTTGAGTGACAGCGGCGCCCACTCGCTACGGGCGGGCATCCAGTCCGGCGATGCGATCATTGCATTCGCGCCGGGGCTGCACGGCACCATCACCCTGAATAGCGAATTGCTGATCACCGACAGCGTGATGATCGATGGCCCCGGGGCAAACGAGCTGTCTGTGAGCGGCAACAATTCCAGCCGCGTCTTCGAGGTGGCGGCGGGCCAGAACGTGGCCATCTCCGGCCTGACGATCAAGGGTGGCCAGGAAGTCGCCGCCAATGGAGGCGGCATTCTCGTCGATGCCGGCGCTACCCTGAACCTTGAGCAGGTCGTCGTGGCCGGCAACAGTGCCAGCGCCGACTCCGCGGGCAACTACGGCAGCGGCGGCGGCATCGAGAATGACGGCAGCCTCACCGTCACACAATCCCTCTTCACGAAGAACGTGGCCTCCGGCGGCAGCTCCACCAACCCGATCACCGAAGGCTCTGCCGGCGGAGCGATCGACAGTCAAGGGCCTTCACTTTCGGTGACCAACTGTGTGTTCATGAGCAACCAGGCGGTCGGCCCCGCCACAGGGACCGGTGAAGGCAATGGCGGCGCCATCAACACCAGCTCGCCAGGGAGCATCACCGACTCGACGTTCCAGTGCAATCTTGCGCTGGGACGCACGACCAACGGCGGCGCCTTGAGCACGGGCGAAAACGAAACCTTCGCCGCGCCATCGCTGGCCATCACCAACACTGCGTTCACCGGCAACGAGGCTGTCGGGGCCAACGGGGCCAACAACTCCGCCGCGCTGTTCGGCGGTGAGGCTCTGGGCGGCGCCATCGCCAATGCTGGCCCGCTCACGATCGCCAATAGCACGTTCACCGACAACCTGGCCAAGGGCGGCGACCAGGGCGACAACGTCGGCGGCGTTGACACCAACCCCGTCCTCGGCGAGGCATGGGGCGGCGGCCTGGTCAACTTTGCCAGCACGCTCTCAATAACCAACACCACCTTTAGTGGCAACGAGGCCAAGGGCGGCAACTCTGCCACCGGCCCCGGGGCTCCGGCCGCGGGCGGCGGCCTCGCCGCGGAAATCTTTGCTGACACGACACTCTTGGGCGTGAGCTTCCTCGGCAACCAGGCGATTGGCGGCAGCGGCGGCAGCTCTAGCCCCGGATATCCGGGCACGGGCGGCAGCGGGTTCGGCGGCGGCTTCTACAATGGCGTTGACTCGACCGCAACCGTCTCGAACGCCCTCTTCACCGGTAACCTGGCCGAGGGTGGTTCTGGCGGGCAGGGCGCCGCGGGCGGTGTCGGCGCTGGCGGCGCCATCGCCAATGGCGGCGGCGCTGGCGAATTCGAGCTAGCTTTCCTGGAGCTGGGTGCTGACACGTCCAGCGTCTCGGTCGCCGGCAGTACGTTGATCTTCAACGTGGCCCAGGGGGGCGCCGGTGGGGCTGGGGGCAACGGCGGCAACGGACTGGGTGGCGGCGTCTACGTGCTCGGCGGCAACCCCGCGCTCGGCGTACCGGCCGCCGCGATCGATACCACGCTCATCGTTGCCAACGCCGCGCTGGGCGGCTGCGCAGGCACGGGAGGCACCAGCGGCCATGGGGTCGGCGGTGGCCTCTACATCGACTCGGGCGCTATCGTGGTGCTCAGCACGTCGAGCGAGGTCGTTTTCAACTTTGCGTCGACGAGCCACAAGGACATCTTCGGCGTCTACACCACGAGTTGAGCATTGCGCTCAAAAACAAAAGAAGGAGGGAAATCGGCTTAGGTTTTCGAGGACCGAGAGTACTGCCTGATAGAGAATTCGACCTTTCTTCGGACGAGCCGGCCCCACGGCGGTGAGTTCGTTCCCCCAACTGGAGGCTCGCGATGACCGATTACTTTTTCTCGGGAAACAGCTACATCCGCGTGACGCGCGGCGATACCGGCCCGGGTGTCGTTGATGCCGGCTACCCGGCACCCATCTCAAACTGGAAGTGGGGCAGCTTCGGCGCCAATGGCATCGACGCCGCGCTCTACAGTGGCTCGAAGTGCTACTTCTTCTCCGGCAAGGAGTACATCCGCGTGACCAGGGGAGTCACGGGGCCGGGCACCGTAGACTCTGGGTACCCGGCCCCCATCTCCGACTGGGGCTGGGGTTCCTTCGGCGCCGAGGGCATCGACGCCGCGTTGTGGAGCGGATCGGTCTGCTACTTCTTCAAGGGAAAGGAATACATTCGCGTGCGCCGCGGCGACGTAGGGCCGGGCGTCATCGACGCCGGCTACCCGGCCCCCATCTCGAACTGGAAATGGGGCAGCTTCGGGGCCAACGGCATCGACGGCGCTCTGTACAGCGGGTCCAAGTGTTACTTCTTCTCCGGATCCGAATACATCCGCGTCAGCCGAGGAGACCAGGGGCCGGGTATCCTGGACGCCGGCTATCCGGCACCCATCTCCAACTGGGGCTGGAAGGACTTCGGTGCCAAGGGAATCAAGGCCCCCCTCTACAGCGGCGGCCCTTTGGTGCCACCACCGCCGGGGACGGGCCTGATCAGCAACTTCAACTACTTCCTCGGCGACGGTAGCAAGCCCCTCACGAGCGTTTCGGCGACATTGAACGTCGATGTCGATTTGATCAGCAGTGCCAATGGCTGGAGCTTGCAGTTCAACGGTTACTCGACCGAAGGGCCGAACATCTCGACGGAGTGGCAGCAGTACGTCATTTACCTTGAACCCAGCAGCACCCAGCTCTGGGCGAGGATCGACACCTGGTCCGGTACTTCCCTCTCCGACGAGCTCAACCGCATCGACGTGCCGCTTGCCACCTTGCCGAGCCCGACGGTCAAGGCCGGCTCGCAGTTCAAGTTCGCGTTGAACAACGACTCCAGCGGAAACGTCACGGGCGCGACCTACGCCGTGAACGACAATACGGGCAAGCTGCTGGGCAATGTGACGATCGACATCGTCGGCCAGATCCTGCGCACGACGAAAAAGCCGGCGACCACCGCGAATCTCGCGCCTCTGGCCGCCTTCCAGTTCAACATCGGTGGTGACTTCGGCGGCAACACGTCGACGTTCGCCGGGGGAGCCGGAACGATCACTTACGCCGCTTCCAACCCCCTCACCGCCACGAGCACCGAACCGAGCTACACCGACTTCAACGACGGCACGGCGGAGAACGGTAACCTGGTCTTTGGCCCGCTGCCCGACAGCGCAAACCAGGTGATCACGCAGTCATTCCAGGCGACCGTCGGACCACCCCCGCCGGGATCGGCGCCGGCGCCTCCGGGCAAACCGGCTCCCCGCACCAAGGTGCTGCCTCGGCGCGCTTGAGTTGCGAGAGCCATGTTGACCGTATCCCGCGGCCGGCCGGCGAGCGACGCTCGGCCGGCCGCGTTTGCACACGCGCGGCTCACACCACGAGACGGCGATGGTCGGACCGCTCGGATCGGGGCTGTACCGGGTCGTTGAATTTCGGTCGGGCCCAAAGCTGAGATGAGTGCTCGGGAACCGCTGCTGCTGGTCGTCGAGATCGCTTTCGGCGCCTGCGGTTTGGGCGGCAATCCCACCACGACGGCCGCCGACGTTATTACGAGATCGACGTCCACCTGCGCAACGGTCAGGCGGCCATGCATCACCTCGACCGCTTGCTGTGCGACGTCAATGGCGACGGGATCGTCGACCTGAACGACGTGAACGCGATCGTCGCCAACCTGGGCGATTCGTCAACTCTGGCCGACAGCACGTTGGTTGATAATCAGGCCGTCGGTGGCGCCGGCGGGTCGGGCAGCGATGGCGGCAACCGCTCCCGCGGCGGCCTCACGGTCTTGGCGGGGAGCTCCGCCGCGATCGATGCTACATGGATCGTTGCGAGCGCGTCGGGTGGCGTCGCCGGCACGGGCGACTCAGCCGGCCACGACTCAGGCGGCGGCCTCACCATCGACACCGGTGCCGGCGTGACGCTCAGCAAGTCGAGCAAGGTCCTTTTCAACTTTGCGTCGACGGGCGACGACGACATCTCCGGCGTCTACACCGTGACTTGAGTCGTGCGCTTCATGAAAAGGCGTGGCCGGAAGTGTCACAGGAAAGGAAGCGGTCGGCGAGCCGACGCCGGCCGCCACGTCTGATCCGTCTGATCCGTCTGATCCGTCCGATCCGTCCGATCCGTGCGATGAGACGCGGCGGCCGGCGTCGCTCTTCAGCCTGGGATCGCTGAACCCAGCGCGTTCCACTGGTCCCAGTTCTGCGGGTCCTACCGTCTCCTGATGACGCAGGGCAACAGCCATGACGCAGATGACGCACGATCTGCGAACGGAGGGAGCCCACTCGTGGTTCGTGTGCGGGAAGATCGCGTCGACGCCGGCGGTGACCAGCATCAGGGAAATGAAGCGAGCTCCGAAGTTTATCAGCGTACGTCCTCACCGGTGGGATCGTTTAGCCACAAATTCTGCCGAAAAGTCGAAGTATAACGTACCGCCCGGAGTTTTTGGGAGTTTGTCTGCGGTCGTTTTGTTAGAATGGGAAAGAGGAGAAGACGTTAATGCCGCTCCTAGGGAAGGGGAGCGCGAATTCGCGCGATCCCCGGGCAAGGCGGCGGATCGAGCGAAGGAGTGCAGCACGATCCCGCAGGACGCGTGGGAGCCCGCTCGTCGAGAGCTTGGAGTCGCGCTGTCTGCTGGCCGTGACCATCAGTGAGTTCCCCATTCCCACGCCCGGCGCCGGGCCCAACGCGATCACGGCCGGGCCCGACGGCAACCTCTGGCTCACCTAGGGCGGTGCCGACGAGATCGGCGTGATCAATCCGACGACACACGCCATCACAGAGTTCCGCATCCCCACCCCAGATAGCTATCCGTCGGCGATCACGGCTGGGCCCGACGGCAACCTCTGGTTCACCGAGTCGCACACCAACAAGATCGGTATGCTCAACCCCACATCCCACCTCGTCACGGAGTTTTCGATCCCGACGTCCAGCAGCTATTCGTTGGGCATCACAGCCGGTCCCGACGGCAACCTCTGGTTTACCGAGGACGGGGCCGACAAGATCGGCCAGGTCGTGATTCCCGACCATCCTCCGATCGTCCAGTCCCCGAGTCCCGCAGCGCCTGCGCCCAGCCAACGAAGCTGCTCATCGACTGGAGCTCACCATTCGATCCCTATCCCGCGTAGAACGGGCTGCTGAGCGGTCACGCAAAGCAGATCCCGGAGTGTCTGGAACCAGATTCCCCGAGCGTCCCGTCGCCCGCTCGAGCGTGGGCCCTGCTGGGACTGACCGGCGCCATCAACCAGATCTGCCTCACCTTCGTCGGCAGGCCGTGCACGCGCTCGCCCCGCGGCGTGTTGTCGTGGAGAAGTGATCGCAGCCAGATGCAAGGATCGACTGAGTACCGAAGGTGGGACTTGAACCTACAACCCCTGTACCGGGACCGGATTTTGAGTCCGGTACGTCTGCCATCAACGTGACGTTGGAAACAAGTTGGACTGACAGTTAAGTTACTTGTATGGCAAACGGTTCCATCACCGCTGTTCTGCCCGTGGCATTGTAGCCACGTTGGTTTGCGGCGCGATGCCGAAAGCGCCGCGGGTGGTATTCAGGAAGTGAGGAGCTGGGCTGCCGTTCCCACCTTGCCAGACTGGGCGGAAATGCTAGGCGAATGTACATATTGTTATTCTTTTGATACCAGTTTCTTCAAGCGGGCGCGGCGTCTTTGACGAGGCCGTACGCCTCGTCATTTGCGGACTCAAGCGTCGCCGCGTGGATGGCCGCGTCGAGGGCCTTGCGCTCCCACCGCTCGATCACGGGTGCCTCGTCCTCGCGATAGGCGATTTTCGCTCTCTGGACATAACCTTCGCTCAAAAGCATGTAGGCGGCGGCTTGATCAGGATACAATTGCGTGAGCCGTTCGGCCAGCGCGACGAGTTGATCGGCGATCCGATGTGCGTCGCCCAGTTTGCCGACCTGTCTTTGCCACGTCATTGTGCTGGCGCAGTGGTGCCTCATCATCCAGCCGATCGCGAGAATCCGAGTGTGATCGAGGCCGAACTTCGAGGCGTCGGACTTGATCGAGCAGATCACGCGATCCGTCCATGCTTCGGTTGGAAGATGGTCCGGTATGAGCCAGGGTGGCTCGACAATCGATGGCCGCCAGCCGATCCGCCTCGCCGCCATTTCGGCGAGGCCCTGTTCCAGATCATGGAGCGAGGCGTTCGCTGGCTGCGAGCGGAGCGGGAACCCGAGGGGCGTGAATTCGCCCGACCCTTGTCCCAAAGCGGCGAGAGTCAACGCCTCGCTCAAGGCGAATTCGGGAAACGCGGTTTCCGCGACCGGCACGGATCTGACGAGATCGAGGTCATCTTCGAGTTCCTTGCGCGCGCGATCGGATTCGCCACGAAACATCAGAGAATCCGCGTGGCGACGATGGCGATCGCTGAGTCCAAAGATCCAACCGACATGGACGTTATGTGGTGATTTCAATCGCTTCAAGATCGCGATCGTCCGGGCGTTCCATTGATCATAAAGCTGGTCGTTCCTGGAGTCACTGAGACTGAGCACCATCCAGCAGGCTGATCGAAGCTGTTGCTGTTGGATCTCCACGTCGCCGGGACTCAGAGCGAGGTATGCCTCGCAATAGCCGATAGATTCCTCCATGATCGACAGCGCCTCGTCTTGCTTCCTATCGTACGCGTAGGCAGTCGCGAGGCAATTGTCGATCGTCGCGAGTCGCTTCAGACTGCCGATGTCCAGAGGATATCGTTTCGAAAGCTCGACTACCTGAGAGCGAGCGACCTCCAGAGTTTTCAAACGATTGACTTTAAAGTGCATCACGGGAGTGTCATACTGTTCATAAGAAAAGACCCTTACAAGTTCATCCAGCGATCGTGATGCCACCTGATAGTTCGCCTCGGAACGCGCTCGCTGGGCCTCGGTCCGCCGCAACAGAGCCAGTAAGCCCAGGAAACTCCCGATCAGCGTCAGTACCAGCGTTGCTGCCAGGGCCGCGAGCACAGGTTGACGGCGGCACCAGCGCCAGGCGTGCTCGATCGGTGAGACGGGCCTCGCCTTGATCGGACGGCCTTCCAGGAAGCGGCTCAGGTCGTCGGCCAGCGCCTCGGCCGAGGCGTAGCGCCGGGCGGGGTTCTTCTCCAGGCACTTGAGAACGACGGTTTCGAGGTCGGGGGGGATCTTCGGATTCAGTCGCCGTGGGGGCACCGGTTTCTGGCCGCGGACTTGATCAAGCGTTTCCAGCGCCGAAGTTGCCTGGAACGGCGGGCGGCCGGTCAGCAGCTCGTACAGGATGGCGCCCAGAGCATGAATGTCGGCCGCCGCCCCGACGTCGGCGCGGGACGCGGTCGCCTGCTCCGGGGCCATGTAGGAGGGGGTGCCCCACGGCCCTGCCAGGCTCGTTGCCGACGGGTCCGGATCGGCCAGGGACCGGGCGATACCGAAGTCAGCGACCTTGGGAGCCGCGCTCTGCCAGGGTGCCTCATGCGGGGAATCGAGGAGGATATTCGAGGGTTTCAGATCGAGGTGAAGCAGGCCGGCCGCGTGGACCGCAGTCAGCGCCGCGGCAACCGGTCTCATGAACTCGGCGGCGGCTCGGGGCGGCACTGGCCCTGAAAGCCGCTCCTTCAGGCTCCCTCCTGGCACGAATTCCAACACCAGGTACAGCCAACCGTCGGCCTCGCCCGCCTCGTGAATCTGGACGATGTTCGGGTGGCAAACCCGGGTGACGCACCGTGCTTCGGCAAGCCAGCGCTTTCGCTCGCGTGAGCCGGTCATCGGCCCGCTGGGCACGACCTTGAGGGCGACCGTGCGCGCGAGCCTGGGCTCCCACGCCCGGTAGACCACACCCATGCCGCCGCGTCCCAGTTCGCCGTCGATCTCGAAGTCGGGGATGAGCGGCAGGTTCTCCTCGGCCGGAAGCAATGCCGACGCCGGTTCCGGGGCCGTCGCCGTGTCGTGAGATAACAGCTTCTCCAGCGACCCCACGCATTTTTCACAACATTGGACATGCGCCTCGACCGCGGACCATTCCGCACCGTCGGGCGAGTCGTGGCCGAGCCGGGCGAGGGTCTCGTCGGAAGGGCAAGTGGACATGGAGAAGATCGCCTTGCATCAGGAGAGATCGGGCGCGATGGCTTCAGGACCCCCGGGACATTCCTTGGTGAGGCGACGCTTGCCCTCGGCGCGGAGCATTCGTCCCACTCGCTTGTGGGCCGCATATGCGGCCGCGTACGACATTCCCAGAGCCAGAGCGGTCTCGCGAAACGAGCAGCCCTCCACGGCGATCCGCCAGAAGGCTTGCCAGGTCCGCGGTTCCACGCGATCTTTCACCGCGTGCTGGACCTGCTCCGCTTGAGACAGCAGAACCGAACGGCGCGACTCGGACACCGCGTCTGCCGCGCGGTCCAACATATCAACGGCCGGCAGGAGTTCATCGGCCGGCCGATCGAGGACAAAATGGGCCAGCTCGATTCTCCGCTTGCGAAGCAGGTCAACCGCCCGGGAATGGCAGAACTGCCGGAGCCAGCCACGAAACGTCCTGCCCGGATCGTACCGGTAGGTAAGTATTCGATCCGCCAGCTCGATCCAGATTTGCTGGCAAAGGTCGTCGAGGGTGCCGTCGTCCAGGCGATAGGCGCCACACCAGGAACGAATCAGGGGATCATAGGTTTTGAAGAAGTCGGACCACGCGCGATGATCGGCCCAGTCGGCGACCCTCTTCAGAAGCAACGGGCTGGTTGTGCCCCCGTCCTTCCGCATCATCTGCGCCCCCATGTCGAAGGGTTCTTCAGCGAACCCGTCAGACGCCCGCAGCCGAAACCATCGGGAACTGTGTTAACACGCTTCGTAATGCTTAGGGAGAGACGATACTCTGCCCAAACACCAGCCACTCCAGAAAGACACAGTCTACCGGGTTGTACCACGCCTGAACAATGGACCGGTGCCGACGCGAGGCGGGATTGAGCGTCCGGGTCCCCTGTCGCACCGTCGAAGATCGCCCGATGGCTCCAGGGGGCGGACCTGGCCTGTGAACTTGATCCTGGGAGGTAGCTTCATGAGAAGTTTCGGGTTCGTAGGCGTTGCGCTGTTCACGTTAATCGGCGGGCCAGCGGCTCGAGCCGGCTTTCTGGATCTCACGACCGTGACGCCCGGCACATCGGGCACTTTCACGGGTACGCTCAACGGCGTCACGGTCACGGGGGCGATCACGGCGAACGACGGGAGTTATCAGTGGAACCTGATGGGGCTCGCTAGCTGGGACAATTCCGTGACGAACAACACCTCGCCGCAGTATAGCTACAGCAACATTTATACCCCGTCGATCCCACTGACTGACCAGGTCGGGTATGATAAGTTTGCGTCCTCGGGCACCGCGACCGTGACGATCACCTTCGGCTCACCGGTGACAGACCCCGTGTTCCATGTCGCAAACCTGGACGCCAGCGCGGACACCTTCTCGCTCACCGGCGGACTGACCGGCCTGAGCCTCCTCAGCGGCAACGGAGGGGGCGGTGATGGCCTAGGGGTCAGCGGCAACACGGTCCTGGACCTCAACCCAAACACGGGCGTTGGGCAGGATCCAAGTAGCCCTCCCCTGACCTCGGGGCCACGGTCGGCGTACGGCTCGGTGGAACTCCTTGGGAATATATCGACTCTGACGTTCGTTGTGAGCTACCCAGGCCTACCCCCGGGCGACGGCGGGAGCTTCACCCTCAGCACAAGCTCCGCCGCGGCCCCCGAGCCCTCGTCGCTCGCCCTGTTCTTGGTGGCGGTTGGGCTCAGCGGGATCGGTTTTCTCTGGTCGCGGCGCAAGAGAGGACGGAAGGCGTCATGGAGGTCGTCGCTGGCGCTTTGACCCTCTGAAACGCTGCTACGACTCTTTACAAGTCTGAAGAGTCAGCGAAGGGTGTGTCGAATCACGCCAAGCATCGAGGAAAGCCATGCTCCGGATCCTGGGCATACTCAATCCGTTCGTCAATGCACGCGGCCGCGCTCTAGCCAGGCGAAAAAGCCGCGCACACCAGCCATGCGTGAGTCCTCTGGAAGCGCGGGCGCTCCTGGCCTCTTTCCAGGGGCTAGGTGCTAACACCGCGGCCGCTGTATCAGCGGATGGTTCCGTGGTTGTCGGAAACCTGAACAACGGCGGGGGGTCCTTTTACTGGACCCAGAACCGCGGTGTGGTGCTCCTGCGCGATTCCTCGGGAAATATCTATCCGGGCCTCGCAACCGGCGTTTCTGGAAATGGTTCCGTCATCGTCGGCGACAACCTTGGTATCGGCGGAGGGGCGTTTCGCTGGGCCAATGGCATTGCGGCCCCGATCTCTCAAGTGGGGGGGAACGGCAGCGGGAGCGGCAGCGCGAATTCGGTATCGTCAGACGGCACGATCATCGTTGGCGACGTACCAGTAACTGGCGGCTCGTCTCCCTATATGCTGACTGGCGCGACCCTGAAGATCATCCTCCCCCCGGGTGATTATTCGAATCCAGGCATCCCTGGTTCAATTCCTTTTATCGGCACCACCATCTCAGCAAACGGTGCCGTTGTCGCCGGGAATCCCGGCGGCGGCACAGGGGGGCTCTCGGCAACATGGCAATGGAAAAATGGCACATTGGTCCAGTTTCCTGACAGCGCCGGCAGCTATGCCACAGCAGTGTCGCCGGATGGTTCCGTCGTGGTGGGCTCGATAGGTGGCAACGGCGCCGGGGGCAACACGCAAGCGTTCGAATGGACCAATGGGGTGGTGACGCCCCTGACCTGGCCGGCCGGCTATGTCACCGGCTCAGCAACCGCTGCCTCAACGGAGGGAGCGACAATCGTCGGTCTGATGAGTCCACCAGCAAATGGAGGCGGAGGCGGAAATACGAGCAACCGAGCATTCATCTGGAATCAGGCCACGGGCGTCCAGAATCTCCAGCAAGCATTGACATCTGATGGTCTGGGCCCCTCGCTTACCGGGTGGACGCTGACTGCGGCGACCGCCATAACCCCCGACGGAAACACGATCGTCGGCAATGGTCTCGACCCTCAAGGCAGCACAGAGGGGTGGATCGTCCATCTCAACCCTCCACCGACGCTCCAGTCGATCGACGTGACGCCGGCCAGCCCGACCATCCCCATCGGGGCTGCCCAGCAGTTCACCGCAACCGGCACGTTCTCCGACAACTCGACCGAGAACCTCACCAGCCAGGTGACCTGGGCGTCCGCGGCTCCCTCCGTGGCCGCCATCTCAAGCACGGGGCTGGCCCGGGCCTTGGCGACGGGCACTTCCTCCATCACCGCCAGCCTCAGCGGTGTCAGCGGCGCGACGATGCTGACGGTAACGCGCGCGCCGATCCTTCGGTCGATCACGGTGACGCCGGCCAACCCGAGCATCGCCGTCGGGGCCGCCCAGCAGTTCATCGCCACTGGCAGCTTTTCCGACAACTCGACCGAGATCCTCACCAGCCAGGTGACCTGGGCGTCGGCGACGCCCTCGGTGGCCACCATCTCGACCACGGGTCTGGCCAGAGCCCTGGCCACGGGCACTTCCTCCATCACCGCCAGCCTCAGCGGCGTCACCGGCGAGGCGATTCTGACGGTGACGCACACGCCGCCTCCACTCCTTCTCCAGACGAAGACCCTGTTGACCGCGACGCCAAGGTCCTTGACCGTCGGACAATCCATCACCCTGAGCGTCTCGGTGAGTATCCTCGGCGTCACAGGATCAATAGCCACCGGGACTGTCACATTCAGCGACGGAAACACGAGCCTGGGCACTTATCTGCTCCGACATGGCAAGTTCACTTTCAAGACCAAGGCATTGCCAGTCGGGCATGATCCGATCCAGGTTTCTTATAGTGGCAACACGGCGCTCCTCCGAAGCAGTTCCAAGCCAGTCATCGTGACGGTTCGGCAGCGAAAACCAAAACGAAAACGCGGCTGAGCTCCGCGGTAAATCTCTTTTCGGCAAGGGCGTCAGACCTATTTTCAAGAGCCTGCCTGCGCCACTCTTCGGCCGGCGCCTCGACTCTTGCGCGGATTGTGTGGCGAAGTTGATTTAGTACCGAAGGTGGGATTTGAACCCAGACCCTCTTTCGAGGACCGGATTTTGAGTCCGGCGCGTCTGCCATTGGCTTGATATTGGCAACACGTCCTGGCGATACGTAAAGTGCTTGATTTCGGTTCGGTCACGATACGGCCTCGATCCGCGTGTATTGTGGCCACATTTGGCTGATATTGCCAACATTGTTGCCAACTTGTTGCCGACGACACAGTTGCTGTTTAGGGATGTGTGCGCGGGTCGTCCACGGGCAGCCCCGCGTCCGTGGCGGCGTCGTTGAGGGCCTGATCGGCGGAGATCAGTGTCACCGGGGCCAAACCGGCGTCTTGGCGCTCCCGGCGGATTTTGAGGCAGGCGGCCAGTTGCACGGCGTTCCGCCACCTCAACGCCGCTCGCGGATGATGGTTTCCGACAGCGGCTCTCCCTTGATAGTGACGGGCTGATCGTCGGGATCGTCGTCGTCGATGTCCAGGGCGGGGTCGGGCAGAGAGGAGATGAGGCCGATCTTCAGCAGGTGTTGATCGAAGTCCGCCTCGGTCATCTTCTTCTTCGGCGGGGCGGCCTCGGTGCGTTTGGCTGTTTTACCGGACGGCTTGGCGGTCGGCGTCTTGGGCTGGTTGAGCTGGCGGTCGAGCTGCTGGCGAAGCCGCCGCACCTGCTCCGGCGACAGGGACTTGAGGCTGTTCAGGATGTGGTTGAAATCCGTGTGAGTCATACGTTTATCGTGCGCTTTCGGGTCGGGATGGCCGACATCTTACCAAATTCGGCCACTCCTGTCTCTCTCGGCCTGCGTCATGCTCCCCCAGAGTGGTGCCGGAGTTTTCGGCCGGTGTGGTCAAGTTATTGATCCGCCCGAAAACCCAGGGGTCAGATTCGCTAAACGGTTTTGACCCGAAGGATGAGCGCACGGGAGCCGGCAAAGGACCGTTTACCGGAGCTGACCTCTTGGAGTCGTGAGTCGAAAGGTGAAAGCGACATGGATCTATCGGTGCAGCCGGGCGCTAACGTACCCTGAATACAGGGCCGACACCGATAACTGGCTGAACACCGTACCGACGGTTAACGAGGGCGCGGAACGATGCGACCGACCGCTCGCGAGGATATCCGCCAGATCGAGAACCACCGCGATTACCTCCTGCTCTTGGTCCGGCTTCAGATCGGGCCGCGGCTTCGCGCGAAACTCGACGCCTCCGACGTCGTCCAGCAGGCGATCCTTCAGGCCCACGAGCGGCGGGACCAGTTCCGAGGCCGTACGGAAGGCGAGTGGCTCGCGTGGCTCCGCGCCATCCTGGCCAACGCCCTGGCGGCGGCGGCCCGGCGGTTCGAGACCCAGGCGCGCGATCCCGGCCGGGAGCGATCTCTCGAGGCCGAGCTGGATCGCTCCGCATCGCGACTGGAGTGCCTGCTCGCGGCTGACCAGACCTCCCCGAGCGAGGGGGCCGTCCGCGGCGAGGAGCTTTTGCGGCTCGCCCAGGCCCTCGCCGGTCTACCGGACGTCGAGCGGCGGGTCGTGGAGCTGCACTACCTGAAGGGGCTACCGGTGGCCGAAGTGGCAGAGAAGATCGGCCGCACGCGCCCGGCCGCCGTCGGCCTGCTCTTCCGCGGGCTCAAAAGACTCCGCGAGTTACTCCGCGAGCGGGGGGAGTCAGGCGATGGCACATGACGTCACCGACGACCCCGACCGCGAGGACCGCCGCAACCAGGTCCTTCTGGCCTACGTCGAGGCACTCGAGGAGGGCCGCGAACCCGATCGCGGCCGGCTCCTGGCGGCACACCCCGACCTCCGGCTCGACCTGGAGGCGTTCCTCGCCGGCCACGACGAGATGGCGCGGCTCGCGGCGCCCCTTCGCGTCGCGCGAGAGAGCGACGCCCACGGGCCGAGCGCGGATCCCCACGATGAGCCCAATGATCCTCCACCGGGCCTCGGCGAGCTGGGCGACTTTCGCCTCCTGCGCGAGGTGGGCCGGGGCGGGATGGGGGTCGTCTACGAGGCCGAGCAGATCTCGCTGCGCCGGCGGGTCGCGCTCAAGGTCCTCCCGTTCGCCGCGGCCATCGACCCCCGCCGCCTCCAGCGCTTCAAGACCGAGGCCCTCGCGGCGGCCCACGTGCAGCACGAGAAGATCGTGCCGGTACACGCGGTCGGCTGCGAGCGCGGCGTCCACTATTACGCCATGCAGTTCATCGATGGCCAGAGTCTCGCCGCACTCATCGCCGAGCTGCGGGGTCCTGGCGAAGAGCGGCGTGACGACGTGGATGTCACCGAGGCGCCCGCAGGAGGCCCCCAGTCAACTCCGAGCGGTGGGGCTACATCCGCGGCGACGACGATCTCGCGCGAGCGGTCTGCCGGACGCCGGCGGTACTTCGAGCGGGTCGCCGGGCTGGGCCGGCAAGCGGCGCTGGCGCTCGAGCACGCCCACCAGGCGGGAATCATTCATCGCGACGTCAAGCCGGGAAATTTGCTCCTGGACCTTCGCGGGCAGCTCTGGGTCACCGACTTCGGGCTCGCCCAGGTCACCGGGGACGTCGGGCTCACCATCACGGGGGAGATGCTCGGCACGCTTCGCTACGCCAGCCCCGAGCAGGTCCTCGCCCGCCGCGGAATCGTCGATCACCGCAGCGACGTCTATTCGCTGGGCGCGACGCTGTACGAGATGCTCACGCTCCGCCCCCCCTTCGACGGGCGCGATCGACACGCTTTGATCCGGCAGATCGCCGACGATGATCCCGCGTCCCCCCGTTCTCTCGAGCCCTCGATCCCCGCGGAGCTGGAGACCATTGTGCTGAAGGCGCTCCGCAAGGAGCCGGCCGACCGTTACGCGACGGCGCTCGAGATGGCCGACGACCTGGAGCGGTTCCTCGACGGCCGGCCGATCCGTGCGCGCCGGCCGACCTCCTGGGAACGTCTCCGCGGCTGGTCGCGCCGGCATCCGGCAGCGGTCGGAACGGGCGTGGCGGCCTTGATCCTCGTATCGGCCGCATCGCTCATCAGTACGGCCGTTGTCCGTCGCGAACAGGCGAAGACGCTTGCCGAGCAGAAGAATGCCGAAGCGGCCTACCTCCGGGAGCATCAGCGCGCCGAGGAGGCCGAGGCGCGGTTCCGCTTGGCCCGCCGGGCGGTCGACGAGCTGATCCGGGCCAGCGAGGAGGAGCTTGCTCACCGGCCGGGCATGGAGGGGCTGCGCAGGCGACTCCTCGGCTCGGCACTGGCCTACTACCGCGAGTTCATCGCCGAGCGGCGGAGCGACCCGGATGCGCAGGCCGAGCTCCGCGACACCACGCGGCGGGTCGAGACGATCCTTGCCGACCTGGCGGTCCTTCGTGCTGCCGGGCAGCTTTATTTGCTGATCCAGCCGACGGCCCTCGACGATTTGCGGCTCGACGAAGGGCAGAGGGCGAAAGTGGCCGAGCTCTCCGCACGTGCCGCCGCACGCTGGAAGGATTCCTTCGGCGACCCCACTCGCCTTCCCCCCCCGGCCGAGCGCGTCCGGATCGCCCTGGAGCAGGCCCGCAAGAACGAGGCAGAAGTCGACGCGATCCTCACGCCTTCGCAACAGGTGAGGCTGGGCCAGATCGCCCTCCAGTCGGAGGGTCCGGCCGCATTCAGGGAACCGGAGGTCGTCGAGGCACTCGGCCTCACGACCGCTCAGCGCGAACGGATCCGCGCAATCGAGGACGCGGCCCTCTTTGGCCAGATCCGCGAGATGCAATCGGGAAAGCCCTTCGAAGACGCCGGCAAGCCGGCGGTGGGGCGCATCCTCGCCGTTCTCACCAGGGAGCAGGTAGGGCGCTGGAACGAGCTGGCCGGCAATCCGATCCGCGGCCCGCTCAGCGCCTTCCCCGCGCCATTCCGGGGGCAGCGCGAGGCGAAGCAGACGCCCCGCTGAGCGACAGTACGCTAAGGCGAATGGCGAGTGGAAGCCGGCCCCCAAGCCGCTACGCACGTATGCGACCCGTGCAGTATTCGTCAATGACTACACGCGTGCTGATCGGCGGTTCCCAAGGAACGGGTTCAATTGCTCATCCGTAGCAATGCGCATCGCCAGCTTCGCGGACAGGCCCAATGTTCAAAGCAGCTTGCGGAATTCGTCCGCCGTCAGACCGGCATCCTGAACGATCCCGCCCATGGTGAACGCCTTGATCGGATTATTCCTCGGAAGGACGACCAGGCGAGTCCCGTTACTCATCACGATGTGCTTGCCTTGTCGGATGATTTGGAAGCCGGCTTTCTCCAGAGCGCGAACGGCATCGAGGTGATTGACACCCGGTATCCTTGCCACGTCTACACCGCCACTTCCACTTCGCGAACGTCAACGTCGCGCATCTGATCGTCGAGGGGCGCAGATACTCGCGGATCGCGTCGCGGATATTCTCCAGCGCCTCGTCTTCGGTATCACCCTCGGACCAGCAGCCGGGCAGCCCCGGCACCGAGACACTGATCCCCTCCTCCGTTCGGTGGAGCACGACCTTGTATCGCATGGGCACCTCCACTTTCGATGATATCGCGAGCAATCCCATCCGGCCATGCCCTCTCGAGGATGATGCTCAACTCGATTGACGCAGACGAGGGCCGCATCATCACTGCAAAGCCGGCAACCCTCCGGCTCCCGATCGCGGAAGACCGGTCGGGATGTCGCCAGCGCGCATCCCAAACCGCGCGACTTCCCAACAGCGGCGTCCGGTTGGTATGGACGCAGCGGATCGCGGGTAAGAGAATTCCCGCCGGTCGTCTAAGCCGCGTAAAGGCTTGCGCGCCTGCCAGAAAAATCCGGGCGACCGGCGCGCGACACACCTCCGCGGAACGCATCTCTGACTGATAGGCGCGTCGCCGCCAGCCGTGTCGCTCCGCTTTTTGAAAGACGACGGTCCTTCGTTCCGCCCAGCGGCCATTGCCTCATGAGGTCCCACAATGCGTCGACGTGCCCTCGCTAGAAGGGCGGCCTTCTTCTGCTTTGCAATCGTCCTGGCTGGCGCGGTGTTGCCGCTCCTGGGGTCCCCGGGTGACGGCGACGTCAAAGGGAACGCCGCCGGGGCGGACCTCTTCGGTTTGACGAGGGTCGTGCCCGTCCATATCGAGATCTCGGCCGACGAGTACGAGGCCTTGCAGCCACCCCCCCCGGCTGGTGGCTTCGGGGGCCCACCGCCAGCCCCGCGCCAGCGGAAACCCGGGGAACGGGAGAGCGAGAGGAATCTCTTCGGCATCGAGTTCCGCTGGGCGCGCGGGGCGATCACGGCGGAGGGTAAGACATTCCAGGGCGTCGGCCTCCGCTACGCGGGCAACGCCTCGTACATGGCTTCGGCCGGGGGCCTGAAGCGCTCGTTCCTCGTCGATCTGGACCGCGCCGGTCACGCGGAGTTTCACAGCCTGCACGCCCTCCAGCTCCAGGGCGGGGCACTTGACCCCACGAAAGCACGCGAGGTACTTGCCTTCACACTCTTCCGCGCGGCCGGCGTGCCGGCGCCGTGCACGGCGCTCGCCGAGGTGACACTCACTGTCCCCGGCGAACATCAGAAAGCGTACCTCGGGCTTTACACTCTCGTCGAGCCCGTGGACCGGGCGTTCCTGAAAGACCGTTTCCACACCGACAAGGGCCTCCTCGTGAGGCCGCAGGGACTCCGTGGCCTCGACTTCCTGGGCGACGACTGGGAGAAATACCGCGGCCCTTACCGCCCCCTGGCCGAGCCGACACCTGCCGAGGCGAAGCGTTTGATCGATTTTGTCCGCCTGGTCCAGCGGGCCGATGACGAGCAATTCCGCAAGGAGATCGCCTCCTATCTCGACGTCGACAAGTTCCTGCGCTTCATGGCCGTCCAGGCGCTGATCGCCAACGCCGACGGCTTCTTCACGCTTGCGTACAACTACGCCCTGTTTCTCGACCCGAACACGAATCGGTTCGTCTTCATCCCGGGCGATCAGGAGCTTTCGTTCGCAAATTTCCTGATGATGGGCTCGGCCGATCAGCTCATGGACATGAGCCTCGCCCGCCCGTACGGGGGCCCGAACCGCCTGGCCGACCGGTTGCTTGCCATCAAAGACGTCAGCGAGGCCCATCAGAAGATCGTCAAAGATCTCGCGACGACCGTCTTCCAGAAGGATCGCCTGCTGGCCGACGTGGGGGCGATCGAAGGCGCGACCCGGGCCATCCTGGAGCGCGAGGCTGCATCGCGAGCCGAGCGTGCGGAGCCGCCGGTCGGGTTCGGCCCGCCCGGCGCCCCGGCAGCCCCCGACCTGCACACCTTCGCCGAGAAGCGGTTTGCCTCGATCGCCGATCAGCTCGGCGGCAAGAAAGACGGCTACCGGCCGCGATTCAACTTCGGCCCACCGGGCGGTGGCACGCCCCCGAAGCCGGTCGATGACAAAACGATCGGCGAGGTCGTCAAGGCCCCGCCGGGGTTCAAGGTCAGTCTGTTCGCGGCGCCGCCCAAGGTGCTTTATCCGGTGACCCTGTCCGTCGCGCCGGATGGCGCGGTGTACGTCGCTGTGGACGAACAGGGTTCGCTCGGAAGGACTCCCGGGGGCGGCCGGGTCGTCCGCGCTATCGACGACGACGGCGACGGCAAGGCCGACCGCGTGAACGTGTTCGCCAAGATGGAACACCCGCGAGGCGTGATCGCGCAGGATGGGAAGGTCTGGGTCTTGCACCCGCCGTTTTTGAGCGTCTTCCGTGACGACGACGGCGACGGCACCTCCGACCGGCAGGACGTGCTGGTCTCCGGGCTCACCACGAGTCTGATCGACGAGAGGGGCGGCGACCACACGACCAACGGCATTCGCATGGGGCTCGATGGCTGGATCTACATCGCCGTCGGCGACTATGGCTTCCATGGTGCAAAGGGGAAGGACGGCACCACGCTCTCCCAGAGGGGTGGCGGCATCCTCCGTGTGCGGCCCGACGGCACCGAGCTGGAGGTCTTCGCCGTCGGCCTGCGCAACCCGTTCGCCATCGCGATCGACCCGTTCATGAACCTGTTCACGCGCGACAACACCAACGACGGCGCCGGCTGGGACGTGCGCGTCAGCCACCTGATCCAGACCGCCGACTACGGCTATCCGCGGATATTCGCAAACTTCCCCGACGAGATCATGCCGCCCTTGGGTGCGTACGGCCAGGGCGGCGGGACCGGGGCGCTCTCCCTGTTCGACGAGCGCTGGCCCGAAGCCTATCGCACTGCGCTGCTCACGGGCGACTGGGGCCGGAGCCAGGTCTATCTGCACGACCTGAAGCCCGCCGGCGCCTCGTTCCGCGCCAATTCGAGCGTCTTTCTCGACATCCCCCGGCCGACGGGCATGGACATCGGCGCCGACGGCCGGCTCTACGTGGCGAGCTGGCGCGGGGGCGAGGCGAGCGTCTACGTCGGCCCGCAAGTCGGCTTCCTCGCGTGCGTCGCGCCCCCCGGCTGGAGCCCTGCCTCACCCGTCAATCCGAAGGCACTCGCGCTGGCCGAGCTGATCGTCGCATTGTGCGGCCCCAACGCTGCGTTTCGCTTCCACTGCCAGCGCGAAATCCTGCGCCGGGGTCGGTCGCCGGAGACGACCCTAGCCCTCACCGAGCTCGCGTTGGGCGCGTCCAGGCCCGTTTATGGGCGCGTCGCGGCCCTGTTTGCGCTCAAACAGCTCAGCGGTGCCGCTTCGCACGAGGTTTTGCGCAAGCTTGCCGCGGACGCGGCCATTCGCGAGTTCGCGCTGCGGCGCTGGCCGACCGCAAGACGGAGCTTGCCGGAGTCGAGGCCGCGCCGTTTCGCGCGGCGCTTCTCGATCCGTCGTCCCGCGTCCGGCGCAGGCTTTGATCGCGCTCGGGCGATTGGGAGACATCGGAGCGGCTCCCAGCATCATCCCCTTGACCTCGCGCGCCGAGGGCGCGCCGATGCCGACGAAGAGGCCGGTGAACGCCCAGCCCGACCCGGACCGGGCGGTGCCGCACCTGGCCGCTCGGGCCCTGGTCTTGCTCCACGCGGTCGATGCCTGTGTCGACGCGATCGACGGACCGCATCGCGAGGGAGCCTTGCGCGCCCTGCGGTCGATGCATGACCCCAAGGCCGTCGAGGGGCTCATCAGGAAACTGGCGACGGCTCGCTCCCTCGAGGCACGCCGCGACATTTTGGCCACGCTGGTGCGCCTCTATCACCGCGAGGCCGATTATGATGGGAGCTGGTGGGGCATCCGGCCCGACACGACCGGCCCGTACTTCGACCCGCGGGAGTGGGAAAAGAGCGGGCGGATCGCCTCGGTGCTCAAGGCGGCCGTCAGCGACGGCAATGCCGAGACATCGAAATTCCTGCGTGCCGAGTTGAGGCGGCGGCGCGTCCGCCTCGAAGGCCTGCCCGAGGACCTCGCGACCGACCGTGCCAAGCCCGAGGAAGAGGTTCGCGTCGTCCTGGCGAAGGCCGACCCGAAGAACCCGGACCAGATCGGCAACATGAGTTACGAAGCCGCGGCGCGGCGAGCGCTTCAATTGACGGGAGACGCGGGGCGCGGCAAAGCTCTATTCGCCGCCCAGTCGTGCCGCGCCTGCCACACCGACGCCGACGGCCAGATGCCCAAGGGGCCGCACCTCGTGGACATCGGCAAGCGCTACAGCCCAGCAGAATTGGTGGAGTCGATCCTCAAGCCCAGCGTGAAGATTGCACAGGGGTACGAGGCCTACAATTTCGCGATGGCGGACGGCAGGGTCTTCTCGGGCTTTGTCGTGAGCGAGGGACCAAGGGCCGTGCAGATCCGCGAATCATCGGGCGCGCTCCATGAGCTGAAGCGGTCGGACATCGCGGAGCGGCGCAGGCAGGAGACGTCGGCGATGCCGGAGGGGATCGCGGCGAACCTCACTCCCGAGGGGCTGGCCGACCTCGTCGCTTACCTCCGCTCCCTGGGTCCATGAATGTTCCCCGGTCTATCGAGAGAGGAGCCCTGAGGATGACCCTGGCGCGAGTGATGCCGGTGCTGGTCCTGCTCCTGATGGCGCCCTTGCAGGCTCAGACCCAGACGACGCCGAAGACGACCGCGAAGACGCCGGCGAAAACGCCGACGCAGGCTCAGCGGTTCCCCCCGTTCGACCCCGAGCGGATCTTCATGCTGGGCGATGCCGACCTCGACGGCAGGCTCTCGCTCGACGAGTACCGGGACTTCCTGCGGAGCTCGCCTCGCATGAAAGTCGCGGCGGCGATCGAGCCGATGTTCCGCCGGCTCGACACGGATCGCGACGGGTTCCTCTCGCTGGCTGAGTACCGCAAGTCGTTCCCGCAGAGACCCGGCGGCGCGCCCGCGAAGACGGCCGCACCGAAGGAGGAGCCGCCAGGCACGGCGCCGGGCGTCGGTATCACACCCGAGCAGGAACGATTCTTCGAAGCGAGGATCCGGCCCGTCCTCGTCACCCAGTGCGGCAAGTGCCACTCGAGTACCGCCCAGAAGCTGCGCGGCAGGCTCCATCTCGACAGCCGCGAAGGGCTGCGCAAGGGCGGCGACTCCGGCCCGGCGATCGTCCCCGGGCAGCCCGAAGAGAGCCTGCTTCTCCGCGCCATCCGCTACCGCGACGAAGAACTTCAGATGCCCCCCAAGGGGAAGCTCCCGGACGCGGTCGTCGCGGATATCGAGGCATGGATCAAGATGGGCGCCCCCGACCCTCGGACCGGGACGGCAACGGCGGCGGCGGGCCGCTCGTTGGCCGATCTTGCGAAGGCGCGCGACTTCTGGTCGTTCCGGCCGCCGAAGAAGTCCACACCGCCGCCGGTGAAGCGCACCGACTGGCCGCGTGGCGACATCGACCGCTTCCTCCTGGCGGCGCTCGAAGCTCGAGGACTGGCGCCGGTCGGCGATGCCGGCCGGCCAACGCTCCTCCGCCGCGTGACGTTCGACCTCATCGGACTGCCGCCCACGCCGGAGGAACTGGATGCCTTCCTCGCCGACGACTCGACTGATGCGTTCGCGATGGTCATTGATCCGCTCCTGGCCTCGCCCCGCTTCGGCGAGCGCTGGGGCCGGCACTGGCTCGACGTGGCCCGCTATGCCGAGTCGAGCGGCAAAACGAATTTCAATTATCCCCAGGCCTGGCGCTACCGGGACTGGGCCATCGCCTCATTCAACGCCGACAAGCCTTATGACCAGTTCGTCCGCGAGCAAATGGCGGGCGACCTCCTTCCCGCGAACGACGTCCGCGAGCGGGCCGAGCAGATCATCGCGACCGGCTTCCTCGCCCTGGGCAGCAAGGCCCACGACGCCGAGAACCGCGGCCAGTTCGTCCTGGATGTCATCGATGAGCAGATCGAAGCGACCACCCGCGCGTTCCTCGGCCTGACGGTCGCGTGCGCCCGCTGCCACGATCACAAGATGGACCCGATCCTCCAGCGCGATTACTACGCGCTCTCGGGAATCTTTCGCAGCACGCAGACGTGCTCGGGCACGCTCGCGGGCGTCTTCCCGAACTTCAACGCCTCGCCCTTGATCGAGCTTCCGCCGGGCGCGAGCGTCCCCGCAGCCGTGCCCGCGCTCACGCCCGAGCAGAGGTCCACCATGGAGGAGCGCCTCGCGGCTCTGGTCCGCGAGCGCAACGCGATCCCCCCGGGCGAGGCGAACCGCGACCGGCTCCGGCGGGCCAACTCCATGCTCGCGACACTTCGTATTCGACTGCTCATCGACCGCCCCGGCGGTTCGCCTCGCACATTCGCCATGGGTGCCCGGGAACGCGACGAGTCCGTCGACAGCCCGCTCTACGTCCGCGGAGAGCTCGACCAGCCCGGCGCGGTCGTTGCCCGCGGGCTCGTCCGCGTGCTCTGCGACGAACAGTCCGCATCGATCGCATCCGGCAGCGGCCGCCGCGAGCTGGCCGAGTGGCTGGCGTCGCCTTCGAACCCGCTGACGGCCCGCGTGATCGTGAACCGGGTCTGGCTGCACCTCTTCGGGCGCGGACTGGTATCCACGCCGGACAACTTCGGCTCCGCCGGCGCGGCCGAGCCATCCGGAGCTCCTCGACACCCTGGCCGTCGATTTCATGAATGACGGCTGGTCGATCAAGGGACTCATCCGGCGGATCGTGCTCAGCCGGGCCTACGGGCTCGACTCGGCCCACGATCCCCGGAGCTTCGAGACCGACCCCGACAATGCGCTCGTCTGGCGGATGAGCAAGCTCCGCCTGGATGCCGAGGCCTTGCGCGATGCCCTCCTGTTTGTCGGCGGCCGGCTTGCGAGCGGGCCGCCGGTCGGGTCGCCCGTGGCGCGGGTGGGTGAGGGCCTGGCGTTCTTCGTCCGCGTCGAGGGCCTGGATGCTCTGGACACGCACCGGTCGGTCTACCTGCCGGTGGTCCGCGATCGGGTGCTCGAGTCGCTCGCCCTGTTCGACTTCGCCGACCCGAGCCTCGTGACGGGGGCGCGGGCAACGACGACCGGCCCGGCCCAGGCGCTCTACTTCCTGAACGGTCCGCTCGTGATCCGGCAGGCCGAGGCCCTTGCCGATCGCGTCCGCGCGACCGAGGGCGACGAGGCCCATCAAGTCGATCGGGCCTATCGGATCGCGGTGGCACGGCGGCCGACGCCCGTGGAGCGGGACCGCGCACTGGCCTTCCTCCGCGAATTCGCGGCACGCGGAGGAGGAAGTGATCCGGCACGCGGGGCCTGGTCGGCGTTCTGCCAGGCTCTCCTGGCCGGCGCCGAGTTCCGCTATCGAGATTGAGTGATCGCGAGCGTACCACAGCGTGGAGGATCGATCCGATGAATGCAGGCTGGATCTCACGGCGCGACCTGTTGAAGGGCGTCTCCTCCGGGTTCGGCTACCTGGCGTTCGCCGGGGTGTCGTCGCTGGCAGCCGGGGCGGGCTCGAAGGACTCGCCGCTCAAGCCCAGGGCCCCGCACTTCCCGGCTCGAGCTGACCGAGTGATCTTCCTCTGCATGAATGGGGCACCCTCACACGTCGATACGTTCGACTACAAGCCCGAGCTCGCCTCGGCCGACGGCAAGGCGTCGGCCCGGCCGGGCCGCATCCCCGGTGCCAAGCTCATGGGCTCACTGTGGAAGTTCCGCAAGCGCGGCCAGAGCGGGCTGTGGGTCTCCGAGCTGTTCCCGGAGGTCGCCGCACACGCCGACGAGCTGTGCGTGATCCGCAGCATGCAGACCGACCTGCCGGCCCACCCGGAAGCCTATTTGATGCTGCACACGGGCAGCTCGCAGTTCATCCGGCCGTCGCTCGGCGCGTGGACCCTCTACGGCCTCGGAACCGAGAGCGACGACCTCCCCGGCTTCATCGCGATCAAGCCGACCGGGCGGAACGGCGGCGCCCAGAACTACGGCAGCGGCTTCCTGCCGGCAGCCTGCCAGGCGACCAAGATCGGCAACGAGGGACAGCCCATCGCCCAGGCCCGGATCGGCAACATCAAGAACCCCAGGCTCGATGCCGGGCCCCAGCGGCTCCAGCTCGACCTGATTCAGGCGATGAACCGCGACGTGATCGAGCGCGAGCGGGTCCACCCCGGCGTCGAGGGGGTGATCGAGTCTTACGAGCTGGCCTTCCGCATGCAGGGTAAGCTCCCGGGCGTCATGGACCTCGCGGGGGAGTCGGCCGCGACGAAGGACCTTTACGGCCTGGACGACCCGGCGACCGCCGACTTCGGCCGCCAGTGCCTGCTCGCGCGGCGGTTCGTCGAGGCCGGCGTGCGCTTCGTCGAGCTGACCCACGGCGACTGGGACCAGCACCGCGGCCTGAGAGCCGGCCACGCCCGCAACGCGCGGGCCGTCGACCGGCCGATCGCCGGCCTCCTGACGGACCTCCGTGCTCGGGGCCTTCTCGACACCACGCTCGTAATCTGGGGCGGCGAGTTCGGCCGCACGCCCCACGGGCAGAACGCAGACGGCCGAGACCACAACAACAAGGGGTTCACCCTCTGGCTGGCCGGCGGCGGCGCGAAGCCCGGGATCGCCTACGGGCAGACCGACGAGCTCGGGTACGAGGCCATCGAGAACCCAATGCACATTCATGACCTGCACGCCACGATCCTCCACCTGCTGGGTCTCGATCACGAGCGCCTGACCTACCGGTACGCGGGCCGCGACATGCGGCTAACTGACGTCAAGGGGGTCGTCCACAAAGCGATCCTGGCGTGATGCCCTTGGACGCCCACCAAGGCCGAGCATTCCACTCGCGGGTCGTGTAAAGTGCATGCTTAATGGCGTTCTTCTCACCCTTCCAGGGGCTTCTCCCATGACAAGACTGTTTCTCGCCGCCCTTTTGCTCTCCACGCTCGGGTTGCCGGCAGCCGCTCAGACGCCGAAGAAGGCCAACCGCTCGCCCGTGCAGTTGGCCACGGAGCAAGACCACAGGCTGATGATGAAGGAGCTGGGGATCAAGTCGCTCCGCGAGGGCGCAAACGGCATGAACCGGAACGCACCCAACGCCGCCAATTACGACGAATCGAAAGTCAAGGCGTTCACGCTCCCCGACCCGCTCGTCTGCAGGGACGGGACGAAGGTCACGTCGGCCGAGTTGTGGTGGGCCAAGCGCCGGCCGGAAATCGTCGAAGATTTCGATCGGGAGGTCTACGGCCGCGTCCCCAAGAACGTGCCGAAGGTGAAATGGGAAGTCGCCGAGACGAAAGAGGAGAAGATCGGCGAGATTCCGGTCATCACCAAGCGGCTGGTGGGTCACGTCGATAATGCGAAGTGTCCGGAGATCAAGGTCGACATCCAGCTCACGCTGACGACGCCTGCCGAGGCCAAGGGCCCCGTGCCGGTGATGATGGAGTTCGGCTTCGCGTTTGGCGGATTCGGCCCCCGGCCGGGCGGCCCGCGAGCGAAAGGGGCCGCGCCGAAGGCGATGCCCAAGGGCGCCCGCCCTGGGGGCTTCGGCGGTGGCCCCTCGTGGCAGCAGCAGGTCCTCGCCAAGGGGTGGGGCTACGCCATCATCGTCCCCAACAGCATCCAGGAAGACAACGGCGCGGGCCTGACCAAGGGGATCGTCGGCCTGTGCAACAAGGGGCAGCCGCGCAAACCCGAAGATTGGGGCTCGTTGCGTGCGTGGGCGTGGGGCGCGAGCCGCGCCCTGGACTACTTCGAGACCGACAAGAGCGTCGATGCAAAACAGGTCGGGATCGAGGGGCTGTCGCGATACGGCAAGGCGGCACTCGTCGCGATGGCCTACGACCAGCGCTTGGCGATCGGCTTCATCGGCTCCTCGGGCGAAGGCGGGGCGAAGCTGCACCGCCGCAATTTCGGCGAGCTGGTCGAGAACCTCACCGGTTCGGGCGAATATCATTGGATGGCGGGGAACTTCATCAAGTACGGCGGCCCCTTGACGCCGGGCGACCTGCCGGTCGACGCCCACGAGCTGATCGCAATGTGTGCGCCGCGGCCGACGTTCATCAGCTATGGGGCATCTTCGGGCCCGGGGGCCTATGGCCTGCCGGCCGAGGGTCAGTGGGTCGACCAGCGCGGCAGCTTCCAGGCGGCCGTGGCGGCCGGTCCGGTCTTCCGGCTGCTGGGCAAGAAGGACCTCGGCACGTCGGAATTCCCCGAGGTGGAGACTCCGATCGTCGCCGGCGAGCTGGCCTTCCGGCAGCACAAGGGGGGCCACACCACCGGCCCGAACTGGCCGGTGTTTCTCGCATTCGCCGACCGCTACATCAAGCTGAAGAATGCCCCGGCGA
Source organism: uncultured Isosphaeraceae bacterium (assembly GCA_963781785.1). Taxonomy (GTDB): domain Bacteria; phylum Planctomycetota; class Planctomycetia; order Isosphaerales; family Isosphaeraceae; genus CAWAHD01. The sequence continues at coordinate 388,890 of CAWAHD010000005.1, read as the reverse complement.
CGAGCGGGGCGAGCGGTCAGTGAGCGCGGAAGTCCGCCGATTCAAGCCGGAGCGCGGGAAACTACCTCGGCGTGATCGATGACCACCGGGCCAACGTCAGGCGCCTGCGCCTGGGGCAGGCGAACGACGAAGCGGCTGCCCCGGCCGGGCTCGCTTTCCACCGTGATCGTGCCGCCGTGCGTCGCGGCGATGCGCCGGGCGACGGCCAGGCCCAGCCCGACGCCCGCGCGGCCCAGCCGGCGGGCCGACTCGGCGCGATAGAATGGCTCGAAGACGCGCGGGAGGTCATCGGCCGGGATACCGTCGCCGCAGTCCTCCACCGCCAGCGCGACGGCACCCGGCTCGCTCCAGACCCGGACGGTGATCGGCGTGCCCGGCTCGCTGTACTTGCAGGCGTTTTCCAGCACGTTGTCCAGCAATTGACCCAAGAGCGGCCGGTGCGCCCGGGTCCAGAGCGGACCCGCGTTGTCCCCATCGAAGTGCAGGTCGGCCGCCCGCTCGTGGCTGGACCAGGCCTGGAGGTGGCCCACGGCCCACGCGGACAGGTCGAGGCATTCCAGGTCGGGCAGCCCGGCCTCGGCTTCGGCGCGAGCGAGGAACAACAGCGCCTCGACGACCCGCCACAGCCGGACTGCATCGTCGTGTAGCCCGTCCAGAACGCGCTCAAGCTCCTGGGCGGTGCGTGGCCGGCGGCGGGCGACGTCGATCGCGGCGATCAGGGCGGCAAGCGGCGTGCGGAACTGGTGTGACGCCTGTCCGGTGAACTGCTTCTGCCGCTCGAGCGCCACATGCAGACGGTCGAGGAGCCCGTTGAAACTGAGGGCAAAGTCCTCCAGCTCGTCGCGCGTCCCCGGACTGCGCAGCCGGCAATCGTCGAAGGGCATGGTGCGGGCCGACTCGGCCATCAGGGTCAAGGGCGAGAGGGCGCGCCGGGCGAAATGACGCCCGACCGCAGCGGCCAGTGCCCAAAGGCCCAGCGCGATCAGCGGCAAGATAGCCGCCAGCGACCGGATCTCGGCCTCGACCGGCTCGAGCGGGGCCCACGCCGCCAGCACGCGCGACGGACGATCGCGGCCCGGCGGGCCGCCTTTGCGCTTCTCCCGCTCGGGCCGCCCAGGGCGATGGCCCCCACCCCCGGCCTCGGGCGGCCCGCGCAGGGGCCGTCCGCCGCCGATCCTCCGCGCCAGCACCCGCGAGCGCAGGCCGTCGGGCCCCCTGATCGTCGTCGCGACGTCCACCGCGAGGGGACCGAGGTCGCGGCCGTCGAGGACCATCGGCCCAAGGGCGCGCGGCGTGCCCTCGACCCTGCGCCCTGTCTCGTCGTAGATGGCCCAGGTGACGCGGCCGACCTGGCCCCCGGAACCTTCCGGGAAATGGTCGAGCGTCGCCTCCAGCTCCTGGTCCAGAGCCAACCGCAGCCGAAGCCCGGCGACGTAATAAAGTGTCGCGGAGAACCCGCCGAGGGCCAGCGCCAGCGCCACGAGGAAGGCGATCGAGACGCGCGTGGCCAGGCTCATGGCCCCTCCTCAGCAGCCCGAGCGGGCACACCGCCGAGCAGATATCCTTGACCCCGTACGGTCTGGATCAGCCTGGGCCCCCGCGCCTCCAGGACGCGGCGCAGTGAGTTGATATGGACATCCAACGTGTTGGAGACGAAATCGTAGGTCTCGCCCCAGACGTGCCCGTAGATCCGCGCCCGCGACAGGACCTCACCCGGATGGCGAAGGAAGAACACAAGCACGGCCAGCTCCTTGGCCGTCAGGTCCAGGGGATGGCCCGCCCGCTCGGCCTTCTGCGCGACCAGGTCCACGAGCACGTCGCGATAGGAGAGCGTCGTTGACTCCAGCGGGCGACCGCGACGTATCAAGGCGCGAACACGGGCCAGCAACTCCTCGAACGCAAATGGCTTGCACAGATAGTCGTCAGCGCCGGCGTCGAGGCCGCGCACCCGGTCGCTGACTGCGTCGCGCGCCGTGAGGAAGAGCACGGGAGTGGTCCCACCCTCCCGGCGATGGCCCTTCAGAACCGCCAGTCCGTCCGAGCCGGGGAGCCACCAGTCGAGGATGACGAGATCCCATCTGTCGCCCAAAAGCGCCTCCCGGGCCGCGTCGCCGTCGGCCGCATGCGCGACGGTGAAGCCCTCGTCCGACAGACCGTCGACGATCGATCGCGCGAGGCTCGCGTCGTCTTCGACGAGCAAGATCCGCGTTCCCATGATTCCCCCACGAGCTTTGCCGATCGCCGGCAGCATGGACACAACACCGACGTCTCCAATTACAGCACAGCCGACCGATCGGTGGCAGGCGAGTCGGCAAGATGAAGCGGATTTCATGAAAGGGGTTAGCGGGCCGGCCTGGACCGGCACGAGCCTGCGGCCGGAACCGCCAAGGCGCCACGATGAAGGGAAATTTAGGTTTTTCGCCGCCCGGGGGAGGGGGCCCGGCCGCTAAGGTCTGAGGAACGACGGGCCATTCCTCTGTTGGGTGCGGAACCGAATTCTCCTGGAAACAAGATTTCGATTATCTCAGACGGGAGGACGTATCATGAACCGCGCGGCTATTGTGATCGCCACACTGATCGGGGCCACCGTCCTGGCCCATTACGGCTTGGTGCAGCAACCCGGTGCCGAGCGGCGCACGGAGCAGGCCAGGCAAGGTCGCGGCCGGGGCGGCTTCGGTCCGGCCGAGTCCGGTAAAGACCTGAAGGAGCTGCTCCCGTACGTCCGCCCGCGTGGCCTGATCCTCGCCCACAACATGCGGCGGCCCGCCCCGAATCCGCGCTACGTCGAGGCGATCACGACCAGCGTCGACCTCGACACGTCGTACGTGCTCATGGACGGCGCCGGGCTCGGAATCACGCTCAAGAAGCGATGATTGGGAGACCAAGCACCCTCGTCCTGAAGACACTTGCCGAGGCCAGATTTGGTACACTCCCAATAGAAGGAGGTGTTCTCCATGTGGCGCAAGTTGATTCTGGCGTCGGGCCTGTTTGCGTGCCTGATCCCGGGCGGAACGTTCGCGCAGAAGTACCGGAAGACCGTCACGGTCGAGGTCTATCTGCCGGAGGGCGCCACGCTGTTTATCGAGGGTCAGGCGACGAGGTCCAAGGGGCCGATGCGCCGCTTCGTGTCGCCGCCCTTGCCTCCGGGCAAGTACACCTATACCATCAAGGCGATCATTCCCGGCCCAAACGGGCCGCGGACTGTCACACAGCGGATCGATGTTCAGCCGGGCGACTTCGAATCGATCGACCTGCGCGAGCCGGGCCAACGGCCCATAACCGACGTCGAATATGAGCCAACGCCGCAGAACGTGGTCGATGCACTACTGCGGCTGGCCAGGGTGACCAGCAAGGACGTGGTCTGGGACCTCGGCTGCGGCGACGGACGCATCCCCGTGACCGCGGCCGAGGAGTACGCCTGCAAGGCGTGCGGTTTCGACATCGATCCCGAACGCGTCAAGGACTCCCTCGCCAACGTGCGCAAGCACGGCGTGGAGCGGCTGGTCACGATTAAACGGCGCGACATCTTCACGCTCGACCTGAGCAAAGGGCCGACCGTCGTCACGCTCTACCTGCTGCCGCGCTTGAACGCCAAATTGTTGCCGCAGCTCCGGAAGCTGCCGCCGGGCACGCGCGTCATTTCGGTCTGCGCACCGGATGGCCGACGTCAAACCAGACGAGCAGATCGTGGTTGATACAGAGCTCGGCGAGTTCGACATCTATCTGTGGAAGGCGGAGACGCTCCGTCGCAATTGAGTTTTCGTGTTCTCTCGTCGGCGCCGAGTACGGACGTCCTCGCCTGCGGCCGACTCCAAGACAGAGTGGCCAGTGGAGTCACGTATCGACAAATACTGCCGAAAAGCCGAAGTATAGCGTACCGGCCGCGGTTTTTGAGTGTGTCTACGGCAAGTTTGTTAGAATGGGCAAGAGGAGAGGAAGTTGATGCCGCTCCCACGGAAGAGGAGCGCGAATTCGCGCGATCGCAGGGCAAGTCGGTGGATCGAGCGAGGAGGCGGAGCACGATCCCGGCGTGCGTGCATGAGCCCACGGGTCGAGGGCTTGGAGCTGCGCTGCCTGCTGGCTGTGACCATCAATGAGTTCCCCATCCCCACGCCCAAGAGCGCTCCCAATGGGATCACGGCTGGGCCCGACGGCAACCTCTGGTTCACTGAGGGCGCTGCCGACCAGATCGCGATGATCAATCCGACGACTCACGTGATCACAGAGTTCCGCATCCCCACCCCCAACAGCTATCCTTCCGGGATCACGGCCGGGCCCGACGGAAACCTCTGGTTCACCGAGTCAAACGCCAACCAGATCGGGGAGATCAATCCAACAACGCACACCTTCGCCCAGTTCCCCGTCTCCACGCCCGGCGCCGGTCCCAATGGCATCACGACGGGGCCCGATGGCAACCTCTGGTTCACCGAGTCCGGCGCCAACCAGATCGGGATGATCAATCCGACGACGCACGCCATCGCCCAGTTCACGATCCCCACGTCCAACAGCTATCCTGTAGGGATCACGAGCGGGCCCGACGGCAACCTCTGGTTCACCGAGTACGGGGCCGGCAAGATCGGGATGATCGGCTCGGCGACACACGCCATCGCCGAGTTCGCCACACCCACGCCCGGCGCCGGTCCTGATGGGATCACGACTGGACCCGACGGCAACCTCTGGTTCACCGAGACTGGTGCCAACAAGATCGGTATGATCAGCGCGGCGACGCACGCCATCGCCGAGTTCCCCATCCCCACGCCCGTCAGCGCACCCGTCGGAATCACGGCTGGTCCCGACGGCAACCTCTGGTTCACTGAGTCGTACAGCAACAAGATCGGCATGTTCAACCCAACATCGCATGTCGTCACGGAGTTCCCCATCCCGACGCCCAGCAGCTATTCGTTGGGCATCACTGCCGGTCCGGACGGCAACCTATGGTTCACCGAGTACGGGGCCGGCAAAATCGGGCAGGTCGCGATTCCCGACCCCCCTCCGATCGTCCAGTCCTCGCGTCCTGTAGCGCTTCGCCGAGCCAACGAAGCTGCTCATCGACTAGAGCTCACCGCTCGATCCCAATCCCGCAGAGAACGTCTCACACTAGCAGATCGAATTGGTTCGCGAATTCACTCAGGCCGGCTCGCGCCTGGGACAAGTGATCCCGGTGGCCAGCACGGTGTACGGCTCACGATGGGACGCGGTAACGCACTACCCCGCGGAGCGATTGGATTTCCACGACGTGCGCCGGCTGACCGTCCCGGGCACCGCACCCAACGGCCTGACCGACGCGTCGGGTAGGCTGCTGTGCGCTCACGTGAACCAGACTCCCGGCAACAACGATGTGGCCGTATTCGAACACCGGCAATTGCACCATCTTCAGGAACGAATCCCCGAGTGGCTTGGCCCCGTCCTCTCTTGAGGACGACGAAAGCGCGGAAGACAGGCGAGCGGACATCAATCGTGCTGCTCCGGTGGTTCGTTGACGACAACCCAACTGATTGGATAGCTTGAATCAGTCGCAGTCACAAATTGCGTCATCTTCTTGGCACTTTGTTTTTCGCCGGTGATTATTGCGTTCGGCGGCCGATTCGACAACGCAGCACATTTTGGGTGATCGACATGATAGAATCCATAAAGGCGATTCTCACCGGCCAGTTCGAGGCGGCGCTGTGCATGATGGATCATTGCATTCGCGCCTGTCCCCCGGAGCATTGGGAAGGCAAGATCGCCAACGGCACGTTCCGTTGGGTCGCGTACCACACCCTCTTCTGGGTCGATGTTTATCTCTCGCCCGGTGACGAGGATACGTTCGTGCTGCGCGATTTTCACCGCCGCGGCGGCGACGAGCGCGACGACGCGGCCAACAACCCCGGCCTCAGCAAGGACGAAACCATCGCCTACGTCTCGATCTGCCGCCAGAAGATGCTCGAAACCCTGGCCGCCGAGACGGCCGAGTCCCTGCAGGGCCCGAGCGGTTTTTCCTACCGGCCGAATACGCGCGGCGAGTTGCACATTTATAACCTTCGGCACGTGCAGCATCACACGGGACAACTCAGCGCTTACTTGAGGCGAGTCGATCCTTCTCTGAACGCCGGCGATGCCCTGCCTTGGATCGGCACGGGCTGGCGGTAAACGTGAATTGCGAGAATTGCAAGGACACGCATCGCGTCGCCCGGTAGCACGGACGCCCCAGAATTGCAACGACACGCATCGCGTCGCCCGGCAGCACGGACGCCCCAGCGCGATCAGCGTCAGGCAAGCGGAACACGCCGGTGCAGTCAAAAGCCGCCGACCTGGCCGCGAAGAATCGAACCAGCAGCCGACCGCCGTCGAGCTTCTCCAGCCGGGCCTGCCAGCGTTCCGCGCTCGCGCCCAGCCGACTCAGAATTCCTCCGACCAAGGAAATCGCGGCCGTTGTGCATGCGGATGCCCATCATGGTGAATACCCGCGTGCGGGAAAAACCCGGTCCGCGGTCAGTTGTGCGCGCTGCGAGGCGCGGCTGCGATTCATCGACCCGGATTTAACGTGTGGGTGCGCACGAGGAAGTGGCGACACACGTGGCGCAGAACTCGACTGATCCGGTGAAGCGCTGGTCTTGTGGCAAGTGGATTGCCGGCGTACAGCTTTCCTAATCGTCAATCCCAGTCCAGGGTCTACCTTCGATCTCGGACGTCGCCACGCCCGCGGTTCACACTCCGGCGCGAGCGCGACTGTTCATGCGCGCACACCCGCTTCTACAAGCTTGTTCCATCTGCGTTTCAACGGATCGGTTTTGTTCCTGTGATCGCAGCGCGGCATCGACCCGGAACATGTGCGCTGGACGACCCGAGGCGTTGACGACGTCGAATCTCTCCTTCTGTCAACTTTCCACTGTTTTGGAGGCACTTACCGTGATTCTGCACCCGCTTGCCTGCGAGCCAGCGGCAGTTCGAGGCAGTCTCGTGCGCGCCGGCCGCGAATGGAATGGATGGCGCCCAGAATCGTCCTGTCTCCGCCGACCGTGACGGCCCTGAGCCCGACCAGCGGGCTGGAGGCCGGCGGCACGCCGGTGACAATCACCGGCACGAACTTCACCGGTGCGACCGCGGTCGACTTCGGAACGACGGCGGCAACAAATCTCACCGTCGTCAGCACCACCTCCATCACGGCCGACAGCCCGGCGGGAAGCGGCACCGTCGACGTCACGGTGACGAGCCCCGGCGGCACCTCCGCCACATCGCCGGCAGATCAATTCACATATACTGCGGCGGCTGCACCGGTGGTCACGTGTGTGAGCCCCAATACCGGCCCGACCGCGGGTGGCACCTTCGTCACGATCACCGACACGAGTTTCACCGGGGCGACGGCGGTCGACTTCGCAACGACGCCAGCGACGAATGTCACCGTCGTCAACGACACCACGATTACCGCGGATAGCCCCGCCGGCTCAATCGGCACGGTCGATGTGACCGTGACGACGCCAGTGGGCACGTCGGCCACGTCAACCGCCGATCAGTTCACCTACGCGGTCGCTGCTGCGCCGACTGTCACCAGCCTGAGCCCGACCGGCGGCCCGACCACCGGCGGAACGCTGGTCACGATCACGGGGACCAGTCTCACAGGCACGACCGCGGTCGACTTCGGGACGACGCCGGCGACGAATGTCACCGTGGTGAGCGCGACCTCGATCACCGCCGACAGCCCCGCTGGCACCGGCACGGTCGACGTTACGGTGACGACGCCATTCGGCACGTCGGCCACGTCGTCCGCGGATCGCTTCACATATACGACGGCAGGGCCGACGGTGGTATCCCTGGTACGCTACGGGTTCCACATGGAGCCGACGACGCTGGTCCTGACGTTCAGCGCGGCGCTGAACCCGACACCGGCTCAGAACGTGAACAACTACCAACTCACCAATTCGCAAGGCGTGGCGATCCCGATCAGCGCCGCCGTGTACGACGCCTCAATGGACACTGTGACGCTTTCCCCATCGCAGCTCCTCAGTCTGCAAGAGGCGTACATGCTCACCGTGATCGGCACTCCTCCCAGCGGCTTGACAAGCTCCACCGGCGTTTCCCTTGACGGCGCCGATAACGGAGGCTCCGGAACGAACTACGTCGCGACGATCACAGGCAACATCCTGGCCGGCCCGTCTCCCGAGCTGCTTCGCGTGAACCCGAAGAGATTTGCAGCCGAGGCGAGAATGCTTGCGAGAATTGACGCGCGGGGGAAAGCAGACCCGCACCGGTCGCCGGTGATTCGCAAGCATGAGACGGCCACGGGGCACGCGGCGGCTCGGCGTAGCAAGCTGGTGACTCAGGTCGCGCGCGTTACTGGGCCATCCGCTGACGCCGTCGATCAGCTTCTTGGCTCCGGTTCCGTGAGTGTGATGGGCAACTTGCCGCCACGCCGGAATCGCTAGAGAAGCGGCTCATCCCGTAGCCGCGTCTGATCCGACCGGTCATCCCGGGCGGCAAACGCGGAGCTGCGGGCTGCGCACTGCCTGATCATACTGGGGCCAGGGGATCTCCTGTTCTGCCACGAAGGTCTTGAGTGCCGCCAGTCTACCCCCGGCTTCGGACAGCTTGTGGCTCACGCCGATCAACGCGTCCCCTTGGTCGTGATACGTGTCATCGACCCGCTACGTCTCGGGCAGCGAACGAGTCGGGATAATCCCGGACGATGCGCTCGCGAACCGCGTTGCGCTGGAACCGGATGAGACAGGCATCGACGCCGCAAGACGCAGCCAGCACCGCCAAAAAAGTCAAGATGCCCAGCCGGATGGCGGATGGCCATCGCGTCGGCGGCTCGGCGAAACGCCGCCGGGTGACAACCAGGAACACCGCACAGAGCGCCGCCAGCGTCACGGCGAAGGCCGCTCGAAACGTGCCCGCGAGGACCCGGACCGGCTGGATGTGCCCGAGTTCAGGCCCCAGGACGGTTAGCAATGGCGACAGCACCATCGCCGAGACGTGACCAATCTTTTCATACACGTATTGACTGATCGCGATCAGCGTGTCGTTCGCCAGGAGGAAGCAGCCGGCGAGCGCGACCGCGAACAGGACAAGCAGGACCAGACCCACGCGAAGGACGTACTTCAGCCACCGCCCTATGCCGATCGTCGCCGCGAGCAACCCGGCAACCATCGCGAAGACCGCGGCCAGGCAAACGAAAGCGGACCAGTCGCCGCCCAGCTTGTGCCAGGCCTGATGGAGTAGTTCGGCCGCCCGTTTGTCCCCGGGTGCTTGCCCGGCGAACGACTCGGCCAGGGAAACCGCTGTCGGTCCGTCGATCGCTTGGAATCGGAGGGACGTTTCGAAGTAGAGACGCTGTTCCGCAGCTCGGGATCTTTGGTCGACTCGAGGACGTCGCGAACTTCGGGGTCAACCACGCCCCCTTGACCAAACATGGTGAGCGAGGCCCAGCGCTCCGGCAAGTAACGGGCCACGCGCGGATCGTGCGGGTAAACCGTTCGCAATTCGCTGACGCGGGCGGCGATCCGGCCGTGAACTCGCTGCATTTCATCCTGCCAGGTGCGGCCGGCGAGCGTTGTGACCGCATTGATGACCGAGAGCTTTTCGATATGCGTGAGCTCGTGGGGGGGCCATAACCTCGGGACCAAACGCTGGAGATAGTCGGCCCACGTGTTCGTGAGCCGTTTCGCATCCGAGTCCAGCACCATCTTGCCCTCGACGTCGAACAGGCGTAGATGGAGAGTATGATTCACATCGGCGACGATGATCAGGCGCTTGCCGGCCGACGGGAGGGCTTTCAGGTCGTTGACATTCGGCATCAATCGGAGTTCGCGGAGTTTGGTTGGGTCTCCAACCCGGAGTTCAGCGGCCATCGCGAGCGCCGCCTCGATCTCCTTGACGATCTCATCAGCGGGACGGTGCCCGGCTGCTGGATGCGCGACCGCGTGGGACGCGGCCGCCGGCGTTCGTCCGGCGTCCTGATCTCGAGCCGGGTTTCGCGCGCCGGTCCCGACGCCGATCCCCGCTCCGACCGCGGCCCCGGCCACGGCGATGACCAGCAGGACCGCGGCAGCAATCTTCAGCTTGACCATGACCGCCGGCGCAGGACCGCGTTCATCAGTGCAAGGGCCGACGCCGAGACTGATGCGACCCCCGCTTGCGAGCCGCCGCCCATCGCGAGCCGCGTGGCGGCCCGGACGGTCGCCTTGGCGAGCGGTTCGGAAACGACCGGCCGTGCTCCCTCGGTGGCCAAGAGCGCGACCATCGAGCCGGCGGTCGGTGCCATCCCGCGGCGGACCAGCCGGTTTCTCAACAGATCGCGGGCTCGCGAGAGCCGTCCGCTGACGGTACCGACCGGCCAGCGCAGCCGTGCGGCCGCCTGGGCGTGGGTCAGGCCCTCGAGATCGCAGAGGACGACCGGCGCCAGGTACTTCTCCGGCAGCCGGTTCACTTCCTCGTCCAGCGCCGCCAGCAACTCGATCCGGCCTGCCTGAGGTTCCGAGGCGACCGGTTCGCGTCCGAGCGGTACGGATCGCACCCTTGCGCGCTCGGAGCGCGCCTGGGCCTTGGCGGCGACTCGTCGTGCCACGCCGTACAGCCAACGGCCCAGCGAGTCTCCCACCCGGACCGATCGAGCCCGGCGCACCAGCACGAGGAACGTCGCCTGAAAGGCGTCCTCAACGTCGTTCGGGTCGGCCAGGGCACGCCGGCAGACGCCCAGAACCATCGGCCCATGCCGAGCCACCAGGGCCGCGAACGCTGCCTCGGCGGCGAGGGCGGCCTCATCCGCCGCGGCACTCCGGGACAGAAACCGATCCAGCAACTCCGCGTCGGATAACCCCCCGGCCACCCCCGCGCCAAAGAGCGTGCGGACCTGATCCAGCAGACTCGACGATCGCGCCTTCGCCATGGCTGATCCCCGAAAGAGCCCGATGATACTCTATCCCTACCATCCCGGCTCGGGGCGATCTCATACAAGATTCTTTTCGGAACGTCGGAAAAGGTCGGGACGGCCCTGCGAGCTCGGGTGCAATCCTGGTGCACCGGTGCACCGCGCTCGGATATACTGGCGCCAAGTCCGATCCGTGCGGGACAATGCGACCTGTTCGTCATCGCTTGCGGCCGGTAGCTGATTCCAACAACCCGATTCAGGGAGCATCGATCATGTCCGGTGCGAAGGCGGTCAAGCCGCGGCCAGGCCGCTTGCTGATGGGCTTGCCGCCCGACACACGTGTCGTCATCGCCGACGTCACGTGGAACGAATACGCGCGGCTCGTGGATGCGGTCGCGGAGGGCGAGAACTGCCGCGTTGCCTACGACGGGAAGGATGTCGAACTCATGAACATCGGCCCCGTTCACGATTCGTACAGTGAGATCCTGGGGCTATTCGTTAACCTGGTTGCCGAGGAGCTCCAGATCGATCTGAGAGGAGCGCGATCGACGACGTGGAGACGCAGGAAATTAAATCGGGGTATAGAGGCCGATCTATCGTACTACGTTGACGCCGCGAAAGTGGCTGCTTTTGATGCGGCGCTCGCGAGGCGGTCTGGGAAAATCAAAGATTACCCGAATCCGGACCTGGCCGCTGAAGTCGATATCTCACGTCCGAAGATTGATCGCCAGGGGATTTATGCTGCGCTTCAGGTCTCCGAAGTCTGGCGTGTTTTCGAGGAGCACGTGTCGATCGAGCAACTGCAATCTGATGGGAAGTATGTGGCCGCTGTGCGCAGCCGGTTCCTCTGTGTCACGCCTGACGACGTGGAGCGCTGCGTCTTGCGCGAAAGTGCCCGCGGTAGCGTGATGTGGAAGCAAAGATTGCGCGAGTGGGTACGGAATGAGCTCGGTCCCAGGACGGCCGTGTAGGGCTTGTTCTCCCTGATGCCGAGCCGCGCCAGCATTCCTCCATCGTACGGCTAGCCCGTCCTGGGGATACTGTCGAGACGCGAAAGTCCGAACCAGGCGGCGAGCGCGCGTAGTGACGCCTCGGCGCTCATTTCAGCGCCTTGGCGGCCCATTCACGCCAATCGGTGAACGTCACGCCGGGCCCGATCGGGATCGCGTCCGCGCGGTCAGATCCGCTAAGCGGTTTTCCGGGGGGCCGGTCCGTTTACTGTTTAACTCGAAACACATAGGATACCGGAGGGTTTGGACGAAGCGGGGAGACGGATCCATGGCCGACCTGAATGACGGTGAATCGGTGGAGATGAAGGGCTCGGGGGCGAAGCCCTACGTTTTGAAAAATGTGGGCGGGGTCTACTCGTGCACTTGCCCCGCGTGGCGGAACCAGTCGATCGGGATCGAGCGTCGGACGTGCAAGCACCTGCGAAGACTGCGCGGCGACGCGGCAGAGGAGGCGCGCATCGGGCTCGACGTTCCGCCGGTGCCCGGACCCGATGGGGAGGAGCAGGCGAGCGAGGAGAAGACGGGCCCTCCCTTGCTCCTGGCCGAGCGCCGGGACAACGCCCAGGACCTCGCCGGCTGGTGGCTGAGCGAGAAGCTCGATGGCGTTCGAGCTTACTGGGACGGCAAGTCACTGATTTCCCGGGCGGGCAATCGCTTTCACGCGCCCGACTGGTTTCTCGAGGGCCTGCCCGAGATCCCCCTCGACGGCGAGTTATGGATCGGTCGTAGGGCCTTTCAGCGCACGGTTGGGATTGTCCGCCGGCAGGACCAGAGCGACCTGTGGAAGCAGGTCCGCTACGTGGCGTTCGACGCGCCCGATGTCGACTGCGCGTTCGAGGGTCGTCTTGCGGCCATTCGCGCGCACGTCGAGCGGCACGGGCCGCCGTATCTGGCAGCCCACGAGCACGTGCTTTGCACAGGGTTGGACCACCTCCGCGCGGAGCTGGCGCGGATCGAGGCGCTCGGGGGCGAAGGACTGATGCTCCGCCAACCGGAATCGCGCTACGAAGTCGGCCGGTCGCTCACTCTGCTCAAGATCAAGAACTTTCGCGACGCCGAAGCCCGGGTCCTGGAGCATCTCAAAGGGGCCGGCCGGCACAAGGGACGGCTCGGCGCGCTGCTCGTGGAACTGGCCGATGGGACGCAGTTCTCCGTAGGTACCGGCTTCTCCGACGCCGAACGGGAGGCGCCTCCGACGGTCGGCTCCGTCATCACCTTCCGCTACCAGGAGCTTTCAGATGGTGGCGTGCCCCGTTTCCCGTCCTTTGTCCGCATGCGGGGCGACGCCGTCGGCCCGAACACGCCGCCGACCACTCCCCCAGCGGCGCCAAGGTCCCGGCTCCGGGTAGGGCGCGCTCGGCACCGTCGAGAGCCGCCCGGCGGTTCGAGTTGATCGAGGGATCGTCAAGCAAGTTCTGGGAAGTGGCCCGCGACGGCTGCGCGGTGACCGTGCGCTTTGGCCGGATCGGCAGCGATGGCCAAGCAAAGACCAAGGAACTCGCAAGCGAAGAGTTGGCCCAGCGCCACGCCGACGGACTGATCGACGAGAAGGTCGCCAAGGGATATCGCGAACGCAGCCCTGCGTAGGCTCTGCTCCCGCCGAGAGAAGATGTCCGATTCGCGTGCGATTGTGGACCGGCCTGAGAAGACGCTGCAGATACTCCTGAGAGAGACCCCAAGAAGATCGCACGAAAGGCACGGAACGATGACAGAAAGCAGGGCGAAGCCGCGGGCCAAGGGCATGTCGTGCGCGAGCAAACCGCGCACGGCTCGCGCCCTCGGCGATTCGACAACTGCTTCCAAGATCCGTTTCAGCGCGACGCTCTTCCGGCCGGTGGCAACCGCGAAGGCCGTCACTTGGACCTTTCTGACCCTGCCCAAGGAAGCAAGTGTGAAGCTTCCCTCGCGAGGCATGACGTCGGTTGAAGGTACCTTCAATGACGTGGCCTTTCGAGCCACGCTCCAGCCGGACGGCCAGGGAGGTCACTGGCTCAAAGTGGACCGGAAGTTGCGCGAGCGGCAGGCGCGGAGGCGGGCGATGTCGTCTCGCTGGAAATTGCGCCGGTGGCTGAGGAACCGGAACCCACGGTGCCGGCCGATCTGCGGAAGGCTCTCGCTGCCGCCTACCCGAAAGCGCGGGCGGTATGGTCGGATATCACGCCCGTCGCGCGCAGGGATTGGATCCAGTGGATCGAGTCCGCCAAGCGGGAAGAGACGCGATCGAAGCGGATCGAGAGTGCCTGCGATATGCTCACCAAAGGGAAGCGACGCCCCTGCTGCTTCGATCGGTCTGGAATGTATGCCAAGAGCTCTCAGCTGCCCCGTCGCCGATGACACGTCGAGTGACACAAGGCGCTAAGCAAGGCTTCTGGCTCAGCACGTCGCTGGACGCACGACTGGAGCCACTTGGGTTCGCGCATGGTTGGCTTGCTTGCAGTTGCGTGATAATTGTCGGCATGACTGTCAATGAAATCCTCGCACGGCTTGAGTCCCTCCGCGACGACGCTCGGCATGCCCACAACACGAAGGCCGGCGCGCCCGACAACCAGTTCGGCGTGAAACTTGGCGACATCCGCGCGATGGCCAAGCTGGCCGGTCAGCGCTCGGACGCCCGACAATGGGCTTCGTATCCGATCAAGTCGGGGCGACAAGACACAGCGAGAACGCTTTTATCGCCGGTGTCCGGGGTTGGGAAGCTACCCGCGTCGGCGGCTGGATGACGGAAATTCTGTCGACCACGTGGCTTAGCGATTCACGATGTCTGTCGCCCGACTCGAGTTTGGCGTCGAACAGCTCGCGCAGGAGGTCGAACCAGGTGTTGCACGTGCCGGCCAGCGCCATCGGGTGATCCCTCATGAGGACATTTCCATCTCTCGATCCACGGTTTCGATCAGATTGGCCAATTCGACGATTGCGTGGCGAGCTGGTTGCGCCGCCACCCTTGCCACGCATATCCTACTTCGCCGCGCGCGGAGATCAAGCGTTCGTCCGTGAGACGAGTTCAAAACGCCATCGTACGCGATGAACAGCCCTACCAACCGGGATAGCAGATCCGGCTCACGGAGCGCAAGCTGATTCAGGCGCTCGGGAAATCCGCCGCGGTCGTACGCGCCATCCGCGCCGGCATCTTTTACCAGAAGTCTTACTGCGATGAGCCCGAGCCGCTCATTCACAGACTGGGGTCCATCCCTTCTTGCACGTGGGAGATCCGCAGCCCCGAAGACGTGCGGTCCATCTCCATTAGGTTGTCGCGTTTCGACGTGCTCATCTTCCCATGTAGCCGTGCCCACAAGCAGGCTGATGCCCTGGGCGAGGAAGCCCGCCGGACCGTTAAAGACTTCATCCGCTCCGGCGGCGGCTACGTGGGAATCTGCGCCGGCGCGTTCCTTGCCTCGGCCCAGTACGACTGGAGTCTCGGCTTCGTCAACACACGCACGTTGCACGGCGATCGAGAGATGCCCGGCATCGGAATTCGCTCGATGGCCGAACGAGCATCGCCACGTCCCGTGTTGCGCCATCGGGCGAACCGGCAGACAGAGCGTCCCCTGACTTTCAGCGCGTGGCCCGATCGCACGAACTCTGCAACGCTCCATCGTCGCAATTCACGGCTAACTGGCAACTTGTGAGTGCCCAGGGGTTGTTAACTCTGCAATGCGACGGGCGAGTTCTTGATTCCTTCGTCATCAACGCTGCCACAGTTTATTGTGCTGCAAAAGCTTAGGAGTGGAGACGAGCGGGATCGAACCGCCAACCTCCTGGTTGCAAACCAGGCGCTCTCCCAATTGAGCTACGTCCCCGATCAAGGCGAAAGAAAAGCATCCGTGATCCGCCGGCCCTGAGTCAACACCCGAGGGGGCTGACAGTCCCCCACGCGGACGCTCGATGATAGCATCGTCTCAACAACATCGCTAGCTCGGCCGGTTCGCACACGGTCAAACCGCCGGATGCCACGACCGTCCCTGTCCAGCCAACGACAAGAGCGACGCCCACCATGCTCCACGTCGGATTCGCCGAGACCGACATCTCCGGCCAGGATCGGATCGTGCCCCTGAGCCCGCAGCCGTGAAGCGAGGACCGGGCTGCTCATGTTCTCGTCGATCAGGAGCCTCATCCATGCGCAGGCCCCAGGAGACCGCGGGCTCTCAGTCTGGCCGCTTCGTTGTCCCGCTCTTGCTCAATGAATGGGCGATTCTCGGCCACATAGTCGAAAGCCTCGAGGACCGCCTCCAGCGGAACCTGATACTCCCGAGCAAATTCTTCGGCAGTCCGCGGATCAGGACCATTGATGACCTCGTCGACCACCGCCGCTCGAATTCGTCGACCCTTGAGAAATAACTGCCGGTAATTCGAGCCGGGACGCGGCTCAAAGTGTCGATATTGCTTCTCGGTCTTGCTGGACATAGCTCCCCCTTCCGGATTCCGTTTCATTATACGTCAAGACGGCAACGCGGTCGCCATTTCCTGCTCCGCACGGCAGGCTGCGGCCGGCGACATGGCAGTGGCTCAGCCCACGGCCGCGGCGATCGTCAGCCTCAGGAACGCCTCGAACCGAACACGATCGAATCACCACGAGTTGCGCTGGGACGCTCTGGAGACGATGAGAGCACTGGTCCTTACCCAGGCGCTCTCGCGAATGAAAAGTCCGCAGAATGACGCGAAAATTCCATTGACATTCACTTTTGTGTTCATGCGTAAGCGGAAACTATCGGGCGCAATTCGGCGACTTAAGTTGTATGAGAGTTTAAGTCCAAATGGAGACAAGCGGGATTGAACCGGCAACCTCGTGGTTGCAAACCAGGCGTATCGCGGCAGCGACACGTGACGTAAACTATTTCAGTATCCATCTTCGCCCTGGGGCCGGAGGCGCTCGACCGCGCGGCGGAACAAGCCGATCGGTGGCGAAGCCGTTCATTGGATGTGATGCGGCTGCAAGATAAGGCACTCACCCTGACGTCCGATTGACACCGTGTTCCCTTCTCGTTGAAACTCGTGCGTCAGTATCATGAGCTGGCAGCCATCCGTTCATAGGTACCATGGTCCCGCCTCAAACTCGTGGACCCTCGCAATGCTCGACAGAACCCGATCAACTCTCGTCACCTTGGCCGCGCTCGCGGGCCTCTGGGCGGCGATCCCGGATGCCGTCGCGGCCGATCCCGTGACCGTGGCCAATGCGACTGCACTGGGCCCGAACGTTTACGTTTTCGACCCGCATATGCCGGCCGCAGAGATCCAACGCATCGCCTCGGAGGTCTTTGCGAGGATGGAGGCCAACCAGTTCGGCAGCGAGCGGTTCGCGCTCTTGTTCAAGCCCGGCACGTACGACGTCACGTTCAACGTAGGCTTCTACACGCACGTGGCCGGGTTGGGGCGCAGCCCGGACGACGTGCACATCCGCGGGGGCGTGAACGTCGACGCTCGGTGGCTGCCGGGCGCCAACGCCACGTGCAACTTCTGGCGGACGCTGGAGAATTTCGCCGTCACGCCGTCGTCTACCAAGGGTGTCACGCGGATCGCCGTCTCCCAGGCCGCCCCGCTGCGGCGGCTGCACGTGAAGGGCGAGCTGCACCTGTTCGACCTCGATTCCCGACACAACGCGGGCTGGGCCAGCGGCGGGTTTCTGGCCGACTCGGTCGTGGATGGCAAGGCCGTACCCGCCTCGCAGCAGCAGTGGCTGTCGCGTAACAGCACGTGGGCGAGCTGGCAAAACGCGGTCTGGAACATGGTGTTTGTGGGCTGCACGAACGAGCCAGCGGGTGAGTTTCCGACCCCCCCTTACACGGTCGTGAAAGAGACGCCCGTGATCCGCGAGAAGCCGTATCTCACCGTCGACGCTGCCGGTAAGTTCGGCGTCTTCGTTCCGGCCCTCCAGACCGACGCGCGGGGGGTGAGCTGGGCCGCCGGCCCCACGCCGGGCGAGATCATCGCGCTCGACCGGTTCCACCTCGCGCGGCCCGAATCGGCAAATGCTGCCGGCATCAACGCCGCGCTGGCCGCGGGCAAGCACGTCCTCTTCACCCCGGGCATCTACAAACTCGACGACCCGCTGCGGGTCACCCGGGCGGATACCATCCTCCTGGGGCTCGGCGTTCCCTCGCTCGTTGCGACGAACGGCCGGCCCGCGATAACGGTGGCCGACGTGGACGGAGTGAAGATCGCCGGGCTGATTGTCGACGCCGGGGGGGCCAATTCGGCCATCCTCGTAGAGGTCGGCCCGCAGGGCAGCGCGGCGGACCACTCCGCGAACCCCACGTTCCTCTACGACTTGACAGTGCGCACGGGCGGACCGGCCCCGGGCCGCAACGACGTGGGCCTCGTGATCAACAGCCGTCACGTCGTCGCCGACCAGATCTGGATCTGGCGCAGACCACGGCGCCGGCGCGTCGTGGGCGATCAACCCGACGCGGAACGGCCTGGTGGTCAACGGCGACGACGTGACCATCTACGGCCTGTTCAACGAACACCACGAGGCGCATCAGACCCTCTGGAACGGTAACGGTGGTCGCCTTTACATGTATCAGTCGGAGATGCCCTACGACGTTCCTGACCAGTCGTCATGGATGAGCGGCACGACCCAAGGCTTCGCTTCGTACAAGGTCGCCGACACGGTGAAGAGCCACGAGGCCTGGGGGATTGGCGTCTACTGCTACTTCCGCGACGCGGCCGTCAAGGCCCGGAGCGCCATTGAGGCCCCGGCGGCCCCGGGCGTCAAGCTTCACAACCTGACGACGGTATGGCTCAACGGCCGGCGCGGCAGCGAGATCACACACGTCGTCAACGAGGTGGGCGGCCGAGTTCATGCCGGCTCGCCGCCCGCTGCCAGGCGGCAGACGCTGCGGGAGTTCAGCGAGCAGGTTCCAACCGCCCAAGCGCACCGACCACCCTGATGGGCGGGTTCGACAAAACGAAGAAGGATCGAGACGCCGGTTGCGGGTTCCAAGCGGCGAATCTGGTGAAGGTCGGAGCCGAGCGCCCGACCGCGTCAGCGCGCGACGCATCCATCCCGATTAGCGACATGATGCACAACGGGATGCATCTTATTCATCGCCCGATGGTCCGTACATGCCCGGTACTGGGACGTCGTTCAAACGGAGGTAAACGATGAGATGGGCGCGATGGTGTATCAAGTGGTTGAGGACCATCGAGCGGATCACGGCCGACCGCGGCATGGTGAAAATCGGATTGCCGGCGTGCAACAGCGACCAAGGGCTATCGACGTCCTTCGCCTCGGTGATCGCCTTCCGTGCGGCAGCGACGTTGCGATCGAACACGTCAAGGATTTCCGCCCTGGTGGTCGGTTTCGGGGAAGGAGGAGCATCGGAAACGCCGACGACGGGCGCGATGTCGAGCGACGGCGTGTTCAGCACCATGACAATCCAGTTGGGTATGTCCGCGATGTGGTTGGCGTTCCAGCCGATCGTGTGCGATCTGGGGTGAGGCTGCCAGTCAAATTTGTCGTCTGGAAGGCGTTCGAGCACCTTGCGCGTGTTGGCCATCTCCTGATCGAACTCCGGCACAGTGGTTTCGGCGTAAGACATGGGATTCTCTCTGGAAGTTGTTTGCTTCTTCGTGAGCGCCACTCGCGCTGGTCGATTAGAACCAGATAATCGCTTTCTGTCAACATCCGTACAGTAATCGTGTGCGGCTTATCAGTCGGCGTCTGTCCGCGTCATCGCGGACGATCTTCTGGCGGGCATTCCCCCGCGACATCACGTGATAGATGGCGCCCTCGAACTCGATCCGCAGTCTTCGTGGCATTTCGGAAGGTTAGAGGTCAGGAAACCAGGTGTCAAGCGAAAAACCAAAAACAAAGGCTGACACCGCGAACGCGAAGCCAAGGCTGACACCGCGAAGCCGCCTGGCATTTCGGCAGGCTAGGAAACCAAGGGTCAAGCGAAAAACCAAAAACACTGTGTGGGCGACTGCGGCCGTCCGGAACCCCCGCGACTTCGTACGGTCGCATGCGGGGCCGTGCATTCGCAGCCCTCAAATGTCCGTTTATCGGTCCGAACAGCTACCGGCGGCTCGGCCACTCCACCCTATCGCTCTGGCTCGGCCTCTTCGGTATGCTGCTCGTGCATTGTCTGTTCGGTAGTCGAAAAGATAGGTCCATCCGGGGAGCTGAGTCAGACACCCAAGCAGTTTGGATGCTGCATAGCGGCGGATGGCTCACTCGCCAGGAATTTGGGTGTCTTAATATTCCCCGATGTTCACAAACGATCTCAACCGGGCCGAGTGCCGAGTCGTCGCGCGGCTCACGAGCCCGGCGCGAATCCAGAGTTTCCTCGACGAGCTCGCGTACAACCCGGGAGACGACCGTTATCGCTGCCCGCTCAGCGTCGTGCGCGAAGGTCTCGCCCATTGCTTCGAGGCTGCGGTTTGCGGAGCGGCGGCGCTGCGGCAGATCGGGTATCGACCGCTGATCGTCAATCTGTTTCCGGAGCCCGGAATCGACGACGAGCATTTGCTGGCGATCTATGGAGAACCGGGCGCCTGGGGGGCGGTCGCCAAGTCGAACTATGCGGGACTGCGCTACCGCGAGCCGATTTACCGTAGCTTGAGGGAGCTGGTGATCTCGTACTTCGAGCATTACTACAATCTCGCGAAGGATAAAACGCTCAGGAGCTACAGCCGTCCGCTCAACCTGGCGGGCTTCGACCGATACGACTGGCTCGCTGAGGATGACACCATGAAGCTCATTGAAGAGCGCCTGAACTCGATGAAGCGGATTCCCCTGCTGACAGCATCCATGATCCGAGGGCTGTGCTTGGTGGACGAGCGCTCCTATCGCTCGGGCCTGGTCGGCTCGAATCCGGACGGTTTATCCCTCCCGCCATCTCGAGCGGCGCGGTCGCGACGGCGATCGTGAGTGGGTCGGGGCGGCTTCGCGGTGGGGCGGCTTCGCGGTGTCAGCCTTTGTTTTGGCAGCTTCGCGGTGTCAGCCTGGCAGCTTCGCGGTGTCAGCCTTGGCAGCTTCGCGGTGTCAGCCTTTGTTTTTGGTTTTCGATCGCGCCGATTTCAGCGGAGCCTTCGAGGCGGCTTCGCGGTGTCAGCCTGGCGGCTTCGCGGTGTCAGCCTTTGTTTTTGGTTTTCGACCGGGCGGCTTCGCGGTGTCAGCCTTTGTTTTTGGTTTTCGACCGTGGCGGCTTCGCGGTGTCAGCCTTGGCGGCTTCCGGTGTCGGCGGCTTCGCGGTGTCAGCCTTTGTTTTTGGTTTTCGACCGTGGCGGCTTCGGGCGGCTTCGCGGTGTCAGCCTTTGTTTTTGGTTTTCGACGGGGCGGGTTCGCGGTGTCAGCCTTTGTTTTTGGTTTTCGACCGTGGCGGCTTCGCGGTGTCAGCCTTTGTTTTTGGTTTTCGATCGTGCAGACTTTCGCGAAGCTTTTGTACGTTTCGCGTTGTTTTGATCGACGTCGGCGTCTGGTGAACTCGCCCGCTGGGCGGCTTCGCGGTGTCAGCCTTTGTTTTTGGTTTTCGACCGTGGCGGCTTCGCGGTGTCGGCGGCTTCGCGGTGTCAGCCTTTGTTTTTGGTTTTCGATCGGGCGGCTTCGCGGTGTCAGCCTTTGTTTTTGGTTTTCGATCGTGCAGACTTTCGCGAAGCTTTTGTACGTTTCGCGTTGTTTTGATCGACGTCGGCGTCTGGTGAACTCGCCCGCTTGAAGATGCCAGCCAGATCGTTGGACCGCTCGGGGGATGTTTCAGCCGCGTGTCGATCCGACGCGTGAGGTTGGGGACGCTGTCGGGACGCGAAAGTCCGAACCGGGCGGCGAGCTCGCGCAGGGCGGCTTCGCGGTGTCAGAGCGGCTTCGCGCTGTAAGCCTTTGTTTTTCGTTTTCGACCGCGCCGCTTTCCGCGGAGCCTCTGTACGTTTCGCGTTGTTTTGATGGACGTCGGCGTCTGGTGAACTCGCCCGTTTGAGGATCTCAGCGAGATCGTTGGACAGCTCGGGGGATGCGTGCAGCCGCGTGTCGATTCGACGCGTGAGGTTGGGGACGCTGTCGGGACGCGAAAGTCCGAACCAGGCGGCGAGCTCGCGCAGTGACGCCTCGGTGTGCCGGCGGCAGAGCCAGGCCGCGACCGCCCGCGCCAGATGGGGGTCGTGGCGGCGCGACAGCCCTGCGTCGTCCAGGCCGTAGAAAGCCGTGACAGCGGCGAGGATCCGTTTCGGGTCGAGCCCGGAGAGCTGTCGTGCCTCGGCGACCGGAGGATTGGAATGGATCAAACTGGCGAGGCTTCGCAGTCGCGCCAGGAATCGCTCGGAGCCCAGAACCCACCCGCCAAAGGCATCGCGAAACGGCGATGGGGGCGAATCGTCCAGGCCGCGCTCCACGAATCGGGCGTACGCCTGTCGTGCATCTCGACCTCCGTGATCGCCCTGCCACGCGGCCAGCAATTCATCATGTGCAACCCATGCTTGCGCCCGACGGGCGTCGCGATAGCCTGGGTAGCTCGACCACTCCCACTGCTCAGGACGCAGCACCAAACCCGCACGCACCGGGTTGAGATGAATGTAGCGGCTGACGGTCCAGTAATAGCTTTCATCCTCGATCATCTCGGCGCGGTACCGCCCCTGGAACAGGTGGCCCGGTCGCCGCCAACGCCGCCCGGCCCAGATCGCATAGCCTGAGAGAAAGCTCTGCATCCCTGCACCGAGGTTCGGGCGCGGTGTCTTCACCATGAGATGAAGGTGATTTCCCATGACGACGTAAGACAGCAACTGCCAGCCATGTCGGACGACGGATTGCTCGAGTCCATCGATCAGGCGGCGTCTGTCCGCGTCATCGCGGACGATCTTCTGGCGGGCATTCCCCCGCGACATCACGTGATAGATGGCGCCTTCGAACTCGATCCGCAGTCTTCGTGGCATTTTCGAAGTTAGAGGTCAGGAAACCAGGTGTCAACCAAAAAACCAAAAACAAAGGCTGACACCGAGAAGCCGCCAGATTGAGTTCGATGAAGAGGCGATTCACGACCCTTTTACCAGCGGATCGATGAGGTCATCCGGAATTCGATTCCGATCGATATGCCGGTGGATTTCCGCTTGATGGTCCCTGTAATAGCTCAATGCGTCGAAGACCTGAGCCAGGCTCAGATGCGGCAGCCTGGTCAAGATGGTCTCCGTAGGTAATCCTTGCCGCCACAACTCCACGATCGCCCGCACTGGCGTGCGCAGTTCCCTCGATGATTGGGTCACCGTTGAGAATCTGATCGTTGGTGACGATGTAGCGATGGCGCTTTGCCTCGATCATGGGAATGGTTCCTCCTCGCTACCAACGTTGCTGGGCGACGTCGCGTGGCATGCTGAAGAATTCTATCATGGCGTCGCACAAACGTGAAGGCGTCCGGAGCCAAACGCGTAGAACGCCAGCGGCTCCGGCGGATGGTGCCGCACGACGCCATTCGTGTCGATCACGCTCACGCCGCCAAACGGGGCCTTGCCCGTGAGCAACGCGCAGAAAATCGCTCCCAAGCCATAAACATCGGTCGCCAACGGATTGTAAGACACCCACTCTTCACACGTTGATACAGCCAGCATCCAATCAGGCTCGCCAAGTACGCGGCAGGTCAAGGGGCAGCTTTCAAGCCCGGTTGGGCCCCATGGCAGGCCGATGTTGCGGGCCGTCGCAAATCCTTTGGTAGCAGACGGCTCCAATCTTGAGCGGGTGCGCCGAAAAGCGGGTGTCTGCGATCCCACGTCTTTGGTAGCAGACGGCTCCAATCTTGAGCGAGGGGCGCCGAAAAGCGGGGGTCGGCGATCCCACGTCTTTGGTAGCAGACGGCTCCAATCTTCAGCGGGGCGCGCCGAAAAGCGGGGGTCTGCGATCCCACGTCAATGCGGGTTGGCGTTCTCAGATACGCTGGCAGCGTATAACATGTCGGCGGGAGGATGTCATGGAAACGATTATGCTATCCGAAGCTGCGTTGACTCTGTTTCGCCTGCACATCGAGTTGCACGGCAATATCCTGATAAACGACGCCAATCGTGAGCCGTACCGCGAGCTGGAGCGTGCGGGATTGATGATCCTCGGTAATAGCTTCCGCGATGGGCCGGGAACGATCTATCGGGTCAGCGAGCTCGGGTTCGACCGGAAGGCCGAATTGCTGGCTTGCGCGAAGCAAGCGGGATGATCGGATGGGCAGCGGCCGCGGCGTGGATGGACACGGACTTTTGTCCCCAGGGTCATCAGCTTTGTAGAGGTCGCGACTCTCGGCTAGTGGGGGCCGCAAAAATGGTAACGGAAATGAAGCCGGCAATCTCAAAGCACGGCCCGCAGCCTACCTCGCCCTCGCTCTGTTTAATCGCCGCGCCTCATCGCTGATCGGAAGTTCTGTCTTCACCGACGCCTTCATGGCCCCGACATCCTCACCGCCTGCCCGGAGCTCCTCGTATTCATGCGCGATAATGGCGTCAATGCGGTCTTTCAGGCGCATTTTCGGCCAGATTCTTGAGCCCTTCTTGCCCTTGAGCAATTCGGGATTCAGCACGCCGGAATCGACAGAGACGCCAGTGGTGTTGTTGCCTCCGGTCGTACCCCTGGGATTGAATGACCGCCACATGCCATCGCCACCATAATCCGGCTCGCCGTTCAAATCCTCCGGTACTCCGAGTTCGCGGTTACGGCGTCGGATGTAATTCTCACCCACATCCTCCCATTCCTGGGCGACCTGGCTGGCGTGCGCCGCGATGTTAGCGGGGCGGCCGCCCCGAGCGGAGGGAGGAAGACCAATCATAGCGGGTTTATTGCGAGATGGGGGATCGCGGGGGTTCATTCGCCAAAAGTAGCAAGGAAGCGATGAAGCGGCAAGAACTGCTCGCGCGCCCCCGGATCGGCGCTTTGATCGCCGACGGTATGCGCTCGCTTGTTCTTTCGGAATCTCCACGCCGTACTCACGCGTGCCATAGGCCATAATGCCGTCCAGTTCGTCGACGCCCTTGGCCAAAGCCGTCCGGTCCGATTCGGCCTTGCTGACGGCCTCTTGTGGAGGCGTCTTCGCTGCGGGTGCGGGTTTCTCCGTGGCGGACGGTTTTTTCGCGGCGCCTTGTTCTTGCTGGCCCATTCGAGAAGCAGGTCGATGATCTGGACCGCGCGCTGCCCGCCGGGGACGCCTCGCCGGCCGCCAGGAAGTCATCACGCCAGCGATACAAGGTTGCTTCCGCAACGCCCTATCGCCGAGCGATCACTGCTCCTCGCTCCTCCCGACGCCGGAGATTCAACACCGCCTCTCGGCGCTCAGTAACGGGTACTTCGCTGCGCTTTCCCATCGATCTCAGCCCCTCGGGGTCTTGGGTCGCGACAGCTCGGCCGTCACGACCTGATCTATTCTCCTCCGAGAAATCCTCTCACGCTACGATTCCCAAGAACCTTGAGCTAAAGGTGCGACAACGCGTGCCAATCGGGCCATGACCGAAGACTCTCAAACCGACGCACGCTCGTCAACAATTGAGTATGGTGTCCCGCGAGCGCGGTACCGCCCGTGGAACAGGTGGCCCGGTCGCCGCCAACGCCGCCCGGCCCAGATCGCATAGCCTGAGAGAAAGCTCTGCATCCCCGCACCGAGGTTCGCGCGCGGTGTCTTGACCATGAGATGAAGGTGGTTTCCCATGACGACGTAAGACAGCAAATGCCAGCCGTGTCGAACGACGGATTGCTCGAGTCCATCGATCAGGCGGCGTCTGTCCGCGTCATCGCGGACGATCTTCTGGCGGGCATTCCCCCGCGACATCACGTGATAGATAGCGCCTTCGAACTCGATCCGCAGCCTTCGTGGCATTTCGGCAGGTTAGAGGTCGGGAAACCAGGTGTCAACCAAAAAACCAAAAACAAAGCCTGACACCGCGAAGCCGCCCGGACACCGCGAAGCCGCCCGGAAGGTTAGAGGTCGGGAAACCAGGTGTCAACCAAAAAACCAAAAACAAAGCCTGACACCGCGAAGCCGCCAAGCCTGACACCGCGAAGCCGCCCAAAACCAAAAACAAAGCCTGACACCGTGACGCCGCATGACACCGTGACGCCGCACGACACCGCGAAGCCGCCCAGCCGGCCCTGCATCTTCATCCGGTGCCGCGGGCATCATTCCGCGCATCTGGCCGGCTCGCGGACTGGAACGGAAAGTCAGTTTACGCGACAATTAGGCTGTGACAGGACACTAGGATGTTTGGCGAAACAAGAAGCAGACATGGACAAGGCTCAGATCATCGGTTTGATTGGCCTGCGCGAGGCCCTCTTGGATGGATGCCGTGCGTTCTTCCACAGTCGGCTGATCGACGACAATTACATTTCCCCACCGCGACAATTACTACGACAGCGCTACTTGCTGAATTACGGGGGAACGCAGCAGGCCAAATCCGCCAGGAGAATCCCCATTCGCCTGAGCCGCGATAGCCTCGTCTTCGTGTGCGACTTTCGGGCGCACCGGTTCTGATCCTGAGTTTGGTGAAGATTGTTCGACGCCTTTTCGAGTCGTTCGGTGCGGGCGCGCTTCGGCAAAGGCAGCACATCGACTAGCACGTTCGCAGCGGTTCGGACCTGGCACAATGTGATCTCTAGGTTTTTCCCCCCGGAGCCGCTCGGTTTGGCGGGCGAGGAAGAGGTGGCTTACTTGAGTCACACTCAAATGTCTCATGATTGAATGATATTTTCGGACCTCGAAGTGACTCAGTCCGAGTTCGTCCTTCTCGTCCTCCAAGGTACGCTCAACGGGCCACCGCGCAAATGCCACGTGGACGATCGACTCCAGCGGAGTCCCTGGGCTTGCATTGGACAGGAAGTACTTGACCTCGCCGGGGTCCAGCACATTGCGGGCGTATATGAGCCAGTAGGGCCCCAGAATGCGGCCGTCTCGCGAGAGCCAGATCGGAGCGTGCTTGACCTCCCACACCATCGGCCCTTTGTCGGTGTCTTTCACGTAGACCCGCTGCCAGGGCTGCCGCATCATGGGAATGGAAAACGAGCACAAGTTCTCGACCGTGCTCAATTGGGCACGGGGCTTTTGTTGGGGATCGTACAACCAACCTCGGAAACTCTTGCGAACTTCAGCGACGTAACGCTGGTGCCGTGCCTCCAAGCCAGCGAGGAACTCGCCCGGGATCGAATACCATTCATCGAACGTGAGCCAGCCGAAAACCACGTTGTTGCCAAGTGCGCGGTCGAGTAGTTCCAAAGCGATTTGCCACTTGGGCCGGTAGGTCAGCTCGGCCGGGATATCAGCCTCCTTACGACGCGCGGGATCGTCCCAGCCGTTTTCGGGAAGGAATAGCGCGCTATCGAGCATCGTCCGGAACCGAGTATCGTAGGTCGTGTAGGCAAGATGAACAGTGACCACGCAGTTGTCGATTTTGCCGGTGTTGCCACACCATTGCCTCTGGACACACGCCGTTTTGTTGCCTGACTTGGGATGTCCCGAGTCATCCAGGATACCAATGGCATGAGGGTCGGCATGGTCCCGTGCTACGATCATCTGGACGCGGTCGCGCATCAGAGCATGGTCCCAGTCGGACCAACTGAGGAACTCTTGCAAAGTCCGCCGCGGCGTACCGCTGAAATCTGCGATCGGCTGCACGCTCTTACGCGGCAAATCGGCGAGCTGGCCACGCACGTAGCTGGCCAAGTGGCCACGGGGTTCCGAACGTGCAAAACAGTCGTCAAACTCGTCGAGGAAGTCGGCGAGCTGCGACCCCAATGACAGGATCTGTCGTGGAGTCATCCGTAACTCCCTGGATCTGAAGTTCCATCAATGAGTTACGGAGAATAGCCGAGATGCCCGATTTTGCCAAGTAGCGCTGTCGTATTACAATTCCCCACTCGTCTGTTCCATTGTTCAGGCTCCTTTCTCGACCGTTTTCCCAGTGAGATTTAGTCCTGACGACAACTACCATCCGTTATTCGTTATCCGCCCGCTTGCCATTTTTGACACGTCGGGGCCTTGGTTTCTTAGGTCGCTGCTGACGAATCGGGTTCCTGAACCTGTTTGGCCTGCTCCAAGCGGTAGCTGGGAACGTTGAGCTCCAAGATCACGCTATGGTGGACCAGCCGGTCGATCGCCGCCGCGGTGGTCATCGGGTCCTTGAAAATGTTCTCCCATTTCGAGAACGGCAGATTGCTCGTGATCATCACGCTGCCTCGCTCGTACCGCTCCGCCAGCAGTGTGAATAACACTTCCATCTCCTCCCGACTCTGTTGGACGTAGCCCAGATCGTCGATGATGAGCACCTCGAACTTGGAGAGCCGTTTCAGGTATCGGCTCAACTTCAGGTCGCGCTTAGCAATCAACAGGTCTTGAACCAGCAAGCTGCAGGGACCAAACAGTACCTTGCGCCCGAACGCACTAGCTCTTGTGCAATCCCGCACAGCAAGTGCGTTTTCCCACTCCCAGAACGTCCAAAAGCCAACACGTTCTCTCGGGCATCGACGAAGGCGCCGTCCAGCAACATACGCACCTGCCGGGCGATCTTTGCCGGCAACCGCTTCATGTCGAACCGGGCCAAGCTCTTCTCGACCGGTAAATCCGAATCCCGCAGCCAACGTTCGATCCGGTTCGTCCGCCGGACCTGACACTCCTGTTCGGCGAGTTCCCCAAGGTACTGCTCGTAGCTGAGTGATTCTTGGACCGCGCCCGGGCTACGTCCTCGAAGCTCTCACGAAACGTGGGCAGGTGAAGTTCCCGCAGGCACTCCACGAGCCGCTGCTTCACTTCCGTCTGCGAAGCCATCCCACACCTCCTTGTGATTGAACAACATATCAAAACTCGACAGATCAGTTGCCTCTACCCGGACCTCCGTGATCGGACAGGGGGGCTCGGAGCATCCGATCCGTTCCCTCACCCCCTGCGCAGTGATCGCCTGCCCCTCCTCCAGCAGGGCTCGTATGGCGCTGTCCACCATTGACTCATTCTCCCGGGCCGCCAGCTCCAAGATTTGCAGATACTCACGCGAGGCCCGGCCGGGTGCGGTCTCGCGCAGCACGTCATAAGCCATTCGAAACCGGCTCGTAGGAAAAAGGTCTTCCCGATACCGATAATTCTCAAACGCGCCGGGCTTGCGCACCAACCAATCGATCACGTGCCTGTAGTTGATGCGATGCTTCCGCTGCCCGCGAAGGCGTGGAAGCCGTTCGACGACCTTGCCGGCAAACCACACTTCCAACTCGTCGGCGTAGAGCCGGACGTCTACCCGCTCGTCGATCAAACGGCTGTCTACCGAATAGACGTTGCGGTCCACATGAATGATGCTCCCGGGATAGACTCGAACCCGCGCCCGCTTGTAGCTCTCTAATCGCGTTGGGGGAAGCGCACGCAGTACGGCCTGTTCCTCGGCGAAGCGCAACCGGCGGCCGGCATTGCGCTGGTCTAGGATCTCCCGTAGGAATCGAGCGTAAGCCGCGCGGTCCATGAAGTCACGGTTGCCACGTAGAAGCAGGGCCTGGTCCACAGCCTCCTTGAAGCGGTAATGGCTCTGCTCGGCGTCCCCGTTCTCGTGAGCCTGGCGTGCGTTGATCTTCTCCATCTCCAGGCCGTAGTGGTCCATCAGCGCCTGGTACCGCCCGGTGAACTCCTTAGCGCTAGAAGCGTTGTTTACGGCCAAGCTCATTCGGTCGGTTCGGTGCCGCTGGGGCGAGCCGCCCACCTCCCACAGGGCATGCTGCAACCCGTCGCTTAGGCTCTCGAAGCTCTCGGAGAAACAGATCGAGGCCGTCTCCCAGTTCGAGTAGGTCAGAACGAAATGATAAACCATGTGATCGAACGGCTGGCCGCCGAGAGTCACGGCCAAGCTTGTCATATGGGTGAAATCGGACGCACCCAACCGGCCAGGATGATGAGTCTGTGCGAAGAAGACCTCCTTGGGTGGACCAGAGATTGCTTCCCACTGACGCACTCGACGTTGAAGCGTGCGCAGTTGACCGTCTGCGAATCGACCCGGGTAGCGGCGTTGAAGCCACTCGAACAAGATTTTCGCCTGCAAGCCGGGGCTGAGTTCCAGTTGCTCACGCACCTCCTCCCAGACGTCTGCGAAGGGGTCTTCTCGAGTGCGCCATGTTCGCGGCCAGGTCTCCAGCTCGCTGGGGAGCTTCGCCTCGTCCCGGTACTTCCGTGCGGTCTTACGGTCCATGTCCACCCTCATTGCCGCAACCGATAGCGGCTTCCGTGAATGCAACAATGCGTGCAAACGCCTAACTTGTCGATCCGTGACAGCCATGGTGATCCTCCCTCCTGGTTGGAGAATCACCAATTTGATATCAACTGGCGTCGGTGGGGAATTCTAATACGACAGCGCTACTTGGCAAAATCGGGCATCTCGGCTATTCTCCGTAACTCATTGATGGAACTTCAGATCCAGGGAGTTACGGATGACTCCACGACAGATCCTGTCATTGGGGTCGCAGCTCGCCGACTTCCTCGACGAGTTTGACGACTGTTTTGCACGTTCGGAACCCCGTGGCCACTTGGCCAGCTACGTGCGTGGCCAGCTCGCCGATTTGCCGCGTAAGAGCGTGCAGCCGATCGCAGATTTCAGCGGTACGCCGCGGCGGACTTTGCAAGAGTTCCTCAGTTGGTCCGACTGGGACCATGCTCTGATGCGCGACCGCGTCCAGATGATCGTAGCACGGGACCATGCCGACCCTCATGCCATTGGTATCCTGGATGACTCGGGACATCCCAAGTCAGGCAACAAAACGGCGTGTGTCCAGAGGCAATGGTGTGGCAACACCGGCAAAATCGACAACTGCGTGGTCACTGTTCATCTTGCCTACACGACCTACGATACTCGGTTCCGGACGATGCTCGATAGCGCACTATTCCTTCCCGAAAACGGCTGGGACGATCCCGCGCGTCGTAAGGAGGCTGATATCCCGGCCGAGCTGACCTACCGGCCCAAGTGGCAAATCGCTTTGGAACTACTCGACCGCGCTTGGCAACAACGTGGTTTTCGGCTGGCTCACGTTCGATGAATGGTATTCGATCCCGGGCGAGTTCCTCGCTGGCTTGGAGGCACGGCACCAGCGTTACGTCGCTGAAGTTCGCAAGAGTTTCCGAGGTTGGTTGTACGATCCCCAACAAAAGCCCCGTGCCCAATTGAGCACGGTCGAGAACTTGTGCTCGTTTTCCATTCCCATGATGCGGCAGCCCTGGCAGCGGGTCTACGTGAAAGACACCGACAAAGGGCCGATGGTGTGGGAGGTCAAGCACGCTCCGATCTGGCTCTCGCGAGACGGCCGCATTCTGGGGCCCTACTGGCTCATATACGCCCGCAATGTGCTGGACCCCGGCGAGGTCAAGTACTTCCTGTCCAATGCAAGCCCAGGGACTCCGCTGGAGTCGATCGTCCACGTGGCATTTGCGCGGTGGCCCGTTGAGCGTACCTTGGAGGACGAGAAGGACGAACTCGGACTGAGTCACTTCGAGGTCCGAAAATATCATTCAATCATGAGACATTTGAGTGTGACTCAAGTAAGCCACCTCTTCCTCGCCCGCCAAACCGAGCGGCTCCGGGGGGAAAAACCTAGAGATCACATTGTGCCAGGTCCGAACCGCTGCGAACGTGCTAGTCGATGTGCTGCCTTTGCCGAAGCGCGCCCGCACCGAACGACTCGAAAAGGCGTCGAACAATCTTCACCAAACTCAGGATCAGAACCGGCGCGCCCGAAAGTCGCACACGAAGACGAGGCTATCGCGGCTCAGGCGAATGGGGATTCTCCTGGCGGATTTGGCCTGCTGCGTTCCCCCGTAATTCAGCAAGTAGCGCTGTCGTACTAATTGTCGTTCGAAGGGATGCGGTGGGGAATTCTAGTTGTCGTCATGGGGAATTCTAATTGTCGCTGATCAGTCGGCGCTTCCGACAGATTACGACTTCCTCCATCACGTCGGCGAGCGGGTCGTGTGATGATCCACTCAGTCTGTTCAAATTGCCGTACTTTGATGGTTCGGCGTTCCTAGTCCAAACCTCGCAGATCCAGTTGGAGTACGTGACGATCGTGACCGGGGAGCCGGTCTGGACGATCACGCGAAGCTTCCGAGCGGAGCCAAAAGTCGATGATCGCCACCTGACTGAGTTCACGCTGGTCGAGTGCGAAGCGCCACATTGCACGCTCGACCAGTTGATGGACTTGGAAGAAGCGTTGATCACCTGCCTCGTCGGGTGCGTCCGAGACAACCCTGTAGCACGCAGGGTCGCTTCTGACGCCAGGCTCGGCGAACTCCGCCTGCCCTTCCGCCGGATGACGTACGAAGAAGCAATCGCGATCCTAACGAAACTGGGCGTCGAGATTGCGTACGGAGACGACATCCGGCCATCCGACGAGTTACGCCTCTTGGAATCGAACGATGGCCAACCGATGTTTGTTACGCATTACCCGATCGAAATCAAATATTTCAACATGAAGTGGTCGGAGAACGGTCGGACAGTCCAAAACGTCGACCTGCTCTTGCCTCCGTTTGGGGAAGTGACGGGAGGCGCCGTGCGCGAGGAGAACATCGCCAGGCTCAAAAGGAACATCGCTCGCTCACCGATGTTCCGCGCCTTCGAACAGATGGGCGCCGGCGCGTCTGATTTTGATTCGTATCTCTCGCTCTGGGACGAAGACAATGTCATCCCTCGTGCCGGATTCGGCTTGGGGCTTGAGCGTGTCGTCGGCTTCCTGACTGACACGTCCGACATTCGGAACTGCACAATCTTCCCTAGAAACCGGGAGTTGCTTGACCCGTGACGAAGTCGCATAACAATCGATGTTCTCGACGAGGAGACAAAAGAGATGGTCCAAACTGGTGAAGCTGGTTCCTCGCAAAGTCGTTCCCCGAAGCTGCCCAATCTGCCGGAAGTTGGCGACGAGAAAGTTTACGACCACATCTGCGAAATGATCCGGTGCGCGGAGAAGGGTGATTGGCTCGATTTCTGCTCCACGTCAACGTTCTTCGGCTACCACTCGGAGGGTGCGCAGTGTTTTGAAAAGGTCTGCAAGCTCTTGAAATCCTCAAAGGATAGGGGTTGCGCGATCCGCTTGATTGTTGATGTGGGGGATGAGATCGACGCGCTGGCAGCTCGTGCACTGGGCAGATTCTTGACGGATGAGACCGAAATCAAGTCCATGCCAAACCAAGGTTCTTACTTCATACTCTTAAAGAAAAAGGTCGGTTCCACGTTCTATATCGAGTTCAATTCGAAACCCGAGTGCAACCACGAATTCCTCGAAGGCCGATTCGTACCATTTAAGGACGTCCGTGGCAGAGGGAGCGACGAAGCGGGGTTTACCACGCTGAACAATCGATTCAATCTCCACTGGGAAAGCCCGATGGCGTCTCCCATCGTTCGCGCAATGTTCCGGTATTCGTCGAGTTTCGCGGTGCATCGACTCTTCTACAAACTCCTGTTCGTATTCACCGCAGCCCTGTGCGGGCTTACGTTCTTCGCCACACTCGCGGCGTTCCTCTCCTTCTATTACAGCGGGTCGAAGATGGCCATCGTTGTCGCCTCGATCAATGGAATTGTCTCGGTCGGCGGTTCGTTCACGGCATCGTACGTCCTGTGGCTAAAGACGAGGAAACTCACGAAGGAATAGCGGCGATCCTATTCAACACGAATGGCGGCTTCGCGGTGTCAGCCTTGGCGGCTTCGCGGTGTCTGGCGGTTTCGCGGTGTCCGGTGTCACGCGGTGTTCGCGGTGTCAGCCTTCGGTGTCACGCGGTGTTCGCGGTGTCAGCCTTTGTTTTTGGTTTTCGACCGCGCCGATTTCAGCGGAGCCTTCGTTGCGTTCACGTTGTCAGCCTTGTTCGACCGCGCTATCAGCCTTTGTTTTTCGTTTTCGACCGTGCCGCTTTCCGCGGAGCCTCTGTACGTTTCGCGTTGTTTTGATGGACGTCGGCGTCTGGTGAACTCGCCCGTTTGAGGATCTCAGCGAGATCGTTGGAGAGCTCGGGGGATGCGTGTAGCCGCGTGTCGATTCGACGCGTGAGGTTGGGGACGCTGTCGGGACGCGAAAGTCCGAACCAGGCGGCGAGCTCGCGCAGTGACGCCTCGGTGTGCCGGCGGCAGAGCCAGGCCGCGACCGCCCGCGCCAGATGGGGGTCGTGGCGGCGCGACAGCCCTGCGTCGTCCAGGCCGTAGAAAGCCGTGACAGCGGCGAGGATCCGTTTCGGGTCGAGCCCGGAGAGCTGTCGTGCCTCGGCGACCGGAGGATTGGAATGGATCAAACTGGCGAGGCTTCGCAGTCGCGCCAGGAATCGCTCGGAGCCCAGAACCCACCCGCCAAAGGCATCGCGAAACGGCGATGGGGGCGAATCGTCCAGGCCGCGCTCCACGAATCGGGCGTACGCCTGTCGTGCATCTCGACCTCCGTGATCGCCCTGCCACGCGGCCAGCAATTCATCATGTGCAACCCATGCTTGCGCCCGACGGGCGTCGCGATAGCCTGGGTAGCTCGACCACTCCCACTGCTCAGGACGCAGCACCAAACCCGCACGCACCGGGTTGAGATGAATGTAGCGGCTGACGGTCCAGTAATAGCTTTCATCCTCGATCATCTCGGCGCGGTACCGCCCCTGGAACAGGTGGCCCGGTCGCCGCCAACGCCGCCCGGCCCAGATCGCATAGCCTGAGAGAAAGCTCTGCATCCCTGCACCGAGGTTCGGGCGCGGTGTCTTCACCATGAGATGAAGGTGATTTCCCATGACGACGTAAGACAGCAACTGCCAGCCATGTCGGACGACGGATTGCTCGAGTCCATCGATCAGGCGGCGTCTGTCCGCGTCATCGCGGACGATCTTCTGGCGGGCATTCCCCCGCGACATCACGTGATAGATGGCACCTTCGAACTCGATCCGCAGTCTTCGTGGCATTTCGGAAGGTTAGAGGTCAGAAAACCGGGTGTCAACCAAAAACCCAAAAACAACGGCTGACACCGCGAAGCCGCCGAACATCACCACGTCGGCTCACGGCGAACGGACATCGGCACGTGGTTCGCAGCAACTCCTAAACCGCCGTCCTCGTCTTCCCCGACAAGGCCTCCGGCTCGACGAGACGCCCATTGCGCCGGTCGGCGATCAGACAGCCGGTCAGTTCGTGCAGCCGGAGGGCGAACGCCTCGCTCAAGCCCACCGGCCCGAGACCGTGCCACGGAAGGACCATGTAGCCATCCTTCTGTTCAGCTTTGATGTCGGGGAACTCGGCCAGCACTCGGCGGACCGCCGTCTCGTCGAGCGGCCTGGTCGCCACGGCTGCGCATTCACGGAGCGCTTCCGGGTCGAGGTGCCCAACCGTCAGGTAGTGGATCACGTCACCGCTCCCGGGGTTTCCCCCTGATCGCTCGAAGAATGTGCCGCGCCCCATCTGTGATCGGGAGCGTCGTGTTTGGGGCCATGGCCTCGGCGAGGTCATGGTCGCCGGTCAGGCTCTCGGCGTCCTCATGGGCGACGACAGCGTCGATCCTATCGCGGAGCCTCGATTTTGCCCAGACCGCCCCCGCTTTGGGACGGTTGCCCATCAATTCGCTGTTGAACACGCCCGAGTCGACGGTGAGCCGTCTGCCGGCTACGTTGCCGCCACCGGTCGTCTCCTCCGGCCAGAAAGCGCGGTGCGGGTAGCCGTATTTCCGCGCCGATCCGGTCGGTAGGGATCCCGAGCTCCATCATCCGGTTCTCGACATGGTAATTCATCGGTTCGGCATACCGCTCGGCGAAATCCCTGGCGTGTTCCGCCGGGTCATGCCACATGGACCGCTTCGATGGCGGCGTGCCGGTCATGGCCGGGTTGCGAAAGAAATCGCGGATGCGTTGGAACGGATTGCGCATTCCGAGACTATATCACTCCGGCTCGATGTCTCGATTACGCTCTCGATCCCCAGAGCGGCTTTGACCACTTGGTCCTGACGACCGACGCAATCATCAAGGCCGCGGAGTTCTGGGCATTCCTTGGACAGTCGCGCATCCCCACGGCGTCGCCCGACGCTCTCGATGCCGATGCCATCCTTGCTGGCCAAGCGGCGCTCGCCTGCCACCCAGGCGACACGGTCACCATCGCGACGACGAACTTGGCGCACTTGAACCGCTTCCCCGGAATCGACGCCCAGATTTGGGATAAGATTCCTTAAACCTGGTGCGTGGCACCCGGACCAAGCCGGCCGCTGACGTGAAAGGAATCTGGACAATGCCCCGAACCAACATCCGCCGAGAAGGAGTTTGCCCCGAGTCCCCCGTTTTCCTTCAGGAATTCTGCGATCAAGGCCTCGAATTCAGCATGGTGTCCCCCGAACCCAGTCATGTCGGACGACGGATTGCTCGAGTCCATCGATCAGTCGGAGTCTGTCCGCGTCATCGCGGACGATCTTCTGGCGGGCATTCCCCCGCGACATAACGTGATAGATGGCACCTTCGAACTCGATCGGCAGTCTTCGTGGCATTCCGGAAGGTTAGAGGTCAGGAAACCAGGTGTCAACCAAAAACAAAGGCTGACATCGCGAAGCCCCAGGTGTCAACCAAAAAACCAAAAACAAAGGCTGACACCGCGAAGCCCCAACCAAAAAACCAAAAACAAAGGCTGACACCGCGAAGCCCCAAAGGCTGATACCGCGAAGCCCCATTTGTGGGAAGTGTTCGCGCCAGAACGTCTGCCAACGGGTGATTGTGCTTTCGTCAGCACCGAAGCGTTTGGAGAGCTCACGGGCCCGCCGCGGGTTGGGCCCCTGCCGCATGGCGCTGACCAGGACGACGATGGCGGCCAGGTAGACCTTTCGGCCCAGGAAGCGCACCGAGTGGGGCGTCGTTCTCTTCCTGCAACCGTCGCGATCGCAACAGAAGCTCAGTCGGAGGCGCTGGGGCTCAGGAAGCTGGGAGGGAGTCCCTCGCGGCTTGCGCTGGTAGTTGGCACTGTGGAGGCGGCCACCACACGGACAGCCTTGCTTGCGGGTTTCCTCCGCGAGATCTTCGTCGACTGTCAGCAGGAAGGACCAGAAGCTGGCGGACCGGGGCAAATCGTGATACATGGTCGAGTACTCCGGTGTCGTGACAAACTACGGAGTACACCTCTCGGAGAGCTTGATCCAGTGATCAGGCTCTTCGGGGGGAATTTTCTTACCAGCCTCAGCGATCTCGCTCAGGAATCGCGGAATTCACCTCAAATACCTTGCCCACGCTCAATTCCTCTTAGCTCTTTGATCATGCGGAAGGCGAGTTCCAATCTCAAGCTCACGACACGGCGGGCCGCTCCGGGAAGGTATCCTTCGACTTAAAGCCGTCAACCGGATGTGCTCCGCTGGACGCCCTGGCGGGTCGCCACGCTGTTCTTGAGCGCCTTCGGTTTTGGTGAGACGCCTTTGTCCAAGGCTACGCGTTCGGAGAGGTGGCTCCAGAACGCGTCGATCTCGTTGGCACAGCCACGAAGCATGTGAATCGGGCTGGAGTAGTCGTCGATGTCGACCAGCAAGGCGTAAATGTTGCGAGACATAGGTGCGCTCTCATGTTGAAAGTGGATGTTGAAAGGCGGATGCCTCGAAACGAGACGGCCCTCTCGCGCTCAATTCGCCGTAACCCCCGTGAGGTCAGGGATTCGACACTCGCTCATGCCTTCGACGGATGTGCCCATTGAAGCCGCGAGTGCCCGTCGTCGAGGGCTAGGACGTGGAGCGCTCCGCTCATAGCGTGGACAGTTCCTCGACGATCTCTTTCCGCTCTGTCTTCTTTCGTTCCGTCACAGGCAGGTCCGACGGCCACGGAAGCTCTCGGAAAGTGCGGCGGTAAGAAGGTTGGTCAGGAAAGTATTCGCGCCATTCGTCCCAGGTAAAGTTGCGGTTGGCAATTTGGCCGGCGCGTCGAGCCCAGGAGCAGGGATCCACATCGAACAGAACGACACCGTTCTTGTAGCCGGACATCAAGCCATGGTATCCGGCGGCGAGGGTCTTGCCGTTGGGGCTGAACGCGATGCTCTCGACGACACTCCCTGTCACCGGGACCAGGAGCGGTTCGGCCACCAATCGCCTTTGCGTTGCCGTGTCCCACAATACCACACCTCCTGAGGGACTACTGCTGGCCCGACCGTAGGACAGGTATCCGGCGGCGAGGGTCTTGCCGTCGGGGCTGAATGCCACGCTTCGGACGAAGCCCTCGCGAACGGGGAGCCGGGCGGTCGAGCTGGCGCTCTCGCTTGGCCAGGTCCCATAACACAACGCCTCCGCCACTCGTGCGGTCGCCTGCATATCCGGCGGCGAGGGTCTCGCCGTCGAGGCTGAACGCCAAGCTTCGGACGAAGCCCACGTCGAGAACGGGGAGCCGGGCGGTGATCGGGCGTTCTCGCTTGGCCAGGTCCCACAACACAACGCCTCCGCCAGTGGTTTCGCCTCCAAATGCGTTATTAGTATCGCCTCCATATCTGGCGGCGAGGGTCTTGCTGTCGGGGCTAAAGGCGACGGCGACGTCCGTGAACTTGCCCTCACCTAACGTCAGCGGGTCGGTCGTCAGCGGTTGGCGTGTGACGGCGTCCCACAAGAAGACACCTCCGCCGTAATCCACGCTCGAGGTACAACCCGCGGCGATGATCTTGCCGTCGGGGCTGAAGCTCACACTCTGCACGCTGTGCTTCGCCACGGTCATGATCCCACCCTCTTTGACCAAAATCGGATCATTCGTCAGGCGTTCGTACTCCGCGAGGCCGGTCAGAACGACTCCGGAAAGAGCAGGACCATTGAAGGTGTATCCGGCGGCAATGGTCTTGCCGTCAGGGCTGAAAGCCACGCTCTGGAAGACGCAATCGGTCCTGGTTATTGTGGGCACCAACGAGGGTCTGCTCACGGTAAGTGGCTTGCCCACGAGCCTGCGATCGAGTGCGTCCCACAAGACGACGCTCCCGCCATAACCGACGAAGGGAGTACATCCGGCGGCGATGGTCCTCTCGTCGCGGCTGAAGGCGACGCTTTCTACCTTCAGACCGACGTCAAATGTGTCTTCCACGAGCCGCATCCGCGCGACTGCGTCCCACAGAACCACACCTCCACGCCGGTCAGCGTTGTATCCGGCGGCGATGGTCTTACCGTCGGGGCTGTAAGCCACGTCCCAGACACTCCCCTCATTGATGGTAAGTGGGCTATTCAACAGTCGCGCGCGCGAGGCCACGTCGAACAGCACTACGCCCCCCCTCTCGGAGGAGCGAAATGCAACGGCGACGGCCTTGCCGTCGGGGCTGAAAGCCGTCCCCCAGACTACGCCCTCGGGCACGAGCAGAGGCTTATCCACCAAGCGATTGCCAGAGGCCACGTCGAACAAGACCAGACCTCCGCCTTCCGCACCGAAGGAGCATCCGGCTGCGAGGATGTTTCCGTCGCGACTGAAGGCCACGCCACCGACCACGCCCTCGGGCACCGGTAGAGGCTTTTTCACGATGCGTGTTCGCGTGGCCACGTCCCACAGCACGATGCCACCGCCGCCGCCGCCGGGGCCAGCAAAATATCCGGCAGCGACTGTGTTTCCGTTGGGGCTGAACACCACACTTCCAACGCTACCCTTACCCTCAATCACCGGGAGCGGCTTGTCCACCAGGTCTTTGCGAGCGGCCACGTCGAAGAATACCAGACCCCCGCCAGATTGGCCGGCGTGATACGCGGCCGCGAGCATGCTTCCGTCAGGGCTGAAGGCCACGCTCCGGACGTTACCCTTCACCGGAATTGAATGATCCATCAATCGCCCGCGCGTCGAGACGTCCCACAATACGACACCCCCGGTCCCGCCGTCGTTGTAGTAGCCGGCCGCGAGGATCTTTCCCTTGGGGCTCAAAGCCACGCTCCCGACCTGGCCTTCGGGCACAGGGAGTGCGTCTTCCACCAGGCGCCTTCGCCTCATGACGTCCCACAAGATTACGCCGCCGTGGAATCTGTCGGCGCGGTAGCCCGCAGCGAGGATCTTTCCATCGGTGCTGAAGGCCACACTCGCGACGGAGCCGTCATTTCCTTCCCCAAGGACGATAGTTTCAAACGGAGCGCTATATTGCTGCGTGCGGCTGAGCGCGGCGTCGTCGATCTGGAGGAACGACCTGATCGTTGGTCGATCCTGAAGGCCCTTGAACAGAGCTTCCCTTGCCTCAAGAGTGTTTGCCGCCCGAAATGCCGCGAACGCCAGGTGAAGCGAACGGTCCAGCCTCCGGGGCCGCTCCAATTCGGAAAGGGCGGCAAGCTGGCGAGAGGTTGCGGTCTTGAGGCGATCCTCGGCAAGTCGAGTCTGCTCTCTCGCGATTTTAGCCTCGTCCGCCTCTTTCTTCGCAGCCTTCTCGGCATCCTCGGTCGCCTTCGTGGCAACCTGCGTTTTTTCGTTCGCAATCCCGGTCGCCTTGTCGGCCGCAAGCCATAGATTGGCAGCTAGCAAGGCCACGCAGACGGTCAAAGCGAGGATACCCCCCAGTGCGTAGGCCCGCCTGCGAAGCCTCCGATTGGACTCCTCCTGCTCCTTCAATCGCTGCTCGGTTTCCATCTGCTTTTCGATCTCGGCATGCCGCTTTCCTTCCTCGGCCTCGTGGAGACGTCGTACTCGCTCGGCCTCCTCGGCATTCTGCTGTTCCTTGGAGTAGCGGCTGGCTTCGACCAGGCGGATCTCCTCCGCGTTCCAGACACGCATCCCCGAGGCGCCTTCTTCGACGGTGGAAAGGTCGGTGCCGTCGAGAACTGGACCGATCTTCCCGTCCCGCCACTCCGGGGCGCGGTTCTCCAGCAGACGTCGGGCACGCTGGCCTGGTGCCAACGACAGCCTGAACCGTTGCTGAACCAGCGCCGCGAGCAGGTCGTGGGCAAGTCGTGTCGAGCGGTTAGTCGACTCGGGACTCGACTCGGCTTCCACGATCAGATAGTGGTCCTTGCATTGGCCGAGCAGGCCATCGACCGAGGCGACCTGATGGGCATATCGCTCGGTCAATTCCGCGCGGGTGCACTGGGCGGCCGTGCCGAGGTCGGTCGTGTGGTAGACGAGAACATCGAGCGCCAGGCCAGAGTCCTCGACCGCGCGCCTCCAGCGGCCGATCGACCTCAGGCCCTCGTCAAGCACGTCTTTGAGCAGGTAGCCTTCCGCTTTAAGTGATTCATAGAGCACGCGGTCGAAACGGGGTTGGTCGGGGTTAGCCTGCCGGGCGCACTCCCACATCTTGGTCAGAAGGACCTGGAGTGTCGACGACAGGGCGGAGCCTGCGTCGGCCAGGAGGTCCTCGGCGATGACCTCGGGCAAGCCGTCCTCGATCGCGAGCCGGTACTGCCGCTGGAGCCGCCCCGGCCGAGCCGGGCCACGGATCGCCCCGATGATGCCGCGGCGGTCGAGCGGCTTCAGGAACACCGGGGTTCGGGGAAGCTTCGCCTCGGCCAGCCTCCGGTCGAGCTCCGCGAGCCACTCCTTGCGGAACCCCAGCACCAGCTTGCCTTGAGGCCGAGTCTCGCGCTTGCACATAACCGCCGTCAGCCCTGAGAGGAACTCGTCCAGCTCGCGCGGTTGGGCAGGGTCGGGACGGGTAAAGACCTCCTCGACCTGGTCCAGGAAGACGACCAGGGGTTTGTCGAGCCTCGCCTCCTCGGCACGCCAGGCCAAGTCGAGGGTTGTCGGCTCGGCTGTCAGTTGAAACGCGTCCCGCAGCGATCCCCACAAGCCCCTTTTTTCATCCCGGCGCCGGTAGCGGACCGCTCTGCCGCCTGCCTCCAGACGAGGGACCAACCCGGCGTCCAGAAGCGACGACTTGCCGACCCCCGAGGCTCCGTACAACAGCAAGATCGGAGGCCCGGCCGAGTCGACGATCTCTTCGTACATTTCACGGACGTGGTAGCCGCGGCCGAAGAAGACCTCGGCGTCCTCGGCCCTGAACCAGTTGAGGTGACGGAACGGGCTCTCGGGCAGGTTGCGCTCGGGCAGACGGGGAAGGCCGAACTCGGGGTTGCCGGCCGCGTCGGGGAGGCTCCAGCGCTCAACCAGCTCAGTCCCCGGACGGAACTCCCAGGGGAAGCCGTGATCGTCGGTCGAATCGGGGCCTGCAGATTCGGACGTGGTGCCGAGATCGCGGTGGCCGTAGTACGCTTCGGGGACGGTGTCGTGAGCTGCGAGCATACGCCCTCGCGCCTTCTCGTAGGCCGCTCGGAGAGGCAAGCCCGCGGCCAGCTCAGTGTAGAAGGCTACGGCGAACTCGCGTGCCATGCCATCGTTGATGGCCCGTGCCGTGGCGATCACGGCGGAGACGCCGGCCTCGAGTAGCCGCGCCACCTGAGCACGGGTCGAACAGCCGTTGAGGAAGACCAGTTGCAGCCCCCCGCACTGGCCGAGGAATGTTGCCAGCCCTGCGGCGTGCGCGGGGGCACCGCCCACAGCGCTCGATTCCAGCAGCAGCCGGCCGCTGTCGGCATGCCCGGCGTAGTGGAGGATGGTGACCTGGTCGCGATTGCGGGTGAAGACGTCGAAGATCTGGTCAAGGGTCGCGTTGGGGAGCAATTCGAGCCGGCAGAGACCGTTACGCTCGGCATTCTTGAGGATTCTCTCGAAGCCCGTTGAGTTCGTCGGGAAGGTCCCGCAGGTAACGCCGTCCCTCTTGCTCGTTGGCGAAGGCCAGGACGATGATCGGCAACTCGGCCATTTCCGCGAACCTCCAGGCAGTCGGACAAGAGACGCTCGAGGCGATCTGACGAACTGCTTTTGTTCAATGATCGAGAAAGCTACGGCGCCAATGGGACGAATGCGATTCACCGCCATAAGAGGCTCAACTTCCTTGACGATCCGTTCGTTTATGGCGTGAGCCGTCCTCCGCCCAGCATATATTTGACATTTTATCCGTATCGAAGAACTCATCGGCCATCTCGCCGCCAGGTCACGGTGAACCGAGGGGATGGAAAGGGGCAATTGCTAATTGTATC
This sequence comes from uncultured Isosphaeraceae bacterium, assembly GCA_963781785.1. Lineage (GTDB taxonomy): Bacteria > Planctomycetota > Planctomycetia > Isosphaerales > Isosphaeraceae > CAWAHD01. Next base: position 346,199 of record CAWAHD010000005.1, on the reverse strand, counting down.
GGCAGTCTTGGAAATCTGTGTACCCGTTCGCCGGCCGACGCTTATTGGTCAATCCAATTTACTGCCGATCGACCGCATGGCTACGACGCCAGTACTGCCGCTCCTCCGGCGGTCCAGATCACCGGTCATCCCGTCCGGGCACGCGTACCCGTTCTCATGTTTATTCCTAAGCGTCTGGCTACAATGGGCTTAGAATGAAATCGGAGAGAGGTGGGACCGATTTCGACGAGCGCCTGGTTATAAACGCGACGAACTCTTCATCATGAGATGCAATAAACAAACGTAATAACGCTAAATCTACACTGCCTTTACGACTCAGGTTGCGGTCTCGGTGGCGAAAATCAATGCATCGAGCGGACGGCTCTAAAGCGAATAAATGCACTGCTATAAGTCTCTATCAGAGATGAATGGCACGAGGTTAGCCGTTATGCCGCCTTGCGCAAGCGTTTGCGCGCATTAGGGCGTGGTTCCATCAGGTATCGCTGCGCCTTGGGACGGCGTTTGTTGGCGCGAGGTTCCACCCGACCAAATCGATCACCGACTTCCTGTTGTGCGATTGCGCGAAGCATCGCTTGCAGCAAGAATTCCCGATCCGCCGGCGCTGCTCGCCGCATTGCCTCTTGGAATGCCGTGATCGTTTGCAGCGTGCCTTTGAAGCTCAGCTGCCGCGGCCGCTTTTCGTGTGCATCGGCCGCCTGGGCCATCACACCTCGGATCAAGTTGTAAGCTAGTAAATGCATCCAGATCTCCTTCTCGACCATCTCCGGCGACTTGCACCGCAAGACATCCATTTGGAGCACGTCCTTGATCGAGCGCAGATCCAATTCGACATTCCAGCGCTGAAGGTAAAGATCCGCCAGTTCATCCTTCGTATACATTGTGGCGTCGAGCATGGTCGTGACCAGCACCACATTGTCGACGCGGAAGCCAGGCTGCTCGACCTTGAACCGCAGCTCACGTACCGTGATTTCGTCAGGAATCTGAGCATAGGTTTCCTTGTCCATCCAGTCGGGACGCTGCGGCTTGGCCCAAGTGACGAGGTGGTCTTCCACCCCCAGTCGTCGGCCGCGGCGAAAGTCGAACTTGCGGCCTTGGTACATGCGGAACAGCCCGTCGACCTCTCGATGCATCAGGGTCTCAAGCATGAAAAACGAGCCGAAATAGCGGTCTCCGAGCACGATTTCATCGGTTGCCAGACCGTCGAGCAGGGCACGCAAGAGGGCTGGCTCGCCCGTTCCCTTTCCTTTGTACGGCCCCAATGCCATGTCGCGCAACGCCGGTGGCAAGCGAGATGATTACCGCCATCCGGACTATGGGGAATCCCAGCCCGATGCCTTGAGTGTTCGCCTGGGGAAAGGCTCGCTGGTTCTCCGGCGTGTCTGGCATCGAGGCGGTGGTGCCGTCGACCAACGAGACGTGACGGCCCTTCCAAAGCCAGTCGTCGCTGGCGCCAGCCTCGATCCTCTCGGCGGTCTCTTGGACCAGGCGAACGATGACTTTCAGCGGAAGTCGCCGGCGCGCCTCGCAGTAGCTCGTGGTCTCCGCTGAGCACGGCTTGCGACCGTTAAGCGCCATCCAGAGGATCAACCGCATGACTGCCGCGCGACACGAGTGATCCTGGTCGAGCACCTGAGAGAGGAACAGGCAAAGGGTTACAAACGGGGTGTAGATGCGATCTTTGAACTGAACGCCCTCGGAGGTCAAAGCCGACTCGACCATATCGGCGTCGAGGATCTCGTGAAACGGAAGAGCGTCGGAGTCGAGGGTTGATTTGATCTTCTCTGAAATTCGCCGTCGTGTAGGCTGGAACATCGTCGGCCTCCTTGCCGGATAGGAATTGGATCAGTCAATCACCAATCCTTGTCCCAAGGAGGACGACTTTTGTCTATCCTGTTTTGACGATTGCGGTTACGAATAACCTCGTGCCATTCCTATCAGAGATGGTGTTAGTGGAGACGAGCGGGATCGAACCGCCAACCTCCTGGTCGCAAACCAGGCGCTCTGCCGATTGAGCTACGTCCGCGATTGAGGCACAAGCGTCCCGGAGCCTGCGGCCCGAGGCTAGCATCACGGGCTAGGGGCTGGAAGTCCCCGACGCGGATGCTCGATGATGCGCTGTCTCAACAACATCGCTAGCTCGGCCGGTTGGCGCCCGGTCAAACCGCCGGGTGCCACGACCCGCCCTCTCCAGCCAACGACAACAGAGACGCCCACCATGCTCCACGTCGGATTCGCCGAGACCGACATCACACCCAAGCTCGCGATTCAGAAAGTGGACGCCCCAGCGTCACACTGGCGTGTTTGGTTTGCGATGACCTAATCGGGCCGAACCTGGCTCAGGGTCGAAGCGGTGCGCAGCCGAAAAGTTCCCCTTGTAACACCGGCGGCGTTACTCATCGCCACTGGTTCAGTATGTGAATCCGATTGCTAATCGAAGCTCCAGCGAACTCCAGCTTGCTGATCGCGGTCGCAATCCCTCGATCGGTCAGGTTGTGACGCGGGTCATTGTCAAACCGGACGATCAGAATACCGGCATGGTGGCCAGCCGCAGCGATGACCAGGTCATGCAGGTCTTCGAAGTCATCCGAATCCTGAGTCAGAACCGGGAGACTCCCGGCGATCGAGAAGATAAGCACCCTCGCATCCGTGACCGACAGCAACCCGGCGTCAGCGGCCAAAGTGGGATCGTGCCCGTGAGCCCGGAGCCGTGCGGCCAAGCGGCGGTCGCTCATGTTCTCGTCGAGAAGGAGCTTCATCCCTGCGCAGGCCCGTCAAGGCCTCGGGCGCGCAGCCTCGCCGCCTCGCGGTCGCGCTCTTGCTCGATGAGAGCGCGATTCTGGGCCACATAATCAAGAGCCTCGAGGACCGCCGGAAGCGGAACCTGATAGTCCTCCGCGAATTCTTCGGGAGTGCGGGGATCCGGACCATGGATGGCTTGGTCGACCACGGCCGCTCGAATCCGTCGACCCTTGAGCCACAACTGCCGGTAATTCGAGCCGGGGCGCGGCTCAAGGTGTTGGTATTGTGTTTCGACCTTGTTGGTCATGGCGCCTCCTTCAGTATCACGTTGCATTTTACTTTTGTTGGAACACGAGCGAAATGTCATCTGACCTCGCGCGGAGCCGAACACGCCCCGACTCTGGATTTACACATTCGGGAAGCCGACAGGCCCACCACCCCATTCAGGACCTCCCGACACCCACGCCTCATCGGCGTCTCACTGGTACATCGTGCCGCGCGGTGATCGCGTTGCAAATCGGCAACATCGAGACACCCACTCTTTATGCAATCGCGACACAACAGGCGCGCGTCTTCGCACGGTTCATGCCGCCCTGAGGCATTCGGACGTGCGCCTCAGGGAGGGGAGACGACTGGGATCGAACCGCCAACCTCCTGCTCGCAAACCACGCGCTCTCCCAATTGAGCTATGTCCCCGATCAAGTTGAAAGAAAAGCATCCGCGACTCGCCGGACTTGGGACGGAAACTGATCCGCCACGAACTCCGGTGCAGCGGCCGCGTCATGTCGGTCGTTGATCTGCAAGTGGCCGCGATTTCGTTCGCCCTGGGCAACTCGGTCGTCACCAACGACGGCGATTTGAGCGCGGTGCCGGGATTGCACGTCGAGAACCAGGCGACGGAGTCAGCAACGCGGATACTTGAAATGGCGGGCGTTGCAACGCAATCCGTTCCCGGTGACCGCACCAGGCGCGCGTCCTTGACCCGATTGGACCGAGCCGTTGGGCATCGCGCAGCGATGCCGCGGTGCAGGCATAGTATTCGGACGCCGGACGGATCGTTGCGCGAAGGGAAATGGGGCTGATCTGGGTTCGCGATGTCTGTCCGTTCCTTTAGCGGCGCTGGGTCAGCCGATGCGGAGCACACGGCACGTCTCTTCGTAGCTGGTTTCCAGATTGAGGAACACACCCAGGTCGTCATCCAGCCAGATCGGCAGCGTTGGCAGCGGCTGGCCGAGCGCGATCGGGTCGAACCACGTATCCAGCACAGGCCGCTCGCGAGCGCGTTGCGCCCGCGGGCCGTGACCGCGTAAAGCGCGGGGGGGCTGTGCCGAGCATCGGGTCGCTTCCGCCAATCAGATCCAATAGGTCGGCATACAGATTGAATTGACGAATCGTGACGACGTCCACAATCGACACACTCACGTTGCGCTGCAGCAATGTGGCAACCTTGGCGACAAAGGCCCGCCGGCTCTCGGGCCGGTCCTTGTTGGAAGGGCTGACGATTTCGATCGCCGCGACCAGCCGCCGACCATGACGCGCGTCGTAGACGCGCACCTCGTACTCGTCCTGGTCGGGGAGTTCCGTTTCCAGCGTGAGGGTCGGTTGGGGAGGCGCCCAGCGCGCGACGGCGACTCCGCCATTCCCAGCGGTTGGCCTTTCGTGGCGCGCTGGTTGGTCTTTTTCGTAGGTGGAGACGTCGATCTCGAATGCCGTGCCCAGGTGCACTCGCGGTGCGGCGACGTAGCCGTCCGGCAAGATGGGAAACAGTTGTTGCACGATCACCGCCGGCCACATGCCGTGCAGCTCGTCCCACGAATGCTCGTGTTCAACCGGCGGACGAAAATGATCGCGCAACGGCATGGTGGCCTCTCATTTTCAGTGGAGACGAGCGGGATCGAACCGCCAACCTCCTGGTTGCAAACCAGATCGTCGTCCGTTGCAACCATTATAGACAAAGAAGTTACGTCGAGCCAGGCGACTCGTTGCACTCCAAGTTGCACTGAAAACGCGACCGATACGACCGATGACCGGCTCGTCCATTTCGTGGCGAGTCTCAGTGATAATGAACGTCGTCGCCTCGCTGATCTTCTCGATCGTACTACAGGGCAGGGGCCGACCGATGAGCTTGAGCCGCGCGGTCCTTGCAGCGAGCAGGACACGGCTCCGGCGCGGTCGAATAACTTGGATTGACATCGCTGCTGACGACGGTACCGGCGAGACGGGCTTCGCGACGAACTGGACTCCGCTCAATACTCCGGACTTTCGATCCGCCGCTTCTGCCATCCGATTGGCATTGGGCCGAGCTTGATTTGACGCTGATTTCGCGGATACTTCAGGGCTCTATGATGCGCTTTGCTCTGGGCTGCGTTGCAGTCGCATTGGGCGCGTGGTGGTACCGAGCGGGGATTGAATTCCGTGTCGGTATCACACAGGTCGTGGTCCCCATCGTCGGTGCTCTATGAGTCGATACCCGCTTGAAGATATTCGCCATGTGGCGTGCGGACTGTTTGGTTGCGTGGTGTAGGCGACTTCCACTTCTGCAAAACTCCCATTATGGGAGTTATGCGCGGCAGCTAGCAGGACTCAGCACCAGGGGTCTGGTATGAAACATCATCGAGCAGATCGAGCGACCGCCCGAGGCAGTGGACATTGTCGCTGATCAGGGGCGAGCCGCTATGCTCGGAATCTGACCAGTCCGCTCACAACTCCGACACAGGTTAGATCTGCAAGCCGCAGAAGCCCGAGGGATCTTCCGTCTTCGAGGTCCATCCACGACCTATCCTCCTTCGGCTCGCGTCCGGACTACGCAAGCGCCCATCACCATCGGCTCGTCACTTAACCCCTTCTTAATCGCCGCTCCACCTTCTTAGACATGGCATTCAGGGGTCTACCACGCCGCCCATCCAGGATTCCGTCGCTTTTGTGGCACGATCCATCCTAAGAAGGAAAAGATGTTGTTTTCTTCGCGCATTGTTCTCACGCGCGCGGAACACGTTCTAGGGTACGCCTGGGAGGACCAGATGCCCAAGGACGATGACATCGATTCCCGCGCGAACAGCATCCACAAACTGGTGGACCGTCTCGCTCCAGGCACTCACCTTACCCTGGTATTTGAGTCCTGCGCTCGGCGAGGAATGTCGACGGCACCGCATTGTTGAATATGCGCACAAGAACATCGTGCGGCTAGCGACGGTGCCGCCGGAGAAAGAGCCCGTCGTCGAAATCGTCTTTGGGCCAGGAGATCGCGTTGTCAGGCTGAAGGATGGCTTTATGTTGGTGTCCCGGAATGGAATCGGTTCCCGATATGCTTGGGGTCACGTCTGAGCGGTAGCTGCTGCGCCACGACCACGGCCAGCCTTTGTGTGTCCGCCGGCTACGTCGATGGACATGACTGGGTGCCCGCTGCGCTCCAAATCACCAGTAAGCGGACACCGACACACGCCAACTGACACACCTGCCGTAGAGTGACCCAGATGCGGGTCTCTCTCAGTGGCCTCGGTAGATGGTCGTGTTGCCGACGCGCTGTCTGGTTCCTCGGAACGGCCAGGTTGGAGTGGTCGAGTGGGGCGTGTTGACCCGTCCCGAGAAGTACGTGGTATTACCGGCGGTAATCCCCGTCGCGCCGCGGAGAACCGGCGCAGTGATCACGTGGATCTCGACTTGGCTAAGGTCCAGACCGCGATGCCGAGCCATTCCCTCGACGCGGTCGCGCACAGCTGGCAGTGCGTCCTCGGCCAGGTAGACCAAAACCGGGCCCGGCTCCGGCACCACGTACTTGCCCAGGCACGCCGTGCCGGTGGCTACACTGAGTGCCATGTCCAGCCCCAGCCAGGTCTTGGCGCACTTGGGGGCGCCACCGATCACACCAACCGAGCTGGCGCCCCAGAGCTCTTCCACCAGCCAGCGCCGGGTGCTCTCCCCGCTGGAGATCTCTCCCAGGCGGCTTCGCGGTGTCAGCCTTGGCGGCTTCGCGGTGTCAGCCTTGGCGGCTTCGCGGTGTCAGCCTTTGTTTTTGGTTTTCGATCGGGGCGGCTTCGCGGTGTCAGCCTTTGTTGGCGGCTTCGCGGTGTCAGCCTTTGTTTTTGGTTTTCGATCGTGCCGACTTCCGCGGAGCTTTTTTACGTTTCGCGTTGATTTGATCGACGTCGGCGTCTGTTGAACTCGCCCGTCTGAGGATGGCCCGTTCGCGGTGTCAGACTTTGTTTTTGGTTTTCGACCGTGGCGCTTTCCGCGGAGCCTTTGTGCGTTTCGCGTTGTTTTGATGAACGTCGGCGTCTGGTGAACTCGCTCGTTCGACGAGGTACCGACGCTCCGCTCATGGATTGACAGACGCGTGATGTCGGATCATGCTGAGGGTTGTAGACGGAGTGGGACATCGAGCGGTCGGACTTCAAAGACGTTTCTGCCGGCCGACTCATGCTGTCGGCCTTCGGGATCACGGAGCCGTCCCCGTCCCGTATGCGCGTCGGAGGGGCAAAGGGCCGGCGGCTTGCCCCGTTTGAAACGAGAGCTGCAAAATGTTGCGTCTGGTTCCCCTTCTCGCCGCCCATCTGATTTGCGGGGCCGTCTCGCCAGCGGCCGACGGTGGCCCGAGTTTGGACGGGACATGGCGGCTCTTCGTGTACCCTGCGGGTTCGGCGGTATGCTCGGTCGAGGTTGATGCCGACCGGTCTCCTCTCTCGGTGTCTCTCTCCTCCGTGGCCGACGGATACGATCTGGGCAAATCAACCGTACAGTCGCCTCGGATTCACGGGGACGCTCTGCGCTTCGACGTAAAACTGGTGCCAAGAACCGGTCCATCCCGTGTCTTTTCCGTCGCCGTCTATCAGAACGGAGGCGCGAAGACGCCTCGTATCCTTCTGGGCTCATTCGGTTCGGCCGGCGACGTCCGCTTCCCGGCAGAGCTCATTCCTCAGTCGCGCGGTGTAGGGTCGAGCGAGGCCGGTCCGGTGGAGCGTGTTCCCGGGTTGCCAAACTTGCAGATGGTCGAAGGAGACGAGAGGATTGCCGCGTTGGAACGATTCGCCGCGAAATACCCCGACCACCCCCGGGCGTATACGGCCTTGGCGGCGCAGCTCCTTTACATGACGCAGAGCGGAAAGCCCGAGGCGGAATTGCGGGGCGTGGCCGAGCGTGTGATCCGCCAATCCAAGGGGTACGGCCGGGAGATGGTGTTGTTCGCAACCCATTGGGCGGCTTGGGCGATCGCCGAGTCGAACGTCGGTGCGCAGGTCGCAATCGAGTATGCACGCCGCGCAGAAGCGCTGGTGCGCCCGAAGATCCTCCGGCGGTCGCTGAAGCGGTCCTGCGGACGCTCTCCTGGTGCCTCCATCGGTCCGGTGGGAAGGCGGACGCCGCCCTCGATGCTCGGATCGCCGAGGCCGCTGGGCGCGTGGACCGCGCCGACGCGGCGGCGGACTCGACGCTCCGGCCGGACGTGGCCCGCGAGCAGCCGAAGTCGAATGGGCATACCGTCTTGGTGGAACTGTTCACGGGGGCGCGTTGCACCCCGTGCGTCGCCGCCGACGTGGCGTTCGACGCGCTCTTGGAGCAATTCGGCCCAGCCGACGTCGTCGCGGTCCAGTACCACCTCCCGATCCCTGGGTACGATCTCCTTACGAACACCAGCGCCGCCGCGCGGTTCGAGTCCTACGAGCTGCACGGCGTACCCATGATCCGGGTCGATGGCAAGGCCGGCCCCGACATCGGTGGACCGATCACCGACGCGAAAGGAAGTTACATCGCCTTGCGGAAGGCGGTCGAACCCGGGCTCGATGAGAAGCTCTCCGCGGCGATCGACCTGGATGTCCAGAGGCGCGGGGACGTCCTCACGGTCCGGTCGAAGGTCGATCGAGTGGCGCCCGCGAAACACGCCTTGCGGCTGCGCTACGCCCTCGTCGAGGAGGTCGTCCGCTACGCAGGACGAAACGGTCGGCGCGTCCACCACAACGTCGTCCGGGCCATGCCCGGCGGCGTCGAAGGAGTTCCGATCGACGCCAAGACGTTCGAGCACTCGGTCACGATCGAGCTGACAAAGACGGTGCGGGAGCTTCAGGCGGCTATCGAGGCCCAGTCGGGCCAAAAGAGCGAGCGCCATTACCCCGACAACTACCACGTCACCGGGTTTGGCCGGCTCGCCGTCGTCGCCTGCGTGCAGGAGGAGGAAACCCGCGCCGTCCTTCAAGCTCGTTGGATGCCCGTACCTTGAGATCGAACCGCCAACCTCCTGGTTGCAAACCAGGCGCTTTACGGCGACGAAACACGATGTAAGGTGTTCCATTAATTCAGTTTGTGATCTGCACTCATGACCCACTTGTTTTCCGGGAATTATCAGGAATTCGCGGGAAATATCAGGATTTAGCGCCAATTCTCTGCCATGGCAGAGGTTAATGCGTTGATGCGATGGAAGCGCCTTGTCGGACGGTATCTGGGGCCGGCGTTCGGTATGGTGCCCCGATCTCAGGAGTTCGGTATGATGCCCTTGCGCAAGAAGCTCGGGAAAGGAGAATCATTTCAAAAGTGAAACCTTTCATTGAAACCCTGCGGGTAACCAATCCCGTCCGGCAAAGCCGGGCCAGCAGCCGGAAGCGAGTCTTGCGTGGTGGCGGGTGACCTCCACTGCGAAGCGTAGACAGCCAGGTCAAACGCTGTGTGATTGAGCCCCGAAATAACTATCGTCGTGAGCCCTCGTCTTGGACACTCGCGGGGGCCGAGCCGGGCATTAGCGACACCTGGACCCGTTAGAGTGCCTGGTCACACCGGGGTCGGAGGAACATGGCGAATGATCACGAGGGTTTCCCGGGAACTTGGGAGATACTGACAGTCCCAGACACCGTGCCTCACCAGCGTGTCACCGCGAAACGACCTAGTCGTGTGAGGGACAGCGATATTCCACAACGTGACGAACCGGATGCATTAATGTGCACGTCCGGATCTGTGGGAGCTCCAGGGAGTAATCCCTGGGGCGACCCGGCCCTCGGATGACCCCTCGGATCCGCGCCGTCGGCAGCTTGCGACGTCTCGATTACGCTCTCGATCCCAGCAGCGGTTTTGACCACTTGGCCCTGACGCCCGACGCGATCATCAAGGCTGCGGAGTTCTGGGCCTTCCTGCGACAGTCGGGCATCCCAACGGCGTCGCCCGACGCTCTCGATGCCGATGCTATCCTTGCTGGACAAGCGGCGGTCGCCGGCCAGCCAGGGGACACCGTCACGATCGCGACGAGGCACCTGGCGCACTTGAACCGGTTCCCCGGGATCGACGCGCAGACTTGGGATCAGATCCGGTACGAAAGTTCAGCGGGGGAGAGGACGCCTCCGATACTAGCTGCGTCCTGGTTTCCGTCCCTGATCCTTCTTGCCCTTGTTCTCGCTCTCCTCCTTCGCCACGCGTTGTTGAATGATCTTGGGCGAGCTGATGATCACGTTGCCCTCGCTCACGTAGTAGGCCAGGCGGAGCTGTTCCGCAATCAGGCGGAGGGATGTCCTCAAGGGAACGCCTTCGAGGTCGATCCTGACTGGCGACGTGAGCGAGCGATCCAACTCCTGGAGGCCTGCGGGATCGACGGAGATGAGGATGCCGGCGAAGCTCGGCGTCCTGGTCGCTCGCTTGACGTACCTCAAGACCTCGACGAGCGGCGTCTCGCGGGGGAACGGCATGCGAATCGGCTCGTCAAGTTTGGCGAGCATTTGCGCCGTCTTCGGCGAGTCAGTCTTGCCGAGGACCATCACCTTGTCCTGCTCCGCGCGGACGCTCTTCCGGGGGCTGATCGCAAGCGCACCGTTTTTGTTTATGCGCTCGGCGATCGTGTCCTCGCTCGCTGGCTTTCGGCGTGGGATGTCGACGTTCGTGTGGGGCGGCTCTTCGACCGAGAGGTTCGGGGCGCCCTTGCGGGCGGTCGGCCGGGTCGGACCTCGTGAGAAGAAGAAGCCAAAGATGCCGACTGCGAGCAGCCCGATCGAGCCGAGTATGAGAACCAGCGGCGGGCGCCCGCGCCGCCGGCGGCGCGTCGACTGAGAGAGCATTAACCGCCTCGGAGGCAGCGCCGATCGGGGCTCGCTGGCACGGCGGGCTGTCGGCAGAGGCATCGCCGCGCTCTCCGGACGCACGTCCGTGATGAGGTCTTCGAGACTCAGGGCGGGCCCTACCCCGAGGTCGGCTCCCAGCGCGAGGTCGCGGCGGGCAAGGACGCCCGCTTCGCTGCCCGGCGTGGCCGGCGCGGCCCGCTTCAGATTGGCCTCGTCAAAGACCAGCAACGTGGGTCGAGACCTCGTGCCGTCGCCACGTGCCGCGCTCGGCTCGGCGATCATCGCCTGGCACGCCTCCAAAAGCGCGATGACCTCGCCCATGGACGCGGGACGACTGAGCGGGCGCTTGGCCATCATTTTCTGGTAGGCCTCCTCCAGAGCCGGGGGAACGTCGGGCCGGACCGAGAAGAGCGTCGGCGCGGGCCGCTCCTGGTGTGCCATCAGCCGCTTGATCACGGTCTCGCCGCCGAATGGTTCCCGGCCAGCCAGGAGGAAAAACAGCGTGCAACCGAGGCTGTAAATGTCGGCGAGGTGATCGGCGCGGCGAGAGTCCTCCGCCTGCTCGGGCGCCATGTAGTCGACAGTCCCCATGTACATGCCGCTCTCGGTCAACCGGCCGGCGCCACCCTTGGCCTCGCCGAGCGATTGGGATGCCTCGACGATTCGCGCCAGACCGAGATCGAGCACGCGGACTGCGCCCTGGGAATCGAGCATCAGGTTTGACGGCTTGATGTCGCGATGGACGATCCCTTCGGCGTGCGCCGCCTCGAGCCCACGCGCCGCCTGGACCAGGAAATCGATGGTCTGGATGACCGAGAGCGGCCCGCGCTGGCGGACGAGCTGGTCGAGATCGCGTCCTTCGACGTACTCCATCACGAGGAAATGAACGCCCCGATCCTCGTTAGCGTCAAGGGCGGCGACGATGTTGGGGTGCTTCAAGCGGCCCGCGGCTTCGACCTCGCGCTTGAAGCGCAGGACGGCGGCCCGGTCGCGCACGAAGGAGGGTGGGAGGATCTTGAGCGCGACGATCCGGTTCAGCCGGCGGTGCCGGGCCTTGAAGACCACGCCCATGCCGCCGGCGCCCAGCTTGTCGAGGATGAGGTAGTTGCCGATCAAGAGGCCCATGCTCTTCCGCTGATGGATCGCGGCGGCCTGGTAGAGGGTCAGCCGCCCGGCCGCCTGGAGCCGCGCGGGACAGGCCGACGATGCCCTCGGACTGCGGAACTCCGGCGGACAGGCTGACGAGCTCGTCCTCGCCAATGATCCCGATCTCGACGAGTGCTCTACGGAACTCGTCCAGGCCGGCAACGGCCGCCGGGCCGCTATCCGCGGCGGAGCCGACCACCGCCGCGCCGTTGGCGCTGGCCCGGCCGACCCTCGTCTCGCGCTCGTGGATCGAGTGCTGACCCTGGCCGACATCTCTCGGGCCGTCTCTGGCTGCGCCGAACGCGGTTGGTTCCGGCTCGGGCAACTCTTTCCGGGAAACGGGAATGCTCGGCATAGGACGATCTCCTTCTCCTCGTGGCGAACCGCGATCATGACACGTGCCGGATCAGGGAACCCTTCGCTCCACTTGTCGGACGATCGCGCCGCGGGCTTCGATGAATCATTTCTCGCGATCTCTTGCGCCTCATTCTTCTTGGTCTTGGCTTCGCTCTCCGTCTTCTCCGCGCGTTGTTGAATGATCTTGTGTGAGCTGATGATCACGTTTCCCTGATTCACGTAATACGCCAGCCGGAGCTGTTCAGCAACGAGGCGGAGGGACGTCCTCAAGGGGACGCCTTCGAGCTCGATCTTCACGGTCGACATGAGCGAACGATCCACCTCCTCGAGGGCCGCGGGATCGACGAAGATGGGGATGCCGGCGAAGCCCGGCGTCGTGGTCGCCTTCTTGATGTACTTCAGGACCTCGTTGAACGGCGTTTCTTCGGGGAACGAGATCGCTATCGGCTCGTCGAGTTTTGTCAGAGCCTGCGCCGTCCTCGGCGTGCCATCCCAGGTCAAGACGATCTTCCTGGTCAGCTCCGCATCGATCCTGCTGGACGAGCTGATGAAGAGCACACCGTCCCCAACGAGGTAAGCCAGGCCCAGTTGAGCGAGGGACTCGAGGAAGCGTCACCTTCAGCGGGACTCCGGTCACGTTGATTGTTACCGTCGACTCCAGGCTCTTCTTGACCTCCTGTAGCCCAAATGGATCGACGTAGATCGGAATCCCCGGATCGCTCGGCCGGTCACCGTGCTTGGTGACCCGGGTGATGTATTTCAAAACATCGTCGAGTGGCGTCTCTCGGGGAAACACCATGTCGATGGGTTCCTGGAGCTTGGCAAGGATTTCCACAGTCGGCGGCGACACCTGGAGATTCGGCGGCGAACTGGCGATCGCAACGTCCGGCTCCGCCTTGATTCGCGCCGAGGTCGTTCGAGTCGCAGAGCCGATCGGTTTCGGTTTCGCGCGGGTGAACGTGAGGGTTTGGACCGCCATCAGGGAGGCTGTCCCGACCACGAGGAGTGCGACTAGAGAGATTGTCAGCTTGGTGAGGAACATCGCTCGGCACACCGCAGCCGTGAGGGCCGAAACCGCGGCCGGAACGGTTTTGGTCGTCGCGGGTTGGACCACAGCCTCGATCGTGGAACGCGCCAGGACTGCCGGCACCGATATGGACGCCGCCTCTGAAGACCCGACCGCGCCCAGGAGTACGGCCGTGGGCGCCACACCGCGGCGCAGCAGGCGGCCGCGCAGTCGTTCCCTCCCGCGCCGTAACCGGGTGCGCACCGTGCCGACGGGCCACTCGAGACGCTGCGCCGCCTGACCTTCCGTGAGGCCCTCCAGCTCGCACAACACGATCGCCTTGCGGTATTTTTCCGGGAGCTGCTCGATCTCCTGGTGAAGCACGTCGCCGAAGTCGTTCCATCCCGCGTCATCCGCGGATGGCATCGGCATCTCGGCCGCCCGCCGCTCGTGCGTGCGGCGCCGGGCCGCGGCCGATCGGGCCGACAAGGCGACGCGTCGGGCGACGCCGTGCAGCCAGCTCGCCGCCGAGCCCCGCTCGCGAATCGATCGACTCTGCCGAGCCAGGACCAGGAACGTGGCTTGGAAGGCATCCTCGGCGTCATGCGCGTTGCGCAGGATCATCCGGCAGACGCGCAGCACCATCGGGCCATGTCGGGCGACCAGCTCTGCGAAGGCGAGCTCGCCCGTGCCGCCTTCGCTATCCACGAACCGCGCCAACAACTGCTCGTCCGTCAATCCTCCGGTCACGCCCGCGTGGAAGAGCCCACGGATGTTTCGAGGGTCTGCGCCATGCTCACTCATCGACATCAAATCAAACCCCAGCAATCCGAAGCCAACGACGGCGGCCATCCGCGAATATGCCGTTGATGAGTAAATTCGCGCTGTCCCGGGCTAATCCGGCAACCGCTTCTCTTTGATGAGTCGGTCAATGGCCTGCTTCCAGAGCTCCTCACCAAGCTCCACACCCTGCTTCCGGCCGTTGAATGACCAGGCGATGTTAATACCGTCTGGCCGCCAGACCATCGCAGTCGTCGCGTTGTCCCAACTGCCGCGCATGTCCCAAAAGGGGTTACCGCTGTCTCGGGGCCGTCCGTCAAGCCAGAAGCAGCGCATGAACTTGCACAATGCCGGCGTCGATACCCCCATACGAAAGTCCGCTGGGTCTTCCATGATCAGCCCATTCCACAACTGTGGGGGCTCGCCCTGCTGCCTCGCCCCATGCCGAACCCATTTCAGCTCCGTGACGCCGTAGGGGCGGCAAAGGTGATGGCGCAGGTAATTGGTATAGGTTTGGCCTGAGACCCGGGTGACCACAAACTTCAGCGTGTTATAGCCAAAGCTATCGTACGCCGCCTTCTCTCCAGGCGCCCACGCGAGCTTTTGCACCATGACGAAACGGAGCAGGTATGCAGCCACAATCGGATACGTTCTGCCGTTTGCCGCCTGCCACGCCCGTTCGAACGGCTCTCCCTGCCAACCCGCCTTGTGCTCGAGGAGATGATTGATCGTGATGTCCCAGACCCGCGGATCAACGACCTGTCCTGCTGGGTGGATCTTCAGGAGCTTCAGCACGGAGGCATTCAGGTCCAGCTTGCCGTGCTGTGCCAGTTGCCGGATCATCGCGGCCGTCAACGGCTTATCGCAACTACCGGTAGACATTGAGGTGTCGGGATAGATCGCCACCTTGCGGCCTCGGTCACTCCAACCATAGCCGCGCGAGTACAACGTGTGATCGCCGCGAGCCACCGTCAGCGTCGCCCCCGAGCAGCCGATCTCCTTCAGGCACTTCAGCATGATCGCGTCCAGCACTTCGACGCCGGGGGCGTGATGGCCGCTCACGGGCGGCTCGCCCATGGCGATTGCATTGAAGTCCCAGGCGCCGATCCCTGCCCAGACCGCGGCGAGGCAAGTCAGAGTTCTCATCAGTCCCACCTCTCAGGCCGGACTTGAGTGTGTCGTCAAGGGGATTTTGAACATCCTCTGCGACGACCTCAAGGACCTAACTGCTGCTCATCCTGCAATCTCGTCAAGTAGTGTATCGAGAGGGGCCCGTCTATTCGAAGTCTCAAGAAAATTCCAAGATCCTCGCCGATCTGCAACTGACAAGGGGCGACCGTCATGTCCTCCACGCCCGTGGAGCTCGACGTGGCAGGTTAAGTCAAAGACTCCTTGCCAGCAGCCGTGGGCGATTGCCCTTGCATCTGCACGCGGAGATACAGGAGAGCGCCTGGTAACCACCCAGGCGGTCGCGCAAAAGAAAAACCCGCAGAATCAAGCGAGAATCCCACGATTCTTCAATTGTGTGCTCAACCTCGAGCGGAAACTCGCTGCACCGATTTGGCGACGTAACTTGAACGTATGGAATATGTTCAGTGGAGACGACCGGGATCGAACCGGCAACCTCCTGGTTGCAAATCGAGCGCTCCAACCGCAATTCCGTCGCCGCAAACGCCTGTGTGAAAACAACTTACGATTCCTGGGTAGCGGAGCGGTCGTTTCCAGGGTTTCTAAAGTTTTACGGAGAATTCTGAAGGATTATCACTGGCTCTCTGCACGTGCAGGAATTGATGGGTCATTTCTGCCGGTACTCTGGTCCGGCATGACCCCTGCTCCCGCCTCCGCCGCTTCCGCTCCGCATCCTGGTCAAGCGGTGGCTTCCTGGCATGCCCGCGGATTTCCTCGATGCCATACAACATGATTCTTCGTATGATGAGCGTGGTGCGGCTCAGTGAAGCGATGAACAGCTTCGGGCCCGCGAACTCCCCAATCGCGAACGCGATGTCACAGTCGCACGCGAAACGGACATCATCCTCGAAGTGAGTCTTCGTCGTTTCGCACCGGCAGGCCGGTTCCGGCGGGGAGCAGCCGATGGGTCTCGCAGCAAGGACCGAATCAAGATGAGCGACAAACCCAGCCACAACATCGACGGCTTGGACATCGACATGGCCCGCCAGATCGACGCGGTCTGCCGCCGGTTCGAGGCCGACAGGCGGGAAGGGCGGCAACCGCGCGTCGAGGACTATCTGGACGACGTGCCCGGCGAAGTCCGCCCCGCGCTCTGCGCCGAGCTGGTGGCCCTGGAGCGCGAGCTCGGCCCGCCGGATGACACGGTCGCGCGCCCCGAGTCCGGCCCGGCGCCGGCTCCCGAGCCCCAGACGGCACTCGGTCCGTCCGCGGTCGCCGAGGCGCCGACCATCGCCCCGGGGACGCCTCGGACCGTCCCCCTCCCCGGCGCCGCGCCCTCCTCGGTCCACGAGGAGTCCACTCTACCGCCCTTCGACCAGCCTCAATCCCCCCACGATCTGCCCACCGCCGCCGGGCTCGATCAGGCCGCCCCGGTTGGTTCCCATGCAGCCGAGCCGGTCCGCATCCGATACTTCGGCGACTACGAGATCATGAGCGAGATTGCCCGAGGCGGCATGGGTGTTGTCTTCCTCGCCCGGCAGATGAGCCTCAACCGCCCCGTCGCGCTCAAGATGATCCTGGCCGGTCAGCTTGCCAACGAGACCGACGTCAAGCGATTCTACACCGAGGCCGAGGCCGCCGCTAATCTCGATCACCCCGGCATCGTCCCGATCTTCGAGGTCGGCCAGCACGAGGGGCAGCACTACTTTTCGATGGGCTTCGTCGAGGGCCAGAGCCTATCCCAACGCCTGGCCAGCGGGCCCCTCCCGCCCCGCGAGGCCGCCGCGCTCATGGCAAAGGTTGCCGACGCGATCGAGTATGCCCACCAGTGCGGCGTGATTCACCGCGACTTGAAGCCGGGCAACATCCTGCTCGACCAGAAGGGCAACCCGCGGGTCACCGACTTTGGGCTGGCGAGGAAAATCCAGGGCGACAGTGGGCTGACCGGCTCCGGCCAGATCATGGGAACGCCCAGCTACATGCCGCCGGAGCAGGCCGGGGGCAAGCACGCAGCAGTCGGGCCGACGGCAGACGTGTACGCGCTCGGAGCGACCCTGTATTGCGTGGTCACGGGTCGCCCGCCGTTCCAGGCGGCCACGGCGATGGACACGGTGATCCAGGTCTTGAGCGACGAGCCCGTCCCGCCGCGGCGGCTCAATGCGTCGATTCCGCGCGACGTGGAGACGATCTGTCTGAAGTGCCTGGAGAAGGAACCGGACCGACGCTACGCCAGCGCCGCGGCCCTCGCGGCCGACCTGCGTCGATTCCTGACCGGCGAGCCGATCATGGCGCGGCCGGTCACGCGGCTCGAGCGCGCGGCCAAGTGGGCCCGGCGGAAGCCGACGCTGGCAGCCGCTTGTACGCTCGGGCTGCTGGCGATGCTGCTCGGCGGGCTGGGGGGCACCGCGGTGTGGCAGTGGCGGGTCGCGGTGTGGCAGCGGGAGAAGTTCGAGCGGTTTCGAATATGGTCGGACCATTGAGGTGGCCCACCAGGAGTGGCGGGACAACCATGTCCCCGCCACCCTGGCCTTGCTCGAAAGCACCCGGGCCGACATCCGTGGCTGGGAGTGGCGCTACCTCCATCGCCTCTGCCATAGCGACCTGCTCACCTTCGAGGGGCACACCCTTGGTGTTGCTTCGGCGTCGTTCAGCCCGGACGGGTCGCGGATCATTACCGGGGGGTACGATCAGACGGCCAAGATTTGGAACGCCAAGAGTGGTGCCGAGATCCTCACTCTCAAGCGGCACACCGACTTCGTCACCTCGGCGTCGTTCAGTCCGGACGGGTCGCGGGTCGTGACCGGCGACGGCAGGACGGCGAAGGTCTGGGATGCCAAGAGTGGTGCCGAGATCCTTACCCTCAAGGGGCACACCGGCAGGGTCAGTTCAGTGTCGTTCAGCCCGGACGGGTCGCGGGTCGTGACCGGCGGGGACATGACGGCGAAGGTCTGGGACGCGAAGACTGGTCTGAGGTTCTCACACTCAAGGGGCACACCGGTGGCGTCTCTTCGGCGTCGTTCAGCCCGGACGGGTCGCCGCGGATCGTGACCGGGAGTTACGACAAGACGGCGAAGGTCTGGGACGCCAAGAGTGGTGCCGAGATCCTCACCCTCAAGGGGCACACCACGTTCGTCACCTCGGCGTCGTTCAGCCGGGACGGATCGCGGGTCGTGACCGGGAGTAACGACGGGACGGCAAAGGTCTGGGACGCGAAGAGCGGAGCCGCGGTGCTCACCCTCAAGGGACACACTCGATCCGTGAGTTCGGCGTCGTTCAGCCGGGACGGGTCGCGGCTCGTGACCGGGAGCAACGACGGGACGGCGAAAGTCTGGGACGCGAAGAGTGCTGCCGAGGTTCTCACGCTCAGGGGGCACACCGGTGGCGTCACTTCGGCGTCGTTCAGCCCGGACGGGTCGCGGGTCGTGACCGGGAGTTTCGACGCGACCGCGAAGATCTGGGACGCCCGGACTACCGCCGAGGCCGTCGCGCTCGAGGGGCACACCGCTTTCGTCACCTCGGCGTCGTTCAGCCCGGACGGGTCGCGCGTCCTGACCGGGAGTTACGACAATACGGCGAAGGTTTGGGACGCCAAGAGTGGTGCCGAGATCCTCACCCTCAAGGGGCACACCACTTTCATCACCTCGGCGTCGTTCAGCCCGGACGGGTCGCGGGTGGTGACCGGGAGTAACGACCGGACGGCAAAGGTCTGGGAGGCGAAGAGCGGAGCGGAGGTGCTCACTCTCAAGGGTCACGCTCAATACCTGAATTCGGCGTCGTTCAGCCCGGACGGGTCGCGGATCGTGACCGGGAGTAACGACGGGACCGCGAAAGTCTGGGACGCGAAGAGTGCTGCCCAGGTTTTCACGCTCAAGGGGCACACCGGTGGCGTCTCTTCGGCGTCGTTCAGCCCGGACGGGTCGCGGGTCGTGACCGGGAGTTACGACGAGACCGCGAGGATCTGGGAGGCGAAGGGCGGCGCCGAGGTCCTCGCGCTCAAGGGGCACACCGCTCCCGTCGACGCGGCGTCATTCAGCGCGGACGGGTCGCGGATCGTGACGGGGTGTGTTGACGGGACGGCCAGGGTTTGGGACGCCAAGAGTGGTGCCGGGGACCTCACACTCAAGGGGCACACCGGTGGCGTCTTTTCGGCGTCGTTCAGCCCGGACGGGTCGCGGATCGTGACCGGGAGTCAGGACAATACAGCGAAGGTCTGGGACGCGACGAGCGGAGCTGAGGTCCTCACGCTCAAGGGGCACGCAGATACCGTCACTTCGGCGTCGTTCAGCCCGGACGGGTCGCGGATCGTGACCGGGAGCTACGACCAGACAGCGAGGGTTTGGGACGCGCGGCCGTTCAAGCCGTAGCTCGTGCCGCGGCATCTCGCCCCGCGGTCACGGGCTGTGAATAGGTGTCAACCGGTTCGGGACCCTCGGGTACGTCTCCCGCGAGATTCGAGGTGCACCCGGTGTGACGATTTGGAGATCAGGAGAGCGCCTGGTATTCACCCAGGCGCTTGCGCAAATTAAAAAACCGCAGAATCAAGCGGGAATTCCGCGCTTCTTCAATTGTCTGTTCAACCCGGAGCGGAAACTAACTGAAGTGACCGTGTGACGTAAGTTGAACACGCGCTTTAGGTTAAGTGGAGACGACCGGGATCGAACCGGCAACCTCCTGGTTGCAAACCAGGCGCTCTCCCAATTGACTACGTCCCCGATCGACGCGGAACCACCCGCCAACCTTCAGTGCAAACGTGGCAGCGCCTCCTAGGGGCTGGAAGTCCCCGACGCCGATGCCCGATGATAGCATCGTCTCAACAACATCGCTAGCTCGGCCGGTTGGCAGCCCGTCAGACCGCCGGGTGCCACAACCCGCCCTCTCCAGCCAACGACAGAAGAGACGCCCACCATGCTCCACGTCGGATTCGCCGAGACCGACATCACACCCAAGCTCGGGTCGCAAAGCCCCGGCGGAATGCAAGCGCGACGGCTGAACTCGTTGCACGATCCACTCAAAGCCGTCGCCATGGTCGTCAAGAGCGACCAGTGCACCATCGCTCTCGTCGGTATCGACTCGCTCTTCATCGGCGCAGAAGCCACCGCTCTGGCGCGGCGGATGATCGAGCAAGAAACCCGGATCCCGGGCTCGCACGTCTTGGTTGGCGCCAGCCATACCCATGGCGGCGGACCGATCGCAAGCTGCTTCGAGTCCGAGGCCGACCCGGATTACGTCGAGCTCGTCGCCAAACGCGTCGCCGAAGCAGTCAATTCGGCCTATCATTCGTTCCATGCGGCAGAGGTCGGCGACGGCATCGGCCACGAGCCCAGTATCAGCTTCAATCGCCGGTTTCTCATGCGTGACGGCCGCCAGCTCACTCACCCCGGCAAAGGAAACCCCGAGATCGTCAAGCCCGCCGGACCCATCGACCCGGCCGTCGGCGTGCTGGCCGCCCGCGCCGGGCGGTGACCTGCTGGGCCTTTTTGTCAACTTCGCCTGCCACTTGACCGTCATGGGAGGAAACGGTTTCACCGCCGATTATCTCTATCCCCTCCGCGAAAACTTGAGGAGATACTACAAAAACCCACACCTGCCGGTCGGATTCCTGCTCGGCGCCGCCGGAGATGTCACCCAGGTCGACAACCTCCGGCCCGGACGCGAATTCGGCGAAGAATGGGCCAACATCTTCGGCTTGGCCCTCGCGGCCGAGACCGCCCAGGTGATCGCTCGGCTCACCTGGCAAAAGGACGCCACCATCCGGGCCGTCCAAACGTTCGTCCCGATCCTCATCCGAGACCCGCGCGATGGCCCGGCAGAAACACCCGCTACCGGGCTGGGATCTGGCTCGGTCGCCGACAAGATCTACGCGCGCGAGCGCGAGCTTCTGGCCCTGGAACGAGCGAAGCGGCCGGTCATCCCGTGCGAAATCCAATGTTTCCGAATCGGCGACCTGGAAATGGTCACCAACGGCGCGGAGTTCTTCTGCCAGCTCGGCCTGGACATCAAGGCCGCCAGTCCCTTTCCGCGAACATGGGTCGTGAGCCTGGCCAACCAGTGGATCGGATACGTGGCGACGCCGTCGGCCTACTACGCCGGCGGTTACGAGCCTCGGACCGCACGGAGTGCCAAGATGGCTCCCTGGGCGGGGCAATCTCTCGTCGAGGCTTCGCTGGCGGCGCTCAAAGAGGCCCACGAAGGTCCGCGCTAGTGTTCTGCGACAACGTCCGAAGATTCCGCACAACCGGATGCTCCGGAATCGCACCCGCTGCGTGCGTGTCGGTCCGGCGCGCGATTGTGACGGTAGTGCCGTCCGCACAGGAGCGGGAACGCGCGACCCGCAGCGGGCACGTGACGATTCGTGACGGAGTGACGAAGTCCGAAACGCCGGTTGCAGCGGATCGAGCGCTCAACGTACTGAGAATGCGGATCATGCCGGGCCGCGCTCACGCATTGACATCGTGCGACGGCTGACGCCAGAGGATCGAGCGCCGCCTGTGAGCGTTGTGCGGGTCGTAGGGTGTCATGGTGACGAAGTGACGAAGTGACGAAGGGGGGAGCATCGGAGCCGCACGGTTCGAGCGCGCCAAGTCATTCGCGGGTTGATCGGCACGATTCCCTGGCCTCCCGCCATTTGTGTCAAGCCTTGGCAGCAGCTAGTACCCCCGGCGCATCCATTCTTCGGCGGCGATGATGGCCCTGGCCCGGGTGGGCCATGGGTTGGCTTGCCAGCTCGGGAGGGCGCCGTCGGGCAGGGTCATCTCGAGGACCCATTGCTCGATCATCTGGGGCGATTGACTCACCATGGCGCCGCGCTTCACCACTCCATTGCCGAGGGCCTGCTGGAAGACCACGGCGTAGCAAAAGAGCGAGTCGTACGACTTCTTCAGGCTCTGCTTGTGAATGTAGTCGTCGACTTTCTTGTCGAGCCGTACCAGGTCGTCGCTGAAAAATGTGCGAAACTCGGCAAGATTGGCTTGCGGCGTCCGTCGTTCAAACGGGGGGGCCTGGCTCATCGCCTTCAAATACTTGATGAAATCTCGGCCGCGATTGAGGGCCAGATAGCTCGTCAGCGCCCAGGCGCGGGCGTAATCAGTCGGGGTGAGCGACCTCTTGAGCATCAGGGAATCCGCCTGCACAAGCGACCGGGGGCGGGAGGAGTTGAAATCGCGGTTCTCCGAGGCGTTGATCTGGTTGGACAGCGGGTCCGCCAGCTCGCGAAACGTGGCCATGTGCAGTGAGTTGATGGCGCCCATCCCGCTCCAGACGATCCCCTTTCTCGTATTTTTTGTGGTCGCGCAGTATTCGGCCAGGCCCTCGATCAGCCAGAGTGGCCAGGAATTGGGCCGGGGCTGTACGCCGATATTCGAAAGGATCTGGTGGGCGCCCTCGTGAGCGACGGTCTGCGGGCTCAGGAGAGCGGAAACCTTGGGCTCGATGTCTTCCCGCGCCGACTTCTGGAAAAAAAAGATCCGGTTGGTGAAGTATTCGTAATACGCCCGGACCTGCTGGTCGACGGCCTTGCGGGCGCGGAAGTCGCTCTCGGTGGCGAAGATCACGGCGACCAGGGGAAACTCCGACTCGTGGACCGGGAATTCCTTGCGGAGGAACGTGTCGACCAGGCCGCGATAGAGGTCCTCCAAGAGCCGGCCGCTGTCCCGCGCAAATGCCTCCGAGGATTGGTAGAAGATCAAGTAATGGTCGGTTTGCAAAACCTGGAATGTGGCGTAGGGCCCGTTGTGGAGGACAACTCGTAGCTGGTCCCCCGAAAGCGGCTGAAATGGCTCGTCCGTCGGGACCGGATTGATCGCCCAGCCGAGCTGGCCGTCCGGCAAGAGGAGCGCGGTCTTTTCGCCATCCTGACCGTGAAACCGCGTGACCACGCACTCCTTGAACTCGTTGCGGACCCTGTACCGTCTGCCGGCCCGGGGGTTGGCCGTGGGACCAAGAACTTCGCGGCTTTCTGGGGACGGCGCGGCAGGCGGCACCGCTGTCGCCGCTGGCGGCTGGCCTTTCCTCGCACCTTGTTTCAAAAGGGATCGCTGTGCAGCATCACTCAGCGAACGCGCCGATGTGGACGATGGGCTCTTGCCGTCATCCGCGTAGCCCGCGCGCACAAGTGCCACCGTGTGCAATAGCAGGCCTGCCAGTATCGAGATTGCACATCGATGCGCAACCTCAACGGGACCGGTGCGGATGGCCCGCCCGCAACCGCCCGGGACGTTGACCGCGCGTTCCATGGCCGGTGTTCTCTCGCAGACCCCATCTGAATGAATTCGTTTCAGCAGATCATACTCGAGTTTAGCACTGGTTGGTCTCCGAGGAAAGCGGTTGCTGTCATTCCGGAGCAGATTGGGAGGAAAGGATGCGGACCTTGAAGCCCAGCGACTGGGAAAGAGCGACCATCTCGCCAAAGATGTCGCCGTAAGCGACGGCGATGTGGTTGCTCATGTAATGCGCCATGATGGTTTCCATCGAGCATCCCAGGTCAGCGGCCATGAAGGGCCACTGCCGGGTGGTGCCGCGCCACCAGGCTTCGCGTACCTCCTCCGGGAGAGCGATCGAATGGCCGCGTCCGACGTCCATGACGAGCCGGCCTGTATGGTCAATCCACGACCGCGCCCAGGTGATCGGGCCAGGCAAGCTGACGCCGGCGAATGTGCCGCCGGGTATCGGGAAATAGCCGGCCGGCTGGCGGAAGCTGTGCACGCCGGCCAGAGTGCTGACGTCTTGGTTGAAGGCGTAAGCGCTACAGCTTCCGGAATTGAGCAGGACCCAGAGGAACCGGCCATCGTGGCGTGCTCCCCATCGCACGTCGTGGAACATGACGGCTTCCGGAAGGCCCTTGACCGCGAGGATTCGCTTCATCAGCTCCATGGGCACCAGGTTGCCCTGGTCGGCCTCGGTGCTGGTGATCACGACCCGGCCGTTCCCCTCGGGGCGCGCGTGCGAGTTGAGCAGGCCCTCGGCGAAATCGCTGGGGGGAAGCAGCTTGAGCAGCCCGAGCTGATACTGCCAGCCCAGGCAGTCTGCCTGGAATTCCGCCAGCAGGTCGAGGACGGCCAGGTAGCCGCGGATCTGGTCGCGGGTGGCCGCTGGAGTGAAGTCCTCGGCCTCTGGCTCACCCCAGTGGAAAACGACGCCACGATCCTGGACAAACCGAAAGGCGTCGTCGACCCGGCTCTCGGCGATCGACCGGGTGCGCTCGACCAGCCAGGCCTGGTCGACCTTGTGCTCGCAAAACCCGATCGGGTAGAGCAACCGCGGTCCAAAGTAGCCGTTGATCATGCCCATCGACGTATCGCCGAGCATCAACGCCAGCACCCGCCGGCTGCGGATCCCGTCCTCGATCCGCTTTGCGACTGCGATCGACTCCGGTCGCACGGACCCGGCTCCATGAAGCTCGGCCGTTGAATAAAGAATCCGGGCCGTCGAGCACCACTGGTCGAGCCGATCCATGAACGCAAGGTCAGCCGACCAGTCCGGAGCGTCCGTCCAGATCCGTGCGGCCGGCCGGCCCACGCTTTCCAGCGAGGCGCCGGTGTTCAAGAGAGCCACGAGGCCGGGCCACGTGCCCGAGAAATTGGATGCGAGCAAGAGCGGGTTGTCCTTGCCGACGACTCCGTCAACGGTGTGCGGAGCGTATGTCCAGTGGACGAAGACGCCGATCATCGGGTCGTCGATCGGCGCGAGCCTGGAAATCGCCTCGTCGGGGCGCGTGATGTAACCCTCCACCCGGTAGGGCGTGCGCCCTAGCTTCTTGAGGGCGGCCTCGAGTTGAACGGTGGCCTCGCACGTCTCGGACAGAGCCCACTCGTTGGGCTTGGCACGATAGTCGCCGGGCCAGAAGATCGCGACTCGTTTCGACATGGGTGATGTTCAAACGACAAAGGGCGGGGGACCACCGACGCACTATCAAGTGGCCAGTCACGCGAAGAGAGTGTATATTGCCTGATCTTGTCATAATACGTGGTACTCGCGGTGCAGCAACAGACTGGGCCGTGGGATATCGGCATCATTGGTTCGTTGCTTTTCGAGAGCGGGCAGGCAATGTATGACGTCGTGGTGATCGGTGGCGGCGCTGGGGGTCTGGCAGTGGCAGAGGCGGCCGGCAAGGTCGGAGCCAGAGTGGCTCTGATCGAGAAAAACCGGCTCGGCGGCGTCGGCTCCCTGGGCGCGTGCCTGCCCAGCAAAGGGCTGGCGCAGGCTGCCAGGCTCATCCACCAGTTGGAGCGAGCGAAGCGGTTCGGCCTGAAAGCCGAACCCCTTCAAGTCGACTTCTCGCTGGTCATGAGCCACGTTCGGGAGGCGGTGGCAGACCTCGCGGCTCGCGACTCGGCCGCCATGCTGGGCGAGAAGGGGATCGACGTCTATCACGGATCGGCGTCGTTCGCGGCGTACGACACGGTGACGATCGATGACGGCACGGCACTCGCCAGCCACCGCTTTGTGATCGCGACGGGCTCGCGACCGGCCGTCCCCGAAATCCCCGGCCTGGCGGAAGCAGGGTTCCTGGACAGCCTGTCATTCTGGTCGTTGACCAGTCTGCCCGAGAGCGTGATTATCCTGGGCGACGATCCGACCGGGATCGAGTTCGCTCAGGTGCTCCAGCGGCTGGGAAGCAGCGTCACCGTGCTCACCGATTCCCCGCGCATTCTTCCCCAGGAAGAGCCCGAGACGTCTCTCTTGATCGCGCGATTGTTGACCGCGGAAGGCGTCACGATCGGCACAGGGGTCGAGATCGACAAGGTGGAAGTGTGGGCCGGCAGGACGGTCTGTCGTTTCCACGACCCGGCAACCGGCGGGGGGGAGAGGCCGCTGCGAGCGTCATTCTCGTGGCCGCGGGACGGCTCGCCAACGTTGAGAGCCTTAACCTCGAGGCCGTGGGAATTCACGGCGACGCGCAGCACGGGATCGAAGTCGATGACTACCTGCAAACGCATGCGCCGCGGGTCTACGCCATCGGCGACGTGCTGCTGAAGCATGCATACACCCACGTCGCCGAGCGGGAGGCAGCGGTCGCTTTCCAGAACGCTGTCCTGCGTATCAAGAAGAAGATCGATTACACGAGCATGCCCCGCGTGACGTTCACTGACCCTGAAGTTGCGTCGGTGGGGATGGGCGAAGTCCAGGCGAAGAACGAAGCGGTGCCGCACCGGGTTTACACGGTATCTTATGCAGACATCGACCGGGCTCGAATCGACGGCCAGACCGAGGGGTTTGCCAAGGTGATCACGACGCCGGCGGGCAAGATCCTGGGGGCAACGGCGGTCGGCGCAGCCGCGACCATGATCATCCACGAGATTTCCCTGGCTCTGGCCAAGAACCTGAGCCTGGGCGACCTCGCCGCGCCCGTGCCGATCTATCCGACCTACGCGGCGGTCCTCTGCCACCTCGCAAAAGAGCAGCGAGCGACGCGTCTGGAGACCGGCTACGTCCAGGCCGCGCTCAAGCTGTTCTATGGCTTTGTGCCCCGACTCGCCACCGGGAACGGCACGGCTCCGGCAGAGAAAGCTTCCGACGAATCCCAACCCGCCCTATCGCACGGGCATTGAGGAACATGGGGTGGCCATCGCGCGGCGGTTGGCGGGCTGGCGGCGGCCTGCCGTTCAACCCCGTCGCTCGTGGAAGCGGGCTCGCTTTCGTTCGACCCGGCGGGCAAATCGATCGACGTCAATCACCTGGCGGCGATGGATTCCTCGGGCGATCGGCTCGAGATCGTCGTGAGCCTCGACCTGGAAGGTGACGACCGGCCCGGACACGTGGATGACACGGGCGCGGCAGGTCACTTGGAATCCTTCGGGAGACGGGGCGAGGTGCTCGATCTCAATCATGACCCCGACGCTTCGTTCGTGGTCATCGAGGCAGGCGGCGATCGCGTCGCGGGCGGTCACCTCGAGGTATCCAACCAGCCGCGGAGTCGCCAGAACGCCCGGCATGCGGCCGTCGGCAAAGCTGATTCGATTGTCAGGACCCACGGCGATCACCTGCTCGCCGGCCATGCCGATTCGCGGAGAATCTTTCATTCTCTAGTCCCGGAGACGAACGACCGATTCTGAAGCTTGACCATGGCATCCGAAAGAACGATAATGATTATCGTATTGAGAAAATAGGGGAATGCGCCGCCGCGGCGCCGCTCGTAGGTCAGATCGCGACGGCGCTTCTGAGACCGGAGCGCTTTATCGCGTCTGGCTTTGTGTTTTCGCGATCGCGGCCAACGGCGGGATCGCGCGTCTCGTTAAGGTGGAACACGACATATGGCTGCAGCGTCCCTGGCCGGTAAG
Organism: uncultured Isosphaeraceae bacterium; assembly: GCA_963781785.1. Taxonomy (GTDB): domain Bacteria; phylum Planctomycetota; class Planctomycetia; order Isosphaerales; family Isosphaeraceae; genus CAWAHD01. The sequence goes on along the minus strand of CAWAHD010000005.1, from coordinate 318,741 downwards.
CCACGCAAGGTCATCCCCAAGATCCTGGCGGTGATCCACGCGGATGGATGTACGGGCTGCGAAGCATGCGTGGAGGTTTGCCCGGTCGACTGCATCTACAAGGTTCCGGGTGAAGAGCATGCGTCGCTTCAGACCTGGTGCGACATCGATCTCGATCGCTGCATCGGCTGCAAGCATTGCGCACAGGTTTGCCCGTGGGACGCAATCGATATGGTCGATACAATCGACGTTTCCTACCACGTAGCCCTCAAGGGAGGCCCACCCCAGTACGTCGATCAGCATTGGGATGAGCTTGTCGAGCAGGCCCAGCGCAACGCTGAGGGCCTGGTCGCGAAGAAGAAGTAGACTGCGACCGGAATTGAGCCGCACCGACTCTGAGTTCTCCGGCGATCGCTGAGAGAACGCACCGAGGGGCACGGGCCGGTCGATCGTGATTCGAATGGTTTGAAGAGCTGTCGAGCGTTCGTGGTGCGCGCATCGGGGAGTTTCGGGAACCTACTGTCCTATCGAGCAACAGCGGAGAGCCGGAATGAACGATTGGATTCGGCAATGGGTGAAGTCGGTTCTGGCAGGGGTCATCGTGCTGGGAGCCGCCGGTTGTGAGGGTGACGACCAGGAGCTGGGCACGGCCGTGCCATCCCGGGTGGCGAACCAGACTCCGGCCGGGGCGCCCGCGGTGAACGGGCAAGGGCGGGGGGCCGGTGCATCGAACAGCGGGGAGGCACAGGTCTCGACGCCGGCGCGATCGATCGACACCAAGCAACTGACCGACATCGTCAAGGACGAAGTCAACGGTGGAGAATCGACTGATGGCCCGTCGCCGTTCGATTATCTCTGGCTGCCGTCCAGGAAGGAGCTCATAAGCGACGAGCCGCTCACGGTCAAGGTCCCGCTCGGCTTGCAGCCGCTGACGCTCAAGGCTGTCGTGCCGGTCGCCAATCCCCTCACCAAGGGCAAAGTACGAGCTGGGAAGGCAGCTCTATTTCGACCCCAGGGTGTCGCTCGACGGCACGGTCAGTTGTGCGACGTGTCACAACCCGGCACGAGGCTGGACCGACGGAATGCCGCGTGTCGACCGGGATCGCCGGCCAGACCGGAGGCCGGAGCGCTCCCAGCGTGATCAACACAGCCTACGGCAAGTCGATGTTCTGGGACGGCCGTGCGCCATCGCTGGAGGGCCAGGCCCAGGGGCCGATCCAGAACCCGATCGAGATGGGCGACCAGTCATACAAGATGATCGTGGAACGGCTCCGGAAGATCGCCGGGTATTCCGAGCAGTTCGAGAAAGTGTTCGGCACGAAGGTGACGCTCGACGGCATGGCCAAGGCCATCGCGACGTTCGAGCGAGTCGCCGCTCTCTCGGGGAATTCGCCGTACGACAAGTACAACGCCGGCGACAACAAGGCACTCTCCGACAGCGAAAAACGTGGGCTGATCCTGTTTGGATTGACGCTCAATACCGACGACGAATTCAAGAGTGACGCGGTGCGGCAGAAGGCCAAGTGCACGCTGTGCCACCAGGGCTTCAACTTCACCGACGAGGAGTTTCATAACCTGGGAGTCGGATGGAACGAGAAGACCGGGAGATTTGCCGACCTGGGGCGCTGGGCCATCGATCCGATCGGTGCCAAGACGGACTCGAGGTTGGGTACATTCAAGACTCCGACCTTGCGGGAGGTTGCGCACACGGCGCCCTACATGCACGACGGCAGCCTCGCCACGCTCGAACAGGTCGTCGAGCACTACGACAAGGGCGGGACGCCCAACCCAGCACTCGACCCCGACATGAAGAAGCTGAACCTGACCGCGCAGGAAAAAGCCGACGTGGTGGCGTTCATGAAAGCGCTTTCGGGCGAGACGAAGAAGGTCGAAGAGCTGCTGCCGGCCCTGCCTTCCGGCCCAGACGGCAAGGCACCCAATCCTCGCGACGCACTCAAGCCGCCGGCGAAGGTTGCCTCGGCACCCGTTCATCCCAAGCCCGCCGGCTGATCCCGACGAGCACCACCCGGCCGATGCATTTGACTGGCTCCCTCTCCTTGGGGAGAGGGCTGGCGTGGGCTGATGAAAAGTCGGCCTTTCGCGAGCCGCGCGTTCCCCCGGATTTCGTTGCGCCCTTTTCCCCCCCTTGCGAAGGGGGGGTTAGGGGGGGTGGTCGCGGCGCCGCCAGTCACAAGGCCGTCACGCGGTCTTCGTTCTTCGATGTCCAAGGCCCCAGCGCCACCCCCGCTGGCCCCCGCTTCGCAAGGGGGGGAAAGGGATCGGTGGCTCGCGCCGTCGTTCGATCGAGCGCAACAGAAACGCCGCCCACAAGAACCTTCCGCCGGGACGACTAACCCCAGGTTTGCATCAGCCCACCCCAGCCCTCTCCCCCAGGGAGAGGGAGCTAGTATCTGGCGGCGCCACGGCTCTCAAGCTGGCCTCGGTCTCTTGTGGCGAGTGCTTCGATTCCAGCAGCGGTATTGCTCCAAACGATTCCGTCGCTGGCTCATCGCGGTGCTGACCGGCCTGGGCAACTTCAGCGTGAACCGCGCGAGCCGGTTCCGTTAGTATGGTAGCGTGAGCCATCGATCGCGGCCGTGGGAGAGATCCGTGAAGAATTCATTGGTCATCCTGGTCTTCGTCTGTTTCGGGTCGCTGTACTTGCTCTCGTTTGGCCCGGCGCTGTTTCAGGGGCGTCAGTTCGGGTTTCGTGACGCGGGTCATTTCTATTACCCGCTGCATCAGCGCGTGCAGGAGGAATGGCACCAGGGGCGGTGGCCGCTCTGGGAACCGGAGGAGAACGCGGGAATGCCGCTTCTCGGGAACCCGACCGCCGCGGTCCTGTATCCCGGCAAGCTCGTGTTCGCCGTGCTGCCGTACGCCTGGGCTGCTCGGATTTACATCGTGATGCACTTCGCATTAGCCTTCGCGGCCATGATGGTGCTGTTGCGATCGTGGGGAATAAGCTGGGCGGGATCGGGGCTGGGTGCCCTCAGCTACACCTTCGGCGCACCGATCCTGTTTCAGTACTGCAATGTGATTTACCTGGTGGCTGCGGCGTGGCTGCCCTTGGGGATGCACGCGGTTGACCGCTGGGTGCGGCTGGGCCGCACCTGGGGACTCTGGGAGCTGGTGGGCGTACTGGCGATGCAGGTGCTGGGGGGCGACCCCGAGGCTGCTTATCTCCTGGGGCTGGCGGGGGCCGGGTACGCGTTGGGGCTGGCGTGGAGCAGGGCCCGTGCCCGCCAGGCTCACCAGACCACACAAGGCGATGAAGTGCGGATGGGCTGGGCGCGCTCGGTCTTAACGATTTTCGGTCTACTCGCGGGCGTTCTTCTCTGGGCATCCGCGACGGTGCTGCTGGGCGTTGTGTTGCCGAAGCTGCGCGAGCCGTATTCAGACCCGCCGACTCCTCCGCTCAAATGGATGCCGTGGATGCCACTGGCTGTCGCCGTGGTCTGGGGTCTGGCCGGCTTGGGTTTCGTCTACTTCTATTACTGGCGCCGCCGCGGCTGGCGGCTTCCTCTGGGCGCGATGTGGCTGGGACTCGTCATCGCAGCCGCCCTGGCCGCGAGCGTCACGGCGGCGCAGCTCCTTCCGGTCGTGGAGTTTACCCAGATGACGATGAGGGCCGCGGCGGATGCTCCTCACGACATCTACCCCTTCAGCATCGAGCCGTACCGCGTGATCGAGCTGATCTGGCCCAATTTCGGGGGCGTCCAGTACGGCGGAAACAGTTACTGGTCCGCGGTGATCCGCGTCCCGGGTGTGTATCCCAAGATCTGGGTGCCGTCGCTTTACCTGGGCGGGATGACGATCATTCTGGCGATGGGTGCTGTGACAATGCGCAAGGCACCGCCGTGGCGCGTGTGGCTGCTCACGATTGCGGTCGTCAGCCTGCTCGGCGCCCTGGGGAAGTACACCAGCCCGATCTGGGCGGCCCGGGCGATCGCTGCCATGTCGCATTCGCCCACGCTAGAGAGGCTGCCCGCGGTGCTTGGGCCGGTCGATGCGTTCGACGACCGGGTGATCCGGCAAGACGGATTTCTCCGGGACGGCGACGGCAGCATCTACTGGTGGATGGCAACATTGCTGCCGGGCTTCCGGCAGTTCCGCTTCCCGGCAAAGCTATTCACCCTCACGTCGCTGGCTCTGGCTGGCCTGGCCGCCCTGGGCTGGGACCGGTTCTGCGCCGGCCGTGCGCGGCGAACAACGGTCGCGATCGGATTGGTCGGCGTCGTCAGCCTGTCCGTTCTCGCCGGAGTCGTTATCGAACGCCACCCGATCATGGCGGCTTTTGGATCGCTCGTGAGCATGTCCCCGTTCGGGCCGCTCGACGCCGGCAGAGCATACGAGGCGATTGTGCGCAGCCTGGTTCAGTGCCTGGTCGCCGTGGGCTTGGGACTGGTCCTGATCAATCTGGCTCCCACGCGTCCTCGGCTGGCGAGTGCCGCCGCTTTGATCGTGATGACGCTGGACCTGGCGGCAGCCAATTCACGCTATGTGCTGACGGTCGATCAATCGCTGTTCGAAGGCCGGCCCGAGCTCGTGAAAATCCTCGAAAAGGCCGAAGCCGACCGCCAACCGCCGGTTCCCGGGCCGTTCCGGGTGCATCGCATGCCCGCGTGGAACCCGCCGGTATGGAACTTGAAGACGTCGGCCGATCGAGTCGCCGACTTCGTGGTCTGGGAGCGTGACACTCTTCAGCCCAAGTACGGCATCAACTTCGGAATCGAATATACGCACGCGATCGGCGTCGCCGAGCTTTATGACTACGAGTGGTATTTCTCAGGCTTCTATCGCACGGTGAACGATCCGGCGGTCGCCAAACAGCTCGGCATCGAGGCGGGCGAGAAAGTGATCTACTTTCCCCGCCGGGCTTTCGATATGTGGAACACCCGTTATTTCGTGGTTCCTTCCCATCCCAACGGCTGGCGCGACGAGTCGCGCGCCGCGGCCGCATTCATTTTTCAGAGTAAGTCGATCTATCCGGAGCAACAGCGATTCGAGGGACCAAACGGCAAGGAAGAGTCGAGGAAATGGGTGGAGACCCAGGACTACCGGATCCTGCGCAACGAGCAAGAATATCCGCGCTCGTGGGTCGTGCACAAGGTGCGGGCCGTCAAGCCCACCGAAGGACTGTCGCGCGAGTCTCGAAAGGACGCCATGCAAGAGATCCTGTATCCCCAGGACGTGTTCTGGAATAACCCGAAGCTGGTTTACTTCGACCCCCACGAGGTAGCATGGGTGCGCAGCACCGACCTGTTCGAGATCATTCCCAAGCTATCAGGCCTGCCGCCCAGGAACAGCGAATCGGTCAAGGTCAGCTATCCGAGCCCGCAGTGCGCCCTTCTGGAGGTGACACTCGATTCGCCCGGACTGGTCATCCTGAGCGACGTCTATTACCCGGGCTGGCAACTCACGGACAACGACCATCCGGCACCGGTTTATCGGGTGAACGGCTTCATGCGCGGGGCAGTCGTCTCCGCCGGGAGGCATCACCTCGTGTATTCCTACGCGCCGCGATCGTTTCAGATCGGGCTGATCGTGTCGGTCGCCGGCCTGGCGGCCTGGCTCTTGCTCGGGCTCTTCTGCGTGTTTCGACCCACTCATCCGCTGCTCTCGCCCGCGTTGTGATTTCCAGCCAGCTTCCGGCACCACCGGAGTTCGATAGCAAATGGACCACGAAGCAATCCATTCAACAAGGGAAGTGTTTGTCCATGAATAAAGCCGCATTAGCTGGCGCATTCTGGCTCATCGCGCTTTCCGGGGCGGCGGCCGCCCAGACAGAGAAGCAGCCGAAGGTCGCTCCCGGCCCCGGCGAGCCCGACTGGAAGGTCATCTTGCACGACCGCTACGGCTTGTCGATGTTCGAGGACCTCAAGAATCCGGTCACGACGACGGCCGAAGCCACGCCGGGGCTGTTTCGGAAGGCGGGCCCGGGTCCGGTTCGGTTCGCGCCTTTGATCGCGCTGGGCCTGGAAACCCGAACTCGTGGCGGCTGGTATCGCCCCACCGTCGATACGGCTAAGTCGCCGCCAAAAAACAGCCTGTGGTCATACGTATTCAAGAATACGACCGAAGACCTGAGGACCGGTAAGAACCTGCCTCCCCCGCTCGAGGACAAGTCGACGACCGAGCTCGACCCGGGCGAGGGCTCCTTCGGCGTGTGGGTCTCCAACGACGGTTTGCCGGACGGCGGCGTGTTCAGCCAGCCGGCAGTGGTCGCCCGGTTCAATCGACGGCTTGCCAAGCAGCCGTACAAGGCAATGATCTATCCGTTTCGCGACAAGACGACGGGAAAGATCGTGCCGCACAGCTTCCTGATCGGCTGGGAATACTCAACCAACGACGACTTTCAAGACGTCGTGTGCCGGATCGAGAACGTGGTGCTGGTCGAGGAGCCGATGCCCCAAAAACAGGACTGAACGCCCTGCGGCTCTGCGTTTTCAGGAGACTGGCGAGTCGAATCCTGCCCGGTCCGATTCATCCTTCATCCTTCATCCTTCCCTTTTGCCGATTTTTCCGTTGCCGGTGGGATGGGAGCGGTGGGCTGAGGAAGCGTTTGCGGCAACAAGAGCCCAGGCTTGAGGGGTGAAGTGCTCGAGCCCGGTTTGGCTCCCGCGCCGGCTGCATCACTCGTGAAGGGAGGGGGAACGGGTTTGCCCATCTTCTGGAGATAATACGCCGCGATCGGGCGAACAGAAAGGTTGGGGGCCAGCGTGAGAGCCTTGGTGAACTGCGTGGCGGCCTCCTCGGGCATGCCGCCTTCAAGCTCGCACATCGCGAGTTCATAAGCCCACGTTGCCTGCTGCTGGAGAGAAGCAGGAATCGACAGATACGTATTGGTCGCGGGAGCGGCTTCGCCGCGCAGGAAGTCGCGGCCGCCGGAGAGGACCCGGTTGGCGCGTTCGAAGCGAACACGGGGAATCGCGCGTTCTTGCCAGAGCGTGGCGGCGGACAGGTAGTTGCCCAGGAGGAAATACACTCGACCCTGGCGCAGCGCCCCGGACCCGGGCTCGGCGCCCAGGTTGGGGTCGTCAATGCTGGTATCGATCATCAGGTCCTGCGCCTTGTCGGGCTGACCGGTGTTACAGTAGAGGTCGATCAGACGGGGCTTCACGATGGCCGGAGTCATGTTGCTGCTCAAGGCGTCGACGAGCTGGGCGATCGCCCAGCCCGTGCCTCCCTGAGAGAGCGCGAAACTGGCCTGATCGACGGGCCCGGCCGACCGCTCGATAGCCAGGTCCTCCAGCCGTTCCTCGAGCTTCTTGCCCTCGTCTTCGAGCGCGGCGAGCTGTTGCCGGAGCTGCGCTTCCATTTCCGCGGAGAAGTCCTCGGGCTGGCACTGGTCGAGCACGACCTTCAAGCGGTCGCGGGCCAGGTCGCGCGCATTGGCGAAGGAATAGAGCTGGAATAACTCGAGATTGAGCCCCGCCAGGTCCTGGCGGGCTGCCGAGCTCCGGGGCGGAGGGGTCGTGAGGATCGCGTAGTTGAGCGCGGTCGCGCGCTCCTGGAACCGGGTCATCAATTGGCTCAGATCGGGCTGCACGGCAACGATCCGAGCCCGGTTCTCGGGCGTGATCGGAATCCCGGCCAGCATGGCCGCCTCCTGGACCATCAGGAATCGGTACGCATCCTTCAGGCGCCGGAAAGCGATCCAGTCGTCGGGACTCAGTGCCAGCGCGGTCCGCGCTTCCTGAATCGCCAAGAGACATCGGGCGGGATTGGGGAGCGGGAATGCGTCGGGTGCTCCTGCCAATTGATCGGCATCCATTCCCTCGAGCCAGCGCCGAGCGGCTTCGGTGCGAGAATGAGGCCGGCTGAACGTGCGGTTCTGGAACACGCCGTCGATCCAAGTGGTGGCGGTCGGGGGCCGCTCGGCAGCAACGACAGGATGACTGACAAAAAAAGCGAGGTGCTCGGCGTCAAGCTTGTTGGCCTTGAAGAATGCGAGATCGGAGCCGGTCGCGTCCGCCCGGCCAAACATCACGATCCGGCCGTCATCGTAGAAGGGAATCCAGTTCGGGCTCTGCATCAACCGGCGGTACGTGATCGGGGCCTCCCCGGGCGCCGGCTCGATCATCACGGTGGTGATCCCGTACCGATCGAGGATGGGTTTCCAGGTGGCGACATCGTCCTTGCTCAGGGCATTTCGGACGGCGTGCCACTCTTGCATCAGCTCTTGCGGGAACAGCCGCGTGCGGCCGTCAATATATGTCTTCCGCTTGGGAGCAGCCTTCCAGATCAGGATGTTGCCCTGGTGAATCGAGGTGTTGAAGATCTTTCCCTTGATTTCGCTGTGGTGATCGAGGAATTCAGCGGCCGCCAGCGGGAAATCGTCGGCGTGGAATCCCAGGCCGAACTGGTACTCGGGCAGCGTGTTCCGCCAGCCGGTGATGTCCTTGCTCATGATGGCGAAGATCAAACCGAGCGTCACCAGTCGCCCGCCGGTGGACCAGAACGACCAGCCCGCTCCCAGCCTTCCGCCGGTCCCGAACCGGTCGTGGTACCACTCCTGGCCGTTGGGGGCGACCACCGCCACCAAGACGAGAGCAAAGGCGGCGTTGGTCTTCATCAGAAGCGCCCAGACCAGGGAGATGACGGCGAATGGCAAGAACCTGCACCACGAGAATCGGCGGAAATTGACGACGAACGACGTCACACCCACGCCGGCTAAGGCGAGGAAGTACACCATGATCCAGGCCCAATCATCGCCGCCCAACTGCTTGCGGAAATCGCTCGAGAAGAACGAGAGCTGATCGATCGTCGTCACGGAGCTGGCCGGTCGAAAGAAATGCATATAGGGAGAGAGCGCGGCCTCGTATGCTCGGTAGGTGAAAGGGTTTGCCAGGCAACCCAGCACGCAGCCGGCGAGAACCAGCAGGGCCGTGGCTGGGCCCACCGGCCTCAACCGTTCCTCGACGATGGCGCCGTCGGACGGCTTCGCCTGACCAACACTTTCATCGACCGCGGCAGCCCCGGTTGCCGTGAACCGGTCCAGCAAACCGCCGGCGACCGCCGCGGCCAGGACCAGAAGGCCCGTGAGGAACGATTCATCGAGATTCGCCCAGAGCACGAGCGCCGGAACCAACCACCAGAGCCCGCCCGGCCAACCGCGGAAGAACGCGCGGAACAGGATCAGCAGCTCGAAGGCCAAGAGCAAAAGGCCCCAGGTCGACGGCGCCGCAGACCCGGGGAGCGCGATCCCGCCCGTCACGATGCCCAGAAGCGGATGAAACACCACCCCCAAGGCCACCGTCACGCACAAGGCCGACCACCAGAGCCCCGGCCCGCGGTGGCGGACCTTGAGTAACAGCCACGCCGTGATCAATCGCAGTAGCGCGCTCAACCCCACCAGCGTGCCGACGGCGATCTGTTCAGCTCCGGCTCGATTTGCCGTCGGGTCCGTCTGGTTGACCGGAACCAGGCCGATCACGAGCTTGTAGACCGCCGCCTGCGCCCACTGGAACAACCAGGGCACGTCGATCCAGGGCTTCCCATCCTCCGTGTATGAGAAGGTGTCCGCCATAACGGGAGCCGCCCGCTGCCCGATCAACTCGCCGGTCTTGAGATGAAGCCAGAATTGGGAGTCCGTCACATAATTGCATGAGACCATGAACGCAAGGAGAAGAGCGGCCCACATGACGTACACGTCGTAGTAGGCGTTCCATTCGCTCGCGCGCTCTGGCGTCCAGGGCTCCGGTGGAGTCTCGGCCTCTTCCTGGGCGACCGTTCCCGGCTCGAGCGCCGTCGCGGTCGTGCTGGAATCGGGATGGTCAGTCTCTGGAATAGGTTGTGTTGTTTCAGGTTCGGTCATCAGTGTCAGCCGATTAGGATCGTGATGAGAGAATAGATAACTCGCAAGTATGGCCGCAACACGCGGCCAGTCTTCATGCTAGGTACCCGCCCGCGAACCGGTCAAGGGGGGGCTGGCAAGGCGGCGGGTGTCGGCGGTTGCGACTCGTTGACTTTCGCACCGCCTGACTTAGAATGCGAAAGTCTCGATATCTCCCACCTTTATCGATCTGGCCGGCTCGCCCATGCGTGTCTTGACCGCCATTCCGGTATACAACGAGGAATCGAGCCTGGTCAGCGTGCTGACCGAAGTACTCAAGCACGCCGCCGAGGTGCTGGTCGTCGATGACGGTTCGACCGACGGCACCGCGGCGCTCCTTGGGAGCTTCCCGGGCGTGAGAGTGATCCGGCACGCACGCAACGAGGGATACGGAGCGAGCTTGCGCACTGCGTTCGAGGCGGCCACTCGGGGAAGCTACGACGGCCTGGTCACACTCGACTGCGACGGGCAGCACGAGCCGAAGCGGATTCCCGAGCTGGCCTCGGGCCTCCAGAAGGCCGACATCGTCTCGGGCAGCCGGTACCTGCGCGTCTTCGACCCGGGCCAACAGCCCCCGGAAGACCGGCGGCGGATCAACCGGGAAGTGACCCGGTGGCTGAACGAGTGCCTGGGGCTCAGCCTGACCGACGCGTTTTGCGGCTTCAAGGCTTATCGCAAGGCGGCGCTCCAGCAATTCGACATCACCGACAACGGCTACGCCATGCCGCTGGAGGTCTGGGTGCAGGCCGTTGCGCACAAGATGACGATTGTGGAAGTCCCCGTTCCCTTGATATACCTGGACGAGTCGAGAGCCTTCGGCGGTGCACTCGACAACGCCGCTTACCGGCTCGAGCACTATCGGCGTGTGTTCGAAAAGGCTCTCGCGCGGTCCGGGCTGTTGACGCCGGCCGGGTGCACGGGATGACGGCCCGCCGGCTCCGGGCTCCCGGGAGCGACGGTGGCCTGCTGGTGGATCCTCCCGCCGGTCAGACCGCCCATCTGCTCGAGGGCAACCGGGCGCTCCTGGCCGGCTGGGACCACGACTTCCAGGGACGACCGGCTGGCTGGCTGCGATCCGATGTTCGCAGGGAAGTGCGTGCCGCTTCGGAAGGCTTCCTCACACGCCATGGCCTCTCCGGCAGATCGCAGCCTGGCGACGATCCCAGCCGGCCGGACCCTCCCTGGATCGTCACCGGCCATCAGCCCGAGCTGTTCCACCCCGGCGTCTGGATCAAGAATTTCGCCGTCGCCGCGCTCGCGCGCGCCTGCGGCGGCGTCGGGCTGAACCTGATCGTCGATAACGACATCCCCAAATCGCCCGCGATCGCGGTGCCGTCGGTCCGGGACGGCCTGGTGCGGCTGGAACACGTCGATTTCGACCGGTGGGGGGGCGACGTCCCGTTTGAAGACCTGGCCGTGCAGGATGAAGCGTGCTTCTCCCATTTCGACGACCGCGTGCGCCAGGTCCTCGGCGCGAAGGCAGCGGGAACGGTACTGGAAGACTACTGGCCCCGCGCCCTCGCTCGTCAGAGCGACACCCCTCTCCTGGGCACGCGGTTTTCCCTTGCCCGGCGCGAGCTGGAGGCCTCGTGGGGCGTCTCGAATCTCGAGATTCCGCTCAGCACGGTCTGCCAGACGAGCGGCTTCTTCTGGTTCGTCGCCCATTTTCTGGCTCAGCTTCCCCGCTATCAGAAAGTGCATAACGACTGCCTGGCGGAATATCGCAGAGCGCATCGGAATCCGGAGCAAAAACCACCCTGTCGCGGCGCTGGCGCGCGACGGTGAATGGCTCGAGGCGCCCTTCTGGGTCTGGCGACAGGGGTCGCCGCGGCGCCGCGGCCTCCTGGCACGGCAGCGCGGCGAGGAGATCCTCCTGCGTATCGCCGGAGAAGACGAGATCCTGATCGAGCTTCCCCTGGCTCCGGACCGCGAGGCATGCTGCGCCGTCGAACGACTCCGCGACCTGGCCGAACAGCGGGTGCGGCTGCGCACCCGGGCGCTCATGACCACGGTCTTCAGCCGATTCCTGCTGGGCGACCTGTTCGTCCACGGGATCGGCGGCGCCAAGTACGACGAGCTGGGGGACGAGATTTCTCGTCGCTATTTCGGAATCGAGCCCCCCGGCTTCTTGACGTGCTCGCTCACTCTCTGGCTCGACCTGCCCAGGGACAAGGCGGCCGCCGGTGAAGAGGCCAACATCGAGCGCCGGCTTCGTAACCTTCAATTCCACCCGGACCAGGAATTGACCGAACCTTATAGCGAGGAAGTACGTAATCTGATCAGGGCTAAGCAGAGTCTCATCGCCGGTCCCCTCACGTCTCGGCGAGAACGACGGGCCAGATGCTTGTCCATCCGGCGGTGCAACCAGGCGTTGCAGCCTTGGGTGCGTGAACCGCGGAGCGACCTTCTCGCTCGTCGGGCGCGGCTGCGAGATCGCCTCCGATCGGACCGGGCGGCGCGGAACCGGGAATACTCGCTTCTGCTTCACCCGGTCGGCCGGCTCAAGGAAACGATGTTCAGGGCGGCCGAGGAAATCCTCGGGAGCGGGGACCTCCGCAGCTAGCCGGAAAAAAAATCAGATAACGACGGTCTTCGCTCAAGCATCGCACGTTGGGAGCCCGTACAATGACTACCAGAATGAAACGTCGTTCGAATGCACGAGTCGAGCTGCCACAGACATCCACGTACGTCCGCCTTCCGTACCCCGTCTCGATCATGGTCGACCCGATGAAAGCTCCCGCCCCGGGAAATCGCCTTCCGTATCGCCGCGGTTCAGTCGAATATTGCCTCGGAACGGAAGCCGATCACGAAGCCGTTTACCAGACCCTACTCCATGTGTTCCATGGGCCGGACCGCGAGTCGTTCCTGGGCGCCATCGGCGACCCGGCCTATCGGCCCGACCAGCGGATCCTCGCCAAGGTCGACGGCCGGATCGTCAGCCACCTCCATCTCACCGAGCGCCAGGTCCGTTACGGCTCGATCGCAATGCCGGTGAACGGGGTAATCTGGGTAGGCACGCTTCCCGAGTTCCGCGGTTTAGGGTTTGCCCAGAACCTGATGCGGCTTGCCAGTGCGCGAGCGCGCGAGAATGGGATACCGCTTCAGGTTCTCATGACGGGGATGCCGCAGTATTACCGGCCGCTGGGATGGGGAGTCTGCGGCCGGCAGACTTATGCCCAGGTGATGAGCCGGAACTTGCCGCTCGTGAACGACGGGGTAGCCGACGGCCGGGGGCCCGCATGGCAGGTTCGTCCCTGGCGGCAGGTTGAGCTCGGCGACCTGATGTCACTTTATGAGCTCCAGTACTCCCGCACCACCGGCTCGATCATCCGCACCGAGGAGTACTGGCGCTGGATGATCGGCCGCCGGTATGCTCACGTGATCTGGGTCGCCTGCCTGGGTGACTCGGTCAAGGGCTATGCCTTCATCAAGGACCACAAGATCCTCGAGATCGCGTACGACCCGGCCCACCCGCTTGCCTTGCGCGCCCTGCTCGGGCGAGTCCGTGCCGAGGCCCTGGAGCGAGCTTATCCGGAAGTCATCGTGCATGCGCCGGTCAATCACCCCGTCATCGATACCATTCGCACGGTGATGGGGAAGGTGGTCGATCAGGATGTGAACGAAGGGATCGCGTCGATGTATCACATCCCCGACCTCGGGAGGTTCCTGCGCTCGATCGTACCGGAACTGGCCCGCCGGGCTCACGAATCCGGCTGCGCACTTCCCGTCGAAATGGGAATCAGCACCGACGACCAGCGCTGGCTGATCCACATCGACAAGAAGCATGCCCGGGTCGAGCCGGACAAGCTCAGCCGCAGACACTTGACTTTGACGCCGCAGGCTTTGGTCCGCCTCCTGATGGGCCATACGGGCATCAACGTGGCGTCCGTGGAAGACGGCTTCATCGCGTCGACCAGCACAGCCATCGAGATGGCCCGGATCTTGTTCCCGCCCGAGCCGATCTGGCGCAGCCCGCTCGATAGCGCAACAGCCTGAAACAAAGGATGAAGGATGAAGGATGAGTCAGAACAAATCTGACCGCGTCCGGGTTTTGTTCATCCTTCATCCTTCATCCTTTAAACTGGGCTTCCTCGGTTGTGGATGAATTTCTTGACCGGCGGCGAGATCAAGTAGAGGGAAAACATCGCGTAGACGAGGATCAAGGCGATCCCGAGCGCGATCCGCCCGAGGTTGAGCCGGTCTTCGATGGGGGTGATGCTCACATCGGAGGAATCCGGATCGTCGGGTCGCACCTCGTGGACGATCACATCCTGGTCGTCAAAATTCGGCAGGATGATGGGCACGCCGATCAAGGCAATGACATCGAGCCCCGCGCCGAAGGTCAGGGCGAGGATCAGGAGTTTTGCGGACTTGGCCCTGAGGAACTGGATCGACGCATAGATTCCCAGCCCACAGATGATGGCCAGGGCAAGCCACCCGGCGTTTTCGAGGGTGGTCTCGACGCGAAAGGATTGGATGAATCCCACGACTGCCATGATCACGCTGGCTGCCAAGGCCAGCGTGCCGATCAGGGCAGCATGAAACGGTGGGCCCTCCGGCGGCGGGGGGGGCGGGGGCGCCAGGTCATCTGCGAGCCCGACGCGCAGGCCGGTCTCTTGATCGGTGCCGCACGTGGAGCAGATCGACATCCCCTGGGGGACGAACCCGCTGCAATGGATGCAGCGCCGGGCTCTGGCGCGAGCCTCGGCCGCGGAGACCCGCCGCCTGGCCGGGCCGGTGTCGCCGAAAAGAGCCGCTGCGTCGGCGTGGGCCCTGGACACGGCCTCGCCGGTCTCGGCCTCCCTTCCGCCGATCAAGGGCAGGTCGAACGTCTCCCGCAAGTCCCCTTCCGCCAGCGGTGCCGGCAGGTCATCCAGGTTGACCGGCCGCTTCTCTATCTCGAAAGCCGACATCGGAGCCGCATCCGCAAGGCCGGGAAACGTCGAAGCCGAGCTCGCCTCCGATTGGCTGATCGAAAACCGAGAGCCGCACCGCGGACACTTCATCTTCTTGCCCGCCTTCACGCTCGGAGGCAGGTTCAATATCACGCCGCAAAAGTTGCATTGGATCGTGCGAGGCATGGGTCCTGGTCGCGTGAAGCTTCGATGTTCGAGTCAGTTCCCCGCCGGTCGGAGCCTTCGCTCGCGATCGCCGGTGTCGCTGGGTCGGAATCGGATCGGATCGGGCGCTCTCATTATCCTAATTACGATTGAACCCGCCGGTATGCCGAAAATTTGTCCGGGGGTTGACTCGATCGATCTGCGGACACTCGCGGTTGGGCGCGACGGGCGTGCCCGCATCTGGCGATGACGGCGAACGGTGACGAAGCGCCGGCACAGAAAGTCGTTCGCTCGTTCAGGAGGTTGGCGCCCAAGGTGAAATGCTCAGTTCAGTCCTTTCCTTCGATGTTCGGTCGTTTCCTGCGCTCGTGGGCCTTGGATCAAGGTGCGAGGGCGACCTCGGGGACGTGTTTTACCGAATGCCACCTGTTCCGGTCTACCTTCAAAAAACCACCGCTTGCCCGAGTTTTACCCGAGCGTTCTGGAGCTCGGCGTTAGGTCGGATTCCCTCGGGCGCACATCAACACACACACTCTATTGTGGCGGTCCTGGCCAGGATGTGTCAATCGCGGAGCCGGGCATCGAGCACGCGCGGACCGGGAATCGGCCCGCAGCCTGCCGGGTCGGGGGAGCCGCCAGCTCGCCCAGGAGGTTATTCGTAAACGGGCACGCCGAGCCGGCATCGGCTTGACCGGCCCGGGTGCGCGGAGTTACCGTGATTTTGACCGGAATTACCCTCAACGTTTGCGTGTCGCCTGGCCGAGGAGTCCAATCCCATGAAAGACAATCGCAAGATCAACCGTCGGGGTTTCCTGGAGACAGCCGGCCTGGCGACCGGAGCCGCGATGGCCGCCGGATCGTTTCCGCACCCCGCCGTGGGCGCGGTCAAGGGTGCCAACGAAAAAATCAACATCGGGATCCTCGGACCCGGCGGCCGGGCGCAGGAACACCTGCGAATCCTGCTCAAGATGAAGAACAAGGAGCAGAAGCTCGTCGATATCATCGGGCTGTGCGACGTCTGGGACGGCGACGACGACGCCAAGCGCGGCCTCTATTACTCGGCCAAGAAGTGCGGGCTGGAGCCCGAAGGCAAAGACAAGGACCGGATCACCAAGGACTATCGCAAGCTGCTCGATTGCAAGGATATCGACGTTTGCTTGATTGCCACACCCGACCACTGGCACGCCCGGATGTCGATCGACGCCATGGAGGCCGGCAAGGACGTGTACTGTGAAAAGCCGATGACGCACACGATTGACGAGGCTCGGCGCGTCGCCGAGACCGTCAAGAAGACCAACAAGGTCTTCACCGTGGGCGTGCAATCGACGGCCGACCCGCGCTGGAAAATGGCCAACGAAATGATCACCGCCGGCAGGATCGGTCACGTCCTGCAAGGGCAGACGAGCTATTATCGCAACAGCACCGGCGGCCAGTGGCGGTATTATCCGCTCACCAAGAACATGAACCCCAAGACGATCGACTGGAAGATGTTTTTGGGGACTGAGTTCGGTCTCGCGCCCGACATGCCCTTCAACCGTGCCAAGTACGCGCAATGGCGGTGTTACTGGGATTTCGGCGGCGGCATGTACACCGACCTGTTCGTCCACCAGCTCACCCATTTGATTACCGCGATGGGCGTTCGGTTCCCGCGGCGCGTGGTCGGCGCGGGTGGTCTCTACATGGAGTACGACGGCCGCGACGTGCCCGACATGGCGACTGTGGTCGCTGACTACGACGAAGGCTGCCAGGTCTTGATCTCGGCCACGATGTGCAACGACGTTCAGCTCGGCGAGGTCATCCGCGGTCACACCGGGAATATTCGATTCGGCGGTGAAGGCGAGAATGCGCTGTTTGTCGTCGGCTCTCAGAAGCACGCGCTCGAAGGCAAACCTGCGCCTGCGGGCGGGAATCTGGGCCTGGAAGGCCGGGTTTATTCCCCCGATCAGCCTGGGGAAGACACCTACGCCCTCTGGGAGCACTTCATGGCGTGCTGTCGCTCGCGAAACCAGGAGACGCTGTGCCCGGCCGACCTGGGCTATGCGGCAATCACGACCGTCAACCTCGGCGTGCAGTCTTACCGGGAGGGCAAGGCCTTCTACTTCGACAAGGAGACGGGCAACGTCTCGGAGGCCGATGCCAACTGGTCGAAGAAGTGGGAGGAGATCAGTCACAAGCGCGGCAAGCCGGCACAGGTGATCGGCTGGCACGCCGGCGAGACTGGCTCGCTCTTGCACTTGCCGGACTATCAGAAACTCGAAGGAGACTGGATCGACGGCAAGGACCCCGCGGCAGGGGCGTGATTGACGAGACCGGGGGGAAGCCCACTCACCGGGCCTTCGGCCGCCGGGGCACAATGTCGTAGGGGCGGCCGATGGTATGTTCTCTGGCTCCCTCTCCTTGGGGAGAGGGCTGGGGTGAGGGGCGAGCCCCACCGAGAGCCTTCTCGAGTGGAACACCCCGATCCGCATCCCCGTCATGATCAACCGGACCCTCACCGCAGCCCTCTCCCGGAGGGAGAGGGAGCCAGTATCTGGCGGCGCCACCCCTCCCACGCTGGCCAGGGTCTCTCGTGGAAAGTCAGTGCTTCGAGCGGGGGCGATGCTCCAATCCCCCCTTCACCCGGCCTTCGGCCACCCTTTCCCCGACGGGGCGAGGGCAAAACGATTCCGGCTATTTTTCCCCCACTCCTTGGCTCACCGCTTGATGGATCCGCGCTTTCAGGCGGCCGATCTCGACGGCCGAGCGTTCGCCCTCCGCCTCCTCAACAATCGCCTGGACCCGCCCAATCAATTCCCCGACTTCGTTCTGGAACTTCGCGGCGACCCTCCCTTCGGTCGTGACCTGGCTCAGCATGATCCGGATCTGTTCCTCCACCGCAATGGCCTTTTCGAGCACGGCCAGCGTGCGATCCTCATCGTCCGGCGGAGCAGGACGCGTTGGCCTGCCCAGGAGACTGGCTAACCGGGGCGCATTCCGTGTTCCGATCGCGCCGGCCGCCACCGCGGCGGCCCTCAGCCGCTTCTCCTTGGCCGTTTCCAGCTCAAGAATCGCCTTCTTCGCCAGCTCGTCGGCCCGGGCCATCGCGACCTCGCCCTGGAGCTGGCGAACGGTGATCGGCTTGGTGTATTCGGCCAGCATCCTCAACCGGGATTCGACCTTCTCCACCTCGAGCCGGGCTTTCCGCTCCCGACGCTCGAAGTCGGCGACGCGATCTGCGTAACGGAATACGATCGACAGGTCGATGGCCGAGCCGTTCGATGCCCGCAGGGCGTTGGCGAGTCGCTCTTTGGCGACGTCGATTCCGGTTGTCTGAATATTCACATTGCTCTGCGCCAGACCGAGCTCGCCCTTCAGCGTCGCCTCGTCCTGGCGGAACACACCTTCGGTGTACTCCATGACCGCGATCTCGGCAACTTCTCGCGTGAGCGTGGCGTTCCGGTGGGCCGATCGTGCAGTCTCGGTCGTGATCTGCTGGTTCAGGAGCTGATCCGCCAACGTTCCGGGTTCGACTCGAGCACCGCTGGGGCGATTGGCGAGCTCGATCATCCGCTCGTGCAGAGTCTTCAGTTTCCGGTGGCTCTCGGCCAGGAAGTCGGATTGACTCGCCGCCGGAGCAGGCTTGAGCGAGTCGCTCTGTCCAGGCCCTTGATCGGTCTCGCCCCGAATCGGCGCCCCATCGGAGCCCCAGGTGACGGCGGCCACGAGAACCATCGTGGTGGCCAGTACGCCCAAGATAGCGCGGTCGTTGATCCTGCCTCGCGGCAGGAGCCTTCGGTCTCCGCGCTCGCTCAGGAACGTGTCAAACCAATGGCCCAGCATGGTGACCTCCCCTTCACTTTTTCGGTGTGTCGGGCCGGCCGGCGGCTTCGTGGATCCGTGGTTTCAGTTTGTCGAACTGAAAGGCGGCACGGGTCCCATCGGCCTCCTCGACGATCGCTCGAAGCTGGCTCACCGAGTCGCGCATTTCCTTCTTACGCGAATCGGTCAGATTCCTCTCCCTCGTGACTTGCTCGATCATGCCGCGAATTCTGTCCTGAAGTGCGATACCCTGGTCGAGCAACACCAGGACGTGCCTCACCTCAGGCGGGGGGGCCTTCTCTAGGGCGTCCCGCTCCAGTCGCTTGACTTTCGTATTCTCCAGGTCCCACGTTGCTTTCCGCGCCAGCTCGTCGGAGTGGGCCTTCTGGACCCCCGACCGAAGCTCCCGGATTGTCTTCGACTTGGTGTATTCCACCAGGATTTTCTTCTTGTTCTCGGCTTGCTCGAGCACGAACCTGGCTCGCTGCTCGACCAGACGAGCCGCGACGACTTTGGCTTCGGCGTCGGCCTCGATCGAGAGGTCCACAGCCGAGCCCTTCGAAGCGTCCTTGATCTTGGCGAGCCGAGCCTCGGCGTCCTTCGTTTGCTCCGGCAAGATCTTGATCTCCTCCTCGGCGATCTTGAGTTCTCCTACCACCGTGGCCAGGTCCTGCTTGTACTGACCATCCACGTATTCGGCGACCTTGATCTCGGCGATCTCGCGGGCGAGCGTGGCGTTCTCATATCTCGCCTTGGCCGCTTCCGCCAGGATCTTCTGGCTTCCGACCTGATCCCTTGCCCGCGAGGACGCGTCGTCGAATTCAAGCATTTGCCCGGCGAGCTTGATCATGCGATCCTGCTGCTGGGTCAGGCTCCGGCGGATCTCCGCAAGGAAGTCCGACGGGCTCGCCGGCGCGGTGGCCGGGGAAGTCTGGTCGGTTCGAGGCGGCGAATCGGTCTGGCCGCGAGCCGGATTCGATTGCGTGTGTACCATGACCCCGAAGATCAGAATCGCCGCACCGGCCGCGACTCCCAGGGCCCGCCATCTGGAAAACGTCGCTCGCCGCGCCGGATTGCTCGGCTCACCGACGAATGGAGACTCCGACATGGTGCTCTCCCTTCGATAGTCGTAGGTCAGGCTTTCCAGCCTGACGTGACGCGTTCACACTTTGTCGCCTTTCGCTCCCGCGAAAGTACGTCCCTTTTTCGAGCCAAGCGCAACTTTGCTGTCAGCCTGGAAAGCCTGACCGACACTTCGAGATTCCGTCAGCCCGCCGCTTGGACAATCGTCATCTTCGGCGAACGCGCGTGTGATATCCAGCCCCCGCCCCTGCGCGGCACAGCGCTCACGCGGCCGACCAGATTCCATCGACGCACGTCCGATCGAGCACCAACTGCCCCGGCCCCGGTCGCCGGAAGATGACAAAACCAGCCGGCTCCCCCGCGGCGAGTGCCGGCGCGGGCCGGCCCAAAAGCCGCGCCGGGTTGGCCGTCACCATCTTGATCGCTTGCTCGAGCGTCCAGCCGGAAGCGCTCATCAGGTACGCCAGCCCCTCGCCGAGCGCCTGGCAAGAGCCGGCCAGGTAGGGCGTTCCGGTGACGACGATTCTCCCGGAGCTTTCCACGGACCACTCGCCGTAAGCTCCGGGCGGCAGGCCGGCCAGCGGGCTGGCGTCGCTGATCAAGATCGTGCGATCCCGCCCCTTGGCCCGCGCCAGCACTCGAAGCGTCGCCACGTCGAGATGAAACCCATCGGCGATGAACGAGGCCGATAGTTCGTCAATGCCCGCTTGCTCCCAGATCGGGTTGGGATGGCGAGCAAGCTGCGATGCGATGCCGTTTCCCAGGTGGGTGCTGAGCCGCGCTCCGGCGGCCACGGCGGCCCGGATCTCTTGTCCGCTCGCCGCCGTGTGCCCCAATGCGATCAAAACCCCTGCACCCCGGGCGCGGCAAATGAACTCGATCGCGCCTTTGCGTTCCGGCGCCAGCGTGACCAGAACAATGCGCCCTCCCGAGGCCGCTTGCAGCTCTTCGAATAGATTCCAATCCGGATCTCGGATCGACCAGGCGGAGTGGGCACCGCGGTAGCCTTCAACGTCGGAGAGGAACGGCCCCTCGAGGTGGATGCCGATGACGCGCGCCGCCACACGGGTATCCCGATCGCACGCGGCGGCAATCGTGCGCACGCCATGGATCATGTCGCGCGTGGGAGCCGTGATCACGGTCGGGCAGAGCCGGGCCGTCCCGAGGGCTGCCTGGTCCAGGATGATCGCCGTGGCCTGTAGGGCGGTCAGATCGGGACTCGAGAACGAATGCCCCAACCGTCCGTTCACCTGGATGTCCCAGAACGCCGGAGCAACCCACTCGTCGCCAGGCCCGCGCTCGCTCGGGCCACTTGCCGGTCGCACCCGCTCGATCAAGCCTCCCTTGACCTCGAGCTCGATCCACTCCGAACTCTCGAGTGACCGCGCCACGACCTTCATAAAACTCTCGTACTCCCGCCCCCCGACTTCGGATTTAGGATTTAGGATTTAGTTCTTGAGTCTCCGCAGTGCGGCGGCGATGAAGTCGCGGAACAGCGGATGAGCGCTCGTCGGCTTGGACTGGAATTCCGGGTGAAACTGGACGGCCACGAACCAGGGATGGTCAACCCGTTCCATGATCTCGACGATCGTGCCGTCGGGGCTCATGCCGGTGGCGACCAGCCCGCGGTCGTGGAAGGCGTCACGGAACCTGTTGTTCAGCTCGTAGCGATGGCGATGCCGTTCGCTGATAAGATCGGTGCGGTATGCCTTGTGGGCAAGACTGCCCGGGGTGAGCACGCACGGGCAAGCGCCAGGCGCATGGTTCCGCCCCGAGTCTCGACATTCTGCTGCTCTTCCAAGAGCGCGATCACCGGGTGCTCGGTGGTCGGGTCGAACTCGGTGCTGTTGGCGTCGGCAAACCCCAGCTCGCTGCGGGCGAACTCGACGACGGCGCATTGCATCCCCAGGCAGATGCCGAAATACGGGATCCGGCGGGTCCGCGCGTACCGGATCGCCTCGATCTTTCCCTCGATCCCGCGCATGCCGAACCCGCCCGGGACCAGGATGCCGTCGACCGAGCTCAGCAAGGCGTCCGCTCCGCGGCTGTCGACCTCCTCGGCCTCGACGCGCTCGACCAGAACCCGCGTGCGATTGGCGATCCCCGCGTGGTCGAGTGCTTCATACACGGACTTATACGCGTCGCGCAGCTTCATGTACTTGCCGACGACGGCGATCCGCACCTCGTCTTTGGGGTTCTTGATCCGCTCGACGATCTCGACCCATTCCGAGAGATTGAGCGGCTCGGCCTTCAGGCCCAGCCGCTTCACCAGGATCCCGTCCAGCCCGCTGTCGACGAGTGACAACGGCACCTCGTAGATGCTGAACTGCTTGTCGCGCTCCTCGATCACGGCCCCGCGCTCGACGTTGCAAAACAAGGCGATCTTGTCTTTATCCTCGGAGGCGATCGGATGCTCGGTGCGGCAGATCAAGATATCCGGCTGGATACCAATCTGCCGCAGGGCGCCGACGGAATGCTGAGTAGGCTTGGTCTTGAGCTCGGCAGCCGCCTTGAGGTAGGGAACCAGCGTCAAATGGATGTAAACGCAGTTCTCCCGCCCGATATCCAGGGCATATTGCCGGATCGCCTCCAGGAAGGGCAGACTCTCGATGTCGCCGACCGTGCCGCCGATCTCGGTGATCACCACGTCGACGTCGTCCGTGGCCAGGCAGCGCACCGCGGCCTTGATCTCATCGGTCACATGGGGAATGACTTGCACGGTCTTCCCCTCGTAAAATCGCCCGGCGCGCTCTTTCTGGATCACCGAGAGATAGATCTTCCCCGTCGTGTAGTTGCAGTCGCGCGTGAGCTTGGCGTGTGTGAACCGCTCGTAATGCCCCAGGTCGAGATCGGTCTCCGCCCCGTCGTCCAGGACGTAGACCTCGCCGTGCTGATACGGACTCATCGTCCCCGGGTCGACGTTGATATACGGGTCGAACTTCTGGAGACGGACCCGCAGCCCGCGCCGCTCGAGCAACATGCCGATCGACGCGCAGGTCAGCCCCTTGCCGAGCGAGCTCACAACCCCGCCGGTCACGAAGATGTGCTTGGCCATCGCATTTTGCCCATAGTGTGTTCATCCGTACGGCGAATTCCAAGCGTCATAGTATACCAATCGCGAGCGAAAGACGTCTCGGCCACTCGAAGTTTGGTTGCGAAGCGGGTAGAATATCCTTTGACATCTGCCGCTGGTTTCTTTGTCGCGGAGTACTTTGTCATGCCTCCGATCCGCTTGAACCGCCGCCGATTTCTGAGCTGCTCGGCCGCGGCGAGCCTGGCGCTCTCCCAGGGCGAGCTGGCCGAGGCCGCGGCGGTCGAGGCCCAGAGCATCCGGTCAAGCTGGGCATGATCGGGCTGGGCAACCGCGGGACGGCGCTGCTCAGGACGTTGCTCGAGGTTCCCGGAGCTAAGGTTGCGGCCGTCTGCGACCCCGAGCCCAAGCACGTGCGGCGTGCACAGGGGATCGTTGATAAAGCGCATGGGCAGCGGCCTGACTGCTCTGACGACCCGTGCAGGGTCTTTGACCGGCGCGACATCGATGCCGTGGTGATCGCGCTGCCGTGCGACCTTCACGACCGGGTTTATCGCGATGCGATCTCGGCGGCCAAGCATCTTTATGCAGAGAAGCCGCTGGGAATCACGCTCGCGGGGTGCGACAGCTTGATCGCGCTCGCGGCTTCGGCCGCGGGCCTGACCGTTCATGTCGGGTTTCAGCGGCGCTCGAACGCCCGGTTCAAGGGCGGGGTCGAGCTGATCCGCCAGGGTGAGCTGGGCCCTTTGGTCGAGGCGCGGGCCACGTGGACCAGCAGCAACGGGCCGATGAACGGCCACGGCGGTTGGCTGGGCCGCCGTGATCGATCCGGCGACTGGATGGTGGAGCAGGGGGTTCACATCTGGGATGTCTTGCAGTGGCTCAAAGGCGAGCTCCCCGTTCGTGCCTCCGGCTGGGGGCGGCAAGCCCTCTTCACCCGGATCGACCCGCTCCGCGACGTCACCGACCACTACGCCGTCGAGCTCGAGTGGGCCGATGGCTTCCACGCCTCGTTCGTTCAGAGCTGGATCGCACCCGCCGACGACGGTTTTACCGGCTCGTCGTTCCGCGTGATGGGTGAGGACGCGGGTTTCGACTTCGCCACCGGAGCACTGACTTATCGCGACCGCAACCGTTCGCGCCGGGCGATTCATCCCGGTGCTCAGCCAGACACGCGCAACGCCCTGGAGGCCTTTCTGAGTGCCGTGCGCTCTGGTGGGGCCACGCCGCCGCCGATCTCGCTGGCCGAGGCTCGTGCGGCCACCCAGATCGGCCTGCTCGTGCGGAAAGCCGTCGACCTGGGCCGCCGGGTCTCACTCGAGGAGATCAGCGCCGAATCGGGTGCCTAGTCGCCAGCATAAGAGCCGTGGCGCCGCCAATGACTGGGTCCCTCTCCCGCAGGAGAGGGAGCCAGAGCTAGCACGCCCGACGCCGGCACGAACTCGCACACGACGTAGGTCAGCGCCGGCTCGACGGCCGACCCACGGGTCGCGCGGTAGGTTCGCACGTCGCGCAGCGTGTAGCGTGCGCGGTGAGATTTGATCCATTCGAGGAACGCGGGCACATCTTCGGGCATCCGGTTCAGGAGCACGCATCGGAGCGGTCGAGCCGGCGAGATCGCGTCCCAGCGCGGCGGCTGCTTTTTGCGATGGCGTGCCGAATAAATCCGCTGATAGCACAGGTATTGATCAGCCCCGTCATACGCCCACTCCCCGGGGCGGAACGGGATGCCCAGGTCGCTTCGAACGCAGACCAGCTCCGACTCCACGCTGAGCTCATCCCAGAACCAGCGGGCAAACTCACGGGCCGTCCGGTCCCAGGGAGTCCGGTACGGATGCGCGAGGTCATTACCCATCCGCCCCACGCCCCAGGCCGCCGCGGCCAACGCCAGAGCGGGAATGATCACGCGACCGCGCAGGCTACCCCTCCGCCGCGCTGACATCCACTCGACGCCGGCAGCCGCCAAGAGAACGATCGAAGGAACGAGATGGAGCGCCACGCGAATGCTCATCCCATACGGATACCGTCGCGCCGCAGCAGCCGCCAAATTGAGTAAAAAAGGCAAGACGAGCAGCACGACCACGCTGGGTTCCCGTTTGCGGCACACGAAGATCCCGACCAGGAAGCTGCCGAAGACCAGAGCGTTCAGCCATGTCGTGCCGGGCACTGCCCCATGAGGAATCGCGAACAACGGCCCGGTGTGGACCGCGGCCAGCCAGTTCAAAAGTGTCCCTGGGCTCCGCCAGCTCGGCGGGAATGCCACCGCCCAGTATTTGAGAAAATAGGCGCGGTTGGCCGGCGTGGCGCGATACTGGCCCAGGGCGGCCATCGCCGCGAGCGCAGCGAGCGCCGCACCAAGATAGCCCGCGAGGGGGACGATCCGCCGGAGGTCGCGCTGCCGTGCGGCCTGGGCCATCGCCAGGAGTGCGATGGTCGCGATCACGAACACCGAGGGCAGCGACAGGAGAGCGGCCACGGGCACTGCCGCAGCCATGGCCCAGACCCACCGGGTTCGCTCCGGAGCTTTTAGCCAGGCGACAGCCAGGTTCAAAAGCACCAGGCTCACCAGCAGGTCGGCCTCATAGGGCTTGGCTTCCCCCGCGTAGCGGATCAAGGGCTCGGCCGTCGCAAACATCGCGACGGCCAGCAGGCAGCCCTTCGTTCCCGAGCCCAGCACGCGCCGCGCGAGCTGGTGAAACAGCGGTACGCTGGCCAGAGCACACAATAAAGGAACTAACCGAGCACTGGACTCGGAGAACCCGACGAGCCGGACGGCCAGCCACTCAAGTGCCAGAAACCCGATGGGGCAAACCTGGCGGTAGGCGAGTGGCCGGGCCAGGTCGGCCCAGTCGCGGTCGAGCAGATTGGCCGCCAGCATCGTCTCGTCGCACCACATCGGGTAATTCAACAGCCAGCGCACCAGGCGAAGCACGATCCCCAGGATCAAAAACGCGGCGATGGCTCGCGCGAATTGCGGCTCGAATGGCCGCCGCGATGCGGCGGCCGACGCCTGAGCTCGCGAGCCAGGGCGCCGGCGATGTGCAGCCACGGATGTCTGGTAATCGATCCGCTCGTTCATCTCCGTCCGATCCGTCCGATCCGTCCGATCAAATGCGGCGGCCAGCGCCATTCCTCCGACGAGAAACCCTGACCCTCGACCCGAGCCATTTCGCGGTCCCGCGGAATTCGTTGCGACCTTTTCCCCCCTTGTGAAGGGGGGGTTAGGGGGGCTGATGAAAAGCCAACCTTCCGCGAGCCGCGCGTTCCCGCGGATTTGTTGCGCCCTTTTCCCCCCCTTGCGAAGGGGGGGTTAGGGGGGGTGGTCGCGGCTGCTCGCCACTCACAACGCCGTCTCGCGCATTTTGTTCTTCGGTGTCAAAGGCTCTGGGCCCACCCTCCTGGCCCCTGCGCACAGAGGCGAAGCTAGCTGGTCGCGCGGGGTCCACCCCCCCTAACCCCCCCTTCACAAGGGGGGGAAAGTTGTTCGCGTCGTTGCTCAATTGCGCAACAAAAACACCTGCCCCAGAATCGCTCCTGGCTCACGGTAAGCCCAGCCTCTCCATCATCCCGCCGGTCGGCGCGACGACCTGCGTCCCCTGGACGCGCCGCGGACGCAGCCAACCGCGAGCGGCGGCGCTGCCGGCGCGGCAGGTCACAACGATTCGCCATGAGCCTCATCACTTCAGCTTCGAGGCTCGCCTTGAGCTCACCGGGTCGCGGCGCCAGGGTGGCGACGACGGGCGTTCAACCGGCCCTCACCCCTATCTTCGGCACAACCGCTCGGGTCGAATCAAGAAAAATGGCCGCCCGCCGGCCCGGATGTCCGGAACGTGCCTACTTGCCGCCTTCGTCGCCGTCGGGCCGGATCAGCTCGAAGTAACGGCGGATCGTCTGGCGATGACCCAGGGGAATCGGCTCGGAATTCAGTGCCGCCTCGGTCATGCGGCGGTATTTCTGATATTGGTCGCGGTACGCCCGGCCGGCGGTCTGGCGGCCTTCCGGCATGTGGGCCGTCTCCGTCTCGGACGCACCCTCACCCATCTCGCCGGTAACCTGCTCCCGCTGCCGTGCTGCCTCGAGCTTGGTCCGGTCGCCATCGGTGTTACCGCTCGTGCCCATGCCCCACTTGCTTGACGGCTTGTCGGATTTCTTGCGCAGCCGCAACTGGGCCGTACTGTTCTTGTCACACTGACATTTTCCCTTGCACTCCGACAGGCTCCGGCATTGCGAGGTCAGCAGGTCGTTGATCTTCTTGCGCCGGCCCTGGGCGCGGGCCAGGTTGCCGAGCTTCTTCAAGGCACCCTGGGCGGCAGCGCCGTCGTCGAGCGATTCGGCAAGCTCGGTCGTGGCGGCGCTCAGGTCGGTCAGGCTGCCGTCTTCCATCGATTTGGCGACCTGGGCGAGTTTCTCCTTGAGGGCTCGAGCTTCCTTGCGGTCGAACTTGGGGTCGGCGCTCTCGAGCTGATCAGCGGCCTTCTCGTATTGACCCTGCTTGAGCGCCTGGCCGGCACCATCGAGGGCCTGCGACGACCCCAGCGCCTCGCCCAGGGCGTCCATCTGGGCATCCACCAGCCCCACATTGTACTGGGCTTGCTGCGCGGTGATCGCCGCTTGCATCTCGGAAAGCTTGGCCAGTGCCTCCTTGGCATCGACGCCGGGAAGCTTCATCTCCTCGATGGTCTCGTTCAACTTCTGGACCAGCTCGGTCAGCTTCGGGTCGTTTTCCTTGCGGGCGGCTTGCTCGAGGTCTTCGAGGCTTTCCTCGGCATCCTGGGCGGCGGCGAGCACTGCGTCGAGCGGCTGCGCCGGCTGGGCTTGAACCGAAGCGGGGCGGGGCCAGAACAAAAGCACCAGAGCAAGCACCGAGGCCAGGGCGCCCCAAGGCAGAGCGGTCGGCACGCGGAACGGGGCAGCCCGCCGCGGATCGATGCCGTCCAGGTGCTGTAGCGCATCGGCGACCTGGAGCTGATGCAGCGGGCTCGGCTGTCCGGCTCGGAGGAATTCCACGGCCGTGGCAGCCCGGTCCTTGAGCTGGTAAGAGCGATCAACCGAGGCGGCTGCCAGGCGATAGGAACGTCCCTTCACGAGAGCGATCAAGGCCCCCAGCACCGGCCCGGTCGCGAGGACCAAAGCGGCCCACCCGGTCGCCACAATGCCACCGGCTTGCCACCGCCAGACCCCCAGCGCGAGCCCCGCCAGCGAACCGGCCAAAAGCCCGATCGCGGCCAATCGGAACACTTCCAGAGCCAGTTGCCGCCGCCGCACGGGTTCCAACTTTTTCAGGATCTGCTCGCCCATGGCATTGCCCTTTCTTCCGCCGGTCGACCCGATCACGCCGATCCACCGAGATATCGCGCAAGATTGTACGCTCAAATCACCAGCCTTGGAAGTGACCACCGTCTCCAATTCACCGGCCCGCTTCGTATCTGCCCCCCCGCGACAGGTCGATTCGCCGCACCGCCACGTCCAGCACGAATAATAACACGGCGGCCGTGGCCAGGTATTGCCATAACGGAACCACCCGCGCCGCCGTGGCCGCCGGCGGCTCGAAGACTGACTCCGGCGAGTCCACCAGCCGGCCTCCCGCCGCCCTGGCGATCGACTGCAACATCCCCATATTCACCGGCCGCAGCCTCAGCTCATCCGGATAACCCACCGCCAGACCGCGCGACTGACGGCCCAGAAGCTGCTGGTCCCGCGTTTGACTGAACATCAGTTGATACGACCCCGGCCGGGTCGCGTCGAACTCGGCCTGGTAGCGCCCGGCGCCACCTGCGCCATCTCGACCTTTTTCGTCACGAGCCCGGGCTCGACCAGGGTCAGCTCGGTCGCCGCCTTGTTGAGATATCGGCCGGAGGGCTCGATCGCGTCCAGCGACACCACCGCTTTCCGCCCTGAGCGCTCGATCTGGACGACGGTCCCCTTGGCCTCGGCCTTGCGCATGGCGAATCTTGCGACCTGCGCCCAGAACTGGCCGAACTGCGGCCACGACAGCCACTCGGCGCCCCAGCGGGCCTTGGCGTCGGACGTGAACGCCACCGTCATGCCCAGCCCATACCGCCACCAGGCCAAGAGCGGGTCGGCCGACTCGGTCGCGAGAATCACCTCGGCGGTCGGCTTGGCCCGGGTGATCACATATCCCAGTAAGAACGGGGCCTCGTCGAGCCGGATTTCCGCCAGGACCCTCGTCGGCCGCACCAGCGTGGGGGCAAACGGCTGCTCGTTGATCGCCGACTTGCTCGCCGTGACCGTCTCCTTGGCGAAGATCTGCGGCACCTGCGCCGGGTCGTCGGCAACGTAAGAACGGCCCTTGCCGATCCGCGCAATCTCTTCCAGGAGCGTCACATCCGCCCCGCCTCCCATCGCCACCGTCGACACCGTGATCCGCTCCGCTGCCATCGCCTGCGCGATCCCCTCAAAATCGCCCGGCGAACTGATGCCGTCGGTCAAGATGATCACGTGCTTGAGCTTGGCGACGGTGGCGCGAAGTGCCTCCTCAGCCTCCTCCATCGCCGGCGCCATCACGGTCCCGCCGCCGGCCTCGAGACCGGCGATCCGGTCCAGAACAAAACCCTTGTCGGTGCACGGATGCAGCTCGCTGATCCAGGTGTGCTCCCCTTCGAAGGCCAGCACACCGACCTTGTCGCTGGGCCCCAACAGCTCGACGGCCGCCCGGGCGGACTCCTTGGCCATCTCGATCTTCTCGCCGCCCATCGAGCCCGACTTGTCGATCACCAGGACGAGCGCCAGGCTGGGCTTTTCCTTTTCCTTCTCGAAGTCGCTGCGGACCGGCAGGATCTCCTCGATCCTTGTCTTGTAATAACCACCCAGCCCGAACGACTGGTCGCCCCCCAGCATCATGAGCCCGCCGCCCAGCTCCTGGACGTACGTTCGCACCACGTCCATCTGGTGCAGGCTGAGCGCCGTCGCCGGCACGTTCGACAGCACCACCAGGTCATAATTCTGCAGCTCGGCCAGGCCCTCGGGAACCCCGCGGCGGCCGCACGTCGACCTGGAAGTTCTGCTCCTCGAGCGCCCAGGTCAAATGCTTGGCCTGGTCAGGCTCGCTCTCGACCAGGAGCACGCGCGGCTTGCCCGCCGCCGACACCAGCGCGAAATCGCTGTTATTATCCAGCAGCGTGTCCTGGTACCCCGAGAGCCGGGCCGTGATCGGTGTCAATCCGCCCAAATCGATCGTCTGCTTGATGACGACCCGGTTCTCCCCTTTCACCAGCTTGACCGCCTGGCCGGCAACCTTGACGTCGCCCTTGTAGACGTCGACCCGGCCGCGGTCGTCGTCGTGGTTGGCGTCGATCACGATCTCGACCTGGAACGGCTCTCCCTGCAAGACCTGCAAGGGCGCGGTCACCGCCGAGAGCTGCACCTCTGGCTCGGTGCGGCCCGGCAGAGCAACCGTCAAGATTTCGACCCGGTTCCGCAGGGCAGAGCCCGCTTGGACGGCGTCGCCCTGGGTGGGATTGCCGTCGGACAGGAGCACGATCCGCGGCACCGAAAACGGCGGCACCGCCGCGGCCGCCACCAAGAGCGCAGCCGCCAGGTCGGTCCCCTGGCGGTCGAGTCCCGCAGGGTCTGCCGCCGTGACCGACGGACCGGGCCGGCCAGCCGCCAGACCAGCGCCGGAGCTGGTCCGCTTCTTCTTGAGCTCTGCCCACGCGAGCGGGCCGCTTTGCAGGTTGCCCGGCTCCGAGCCAAACGGCAGCACGGCAAACCGGTTCGATCCCGCCAGCGGCATCGCTTTGCTCAAGAACGAATCGATCGCTTCGGCCCCTTTTTCGCCAATGCTCTGGCTGCGATCGACCGCGAACACCACGAACAGCTCCCGCGTGGGCCGGACCAGGCTGAGTCCTCCGAGCGCCAGGACCAGGAGAACCACGATGCTCGCGCGCAGACACAGCGACACGACCCGCTGCCAGCGCGCGAAATCGGTCAACGTCCGGAGGAAGACATAGCCGAGTAACAAGAGCGCGGCCAGTCCCAACAGCCACCAGGGCGCGCGCCAGCTCGAGCTCGATCATCAATCGATCCACCTCCGGTGGTACAGAAACCATTCCCAGCATGTGAGCAAAAGCGCCGTCGCCACGAGATAATACCAGATCGGCCGGATGGCCAGGCCCGCGGCGGCGCTCCTGGGCCGGTCCGGCAGTCCCTCCGCCGGCTTCAAGTCGCTCTCGCGGCGACTCGCCAGGTTGCACGCCAGATCGGTCACCACTTCGGCTGGCGCGGGCGTGTGCTGCGCCGCTTTTCCTCCCTCCGCGCTCTGTCGTCCGCCCTTGGTCCGCCGGGAAATGACACTCCAGATCCCGCACTTTTCGAGCGGCCCGGCGGTCACCCGGGACGAGCCGTTGGGCGCGTTCAGAGGCTGCTCCCGGCCGTCCGGAGCGCGCAGGAAGTATTCGACCGGCGCATCGCTCAACCGAGGCAATTCTACCGGGGCGGCCATACCCGCGGTGATCGCTTCGGTGAGCTCGCCCTTTGTACCGCCGAACCAGTTGAGCAGGTTGGCCATCATGATCGGAAACGCCGTCTGAAGCGGCAGGTCGCTCTTGTCCAGATCGACCGGGAGCACGACCGTCTTGCCCGGCCGTTGCGTGTCGACCGCGGGTCGCTCGAGCACCGCATAGAGCGGGTCGCCGGCGGCCGACTCGGCGAGCACCCGCGCGGGACCCGCGAGGGCCAGCTTGCGGGCTTCGGGCATCACGACGTTGTCGAGCCGCACGTGCAGCATGAGCGGAGACTCCTTGTCGAGCTTGGCGACGACAGGGTCCCGCAAGAGCTCGCCGCGCTTCCACAGCGGCCCCGACCGATCCGGCTCGATCACGATCACGTGGCCCGGCGGCAGAACGTCGGGAAACTTGCGATGGAAGACCGTGATCGTGGACTCGGTCGCATGGGCGGGGGCCGCCACCGCCGTCGAGACCGGTGTGCCAGGCCCCGGCGGAGCCGGCGTGCCGCCCGAGGCCGCACGGACCTCCTCGGGTATCCGCACGACCTCGAGGTCGACCAAGGGCAGCGCCTCGAACACTTTTTCGAGGAAGAGGTTGCCGGAAGTGACCAGGATCACCTTCTGGCGGGCGCGGCGGGGCAAGATCGCCCAGGCGGTGTTATCCGCGGGAAACTCGTCGGCCCGGTCGATCGTCGCGCGCAGCCGGCCCCCTTCGGCCGACGTTTTCTCGAAGACCTGAAGCGACCGCTCACCCGGAGCCAGGGAGAGCGGCACGACGTCGATCGGGTCGTCGTTCAGGTCAAGCTCGAGGCGAAACGACGCCGGCTCATCCGAGGCGTTTTGAACCTCGACCAGGATCTCGTACCCGATCGGGTCGAGCAGGCTGCGCCTCGCCTGCAACCGGGTGATCCCCAGGTTGGCGGTCTTCTCGCCGACTGCGATCAGCTCGATATCGGCCTGGCCCGTCAGGTCTTTTGCGCTCGCAAAGCCAAAGTCGGAGATGACGACGATGTGGGGGACCTTGTCGCTGCCGGAGAGCAGCCGCCGGGCCAGGAGGACGGCTTCGTCCACATGGGTCGGGGCGTCGCAGGCAACGATCGATGCGAGCGCACTCTGCAAGCTGCGCTCGTGGTCGGTCGGCCCGCAGGCCACGCGGGGAAAAGCCCCCGCGGCGATCAACGCCAGCTCGTCCCCGGCGCGCAGGCCCTCGATCACCCGGAGAGCTTCCGTCTTGGCTCTGCCCAGGCGGCTGGGCTTGACGTCGACGGCGTTCATGCTCGCCGAGTTATCCACGATCAGCACGACCCGGCGCGCGTGGGCCTGCTGCCAGCGGAAGATCGGATCGGCCAGGGCGAAGACCAGGAGTCCCAGAAACAAAAGCTGCAAGAGCAGCGACAGGAGCTGGCGGAGCTTCTGCCAGAGCGACCGGTGTTTCTTCTCCTCGAAGATCTGCTCCCAGAAGAGGAGTGTGGAGACCGGAACGCGCCGGAGCCGGACCTTGAGGATATAAAACGCGATGATCGGCAGGGCGAGGCCGGCCAGGATGAGCGAAAGCGGGTTCACGAGGCTCATGCGAGCGCTCCTGCCGCGCGCATCATCTTGAGCAGCAGCGCGTCGAACGGGACGTCGGTCGATGTGCGCGTGCCGCCGATCCCGTAGGTGTTGCAATACCGCGCGACGGATTCCTGGAAATCGGCGAAGATCTGCCGGTATTGCCGCAGGCTTCTCTCGGTGACCGTGACTTTGCGCACGGTGCCGGTCTCGACGTCAAAGAGCTCGATGTCTCCCTTGAGCTCGGGCTCGGCCTCACGGCGGTCATAGATCTGGACGACATGCGGCTCGTAGCGATGATGGCGCACCAGGTCGAGCCCGCGCGCGAAGCCGGCCGGATCGAACAGATCGCTGACAACCACCGCCAGCCCCCGGCGCTGGCCGCGATGGACGAAGCTCCGCGCCACGCGGGCCAGGTCGGTCGCCGATCCCTGGGGCGTGAGCCCTTCGAGAAACCGCAGTAACGGCAGGATCCGGGCCTTGCCGCGGGCCAGCGGAAAGTCGGCGACGATGTCGCCGGCAAACGCGACCACGGCGACGCGGTCCAGGTCTGCTAAAGCAATGTAGGCCAGGGCCGCCGCGACCCGCCGGGCGTAGTCGAACTTGGGCTCTTGACCAAAGGCCATGCTCCGCGAGCAGTCGAGCAGGATGTAGACGTGCAGGTCTTCCTCTTCTTGAAATCGCTTGAGCAACAGCTCGCCATGCCGGGCGAACACGTTCCAGTCGAGGTAGCGGAAGTCGTCGCCGGGGGTATATTCGCGATGGTCGGCGAACTCGATTCCGCCGCCAAGCTGCATGGTGCGGCGCTGGGCCAGAAGCTGGCCCCGGAACACCCGCCGCGACACCAGCGACAGGTATTCAAGCTTTTTCAGGAAATCGGAGTCAAACAGGGGCATCAGTGTTGCCGCGGGCTGGTGGTCGGTTGGTCAGGCACAAGTGGCCGTTTGCCTCGCTTGCGAACGGGAAGTCAAGGAGGCGTTCTCAAGCCGGAATCGCATGGCCCGCGCGTTCGCCACGGCGCCGTTGCACCGTCCTTTCCCCCCCTTGTGAAGGGGGGGTCAGGGGGGGTGGTCAGGGCGCCGCCAGCCACAACGCCGTCACACGCTTTTGGTCTTTCGATTCGCAAGCGTTCGTGCCTGCCGGCCGGGCCCCGTAGACGCGGCGCCGCTCGTCGGTCGCGCGGGGGCCACCCCCCCTGACCCCCCATTCGCAAGGGGGGGAAAAGGTTCGGGGGCACTGGCCGCCGTTCGAATTGAATGAACCGCCGCAACTGCCCGTGACCAGCGTGATCGCCGTGGCGCGGCCAGATACTCGGCTCCCTCTCCCTCTGGGAGAGGGCTGGGGTGAGGGTCCGGTTGGTCAAGTTTAGCGGGGATGCGCATCGGGCGGCTCAACTTGAGACGGCTCGCGGTTTTGGGGAGGCTCATGTTTTGGGGGAGGCTCATGTTTTGGGAAAGGCTCATGTTTTGGGAAAGGCTCACGGTGTCGCTGGCCCCTCACCCCAGCCCTCTCCCCAAGGAGAGGGTGCCAGCCCAGCCCGAACAATCGATCGGCCGCCGGTGTGTGATGACGAGGCCTGTGGCCTCCCTGGCAGATGTCAGAAAAACCACTCACGCGGCCTCAGCCTTGGCTTCCACGGTCTTGAGGATATCGGCGATGATGTCGTCGGGCTGGACGTTCTCGGCCTGGCCCTCGAAATTGAGGATCAGCCGGTGGCGCAATGCCGGGGCTGCGCAGGCCCGCAGGTCGTCGCGCGAGACGTGATAGCGGTGGTCCAAAATCGCGCGGATCTTGGCGGCCAGGATGAGCGCCTGGCGCCGCGCGGGCTGGCGCCGTAGCGCACGAACCGCCGGGTCATCTCGCTGGCCCTCGTGTTCTCGGGGTGGCTCGCCAGCACCAAATCCACGCCATACCGCCGCAGCTCGTGGGCGATCGGGATCTGCCGGGCAAGCTGCGACAGCTCGATCACCCGCCGGCCGTCGAACACCGGCTCGGCCTTGGGCTCGACCGCCTCGGTCGTGCGATCGAGAATCAGCTCCATCTCCTCGGCCGACGGAAACTTGACCAGCAGCTTGAAGAAGAACCGGTCAAGCTGGGCCTCCGGCAGCGGATAGGTCCCTTCCATCTCGAGCGGGTTCTGTGTGGCCAGCACAAAGAACGGCGGAGCCAGGATGTGGGTCGTGCCCGCCACCGTGACCGACCGTTCCTGCATCGCCTCGAGCAAGGCCGACTGGGTCTTGGGCGTGGCGCGGTTGATTTCATCGGCGAGGATCAAGTTGGCAAAAATCGGACCGCGCTGGAACTCGAACCGCCGCACCCCCTCGGCGGTCTCGAGCATGACGTTGGTGCCGATCAGATCGGCCGGCATGAGATCGGGCGTGAACTGGATGCGCTGAAACTTGAGGTGAAGCGCATCGGCCAGAGTGCGCACCAGCAGTGTCTTGCCCAGGCCGGGCACGCCTTCCAGGAGCACGTGCCCCCCCGCGATCAAGGCCGTCAGGGTTTCTTCGACGATCCCCGAGAGCCCGACCATCACCTTGCCGACCTCGCGGCGCAGCGCGTCGAAATCGGCCCGGAACTGGTCGAGGGATTCGCGAATCAGATCGGTGCCGCCGGGTTCCGTCGTCATCGTATTCAGGTTTCTCTCGAGAATCCAGAATCGCGGATCGTGCCACCCATAAGAAGCGTCGAACGCGCGCCGTCGGGACGGAGAATCCGCAAAAAAGCCCGCCGCTCGGACATCGGTCATACAGGATACGCCAGCCGGCGGCCGCTTGCCAGACTGGGAATAGCCCAGCCTGATCGATTAGAATGGGATAGAGGAGGCTCACGCCATGCCGCTCCGCGACCACTTCCATCCACCGTTTACCAACCGAAGATCCTGGGACTGCGTTCACGGCGCCTGGCCGACAATGATTGTCGCTGGCCTCAGCCGGACGCTGCCGCAGCGCTATGTCGCCGAGCCGCAGATCCACCTGGCGCATTCGATCGAGGTCGACATTGCGACCTACGATGAGGAAGACACCGATTTCGCAACGACGACCGAGCGGGACGACGGCGGTGGCGTCGCGACGGCGGTCTGGGCGCCACCCAAGCCGACCTTGGCCGTCGCGACCGACCTCTTGGACCTGGATGAGTACGAGGTGCGCGTCTACGACACCAAGATTGGCCGGCGGCTCGTGGCCGCCGTCGAGATCGTCAGCCCGGCCAACAAGGACCGGCCCGATACCCGTCGCGCCTTTGTCGCCAAGTGCGCGGCGTTGCTCCAGAACCGCGTGTCGGTGGCGATCGTCGATCTGGTCACGACCCGCGATTTCAACCTGTATAGCGAGTTGATGGAGCTTCTCGGTCTCTCCGACCTTTCCCTTTCCGGTGCGAGTCTCCCGTTTTATGCCGTCGCGTGTCGCGCGGCCAGGCGAGACGAAAAATGGCTGCTGGAGACCTGGTCATATCCGCTGAATCTGGGCCAGCCGCTGCCGACCTTGCCGCTCTGGATTGCCGACAACCTGGCGGTGCCTCTCGAGCTGGAAGCGACCTACGAGGAGACCTGCCGCATTCTGCGGATCGCGTAGAGCGTGATCTCCGGGCAGACCAGCCCGACGCGCAAGCGAGGGTAAGCCAAACCCTCGCTTGCGCGTCGGGCTAGTGTGATCGCCGGGACGCGTCCGAAACGTGTTACCCAAACAGGCGCACGATTGAACCAGGCCCGCTCGCCTGTGCGTCGGCGTCACTCAGAGGATGGTCGCCTTGGAGTACCAGTCGTCCGGAAGCTGGGGATACCCGGCCGCTTCCTCCGCCGTGATCGCGCTCTTGCCCCGGATGGTGAAGTGGATCAAGCCGCCACACCCGAGGCAGCGCCCCACGAATCCCACGTCACTCCACCAGGCACGCACAAGGGGATCATGCACGGCCCGTCCCAAGTCTTCCAGACGAAAGTCGATCGCCTGCATCGGCTGGCTGCAACCGTCGTGGGGGCATGACGCGTCGGGATAGACGATATGAGGAGGGGCCATCTGGCGCTCCTGGCCCCCTTGCCGGTAGAGGGCATGCATCCGTTCCCGTTCCTCCGCCGCCAAAGCCTGTTCTGCGGCGAATGTCTCGGCCATCAGCGACCCCCGAACCTCGATACCGCACCATCCCGCGCAACACGCTCGCACAAACTCAGTATACGCGGGTTGACAATCGAAGATCGACGGGCCACTAGCCTCCACCTCACCCGTCCGGCCGGCACGGCTGTGCCGCCTGCGTCGATTGTGCCGGACCACGCCCGAACACTCACCACATTTCGAGTTGGCAAAATAGAAAATGTGGGCCAAATTAAACTTCAGGGTCAGGGATATGGATTACTAAAACGGAGAGAGTTCCATGGCTACTGCGAGGCAGGTCGCGGCGAACCAGGCCAATAGCCTTCGGTCGACAGGCCCTTCAACAGCCCAAGGTCGCATGCATGCATCGATGAATGCACTCAAGCATGGCAGACGATCTCGTAAGCTCAAACGCATGCGCGAGGAGTCGTATGCCTTTGACGAGCGATTGCACAAGTGGATGGCGATCGGCGACGCCCAGGATGATATGGATGAATATCTCGTCTATCGCAATGTTTGCCTGTCATTCGAGCTTGATCGAGCCGACCGTGCGCGTCTCGAGCGGTGCACCGGCCTGATCGAGAATTCGGACGAAGCCGAATTCGCCGAAGTGGAGGCGATGGGGAAGCGGCTGTTCTTCGATCCGGCCGGGCCGACAGCGCTCTATGGCAACCCGCCGTCTTATTGCCGGAAGAAGACGAGGACCTCATGGAGCGGGCAGGCCGTCGATGAAAACGACCCCGCCGCCTTGGTGAGAATCCTCGAAAGCAACGAAGCCGGGTGCTGCTGGCTGTTGGACCAGTGGCAGGCACTGCGCGGGCAACTGGAGTCGACCGGATTCTGGCAGTCGCACGATCGGCTCAAGGCCGTGCGCCTGCTGGGTCTTCAGCCCGTCGAGGCAAACCAGGATTTGCGGCTCGGGCAGGTCTTTGTCGCCAGCCATGCGCTCAATCCGACCGGCAAAACCGAGTTTGACGACCTCCTGAGCGATATGGACGAATCGCAGCGCGTGCGCTACCGCAAGGCGGTCCGTGCGCGCTGGCCCGATCTGTTCCGCGACAGGGAGAAAGAAGAGTGGAAGCAGATGCTCTTGAGCCTGGTCGATGAGAATATCGAGCGCTTGAACGCCCAACTGGCAGTGCATGAAGAGAACGCGGACGAAAATGCCGAGCGAACTATCTCCCGGCTCAGCTTCGATCCCAGCCCCGAAGGCGAGGCGTTGCGCAACTATCAGATCAGATGCACCAACGCGCTCTTTCGAGGAATGGCCAACTACCGCAAGCACCGGTCCGGCACCAGCGGCCGCTCGGGCGAGGCCGGCGGAGTCCCTCGGCATCCCATGCCGATGGAGAGGTCAGACGACGGACGACGTGAGGTCCAGGCGAGAAATCGTTCGGACCACCGGGCTGACCACTCGTCAGGCATGGGGAATGGCCAGGACGGTCGTCTCGAGCAGACCAGCCTGATCGACACGAACGGCATCCAGGTGCACACAGACGAGCTGACCGATCCGGGCGAAATCAGCCAGAATGCGACGAACGAAGCCAATTTCGATGAAACCATGAGCGTCATCGAAGCACAAGAGCCCGTTCACGTTACGGCGAATTCTGGCGAACTTTCGGGACTTGACAACACGGTCGATCCGCCCGATCTCGCTCGCAAAGAGGACGACGGGGGAGCCCGAAACTCGGTGGTCGGCGAGTCGAGAATCGAAGAGGGTGGGGCGTGCGGTGGTGATGTGAAGGGCGCGGTGCAGATTCGCCCCGTATGAGTGATCCGGGCGGGGTCGACAAGCATGAGGATCCGCTCATTGGGCGTGGTGAAATCGACGGGAATGTGACGAGCGGAGCCGACTTCGAAGACGGCGTGATCATCACGGAAGAGCACGATCCGATGCAAGTTACGTCGCATTCCGGCGCTCGGCAGCGACTTGACAAGGGGTGGGATGAGCCGGGTGCGGCCAGCGAGCGGGAACCGGGCTGGATTGGCGATCGGCGACCTGTAGGTCAGGCTTTCCAGCCTGACGTCCGGCGTAGGTCAGGCTTTCCAGCCTGACGTCCGGCGTAGGTCAGGCTTTCCAGCCTGACGTCCGGTGTAGGTCAGGCTTTCCAGCCTGACGTCCGGCGTAGGTCAGGCTTTCCAGCCTGACGTCCGGCGTAGGTCAGGCTTTCCAGCCTGACGTCCGGTGTAGGTCAGGCTTTCCAGCCTGACGTCCGGCGTAGGTCAGGCTTTCCAGCCTGACGTCCGGCGTAGGTCAGGCTTTCCAGCCTGACGTCCGGCGTAGGTCAGGCTTTCCAGCCTGACGTCCCGTGTAGGTCAGGCTTTCCAGCCTGACGTCCGGCGTAGGTCAGGCTTTCCAGCCTGACGGCTTTGGTACGTCAAACGTCAGGCTGGAAAGCCTGACCTACGCCCGGCCCGTCGGAATCCCCGTCCGCGAGCTGGCTCTTTGACGCTTCAATCAGGTTAGCGGTAGCGGTACGCGACGGATTCGGCGGCCCTTACACCCCTGCGCTCTCTCCCTCGAGGCCCGCAGCATGTCGCAGCACTCCCGATCGGCTCCTCGGCTTTTCTTGTACGGAATGATCGTCTTATTCCTGGTGCCGCAGTCTCAGGCGCAGTGCAAGGTAACGCCCCGCCCGAGAAGCGATCGACCCAGCCGGGATCCGCCCTCCAGGCCCCAGACGCCGTCACCGATCTCGACGCCCGCGAAACCCGCGCCATGGAGCGGTTCCTCTCCATCCTCGAGAAAAACCCACGCCGCGGCACCCCGCTCGACCGGGTCTACGGCTACCACGTCGAGCGCGGATCCCTCGACGCCTTCATCAAAACCTATCACGACCGCCTTGCCAAAAACCCCAACGACGGCGCCGGCTGGCTGATCCTCGGCCTGCTCGAATTCCAGCGCGGCCAGGACGCCGCCGCCGTCGCCGCTTTGCGCAAGGCCGAAGCCACCCGGCAAGCCGACCCCCTCCCATCCTATTACCTCGGCCAGGCACTCGTTCTGGTCGGCCAGCCCGATCTCGCCGCAGAAGCCTTCGAGCGGGCGATCGCCCGCAAGCCCGTGCGCACCGACCTCCTCGACATCTTCCAGGCTTTGGGCCGCGTCTACGAGCGTACCCAGAAATCCGACCAGGCCCTCCAGGTCTGGAACCGCCTCGAGGCTTTGTTCCCGGATGACTCGCGGGTGCAGGAGCAGATCGCCTCGGCACTCGCCGAGGAAAACCAGCCGGCCCTGGCATTGCCCCGCTACGAGGCCCTGGCCAAAAAGCCCGGCGACCCGTTCCGCCAGGTCCAGCTCGCCATGGCCGCGGCTGATCTGAAGGTGCGCCTGGGCCGCTCGCCCGAGGCCCTCCATGACTTCGAGACCATGCTAGGCAAGCTGCGGCCGGAAAGCTGGCTCCATCGCGAGGTGCGCCGCAAGATCGAGGAAGTCTTCCTGCGCAACGACGACCGGGCCGGTCTGGCCAGCTATTACGAGCGCAAAACCAAGACCGACCCCGACGATGTCGAGGCCTTGGTCCGGCTGGGCCGGACCCTGGCCGCGATGGGCCGCTCAGCAGAAGCGAAAACCTGGTACGACAAGGCGATCAAGCTGGCTCCCAGCCGCCGCGACCTGCGGCTGGCTCTGATCGCGCAGCTCGTCCAGGACCAGAAGTTCGCCCTGGCCGCCGCCGAGTATCAGGCCCTGGACGCGGCCGACCCGAATAACCCCGACACCCTCCGCGACTGGGGCGCACTGGTTCTGAAGGATCCATCCCGTCCCGGACCAGAGCGCAAGGAAGCCGCCGCGGCGATCTGGCGGAAGATGCTTTTGGCCAAGCCCGACGATCCGGTCGCGATCGCCGGGGTCGCCGACCTGTTGCGCCAGGCCGAGATGGTCGAGCCCGCGCTCGAACTGTATCGCAAGGCCGCCGCGCTGGCCCCTGCCAGCGCCCAGTACCACGAATACCTCGGGGAATACCTGCATCAGCTCAAGCGGCCCGCCGAGGCCCAGGCCGCCTGGTCCGCGATCGCCGCCGGGCCCAATCGCAACCCCAAGAATCTGGCACGCCTGGCCGAGGTTCTCGCGGGTTTCGGCTTCCTGAAGGAAGCCGCTTCCCCACTCACGGACGCCGTGACGCTCGACGCCGCCAACTTCGATTTCCGGCTCAAGCTCGCCGGGATCTTGCACCGCATCGAGAGATTTGACGACGCCGAGACCCAGCTTGCCGCCGCGCTCAAGCTCGCCGAAAAAGAGGAAGAAAAAGACGCTGTGCTCGAAGCACGCGTCCAGAACGACCAGGCCGCCGGCCGCCTGGCGGTACGGATTGAGTCGCTGCAAAAAGAGCTCGCGGCGGTCAGCGTTGCCAAAGCCGAGCCCTGGTGCGTCCTGGCGCGCTACCTCGAGGCTGACGGCAAACTTCCCGAGGCCGTCCGCGCCGTCGATCGCGCCGTCCAGCTCGAGCCGCGGTCGATCCCGGCGTGGACCCTGGGCGTCCGGCTGCGCGAGGCAGCGGGCAGCCTGGCAGATGCTTCAGCCGCCCTCCACCATCTTGCCGAGATCGACCGCCGCAATCGCACCGAGCACTTGATGGGTGTGGCCAAGCTGGAAACCCGCCTCGGCCGGATCGAGGCAGCCCTCAAGGCCGGGCGCGATCTGCTGGCCGCCGCCCCGGGCAATCCCGACAGCCATCAATTCTTTGCCGAGCTGTGCTTCCAGCTCGGCCGGCCCGAGGAGGGGCTCGACGCCTTGCGCCGGGCCGTCCGAGCCAATCCCAACGACACCAAGATCGTGCTCGAGCTGGCCGAAACCCTGGCCGGCCAGTACCAGACCGATGAAGCCATCGAGATGTACTGGCGAACCTTCGACCGCGCCGCCGACCTCGATGAAAAGCTCGACGTCGTGCGCCGGCTCACCGAGCTGTATCTCCAGCGCAACCAGCTCGACCGCCTGCTGACCCGGCTCGAGCACCAGGACCAAGGCGAGCGGCCCGGGGCAGGCGCGACGCAGCCGCGCGACGTCGCCATGTGCATGGCGCAAGCGTATGCGACCTCCGGCGACCTGGGCAGCGCCGCGCCGAGCTCGAGCGGTTGCTGGCCACCGACACGCGGGATACCCGGCTCCTGGCACAGCTCTCGAAGCTCGCCGAGGAGGAAGGCGACATGGAAACCGCCGCCCGCTATCAGAAGCTGCACGAAGACCTGGCACCCGGTGACGAGGGGGCTCAACGCCTGGCTGATCTTTATGCCAGGGGCGGCGAAGTCGAGCTGGCGCAGGCAATCTGGTCCAGGATGGCGACCGGCCAGAGCCAGCCCGTTCGTGTTTATCAAGCAATGGACAGTCTCCTCTCGCATCAGAAGACCCAGCCGGTCGCGGAGATCGCCGAATCGCTGGTGCGTAAAGATCCGCGCGACTGGGAGGCACTCTATCGCCAGGGTGTGGCCCTTGTTGCGCTCGGCAAGCCGGGTGAAGCCGCCGCGCGGTTTCGCGATCTGGTCGATCTGTCCGTGAGCGACGATGACACCAGTGCGTTGGTCAAGGCCAGAGCGCGCAATCCACGGTTCCAGGCCAATACGGCGCCCACGGCGGTCACTTCCGCGCAGTCGACCACACCGCTGGTGAATCGCGTCGGCACCGCGTCCACGGTCCGCCTGGTCGCTCGGCTCGAACCCCGGGCAAGCTTCAGGAATTACGCCTTGTCGCCCAATGATTTCGGCCAGGCGCGGATGGCTGCCCTCGGCTGGCTGACGAGCCTGGCCCAGGAGGAGCGGCCTCCCCGGGATCGCGAGTTCATCGACGGCGTGCGCACGGCCGCCCTGAAAACGCCCCATGATCTGCACGCACTCTGGAACTGGTTCTATCTTTGCCTGGTCCGGTTCGACAACGCCGGCGCATTTTCAGCCGCCCGGGAATTGAGCATCGCCGCTCCGACGGATCCGCAGGCCCTCTGGGCCTATCTGCGCACGCTGGGAGGCCGGCAGACTGCGCTGGGCACGCGATACTATGTGTCATATACCAATCCGAGGGCCGAAGGTCTCAGCCCGCTGTCTGCGGCCGAGCTCGATCATCTGCTTGCCTGTTATCGATCGCTCAGGGCCCTGCGCCCCGAGCTGGCCGAGGCCGA
Source organism: uncultured Isosphaeraceae bacterium (assembly GCA_963781785.1). Classification (GTDB taxonomy): domain Bacteria; phylum Planctomycetota; class Planctomycetia; order Isosphaerales; family Isosphaeraceae; genus CAWAHD01. The sequence goes on along the minus strand of CAWAHD010000005.1, from coordinate 275,748 downwards.
GATCCTGCAAAACGTGGATAACGAGCTCAAGTGGGCCAATCGGTCCGAGCAAAGAGACGCGTTCTACCACGACGTGCTCGCCGGCTCGACCGCGCTCGGCCAGATTGCCGGCGCCTTCAGCCTGGCGGCCGAGCGGGGAGACGTCGATGGCTTGATCCAGCTTTCCGAGCGCTACGACCGCCTGCACGCCGGACGGACGACGGGCCGGTTCACCACCGGCACGTTCACGTTTACCAGCCCGGTCCTCGCCATGTGCCAGGCGATGGGCCGCTGCGCCGATCGCAAGGCCTATGCCGAGGTATTGCGCCTGGTCGACTACAACGTGACGGCGGCCCGGCGGCGGCTCGAGCGGCAGTCGCCAAGCGCCGCCGCCCGCGCCCGCCGCGCTGCCTTTGTAACATTTTTCGGAAGGGGAGCGAGCGTTCGCTCCAGGATCTGGGTCGGTTCGGGCTACAAGGTGTTTCCGATCGGATATCCTCAAGCCAATGAGTATCTCGATGGGACGGTCATCTCGGTGCTGCACTCGGCTTGCGAGCTCTACAAACGCGACGATCTCCTGAGCGACCTGACCAGTCATTTCCGCGCCAGGCCGCTTCCGCCAGGACCCCCTTGGACGCGATTTACCCGCGACTCTGCTTGAGCGCAATCTTCTGGTGGAGCGACGACAAGGACGAGGCGGTCGCCGAGCTGGCCAGGGTCGTGGATTCGGTGCGGCCCGAATCCGAGTTGCGGCTCGACCTGGCCGAGCTTCTGGTCCAGGAGCGCTCGCCCGCCGATGCGATTGCCTTGTTGGACGCCGTGCAGCCTCTGGATAATCTCAGCCTGAGACGGCGCGAAGAGCTGGCCATTGATGCCGCAATTGCCGCCGGCAACGTGGACCGCGCCCGCCAGGCAGGCCAGCGGCTGTTCGGCTTGCGGCTCGACACCGAAACCCAGATCGAGCTGAGCGCCAAGCTGCATCAGCTCGGTCTTCATGAGCTGGCCGAGGCCTTGCTTGGCCGGGCCCGCCGCCGCGCCGGCAACAAGATCGATTCACTCGTGGCACTCATGCTCCAGTACCAGCGCCAGGGCAAGAGCGACCAGGCGGCGCAGGCCGCCATGCAGATCATTTTTGCCACGACCCCGACCCAGCAGTCGGGGCAGACGGCATCGCTCTTGCTCGAATCGGAATCCTCCCGGACCGCGGCCATGAACGTTCTGGCCCGGTCGGGCCGCCTGCCGCGGCTCATCGAGCGAGCCCGCGAGCAGCTCGCCACGAACCCGAGCTCGATCCGGCTTTATCAGACCCTCGCCGACTATTTTGTGGCCGCACGCCAGAACGAGAACGCGCGGAAATCACTGGAGAAGCTGCTCGAGCTGCGGCCCGGCGACGCCGGCCTGCGGATCCAGGTCGCCAATCGGCTGACGCGGATCGGCCAGGCCAGGGCGGCCCTCGATCACTACCGAATCGCCTTCAAGAAAGATCCCTCCATCCTGGGTGAATCGTCGACCACGATCATGAACGCATTCGTGACCGCCGGCCGGCACCAGGAGCTGATGGTCATGCTGAGCGAAGTCGACCTTCGTGACTTGTGGGGCAGCGGGGATGCGTTCGCGCGATTCCTCCAGCGTATTCCGAAGGATCCGATTCTGAGCGAGGCGGTCGGCTCGCTGTTTCGCAGGGGCTGGGCGAGTTTTCCGGACGACCGGCCATACCTGATTTCCTCCGTGCACCGCGACGAGATCTGGCGGCTGCCCGACATCTTTGATCTGGCCCGGCAGGCCGTGATTCCCGGCGGACCGGGATTCAGACCCGCAGACTCCTGGTACCTGTTCGTTCCCGAGATCGCGCGGTTTCCGACCGGAACTGTAGACCAGAGACCCCCCATCGGCCGGATCCTCGACCTGGCTGCGGACAGGAATCGGCTGGATGAGCTCGGAGCCGAGGTCGAATCGGCACGCAAGTCGAATCCGGACTGGCCGGCCGGCGACGCCCTGCTGGCGGTGATCCGCTGCCGGGCTGGACGATACGACGAAGCCAGGGTTCTATTCGAAAAGGTCATGGATGGGATGGAGAAGCGCGCTTTCCCGTTGACCGACCTTTTCCAGCTCTATGCGTACTGGTCCTTCGGGCTCGAGCTGGAGCGGCATCCGGCCACGCGAGACCTGGCGGCGCTCGTGTATGAGAAGGCATGCCGATCTTCCATGTCCCTTGTGCAATTGCGCTATCAAAGCGACATCCTGCCGATCGATCGCCTGACCGAGCTTTACCTTCACGAGGGGCGGCCCGACGCCGCGCGCCGTGCCTGGCTGGGAATCACGCGTGCCCCGCTCCCGGATGGCTACACGGACGAAGACATCAAAATGTACCGCCGGTTCGGGCTGCCCAAAGTCGCCGATTCGCTCGTCGAGCTGGGGTTCGCCGCGGATGCCGTGCCTTTATACAGCGAGGCGCTGGCCCTCGATGACGAGGTCGGCACAGACCTTCCCGCCTTCCTTCAGACCACACCGCCCGAGGACCGGCCGCGGCGGATCCGCGCCGGGTTTCGCACCGCCATGGAACGAATGACGCACCAGGACCTGGCCCCCGTCGCCGGCCGCGCGATCAAGGGCGCGACGGGTGAAGAGAAAGGAACCGCGCCGGCTGCTGAGCTCAAGCGCGTCAAACCCAGCGCTCTTGCCATCGACCTGGAGATGATCGTGTATCCTCGCGAGCTGGAAAACGCGTCGGTCCGCAGCCTGGTCGCCGAGTCGCTGTCGGCGTGCACGGCCGGCCAGCTCGCGGTGCTGGACGAGCCGCTGGAAAAATTGCGGAAGGCTCATCTGGCAGACCTGTCGGTGGCGATCACGATGGCACTACGGGCATTGGCCTCGAACGACAAGAAGCAGATCGAGCGCGCTTTCGACCAGCTCGCGGATCTCGTCGAGAAGACGCCGCTGGAGCCCTTGGCCGAGGGAGTCCGGGCCAATTCGAGGCAGCGCGCGAGTGCAGCGCTCCAGATCCCGCTCTGGATCGTGGCCCGCGCGTGCCGGCGCCACGAGGGCCCTCCCAGGTTGACGACGATCGTCGAAAAGCTGGCCGATCGCGCGCTGGAAGCCGCGCGTCGCCAGTTGGACAATCTGGTGTATCTGGTGATGATCCGCGAGCGAGGAGAGGGGGCGCTCGAGCGGGGCGACCGGGCCCTGGCCCAGGCCGAGTGGCGGCGGATGCTCAAGCTCGTGATCGAGCCGCCGGCGGGCAGGATCCGGAGGCCCAATCCGGGTTCCGTCCCGGCGCCGCGTTCGCGGCCGGCGCCCGGAGGTCCTGCGGGCGCTGCTCCCCAGCCGGCGCCCTCCAGGAAAAGTACCGTCCCGCAGCCGTCTCCTTGACGCTTCAATCAGGTTAGAATCTTTGGAGAGTTCTCGGTGATCACCCCCCCTCACCCCAACCCTCTCCCCGTCGGGGCGAGGGCGACGAGTGGCTCTGGCCGCCATGCGATGGCGGACGACGCCGTTTTCTTTACCTCGCCCCATCGGGGAGAGGTCGGCCGAAGGCCGGGTGAGGGGGCTGACCGGAATTGCCGCGTGAGAGCGCCCCGAGCCCGGTTGTGCTGAGCCGTAACTCTCGAAGTTTGACGCAGACTCCGCGGCGCTCACAACCTTGCGCACTATCTCGATCGAGGCCCGAAGCATGCTACAGCACTCCCGATCGGCTCGACGGCTTTTCTTGTGCGGCACGACTGTTCTACTGACCGTGGTTCACGTTCAGGTACGGGGACAAGTCAGCCCCCCGCCCGAGACGCCAACGGCGACGGCCGTCGCTGACGCCCAAGGCGGCCTGTGGGTGGAAACTCACCCGGCGATCGATCGGTACCGAGCGATGGTATCAACACCGGGCCGCGGAGTCCGTGCACACCAGCCCGACGCGCTAGCGAGGGTCCCATACCAACCCGAAGCGTCAGCGAGGGTCCCATACCAACCCGAAGCGTCAGCGAGGGTCCCATACCAACCCGAAGCGTCAGCGAGGGTCCCATACCAACCCGAAGCGTCAGCGAGGGGACCAACAGCCGGGCGCCACGCACCATCGCCGGCTTCCCACCCCGGCCACGCTCAGCGTCCCTCGCTAGCGCGTCGGGCTTGTACGGCCGCGACCGTTGCTCTGGTCGCTTATTTCCTGCCCGCCGTCCAGGCCGCAGACGCTGTCACCGACCTCGACGCCCGCGAAACCCGCGCCATGGAGCGGTTCCTCGCAATCCTCGAGAAAAACCCCCGCCGCGGCACACCGCTCGATCGCGTCTTTGGCTATCACGTCGAGCGCGGATCGCTCGACGCCTTCATCAAAACCTATCAAGACCGCCTCGCCAAAACCCCAACCGATGGCGCCGGCTGGCTGATCCTCGGCCTGCTCGAATTCCAGCGCGGCCAGGACGCCGCCGCCGTCGCCGCTCTCCGCAAGGCCGAAGCGACCCGGCAAGCCGACCCCCTCTCTTCCTATTACCTCGGCCAGGCACTCGTTCTGGTTGGCCAGCCCGATCTCGCCGCAGAAGCCTTCCAGCGGGCGATCGCCCGCAAGCCCGCGCGGACCGACCTCCTCGACATCTTCCAGGCTTTGGGCCGCGTCTACGAGCGCACCCAGAAATCCGACCAGGCCCTCCAGGTCTGGAACCGCCTCGAAGCCCTGTTCCCCGACGACTCGCGGGTGCAGGAGCAGATCGCCTCGGCGCTGGCCGAGGAAAACCAGCCGGCCCTGGCATTGCCCCGGTTTGAGGCCCTGGCCAAAAAGCCCGGCGACCCGTTCCGCCAGGTCCAGCTCGCCATGGCCGCGGCCGATCTGAAGGTGCCGCCTGGGCCGGTCGCCCGAGGCGCTCCATGACTTCGAGACCATGCTCGGCAAGCTGCGTCCCGAAAGCTGGCTCCATCGCGAGGTGCGCCGCAAGATCGAGGAGGTCTTCCTCCGCAACGACGACCGGGCCGGCCTGGCCAGTTACTACGAGCGCCGGACCAAGACCAAGCTCGACGACGTCGAGGCTTTGGTCCGGCTGGGCCGGACCCTGGCCGCGATGGGCCGCTCAGCAGAAGCCAAAACCTGGTACGACAAGGCGATCAAGCTGGCTCCCAGCCGCCGCGACCTGCGGCTGGCTCTGATCGCGCAGCTCGTCCAGGACCAGAAGTTCGCCCTGGCCGCCGTCGAATATCAGGCCCTGGACTCGGCCGACCCGAATAACCCCGACACCCTCCGCGACTGGGGCGCACTGGTTCTGAAGGATCCATCCCGTCCCGGACCACAGCGCAAGGAGGCCGCCGCCGCGATCTGGCGGAAGATGCTCGTGGCCAAGCCCGACGATCCGGTCGCGATCGCCGGGGTCGCCGACCTGTTGCGCCAGGCCGAGATGGTTGACCCGGCGCTTCGAACTGTACCGCAAGGCCGCCACGCTCGCCTCCGCCAGCGCCCAGTATCACGAATACCTCGGGGAATACCTGCATCAGCTCAAGCGGCCCGCCGAGGCCCGGGCCGCTTGGTCAGCGATCGCGGCCGGGCCCAATAAGAACCCCAAGAACCTGGCCCGCCTGGCCGAGGTCCTGGCGGGTTTCGGCTTCTTGAAAGAAGCCGTTTCCCCCCTCCAGGGCGCCATAACGCTTGACGCCGGCAACTTTGACTTCCGGCTCAAGCTCGCCGAGATCTTGCACCGCATCGAGAAATTTGACGACGCCGAGACCCAGCTTGCCGCCGCGCGCAAGCTCGCCGAAAAAGAGGAAGAAAAAGACGCCGTGCTTGAAGTACGCGTCAAGAACGACCAGGCCGCAGGCCGGCTGGCGATGCGGATCTTGTCACTGCGCAAGGAGCTCGAGAGGACAACCGGTCCAGAGCTAACTGGTCGCGCCGGGACCACCCCCCCTAACCCCCCCTTCGCAAGGGGGGGAAAGGAAGCGCCAAAAGACAAGGCGGCCGAGCCCTGGTGCGTCTTGGCTCGCTACCTCGAGGCTGACGGCAAACTTCCCGAGGCCGTCCGCGCCGTCGATCGCGCCGTCCAGCTCGAGCCGCGGTCGATCCCGGCGTGGACCCTGGCCGCCCGGCTGCGCGAGGCAGCGGGCAGCCTGGCAGATGCTTCAGCCGCCCTCCACCATCTTGCCGACATTGACCGTCGCAATCGCACTGAGCACCTGATGGGTGTGGCCAAGCTGGAATCACGCTTGGGCCGTATCGAGGCGGCCCTCAAGGCCGGGCGCGATCTCCTGGCCGCCGCGCCAGGCAATCCCGAAAGCCATCAATTCTTTGCCGAGCTGTGCTTCCAGCTCGGCCGGCCCGACGAAGGGCTCGACGCCTTGCGCCGGGCCGTCCGAGCCAATCCCAACGACAGCAAGATCGTGCTCGAGCTCGCCGAAACCCTGGCCGGCCAGTACCAGACCGATGAAGCCATCGAGATGTACTGGCGCACCTTCGACCGGGCCGCCGAGCTCGATGAAAAGCTCGACGTCGTGCGGCGGCTTACCGAGCTATACCTCCAGCGCAACCAGCTTGACCGCCTGCTGACCCGGCTCGAGCACCAGGACCAGGGTGAGCGGCCGGGGGCGGCGCGGCGCAGCCGCGCGACGTCGCCATGTGCATGGCGCAGGCTTATGCGACTTCCGGCGACCTGGGCAGCGCCCGCGCCGAGCTCGAGCGGTTGCTGGCCACCGACACCCGCGATACGCGGCTCCTGGCACAGCTTTCGAAGCTTGCCGAGGAGGAAGGCGACATGGAAACCGCCGCGCGTTATCAGAAGCTGCACGAAGATCTCGCACCCGGTGACGAGGGGGCAGCACGCCTGGCCGATCTTTATGCCAGGGGCGGCGAGGTCGAGCTGGCCCAGGCGATCTGGTCCAAGATGGCGACCGGCCAGAGCCAGCCGGTTCGCGTTTATCAAGCCATGGACAGTCTCCTCTCGCATCAGAAGACCGAAGCGGTCGCGGAGATCGCCGAATCGCTGGTGCGTAAAGACCCGCGCGACTGGGAGGCACTCTATCGCCTGGGCGCGTCCCTGGCAGCGATCGGCAAGACCGGTCCCGCGGCCGCACGATTTCAAGAGCTGATCGACCTGGCGGCAAACGATGACGAAATGAGCGCCCTCGCCAAGGCCAGAGCGCGCAATCCCTGGTTCCAGCGCACCGCGGCCGCCGCCGCATCAACTCGATCGCAGTCCAGCTCGCCGCTGGTGAACCGGATCGGCAGCGCGTACGTGATCAGCCTGGTCACTGGCCTCGACCCCCGTTCCGCCGCCAGAAGAGTGGGGTGGTCGCCGACTGATTATGGGCAAGCGCACATGGCGGCGCTGGGCTGGCTGATGAGCCTCTCCCAGAAAGAGCAGCCCCCCAGGGACCGCGAGCTCATGGAAGGCATGCACCGGGCCGCCCTGAAAACGCCCCGTGATCTGCACGCGCTCTGGAACTGGTTCTACCTCTGCGCGGTCCGATTCGATAACGCCGGCGCATTTGCCGCCGCCCAGGAATTGAGCCGCGCGGCTCCCAGTGATCCGCAGGCCCTCTGGGGCTACCTGCACGCACTCGGCGGACGGACGACTCCCCTGGGCACCGAATACTTTGTGTCGGGTGGCCAGCGCAGCGCGGGGGATCGCGCACCGCTCGCCGCGGGCGAGCTCGATCACGCGCTGGCCTGCTACCGCTCGCTCAAGGCCCGCCGGCCCGAGCTGGCCGAGGCCGAAGTCCTGCAAAACGTGTACAGCGAGCTCAAGTGGGCGCATCGAAGCGAGCAAGCGGACAGGTTCTACCAGGAAGCTCTCGCCGGCTCGACCGCGCTGGGCCAGATTGCCGGCGCCTTCAGTCTGGCGGCCGAGCGGGGCGACGTCGGCGGCTTGATCCAGCTTGCCGATCGCTATGACCGGCTCCAGACCGGGCGGACGAATGGCCGGTTCAACACCGGTACGTTTGCGTTCGCGGGACCGTACCTGGCCATGTGCCAGGGACTGAGCGTCTGCGCCGATCGCAAGGCCTATTCCGAGGTGCTGGGCCTCCTGGACTACAATCTGGCGGCAGCCCGGCGCAGGCAGGAGCGACAGTCGCCGGGTGCAGCCGCCCGCGCCCGTCGCATGTTGTACGCATCGCGCTATGGCGGCACCCCGGCTCTCAACTATCAGATCCCGATGGGATCGAGCTACCGGATCGTCCGCATGTCGTTCCCTCAAGTCAATGAATATCTGGATACGGCGATCATCGCGGTCTTGCGCTCGGCTTTTGAGCTCTATAAGCGAGACGATCTGTTGAGCGACCTGATCAGTCATTTTCGAGCACAGGCCGCCGCGGCGAAAACCCCGGCGGACGCGATCTACCCGCGGCTGTCCCTGAGCTCGATTCTCTGGTGGAGCGACGAGAAAGACGAATCCGTCGCCGAGCTGACCAGGGTCGTGGAATCGTCGCGGCCGGAATCGGACCTGCGGCTGGACCTGGCTGAGCTCTTGATCCAGCAAGGCTCCCCCGGCGATGCGATTGCCCTGCTGGACGCAGTCCAGCCGCTGGACAATTTCAGCCTGCGCCGCCGCGAAGAGGTGGCGATTACTGCGGCTCTCGCCGCCGGCAGCCTGGACCGCGCCCGGCAGGCGGCCGAACGGCTGTTTGGCCTGCGGCTGGATACCGACACCCAGATCCGCTTGAGCGGCCAGATGCACCAGCTCGGCCTGCACGAGCTGGCCGAGGCCTTGCTCGGCCGGGCCCGCCGCCGCGCCGGCAACAAGCTGGACGCGCTTGCGGCACTCATGCTCCAGTACCAGCGGCAGGGCCGAACCGAGCAGGCCGTACAGGCCGCCATGCAGATCATGCGCGCCACCAATCCGGCTCTTCAAGCCCGCCAGGCCGCAGGGCTCATGCGGGCATCCGAATCCTCGCGCACCGCGGCCATGAGCGTTCTGGCCCGGTCGGGCCGGCTGCCCCAGCTCATCGAGCGCGCCCGCGAGCAGCTCACCAAGACGCCGAATTCGGTCCAGATTTACCAGGCGCTCGCCGATTACTACGTGGCCGCACGCCAGAACGAGAACGCCCGGATCACGCTCGAAAAGCTGGTCGAGCTCCGCAAGGACGACGCCGCACTGCAAGTCCAGGTCGCCAACCGGCTGACGCAGATCGGCCAGGCCAAAGCCGCCCTCGACCATTACCGGATCGCGTTCAAACGCGACCCGGCGGTGAGCGTTCAATCGTCCGACGCGATCACCAGCGCATTCCTCGGGGCCGGCCGGCACCAGGAGCTCCTCGAACTACTCAATGAGGTTGACCTTCGTTCGTTCTTTGGCTCGGGAACATCGGTCGGACTGTTGCTCGCTCGCGACGTGCCCAGGGAAGAAAGGTTCAGCGCAGCGGTCGTTTCGCTCTTTCGCAAGGCCTGGGACAGCTTTCCCGAAGACAGAGCATTTCTGTTCTCGTACACGCGGCGCGAGGAGGTCTGGAGGCTGCCCGATACCTACGAGCTTGCCCGCGAGAGCATCATTCCCAGCCGGGCCGCTCAGCGACCGTTATACTTCTGGTACCCATTCCTCCCTGCCATGGTGTTTGACCCGAGGACCTCGCAAGTCACCAGACCAATCTCCCGATTTCTCGACCTGGCCGCCGAACGGAACCGGTTCGACGAGCTGGCAGCCCAGGTCGAGTCCGCGCGCAAGGCCGTTCCTGAGTGGATCGCAGGCGACGTTCTGCTCGCGATGATCCGCTGCCGGACCGGCGGTTACGATGAGGCCAGGGCCTTGATCGAGAAGGTCTCGACGGAGATCGACAAGAACTCGCAAGATCTGGTCCCGATTTACCAGCTTTACGCCTACTGGAGCCTGGGGCTGGAGCTCGAGCGCCAGCCGGCCACCCGGGACCTGGCGGCTCTGGCCTACGAGAAAGCCTGCCGGTCTCAGGGCGGTCAGATGCAGCTCAGGTTCCCGAGCGAGATCCTGCCGATCGAGCGGCTGGCCGAGCTTCGTGTGCGCCAGGGTCGGCCGGGCGACGCGCACCGTGTCTTGGTCGCTATGATGGGTGCGCAGGAAGGTCCCCCCAATCTTGCGGAGGAAAACCGCAAAGCGCTTCGGTTCGTCGGGTTGCCGCTCGTCGCCGATCTGCTGGTCGAACTCAGGTTCCCGACGGATGCCGTGCCCATGTACAGCGAGGCGCTGGCCCTGTCCGACGAGGTCGGAACCGCCATTCCCCCGGCGCTCTCGACCACCCCGCTCGAAGAGCGGCTGCGCCGGATTCGCGGCGGGTTGCGCCGGGTCATGGAGCGGATGACGCCCCAGGAGCTCGTCCCGATCGCCGGCCGCGCGATCGCCGAGGCAAGCCGGCAGCCGTCCCGAACCGGCCCGGCTGTCGGGACAAGGCGCACGACACCCGGCGGCGCCGCCGTCGATCTGGCGACGGTCGTGTATCCCCGGGAGCTGGAGCAGGCGTCGGTCCGCAGCCTGGTCGCCGAATCGCTGTTCGCGTCGACCGCAGGGCAGCTCGCGGCCCTGGACGTGGCGCTGAGAGCGCTTCGGCAAGCTCATCCGACGGACCTCTCGGTGGCGATCACGATCGCACTGCGGGCGTTGGCCGGTAACGACCCGAAGCAGGTCGAGCCCGCGCTCGACCGCCTCGCGGATCTTGTCGAAAAAACACCGCTGGAGCCTTTGGCTGAGGGTGCGCGAGCCAACTCGAGGCAACGCGCCGCCGCGGCGCTCCAGATTCCGTTGTGGGTCGTGGCCCGCTCTTGCCTGAGCCGGAAGGCTTCCCCCAAGCTGACGAAGATCGGCGAAGTCTTGGGCACCCGCGCGCTGGAAGCCGCGCGCCGCCAGACGGGCAACCTGCTGTATTTGTCGATGGTCCGCGAGCAAGGCGAGCAGGCTCTTGGGCGCGGAGAACGCGCGGTCGCTGAGGCCCAGTGGCGGAGAATGCTCCAGATCGTGATCGAGCCGCCGGGACGGAGGACGACCCCCAGGCCGAATCCGGGATCCGGCCCGGCGCCGCGTCTCCGCCCGGCGCCCGGGGCTGCGCCGGAGGGGCTCCCGGGGCGGCGGCTGCTCCCAAGTCGCCGGCCGCTCCGGCTGTTCGGCGCGGGTCGGCTGTTCGGCGCGGGTCTCCAGACCCCGCCGCCGGCACGACCGCAGGTCTCAGAGCGGTTCGGCGCGGAGATGGAAACGTGCGAATCAGCACGCAAATCCTGTCGATTGCCTGGAAGGGCCGTTCTCTCGCCCAGAATCCCCAATCGAAGATCGAAAATCCACAAACGAAAACCGGGACACCAGCGCCGTCCGGTAAAACCGCACGTCCGCAGCCCGGCACCGCGCCCTCCGGCCCGCGGGGCAGGGGGGCACCGCGATCGAATGTGTCCCTCTTGACGCTCGAACGGTTCGAGCAGGCGATGCAGATCGCGCGATTGGCTGCCCTCCACGACATGCCGGAGCTCAGCTCCCAGGCCGTACGCGCAGCACTCCAGTCGGGACCGCCGATCCAGCGGCCCGCGAACACCGAGACGCGAGTGCTCAGACGGGCCGCCACGGTAACCGAAGCACCGCCCGACCCGGTTGCGCCTCGGGTCTTTGCCAACCTGCTGGAATTGGAGGCGCTCTGGCAGACTCACCGGATGCCGGCTGCGGCCGTCTACGAGACACTGCGCGACGTTGTGCTGCCGCCCGGCCGTCCCGGCGAGATCTTCCTGTACGCGCCGCTGTTGAATATCAATGCCGTAGCTCATCCGGAAAGTGTGGGGCAGACCCTGACGACCTGGGCCGTCCGGGCCGGCAAGGCCGAAGAGCTCAGGAAAGCGATCGCGGCGCGCCAGGGCCGGGTCATGGCCGAGCTGCCGGCCTCGATCCTCGCGGTCCAGCTTGGGCTCGCCGCGGGCGAGCCAAGGGCGGCGGCCGCCGCGCTCAAGAAGATCGCCGCGCGACTGGAAGATGACACGTCGCGCACCACCTCCGACCTTGCCTTCCTGGCAGCCCTGCCGGCACTGGGCCACCCGGATCCCGACGTGGCGACGGCCGCACTCGAGGTCCTCGATTTGTGTATCCCCGGCTATACAGACAAGCCCGAGCCGCTGGGAACCTTATCGATCCTCATGGCGCGACGCCAGTTTGAGCTAATGCGCCCCGCCCTGGGCCGCAAGCGGCTCGAAAAGTACCTCGTATCCGCGGAGAGAATCGCGGTTCGCTCAAGCGGAGACGCCTACGTCGCGCTCCGCAGGCAGGCGATCCAGCGTGTGGCCGCCGAGTCTGTGCACGCCGGCCTGACCATTGATGCGCTCACAACGCTGGGCCGGCTCGTCGATTCGTCAAGCTCCTCCATCAGTGATCCGCTCGCTCACGAGACCCTGGCCGGATTGCTCCGCCAGCTCGGTGACCGCCCGGCCGCCGATGAGTATGCAGCGCTTCACACCTGGACCATGCCCGAGAAGACCCGCCCCAAGATCAGAATCCTGACCGCCCTCGTGCCTCGGGAAACGCCCCCCCGCGTTTTTGAGAGCTCCGGCGCGGATGGGCATAAGCAAACTCCGCCGAGTCCTTCCCCCGTCACTCATCCAACCGTCGTCAGCACGGCGGCGGCGCTCATCGATTCCGCGCACCGCGCCGGCACTCTCGACCAGCTCGCGGGTGAAGCCCGCTCGGCCGCGTCGCTGGGGGGCGACCAAAAAGTCGAAAACGCCCAGGTCCTTCACAGCCTGATCGAGCTGGCGCACGGCCAGGGAGCCACGGTAGCCGCCACGATCCAGGGCCGCCTGTCCAGACTGGTCGAGGAAAACCTGGCACACCAGGGCGCCGCTCGCCGCGATCTCGCTTCACCGGCTCCGAGCGGCGCCGCAGGTGGATCGGGGCTCGTGTTCCCCTGGCCGGACTTCCTGCTGGCACGAGCGGCGGCCCGAGACAACGACCGGGCCACGAGCGATCTCGGCGTGAGCCTGACCGACGCCCTGCTGGAGCGTGCCCGGTTGATCAACGATCCCGCCGCGCTGGCAATCACGCAAATCGAGCTTGTCGAAGCCAAGGCCAGGAGGGCCGGCGCCGCCGGGTCACTCGCGCCCGCTGGTCTGGCCCTCTGGCACTCGGCAACGACCCGGACCGCGGACGTGACGAGCGGACGAGGGACAGAGGAACAAGCACGGCGGACAAACGACGAAGGACAAGCGATCTGGATCGCCGAGGCCGCTCATGTCGCTCATCGGGGCGGGGCGGCCGGCGACCTCCTGCTCTTGGACTATCCCCTGACCGGTACCTTTCAGTTCTCGGTCGACGCTTACGCGGGCCTCCACGAGGAGTCGCTCGTGATCAGTAGCGGACTTGTCATCAAGCCTTTCTCCAGCGATCGCCAGAGCGAGGTCTTTCCCATCGGCAGGCCCGAATTCTTGACGGTCCCGTGGCGGCTGAGTCGCCCGAGCGCATTCAATCGGATCACAGTCGAGGCGAGTCCAGGCGACGTGCGCTATCTCGTCAATGGCCACCTTTTCCATGAAGACGATGATCCCAGCCCGACCTGTCCCTGGCTGGGCTTGGTTGCGGGGGGCAAGCCGCACTCGGTGTGGCGGCATTTCCGTCTGGACGGCAAGCCGTCCATCCCGCGCGAGGTGCGATTGACCGCGGACGACCGCCTGGCCGGGTGGGTCTCCGATTTCTTTAGCGAAACGCAGCCGCCACGGATCACAAGAGGACGTTCGAGCCGGTTCGGGGCCGCCCAATCGCGCCGTGGCGGCAACGAGCCCGGCCAAGGCCGCTCCGGCGGTGAGCGACCCTCTCGCGAGCCCGGGCATGCATTCGCCTACGAGAGCGATTTTGACTGGTCCGCCGCGGACGGAATCATCCACGGGCGGCGGATCGCCGTAGCGAGCCCGCCCCCGATCCTGGCCCCGGCGGCACTTCTGACCGCGTCGCCGCCGCCCTTGGACACCCGGGCCGGGACCGAGGCCGACCAGAGCCTCCTTTACTATTTCCGCCCGCTCAAGACTGGCGATGTCTTGACCTATGAATTCTTGTATGAGCCGAGCTCGATCGTCGTTTACCCCGCGCTCGGGCGCCTGGCTTTTCTGCTCGAGCCCGATGGCGTCAAGGTCCACTGGATGACCTCGGGAAGCGGCAACCTTTCGGGACTTCCGGCCGACAACCACGCCGACGAGCCGGCCAACCGCCGAGGGCCCAAGCGGCTACCGCTCAAACCCGGCGAGTGGAACACGATCAAGCTGGCACTAGAGAAGAGCACGGTGACTCTCGACTTGAACGGCCAACCGATCTTTGAGCGCCCGATCAACCCGGACCTGGGCCGCCAGTTCGGCTTTTTTCATTACAAGGACCAGACGACCGCCCAGGCCAGGAACGTCGTGCTTCGCGGACAGTGGCCGCAATCCGTTTCGCCCGGAGACCAGGCCGCCTGGCTTTTGTCCCCGGACCCGTCGGCATCCGCCAGCGCGGCCGATCGGCGAGCGCGCCACGACCTGATCGGCGAATCGTTCTACGCCCTCGAGGCTGGTGACGTGATCGATCGAGCTTTGCCGCGAGAGCCGGGAGAGCGGTACGCGGCGCTCGCGGCCTGGGTGCTTGCGGCTCCTGAACATCCCGTGTGGCGGCTGGCCGGCGAATTCACGCCCTCGTTCCCGGCGGTGAGCGCCGTGGGAAAAAGTGGCAAGGCTGGTCCGGTTGAGCGCCCTCGGATGCAGACCGGAGGCACGCTGCGTGCGCCGGCCATCGAGCTCATGGCCGCCGCCCGAGCAGCCGGAAAGCTCGACGACTTGTCCGCGCGGATCGAGGCGGCCAGGATCGAGTCGGGCGTGAGCCCGTCGGACTTCGAGCCAGGCAAGCTGGCACTGCTCGGGCTCGTCGCGATCGAGCGCGCCGATGATGACGCTGCGACGAAAGCGCTCACGGCGATGGCGCGCCTGCCGCGGGCGCTTCCCATGACTCGTTCCGCCTGGATGCGCTGGCCCGACCTGGTGCTGGCCGCGCGGGCTCTCGATCGCCCGGCATTGCGCCCTGCGGCCGTCGCTCTCCTGGACGCGATGATCGCCGAGAAGCGGTTGACCAGGCCGACAGAGGAAGACCAGGAAGCCCCGCAAGTGGTCTGGCAGCACCAGCTCGCACACCTGCGAGCACGTGCCGACCAAGCGGCCCAGGCCGAAAAGGAAGGCAACGTGGCTCGACCGTTCGGAACCGACCCGGAAACGCCATTATGGGCTCGGGTCACTCAGACAACGGCCGCCACCCGCGGCTCGGGCCGGCCCATCGCACACTGGACCGACCGTGGCGGAGTGCTGACTCACTACGCCGGCCACAATCTCGATATGATGTACTTGACGGTTCCCCTCCGGGGTGACTTTCAGGTTGACTGTGAGCTCACCGGAACGCCCGGCCGGGCGATCGCCGTCTCCTACGGGGGCATCGCCATCTTCCCCGGTACTGACTCGAAACATCTGGAGCGGTTCCAGCTCGACCGCCGTCTCGCAGACGTGGCAATCGTGCCGCCGCAGTCGAAACTCGACAATCCTCTGGGTGAGTGGTATTCCTTCCGGCTTCTCGTGAAGGGGACGGCGCTGTCGGTGCTCATCAATGGGCAGAAGGTCTACGAGACCCGTCTGCCGGCCGAGAGAGACCCCTGGCTGGCGCTTTTCTGCCCGGCCGACCAGGCCGGATCTGCGCGCTCGATCAAGATCTCGGGGAGCCCGCAGGTGCCCGCGCGGCTCGACCTCTCGGCGGCACCGGATCTTTCGGGATGGATGGCCGGCGAATATGGCGACACCGTGACGGGCAATGATCCGGACTGGTTCAAGCGCGGCGGTGAGATCTCGGGCCGACGGCGGGAGGAGGCTAGCGGCACCAAGGAAGAGAGCGTGCTCCGCTACAATCGGCCGATGGTTGAGGACGGCCGGATCTCCTACGAGTTCTACCATGAACCGGGCAAAGTGATGGTCCACCCCGCTCTCGACCGGCTGGCGTTTTTGATCGAGCCGAGCGGCGTCAAGGTCCATTGGCTCAGCGACGGAGCTTACGAGCGAGCCGCCGGTCCCGCTCCCGGTCCCGCTCCCGGAAATACCGAAGACGACCCGGAGAAACGCCGCCCGTCCAATTCGATTCAATTGATGGCTCGGGCCTGGAATCGTGTCGACCTTGACTTGACCGGCGACCGGGTTTCGCTCAGGCTGAACGGACAGCTTATCGATGAGCGTCAGCTCGACCCGGTCAACCAGCGATCGTTCGGGCTGTTCCACTTCGCGGGCGAGACGGAAGCGCGGGTCCGTAACGTGAATTTCGAGGGTCGATGGCCTCGCAATACTCCTTAGGCCTTGCAACTCTGGACCAACGACTGATCACGAATGACCAATCCAAGACGACTCAGGTTCAAGCTTCTGGGCGCATCACTGGGCCTGGTGGCCGTGATCGCGGCCGTGGTCATTCGCTATTCCCGCGGCTCGGTCAGCCATGCCGCGGGCAATCATCCGCCGCGGAAATACCAGGAGAAGAAACCGATCGACACCAGCGGCTTCACCGCAGTCCTGCCGACGCTCGAATCCTGGCCGCCGACTGCCTCGCTCGAGGAGATTGCCCGGGTCTTTCGCGGAGTCGGGTACCGGAAGATCGATGGGATCGACAAGCAGCTTGCCCAACTCGACTTTCCGGATCAGCGCAGAATCGTGTTCACGCTGGCAAAGGCGGCCTTGTTTCATTACGAGGGTGAGCCGAACCGAGCCGAGCAGATTCTGGCGGGAGCCCGGAGGTGGCTCGGCGACAAGGACGACCTTGCACGGCAATGGCTCTACTCGGTCATCTACTTCCAGGGCGTGACCGCCATGCGACTCGGGGAGAATGAGAACTGCATCGACTGCCGGGGAGAAAGCTCGTGCATCCTGCCGTTGAGCGCTGCCGCCGTCCATCAAAAGCCGCACGGCTCCCGGCTCGCGATCGAGCGGTTCACCGAGTATCTGCTCCAGTTCCCCGACGACCTGGAAGTCCGCTGGCTCTTGAATCTCGCGCACATGACCCTGGGGGAACATCCCGATGGTGTCGACCCGAGATACGTGATCTCGCTCGATCGCTTCACCCATTCCGAGTTTGACATCGGCAAGTTCCGCGACGTCGGCCACCTGGTCGGCGTGAATCGATTCAACCAGTCCGGCGGCGCGATCATGGACGACTTCGACGACGACGGCCTGCTCGACCTCGCCGTGACCTGTAACGACATCACGCAGGCCATGACGTTCTACCGCAATACCGGCACCGGCACGTTCGAGGATCGCACGGAATCATCGGGCGTCGCCGACCAGTTTGGAGGACTGGTCTGTTATCAGGCCGATTACGACAACGACGGGCATCTCGACATCTTCATTCCTCGAGGCGCGTGGCTGCGCCACGCTGTCCGGCCGACTCTTCTCCGGAATAATGGCCGCGGTGGATTCATCGATGTCACGCAGGCCGCCGGATTGCTCGACCCGCTCAACTCGAACGCGGCGGCATGGGCCGACTACGACAACGACGGCTGGGTCGATCTCTTCATCGCGTGCGAGCGCCAGCCGCACCGGTTGTTTCGCAACAAGGGCGACGGCACCTTCGTCGAGCTTGCCGCCAGGGCGGGCGTCGATGAGAACTTTGATAAATTCTGCAAGGGCTGCACCTGGATCGACTATGACAACGATCGATACCCTGACCTGTTCCTGAACGACATGGCCGGGAAGGCCCGGCTCTACCACAACAATCGCAACGGCACGTTCACGAAGGCCAATGACGAGATGGGCATCGACGGGCCTTCCACCGGTTTCCCCTGCTGGGCGTGGGACTACGATAACGACGGCTGGCTGGACATCTTCGCAACGTCATACGACCTGACCTTGAAGGACATCGTCCGCGGCCTCTTGGGCCAGGAGCATACCCGGCATTCGAATCGGCTGTACCGAAACCTCGCCGGCAAGGGATTCGAAGACAAGACCAAGGAAGCCGGGCTCGACATGGTGTTCGCGACGATGGGATCCAATTTCGCCGACTTCGACAACGACGGCTGGCTGGACATGTACCTGGGCACCGGCGACCCCAACCTCGCCACGCTGGTCCCCAACCGCATGTTCAAGAACGTGGACGGCACTCGTTTCGCCGAGATCACGGGCTCCTCCGGCACCGGCCACTTGCAGAAAGGCCACGGCGTCGCCTGCGGCGACTGGGACGACGACGGTGACGTCGACATCTTCATCGAAATGGGAGGTGCCGTGAATGGAGATAAATATCATAATATCCTGTTTCAGAATCCGGGGCAAGGGAACAACTGGCTCAAGCTCAAGCTCAAGGGCACCAGGACCAACCGCGCGGCCATCGGCGCCCGGATCAAAGTGATCACGGGCGGCAAAGAGCCGCGCACGATTCACCGGCACATCTCATCAGGAGGCAGCTTCGGCGCTAACACGCTCGAACAGACCATCGGCCTGGCCAGGGCCGATCGCGTCCTTTTGCTCGAGATCGAGTGGCCATCCAGCGGCACGACGCAGGTCTTCCACGACATTCCGGTCAATCAATCGATCGAGATCACCGAGCTAAAGTCGACGTACGAGACGAGGAAAATCCAGCCCATCACTTTGCCTTTTTAACGAGCGATTCTCGATGAACGGTGGTGCCGAGAAACAACGCCGCTCCTTCGCCTTCGTCGGCTGGATGCTGGGCCTGTTGCTGGCGGCGATTATCCTCAGTGTCGTTGCCCTCCGCTATAGCGCAGCGTTCGTGACGCCGCGTGCCGAACGACGGCCGCACCTCTTGTACGCCGAGAGAAAGGCGATTGATACCAGCGGATTTTCGGCGATTCTTCCAGGGATCAAAGCCTGGCCCCGCTCGGCGTCTCTGGAGGAGATCCGCGAAGCGTTCCGGGAAGCACCGCAGCTCGACATCGAGCGCATCGATCAAACGCTGGCCATGACCACCGTGAGCGACGAGCACCGCGCGGTCTTCCGGCTCGTGAAGGCCGCGATCTCCAATTACGAGCGGGATCCGCGCAAGGCGCTGCAAATCCTGGACGAAGCGCGGTCGTGGCTGCACGACCGCGACGACGTCGCCCAGCGATGGCTTTTCACCGTCATCTATTTCCAGGGCGTGACGGCCATGCGCCTCGGAGAAAACGACAACTGCATCGATTGCCGGGGCGAGAGCTCGTGCATCTTTCCGATCGATAAGGCAGCGGTCCACACCAGGCCCGCGGGATCTCGGCTGGCGACCCGATATTTCACCGAGTATCTCGCTGAATTTCCCGAGGATCTGGGCGTCAAGTGGCTGCTCAATGTGGCCTACATGACGCTGGGCGAGCATCCGGGGAAAGTCGATGCGCGCCACCTGATCAAGCCGGAGGATTTCTTCCGCTCGGAACCGGATATCGGTAAGTTTCGCGACGTCGGCCATCTGGTCGGCGTTAACCGGTTCAACCAGGCTGGCGGTGCCATCATGGACGACCTGGATAACGACGGCCTGCTGGATATCGCGGTGACGGCCATGGATCCCGCCGAACACATGGCGGTGTACCGCAATACCGGCAAGGGCACGTTCGAGGATCAAACCTCCAGAGCGGGGGTGGCGAATCAGCTCGGTGGCCTCGTGTGCTATCAGACCGACTACAACAACGACGGCCGCCTCGACGTTTTCATCCCGCGCGGTGCCTGGCTGCCCCACCCGGTACGCCCATCCTTGTTGCGAAACGACGGCGATGGTCGATTCACCGACGTGACCCAGGAAGCCGGGCTCATCGAGCCGTGCAACTCCAACGCAGCGGCCTGGTCCGACTACGACAACGACGGTTGGCTCGACGTGTTTGTCGCATGTGAAAAGCAGCCGAACCGCTTGTATCACAACCGCCGCAACGGCACGTTTGAAGAGGTCGCCGCGCTTGCGGGCGTAGATGGCACCGACCAGGAGTTCTACAAGGGCTGCACCTGGATCGATTACGACAACGACCGATACCCCGATCTTTTCGTCGCTTCGCAAAGTGGCACTGCTCGGCTCTACCACAACGAACGGAGTGGCCGGTTCACAAACGTGACCGGCGACCTTGGCATCGATGGCCCTCGCGGCGGCTTCGCATGCTGGGCCTGGGACTACGACAACGACGGCTGGCTGGACATCTTCGCAACCTCCTACGACCGGACGCTCAAAGACGTCGTCCGCGGCCTTCTGGGCCAGCCGCATGCGCGGCATTCCAATCGGCTGTTTCGCAACGTCGGGGGCAAGAGCTTCGAGAACAAAACCAAGGAAGCCGGCCTCGACATGGTCTTTTCCACGATGGGCTGCAATTTCGGCGACTTTGACAACGACGGCTGGCTCGACATGTACCTCGGCACCGGCGACCCGGACCTGGGCACTCTGGTCCCCAACCGCATGTTCAAGAACGTGGCCGGCACGCACTTCGCAGAGATCACCGGCACATCGCGCACCGGCCACTTGCAGAAAGGTCACGGCGTCGCCTGCGGCGACTGGGACAACGATGGCGACATCGACATCTTCATCGAGATGGGAGGTGCCCTGAACGGCGACAAGTATCACAACATCCTCTTCCAGAATCCGGGGCAGGGGAACAACTGGCTGAAGCTCAAGCTCATCGGCACTAAGACCAACCGCGCGGCCATCGGCGCCCGGATCAAACTGGTCTCGGCCGGCAAGGAGCCGCTAGTCGTTCACCGTCAGATTTCCTCGGGCAGCAGCTTCGGTGCCAATCCCTTGCAGCAGGTGATCGGCCTGGGCCGCGCCGACCGCGTCGTCTCGATCGAGATCGACTGGCCATCGAGCGGCACGACCCAGGTCTTCCGGGACATCCCGGCCAATCAATCGCTCGAGATCACGGAGCTCGCCCCCAATTATCGAGCTTTGCGAAACCCGCCGATCCCGCTGCCGGAATGAGATCATGTGCCGAATCGGAACCGGGTCCCGGCCGGGAAATGCAGGTCAAAGATCTCCGCCAGGGCACCCAACAGAGCGGCGTCGTCCCAGACAGTCTCGGTCGTCTTCTGGCCGCGCGACTCCTCGGTCAGCTCTCGGTTGTGCAACGACCACCTTGCCTTTTCACCTGCGCGCTGCACGATCAGGTTGTGCACGAACGGCGAACCCGGATAAGTCGACGTGTAATGGTTGGCCACTTCAAAATCGACTGGATACTGCGGCTCGGTTGTGAATGCATAGAGATCGAGCCATCCGTCGCCTTCTCGCGCCTGGAGGACATGAATGCCCGATTTCTGCGTGACGCGAAGATCCCACGCCCCCTGCGTGACGGGTTCCGTTTGGTCGATGCGAATCGGATAGAGCGGGCCCACTCGTCCGAATCCGACGTCGGCCAGCCAGGGCTTGGAGTCGACCAGGATGGACAGAAGCATATGCGTGCGCGGCGTGACGTCCGTCGCGCCGAACCGGACCCGGGCCGCCAGTCGCGTGACCGGAAAACCGAGCGCCTCGCAAACAGCGCCAAAGAACGTGTTCTGTTCGAAGCAGTAGCCGCCCCGATGGTTCGCGACCAGCTTCGTTTGAAGGTGACCGAGCGCGAGCGAGATCTCTTCGCCGCGCAGAACGTCGAGATTCTCGAAGGGAATACTCGTCGTGTGCGCGTAGTGCAGGCCCCTCAGGGTCTCGAGAGTCGGCGAGACTGCGCCGCCGTACCCGATCCGCGCGAAGTAGGCGTGCATGTCAAGCTCGAAACCGCCTCTGTTCGGGTCATGTTCTTCAGCCATGGAGATGACCTCGCTTCAAGCCTGACTTTCGCCGGAGCGTCGCGCCAAGACGGGCTGCTTCCTGCTCTGGCCGATGCTCAATATAGTAACATGGTGGACTGGGATCCAACGGTTAATCCCGGAGCTAAATAGCCTTGCGAGATCTTGGGACGCGATCATTCATGCTGCACTGTCCCGGGCGTACGTGTGCCGCCCGCGTTGATTACGAGCGTTCAGGTAGAGGCGTACTTCGGCCATAAGCTCCTCCATTCCCGCGCAGCGGTGGTTCCGTGTTACGTTGTCGTGCAGGTCTTTCCAGGTCCGCTCGATGCGATTGTGGTCGGGGCAGTATGGTGGCAGGAAGTGGAGCTTTATCCTGCTGGCTGTGGCTGACTTCAAGGCCAGTTGGACCTGCTGGCTGTCATGGATGCCGTAGTTGTCGAGAATGAGATGGACCCGACGAGCATTGCGGTACGTCGCTGTCACGAGTTTGTAAAGAAGGTCCAGGAACAAGAGGCTGTTCTTCCGATCGCCTTCGACCCATGTGAGTTTGCCGGTTTTGGGATTGAGAGCGCCGGCTAGCCCAACTTTCGCACCCGAGATGAGATCACCCCTTATTTTGTAGGGGCGAACGTCGTTTTCAGTCACTATAATCGAACAGGATCAATCAGCTCCAGGTCTTGATTGGTTGCATTATTTCCAGTGGGACACCCAGCAGCCGGTAGAGTTCCAGATGCTCCGGTTCGGGTGTCATCCCTTTGCGGATGCGAAGGAGCTTTCCGCCGTCCGATGGCAGGACGATTGTCGCCACTTGGTGTGTCGCCAGAGTCTGGCGTACCGTTGCCCAGGAGGTGTGAACTCCCTGATTCAACAACGTGGTCTCGATCGCGACCAGCAAGTGATAGGCGAGCACGCACAAGAAAATATGAGTCTCCACTCGATGTTCCAGGTGATGGAAGATCGGCCGTTCCGCCAACGGCGTTTTGATCATCCGGAAGGCATTCTCGGCCCGAGTCAGCGTCATATACATCAACCACGCCTCGCGGGCGGAAAGGTCGATGCGATCGGTGCGTAGCAAGTAACCGCCATCGAGCAATTCGGCGTTGGCTTTCTTGTCGGCGTTGGGCTCGTGAGTCAGCTTCCCGCTGGTCGCATCCCAGGTGATCGTGTGATAACGGCCAACGCGGGGATAACGTTCTTTAAGTCGCCCGATTGCCTCTCCAATGGCGATCTCGCGTTTGAGCCGACCCTTCTCGATCCGCTGCTGTAACCGGTCAAGATCAGCGAGGAAGCGTTGTTCTTGCTTCTCGCGAATCGCGCGGTCTTTGGCCACTCGTTCTTCACTGTGACACAGCACGACTAACTCCGCTCCCTGGCGGACCGATTTAACTCGGACTACGGACTTCTTCTGGCACGGATTCAAGGGCGATGGTTCACGGGGAACCAGTTCAAAGCCTTCCGGCTCCTCGAACTGGTCCAGCCACTTGTCTCTCTCGGGCTGCCGAGCTGCCACCACATAGTGGTGCTTGCGTTGTTGGATCTCGGTGAGATTCTCGGCAAAGGCCATGCCGCGGTCGACAACGACCGTGGACCCCTCGGGCATGCCGACTGCGCTCTTTGAGGAGATCGAGAATGCGCCCCAACGTGTTGCGATCCTGGGCATTGCCTTCGAAGATTTCATGTGCGATGGGAAATCCTTCCCGACCGATCACCAAGCCCACCACGACCTGCTTGCAGTCGGGGCGTTTGTCACGCGAATAGCCGCGTTTGGCCTTGGGATTTCGCTTGGCTTGGCCCTCGAAATAGGTGCTGGTCAGGTCATAGAGGTAGATCGTGGTGTCGAGCTGGAACAAACGCCGCTCTTGCTCGACTAAGTCCGACTCGATGGTGGCGCGGTTGGGATGGAGCCGATCGAGGTTGCGATAAAGGGAATCGTCAACCAAGGTTGTGAAATCCACACCGAGAATGTCTCCCAGCGCTGTGGAACGGATCCAATCCGGCATGGCGTGCTCGCTGTCGGGATGAATCAGCCGGTTCAAGGTCATGGCGCAAGTGAGTTGGATGGCCTTGATGGAGAAACCCCTTCGCTTGAGGATCGCGTCGAATCCCAACCGCTTCCAGAACTGGAAGCCAACATGGACTGGGCCAGCCGTGCGGTGCTGCGTGGCAGTGACCCCGTCTACACGCACGGTGACGAGATTGCCGGACCGATCCGAATCACGGGTAGGCTCGATGGGCTCAGGAGACGAACGAGCCCCGCGAACACGAACCCGGCGGACGATCTGCTCTACTTCTGGATCGGAGTTTGAGAAGAGATCGCGCTGACCGACCAGCGCTTCCTCGACCTTGTGGGCCAGCCGAAGCCAGTCCTCGGCAGGCCGAGGAGAGAGGTCGCCCAGCGAACAGATGACCTTTTGCCGCGGTCCTTTGGGCGTGTGGACGGACTCGACCAACAGATAGTTGGTATAGGTCTTGTCCTTGTACCGGCGGGTAGTCTTGCGGACGTACATAGCCACTATGAGTACCTGGTCTCCCCAAAAAATCAAGGGAAGCTTCGCCACTTTTAGTCACTATAACGGCCGAATGAGTGAAAGAACGCTTAAGAATAAGTAGGTGCACAGCCGAAAATCGGCTATCTCTTAATTCTCTCCTGCGAAGGTTGGGCTAGGTAACGCTTCTCATTGCATCCCGGAGTGCGGACGTACTTCTGCTTCCCGGCCAGCGTCCACTCTGGCCCAATCTTGGGGTTGAGGTGAATATCGACTTCGTCCAGGTACAGAACGACCTCACCCGTTGCGAGGTTGTCAATCAGCCGTTGGATCTCTCGCAATCGCCGTAGCCGACGCGACCTTGGCCAGGGGCAGTCAACGGTCGGTTTGGGCCGATTCAGACGAATCCCCAACTGTCTCAGAAGCCGACAAACTGTGGTGACGCTGACGCGAATGCCGCTTCGTTCAGCGAGCACAAGAACGAGTAGTTCTTGTGTCCACGTAGGACGCCGGTAGCCGTGCTCTTGCGGGGAGCCTTCAATGAGTCGAAGTAACTCCATGCCGTAAGCATCGGTGACTTTATTATCCCCATTGTCTTCTCGCTTGTCAGCGAGTCCCACCGGGCCATGTTCGATGAACCGATCGGCGACTCGGTACACTTGAGACTTCGCGCACAAGCCGCCTTTAGCGATCATGGTGGGGGTCTTGCCTTGAACGAGACTGAGGATGATCTTGCAACGACAACGCATGACCGCGTCAGAGGCTCGCATACTACGCCTTCGAATCTCTTTCCGTTCGCGAGGCGAAAGATTCTGCCATGTATGAATGACCTTTGCTTGAATCAAGGAGGGGCTCCTTTCACCGGTGTGCTTGGAACACGACCTAAGTGCTTGGAGCCTCTCCTTTACCTAAACGTCCCAAGATCGCGCAAGGCTATTTAGAGTGAACGATATCCCCCGGACGGTTTTTCACTCCAGCACCGCTCCCGGATCGGAAGGACGCGAACCATGACGGCACTTCTGCTCGAAGAGGCCAAGGGGCACACTTCGCCAAGAGACCTGGTGGCGCGGCTGCGAACCAGCTTCGATCGCGGCGTGAGCCGCCCGCTCGAGTTTCGCCGGCAGCAGCTCGCGGGCATCGGACGGTTTCTCAAGGTTTGCGAGCGTGAGATCGAGACAGCTCTATACGAAGACATGAGACGGCCGGCATTCGACGTTTATCCGTCGGAGATCGCCCTGATCGCGTCGGAGGCGGCACTGGCCAGCAGGAAGCTCGGCTCCTGGACCAGGCCCGAGCGGGTTGCCACGTCACTGGCCGGCCAGCCCGGCCGGAGCTGGGTTTACCGGGAGCCACTGGGGGTCGTCCTGATCATCGGTGCGTGGAATTACCCGCTCCAGCTTGTGCTGTTGCCTTTGGTGGGCGCGATCGCCGCCGGCAATTGTGCGATTCTGAAGCCAAGCGAGATCGCCGCCGCGACCAGCCGGCTGATTGCCTCCCGTCTGCCGGAGTTCTTGAATGAGGAATGCGTCAAGGTTTTCGAGGGAGGCGTGGCAGAGACGACCGCGCTCCTGTCCGAGCAGTTCGATCACATTTTCTATACGGGCAGCGGTGCGGTTGGCCGGATCGTCATGGAAGCGGCGGCGAAGCACCTGACGCCGGTTACTCTGGAGCTAGGTGGCAAAAGCCCCTGCCTGGTCGACCGGCACGCCGATCTCGACGTGGCGGCGCGGCGGATCGTCTGGGGTAAGTTCTACAACGCCGGCCAGACGTGCGTGGCGCCCGACTACGTGCTTGCCGACGAGGCCATCGAGGAGGCACTCCTGGACCGTATGAAAATGACGATTCGCCAGTTCTTCGGCGACCATCCGCAAGCCAGCCCCGACTACGGCCGCATCGTGAGCCCGAGACATCATCAAAGGCTGATGAAGCTGCTCGAGGGAGCCGGCGAGCTGGTCACCGGCGGCGACTCGGACCTTGGTGATCGGTATATCGCGCCCACCATTCTGCGGAATGTCCCGGTCGATTCGCCGCTCATGTCTGAGGAGATCTTCGGTCCCATTCTGCCCGTCCAGCGCGTGAGCAGCATCGACGAAGCGATCTCGTTTTTGAACTCCCGGCCCAAGCCGCTGGCGCTCTACCTCTTCACGAATAACAGTGCTCTCCGGACAAGGGTGCTGGAGCGTACCACCTCCGGCGGGGTGACCGTCAATCACACGCTCCTACACCTGACGGTCCCGTCGCTGCCGTTTGGAGGTGTCGGCCAGAGCGGAATCGGCGCCTATCATGGCAAAAGCTCGTTCGAGACGTTCTGCCACCGCAAGTCCGTTCTGGTAAAGCCAACCTGGCTCGACCCCTGGTTCTTCTATCCACCGTATGACGACGCCAAGAAGAAATGGGTGCGACGGCTGATTTGAAGGAACGTTGTTATGGACTCGACCTACCAGCCCATCGAACACTACGGCTTGATCGGCAACATGCGGACCGGCGCGCTCGTCGGAATGGACGGGTCGATCGACTGGCTGTGTCTGCCTCACTTCGACTCGCCCAGCGTCTTTGCCGCGATACTCGACGCCAAGAACGGCGGCCGATTTCGGATCGCGCCGGTGTTCGATCAAGGTCGTCAGCGGCAATTCTACTGGCCAGGAACCAATATCCTGGTCACGCGGTTTCTGCATCCCGATGGGGTTGCTGAGCTCGACGATTTCATGCCTTTGGGCGAGTTCGGCACCCAAGGGGATGCCTTGATCCGCAGGGTACGCGTGGTGCGTGGTACCTTGCCGTTTCGCCTCGAGTGCCGCCCGGCCTTCGATTACGCCCGCGCCCCGCATGAGGTTTGTTTGATTGAACACGGTGCCCGGTTTGAAACACCAAGTCTCAACCTCGGTCTTGCTGCCTCGATTCCTCTGCGATGCGAAGACCAAGGCGTCTCCGCCGATTTCACGCTCCGAGAAGGTGAGCATGCGACATTCGTGTTGCGCCCGATCGCCTCTGGCAAAGAGCACGGGCCGGTTCCCGGGGCTGGCCAATCGGAGGCGCTCTTCCGGGCGACAGTAGCCTACTGGAGACGGTGGCTGTCAAGCTGCACCTACAAAGGGCGGTGGCGAGAGATGGTGGAACGCTCGGCACTCGCGCTCAAGCTCCTGTCGTTTGAGCCAACCGGCGCGATCGTGGCCGCACCGACCACGAGTCTTCCGGAATCGATCGGCGGCGAGCGCAACTGGGACTACCGCTACACATGGATTCGTGATTCGTCTTTCACGCTTTACAGCCTCGAGCGCATCGGGTTCAACCGGGAGGTGACGAAGTTCAAGGAGTGGCTCGCCGGTCGCTGGCACGAAACGGGCAATCCGGACACCGGCCCGCTCCAGCCGATTTACGGAATCGACGGCCGTGCCGAGCTAACAGAGCAGATCCTGGATCACCTCGAAGGCTACCGGGGCTCGCGTCCGGTTCGCATTGGCAACGGCGCCCACCAGCAGCTTCAGCTTGATATCTACGGTGGCCTCCTGGACGCCGTTTATCTTCACAACAAGCACGTCGAGCACCTTGGCGATGACGGCTGGAGGCACCTGCGGTGCATGCTTGGGTGGCTTTGCGACAACTGGCGTCGCGACGATCGAAGCATCTGGGAAGTGCGCGGCCAACCGCGGGCATTTGTCTACTCCAAGATGATGTGCTGGGTTGCGCTGGACCGCGGCCTGCGCCTGGCCAACCACCGCGGTTTTCCGGCCGATCGAGCGCGATGGATCAAGGAGCGCGACGAGATCTATGAAGACGTGATGGCCCGCGGCTGGAACCAACTCCGGCAGTCCTTCGTGCAAGCCTACGGCTCTGATTCGCTCGATGCGTCCTGTCTCCTGATGCCGCTCGTCTTCTTCATGTCCCCGAACGACGATCGGATGAAGAAGACCCTGGATGCCGTCCGCGCCTCCGTGCTCGCGGGCGGTCTCTCCGCCAATGGACTCGTCTATCGTTACAATCCGGCCGAAGCCCCCGACGGCCTCCGCGGGGGTGAGGGCACTTTCAACATGTGCTCGTTCTGGATGGTCGACGCGCTCACGCGCGCCGCAGGGACCGACCCCCAGCGACTCGAGGACGCGAGGCTTCTCTTCGAGCAGATGCTCGGCTATGCCAATCACCTGGGACTTTACGCCGAGCAGACCGGTTTGAGCGGCGAGGCACTCGGCAACTTTCCCCAGGCTTTCACCCATCTGGGATTGATCAGCGCCGCCTGCTCCCTCGACGAGGCGCTGGGCGCGGACTGAATAAATCTCTGGCCCTCCCCGATCTGTGTTGTTCACCGCGACGGCGCGACCGAGGCGGGTGCCGAACGCTCGTCTCGATGATTGTTCGGAGCTTGAAAGTCTACGGATCGGTGTGCGGGTATCCGGCCCCCAGTGACGATGCAGTGATCGGGGTGCCGGAGACCGGTCGGATTCGGATCGACGGGACCGACGAATATCGGAGTTCGTTGTGCTTGGCTAGATCTGCAATAACTCGAGTGTGCGTTTGACGAACGCCGATGACGCTTCAACGGCCTCGGCCGGCGACATCTTGAGCCGTTGGGCCAGCTCGAACTTGCGCAGATGCTCCCCGTCGAGCTGGCCGGTGCGGACGTAGAGGTTTTCACAGGCGAGCAACAGGCAGCGTAGTCCGAATTCCCGATATCCCTTGGCGTAGACCAATGCGCGGACACAGCTAAACATCGCCTCGTAGCTCAAGAAGACCACGTCGGCCGGGTCGCCCTGGCCGCTCGTGTGCACGTTCGCCGCGGCCTCGAGTCGATCGCCCGCCTTGGCAAGGAGCTCCACGATCCGGGTTGGGGCTTCCTTGTCTTCGAATAGATAGGGGCTATCGAGACACTTCTGCAAGGTATTGATGATCGCCATGGACGTCTGATTCCGAACTCAAGGACGGGATTCGCTTTTCTTCATGGATGCACCGGCGGCGGCTTTCTTGGCAGGCGCCACCCCGCCGGCACCTCCAGACGACTTCGATTTCGCTGGAGCCGACTTCTTTTTCGCTGGAGCCGACTTGCCGGGCGGCGGGTTGCCGCCCTTGACCTGATCTCTCATTGCCTTGATCTGCTTTTCTGAGTAAGCCTGCGGGACGCTGGCCGTCTTGGCGGTTGTGGCCTTCGGCGGAATCGCCACCGGCGCCCGCGGCGGAGGTACATCCACCGGATCGGTCAGCATCGGCACAGCGCCGGCCTGCATCACATTCATGAGCGACGCCGGCATCACCCCGAAGATCACCACCACGATCGTCCCGAGCACAATCGGCACCGCAATGGGCCGACCCGCGGGAGCCAGCCTCTTGGCGGATGGCTCGCGCAGGAACATCGCCTTGAGGACGCGTACATAGTAAAACGCCGAGACGACCGAGTTGAAGAGCCCGAGTGCGACCAGCCAGATCAAGGTGACGGACGGCCTCTTGTCGTCCTGGTTCAAGGCTTCCATGAAGACGTAGAGCTTGCCGAAGAAGCCCGCCAGCGGAGGGATGCCGATCAAGGACAGCATGAGCACCAGGATGCAGCTTGCCAGGAGCGGCTCTTGAAAGCCGAGCCCGTTCAGGTCGTCGATGTCGTCGCTGTTCTTGTCGCGGACCAGCCAGGCGGCGACTGCGAAAGCCCCGACGTTGGCGAAGGCGTAAACGACGAGATAATACAAGACCGCTCCCGCCGCACTTCCATACGGGGGGCTCGACGAAACGCTCACCGCCGCGACGCCGACCAGAATGTAGCCGGCATGGGCGATCGACGAATAAGCCAGCATCCTCTTGAGGTTCCGCTGGGCAAGCGCTGCAAAGTTGCCGTAGGTCATCGTCACGGCCGAGATGATCGCGATGATCCCCAGCCACCCGGGCCCCATGATGCTGGTCGTCCGGGTTCGACCACGGCGAGAGCGCGTGCAAGAACACCTTCATCAGAGCGACGAAGCTGGCGAGCTTCGAACCGGTCGCGATCCACGCCGTCACCGGCGCGGGCGCTCCCTCATACGCATCCGGAGCCCACTGGTGAAACGGAACCGCGGCGACCTTGAACCCGAACCCCACCATCAAGAGCAGGATCGCCGTCGCTCCGGCCACGTTGCCGGACAGTCCCTCGACCCCCGAGCCGTGCAGGATCTTGCGTATCCCCTCGAGCTGAGTCGTCCCCGTCATCCCATAAACAAGGCTCAGTCCAAAGAGAAAGAGAGCCGAGGAGACGGATCCGTAGACGAAATACTTGAGCCCCCCCTCCGCCGACCGCCGCCTCGTCTTCTCCAAAGCCGTGCTCAGGTAAAGGCAAATCGTCATCGTCTCGAGCGTCAAGAACAGCGTCACAAGCTCTTCCGCCGCGGTGAGCAGCATCATCCCCACGGTGGCCCAGAACATGAGCGCGAAATACTCGCCCCACTCTTCGGTGAACGACCTAGCTCATCGACAACCCGACCACCAGGCCCAGCAGCACGACGTACAGGACGTTGAAGACGCTGCTCTGAATGTCGCCGGCAATCGTGCCGAAGAAAATGACGGGGTCGGATTCCATGAAGTATTTCGCTGCGTCCGGGCTCAACCATGGTCTCTCGGTCAGATCGCTGCCGGCGATGGCGGCCGTTGTATCGACATTGAAAGGGTTGGCGCGCACGTACAAGGGCACCAGGCACACCACCACGGCGGCAAACAGAGCCAGCGCCACGCCGATCAGGGACAGCGATCCGATCCGCCGGCGCCGCTCGGCCGCGCCTAGCCGGCGCGCCAGTCCCACGTCGACCAAGAGCACGATCAGCCCCCAGACCGTCAAGACAATCTCGGGACTCAGGAAGAAAACGTCGCGAAAGCTGAGCGTCATGGGACTCCTCGTTGCACGGTTCGGGCGCTGGGGTCAATCCAAGTCCGAGGGGTCAGCCTTCCAGGCTGTCGTACCGATCGACATCGGCGGCATGCCAGCGGCGATAACACAGCAAGATCAGTCCGATCCCCACGGCGACTTCCGAAGCCGCGACAGTCAGGACCATGATGGCCAGGATGATGCCGCCGATCGGCCCGCTTTCCGGCCGCTCGGGCCCATACCGCCAGAATGCCACCAGGTTGATATTGGCAGCGTTCAGCATGATCTCGATGGCCATCAACACGGCGATCGGCGTTGCGCCGCACCAGGACGCCCGCCAGGCCGATGGCGAATGATGCAGCGGCAAAATACAAGAACCAGGTCAGCGGGATATCGTTAGTCATTGCTTCGGCTCTTTTCGGTTCGTCACGACATCATGCGATGAAACTTGGAAATCCAGGGGACGTCGGCCCAAAGCCACGGTCGACCCGGGCGCGATTCATCGCGAGCAGGCGCCCCGGCGGAAGCCGGCTCGAGCACGGACGCAGCCCCGCCGCCCGATGGAGAGCTGCCCGCGCGCTCTTGCGATCCGCGACGCGATGACCGAGTCGCGCCCGGCTCGAGTTCTTCGCGATGGGCGATGGCGATCGCCCCCACGAGCGCCGCTGTCAACAGCAGCCCGGCCACCTCGAAGGCAATCACATACCGCGTCATCAATTCTTTGCCCACGACTCTGGCCATGTTGTTCACCGCCAAAGCCCGTGGCGAAGCGTTCGGGCCGCTGACGTCCCCCAGTTTCGGCCGGACATCGACGGTCGACCAGGAGTACTGACTGCCGATCCCGGTCTGGTTACTGATCCCGTAGGCAAGGACCAGGAATACACCGAGCCCGGCGACCAGTCCCGGCAGCCGCCATGCCGACGGGGCGGTCGTCGGATCGTCGCCCTGGATATTGCGGGTCAGCATGATGCCGAACATCAGGATGATCGCCACCGCACCGATATAGACCAGCACCTGAAGCGCTGCCAGAAACTCGGCTTCCAGGAGCACGAAAATGCAGGCGACCGTGAAGAAAAACGCGATCAGATAAAGAGCCGCCCGCACCAGGTTGCGCGCCAGAATCGTCCCCAGAGCCGCGGCCAGCCCGACGGCCCGCGATCACCACGAACAAAACCTGGATCACGTCTGCGACTCCACTGTGATTGTTCAAGCTTTCAGTCCAGTCGCGGCTGGTCACGCAACGCCGACCGTCGGCCACTCCGACCCCAACGGGCCGCGCTCGGCCGAAGCCACGGCGATTGCACCCGCAGCGACGAGCCAGCACCGCCAGAACCACGATCAGATCACCGGTCGTCCAACCGTTCCACCAGATCCAGTTCGCGAGAACGTGAGCGCACCCGGCCGGATCACGATCTCGTACCAGACGCCCGGCCGCCAGCATGTTCACGATCGACCAGCGGCACCAGGTACTTCCATGCGAAGTTCATCAGCCGGTCGACCCGCATCCGCGGCAGGGTCGCCCTGATCCAGAACATCAGGAAAATGAAAAACAACACCTTGCCCATGAAGACCGGAATCAAGATCAGGTCGACCACAACGTACGGAGAAGAATTGTCTCGCCGAGGAAGTTCGTCGGAAACTCGACGAACGGAATCGGCGTTCCCCCGCCCAGGAAGAGAGCCGTCGCCACGCAACTCACGGCGAAGACGCTGAGATACTCGGCCAGGAAGAACAGGCCGAACCGCATGCCGGAGTATTCGGTGTGATAGCCGGCGATGATCTCCGACTCGGCTTCGGGCAGGTCGAACGGCGTGCGGTTGACCTCGGCGATGCTCGCGATCAACAGGATCACGAAGCCAGGAGTCCGGGCGGCGAGAAGATGCACCAGCCGAACTCGAGCTGCTGGTCAAAGACCGTCACCAGGCTCAAGCTTCCCGCCCAGAGCACGATCGGGATCAGTCGAGAGCACCTGGGGCACTTCGTAGGATACAAGCTGAGCAACCGACCGCATCGCCCCCAACAGCGAGTACTTGTTGCGGCTCGACCATCCCGCCAGGAAGATGCCCAGCGGGCTCATGCTCGACACCGCAATCAGGTACACCATGCCCGACGGAAGATTGACCGGCGCCATGTCGACGGCGAACGGAATCACCGCCATCACCAGAAACGCCGACACGATGACCATCACCGGCGCAGCCAGGTGAACCAGCCGATCCGCGTTGCGCGGGACCAAGTCTTCCTTGGTGATCAGCTTGATCGCGTCGGCGATCGGCTGAAGCAGCCCGAGCGGCCCCACCCGGTTGGGCCCGATCCGGTCCTGAAACCGCGCGGCCACCTTCCGCTCGAGCCAGACCATGTAGGCCACGATGCCCGGGAAAACGCCGAAAAAGCCGACGAAAAGCCAGAGAGCCCAGCGACATTCGTGAGTCACCAGCCGTGCTGCAGACCGTCGTGCCTCGAGGCCACGATTCACCGCCGGTCTCCATGCAACCAAGCCGATCGCGATCACTTCACCAGCTGGTCAATCGTCTCGCGATTCGATCAAACCCATCGTAAGACCCCCTTGGCCCATGCGTAGACCAGACCGACGCGAGCAAGATCAGCAGGAACACGACCATCTCGACCAGTCGCAACCATTGCGCCCAGTCCGGCGTAGCTGCCGCCCACGGAAACAGGAACACGGTCTCGATGTCGAAACACGACAAACATGATCGCGTAAATATAATACTGAATCCGAAACCGGACCCAGGTTTCGCCGTAGGTCTTCACGCCGCATTCGTACGTGTCTCCCTTGGCCAGCGTCGCTTGCGGGGGGCGATCAACCACTCGACCACAGAGCGGCGCCAGCGCAGAACACGATCGCGACCAGGAGCAAGCAGCCCGACGAAGATATAGTTGTAAAGGACCATGGTAGTCTCTCGAATCTCGCGATCAGCTCGTCAAAAAAAGTCCGAACCAAGATCGTCTGCGAGTCATCGTCCGGCAACCTCTTACTGTGGCGGCCGGCCCGCTCGCAAACTTCAGGATCCGGGTCAAGCTTCGGGCCGGCGATTGTTTCCACCTGGGTCTCTTCGTCGACGGCGACCTCGGTCAGCTCACCGTCGTCGCGCTTCAGTTGCAATGTCTTTTGATGGCAGTACGAGGCCTTGCCCCCCATCTCGATGCCTCCCACCGGACGGCGGCCTTCGTTCACGACCACTCCCTCGACCTGCGTCAGCCACCGGCGATGGCCGACGCGCACGTGCTGCGTGACGCGCACTCGCGTTCCCGGGCGGATACTGTCGGTTTCGGGGGCGGGGGGATCATGGTCGGAAACTCTCGAGGGCTGTGTCAGTGGGAGCGATCATCTTAATGGCTGCGAACTGGCGCTGGCAAGCCGCCAGGCATTATCACGCTTTGGCCGGCTGGGGCACGGGCTTGGCAGCCGGCTTGGCAGCCGGCTTGGTAGCCGCCAGCGCCTTCTGCAGCCGCTGGTCTTTCTTCTTGGCGACCTTGTTTCGCTCGGTGACCTCGTCGGCGCTGTTCCAGGCCTCGGGGTGAGTCTTGGCGTAGAACTCGCTCGACACCAGCAAGTCCTGCAGGTCGAAAATGTGGGTCTGGTGACGCTCGTAATTCGAGAGCTCGAAGTTGTGGTCCATCTTGATCGCGTCGAACGGGCAGTACTCGGAGCAAAGGCCGCAGTTCATGCAGACGTCCATGTCGATATAAAAGTCCTCCGGGAGCGGCACGACCGTCCCCTTCGGGCTCTTGGCCTGGCTCATCCAGATGCACTGCGGCGGGCAGACCTTGGCGCAGATGTTGCACGACGTGCAACGGACGTTGCCGTCCTCGGTGTCGTAAATCGAGCACGGGCAAGACGCGAAACCGCTCGTAGACCGGCAGCCGCTCGTCGGGGTATTCGACCGTGAAAAGCCCCGTCGTCTTGAAGTCTTGCAGTGATCGTCGGCTCTTTGCCGCGGTCGGGCGTGCGGAACAAGTCGATGAAGATGCGTGCCGCCGCCGCGCCGCTTCAGGCCCTGGCCCAGCGCGGAAATCCGCCAGAACGTGAGCAAGAACCGCCTGAGCGTGACCAGGTGCCCCCTGATAATCCCAGCACCGATGCTCATCGAATCTAACCCTCGTTCCGAAAGCGTGACGACCCAAAAACCCGTGACTGAGAAATCGAGGCGGCGCGGCTCACCGGTCGACCTCGCCCAGCACGATGTCGAGGCTGCCCAGGATGCCCACGACGTCGGCGATGGTATGGCCCAGGCACATCGCCTCGAGCGCAGTCAGGTTGATGAAGCTCGGGCTGCGCACATGGTAGCGGTAAGCCGTCGGGACGCCGTCGGCATACAACGTAGTAGCCCAGCTCCCCCTTGGGGTTCTCCACGCGCGAATACGCTTCACCCGCGGGCACCTTGATCTGGTAGCTCTTCTTGCCCGGCAGGATCGGACCCGCGGGAATGTCGCGCACCGCCTGCTTCAAGATGCGAGCACTCTCCCGCATTTCCTGCAGCCGCACGTAATATCGGTCGTAAAGATCGCCGTTTGACGCGGTGATCACATTGAAGTCAAACCGATCGTAGATGCCGTACGGGGCCGCCCGCCGGATGTCGTAGTTCACGTTCGAGGCCCGCAGGACCGGCCCGGCGGTCGAGAAATTGATCGCCTGCTCGCGAGTCAGGACGCCGACTCCCTTGCATGCGGTCGAGCACGATCTCATTCCTGGACAGATAGCGGTCGAGCTCGTCGATCCGCTTGTCGATCCGGTCGTTGACGATGCCCCGGCACCGCTCGATCCAGCCGGCGGCAGGTCAAAGGCGACTCCGCCGAATCGGAAGTAGTTGCACATCATCCGGCTGCCCGCGGCCCATTCAAACAGGTCGAGGATCAGCTCGCGCTCCTCGATCGCATAGAGGGCCGGCGTGAAAAACGCCCCCAGGTCGTTGAGCAAGAAGCCGATCGACCACATGTGGCTGGCGATCCGCGTCAGCTCGGCCATGATCACGCGGATATACTCGGCACGCTCGGGCGGCTTGGCGTCGTCGCCCATCAATTGCTCGACCGCCAGGGCGTAGCCGAAGTTGTTGCCCATGCTGGTCAAGTAGTCGAGCCGGTCGGTGAACGGGAAGTTCATGAGAAACGTGTTCCGTTCGCCGATCTTCTCGTGGTTGCGGTGCATGTAGCCCATCACCGGCTTGAGCCCGATGATCGTCTCGCCGTCGACCCGCAGGTTGAGCCGGAACACCCCGTGAGTGCTCGGGTGCTGCGGGCCCATGCTGACGACGAACTGGTCGGTATCGAGCTCCTCGATCTCCACGCCCGCTGGGCAACAGCGGTAGTCCCTTGGGATCGCTGCCGCTGGAGAAGCTGGCCCAATCCGTGAAGTTCTTGGGGACCTTCATGTTCGTGCCGTAGGGGTTGATCTCCTCGGAGCGGAAGTGCTGGCCGAAGCCCTCGTCAACGCGACTGGGAAACACCTTGGACGGTGCCTCATAATAGGGCTCGAGGAAATCCTTGCGAAGCGGGTGATACGCATAGCCCTCCCACATCAAGATGCGGGTGAGGTCGGGGTGGCCCGTGAACCGGACCCCCATCATGTCGTAGACCTCGCGCTCCTGGAAATCGGCCCCGCGGTAGACCTGAGTAGAGCGAGGGAACCTCTCCCTGGCCATCGGCCTCGGCGGTGCGCACCCGCAGCTCGATCAAGCTTCCCTGGCTTGGATCGTGCTGTCGAGCTGGTAGTTGACCTCGATGCAATCTTCAAAGTGCACGCTCTGAAGACTGGCCAGGTAGTCGTACTTGATCAGGGTTCTTGTCGCGCAGATAGAGCGCGACTCGACCAGCTTGTCCGTCTGAACCAAGAGCCCCGCCTGGATGATCGTGACGGTGCCGGCCCCGAGCTCGGCGTTGATTCGCCCGGCAAGCTCGCGGAGGCCGGCGTCGCCCAGCCAGACGAGACTGGGACGGGCCACGGCGTGCTTCGGTTTCTTGCCGGGCTTGGCGGCCGGGGCCGGCTTGGCTTCCGCCGGCGGGGGCGACGCGGCGGCGTCCGGAACCGGTTCACCTCGCGCCTTGGCGCGGATCATCTCAACCTTGCTCATCGCCTTGGGGCGCGGCCGCGGGGGCCGCTTCCTCGGCCGGTGCTTCGGCTTCGGGCTGCGGCGCCGGGATCTTGGCGGGCTTCTCAACCTGAGCCTCGCGAGCCTCGACCAGTCCCTGGGCCGTCCGCTCCGCGGAGATCTCGACCGTGCGCAGGTCGATCAGGTCAGGACCCAGGACGGGAATGGGAATGTCGCGCTCGACCTCATTCCCGTACCAGGGCGCAAAACCGTGCTTGTTGAGCAGCGGAATATCCAGCCGCTCGCCGTCGATCTTCTTCTGCAGAACGATCAGACCGTTCAAGAGCGCCTGAGGAGTCGGGGGGCAGCCCGGGATATAAACATCGACCGGGATATACTTGTCGACTCCCGAAACCACGTTATAGCCTTCCTTGAACGGCCCGCCGCCCGTGGCGCAGGCCCCCATCGCGATCACGTACTTCGGCTCTGGCATCTGGTCGTAGAGCCGGGCGATCATCGGCATCATGGTCTTGGTGACGGTGCCCGAGACGATCATCAGGTCGGCCTGGCGCGGCGAGCCGCGGAAGACTTCGGCGCCGAATCGGGCAATGTCAAATCGGCTCGATGCCGTGCAGATCATCTCGATCGCGCAGCAAGCCAGCCCGAAGCCGAGCGGCCAGAGCGCAGATCGGCGGCCCCAGTTATACACCGTATCGATGATTCCCAGAAGCTGATCCCACTTGGTGACCAGGACATGTTGTTCCAGCTCTTTCTGGAGCACAGGGTCGATGACCGTGCTCCATTCGGGGCGCGTGATCGTCGCATTCGTCATGGATGGTCTGTCCGTGAATTCAAGGTCTTCCCATTACAGCTTTGCGGCCTATCCTAAACCGTGATCTCTGCGTCCGCCAGAGGGCACCCGACGCGGTGACGCCCGCGACCCGCCACGCCACAGAATCGCGGCGCGGGAAATGCACG
Organism: uncultured Isosphaeraceae bacterium; assembly: GCA_963781785.1. Lineage (GTDB taxonomy): Bacteria > Planctomycetota > Planctomycetia > Isosphaerales > Isosphaeraceae > CAWAHD01. The sequence continues at coordinate 237,837 of CAWAHD010000005.1, read as the reverse complement.
GTGGATCGAGACGATCTTTCCATCAGTCATCCCCTATCCGCGGGCAGCTTGCTCGTCCATAATTGACGTTATGGAACGTCCTACCATACAGATAAGCCTGGCGGGGATGTTGCGCCTCGTGGCGTGCATCGCTGTCAATATCTGGCTGTTCCGTGTGGGAGTGTTCTGGGGCATCCTCGGCCTCAACGTCACCAAGCACGTGGCGATTGCCTACCTCTGCGGTGTCCTGGGGGTCGATCGTCGGCGCCCGCAAGAGTCTGTTCCGATCATCTCGGCTCGTGCTCCTCAGGTGCCGAGCTCCTGAAGTCCCCGCAGCCAGGCTGGAGCGACCGCGGCGATGCCCGGATCGTCCCGCCTTGTTGATTTCAACGACCCAATACATGGCTAGAGCTGTCGCCGCACCTGCGCTCCTGTAGGTCAGGCTTTCCAGCCTGACATCCCGAAGAGTCAGGCTGGAAAGCCTGACCTACGACAAGGCCCAGGTACTTAGCCATGTGTCGGGTCGTCGTTTGATTTCGAGTGGGCGCCGATGGCGGGCGACGGTAATATGCCGCCGAAGGAGAAATCCATGGACGGAGAACACGCAGGGAAGCTCTTGCTGGTCGAGGACGAAAACCTCCTCCGCGGCTTGATCGCGCAATTCCTGCGCGGCGAGGGCTTCGAAGTGGTGGAAGCCGCCGACGGCTGCCAGGGCGTCGAGTTGTTCTCCAGCTCGGGTCCCTTCGACGTCGTCTTGCTCGATCTGAACTTGCCGATGCTCTCTGGCGTCGACGTTTGCCGGCGGATCAAGGGCATGAATCCCTTGCAGCCGGTGATTGTTTGCAGCGCCGCGATCCTCGATTCGCACACGGACGCTCTGCGCGAGCTGACCGTCGATCAATTCCTCAACAAGCCTTATCATCCGCTGGAGCTCTTGAATCGAATCGCCGTCGAGCTCGGCCGGGGCTCTGGGGTTCCGCCCAAGGTTCGCCTCCCGCATCGGAAACCGCCTCACTGGAAGGTCGACTGCCAGGAAGCCGGGCCGGCCTGCACCCAGTCTCTGGTCAAGTCACCGCAGTTGGATTAGAGTAAGGGTTTGTGGTGCCGTTCTCGGACAGGTGTTGCGAGCCAGGAGCGGCCAGGAAACACGCTAGCGACCATTGTTGTTTTGTGCGCGAAGGACGGCGTCATGGCTGGGAAACCTCTCAATCGACTCGATCTGCGGCGTCAACGGGAAGCCGCAGAGCCTCTCGACCCGATGGAAGACGAAACCGACGACGCCGTAGAGGAAGTCGAAGAGGTGGCCGTCGCCGAAAAGAAGCCGAAGAAAAAGCCGAAAGCGCCGCCCAAGTCAAGAGCCAAGTCGTCACGGTCCACAAAGCCGGCCGCCAGAATGCGGATCGTGTGGGTCGTCTTGAACGACGCCTTCAAGCCCGTCGGCACCTTCGAATACAACCAGAAGGAAGCCGCCGAAGCTCGGGCAGCCGAGCTGACCGCCAAGGGAAAAGGCACCCACTTCGTCCAGCGGACCAAGGAAGCGATGGCCGAAGACGCCCCCGGCATCGGCGCAGCCATCCCCCGCGCGGTACCCACCCCGACCAAGACCGCCAGAAAGGCCGCAGCCGCAGCCGCACCTGTCGAGGAAGAAGAAGACGTCGAAGAGGAAGAGGAAGACATCGAAGTGCCCGATGAACCCGACGACGACGACGAGTAACAAGGATGAAGGATGAAGGATGAAGGATGAAGGAGCCGATTACGTAACGCCCTTGCTTCACTTGAGTTGAGACCGGCTGGAATGACAGTGCGTGCATCCACGCTGCGTAGGCAATGCGTGGCCTCTGCTTTCGTCAAGGGGCGGGCGACAAGCCGTATGGCGGAGTCGGAACCCACGCGCTCCTGGGATCGGTCTTCTCCAATTTATCCATGGTTTCCTTCAGCCCCCTGAGCATCCCTTTCACGTGGAGATGCCGGGATATTGCGACGAAGTAACTGAGCAGTGCGCGGCCGGCCGAGAGACGTATCGCGTCACTCTTCCCTTTTGTGCAGAGCCTGATGAGCTGGTTGACCGCAACGCGGACGCCGACGGTCATTCTGCCGACGATCCGGTCCGCGATGCGCAGGCGCAAGAGGTCGACGAGCTCACGGAACCCATTTTCAATGGACCGCGCGTACGCCACAGGGAATTCGACGCAGTTCCGTTTAGCCCATGCACGCACCGAGAGCCCGCAGGCACAGTCAAGGGCAAGGCTGTGTTCCAGGTTGTCATCGAGTGTGGTCATCATATCAAGTCCTCTTTCAATTCTTGATGGACCTCGTCAACAAGGTTGGAGAATTCGTGGGATGCAAGCGGAGCCAGAAGCGGCGAGCGACCAGGCAGCCCGAGCTCCCAGGTGGGCGGCTTGCGGGCTCCGCGCTGGTTTCTGGCATCGCGGCGCCGCCGGCGGCCGTGGCGGTCGCGCGGGGGGAGCGCATCGCGGGCCTTTGCCGCGGCTTCGCGGCGGGCAAGCGCCTCGACAATCGCCGTTTTGAAGCTGCTTTGCGCCATCGGGTCGAGCACGATTGCAGGTGGTTCCCAGGCAGGTTCCGGCACGGGTTCGGCTGAAGGTGGTCGTGGCGGTTGCACCGCCGCCCTCGCAGGTGACTCGGGTTGCTCCTCTGCGATCCGATCGCTTTCCCCCCCTTGCGAAGGGGGGGTGAGGATTTCCTGCACTGTCGCATCTGCGATGCGATCGCTTTCCCCCCCTTGCGAAGGGGGGGTGAGGATTGCCTGGGCTGTCGCGTCTGCGATCCCATCCCTTTCCCCCCCGTGCGAAGGGGGGGTGAGGGGCTCAGAGGGAGGGGCCGGGGCCTCGGACATCAAAGAACCAAGAGCGCTCGACGGCCTTGTGACTGGCGGCGCCGCGACCTTCCCCCCTGGCCCCCCCTTCGCAAGGGGGGGAAAAGAACGGCCCGACGCAATCGGGGGTAACGCGCAGCCGAACCAAGACTCACTTTTCATCACCGCGGGGGGTTGCCCGTCCCCCATATTGGGTTCGATGTCGGGATTTTGAGTTTCCACCTCGGCCGCCGGAGGCTCACACGATGGGTTTCGTTCGGGATCGCCGGGTGCGGTCGTGCCGCTCGTGGCGACCGTACCTTGAATTTCGGTTGCAACGGCGGAATCGACCGGCAGGTCGCCCTGGGCGTGCGGCGCCTCGCCCGTCGAATCCCCGTCGATGGGGGAGATGGGCATGCCGTCCGTCACCAAGCCATCTGGCCCATCGATCGAATCCATGGCATCGGTTGCCTGACCAGGGCCCTGGTCCTGGGTTGCCGTGTCCGCCAGGTCGGTCGCCTCGGCGGGTGCGACTGGCGGCCTGGTGGCGGCGCGGCCCCGCTCGCGTCGACGCCTCGCGAGCTCGCTCAAAGAGCGTAACAGGGTGCGCGCGCAACTGAGCTCGTAGGCCCGGACCCGCGCGGCCACCGGGCTGTCGTCGAACGACAGCGCGTCGATCCGGCGGCTGGCGTCGCGCTCTTTATTCTGTTCGAACCTTGCGAGCTGACTGTCCAGCTCGCCGATGACTCGATCGATGATGGATAGGAGCGCGCCTCGGGCTCCCTCGGGATCGCCGGGGCGGGGCAGGTCGGTCCAGCGCCCGCGCACGCGCTGGGCAAAGGTCCTGTACTCGTCGTGGTCCAGCTCGCACTTGAGAGGAGCATACGGATCATGCCGCCCCTGGTCGATCACCGAGCAGGCCACAAAGACCACCGAGACCTCCCTCACGTCCAGGGCATGAATCGGCTGGCGGCCCAGCATTCGGATACATTTGAACATGTCATGGTTATCCCACATCTTACCGGGCTCGAGTCTCGAGCGGAGGGCCTGCCACTCGGTCTTGAGCAATGTGCAGCCCGAGGCGGTGGCGCAGATCTCCTCGACGAGATCGGCGGGGTTGCCGCCCGGTTCGGGCTTGGGGGACCAGGAAATGCGTGGTTCCTGCGAGTCATAGGCTGAGGCGCCATAGATCTCGGTCGGCCGCTGGGGGTTATGCAGCAGGCGGTCAAAGAGGCCGCGGATCTTCTTGTCCTCTTCTTTCTGGGCGTTCTCGATCTGTGAAGAGAGCCTCGAGTTTTGAAATCGCGTGGCTCGTGCCACCTTCCACTGGGCGAGCACGGCATTATGGACCAAAGCGGTCTCGGTAGGCCCTTCGGGCTCGAGATCATCGACCCAGGCGTCGAGCTCTTGCTCCAGCTCGCTGGCATTTTCGCCATCGATTGTGTTCTGGCGCGAGGCCATACCATGTTTTAAAGCGTTCCAACGTGAACGAGACTTACCAAAAACTGACGTTGGGCCACGACTGAGTCGACTATTGGCCCGATTTGCGTTGATCTGTTTTTGTGAGGCGGGCATCGGGAAATCTCCTCGAAGGTGTCGGGTTAGTGGTGTCCGGCGTCGGGCAATAGGCACTTGGCATTGGGCGGTCCGGATCGGGGTACCATGGAATGACCACATCGGAACATGTGATCGAGGCCGATCAGACGTGCGGGTCTGCTGGGCCTCCATCCAGATACGATCTACAAAAAGGGGGAATTTGGTGCGAAGAAATTTGCAAATCGGCCGGAAAGTTTGCTGCGCCATTCCCGTTTGCGTGATTGTTCAGGTTTTGCGGGCCGGCAATGCCTGCGCAGGCGGGCGGGCCGGGCGGTCAGGCGGTGGAGCAATCCGCAGAATCGGCAAATCTCGGCGTATTCTTCGTTAACTTAGCTTGCTTCTGTTCCAATCCGAGACCGACTTCATGCATCGCCGAATCGAGACGCACAGGACACAATTGCGCGAGATCCACGAAACGGCCGATCGTGGCGCTGCGGCAGTTGTTCAACTCGCACGAAGGCCAGCTCGCGGACGGAATCTCAGCGCTTGTTCTGTCCGGCGCGAACGACCCTGGAACAGAAGCAAACGAAGGAAACGAAGCTTGACAAGGAATCCGACTGTGAGGAGTTCGAGCGTGTCCTGGTTGAGGCTCACCCGCGGCAATTCATTCGTATCCTGTCGTAGATCAAAAATGGTCAAGGCGTTTCAACCACGGAAGGCACCGATCGCCACGGAAAAATCGAGCGGAGTGACGAGACAGGAACACAGCCGGGAGCCACAACGCCAAGAACCAGTCAGGCACGAGCGGTGGGTAGGAGCTGGAATGCTCGACCTGCCAGCACCGGGAGTCTTGTGCGCAGGGGAGGCTGGTAAGGGAGATGAAGACGAGTCACAGCGCCGTGGTGGTCAGAACAAAGTCGCCTTTCGCTCCGCGAAAGTTGCGCATTTGTTCCAGCGGACGCCACGAGCGCGAATGAATACGGCCAACAACAACGCCGTGGTCAGAACAAAGTCGCCTTTCGCTCCGCGAAAGTTGCGCATTTGTTCCAGCGGACGCCACGAGCGCTGATGAATACGGCCAATAACTACGCCGTGGTGAGACCAAAGTCGCCTTTCGCTCCGCGAAAGTTGTGCGTTTGCTCTACCAAGAACCACGCCGGTGCTCGGTCAATCTTTCCAGCCGGGTGACAAATTAGTGAGCGACAGACACTGATATCAGAATAATGTCGTGTACTGCTGATTGGGAGGGAGGTCTTTCGCGGAGCGAAAGGCGACAAAACAACAACATTCTTTCGCGGAGCGAAAGGCGACAAAACAACAACATTCTTTCGCGGAGCGAAAGGCGACAAAACAACAACATTCTTTCGCGGAGCGAAAGGCGACTTTGTCAGGCTGGAAAGCCTGACCTACGGCAATGCCGGTGCGCGCGGGTCGGGCCGTTGCAAAAAAGCCACACGCATGGGCAGCTCACTGATGAACGCTCGTCACGTTGGACAAGATCCGGCCCCACGCTGGGTTAAGATCAATCGAAATCCGAACTCTGGCAACCCACACCAAAGAACCGACAACTGGCAATTACCAAAATGCACGACGACGTTCCGGTCTATCGCCACTGGATCCTGCTGCGCACGCTGGGAGCGCGGCGTTATGGCCTGACTGTCCGCGAGATGGCCCGCGAGATGGGGGTCGCCGAGAAGACCATCCGCCGCGACCTGGCGCTCTTCCTGCGCCTCGGCTTCCCGCTCAAGGAAACCGACGGTGAGCGGGGCAAGAAGACCTGGCGGCTCGCCGGCGACGGCAGTGCTCCGCCATTGCAATTCACGTTCGACGAGGCCGTCGTCCTTTACTTGGCCCGCCCTTTTCTGGAGCCGCTGGCCGGCACGCTGCTCTGGCAGGCCGCCCACAGCGCACTCCGCAAGATCCGGGCCACGCTCGACGAGCGGGCGATTGCGTATCTCGATCGGTTTCCCCAGTTGTTCCACTGCACGTCCTCCGGCTTCGGCGACTACTCCAGCAAGGCCGAGATCATCGATGACCTGACCCTCGCGGTCGAAGAATGCCGGGCCGTGCACATCAGCTACCAGTCTCTCCGGGCGACCGAGCCGGCGGTCCGCGACGTTTACCCGTATACCCTGGTGCGGCACGCCGGCTGGCTCTATTTGATCGCTTTTGATCCCGGTCACGGCGAGATCCGCCATTACAAGGTCGACCGGATCGAATCGATTGAAGTCAGCCGTCTCATCTTCCCCCGGCCCCAGGATTTCGACGTGGCGAAACACCTGGCCGGATCCCTGGGAATCTACGAAGGCGACCGCGACGTGACCATCGTCGTCAAGATCGCGCCGCCGGCTGCGCGCACGGTCCTCGAATCGAAGCCGGTCCCCGGCCGCGTCGTCACCAGGCAGGGCGACGGCAGCGTGCTGGTCCGGTTCCGGCTCACGTCCACCGTCGAGATCAAACCCTGGGTGCTCGGCTTCGGGGCCAGCGCCATCGTCCTCGAGCCCGACGACTTCCGGACCGAGGTCCATGAAGAGCTCGAGAAACTGCTCGCCATGTATCAAAGCCAGGCCTGGAGATCGGCCGGAGAGCGAGCCGCCGTCGCAGCCGATCCTTGACCGCCCAGAGCACCAGCAAAGCCCGTTTCCCGGCAGTCGCCGGCGCCGCGCAGCGATTCTGTTCAACAGGAGTGCTCAGACGATGAACGCCGATCAACCCGAGCTGATTCCGGTCCGGGCGCTCAACCAGGTGAGCTACTGTCCCCGGTTGTACTACCTGGAATACGTCGAGTCGGTGATGCCGGTCAATGAGTTCGTCGCAGACGGCACATTCCAGCACCGTCGGGTGAACGACCCGGCGCTTGCCAACCGGACGCGCAAGGAAGGCGACGCCCTGCACACCCGCAGCGTGTCTCTGTCTTCCGAGCGGCTGGGCATCACCGGCAAGCTCGACCTGCTGGAACAAGAGGGCGATGCGATTCGGCCGGTCGAGACCAAGCGGTCGGCCGCGCCGCACGACGAGGATGGAGAGCCAAGCTTCTGGGAAAACGATGCCATTCAGCTCTGTGCCCAGGCGCTCCTGGTCGAGGAGAGCATGGGCGTGACGGTCGCGGAAGGAGTCATCTACTATGTCGGATCCAAGGCCCGCGTCGAGGTTCCCATTAACGAATCCCTGCGTGCCCGCACATTGGCGGGGATCGCCTTGATCCGCGAGCTGTCAGCCCGCGACACGCCCCCGCAGCCCCTCCCCGCGGAGCTGCGGCACCGCTGCTTCGGCTGCTCGCTGGCCCCCGTCTGCCTGCCCGAAGAGACCCTGTACCTGATTCAACAGGCCCACCCCGAACTCGAAGTACTGCCCGGGCCACAGCCGGCCGGCCAAGCCCGGCCCTGCGCTTCTGCGGAGGTGCCCGGCGGCCTCGGTTCACTTTCCCCCCCTTGCGAAGGGGGGGCAGGGGGGGTGGTCTCGGCGCAACCCGTTAGCAACGCCGCGCTGTGTATTTCTTCATCCTTCATCCTTCATCCTTCATCCTTTCGAGGAGCGGGTTCTGCACCGGCGACGACCGAGTCTCCCGTCGTCCTCAATCGTGTGATCCCTCGAACCGACGACAAGGCGGTGCTGTACGTGCAGGAGCCGGGCGCGCACGTCGGCCGGCGCAGCGAGCACCTGGTCGTCACTCTCGGCGGCAAGGAGACAAACCGGGTGCCGATCGTCTCGGTGCGCCAGGTTGTGGTCTTCGGCAATGTCCAGGTTTCGACGCAGGCCTTGCACACTCTGGCCGAGGCGGAGGTCCCGGTTGTGTTCTTGAGCATGTACGGCAAGTTCATCGCGACGGTCATGCCGGCCCCGCCCAAGAACGTGGCGCTGCGGGCTGCGCAGTACCAGGTATTCTCCGACCCAACGCGGGCCCGGCCGCTGGCACGGGCGGTCGTTGCGGCCAAGGTCGCCAACCAGCGGACGCTTCTCATGCGTTCGCTGCGTTCGCAGCCGCGTGCGTCGACGCCGACGCACGCGGCTGTGCCTGTGCCTGCGCCGACACCCGATCAGGCCGGCGACGCGGAAGGCGACCCCGGCAATGTCAGCCGCCGGGCGAGCGACGAGCCGGCCGTGCGCGACATGGCCCTGATGCTGGCGCGCGTTGCCGATGCGCCCGATCGGGACGTGCTTCTGGGCCTGGAGGGGCAGGCGGCGGCCGTCTACTTCGCCAACTTCGGCCGGATGCTCAAGGCCAGGGCGCCCGGCGCGACTTTTGACTTCACGACGCGCAACCGCCGCCCGCCGCGCGACCCGGTCAACTCGCTCTTGAGTTTTGCTTACGCGATCCTGGTCAAGGACTGTTTCTCGGCGGTCTGCACGGTCGGGTTTGACCCGTACCAGGGCTTTTATCACGTGGGCCGGCACGGCCGGCCTTCGCTGGCCTTGGACTTGATGGAGGAATTCCGGCCGGTGATTGCCGACTCGGTCGTGTTGAACCTGATCAACAACGGGATGCTGGTAAACGCGGATTTCTTGACCTGGAATGACGCCTGCTATCTGACCGACCAAGGTCGCAAGACCTTCTTCGAGGCTTACGAGCAGCGCAAGGCGACGGAGGTGACGCACCCGGTCTTCGGCTACAAGATGAGCTACGGCCGGATGCTCGAGGTGCAGGTCCGCATGCTGGCCGCCTACGTGCGCGGCGATATCCCTCGGTATCTGGGGTTTGTGGTTCGATGAACGGCATTGTGTTCTTCATCCTTCATCCTTGTCTTCAGTGGGCTTTGTGGTGCGATGAACATCAATCGGGTTACGCCCAAATTACGAAAGGACGGTGGATTTCAGATTGGCGAATTGAGTAAATCCCTTGTCGAAGGTGATCAGCTCGAAATCGGCCGCCCGTGCAAATGCGGCCAGGAATGCGTCGTTCCAGACTTTGGGCGAGAAGGTCTGGCGTTGGGTGTAGTCCCGCCAGAACGACTCGACTCCGGCGGGTTCGCGGGAGTAAGAAACGCGCGGATCGGCGAGGAACTCATCGTACATTCGCCACGCGTCCGCCATAGTCACCGCTTCCGCGCCGAATGCCTTCGGGTTCGTGGCCAGTCGCAGAAATCCTTGCTGGGTCATCCGGCAAAACGAGCACCCTTCGCTCGACAGGCCGTCGAGCCAAGCCTTGGCGACCGCGTGATGGAAGTGCGATTCGAAGGCCAGAGCCAACCACAGGTTGACGTCAGCCAGAAACATCGTCGTCTTCCAGAAGTTCCGCGACCCGCTCGGCGGTTAGCCGGCGACTTCCCGGGTGATCGGATGGCACCATCGGTAATGCGACTCGCCGACGCGAATTCGGCGGTTGGGTTGGTGGCGGGCCGGGGTATGAGACGGTCACCAGCGTGCCCTCGGGCAACGGCAGCTCGCCTTCCAAGACCACCACACCGTTATGAACTCGACCTCGGATTTCCATTCCGACATTCTCACCGACTCCGCCAACTGAATCAAGTACGGCCGCGCTGGCCGGCCGCGGAGGGGAGACTCGTCCGAGTGGATGTGAGCCGAGCACAATCTTCCCGGTACGTATGGCTCGTAATCCGGTGAAGAGCATTGTGTGCTTCATCCTTCATCCTTCATCCTTCATCCTTCGGTTACGTGGATACTTATCTCGTCGCCTATGACATCTGCAATCCCAAGCGGCTGCGTAAAGTCGCCAAGGTTTGTGAGGATTTTGGACTGCGGAGACAATATTCCGTGTTTTTTTGTCGATTGGCTGCCGTGGATCTGGTAAGACTCAAATCACGTCTGTATGACGTGATCGATCTGGACCAGGATCAGGTCCTGTTTGTTCCTTTGTGTGCCCGCTGCGCCGCGGGGATCGAGGCCCTGGGCCGGCCGATCGAGCCGCATGATGCGCGGGATGTGGTGATTGTGAGCTGATCGATGGAATTCGACGACTTCTTTCTGAAGGCTACGGGCGAACCGCCGTTCCCCTACCAGGCGGAATTCGCCAACGCGACGGATCTATTCGAGCTTGTCCATGCCCCGACCGGCGCGGGCAAGACGGCGACCGCCATTCTCGGGTGGCTCTGGCGCCGGAGGTACGCCAAAGAAGCCGTGAAGGATTCGACGCCCCGCCGGCTCGCCTATTGCCTTCCGATGCGCGTGCTCGTCGAGCAAACCAGAGACGTTGCGAACCACTGGTTGGATAGGCTTGGCCTGAGAGATCGGGTTAAGGTTCATGTCTTGATGGGCGGTGAGGAATCCGAGGAGTGGGACCTCGCGCCGGAGGGCGACGCCGTCTTGATCGGCACGCAGGACATGATGCTGTCCCGCGCTCTCAACCGAGGCTACGGTATGAGCCGATTTCGCTGGCCTCTGCATTTCGCACTTCTGAACAACGACTGTCTGTGGGTGCTCGACGAAATCCAGCTCATGGGTGTAGGGTTGGCGACTTCTACTCAACTGCAGGCGTTTCGGCAGCATTTCGGTACGTATGGCGGTGTCAAGACGGTCTGGATGTCCGCGACGCTCCTGCCCGAGTGGCTCCGAACGGTCGACTTCCGAGCGCGGGTTACCTCCCTCAAGGCCTTGGCTCTTTCGACCGCCGACTACGCCGCCCCGGGGCTGGCGGAGCGCTGGACTGGGAAGAAGCCGATTGAAAAGGCGAAGGGCGGGGCCGGCGACCGTGACGCCATCGCCGCTTTGATTAAAGAGGCCCACCGTCCGGGCTCCCTCACCCTGGTCGTCGTCAATAATGTGGGTCGGGCTCGGGATTTGTTTGAAGCACTCGAGAAACCCCCAACGAAGCGCAGGCCGAAGGGTCACGGTAAGAATGCGACCGAGCCGCGCGAGGCTGCCGACAAAGTCCCGGACGTCAAGCTCATTCATTCGCGGTTCCGGCCGATGGAGCGGGAGGCCTGGAAGGATTGGCTGAGTCAGCCTTGGCCCGAGGAGGGCCGGATCATCGTTTCTACCCAGGTCGTGGAGGCCGGCGTGGACGTTTCCGCACAGACTCTGTTCACTGAGTTGGCTCCTTGGCCGAGCCTCGTGCAGCGGTTCGGGCGTTGTAACCGCAAGGGCGAGTGTACCGCTGAACGACCGGCGCGCATCTACTGGATCGACGTCCCCGCCAAGGATGACAAACAGGCGGCTCCTTACTCAAAATCAGAACTGGACCAAGCTCGCGAGAACCTGAAAGAACGGGATGATGGCGGCCTGAAGTCACTGAACGATTTTTTTGCAGCTTTATCGGGCGAGAAACGGACGGAACTGTTTCCGTTCGACCCACCACATGTGATCCGCCGGAGAGACTTTCTTGATTTATTTGATACGACCCCTGACCTGTCTGGTAATGACATCGACGTGTCTCGGTTTATCAGGGAGGGGGCCGAACTCGACGTGCAGGTGTTCTGCGCGCCGAACATCCACCATCTCAGTTGGATCCGAAGGAAGCCCGGCGAATCGCCCCAGTGCGAATCGAGTTGTGCCCGGCCCCGGTCGGGTCATTCCGAGACTTTCTCGATAGCTCGAATAAGGTTGCCTACCGCTGGAGTGCTCTCGATGGCAGGTGGCTACGGGCGATGCCGAAGCGGTAATTCCGGGACAGGTCTTCTGGGTGCCGAGCGATCAAGGCGGTTACTCTGGAAAACTCGGCTGGGACCCGAAAGCGCGGTGGGAGGAAGCCCTGGAACTTTACACTCCGCCGGCAGACGCTGCCGGCTCCTTGACCTCGGAGCCGGAATACAATTCGGACCTGCTTTCGCTCTTCGGGTGGCGATCGATCGCGGAGCATACCGGCGACGTGATTGAAGAGTTGGCGGCAATTGAAAGAAGCCTGACAGTCGGTACAATCCCCTGGCTCTGCCTGCGGGTCGCTGGCCGCTGGCACGATTGGGGCAAGGCGCACCAAACATTTCAGGACGCGATCCGTGAGGAATCCGATACCGACGGAAACCGCCCGGAGAACCGCAAGGGCAAACGAGACATCGCCAAAGCAGCGCCGAAGGGCTTCTGGCGTAGGTACGCCCGCAAGCATTTCCGGCACGAACTCGCGTCGGCGATCGGGGTGCTGACGCTCCTCCGACAGGGCCGGAGCCCCGCAGACTGGGCTGGGCTCGCCCACGATCAACAGGACCTCGCCCTGTACTTGGTGGCCGCACACCACGGCAAAGTTCGGCTCTCGATTCGCTCGATGCCGGACGAGACGAAACCCGAGGCTCCCGATCAGCTTTTCGCGCGGGGTATGGGGCGGCGATCAATTACCGGGCGCCGCCCTCGGCGACAACGTGACGGCCCCCAACGTGGACGTGCTTGACCTGTCACCGATGCAGCTCGGCCGGTGTGCGGACGGCTCACCAAGCTGGGCCGAGCGCATGCTCTGCCTTCGGGACGATCCTGGAAATGGCCCGCTAAAGCTCGCCTTCCTTGAAGCAATCCTCAGAGCGGCCGATATGCGGGCAAGCATGAACGCGGACAGAAAGGCCAGGGGGTGAACCGTGCCGGAACTGCGTCTCGCTGGGTGCACACCGGAGCCGCTGATGAGCTACCTGAAGGCCTTGGGCATCCTCCGAACGGTGGCGGAGCAGGCCGACCACGACGCTCGCGGGTGCTGGAGGAGCGGCGCTTTTGCGCTGGGGACGATCCTCGATGAGGAAGCGTTGACCCGTTTCTTCGTCGAGCGATATCGGCCGACGCCCATTCTGGCACCCTGGGCCGGCGGGTCCGGCTTTTTCGGGACAGACAACCGCGTGGCGCTGGACGCGATATCTAAGAGCGAGTCGGATCGACTGACCGGATTCGCGTCGCTGATCCGCCAGGTTCGGGTGCTGCTCACAGAACTCGGAATCAAGACCAAGCCCTCGCCAGAAGCGAAGGAGGGGCTCCTTCGGCGCTACCGGCGAGAGATGCCAGAAGAGTTTGTCGCCTGGATGGACGCAGCCATCGTCCTCCAGACTGCGGGTCAGTCGTTCCCGCCTCTATTGGGTACAGGCGGCAACGACGGTCGGCTCGACTTCACCCAGAATTATATGCAGCGGCTCGTCTCGCTGGGATTTGCCGACGGGTTGCTGGTTGCCGAAGCCGTGGGCTGGCTGCGCCAGACCTTATTCGCTGAGCCCGCCCGTGATCTTCTCTCCGCGGCGGTTGGTCAGTTCGATCCCGGCCGGGCCGGCGGTCCTAACGCAACCACTGGAATGGAGGGTAACGCGCTCGTCAATCCGTGGGACTTCGTACTGATGCTCGAAGGAACGATAACATTGGCCGGGGCGTCGGCCCGGCGCCTCGGTGCCTCACAGCGCGACCGGGCTTCGTTCCCATTTACGGTCCGGCCGTCGGCGGTCGGCTACGGATCGGAGGCCGACGGGGAGCCGGCAGTCTCACATGGCGAGATCTGGCTCCCGCAGTGGGAGGCACCGGCAACCCTAGCCGAAATACGGTTTGTTTTCGCCGAGGGGCGCGCGGAAACCAACGGCCGCCAGTCGCGGGACGGAGTCGATTTTGCGCGGGCGGTTGCCAGTCTTGGGACCGACCGCGGCATAAGCGCTTTTCGTCCGGTATGGTTTCCTGAAGCGGAGCGGGAAATCTTTCGTGGCTGCGCCGCTTGGGGTGTTTCCGGTCGGCGAGGTCCGCTCCGCCGACCTGCTTCGGGAAGTCGATCCGTGGCTTGACGCTCTCAGATGGTCCAGCTCAGGGGAGGAAGTCCCGGCCCGTTTTCGTTTGGCCCGGCATCGTGTCGAAACATGCATCTTCGACTACTGCCGATATGCGCATGGCGAGGATGACGCGAGCTGGTTCGGCCGCATACTGTCGCGCTCGGGGCCGCGGAGAGAGAGCTTTCGGTCGGGGACGTCCAACCCGAGAAGCGTCGCGTCCGGAGGCCGCTCGCTGGGCTGTCGTGCGACTGGCTCGCTGCGAGCGACGATGGCTCACGGGAATTCCGGCTTGCTCGGAGTCTCGCATTCCTGGTGGGTGACTGGAACAATACGGGACCGATTCGCCGCTACATGGAACCGGTCGAATGGAAACAGAACGCCTGGCATTGGACGGAGCGCGGCGGCCACGTCGTCTGGGCCGGCGGCGATCTCGTTCGCAATCTCGGGGCGATTCTAATCCGACGAGTGATGGACGCCGACACTGCGGGCGAGTACCCGCTGCCGCTCGGCAGCCTGTTCCCCGCGTCGCTTGCCGATATCTGCGCCTTCCTGGACGGCCAGACCGATGATCAGAACTTGGAGGATCTCGTCTGGGGCCTGATGGTCGTCAATCGCCGGGGCTACGCCCGCCCGCTCGTGCACGCCGGTGACAGCGTCATTGCGCCAAGAGCCTACGCCCTGCTCAAGTTGACCCTGATGCCTGGTCGCTTGGAGTGGGTCGAGCACGCTGGCAAGGCCCGCCTCCGGCTGAACGGACCGGACGAGGGTGAAGCCGCGACGGGTGTCGCGGTGAAACCCGAGCCGGCGATCCTGGCAAGGTTGCGGACCGGTGACGTCACAGGCGCGTGCGCAATCGCCGTTCGCCGACTGAAAGCATCCGGGCTCTTTCCGCTCGCGTCGTACTCAAGAAACGGCGCCCGGCGCGACACGGAATGGTCGGCTGCCGGCACCGCTCCGGCGCGTTTGCTCGCTGCGCTGCTGTTTCCAATTTCGTCTGAGTCCGTGATCGAATTCGCCGAACTTGTTCTACGCCGCCCGACAGCGGATCCCATCACATAAGGAGAACTCCTGTGTCTGATGTTTTTGCCGCACTGAAAGACGCCCCGCGCCTGTTGATCGAAGCGCCCCTGAGGCCCATCCAGGGCAACCGATTCCAGCCCACGGGTTTCGCGGACCTCGGGCCCGCCCGATACAAGGCATACCGCAATGGCGATACTGTCGAGATGTTGCTTGTCGAGTCTCCGCAGTCCGTGGCCAACCGCCTGGAACTCGTTTGCTGGGACGGTGCAGACGGCAGGCTCGCCCCTCTGTTGAAAGGAATGCCCTACGTTCAGGTGAACCGGGCCGACGGCTCGCACCTCACCAACTCCATCCTGGAGGCCCATCGGCTCAACTCACCTTACATCCTGGAGGGCAAGGACACGGCCGTGCTGGACATGCTCAAGCGAGACGTCGCAGGCATGGAGAAAGGTCCCGTGGATATCCGTAAGCTTGCCCGGATTCTGTTCAAGGTAGACGCCAACGCGGTACTGCACGGAGTCTTCCTGGCGAAATCCGAACTGGCGGGCGGCCGGCTTCGGATGCCGCGACTGCTGTCAGGCTTTATCGAAGCAGACGACGTCCAGGACGCCGCTAGCGGCGGCGTGAAGAACGATCATGTGGACCCGTCCGGAGACACATCCCGCGGATTCGGGAACGTCCCGTTCCACCGCACAGAGTTTGCGGCGCGAAAGATTGTGTCCTACTTCAACCTCGATCTGGCACAGTTGCGCGGCTACGGCCTTGGAGCCGATGCCGAGACATTCCTGGTCGCCCTCGCCCTGTTCAAGATCCAGCGCTTCCTGAAAAGCGGCTTGCGGCTGCGTACGGCGTGTGACCTCGATGTTGTCGGTGAACCGGAGGTCAAGCGACCCGCAGGATTTCAACTGCCGGACGAAAATGCGATCGTGGATGTGATCAAGACTTCCCTGGCAGCGTGTCAGAAGGCGAAACTCTTCGCCGAACCGGCCACGACAGTCGTGACGTACGAGCCCAAGGTGAGGGCAGCAGGTGAGATTAGCCTGCCGAAGGGGACGTCGCACCCGACGTTGCCTCGCGAACTCGAGGGACTGGTCGAGCAAAAGGCCGAGGGTGACGGAAAGAAGGCCAAGCTGTCCTTAGTTATCAGTCACGCTCTCGATGAAACCCAGGCAGCACGCCTCAAGGAAGCTTATGGCCGGATTCCCAAGCTGAACAGTGCCATCGATAAAGCGATCAAATCTCTGAAGGCGGACGACGAGTCGGGAACCGAGGACGGGCCCGATGACGGCGACGGGGAGTGACCATGCCTATCTCCGTCGCCATCCAATTTCCGACCGGGCGGTTCCACGCCAATCCGTGGGGTCACCACGTCAACGAGGGGGTGCCCGAGTGGCCGCCTTCCCCGTGGCGCTTCCTCCGCGCGCTCGTCGCGACGTGGAAGCGCAAATTTGCAGGCGACCCACTGATCGAGCACGCACTCCCTTCGGTTCTCGCACAACTGGCTGGTCAGGCACCGTGGTTCTATCTCCCGCCGGCCGCCCTCGGGCACACGCGCCACTACATGCCGTGGTTCAAGAAGGGACCGGAAGACAAGACACTCGTCTTCGACGCGTTCGTCTCGATCGCCCCGGGCGCCGAAATTGTGTTCCATTGGCCGGACGCGATGGACCTGCCTCCGGATGGTGGACCCGTGCTGGATCTCGTCCTCTCACGGCTCGGGTATTTCGGCCGGGCCGAATCTTGGTCCACAGCGCGGCTCCTTCAGGATTTCGATCCGGCGAAGGTCAACTGTTCACCCGGCCCGGCTCGACCGCGATCGGAAACCACCCGCGTACTCGTGGCGGACCCAGAGAGCTGGAACAGTTGGGCGTACAAAGACAAGAAGGTGATCAAGCCGAGTCCGCTCTGGAATCTGCTCGCCGAGACCGCTGACATGCACCAGGAGAGGTGGAGCGACCCTCCGGGTTCGCGCTGGATCGTCTACACGCGGCCGTCGGATTGTTTTCGGATCGACCCAAAACCCCGTCCCCATTCCAACCGCAGACCCATGCCCACCATCGCAAGATACGCCCTGGACGGACCGGTCTTGCCCCTGGTCCAGGCCACGCTCCCGCTGGCCGAATCGATGCGCAGCGCCCTGATGTCGCGCTACCGCAAGTGCAAGGAAATCGAGCGCTACGGCGGCTTGCATACCCCCAACGCCGAGCGGTTTCGCTCGCAGGTGTTCTCCGGCAAAGACGACCGCGGCGAGCCGCTCCGCGACGAGCACGCTCACGCGTTTTTTCTACCCACCGACGAGGACGGCGACGGCCGCCTCGATCATGTCACGGTCCATGCCCCGGGCGGCTTTCCTCGCGACGAGGTCCGCGCGATCGACACCCTGCGCTGGCTGTTATGCGGCGACCTCCAGCTCTCCCTGCTCCTGGTCGGCCTGGGACAGGCGACCGAGTACCCACACACGCGAATCCTCGGCAGCTCGGCGGTCTGGATCTCGGCAACACCGTTCCTGGTCACGCGGCACATGAAGCGCCGCGGCCAGAAGCGCGACCCCGTCGAGTTTTTCCAATCCCCCGAGGGTCGCGACGAATTCGTCAAACAGGTCCTGCGGGAAGAGCTTGAACGACGGGGCCTGCTCCAGGCCGGCCTGGAGATCGAGCCGCTCGAACAGGTCGGCAGCCATCCTCCGCTGCGCCCGCTCCAGTTTCGCCTCGAACGCCGCAAGCCTGGCGACACCAGCAGTAACCGGCCCCACGGTCTCTTCCGGCTTCGTTTCCCGCAGCCGGTCTCAGGCCCGATCGCTCTCGGCCATTCTTGCCACTTCGGATTGGGCCTCTTCGTCTCCGATAACGAATGACGGATCGCAGATGACTAACAACGACTGCATGCTTTCGGGTATCATTTTTTTTTGCGCAAACTCCGTCGCGAGAGGTGCGGTCATGAAACTCGGGTTTGGGTCCATTATCGCCCGAAGCTCTCTGGCAATCAGGATGTTAGAGCTAATTCCCACGACAACCCCCTCTCGCGGATCGCAACGCTTTGTGCGGGAATGCCTTGCGTCGCAAGCTCTGCGCGGTGCCCGTGCTCGGGTGCCGTGCGCGGGGCAGCCTCTCGCGGGATGCCTCGCAAACCGCTATGATCATAGCGGCTGGAGCGCGGGCTCCCTTCCACGACTTCATTGTCGTGGCCCCATTGAAGCTGCCAGGTCACGGCTCGAGATCGTCCACGATCGCGCTGCTACGGCTCAGCCCCTTCCACGACTTCATTGTCGTGGCCCCATTGAAGCGTGACGCCGCACCGTCGGTGCGATCGACCGCCCCTTCCACGACTTCATTGTCGTGGCCCCATTGAAGCGCGGACGCGTGGCAAGCGTCGCCACGACGCTCCCTTCCACGACTTCATTGTCGTGGCCCCATTGAAGCAGCTCGCGATGCGCCGACGTCCGCGAGCGCACGTGCGACCCCTTCCACGACTTCATTGTCGTGGCCCCATTGAAGCAACATCTCGGGCACTAGGTCGGCGACGCCTTCACCCCTTCCACGACTTCATTGTCGTGGCCCCATTGAAGCAACCGCGGGGCCGCTGAGGGCGGCGCCGGATTTGCGCCCTTCCACGACTTCATTGTCGTGGCCCCATTGAAGCACCAGGTCACCGATCCCGTGGACGCTTTCCTTCACCCCTTCCACGACTTCATTGTCGTGGCCCCATTGAAGCCAGCATCACGAAGCGCGAGGTCATGATGACTGAAAAAGCCCTTCCACGACTTCATTGTCGTGGCCCCATTGAAGCGCGGCAATGGGTCGTGGCGGCGAGACCGGGAGCAGCGCCCTTCCACGACTTCATTGTCGTGGCCCCATTGAAGCGCGTGCATGCCCTGACCGCTGCGCTCATAATCGGCGACCCTTCCACGACTTCATTGTCGTGGCCCCATTGAAGCCGCTACGACCGCGCAGGCTTCGACGCGCTCCTGGCACCCCTTCCACGACTTCATTGTCGTGGCCCCATTGAAGCTGGAATCGCTTGACGAGGTCCACGAAAAAATCCACCCCTTCCACGACTTCATTGTCGTGGCCCCATTGAAGCGCCGAACACGCGCGCCTCATCTCGGGCCTGGTTGAGCCCTTCCACGACTTCATTGTCGTGGCCCCATTGAAGCGGCCAGATTCATGCGCGAAACTCCCGACCGAAAGGTCCCTTCCACGACTTCATTGTCGTGGCCCCATTGAAGCGTGAGGCTGGGAATCGACCCTTACAGTGGCCTCCACCCCTTCCACGACTTCATTGTCGTGGCCCCATTGAAGCTCTATGCGCACTCTTACCGTTCCAAAGAACTGCCCCCCTTCCACGACTTCATTGTCGTGGCCCCATTGAAGCGCCAGTTTGTTTGTGGATTTCCGCATAAACGTTTCTCCCTTCCACGACTTCATTGTCGTGGCCCCATTGAAGCATCACGACGGCCGCCAGCTCGATCTCGTCCTCGGCGCCCTTCCACGACTTCATTGTCGTGGCCCCATTGAAGCGTGCCGGCTGAGCTTGCCCTTGAAGCACTTACGATCCCTTCCACGACTTCATTGTCGTGGCCCCATTGAAGCACGCCATCCCAATGTCATCTGTGCGCGTATCGCCGGCCCTTCCACGACTTCATTGTCGTGGCCCCATTGAAGCGGTACGCCATTGTTAGAATAGCCCGTGGAGTTGCAAACCCTTCCACGACTTCATTGTCGTGGCCCCATTGAAGCTCGCTCCGGGAAAGCGAGAGATCAGGCCCAATCTCCCCTTCCACGACTTCATTGTCGTGGCCCCATTGAAGCTCGGGACCCGCTCAGGAGTACTTCCGAGCCTGGCGCCCCTTCCACGACTTCATTGTCGTGGCCCCATTGAAGCCACACCATTCCATACTCCATCACGCACCGCGGCCTCCCCTTCCACGACTTCATTGTCGTGGCCCCATTGAAGCTACTTCCGCCACACAACGGATGCGTTGAGCGAGAGGCCCTTCCACGACTTCATTGTCGTGGCCCCATTGAAGCGCCAGCAATCCCTCTGGCTGCTCATTCATTTGGATCCCCTTCCACGACTTCATTGTCGTGGCCCCATTGAAGCAAGAAACTCGTCACTTGGTTTGATGAGCGGGCTTGCCCCTTCCACGACTTCATTGTCGTGGCCCCATTGAAGCCCGTCGAGCCGCGCTGAATGCGGCGTTCGATCCTATGCCCTTCCACGACTTCATTGTCGTGGCCCCATTGAAGCTCCCGGCCATTGGCTCAAGGCGCTGCGACGCCGGCCCCTTCCACGACTTCATTGTCGTGGCCCCATTGAAGCCAAGCAGTGGGGGGAATATCGACCAGGCGGTGCGCCCTTCCACGACTTCATTGTCGTGGCCCCATTGAAGCGGTTTTTATTCCAAAACCCTTGACGAGCGCCTTGCCCCTTCCACGACTTCATTGTCGTGGCCCCATTGAAGCTGCGCCGGCCTTGACCGCGTCGCCGGATTTCCCGCCCCTTCCACGACTTCATTGTCGTGGCCCCATTGAAGCGTCTGGTCGCTCATGGCTGGCGCTTCCCCTGGCCGCCCCTTCCACGACTTCATTGTCGTGGCCCCATTGAAGCTACAAGCAGCTTCCAAGGATGCCACAGCGGCAGAATCCCTTCCACGACTTCATTGTCGTGGCCCCATTGAAGCAATTGATCCGCCGTGATTGGGATAACGCCGTCGCCCCTTCCACGACTTCATTGTCGTGGCCCCATTGAAGCTCGATGGCTTCCAAGAGGTCGATGCCTTTGTTCTGCCCTTCCACGACTTCATTGTCGTGGCCCCATTGAAGCATGAACGCGGCCCCTACAGCGTTCAAGGCGTCCACCCCTTCCACGACTTCATTGTCGTGGCCCCATTGAAGCGCCGCTTGCGGCTTGGCTGCACCATTGGCTTTTCCCTCCCTTCCACGACTTCATTGTCGTGGCCCCATTGAAGCAATCGCCCGGCCGGCAAGACTCCAGGTGGCGCGGATCCCCTTCCACGACTTCATTGTCGTGGCCCCATTGAAGCGGGTGCTCCCGCGACTACGCTATGTCCGACGAACAACCCTTCCACGACTTCATTGTCGTGGCCCCATTGAAGCCTCCGATCCTCGGGATCGACCCAGGGGCCAGTCTAAACCCTTCCACGACTTCATTGTCGTGGCCCCATTGAAGCGACGAAAAAACATCCAGCGCCTAACATGCGTCTACCCCTTCCACGACTTCATTGTCGTGGCCCCATTGAAGCAACGACTGGTCAACTATTGCGATCCGGAACACGAGCCCTTCCACGACTTCATTGTCGTGGCCCCATTGAAGCACCTACCCCCCTCGGCGCCACCCCCACCCACCTATCCCCTTCCACGACTTCATTGTCGTGGCCCCATTGAAGCACGCTTTGCGGATGTAGTGGGCCACTAGATCCGGATCCCTTCCACGACTTCATTGTCGTGGCCCCATTGAAGCGGTCTTTCGTTCTTTCTTCTTTTCCGGGCAGGCACACCCTTCCACGACTTCATTGTCGTGGCCCCATTGAAGCCGCTTGCACGGCGGGACCTTCACCCGTGATCGCTACCCTTCCACGACTTCATTGTCGTGGCCCCATTGAAGCCTTCACCATGAGTGGGGTCCGAAAAAGTGAAAGAGCCCTTCCACGACTTCATTGTCGTGGCCCCATTGAAGCAAGCGAGAAGTGGCACGCATTGGCTGCTTTGATCGTCCCTTCCACGACTTCATTGTCGTGGCCCCATTGAAGCCCGACGAATAGATCCGCCGTGGTGCCGGCTGTCCCCCCTTCCACGACTTCATTGTCGTGGCCCCATTGAAGCTGCGCTCGAGCGATCGAATCAACCGATAAGTACGCCCTTCCACGACTTCATTGTCGTGGCCCCATTGAAGCCCAGGAGTAGTATTTTCCCGTTGCCTTCATCTTACCCCTTCCACGACTTCATTGTCGTGGCCCCATTGAAGCGGGTCGACCGGAATCGCGCCATCGGCGTGGGTGTAACCCTTCCACGACTTCATTGTCGTGGCCCCATTGAAGCCAAAATGAAGCGGCAATTCAAGCGTCACATCGAAACCCCTTCCACGACTTCATTGTCGTGGCCCCATTGAAGCCCGTACAGCGCGGCGATTGTGCCGGTGTTTGTCTTCCCTTCCACGACTTCATTGTCGTGGCCCCATTGAAGCGCTGACATGCCTGGCAATCAGCCGCAAGGCGAGCACCCTTCCACGACTTCATTGTCGTGGCCCCATTGAAGCCCTCACCCCGTGATTTCCAAGATCAAAGAGGCCGACCCTTCCACGACTTCATTGTCGTGGCCCCATTGAAGCCAATTCCGCGTCGCGATGGACGGGTCGCAATGGGACCCCTTCCACGACTTCATTGTCGTGGCCCCATTGAAGCGCTACCCAGTGAGGAAACCGTGACCTGGTAGCCGACCCTTCCACGACTTCATTGTCGTGGCCCCATTGAAGCGTCGAAAAGCAACGCGAGATCATCAACGACATCGCCAACCCTTCCACGACTTCATTGTCGTGGCCCCATTGAAGCATGGCTTTGAGCGCCTCAAAAGCCGTCCCATAGCACCCCTTCCACGACTTCATTGTCGTGGCCCCATTGAAGCCGGACACTACCGAGTGGGGGTTCAATCGCGCGAGATCCCTTCCACGACTTCATTGTCGTGGCCCCATTGAAGCACTACCTTGATTTGTCGACAGTGCGCCAGAAGCGCCCCTTCCACGACTTCATTGTCGTGGCCCCATTGAAGCGCCAATGAAGCGATCGAGCTCCAGAAGGAGGTCTGGCCCTTCCACGACTTCATTGTCGTGGCCCCATTGAAGCATTTTGTAGGGGGTTCGGTGCTGGCATGCAATGTTACCCTTCCACGACTTCATTGTCGTGGCCCCATTGAAGCTCCGCGCGACGCGAGTCAGTCTGTCGGAATCCGTCCCTTCCACGACTTCATTGTCGTGGCCCCATTGAAGCGCCTCATGCGTTGTCTCCCAGATGACCGCGGCGCCGCCCTTCCACGACTTCATTGTCGTGGCCCCATTGAAGCCGCGAGGCCCGTGCCCACGGCTTGCGACATGCCGGCCCTTCCACGACTTCATTGTCGTGGCCCCATTGAAGCGATATTGAAACTCTTCCTAACAGCACCACAAACGGACCCTTCCACGACTTCATTGTCGTGGCCCCATTGAAGCTGGACAGCCGGACTAGCGGCGGGCACGTACAACTTCCCCCTTCCACGACTTCATTGTCGTGGCCCCATTGAAGCTTCCCGGTGAGTGCCGCGAGCTCGCGGGTCTCGGTCCCCTTCCACGACTTCATTGTCGTGGCCCCATTGAAGCCTGCACTTGCTCTTCATCGAGCTTGGCCGTGTTGACCCTTCCACGACTTCATTGTCGTGGCCCCATTGAAGCGGTCGTGCTGACGTCGGACCCGTTCGGCAATCCGATCCCTTCCACGACTTCATTGTCGTGGCCCCATTGAAGCCTGTGGCACCACGCCAAACGCTGCCGGGGCTGCAAGCCCCTTCCACGACTTCATTGTCGTGGCCCCATTGAAGCTTCGCGAACCCGCCCACCATATCGCCGAACGCAAGCCCTTCCACGACTTCATTGTCGTGGCCCCATTGAAGCGCCCATGGCGACTGAGCTCCGGCGCCCCCACGTTCCCTTCCACGACTTCATTGTCGTGGCCCCATTGAAGCGACTGAGCCTCACCGCAGGTGGATCCTGTCATCTGGACCCTTCCACGACTTCATTGTCGTGGCCCCATTGAAGCCAGTCGCGGACGGGGACTCCGCAGGCTCGCCCGGCCCCTTCCACGACTTCATTGTCGTGGCCCCATTGAAGCTCGTAGGTTGTCCCGCGCGAGATGCGAGTCTTCGGGCCCTTCCACGACTTCATTGTCGTGGCCCCATTGAAGCTTTTGCGTCGGCATTGCCGAGTGCTCCCTCACGCCGCCCCTTCCACGACTTCATTGTCGTGGCCCCATTGAAGCCTCGCATCGCGAGCACTGCTTCGAGCCATCCTTCCCCTTCCACGACTTCATTGTCGTGGCCCCATTGAAGCCCAGCCGGTAGACCACGTGTTCGTCGGCCAGCGCCCCTTCCACGACTTCATTGTCGTGGCCCCATTGAAGCTCGATGGATTCGCCCAGGTACCGCAGGTCGACATCCCCTTCCACGACTTCATTGTCGTGGCCCCATTGAAGCGCGCGAGATCGGCGAGCTCCTCGGCATGGGAGCCAGCCCTTCCACGACTTCATTGTCGTGGCCCCATTGAAGCTTCGTCCGCCCGGTCGGGGGTAGCTGTTACCCCAACCCTTCCACGACTTCATTGTCGTGGCCCCATTGAAGCGGCTGCCTGCCGCACACCCCGCGCAGCCGTTGTCCACCCCTTCCACGACTTCATTGTCGTGGCCCCATTGAAGCCGCCGCCGGCGTCGCAGCGCGTTTCAGCGGCCCGGGCCCCTTCCACGACTTCATTGTCGTGGCCCCATTGAAGCTCGGACCTGCGCTCCGTGGTCGACCTGGCGCGTTCGGCCCTTCCAGGCGGCTTCGCGGTGTCAGCCTTTGTTTTTGGTTTTTGAGCGTGCCGATTTCCGTTCGCGGTGTCAGCCTTTGTTTTTGGTTTTTGAGCGTGCCGATTTCCGCGGAGCCGTTGTACGTTTCGCGTTGTGTTGATGGACGTCGGCGTCTCAGGCGGAAAGGACAAGCACTGCGGTGCCAGCGTGCCCGGGTGAACGGGTCCAGGTCAACCGCCGCAACCGATTCGCAGCAAAACGGCTCGAATCGCAGGGCGTCAACAGCGTTCGGGCGGTCGCGCCTGATTTCGAGGCGGGGCGGGTATGCTTGAGATTGGCGGCGCGGCGGGCCTGATGCGCTCACGCATTGCCTGTCCTTTTTCCCATCATCATCATAGCCCCGCTCCCCGCCGGTTCCTTGCCAGCTCTGCGACTGCCGCGTCGGGGCGGCTTCGCGGTGTCAGCCTTTGTTTTTGGTTTTCGGGCGGCTTCGCGGTGTCAGCCTTTGTTTTGGGCGGCTTCGCGGTGTCAGCCTTTGTTTTTGGTTTTCGACCTAATTGACGCCTGCTCGTCGGCGCCCAGGAGATTGATCATCGACTACTACGGCAAACATCAGAACGGACGCCGAGGAAATCAAAGAGACGGCTCGCTCATCCCCGCCAAGCGTTTTGCCCGCTCGAGGCGTTTTAGGCGGCTTCGCGGTGTCTGGGACTGATCACAAAAAGAATCCGTTTTCGATCATTTGGAGAGAGCCAGTGCTGGCGTCTGATTTACTGTCTAGTTCCCCTAGCGTCGCGCAAGATTTGTCTTGTTATTTGTCTTGTTCCTTCCGTGCGCCGCGAGTCGGCCGGATAAGACCACGTGATTGCCCGTGAGTGGTTCGGCTCGTCTGGCGCGGCGTTCGGGTGCTCGCATCAGGCTTTCCTCCGCGTCGGCGCTTGAGCTCGAGTGTGCGGGCGTTATGCTGAATTGTGCGTTCTCAGAGCCATGTCGCGCGAACGTGGAGTCGGGCCGTCGGCCATCCAACAAGAGAGGCCCAGAGGTCGTCTGAATTGGTCGCCAGCCGTCACGACGCCGGACCGTTCGTGTTGAACACGAATTTGCGGCCTCAACGAACGGCCGATCATCCCCGCCGGGGAACGGCACTGTGGCCAGGGTCTTGTTCGATGCGCTGATGAATCACGTCCGGCGCATTTTCGACAAGAGGAGAACAATTGGACCAAACGCAGCGTTCCGACTCGCCCAGCGCGTGACGGCATCGATCCGGCCACAGACCTGCACCCGCGCGAGCGAGGTAAGTGAGAGCAGCCATCGTGAATGGCTGGGATGCCCGGCCCACCCTTGAAAGAGCGAGCGCAACTGGCGATCGCTTGCTCAAGCGGCCGGATCGTTTGCAACAGGCTCACCACTGCCCCAGGCCCTGATCCAGTGCCGCCAGCGGCTCACCTACGAGCTTCGACTGTGCGAGCTGGTCATCCTGTCGAGGCCAGCACCGCAGACTGTGGCAGGCGACTCGGCGGTGGCCCAGCCCGCGATGGCACTCTTCATGTGCCTCGTAACTGCCGCAGGACTGACCGGGGACACGCCGCTGCGCCACATCGCCTGGCATCGATCGACTCCGCGCAAAAGCAGAGTGCGCCGAGTACACCGGGCGTGCGCGCGTTTCTCGTTGCTCCGCGCCCGCTCACCTCGAGTGGTGCTCTCTACATGCTCAAAACTGGCTCTAATTCTGTGATCGGTCCCAAACAGCGCCGTGGTCAGAACAAAGTCGCCTTTCGCTCCGCGAAAGTTGTGCATTTGTTTGCGCGGATGCCACGAACGCAGATGAATACGGGTAACAGCGCCGTGGTCAGAACAAAGTCGCCTTTCGCTCCGCGAAAGTTGTGCGTTTGCTCTACCAAGAGCCACGCCGATGCTCGCTAAATGCTTCCAGCCGAGTGACGAATTAGTGAGCGACAAACACTGATATCAGAATAATGTCGCGTACTGCCTATTGGGAGGGAGGTCTTTCGCGGAGCGAAAGGCGACAAAATGACAACAAGGCGGGGATTCCAGACACCCAGAAACTTGCCGCGTCCCACTGGATATCGAGACACCCGCATCTCATTGGCTGGCTGAACGTTGGGTAAAATACGGCGCACATTCAGGCAACCAACAAGGGCGCGTCTGATTGCTTGCAAGCACGGCCAGACGAAAGGAGGGTGTCTGCAACCCTGCCTGTCGTTTTTCCCCGGGCGGCGGACGCTGTACCGAATGCGAACCGAGTCAGCCGGCTCCCGGGATGATGGGGCGAATCAGTCTCGTCGGAAGACCATCGCAAACGGAGTCTCCGTCTGGTAAACATTCAGGTTGATGTAAGGCCGACTGGTCAACTCGTGAGGAGAACGGAGATGCATCACTTCCGGGGAAAGCTCTTCCAGGGGGACAAGCGCTGTCTCGATCCCGCAAACGTCTACATCGACTACGACTCAACGGAGGTCGCTGCTGCCTCGATGTGGTCTGGCTACCTCTTGGTCGGATCCGAGAAGGACGTGGTGCCTGGAGGGATCTACACATTGAAGTTGGAGGACGGGCGGGCGGGGCAACTTCGGATCGACAGCCTGACGCCAGACGACTCGGATAAGGTTCGAGCGACGTTCGTCGGCGAGGGGTCGCTTGGGTAAGCGGACGCGCGAGCCTGAATCGGCGGGGATACAACGATGGATCGTGCCACGGTTTACTCGGTGCTTGCTGGCGAGTTGGAGGGCTGGCGCAAGCCTTCCCTACCATGATCTCCTCCCCCACGTCGGCGACCCACCGCACGTCAAGTCGCTAACGGTAGGGTCCGAGGTCATCGAGATCGAGGTGCGCCTCAGATGGTCGGATGAGAGGCGCGGGTTAATCAGGGTGGAAGCCGTCGCGAACGGTCCGAGCTGGTGGCGGCTGGAACGGCTCGAGGAGGCCATCACGTTGACCGAGAGGACGTTGCCATGAGGCAGATCGATACCCCCTTCCGCCTGAGTTCTAACGGTTACTTCATGGAAATCCTGGGACCGGCATGGTACCGGAAGAAATCATGGTTCTGGGACAAGGGAAGCTGCCAGAAGAAGCTATGCTTCGTCGCCACCGACCAGGCGCTTTTGGCCGACCTCGTTGCCCAGTTGGCAGAGCGTTCCGACTGCTACTACGTCAAATACTCGACCTATCAGAAGGATGGTATGTACCTGGGTCGGTGCTTCTTGATGGACGAGCATGAGGTGGGCGTACTCTGGGCGAAGTATAAAGAGCACCCCCGGTTGTTCTGCTCCATTCAGGACGACGAATTCACGGCGCCGTTTCGTCCGAGTTGAAGCGAAGCGGGGAACACGACCTCCATTTCGAGCACTCCGTCGGTCGCGATGGTCGGCTACGGACAGCGAGCCAATCCGTGGCCGAACCCACTGGCTCGTTATATGCAGTTCCCGACCTCCGGAGCCCAAGGCGACTCAATCCGCGATCATGTCGCGGCCGGCGCCTCTTCGAGCCCCTGGGCGCCGGCCCCCGGCCCTCGGTCGGGAGGGCCGGGCGCTGCGACCTACGGCGGTCAGGGCGTGATTGTCCCATCCACGTTGTCGTCATTGGTCGAGGCATGGTTACCCGTGATCGTCGTGTTGTCGGCGTGGAAGGTGCCGAAGGTGGCGACGCCGCCGCCGATGCCGACGCTGAACAGGTCGGTTGCGCCGGACTGGCCCGCCGTGGCCGTGCCGTCGTCGCCGGGGATCTGTCCGGTGCCGGCCGTGGCGCCACCGCCGGCTCCCGCCAGGCCGCCCGACGCGCTCAAGGCGTTGTTGGTCGTGATGGTGTCGGTGGACTTGGCCTGTTTCGAACCCTTCTTCGCCCCGAGCCGCGGCTTCAAGGTGAGGTTGCCGGTCGTTGCGTTGAAGATGCCGCCGCCGGCGCCGGTCGCGCCCTCGCCGCCGGCGCCGCCGGTGCCGCCGGTGGCGTTGCCGCCGGTGCGGCCGGGGTCGCCGTTCCCGCCTGTCCCGCCGAGGGCGCTCCCTCCGACGCCGCCGACACCGCCGAAGCCGCTCTGTGCCGTGTTGTTGGAGAGATTCACGGTCACCCCGGTGAAGGAGACGGTCCCGGCGTTGAACAGGCCGCCGCCGTCGCCATCGTTGGCATCGCCCCCGGCGCCGCCGGTGCCGCCGGTGGCGGATCCGCCCGCGCCGCCGGAATGGAGGTTCGCGCCGGCGCCGCCGGCGCCGCCGGAGGCGCTGCCGCCGTTGCCGCCGGCGCTGCCGGTGCCGCCAAGGGCGACGTTGCCGGTGAACGTGCTGGCGGCGGGCGGTTTCGCCGGAGTCGCCGCGCGGAAGGTCACGGTGCCGCCGGCGTCGTTGAACAGGCCGCCGCCCTGCCCGAGGCCGGCGATTCCGCCGAAGCCGCCGGTGCCACCCACGCCGCCACCGCCGAATCCGCCCAGGCCGCCACCGGAGGCGGTGTCCTCCTGGGGGTTCACGCCCAGGCCGGCGCCGCCGGCGCCGCCGGTGCCCTGGCCGCCCGGCGCCCCCGGTGCCGCTCGGGCCGCCGACGGCGTTGTTGGACGAGACCACCACGCTGGTCTTGTTCGTCAGGGTCGCGCCGCCGCCGCTCCAGATCCCGCCGCCCTGGCCGGCGCCGCCGGCGCCGCCGCGCCCCCCGTTGCCGCCGGTCGCCGTGCCGCCAGTTCCGCCCGAGGCGCCGGGCTTGCCGGGGGCGCCCACGCCGGCGCCGCCGGCCGCAGCCTGGCCGCCGGCGCCGCCGGCGGCGCTGTTGCCGGTGAACGTGCTGGCCGCGCCGGTCAGGGAGGCGCTGCCGAGGTTGAACAGCCCGCCGCCCTGGCCCGCGCCCCCAGCGCCGCCCGCGCCCCCGGTGCCGGTGGCGCTGGTGGCGCTGCCGCCGGCGCCGCCGGCGCCGCCCACCGCCCGGTCGGAGGAGAACGTCGTGCCACTCACGGTCAGTGCCGCGCCGGCTGCGCTAAAGACCCCGCCGCCTTCGCCGGCTCCGCCGGGCCCGCCGGCCGTGCCGGTGTCGATGCCGCCGGCCGCGCCCGCGGCGCCGGCGCCGCCGATCGCCTCGTTCGACGCGATCGTGGTCTTCACCAGGCTGAGTGACCCGGCCGCGTTGAAGATCCCGCCGCCTTCGCCGGCTCCGCCGGCGCCCCCCGGACCGGAGCCGGGCGCGCCGAGCGCCACGTTGTTCGTCACCACGACCGAGCTCAGCGAAAGCCGGCCGCCGCTATTCAAGATCCCGCCCCCTGCGCCCACGACGCGGCCGTGCTGGATCGTCACGCCGGTGATCGACACCGTGCCGCTTTGCACCTGGATGACGCGATCGAGGTTGTTGCCGTCGATGATCGTACTGCCGGCGCCCCTGCCCTGGATCGAGACGTTGGCCGTGATGTCGAGGTCTCCGGTCGCCCCGTTGTCAGCGCCGGTGGGGGCGAGCGTCAGCGTGAACGTGCCGGCCGGAAGGACGATCTTGCTCGAGCCGCCCTGCGCGTCGGCCGCCTGGATGGCCGAGCGCAACGAGACGTGTCCGCTCGAGTCCTTGCCTGTTTTCAAGCTGACCGCGTCGGTGTCGAGCAGCGTGTTGACGTGGAACGTACTCGGCGTGACGCGGTGCTCGAGCCATTCCAGGCTGGGACGTGAGCGAATCGTTCTCCGCTTGCCGTCGCCCTTACGCGATTTGTCGAAGTTGCCCATCGGATTTTCTCCCTGAAATGGTCGGTTTGCCGAGAAGCCGTGGTCATGGTTGCGTCGGGACAGCGTGGTGCCGCGCCCGTCCCTACCTGACAGTGCGAGAACCGGGCGGCAATTCCCCGAGAGCGTTTCCGATTTTTTTCCCGGGTGAAGCATTCGCCATCGCACGGGCCCGCCTCTTGGATTGAAGTTGCGCTGCCCAACGGCCTACCCATCCGCGGCGTGGTCTTGGCCGATCACGTCAAGAGTCCGATTGGCAAGAACGAGGGAGGGAGCACATCGCAACCGTACCGGAAGAGGTACTCAACGAAGTGTGCGCCAAGCTTAAGCCCCTGCTGGGGATGTGAATCGAGTTGGGCTCAGGCCGTGGCGCCCGGGGCGGTCGACGTTGTACGCTTCATGATCGATCGCCGGGACTCGGCGATACCGGTCGCCCACCAGCGCTTGAGGCGTGCATGCAAAGTTTCGACACGGGTCGTTCCAACCGGCTAGCGGACGGTGATTTTGGGAAGCATACTCTATCAGATCTGCTCGGTGCCCCTCATGATACCGGAATCGGGCCCAGTCGGATGCGAACGGAGCGGCCGAGCCAGGTGATCGAGCGGTCGCTCGGTCGTGAGTTCGATAACGGCGGCGCGACCGGCCACAGCGACTCCATGGTCGGGCCGGGCCGGGGCCATCGAACCACCTTGCACTCTGACTGCCATGCCATGAGTGACGTAACGCAGATTCTGGAGCAGATTCAGCGCGGCGATGCGCACGCGGCCGCGCAGCTATTGCCTTTGGTTTACGAGGAGCTGCGTCAATTAGCTACCCGCAAACTCGCGCAGGAAAAGCCTGGCCAAACGCTTCAGGCGACGGCTCTGGTTCACGAGGCCTATTTGCGCCTGGTCGGCCAGGACCCAGATCAGCACTGGTCGCATCGGGGCCATTTCTTCGCCGCGGCGGCCGAGGCCATGCGGCGCATCTTGGTCGAGCGTGCCCGCCACAAGCGGAGTCGCAAACGCGGGGGCGGTCAGTCGCGCCGGGATTCGAAACTGGATGAGCTGGCCGGGCCGGATACGCGCGATCCGCTGGAAGTACTGGCCGTTCACGAGGCGCTGGATCAGCTTGCCGAAAAATCGCCGCGCAAGGCCGAATTGGTGAAACTGCGGTACTTCCTTGGTTGCACGATCGGCGAAGCAGCGCAAGTGCTGGGTATTGCACATTCAACGGCCGAAGAGGACTGGACCTATTCCAAGGCATGGCTGCGCCGGCAGTGGCTCCGTGACGAGCAAAAGGAGATGCCCGGCTGACCAAAGTCGCCGGGGCGTTTCGGCTCGGATATCGCATTGAATGATGAGCGATCATCCGAAACCCGGGAGGACGCCATGTCCGACAGCGGCATTTTCAAGGTGGCCGTAAAGCTTCCCCGCGATCGCCGGGACGCGTACCTTGACGAGGCCTGTGGCTCAGACGCCGAACTTCGTCGCGAAGTCGAATCACTCTTGCACGCCCACGACACGTCGGGCTGCTTTCTTGAGGATGATCCTGCCGGTCGTGACCGCTCCTCGACTTTTGATTCCATCGCCGAGCGCCCCGGCACCGTGATCGGCCCCTACAAACTCATGGAGCAGATCGGCGAGGGGGGATTTGGCCTGGTCTTCGTCGCCGAGCAGCAGCACCCGATTCGCCGCAAGGTGGCCCTGAAGATCATCAAGCCGGGCATGGACTCGCGCGAGATCATCGCCCGGTTCGAGGCGGAACGGCAGGCGCTGGCCTTGATGGACCACTGCAACATCGCCCAGGTGCTCGATGCCGGCACGACCGAGAGCGGCCGGCCTTACTTCGTGATGGAGCTGGTGAGGGGAATCCCGATTGTCGAGTACTGCGATCAGCGGCAGCTCACGACCCGCGACCGGCTCAACCTGTTCCTGTCGGTGTGCCAGGCGGTGCAACACGCTCACAGCAAAGGGATCATCCATCGCGACCTCAAGCCGTCCAACATCCTGGTGGCTCCGCACGACGGCGTCCCCGTGGTCAAGGTGATCGACTTTGGCATCGCCAAGGCTGTCGGCCAGCGGTTGACCGACAAGACGATCTACACGCGATTCACCCAGATGATCGGCACACCGCTCTACATGAGCCCGGAGCAGGCCGAGGTCAATGCGCTCGACGTCGACATCCGCAGCGACGTCTACACTCTGGGCGTGGTTCTGTACGAGCTGTTGACCGGCACAACGCCGTTCGATCGCGACCGATTTGCCACGGCGTCGTACGATGAAATCCGCCGAATCATCCGCGAGGAGGAGCCGCCAGAGCCAAGCACTCGGCTGTCCAATACGCCCCTGGCGGCCACAATCGCCTGCGCCCGGCGGACCGAGCCGGCCAAGCTGGCGAAGCTCGTGCACGGGGAACTCGACTGGATCGTGATGAAGGCGCTCGACAAGGACCGGGGCCGCCGCTATCAGACGGCCATCGGCTTCGCACGCGACATCCAGCGTTACCTCGCCGATGAGCCAGTCGAAGCGTGCCCGCCCAGTGCCGGATACAAGCTGCGCAAGTTCGCCCGCAAAAACCGCAGGGCCCTGGCCACGGCAGGGGCGTTTCTGTTCTTGCTCGTGGTCGCCGCGCTGGCCGGTACCGCTCAAGCGATCCTGCGCCACGCTGGCCGAGACGAACGCCAAGAAAGCTCAGGCACTCGCCGAGCAGCATTTCGACCTGGCCCAGCAGTCCGAAATGAAGGCCCTGAAAGCCCAGCAGGTCGCCCAAACCCAGCGGCAACACGCGGTGACCAACTTGTACCATGCGCGTGTCGAGGAAGCGGCTGCGCTGCGCCGCGCCCGCGGCATGGGCTACCGGAAACAGGTCTTCAACCGGCTCCAAAAAGCGCTCGAGCTCGATACGCCCGACAAGGACCGCGACCGGCTTCGCCAGGAAGCCGTCGCCTGCCTGGGAGATTTTGTCGGCCTGGAGCCGATCACCTGGGAAGGCTTTATCGCGGGGATCCGCCAGATTGCCCTCACGCCTGACGCAGAGCAGATGGCCATCGCCATGGACAATGACACGATCGAGCTGCGCAGCGTGAGCACGGGCGGCGTGCTCGCTACGCTCAATGAATCCGCGGTCGATCTGGGTTTTGATCCAGCCAATCGGTGGCTGGTCACCGCGACGGCCAAGGGGACGCTCAGGGTGTGGGAAAACTTCGGGATCGGAGAATCGCCTGCCACACGGACGATCGAGATGCACGCCGATCTCGCAGGGCTGGCGCGGAACGGATTATTTGCGGTCGGGCGGTCCCAGCAAA
Source organism: uncultured Isosphaeraceae bacterium (assembly GCA_963781785.1). Classification (GTDB taxonomy): domain Bacteria; phylum Planctomycetota; class Planctomycetia; order Isosphaerales; family Isosphaeraceae; genus CAWAHD01. The sequence continues at coordinate 204,347 of CAWAHD010000005.1, read as the reverse complement.
AGGATGCTCGGCTACTTTCCTTGTGGAACGTCGCGAGCCAGGAAGTCAAGGCGCGGCTCAAGGTTCCCGCCGGGGAGCCCGTGGGACAGGAACTGGTCCAGGTGAGCGACGATGGTCAGTGGGTGGCTCAAGCTCACGCTCGCCAAGGCAAGCTCGTTGCGCTGGTATGGAACACGGCCGTGCCTGAGCCGAAGCAAATCGTGTTTGCAGAGACCTACCAGGGCACGAGGGCCCTGGCGATCAGTCCCGACGGAAAACTGCTGGCGTGCAGCCACGGGGATGACGGGCTCGTCCTGGTCGATTTGCACGATTCGGTGCCACGGCCGCGCATTCGCTCCAATACGGTGACGGCCGCCGCCTTCAGCCGGGACGGCCGGTTCCTGGTCTACTGCACCCTCACCGGGCGCGTGAGACTTTGGAGCGTGACCCACCACCAGGAGGTCGCGGCGCTCACGCATGACACGGAGCGGGACGAGCAGGGGGCTTTTTTCGCAACCTTCAGCGCAAACGGCAACGCGTTCGCCTCGGCTGTCAGGGCTTCCCGTTCGATTCGCATCTGGAACCTGGCCGGCTCCGGCGAAGAACTTGTCCTGCCCGGGCACGATGGCGGAGTCGCCTGCGTAGCCTTCAGCCCGGACGGGAAGGAACTGGCATCCGGGAGCAAGGACGGATTCGTGAAGCTGTGGGATACCACTCGCGGCCGGCTCCTCCGCACCCTTCCACCATTTGAATACCCGATTCAATCGCTGGCCTTCAGCCCGGACGGCCGCCTGCTGGCCACGGGACAGTTCGAGTCGAGATCGCAGCCTGTGAAGGTATGGGACTTGAGAGCGCTGCAAGCGACGGCCCCGCCCGACGACGAATTACGTGGTTGGGCTCCGGGTGTCGCGTTCAGCCCGGACGGCAAGTACTTCGCTGCTTGCGGCGACGGTCTGACGATATGGCGTCTTGCCGGAGGCGAGAATGGCTTGCCGACGACTCCCCCCGCGGCCTTCGTACGAGTGGTCCATTTACCCGGGCGGCGGTCGTTACACGTGCGCATCAGTCCCAACAGCAAAATGCTGGCCTGGGTGGATCAAAACAATCTGGTCTGCATTTGGGACTTGGTGAGCGGGGCGAGATCCCGTTTTTGGGTCCGCCGCTCTCGACGGGCTGGCATAACCTCGCGTTCTATCCCGACAGCGACCACCTGACCTTCGGCACGGCCAAGGGAACGATCGAAACCTGGGACACGCGCACGGCGCGGAGGGTCGTTACCCTGGGCCAGCAGTGGGGAGGGGTTGCTGCCAGTCTGGATGCCCAGTGGTTGGCGAACGGGGACCTCACTCTGTGGAGTTCGCAGACCGGATCGCGCGTCTTCTCGCTCCCGCAGGAAAGCAGCCAGGTCTGGTCCGAGGCCTGGAGCGCGGACGGCCAGCGCCTGGCCGTTGGCTCGGCGGACGGAGGCGCTGGTGATCTGGGACCTGCCCAAGCTTGAGGTCCAACTGGCCCAGATCGGCCTGGCATGGCGCCCGGTTGCGCAGCCTCCTCGGCCGCAGGAGCCCCAGCCTTTTGAGCCCGAGACGCCCCGGGAGCGGGAGCACCAGTTGACGCACTACCTAACCTTGGGAAACCGCCTGGCGCGGGTGGGCCGTGTCAAAGACGCGGAGCTGGCGTACCGCGCGGCAGTCAAACTCAAGCCCGACGATCCTTTTGCGCACGGCGACCTCGCCAAGGTTCTCGAGTACCAGGCTCGTTACAAGGAGGCGGAAGCGCACGTCAACGAGGCCATCAGACTGCGACCGGAGCACGGCTGGTTCTGGGTGCTGCGCGGCTGGATCCACGCCGACATGGAAGAGTGGGAGAAAGCCTCTGCCGATTTCGTCCACGCGGCGGATTGCCAGGAACCGCACGAGGAGGCCTGGTACTGCCGGGCCATGCACCACCTGTCTCGCGGCAACCTGGGCGGCTATCGCGAGATTTGCGCGGACATGATCGAGCGCTTCGGCACGGGGGCGACCTGGACTTGCACGCTCTCCCCGAATTCCGGGATCGATCCGGCTCGGATCGTATCCATGGCTGAAAACATCCTAGGCAGAGAGCCCAGGAATCATTGGCACGTCAACCAGTTCGGCGCGGCTCTGTACCGCGCAGGCCGCTTCGAGCAGGCGGTCGAGCGGTTAACCGAGGCCACGAAGATCAGCGCCGACCCTAACCGGAGCAACATGCTCTACACCTGGTTCTACCTGGCCATGGCTCACCATCGCCTCGGCCACGCCGAGCTGGCGCAGCGCTGGCTTGATAAGAGCGTGCAGGGGACAGACGAAGCGCTCAAGTCGCCCACTGAGCTGGCGAACTCCGGGAATGGGAGCGGCGTGATCGCGCCGAATTGGCACCGGAGAGTGACGCTCCGGCTGCTGCGTCGCGAGGCGGAACACCTGATTCATCCTTCGCCGGCAAAGGCATCACGACCCGATTAGCGAGAAACTGGGGCAATAACGCGACCGCGGGCGCCCCTGGGGTGTTGAAAACTTGGATCCTCGCAAATCGCGCGGTCCCTCCGGTTTTGTGCGCCGGCTTTTCCCCCCCTTGCGAAGGGGGGGTTAGGGGGGGTGGTCGTGGCACCGCCAGCCACAACGCCGTCACACGCTTTTGATTCTTCGATTCTCAAGCGTCGGGCCCCGCCCTCTTCGCCCGTGCGCACAAGGCGCAGCTAGCTGGTCGCGCGGGGTCCACCCCCCGTAACCCCCCCTTCGCAAGGGGGGGAAAGTTGTTCGCGTCGTTGTTCAATTGCGCAACAAAAACACCCGTCTTGATCCCGTCCCGTCGGGACTCTTTACGCCAGATTGTCATCACCCCAGGGCGCCCCCGCCGACCGGGCTGTGCGCAGAGGATTCCTGCCGGGCACACCTGTGGCCACGTACATTCGCGCAAAAAAATCAGCAACGCTCCCAGGGGTTTGCCGCCCGGTTCACGCACTGTGAGTTAGGAGCGCTGATTGACGGCTCAGTAGCCTCAACTTGAGCCCAGTAGCGAGGAGCCATTCCCATGTCGCACCGACGGACGGTCTCCCACCGGCTGAACGATTGGAAACGGGCCCGATGGCATCCCCGCCAGCGGCGGCGAACTTTGTTCGTCCAGCCCCATTTTGAGCTGCTCGAGTCACGACGGCTCCTCTCCAACTTCGTCGTCAGGACGATCTCCGACAGCGCCAGCAACGTCCTCTCCCTTCGCCAGGCGATTCTCGCCGTCGACGCCGACACCACACCGGCTACCGACACCATCACCTTCGACATCGGCGACGGCGACCAGATCATCGCACCATCGTCGGGCCTGCCAGCGATCACCCATCCGGTCATCATCGACGGCTCGCCGCCGGCGGATTTCCCGGACCAAATGATCGAGATTACCGGCGCGGCGGCCGGAGCCGCCGGTGGTTTGGTCATCACCTGCGGCTCGAGCACCGTCGAAAACCTGGTGATCAACGGATTCACCGACGGCAATACACCACTCGACGACGGGCAGGAGGATGGACTGTTACTCGTAGGCGGTGGCGGCAACCTGGTACAGGACTGCTTCATCGGCACCGACGCGGGCGGAACCGAAGCTGTCGGAAACGACCAAGGCATTGAGATTACCAACTCGGCGAACAACACGATCGGAGGGACGACATTCGCGGCTGTGAATGTCATTTCGGGGAACTTTACTGGCATCGGAATCGTCGGTTCGCTATCGACCGGAAACATCGTGGAAGGCAACTTCATCGGCACGGACGAGAGCGGCGAGAATCCGCTTGGCAATCAACTGGGCGTGCTCGTATCCTCTCCGGCAGGCCAACCTGACAGCGACGTCGCTACGGCGAACACGATCGGGGGCACGACGTCCGCCGCCCGTAACGTCATCTCCGGCAACGTCCAGGGCATCCAGCTCTTCCACAGCTCGAAGGATGTGATCCTGGACAACTACATCGGCACCACGTCCGATGGCGGCTCTCCGCTGGGCAATTCCGAGTCTGGCATCGCCATCTTCGACGGCACCAACAATACCATCGGTGGCGCGGATCTCGGCACCGATACCACGTTCGGCAACGTCATCTCCGGCAACGGTCAAGCGAACGACACCTACGCCGCAGGCATCACCATCGAGGGCAACTCATCGGGCAACCTGGTGCAAAGCAACACCATCGGGACCGACTCCGAGAATATGACGGCGATTCCCAATACGCCCTACGGCATACGCTTTGATCTCGATCAAGTTGCATTGACCGATGGCGCATCCCGCGAACAACACCATCGGCGGCGTCATCGCACTCGAGCGCAACATCATCTCCGGCAACACGGGCTCGGGAATCGATATCGCGAGCGGCTCCACGTCCAATCTGGTCGAAGGCAACTGGATCGGAATCGTTCCCACGGCGAACGGATCCGCGCCCCTCGGGAACGGCCAGGGACCTCAGGGGGGCAGCGGAATCACAATCGCCGACTCCGTGGGCAACACCATCGGAGGCATGACGACGATCAATCCCATCGGCGCGCCGCCCGGCAACGTGATCTCCGCCAATCACGGCGATGGGATCCTTCTGACTGGCGCCGATACGGGGACGACGATCTCCGGCAATCTCATCGGCACGGATGCCTCCGGCAAGTTGGCTGCCACCACAGGCAAAGTCTCCTTCGGTAACACGGGCGACGGCGTGCACGTTAATATCTCGCTGGGCAGCACATTCACCGGCGTCACGAGCAATTTGATCGGTGGAAGTTCATCCGGCACTGGAAACGTCATCTCGAACAACGACGGCAACGGCATCGAGATCGACGGCAGCGGGCCGACGTTTATCTCTGTGCAGGGCAACTATATCGGCATGGACATCTCGGGATCGATCACGGGGATGAACAATGGCGGCAACGGCGTGCTCATTAACGGGGCGGCCAACAACACGATCGGCGGCTCAGGCCTCCAAAACGTGATCTCCGGCAACTTCGCCAACGGAGTGTGGCTGGAGGGCCAAGGCGCCTCGGGCAACGTCGTGCAGAACAATTTGATTGGCCTTGGGAGCGACGGCAAGAGCATTTGGCCCAACGGCGAAGATGGCATCTTCGTGACCGCCCCCAACAATCTGATCGGGAGCACGACCTCCGGACTGGGCAACGTGATCACCGGCAACCTGGGAAATGGTGTCGACCTCAATGGCCCGTTCGCCACTGGCAACCGGTTGCTGGCAAACGTCATCGGGTTGAACCCGAGCCAGATCTTGATCACCTCCGGTGGCCAGAACGCCAACAGCCAGTTGAACGGCGTCCGCATCAATGGGGCGTCGAATAACACAATCGGAGCCAACAACCCCTCCCTGGGCAACGTCATCGCGGGCAACCAGTTTGATGGCATACTCCTGCAAAACGCGGCGACCGGCAACGCGATCGTGGGGAACGATATTGGCGTCGCCCCGTTCGCTTGGACGAACTACGGCAACGGTGGTAGCGGAATTGACCTGATGGGCTCACCCGCCAATACGATCGGCGGTACGGTTATTAATTCGAAGTCGGCCGAGAATCTCTCTTCCAACGTCATCGGCGGCAACAGTCAGTATGGCGTCGAGATTTCAGGCGATCTGGGGTCGTATAACCAGGTTCTCGGTAATTTCATCGGAACCGACCCTAGCCAATCCTTCAACAACGGTAACGGCTTTGGCGGGGTTTTCATCACGGGCGGCTCGGCAAATACCATCGGCGGGACCAGCAAGGGAGCTGGCAACGTCATCACCAACAATGGGGCAACGCTCGGCCTCAAGGGCTTCGGCGTCACCGTCGCCTCGGGCCAGGAAAACGCGATCCGCGGGAATTCCATCTTTGCCAATGGCGGTCGCGGCATCGACCTGGGGAATAACCCCGCCCTTCGCTTCAACATCCCGGGCGGAGGCACCTCCGGCCCGAACAACCAGGAGAATTACCCGGTTGAGACCGCGGTCCAGCAAGTTCCCGGATTGAACATCATCACCTGGACCCTCAATAGCACGCCGAGCAGCAGCTTCGACATCGACTTCTTCGCCAACTCCATACTCACCGAATCCGGCTTCGGCGACGGCCAGTACTACTTAAATTCCGAGCACATCACCACCGACTCGAGCGGGAATGCGACTTTCACCAGCACCACTCTCTCGCTGTTCCAGTACATCTCCGCCACGGCCACCGACAGCTTGGGCAACACCTCCGAGTTCTCGATGGTGAGTTCCGCTGCCGACGGCATCGCCGACACCTGGAAAATCAACGGCATTGACTTGAACGGCGACGGAACCATCGATTTTACCCCCCCAGATGCCACTCCGATGCAGAAGGATGTCTATGTCGAAGTGGACGCCATGAACGGCTTCGCCCCGCAGCCTCTGCCTGCTAACCTTGAACCCAACATCCCCGACGACCTCAAGACAGGAACATACCTCGATCTCGTGGTCGCCGCCTTCTACTACGCCCCGGTCGACGATCCCGACGGCACAACTGGCATCAACCTGCACATCGAGATCGATCAAACGAGCCTTCCCGTTGATATCTGGAACGACCAGCCCAATGGCTGGCCTGACTTTTATTCGTTCAAGTCGGAATACTTTGGCACCGTACAGGGGCAACCCACTCCGAGTGAGACCACGCTCCAGGCCATGAGCCTGGTCTACCGCTATTGCGTCTTCGCAAATGAGTCGCTCTCTCCGGACCCCAACAATCCGGGTTCGATGACGTATGGGAGGTCCGGCTGGGGCGAGATCGGCGGGAACGACTTTTTTGTGACACTCGGGGACTGGATGACCCAGGCAGAACTCGCTGCAAACGGCTATCCGTTCACGTTCGGCGACTTTCAGGCCGCCGCGTTCATGCACGAACTCGGCCATACGTTCGGGCTCCTGGATGGCGGCGGCGACAACATCGATAACAAGCTCAATTATCAGAGCGTCATGAACTATCTCTGGGAGATGCCGGAGCCGTGGATGTACGAGTCGTGGCTCGGCAGGGACATCAACGGCGACGGCAATATGACCGACAGCGACTGGACACTCGAGTATTCCGCGCAGGTGCTTCCTCCGCTCAATGAACAGAACCTCAATGATTCCGCCGGCATCGGAGGCATCCCGGACGATTGGGTGTTGTATCCCCTGACGCAAAAACAAACGCTTCACAGCGCCCAGGTCTATCTTGAGTCCGTCCCCATCGACTGGGCCCAGAGCGGCGTCCCTTCGTCGCATGCGATCGCAGACATCAACAACGACGGCAGCTATGAGACCCTCCAGGGCTACGACGACTGGGCGAATCTTCAGTTCAATTTCCTGGGGAGTCCGTATTTCCAGGGAGAGATCGGCGGTAACGGTTCCGGTAGCGGTGGGGAGACCTTTTATGAGTGGGAGGAACTCGCGGGACTCGTTTCGTTTCCGTCAGGGCCCGGCACGCTAGCGCTCACCGCGGCGACCAACGAGGTCACACAAGATGCCGGCTCGGTCACGATCGGCGTGTCGCGCACTGGTGGAACCACCGGGGCGGTGTCGATCGCCTATACCACCTCTCCCGGCACGGCAACCCCGGGCACCAATTACGCCACCACCTCAGGAGTCCTGAACTTCATCGCCGGCCAGTTGAGTGCGAACATCACGGTTCCCATCCTCGATAACACCGTGGCCCCGGGCGGCGCGTCCTTCACGATCACGCTCTCCGACCCGACCGGCGGCGCGGTCCTGGGATCTCAAAGCTCGGCCGTCGTGACGATCGACGAAGACGGGCCCGCGACCTACATGGTCACGAACACCGCCGATAGCGGCCCGGGCTCGCTGCGCCAGGCCATCCTGGACTCGAACGCGCATCCGTTTACCAACACGATCGACTTCGACATCACGGGAGGCACGATCATTCTCCCACAGTCGCCCCTGCCACCGATCACCAACCCCGTGATCATCGATGCCACCACAGAGCCCGGCTATGCCGGCACGCCCCTTGTCCAGATTACCGGCCTGCTGGCCGGCGCAGCGCGGACGGCCTCGACATCGAGGCCCCCGGAACCACCGTGAAAGGACTGATCATCGACGGCTTCAACATCGGACTGGACCTCGGCGCTGGCCAAACCACGCTCGAGGGCAACTGGGTCGGTCTCGACATGACGTTGACGCTCAACCTAGGCAACACCACCGCCGGGGTCGATATTCCCGCCGGCTCCAGCGGCAGCACGATCGGAGGCACGGCCGCATTCGATGGCAACGTGCTCTCGGAGAACATCGGCCCGGGCATCACTGTGGCCGGTGATGACAACTCGCTCTGGGGGAACTCGATCGGAACGGATCCGGCGGGCTTTTTGGCGTTCGGGAACGCCGTCGGGATCGACCTCTCAGGCGCCGGCAACTCGATTGGCGGTTCAGCAAGCGGCGAGGGCAACTTGATCTCGGGCAATGAAGGCGACGGAATCGACATCCTCGGCTTGACCGCGACCGCCAATACGATTCAAGGCAACGTCATCGGACTGGATGACTCACAATCGGACACCATTGGCAACGTCGGCGAAGGAATCTACATTTCAAACCAGGCCTCGGGCAACCTGATCGGAGGCACCGCGACCGGCTCGGGCAACATGATCAATAACGACACCGGCGTCGGCGTCGACCTCGAAGATGGAGCGTCTTCCAACATCATCGAAGGCAACACGATCACAACCGTCGTCAACTACGAAGACGATGATGATGAAGGATCCGGGCCCGCCATCCTGGTAGACGGAGCATCCGATAACACGATTGGCGGCATCGCCGCCGGCGCCGGCAATCAGATCAAGTCCGAGTCCGATGGCGTCGACATCTATTCGGCAACCGGGGTGGCGGTTCGAGGCAACTCGATCACCACGAATGATGGCATCGACATCGATCTCGACTCAAGCACCAATGCCAACAACCTCGAAAACAGCCCGAGCGTGACGTCGGCGAAGCTCGTGGGAACGGGTCCGCCAAGCTGGACCATCGTCGTCGACGGGACCCTGGACAGCACACCGCTGACCACGTTTTCGATCGATCTCTATACCTCCTACCTTTCCTATGAAACAGGCCAGGTCTACTTGACGACGGTCGAGGTCACGACCGATTCGAGCGGCAACGCGAATTGGACCACGAACGTGTCGCCCGAGGCGCTCGTCGGCTACTGGCTGAGCGCCACCGCCACCGATCCGGGCAACAACACGTCCGAGTTCAGCGACAGCTTCCTGCTCGATGTGGACGGCGATGGGATCCCCGATTTCGAGGAGGCACAGGCACCCAACAATGGCGATGGCAACGACGACGGGATCCCGGACCGATTCCAGACAAATGTGACGTCGATCAGCGACATCTTCACGCTGGCCGCGCCCGCCGGCACGCAGTTCGAAAACGTGACGACCGTCTATCCCGCACCGTCCGGCATTCCCAACCAAGCCGGGGTCAACCCGTACGGAATGATCAGTTTTGAGCTGGCGGGCCTCACGCCCGGACAGGCCGTCACCGTCCAGATCCTGGTCGCCAGCGACATCACGTTTAACGCCTATTACATCTACGGCCCAACTCCCGATGATCCCACGCCGCACTGGGACACCTTCGCCTATAACGGCACCACTGGAGCGCAAGTGAGCGGCCAGACCATCACGCTGCACCTGGTCGACGGCCAGCGCGGTGACGATGACCTCGCGGCCAATGGTGTGATCCAGGAGCTCGGAGTCCCGGTGGAGGGCCCGCAAACCTTCATGGTCACCAACACGAGCGACTCCGGCCCGGGCTCGCTCCGCCAGGCCATCCTCGACTCCAACGCCGGTCCGGCAATCAACAACATCGACTTCGATATCGGCTCCGGGCCGCAGACGATCGCGCCTTTGACTTTCCTCCCCGACATCACCAATCCGGTCATCATCGACGCGACAACACAGCCCGGCTTTGCGGGCACGCCCTTGATCACCCTGGACGGCCTGGACCCTGACCTGATCGTCAGCTCTCCGCCGTCTGGGTACCAGTATTGGGCCGGGCTCACGATCATGGCGGGCGACACAACCGTGCGCGGGCTGAATATCGGTGGTTTCGACGATCTCACGCTAACCGATCCGGCAACGAACACCGTTTACGGCTTCACCGGCGTCGGCATTATTCTGGAGGATAACGGTGAGGACGTGATCGAGGCTGACGTCATCGGCGGGGCCATCTCGAACGACTGGGGAATCGAGATCAACTCATCGAACAACCAGATCGGAGGCCCTGGTCCGCTGGACGGGAACGTGATCACCGGCAACGAATCAATTGGTATCAATATGGCAGAGACCCTCGGAGACAACCTGATCGAGGGAAACGTGATCTCGGGCAACGGGGGCGACGCCATGCTGCTCGGAAACGATGCCGATGACAACGTGATCGAGCGGAACTTGATTGGCGTGTCGGCTGATGGCACCACTCCCAGCGGCAACTCGACTGCTGGCATTGAAGTGATCGGGGCGAGCGGCAACACCATCGGTGGCACGGCCGTCGGCGCAGGTAACGTCATCGCCTATAACGGCGGTTCATCCCCCGCGTCTCCGGGATTCGGCTATGGCCCCGCCGGCGCCGGCGTCGCCTTGATCGGTGAGGGCGATAACGACAACTCGATTCTCGGCAATTCGATCTTCGACAACGCCGGCCTTGGGATCGACGAGGGTGACGACACGCTCGCCTCAAGCTTTGGCGGCAGCAACGCGGTCCTTGCCGGCGACGCCGGCTACTACGTCGGAGGGACGTCGAACTTCCCGATCCTGAGCTCGGCCACTCTGGTCGGTGGGAACACCGTGATCCAGGGACGATACAATGGTCAGCCGAATGCGACCTATCGCATCGAGTTCTTCTCGAACACAAGCTTTGGTCCCACCAGCTTCGGCCAAGGGCAGACCTACCTGGGCTTCACCGACGTCACGACCGACGCGACGGGCAACGCCAGCTACACCGCAACGCTGCCGACGGTCAATCCCAGCCAGGGGTTCGTGACCGCGACGGCAACGCCCCCCGATGGAAACACTTCGCAATTCTCGGCCAGGCTGGCGATCGGTGAAGTGCTGGGGTCGGTCTATGTCGTCAACACAACCGACGACACCGACGACGGCGTCGCCAATCCCAGCCACATGACCTTGCGCGACGCCATCCTCGCGGCCAACGAGCATCCAGGACTCAACACCATCGAGTTCGACATCGGCAGCGGCGTGCAAACGATTGTTCTGAATTCTGACCTGCCCGCGATCATCAACACGGTCATCATCGACGCGACGACACAGCCCGGCTATTCCGGCACGCCTTTGATCGTGCTCCAGGGAACCTACAACCCGTTAGAAGGGAACAATGCCGATGGGCAGGTGGTTTACGGCCTGCGGCTTTTGGCCGGCGGCTCGACGGTCCGCGGCCTGGTGTTCCACAACTTCACACAGGCGATCGTCGACTTCAATTCTGGCAGCGGTGGCGATCTGATTCAAGGTTGTTTCATCGGCACCAACGCCACCGCCACGGGCGGGGGCAACTCCGCCGGAGACATTGCGCTGGGCAGTTCGAACAACACCATCGGAGGAACCACACCCGGCGCGGAACGTGATCTCCAGCGCTTCCGGCTTCGGACTCTTCCTTTCTGGCTCGGACAACGTGGTCGAGGGCAACCTGATCGGAACCGATGTCACGGGGACGAAGGCAGTGGCGAACGTCGTCGGCATCGACATCACCGGCGATGCGAACACGATCGGTGGGACTGCCTCTGGCGCCCGCAACATCATCTCCGGGAACAGCGGTAATGGCATTCAATTGCTCGGTACGGGCAACCTGGTCGAAGGCAACTTCATCGGGACTGACATCACCGGGACTCAGCCGCTCGGCAACGGCTCTTCGTACGGTTCGGGCATCTCGGTCCCTGGCTTTAACCTGAATCTTTTGGCCTATAGCGATTCCCTCCTCTCGGCCGAGACGATCGGTGGAACCACGCCCGGGGCGGGCAACCTGATTTCCGGAAACTCAGGCAACGGTATTTATGTTGGGGGCTTCACCGAAGTCCAGGTACTGGGCAACATGATCGGTACCGACGTCACGGGAACGCACGCGCTCGGAAATGGCACTGGCATCTACGTGCAGGAGCAAGACAATGTCGTCCCAGGTGTTGAACTACCCATGAGCACGATCGGCGGCACGGCCGCCGGTGCGGGCAATCTCATCTCTGGCAATGTCCAGCAGGGGATTGCGATCAATTCGGGTTCTTACACGGTTATCCAGGGGAACGTGATCGGAACCCAGGCCGATGAGGTCAGCCCCCTGGGCAACTGCAGCGACGGAATCTTGGTGGATTTCACCGATTCCAACGGGGGCGAATTCTTATTGCCCACCAACATCACGATCGGCGGCACGGCCGCCGGCGCCGGCAACACGATCGACGACAACGGCGGCCGCGGCGTCAACGTCGTCAATGGCGGCCCGATCACGATCCTGGCCAATTCGATCTTCGGAAACGGCAACCTGGGCATCGACCTCGGCGGCGACGGCGTTACGTTGAACACTTCCGGCGGCCCGCACACCGGGCCCAACGAGCTGCAAAACTTCCCCGTGATCACCCAGGCCCTCGCGGGTTCCACGACCCAGGTCGTCGCAACCCTGAATAGCGCGCCCAGCGCGAGCTTCCTCATCAGCTTCTACGAGAGCCCCCAAGCCGATCCTTCGGGATACGGCCAGGGTCAGGTGTACCTCGGTTCCACGACAGTTACGACCGACGTCTCCGGCAACGCGACGGTCACTCTCGACCTGCCGGTACCCACGAGCGGCGGCGAGGTCCTCACCGCCACGGCCACCGACTCGATCGGCGACACCTCCGAATTCTCGCAAGCTGTCACGCTCGTCGGCCCCACCGAGTCGGCCGGCCAGCTTGGTTTCAGCGTCGCGAGTTTTACGGCCAACGCCGATCAAGGCACGGCAACGATCACTGTAGACCGCACAAGTGGCAGTGCGGGAACAGTGACGGTTGGCTATGCGACATCCGACGGCTCGGCCCACGCGGGCGCCGACTATACGTCCGCGAGCGGCACCCTCACCTTTGCGGCCGGCGTCACGAGCCAGAGCTTCACGGTGCCGATTCTGAATGACGCGGCATCGATCGACCCCGTCACGGTCAAGCTCGCTTTGACAGACCCGACAGGCTCGGCGACACTCGGCAGCCAGTCGACAGCGACCTTGACGATCGATCCCACGCTTGTTTTGCAAAGCATCAACGTCCAGAAGGGGAGTGTCGGCCGCTCGTTTGTCCGATACCTGGATCTGACCTTCGAAAACCCGACCGACCTTCCGGCCGTGATCAACAGCCTGAACACAACCAGTCCGGAGCTCAAGCTGACCTATCTTGGCTTGAATGGCACGGGCAATGCCAACGTGCCGCTATTTGCGAGCGAGGTCTCGATCACGGGCAGCAAGAGTCTCGAGATCGATTTCGGCAAGGGCGGCATCACCGGCGATCCGACGTCATCCACCGGCGACGGCTACTATCAGATCAGCGCCGCGTCGTTGGGCGGAGAGATCTCCACCAAGACGTTTTTCCGGCTCCTGGGTGATGTCAACGGCGACGGCGTGGTCAATAATGCCGACCTCGCGACCATCAACGCGGCGATCGGCGAGTCGGGCGCCAATCTTGCGGCGGACGTCGACGGCAGCGGCGCAGTGAATTCCCTCGATCTGGAGTACGCCGAGAAAGCCAAGTTGAAAGGCAACAAGCTCTCCGGAACCCTCCATCTTGACGATTGAGGTCGATATGCAGCCCCTCATTCTTTGCGAGGCTTTATCCATGCGTCACGTCTTCAATGTAGCTTGGGTTTGTATCGTCTGTCTTGGTCTGGCTGCCGCTCAGGCGAGGGCCGGTCTCATCGTCGACATCGGCAGCACCACGATCACCGGAACCACGGGTTCCGTGGACGTGACGATCAGCAGCAACCTGACCGGTGGAGACCCGTTACAGGTCTTCAATTTGCAATTCTTTGTCGCGCCGGCACCGGGCACCACGAGCCAACTGGCCTTCCTCTCGCCCCAGAACGATTCCGAGTTTTCCAATCCCGCCTACGTGTTCGCGACAGACAGTTTCAAGATCGACTATAACGCCGCCAATCCCGGCGCACCGCTGTCGATGGGCAACCTCTACACGACGAACTATACCAATGACACATTCATCGGCGGCGATTTCACCAACAGTGGCAACGACGTGACGGTCCTGCCCAGCGGGGCGCTCCTGGTGACGCTCGATTTCACGCGGGCGACCGCGGTTCCTCCCTCGGTTGGGGACACGTTCTTGGTGACCATGGGCACGGACCCCAATTTCAACTACTTCCAGGATGCCGCGGGCGATTCGATCCCGTTCACGTCCAACACTGGTGTGATCACGATCGGCGCGGCGGCGGTACCAGAACCGTCGTCGCTGGCACTGATATTTATCGCACTCGGCGGATTCGTGGCAGCCACGCGCTGCGTGTGCCGTGGGGGTCAAATGATTGATACAGCGGAACGAGGGTTCCGCGCTTGACGAATCGCGGAAAGGCTCAAGCGGTTCTGCGATAATCGCTCACTCGTCGGCCGCTACCGATAGCTGGTTTTCCATTCTGGGTCGTCAAGCTATTTGGGCGCACGAAGATTCGGACCTCGGACCTCACCGTTATCAGGGGTGCGCTCTAGCCACCTGAGCAACTTTTTTCGCCGTTGCGTTTTCGACCGAAAACCTATTGCCAACGCTCATTTTATAGGGGTTCGGAGCGAAATGCAATAGGCTATATTGCCCACTATCACCTCACATCGCAAGGGGGTATTCTGGTGGAAAGGGGTAGCTAAAGGGGTGCGCGCTGGTCGCGGACGCAATCGGCGAGGATTCCGCAGGAATTTGATTCTCGATGACCGAGAGACACAAGGACGAATGCCCGGCGCTTTGTTGGTTCGGGGGCGAGGAAGCGTTCAGTTTTTATCAGGCTGAGTTTGACCGACTCTACCACTCGGCGGTGATTAGGGACGTCCTAAACCGAATAGTAAGATTTCCAAAAGACTCATGCAGGCACGTGTGTTTCCGACGCGATCACGACAAGCGAGGTGACAGGAGCCGAGTACTTTGGTCTCAAGAACGCGCGGAGTGCATCGGCTGGATTCTGATCGCGCTGACTGATCCCACTGAGATTCGCTCAAACCACCAAAATTGGAACAATGACGCATATCTCTTGGCTTATCCGTCTGGAGAAAGACGGAGACCCGCCAAGCGCTACTACGTCACCGTGGCGCCCGATAGCGACGGCCGCGACGTCACCTTCGTCACCGGCTACCCGGTCCAGCAGAGCTATTGGGACGACGCCAGGCTGCCCCGTAAGGAAGGAAGGGGCCTCATCTATCAACGACCTGTCCGAAGATGGTAAAAAGTGAGGGCGGAGGGTATGATTCCCCGCCCTCACAAACCGTAGCAACTCGCCTAGCGGCAATAGCGTTCCCGAGAAATAGCTTTTCTCGTGGCTGGCAACTGAGAACGCGTCCGGCTCCGTGGCTGACCAAAACGACTGGTCCCTAGGCTGCCCGACTGCCATCCTGCCGTGCGTTCCTCTCAGTCTACGCACAGCGAAGATGGTCTCCACGGGTGGGCTATGATGCTGACAATTCTCTGACTCGCGCCAATGATCGTCAGCACCCTTACTCGAAAGATACTCTCTTTCTCGCCAAGCTATCAATAAGGTATTCGTTTTTCAGAGGCGGAATGATCGTCAAAATCAACGGAAAAAGATCGCTTTGACGACGTGTTTTACTGATGTAAGATATAGCAGAGAAATGGCATCGGAAGCAAACTTGTTCGTAACACCCTCTCAGACAACCTTTTAGGAAGAGGCGCTTGAGTGAACGCATCGGAGGCCACCTATGCACCCAAATCACTTATTCTATCTGATCTTTCCAAGTTCGGACATGCTCCACTTGTTGCATTCTGCGCCGATTAACGAGCGAGTTTCCTTTCGCGCACGCATGCATTGCACTGGCCACTCGCCAAGCTCGACGTCATTGTCCCAGCGCGAGGACCACAAACCTAATGACATCCGTCAGCCGTTTTCCGCGGCAGTCTGCTTATCGTCTCGCGTCATCTCACGATCGTCTCCGCTGTCGGCGCCGTGGCCCGTTCTCGTCGCTCCGTCGTTCTAACGGTTGGCCAAGTCTGTCCAATCTCGACCCCTCGACGCAGAATCACACCGATGCCGCCCCGATCCGTTCGGCCCCTCGACCAGCTCGCCGATTTCGACGCCTCGACCTCCGCCGGGTTCAGGCGTTTTCGAGCGCCCGCGCACTCTTGCCGAAGGTGTGAGTCTGCTATGATTGGCTGAAACTGCTAGTCGAAAAACTCCATTGCCCCGATTCGTCAAACACCAGGCTCGATATCCACCAATGGAAACGCCACCGAAGACCATCTTCAAGTATGAAAGCTACAACGCCCAAAGTCTGTTGAATCTAAAGAATCAAGCGATCTATTTCGGCTCTCCGCGCCAGTTCAATGACATGTATGACTGCACAATAACCATCCGGATTGCTGAACACACAGTCGATGAATTCCGGGCAATGCGGCGTGGTTTTCTAGCGCGAACTAATCCTCCCGCTGCTCTCAGGGAATACGTGGAATCGCTGACTGACGACAAACTCAGGGACTATTTTGTTGAAAGTGCCAGGACTTCATTTCAAGCAGAGAGAGAGCGCTTCCTCAAAGAGAACGGCGTCTCTTGCTTCTCGGAAGTGAATGACAATCTCCTGATGTGGGGACACTACGGCGGCAAATACGGGGGGTTCTGTCTTGAGTTTCGTACGGAGTGCGAGGCGTTCCACAAGTTTCACAAGGTGACTTACGACGACCGCACACCGGAAATATCTCTCATTCCGTTTATATGTGACGGGGACGCTTGCCAGTTGATCGAGAAGGCGTATTGCACCAAATCCTCCAGTTGGGCGTACGAACGGGAATGGCGTGCAATTCACAAGACCGTTGGAACACTCTATGCCTACCCAGCGGAAGCACTCAAAGCCGTATATTTTGGCCCCAACATTGACCGGCAGGGGCTTGAAATTATCTGCCTAATACTTGCCGGTCAGAATACGGGTGTCGAATTGCGGCAAGGGAAGCGAAGCGACGATGAGTTCAAGATTCTCTTTGAACCATTCACTTATACTTCGTTTGTGGAAGGGAAACGGCTTGGGTTGATATAGCGCGTGGCCGACGAAAAGGAGAGTAGGGCATACTCGATGCCAATAAACCGTCAAACCTCCTCGACCTCGACCGGCCTTGCTCGACGAACCGCCCGCGGACGACAGCACACGACTGGCCACCGCGCGGCGAGGATGCATTCTTCCGGCCGCAAGCCGTGAAGCATGCCTGGCGGATAAGTCGGGTTCAGGTAGCAGGTCGCCGTGTGCGTGAACTTGTGCCCCTCCGGGTCCACACAATGAGGTGACACCGGTTCGGTTCACCGGCTGGATAGGCGGTTATCCCGAGAGCCCGGTTGGCGCCCCAGGATGAGCCCCAGACCGTGAACAGTCTCGGATGTCCGTCGACCCGGATGAGCACCCCGCGCAGCCCCTTGCGGCATCCTCGACGCCTGGCGAGCGCCGTGGACACCGGCTTGCCGATCATGCTGTATCGTCGGGTCGCTGTCGTGGAAATCGTCGAGCCCCTCCGTTCGCTCCGGACCGATCATTTAAGGGTCCGGTCTCATCATTCCTTCCGCTGCAACCTCGCGCGGATCCTTACCCTTCCATCTCTCTTCCGCGGAAACCGGCGGATTCTTGAACTTGAGCCGCGCGGCGTCTTTCGCCGACAAGCGCACCTTTGCCAGATTGACATGCGATTCGGGTTGCCATGAGCGCGAACTCGACGCCAGCTCTGCCCAGTGAGTGCCGTAGACACCCAGGTGCTTCACATTGCCTTTGTGCTTGACCCGGGCTTGGCCAGACGCTTTGTGAAGCGCGTACTTCGGAATCTTGTGAATCAGTCGCGGCATCGTTGCGGCCTCCCAAGGGGCTAGTACTACCCCTTTGGCATGGCGCTTTTCGGCCGCACTGCCGATCATCGGCGGATAAGTTTACCGCAGTTCGGCGATTTGTAAGTCACTACCGGATAAGCCATTGGGCGCACGAGGATTCGAACCTCGGACCTCACCCTTATCAGGGGTGCGCTCTAGCCACCTGAGCTATGCGCCCGAGCACTTTGAGTCTCAACCTAAACCGTTACTTCTCAACGCTTTGCAGAAACCACCTTTCTCCCTTCGACCCCCGTAAACGGTAACAAAGTTCGCGAAAATACATGGTATTCGACGCGCAAACGGTATTCAAGCTGGTAGAATCCGTATAAGGATTTCCAGCCGCTGGCCATCGATGCCCACACCTGGACAAGCGCGATGCAAGTCTTTGTCAGTTGGTCCGGCTCTTTGAGTCGGGACGTGGCCGAACTGTTGAGGCGATGGATTCCAAACGTCCTACAGGGCGTCGACGTATGGATTTCATCCGAGGACATCGAGAAGGGCTCGATCTGGTTCGGCGACATCGCCGAGGCTTTGGATTCCACAGGGCTGGGAATCATCTGCGTGACGCGCGACAACAAAGAGGCGCCATGGATTATGTTTGAGGCTGGCGCCCTTTCCAAGGGTCTTACCAAGAATCGCGTGATACCCTTGTTGATCGGCCTGTCACCCACCGATCTTAAGCCACCGCTCTCGGTGTTCAATGCCTCGTTGCCGGAACGGGGCCATATGCGAAAACTGATTGAGACGATCAACGGTCAACGAAAGGATAGGCTATCTACCGAGCACGCCATGGCCGCGTTCGATAAATGGTGGAGCGACTTTGAGCATCCATATGGCGCCATTCTCGGTGAAAATCGGCACATCAAAGAACCCGACCGGTCGCCAGACGACATGATCAAGGAGATACTTGAGCTTACGAGATCGCTGCAAAGGGCAGAGCAGGCGAGGACGATCGTGTTCGCTGGGACTACAGTAACAACCGGCGAGTCTCCACCCGCAACGGCGACTCTTAATTTCACGACGACGGGCACAAGTGCAGGCATTCCGAATTATTGGCAGAAAGACGGTTTTGGCGTCCAACTCTCTCCTCGCGAGCAGCGCATAGTGTCGGAGTTGTTAAGAACCGCGAGCGCCGAACAGCGGTCCGACCCCTCCAGTTGATGGATGGAGTCGTCCCCAATCCTCGAGCGCGGCACCGCTGGCCGTTTCCGTCCGCCTGGCACCGGCTGTAGACTGATCGGCAATGAGACCGCGGGGTCTCAACCTCGACCCCTCGACGGAGAATCACACCGATCCCGCCCCACGACCCGTTCGGCGCCCTCGACGCACTGGCGAACGCCCAAGACGTCCACGACCTCGACCGGCCCTTATTCGAGGCTCGCCGCGCCGGTCGCGAGATTGCGGCATTGCGTCCAGCCCCATTTGAACGTGGGAAGGCAAAGGCGGAGTACACCCGCCGGGTGAACGGCATCATGGCCAGAGTCGAAGCGAACGAAGTGTTCCACGACCCGCGGGCGGCTCGAGCGCTCGAGGTGATGGCGGACTTGTTCGCACGGTTGGCGTGAGTTAGTGAACATATTAAGACATAAACCATAGTAAACAGCGTAGTGTACCCCCCGCAAACCGGAAAACTGTACACTAACCGTACACTACGTTGTCTGTCGTCGGTCGCGACGCCTCGATCCCCGCCGGGTTGAGGCGTCTTCAAGTGCTGGCCACTTGCTTGACGTATTCGGGTGCGCCACGATTGCGCGGTCTAGATTCACAGAGTGCCCCGGCCGTGCCCGTGGCGCAAACCGGATCAAAAACGCTTGAAAACGTTGTTGAAGGAGGGTCGGCAGCGATGGGTGAGACCCCGAATGCTTTCGGTAACAAAACAACTGGCAACGTCATCAAGAAGGCTCTTGCCCCAGAAAACGGTCTTGGCGAAGACTGGGTGCCAGGTGTAATTGACGACGTCGGAGTATTTCGTCCTTTGGAGCCTTTGACCGCGCCACCGCCGCGGGAATGGGCGACCACCACGGATTGGCCCGAGCAAATCCAACGATCGCAGCAACGCCCGACGGTGTTACCGCCCGATATCCCTCCAGCAGGGGAGTTCCCGAAAAAAATCTAAGACAATGCTGGCCTAGATTGAAGGCTCTCGTCGTTAATCTCTAGTCTGCTTGCGGACCTTCTCGGCCCCATCGGCCGGCGGCTTTTTCAGTCGCCAGACAACGTGGTATCCTGACGAATCAACAGCGTGCCCACTACCACGCGAACCGAATAGCCAGAAGCGCGAGTTTCAGGCTCAAGCCCCCATGCAGGTGTAGTGGCCTGCGTGGGGGTTGTCTTTTGATACTCAGATGATCAAAGCAAGTATCCCTGCGACGAAGGCCGCTACATTCTGCGTCCACCTTCCCGATCCGAATTTAAACGACCATGTTGGCGCACGCGGAACGGGGTTTTTTGTCTCTTCGGATGGGTGGTTTATAACGGCGGCGCACGTAATCACGCAGGACAGTACACCAACAGGGCAGCCCAGAACCGACCTAGACAAGATGGGTCTTGTCAGACCGACGGCGCAAAGACCTAACTTGTTTCTCGATGGGTTCAGGCTCGATCACATCGAGCGAGGCGCTGATCTGGCGCTTTTCAAGGGTAATTTCTCGGATCACAAAGACAGGCTGGGGCTTGATGGCCTCAGAGGTTTCCCCTTCATCGAAATCTCGATTCGAGCCCTTGAAGAAGGCGATTCAATTTACGCATTCGGTTTTCCACTGAATGAATCGATCGTGTCGGAGATCCCTCCTGCTATCTTGCAGCAATTTTTTCCTCCCGGGTATCCTGCTACTCACAGTATCACTTTCCTGAGCACGAGGCTCACGTCGGCCGTCATTGCACATTCCGACGATGTTCAACAATGCAAGGGTTCTCCAAGCTTCCCGATCAAGTACAGAATCGACAAGCCGGTGAATCCAGGCAACAGCGGGGGACCGGCCATTGTCCCGAAGACCGGGCGGGCATGCGGTATTTGCACAGCATTTCAAACAATGCTGATCGAACAAACTGGCCTTCCGTGGCCGACCCCACCAGCCGTGCTCGTGCCGAGTCTCTACGGAATTGTGCAGACGTTCTTGAACGATCATATTATCGAGTTGCTCAGATCGCGAGGCATTCCCGTCAGCGAGGATTAGGTTGCGCCTCCACTGATTTCGCAAGATAGATCTGGCTAGCCTGTGGCCCCAGCCCGATTGACGAGTCAATAGCGCTCCACGCATCGCGAAAGACGGAAGCCAACAGAAGCGCGAGTCGGCGCCTATCTTCTTGGCTCATTGACTCGACACATTCAAGCAAGTCTCGTCCGGTAATCATTAGGTGTTTCCTCCCCCATCTACTATCGGCTTTATTTGGCTTGAACTGGAACCATATCAGGCGCGCCGGTATTCCGAGAGCAGGTATCCGGCCGTCAGGGCCACGGGTTGCACGGTCGGGATCGCAGCCACGGCGCCGGCGGCAGTCACAAGGAACGTCCGCCGGCTCCACTTGGCGATATCGGCTAGGGCCGTACCCGCTGTCTGTTTTGGATTCGTCGTGATGACACCTCCTCCGCCGCGGGCTTCCTGGAATCACTCAAGAGCGTTGACGCGATCGGCCCCAGAATGCATCCGTAGCACAGGTAGACGGGTTTCCCTTGACTGCCCAGAAACGCGGGCTGGCCGTTGGCGCGATATGTGAAATCGAGCCGCATGCCTTCCCGTGGCTTGAGTACCTTCCGACAGATTCGGCAATTCTCGCCCACAATCGCCTCCAGCGAGTCCACGACACCCGCCTTAGCTAAATCCACCATCTCGACCCCGGCGATCGTCTCCCGAACCATCTCGGCTAATTGACGCCCCTCTCACCACCCGTATAATCAACCGGACCCCTCATCCTACGAGGCCCCATGCATCGCAAGCGGGTAGTCGAATCCTTCGAGAACGCCGCCAAGTGCATCGGCTCAATTGCGAACGAAATGCGCTTGTTCGCCATCACGCGCGGTCAGTTCAGCATGATCGATGCCATATTTCATTGCCTGCACGAGATTGGCCCCGCCCAGGTGTCCGTTTGAACATGGACAATCGCCGACGACGAGGTTGAAGCCATGGCCGGCTCGATGGCGCGCCGAGAGATCACCTCTGGCCGCCTGATCATTGACGCCAGCGCCGACCGCCGCAACGGCGTCATCATCGAGCAGTGGCGCCAACGGTTCGGCGATCAAGCCGTGCCCCCGGCTATGCCGGAGACCCCGAAGCGAGTCATCGGCGAGTGTTCCCTTGCGCGATCGATCGGCTGGGCTGGCAATCCCGGCCGACCTACCGGTTTGCTACGTCCTGGCGTTGTCGCACTTACTGACCGTTGCGCCTCAAGCTCGGTCAGTGCCCTGGCCCCTAGCCCAATTGCTTCTGCCGCGCTAGCACCCGAGCCCGTCGGAGTTGTCGGATTGCCTTTACCCAATGGGCTAGTGGCGAATCATTGCGACCGCGTTCCTTTTCGTAGATGAAGTACGCCGCCATACGGAGATTCTCTTCCGGTATGTCGTGCCGGGCACGGGTAGGGCTAATACTCGCGATGTCGGCCAGTTTGGAACGTAGCGCCTTCCGCCGTTTCTTGTCGGTCTGACCGTCGCCGCCCTGACAGAGTCCGGCGATGCCGGCGTGACCTTCAGCACCAGCCTCAAGGTTCACGCTGCCATCCGCCAGCAAAGCCTTCTCCCACTCGATTTCGAGCGAATGAAAGGTTTCGGGTGGCCGGATCGCGCGTATTTGTTCGACGTCGAGGCAGGCGACAACCTCGTTGGCGGGGTTGCAGCCCATAAATACCCAAGCTTGGTCGGGCAGCGTAAGCTCCTCAACCCAGACCGTTAACCGTTTGCCGGGCATTTTCCCATCCGCGGATGAGGGCTTGAACATTAGCTCTGGCTGCTCTTCTGCTCGAGGGCCTCGGGGCTTAAGTGCATCTTCGCTCCGATCCTGAATACCAACGTCCCTTCAGGCAACGGATCCCCGTCGATTCCCGGCAGAAGCATGGCCATATCGAGTCACAGGTAGTTGGCTTATATGAAGAGCCTGAGCTTCGTGAGGGCTTCGGCGGAAAGCGGATCACCCACGTTGTAATCCTCGCCCCAAAGATCCTCGGTCTCTCGGTCGCGATAGAAGAATTCGCTCGGTTTTCCGGGAATGATCTCGAGCTCAAGATGATGCCGCCCACGGTCCCATGAATAGAACATCTCACCATCGGGACCAGTGCAAGCCGCGGGAACAGGCATTGTCGAGAAAGCATCCAAGATCGTCTGCCAGGCCATCCGAGCCAGCAAGGCAGTTTCAGGCGTGATCGGCGGCGGTGCCCCAACCGAGGAAACTTCTTTAAGGTACATCTCGTGCTCCCGATGCTTGCTGACCAATCCGCGGGTGCTATCCGGGTTCACGCTCGTCGCGCGGCGTTGTATCAATGTATTTGCCCAGAAGCCAAGCGGAAGATGGTCAATTCGACCGAGCGGAGAAACGCTGTGAACGGGCGGAAGCTTGACCGACATCGGCACATCAAGCGTAGGCAAATCCCGAGCGAAAAGATCACGCCCAGATTCCGAATTGACTGCGAAGTCCGTCGTGAGCTCAGCGCCGCCCAGCGCCTGGGTCGACGACGAAGTAGACGCAGTCCCGTCTGGAATATATGTTATAATAATTATGGCGTCCGTTGGTCGCTGCCTGTCGGTAAGTGCATTACCGACCTCATCAGTCTCCCCGCGAAACTCTAGATACCACTCGATCGGATAGCGGCCCCCAGGGTCAGGTTGGATCAGTGGTCCCCACCCAGGCTGCCAGGAGGGACCGCCCGCCGTCTGCGCTTGGACGGACACACCAATCATGATTGATCCCCGTTCTGGACGATCACCAAGCCAAGTTCAACCAGCTCATCAAAAAGCTGGGCAAATTTGTCCTCTGGCAAATCGATTCGAGGCTCCGGCGCCGTGTTGATGTCAAGCTCGATCCGACAATGACTGTCCTGCGAAAGCGTCCGAACAACCGCTTCGGTGTTTGGAACGTTGAACTCTATCGACTGCTTCGCAATGAACCCAACGCTCCACTTCGACAGACGGTTAATCTTCAGTCCAGCGACGACAGTAGACTCCAACGGCTTGTTGATTTGGTAAAGGAAGTCAGAGGACGTACCGGGATCGACATTGAACGGTAGGAGCTCGGAGATTCGCCGATATCCTGTCCCCCGATCCGCGACCGGTAATCTCAATACCGCACCGAACGCCATTCTCGTGATCGACGAACAATCCACAAGCCACTTCTTCATGGCCCCGCAGAACAGTTCCAGCGACGCGGGAAACGATACTCCCGCTCGATCCCCATCCTTACGATTCTGGTCAGGAAAGTAAAACCAATCTAACCGAATTGGATCGACTTGCAGGAGCAATTTGCCTTCACCGAACGCGCCGGCCTCCTGGCGCTCGCTGGTCTTCGGCTTGACGCTCTGAGAGTCCGGCACATCCCCGGTTATTCTCTGCCAAAGATCGACACCGGGATCCCGCTCGCCAGGCGGCCGAAATACCGTCAGTCGCAAGAGCTCGGTTTGCCATTCTCCTAACTCTGGTAGTGAACGAACGTGCTCAGCGGGCATAAGTCACCATCGAAGCGGGAGCAAATCTGCAGTTCCCAAATGGTTCATGGTACGCGATCGACTATCCGTTTTCAACGAATCGCCCACGCCTTCAGCTTCGCATGACTGCCGCAGAGTTCCGACACGCAACTCGTGGTGCACTTTGAGCTTACTCTTCTCGTCGACCTCTGCGCTTCCTTTGTTCACCGCGGCGTCGGCGAAACGCCAAGCCGGGTCGTGAGTCTTCACCTCTGAGGAGGGAGCCCCCATCCAATACGATCCACAGAAAGTCCGGATTCGTTGCGTAAATCCGCGCCGAAATGTCGGTTCTTTCAATCCTCCAAACATACAATCAACACAGACGGTTTCAACCGACCCGCGGACCGAACCGCCCGCACCGGCGAACGAGCGATAGTCCGCGGGATCGATGCGACCTCAACCATCCATCGAATTCGTCTGCCCGTTCTGACCCGTCGCGTGGTCTCGCCCATTTCCTGGCGGGGACGGCAGAAAATGGGACGCCGACTCGCTGCCGTTGGCGTGCAGTATGGTGGACGCCTCCGAATACCGGCGGGCGATTCGTTCGGCCCACTTCCGGATGGCCACCCTGAGCTCATCCGGCTTGATCACCTCGACCTGGTCGCCGAAACCGAGCACCCAGCACACGATGTCGTCGAGCGCCTCGACCATGAGAAAGAAGTCGAGATCGCCGGAATCCCTGGCAACCTGGGAATGGCCGCTTTGCCGAGGCATGTCTCTGACCAAAGGCGCAACCCGCGCCGTGAATCGAAGTTGGATTTCCTGGAGCGGACCGCGATGGCTGCCCGTGGATTTCTCCAGGAAACGATCGAGCCGAAATCGCGGCGGGGTCACGTAGGGCTCGTCCGTCGGCTCGATGCGCTCGATCCACGCCAGCCAGAACGAACGGACCTCGCGGTGAGCTGACGAGTACCCGATCAGAGACCAGCGATTCTCCAGCCGTGCCAGCCGGTAGAGACCTAGCTTGGTCGTGGCCAGATGACCCCGGTCGCGATCTCGATACCATAACCGCAGCCGTTTGCGCTGCGACAGGGCACCCAGGACCGTCTCATAAACGCGCTCGGCGCTCCGGTGCCAGTTTGACGCTCACGGCTTCCTCGGGAATCAGCTCGTCGCAGAGTGCAATTCGACTCCGAACATCCGCGGGCAGGGTCTGGATCACCTTGGCCAGGGCGCTCCGGGTCGGCAGCAGGGGACCGAACGGGTCGGGTATGGCTCCGAGACGGCTCATGGCCAGCAGGGCCAGAGCCTCGTCATCATCGAGTTGAGTCGGCTGGATCCAGCACTCGCGGGCCAGCTCGTAGCCCTGCTTCTCGGGGCAATAGTATACCGAAAGCCCCGCGGCTTCCAGGTTGGCAAGATCACGGTAGATCGTGCGCCGGCTGACCGCACATGCACGGGCCAGCGCTCGTGCATTCGGAAACTGCTCGGACTGGAGGATCAGTACAAGCTGAAGCAAGCGAGCCAAAGGCAACCGCAGCGACGTGGAATGAGAGTCGTCAGGGAGTGGCGTCCCGGCAGCACCGTGATCTCCGAACGACGACGACTGCATGTCCCCACTCATTCCCTGGGCTTCGGCCAAGCCCGCACATGTGGTCAGCCTTTTTTCTTGAACTTACGACATGGCGCAAAATGAGAACAAACTCGAGCAAGAATGACGGAGAGTGTGCCACAACTCGTCTGGCAGCCACGTCATCCCGCGGTTCAACCAAACCGTTGACAGCGATGGCAGGCTTCGTTATCGTTACATCCGTACATGAATGAGGGGCAGATAGCTCAGTTGGTAGAGCACAGGACTGAAAATCCTGGTGTCGTGAGTTCAATTCTCACTCTGCCCATTCGACATAAATGATTGCCGAATGTTAGAGTTAGGCTTACGTGCCGGGACCGACATTGCGGCTCTCGGGCCGCGATGCGACTTTGGTTACGATCGCCGAGACTGCGGTCTATAAGGGTGCGCGGAATGGAATTGGAGAGTTTCTTCATTGCCGAGAACGCGGAGGTCGTCTCCGGGAGGTTTTTTGCGTTCGGCGGCGGGATCGACCACATCAAGGCCGCCCGGTTCCCAGCGGTGGTTCCCAGCCTGGCTGTCATTGTGAACGTCCTCGTCGCTCCTGGCGAAGCGGCGAGCGTCCATCAGTTCCGCATGACTTCGATCGCTCCGGACGGGAACGCCTTCCTCACCAATGTAACCCGAGAGTTCGGCCCTCTATCGTTGAGAGAGGACTGCCCTGATCTGCCAGCCCGCCAATCGTTTCTTGCGCACCTGGGGAGCGTAAGCATTCCAGTCCCTGGCGTATACTCGCTGGTGGTCTCGGTAGACGAGCAAGAGCTGGGCCGACGACAGGTATTCTGTTCTCAGGATATCGCTTCACCGGCGATCCTGACCGCCCACGACAGCCGAGTGACGCGGTTCGATGTTCCTGGCGACGAGTTCCAAGATGCGCTGGACAGAATCAAGGCGCAGAAGATGCTGCCTTCAATGGACGTACTCGTGCAGATGGCCAGGAACCATCCGCCACCGCAAGAGTGGTGGGACGAGGACTTCAGCGGCTTATAACATGTTTTAATCGACGTCCGATGACTTGATTTCAACCGGTGCGCCGATTCTGGTGGCAGCAATTACGACCACCCTACCTACTCCGGTGACGGACGAGTACGTAGAGCTGCCCTGGCATCGCGGGGGCGCGGTCAAGACCGGACTCCGACAACGCTGTGCCGTGCATTGCGGCTGGCTTGCCGAGGTCGATCCGAACGACGTGGAGAGAATCTCCGGATTTGTACCAGGAGCCAAGCTCCAGGAGATTGCGCGGAAAATCGCCGCGCACAAGCCGCCAGCGGAAGACGCGGAATCGGTCGTCTCGATCCCGGCGGCAGCCGTGCCCGACATCATCTCCCTGGCCGAGTGCTTCGCTCAGCCCGACGAAGGGATGTGGGGGTCAACGAGGGCGATGGCATTCCGCCAGGGACCGACCGCCGAGTTGATCATCCCGGCCACCGAAAGATGCCAGAATCCCGTAGGTGGATGTTAGACGCCTTTAGCGTCTATTGCTCGTGTTTGGCGGACGCGGCGTTGGTGGCGTGGGCGGCAAGGCGGTGATATAAGGATGAAGGCACGACGGGCACGATAGACCCCCGCGCTCGAGGTCTATGTGCATCCTCATTGCACCGTCCTATACTTAAGTGCGTGTCACAATTCCTTGACCTGGCTTGCGATAACAGCGAGACGAGATTACGCAAGTGATTTCATACGAGGCATTTAGGCCGATAGCTATCCAGTCCTCGATGTTCATGATAGATGCCGCGTTCAATACGGCCCGTGCTGTGACTTTTCTGATGGCGCAGGACGAAGTGCTTACCCGGCTCGTGTTTTCTTCGGATTTCACGGCAGAGTTCCCGCCGGAATTACCCCGATTGTTGATAGAGAGCGAAGATTCAAGAAAAAGGGTCCAAGCAGGGCCGAGCCGCGTGGATGTATTTGTTCAGAGAAGCGTGGTAGACGAGGATCTCGACATCGCTGGTAGTCTCGCGTGGAGCACGGGGGTTCTGCGCGCCTACATTGAGCACGCCAGAGTAAGAGTGTTCAGGCTCGCATGCGTACTGACCCGAAGGGCTGTTGCGGAAAACCCGGCGGGGGCAGCCGCGGGACACTTCTGTCAACCTTTTTTTGTTGCGCCATCAGGCGCCATCGACGGCGCCGACGATTTTGACATTCGTTTTCGCAAGCGCTTCGAGCTTAACGCTGGGCTAATGGTGAACAACTGGCTGCGATGTTCAGCCGGTCCCTCACTACATCCAACGCTTAAAGAGCCTGACGCATTGAAGGCAATGTCAATCGAGCAGGATATAAACACAATTACAGAATATTCCGCAGCCCGATCTTTTGAACTTGTTGTAGTCGAGGAGTTCTTCGCGCTCGTTCCTACGCAGTTCGACAACACTCTCAGGCACGTCTTTCCGGGGGTCTAACGTGAGTTTAGAGACAATAACGAATACCTACTCGATCGAAGACGTGGGTTCTCTGACGAAATGCATCAAACTACTGAGTTCATTGTCAGTTGCCAACGACCGGCAAAGAGACTCGCGTGGTGTGTTGGGAGTCGTCGTTGCCGATCGAGATTGTGCAGTCGTTCGGAAGTTGGAATCTGATTTTGCAGGAGCGGTCGCAGTAGTTGGAGAATCGACGACGGACGCACGCTTCCTCGCGGCGACGATCGCGTGTGTTCGCGGCACCCTTGCAGGTCCAAGCATTCTCAACACGTCGACTGCGTACTGGGTGCAACCCCTGGTCAGTGTCGGCGATGCGGCCGCTGCGGGTCGCCTTCGCGACCAGGCGGCGAATACGATGACATGCAAAGAGCCAGCAGCGGTTTCCGCTGTGGAATGGACCGGAAGCGCTCGGAAACTCGCCGAAACGCTGGGGCTAGTACATGCCGTTCATCAGTACGCCAGCTTGGCGCACGCCTCGTTTAACCTGATTGGTCCCGTGAGCGTGCAAGCTTCGAATGATCCAGAGACTGACGACGACTACCTGGCGATTGGTTTTCGACTAACCGGATCAGTTGATGATGTGCTCGCGTCGGAAGAGCGGTTTCAAACAGCCGCCGTTCGTGAGATCCCGATGGACAAACTGTTTCGCCTTCGCCTTTCGTATGATTTGACTGCACATGAATCCGGCTCAGTTCTGTGAGATTGCAGGATTTCTATTGGCCGCGAAACCGACGGAACCGGCTGCGATCCGATCTGCGGTGAGTCGCGCGTATTATGCTCTATACCATGTCGTTGCTGGGCGACTGCTTGCAGCGGGAATTCAATTGCCAGTAAAGCGATCCGAGTGCCACGAGTTGGTGTACAGGATTCTGTCGGGTGCTCACGGGGAAGAGCTGAAGACAATCGCGATAAGTCTCAACGACCTGAGGCATCACCGAAATCGCGCGGATTATGAGTTGGACGACAAATCAATCGAATCTCTTGCGAATGCAAAAACGATTGTCGAAAAAACGAGCAAGCGGATCTCTAAATTCAATACGTTCTGTGGCGATGAGGCCGTGATGACAAGCAACTGGAATGCGATGAAGGACGCCGCGCGCCGCGAGCGGCTTGTCGTATCTGATGGGTAGCGCAATCGGAGCTTCGTTGCTGTCAGTTTTGCTGCTGCCACGGATCGGGCTCGAGCGCAAACGGACCCATCGGCTTTCTTGATCCCAACATCCCAGCGGCGCGAAGTCTGACCAGACGGCAACGAATCGGCGCTTATCTCATCAACGTGGTAGCGACTCGGCGCGCTCGAGCGACTCGCGGGCTCGATCGCTTCGACTTGGTCGACGTCAATGATGAGTTCTTGTCCGTTGCGGCTGATGCGGTACATCGGCGCTGATCTCAAAGGAAACGCCGCGCCGTGCGGCCGCTGGGGCGCGAGGCTACGCCGATTGGTATAGTGATCGGCCGTAAGCATCCTTGACGGACCGAATGTCCGAGAGTTGCACCTGCCAGCCACTCTCCACCGTCGTTGCGCCCACGCGAAGGAGGATGACGGTGTCGTCCTCATCAATGTGCGAGGAGCTGATCACCTCGGCCAGCATTTCTTCGCCGTCCGCAAAGGCGAAGCGGAACGCCTGACCTGCGGCATGCCGCAGCAAGGAGTGGAGGGAATCATTCGGCATCCCTTTGTGCCTTTCCAGTGCAACGCCAAAGCTCAGCCGACCGGCTCGCCGGCAGTCGCCTATAATTATATTCGAGACCCAGGACAGTGTGAGTGCCGAGGCCGGCCGCGCTTTCTCGACCGCCCCGACTGGCGGGGTTTAGAAGTCAACGGCGCTACCGTCAGTTCGTTGCCATCTTGGGCTACGTTCGCCTTCACCGGTCGAGCACCTTACGATCCGCCTGGCTCCGTTGACGGGGTGGTCTCCAGTTTGACCGGGCGCAGGGACCGTAGCAAGCGGGCGCTCGAGCGCATGCCCGGGGCCGGCTGGGACCACCTAGTGTACGGCCAGTGTACAGTTTTCCGGTTTGCGGGGGGGGATACAGTGCCTTGTACACTATTGTTCATGTCGGCACATGTTCATTATATCACGCCAACCGTGCGAACAAGTCCGCCATCACCTCGAGCGATCTACCTGCCCGCGGGTCGCGAAACACCTCGTTCGCTTCCACTCTGGCCATGATGCCGTCAAGGCGGGCAGGCTTGCGTCTACCAATCCGTCGGGCGGGATGGTAAGGTCGCGTCGGAATGGCGAGCGCGACGACAATGCAGGAAAGTTGCGCTTGAGCTAGCCGCGCGGCAACATGACTTTGACACGGTTTCTCTGCCACAACGTATTTCAGTGGGCGGGAGGGGGAAGGGTGAAGTTCAGTGGCGATAGTCTTCTCAAGGTAGCGAAGGAACCCCCCTTCCGAATGATCTTGAAGGCTCTGTATTCGCTGATGCCCGTGTCCCCGGAAACCCGGGCACTCTGGGATGTCAGCCCACGTCCTTATTACCTGATCGGGGTGCTCCAAGCCGCCAAGGAAGCACGCCGATCGAAGGTGCCGGAAATCTCGGTGATCGAGTTCGGTGTGGCTGGCGGAAACGGTCTGCTCGTCCTCGAAAAGGAGGCCGCAGCCGTCGAGCAGGCGACCGGTGTCTCGATCAAGGTGTACGGGTTCGACAATGGCTCCGCAGGGCTTCCGGAATTCATCGGAGATTATCGCGATCACCCTGACGCGTGGATGCCGGGAGATTATCCTATGGACGAGGCCGCGTTGCGGTCCAAGCTCAGTCAGCGTACAACCCTGATTATCGGTAATGTGAGGGACACTGTACCCGGGTTCGTCGGGGATCTCCGCAATCCGCCGGTCGGGTTCATCTCGATCGATGTGGATCTCTACTCCTCGGCGAGAGATGCATTAAGGATTCTCAGCCTAGCCAGCAAGCGGATGCTGACTCGCGTCCCTATCTACTTCGACGACATCGTTCAGTACATCAACCATCGAAAGGCTGGTGAGCTGCTCGCGATCGAGGAGTTTAACGTGGCAAATGAAAATTTGTTTATTGATAAGTGGATGGGAATCAAGACCGGTCGGCCTTTCCCTGAAAAACCGTATCTGGATATGATGTATGTCGCACACGATCTGGAGGCGATCTCCCGCTTTCGGCCGAATCGTGACCGCCTGGAGCTTCGGTTGACCAAGTAGGCTGTGCTCGACGGCTGGACAGAGCATCTCTGGTGTCACTCGGTAAAGCAAAACGCCCGAGCACGCAGGCGCAAGCGTGCGCACAGATCGCGGCGACGCAGCAAACGGACAAAAAACAACGCTAAGGTTGGTCCGTCCCGAAACTCAGCGGCTAGACGACCGGCAGGGACGTCGATTTCGGGACGGGTAAAGGGACGGCTTTCAGGCCGTTCTGACCAGGATTCGGTTACTCTGGGGAGGAGCGCCGAAATCGGTCGTTATCGGCATCAACACCCAAAGAAGCGTGAAGCGAGAATCGCACCGGATGAGAACCGACGTGGGCCAGGTTCTGCTCGATGGATTGAAGCGAATGCTGACCGAGGCCGAGTTCTCCTTCGACAACCCGGACCCGATGTTGGCTTGGGAGGTCTTCAAGACCTTCGCACGCGAACCACTCTCCCTAAACGATGACCGCATCTCATTCAGAGCTGGACGGGAAGGTCTCCCTCCCCGCTACAAGTTCGGCCTCGCGTTCAGACGGGCCTTCTGGCCAGAGGGCAAAGGCGGGCGTGTCAGGGATTTCTTGGCTCTCGCGTTCGAGTGCGACATGCCCCGACGTTTCACGCTCAAGAAGGTTCCGGTCATCTTGCGAGTTTCCGACTTCGCCAGCCTCGACGACTTCTTTGAGGCGGTCGAACACTCTTATGATTTCCGGTTGGTTGCCACCCTCTCGCCTTGGGCTTGCGAACTCTACTTGAACTCCGAGCGATGGTGAGCTTCGCTTAGCGTTGTTTTTTGTCCGTTCGCTACGGGAAGGCCTTCCTGGGGCATCGTGGCGGCTTTTGTTTCGTACGATCCAATCGGCCGGCGGGTAGATGGAAACGCTCGACGACAGGGAGAGATTCCGGTGTGTCATCCGGTGACGTCAGGGAGAGATATGGCAATCTGGCGCTTTGTGGGCGCGTACCACGCCGTACCAGCAAAGGCCCATAAGTACCAAAGCGCCGAGATCATGCTCGATGCACTCCCAGTCTCCGAGTTTACTTGTCCATCGTCCGCTTTGCTGTTGTCTGGCTGCGTGCGACGGCAGGCCTTCTTATGCTTCATCGCAGAAGGCCGTTTTTTTCCTCCCATGCCACCCACGCTTTTGCAGCGTCGCTGATTTTCCCACTTGACTCGCGTGGGACAGGGTTTTCCGCCGTGATTTCGCGAAGCGCGACGACAAGAAGGCTTGGTTCCCTCTTCAATTCCTGAAGCAGGTAAGGAACAGCCTCTGTTCCCATCGCAACGATGCGACGGAAAGCTGGATGGGCAACGAGCTTCGTTGAGCTTGATGTTGGTCCCTTCCCACACGTCCATTCAGCGACCGCGCTACGGAACGTTTCCTCGGTGCTCGACGCGTTAACGGATCCTTGGATTGGTTTCGCGGCGGACGACATCGGACAATGGCCTCCGTTCGAGTGCGATCTGCTGATGTTCGAGCCGATCGAGCTCGGCAACTTTGCAGCTTTGATTAGGGTCATGCCTCGATCGACTCTTGGCGTTTACTATGATAGAATTAGCGCTCAGTAGCGGGACTCGATGCCAAGGTAGCGGCTCCTCCGAACGTGGAAGAGCCGGCGAGTAAGCCAACGGCTTAGGGGTGGTGCCAATCATGTCAACAGTCACATCGTCCCGAGGCGACGCCGGCTCGCAATTCGCGCGATCGTCGCTTCCTGACGCGCTTGACATTGCGTTGCGCTTTGAGGAGCTAAAAAAACTGAAAGACGGATGGCTCGACGGGTCCGGTCGGGCGCCATCCCATGAAGGACTCGATTGGCTTGCCCGCGTGCTCAAGGATCGCTATCCGCATTCACTGCCGCGGCCGTACGCTTACCCAGTCCCGGACGGCGGCATTCAGCTTGAGTGGTCAATTAAACCTCGGGAAATCTCTCTAGAGGTCGATTTCGAGTCAAGGTCAGGGGACTGGCATTCGCTCGATCTCGATACGAACCAGGTCGAGCAGCGGGAGTTGAATCTTACGGACGACGCAGATTGGTCCTGGGTCATCACGCGTCTGACGATCGCCGGGGCCAAGCCGTGACCGGTGAGACGCTGCTTCTCAGGCAGATCCATCCTCACTTCATACAAAATGACCGGGTAACGTCTCAGGCATTCCGCCCGACCCCGAAGGACGAAGGCAAGCTGTCCGTGTACGACGGGGACCTGATTACGGCAGAGGACTCGTGGAAGCACCACACAGGACTCGGACTCGAATCCGGTGGCGTGCTGGCTGTCACGGTCCAGGAGTGTGCGGCCGAATCACTACCTGCGTACCCAAGTCCGCAAATATTTCCCGAGCACGCTCACATCGATTTCACTGGGCCCGGGCTAACGAAGAGTGACATCAGAGCGAAGGCCAAGCGGCTTCTCGCTGCCGCGCTCGAACGCGGATGGCAGTATTGTGCAGTCGCGCATCCTTGACACGCAGCGGTGGTGGTCGCAGCTCGAGAGTCTGACCGAGAAGAAAAAGCCCCGCAAGGGCGCAAACGCCAGTCGCGGGGCTGGCCGGTCTCGCTGCGGACGCCAAGCCGGG
This sequence comes from uncultured Isosphaeraceae bacterium, assembly GCA_963781785.1. Taxonomy (GTDB): domain Bacteria; phylum Planctomycetota; class Planctomycetia; order Isosphaerales; family Isosphaeraceae; genus CAWAHD01. The sequence continues at coordinate 169,951 of CAWAHD010000005.1, read as the reverse complement.
CCCGCTCGACGAACTGTCGCCAGAGGAGCAACTAATGGCAGCAACGATCCTGGCACGCCAGGCGAAACCGATTCCAGCGGCTGCTATGCCCGACATCATGTCGCTGGCCGAACGCTTCGCTCAGGCCGACGAAGGGATGTGGGGGCAGCGAGAGCGATGGCATTCCGAGAGCCGATCGCCGATTTGATCATCCCGGCCACCGAGGATACGCCGAAGCGTACGCCGCTGGTCGGAATGTTCAAGGTCGAGGACAGCAACGGCAACGTTCTGCTCGAGGGCGAGAACAAGATCGTAACGGTTGCGCAGAACGACATGCTCAAAGTAGGAATGCCTCGGCGGTTGATTCGCGCTCCCGAGCGGATTCCTGGTATGATCCGCGTCGGGGAAGCGAATCGCTGCCACGCGGTCTCCAATCCCAGAGAGTGGTGAACATGTCGGTTGGCCCCGTCTCAAATCCCTGGCGTCGCTATCTGCGGTTCAGCGTGCGAGGGCTGATCGTCCTTGTGCTGGTCATCGGGCTCGGTCTGGGCTGGATCGTCCGCAGCGCACGGATCCAGCGCGATGCGGTGGCGGCGATCAAGGACACTAGAGGCGTCGCCACTTATGACTGGGAGTGGAGCGACGGGTTTGATATTCCGGGAGGGAAGCCCTGGGCGCCAAGGTGGCTCGTGGAGCTCGTGGGAGTTGATTATTTCGGTCACGTCACTCAGGTTGAGCTGGACGGCTCATCGTCGCCAACCGACGGCGTGCTGGCACACGTCGGGCGTCTCGCCCGACTTCAGCAACTGCTCTTGTTTGGTGAATCCGTTACCGACGCCGGGCTGGCACATCTGACGGGGTTGACCAAACTCAAATTCCTCGAGCTCTACGGCGCTCGGGTCACCGACGCGGGGCTGGCGCATTTGGAGGGGCTGAGCGAGCTCTGGTTCCTCGAACTCTCCGACACCCAGGTTACCGACGCCGGGCTCGCACACTTGAGGGGGTTGACCAAACTCAAATACCTCGGGCTCGTCGGTACTCGGGTCACCGACGCCGGGCTGGCACATCTGAGCGGGTTGAGCGAACTCAAAAACCTCAGGCTCATCGGCACTCGGGTCACCGACGCCGGGCTGGCACATCTGAGCGGGCTGACCAACCTCTTCGACATTGACCTCAGGAAGACTCAGGTCTCCGATCTTGGGCTGGCGCATCTGAACGGGCTGACCGCACTCCGGTACCTTGACCTCTCCGACACCCAGGTCACTGACGCCGGATTGGTCCAACTGAAGGGTTTCAGAAATCTGTCACGCCTTGACGTCCAGAACACCCGCGTGACGGAAACGGGAATAACCGAGTTGAAGCGAGTGCTCCCGGGATTGACGGTTGAGCGTTGACTGTGTGCTCACGACGAGCCGTCCGGGGGCGTGATCGTGACTCCCCAGCAAGGAAGATGCGCCCGCGGGGCAGGGGGATGGCGCTGAACTCATCGGTGCGGCATCGACCGCGGACTGATGTTGCGCAACCCCTTGGCCGGGGATCCGACGCGGTTATCTCGATGCGCGGTTGACCAGGACCTGAAGGGCACCGATCATCGCCCCGACAACGATGATGGCGAGGAGGAGTAAGGGCACGGCCCACATCAGTCTCGACCAAGTTCTACGCGTGTTCTGAGCGACTTGCCCCTTGGGCATGACGAGCGACCCAACGCCGTCAATCATGACCAGGATTGCAAAGGGGACGAAGCACGCGTTCACAAGATGAGCTGCCCGAAAAGCCAGGACGACACCTCCTGGCACTTCGATGCGGCGGTCGAGAAGGAACTGCTCCAACTGCGGTCCAACGAAGTAAGTGAACATGGCAGAGGTCACCAGAAACAGCCAGACGCAGACTCGGATTGCAAACCCAACGAGCGATGAGCGCCTTGGCGATTTCGGGGGAGAAACGTTGGTTACCACATCTCGAGCCCCCGCAGTCCAGAAACACCTCTTGGAATCGCTGCACGCCAGGCGACGTGCAAACTCAGCGAATGGCTCGCCGAGCATCACCTGTGAATATACACGATCGGCTGGATCGTCCGGACGGTCCGCCTGCTCGATCGCCTCCGGCTGGATGACTTCGATATTGGGCTGTTGCTCCTCGCGGCTCATTCGGTGCGCGGGCTGACGTGCACCCGAATACCAGGGCCGGCACAGACCGCTCTGGCGCTGAGACAGGAAACCGAGCCGCCTCCGGATTCAACCACCGTCCGGGCGCCGGACCGGCCTCAACGCCAGCGCAGCCGCGCCAATTTACGGGGATCGAGGAACTCAGGGAGTCTCGGAACGTCTTTGTCCTTGTCGTCGTTTTCCCACTGAAATTGAACTTGCCGGAATACCCACCGCCGATCGTGCCGCACGAGAGTGGCTGTGAACCGGATCGGTCGCGCGGACCCGCGCGTCTTCACGCTCCCGCGAGTGGCCAACCAGGCAACATCGCCAGCCGCGGAGATCATGGAAGCCTGCACGTCGAGCCGCACGTCCCCCCAGTTTTGCCAGTCGTTACAGATAAACTTCGCGATCTGATCGAAACCGTGGATCCATTCCCCCGCATCGGTCCCCACGATCAGATGATGGCTGCCGGGCGGAAAAAACTCTTGCATGAACGATGCGATATCGTTGACGTCGCGTCTGGTGTAGGCGTCCTGAAAGCCTCGCAGTGCCCGAAGAACTTCGGCGCGGACGGTTTCGGGCGCGTCTCCGCGTGCGAGCCGGGGGGCCGCCGGCCCGGCATCAGACGGGTTCAGAATGAGGTGCCAACTTGCACGCCAGCCGGTCAACATGCCTGCGACCAGCAAGATGGGCGTGAGAGCCGCAGCAAGAAGGCGATTGCGTGTTCTGGCGGTCATGAAGTCTACGCGGTTCCGAGCGGCAAGAACTGGCAATGGCTCGGCGTAATGCTCTGTTTCGGGACGACACACTCGCCCTGCCGGTACGGAGCGACCGCACGCGGTCAGTCCGATCTTGAGTTCGGGGCCGGTCGTCTGCTGTCGAACGATCGGGCTCGGCGGACGATCCGCCAAACATCGCCAGCAATCATACCAGATTTCGATCAGGACATGATAATCAAAAATCGCGGCTGTTGATTCTGGGAACAGAGCGCGTACCTGGCATGATCGGAATCGATATGATGAATCAACGTGAGATGCCCAAGATCGCCGACTGCGGAGACCACGGTGACGGGCTCCCTCGTTCGCCCTCGTTCTGCCGACCTGCCGCGGAGTACCCGTCATGCCCGTCGGACCTGCCTCGTGTCCCCGGCGTCGCTTGCTGGCAGGGGCCGATCACGTTGCCGGCGGGGTCGCGGACTATCGCTACCCGCAAATCTCCTTCGGGGTAGGGCGGCTTGACAACCGCGCCACCGTGCTGGGCGACTTTCGGCACGACGTCGTCAATGCGATATGTTCCGCCATTTCTGTGTGCTCCGCCTTGCGAAAAAGCATCACCTAGAATCGCCTTCCATCTCGATTCGCAGCACGTCCGCGGTCTCACGGGGCCGGTTCCCTCTGCCACCAGTCCGGTCCCTCGGCTTTGACCTGGGCGTCCATCTGCACGAGCGCCTTCTTCATCCTGGCAAACATCGCCGGCTCGCGGGCCGTGAGGTCGGTTGTCTCGCGCGGGTCGGCGGCGAGGTTATACAGCTCGAAGCCCGTCAGGTCGTCGTTGGCGACGATCTTCCAATCTCCGATCCGCAGCGCCGCCCGGCACGAGGGCGCGGCGATGTGGGTGCGCCAGTAGAGCGGGTGCGCCCGGGCGACCGGCTTGCCCTCAAAGGCCGGCCTCATGTCAGCGCCGTCGATCGGCCGATCGGCCGGCAGGGGGACGCCGGCGATTGCGCAGACCGTGGTGAAGATGTCGGTGCCGATCACCGGGACGTCGCTGGCCGTGTCGGCCCGGATGTGGCCGGGCCAGCGCACCAGGCCGGGCACGCGGATGCCGCCTTCATAACAATCGCGTTTGCGCCGCGCAGCCCACCCGTCGAGCCACGATTGCGGTCCTGTTGCGAGCCGGCGTGCAACCGGTCCGGCTCGCCGGTTCCCTCGGGGCCGTTGTCCGACGTGAAGAAGACGATCGTGTCCTTCGCCAGGCTGAGATCGTCAAGGGCGGTCATCAGCTTTCCGAACGAATCATCGAGCTGGGTGACATTGCCGTGGTGCTGGCGCAGACCGACGCCGGCCGCCGCCGGATATTCTTCCATGAACCTCGGGTCGCTCTCGATCGGCAAGTGAGGCTCGTGCGTCCAGACGTTGAGATAAAACGGCTTGGTCGGGTCGCGGTGGTGCAGCCAGTTGATCGCCTCGCTCACGATCAACGGGCCCGAGAACCCGTGCAGCACACCGACCGGCCGTCCATTCTTGACAAAGTTGTCCGGGTCCTTGTGGCTGGGGGCGGCGTTATTCTGGGTGGCCAGCCAGAAGTCGAAGCCGTGGTCGTTCGGCTGGGGGTGCCTGGGCGAGTTGAAGTGTCCGTTCAAGTGCCACTTGCCGACGTGACAGGTCGCGTAGCCGCGCGTTTTCAGCAGCTCGGCAAGTGTGATTTCACTGGTGCGCAGATGAACCTCGCTCCCTTCCGGAATCCAGCGCCACACTCCGTTGCGATACGGAGTGCGCCCGGTCAGGATCGCGGATCGCGATGGCGAGCACACGCCGCAGGCTGCGTAGCATTGGGTCAGTCGCACGCCCTGCCGCGCGAAACGGTCGAGGTTTGGCGTTTTGATCGTGGGATTTCCGAAGCATCCCAGATCTCCCCAGCCCAGGTCATCGGCCAGGAAAATAACCACGTTGGGCAGCGCACGGCCGGGACCACCCTCGCTCCGGCTCGAATCGCCTCCCGCGATCTGACCCAGGGCGAGAGCCAAGATGAGCACGACGGGCCCAGCCATTGCGAGTTCCTCGTACGGGCAGTCCTGTGCACGTCATTCGTTGGCTGCTCGCCTGGACCGCGTCGTCCTGTCAGCGGCCGCTGGCTGAGCCCGGCAGGCCTATGCCACGGGCTGGGAAAGTCGGGGACGGCTCCGGCCCGATCGGTCGCCCGGCGTCGCGGAGCTTTGTTCGGTCTGCTGAATCAACTGGCGAACGTTTTTGGCGAGATCGACCAGAAGGACGATGAGCGCGGTCGCCGACAGGGAGAGAAGCAGAAACGCGATCGTGCCGACGCAGCCCAGGATCAGCGCCGTGGTTGACGAGCTGAGGATCTCGCCACTCACGATCGCTCTGGCCAGCAAGTATCCCAGTACCGAGAGTGACGCGGCCGCGAAGCCCAGGGCGGTGAAGAACTGGAATCGGCCCCAGGAATCGATGAACTGGTAATACCAGGCGTTGGGCAGCAGGATCTCGGTGCTCCCCGACTCGAAGCGCAAATCCGGCCGGTTTGCGGCAGGATGATCAGCGCGTGGATCGAACGCCGGCATCTCGTCGTCAGAGCCATCCGAGCCGTCGTCGAGGATCGCCGAAAACTCATAATGCGAGTCACCGGACGACGGGCCACGCTCGTCGCGATCCGCGTCGTCGTCGGTTCCCGAGAAGAAATCATCCACGTGGGCTGGCGCCAGCGGTAGGGCGGCGGGAGCGGAAAAAGCGGCATCATATGACCGCCGCGTGCCGATGGTTCGTCCGTTCGCTGCTCGAGGATGCATCGGAAAGGTTGCGTTGCATCGTCGACAACGAGCCGTCTGCGCAATCTGGCCGAGGTGGTCGGGAACCTTGCCGAGATGTGCGCATTTGGGGCACTGGAGTAACATGGAAATGTCCCCTCCTGAACCAGAAACCGAGGCATCCCTGGCAGGTAAACCCGTTATAATCGTCAAGTTAACCAAAAGCAACAAAGTTTCTGCTTAACCCGGCATTTTCATCAAGTAGACATTGATTCTGTAGCCTTTCGTTATCACTTCGGTGAGGAAAAACCATGTAACATAGGCTTTTGTTGGCTTACAGAACGGTGCCATGCAGGATCACCATGGCGACGGTGAAGTAGATGATCAGTCCGATGACGTCAACCAGAGTGGCGACGGCGGGGGCGGACGAGGTAGCGGGGTCGAAACCCATGCGGCTGAGCAGCAAAGGGAGCATGGAGCCAGTGAGCGTTCCCCACACGACCACGCCGACGAGCGATACGCCGACGGTCGCGCCGATCAGGACCCAGTGCGGTCCGTAAAGGTTCGAGACAGCGTTCCAGGCCGCGATGCGGGTGAAGCCGATCAGGCCGAGGATCGTTCCCAGGCAAAGTCCCGCGACAATCTCGCGGCGCATGACACGCCACCAATCTCCGAGCCTGACTTCGCCCAGGGCGAGAGCGCGGATGATGAGCGTGGCGGCCTGCGAGCCCGAGTTACCGCCGCTGGAGATGATCAAAGGGACGAACAGAGCCAGGACGACGGCGCGAGCGATCTCGTCTTCGAAGATCCCCATGGCCGTGGCCGTGAGCATCTCGCCGACGAACAGGATCACCAGGCACGTGGCGCGCTTTCGCACCATCGCCGGCAGCGAAGTACTCATGTAGGGCTCGTCGAGCGCCTCGAGACCGCCAAACTTCTGGAGGTCACGCGTGGCTTCTTCCTCGGCGATATCGAGCACGTCGTCGAGGGTGACGATTCCCGCCAGATGGCCGTGATCGTCGACGACGGGCAATACGGTCCGGTCGTACTTGCCGAAGACTTCGACCGCTTTCTTCCTGTCGTCGCCGGCGCAGAGACTTGTGCATTTGCCGTCGATCACCTCGGAGGCGCGGACGTGCTCGGGAGCGAGCAGGATCTCGCGGATCCGCAGATCATCGACGAGCTTGTTCCGCTCGTCGACCACGTAGATCACGTTCAGCGTCTCGCTGTCGCGACCATGCTTTCGAATGTGGTCGAGCACGCGCCGCATGGTCCAGTCGCGCTTCACGACCAGGTAGTCCGGCGTCATCAGCCGGCCGATCGAGCCTTCGGGGTATTCGAGCAATGCGCGCGCGACGGTTTGCTGCTCGGGGTCGAGCAGGCCGATCAATCGTTCGGCATGCTCCGGAGGGAGTCCGACCAGGAGAGCGGTCCGATCGTCCGGGGCCATCTGGTTCAGGACGAGCTTCGACTCAGCCTCGCTGAATCCGCCGAGCACGCTTTTCTGGGTTTCGAGGTCCAGGTAGGCGAAAGTCTCGCCGGCAAGCTTCGAGTCGGTCAGCCGGAGAACGTGGACTCGTTCGCTGCTCGGTAAAGCATCGACCAGCTCGGCCAGGTCGGCGGGCAGCCAGCGGTTGAGAACCTCACGCAGCGTGTCGTCTTCGCGGGCTTCGATCAGCTCGCGAATCGCTGGCAACGCCAACTTTCCCAGCATGGCTCATCCCTTGACCTCGGAGTGGCTGCTCATTAGCCTCGTCGGAGGCGAGATACACCATTGTGCTCGAGGGAATGCCGCGCGTCGAGCATGAGGGCGGAGCAATCGAGGTCCATGCCGGCCAGGCGGTCCTGGCCCACCGCGGCGAATGGGTGCGGTAGAGCACCCCGGGCGAATTGGGTGCAGTGTATATCGCGGTTTGCGTTCCGGCGTTTTCACTAAAAACCGTTCACCGCGATCCCTGACGGAGGGCGCCCCAGAGGGCGCGAGGAGCCTCGATGGCGGGAAAGGTCTGCCTTGTCACGGGAGCCACCGCGGGAATCGGCCAGGTGACGGCCCGTGAGCTGGCCCGGCGCGGCCAACACGTCGTCATCGTGGGCCGATCTCCGGAACGATGCGCCACAGCCCTGGCCGAAATCAAGGCCCAGAGCCCGGCTGGCTCGGCCGAGTCATTGGTGGCCGACCTGTCGTCGCTGGCCGACCTTCGTCGCCTGGCGGACCAGGTTCGCGAGCGATTCCCTCGTCTTGACGTGCTGGTCAACAACGCTGGCGGAATCTTCTTGAGCCGCCGAGAGACCGCCGACGGCATCGAGATGACCCTGGCGCTCAACCACCTCTCCTATTTCGTCCTGACCAACCTTTTGCTGGACTTGCTCAAAGCCAGCAAGCCGGCGCGGGTCGTCAACGTCGCCTCCGACGCTCACAAGGGTGTGTCGATCAACTTTGACGACATCCAGGGGAAAACGCGCTACCGGGGCTGGAGAGCGTATCAACAGTCGAAGCTGGCTAATATCTTGTTTACCAATGAGCTTGCGCGGCGGCTCGAGGGGTCGGGAGTGACGGCCAACTGCCTGCACCCGGGCTTTGTGCGCACGACCATCTTCCGGGAGCGGGGCGCCGTGGGCTGGCTGTTGCGCCGGGCTGCCGACCTGATCGCACTCTCCCCGGAGGAGGGGGCCCGAACGTCGATTTTTCTGGCATCCTCGCCAGAGGTCGACGGGATCTCCGGGCGCTATTTCGTCAAGGAGAAGCCGGCGGCCAGCTCACCACAGTCGCAGGATGGCGCCGCCGGGCGCGACTCTGGCAGGTCAGCGAGGAATTGGCGGGCACGTCGCGGTCTTAGAATGACGCGTACCTCACGCCTCGGCGAGCTGGAGGTCCATACTGGCATGTGCGGGATCGCGGTCCAGGCATTCCTGCACTTTTTCGGCAAGGATTCGCACGGCCGGCTCTTTGATGATGTCGTAATGGTCGGCGGGTATATGGTGAACTTCAATCCCTCCGGAGACAAGTCTGCCCCAGCCGAGGAACTCATCGTCGCCGTCGATGGGTCGTCTCGAAATCGAACGAAACAAAGTCAAGGTAGCCGGATAAACCTTGGGCCGATAATTCGAGCCAGCTTTATAATTCACGTCAGCCACCGTTTCCCAGGCGCGTGGCAGCGGCCGACCGAGCGCAGTGAAAGAGCGACGAGATCGCTCGCGAGGTCTTGTCCTTGACGCACTGCCGCAGAGGTGCAAGTGGATCTCGCCTCCGAACGGCGAGCGCGAACTCGGATCCGAAACGGGAGAGGCGTCAGAAATGTGCGCCTGACCGGCGGCGGCTTGAGCGACATACTGACCTCTTCCAGGTAGCGCCACTCAATCGTGTCAAACAACCCGAGAAGGCCGACGGCGAGTCCTTGAGCAGTGAGTTGCTGCGCCACCTCGAACGCCACGATCCCGCCGAATGAGTGGCCCGCAACGTGATAGGGTCCATCCGGCTGAAACTTCCGGATGGCGTCAACATAATATGACGCCATGTCTTCCACGCGAGTGTGGTACGGTTCGCGCCCGTCGACACCGCGAGGGATCAGTCCGTAGACAGGCTGGTCCTCTCCGAGATGGAAGGCCAGTCTCGGGTAATGGACGATCGTCCCCTCAATTCCACCAATCAGATAAAGCGCGGCGCGTGCTCCCTTGGCTTGAATCGGAATGAGCACGCGACCCGACGAAGGCTTGGAGCGGGTTTCACTGTTCGCCCGGCGAATGAGCTGAGCGAGCTTTCTGATTGTGCGGGCCTCAAACACGGTCGATAGGTCGGAGTCAATACCGTAGGTTTTCTTGATCTTGCTGAAGAGCCGGACGACGATCAGAGAGTGGCCTCCGAGGTCGAAGAAATCATCATCGAGCCCGACATGCTCATATCCCAGCATTTCCTGCCACCATTCCGCCAGAACGGACTCGACCTGATCCGCGGGCGAGCGACTATGCTCCGCTGTTGAGACCGTGGGTTCGGCTCTCAAGGTTATTGCCCCCGGACCTTCGGGCAGTACAAAAACTCCGGAGGACGGCCCGCCCGATGAGAGAATGCGAGTGAATGCCTGCGCACCGAGATCGGGTGCGATGCCTCGCGACGGGCGATCCTGGGGAGGCTCATTCCATGCCGGCGAAGCCGCTGCTTTCGCCTCCACCGCGTCGAGCCATTCACGCGGATCGCGAACCTGTCGCATCGAGAACCCTTCAATTTCGGCGAGTACTCTCCCTTTGTCGTCAAGCAGCGTGATGTCGAAGGTCGCCACATCCCGGCTGGCTTCGTTTTTCTGGCGCGAACGGATGTGGCTCATGAACCGCGCAGGAATCCGGCGATAGATGACGGCGCGTTTATAAAACATCGGGAAGTAAAACGAGCTCGACCGCCCGTAGCCGTCGATCAAGTACAAGGCCGAGCCCGTCGCAAGATCCAGGAGGGCGGGATGGAGATTGTAGACCGCGGTATCTGCCGAGAACTCACCGGCCAGCTCCAGCTCGGCGAGCGCTTCGTTTTCCCCGAAGTGTATCGCCTTCAGGCATCGCCACCGTGGGCCGAACTCGAAATACTTTTCCTGTTCGGTCCGGTGCTCCTGATCGAAGGTCAGCACGCGTGATTGGCACCGCGCAGCGATCTGACCAAGAGCATGGTCCCTGGGTGGAAGCTGTTGACATCGGGCAATCTGTCCTGAGGCGTGCTCGATCCATTTCTCTTCGCGTGCGCCGAGAGAGAAACGAAAGGCTCCATTCTCGGCCCGGTGCAGATCCACCCGCATCGCTCTGGTCTCACCACAACCCGCAACGAGCGGAGCGCGAAAAAAGACGTCCTCGAATTCGACGCCGCGCTCGAACGATCCATTGAACAGAGCGGCGGAGGCCATCTCGAGGTAGCCTGTGCCGGGAAACACGGCCTTGCCCGAGGTCATGCGGTGTTCCGCGAACACCCAGTGCTTCTGGCAGCTCAGCGAGGATGAACAGGCGATCTCGTGGGCGGTGTCGATCAGGCGCCGGCTGATCAGCGGATGCGTCGACGACAGCCGGGCCGCCATGCCGACATCACGCCACGGCCCCCAGTTGATCCCGACAACCGGGGCGCCGTTCTGGCTTTCGGCAAAGGCATCGAGGAACGCATTCGCCGCGGTGTAGTCCACCTGGCCGGCGGGCGCCAGTACGGAACTCACCGAGGAGAACAGCGCCAAGAAATCCAGCGGTTGCGTCTGGATCGGGCCGTTCGTCACATCCCGCAGCACCGAGTCAAGGACGAGTGTCCCCTTGACCTTGGGGTCGAGAACGCGAGCTGCGCTTCGCGGGCGACTTCGTCTGGAGAGGACCGTCGTCAATCACGCCCGCCGCGTGGATCACCCCGTGGAGCGGGCCGAATCGCTCGATTCCAAGGTCGATCGCCCGTCGGACGTCGTCGCGGCTACAAACGTCACCTGTCGTGACGAGCACCTCCGCGCCCAGTGACTTCAGCTCGATCAGCTTGCGGATCCGCTGCTTGAGCCGAGCTGGTGTGCCGGCATCATCGAGTGCGATCTTCCATTCCTGTTCGGGCGGGAATGGCGTGCGCGCCAGCAGGATTAGCCGGGCCTCGTACTCGCGCACAGCTCCTCACCAATCACCAGAGCCAGATCGCCGAGCGCGCCTGTGATCAGGTACACACCCTTCTGCCGGAATCGGCTCAGGCTCGAAGTCACGTGAAGCTCCCGACGCTCCAGACTCTCGGTCCATCTCTCCCCCCGACGGAGCGCAACAACGGATTCGTCGAATGGCGCAAGCTGTTCCGAGACGATCTGACCGGCCAGTTGCGCAGCTCCACCGGAGGTCAGGTCGACGTCGATGTTGCGACACGTGATCTCCGATAACTCTTTCGGAATCACCCTGGTCGGACCCAAGAGGGTCGCAGACACAGGATTCAAGACCGGCTCGCCGAGAACAGAGTGGAGGCGATCGGAGACCACCGCAATATCGACGCCCGTCATGTCCTGGTCGCCGATTGCCTGGGCCAGGAACAAGAGGCTAAAGAAGCTGAGATCAAGCTTGTCTTCCAGAGATAACCGGGAAGGTTCTGCCGGAATGGACCAGAGATGGATCATTCGTTGCGGTGTTGTTTTTCGTTTGACCAGGTCTGCCAGCAGATCGTCGTAATCGGCGCGGACTCCGGGCCGGATCGTGTATTTCTTGCGGCCGGTTCGCTGGTAGCGGCCGCCGGGTGTTACCAGGATGACGTCATGACCCGAGCCTCGTAGACTGACGCGCGACCTGCTCGCCCAATCCGCTCGAATCCAGAAAGACCATCCAGCACGAAGGCGCCAGCCGCAGAGCGGCCGGCTGCTCGGTACGGTTCCAGCGACGCTGATAGAACCACCGATCGATGCTCTCGTGGTCCAGACTCTCGCCGTTCCGCTTCTCATCGCGCGCGGCTTCTGTGACCGCGCCCGATGCCAGTGACGACGAAAGTCGTTCGGGATCGCTCGGCGACGCTGCGTTGTCGGGGTCGATCCAGAATCGCCGGTGCTCGAATGGATAAGTGGGCAATGGAATGCGCGTGACGGCTTCGCCCGCGTGCAGCGCGGACCAGTCCACTGTCTGGCCGCCAATCCAGAGCTGCCCGAGCGTTTTCAACAGGAAAGCCGTGTCGTGGCTGGTGTCCTCGCGTCGCCGCGACGAGGAAAACACCCTGGGTGCTCTGGCTGCGTCGCTCGTGCCTGCCTGCTGCCGGACCAGGGCAGCGAGCGTCTGGCCCGGACCGACTTCGAGCATCACGCGGTCAGGCTGGCGACACAGCTCGGCAACGCAATCCGAGAACCGTACCGTGTTGCGCAGATGCAGTGCCCAGTATTCGGGATCGGTCGCTTCCGCGGCTTTGATCCAGGTGCCGGTATAATTGGACAGAAACGGAACCTGCGGCGGCCGGAGCGTGACACGACGCATCTGCGCGATGAACGGCGCCAGAATCGGGTCCATCATCGAGGAATGGAAAGCATGGGAGGTTCGCAGCCGGTGGCACGTGATGCCCTGCTTTGTCAGTCTCTGCTCCATCTCCGCGATCGCATTCAAAGGTCCGGAAACGACGCATTGGTCGGGCGCGTTGCAAGCCGCGACCGAGAGATCCGCCGGCAGCACGAGCATGAGCTGATCCCGCGAGAGCTCGACGGCGAGCATCGAGCCAGGCGCACAATCCTGCATCAACCGGCCGCGCACGGCGGTGATGGCGATCGCATCTTCAAGCGAGAGCACGCCGGCGATGCACGCCGCGACGTATTCGCCGATGCTGTGCCCAACCATCGCCTCCGGTAAAACGCCGTGCGCCATCCACCACTGCGCCAGCGCGTATTCGAATGAGAAGAGCGCCGGCTGCGTGATGCTCGTGCGATTCAACTGCTCGGCGGCCGCGGCAGAATTCTCGGCGGCCGGGTACAGAACCGTGCGCAGATCCAGACCGAGGTGCCCCAGAAACCGGTCCGCGCACGTATCAAGGCAAGCGCGGAAAACCGGCTCGGTTTCATAGAGCTGGGCGCCCATGTTCGGGTACTGAGAGCCCTGGCCGGAGAACAAGAACACGACCGACGGGGAACCAGATGAGGGCGCCGAGCCCGAAAAGCCCGGCCTGGCTTCCGCGGCCAGGATGCTGGCGGCTTCTGCAATATTGCTCGCCACCGCGAAGCGTCTCTGCGCGAATGCTTTTCGACCCGCCTGGCATGTGAAGGCGACATCCGCGAGCCTCAAGGGGGAATTGTCGCGGAGATGGGCCGCAAGTCTCTCGGTGGCGCGCCCGAGCGCGGACTCGGTCTTCGCCGACAGCGGGATCAACTGGAACGGCCGAGTCGGTTCCGGACGAACCGGTTGGGGCGCTTCTTCAAGCACGACGTGTGCATTGGTGCCGCCGATTCCCAGAGACGTCACCCCGGCGCGGCGCGGACCGCTCGCGGACTTCCAATCGGTGAGCGATCGGTTGACATAGAAAGGGGTATTTTGAAAATCGATCTGAGGATTCGGGTCATGGAAGTGCAGGCTGGCGGGCAGTTGACGGTGTTTGAGTGCCAGCACGGTCTTGATGAGTCCGGCGACCCCGGCGGCCGTGTCCAGATGGCCCACGTTCGTCTTGAGCGATCCGATGGCACAATAGCCCTTACGATTGGTCGTTTCGCCAAACGCCTGCGTGAGACCCTTGATCTCGATCGGGTCGCCGACGAGAGTGCCGGTGCCGTGGGTCTCCACGTAAGTGACGCTATCCGCGGAGGCCCCGGCAACGCCCAGCGCCTCGGCGATCACCTCGGCCTGACCAGCAACGCTCGGCGCGAGATATCCCACCTTGCGCTGGCCGTCGTTATTCACGGCCAACCCCAGGATGACGGCGTGGATCGTGTCATGGTCGTCGATCGCATCCTCGAGCCGACGCAGCACAACGATGCCGACGCCGCTCGAAAAAACCGTTCCACTGGAGGCAGCATCGAAGGCCCGGCAGTGTCCGTCGCGAGAGAGAATCTCGCCCTCGCGATAGATGTATCCACGCGCATGGGGAATCTCGATGGTGACGCCGCCGGCCAGCGCCATGTCGCACTCGCAGTTGAGTAGACTCTGGCAGGCGAGGTGGACGGCCACGAGCGAAGTGGAGCAGGCCGTCTGCACGCTCATACTGGGCCCGCGCAAGTCCAGTTGATAGGACACGCGCGTGGCCAGAACGTCTTTGTCGTTGCCGGACTGCCGGATCAGAAACAGCCCGGCGCTTTCCATCAAGCGGCGGTTGTTGAGCAGGTTGTGCATCATGTAGGCGTTCATCCCGGACCCGGCGAAGACGCCGATCGATCCGGGAAAGCTCTCGGGCGGGTGCCCTGCGTTTTCGACGGCCTCCCAAGCGCATTCCAGGAAATGACGATGCTGAGGATCCATGATCGACGCGTCCCTCGGGCTGAATCCGAAGAACGATGCGTCGAACTGATCGACGTCATCCAGGACGGCCGCGGCCTTGACGTATTCGGGGTGTGCCAGCTCGTCCGAACTGGCTCCGGCAGCGAGAAGCTCTCGATCCGAGAGGGGCCGGATCGACTCGACGCCGTCGCGCAGATTTCGCCAGAACTCGTCGATATTGCGAGCCCCGGGAAATCGCCCCGCCATACCGACGATGGCAATCGCAGAATTCTTCATGACGCCCCCTGATGATTCTGCGCCGCAAGTCGGCGCTGCGCGGTTCGACACGCGCGGCACCACGACGCTTCCGGCCAGGTGCGCGGCCAGAGCACTCACGGTATGAAACTCGAAGAGGTCAACCAAGGGAATCTCTCGATTCAGCCGCCGCTGCAGCTCGATCTGGACTTCGGGCACCATCAGCGAGGTTGCGCCAGATCGAAGATGTTCTCGTTGCGGTCGATACTCGCCACGCCGAGCGCTTCGGTCCACACCTTGACGATGGTGCGTTCGATCTCCGTCTGTGGGCCAAGGTCAGCCGACGTCGCAGGCTCCGGAATATCGCCGGCACCGAAAGCGGGCGGCAACGCATTCCGATCGATTTTTCCGTTGGATGTCAGCGGTAAACGAGGGAGCAAGACAAAGTGCGAAGGCACCATGAATTCGGGGAGCTTTGACTGAAGCGCGGCACGCAGCGCGTGCGAGGTCGCTGAGTTCTCCCCGTTCGGAACGATGTAGGCAACGAGCCGCGTGTCGCCCGGGCGATCCTCGCGCGCGACAACAACGGCCTGGCGTACTTCGGGCTGTTGTTCGAGTACCGCTTCGATCTCGCCGAGCTCGATCCGGTATCCCCGAAGCTTGACCTGGAAGTCGACGCGGCCGAGGAATTCGAGATCCCCCTCGGGCAGACAGCGGACAACGTCACCCGTCTTGTAGATGCGGCCCCCGCTCTCGAACGGATCAGCCAGGAAGCGCTTGGCAGTGAGGGCCGGGCGATTCCAGTAACCGCGAGCCACACCCAGCCCACCCAGAAACAGCTCGCCCGGATCTCCGGCTTCCACGGGCTGTAGCTGGGGATCGAGGACGTAGACCTGCGTGTTCGCCAGCGGCTGACCAATGGGAATACTGGTTCGCGGTTCCGTCGCGAGCGGAATGCGATAGACCGTCGACCAGACGGTCGTTTCGGTGGGTCCGTACATGTTGTAGATATTGCCGGCCTCCGCACGCCCGATCGCGCTCAAAAGCGAGGCGGGTAATGCTTCCCCACCCAAGAGGAGATACTTCACCGAGCGCAGAGCGGCCAGCGAACCTGGGTCCGTCGCCAGCATGCGCGCCAGCGACGGTGTTGACTGGAAGTGAGTGACGCCATGGCGGGCGATTTCCGCCGCGATCGTGTGCGTGCCTTCGCCGCCGTGGATGACGACCTTGAAGCCACGCGTCAGAGTCCAGAACAGCTCGAGAACCGAAATGTCGAAGGAGATGCTGGTCACGGCCAGCCAGACTCCCGGCTCGGTCCCGAGAACGCGGTCCATGGCACGGAAGAACGAGAGCACGCTCTGGTGCTCGATCATGACACCCTTGGGCTGACCCGTCGAGCCAGAGGTGTAAATGACGTACGCCAGGTTCTGGCCAGTCGCAGGGCAGGATACCGAGCCCGGGGCTCGATTCCCGATTGCCCTGGCTTCGCCGTCGAGCGAGACGATGCAAGCCGCGAGCGCGGGCAAGCGTGCGCGGTCGCGCTCGGTTGTGAGGACGACGGAGGCCCCGGAATCTTCGACCACGAAGGTGATCCGCTCGGGCGGATACGCGGGATCGAGCGGCACGTACGCACCGCCGGCGCGGAGAGTTGCCAGGAGCGCAACCACCATCTCGAGCGAGCGATCCGTGAACACCCCGACGAGAGACTCCGGTCCAACGCCTAGGTGCTGAAGATGTTGCGCCAGTTGATTCACCCGGACATCGAGCTCACGGTAACTGAGTTCCTGCCCGGCGAACACGAGGGCGATCGCTTCGGGGGTTCGCGCAAGCTGCTCATCGAACAGGAGCATGATCGTTCTCTGCTCCGGCGTCGAATCGGCATCGAGCATGTTTGAGCATGTCCAGGCGTTCACTGATCTTTGCACTTCAGCGCGGTTGCAGTCGCGACGACGCGCATGTTCCCCTCATTGGAAATCGTAGAACAGCGATTGCTGTCGATCCGATCCGACCACGACCTGATCACGCACAGCACTGGGCGAGCGGACGGATCCGGTCGCAGGTGCATGGTCGAGCGACAGCTACCATCCTAGCATCAATCCTAAGAGATCGACCACCCGCCGTCAACCTGGTTGCGGAGAGTCGACGAGGTCGCTTGGTCTGTTGACCGGGTTCCGCGGGCGGACCTATCATGGTCGAAGCTCGTCGTCGTCCCGCGGACGCCGCAGCCGGGAGTGCATGCCGACAGGGACGGCAGGAAGGCGGGGCAGGAATTTTTGATGCGTGTCGAGGTCGATTTTGCTGGGGAATCGCTGGACTTCGAGGTTCCCGAGGAGAAGGTCGTCGCCGCATGGCGGGGGCCCCCGGCGGGTGCGCTTCCGTTGCCGGCTGATGCGGTCCGCAATGCTCTCGAAAGCCCTCGGAATTTCCCGCCTCTCAGGCAGCTCGTCGTCCCCGGCGACCGCGTCGTTCTGGCCATCGACCCCACGATCGGGAACCTGCACGACATTCTCGATCCACTGCATGCAGTCCTGGTTGAGGCGGGGATCGAGTCGGGCAGCGTGACCGTGCTGTCGACCGCAGCGGGATCGAGCGGTCCGGACCGGGCGATGCCAGCGGGCGCGACCCTGGCCATTCACGATCCCCTCGATCGCGCGGGGCTGGCCTACCTGGCCGCGACCAAGCAGGGTCGGCGCATTTACTTGAGCCGGTTGTTGACCGACGCCGACGTCGTGATCCCCATCGGACGACTGGGTTCCGATCCGATTTTCGGTCATCGCGGCCCGTGGAGCGTGATCTTCCCGGGACTGAGCGATCGCGAGGCGATGGAGACGCATCGCGGCCGGTATCGAGACCAGGATGAAGACATACCGCCAACCCACACCAAGGCAAGCCTCGAGGAATCGTTCGAGGTGAGCTGGCTCCTGGGCACCCAGTTTCACATCGGGTTGGTGCCGGGTTTGCGGGGGTTCACCGAGATTGTCGCGGGGCGGGATCGCGAGGTTCTGGACCAGGGGATCGCCGCCTGGGAAAGCCACTGGACGTTCCGGGCGCAGAGCCGCGCCGAGCTGGTCGTGGTCGGGGTCGGGCGGCCGGGGCTGGATACCGACTGGTTCACTCTGGCTGAAGCTCTGGCGACCGCGGCGCGGCTCGTCCAGCACGGGGGCAAGATCGTGGTCCTCTCGCGTTTGGCCGGGGAGCTCGGGCCGTCGCTGGGCCGGCTGATGGAGGCCGACGATCCCAAGCGAGCCAAAGCGGTCTTGCGCGGCCACGAGGGCGATCCCGACTTTGTACCTGCGCGGCAGCTCGCGCATGCTCTGACCTGGGCCGACGTGTTCCTTCTGAGCGGCCAGGCGCGCGAAACGGTCGAAGAGCTTTCGGCCATTCCGCTTGACACTCCCGAGCAAGCCCGGCGGCTTGTGGCCCGCGCGGGCTCCTGTTCGTTCGTGAGCGCGGCTGACCTGACCCGCGCCCGGACCGAGGAATCATGACCAAGTGCCGCGATCGCTCGATCCCGCTGGGACCGAGCGTGCCATCTCCGACAACGCACGGATACCCGACATGTTAACAGCGCTCGAGTTTGAGAAGATCGCGGCCCATGCCGGCGTGTTCGATCGGTCAGATCGATGCCGGCTCGAGATCAGAGGGCCAGACCGCGGCAAATTCCTCCAGAATTTGACCACCAACGAGATCAAGCGACTGCCGCCAGGGCGAGGTTGCGAGACGTTTGTGACCAATCTGCGCGGTAAGACCGTCGGTTACGTGATCGCGCTGGCCGGATCCGAGAGAATCCTGGTTCGCGCAGATCCCCGTGCCGTGGCGGGGCTCTTGCCTCACTTTGAGAAGTACGGCGTATTCGACGAGGTCACCTTCGACGATCGCACGGGGGCGACGTTCGAGCTGCACCTGGCCGGACCCGAGGCCGGTGCGCTCCTTTGCCGAGCGGGGGCACGCTTGGCAGAGGAGGGGGAAGTATGCGCACGTCGTCACGGAGATCGCAGGCTTCCCCGTGCGGGTTGTCCGCGAATCACCGACTGTGTTGCCGGGCTGGACCGTGATCGGCGAGAAATCGGCGGCCCGTGCTGTGAAGGACGCAATTGTCGCGAACGGGCGAGAAATCGGACTGGTCGAGGCTGACCCGGAGACTTTCAACGTCCTGCGGATCGAGGCCGGAACGCCCGTGTTCGGCAAGGACATCACCGAGGACAGCCTGCCCCAGGAAATCGGCCGCGATGCGCGTGCGATCAGCTTCGTGAAGGGGTGCTACCTGGGTCAGGAGACGGTGGCGCGGCTGGATGCACTCGGCCACGTCAACCAGGTCTTGCGGGGCTTGCTGTTCACCGAGAATGCGCCCATGCTCGCGCCGGGAACCGAACTCGAGGCCGACGGCAAGCGTGCGGGAGTGGTCACTTCGGCCGCATTCTCGCCGCTCCGGAATGCACCCGTGGCCCTGGCCCTCGTGCGGACCAGTCACGCCGATCTTGGGACGAGGCTGGCAGCCACGCTCGAAGGGGGAACGACGCAGCCGGTCGCCATCGTCAGCGAGCTACCGCTGGGCGGGCCGCATTAGTCCGCCTCGCGTCCCGGGACCCGGAAGTCCACGCCTTCCTTCGACTGACCTGGCTTGAGCATTACGGTGTGATTGGTTCCCTCGGGCGATTGCCGTGCATCGAGCCAGAACGGGGCGACCTGGATGAACTGTTCACCGGGGCGGATGAACTTGAGCTCATAGCTCCCATCGGCCTTCGTCGCCACGGTCGGGTCATAGTAGCGATTCTCGAGGCGGTCCGCGGCGCTGGCGCGGACCTCGCGACCGGCGACTGGACGGCCGTCGGTGCTGGCCACGCGGCCGCGGACGATCGCGGGCCGCGTCAGGCGGAGCTCGATGTCGCGCAAGACCTCGCCCGGCTTGGTGCGGAATGGCGGGACCACGCCGTTGGCCCAGGTCCGCCACTGACCGTACTTGCCGTCGTGGGCCACGAGGTTATACTCGCGCTGGCCGCTTGCCGGCAGGACCACGGTGAACCGGCCGTCGTTGTCGGTCGTCACGCTGAACCGCGTGTCGCCGGTCAGCGAATTGCCGGTGCCGGTCAAGGCCGGGGCGACCGTGGCCCCGGCGACAGGCTTGCCGTCGGGGTCGAGCACCCGGCCAGTGGCCGTCACGCCGCGCTCGACGGCGATCGTGGCCCGGTTCATGCCGGGCTTGAGGTCGAAGTCGATCTGGTCGAAGTTGCGCTGCCAGCCGCCCTTGGTGTCGTCGATTTTGCGGCGGCTCCACTCGCTGGCCGCCTCATCCGACCACCAGCGAGCGAAGCCAGGGGCGTCGATCTGGAACCGGAATGGGCCGGGCATCATGTCGCCAACCAGTGCGTAACCGTGGTCGCCCGACCGGCCCTCGATGCCCGGGTGCTGCCAGTGCCAGAGGCGGACGGCCGGCACCGGCTCGCCCGTGATGCTGTCGACCACCTTGGCCCGGAAGGTCGCCCCAGGCTCGAGCCGGATATCGAGCGGCTTGGCCTCATCAGCACCGAGCGACGTACCGGGCAACCGCGCCACACCCACGCCCGGGACGCGCACCTGGATATCGTAAACGTCGGCCTGCGCGTACAGGCGGTAGCGGCCTTCGTCATCGGTGGTCGCCTCGGTCCAGATCTCCGTGATCATGACTCCGTCGCCGCGTTTCGGGCCGTTATTGGCCCGGATCAGGGCACGCGCCCTTGGCTTGCCGTCCGGGCCGGTGACCCGGCCCTCGAAGTAAGTCTTGTTCCCAAGGACGATCACCCACCCCGGCGTGCCGGTGGGCTGGGTCATGAAGAGCTGGGGCGTGTAGCCTTTTTTTCGAACGACGACCTCGACCTTGGCGCCCTTCTGGAGGTTGCCGATCTTGAAGAACCCCCGAGCGTCGGTCTTTCGTTCGTGGCCGGGGTACCACGTCCAGACGTCGACTTCGGCCCCTTCGATCGGTTTGCCTCCCAGGTCGACGACGACCCCGGCCAGCGAGTGCGGGTCAACGTCGCGCGGACCCGTGACGCGGTCGGCGGCCGCGCCGGCGACCGGAAGCTTGACGGTCACCACTCCGTCGGCTCCGGGGACGGTACCGGCCTCATGTTCGGCCCCGTCACGGAGCCGGACTAAAAGCCGCGCGGGCTGTCCGATCGCGACGGTGTTGTACAACGACGGTGGCAGGCGGAACTCGCCGCGGTTATCGGTGACAGCCTCTTTGCCCGGAAACGGCCGGCACATACCCCCCTCGCAGGTGCCCACGACCGTTGCACCGGCGATCGGCGCCCCAGCGGCGTCGAGCACGCGCCCACGCAAGGTGACGGCCGCCGCGAGTTCCAAGGGCGGCACTTCGTAGCTCGTTGCGCCTTCGGGAATGGTCACGGTACGGGCGGAACCTTCACCCGAGAGTCTCGTCAAGCCGGCCGGCGGACCCATCACGTAGAAATAGGTCTCGCCGGACGGCAGAACGTAACTGTAACGGCCCTTGGCGTCGGTCGTGGCGATTGCCGTCATCGCTCCGCTCCTGGGGCGGACCGGGCCATAGACGCCTAGCTGCGCACCCTCGACGGGGGTGCCGGTGCCCTGGACGACAACAGTCCCCTCGACCTTCACACCGGGGATCAGCTCGAACGCGAGGTGCGAGGTCGTGCCGGATTTGAGAACGACGTCCCGAGCGGCGCGGTAGGTCCACACTTTGTTCTCGCCGTCCCCTTGGACGAAGACGTTGATCGTCCCTTCATAGAGCCCCTCGAAGGTGAACCTGCCGGCATCGTCGATCAAGGCCTCGCCCCACATATTGGGCATCGGTGTATACACCCCGGGCGGGCGGCTGCCCTGGTAATTGGCAATGAGCTTGGAGACGACGACACCGGGCAGCGCCGGTACGACGTGTCCCTCGACCCGGGCCGGCGGGAATGCAACGAGCCGCGCGCCCTCACCGGGCGGCGCTGTAACGAAGCCGTCATCGTGCATGTTCCGCCGACTCAACTCTGCGGCGGGTGCCCCCGGCTTCACCAAGAACGTGCGCCCGTCGGCCGAGCGCACCGCCAACCGGAGCCCCGAATCCGGAGCGAATTCCCGGAATTCAAACCAGCCGCGTCCATCGGTCCTGGTCACAAGGAGGCGTTCGACGGGACTTCCCTCGACGAACTCGCGGGGAAAACGTTCCCAGCCCATGGAGATAATCGTCCTTGGACCGTCTTTCCGTGACGTGGTGTGTGCTGCCATTTCCACCCGGACTTCCGCTCCAGCAAATGGCTTGCCATCAGCGTCCACAAGGACAGCCGCAAAGCGTTCGGGCTTCGCGAGGCGAAGCTTCACGTCATGGGGGTTTCGGAGCGCGCCCGGAGGGGCCGAAAGCGAGCTCAACCCGAGCCCATCCTTGTACGCAATGAGACTCAGCCGCTCCGCTCCGGGGGGCACCGGCAACGTAAACCGGCCACGCTCGTCGGTCTTGCTCGCCTCATGGCTCGAGCGGCCCCGATCGTGCGGCGCCGCGACAACGGTCGCACCCGCGACCAGCGTCGCACCGGCGACCGGCTGGTCGGCTTGATCGAGCACCACGCCCGCGATCTCGGTCGGCGGGGCCTTGGCGGCGGCCGCCGCCGCCGGCTTCGCTGCTGCGGGCGGCTGCGAATCCTTCGATGGCTGGCCTTGGCTCTGCGGCCCTGCCGACTGCTGGGCGGAGACCGCGCCACCCGTATGCCGCCGACGCCGAGCGCCGCGGCCAGCGCGAAGGTGCCAAGAAGGCAGGAACGTAGAGCTGACGGGCGGGAGAGGGTGTGCGGCATGTTGTCCTCCAGAAGTCGGGTGACGCGGAGAGTGACGGTCCGGCGTTCCAGGAACGGAAGGCAGGCCGGACGGCTTGCGGGCATGACGGGCAGCAGGCGCCCGGGCCGCCGGGCCAGGTTGATCAACAACTGAGCGAACGCCACCGGGTCGGAATCCGGCGGCGACGACGGCCTCGTCGCAGAGCAGCTCGCGCTCGCGGTCGAGCCGCGTGAGCAGCCAGAGCACCAGGGGGTGGAAGAAGAACGGTACACGGACCAGCTCCTGGGCGAGCTTGGCCCAATCATCGTATCGGGCCAGATGCGCCAGCTCGTGGAGCAGGCAGTCGTGCCGAGAGGGCTCGGGCCAGTCGCCCCAGTCGGGCGGCACGAGCACCATCGGGCAAAGGCCGCCGACAACGACCGGCGACGCGACCGACGGGTGGGTCGCCAGCCGCACCGGCCGAGACAACCGAAGTGCTTTTCGGCAGTCGTCCAGAAGACGAGCCGAGTCGTTGCCCAGAGCCACCGCCCTCGCCTTGAGCACAGCCAGCATCAGCCGTCCGCCCGCCAGCCGCAAGAACAGCGCCAGCACGATCGTCGCCCACGCCAGCGCCGCCGCAAGCGCGGCCACACGCCACATGCCCAACGGCTCAGCGACCGGGGAAATCCGGCGGGGGCCGACGGTCGGTGTTGCCGGGAGCGGGACCGGCACAGCCGCATCGGCCGCTGCCGTCGCAAACGCGGGCCTCGCGGTAAGGTCGCGCGGCCCGGCTTGCGGTAGGCTGACCTCGGCATCGATGACGTTCCCGCCCTGGATTGGCTGCGACGGCCACGGGATTGCGACTTCGCCCCACTCGGGCGCGGCTGGAAGAAGGATGCCCGTCAAGAGCGCCGCCAGGCACAAGACGTGCCGGGTGGCCGCCCGCCGCGGCGGTCGCACCGCCAGCCACAAGGCAAGGGCAGCCAGCAGCACGCCCCATCGGAGCGACCAGCCGGCAAAGAAGGCCAGCCACGGGATCACCCAGGTGTCCGTCAAGTGCGTCATGGTGCCCGCCTCTTGTTGTTCGCGCGCCCCGTGCCCGCGCCTGCCGATACCGGCGACACCTCGGCCCGTGTGGGCGAGCCCGCAAGCTTTGCCTCGATCGCTCGCAAGTCGCCCGGATCAATTTGCTCGGCGTCGACCAGCCCCAGGATCAATTGCTCGGCCGATCCATGGAAGAACCGCGCCAGGAAGTCGGAGAGCAGGTTGCCCGTCGCTTCCCGCCGCGAGACGGTCGGTCGGTATCGGTGCGTCAATCTGTCCTTCTCATGGTCGACCAGCCCCGCCTTCTCCATGGCCTGAAGCATGCCGAGTACCGTGGTGTAAGGCTGCCGCTCGCCGCGCGGCAGATGCTCCATCAGCCCGCGCACCGTGAGCGGCCCGTGCTCCCAGAGCACGCGGAGAACCGCAAACTGCCGCTCCGTGATCGCCAAAACTTTCCGGCCGGCCATCATGCCTCCCCACGTCGCTGGGAACACACGCTTCTTCACGTACGGATTATTGCGTAGATCGGATTTCCAGTCAATAACCCGGTGCCGCGCGGAAAACGGACGACTCGATGACGAACGAAGATGGGCTGATCGACGTTGACCGTTTTGCAGATTTATGACAAAACTCGCGGCGCAGATCGGGCCGATCCGTCGGATCGGTCGGATTCGCGGTACTGATTGTGCCGTGAACACCACGCCTCGAAGCAATGAAAGACGAAGAAAACCCCTTCGCGGTGTTGCTCATTGGTCGCGCCGGGACCACCCCCCCTGACCCCCCCTTCGCAAGGGGGGGAAAGGCATCGGCGGCGCAGGGCTGAGTGGGGACCGCCGAAAAAGTATGCCGTAGGTCAGGCTTTCCAGCCTGACGTGAGTAGACCGTCGACCTCTCAGGACGAGGAGTCGCAGATGGGCGTGGAGCGGCCGCAGCCAGAGACGTTACGCCCCGGCCTTCTTCCCCATCGCTGGACGCGAGTTGACGATCCGTCGACCGTCGCGGTCGTGGCGGCACACGAGACCGTCATCGCCGGCGGCGGACCGGCCGGACTGACCGCCGCCTATGAATTGACCAAGCACGGAAGATCCTGCGTGGTGCTCGAAACCGACAAGAGGCTGGTCGGTGGAATCAGCCGCACCGACCAGTACAAGGGATATCGCTTTGACATCGGCGGCCACCGTTTCTTCTCCAAGAGCGACGAGGTCAACCGGCTCTGGCGCGAGATCCTCGGCGATGAGCTGATCACGCGATCGCGATTGAGCCGCATCTATTACGACCGCAAGTTCTTCCATTATCCGCTCAAGCCCCTGGACGCCCTGGTCAAGCTGGGGCTGGGCCGCACGATTCAGATCGGGTGGAGCTATCTCCAGGCGAAGCTCAGACCCATCAAACCCGAACGGAGCTTCGAGGATTGGGTCGTCAACCGCTTTGGCCGCAAGCTCTTCGAGACGTTCTTCAAGTCGTACACCGAGAAGGTGTGGGGCATGTCGACCAGCACCATCACGGCAGAGTGGGCGGCGCAGCGAATCCAGGATCTCAGCTTGTTGCGGGCTGTCACGTCGGCGCTCTTCGGCGGCTTGCGGTCGCGGCGAGGCGAGGTGATCAAGACCTTGATCGATGAGTTTCAGTACCCGCGGCTGGGCCCAGGGCAGATGTGGGAAGTCACACGGGATCGGGTCCGTGCGCAGGGCGGGGTCGTTCATCTTGACCGCCGAGTGATCCAGGTCGATCACGACGATTCCAGGGTCACTTCGTTCCTGGCGCAAGACATCGAGGGGCGGCATACGCGCTATCTCGGGCGGCATTTTCTGTCCACCTTGCCCGTGCGCGAGCTGATCCGGGCAATGAACCCTGCCGCGCCGCCAGAGGTCGTTCATGCAGCCGAGTCGCTCAAGTACCGCGACTTTCTGACCGTCGTCCTGATCGTCGACCGCCCCAACACGTTTCCCGACAACTGGATTTACATCCACGAGCCCATGGTCCGGCTGGGCCGGATCCAGAACTTCAAGAACTGGTCGCCCGACATGGTTCCGGACCCGACCAAGTCGAGCCTGGGCCTCGAGTATTTCTGCTTCGAAGGCGATGACCTCTGGAGTCGGACCGACCAAGAGCTCCAGGAGCTCGGCCGTCGCGAGATTGACTCGATCGGCCTGGTTTCCGCGAGCGATGTGATCGACGGCTGCGTGGTGCGCATGCCCAAGGCGTATCCCGTCTACGACGACGCGTATCAAGGTCACCTCGCGGTCATCCGGGCATGGCTCAAGCGGTTCCCCAATCTCGAGCTGGCCGGGCGTAACGGAATGCACAAGTACAATAATCAAGATCATTCGATGATGACGGCCTTGCTGGCGGCTCGCAACATCATGGGCCTGGGGCAATTCGACACCTGGAAAGTCAACACCGACGCCGAATATCACGAGGAGTCCGCTGAGTCCGGCGTCGAGACCAAGGGCCGAAGCGTGCCGCGGCGAGTGAGTGTGGAGTGAGTAAGGCGCAGCCGTGCCTTTATTCGGAAGCGGGAGCATCGCCGATGCTTCGGGTGCGATGAATCGAAGAAAACCGGATGGGCGGCCAACGTTCGCGCGACTCTGGACTGTCGAGGGGCTCAGGGAGCGGCTGCTCTTGAGCGGCGGCACCGCGATCTCCTCATTGCTCACCAATCCGGTGGGCTACCAGGCGGTCGCTCCCAATACGCCGATCATGCCGTTTGCAACTCCTTCCAAGAAGGCAACGTTCATCGACCCCACAGTCAATATCGAAAACGGCAACAGCGTCATCATCGGGTATCAGGATTTCATCGGTCCGTACGCCACGCTCGACGGCGGCGGCGGCGCGATCAAGGTCGGTAATAGCTCCAACGTCCTCGACAACGCGTCGATCGTGGCCAATCCCGGGCGGCACGGCCGCCCTGAAATCTTGATCGGCGACCAGGTCGTCATCGGCTTCGGGGCCGAGGTGCTGGGGCCCAGCACGATCGGCGCGTTCGGGTCGGCGGCCCAGCCGACGTCGATCGGCTACGGCGCCGTGATCGACGGTGCCACGATCGAACCGGGCGCGATCGTCTCACCCCTGGCGCGCGTCGGACCGGGAGTGACCGTGCCCTCGGGCTTTTCCGTCAATCCCGGAGCCAACGTGACGACCGATCTTGAGGCCTCCAACCCCAAGCTGGGCATGGTGACCAAGGTCACGTCCAGCCAGATCTCGACGATCAAGTCGACGCTCTCGGAAAACGAGTCCCTGGCCACCGGCTATACGACGCTCTATCAAGGGAGCTCGGCGACCGGCGCCAGCCCGGGCGCCAATCCGACCCTGGGCGGAATCAACAACGGTAATCTCGCCGCGATCCTGGGGGCGAATCTCGACCCGGGGTCGTCGTCGGCGTCATTCGAGACGTCCAAGAGCGGGCCACAGTTTCTCACGCCGAATCAAGGGCTGATCGGCACGGTCATCAGGACATTTCCCGGCAGGATCACCGGCAAGGTCGTCATCGACATGAGGGCCTGGCAAGCCGCTCTGCACATGGGGAGGGCCAACGCCATTCGCGGCGACCAGGGCGCGCCGATCACGATCGGGTCGATCGCTCATACCGGAAGGCACGTGACAATCAACTCGCCTCTCGGTGGGACACTCACGATCGGCCAGAACTTCCGCGCCGGGAATAATGCGATCATCCTGGGCGGGCCAAGCGTCAACTCCGTGCTGGGCGATGACGTCAACATCGGCAAGGGCGCGGTCGTCGTTCAGACTTCGCTCGGCTCGAACTCGACCGTCGGAGCTGGTGCCTACCTCTCCGGCTCGAAGTTCCCGGCCAACGCGCATATCCCCGCCAAAGCCATTTATATCAACAACAAGTTTGAGGGATATGTGAGCTGGTAGAAGTGCCGGCCCGACGATCGCCGCGCGGCGATAAGCCGTCAGAACCAGACCTGGAGGCGGAGCCAGAACAAGTCGTTGGTCTTGGAGAATTGTCCTGGTGCGTAGGAGACCGGATTGCCGAAGATCGCGTGCTCCCAGTCGAAGTAAACCTTGACGAACTTGTTCAGGTACCAGTTGACCCCGACGTCCACCAGATAAGCCTGGTTTGTCCACAGGTTGGGATCAGCGAGGCCGCCGGAGAAGACCTGCTTGCCAACGGACACGTCGCTGAAACGAGCGGTGGGCTCCCAGGCGCCCAGGCCGAACCGGCCCCGCCGCAGGTCGAACCGGCGGAGCGGGTCTATGACGCCGACGCCCGTGCGGGTCTCGCCGGTGATGATGTAGGCCGCCTGCACGAAATACCCGTTGACCGGCACATGCTCCGGACGGCCATTCCCCGCCGCCCAGCTCTCGTAGCCTGAGTCCCAGGCACCCATGAACGTCAGCCCCTTGTAGAAGTAGGCCGTGTGCAGCTCCCAGAGCGCCCGCGGGCCTTTCTCGGTGACGTTGTTGTTGAATGCCAGGAACGGGACGTTGGCCGAGTTCACCGCGGAGGTGCTGGTGATCCCCGCGCTCGACGCGTTGGTGGAGGTCCGCAGCACGGCCGGGGTCAGCGGATTGTTCTCATTGCCCCAAGCGCCCGAGCCGCCGAAATTCAGGTCCCGAAGGAACGCCAGCGGTGCCGCGGGATCGCTGACCGGCTCGAACGGCTTGATATTCAGGAACCCGATGGCATCGGGCGTGTCTTTGTAGGGCTGATAGGAGTTCCGAGCCCCGTCGAAGGCACCGACCGCATACTCCACTCGGTCGCGGAAGAGCTGGCCCCAGAACATCCCGCCGAGCTGGCGATTCAAGGCGAAATTGACGTTGTAGATCGACCTTTCCGGCGCGTAGAGGTTCCAGACGTTGATCTTGTAGAATTCATATGTGTAGGGTGTCTTGAATCGTCCCACCCGGAACTGCAATCTCTTGTCATAGTTGAAGTTCACGAAGCAATTCAGGAGGTTGAATGTGTCGTAGCTCTGCTGGAGGGAGACCTGGTACTCGATGGGCCTGGTGATGTAGCCGTCGAAGTAGACTCGGGCCCGGTTGAGATAAACTCCGTCGGTGACGGGGTGTTCGCCCGACGGGAGGAAGTTCTTGTCATCGAACTGCGCCAGGATCCGGAACTTCAGAGAGAGTTCCTCGTCTTCGGTCGCGAACCCGAAGCCAGTCCGGCCGTAGTTGTAGTACGTCTTGAGCCGGATATTGCCCAGGTCACGGTTACCGACGCCCTGTTGCGTCGCGGCCCGATACGCTCCGCCGCCACCTTCTGCGGTCCGCACCCGCTCCTCGGTCGCCGGGGAAGCCCCCGCGGGCTCGGGATCCAGGTAAGACGTCGAGCCTCCTTCACTCCCCTCGCCGTCCTTTTCTCGGGAATTCTCGAGCTCCTTGGAAATCCGTCTGTACTGGTCTTTGAGTACCTTGTTCTCGTCGCGGAGTTCCTCAATCGTCTTTTCCAAGTTCTTGAGCCGCTCGAGAACCTTGGCAGGTGACGCGTCACCATCGTTCGGAATGGCACCAGGTATCGCGGGAGGCAGCGACGGCGGCGGCGGGCTGGGTGATGGCTCCTGGGCCATCGCGCTCGACGTGCACAGTGACGAGATCAGGAGAATCGTCAGAAGAGCGCAAGCATGGCGACGAATCGAGCTTGGGGCCGTCTGCTTTCCTTGCATCCGACCGGGTCCTCTACGATTCGGACTAAACACTCGAAAACTCGAACGATTTCAGCGCGTCGCTGAAGCGAATGGAAATGAACGCGAGGCCGAATTGCATCCGTTCGATATCTCACCCATCCGGTTTATGTCCGTTGCATCCAACGTCACATGAAACCACTCACTCCCCAGCGCAGTGCAGACCGCGGACGAGGCACGGGACTCGGATTGTTATCGGAATCGGAATTCCGCAGGCTTGAACAATTCTCCGGATCAGGCCGATTTTCCGGGAATCAGAATTTCTTGAGAGCAGAGGCTTCATCGGGAAAGATCTCGAAGATCTTATCGAAGTTGCTGACCTTGAAGGCGTCCATGATCACTGGACGCAGGCAGCACAGCCGGACCTTCCCTTTGACTTCCTGGACCTTGCGGTGCAGCTTGACGAGGTGGGCCAGCATCGCGCTCGACACGAAACGGGCGTTCGCGAGATTCAGTAGAAGCTTGGTGTATCTCTTGGAGTCGACCAGGTCGAGTAGCTCGGTGCCGACGTCGCGCACCTTGTCGGCGTCGAACATCGAGACGGTTTCCATGAAATTCACGACGGCGACTCCGTCGACGTTCTTGTACGTAATGTATTGGTAGTCGATGATGGCCATGCGACAGGCACCTTGGGCAAAGGAATCGGCAGCGATCCGGGGCGCCCGAGCGGCCGGGGCTCGGAAGCGTCCGGCAATCCGTTCACGATGCGAGACCGAAGGGCCGCCGGCTGTTCGGTTCGCACAACCATCATACCGAAAACAGCCGCCGCTTTCCCAGCCGGCTGCATGCAGAAAGGGCGGCTCCTCCGCCAAGATTGACGATTTCCATCCCAGGCACTACGATCGATAAAGTGGCTGCGGTGCCGTCCAAGAGGGGAGGCTTTATGTCGACCGAACAATTGGAGCGCAAACAGGAACCGGCGACGGCTCCGTGGCGAGAGGCGCCGGTAAAGACCGCGTCTCCACAAGGGCGCGCGAGCTGGGGCTGGCTGGTCCTGGGGTTGATCGTGGTCGCTGCCGGAACCACCGTCGGCTTCTTCTTCGTGCCCGCGGGCAAGACCGAACAGAAGGAACACGGGCGCGGCAAGTCGGAATCGATCAAGCGGGAATTGCGAGTCCCGGTCATCAAGCCAGAGCGTGGCGGCATGGAACGCACGACCGATCAGCCAGGCACGGTCCGGGCATTTGAGTTCGCGCCGCTCTATACCAAGATTTCCGGGTTCGTCGACAAGCTCAACGTCGACCGCGGCGACGCGGTCAAGAAGGGGCAGGTCCTCGCCGAGATCTACGATCCAGAGCGGTACGCGGCGGTCGATCAAGGCCTGGCTGACCTGGAACATGCCAGCGCGACCGTCACGCAGGCGCAGGCATTCGTCAAGACGGCCGAAGCGATGGTCAAGGCGGCCGTCGCCAAGCAGGCCGAAGCCCAGGCGGTTCTCGAGCAGCGGATTCCCGATCGCGAGTACCGCCACAAGCAGTACTTACGGTTCAAAGAACTCAACTTGAAGGGCGATATCGAAGAACGGGTCGTGGATGAAGAACTGGACAATTACCACGCGGCCGCGGGGGCGGTCCACGCGGCCGAAGCCGGTATCGCCACCGCCGCGGCCGAATTCGCCGAAGCCAAGGCCAAGGTCGAGCAGGCCAAGGCCGATGAACTGGCCGCTCGCGCCGCGGTCAAACAGGCCCAGGCACACCTCGATATGGCCAGGATCATGGTCCAGTACACCAAGATCCTGTCGCCGTATGACGGCGTCGTCATCGCCCGCGGTGAAGCCGTTCACCCCGGCGCGTTCGTGCGAGCGGCGGATGAAGGAGCCGGCGAACCGTTGCTCACCGTCGCCTGGATCGACAAGATGCGGACGATCGTTCTCGTTCCCGACCGCGATGTTCCGTACTGCAAGGTCGGCAACCCCGCCACTGTCCAGATCGACGCGTTGAGCGGGCGGACCTTCGAGGCGAAAGTCAGCCGGATCTCCGAATCCGAAACGCTGAACGATCGCACGATGCGCGTCGAAATCGATCTCGACAATCCCGATCGCGCACTCCGCGACGGCATGTTCGGTCGTGCCACGATCCTGCTCGAGAAGCTGATCAAGAACTTGACAATCCTCTCGTCCTGCTTGATCGAGCGCAACGGCCGCGGTGACGGTGTCGTCCTGGTCGTGACAAACGGCGAGGTCCACCGGGCCAAGATCAAGGTGGGTATCGACAACGGCGTGCGCGTCGAAGTCATCTCCGGTCTGAAAGACGACGACCAGGTTATCAGCCAGCCTGATCCCTCCATCGCCGAAGGAACAAAAGTCCAGGCCGAGCTCGCAGGCGCGAACGAGAAGTAAACGGTCGCGGCCGGCCTGGTCGCGGTGTTCAACCAGCGTGCACAATCCCGTGACTCGCACATACTGGACGCGCACGTTGACTGCTCTCTTGGTCCTGTTATCGCTCGCGCTGGTGGTGAACCTCGCGGCGACATTTCTCACGATCCATGACCACTACCTCTTAAACAAGTGGCTGGTCAGCCCCGCGCCGCCGACCCCTGCGGAGATCGTCGATCTCCAGCGCGAGTTGATCGTGCGCGTGGTCACGCGGCTCACCGTCTCGGCGGTGCTCGTCTTGAGTGCAATCGGGCTGGTGTGGCAACGCCGCCGCAATCTCAGCATCCACGGCGCCTTTTATCGCGTGCAACGACTGGCGCACGATGTCCTGGTGAGCATGGCGCAAGGGGTTGTCGTGCTCGACGGCGATGGCACGATCGTCGAGATCAACCCCGCTGCCGTCCGATTACTGGGTCCCGTGCTGGCCGACGGGTCAGGCGGGCTGGTGGGCCGGCCGATTGCGGACTTTCCCGCCGCCCTCGACCTGCTGAAGCAGTTCGTCGAACAAGTCGTTGCGCGGGGAGACCCGGTCTGGGACCGCGATCTGACGATCGACCACGGAGGGCTGAAGCGGCGGTTGCGCGCTGATCTACAGGCCACGAAGGACGAGGCTGGGCGACCGTCTGGGTGCGTCATTTTGCTCCGCGACATGACGATGGGCCTCTTGACCGAAGATCGGATGCGTCGCATGGAGCGGATCGTCGGACTGGGCGACGCCGCCACCGGGCTGGTCCACGAAATCAAGAACCCATTGACGGCTTTGAGCATCCATATCCAGTTGCTGGAGGAGCATCTTGCGGACCCCGCCGCGAGCGAGCCGGCGGCACCCCTCATGGAAGTGCTCAAGGCCCAGGCTGACCGGCTCAACAACGTTCTCGACGGCTTTTCGGACTATGCCCAGCTTCAAGCCCTCTCGGTGCAACCGACCGACGCGGCCGCGGTGCTGGGGCGGATTGTCCAGCTCATTCGGCCTCAGGCCCTGCGCCAGGGCGTCCGAGTCGAGATCGAGCTGCCGGTCGCGCCCTTCCCCGAGGTGCCGCTCGACGCGGAGAAATTCGAACAGGCCGTGCTGAACCTGACAATTAACTCGCTGGAAGCCATGCCGCATGGCGGCGCCCTCATCGTCTCCGCCGGGATTCGCAATGGCGCGCTCCTGATCAAGGTCAGTGACACCGGGCCGGGCATCCCGTTGGAAATTCGTGATCATATTTTCAAACCATATTTCTCCACCAAGAGCCGCGGGACCGGCCTGGGCCTCGCGCTCGCGGAGAAGATGGTTGGCCAGCACCGCGGTGAGATCGATTGCCAGACCGGCCCCGCTGGAACTTCGTTCCAGCTCTCTTTTCCGCTGGACCAGCCCAGAGCGATGACGGCAAACCATGAGCTCCAACCCGTTTCGAATCCTGATCGTGGATGACGAGCCGGCGATCCGCTCCGGCCTGACGCGCGCGCTGGCTGCCGACCTCTACCTTACGTCAACGGCCGCCGACGCGCTTGAGGCACTCGATTTGTTCCGCCGGCAGCCGTTCCATCTCATCGTCGTGGACCTGAGGATGCCGGGGCCGATTACCGGCCTCGACCTGATTCGCCACGTCAAGGACGAGCGCCCGGAGACGCTGGTGATCGTCATCACCGCCCACGGTACGATCGAGACCGCAGTCGAGGCCATGCGCTTGGCGCACACGACTTCGTGACCAAGCCGGTCAACCTGGGCGCATTGCGGCTCCAGGTCCGCCGCGCGTTTGAGCACCACCGGCTCCGCGAGGAGAACCGCGCGCTCCGCGACCGGCTCGCCGCCTCGCCGGGAAACACGCAGATCGTCGCCCAGAGCCCCGCCATGAGAGAGGTACTCGAGCGCGTCGCACAGGTCGCTGACAGCGACGTCACCGTGATGATCGAAGGAGAAAGCGGCACGGGTAAGGAGCTCATCGCCCGCATCCTCCACGAAGGCAGCGCACGCCGCGCCGAACCATTTATCGCCGTCAACGTCGGCGCGCTGCCCGAATCGCTATTCGAGAGCGAGCTCTTTGGTTACGAGAAGGGAGCCTCAAAGGGCGCCATGCGCCCGAAGCCGGGGTGGTTCGAGATCGGCGCGGGGGCACACTCTTTCTCGATGAGGTCGCGGAGATGGCGCCGAAAACCCAGGTCGACTTGCTGCGCGTCGTCGAACAGCGCGAGCTCCGCCGCGTCGGGGGTGAACAACTGATTCCACTCGACGTGCGCCTGGTGGTCGCCACCAGCCGCGAGCCCGACGAACTCCTGGCAGAGGGCCGCCTGCGCCGTGATGTCTACTACCGGCTCAGTGTCGTTCGCCTCCGCCTCCCCCCGCTGCGCGAGCGGCGCGACGACATCCCGCAACTCGTCCAGCTCTTCCTTGAACAGGCCTCTATCCGCCATCACCGCGAGCTCAAGCACGTCGCCGCCGCCGCGATGCGCGCGCTCTGCGATTTCGCCTGGCCCGGCAACGTCCGCCAGCTCCGCAACGTCGTGGAACAGCTCGTCGTTACCGTCGAGGAGCCGATCATCCACCGGCCAGACCTGCCCACCGATTTCACCGACCAGCCCACGGGCCGCCGCGTAACCAGCCTGGACGACGTCGTCGGGGAAGCCGAACGGGGCGCCATCGTTGCCGCCCTCACCCAGTGCAACCAGCACCGCGAACGCACGGCAGCGCTCCTGGGCATCAGCGTCCGCACCCTCCACTACAAGATGAACCGTTATCATCTTCAATAATGGGAGCTTTGCAGGATGTGATGTTGTGCGAGTGCAAGAAATGGGCGAGGGTCAGAGAGCGATACTCACTCCCCTGATTCCTGCTACGCTACAGTCCACTGGCGCCTCTGGCCGAAAACTAGAACAATGGGCCTGAATGCGCGCCGGCTCACTGGATGCGATCATGGAGGTTCGCTCATGCCCGGAGACAGCAAGCGGCGCGGGTTGCCGCGGATTGAGCCCCTCGAGACGCGGACGGCGCTGAGCACGACCGTGCCCGCGAACTCGATTGGCAGCGCTCTCGGGGCCGTGGCACAGCCGCATGGCGTGAGCGAAGTTTCTGTGACGGTCGCTCCCAAGAATTTGACGGTCGGCAAGCCTTCGACGCTCTTCGGAGTCTTCGTGCAGCCCACATCCGGCAGCGATCTGGCCCCGCGCATCGTCGCTGTCGAACAGAGCAACGGGCAGAAGCTCTCGATCAAGCAAGGACGCCCGTTCGTCCGCGGCCGGGATCACGGAGAGGCCGCGGCATTCGTCAAGGTGAGCAAACCCGGCCCGCTCACGATTTTCGTCGGCGGTGAGAAACAGACGACGGGCTTCTACGAGGTCGACGCGACCTTGGCCGGCGACGCCAACGGAGATGGAACCGTCAATGTGGCCGACCTCGCGGCTTTCGCAGCCTCATACGGAACGTCGCCCGGCGACCCCAAATATAATCCGGCCGCGGACTTCAATCAGAATGGCATCGTCAACCTCTGGGACGCCAAGGCACTCGAACAGAACATGACCCCGCTGACAGGGTACGAGCCTCTGAATCTCGTGATGAACCTGTCCCCGGCCGACCAGGCCCAGTACGCCGCTCCCAAGAACTCGGGTGGCTCGACATCGAAGCAAGATGTGACGATCCTCGGCAAGACGGTCCCCGGCAGCATCGTGATCAAAGACGGGCCGAACGGCCTCTACAATTTCAACGGAGGGGCCGCCGCGACCAATGCCCAGGGAGAGTTCTCGGTCGCGGAGAAGCTAACGCAAGGCGTCAACACATTTGACTTCCTGATCATTGATCCCTTCGGCAAGCAAGTCATTCGCTCTTATCCCATCTTCTGGATCCCGTTCGCGGCTCCAGGGTCGAAATTGAAGTAGTCGGATCACGCGGTGATCTGCGCGGATCCTGGACGACCCATTAGCCCCTTTGGGGCTCCGTATCCCTCCCGCTGCTACGGCTTGATACGTTCGGCGGGACGTTCCAGAGGCGGTGGGAAGCCAAGCGATACCCACAGAGCGAACTGCGCCTGATCGTAATGGACCAGCGCACGAATGAGATTGACACGTGCGTCCGCGAGCAAGGTCATGCTGTTGAGGACTTCAATCGGCAGTCCCTGGTTCTGGCGGCTCCGCTCCAGGTCCTCCCTGAAGCCCATCTCGGCGGATTCCAGCTCGCGGCGCGCGACCGCGATCTGGTTTTGTGCCGCCCGGGCATCCGCCAGTGCGGCGCTCACTTCACCGCGAGCACGGTTGATCGTCCTCGATTGTTCCGCCGTCATCTGATTGACCTGCGCTTGACGCTCCCTGATCAGGGCGAGGTTTCCCGCGCCAAGATTGAGGAAGGTCCAGTAAAGGCGCACATCGAAGTCGGTGCGACCGCCGAAGTTTCCCACCGTGGGCGGAGCGAGGTTGCTGCCGCCGCCGAATACGCCCCCGCTGAAGCCCAGCCAGAGCGTCGGTAAGAGCGGCCGCGAGATCTCCTGCGTGCGATGAGCCTCGGCTTCGCGGATCGCTGCGGTTCGCGCTGCGATGTCCGGCCGTTCTGCCATGGCGACCCGGATCAATTCGGGTTGCGGCGTATCCAGATCGACGAGATCGATCGGGACGAGCGGACCTCCCATCGCTTCGAGTCGGACCGATGGGTCCAGGTTGAGCCGGTTCGCCAGGCGGGCGACCGTGACCGCGACCTCCTCCTCGGCCTTGAGGACCAGAGCCCGGCGCCGCTTCCACTGAGAGAACGCCCGATTGGCATCGGCATCCCGGCCCTGGCCGACCTCGGCGAAATGCCGTGTGATCGTCACGACCTCGTTGACCTGGTACTCGGAGAGACGCTGGGCATCGAGGATCGATTGGTTGCCCAGGAGCTGAATATGCAGGAGGGCCACGTCGAGCAAAACCTCGTACGCGGTCGCCGTCGCATTGAACCGCGCTCCGGCAAGCCGCTGCCGCGCCGCCAGCGGCTCGAACCACGCGTCGGTGAGCGGCGTCAGGATATTCACGCCGGGAATCGCCATCGACTCCGCCGTCACCGTCTTGGCTCCAGCACCGAGGAAGAGAGACTGCTGGGAGAGCGAGAGGATTTTGCCGGAAGATCGCTGGAGCACCCCGGTGTGGTCGTGATAGCTGATCCCGGAGTTGAGCGACGGGACGAGCAGGGTCCTCGCCGTCAACTGGAGCGCGAGCGCTTCCAGGATCAACGTCCGCGCCGCGCCGATCGTGGGATTGGCGGTATCCGCCAGCCGCAGCGCCGTCGCCAGGTCGATCGGGTATTGCCCCAGCGGACGAGGAATCACGAGCTGCGCGGGGACGGGCACGTGGTCCTCCGGGATCAGGCCCCGGACTTTCTGACCGCCCGCGAGGCTGTCGCCGATCGGTTGACTCGCCGGACCGGCGGGCGCCGGCGGGGCGCCGGCGCCAGGTCAAGGTCGGATGCGGGAACCGGCCTGGTGCCGGGCTGTTGACCGAGTCGGCTCGCGGGCTCAACGCTCGGGTCCGCGGGGGATCGTGATCGAGTCGTGGCGGCCGCCGTCGGGATTGGGGCGTTCCAAGATGTCAGAGGTTCCGGGCCCCCTGGCCCCCTCACACGGAGGGGTTTTCCTGACATTTGCGGGGCAGGGGATCTGCAAGGCGACAACGCACCGGCGGCCGATGGATAGACCGTCTCGGTCGCGCGCGGGCCTGGCTGCGTGACGCAACCCGATACCAGGGCCAGAGCGCTAGAGAGCAAGAGCGACATCCCACCGGGAGAGCTCCGCGGCGTGCGATTCCGGACAACCGAGCCCATGGCCCGTCCCTTTTCTGGTGTGAACGAACCGGCCGGAACTCACGATCCTGCGGCGCCGATCGGGCTTGCGGCGCTGCGCGGCGGCGGGATCGGCCGAGTCAGTACGGCCGGGCGCGCTCCGTCGCCAGAGGGAGCTTGCGCCCGACCCGATTCCCGGGACGGCATTGCCGCGACCCCCTCGCCGGCGTCGGGTGACCCAGCGGGATTGCCGGCGCCTGCACCGGGGTTGGGCACACGCTGCGGCGGCAGGATCTTGGGCACAACGCCGTCGACCGGTACCGGGTGAGCCAGAGAGTTCGCGGGAGGCTGGCCCAGGGCGACGTACATCGCGAACTGCGACCGGTTGTAATCCACGATCGCGTCCACATATTCCACACGAGCATTCGCCAGCAAGTCAAAGCTGTTCAAGAGCTCGATCGGCAAGACCCTGGCCGGCCGGTTGGCAGCGACCTCCTGGATCCGCTCCAGGTCTTCATGGAAAGCCAGGTAGCCCGATCGGACGGCCTGCTCGTACACGCCGATCTGCGCATATCGGGCATGCGACCTGGCGTACGCCTCGGCGACGTCGGCCCTCACCCTGTTCAGGATTTCAACCTGCTGAAAGTTGGCCATCTTGAGCCGGGCATCGGCCAGCCGGATGAGTGCGACGTTTCCCAGACCGAGGTTCTGGATCGTCCAGTAAACGATGACATCGAGGTCAGTCCGGCCGGAAAGCCCGCCGAAGATGGGCCGCACCAAATTGCTTCCGCCGCCGAAGGCGCCGCCGCTGAAACCGATCATCGTGTTGGGCGAGAACGGCAGGATCTTCGCCCCGTCCAGGCTCAGGAAGGCCGCCTGGATGGCAGCCCGCTGGCCGGCCACCTCGGGGCGGTTCAAAAGTCCCAGCGCGATCAGCTCCCTGACCGGGATCGGGTCGGGGACAATCGGCTGCGGCACCACGACCGCATCGGTCGGTCGCAGCCGGATCGAGGGGTCGAGATTCAACAGCCGGCACAGGTTGGCCGAGGCCACGAGAATCTCGGCTTCCGCGCCTTGAATGTCGGCTTCACGCCGCGCGAGCTGCGTCGCGGCCCGATTGGCGTCGGCCGCGCGGCCCAGCCCCGTCTCGTTGAAGTGAGCAGTGAGCCGGGCGACGATCTTCGCCTCGTCACGCGCCTGGATCTGCACGGAACGCCGGCCTTCGGCTCGCAGCAATTCGCTATAGGCCGAGGTGACCAGCAGAAATACTTGATTGCGCACCGCAATCGACTCGAATTCACGCTGGCGGACTGTCTGCCGGCTCGCCAGATAGTTGAATACCCCCACCCCGATGTTCCCGAAGTAGTAGACTCCGGGGATGTTGACCGTTCCCGCCGCGATCGCGTTGGACCCGGCACCGACATAAAACGACGAGCGATTCACCGACAGGATATTGCCGCTCGACTGCTGCAAGTTGCCGGTGTGCGAGTCGTAGTCCAGCCCCGGATTGATCGACGGCAGGAAGTAAGCCGCCGCGAGCTGCCGCATGGCGGCCGCCTCGAGGATCCGGGTCCGAGCCACGTTGAACTCGGGGTTCTGCACATTCGCCAACTGAAGGGCCGTCCCCAGGTCGATCGGCTGAGCTTCGCGCGCCAGGATTGTCGGCGGCGTCGCAGGAGGAGGAACCACCGTCGCTTCGCCGTCCCGCCGCGGCGGCGAACCCCGCAACGGCATCAACCGAGTCGATCCAGGTGGTTGCACGTCCGCTGGCTGGGGAGTCTGCGCAAGGCACAACGCCGGTACGGCCCAGAATGACACGGCGATGAGCCAGACCGGAATCCAGCCGATCGGATTGTTCACATGCACGTCGGCCTCCTCGGTTTCTGTGAACTCCGGTGAGTCCCCGGCAAGTCTTTCGCCGCATTTCCCTAGATCGTCATCGACTTGTCCGCACTTAACGATAAATCCCGATCGTCCGGCCAGGCGTGGTTGACACGCGGTTCGAGTGGGATAACATAAAGTGGTTGGCAGTTCGGTTTTTGGTGCGAGCCTCGGGGATCTCTCGCGTCATGAAGTTCCAGGCGCCACGAGCGGCGATCATGCTCTTGGTGGGCTTCTCGCTCGTGGTATTCCCGGCGCCGGGGTCTCGCGCCGAGTTCCTGGTTTCATGTCCCGGTGCGGGCAGCGTCTTCCGTGCCTCAGAAGCCGCAGACGGTTCGATCGCTCCATTTCCGGGCCTCGCTGATCAGCGATCGGTCGGATTCGCGCGACTCCTGCTGCGGCCATTTCCATGCCGCAATTCGCGACGATTCACCGTCGAGTTTTTCCGCCCGTCGAATTCCGCCCGACTTCTCCCCTTCCGTGCCCGGCTTCACCCACCCTCTTCGGTGCTAGCCAGACCGGACGCGTCGCGTCCTGGCGACCGCTTCCCCGCGCCCTCCACTCGAAGCTCGTCCCGGTCCAGCATGAGACGTGTTCAGTACTCGGAGGCTAAGCGGCGCGCATCGCCCATTTCCCTGCGGCTGTCGTCGTTACCATCAGTCAATTCCCGCGACCGTGCGCGATGGCGTCGCCCCGGGTGAACGGAGCGGGCTTCACGCCTTCTGGAACGAGCCGAAAAGGGGTTAGCACATGAATGGGTTGATTCGCGCATCACTGGGAAATCCCCATGCCGTCACGGTCATGTCCTTGACGCTGGTCATCCTGGGGGTATTGAGCCTCACGATCATCCCGATCGACATCTTGCCGATCTTCAAGAGTCCCGCCGTTCAAACGCTGACCTTCTACGGCGGCATGTCGTCGGAGAGTATCGCCAACGATATCACCAACCGGATGGAGCGCTGGACCGGCCAGGCCAATGGCAAGCTGCGGCAGGAGTCGCGGTCGATCATCGGCGCCAGCATCGTGCGCAACTATTTCCAGGA
Source organism: uncultured Isosphaeraceae bacterium (assembly GCA_963781785.1). GTDB lineage: Bacteria > Planctomycetota > Planctomycetia > Isosphaerales > Isosphaeraceae > CAWAHD01. The sequence continues at coordinate 129,778 of CAWAHD010000005.1, read as the reverse complement.
GGACGTCGACCCCAACGGGGCCTTAACGCAGGTCAACTCACTCGCGCTCGGAGTGATTCCGAATCTGCCCCCCGGTACCCTGCCGCCGGTCGTTCTGCCGTTCGATCCGACCGCGATGGTACCGGTCTGCGTGGTGGCGGTCGACAGCGACGACCCGCGCAACAACGAGTCGGTTCTCTACGACGTGGGCCGCTATGAAGTCCGCAACATGATCATGGCGATCCCGGGGGCCGTCGCACCGGTGGTCTACGGTGGCAAGATCCGCGCGGTCATGGCGTATCTCGACCGCCAGCAGATGCAGGCGCGCGGACTGTCGCCTCTGGACGTGATGGAGAAGCTCGACCAGGGCAACGTCTTTCTGCCCAGCGGCGACGCCAAGATCGGCAAGTGGGATTACGTCCTTGATTCGAACTCGATGTATCAGAACATCACCGACATGGGCGACATCCCACTACGGTACGAGAACGGACGGGCCGTCTTCCTGAGGGATGTCGCGACCCCCAAGGACGGCAACTACATCCAGACCAACGTGGTGCGCGTCGACGGCAAGCGTGAAGTGTACATCCCCGTGTATCGCCAGCTTGGATCGAGCACGTTGAAGGTCGTCTCGTTGCTGAAGGCCGCACTCAAGGGCATGGAAGAAAGGGTGACCAAGACCGGCATCAGTCTCAAACCGGTTATGGACCAGTCGGTGTACGTGCGGAAATCGATCGAGGCGCTGGTGCAGGAAGGGGTGCTCGGAGCCATTCTCTGCTCGCTGGTCATCCTGATGTTCCTGGGCGAGATCCGGATGACGGCGATCGCGATCATGACCTTGCCGATCTCGATCATGGCATGCTCGGCGGCTCTCTACTTCGCCGGCCAGACGATCAACGTCATGACGCTGGCCGGGATGACCCTGGCGATCGGCCCGATGATCGATAGCGCGATCATCTGCCTGGAGAACACGCACCGGCACCTGGGCTTGGGCGCGACCACCCACGAAGCGGCCTTCCTGGGCGCCAGCGAAGTGGCGATGCCCGAGCTGGTCTCGACTCTGTGCACCTTCCTGGTGCTCTCGCCCCTGGTCTTCACGCCCGGGCTGGGGCAGTTTCTCTTCAAGCCGATGGCGATGGCGGTCGCGTTTTCGATGATCGCGGCCTACCTCCTGTCGCGGACGATGGTCCCCGCGTGCAGTGCGTTCTGGCTCAAAGCGCACGCCACTCATGCCGGCTCCGGGGGCGGCCACGGTCACGGTGCAGCCGGCCATGGCGATCACGCAACTCCCGCTGGCTCGGCACCCGAGACCTTCCAGATCAACGGCAATGGCAACGGCAACAGCGGCCACGGTCGCGGGCCCTTCGGCGCGATTCGACGGGCCTTCGCCCGGTGGGAGCAGATGATCGAAACCGGCATCCAGTATTACGTCAAGGGCCTCGACTCCGTGCTCCGCCACCCCGTGCTCACGATCGTCGTTGCGTTCGGCCTCCTGGTGGTGACGATCGGAGGGCTCTGGCCCGTGCTCCGCCGCGAGTTCTTCCCCGAAGTCGACGCCGGCGCATTCGAGATGTACGTCAGGGCCAAGAGCGGCTTGCGAATCGAGGAGACCGAAAAACGGATCGAGGCGGTCGAGAAATTCGTGCGGAAAACCATCGAACCCGAGGACCTCCATCTCGTCCTCTCCGAGATTGGCGTGACCGCCGACTGGTCGGCGGCCTACACGCTCAACGCGGGGCCCATGGACGCCGTCGTCAAGATCCAGTTGAGCGAGGAACGGTCCAAATCCGCCCAGCAGTACGTCCACATCCTGAGAACCGCGTTCGCCAACAATCCGAAGGAGTTCGGCGACCTGGAGTTCGCGTTCGACGCGGGAGGGATGGTCCGCTCGGCCATGAATGAAGGGCGGTCGACGCCGATCAGCATCCGCGTCACCGGCAAGAAGCGCCGGGACGCCCACGAAATCGCCACGATGATGCGATCCGAGGTCAGCAAGATCGACGGGGTCGTCGACGCCCGAGTCATCCAGCGCGCAGGATTACCCGCAGTACGTGATCACGGTCGACCGCGCCAAGGCGGCCGAGCTGGGGCTGTCGCAGGACCGGGTCATGCGCAACGTGGTGGCGGCGTTCAACTCGAGCATCCAGTTCAACAAGCATAATTTCTGGATCGACCCCAAGAACAAGAACCAGTACTTCGTCGGGGTCCAGTATTACGAGCAGGACATCCAGTCGATCGACACCTTGCTCGACATCCCGGTCGTGCCCGATATGCCCGGCAAGCCCAGCGTGCCGATCCCGCTCCGCACGGTCGTCACGATCGACAAGTCCAGTGTCCCGACCGAGATCACCCACTACGAGATCCAGCCCACCATCGAGCTGTCGATGGGGGTGTACGGGCGCGACCTGGGCCACGTCTCCGACGACGTCACCGAGGTGATTGAAAAGTTCGGCCGCAAGGAGAGTGCGGGAGTCTGGTCGCCCTATGACCCGTCAAGCACGGAAAAACGCCTGCTTCCGGGCTCGACCATCGTCCTTTCCGGCGAATACCTCCGCATGAAGCAGACCTTCAGCAGCCTGGCCTTCGGGCTCACTCTGGCCTCGCTGCTTATTTATTTTCTGATGGTCGGGCTCGACAAGTCATTCGTGGTGCCGCTAACAGTCATGTCGATCGTGCCCTTGTGTCTGGTCGGGATTCTGCCGATGCTGTATCTGACCGGTTCGGCGGTCAACGTGCAGTCGCTCCTGGGATTCATCTTCATCGTGGGCATCAAGGTGGCCAACTCGGTATTGATGACCGACTTCGCGCAGGAGCTGCGGCGGCACGAAGGCTTGACGCCGATCCAGGCCATCAAGAAGGCGGCGGCCGCCCGGGTCCGGCCCATCACCATGACGGCGCTGGCTGCGTTCTTTGCCTTGATTCCTGGTGCTCTGGCCATCGAGCGCGGCAGCGAAGCCAACGCCCCCCTGGCGCGGGCGATCCTGGGCGGTCTCCTCGCGGGCGAGCCCGCCACGCTCTTCGTGCTCCCGGTGATCTACTCGCTCCTCGTGCGTGATAACCCCAAGCAGAGGGCCGAGGCCGCCGCCCGGCACGAGCAGGACAGGAATCATGCATCCGGCTCCGACCCCGAGCCCGACGCCGGATGGCGCGACGACGAACGTGAGCCAAACGGCCCGGATCAGACCCACTAAAGGAAACCCATGACCACCCTCGCACCTATTCGAGTCGCCGTGTCCGGGGCGGCCGGCCGGATCGGCTATGCGCTGGTCTTCCGGATCGCCGCCGGCGGGCTCTTCGGCCGTGAACAGCCCGTGGCTCTTTCGCTGCTCGAGCATCCCGACGCGCGTGCGCCTCGAGGGATGCGCGATGGAGCTCAGGGACTGTGCGTTCCCGCTCTTGACCGAGCTCAAGGTCGGCGTCGATTCATGCGAGATGTTCCACCGGGCGGATTGGATCATCCTCCTGGGAGGGAGGCCGTTCACAACCGAAGCTCCGGCACGCCTCGACTTGCTGCGCCACAATGCTCCCGTCATGGTCGAACACGGCCGTGCCATCAACCAGGCGGCTCCCAATGCCCGCATCCTCGTCGTGACTCAGCCGTCCAACACCAACTGCTTGATCGCCAGGTCGCAGGCGCCGGATGTTCCGGTGGAACACTGGTTCGCGCTCACCCAGCTTGCCGGGCTGCGCGACTGCCATGATCGCGGAAAAAACCGGCGTACCCGTCGCGCAAATCTGCCGCGTGACGGCCTGGGGCAATAACAGTCACCTGGCCTTCGTCGACCTTCACAGCGCCCGGGTCGGCGACAAGAGCGCTCTGGAAGCGATCCATGACTCCGACTGGATCAAGAATGTCCTGGAGCCGACTGTGCGCGCCGGGGCCGGGAAATCCTCGGCGTGCGCGGGACCGCGCCCGCGGGCTCGGTAACCCAGGCGATCATCGGGACGATCCACTCGATCAGCACCCCCACTCCGTATGAACGCTGGTTCGCCGCCGGGGTCGTCTCCGACGGCGCGTACGCGGTTCCCCGCGGTCTCGTGTTCGGATTCCCGGTCATCACTCCGGATGGGCAGAACTGGTCGATCGTCCACGGCCTCTACATCGACGATGCGGCCCGCGAGCGCATTGCCCAGAATGTCGCTGAACTCGAGCGCGAAGCCGCGGTTGTGTCGGACTTGCTCGGACACATCTAAAACGCCGGCCCGCCGACCCTCCGGTGCTCGCGCCGAGTCACTGGCACGCCGCGCGTTCACCCAATTTTCGCTGCGTCTGCCCCCGTTACGAACGGGCAGTCAGGGGCAGTCGCGCTCAATCCACTGCATTATGGGAAACGACTGGCGCATGGATCACGTTCCAAGGTCTGCAAAAGACTGCACACTGCAAGAAATTGCACTCCAGAACCAGGTGATCGAGCGCGCCTCAGGTTAGAAACACTTAACAAATTGGGGGATCGGCTGCCGGTCTGCGAGCGGTCCGTCCCGATCGCGCCGTGTCTAAAAACTTCGCCCGTTTCGAGTTCCGTGACCGAGGCGTCACGGGCATCGTCAGCTCGACCGCGCTCATCGTATCTTCATGCAATATTCGCATGAATTACATCCTGCCCGCGCCGGGCGCCCCCTAGAATCTCCGACTCAGAGCGCGATCGTGCGATCGCATCGACATGCATGCCTGAACATCACCTTGAGGGTCGCTTTGATGTCCTACTCCGCATCGGGTCGGTCCAGTCGTCGCGGCTTCACCCTGATCGAGCTCCTGGTCGTAATTGCGATCATTGCCGTACTGATCGCGCTTTTGCTGCCCGCCGTGCAATCGGCGCGAGAAGCCGCGCGGCGCGCCCAGTGCACCAACAACTTGAAACAGATGGGCTTGGCGCTCTTGAACTACGAGAGCGCGCTTGGCACGCTGCCCCCGAGCTCGATCGATGTGCCGGCGCCCGTGGGCGCCCCGGGCACGTGGCTCTATTCGGTGTCATGGAGCCCGCTGGCGCGATCATTTCCCTTCATCGAGCAGACCGCGATGTTCAATTCCATGAACATGAGCGGTGCATGGGATTACGATGACCTGCCCAATACGACGGTCTCGTTCACGCCTCTGGCGTTCTTGTACTGCCCGAGCGATCCCGGGTCGCACTACGACGATGCTTCACTGGGAGGGACAGGATGCGCAACCTCCAGCTACGGAACCTGCGACGGCGACTGGTACGTCTGGTCGGTCAACTGGGGGGCGACCAATACCGTGGGACCGATGAACCGCTCGATGTTCGGCCCGAATTACGCACGACGGCTCGCGATGATCACCGACGGGCTGAGCAACAGTATGGCGGCGTCGGAGGGCCTGATCGGCCACGGCCAGATGCGAAGCTGCCAGGGCCCCGGGGCGGCCGTGTCCGACCCCATCACCGGGACTTATTCGCCCTTCAACGTTCCTGTTCCCGGGCCGGCGTCGATGGCGGCCCTGTCGTATCAGATCCAGAACTGCGGCACAGCCACCGGGAAGGCCAAGGCGGGCGGGCCGATCGGCCACACGCGCTGGTGCGACGGCGGCGTCTATTACTCGGGGTTCACGACGGCCATCACACCCAACGGCGACCCGACGATTGCCAGCCGGGCCACCGGCTACTCCAACGGCGGCCGCGTTGTCCCCATGGACTGGGACGCTGTTGACGAGAACGACGGCGGCCCGACTTACATGGCACTCGACGCCAGCAGCCTCCACCCCGGTGGCGTGAACGCCCTCTTTGGGGATGGGAGCGTGCACTTCATCAAGAACTCCATTAACCCGTTTATCTGGCGTGCCCTGGGCACGATCGCCGGCGGCGAAGTGATCAGCTCCGATCAATATTGATCCGCCAGTCGTGGCCAGGAGCGTGCGCGTGCAAGCCCGGCCAGCGCGATCGCGGCGTCGCGATCGCGCGAGCTGGCTGGCCGCGCCGTTTTCCTCTGGACCCAACACCCCAGGAGCCAATCCATGCGACTGAACACCTTCATAGGAATCGCCGCCGCCGCCGCGCTGATGGGAACCAGTTTAGGGTGCAGCTCCGGCGCTGCCGCTCTCCCCTCACTCATCCCCGTGAAGGGGAAGGTCACCTTCAAGGGCCAGCCTCTGACCAAAGGCGTCATCACGTTTCAGCCCGACGGCTATGGCCGCAAGGCCAGAGGTGAGATTCAAGCCGGCGGCACCTTCGTGCTGACCACAGAAAAGGAAGGGGATGGCGTGGTCGCAGGCCACCACCAGGTTTTCATCACCGGCACCGGCGACCGCCCCAGTAAAGAGCTCGTACCCAAGAAGTACACTCAGCGGAATACCTCGAAGCTCGAAGTCGACGTTGACGCGGAACACACCGAATTCACTTTCGACCTGATTGACGGCCGCTGATTGGCAGGCCGTCGTGATCGCAGGTCCCCTCACGACCCACGGACCATCCATTAGGAGTTATTCCAGATGATCGCATCCTCGGCTCGTCCGCTCTATCTGGCCTTGATCTTTGGGATGATCGGCCTGGTCCCATGTTTGACGAAAGCCGACGACTTTCGAGTCGAATCGGCGACTCTCCCCACACCGATCACCCAGGAAGGGAAAATCAATGTGGTGATCGAAGCCTCGGCCGTCGAGCCGATCGGCGACGGCCGCCGGATCCTGGTGGCTCATGACAAGCACCCCGCGCTATTCGTCGTGGACGTGGCGACCGGCCGGATTGTGGGCCAGCCGATCACCTCGCCCAAGTTCCCCGAGCCCTCGAAGCTCGGCGGCCCGAAGTGGGAAGGCATGGCGCACGATTCTGACGGCAATTACTACATCATCGGCGCGCACGTGGGCAAGACACCAGAAGAGCGGACGAGCAAGAGCGTCCTGCTCCGCTTTCGCCTCAAGGATAGCGATCAACCGACGATTGACGACGCTTCGGTCGTCCGCTGGGACATCGCGCGATCGCTGGAGTCGGCTTTGAAAGCGCAGGGGCTTGCCGAGGCCCAGGTCGCCGAGCGAAAAATCGAGGGCCTGGCGGTGCGCGAGAGCAAGAAGTCCGATGGCTCAGCTTGCCGCGAGCTGGTCATCGGTCTGCGCGCTCCGACCGACAAGGTCCGCGCCTTCGCCGCCGACATCACGGCGTCGCCATCACCCGACGCCGAGCTCGAGCTCAAGCCGTTCTTCACATTCGAGGCCGAACCGCGGGAAGGCGTCACCTCCGAGCTCACCTCGCTCGAATATGTCCCGCAGTTCGGAGGGTTCCTTGTTGTCACCGCGAGCGAAGACAAGGATAACGCCTTCCACGGCAATACCCTCTACTTCATTCCTGATGCACAGACGACCCATGTCCAGAAGGTCGCGACCTTCGAGGTCGCGATGAAGGCCGAGGGACTCACGGTACTCGGCGAAGAGAAGAACGGGTCAAAGACCGCGGTCAAACTTCTGATCACGTTCGACAACGACCCGCACGCCACCAAGATCCCCAGTCGGTTCCAGACGGCGACCTTGATCAGAGAATCGCACTGACGCGCCGCGCGGGCTCGTCTGCGGGTTCCCGGTCATCACGCCCGGCGGCCGGAATTGGCCGATTGTCGATGGTCAATAGTGCGCGAAGAGGGCGCTATCCATCGAAGGCACGGCCCGCGAGCGCATCGCCGCCAACTTCCCGGAGCTCGAACACGCGGCCCCGGCCGTCTCCCATCTACTGGGAGGCATCGGAACTCCCCGCCCGGGTCCGCAGAATGCGCACGAAGAACGGCGCCGGCAACGATCGCGTGATGGGCCGGCGCGCCAGTACGGGACGGTTGGCGCCCTTCAGAAAGACTTGGGCGAAGAACTGCGGCAAGGTTACGCGGTGCAATTCCAGTCCGGGTTTCAGGGCCAGTCTGGCGCGGACGTCCGGTAGCTCATACCAGTTCAGGCGAGGGCACAGATGGTGCTCCAGGTGGTGGTCGTTGTGAAGCAGCCAGGCGCTGAGCCACCCGGGCAGGACCAGTTGCCAGGTATCGTGATACTTGCCGGCGGGAAGGTCCAGGTGTCCGGTCACGATATGGATGTTTTGCAGAAGCGCGACCACGACGAGCGGCCCGATCAGAGACCACTCGCGCACGGGCCGCGGCAGTACGAAGACGGCTGCGACGACCGCGAGCATCGCGCACATCTCGATCACGTAACGACCGAGAGCCCGGCCGCGGAGGTGGCGCCAGGCATAGCCATGGGCGACGGCGATGGCTGTCGGCGCACCGAAGACGATCATCCAGCGGGTGTTGAACACATTGAACGGGTCGTCATGGTGGTTTGTCGTCTGGTGATGCTTCCTGTGCTGCGCCCGGTACGCTGATACGGGCGTCACGAGCAGAGTGCCGGCCAGGGTGCCCAGCACGTCGTTGAGCCACGGCCAGCGCGCCAGGTTGTAGTGGCTGGCTTCGTGGACAAGGGTGCTGAGCGCGAACAGGCTTGTGCCCGCTATCAACGACAGAACGACGCGCGACAGGTCGGAGCGATTGATGGCCAGGGCGTAGCCCGTAAGGGCGACAACGGCCATGTGCGCGGCAATCACACCCTGGGACCAGAGCGGCCGGTGAGTCCCCACGTGCACGCACTCCTTTGCGTTTCTGTCGGAAGGTCAACGCGCCGGGCGACGAGCGAGTCGTACCGGAGAGTTGCTGACGTCCGACTGTAGATCGTCAGCGCAAACGTGCCTTTCCAGCGAAAAATCCCCAATCTGCATGACACTCGGATCGCTTGGACGGATCATTCCGTCTGACCGGCACCGATCGATCAGGTAACGCGTAGGCATTCCGTGATGCCCGGGTCGGAAGGGGTGCTGCGAATCTTCGTTGCGACCGCGCTCACTTGCGCAATCGCGCCGGTCGGATCCTGTCGAGGACGGAGATCGGAGATGAACTAAAAACCAACGATGACCGCACGCGGAGGCTCTGGGAAGCCGCCCCCGCGGCCGTCCTGGCCGGCCCGTGAGCCACACGGCAAGCTGCTTAACCTTCCGGGTTATCCAGTAGCTCTTTCAGTCGTACGGCAAGCGCTTCCGGCAGACGAGGCAGCCATGTGGCGTCGACCAGGCCGACGTCCAGCATGTCGCGAACATGCGTGCGGTCCTTGTCACGAAAGGACGTCAGCTTCATTTTGACAAGCGATTCGAGGGCGACCGCTCGAAAAGTGCTGATGCGGTCCGACTCGGTGACGTCGGGTGTCGGGACGGGGTCGGCGGCACGTACTTTCTCGCTGGCAAAGAGAATGTGGACGGCATCGCGAGCCTTGGCGCCCGGGCCATCGAGGAACATGTCGATGCCTTTGACGTGACGGAAAATAAAACCGGCGGTCGCCAAGGCCGTTTTGGCGGCTTCGAGATCGGCACGCCTCAGGAGAATGTCGACATCCTGGGTATATCGCACGGCCGCCTCGTCGATCGTTGCGACCCACGCTGCCACCGCGTTTCCGCCAACCACAGCGTAGGGGATTTTTGCGGTCTCGAGTGCCCCGACGGCCCGTTGCAACCGCTCACGAACCTTCTCCACGGCTCGCACCATCCGCTCCATCAAGTTTTCGTCGACGTAGAGTTCGTTCATTACAGATCCCTTGATTCTCGAGGGTGTAAGGGAGCACCTTCATCTTACGTTGTTTGAGGGTCTCGAGCGCCTCCTTGAGCCCCAATTGCTGCGTCTTTTTTGCCGTGTCTCCGCCAGCTTTGTTCGGCCCGCGTCGATCGCGACGGGACTCGTCACACCGGGCCAGGGACGGGATGATTGCGGGAGTGCCTACCGCTTCCCACAGTACTCGCATGGTCCTCGGGAATCCAGAAGACAGCACCGAACCGGCGTTTGCCTCGGTGCTCAAGGATCTGGGAGGGGGACCGGCACGACGAGGCGCCCTTGAGCCGCACCGACTGTCCGAGCCTGGACGCGCTCGCCGATTCGAAAGAGAACGACACGGGAAAGAAACTGGGGCGCGGAAAGAAACAGGGCCGCGCACAGTTTTGCGTTCGGGAAAGAAACGGGGCCGCGAACAGTTTTACGTTCGGGTGTTGCACGAATTCGGCGATCTCGATCGCTCCCGGGCTAGCTCACCTTGCGCGGCAGTCCCTCCGGGCGGACGGTGTGCTCCGAGCCAAGCTCTTTTGTCGTTCGTTCCGGTCAGACAACAAGGTGCCAGTGATTCGACATCACACAATACGACAGGATGCGGATGGGTTGCCGATCGTGTGCCTCCGCGATCACCCGCTCGAACGCCTCGAAGTCGGCATCCCTGCGAAGCAGATGCATCCGCCCGACCGATCGGTTCAAGACGTGATAAACCTGCCCACCAGGCGCGACTCTAGCAGTCCTCGGCATGATAAGAATGAATACCAGAACGGCCGATCGAACTCAATCTAATCGCGTCCCGGTTTCCGTCCCAAAGTGGCTGAAAAAGTGGTACGGACGAATGGATGACGATCGTCCTGAATACCTCGTTAAATGCGGTGATGCAAGGTATACCGGCGTTCCGGTAGAATATGCGGAGAGTTGCGTTCCCCGTGCAGACCGACCGGTAGGCAATGAGGCCAGGCTGTGAAGGACTCCGATTGCGAGAAAGCGATCCAGGCGATGGGTTGGGGCGACCTCCGTGACATGTGGGATAAGATCCAGACGGGCAGCGCGACAGGTTGGGATTCTGGCAAGGCATTCGAATACCTGGTCCCTCGGGCATTCCAACTTGATGGGGTTCGGGTCAAGTGGCCCTACCGGATCTTGCTTCACGAGGAGATTGTCGAACAGATCGACGGCGTCGTGGAAGCTGTCGGGCTCCATTGCCTGTTAGAGAGCAAGGATTGGAGCAAACCGATCTCCATTGACCCGATTGCGATCCTCCGCAATCAACTTCTACGGCGACCCGCAACGACGATCGGCATGGTCTTCAGCCGCTCCGGCTACACCGAGGCGGCGTTACTGCTGGCAGGCTACCTCTCGGGCCAGACCATCCTGCTTTGGCATCCAGGGGAGATCACGTTGGCGTTGACGAAAGAACGCATCGTGCCGCTCCTGGCGGCGAAGTATCGCGCTTGCGTCGAGTCGGGAATCCACGACGCCAACACGGAATACTTGGGGGTCCTATGAAGACGCACGTGCTTGTGGAATCGAACCAATCGGCGATTATTTTGATCAAACTTCTGAGAGCGGAGCTTGACGCCGGAGTCATCGAGATTCGAGCGGCTGGGCCACTGTCCTCGTTGTATTCCGCAGCCCGCACGTTGCTGGCGGTGCGAGGCGAGCCGGTCGTACTGCTGCTCGACGCCGAGTCCGCCGATCCTGACGCAATTGCTCGAAGACGGCGCGGAGCCGAGGAGGTCGTGGAGGCAGTGGCGTTTTCCGCACCGGTGTGCGTGCTGGTGGCAGTACCCGCGCTGGAGGCGCTTTTGTTCCTGCGTCCCGATCCGGTCGCACGGGCCTTCAGCGCTGCGGGCAGTGACGAGCACATGTTGGAACTGGGGCGGATGAACCCGCGCGAAGCACTGAAGCGACTGGACGGAGCGGGCCACTGGTGGACCGCCTCGCTGAACCTGGTCAGCGCGCTCGGTGACGAAGACATCGCTGAGCTAAGAGACGTACCCCCAATTCACGAACTGCTGGAATTCTTGAAAGAGGTCCATTGCAGCGAAATCGCCGCGAACGCGGGCACGTAGCCGCCCGAGACGGCGAACGACCACGAGAGGGCGCGCGGGGCTCCAGACAGCCAGGGGGATTCCAGAGGGGGATCCCAGACACCCTGAGATTTGCCGCGCCCCCCTGGTATCACGGCACCCGCATTTCATCGGCTGGCTGAAGGTTGGGTGAATTGCGGCGCACATTCAGGTAACCAGCAAGCGCGCATCTGATTGCCTGCACGCACGGTCGGCCGGAAGGAGCGTGTCTGGCAACCATTTGAACGATAGGCGGACTGGACCCAGCATAGAACGTCGGGCGGACAGAAGTTTGAAATCAAGCGAAATGCAGCCAGCGCAAACCATCAAGCGAGCCTGCCGTTCGATCGCAGTTGCGCCGTCGGCCGACGGATCGACACGCGCGATCGGGTCCCTCTTCCTCGGTGTGTCCCCGTCAGTCTGTCTGCATCACCCGCTCGTTCGCTTGGCTTATCCGCGTGCATCCGTGTGCATCTATGGCTAGATTGCCTATCATTTTTTCGTGTCTCTGCTCCTCTTCGTCGAGACCCGCGCGAGTGTTACCGGGTGAGCCGGCGAGCGCTCGAAGACACGAAAGCCGGTGGATCCGACCACTCACCGCCCGCTTCGGATTCTGATTCTGACCGTCGGCGCGGTCATGCCTGCCGCCCGGGTTGATCCGATTACGGGCCTGAGAAAAGCGGCGCAAAAAGTAGCCCGCGGCGAGCTTATGTGTCAGAACTAAGTAGAAGGATCGTTGTCGGCGCTGACTCCTCACTTGACCGCGTTGGATCGACGACGAGCATCAACCGGTTCTTGGGGGGAACGCCGCACGATCGTGTGAGCGATGCCGCCACCGTCCAGACGGACGAGGGTGCGATGCCCGACCGGGGCGATATCCCCGAAAATGTGACCAACGAACCCAATTTCGACGAAATGGTTCGGATCATGGAAGCACAAGATTCCGCTCCAGTTACGGCGAATTCTGGCGGCGACGCGGGACTTGACAGGGGGCGACGAAAGGATGACGCGGTGAAAACTGACCACGGCGTGCCAATTTGTACGATCCCTCAAGAATCCCGCAGAGGAGCAACTCCGTGAGAGCGCGGCAGGCGTCAGGCCCCCGGGATACCCGACGCCGTCGTCGTCGCCGGGCTACTGATCATTTGCTCGAAAACTCGCCGAAAGTGCGACATTTTGGGACATTTTGCGACACACGAAAAGTGCCCATCGACAGTACAAAACTATATACCAAAATTACAGTTGCGCCAAATGCACCTAGCCGCGAAGGGCCGTGCATATCGATCGCGAGTGCGACACTCTTTTTGGAGGTCGGTTTTCCGTGTTCAGTCTTCCACAGGAATACACAACAACAAAATCCCGTTACAGTTGCGGCGAATTCCGACCCGCAGTCGGCACTTGACAAGGGGGTTGGATCAGCCGCGAGATTGGTTCACGAATGACTCGGTCGCTTCATCAAGCCCGGCACCCTTCCGCGCCGGCGGCAGATGAATGTAGATCGACTTGGGGTCGATCACGCTCATCACCGGCGGCGGAGGAGTCAGCTCAAATTCGACCGGCTGCTGGTGGTCGCGGAGCTGGAGCTTCGGGTCATACACGCTGGTGAATTTCCAGAGCATCTTGAGCGTGTTGGTCTGACCGCGCAAGATTCCCGGCCAGGATCCGCGACAGCGACTTCACCGCCCGCCAGCCCAGGTGCTTGCGGTTCAAGACCGACTGGGTGTTTACCAGCTCTTGATAGAATTCCGCCAGGGGAAGCGTCGTGGGCAAAACCGCGTGCTGAATGTCGAAAAGACGGTAATCGCGAGTGGCCAGCCGGCGCGACTCCGTGAGCCAGGTTTCCGTGCCGGGGTATGGCGTGTTGACGCTGATGTTCACAATCTCGGGAATGTCGAGGCACCACTCGCGCAAGAGCGCGAACTGACGGCGGTCCCAGGAGGGATCGGCAATGATGTTGATCGCCACCATCACTCCCAGCGACCGCGCGAATTCGAGCGCCTCGAAGTTCTTCGATACGCTCACCCGCTTGCGATACCGCGAGAGCCCCTCTTCGTCGAGTGCCTCCACCCCCAGGAAGATGTACTGGAGCCCCAGTTGTTTCCAGAAGCGAAAAACATCCCTGTTCCGCAGCAGAACGTCTCCCCGGGTCTCAAGATAATAATGCTTCTTGATGCCCCGCCGCGCGATCGCCTCGCCGATATTCATTCCGTGTTCGGCCTGGATGAACGCGACGTCGTCGACGATGAAGACGCCCGGCTCGCGGATCTGCTCGAGCTCGGCGACCGCGACTGCCGGGCTCTTGAGCCGGTAGCTGCGCCCGTAAAACGTCCAGGCGCTGCAAAACGAGCAATCCCAGGGACAGCCCCGGCTGAACTCGATCGACGCACACGGATCGAGAACGCCAATGAAATACTTGCGGCGATATCTGAGCAGATCGCGCGCGGCGATCAGCCCGTCCAGGTTCTTGACAAACCCGGGCGGCGGCCCGTCCCCCAGAGCGGTCACGACGCCGGGGATTTCGAGCAGGGCCCCGGGATCGCGCTCCCGGGCCGCTTCCAGGAGCGGCTCAAGCGATGCCTCGCCTTCGCCTTTCAGCACGCAGTCGATCGCCGGGCCGGCATGATCGAGCAGCTCGTGGGCGATGAACGACGCACTATGACCCCCCACGAAGATGAACGCGCCCGGCCGAAGACGCGCCCCGGCCCTCGCCAGCTCGATCACTTCCGGGACGTTTGCCAGATAATTGCACGAGAGGGCGATGGCGTCCGGTTGCCACTCACCCACCAGCCGCTCGTAGTTCGCGCGCGTCTCCACTTGCAGATCGATCAGCCGCACTTCGTGGCCAGCCTGACGCACCGCCGCAGCGATCAGCTCGATTCCCAGCGGCTCCAGCCGGAGGAAAATCTTGGAATACATCAAAGAGCTGGGCGAAACGGCGAGGACCTTCATGGTGCTCATCCGGGTAGGAAGTTGCGGGCTAATCTTGTCCGAGCCTTTGCTTGTAGCACGAATCGCCGGCTCCATCCAGAAGAACTGAGCCACTCTCCACGGGCGAGATCCACCCAATTCGCGCGATATCGGCGGCAGGGTCTTCCTATCCTTTCTGAATTGACGGAAGGCATTCAAATCACCGGGTTTTTCTGTACGGTCGATCAGCAGCGATTTCCACCCAGGTGGTTTGGTAGAATCTCGATCTGGGACGTGGAGTGGGGTCGTGGTTCCCCTGTCGGATTGCGCGGCGCGCCTCCCCGGCCTCCGGCCGTGGGCTCGCGGGCGCCTTCGGATTCGGTGTCCCTTGGGTGGACCGATGGTCTCACCGAGGTCGACGCGTCGAACGGGGTTTGGCAAGAAAAAAACGGGCGCGTCGTGGAGTCGCATTGATGGACAACGAACCGAGCCAGTCCAAACGCAAGAAGGTCTACATCGAGACCGTCGGCTGCCAGATGAATCTGCTGGACAGCGAGCTGGTGGCGGCCAGGCTCCGGCAAGACGGCTACGAGCTGACCGACGACCTCCACCAGGCCGATGCCATCCTTTACAACACGTGCTCGGTGCGGCAGCACGCCGAAGACAAGATTTATAGCGCGCTCGGGCGGATCAAGCGGCTCAAGGAACGCAGGCCGGACGTGGCGATCGGGGTGCTGGGCTGCATGGCGCAGAAGGACCAGGAGCTGGTGTTCGAGCGCGCTCCGCACGTCGACGTGGTGGTCGGTCCGGGTCAGCTTGGAAAAGTGGGCGAGCTGCTCGCAAGGGCAGGGGGGGGACAGCCTCACCAGATTGCCGTGAGCCGGGCTCGCACGGCCGGATCTCTCGAGGTGATTGCGGCGAGCTTCGAAGGATACGACGCCGATCGCGAGCCGGCCCTGCGTCCCAGCCCGTTCCAGGCGTTCATTCGCGTAATGATGGGCTGCGACAAGTTCTGCACGTACTGCATCGTGCCGAGCGTGCGCGGGCCCGAGCAAAGCCGCCACCCGGCGGCCATCCTGGCAGAGGCTCGCCTCCTGGCCGGCCAGGGCGTCAAGGAAATCACACTGTTGGGCCAGACGGTCAACAGCTTTCGTTTTCGCGAGCCCGACGGACGGATCACCCGGCTCTCCGATCTGCTCGGGCAAATCCATGAGGTCGCCGGGATCGAGCGGATCAAGTTCATTACCAACTTCCCGAGCGACATGACCGGCGACCTGCTCGATGCCGTGCGCGATCTCCCCAAGGTCGCGCGGTATATCCACGTTCCGGCACAGAGCGGATGCGACATGATTCTCAAGCGGATGAAACGAATGTACACAGTCTCATTTTATGAGGAGATGCTGGCGCGGATCCGCGAGACGATTCCCGGTGTGGCGGTATCAAGCGATTTCATCGTGGGGTTCTGCGGCGAGGACGAGGCGTCGTTTACGCGAACAGTTGGTCTGGTGGAGCGGTCGCGATTCAAGAACAGCTTCATCTTCAAGTACAGCCCGCGCGGGGACCAAGGCCGATTCACTTTTTGCCGACGACGTACCCGAGCCCGTGAAGAAACGGCGGAACAGCGAGCTCTTGGAGTTGCAAACGGCGATCAGTCTGGAGGACAACCGCCGGTTGCAGGGCGGCGTGTTCGAGGTTCTGGTCGAAGGGCGCAGCCGCCGGAGCGCCCGGCGCGAGGGGTGGGAGGGGGTCGATCAATTGACGGGACGAACCGCGTGCGACCGGATCGTGGTCTTTGACGGACCGGAGCGGCTGACCGGCCAGATCGTCCGCGTGGTCGTCGAGGACGCCAGTGCGGTGACCCTGTTTGGCCGGGTGGAAACTGCCCAGCGGATTGCGACTTCGGCGTGAAGGGATATCGGATGGCCGGCCCGCTCGGAGAGCTGGTGAGCTGCTGGATCGCCTGGGGAGGGATCGACGCGCGCCTGTGCCCGGACAGGGCGGTGCTGGCGGCCGGATTTCACGACGGCTGCGCATGCTGCCGTCCCGGGGCCGATCCGCGGTCGATCGCTGCGTGGGAGGAGCGTCACGGGTACCGCCTGCCTCACGGCCTGCGCGCCTGGCTCAGGCTCTCGAACGGGCTGTTCGGGATCGGCCCGCTCATTCACCCGATCACGGCGATCGGCCCGATGATTCCGTTCGCCAGGGTGCCCGGGATGCTGGTGCAGCCGGAGAGCTGGTTCGAGCTGGGAAACCCGGACCAGCAGACCGTATGTATCGACCTCGCCTACCGCGTGCCCGGCCGCGGATTTCCGATATTCACATCGGGCGACGACGCCTCGGGAAGCCATCCCCGGATCATCGCCCACAGCTTCGAGGAGTGGTTTCTCGAGCTGCTGCGGCAAGGAGGGCGCGAGTTCTGGTTTGATCCTGACTTTCCGGACCTTGGTGATCCGTGGCAGTCTCATCGCCGGCATGTCGAGAATCCCCGGCTGGCGGACCGCCTCAAGAAGCACACCGACCGCGTCGCCGACTTGTTGCACTCGGGGGCCGATGAGCGGATGATCGCCCTGGACCTCGGCCTGAGCCAGTGCGACGTCGAGTCGATCTTCCGCCACCTCCAGCACGTCGGCCCGGTCCCGGCAGGTTCGCCCGCGGCCGGGACGTGACAAGGCTCTCGCATGACCGCCGAATGGTTCCTGACCTATCACGAGATTCCCGAGTTGATCCGGGACTGGCTGGCCGGCCTGGGTGTCCGCGATCCCGAGCGCGGCCGCCGCGACCTGGCTGATCTGACGCTCCGCGCCGGTTCGGGATGTGCCAGGCTGGTTGCCGACCTCGCCGTGCAGCTCGATTCCGTGTTGCCGCGATGCGCCGATCCCGATATGGCGCTGGGTAATCTCGAGCGGTTCGTGGCGGCGGCGCCGGCGACCGGCTCGATGCTGTTGCGGCTGGCGAACGATCACAAGACCACCGAGATCCTGCTTCAGGTCTTGAGCACGAGCCAGTATTTCAGCGAGGTCTTGATCCGCGACCCCGAGCTATTGGACTGGCTTCGGGGCAGGCCCGAGCGCCCGGACCGATCCGGTTTGTTCGACGATCTCTGGAACACCCTGGCCGGTCTGCCGACCGAGCTGGACCAGAGCCTGGCCCTGCGGCGGTTCCGCCAGCGCGAGAGCCTGCGGATCGGGTACAACGACATCGTGCGCGGCGTCTCGCTGGAAGTGACGACGCAGGACCTTTCCGATCTGGCCGACGCCTGCATCGAGGCGGCGGTGAGGGTCGCCCGCGCCGAGCGCAGGAACGTTACGGGGTTCCCACGACTCGGGACGGCTCGGCCGCCCGGTTCGTCGTGCTCGGGCTGGGGAAGCTCGGCGGCCAGGAGCTCAACTACAGCTCCGACATCGACCTCGTATTCCTGTTCGACGAGGACGGGCAGACAACCGGACCGAAGGTCATCTCGAGCGCGGAGTTCTTCGCCCGGGTCGGGAGCGACGTTGTCCGCCTGCTGGCCGGCCACACGGCGCTCGGGATCGCCTACCGCGTTGACATGCGGCTGCGCCCCGAAGGCGAGCAGGGGGCCCTGGCGAGTCCTCTGATTGCGACTCTGGGCTACTACGTGACGCGAGGACGGACGTGGGAGCGTCAGGCGCTCATCAAGTGCCGCCCGGTCGCCGGCGATATCGAGCTTGGGTTGACCTTCTGCGCAGAGATCGAGCCGTTCGTTTACCGCCGTTTCCTGGGTGCTTCCGAGATCGCCGAGATCAAGTCGCTCAAGCGGCGGATCGAGCAGCGCACGGTCACGGCGGGAACCGCCCTGGTCGAGGTCAAGACGGGTCGGGGCGGCATCCGCGACGTCGAGTTCGTTGTGCAGTTCCTGCAATTGCTCCACGGCGGAGAATATCCCGAGGTCCGCCACGCCACGACGCTGCAGGCCATGCTCCGGCTGGAGCAGGTCGGCTGCTTGAGCGCCGAGGAGCACCGCATTCTGGACGATGATTATCGGTTCCTCCGCCGGGTCGAGCACCGGCTCCAGATTCTCTTCGACCGCCAGACGCATGAGATGCCGCGGGACCCGGAGGCGCTCCGGACGCTGGCCATGCGCATGGGCTACCCGGCCGCCAGCGCGTGGGAAGAGCGAAACGGTCCGGCGGTCCGGTTCATGGCCGACTATCGCAATAAGACCGAGCTCAACCGCCGGATTCTCAATCACCTGCTGCACGACGCGTTCAGCGGCGATGCCGGCGCGGCCGTGGACCCGATCGTCGACCTGGTGCTCGACCCCGACCCGGCCCCGGAGTTCATTGAAGAGGTGCTGGCGCCGTATCCATTTCGCGATCGGGGCACGGCTTATCAGAACCTGATGGCACTGGCGCGCGAGGATTTCCAGTTTCTCTCGCAACCGCGCTGCCTGCACTTCCTGGCCGCGATTGCCCCCAGGCTGCTCGAAGCGGTCGGTCGCACGCCCGACCCGGACATGACCTTGACCAACCTCGAGAAGGTCTCCGCGTCACTGGGCGCCAAGGCGATCCTCTGGGAGCTGTTCAACTTCAATCCGCCGAGCCTGAGACTCTATGTCGAGTTGTGTGCAACCAGCCAGTTCCTCTCGGAGATCCTGATCAACAACCCGGGGATGATCGACGACCTGGTCGATTCGCTGGTGGTGGATCGTCCCATACCGGGGGCAGCGATCAAGGCCGAGCTGGCGGGGCTGTGCAAGAAGGCCGAGGATCTCGCACCGATCCTCTGGAGCTTCCGGAACAAGGAATGGGTGCGCATCGGCACCCGCGACATCCTGGGCCGCGAGCCCATCCGCACGGTCACGAGAGAGCTGGCGGATGTGGCCGAGGCCATTGTGACCCAGGCAGCGCGAGACCAGTGGGACCGCCGCGCCGCGCGGTTCGGCACGCCCCGCTGCCCGCGCACTCTCGGGCGCGACCGCTGGGCGATCCTGGCGCTGGGAAAGCTCGGGGGCCGCGAGCTCAACTACCACAGCGATCTCGACCTCATCTTTCTGCACGAGGCCGACGGCATGACCTCGGGCGGGCCCGCGTCGATCTCGAACGACCAGTTCGTGACCGAGGTCGCCCAGCGGCTGCTCATGGCGCTGGGCGGGGGATCTGGCGGCGGTCCGCTCTACACGGTTGACGCCAGGCTCCGGCCCTTCGGTGCGTCCGGGCCTCTGGTCCACACCCTGGACGGCTTCATCGACTATCTCCGCACCTCGACCCAGACCTGGGAGCGTATGAGCCTGACACGCCGCGGGTGATCTTCGCCACGGGAGGATTCGGCGGGCCGGTCGCCTCGGCCATTCACTCGGTGCTCACGGAGCCGGTTGATTCCACCCGGGTCGCCGCGGATGTCGTGGCGATGCGCAAGAAGCTCGACCTGGCGCGGTCGCGCCACGACTTGAAGCGAGGGTCGGGCGGGCTGACCGATCTGGAGTTCATCGTCCAGTACCTTGTGCTGGTTCATGCCTGCCGCCACGCCGAGCTCCTGGTGCCGAACTTCTGGGACGCACTGGCTGCGCTCAAGCGTCATGGGATCCTGGACTCTGAGGTACACAACGAGCTGTGCGGCGCCTACGACTTCCTGCGCACCGTGGAGGGCCGGCTGCGATTGATTCATAACCGGGCCGTCTCGGAGCTCCCCGAGAATCCGGCCGAGCTCAAGCGGCTGGCGCGCCGGCTGGACGACGGGTCGGCGATCTCCGAACGCGCCGTGGAGCTGTTCCTGGCCGACGCCAGGAGGATCACGCGGCGGATCCGCGAGCATTTCGACCGAATCGTTGTACCTCTCACACCCGGTTGCGAGCTGGCCGCCCTGGCGACCGACGTGGGGCATGATATCGACGACGAGGCTCCGGTCAGGTCCGCCGGCAATCCAGACGGACAGGGGGCGTGATCGATGCGCGGGTGGAAAGGGCGGCTGGGACTGGGCCCGGTGTTCGTCTACGAATGGATCACCTCGGCGCGGCGCTGGCAGCCGTACGCCTTGCGGTCGATGTTCTTGCTGGTGATCCTGCTTGCCGTCGTGATGATCTACATGAATGAGAGCGCGGTCGGGTACCGCTTTGCACTCGCGCGGCTGGCGTACCTGAGCGAGCAATTCTTCGTCGTGATGGCAGGGACGATGCTGGCCATCGTCCTCCTGGCCGCGCCCGCGGCGACCGCGGGCGCGATCTGCCTGGACCGCACCCGCGGGACTCTGTTGCACATGCTGGTGACCGACCTCTCCGACGTCGAGATCGTGCTCGGCAAGCTGGCCGCGCGGATGGGGCCGGTGCTCGGTTTGATCGCGTGCGCGCTGCCGGTCCTGGAGCTGATCACCTTGACCGCTGGCGTCGACCCGAAGGCGGTTCTGGGACTGTTCGTCGTCTCGGTGGGAGTCGCGGTCCTGGGCTGCTCGCTGGCCATGGTCTTTTCGATCTGGGTCGGCAAGACTCACCAGGCACTGCTCCTGACCTACGCGGTCTGGGGCGTCTGTCTCTTGGTCAGGCCGATCTCCGAGCTCCTCGCAACAGTGCCGGGCTGGCCTTATCGGTCAGCACCCAGAACGGCGGATCCGCTTTACCTGGCTTTCGCGCCGTACTGGTGGCCCGGCACTGTCGCCCGGAGCGACTATCTGTGGTTTCTGGGAGCAACCTGCACGATCTCGGCGATCTTGATAGGCATAGCGGTGCTTCGGGTTCGATCGGTTTGCATCGGCCGGCGCACCAGGAGAACGAGTGCTCCGAGCACGGCGCCTGCCGGCAGCTTCAAGCGGCTCTTGACACGCAATGTTCCCGGGCTGACGCCGTCCCTGGATAAGAATCCGGTGGTCTGGCGTGAGTGGCACCGCGGTCGTCTCTCGGGCTGGGGCGTGGCCGTTCTTTGCCTTTACATCGGGGCGTCGTTTCTGGCAAGCCTCCTGGCAATCTTCTGGCAGGACCCGCTCGTGGGGTTCTTCGTCAACGGGCTCCAGGTCTCGGTCGGATTGCTTCTCCTCTCCGTCACGGCCGCGACTTCGCTTGCCGAGGAACGAGCGCGCGGCAGCCTCGAGCTTCTCATGACCACACCGCTATCGACCCGCCAGATCGTGCTGGGCAACTGGGTGGGTGCCTACCGCGCCGTGCCGCTCCTGGCGATCCTGCCGTGGCTGGTGTTTGTCGTGAACGCCTATATTCACGACAGAAACCCGTGGTCCGCATTCCCGGCGCAGCTCATGGTGCTTCTCTACATTTTGTCTGCCGGCGCGGCGATCACGAGTCTGGGACTGGCGATGGCGATCTGGTTTTCGCGGCTGGGACGCGCCGTCGGGATGACGGTTGCCCTGTACGTGATCGTGACCGCGGGAGCCGCCTCCATGACGATCATGAAGCTCGGCGCCCGCGGCGAGGGGCTGGCGATGGCGAGCCCTTTCGACTGGGTCGGTACGATCACTCTGGCCGACTTGACCCCCAAATATCATGTGTACGGCTTCAACCTCGGCGAATGGGCTCCCTTCTGGACGGTCGTCAGTGCCGGCGTGGGGATTTTACTTCTGCTCTCGATCCTGTCCGGCTTTGAGTGCCGGCTGGGCCGCATGCCGGACTTGCTCTCTCGAATCAGCCAGCCGTCGCCGCCGGTGCGCAAGGCGACGATGATCTATACGGGCACAGTGGCGGTCGGCTCGGTCATTGCGAGCGTTGGCGTCGAGAGCTGGGATTGGATCTTGTTTCTCTTGCCCATCTTTTTCATGGCAGGCAAGGTCCTGCTCAGTTTGAGGGCGGCGCGGTCGCTCGACGCCGAGCTGCTCCCGGGAGGAGATTCCCTCGTGTCCTCGAGCAAGATTCCCGCATACAGGCTCGTGATGGCCCGATGGCTCGGGGCCTCCCGAATTGTCGCAGCGATGGTGCTTTTCCCCGCCGTGATGATTTTGTGCCGGCGCAGACCAAGCTTCGTTTTGCAGCCCCAGTTCCTCGTGTTGATCGGTTTCTTGTTGTCGCAAACCGCGGCGGTGGCGAGTTTCGGAGTGGCGATGGCGACGTGGTCAGGTCGGCGCGGGCGTGCCATCTTGGTCACGCTTCTCTTCTGGGCTCTGCTGGAGACGATCGGGCTTGT
This sequence comes from uncultured Isosphaeraceae bacterium, assembly GCA_963781785.1. Lineage (GTDB taxonomy): Bacteria > Planctomycetota > Planctomycetia > Isosphaerales > Isosphaeraceae > CAWAHD01. The sequence goes on along the minus strand of CAWAHD010000005.1, from coordinate 107,178 downwards.
GTCGGCCGCCCGGCACCGCGATGGTTCGCCAACCTTGGTGTCGTACATGAGCACTCAGCACGCCATATCGAAGATGTCCTTCGACATCGCCCTCTCAACAGAGACGGTCGACGAAGAGGTCCTGAGCTCAGTGTGGAAGTGGACTGTGGGCTATTGCCTGGCGGCTCTCACGCTCTTGACCGCCGCAATCGCGACCTTCGATCGCTCGACTGGCAGGTCGAGGTTCGGATCCGCGTGGCCGGCGATCGAGAGCGCCGGGAGGGCCTGATTGATGCGCGGTCGGCAACGGTGGCTGGGGCCAGGCCCGGTTTTCATCTACGAGTGGATCACTTCCGCGCGCCGCTGGCAGCCGTACGCCGTGCGTTCATTGTTTGTGCTGCTGATCCTGGTTGGAATGCTGATGATCTGGATGATCTGGACGAACGAATCACAGGCGAGCAATCGGACCACAATCGCGAAGCTCGTGCAGCTCGGCCAGGGGTTTTTCGCGGCGATCTCCGGCACGATGCTGGTGGTCGTGCTCCTGGCCGCACCCGCGGCGACGGCCGGCGCGATCTGCCTGGACCGGGCTCGCGGGACTTTGACCCACATGCTGGTGACCGATCTCTCCAATGTCGAAATCGTCGTGGGTAAGCTGGCTGCGCGGCTGGTGCCGATCCTGACCTTGGTCGCGTGCACGCTTCCTGTCCTGCAGCTGCTCACGCTGCTCGGCGGCGTTCAACCCGACGCCCTTGTGGGCGTCCTGTTCGTCACGGCGGGCATTGCCGTGCTGGGATGTTCGCTCGCTCTGGTGTTCTCGCTCTGGGTCGGCAAGACCCACGAGGCGCTCCTCTGGACATACGCCGTCTGGGGCCTCTGGATGCTCGCCGAGCCGATCTCGCAATTGCTGGGAGCAATCCCGGGCTGGCCGTATCCAGCTCTTCCGAGTACGTCGAATCCGTTCGTGCTGGCGTTCGCCCCCTACTTCTCGCCCGACACCGTGGGCTGGACCGATTATGTCTGGTTTCTGGGAGGGACATGCGCGATCTCGGCCCTCTTGATCGCCGTCGCGGTCCTGCGAGTCCGCGCCGTATGCACCCGCGAGCGTGTCGTGAAAATCAAGAAGCCGAGAGCGATTCCCCGGGGTAGCGTCTGGCGGTTCTTGGCCCAGAATGTTCCCTGGGTCACACCGTCCCTGGACCGTAATCCAGTGGCCTGGCGGGAGTGGCGCCGCGGGCGTCTCACGCGGTCGGGAGTCGTCGTCACGAGTGTTTATGTTGGATTGTGCTGCCTGTTCAGCGTGGCGGCAATCTTTTGGTCAAATCGAGTGTTGTCGCTTTTCGTCAATGGAATCCAGGCTTCGGTCGGCTTGCTCCTCTTGAGCGTGACGGCAGCGACGTCGCTTGCCGAGGAACGAGCACGCGGCAGCCTCGAGCTCCTCCTGACCACGCCGCTTTCGAGCCGGCAGATCGTGTTCGGCAAGTGGATCGGCGCGTTCCGCTTGGTGCCGCTCTTGCCGCTCCTGCCGTGGCTCGTCATCGCCGCGATTTCGTATATCGACGAACGAAGCTCATGGCCAGTGCAGATCTTGGGGTTTGCCTACGTGCTTTCCGTTGGCGCGGCGATCACCAGTCTCGGACTGGCGATGGCTACGTGGTGTTCCCGGCTCGGCGCGCAGTCGGGATGACGGTCGGCGTGTACGTGCTCGTGACGGTGGGAGTGGTGTGCATCTCAGTGCTGAATTCTGGTCCCCGAATGCCCGGGCTGGCGATGGCCAGTCCGTTCATCGGGTTGGGCATGATGACATTGGTCGCGACGACGCCGGCAGCTCCATCGGAATTCGAAGTCGTCAGTTGGGCCGTCGTGTGGACTGTCGCGAGCGCCTTGGTCGCGATCGGACTCCTGCTCGCAGTCATGGCCGGCTTCGACCGCCGTCTGGGACGCATGGAGAGCGCCGTTAGCAGGATCGCGCAGCCGCCGCGGCCGGTGCGGATCGCAACCACGATCTACTTCTGCGCCGCGGCCATTGTTTTCCTGTTCGGGATCCCGAGCGCGGCGGGCTGGGAATCGGTTTTGGTTGTTACACCCACGATTTTTACGCTGGGCAAGCTCCTTTTGTGCGCAAGGGCAGCGGGCTCGCTCGACGACAGGCGATGGGGGGAACACGGCACTCTGCCGTCGGCGGTTGAGATTCCCGCGCTCCCAGTCATCATTTCGAGATGGCTGGCGGCCTATTCCATGGTCCCGCCGATCTTGCTGCTCATCGTGCTGCCGGTGTTGTTGAGGGGAGATCCGAGTGTCATCGCCGAGCCTCAGCTCATCGTGACGATGATGCTCATGTTGCTCCAGAGCGCGGCGGTGGTGAGTTTTGGAGTGGCGATGGCCGCGTGGCTTGGCGGCCGAGGGCGAGCCGTTCTGGTGTCGATTGCTTTCTGGGCCTTGTTTGACATTGTGGGAATTCTCGCCACGGGCCGCGGAGGAATCTTGGCGTTCACCCTGGGTTTCGCCGCGAGTGGGCTGCAAGCGGTAGCGCTCGTGCCGCTACAGGTGCGCTCGGCATGGGAATGGTTGACCAATGATCTTTTGCTCTTCGTATGTTTATGGAGTTTAGGCTATGGCCTGGCGGCTCTCGCGCTTTTGCGGTTCGCGATTGCCGCGTTCGAGCGTTCGATCAAACGAGGGCCGCCGTGATCCGAGGTCCAGCGCCAGGTCATCGCCACCCGCGGCTGCCAGGCTCTTGACGGACGACTTGTGTCTCACGGAGAATCACGACTTATCAGGACTGCCCATTCTCGATGCCCCGTCGTTCAACAGAACAAATCATCTCCGGGATCCAACCGATGAGAAAGATTATCGTTTCGATCGCCTCGCTGGTCGCAGCAGGAGCCGGCCTCGTTCTTGCGGCTGGAAACCCGCGGGCGAGCGGCACGACGGCCGCTTTGGAATCACAGGTGCCGGAGCAGGCCGCCCCCAAGAGCGCCTCGGCGACAGAGCCCTCGAAGCCGGCGGTCCAGGAGGCGAGTGCAACTCCCGAGCAAAAAGCCATCCTCGCAGGAATGGCGAATTTCACTGATTCCTTTGGTCGCGCCGACGTGGAATCGATCGCCAAAGCGTTCATCGACGACGCCACGATCATCGACCCGGAAGCGAACGAGACCCGTGGCAAAGCCGCGATCACGGACTTGTACGCGGCGGCGTTCCAGGAAACTCCGGGGCTCAAGCTCGAATCCAACGTCGAAGAGATCCGATTCCTCACTCCGGACGTGGCGCGTGTCGAGGGGAAGTCCCGGCTGTCGTCGCTCAAGAGCGACGCCGCCGAATTCAATCGCTTCAGCGTGCTTGTGGTGCGTCAAGAAGGGAAGTGGCGGATCGCCGAGATCCGCGAGCATGGCGCACCTGCCGCCGACGTGAAACCGTACGAGAGGTTGAAGGAGCTCGAGTGGATGGTCGGCGATTGGGTCGACGAGAGCGACATCAACCGGTCAAGTTCGAGCGTTCGCTGGGCCGACAACCAGAGCTTCCTGGTGCGCACGTTTGCGATCGAGGTCCAGGGCGAAAAGCCCACGACCGGGACGATGTACATCGGCTGGGATCCGCAATCGGGCCAGATCAAATCGTGGCTGTTCAATTCGGAGGGGGGCCACGGCGAGGGCCTCTGGACCCGCACCGGCGAAAAGGAGTGGATCGTCAAGGCCCAGGGGGTCTTGCGGGATGGCCGCCCCACGTCCGCGACCCAGGTCCACACCATCATCAATAAAGACTCGGTCAAGGTCAGCTCGATCGACCGGATCATTGGCGGGGTGGTCGCTCCCGATATCGTCGATGTGATCATGGTTCGCAAGCCGCCCCCGCCCGGAGGCGCCGCCACCAAGCCCGCCGCAGCCGCGGAGGTCCCGAAGCAATGAGTGACCACCGGGCGCTGGCACGCCGGGTGATCGCTGCTCCCGCCGCAGCTCCTCGAGCCGCGGCACAGCCGATGGATCGGCTCGGTCAAAGTTTGCAGGCCGCCCTTGCCTGTTGATCCCGAATCGACCCGATCCCATTGATCTGGGCTGAGCTTGATTGCTGGAGGAGCTTCGTCATGTGTCATCGTGCGATCATCGCGCTGTCTGCCTTCTTGATTGTGACTGTTTCGGCAGACTTTGCGCACGCGCAGCGCCGAGGCGGAGGCGGAGGCGGGAGAGCGGGCGGCGGCGGAAGACCTGGAGGAGGAGGGGGCCGGCCCGCGATGGGTGGAATGACGCGTCCCTCCATGCCTGCCAACAGGCCAGCGATGTCAGGAGGCCGTCCTAACACGGGCTCGATGACTCGCCCGTCTGGCGGAATGGGCGGCGGCATGCGTCCCGGCGGCGGTGGTGGTTTGCCCGGTGGGGGCGGCGGCCGACCCGGTGGCGGCGGCGGTGGATTGCCCGGCGGTGGCGGCGGGCGACCCGGTGGCGGTGGTGGCCTGCCCGGTGGTGGCGGCAATCGTCCCGGCGGTGGGGGCGGCCTGCCCGGTGGCGGTGGGCTTCGGCCAGGAGGAGGTGGCGGTGGGTTGCCCGGTGGCGGCGGAAATCGCCCTGGCGGTGGCGGCGGCCTGCCCGGTGGCGGCGGGCTTCGGCCAGGAGGAGGTGGTGGCGGGTTGCCCGGCGGCGGCGGTAATCGCCCTGGCGGTGGGGGCGGCCTGCCCGGTGGCGGCGGGCTTCGGCCAGGAGGAGGTGGTGGCGGGTTGCCCGGCGGCGGCGGTAATCGCCCTGGCGGCGGCGGTGGTGGCACACCCGGTGGCGGCGGCGGGCTGCGACCCGGTGGTGGCGGCTTTCCCGGCGGTGGGGGTAATCGTCCCGGTGGCGGCGGCGGGCTGCGACCCGGTGGTGGCGGCGATCGGCCCGGCGGCGGCGGGCTGCGACCCGGTGGTGGCGGCGATCGGCCCGGCGGCGGCGGGCTGCGGCCCGGCGGTGGCGGCCTGAATCCCGGCGGTGGCGGGTTACGGCCCGGCGGTGGCGGCCTGAATCCCGGCGGTGGCGGGCTTCGCCCCGGCGGTGGCGGCCTGAATCCCGGTGGTGGCGGGCTTCGCCCCGGCGCAGGTTCCGGCAACATCGGGTCCGGGAATATCGGCTCCGGAAATATCGGACACATCGGCGCCAACAATTATTTTGGAGGCGGAAATCGCGGCGGAGGGGGCGGATATTTCTCCAATAGAAATACAAATATAAATACGAACGTAAACAACATTAACAACACTGTTGTCAACAACGGCTTCGGCGGCCGCGGCGGCTGGGGCGGCGGATACGGCGGCTGGGGTGGCGGATACGGCGGCTGGGGTGGCGGATACGGCGGCTGGGGTGGCGGCCGGTACGGCGGCTGGGGCGGCGGCGGATGGGCATCGCCCTATTATGGAAGCTGGTACCGAGGAGGCTGGGGCAACGCCGGCTCATTCTGGAGCGGGTTCGGCGTGGGTGCCTTGAGCTCGTTCGGCCTCGGGTCAATGTATGGATACGGAGGCGCCGGTTGGGGAATGCCGATGGCCTACAATTACTTCCCCACGTGGGGCATGAGCATGTACAGCGGCTGGGGGCTGGGATCGGTTGCGAATTCCTGGCTCTACAGCGGGTACACCAACCCATACTACGCGACGGTGCTCGCCAGCCAGCCAGCTCAAACCACCGTGATCTACGATTATTCCCAACCGATCAACGTGACGGCCGCGCCTCAGAATGAAGCGACCGCGACCAGCGCCGAGCAGGTCTTTTCGGCCGCTCGCGATGCGTTCATGGCCGGCAACTACCAGCGGGCGCTCGATCTGAGCGACCAGGTTCTCAAGGAAACGCCCAATGCCGCCGTTGTCCACGAGTTTCGGGGCTTGACCCTCTTTGCGCTCCAGCGATACGACGAGTCGGCGGCGGTGGTGTACGCGGTACTCACGGCCGGGCCTGGCTGGAACTGGTCGACCATGGTTGGTCTCTACCCCGAAGCCGACACCTACACTAACCAGCTCCGTGCGCTCGAGGCAGCGGTAAGAGCCACTCCAGACTCGGCTTCCGGCCACTTCCTGCTGGCCTACCACTACCTGGTTCAAGGCCACAACGATGCCGCGACCGCACAGTTTCAAGATGTACTCAAGCTGCAGCCGGGCGACCAGATCGCCAGCTCGTTCGTCAAGGCGCTGAAACCCGCCGAGCAGCCGGCGGCCGTCGCTGCGGGAACGGGAGCGCCAGCCGGCACAACCGCTGCGGCAGGCCAACCCGTGCAGCCCCGTGTCGAAGGGCAGCCAGCCGCCGTCGCTCAAGCGGGCCAGCCGGCTGCGGCCCCGCCGGCGGCCGGCGCGGCGGCCTCGGGCGACCAGGCTCAGGAGCAAAGCGCACCGCCGCCGCCCCCCGCCGACATGGCCGGCGTATGGAAGGCTAAACCGACTGCGGACGTGGCGATCACGCTGACGATTCATGAGGACGGGAAGTTCGCGTGGGAGGTCGACAACAAGGGCCAGAAGCAGGAAATCAGCGGCCAGGCGGGCTATCAGAACGACGAGCTTGCCCTGTTGCAGGCCGACGGCCCGCCGCTGGTCGGCAAGATCTCAAAGAGCGCTCCCAATCAATTTGTGTTTGCTCCATCGGGCGCAGGAAACAAGGCAGCGGGGCTGACCTTCACGCGATGACTCCGCTGTGTGATCCGCTACGGAGTCGGCTTCGTCGGCTCGGTCGGCGGCGCGTTGAGAATGGCGCTCAAGTTAATGTCGCGCCATTTACCTGCCGCAAGATTGAACGTGTACAGGTAATGCCGATCGTTCACGATGAAGGTTTTCTGCTGCCAGTCCTGGCCGATGCGGGCGTTTCCAGGCTGAGGCAGCTCGAGCACATCCCACCGTACCGCTTGTTCGCTGAAGGCGTAGAGATAGCGTCCCAGGGAGTAGAGCGTCGCGCCGTCGATTTGCACGGGGTCCGCGTGGTCGACGGGATCCCGCAGATCTTGTGGATGCCATCCCCCGCCCCTGCCGTTGAAGCTGCAGTAGACGGCGATCCGACGGATGTTCGGACCTTTGACAGTCGGCGCGAGCGTGGCGTGATGTCGTCGGTAATTAATCTGGTGGCGCACGAATTCGGGTACGGGGAATTGCTGGGACGCGCTTCTTCCGGTCGCTTTGTCGTAGACCGCGACGCGATCGCCCCGATACGAAGTCACAAAAAGGATATCCTCCAGATCGAAGTAGGAGGGTACGTCTTTCGTTGTGTTCCCCAGGTGAGCTGGGGGTTCCGGGGCGGCATTGCCGGTAACGGGGCGGCCGCGCGCTTCGGAGAGATCCTTGGAGCCGATGGCACCGTGTTCGCGCGCGTGGACCGCGGGCAGCCAAGCTCCCCCGGAGCGGTCATGGACGCTCGTCGTGTGACATTGAATGCAATTCCCAATCGTGTTGGCCGGGTACGGTTGGGGCACTTCGGAAGTCGCGAAGCCGTGTGCCGGGAGATTCCGTGCGTCGCTGGCTCGCAGCGCTGCGACCTCCTTGCGCAAGGAATCGAGCCCGGTCAGAACATCGCGGTTTCGCATTTCCAGGTCGGCGAGAGCGCTCTCGAGCCCGGAGTACCTGCTGGACTGGGCCCCGCCGGGCTGTTCCTGGCTGGAAACGGCTCGTACCTCGCGAGCCGGGGCTCGCTCGCTACCCCCGAACTGGCGCGCGAGGGTCTGAACGCCGCCGAGCGCGAGCACGCCTGCGACGGCTGCCGTGCTCACGATTTTGAGCTTGGAGATCGTCATGGTATGAATGACTCCTCTGGCCAGTACCGCGGCCGTCGACGACAGGGCGCCGCCGGAAGCCGCTTGGCGGGAATGAGAACTGAGGCAAATGTCGATTGTGGAGTCCACGAAATCGGCGGGAACCGGCGGCCTGAGCAGCACCGCACCGGCCGCTCCATCGGCGTCGGCAAAGCCGCGTCGAGTCAACCGCCGCCGCAACAGGTCACGCGCCCGGGACATCCGGCTACGGACGGTTCCCACCGGCCAGTCGAGCCGCAGTGCGGCTTCGTCATGGGTCAAGCCCTCGAGGTAACAAAGAACCACGGGTTTGCGCAGCGACGAAGGGAGCCGGGCGAGTTCTTCATCAAGGATCTCGCGCAATTCCCACTGGAGCACGGCGGACGACGTCGGGGGCGCCTCCTCGAGGTTGGGATTCAGCGCGGCCGACTCGTGCGAATGCCTGCGGGCCGCGTGGCGCGGGCCCGCACGGCCACTTTGTGTGCGACGACGTGCAGCCACTGGCCGACCAGGTTTCCCTGGCGGATGTCCGCTGCCCGGCGGACAAGTACCAGAAACGTTGCCTGGAAGGCGTCTTCGACGTCGTGTTCGTCCTGGAGGATTCTGCGACAGACGCCCAGAACCATCGGCCCGTGCCGGGCCACCAGCGCGGCGAACGCGGCTTCGTCATGCGCCGAGACAAACCGCTCCAGAAGCGCGCCTTCGTTCAATCCCGCAGCCGTGCCGTGGTTGAAAACTCGCTGTAGCTGCTTGACAACCGCGCCCGCATACCGGCTCATCGCATTGGCCCTCGGCCCGTCATCGACGGTTCGTCTATTCTGTAATCTACGGGCTGACAGCGTTCCAATCTGACTTTTTCGGTTCCGCCAACTTGTCGCAGCCGAAGGCAGAAGTCTTCCCATTTGAATCGTGGTCGGTAAAATCATCAGTTACGGATGTCGTGCCCGACAAGCCACGCTCTGGATAACGTTCGTCCCGGCACAAGGTCGGAGAGGCGGTGATGCCGATCGTCGTGGGTTGCCCGCAGTGCGGCAAACGCTACCAAGTCGAAGACTCGCTTGCGGGAAAGAAGTTGCGCTGCAAACAATGCGGGGGAGTTTTCCGGATGACGGAGCAGACGGATGGTGCGCCCGGCGCGAGGCCGTTTGCGAGCCGGTCCCGGCGGGGCCCAAGCCACCCGCATCCCAGTGGAGCGCGATCCTGGCCGATCCCGGCGAGCCGCCGAAACCCAACCGGCCCAAGCCGGCCCCGGTCGAAGCGGTCGTCGCCGTCGTCGTGCCCAAGATCGTGCTCAATTGCCCAAAATGCCTCAAGCGATACGAGATCGATGGCGCTTTGGCGGGGAAGAAGTCCCGTTGCAAGGACTGCGGCGAGATCTTCACGATTCCCGCGCCGGCCGGGCGCCCGATCACGCGAGAGCGAGAACCCGAGCGGCCGCCGCCCCCGCCAGCGCCCTTACCGGTGCCGTCGTACTGGGAGTCGGCTTTGGATGCCGAGGCATCGCAACCAGCGGCGAGCCGGCCGACTCCCCGTCAAGTGGTCGAAGACGAAGAGCTGCCGTTGCCGCCGCGGGCACCGAGTCCCGAAAAAGTGCGCCGCACGTCCTCCCGCCGCGAGCCAATTGACTCGGAGTTGGGCGTGACCCTCGCGGGCTTTTACACCGTCTTTGCCGTTTTTCTGCTGATCGTTTTCTCCGTGTGGTACGGCTACAGCGAACCCTCGTCAGTTCGGCTCGGCGCGGTCTTCCGGCTTGCGTATCTCGGTCTCCTGGCAATCGGCTGGCTCCTGAGCTTCGCTGGGGGGATCTGGCTGCTCGTGATTGCCTTTCGAGAGAAGCTTGAGCAAGGCATTCTGGTTCTCATCGTACCGTGCTATGCCCTCTATTACACGATCTCGCGCTGGAGGGAGGCCCGAGGAACGTTCGCGTTACAAATGTCGTTCTTGATTGTCACGATACTGTTCGGATTTGCTCAAAGTTACATGTTTCACCTGGCACCGACCATCGCGGACATCGAGGCCAAGCTGAACACGCCGAACCCGGGCGAGGAGTTCGCTGCGGCGCAGGGAGACGAGCCAAACCGGCCATTTGGCGATCAGCCGGCTCCGCCCGGCATGCCATTTCCTCCGGGATTCGGCGGGCCGGCAGGACCACGCGGGGGCTTTCCAGGGCGGCCAGGACCGCCCCCGGGGTTCCCGACCATTCGTCCGGGAAAGGCGATCTCGTTCGATGACGCGGTCAAGGAAATGCTCGCCAAGCAGGGCGATCGAGCCGTGGCCGTGGTGAATCTGGCGGTTCCCGTCAATAACGACCCCACCATAGGACCAACCTCGCGCGACGTGACCGACGCGATCAGCAAGCGGCTCAAAGAGCTGGCGCCGAATGCGTCCAGCTCCATGTCGATCGGAGTTGGCAATAAGTGGGCGACGTTTCTCAGCCCCGTCGACGACGTGCGAGCCCTGGCACGAGTGATCAACTTTGGCACGGTCTCCGTCAAGGGAAGGCGAATCGACGTCCAGCTCTCCAGGGACTTCATGATGGCGGTGCCGCGGCTGGACACCGGACCCGCGGTCGCGTCGCGACCACCGCCCGCCCAGAAGCACGAGGCCGACCCGGTGATACCCGCCGACGCCGACCCAATCGCCAAGTCGCTGATCCAGCTCAAGTCACACAACAAGGGACCGCGTGAAGAGGCCGTGCGCCGGCTGCGACGGATCACGCCCAGCGACCGGAAGGATGAGGTCGTCGAGGCATTGCTGCCTCTGCTCGACGACGACGACGGGTTCCTGGTCCAGGACGTGCTCCAGGCACTCGAGACGTGGCAGTCGCCCAAGGCCGTGCCGGCGCTCATTCACCGCACCAAGGACGACCGCGTGTTCGTCCGCAAGAGAGCCATCAAGACGCTGGGACAATACAAGGACGATCGTGCCATCGAGCCCATCGCCGACCGGCTCAAGGAAGACGGATTCGAAGCCAAGGATGCGCTCATCCGAATGGGATCCATGGTCGAGCCCGCCATGATCGAGCGGCTGCGCGATCACGATAGCAAGATTCGCAGCATGGCATGTCAGGTCCTCATGTACGTGGGCGGCATCGAGACGCTCAAGGCGATGAAGACCATTCCTCCGGACCCCGATGTGTTCGTTCAGGGCGACGCCAGAAAAGCCATCCAGCAGATCATTTCCCGTGTCGGTCCGCTGCCCAAAGACGGCGACTCCAAGAAAGCCACCAACACGGCCCCCAAGAAGCGGAAGCAATCCTGAAGTCAAGAGGAACCGAGGTCAGCGCTTGGCCGGCTCGACCCGCGCCAGAACAGCCCGGGCCAGGTCAGCGGCGATCGAGCCGGCCCTGGCGTGATCCCGCGCCCAATGCAAATGGGTCAGGGCCGACGTGCGATCGCCAACCTGATTGCGCTCGATGCCCAGAAACGCATGGGCTTCGGTCTGCTGTCGATCGCTGGTCGCCGCACGCAGCAGATCGGCTTCCGACCGGTCACCGCGCAGAAAGAGCAGAACGGGCACAGGCCAGGTGCGCGCAGAGAGATTGGCGAGCGCCTCATCGAGCGCCTGCTCGGCATCGGCGGTCCGCCGGTCTTCGCGCGCACCGAGGACGGCCAGCACAGCCATGTAGGGCGAGAGCCTGTCGCGCCAGCCCTTCAGCTTGATGTAAGCACGGGCGTCGTAGTCGGCCCCGCGGGTGCCTGTCGACAGGCGGGACCAGCCGCGGGCGAGATAGGTTTCGGCACGCGTCGGGTCCAGGGCGATCGCTCGATCGTAGTCGGCCAGTGCGCCGCGCCAGTCGCCTTCTTCGCGGCGGACATTACCCCGGTCGTGGTACAGGCTAACTTCCTTGGGATCAAGCTGGAGAGCCATATCGTAGTCGTGTTTGGCCTGATCGTGCTGGCCCTTCTCGTCGCGAAGCCGGCCGCTGGCGGCGTAGGCTGCGGCGAACTGCGGGTTGAGCCTGAGCGTCGCGGCATAGTCTTCGAGAGCTCGGTCACCCAGACCGAGACGATTGAAAACCTCGGCCCGGTTGAAGTGGCAGACCGCGCTATCCGGGGCGAGCTCGATCGCCTGGCTCAAATCGTCAACCGACCGGTCATACTGCGCCAGGGCGAAGAGGCTCAATCCGCGGTTGGTGAAGGCACCGGCATTCGAGGGATCGAGTTCGATCGCCTTGCTCAGGTCCTGGACAGCCCGATCGAACTGGCGCAGGCCGTTGTAGGCAGCCCCGCGATTCTGGTACGCCGCCGCCCGCCCGGGATCGAGCTGGATGGCTCGATCCAGATCGTTGACAGCGCGTCGAAAACTTCCCATGCGAACCAGGATGCCTCCGCGGTCCTTGTACGCGCCCGGCCGGTCAGGCTCGAGGCTGACGATCTTGTCGTAGTCGGCGAGCGCCCGCTCGTTTCGCCCATGCCGGGCGTGGAGGGCACCGCGATGGCTGTAGGCCATCACATATCTCGGGTCGATTTCGATCGCGCGGTCGAGATCGGCGAGGGCAAGATCGTCGCGGCCCAGCTCGGCCAGCACAATGGCCCGGCCCCAGTATGCCCGCGAATGGGCTGGGTCCAGACGGATCGCCTCGGAATAATCGGCGTGCGACGCATCGAGCATCCGCAGCGATTCCAGCACACCGGCGCGGCCGGCAAATCCATTGGCGTCCGTCGCGAAGATGGCGATCGCCTCGGTGTAGATCCGGGCAGACAGGTGATCCTCGCCCAGGCGGTGATAGGCTTGGGCGAGCCCCTGATAGGCGGCGGCGCGGCCGCGACCACCCTCGAATCGCCGATTCGGCGGCAGATCCCACAGGGAGGTCGCTGTGATGAAGCTCTGAAGCGCCTCGTCGTTCCTCCCCAGCATGAGCAGAGCGATCCCGCGATTGCCCCAGTTATCCGCGAGATTGGGATCAGGCGTGGCGACCGGAATCCAGGTCGTGAGCGGCAGATAGACGCCCCCCTGGCCGAGCACGCGCGAAGTCCATGCGCTATGCTGGTTGACCCGATCAAAGTCAGCGAGGGCCTTCTCGGGCTGGTCGATCTTGAGAAAGCAAGCACCCCGCCTCACCAGGATCTCGAGGTCACGGCCGCGCCGGGCAAGCACCTGGTCGAAATACGGGATCGCTTCCCGGAAGCGGCCCGCTTGATAGAGGGCCAATCCCTCGACTCGCGCGTCGCTGCGAGAGCCTGCCTGCGCCGCTGGCCCGGGCGTCATTCCCAGAAAAATCGCTACGATGGTCGTCGTCGCCAACCGCCGAAGCCGCATGGCCGATCCTCGCCTTCCGACACTCTGGGGCATCCTGCCTTTCTCATTGTCGTCCAGAACGAGGAGGCGCGATCGACCCTCGGTCGAATCACCAGCGCCGGATTTATGGATTTTGAGGCAAGTGCGCAATGAAGCGACGGCAGCGCCCTCAGTGGGGCGTGCCCATCAAGTCACCGGGCTGAACCGGGTGCCCGCGGAGAAACTCCGCCGCGGCGATCGGTTTCTTTCCGGGAAGCTGGATGATCCGAAGGGCAACGGCAGCCTCCAGGCCGGCGACGATCAGGCGGTCGCCCGCTGCTTCGATCACTTCGCCCGGCACTCCCAGGCCCTCGACGACCTGCGTCTTGTGGATAATCAGCCGAAGCGGAGGCCGCTCGGGGGACAATCGAGCCTGCCAGGTGGTTTGCGCGACCGGCCAGGGCTGCATCGCACGAACCAGGTTGTGAATGGCCTGCGCGGGCATCGCCCAATGGATCAGCCCGTCCTCCTTGCAAAGCTTCGGCGCCCGGGTGACCTTCGCCTTGTCTTGCGGGACGAGTTCGATCGTTCCGCGGACAAGCGCCGACAGAGTTTCGGCCACGAGGGGTGCGCCGAGACTCGCGAGCCGCTCTTCCAGCTCACCGGCCGTCTCATCGGGCCCGATCGCGATGCGGCGGACCGCCGCGATACCCCCGGCGTCGATTCTGGGCGTCATCCGGATGACCGTGACACCGGTTTCGATTTCACCATTCTGGATGGCCCGGGCGACCGGCGCCGCCCCCCGATACGACGGGAGCACCGAACCGTGCAGGTTGATGCCGCCCAGCGGGGGGATTGCCAGGAGGCCCGCCGAAAGAATCTGGCCGTATGCCGCCGTCACCAGGATTTCTGGCTCCAATGTGCGCACCCGCTCCAGAGCGGCCGGAGCGTTCACGTCCTCCGGCTGCTCGACGAGAATGCCTTGCGCCTGCGCAGACTGCTTGATCCGGCTCGGGATCAACTCCTGTTTGCGGCCCTGGGGACGGTCGGGCTGCGTGAACAGCGCGGCGACGTCGTGTCCGGCTTCGATCAGGTGTTCGAAGGTCGGCAAGGCGAAATCGCCGGTTCCCAGCATGATGAGTCGGATCGAAGGGGTCCTGAACAAGGAGTTCGGCCGCTTCAAGCGACCATGTCTCCACCCTCAGTCCGCGGCTCCTTCGGGCACGAACTCAGGCACAGGCCGTGTCATGCCGGCCAACCGCCTGACGAGGTCTTCATCGAGCGCGATCTCACCGCTGGCTTGCCCCTTCCGGTGCTGCAGCTCGAACTCACGCAGCTTGTCCTGCAGCGAGTGCCGGACCAGCGGGTCGAGATGATCGATGAACAGTTTTCCATCAAGGTGATCGATCTCGTGCTGGATCGCCCGGCTGAAGAGTTCGTCGGCATCGTGTTCCACAAGGTTGCCTTCGAGGTCGTACGCCCTGACCCGGATTCGTTTGGCCCGCCGGACGTCGCCATGAAGCCCGGGCAAGCTCAGACAGCCCTCTTCGTCCTCGACCGCGGAACGCCGCTTGACGATCTCGGGGTTGATGAAGACACGCTCCTGATCTCTCTGCTCCGGGTCAGCCGAGAGATTCAAAACAAAGAATCGAAAGGGAAGAGCAACCTGGTTCGCGGCCAGGCCGATGCCGTTGGCGGCATACATCAAGTCGAACATCGCTCGGATCGTTGACCGCAGGCCGTCGTCGATTTCCGTGATCGGCCGAGACAGATACCGTAGGGCAGGGTGGGGGTAGTAGACGATCTGGAGCACGCGCGACTCTCCCAGGATTTCCGCCGGTTCTCTTGCACCTTGTCAGTCTAACGCTTGTCGACAAAACCCGCCACGGTCAAAGGCGATGCCACCCCGGATGCCCCGGGCTCGAGTGCATCCGCGACGCCGAGGTGTCGGGCGACCGTTCGCTCCCCCTGTTTCTACCGTGTTGCGGCCGTGTGCGAGAAAGTCAGCACGGCTTTCAGAACGGGCGCTGCTTCGCTGGCAACGTAGGCGTGACCCGATTCATTCAGATGGCCGTCGATCGGGAACGTGAGCGACCGATAGTCGGCCCGGGCTCGGGCCTTGATTGCCACATCGATCACAGGGATATCGAGGCCCCACAGTTTCATGATCCGCCCGACGGGGCTTTCGCCGTCCCGGGCGATGTAGTTGTCGACCGGCCCGACCACCAGGACGCACAGCCTGGTGCCGTGCCGCCGGCACTCCGCCTCGATCGCCCGCAAAAGCGCCCGCGAGCGCTCCACGGCCGGCGATGCCGATGCGCGTGCCGCGACTGCCGGGTCGGTCCACCAGTTCTTCGGCCCCTGGCTTCCGGCCGGTGCCGCTTTGGAGTGGGCGCTCAAGAGGGCTCGTTGAACATAACACCCGAACTTGGAGTGGAGATTGACCCAGGCGATCACGTGCTGAGCCCAGCTTGGCCTCCTGAAGAACTCCCGCGTGGGACGCCCATCGGCGTCAAAGGCGTCGTCCGGCAGCAATCCCTGAAAGTCGTTGCCGGGATAGAGGCATAGAACCAGAGCATCGGGAGGCTCGCCGGTAAGGATGTCGTGGACGATCCGATGCCAGTATTCGAGCAAGTCCGTCGCGGAAACTCCATTGTTTTCACAGACGATAGGCCGCGACGGGGACGTTGCGTTCAGCATACCTTCGAGACGGGCGCAAAACGTCGAATCGTACGCGACCTGCATCCCCTCCGTAAACGAGTCACCCACGAATGCAACGCGAAACGGGTGGGCACCATGCACCGGCTCCGGCCTGGCACGATACCCCAATTCGTTCGTACGGAATTCGATGCGGAATTCGGAGCCCTCGACCCGGTAGGTCGTTGAGGGCCACCACTTCTTGCCCGCTTCGGTTTGTCCAGAACCCACGTCCCAGCGGCTCGTCTGAATCGTGTACCGGGGACTCCACAAGACGCGGAAGCTTAGCTCTCCAATCAAAAAACACGCCAATATCGCGACGAGATTCACGATCGCCAGGTAGAGCACGCGCTTGCAACCGCCGAACCGCACGCGGCACAGACGGATTCGACTCCCTCGCGACACCTGTGTTCGGCGCTCGCATTGGACGGCCATTTCTCGTCCTCCCCGGATCTGCCTCAGTCTTTCTTCGGCGATCCCGGAGCGAACACATGCGAGCTTTTCTTGCGTCGTCTCGACGCGGCGGCGTCTTCGTCATTTCTTGCCAATTTATCCCAGTTACGAGGGTAGATAGGACGAGTCTTTCCAATGCAATCGTTTGGGTAGAGTCTGCCGGCTGGGGAATTTCAGGGGACCGCGGAGGAATCAGCGCAAGGCAGTCAAGGCCGAGTCCCTGCGCGGCGCCGCGAACACACTGGCAGGGAGCGGCGGAAGGCGTTCGCCGGACTGGATGAGCCTATCCCACGAACGAGCGGGAAGGAGAAATACGGGGCCCGAGGGATTGGTGCCTTCGGCGGCGAAGACGAAGGCCGAGTTGGTCAGATAGCCGACTCGCACGATGCGATCGGGTTCGTCGGAAC
This sequence comes from uncultured Isosphaeraceae bacterium, assembly GCA_963781785.1. Classification (GTDB taxonomy): domain Bacteria; phylum Planctomycetota; class Planctomycetia; order Isosphaerales; family Isosphaeraceae; genus CAWAHD01. The sequence continues at coordinate 90,700 of CAWAHD010000005.1, read as the reverse complement.
CGAGCTTGACGCGCACAACCAGCCGCGGGCGAGTCAATCCCGTATAAGCGGGGATCTCCCCGTCGTACTGCACGTAGTGGATTGTTTCGAGGTGCGACAGGTCCTTGATGAGCGAGGGGATGCCGGACAGGTCGATTCCCCGGGCGTCGCTGCCGGGCTCGTCGACCCATTCGAGCTGTCCTTTAGGCGGTGGAATCCGCCGACGGATGACCACGTCACGCGGTGGCCAGCCCCAGCTCAACACCAGCCGCTCGGCCCTGGCCAGAGGAAATGTCAGGACCGTGTGATCGCGAAACTCGGCCTCGAACGGCTTGAGCACCTCGGTAGCGACTTCGAAGACATACGGCTCGAGATCGAGAACTGCGTAATACGCCGACTTGCGCGGGACTTGCGCCCGACCTCGAGGCGATGACTATGGTCGGCATCCCAGGCGATCACGAGGGTGGGCTTGTCGAAACCGTACTTCTTGTCCTGGTCGCGCGAGTCAGCGACGAACTCAGTGGCACGCAAGTTCGTCAGCGCTGCCAGTGCTTGCGTGACCGATCGCGTATCGGCGGCTGCCTCGACCGGTCGGCGCATCCGCCACCGGTTGGGAGCCCCTGCCTTGTCAGGCTCGAACTCTTCGGTGCGCCCGGCGCGGGTGATGACGAGCTTCGTGACGCCACTCGGCTGGGCGTTCACGATCGAATGATCCCGGAATGCCAACCGGTTTTTGGGCAAGACTTCGAGCAGGGACTCCGGCAGTGTCAGGATATAGGGATCATTTGCGAGCTGCGCGTACACGACCTTTCCGACGGCCTGGAACTTGCCAATTCGCAGGTCGAGGGCCAGCTCATCCACGGCTGGGGCGCCGGGGACGGCGGTGCGGACTGATGAATCTGGATCGTCATCCCGGGCGGAGAGAGGCCCGGGTCGCGAATCTTTCCGAGTTCAAGGAATTCGGACGTCTTGAGCGAGTCGATCTGTCTGAGCAGCGACTGCACCTTCACAGTGTCGGCTTTTTCCGGGTTCGGCTCGATGACCTTCCAGCCGTCGGGTTCTTTGTCGATCCGGAAACTCAGGTTCCTCGATTTGATCTCGATCTGCGTGACGGCAGCCACATCGATTTCGGCGATCTGCTGACTGCGCAATGCTAATGTGGATTGAGGGATCTCAGCCACAGCCTTGGAGTCAACGGTGACGACGTCGTTCTGGTCGCCCTGGCGGACGTAGACGCGATCGATGCGGCCCGGGACTGGCTTGCCGACATGCAGGACCAGGGGCGGGTCGCTCGCGCGGGTCGTCGTCAGCTCGACGGTAGCCTGGGGAGGATCGAGGCCAAAGGGCGCGAAGTCGGTGACGTTGTCGGCGACGAATCCCTTGGCACCGTCGGTCACACTGAGCGAGGCCATGGCGGCGAGAAAACTCTCGACCTTGGCGTTGTCGGCTGGGACAACGATCGGGGCCGAGAGCTTCCACTGGCGGCGACCACGGTGGGCGCGAATCGACTGGCCGGCACGTGTCACCGCCAGACTCGAGATCTGAAAGGTCGGAACCCCGATCACCGCCTTCTCGCGCCACTCGTGGACCGGCTGATCGACCATGCTCACCAGCTTGGCGTCGGCGACCAGAATCGCTCCCTCTTCGCCCGGTCGCACGTAGCGGCTGCCCCGGACCGTCTTGCCCAGGGCCAGATACGCCAGTGGTTGATCGGCTGATTCCTTGTTCGCACCTGAGTCGCCCCAGACCCGCACGATCGCCGACGGCGAGGCGAGCCCGTAGGTCGCTTCCGGTCCAGTGACGGCGCCGGAATCGAGCGAAAGCCGCAGCTCCTTGAGATTATGGACCAACGTGCGGAGGCGGGCGGAATCGGCGGCAGCGTCGATCGGTTCAACCATCTGCCATCGGGAGCCTCCCTGACCGCGGCGCTCGAACACCAGGCGCTTGCCGTCTTGCTCGATCGAAACCTTGCGGATGCTCTCCGCAGAAGTTTCGAGCAGGCTGGGCAAGACGCGGCTCTCTCTGAGCACGCGCTCCTTGTCGGTGGCGACGCCGAAGTAATTGAGCGCCCACATGGCGAGCAGGCACAGGATGAACAGGCCGAGCAGGCTGTAACTCGTATGGTGCGTTTTCATCATTCGCGCCGGGCGGTGAAGACGATGATTCCCATGGCCAGGATCAACAAGAAGGAAACGACCGACGGAACCAGAATCAGCCTCGACCGCAAATACGGATCGACCGACAGCGTGAGCGCGACGTGGGGGTTGGGGATGATACCCTGGGTGTCGGCACGGCCGCGCAGCCAGCTCGCGGCGTTCATCAATATGTCGAGGTTGGTCCGCTCGATCTCCTGAAACGCGTTCGCGGCCATTGCCGGGCACGAGAACAAGACGAGCCTCGGCTTTCCCCCGGCCGCACCGCCGGGTGACCCGCGCTGCGGCCGGCGCTCGGCTACGGCCACACCCACCAGGATCGGTCCGGGCTTGTCGACGTTGCGATCCAGTCGGACCGGCGCTGCCTTCAAGTCGGTCTCGGCCCACGAAGAACCGCTGGTCCACAGGATCGGCACCGGTACCAGATCCGAGTTGACCGGCGCTGGCTGCGCCGGGCTCCCGGGCTGCGCCGCCCTTGGCCCCGTTTCCCCCAATAAAGACAGCGGGGCAGCGCCGGGCAAGAGCACCCAGCGATTCGAACCGATCGGATCCACGATCGGGTGCTGCGCGCCCGGCTGGATGGAGGCGAACACCAGACTCGCGTTGCGGTTGTAATTGTACCGGGAATCGATCACCACGCCCGTGCCGAGCACCAGGTTGAACGACTTGAGGAGTTCATCGAGTCCGCTTGGCTCGCTGTTGCCCAGCAAGAGCAGGATCGGGCCGCCGCGATCGGCGTAGGTTTGCAGTCTGATCCGCTCCTCGGGCTTGAACGGCGTCTTCGGGCCTGCCACGACCAGCAGGCTGAGATCCGAGGGAATCTCGTCGGCCAGGTTGAGGTCGATGACCTCGCAGCCGACCTTGCTCAGCCGAGCTTTCCAGAAGCCGATGCCAGCCCCCCGCGGGTTCAGGTCGGAAGTCACCAGCTCGCCGTGCATCGTCGTGAACGCCACCTTCGACTTCTTGCCCTCGCGCATGCGAATGAGCGCTGATGTCATTTCGTCTTCACCGGTAAACGCCGAGGCGTAATGATCGAGCCCGCCGCGTGCCCGGTCGAGTGGAATCTGCTCGAACAGATCCTGATTACGCACGATCACATACGTCGCGGAATCCCCCTGGCCGTACTCGATCAACACCACCCCTCCAGACTGCCGCAGCTCGAGTTCCGGCACGTGCTTGGCAAGCTCGTCGAGCGCGGTCGGATCGTTGTAAGGGTCGCGGGTGGCAAGCGTGATCATCCGCGGATTCTGGACCCGGTACGACTCGAGGAGCTGCCGGACCCGCTCAAGCTGGCGGATCGCTCGAACCCCGTGGCCGAACACCATGGTAAACGTGACCGGCCGGTCCAGGGATGCAAGCTGGTTGACCGTAAGCGACGAGAGCGTGTACGTTCCCTCGCGCGTCATGTCGATGGGGCGGCCGCAATAGCGAAACAGGATCACGTTGACCACGATCAGGATGCCCGCGAGGAGGCCCGTGTTCACGAGAGCTGTCGAGAGATCCATGGCCCGGCGCAACGACGGGCTTGCATGCCGGTACTGGCGGTTCCGGCCAATCTGGTAGAAGACCAGGCCGAACCCCAGCGCGAAGATCGGCAGCGACCAGGGGATCCCGTAAACCAGCAGGACGTACGCGGCCGCGATGATGAGCACCAGGCCGGCGACGACGGCCGCGATACTTCGCTCGCGGATGCCCGCACGCGGGGCCTGGGCGTCGTCTTCGGCCGCGACCGCCTGGCCCGGCGGCGCACCCGCAGCACCCACGTCACGATCAGGAACACAGCCAGCGCAGCCAGGACCAGCCAGAGCTCAGCGCGAGAGAGATAGCTTTGCAATACACCGTTCATCGAAAGCCGGCCCCCCCAGCCGCGCCTCTCCCACTAGCGGTTGCTGCGCATCGCGATGACCTTCACGGTCAGGTTCAAGAGCACAATGCAAACCGACAGATGGATGACCAGGTACCGAAGGTCGAGCTGACCCATGCCGAAACTGCGGATCTGGCTGAGAATTGCGACGAACCCCAGCCCATCGGACAGCGCGGAAGGCTGCTGCACCGCGCTCTGGTATACGATCGGAATCATGACGATCAGGAAAAACAAGACCAGAAAGGTCCAGATCGCGGCGATCAACTGGTTCCGCGTGAGCGAGCTCATGAACAAACCGATCGCGACGAACATCATGCCCATGGTTGTCAAACCGATCGTCACCGCAAGAACCGGGCCGATGTCGAAATTGAAGTTTCCCTGGTAATACAGGATCGGCAAATACATGGCAAACGGAACGAGCATCACGCAGTACATCACGACGCCAGCCAGCCACTTGGCCAGCACGATCTCCGTCTCGGTCACCGGTACGGTCAAGAGTCCTTCGATCGTGCCCGACCGGCGCTCCTCGGCAAATAGCCTCATCGTCAAGAGTGGGACGGCCACCAGGATCAGCAGCCAGAACGCCGGGCTCCCGGAGATGTACGTATTCATCGGATCACGGATATTCGACAGTTCACGCTGCGGCTGGCTGAGGATGTCGACGAGCTCCCAGAAGTTGAGCGCGGCGATCCCCTGAAACGCCAGGAGCACCATGTAGGCCATCGGGCCCAGGAAGTAGGCCGAGAGCTCACGTCCCAGCATGGTGACGACGTGCCGCATGGTCACCTTGCCTCGAGCTGAGCTTCGGCCAGGGTGTCCTGGCTGACGACCTGGGTGAATCGCTCTTCCAGCGAGCTGGGCCGCAGATCAAGCTGCCGAAGCGGCCAGCCGCCCGTCACCAGTTTGTGGCTCATGGCCTCGCGCAGGTCCTGGGAATCCTTGGTCTTGATCTCGAAGCAGGCATAATCGCCCTCTTTTCGGACCAGATTCACCCGCTCAACGCCGGGAATCGTCTGGAGAATCGACCGGATCGTATCGCCCGGTCCACGGGCTTCCAGCGTGATCGTGCCTTGCCGCCGCAGGTTGCCGAGCTGGTCGTCAAGGGCGATGCGACCCCGCGCGATGATGATCACCCGCCCGCACACAGCCTCGACCTCCGACAAGATGTGGGTGGACAGGAGAATCGTATGCCGCTCGGCCAACTGACGAACGAGGTCGCGAACCTCGCGAATCTGGATCGGGTCAAGCCCGGCAGTCGGCTCGTCGAGGATCAGGATCTCGGGGTCGTGTACCATCGCCTCGGCCAGGCCGACTCGCTGGCGGAACCCGCGCGAGAGCTGGCCAATCAACCGGTGTTCGACCTCGCCCAGCTTGCAACGGCCGACGACCTCACCGATGGCCCGGCGACGCTCGCGCCGCGGCACGTCTTTGAGTCGCGAGCGATACCGGAGGTATTCGTCCACCCGCATCTCGTGATAAAGCGGAACGTTTTCGGGAAGATACCCAACTTTCCGTCGGACCTCCAGAGGCTCGTCGAGCACGTCGTGACCGGCCAGAACCGCACGACCGCTCGTGGGACTCAAGTAGGTCGTCAGCATCCGCATGGTCGTCGTCTTGCCGGCGCCATTGGGCCCGAGCAGGCCGACGATCTCACCCTGCTCCACGTGGAAGTGGATGGCATCGACGGCCACGTGCGAGCCATACCGTTTTGACAGCCGGTCGACCTGGATCATCACGCGGACAGAGCCCTCTCAGGTCGGGCCAGACTCGTAAACCCAGACGAGCACGACGATCTCGTCGTCCCGAACCATGGAGCCGGCAGAGCTTTTCGCGGTTTGCGAATCATTCGCATTCGCGCGGTGCGACGATACGATTCCCGATTCCCGATTGCCGATTCCCGGCGGCCGCCGCGCCGGCTCCGGTTGAGAATCGGAACCGGACGGCCGAGCCGGTGGCGTCACAGGCGCGCTCTGCTCCTGCTCGAGCGTGGTGGTCCGCTCGGGCTCACCAGCGGATCGAGTCGATCCGGCCTTCCCACTCTGTCCGGCTGCCTCGCCGCCGCTCAGGTCCTTGGCGAGAAGCGCGAGATCCGCCTTGGGAATCGAGACCTGGCCCACTCCGGGGGCCGCTGGAAGCGACTGAACCTGGCTGGCCTCCGCCAGTTGGGTCACGATACCGGGTTCGACGGGCGATTCCTCGAAGAGACCGGGCAGCGCGCTTTTGAGCTGATCTGCCAGACTGCTCAAATCGCTTGCGCCGACGACCACGGCGAACACCGTGGCCTGGTCCGGGTGCCGCGGGTCGATCACGATTCCTTGCGAGATCGTGATCTTGAAGAAGTCGTGGCGGGTCGTGCGCTCGACGATGCTGGCCACCTTCCGAGCGGCCGTGCCGCCGCGCGGGTTCTTGACAAAAAAGAGCCGGCGCAGGTTGGGGTGGTCGAGGTATCGTCGAACGTTTTCCAGATCACGACTGGCGGAAGATTCCACCAGCTCTGGCGAGTGGAGGCGGCCGACGCCGGTGCCCGCGATCGCTTCGTCCATGCCGGTTGCACCCGAACGGATTTTTACCGTATGGGATGAGGAAGCGCGATCTCGATCGTTCGAGGGCGCAACCGTGACATGGTCGGGCAATGCTGGGACCTTAGGGTCAGTGCTGGTGGGCCCTTTCACCACCGTGACCGCGGAACCACGATCGGCTCGATGAACCAGGATGCTCTGGACAAGGAATAACGTGGCGGCGACCAAGAGGCCGGCGGCGGCGGCGAGGTTGCCATTGGGCGAGAACAGACGTCGAGAGCGGAATCGCCACCAGGCCAATGCAGGTGACACAGTTCCCGGCGGTGACAGGCCCTTGATCCGGGCCATGACCCGGGGAGCCACGTCGACCGGGGCGTCACGCGATAAGCCGGCGACGAGATCGCGCAGGCTGGTCAGACTTCTCAACTGCTCGGCGAGCCGCGGATTCGAGACCAAGGCGGACTCGACCCACTGTTGCTCGTCGGCGCCGAGCTGACCATCCATGTAGGCACTCAGGAATGATTCGTCGTCACTAGTCATGAGTTTGGACTGACAAAAAAGGGGTCAATTGGGCGCTCGACACGATGCGGAGCGAGGCGGCACCCGGTTAATCGCCCGGTCAGGGTGCATTGGAAGATCCCTGACGGAGTGGTTGTTCTGCCTCGACCAAGCCTTTCAGACGTTCGCGAAGCTCTCCCCGGGCGCGATGCAGGCGACTTCGGACCGTTCCGACCGGGACCTTGAGGATGGCACTGATCTCCTCGTACCGCCGGCCATCGAAATCTTTCAGAACCACGACGGCGCGGTGGTCGGCACCGAGCTCGTTGAGGGCGAGCTCGACGATCCGCTCGCGCTCGGCACGCTCCAGGGGAAAGGTGGGGTCGGCCTCCGCGGATACGTCAATCGCGCCCTCGGTGCGGGTCACCAAGGGCCCGCGCCTTCCTTTGAAGAGCGAGCGAGCACGACGGCGCCGGTAGCCCGAGACGCCAGATTGACGGCGATGCGATAGACCCACGTGTAAAACGAGCTTTCCCCCTGAAACTGGTCGAGCTTCTCAAACGCCCGCAGAAACGTGTCCTGAAGGACGTCGTTGGCATCCTCGGAACTGCCGCTCAGGCGCAGTACGGTTTGGTACAGTCTCTCCTGGTAGCGCAGGACCAAGGCGCCGAACGCCTCGGTTTGACCGGCGCGACAGGCTTTCACAAGACTGTGGTCGTCCATAGGCCGGGTCATCACAATCCTTCGACGACGGACTTGATCGCTTGGTTCCTCAAAATCGGGGCCTGCTTCCGAGAGAGCGGCTCAATCGGCAAGTCCATCGCCGCCACCCTCGGCCCCGCCATGTCTCTGTCTTCATCTTATCCGGAGCAAACGCGATGGGTAGATGCCTCCCGGTCGGAACTCCAATCGGCGTTCACCGCACAGATGCCGGATCGAAACTCCTCGTGAGCGGGACCGAACAGACCCCAAACCGAAAACTTGCCTATACTACCCAGAATGGGCTAAACTCTCCAAGATCACGCGTTAAGATGGATTATTGATGACCGATTAGCTCTTGGGCCAGACAACGATGGCCGACGCCATGGCAACCGCGAATTCCGCCGATTTGACATGGGATGAAACCCACCGGCTGCTGGTCCCGCTTCTGCGGGCTGACAACCACACGAACATCCGGTTTCTATTCGGAGAGTACGCGGGGCTGATCACATCGCTGGCGGCGTGCGTCTGGGTGTACTCTTCGTGGTCAACCGGGCAGCTTGCGACAGTGGTCTTTGTGCCGCTGGCCGTGCTGGGAATGGCGGTGATTGCAGCGCTGCAGCACCGGCTATCGGGCCTGGGGCATGAGGCCTCTCATTACGCCCTCTTCCGGAACCGGCTGGCCAACGAGCTGGTTTCGGACTTGCTGTGCATGTTTCCCCTGATGGCCATGACCCAGCGGTTCCGGGCCACGCACCTGAACCATCATCAGTTCCTGGGCGACGCCGACCGCGACCCGGATGTCCGTCGCCTGCATTTTGATGGTGACCGCTATCCGTTTCCGATGAGCAAACCAAGATTCTGGCACCGGTATGTGGTGTTGTCGCTCTGGCCGCTGTCGCTCTGGAAATATCTTTTTGGACAGGCCAAGAACGCGAACGTGACCAGTGGTGGCTTGCGCGAGCCCCGATGTGTCTACCGTTTTCGCGTCGGCCGCTGCATGCGCGGGGCCTTCTGGCTGCCGGTGCTCGCGATTGTGCACCTGACCGGGTCCTGGCCGATTTTCTTCCTGTTCTGGGTCACCCCCCTTCTGACCTTTTACGCCTTCTTCATGCAGCTTCGCGAGATCGCCCATCACAGCAATGCCCCGGAGGGTGAATTCACTCACTCGCGGAACTTTCACTGCAACCCCATCTTCAACTGGTGTGTTTTCCCGTATGGCCAGGACTATCACCTCACCCATCACGTCTTCGGGCTCATTCCGCATTTCAACCTGGCGAAGGCACATGAAATCCTGCTGCGTTACCGGCCCTATCGCGAGCAGGCGGTGTCGTGTTACGGCTATTTCTTCCCGCGGCTCGGAAGGCGTGGTCCCACGGTTCTCGACGTGCTTTCACGGCGGGATCCGGAAGGAGCGCGGCCTGCCAAGCTGCACGAGGTTGCGCCCGCTTGATCGACGAAGCTTGTGACCAATCGTCTCTCGTCGGACCATCTTTTTCGTAACGGTCGAAGACACCTTCAGAGTATTGCGCCAATCTCAAGTTTTCGCCAACGACGGGCCATGACCCAGGCCACACCGAGGCCAATCACGCTGGGGAACCAGAAAAATGCGTCTAACCCATGGTGATTGACAGGTCCCAAGTGATTAAATGAGCCAGATTGAGATCGGACCCACGCCTTGGCCAGCAGGGCGAGAATAAACACGGTGTAGCCGAGCAAAACCAAAAACCAGGTTCGTCGAATCACCGCCACCATGGATGCCATACCCGCGGCGGCGCACATTCCTACGGGAAGGAGCACGAGAAAATCCAGCGGCACTCGGGACCAGACCATCCCCAAGGGCGGCACAGCATTGAGGACAACCGACTCGAGCGCGGCGGAAACCGATCGCGCCGGGCACCACATCCAGCAGCAAGGCCCACATCCACTCGCGCTGCAAAGACGCGCGGCTGGTAGGCCGCAAGATTTCCAGCGGCAAAACTTGCGTCCGCAACCGCCACTGCCCACCGACCATGAAGGCAACCATTGCCAGATACAAGAACGGCAGGGGCTCTAGAACGGTGGAATTGAACCACGTGCCCAGCAATAATCTGGTCCCGACCAGCAAGATAATTAGCATGAGAATGAGGCCGATGAGAGAGCCCAGGACGAAAGGCCACTGGGCAGCATTGCCCAGCCGCCAGCGCTGGATCTTGCCCCACCTGGCCAGTGGCTCGCGACCGTGGGACAACTCTTCGATCTGGCGCTCTTGCCGGTCACGGAACCGCGTTGCGAAGTCGGAAAGCGGCTGATGCTCAATTCGATGTGTGTGCGGGCCCCATAAAAAAATGTCGTTGGGAAGTCTGCGATTGTCCAATCCCGCCTCTGAAGCCCAATCGACAAGCCTGTTCAAGATCCAAAAGGTCAGTGCACTCGCTGCCGCGACAATGAAGATCAGGATGAATACCGTTACAGGATCATTCGCCGCCAATAACCGCTGGCGGAGCGTTTGGCTGTAGAGCGCACAGGACAGGCCAACAGGCGTGATCAGCAGGAACACGGAAACAACGATCGTGAGTTTGGCGCCTCGGTTCGTCTCGACTTGATGCCATCCCCCTGCGGCAATGGAAACCGTGCAGGCCAGCACGACGCTAACCACTGTCGATGGCAGCAGAAGAGATCCGGCCAGGCTGGCACCCGGCTCCCGAATCAACCGTGCCGCCATCAGGACCACCGGGCCGACGGCCAGCACAATGCCAACCAGCACATGAGCGGCAGCGAATCCCGGCATCAGTCGGCTGCCCGGTCCCCGAAATTGGCTATAAAGCTGGATGCCAAGCCCCAGTGCCGGCAAAGTCAGCATGCTCATGAGTGCGAACAGCGCCGTCGGTTCATGCTGATCAACCACCGCAGTGCGGCCTGACTTCAGCGTGGCCGCTCTATCAATCCGCAGATTGGCGCGGGGATGGGGCGAAACCTAGGCTGTATGCTCCTTTGTGGGGGGTGCTCGATCAGCAAGAGCGGGGCGAAAACGGCACTCCCAACAACCAGCCAGAGATAAAGCGGCCGGGTGAGATAGCTGATGGCGATCCAGTAAAGGCGGTTAAGCATGGGTGTTCAGCTCCACAAAGATCTCTTCGAGGTTGAGATCCTCCACGCGGACATCAGCCTGCCACTCACTGCGCAGATCATCGAGCAGCTCGGGCGTGACGTTGGCCACGGCGGCCAGTGCGTGCTTTCCTTCCACCTTGGTCCTCAGTGCGCCCGGTACCGCGAAATCGGCGGGGAATTCCTCGTCAGAGCACAGCCGCAGCCGTTTCACGCGGTCTTTGAGTTCGTCCAGCTCGGCAAAACAGGCGATGCGGCCATCACGCAAGATGGCCACGTGCGTCGCAACGCGCTCCAGATCCGAGCTGATGTGTGTCGAAAACAAAATCGTGCGCGAGCCATCGCTGGTCAGTTCCAGCAGTGATCTCAAGAAGTCGCGGCGGGCGAGCGGGTCGAGGCTGGCCACCGGTTCGTCCACCACCAACAACTCCGGCCGATGTCCCAGCGCCAAGACCAGCCCCAGTGCTTGGAGCTGGCCGGTAGAGAGTGTTTGCACGCGGGCATCGAGTGGCACCCGCCAGCGACTCACCAATTCGCTGGTCCAGGCATGATCCCATTTGGCGTAGAAGGAGGACGTATAACCGATCACGTGCCGCACCTTCATCCAGGTGTAGAGATAGACCACTTGCGGCACGTAACCTAGACGAGCCTTTGCCAAGGGCGGTAGGTCCCAGGGCTCAAAGCCAAAGACCGTCGCCTGCCCGCTATCGAAACGCACGAGGCCCAACAGGCATTTGATGAGCGTGGTCTTGCCTGCGCCGTTTGTTCCCATGAGGCCGACTGTAGCGCCCGGGGAATCGACAGATTCACCCCTTGGAGGACAGCGGTCTTGTTGTAACTCTTTGTCAGTTCTTCGACATGGATGATTGCTTCGGCCACGGTCGTCGCTCCTGTATGGCAGCGCGGACAACGGAAAGAATCTGTGCTTCCGATAAGTTCAATTGCCCCGCGCGCGTCACCAGGGCAGCGACCAACGGCTCGAGTTCTTTTTGCCGCTCAGCCACACCACCGGAAGTCTTGATCGGTCGGACCCGCATCCCAGTGCCCCGCACTCGCTCCAGAACGCCATCGGCCTCTAACCGGGAGTAGGCCTTGGAAACGGTCATCATGTTGACCTGCAAATCGGCCGACAATTCGCGAATACTCGGCACCAGCGTGCCCGCGGTAAGACGACCGCTGACGATCAGGGCACACATTTGCTCCATGATCTGCCGGTAAATCGGCACACCTGAGGAAGGCTGGATGGCAAATTCGATCGACGCGTCGGTCATGGCCAGCAATCTCTGGACGACTTAGCAGCATTAGTGCCTTATCATAGTAATGCACATCGGCGCGGTCAAGGGGTGGTCGAGAAAGGACCGTGATCGAAGCAAGTCGGATGTCGTGCCACGCGCCGATCAATGCCGGGTTTTGCCGGTTCTGCCGGATGGGATGTCGACAGGGGGGTCAGTCTTCGCGTTCCATGACACCACCAACCACCCACGAATCGCCGACTCGGATTTTGACGGGCAAGATGCCCGTCCCCCCGCCGGCCGTGTGGTAGAGTTGGGCGAGTCAGCACTGGCGTGGCCCACCCTCCTCAGCGAATTCGAAGAGGGGTAGGGGTGAGTATTGACCAAGGATGAAGGATGAATCAGTCTTCCGCCCCTTTTAGTCGGCTTCGGCACGACAATCCGCCGACGTCTGGCGAACTGCGTAGTTCGATCCCGAAGTTCATTCCTCTGGCCTTCGTTGGCGCACCCCCACTTGGCGACGGCAGTCCCCTGCACAAGCTCAAGGAAGATTTCGGCTTTCGTCGTGGCGCGATGTGGTCCGGGAGTGGCACTAATTGGCACTCAATGGCACTCTCCGCGCACGTACAATCATTATACGAGGTTGTCGAAAATCGGGACGTACCTACCGCGCGGTATAACGCACGAGACGCGCTCCCAATCGTTTGGCTCATTGGCGGTTGTGGTGTTTTCCCGAAGATTGTTCGGCGACATCAAGAAGAAGGACAGGCACTTCTGGAGGGACAAGACGGAAGGGAGTCACACGAGAATCACGCAACGCTTGCGATCTCATGGAGTGGCGACCCGCGGGTATTGCACTCTGTTCCTCCACGCGGCATAAGCAATCCGTGTCCTCGCCTGTTTCTGGCGTTAGGTGAAGCTTCTCTCATGGCGCTCATCATATACGGTAGGACGAAGTGCCCGCTGTGCGCGGTCGTCCTGCGGGAGGGCGACGACATTGTTGCCACGGCGCATTTCATCGGCGACCCGTCCGACCCGCTCTGGCCGTTTTCGGATGCTGCCATGCATCGGGCATGCTTTCTGCAGTGGCAGCTACGCGAGGCCTTCGTTGCCCGCTACAACGCGACGGTCGGGGCGATCACCTGGGGCAATGGCACGTACCAGGACATGCAGCCCGATGGCACCATCCTCAACAAGCGTCGCGAGGACACCTGACCTGGCGCTCTCGCGGACCCACCGCGCCGCCACGGCTTTTGTGGTACCATCGGTTGTCAGCGTGGAGTGGTCCGCGAAGCCCGGTCGTTCACTGCCTGCCGGATCGGAGGAGCGTATGGGGCTGCTCGACAGGTTCCGCAAGAGGAAGCCGAGTGTGTCGCTCCCCCAGCTTTGCTACGACGTGGCCTACTTCATCCTGCCCCACTATGCATATGACGACCTATCCAAGGTCACGGATCTCTGCTCGAACGCGCCGACCGCCGCGGGGCCGTTCTTCTATGTGATGGCCTGCCGGGCCCGCGACGTCGAACCCGTCATCGAGGATGCCAAGCAATTCCAGTGGCGCCACGGCCGGCTCGGCAACGGACATGAATACTTCGTGCTGGAGTATCCAGCCCCGCTGTCGTTCGATCTTGCGGGCCTGTCTCCGGATGAGCTCATAAACGCCGGCACGCCGCCTGTGCTTGCCCCGTACTTCTCCGCGATCATACGGCGGGCCCCAGCCGGCGGAGTGGGCTATTTTATTCTCGGCCAAGCCCCGATCGGCGGCGGCACGACCTTGCGGAGTGTGCTGCGCGAGGGCGAGAACTGCAATCTCGGGCCTGGCCCGGAGCCCCGAATCGACAAATTCCTTGAGGCGATCTCTGCAAGAGCAGCGGCTGACGCCTAGCATGACGAGTCACAACGCCGCGGTCAGAATAACGTCGCCTTTCGCTCCGCGAAAGTTGTGCATTTGTTCCAGCGGACGCCACGAACGCAGATGAATACGGGCAACGACGCCGTGGTCACAACAATGTCGCCTTTCGCTCCGCGAAAGTTGTGCATTCTCTCTGCTAAAAACGACGCCGATGCTCGGCAAATTCTTCCAGCGGAGCGACGAATCGTTCATCGACAAACGCAGATGTCAGAATAAAATCGTCTAGCGCTTATGGGAACGCATACTTTCGCGGAGCGAAAGGCGACAAAAAGGCGTCCCCGACGCTGGGAGGATGCCTCCATCCAGGGGGCCAAATCAGCGAGTGAGACAACATACTTTCGCGGAGCGAAAGGCGACAGAAAGGCGTCCCCGACGCTGGGAGGATGCCTCGATCCAAGGGGCCAAATCAGCGAGTGAGACAACATACTTTCGCGGAGCGAAAGGCGACAATTTCGTTCGGTCCCGCCCAACTCGATCACATTGCGTGTTCTTCTCCTTGGCGACCGCGGACCGATAACGCCAATGCCCCCATGAGCACGAGGCTACCGACCAGCAGGACCAATAACGCGCGCGGTACCGGGAACCAGTCATTGAATTCCCACAGCATCGGTTCATCGCGGCCGATCAAGACCACGACTGCCCAGCCCAGGCCAAACGCCACGGCCACGGCCTTGATGAGGCGCTCCGCCCGGGACGATGTCCTCCTTTCCTGCTCCTGCTCGCTCAACGCTGGCAGACCGTCGATCGTCCGCTTGTTGGGCGGTGATGACGCGAGACCGTCCGTGCTCTTGAAGCACACCAGCCTGATGAGCCAAACGAAAAGAAAACTCCAACCCGCGACGAACGCGAGGACCAGATTGACCGCGACAAACGTCTGGATCGTCCACTGACTGAGCTGCTCCGGCGTCCCGGCGACATCACCGCTTTTCATCACCCACGCGACCAGAGCGTTGGGGACCGCCCACAGACAGATGACGATCATGAACGACTTGATCGTGAATTGTGGCCTGGCTCCGCGCGCGCCGGCGACGGGCTGCTTTTCGTCCTTCGCCACCGAGCACGGCTCACAATACCCCTCTCGCTCGACGAGGCCCAAGGGGGACGCGACCGGACGCTGCGTCTCGCTTGGTTCGAGGGCCGTGCCTTGATCGACACTGGGATCAAGCATGCGATCGGGGCGCGTCCTCTCGTGAGTCGTCCCCCACAACCGAACGAAACGCGAGCGCCTTGACCACGAATAGTAGCGCGAAGAACAAACAGCCCGCGAGATAGCCCAGGACGATTCCCAGCACCGCTCCGATCAGCAGGCCAGGGATTCCATACCTTCGCCAGCTCACCGTCACGACCACCGAGAAGACGGCGATCATCAAAATCAGCGCAACCAGGTGGAAGACCGTCACGGGGCGGCCCTCGACTCCGCTCTGTCCACTCATCTGGTCAGATCGGCCGGACGGCTCAGGTACCCCCATGGCTCTTCTCAACTTACATAATTACTCATGTGCAATTGCCTGCCCCGGTCAAACCCTGGGGACCGCAAGCACGTCAAACGGGTTCAGGGCCTGGATCTCGGCGAAGCGCCGGAAGTCGGAGTCGTTGAAGGTGAGCAGTTTGCCGACGCGGTGCTGGATCATGAGGGCAACCAGCCGGGTGTCGTGAGCGGGCTTGCCTTGGACTGCGTACTTGGCGACCAGGCCTTCCCAAGTGGGATAGACCTGGGCGGTCTCGGGGAGAATCTCAAAGAGGGCGCGGGTGGCGGCGATCTCGGCGCAGGCCTGCTGGGGACTGTAGCCAAACCCGTTGGCGCTGGCCGGCCGAGTGTAAACGACGTACATCTCGTAGAGGCTTTGCGGCGCGATGGCGAAATGCTCCTGGTCGCGCAGCGTGAGCAATTGGAGGGCATCCAGGGCTGGCTGGCGATGCGGGTGACCGACCTGGGCGATGCGTAGGGGAATATTGGTGTCAACGAGGATCATCAACGGTCCCGGAGTAAATACTCTCGCGGCTGTCGTCGACCGGATGGCCCAGCGGCTGGTGGCTGTCGGCCCAGGCACGAAGGCTCTTCAGCCAGGGATTGTCGCGGGACGCTTCGCCTGCACCCTGTTCGTCGTCGAGAACGATGACGCGGACCTTGCGCCCGTGCAGGTCATGACGGGCTACCAGGTCGTCCCATTCGCCTTGGATGATCTCAGGCATTGATTACCTCGTTCCGCGCGAAATCCGCAACTATCGTAGCATGTTGCGATCCAATTTGCACACTGATGGCTCACCCCAGCGCCCGACCCACGCAATGCCAGACCAGACGAAGAAGGATTCCAGTTCCTCCCGGTCCGTTTGAGCCGGCACCCCAATGCGTGTCGCTTTCCTCCTTCCGCTCACCAGACACCCGACGGTGGATTCAGGTAGAATTCACACTCGTCGTCGGCGGTGCGGTCCCCAGGACTCGACGTCAGCCGCTAAAGCGGCCATCCCGACCTTTGCCGTGCCGCTCGTCGATCTCCACCCGTTTTCGAGAACAGACGCCATGCCTCTGCCACCGGCCAGCCACTCCCCGATCGATACCGTCCGCGTCGGGCTCGTCGGCTCGGGATTCGTCTCCTCGATTCACGATGAAGCCCTCCGAACGCTTCCAGGCGCCCGAGTGACCGCGGTCGCTTCCCCGACGCCCGGCCACGCCGAACGTTTCGCCGCGGAGCGGGGAATCGGCCAGCACTTCACCGACTATCGAGCCCTCCTCGACCTCAAGGAGATTGACCTGGTCGTGCTGGGGTTGCCCAATCATCTGCATTGCGACGTTGCCTGCGCCGCTGCACTGGCCGGCAAGCACGTGGTGGTTGAAAAGCCGATGGCCCTGAATCTCGCCGAGTGCGATCGAATGATCGCCGCTTGCGAGCGGGCCGGCGTCATCCTGGGCTACGCCGAAGAGATCTGCTTTGCCCCCAAGTACGTCAGGCTCAAACGCTTGATCGAGGAAGGCGCGCTCGGAAAGGTCCATCTTGTGAAGCAGTCCGAGAAACACGATGGTCCCCACGCGAATTGGTTTTATGACACGCGGCAAAGCGGCGGCGGCGTGACCTTTGACATGGGGTGCCACGCGATCGAGTTCTTCCGCTGGCTGCTGGGAGGCTCATCAGCGTCGGGGAAAGCCCAGATCACCAGCGTCTACGCCCAGATGGGGACTTATGTGCACAGAGATCAGACCGACGGCGACGACGAGGCCGTCTTGCTACTGACATTCGAGGGGGGCGCAACCGGGCTCGCCGAGGAAAGTTGGACCAAACCCGGCGGCATGGACGACCGAGCCGAGGTCTTTGGAAGCGACGGCCAGGCCTATGCCGACCTGCTGCACGGAAACGCCATCCGGGCGTATTCGCGCGGGGGCTACGGGTATGCCGTCGAAAAAGCCGGCGCGACCGCCGGCTGGTCGTTCCCGATCTA
Organism: uncultured Isosphaeraceae bacterium; assembly: GCA_963781785.1. Classification (GTDB taxonomy): domain Bacteria; phylum Planctomycetota; class Planctomycetia; order Isosphaerales; family Isosphaeraceae; genus CAWAHD01. Next base: position 73,322 of record CAWAHD010000005.1, on the reverse strand, counting down.
CGAGGAAATCTGGAATTACGGTTTCCCGCAGGAGATGGAGCACTTCGTAGCCTGCGTGCGCGACGGTCGACAGCCGAGTGAGAACGGTCACGACGGGCGTGCGGTCGTCGAAGCCGTCCATGCCCTGTATGCGTCAGCCGCCCGCGGGCAGCGAATCGATCTGCCTTTCGAAAGCAAGGCCGTCCGGCCGATCGATCATTGGCGACCGGAAAAAACCGCAACGAGCTCCGGCTGACGGCTCAACCGCTGATCTTCTGCCACTGGTGCCAGACACGCTCGAGCGCGGCAACGGCTTGCTCGAACCGCTCATGGTCTTCAGTGTAGAGATCGCCGGTTTCGAGCGGCATCCTCCGGACACTCTCGGCAAGCTGGTCGCGGATGCCCAGCAACTGGTGGTAAGCGCGGACCAGTGCCGCATTCTCCGGCTGGCTCCCCGATCGATTCAATCGCTCTCGTGCCGTCGCGAGCCGCTCTTCGCTCAAGCGAAGAGCCTGCTCGAGTCGCGCTCGCTCGCCATAATGGTCGCGCTTCGGATAAGTGGGGTTCCGATAGGGCTCGATCGGGGCCGGGCCGCTTGACTTTGGCGTGGCTGCGAGGTCGCTGGCTGAAGACGTCAAGGAGGAGCTCCTGCTTTGGTCGAGAAGGCCCAGGTGCCTGATCCCCGGCGCAAGTGGGCGTTGCTAACTGGTCGCGCTGGGACCACCCCCCCTTACCCCCCCTTCGCAAGGGGGGGAAAGGACGGGCCGATCCGCCGCCGTTCATTTGGACAGAACCACGCGCTGTCCGCGGCGTGCTGGCGTTGAGGCTTTTGGGCCAGGCCGCTACAATTCTGATCGGTCTGAACCGTGATTACCAGACCATCCCGCGCTCTCGCCGCTGCTCCAGGCACGGACGGACTTGCTCGAACCGGCACGAACACCATGCTCGCGCCGGTCGGGCGCCCTGGATTCACTGAAAAAAGGGACTTTTTCATGAGAGCTCGCTTTGCCCTTCCGCTGGTCATTGCGACCGTCATTCCCGCCGCCGCCGCTGCCGAAGAGCGATCGGGGCTGCCCGAGGTCGCCGATGGCTGGACGATCGAGCTCGCCGCCCAGATGCCGCGGATTGTGTTTCCGACCGCGATCGTCGCCGCACCGGATGGAACGGTTTACCTCGGCTCCGACCCCATGGACATGCCGGGCCCGCCCACCGAGCCGATCGATCGCGTCATCGCGCTCAAGGAACAGAGAACGACGATCTTCGCCGACAAGCTCTGGTGTGTGATGGGGCTGGAATGGGTCGACGACACCCTCTACGTCGTCCACGCGCCGTTCCTCTCGGCATTTCGCGATCGCGACGGTGATGGCAAAGCCGACTCCCGGGTCGACCTGGTCACCGGGCTCGGACCCAAGGTCCCGGGCTTCAGCGGGCTCAATGATCACATCGCCTCCGGAATTCGCCTGGGCATGGACGGCTTCCTGTATATCGCCGTCGGTGATAAGGGCATTCCGCGTGCTGTGGGAAAGGACGGGAAGACCCTTCAGCTTCACGGGGGTGGGGTGATCCGGGTCCGGCCCGATGGCACCGGGCTGGAAGTCGTCTCGACCGGCGAGCGCAACCCTCTCTCGGTGGCACTCTCGGCCACGGATGAAATCTTCACGTTCGGCAACGACGATGACAGCAAGCGATGGCCCAACAGCCTGACCCATCACATCGTGGGAGGGCACTACGGCTATCCTTACGAGTTCCTGACCGCCCCGAAACGCGTTCTGCCGATCATGACAGGGCAGTTCGGGGGGGCGGCGCGCAGGGGATCTGCTACAACGAAGATGGTCTGCCCGCCGAGTATCAGGGCAACCTGTTCTTCTGCGACTGGGGTCTCCAGGAGGTCCTCCGGTTCGAGATCAGAAAAGCAGGGGGGACATTCACCGTTTCGCGGCGAACGACCCTGGTTTCCAAGGGCAAAGCGACCGCGTTCCGTCCGTTCTCGCTGGCCGTGGCGGCCGACGGGGCGAGCTTGTGGCTGGTCGACTGGGCATTCGATGGCTGGCTGGCTGACGGCCCGAAAACAGGCCGGCTGTACCGGCTCGGGCTTCGCGATCAGATCACCGGGGTTAACGGCAAGAACGTGCGGCTCGGGGGCAAGAGCCCGATACGGGATGGCACGCATCAGTCGATCCCCTCTGAACGCCCCAACGGCCTTGACCCGGATGTGCGGATCAAGTCGCTCGACCACCCGGCGCTGGCGGTGCGCCTGGAGTCCCAGCGGATCCTGGCCCGGATAGGTCCTGCCATTGTCCCGAGACTCGTCGAGCGACTGACGACCCCGGAGCCCGAGACCGGACGGCTGCACGCCGTGTGGGTTCTCGACGCGATCGGCGGGGCCGAGGCTCGCCGGGCCATCGCGGGCGTGTTGCTCGATCCGTCACCGCGACTCAGGCTCCAGGCCGTACGCTCGGTCGGGATCCATGGTGATCGGACCGCTCTGGCTCAACTGGCAAAGCTTCTCCAGGATCGGGATGCGGCGGTACGGCGCGAAGCGGCGATTGCGATCGGCAAGCTGGGCGACCCCTCGGCGGCTCCCGCGTTGTATAGGGCGCTCGGCGATGCCGACCGATTCGCCGCGTGGTCGATCCGGCAAGCGATCCGGCGGCTCGAGGCATGGGACAAGAGCCTGCTGGTCGAGGCCTTGATGGACGAACGGCGGCTCGAACCGGCGCTGCGCCTCACCGAGGATGCGTGGTCGGTGGTCGTGGTGAGCGCTCTGACCGAAGCATTAAAGCGAACGGATTCGGCGCCCGTGCGAGGCTGGATCGTGGCCAACCTGGCCGGCCTGTACCGACAATATCCCGAATGGACGGGCTACTGGTTCGGGACCAACCCGCTGGCGAGTCCATTCCCGCAAAAGACGAAGGATTGGGCGCCGGAAGGAATGAAAGGGGTACTCGACGGCCTCTCGGTCGGCCTGGCCGACACGCACAGCAAAGTGCGGTTGGCGGCGATCGACGGCCTGGCCCAGGCGGGCAAGGAAGCCGCTCCACGGCTGCGCGGGCGCTCGGGAGCGAGCCCGATCCAGCCAACCAGGCGGTTCTGGTGGAAGCTCTCGGGTCGCTGAAGGACGCGTCATCGCTGCCGCGGTTCGTTGCGCTTCTGGCCGATGCCAGGCGTGATGAGAGCGTGCGCGCCGCGGCGCTTTCCGCTTTGACTCCCTTTCGAGATCCTCAGTCGCTGCGTGCTCGGTTGAATCTGATCTACGACGACAAGACGCCTCCGGCGCTGGTTGCTCAAGCGTTGCCCGGCCTTGCGCAGCTCGGGTTTCTCCCGCCCAACGAGCTGTCATCGTTTCTTGAGAACCGGGCGCCGCAGGTCCGGGCCGCGGCCATCTTGAGCATCAACGTCAAGAAGGCACTGCCGGCTGAATTGCAGCAATCGGTGCTGGACCGGTTGGATGACAAGAACAGCGAGGTGCGCCAGGCCGCCGTGCTCGCGGTGGCACCGCTTCAATTGAAGGCGGCGCTCCCGCGGTTGCTTGCGATGGCGGCAGACCCGGCGTCTGCGGACTTCGCCCCAGCGGCAGCAGCGTTGTGCGCGATGCCGGACCCGCGGGCAGCCTCCGTGTACCTCGCGGCCATCGAGAGCCGCAATCCCGACCTGTGCAAGGTAGGCGAGCGGGCGCTCCTGGCGATCCGCGACGGGGCGGCGGCCGAGCTCGGCTTGGCAGCGCGGTCAGGTAAGTTCTCCGACGAGGCCGCCCTGTCTCTCGACCGCGTACTGGCCCGTTGGACGGCAATTCGCCAGTGGCTGGTGATCGGGCCGTTTCCCAGGACGACCCCTCAGATCTTCATCGGACAGCCCTCGATCGATTTCACGCGTGTCCACACGGGTGCCGCGGGTCGGCCAGTCAAGTGGTCAGCCCGCTCGGGCGACCCGGTGACCGGCCGCGTCGATTTCGACGACTTCAAGCATACGCCCGGGGATCCGGGCGGGCTCGGCTACGACCCGAGCGCCTCACCGGATCTTGGCGCGTTCGCTTATGCCGAGGTTGAGTCCGCAACCGCGGGACCAGCGCTCCTTCTCGTCGGGTCGAGCGGACCGATCGTGGTCACGGTCAACGAGCAGCCGGTCCATGAATCCACCGGTATCGCCGGCCGAGCCTATGCACCCGACTCGGATCGGGTGCGGTTCAACCTGGAAAAAGGCAGAAACCGGATCCTGGTCGTGAGCCGGCAAGGGGACGGACGGTGGTGCTTCAGCGTGCAGATCGGCCAGCTTGCCCCCGGGACCCGCCGGCGCGCTGCGACGTTGGCCTCGGTCGAAGAGCTGCGCCGATTCGCCATGGAGCATCGCGGCGATGCCGCGAAAGGTGAAAAATTGTTCTTCGACCCGAAGGGAGCCGGTTGTGCTCAATGCCACTCGGCCGGCGGTCGAGGAACGAGCACGATCGGCCCTGATCTGACCGGCCTCGCGTCGAAGTACGATCGGGCCGAAGTGATCCGATCGGTGCTGGAGCCATCCAGCCGGATCGCGACCGGGTTCCAGCCGGTCGTCGTCGCGACCCGCGACGGCAAGGTCGCTTCCGGCGTCGTCCGCGCCGAGGACGACCAGATGATCGAGCTCGCCGGCTCGGACGCGAAGATGATGCGGATCCCCAAGAAAGACATCGAGACCCGGCGTGTCGGCGATGTCTCGGTGATGCCGGCGAAGCTGGTGGAATCGCTCTCGCCGGCGGATTTCGCCGATTTGATCGGCTATTTGCTCAGCTTGAAACAGCAGGCGAATTCGACGAGGCCGTCGGGGCAGTGATTAGTGTCAAGACACGACAAGCCCAATATTCCGCGCGGTCGTCCGAAGAACAACAATAAGGGCGATCACTGAAGCCACCTCTCGGGAGACCACGCCATGGCAACATCCCGTGCGCCGGACGAGCCGGGGGTCGATGGTTTTATGGCTCGATGGTTGTTGCGGCTTTCGCGCTCGTGGCCGTGCTCGTCGGTCTAGCGGCCGTTTGGCTCGCATGGCCGACGGGAGGTCTGAAGGCCGCCAACTTTTCGCAGCTCCGGCCCGGGATGACGCGGGTCGAAGTCGAGCGCCTGCTGGGAGGGCCGCCCGGCGATTATGGTCGCTACGCCGACGGCGACGTTGACTACGGCGACGGCTTGGTGCTCCAGGTCTTCGCGGTCCCCGGAGACGGAGATGCCAAGCCCCAGACTTGGACGGACGATCGGCACCACTTCTACGTCTTCTTCGACAGTCGAGACCGCGTCGTGGCCGGATCAAAGCAGAGTCGGTTCCAGCGATCGCCAAAGGGTTGGTCGTTTGCTTTTGTCACGGCAAGGGTGCGCGCGATCTTCTACTGAGGCTGGGTTTGAAGCCGCCCGGCTCGCGATTCGAGCGAACGGTCAAGCCGGCGCCCTGGTTCGCTCCCACCGCCAGACAAGACCATCCTCGGGGTCGACAATCTCTCCGGTCAATACGAAACCACATTTGGTGAGCACCCGGGTCGACGCGTTGGGCGTCGGGAGCGTGTGTGCTCGGACGCGGTGCACGCGATCGTCGTCGAAGGCGAAGGCCACCAGTGCCGTGGCGGCCTCGGTCGCATACCCGCGCCCTGGTAGTCGGGCACGATCCCGTAAGCGATCTCGACTATTCCCTCCTGGTCGGGCGGTCCCTTGAACGAAGCGCTGCCGATGACCGAGCGGCTTTCCCCATGGACGACCGCGAAGCCATGAATCCACGGATCGGCCACTGTGGATTCGCGGAGCTGGGCGAGCCAGGCGGGGGAGACATCATCCGACGCCATGAAGTCGCGCATGCCGTCCGCGGCGGGATGGCCGATTCGCTCTTCAAACTGCTCAGGGCCCACGAGCAGTGCCAGCAGATGCTCGGGTGAATAGGGCAGGAGTCGGAGACGGGCCGTCTCGATGGTCATGTCGCAAGGCTCCTATCGATCGTTTGACTTCGCGTGGTCGCGGAGCGTCGGGTAAAACTGGACCCACACGTTATCCACGTCGGCGTGCTGCTTGTGGCAGTCGTAACACGATGCGTCCGGCTTCGCCTTGGCCGAGTCACGGACCCCACGCCCGGCGGGGCCTGCTTTCCCCGTGAAGTCGTAGTAAGCCCACGGCGTCTTTGATCCGTCAGGACGCGCCGCGTTTTTCACGGCGACTTCGAGGGCAATCCGATTCCCCTCAAACTGGCCATTTGTAACAACATTTCGCGGCTCCTTGCGCCGCGATTCGAAGAGCTCGAGGACGAGAACCGTCCGATCCGGAAATTGGCCAGTGCGGGCGTAATGTTCATAGGCTGCACGATCGATGTAAACATTATGGAATGGTTGAGAGACGTCGGTCTTCTCATCCTTGTATTGCGGATCGTCGAGGCGCTTGTCATTTCTCTCCGTGTAATCCAGCCCCAGATCGGCGCCGACGAAGACCCAGGTACGGTACCCTTCCGGCCGGAGCAGATCGCCATCGGCGTTGTACCGGGGCGCCGCACCGGGCGGGGTAGGCTCCTCGTTCCGACCGAACACGACGATCCAGCCGGTTCCCGCGATCAAAGCCGCCAGTGCGGCCCACGTGCTCTTTGGTCGCATTGAGGGGAAACTCCTCGCGAAGTCAGTCGCCTTTCGCGGAGCGAAAGGCGACAATCATGTTCTGTTACCGTGAGCCGCATGTGCCCGCCGCTTGAGTCAAAGCCGACCGCACGTCTTGAAGGCGTGGGTATCGGTCTTCGAGCGGCTTGGAAAGACATTTGCGGCAGATCCGGCCCAACGATTCCGGAATCTCGGGACGTACCTCCGCCACAGGGATCACCGGCGTACTGCTGGCAACGTCGGCCAGAATATCCGCCAGTGTGCGCCCGAGCCAGGGCGGCCGGCCGGTCAGGAGCGTGAACAGGACCGCCCCCACTCCATAGACGTCGGTCCGTGGGCCGATCTTTCCCCAGGATCGGGACACCTGCTCCGGAGCCATGAACGGGCCGGTACCTTCCACCTCCGCCGTACCCGGCGCTCTCCCCGAGAGCGAGCGCGCCAGGCCAAAGTCGGTGACTCGCGCCCTCCCCGATTCGTCGACCAGAAGATTGGCCGGCTTGAGATCGCAATGGATCACTCCTTTTGAATGTGCATGCTCGAGTGCAGAGCACGTCTCGATGGTCCAGCGGATCGCCTCGCGGAAGCCAATTTCCCGGCATTTCGCGAGTTCCGCCAGGTTGGGGCCACGCACGAAATCCATCACAATGAAGTAGGAGCCGCCCGCCGTTTGGCCCAGTCCGTGCACGCCAACGATATTCGGGTGACAGAGCCGCCTGACGATTCGTGATTCGTCAATGAACCGCTCGACCAGTGCGGGTTCGCGAAGCAGCGACTTGCGGAGGTATTTCACTGCCACTTCACGGCGTGCGCTGTGCTGCCACGCCTGATAAACCTTGCCCATGCGCCCGGCGCCGATCATTCGCTCGAGCAGGAAATCGTCATGCGAAAGCCGCCGGACCGGTTCGCCCTGCCGCTCTGCGATGAGCGCCCGGATCTCTGCGAGATTGCGCCGAACGGTACGTTCGGAGCGGCCAGTGGTCTGCACAATCTCGGTGAGCGGCGCGCCTTGCAGATGCAGCTCGAGCACGCGGCGCGCACTGCCGTCAAGCTGGCCGAAAATCCACTCGAGCTCGTCGGCGTCGGCGATCCTCTCTTCGGGGGAGCGAAACGGGTTGCGCTGCCGAATCCGACGTCCCTCGATCTGATCGAGCGACACTTCGCTCTTGACCGATCGCCGGTCGGCCAATTCGTGGCGGATTCGGCGGAACAGCTTGTGCTTGACGATCGTCGACAGCAATCGCCACAGGTCGCCGCGGCGATTCAACGTGAAACGGCCGGCTCGGGCGCCGACGAAGAAGCTCCGATAGACCGACATCACAATGTCGTCCGGATCGGTCCGCCGCCAGAGCCGCCGCGACAGCCGGCTCCGAGCCAATGCCCTGAGCCGCCCGAAATACCGGATGAAGAGCGCTTCGGAGGCCGGTTCATCACCCTGGCGAAACCGCTCGAAGAGAACCATCGAACTCCAGGCGGCCAGGCGCACTTCGTTTTCCATGGAGAATCACGTCTCTCGACGCCGCCAAGGAATTCTCAAAAGACAAAACGCGATCTCACTGTAACAAAATTCCGGAAACTCTTGGCCGCACCACGCACGCCGACGGCATTACCTCTTTGGTGAGTCGTAGCGCAGATCATGTACCTTTTCTGTGGAGGGAGTGATGTCGTTCGTCGTAACGGAACCCTGTTTCGGCTGCAAGTACACCGACTGCGTGGTCGTCTGCCCTTGCGACTGCTTCCGCGAGGGCGAGCAGATGCTGTTCATTGACCCGGAGACGTGCATTGACTGCGACGCGTGCACTCCCGAGTGCCCGGTTCAAGCAATCTACCATGAAGACTCCGTACCGGACGAGTGGACGGATTTCGTGGCACTCAATCGTGAGATGGCGGCGATTTGCCCGCCGATTGTCGATCGGAAAGAACCGCTTGCCCCGCGCCGCCCGGAGGGCTGACGGACGATCGACGACGCGTCCCACGCAGGGACTCCCTTCAGCCGCCGCTTCGAGAAACAATCAAGATCCCCAGGCGGAATATTCGACAAATAGAAAGTATCTTCTCGCGCACCGGCCGGAACCCGACCGGCGACTGCGCGCGAGAAGGCCTGATCCTCAGGACGGGATCACGCGGGCCAGCCCAGGAGGCATGGAAGCCGATGAAACGGATCGTCGCACTGTTCGTGGCGGTCATTTCCCTGGCTCCAGCCTGCGGTTGCGGCGGATTGGGCTGGTATCAGGCGATCGGGCATCTGCCCAGCATCGCACACACCGACTACGCGTATTACGACTTCTGCGGCACGTCATCCCAATTGTTCCAGTTTTCCCTTCCTCAGGTGGAAAGCTCCTTGATGGAGGCGCTCCTCGACCTGGGATACAAGGATCTCGGCCCCACGATCCATCAGCCTGACGGCGTCACATTGGTTCACGCTCACACGCCCGACGGCCGGCCCGCGGATATTTCCCTCACGCCCCAGAACGCCATGACCAACGTCAGGGTGCAGATCGGCCCGAAAAAGGTCGGCGACGAGGCCATGTCGCACGAGCTGCTCCGGCGCATCGCGTTCAATTTCGGGACGGTCATGCGGACCTACACACCCATCGATACGACGGTTCCGCGACGATTCAATCCGCCGCGCACCTACCCATCCCCGACTCCGCCTCCACCGCCCCAGACCCTTCAAGGCGAAGGCCTCCGCCCCGGCGAAAACCGCGACAGGGCCCTCACGGAAGACGAAATGGAGCCTGGCTCGGAAAACGCCCAGCCGACCTCGCTTCCCGATGCTCTCCAGCGCTTCATCCCGACCCGGGACTTCCCGAATCCTCCCAACATGCCATACTCGCCATTCCCGTACACGCCCTTCTAGCTCTCAAGGTGGATGAAAAGGCGGCGAGTCGTTCTCGGTCCACCGGCAATCGGTTCGAGCGCCTGAATATGACGAGGATTTGGGCACGCTCGCTTGCTCGAGGTTGACTTGGCCTGAGCGAAATGTCGATATTCTCGAGTGATCGGCGAGGACTGTTGGAATCAGGGTAGGCGGGAAGTCGTTCATGGCACAGCTCAGCGACGCTCGGCGCAGCCGCCGGCGAATCGACCGCAGGTTTCGGCCTGGTGTCGATCAAGCCGGTGCGGGAAGCGTGCCTCTGGAAGAGCGGCAGCTCCTCAGTGGTGCGGCCGGAATGGGACTGGTTGCGGGCCACAAGGCCGCCCATGTCGTCGTGCTGTCGGCGCGTGCCTCCCACCGTGCCCAAGCCGAACACGCGAAACCGAAACGATTGACGCCCGCCGCCGAGCTCACCAAACAGTACAGCGCGTTCCTCACCGCATTCAACCAGCAACTCGACTACTACGTCGCGTCGCTCACCCAGCAATCGACGGGTTCGGTCACGGTCTCCACCACGGTGACGTCGGCTTACACGCCCCTTTCGCCGACCATCGCGGTCGCCGACGCCTCGGTCTTCGGGGCCTCGGGCACGTTCACCACTCCCGTCCTGGCCACCGCGACCCTGGGCACTGCCCCGCCACTCGGCCAGTTTACCTTGACCGGCAGCGCCGGAAACTTCGTGACCATCGACGTCGCGGAATCGAGCCCAATTTCGTTGCAGGTGGGTACCGTTTTGACCGCGAGCGTTCCCACCTCCGCCCAGACGAGCGCCGCATCGATCTTCCCCAGCTTTATCACCAACAGCACACGCCAACTGGCGATCAATCTGGTCAAGTACTTCAATAACATACCCATCGAGCTGCCCAAGGAGAACGCTCCGCCACACACGCCCGCCCAGCGCGGCGCGATCCAGAAGTATGTTTACGAGAGTATCGCCTCAAGTGAAGCGACCAGCCTCCAGGAGTCACTCCTGGCCATTCCGCTGCCGACGACCCCCGGCGAAGACCTGAATATCTACATGGCAGCGGTGAACAGCGCCGTCGCCCTGTCCCAGCAGCAGGTGAACGGCGGCATCCAGCAGATCTACTCCCGCAAGCTCCTGATCGCCGCGACTCCACCCAACAATCGCCTGGGTGAGACGTTCAACGCCGGAACGACGTCGTCGTCCACCGGATCGTCCACCACCAGCACCGGATCGAGCAGCACCGGATCGACGTCAACCGCCGCGTAAGGACGTGAGCGCATCCCGTTTCTCTCCCAAACCGGCTGGATGCCATCACGCTTGGTATTAACGACAAGATGCGGCGGACTGCCGTTTTCGATAAGACCGTTAAACGCGCCCGGGCTTAACTAGTCCACTTATCCGGAACGATCCTTAAGTTCGGTGCGGTCGATGTCGAAACTTGGAGAGTCGGGATGTCGAATGTACGCCCCGAGGTTCCGGCTCGGCGGGATCGGGCGTTCACTTTCGGGCGCGTGTCCGCCTCGGGCTGGCTCCACGTTCGGAGCATCGGTCCAGAGACAATGGTGAGGATCCTTTCCCTTGGGTCGAACGCTCTTGGCCGGGATCGCCGGGATTGTCGTGGGCCTCGGGCTGGCGGTGCCGGTCCGCGCTGCGGAATTCCAGGCTCAGGATCAGGTCGCGGGCGACTCATCACCAACACTCTTGAGCTCTCCCATGCCCGGGACGCCGCCGGAGTCGGGAGCCGGCGATCGGGAGCCGGTCCCGGCCGCGCCGAGAGCGCGAAGCGGCCGGCGAACGTGCGAGGGTCTGGATCGAGGCGGGGCACGACCGATTCCGCCGTTGACCTGGTGCTGTTCCAGCCGTCATTCCCGGTGACGCGGATTTCCTCGGAGACGGAACAACTGCCCACCTCTCTCCTGCCGCTGCCCGCGACGGGCGCGCAAACGGCGGCGGAAAAGGCCAAGGCCCAGCGCCGCGTCCAGCAGCCCGGCGCGGCGACCGCAGCCCCGCGCCAGGCCGCCCAGGGGCGGGCCGCTCAAGCTCGACCGCCCGCTGCCGGCCTCCAGCCGCAACAGGAGATCCAGTTCGATGAAAGCGGTCTGGTCACACATTTCCACGTCAACGAGGGCGACCTGCGCCAGATCCTCGAATTGCTCAGCCGGCGCGCCAAGATGAACATCCTCGTGTCGCCCAATGTGGGCGGCACCATCACCGTCAACTTCGAAGGAGTGACCGTCGAGGAAGTTCTCGCCGCGGTGATCAAATTGGCCAATCTGGTGGAGAAGACCGAGGGTTCGATCCACTACATCTACAATCGGCAGGACCTCCAGGAAGAAGAGGAAGACCTCAAGAAAGAAAAGATTGTCACGAAAGTTTATAAATTGAATTATGTCCGTGCGGACGAGCTGCTGCGCACCATCCGCCCGTTCCTGAGCGTGGACGTCGGCCAGAAGCGGATCGCGATCACGCCGACGTACCGGTTCGGGATCAGTGAGTCGGCGACGTTCGTCTCGGGCGGCGGACAGGCGATGTCCGCCGGTGGCGGCGGCGGCGGCGGAGGGGGCGGCGGCGGAGGGAGCGGCGGCGGCGGCGGCACGGGCGGGCCCGGAGGCTCGCCTCCCACCGGCGGCGGGCCGACCGTGGGCGGTTACCAGCCCCCGACCGGAGGCAACTCAGCCTCGGACAGCGACCACCTGATCGTCCAGGATTACGAATCCAACCTGAAAATCATCGATCAGATCATCCAGAGGCTCGACGTCCGGCCCGTCCAGGTGTTGATCGAGGCGGTCATCGTGAGCGTCGACCTCGAGCACGACCGGGAGCTTGGGGTCAACTTCGCGGTGGTTGACAATCTCGCCAACCTGCTCGGCACAGTCGGCACCGGCTCAGCGCTCAACGGCAATGTCGGTTTCAATCCGACGCAGTTGCTGACTTCGAGCGGGCAACTGGCCCAGGGCGCCGTACCGGACGCCCAGGGCTTCACTTCGGCAACCAACGGAATCAAGTTCGGCTTTGTCGCCAACAACGTCACCGGATTCGTCCGGGCCCTCGAAACCCTGGGCAGCACCAAGATCCTGGCAAGTCCGAGAATCCTCGTCCTGAACAAGCAACGCGCCGAGATCCAGCTCGGCGCGAGGCTCGGATTCCAGACCCTGTCACAGAACTTTACCAGCACCATCCAGCAGGTCCAGTTTCTGAATACAGGAACCCTGCTGCGGCTGCGCCCGTTCGTGTCGACCGACGGCATGGTCCGGATGGAGATCCATCCCGAGCGCAGCTCGGGGTCGGTGACAAACAACATTCCCAACCAGCAGACGGCGGAGCTGACGACCAACGTGATGGTCCCCGACGGGGCGACGCTCGTGATCGGCGGCCTGATGGAAGACGAGGACGACTTTCAAATGCAAGGGCTGCCGGGCCTGTCCCGGCTCCCGGTGCTGGGCTATCTCTTCGGCAACCGGCAGAAGAACGAAAGTCGGCGCGAGCTGGTCGTGCTCTTGACGCCGCATATCTGGTCGGCGGACCTGGCGATGACGCATGCTCCGACTCCCAGCGTGACGCAGCGAGCGCAAGCGGGCGCGGGCGCGGGCACCGGGTCTTCACGAACCTCGTTCGAGTTCCAGGCTCCCTACGCGGCGACGGATCCGGGTCAGGCGCCGGCTCCGGGTCAGGCGCCGGCTCCGGGTGAGGCGCCGGCTCCGGGTGAGGCGCCGATTGCGGGTTCCACACCGAGGGACGGTCCGCCGCCCGTTCCCGCTGCGGCCTCTGCGGCCGCGTCTGCGGGCAGCTCGATTCCGGTCGCCGCGACCGCGGCCGATTCCACTCCGAGCAAGACGCCGTCCGACCCGGACCGAGCAGGACCTTCGCCCCCCAAGCGGCGCACGTGGCGACTCTTCAGTCGGTTCATGCCGCAGCAGACTCCTGAGCAGAATCAGGATCAATCTCCGGGTTCCGGAAAAGCGATCGGCTCAAATCCCAGGCCCACAGCGTCGTCCCAGCCCGCAAGAACGACTTCGGTGGCCGCGCCCAAGCGTGATTCCAGCGTGACCCAGACGCAGGCCGGCGCCGACGCCCTTGGTGGCGAGCTACGCCGGGCGCGGCCGGAACCATCGCGCCCGAGAGGAGTGGCCGCCGGGCCGACGCGGCACACCGTCGCACGCGACGAAACGTTCGCCACGATCTCCCAGCGATACTACGGGACCACGCGCTATGACCGCGCTCTCTGGTGGTTCAATCGCGGTATTGTCGCGCGTCCCGAGCGGCTGTCCGCGGGCGATCTGATCGTGATCCCGCCCGCCAGCAAGCTCGATCCCGCACAGATTCGGCCGGTGAGAGCGAGGCCGGCCTCCGAACCTGCCTCTGCCTCGCCACCGGCCGTTTTTCCCACTTCCGCCGCGAGAGGCGAGGTCGAGCTCAAGCTGCCTGGAGCTTCCGACGCACCGAGCGTCGCACCGCGCTTGCGGATCCATCGAAATCCAGACGATGGCACGGACGCGCCCGCCGGATCGAGGTCCCGCTCCAGTAGCCCGGCACGGCGTCGCGCACCCCCCTACCACGTCGTGGAGCGCTATGAGACGATCCGAAGCATCGCCCGCGATCGGCTCGGTGACTCCCGTCGAGCCGACGAGATCGTCGAGCTGAATCGGGATCGGCTCCCGGAGTCAAACCAGCTCACACCGGGACTTCGCCTGGTGCTCCCCGCGGATGCCGCGCCCAAGCGGCAGACCCCGTGAGCCCGCTCGCGCGTCAATCGCCATCGCCGCTCGGACCACGATGAAGCCGATCAGCACCCAGGATAGCAGGTTCAAGAGCAGGACGCCGAGCGGGCCGATTACCTCCCAGAGGTCGCAGGGCGCGAGCGCGACCTCGGCGAGATAGCACCCGGCGAACAGCGAGCCGACCATGAATTCGATGAGCGGGTAGCGCGATGAGATCGACGAGCGGCACTGTCGGCACTTGCCGCCTAGGAGCAGCCAGCCCAGAACCGGAGTGTTGTCGCGCAGCAGGATCGCCGCCCGACAGTGCGGGCATCGCGACCGCGGACGTAACAGACTCAAGCCGATCGGAATTCGATAGATGCAAACATTGAGGAAGCTCCCCACGGAGCAGCCGAGCACCAGGAAGAAGGCAGCGACCACGACATGATGCGACGGAGTCATGGCTTACACCTGTTGTGACGATGGCCGTACCACTGGAACGCCGGGTCGCCGGGCCGGAAGTTGGCGGTGAGCGCGTGGCGTACCCAGGGAAAGGGTGAGTGGCTGGAACCCGCCTGAAACAGGACCCATTGATACGCGATGAGCACGACGTACAGGCCGACGAACAGGGGGAGCAGGAACCCGGCGCGGAAGCGGGTCCTGAACAGCGGGTAGTTCTTGTAGACGACGATGAAGGGGAGCCCGACGGCGGTGAGCACGTATTTGCCCAGCAGGAAAGCGAGCGGCCCATGGTTGAGGAGATAACCCATGAGCGGGTTGGCCTCCTCGCCGTTCATTTCGAGGAGCTCGATGGTGAGGACCCCGTCGGTGATGGTCAGGCTGAGGAGCGTGAGGACCATCGCGAACGTGAACGTGTCGAACCGATCGACGAAGAACGCGCCGCGGCTCTCCTCGCCACGGCGGGGCCCGGCGCACGGCCGCCTCGGCGGAACGCATCAAGCGGCGACGTGGGACGCAGCCGGCGGTCCGTCTGGCGGCGACCGCGTGCTCTCGAATCATCGTTGATCGATGCCAAATCATGACGCCCTTCTGGCGATCCGGCTTGCCGGTGATTGACCTGACACGGCGCGCACAGGCAGAGCGAGCCTCCGTCCCGATCAGGGCGTGACTCGCTCACCCGTGCAATCCAGCATAGGCCGGGATCCGGGCGGAGTCGTTTGCCTTTGGGGGGGCGTCGAAGAAAGGCAACACCGCAGACACCGCCTTACCTCGACACACCCGCGGCCGATACATTTCTACTCGCTTCCTCTTCTTAGGTAGAGGGCTGGGGTGAGGGGCGAGCCCCACGGACTGCCCTCTGGAATTGAATCTCCCGATGCGCATCCTCGCTAAACGTGATGCACCGGCCCCTCACCTCAGCCCTCTCCCGCGGGGAGAGGGAGCCAGTATCTGGCGGCGCCACGACTCTCGCGCCGGCCACGGTCTCGTGTAGCGGGTCCCCCTTCACAGGGGGGGAAAGATTGCGTATCGGCATGCACAAGGTGATCTCTTCGCCTGCTCTGGCTCACTCGTCCTCGGCCATGGTGACGCTCAGGCGCGGCCTCGAGGCTGGTCAGTCCCTGGCGGACCTTGTCGAGGGCGCTGTCGAAGAGCATCTTCATCCCCTCCTCGCGAGCGGCCTTGCGAAGCTGGTCGAGCGGGCGTGCGCTTCTGGATGAGCTGCGTCAGCCGGGGTGTGATCCGGACGACCTCGAAGACGCCGACACGGCCGCGGTAGCCCATGCGCCGGCACTGGAGGCAGCCCTTGGGCCGGTAGATGGTCTCGCCCGGCGTCAGGCCGTGCTGCTCGGCCAGCTCGGCGGTGACTTCGTAGGGCTCCTTGCAGTTGGCGCAGAGCCGGCGGACCAGCCGCTGGGCTTCCAGCACCCGGAGCGCGCACGAGAGCAAGAACGGCTCGATGCCCATGTCCTGAAGACGGGTCACCGCCGAGAGGGCGTCGTTGGTGTGGATCGTCGAGAGCACGAAGTGGCCGGTCAGGGCGGCGCGGAGACAGATCTCGGCGGTCTCCTGGTCGCGGACCTCGCCGACCATGATGATGTCGGGGTCCTGCCGCAGGAACGCCCGCAGGGCCGACGAGAATGTCAACCCGACCTGGGCCTTGACCTGCACCTGGTTCATCCCCTTGAACTTGTACTCGACCGGGTCCTCGACCGTGCAGATATTGACCTTGGGCTCATTGAGCTGGTTGAGGCACGAATAGAGCGTGGTCGACTTGCCGCTGCCGGTCGGCCCGGTCACGAGTGCCAGGCCGTAGGGCGACGTGGATCGACTCGATCAGGTCGGTCGACTGCCGCTCGTCCAGGCCCAGGCCGGTCAGTTGCAGGGGGATGGCCCCCTTGTCCAGGATTCGCATCACCATCTTCTCGCCGTGGACCGTGGGGACCGTGTTGACGCGAAGGTCGATTCGCTTGTCGCCGGTCCGGAGCGCGATGGCGCCGTCCTGGGGGATGCGCTTCTCGGCGATGTCCATCTTCGCCAGGACCTTCAACCGGGAGACGATCATGATGAAGACCGCCTTCGACGGCGGCGGAAGCTCGTGGAGCACGCCGTCGATCCGCAGGCGGAACTTGCAGCCATCCTCGAACGGCTCGAGGTGGATGTCGCTGGCGCCGTTGCGCAGCGCCTGCTCGAGGATCTGGTTGACCATGCGGACGATCCGGCCGTTGGCGTCCGCCGGAGGCACGACATGTCGAGATCGAGGATGTTCTCTGTCGTTCGTCGCTCTCTTCCCCTCGATCACGTCGAAGTCTTCGGTCCCTTCGCCGATGCCCTTGGTGTGCTGATCGACGCGGTACAGCGCGTCGAGCCGGGACTCGACGACCGACAAGGGCGCGATCATCGGGTTGATCCGCAGGCCGGTCATGAGCTGGAGCTCGTCGACGACGCCCATCTCCTCGGGGGAGACGAACGCGACGTCGAGCACGTCGTCCCGGACCGCCATGGGGCAGATCAGCCGATCCATGCAGAGCTTCTCGGGGAGCAGGCTGCCCAGTTCCTTGTCGACCGCGCCGGCTTCCAGGTCGTTGCGGATCGACCGGCAGAAACAGGTCCTCGGCGTAGAGGCTGGCGATCTCCTGCTCGGAGATGTAGCCGGCCCGGATCAGGGTCACCTCGGGCAAGGTGTTGGCCTTGGCTTTGAGAAGCAGGTCCTCGATCTCTTCGAGCTGCTTGGGCTTGAACCAGTTGCGCCGCGCCAGCAGCTCCAGGATCAGGGGCTGGGCGTCGGTTTCGCCATAGACATTGGCCATGGGGTGGTCGCCGCTTTGGTGTGAGTTCTGGTCAAAGAGGGTCGCGTTTGCGGGGTTTCAAGTCCGGGTGGTCTCACTGCGCGGGCGGGCCCGGGCGCTAGGGGCTGGCACTGGAGTTCGCGGTGCTGCGCGGGCGGCGTGCGCGCTTGGATCGCGAAGAACCGGAGCGAGAGGAGGTCCGGGCCGGGTCGCCGATCACCCTCTTGCCCAGCGCTCCCAGGGGCGAATTGAGCAGCTTCTGGAACATGGCGAGCTCGCCGCCGGGATCGATCTCGGCCATGGCCGTTCTGGGAACCCTCCTCGCCGCCCTTCCGCGCGTGATCGTCCCGGTCGCCAAGCTGGTCGGAATAAACCAGCACGTAACTCTCGCCATCGGCGTGCAGGATCACCTTCGTAGGCAGGACATTGACCACGTACAGCTTGGAGAACGTCTTGCCGTTGTCGCCATCCACGAGCAGATGCTGGCCCTTGGAATAGATCCGGCCGTCGATGATCGCCATCTGTTCTCGGCCCTGGAGGAACGTGGCTCCGAGGTTGAGCCTCCGGACGATCTCGGCCAGCGGGTCGGGTTCGGGCTCGAGCGGCCCCTGGCCCTTGCTCGCCGCCACGCCGGCTGGGACTGCTTCTTTCAGAGTGACCTGGAACGGGTCGCGGAGCGCGCCGGACGCGCCTTCCTTGATGGCGTCGCCGGCCGCGACGATGTCGTGCACCACGACGTCGAGCTCCTTGGCCAGGCCGGATTGGCCCGCTTCCGGATCATCCGCACTCGTCTGGATCGAGTAACCCGAGTAAGCCAGGAAACCGATCATGATGATCATCGGCGCCAGCTTGATCAGTTTGGCAGCATTCATGGTTTCTTGCCCGGTTCTGGCTTGGATTTCGCAGGCGGAGCCACCTTCTCACCCAGGCTCAGCAGGATGAGCTGGGCCGTGAGTCGCTTTGGGTCTTTGGCGACCGGATCGAGCTTGATCGCGTCGACCCGCAAGAGCCGCTCGTCGGTCTCGACCCACCTCAGGAATTCGTCGATCTCGGTGAACGCTCCCTCCAAGGTCAGCTTGAGGCCCAGGGTCTCGTAGGGACCCAGGTCCTTGGGCTTCTCCGGTCTTCAGGTCGAGCAGCTTCAGCGGCGACGACCGTATCTGGGCGATCACGTGCCGCATCAGCTCGTTCGCATCGGCCCCGGCAGGCACGCGGCCCTTGTAAGGCACCATCGCCTTCTTGAGTTGTTCGATCTCGCGTGCCGTGGCGACCCGCTTCCGCTCCCGGATGATCTTGGCCGTAGTGGCTGCCGTCTCCTCGCTCAAGGGGCTGAAAAAGAGGATTACCATCCTGTGATGACCGCGACAGAGAGCAGCAGGCGGAGCTTGAGCGGCTGGCGAAGCTGGCCCATCACGCCGTTTATAATCGGTTTTCGACGCCTTCTCTTGCATCCTTCAACCTTTCGAGGGTGCTGCTGGCGTCCTGGTCGCCTCGGCCCTGGGCAAGCAGACGATGCTGTAGGATGCGAAGGGATGCTCGCCCCGCTTGGACGAGTTGGCCTTGAGGCCCGATGACCTCGATCAGCGGGAAGTGCCGCTTGAGCATGGGCTCGCCGCGCAGGGCCGTGAGGAATCCGTCGATCTCGCGCGGCACCGAGCCATCCTCGGACATTGGCGTCGCGAAATTGACGATCAGTTGTTTCTTGGGCTTGGTCATGCCGGACTTCGACGCGGCTTCCACCTCGGCCTCGCCTGAGAGCCCGCTGATGGTCGGTGCTCTCGGGCTCCGAGGCCGCGACCGTTCGCAATACCACCGACCAGCCGACGCGGTTGCCGCGAAACGCCTCGACGAACCTTCAACCGTTCCTCCAAGGCCTTCTTTTCGGCGTCGAGCTTGGTCTGGTCTTGATTCTTGAGCCAGGAAAATGACGTGAGCTCGAGTGCCGCACGGCCTTGAGTCGCGCATTGACCTCAGCGGCCGCTCCATTCAGGAACAAGGAGACCGCACCGACGAGAACACCATGGAGGACCAGCTCGCCCCAGGGGAAGATGTCCCGGACCCTCAAGGGTGGCTTGAGGGAGCGCGCCAGGTCGTGTCCGGGCTCGTCGGCCAGGGGGTTGGCCAGGGCGACTCCCAGCGCGGTGGCGGCCGAGTCGTAATCTGGGCTGGTCGCAGCGGATCAGCCGGGCACCGGTGCGCTGGCGGAACGCCTCGGGCTCGCGGGTGATCTCAAGCTCCGGCCGTCCGTGGACGATCACCGTGTCGATCGACAGGTTGATCCGGCTGTGCCTGCCCAGCATCCAGAGGGTCGAGTTTGCAGCCAGGATCGCGGTCGCCTCGTCGCCCTTGGGCAAGTCGAACGTGTGCCAGAATAGCGGCTGTGGGCCGGCGGCCAGCACGCCGATTGCGGTCTGCTGGCCCAGGAAGAATCGCGCGGTCAATTTCGAGCCGCGCGGGGTCTTCTTGAAAAAAGCCCCAGCCCGGCACAGAGCCGCCGGCGCCGGCTCGGCCAGCCCGACCCGCGTTCCCAGCCCGTCCATCATCTCGATCGTCGAGGTGATCGCGGCGCGGGGCGAGGCCGCCACGCACGCCATGGGTAGCTTGTTCGAGCTCGATCTTGAGCAACTCGATCAATCCGCTCCTCGGCGCGGACGTTGGTCGCCTGGACCGCCTCGAGGAAATACGACTGCGGGGGAGCGTTCAGGTTCGCACTCGTGATCGGGCACGACCGCCTGAAACACCTGCGACTCGGGCACGCCCACTTGAACCCACGCTCCAACCTGGGTCTTCTTGCACCGACCTCGTTTGGTCCAGGGATCGAGCAGCCGGCCCAGGACGGCTTGTGGCGAATCGCTTCCCAGGGCCTGGACATCGTGGAACACCTGGCGGCGGCCCAAGGGCGTGGTCACCACCACGGACATTGCAACCGCCTTGTCGTCGATCACGAGACCGATCGACCGTCGCAAGGCCAACCGCGACAGGAGTGCCATCATGGTCGATCTGTTCCCCGCTTGCCGCCCAGGTTCCACGCCTCGTTGATCAAACGGAGGCGGGCGACCGGAACCGGCCGCCCGCCCATGGGGTCAGGACCACAACGACTTGGACATGAATCGTCGCAGATGCGAGAGAGCCCTGACCGTAAAGGTCATCAACTGCTGGGGAGCGACACGGGGCAGATCTGCGGGAAGGTCGTGATCGTCGAGTTCGAGGATGAGTCGAAGCCCTGATCGGACCACGCGACGGTATAGCCTCCGTAGCTCGATGTGGCCGCGATCCGGGTGCACGACATCGTCCAGGTCGGGGCTCCGGTGCTATTCTGGGCCGCGACGATGGCGGCGTCCGGGGTGAAATACTTCGGGGTCGGAAGCGTGACGTCGAGAGCGGAAACGGACGTGGCATAGATTCCGTTCTGGGCCAGGTAGCGTTCCTGGGCGGCCTGCACGGCCGACAGGTAATTGAAGGCTTCCGACGCCTTCGACTTCTCGACGGAAGCGAGGAACTTGGGGACGCCAAAAGCGGCCAGCACGCCGATGATGACGATCACGACCGCAAGCTCGACGAGGGTGAACCCTTTACGGGTCCGCATTCTGGAAACAGGTCGCTGCATAGTGGGTTATCTCCCGTACCAATCTCAATCGGAAACCAGGCGATCCAACGACAGAACAGGTTTTTCAGGGTCCGCGAGCAGCGCCCCTACCTGAGGCGAACGAAGCCGGCGCGGCCGACGTGCAACACACTTGCCCGGACAAAAGCCCGCCCGGCGCTCGGCCACCCTTTCGATCGGTCCTTTATTCACCTGTATTTGCCTCGGTCTCACTGATCGTGATCGAGGCATCGTCGCCCCGCGGTGACATCCCGCCGGAGACACTCAAAACTAGGTCACATTCAGCAACCGTCAAATCCGGATGGAGCGCCGCCGACAAAAGAATGCCCGTCCCGGGAAGGCCGCGATGCCTATTGGCAACCTTCATGAAGCAGGAAGCACGGCTTTAGCGCGTACGGTGACCGCGTGGCCTAGGCTCAAGATGAGGTCAGATCGAATTCATGCCAGTCGCGCAGCCTGCGATCTCAGAGCGGATATCGGTCGCTTTAGTCGGGTCCTCGGAAAAAAGGGGGTGAAATGTGCCGTTTGAGCAATGGGTCGTGGCGCACGCCAGGATCTCGACCAAGCCTCATAAGTCGGCAAAGCTCGAGGACACGCTGACGTTTTTCCACCAGCTTTCGACCCTGGTCAGCTCGGGTACGCCCCTGTTACAGGCGCTCAAGATCGCCAGCCGCGCAGTGCGAGAGCATCAAGCTGCGGGCGGTCCTCGAACAGGTCGTCTCGAAAGTGTCGGCCGGCAGTAGCTTTTACTCGGCGGCGGCGGCTTTTCCCAATATCTTCGAGTTCCAGTGGATCGAGGCGATCCGAACCGGAGAGGTGACCGGCAAGATGGCACAGGTGCTGCTCGAGCTCAACAAGCAGATCCGCGACTCCCGTGACACCAAGCGCAAGGTCAAAGGGGCTCTCATGTACCCGATGATCCTGATCTCCGTCGCGGTGATCGCGGTCACGGTCATGCTCTGGCTGGTCGTGCCGACCTTCGCCAAGATGTTCGAGGACATGGACGCCAAGCTGCCCGCCATCACTCAGTTCGTGGTCGACGCCTCGAATTACATCGTCAAGTATGGAATCTACGGGGTGGTCTTCATCGTGACGGCGATCTTCGGTTTCAAGAGGTTTCTCAAGACCGAGACCGGTCGCCGATACGTCGGCGGTACGCTCATGGTCGTGCCCACCGTGGGCCAGCTCGTGGTCGAGATGGCGATGTACCGCTTCGCCTCGAACCTGTCGCTCTTGCTCAAGAGCGGCGTGCCCATGATGGAGACCATGTACACGGTGAAGGGCATCTTCCAGACCAGCCCGATCTATCGCGACGCGCTCGAACGCGTCGCCGCCAGGGTCGCGGCCGGCAAGCCCTTGTACGCGGCGCTCCAGGAGACCGGATTGTTCCTGCCGATGCTGGTGAGCATGGTCCAGGTCGGCGAAGAATCGGGGCAACTGCCCCAGGTGATGGAGCAGATCGCCCCGTTCTACAAGGAGAAGATGGAAGGCATGATCTTGAAGGTGACGAAATTGCTCGAGCCCTTGACCATCATGTTCATGGGTACCTCGATCGCGGGGCTGATGCTGGCGATTTACATGCCGATGTTTGACATGGCCGGCAGCGTGAAGTGAGCTTATGTCGTCTTGACCCACCCGGCGCTCTGGTGTCGGTGCGGGCGGGCGGACTCGGATCGGTCGATACATGCAGGAGATTGGTCAATGTCTGAGGAAAGAGGGGGACAACCGGATCGGCAACGGCACGGTCCGGCCCGGGTTAGAGGGCACGGTGCGCGACGGTGGGAAAACGGATTGGCGGCGCGCACGCGCAAAGGCGGGTACACGCTCATCGAGATGCTTGTCGCGATGGTCGTGTCGGCAACATTGCTCTCGATGGGCATCCCGCGGTTCCAGCAGTCGCTGGAACAGTCGCGGGCCGACGTGGCCGGGGCCAACCTGCGGGCGATCTGGTCGGCCCAGCGGCTCTACTGGCTCGAGAACCGCACGTATGCACCGGATCTTGCCACGCTTCTGAGCGCGAATCTGATCGATCCGTCCCTCACCACGTCGACTGCGCCCTATAGTTACCTCGTAGCCAGCGCGAGCGATAGCTGGTTCACGGCGACGGCGACTCGCGGCGGGACCACGTACTGGTCCGGCACATTGACCATCGCGGCGGACGGGTCGTTCTCCGGGTCGGTCCAGCAAGGCAATGGAGCGATCACCATCGTGCCCGGGTTCCAGTGAATCTCCTGGGCACGATTCCTCTTGCGGCAACGGGTCAAGCGTCCGCCGGGTCAGAGGTCCAGACGGGCAGGGGAGATCCCCCTGGTGAAACCATGCGCGGGCGTCCTACAGCATCCCGGCGGTCGATTCGACGAGGTTACTCGTTGCTCGAGGTCCAGGTGTCGTTTGCAATCCTGGGGATCGGCCTGGCGGGTCTATGCCCGCTGGTGGTGATGCAGTTGCGGCAGGTGCGATTGCTCGAGCTGCGGCTACAGGGGCAGGTGATCGAAACGAACCCCGTGACCGGCCAATCTCAAGCAATGCTTCATGGGAACACGTATTATCTTGTGCCATGGCAGAACCCGTGGACGCAAAAGCTGGCCGGCAGTGCCCAGGTTCTGCAAACCGCCACCAGCGTGTGCGACCCTGGCCCGCTGTCTCTTCCTTCGAACCCGCCCCCCTCGTTCCCAGTTTCGGTCATCGAGCTCGACGCCGCCCCGTACAGCCAGAACCTGACC
The DNA here is from genome assembly GCA_963781785.1 of uncultured Isosphaeraceae bacterium. Taxonomy (GTDB): domain Bacteria; phylum Planctomycetota; class Planctomycetia; order Isosphaerales; family Isosphaeraceae; genus CAWAHD01. The sequence continues at coordinate 49,639 of CAWAHD010000005.1, read as the reverse complement.
GCTTACGTGAACGTCACGGCGCCATGAGCTCGAGCGGAATGCAAGCAACGAAAGGCGTTTCGATGAGATGACCGGACCGAACGCGATGCGACTGAGCCAGCGCCTTGCGGAGCCACCGCCGGGGTTGCAGTGTGACTGAAATGGTGGTTGGCAGCATACTGGCGACCCTGCTCGGCATGCTGATGGCGGGCGCCTGCGCGACCTTCGGCCGCCCCGCCCTGGAAGTCGAGGCGCGGGCCCGGATCGAGCAAGAAGCCATTCTGGCCACCCAATCGATCGCCTGCGATCTCGGCGGGTTTCTGGCCGACGGTCCCGGGCGAACCGGAACCCTGGGCCACTATCCCTTCGTCGACTGGGACCTATCGAGTGGCAACGTCCTCTTGCTCAATTTCCAGGATTCGACGACTCAGGACATTGTCGTGATCACCTACGAGCTTCAGGGGAACCTGCTCGTCCGAACCAACTCATCCACCGGCGTGACGACGACGATTGCCAAGTACGTCACGAACTTTTCGGTTTCGTCGGTCCCCGACAACGCCGGCCAGGCGCTGATCCAGTTCACGATCGCGTTCCGTTACTTCACGGGAACCTATACCTTGGTGGGTGTGACTCCATCATGATTCGACATCGTCTTCAGAACCGGCGCCGGGGTTATTCGCTCACGGTCGTGTTGATCTTCTTGATCCTTCTGTTCGCGCTCTGGAGCACGATCTACCGCACGAGCTCGAGTTTGCTTCGAATCGAGACCAACCGAATCAATCAAGAGACGCGCGATCAGGGTGCGATGAACGCGCTGGGCCAGGCAATCCAGTTGCTTCAGTACAGCGCACCCTACGATTCGACGAATCCCAATCGCACCCAGTTCACGTATGGCGTACAACTGACGGTCACCAGCCCGACGGGAGCCTGCCAGACCAGCAGCTTCACGGTTCAGTACAATGCCGCACCGGCGCGGGGTGCCAATTGCTGGCAGGTCCAGGTCTATCCCGGGACGTACAGCGTCCCGCTCCCCACGCCCGGGGCCACGCCGCAGTGGCCGTGAGTGGGTCGTGTGGGATAATGGGGATCAGTCCAACGTCGGGCGAAGACAGGCTGCGACATTCTGCTTTGGATCCGAAGCTTCGCCAGTTCGTCGCTGCCAGGTTCCGGCGGCGGGCCAGGCATGTCGATGGTCGTGGTGTTGAGCGTGATCTCGCCGTTCGTACGGCGGCTCGCTTCTTCCAAGCTCTTTCGAATCTGGTTGCGATCGAGGGCTGCTTGAGTTGGCCCTTCATCAGTCTCTGAGCAGGTCTTGCCAGTCGTGGACGTCTGGGTCGATGATACGCTCGCCCAGTGCTTCAAGACGGTCGATATCCCGGATTGCCTCAAGTGCGGCGACGGTCGCCGCGTCGGGGTCGCGAAACCGCTTGGTTCCCTGGCGAAGCAGCATCCGACGAGCTTCTGCGAGTCGTCCATCGTTTACAATTCTTTGATACGTCGTCGATTCGTGCATGGTCTGAACTCCTTCCAGGAGTTGAATCGTCAGTTCATCAGAATAGCGGAGGCCCATCAGCAGGAACGTCGCAGTCCAAAGCTTTGCAGCTCTCGGGTGCGGTTCGCGGTTAATCCGGTTGGCCATGAGCCGGACCAGGCCAGGAAGTTCCGGTTCGGTCAGCTTGGTCAAGGGCGCCAGCGGTACCAGCCCGACCCCGGTGGTCAGGTAAGCCTGGACATCCTGCTGCCAGAGCCGCACCACGTGATAATTATACCGATTCGTGAGCCGCCCGTCTGGAATGAATCGCTCGTAACTGCCGGTCAAGTTCGGCGAGTTCGCCTCCTTGCGGAGCAAGACGAGGATCGTGAGTAACGGCAGATTGTGCCGGTAGTCGAGGGCGACTTGCCGGTACCAGAGCGTCCGGGCCATGCCGGGGGAGTGCTGTGCGGCAAGCCGATGTGCGAGTTTGGCGTGTCGCGTTATACGAAAGACGGCAAGCACGCCCCGTTCCCCGGAGGGAAGACGCGTTTCCAGAATATGCTCTCGTTCCGCGAGGCGCCCGATAACCATGACCTGATCCCGCGCGGACTGGCGACCGACGGTAAAACGCTCTTCGCATCCGATACCGCGTTCGACGTTGTGAAAGTCGTCGACGTCGAAACGATGAACGTCATTCGCGAGTTTCCCGCGGGTTGGCCCGGTCCGCTCTGCCTCGATAAGGCCGGGAACCTGTGGGTGATATCCGGCGGACACGAGTACGTCGCATGCTATTCACAAAGCGGTGAGCGACGTGTCGACAAGCTGAATCTTCCTGCCGGGGCCGTGCCCAATGGTCTGGGACTCGACCGCGAGGGCCGTTTGCTGGTCTGCGACAATGGTCCCCGCCAGCAGGTGCTGGCGTTCGATGTGACGAAGTCGCCCGCGGTCCTGGTCGAGGCGCTGGGTGAAGCAGGCGGCATGTTCGGCGGTACGGATCCCGGCAAGCCCGGTCCGTGGCGGTTCGCCGGTCCCGTCGGCGCAGCGATGGACGCGGCCGGGAATCTTCACGTCGCCTGCAACGTGCCGCGCGGCGGGACCGTACTCCGGTCGTTCGCGCCCGATCGGACGCTGATCTCCGAGCTGCTCGGCCTCGAGTTCGTCGACATCGTCGACGCCGACCCGACCAGCGACGGGCGCGATCTGTACTCCGCCGACGACCACTACCGATTCGACCCCGACGGGCCGGCTGGCCGGAACTGGCAATGGATCAGCCACACGCTCGACCCCTTCCGGTACCCCCATGACCTGCGGTTGCATCTTCCGACTCTCCAGTGCGGGACCTCGGTCAGGGTGCTGGGGGGCAAGCGATTCCTTTGTCAGCGAGGAATGTGGCAAGGTGTGCTCGGCATCTACCGGCTCGAGGGCAAGCTGGCCGTTCCCCGCGTCGTCTTATCCAGCGGCCCGATCAAGGCCGACCGCGGCGACTGGAAGCCGCCTGGCCAGCCGGCATCCGGCCGCTTCTTCTGGCGCGATGCCGACGGCGACGGTCAGATGGAGTCCGGCGAATACACTCCGACCACGGGACCCGACGGCGAATACTGGGCCAGCAACGTCGACTCGGCCGGCGACATCTGGCAAGGCGGGCGTGAATCCGGAATCTGGCGCTGGCGGTTCCTCGGCCTGGACGAGCACGGCAACCCGAAGTACGACGCCGAGCCCGTGCACGAACGGATGCCCGCGCCCCTCTCCGACCTGCTCCGCACCGAGTACATACCGGCCAGCGACACGATGTACCTCACGGGCCAGACCGAGGATCGCCCGATCTCCGGCGGCGAGTGGGGGACTGCCGGCACAGTCGTCTTGCGGTTCGACGACTGGACGAAGGGAGCCAGGAAGGTTCGTTATCGCATCGACCTGCCGTACCAGGCCGAAAAGCAGTTCATCGTGTCGTTCTGCGTGGCCGGTGAACTGGCGCTGGCGGTTGATTGCAAAAGCGCCCGCGTGTTTGTCTACGACAACCGCGACGGCCGCTTTCTCGGCACGTTAAAGCCCGGCCCGGAGGTGCACGGCGAAACCGGCTGGGTTGACTTCCGCGATGGCGTGCGGGCCGTCAAGTGCCGGGATGGCAGCTATCTCGTCTTCGTCGAAGAAGACTGGAAGGGAAAATCGATCGTCTATCACCTGGCCGATCCGCTGGCCGGGGCGTACCGCTAACGAGGAGAGGCCGCGTCGTTTCACATTGCCGCAATTGCGCTGCCACAGGGCAGCGCCGCCCGACGGATGACGCCTCGCGGCGGTCAAGAACTGGCTATTGCCAGACACCGCAGGAGTTCGACGAGCTCACTTTTCAGATCAACCTTCCCAACCGAGGGTGATGACCGACTGGATACTCGTCCTCGAGGATGCAACCCAGAGTTACGCGCCGCCGGGCCAAGCGGACGGACCGTGAAGCAAGTGGCCCGAGGTCCGTGCACTTTCCGTGTCCAGTCGCTTCCACCCACCGAGTCAATCCCCGTCTCCGGCATGCTTCTGAATCACCTGCAATTCGTACTTTCCGCCGCGCAAACGATCTGGCCAGAATCCTCCGCAGGAATCATGTCTGGTAAGGTGCATCATCTTCGCGTCGCTGGCCGCGGCCTTGTTCTCGGCCCCAGCCGCGGAGGGCACCTCGCGCGCAGGGGCTCGACATAGGTCTCGACCCAATTAAATCCGAGTGGGTGATTGAGCTCACGCTGGGCCAGCACGGTCAAAGGGGTCCCGGGATGCTCGGCGACGACGCGCTTCAGAGCGCCCTTGCCTCCACGGCCGCCGCCGCCGCCTTTTCGGAATAGTAGATTTTCTCGTCGGGAACGAGCTTCCAGGCGTTCGAGTGGGAGTTTTTGAACTTGGGAATGTCCTGTTTCATCCGCGCAGGCCCAGTTGTACTCGTAGGAGCGGACTTTGATCGCCAGGAGCCGCGCCAGGATCAGGTCAAACTGCCCCTGTAACCGGCGCATCGTCTCGTGGTCGTGGGCGGTGCCGCCGGGCACCATTGGCGTTAACTGCGCGAGAGGGCCACGGTCCCGGACCGTGGCTGTGAGCTGGGCCAACTTGGGCAACTTGGCCCCGCGCATGATCGGCTCGAAGGTTTCCTCCACAGTGTAGGCGGTCTTTTCGGCAGAAGCCTGGTTCTCGAACATGGCATCCAGAAAATCGGGCTCGCCAGCCCGGGGGGAAGCTCATCGTTGTTGGTCCTTTCAACTGCTCGAGAGCGATCTGCATCCCTTCGAGAAAAACGTTCGCCAGGTCGAGTGCGATTCGGGCTCGGTCGAGGGCTGCCTCGGCGATCGCGCGTTGTTCGGAAGCGGCCTTCTGGGAAGCCTCCGCTTGCTGACGGGCAGCGGCCTCGGCTTCGTATGCGGTCTGAAGCGTGCCGCGCGATTCTTCGATGACTTGATTGGCACGTCTCAGTTCGCCGTTGTAGGCGATGAAGAACCCCGCCGCAATTGTCGCGATCAGGGCCACGAGGGACGTCGCCGACAAGGCCGCCGCCGTGGGGTGCCGGCGCATCCAGAGCCGCGCCCGCTCGAAGTGACCCACCGCCCGCGCCATGATCGGCTCGCTCGCCAGGTACCGGCCCAGGTCATCGGCCAATTCCTGCGCCCTTGTATATCGCCGGGCGGGCTCCTTTTGCAGGCACTTCAGGCAGATCGTCTCCAGATCGCGCGGTAATAGCGCATTCAGCCGCCGAGGCGGAACCGGCTCGTCGTTAATGACCATTAGCACCGTATCCATGGCACTGGCTGCTTGGAACGGTGGACGGCCAGTGATGAGCGCATAAAGCGTCGCCCCGAGTGAGTAAACGTCCGCCGCCGAGCCGACCTCCTGTCGCTTGCCTCCGGCCTGCTCCGGCGGCATGTAGCTGGGTGTCCCCATGATTTGCCCCGAGCCGGTCAACCCGCTGTCACCCTGCAGCTTCTTGGCCAGTCCGAAGTCGGTGAGCCGGGGGTTGCCGCTCTGGTCGAGCAGGATGTTGCCCGGCTTCAAGTCGCGGTGGATCACGCCGCGGCGGTGAGCGTACTCGATCGCCTCGGCAACTTTCCCCATCAACTTCGCGGCTTCGCGCGGCGGCAGCGGACCGTCGGCCAGCCGCTGTGCCAGGCTCTGGCCCTCGACAAACCCCATGCTGAAATAATGCTGGCCGTCGTGCTGGCCGACCTCGTAGATCGGCACGATGCCCGGGTGGTCCAGGTTGGCGGCGGCCTCGGCCTCAGCGTAAAATCGCTTGACGTCGGAGTCGTCGGCGAGCTGGCCGGCAAGGATCATCTTGAGCGCGACGGGCCGGTTGAGGCTGATTTGCCGGGCGACGAAAACGACGCCCATGCCGCCGCGCCAGCTCGCGAGTGATCTCGTAGTCGCCGAAGTAGCGGACGCGGGTGCCGGGCGGTGCCGCGGGTGCGCAGTCGCCGTCGACATCGCTGCGCGGCGTGGTGGGTGCTATGGTCGTCAGTTCGGCTCGAAGGCTGGCCACGGCCGATCGAGCCGGCCCGAAATCGAAGACAGCGTCGATCACGGCGGCATGCCCGGAAAAGCGGAGCGAGTACTCCTCGCGGCTCGGCTCTTCGCCGGCCCGTCGCCGGAGCTCGCACTCAACCCGGATGAGCTCCTCCAACAGCGGCGGCCGGCGCGACTCGTCGACCTCGGCCAGGAAGTGTTCGATTCGCGGCAGGGCGCCGTTCTTCCATTCCCGCTCGAAGCGGATGGCGGCCGTGTCGATCCAGGTCCAGTCGGCCTTGGGGATTTCAGCCACGGCAACCTCTCGTAGGGCGGGTGAAGCCCACGATCATATGCGTTTTAGTGGGTTTCACCCACCCTACGAGGCATCCCGTTTAGACTCCACCATCGTCATACGACGCCCACTTGGTGCGGATCCGCTCGGTCCGTCGCTCGACCGAGCGCTCGGTGATATCGAGCCGGTCGGCGATCTCGCGGTTGGTATAACCCTCGAGCCGCCAGAGTGCGATCTGACGCAGCTCCGGATCAACCAGCGCCTCCAGCCGCCGCTCCAGGGCCTCGTTGAGCACGGCCGCCTCGGCGGGCGATGGCCCGGCGGCGTCCATCTGCTCGAGCATCCATTGTGCCGATTGCGTTTCGTCGCCCAACGGCAGGGTTCGTTCGCGGGCAATGTCCCGCATCTCCCTCCCTTGTGCTTTGGCTGCATTGCGCGCCTTGCACAGCGTGATCGTCACCAGCAGCTTCCAGAGGGCATCGCGGCCCGCCAGTTCGAATTCGCCACGCTGCTGGCGCAGGCAGAAGCTCTTGTACATGCTCTGGACCACGTCTTCCTCGTCCTCGCGACGCCGTACGCGCTTGTTCAGGTTGCTGCGCGCCAGCTCCAGCAGGTCCCGGAAATAGCGCCGCCAGATCAAGAGGGCGGCCATCTCGCGCTCGGTCTTATCGCCGGAGCGAAGGAGCTCGATCAACCGCGTCACCGAGCCGTTCTGAGCCATCGTGAAAAGCCACCGGGCCGGATGAGCCCGCGGCGGACCTCGCCGCGCCTACTCATCCCCTCATTGAACTTGATCAACACCCCGACCGCCCAGCCGACAGCCGCCCGCGGATTTTGCTGGAGCCGGCTCGGGCGGAGCCCCGCCTTCCCAAAGCCCGCCGGTAACCCAAGAATCGCCTGCGGTTTTTTATTGGTGGACTTCCTGGGAGCATAAAGCCCAGCAACCCTGGACGCCAAAAGAATTTCTGTCGGCCCGGACGGTACCGCGTTGATACAATCACTGTGCTCGTCTCCGGCGAGCTGGGATTCCACAAGCGACTCTCGTGAGAGGAAATCTCCGATGTACGCCGACCTGACTCGAATTTCGTGGTTCGCCGGCCCGTTTCTTGTCCTGGTCGCCGTCGGAACCCCGGCGACCCAAGCGCGAGCTCCCCAGCCGCAAGAGGTCCTCAAGAACAACGACCTCAAGCGGTCATCCGGCTCGATCTGGGTCCTCGCGCGTGAAGCCGTGATCCTCAAGGACGTCAGGGGAGCGAAGAACCTGTCCATGCAGTTGCGATTCGCCCAGCAGCAACAGCAAGCACTTGAGATGGGGAACCAGAATCCCCAGGTCCTGATCGATAACTACCGCCAGCAGATCGCCTGGCTGGATCAGAGCATCGCCGCCTACGATCAGCAGCTCGCCAACCTGGGCCCGACCGGGGGTAACCAGGCGGGCGCCGTCTACCACAACGTGCTCGTCAACGAGCGCAACGCCCTTGTCACCCAGCAAAACCGCTTGAGCACCTTGATCAACAATCTCGCCAATCAACGGGGGCAGTTCCAGGAACAGAAGCAAGAGTTCTACGCCGAGGTCGCCCGGTTGCGGGAGGCATACGTGCAGGCGGTCAGCGACCTTCGCACGGCGGTCGACGAGATCACGGCGACGTACGCCAAAGTGAGTGCGAAGGAAGAGGTTTCGAAGGCCCTCAAGGATCTTTCCGCGACGTCCAGGATCAAGCAGAAGCTCGGTCCATCGAAAGAGCTGACCGCCGCCATCACGTGGCTGGCGAAATTCGAGGGCTCAGTTCAAAGCGAGACCGTCCCGCTGCACCGCGAGAACGGCGTCGACCATGTCGACGTGATGCTCAACGGCAAGGGCCCCATACGGATGGTCTTCGATACCGGAGCGGGGCCGACGGCAGTCTCGGCCGCGCTCGCCACCCGGCTCGGCCTCAAGCCGAACGGCCGAACGGTCTCGTTAGTGGTCGCCGACGGGTCCAATGTCATGGCCAAGGAAATGATCATTCGGACGGTCGGGCTCGGCAGGTTGCACGTCAAGGACGTGACCTGCGTCGTCATGCCCAAAGAAAAGGGAGACGTCGACCCCTTGCTCGGTCAGAGCATCCTTCAGCGCTTCGACTTCAAGTACACTCAGGGATCGGGCCGCCTCGTTCTGACCAAGGTCGAACCGGACGAGCCCGTCAAGAGCCCGGGGAAGGGCAAGACGTCCAAGAAGAAGCGATGACACTCTGGAGTGTCGCCTCTCGCTCCGCGAGAGGCCGTTCATAAGATCATGCTTGCCGGCGATCGTTTCGCTGCCGCAGAGATCGCGGCGCCGACTGCACGCTTGCGCCGCTGCCAGCAGAAATAAAGAAGTACGCCCGACATTCCGATGCCCAGCAGCACCCACGCGGACGGTTCAGGCGTGGCGAGCAGATCGGTGTACGTATCGACTGCTCCCGCCGAAATATCCGCCATCGACGTGTCGTCGATGATTGTCAGACCTTCGATATTGCTGTCAAAGGCGAGGATGTCCGAAAGACTGCTGCTCGTGACGCTGAGGCTGAAGCTGTCGAGACCTCCCGTCGACAGATAGTCCGATGCCGGTAATATCACGTCATAATAGAACGGCGGAACACTCGTGGGCGGCCCGAGAATGTTGCTGATGTCGAATGCCGTACCCTGGGCCGCCGAGACCAAGGTCGCGGCGCCAAGCGCGTGCCCGTTCACGGAAATCATGTCGTTCTGAAGATTTGGCAAGGCCCTGGCCGCCGCCAACTGGAGCATCACATCACCATTAAAGTTGTCCGGACCACCGATCTTCAGCAAGTTGGTGAAATCGCCGGGGCCCGCACGCGCGTTCGGAATCACGATATTCATCCCTCCCGACGCCTCGGCGTTCCCATGGCCGGTCGTGTACACCAGCAGATTCGACGTCGCGGCCGCCGGCGGCTGCGCCAGTCCCTTGTTTGCCCAGAGTGCGCCACCGCTCAGAAGGGCGGTGATATTGGCCAGCGACGTCGAGCCCGTGACGGGCACGGCCGTGATGAATCCTCCCGCGGCATTGGGGATCTGATTGATGTTGGGGACATTGTTCGCAGCGAGGATATTGGGCGCCAAGGGGAGTGTTCCACCACCCATATTGCCGAACAGAACGGCGATATGGTTGGCCGGTACTCCCTGCGCTCGCAGTGCTGCATATTCCCGGTCGATGTCCAGGATGAAGTCCGACCGGTCGTTGGGGGAAAAAGCCATGAGGACCGCCCACCGGGTCGAAGCCCCCGCTGCGGTTGCTGTTCCCAGCGAGCGGCTATTATTCGGAGCGAACGGATTGACCACCTTCGTGCCCAGAATGTTGGCCAGGGGATCCGAGGACGCGTACACCGGACTCTCGAACCCCAGGCTTGTCACGTTGTTCGCACCGGCAGGCTGGCCCATGATATGCGCGCCGATCGTGACCTGGTTTGGGACCCCGGGTGCGTTCCCGTTGACGACATACGGGTCTTGCCTGAGCCCTCCGGTCAGGTAATTTGTCAACATCGACGAGCCTCCAGCCGCGCTTCTGGCCCAGCCTTGCGTATAGTCGCCCACGGCCAGATTGTTCGCATCCGTACCGGACTTTTGAGACGGAAGGACTCTGCCGAAGGAGACTTCGTTGAAATTGGCCGAGGAGGTGAACGTGTACCCGACAACCGGATGGTTGGCCGGCGCGGCGGCAGCCGCGTTGCCCATGAGCGAACCCTGTACGTTGAACGCAAACCCCCCGCTGAAGCACTGCGTCATCACCACGTCGACGGAATTCCACTGGCGACCGAGCAACAATCCACCGAAGCTGGTATTGGCAACGCCCGCGGGAAGCGTGGCGTTGATGAGCTGCCGGTCTGCGGCTGGAACAGCCATGTTTCGGAGCGTGCTCACCGTGCTGTCGAGATAGGTCCCACCACTCAAGGCCACATACGAATACTGCCGGTTCGGAAGCTGGGGAGCGGCAGCGACGTAGCTGTTGCTCGCGGCCGAGTACGAGATCGTTCCGGTTGCCTGCACGGCGCCGGTAACATTGTTGTACGTGATATAACTGGGCGGTATCGCCTGCACGGCCGTCTGCCCGGATGCCGGAGGAGCCGCCAGCAGACCGCATGCTGCAATCATCGTGGCGACGGTCAAGCTGGCCCACGTGCGCAGGCCCCTTGGGCACAGAAGAAGGGAGAGCGATCGTCGACGCATATTCCGGTCCCTCCGGGCTGGGGAGTCGGGGTAACTCGTTGATGCCGCTATCGCGCCACACCGTATAATGACGAAAGGGTCGAGCGAAGTTACAAGAGTTCCAAGAGTTCAGGACGGGAGCTGAGTGACGGGTTCGTGAGCCGTCGCGCGAGTCTGGCCGGCGAGTCCCACCATGCGCTTGCATCCGGGAATGGACCGGATCACACGTTGATGGAATTCCCCTGTCTGGCGTCGACCGATTGACAAACCCCGGACATTAGAACGCGCTTCGCCGCGAATGCAAGATAAATTAGGCGACAGGATCAAGATCAGGCCAAGACCTCCCGCCACTTGCTCACGCGGCCTGGCCGCCTCGCCAAAGCTGCTTTCGAAGTACTGGCTCGACGGAATGGCGGGCCTTGCGGTCCCCCAGGACTAGCCAAAAACGGAGAGGAATCTTACATTGATTCGTGACTCCGCGAAGGAGTTGCGGAGGAGCGATACTGCCAACCGACCTGCCACGAGGAGAATTGTCAAAGCCCATGATGCTCAAAGCGACCGAAATCCGCCGCGGGATGGTGATCACGATGGAGGGGATTAACTACGTCGTCGTGGATTTCGCCCACCACACGCCCGGCAACCTGCGCGATGGTTCAGACCAAGCTCCGGAACATGAATAATGGCTCGCTGATCGAAAAGAGGCTTCGATCGGTAGACCAGATCGAAGTCCCGTACGTCGAGGCCAAGGAGTACGAGTATCTCTATTCGTCCGGAGACGAGCACGTTTTCATGGACGTCGAGAGCTACGATCAGCTCAGTTTCTCGCCCGAGATCATCGGCACGGCGATGGACTATCTGCTGCCGAACTCGCGGGTGATGGTCAAGTACATCAACGACAAGGCGGTGTCGATCGAGATTCCCGACTTCGTCGAGCTGGCCGTCTCCGAGACACCGCCGGCCCTGGCCGGCGCCACCGCGACCAACCAGTACAAGGAGGCCAAGCTTGAGACGGGCCTGAAGGTATCGGTTCCTCCGTTCATCAAGGAGGGTGAGAAGATCCGCATCGACACCAGGACGGGTGAATATCTCGAGCGAGTCAAGTAAATAACCCCGCGATCTGGCGTGGCTCCGGAGCCGACCCGTGGATGACCTGACCCGGTTGCTGTCGGCCCTGGTCGCCATCCCCAGCGTCAATCCGATGGGGCGGCCGCTCTTGGGTCCCGATTATTTCGAGACTCGGCTGACCGATTACCTCGAGGGCTGGTTCCGGGACGTGGGCGCTCGCCACGAACGGCACACGGTCGCACCGGGGCGCGATAACATCCTGGCCTGGTACGAGGCTCCCGGAGCGCGCCGGCTGATTCTGTTTGACGTCCATCAGGACACCGTGCCGACCGATGGGATGACGATCCCTCCGTTTGAGCCCGTGATCGACGGAGGCCGGCTCTACGGCCGGGGCTCGTGCGACGTCAAGGGGTCGATGGCGGCCATGCTGTCGGCGTTCGGCCGTCTGGTCCGCGAGCGTCCCAGCGGCTCGGCCTCCATCCTCTTGGCCTGCACGGTCGATGAGGAATTCACGCACCAGGGGTCTTCGCAACTGGCCGGCATGCCCCACGGGGCCGAGCTGGCGATCGTGGCCGAGCCCACGTCGCTCGACCTCGTCAACTGTCACAAGGGTGTCTTGAGGTGGAAGGTCCGCACTCACGGCGTCGCCTGTCACAGCTCGACTCCAGAGCAGGGTGTCAACGCGATCTTCGGCATGGCGCGGGTCATCGCGTCGCTGGAACGATACGCCGGCGAGCTTCTCCGATCGACGCCTGACCCGATTCTCGGTCCTCCCAGCCTATCCGTCGGACGGATCGAGGGAGGCCAGAGCGTAAACGTCGTGCCGGACTGGTGCGAGATCGAAGTCGACCGCCGGCTGATTCCGGGTGAAGACCCCGCGGTTTGCCTGCGAGCAGCACAGGACGTCGTCGGACGGGACTCCGGCCTTGCCGAGCGGGTCGAGTTCGCCCAGCCGTGGGTTCACATGCCGCCTTTGTCCGCTCGCTCGGATCGCTGGATCGAGCCGCTCAAGGCCGCAATCGAGACGGCGACCGGGCGCCGTCCGCTGGTCAAAGGCGTCCCGTTCGGAACCGACGCCGGCCCACTTTTCGAGCAGGGAACTCCCTGCGTCGTCTTCGGGCCCGGCGACATCGCGCAGGCACACACCAGAAACGAGTGGATCGACCTGGACCAGGTTGGCCTGGCAGCGGAAGCCTACTTCCGGATCGCGGCCCTCTTGGGATGAGCGCACGACGAGGCCCCGGCAATCTTCTTGCGAGGATTGCCGGGGCCGCTGGCGCGATCACACAGGGAGTGGATCGGCGAGTCTCTCGGTAGGGCTCAGAAAACATCCAGGGTAAAGTGATTACCCCGGTACCAGCCCTTCTTGTTCCAGTCGTGCCAGCCGTGCGGGTGGCGGAAGATACCGAAAACGCGGTAGCCCCCGTACTCGTTGCGGTAGTACGGACCCTGAATCTGCGGAACGATCCGCTGTTCACGAGGATAGCGATACCAGCCGTCGTAAAGTCCGTTATACTCAAATCCGTTCCCCGGAACTTGAGGCGGAACATACGGCCAATGGAGATAATCGGTCCAGTCCTGCGCCTGGGCCGGCTTGCTCCCGCCGAACGCGAGGAGAATCACGGCGAAGGCCAGGGATTTGAGCCATGAGGAGCGGGGCACAATACACCTCCGTGTAGGGAACCTGTTCCCAAACCGTGGTCAATATGCCACACGATTGGCCGGTGCGCCGCCAATTCCGAAACTTCTTCAGCAAGGAAGGGACCAATCATGAGGGACGCACGGTTTCGGAAAAAACAGCCGCCTGATTCGCATGGGACGAAGGCATCGATCAGGTCATCCCTGCCGGCCACGCTACGGGCGCGCCTGGCCGTTCTGCTAACGTTGCTCGGCTCGGGTTTTGTGCCTCCTGCATGGTCGCAATCGCCTTCGCTTCCCGACGAGGCGAAGCTGCGCCAGATCGTCGAGCGCCTGGCCGCTCCGGAATTCGCCGGCAGGAGCGGGGAGGGGGCCCAGAAGGCGGCGTCCTACCTGGTCGACCAGTTCCGCGGCCTCAAGCTCGAGCCGTTGTTCGACGGTCAATTCCTCCAACCAATCCCGGGCAAGGAGCCGGGCACCATCCAGGGCAGGAATGTCGGCGCGGCTCAGGGGATCGGACCCGATCCTCCGCGACCAATGGGTGATCGTGTCGGCCCACTTCGACCACCTGGGGATCCGGCGCGGCAAGCTCTACCCGGGAGCCGACGACAACGCGTCGGGCGTGGCCATGATGCTGGAAGTCGCGCGGACCCTCGTTCAATCCCCGGAGCCCCCACGTCGCAGCATCATGTTCGTGGGGTTCGACCTCGAGGAGATCGGCCTGTTCGGCTCCCGCTATTTCGTCGCGCATCCGCCCGAGCCGCTCGACAGGATTGTCCTCTTCGTCACGGCCGACATGATCGCTCGGTCGCTGGGTGGTGTCTGTCCTAAACACGTGTTCGTCATCGGGACCGAACACGCACCCGAGTTGCGGCCCTGGATCGAGAAAGGTGCACGGGGCCAGCCGCTTCTGGTCGGGCTCCTGGGTGCGGATCTGCTGGTCTTGAATCGCAGCGATTACGGCCCGTTTCGCACCCGCAGCATCCCATTCCTGTTCTTCACGACCGGTGAGAACCCACGTTACCACACGCCCGACGACACGCCGGAGACCCTTGACTACCCCAAGCTGACCGCCATCAGCAGGATGATCCACCAGGTCGTGGTCGAGGCCACCCGGGCACCGGAGGTACCTCGCTGGCGATCCGTACCGGATCATCCCTTCGCCGAGGCCGTCACCATCCGCGACGTGATGAAGATCCTGGCGAAGAACAGCGATCAGCTCAAGATCGGCGGACCGCAGCTCTTCCTCATCAACAACACGCTGGCGTTGCTCAAGGGCATCGTGGAGCGAGGCGCGATTACGCCCGACGAACGATCACGCGTGATCCAGGCCGCCCGGATCGTCCTGTTCACAGTGATCTAGTCAAAGGATGAAGGATGAAGGATGAAGGATGAACCGGATCGCTTCACCCGTCTCGCCGTTTGTTCGCGTTTTTTACGCACGTCGTGAGGATGGCGATCAGTTCGTTTGTTTCGAGTTGAAGGTCGGAAAGTCGCTCGCACTTCATGATGCCGCTTTCACAGACCAGTTCCATCCAGTACCCCGCCTCGTCGAGTTCTTGCAAAGCTCCCTCGAGCTTACTGATGAACTCGGCGTCCGACCGACTCCGGACGGCCTCTCGGTAGTGCGCTCCCGCCGAGGTACCCGATCGTAACAATTGCCTGCCCAGTACGTGCGCCTCAGTGGTCTGCGGCAACGCCGTGTACAGGCGGATCACGCGCAGCGCGAACGCCTTCGTTCGCGTTTTGAGATCGAGCGCTTTTTCAGTTTCTTCATCCTTCATCCTTCATCCTTCATCCTTCATCCTTCATCCTTCATCCTTCATCCTTCATCCTTCATCCTTCATCCTTTATCCTTCATCCTCCATCCTTCAGCGCTCATCCTTGAGCGCAAACGGATTTTTGGGCATCAGGTCGACGGGGCCGCTGAACGGATCGCGGCCTGCGCTGGGTGGGCGCAGGCGGCTCGGCGGCCTGGATCGACAGGTAACGAGCCCACGCCTGTGAGGGGCTGAGCTCCTTGGTGACGACCGGGCCCAGCGGTGTCTCTTCGATCCGCTCGGTGCTCGTCCCTTCGACATTGAGGAGATAGTCGATGACGGAGCGCGCTCGATCACGCTGGCCTTGCACCCACAGGATTTGCGCGCGCAGCGACAGGAGCGCCAGGCGATCCTCGGGAGAGGTAATCTGCGGCTCGAGCGCATCCAAGTCCGACTCGGCGTCACGGAAGCGGGCGTGGAGAAAGTCGAAGAAAAGCCGCGCCTCCAGATCCGCAGCGCCCTCAGCCGCCTCGACACCGAGCTCCGTCCGTTCCGAGGTCGTGCGACAGAGCGACGATCCGTGCCTGGCGAGCCGATCGAGACGCGGGATCACCATTCCCAGCGCCGCGATCTCGCCGGGAAGGGGCAGGAGGCTGGGGCGCCGGGCGGCTTGTCCGTCAATCGAAGCCGGAGGAAGCGCGCCGGCAAGTAATCGCGTGGCCGCGATGACGAGCCGGGTCAGCCATTGCTTCCGGCATGCCTCATCAGGGACCAAGAGCACGGTCCGCTCGGTCTCGGTGTCGAACACGGCGGGCGGCGAAAGGTCATCTGGACCGCCAAATCGCATTGTCACCCATCGGGAGTCGGGAGAAATCGCCAGGGCCCCGATCCGCTGGCTGGCGTCGAGCGGGTGATACCGCGGCTGAATCTCATGATCCTGGGGCGCGCACGAGACCAGCTCAAAGTCACGCCCTTCGAGGTCCAGCGAGAAAAAGCACCGCTCTACCTCTCGATTGAAATCAATCGTGACGCTCCGCAGCTTGGTCATCAGCCGCCTTCCCTCCGGCACCAAGCTGATCAAGCGCGTCGCTCCGTGGTTGTCGAGCGGCCAGCGCGTGAGCTCGAGCTCCAAGCCCCTCGAGTCAGATTTTCCCATGACCAGGATCAGCGACCGGCCGTCTGCGCTCCAGAACGGGGCTGCCCGGGGAGTGCCCGAGACCAAGAGCGGCCGAGGCTCGCTGAAGGCAAGACCCCGCCGCTCCAAGAGCTCGACCGTCTCGCTGCCTCCCTCACGGCGGATGTAGGCACACTTCGGGCCGTCTGGAGCCCAGACCGGCAGAACCGCATTATTGATGGAATGCACACGCCGTTTCGTCCTGATCTCGACGAGCACCACCGCGGGCTCAGGTGCCGGCACGGGGACCGCCAGGTACGCCCCATCGGCGCTCCACGAACACCTCAGGTGCGGCATCAGAGCCCGGGCCTCTCTATCGAGCTCGAAAAAGGGCGAAGACCAGACGACCTTCTTGAGGTCGAGCGCGGTCTGGACGACGACTTCGAGGCTGCCCCACTCGGCGGATCCTTGTGGACCGCGCGATCGCGTGACCAACCGCGCGAACGCGATCGCCTTGCCGCGCGGACTCCACGACGGAGCCGAGAGCGGCAATCGTGATTCCTCGATCAAGACCGACGAGCGCTCAGCGTGGTGCGTCGCCCAGATTCGATAGATGAACGATCGCGGACCTGCCGGGCGATCGTTGTCTCGGGGCACTTCGCCATGGGTCCCCTCCCGGGACGTGTCGAACAGCCAAGTCGGGGAGAGCCCCTGCCCGTCAATCTCCGATACGACTGTGTAGCCCAGCCACTGCGAATCCGTCGACCAGGACACCGGCGAGTTCATCCCGCTCGACGCCGGCGACGCGCTGCCGATCTGAAGCGCACTCAACAGGACAAGCTGGATGCCGACGGACGTCATGCTCTTCTTTCCACTGGGCGAGGTCCCATGAGAGCACAAGAGGAAATGAGCGATTGCGAGCCGGGCGATCACCCCGATTTGGTTGTGCATTTCCCCCCTTGTGAAGGCAGGGTTCGGGGGGGGGTGGTCCCGGGCGACCAGCTAATCGAATTCTTCATCACGCCAGCGCCCAAGCACCAGTATACCCCCGAGTTTGCGGCCTGGGTAGCCGCGAAACGGCCGGTAGGCGGCCGACGCCGGAACCGGTCGTGCAATCGCATCATTCCGACCTCACTGGCGACGCCAGTCCCTCTCCGTGGCAATCCGATCGGCCGCGTTGCTCTTCGGGACACCCTTCCGGAGCACAGGGGATCAGCCAATCGCCGATCAGGCTTGCCAGGACTTCGGCGTGCGTCACTTGGGGGAAATGGCCGACCGTGGGAAGGATCACTCCCTTGGCGTGCGGCATCCCGGCCTCGAGCTGTTCGAAATTCGCGGCGCAACACGATTCGATCTTCATTCCCCTGGATCAGCAAGACCTCGGTCGGGATCTCGGGCAAGACCGGCCTGAGATCGAGCCGGGTCAAAAGATCGACCCGGTGAGCGAGCGACCGGATCGGCGTTTCGCCATTCTTTTCCAGGAAGAACTGCCAGCGGTCTTCCAGGATGGCGGGAAACTCGATCTTGGCGTTGTACGTGAGGACCTTTTTCTGGAAAGGCAGGCGCGAGACGGTGCCGGGGAACAACCGGCCCAGCCGGAGCGCCCATTTTTCGGCCAGCGAGAAGCTGCGGTGCGCGAAGGCACCTTGGACCGCGGCGCGGGGAAATCGCCGCGGCTCGCGATGGAGCGCCGCCAGGGTGACGGTGGAACCGAAGGAAAGCCCGAGCAAGTAGGCTCTGCCGACATTGAGGTGGTCGATCAGTGCAAACAGGTCGTCGACGAGGTTTTCGTGCGTGATGCCAGGGAGCGAGGCGCCGTCGTCGGGATGTTCGCCGGGATAATCGTAGATGATGGTGCGGAACCGGGCGGAGAGCAGGTTGAGGAACAGACCGTAAATCTGGTACGTGGAGGCGATCCCCGGGCTGACAAAGAGCGGGGGTCCGTGACCCAGGGTCCGGTAGGTCAGCTTGTAGCGCGGTCCGTCAAAGCGCTCGACGTGGGCGGCCGCGTCGTAGCGGGCGGCTTGTTCGACAAGGGAAGCCGGGGCAGGGCACGGGGGCCGAGATGCGACGGGACCGCCGGCGGGCGGTGCCGCGGGAGCATCAGACGTGGGCTCTAGCATCGGCGTGGGCCAGGGTCAGAGGCGGCGCGGGAGCGTGAAAGACCATACTTGCGAAGCTCACACAGCAGGTCCGGCGATCGTCAATGGCCTGCTTGTAATTGAGCAGGCGACCCTGGACCGGCCCGATTGTCTGCAACATCGTATAGGTCGCGGCAAGGCCGCAGACCCGCCAGCGGTTGCCCACGTTCGCAGCCGTCCGGAACCAGCCGGCGGCATCCCCGGCCGCCGCCCGATCCAGCATCGCGCCGTCGAAGAGGCGAACTTGCTCTTGAAGGCGGGGATCCACCGGCGACGGGTCGCCGAATTCCGGGCCCACATGGCACAGGTCAATCCCTCCGATATAGGCAACCCGTTTACCGCTCGCCGACTCGGCGGCCCGCAAAGCCTGAACGAATCGGCCCACTTCACGGTCGTCGATCGGGTCGACGCCGCCTTCCATCAGGTCATGAAACGACCCGACCAGAATCGGCACGATTGAAAAATCGCGCTTGCCTCCTAGTACATATTGCAAGAACACCACCTGGAATTCGATCGAGTGCTCGGTGCGGTGCGAAAGCTCGTCGTCGAACAGGTCTCGTCCAGCCAGCGAGGCGATCCGATCGACGTAGCTGCGATCGGTCGTCGCCACCCCGAGCGGCGTCTCGAAGTCCTTGAACGTGAGCGCGAATCGGCGCCGGCAGTACTGGTGAGCAACGCCAAGGACGACAAACGTATCCGCGCTCGACTGCTCAACGAGCTGCCTGTAGGCCCAGGTGTAGACCGGCCCGCCGCGTTGAAAGTCAATATGTGGGCTCAAGACCCCGCGAAACGCGGTGTGGTCCTGCCCGGTCGCCGCCACCGGCGCTCCCGCACCGCTTTGATCCACGAAATATTGCTCGAGCTGAGCCTTGAGCGCCTTCACCGTCGCCGCGTAGGATCGCCCCGCCAGCGCGGCCGGCCGCCGGCCCGATTCCCGATACGATCGGTGGAAGGCCTCGAATGTCGGGCCTTCGATCACCATGGCTTGATCGAGACGCCGCACCAAGCCGTGCAGCTCCTCGAGCGCCAGAAATAGACCCGTCGATCGCAAGATCCGGCCCTGGATCTCGCTGATCGTCGACTGACCGTCAAAATGCCGGACGATGTGGTTGAAACCGTCGAACGGGATCAACACCGGCTCGGTCAATGCTCCCGTCAAATCCTGGAGCAAGACGAAGGGTTGCCCTTGGTGCTCGATCCTCCGAGGCTGCACCGGCCGGAGCTTCGGGCGCTCGAGTGACGACATGCCAGGGATCCAGCCCCAGGTACCGCGGCTCGGCCGTAGGGTGATGCCCGCCCCACTCGGGTGAAGCCGTTACCGTTATGTTAATCGAGCAGCCGCAGCCGTCAAGTCTCGCGGCGCGGACCACGCAGCGTGCTCGAGATTAACGGAAGTGTCCACAACGGCGGAGCAATCTCACGAATCGGCTCGGGTCGCATGACCAAACCTCGCTCTCGTCGGCTTTGACGTTTGAGCAACCGGCACAAGACGCCATGTTCGAAGGAACTCACCAACACAAGCAAGTGCAGCAAGATCGATGCCACCGCCCCGAAAAATCCCCGAAGTCGCCCGCCCCTCGGAAGTTCTGGCAAACGCAACGCCGGCGGAGTGATGTCAGGAGCCCGGCTGATAAACCTAATCTGGAATGAGGTGCAATATTCAGAGGCGGTTTTGCCCGCAATCTGATCAGCGCTTCTCGCTTGATGCGCCAGGAGTTCGGATGGCGACCTCGATTGGGTTGGCAAGCTCGTGGTCGCCCGGGGACTCGGGCTGCACTGGTAGCAAAATCCGATCTATGGTAGGTTCCGCGCCTCTTTAGACACCAAGTCATGGAAAAGGTGAAGACGGAAGGCGCCAGGTCTGCTTCATCCTTCATCCTTCATCCTTCATCCTTCATCCTACATCCTTCATCCTTCATTCTTTAGTGCAGCGGAGGGCGATCGCCCATGCCACGAACACAGACGATTGTGATCGTTCCGGTGGTCGCTTTGATGTCGATGGGCTGTGCACTGGCCGTTGCGCAAGAGCGCGGTCCCGGGCAAGCCGGGGCTGGAAATCCTCGAGTCGCAGCACAGCGAGCCCAGACCGCGCCCCGACCGGACGCCCGGCGCATGGAAGCGCTCCTCCAGCAGTGGGCGGCCAAGAGCGCCGAATTGAAGTCGCTCGAGGTCTCGATCGAGCGCATCGACAAGGATGCAGCCTGGGGCGACGAGGAGCACTACATCGGGCACGCGGCGTTTCGAGCCCCCCACTTTGCCTTTCTTGACTACCGGAAAGTCAAGATGCAGCTCGCGCCTGACCCCAAGAACGCGAACAACAAAGCTCTCGTTCCGGTGAAGACCAAGGCCGGCAAGATCGACGCGCCTCCCTACGAGACGATTGTTTGCAGCGGCGCGGAGATCTGGCACTACCGATACGCCAAGAAGCAGATCATCGTGTACACGCTGGACAAGGAGGTCAGAAAGCGGGCACTCGAGGAGGGACCTCTGCCGTTTTTGTTCAATATGAATGCGGGCGACGCCAAGCGACGTTACGCCATGATGTTGCACAGTGAGGACGCCAAGCGCTACGTGGTGATGCTCCAGCCATTGCTCCCGGAAGACAAAGAGGTCTTCAGCGAGGCCTGGCTGTCGCTGGACAAGACATGGCTTCTGCCCACACGGATCGTGCTGATCTCACCGGACCGCAAGATCCAGCAGGACTTCCGGCTGTCCAATATCAAGGCAAATCTGCCGGTTGAGGACCGCCTGTTCAAGGGCGTTGACCCCGGTAAGCCCTGGAAGGTCGAGCGCAACCCCGGCCGGGAAGTCGAAGGCCCCGCCAATGCCCGCAAGGCTCGCCGTCCGATGGATGATCGCCAAGCCCAGCGCCCGGCCAACGGCGGTGTCGGGCAAGAGCGCCAGTGATCGGTGATGAGCCCGCCGCCCTTGCGGTCTTGCCGTGCTTGCGCGGAGCCTGACACCCACCTTTCGGCCATGTGTGCGTGCAGGGAGCCAACGGAGCCATACACCCACCTTTCCACCATGCGTACGCGCAGGCAATCAGAATCGCGCCCGGCGTCCATCCACCCATGCAACGTTTCGCGGTAATTGTGCACTCTGAGTCACCCAACATTCAGCCAGCTAACGAAATACGCTTGTCGCGAATCCGCAGGCCACCCCGGCGAATTCTTGGGTGTCTGGCATCCCTGCCGAAACTTCATATCGCCAGCGACTGCGTTACGGTGATCAGGATTTCCAGTTGGTCGAGTTTCTTTTTGAGGCGTACCTTCAGTCGCTCGAGGTAGCGCAGGCACTCCACCTCTGTCTCGATACGGAAATCCATGACGCTGAACACGACCACACGGTCGTGATAAACGTCGCCGCCCGCTTGCCAGATACCCTGGAGCGGAAAGTCCCGTTGCACCGATGTAACGCCGCCGAACCGTTGCAGCAATTCCCGCTGGATTGAGACGTACCTGGACGCCGGGATCGGCTCACCGTCGTTGAAATCCAGTGGAAGAAAGATCTCGATGCTCCTAACCGGTCGTGCCATGGCGCCGCTTCTCCCGCCGGCGCGGCCGAGCCGACACCACCTCGTAGTCGATGCCCCGGGCGGTCAACGTTTCCAAGTGAGCTGGGAGCACCTCGTACAAGGGATCGTCACGGATCAACCGCACCGGGGCGATTTCGATCATCGCGCGCCAGGCTTCCGGCCATTTGGCCTTAGGTAACCGGATGGTCAGCATCATTGCCACCGATCGTTAGGGTGCCGCCGTTACCGTCCGCCGAGCCGCTCGGCCGCATTACTGATCATTCTACAGCGAACACAGACTCCAAGAAACGGATCGGGAGTGAAATGGATGCACTTCTTCCTGGAACCAGCGTCGACCAGGAGATGACAGGACACGCATCGCGATCAGGTGGGCCCAAGCCGACGGGATGAGTGATGGCGGGCTGACGCGAACGCAACGAGCCGCGCTAAAAGTCTGAATCGCTGTGAGCCGCTGGGTAGGTCTGGGTGGTTGAGCACCCAGACCCCCCCGCAGATCCGTGCTCGCGCAATTAACGCACACGGCTCCTCATTTCAAACCTTCCTTGCTCGACGGTACACCGAGTGGACAACGATCGCTGGCGGAAGCGGATACCGCTCCAGCAGACGATACATTCGCTCCCAGGCGACTGTGCCGCCGCGGTGGCGGCGACCAAGCCATTTCCTCCAGAGTTCGATGACACCCGACCGGAATTGTGACAACGCAGGTGCGTTGCCGGTAATCCCTGGGGGCGCAAGGCCGTCGTCCCCTGCAAGGCGCCGGTCGAGGTGCGCCCGCCCGTTTTACTGACGACTGGTTACAAGTTGTTCGGCTTCCTCATTGCGTTTTTTGCGGCTTTGCATCGAGAAAGTCGTTCACCATCGGGACGATGACGTTCATGCGCTGCATCAGCGTGACGTGTGTCGTCTGCGGCAATATGGCCAATCTCGATTCTGAGCGCGGCCGCATGTCGCCGAAAATCTCGCCTCCTTTCAAGCGGAACATTTCGGCGATGTGGTCGAGCCGTACGCCGTCTGCATCGCCGTGGATGAAGAACATCGGCGCCTTGGTGGCCTTGAGCTTGTCGGCACCGAGGTCTTCCGGTTTTGATCCCGCCGCGAGGAGGTGCTTGACGAAATTCGGGAATTCGTTCGGCGTTGGGCTCAGCTTTTTGTATTCGGTTTCGATGGGCGAGCCTTTGAATGCTTCCGGCGTGAGCTTGGGGATCGCGTCGGCTCCTTCCTTGACCCAGCCGTCCTGGCGGAACACAGCCGAAACGCTGACAACCTTGCGCACTTTTTCCGGATGGCGGATCGCACATTGCATCGCGACGCCGCCGCCCATGCTGTAACCGATCAGGTCGGCGCTGGGGATCTTGAGATGATCGAGCAGCGCCGCCACATCGTCGGCGAGGTTTGCAGAGCTCATATCGCGGTCGATATCGGCTGTGCGCCCATGGCCCTGGAGCTCGACGGCAATCACTTTCCGACTTTTGGAAAGTTCGCCGATCCACCCGGGCCAGTTGTTTGTGATGGTCATGAACGCGCCGTGCAGCAACACCACCGGGTCGCCGCTGCCGTGGACTTCATAGTACATCTTGAGGCCGTTGACCGGCGCGTAACCCGTAGTTGGCTTCTGCTGCGCCGATACGACAGCCGGCACGAGCATCGTCAGGAGAAAAGCTGTTGTCTTCATGTTTCATTCCTGCACATGCGTATGGGCAAGTGTCCCCTCAAGTAAGTCGAATGGCGCTCCTCGCTAAACTCTAAACCAGATTCTGCGCTTTAGGACGGAAGGCTGAATTCTTGCGAATCCAGCTACAATAGGGTCAACGGCGCAGAACGCCACTCACGTTTTCACCCCTCAGCCAGCACTCCGTCGAGCTGTTTGTAGCTCACCTCCATCCCGTCGGTCATGCCAGTTGCGAACGCCGCGTCGCGGTCTGCCTTCGAGGCGTATCTGATCGTGGTCGTCATGTTTGTGATGCCGTTGGTCTCCTGGAAGGTGACGGTGATGATCGACGGCTCGCTCCCCATAGAAACGCCCAGGTCTCCGGCATCGAAGATTTGCGTATGCACGATTTTCGCGTGCGGAGTAACCTCCAGAACCTCTCCAGTGAATCCGAACTCCTGGCCGTTCTCGTCGCTGCGCCAGCGCCAGCGATACTTTCCGCCGACGCGCATATCCATCTCGCAGACAGGCATCGACCAACCGGGGAGGCCCGAGCACCAACGACGCATCAGGTCCGGTTCCATGTAGGCCCGCCACACCAGTTTGACGGGTGCATCGAAGCTGCGCTTCACCAACACTTCTGTATCTGACGGCAGACTTGCTTCCGCGGGTTTCATTTCTTTCGCTCCTGTTTCTCGGTTTGCTTCAACTCAGTCAGTAACGCATCGAGCCGTTTGTAGTTGCCTTCCCAAATCTCCTGCACCTGTTCCAGCCAGTTGGCGACCGACTTCAGTCGCTCCGGCACCAGCTTGCAGGGTCGTTTCTGGGCGTCGCGTCCCCGGGAAATGAGGCCAGCCTTCTCAAGCACCTTGAGGTGTTTGGAAATCGCGGGTTGGCTCAACTTGAACGGAGCCACGAGCTCATTAACCGTGGCCTCGCCCTCCGCCAGCCGGGCCAGGATAGCCCTACGGGTCGGGTCAGACAGCGCGGAGAACGTGGCATCGAGGCTAGCGGTCATCATGCGTCGATTACCCTCTGGTTGTATAGCCAAATGGAAATATACGCGGCACCCGGCGGCGTGTCAAGCTGCGGCCCGAACGACTCGCGAGTTCTCGTAGGGCGCATGTCTTCACGCACTTCTTCCGTCAGCAAGCAGAGCGAGAGGTGCGTGAACGTCTAAAGCGTGGCCCACCAGATAGTGTCAGCGGGTCCCACGAGGGCTTTCAGAATGGCCGCTCTGGGCAAGAGCGGTAACCCTGCCCCACTCGGCTTTTCGACCCTTATTCGGCGCAATCGTCGGTGCCACAGCCAGCGACACTGCGCACGTCGGTGTGATCGACCGAAGTAGCGAACGGCGTATGCGTCTTTTGGGGCAGATCGCGCAAATCTGGACAAACGATCACAATCGAGCGTTGGTTTTTGTCCGTTTGATATCCCTACCCCGAGTCGATGACAATCGCCTTCGACAAGATCCTGCCGAAGTGGAACTACTGCGCGATCCCCAGCGAATCATGAAACAGGGAACTTATTCCCGGCCCGTTCCTTAGCACGTCTTGACGCGACAGTCCCACGCTTCACGTCGTGCTCGAACTGGCCTGGATGATTCGCATCACCGCTGCTCGCACGGAGTCCGCTAGGTTCGGCCAGATTGTCGTCCGCGTTCACGGGCCGAAAAGTCGCGATCGTGCTTCCGTCGCCCGCTGATCTTGTGCCCGACTCCGATCGGGACGTCGCCACCGTCCGGTAAATAACTGACCGACTGAAAACCAGAAACAAATGCTGACATCGCGAAGCTCCACAGGACGATCGCCGCGAGATGATTCGCGCAAGCCAGTGAGGCGTAAGGCGATTAAGGCGTAAGAGTCCTCGCCGGACGCAACCCGACGTCGCCGTCGCTCCGATACGTCGGCACAACCCCGTTGCGGAAGGCAGAACGCACGACCGACGCCTGAACGGCGAATGAGCCGCCACGCAACACCCGGTTATCCAGACTTATACTTAGTATATCTTCTTTATCTTCATAAGCCTCGTTTTCCTCTGAGTTGGGGTACGCTTGGATGCGCTCCTGGCACCAGGTGAAGACATTGCCATGCACGTCGAACAAGCCGAAATCATTCGGCTTCTTACTCCCCACCGGCCAAGCCCGGTCCTGCCCGTTCTTGTTGTACCACGCATACTTCGGCAATAGCTCTTCCGTCTCCCCGTAGTATCGGGATGTCACCGACCCCGCGCGTGTCGCAAATTCTACCTCCGTTTCCGTAGGCAGACGATAGCCGCTGCGTCTTAGATAGTTCGCCGCCAGTTCCATCCCCACTTTGTATTTCCCCGTCTTGGGGCCTCCCAGCGGCACGTAGCACCATTCGCTCTCCGGCAGCCCCTCCTGTTTGCTCAACCAATTGCAGTATTCCGCTGCCTGAAACCAGGATATGCCAAGCACCGGGCAATCCCCGGTCGGAGACCATTGCTTGGTTTCGATCCCGTAGGCTGGATCAAAGCGCTGGTATCCTGCCAACGTCACAGACTTCACTGCCAGAGCAAACGTCCGACCGATGCGCCGCCGGTGTTGATTCTCGTTGGGCACACGCCTGGCTTCGCTCGTCGGCGATCCCATCACGAACTCCACCGGGCCGGGGATCACCACCATTGTCTGACCCTGACCGTTGACGTACCACTGCCGCGGTATTCCGGGGGCTGACGCCGCTCTGCTCGCCTTGAGTTGCTGCTGGATGCCTTCCAGACGCTTTGCCTGCTGCTCCTTGTCCTTTGCCCATTCCTCATTCATCTGGTTCAGCCACGCTTCCTGTTTCCATGTCCTCAGCAGCCATTCCGCCGCCGCATGAAGGCCAGGATCAGCGTCGGTGCGGTAGATTGTCTGTAACGTCGGCAGCAGGGATGTGCCGCTGGCAGGTGGCAGTTCCTTTTCGTTGAACTCTCCCAAACTCAGGAGCAACGCCCGGCGAATCGTGATGTCCGGTTCCTCGTGCAATCGCTTGGTGAGCGCCTCGGCGTCTGCACCCATCGGACTCAGCCGATGGATCAGGTAGCTCCGCAGCCTCGGATCGGGAGAGTGCTTCAAGAGCGGCCAGACCTTCTCAGGCTGGCTCATCCTGAGCAGCGCCACCGCCGCATTCGCCTGCCGCTTCGCCAGCGTTTCCCGTTGTTCATCCGAGGATGGCAGGTCGGACGGGAGCTTCTTGTTGATTTCGCCGGTCAACAGCGGCAAGCCCTGCTCGCTCCGGTCCTTGAACTTCGGATAGATAGCGGCGAACTGCTTGTCGTCGGCATCCATCAGCAGATCGGCCAGCACTTGGGGATTGTCGGCAGCGTAGTCGGCTAAGATGTCAGTTGCCAAGGATCGCTCGGTTTCCCGGCGACCGGAATCTCGATAGACAGCCGACAATTGCGGGAGCAAATTCGTTCGCACTGGACGCAGCGATTCCATCCACAAGGACAAGTGCAAGGCAGGCACTGCCACCAGATCGTTGCCTACAGCCTCTTGAACGGTCGCCCACTTTTCACTCTCAGCGTCGTACTTCGCCAACGCCGCCGCCGCTCGCAGCCGTTGTGATTCCTTACCCTTCTCCAGTGTTTCCACGACGGCCCACAGTTTGTCGAGTAAGGCGTCTTTGTACGGAGCCAGGGCATCTCGAATCACCGGCACTTCGTTCGGAGCAGCGCCGAGCAGCCGACCGTAGAGATAGTCCACCTGGCCGGGGTCCACCGGCATCAAGGCCAGGCTGGCGTGCAGTTTCTCCCTGGAGTTGGCGGCTGCCCTATCATTTTCATCCCGGAGCAGACGGTCGGCCCATTGTCGGTTTGGCTCGATTTCCGAGACGATCCCTGGCACCTGGGCGATGTCGGCATCGAGTAGCCGATGCACCAGACCTTCGGCATGGGTCGCCTTCTGCTGCTCGACCACGGCGTTGCGAACTAGCAGGCCCGTCACCACGAGAATCAGCAGCATAGCGACGACAGTCAGCTCCCGCACCACATGATACCAGCGTGCCCGCCGCATCATCTTCCGCTGCGGCGACGTCCAGTTCTTCTTCTGCGTCAGCCAGCCGATTTGCAACCATTGCAGCAGAGATGGCAGTTGCCGGTTCTCCGGGCGGGCATTCCATACCGCTGCTCGATCCGCCAGCAGCAGTTCCGCCCGGCCTCGCCGAGTTTCTTTCTGCTTGCGTGTCAGCCACTCCCGTATCGAGTGAACCAGATAATCGTGGGTCAGTTGGTAGTATCTCTGCCCCAGCTTCGTCTGGAGAGCGGAGTCGCCGCCTGTCTCCTTTCCTTCGGGGTCGGTCGGCGTGATGAGGCGAATTTCGTTGTCGAGAATGCGGATCAGGTCATCGAAGTCCCTGGGACGACTTCCGTAGCCACTTGCTTCCAGCAGTTCGGCGTAAGAGCGCATGTGGCCCTTGATGTCGCTGCCGGTTTCCGGCAACAGCACTTTCAGGTCGGCACGGGCTGCTTTCTGGTGGTAGCGGTGTTCCGGAGGAGCCGTGGCTGCACTGAAGGTTTCCTCCAGGAAGGTGATGCCGACGCCTTCGGTTCCACCCACGGCTTTCAAGGAGGCCGGGGTCCATGCCTTGCCCTTCATCATCTCCGCAAACAGGGCCAGCCGGACGGAGATGACTTTGCCTTCCTGAGCCAAGCCGGACACGGCCTGTTTAAGGAACTCCTTTTGCTCCTTCTCTGTTTCGCTGGCGTTCTCTGGCAGTTTGCCGAAGGCACGCCCGAAAGCCGCCAATACCTTCCGGGCGTGATCCATGTCGAAGAGATCGACCGCCGCAGAGTTCTGGCCTTCAAGAAGTCGAATCTCCAACTCCCGCATGAAACGGGTCGCCGCCATCCAGAAGTCATCGCGCACCATGACGATGCACTGTACCCGGCCGCCGTCGCACTGCCGCAGGGCTGGCACCAAGTCCATGTTTTCTTCTTCCTTCTTGGCGTGCAGCCATTGCTCGAACTGATCCAGAACGATCAGCACCTTCTTGCCAGCCGGAATGCCTTGCCCTCGCCGCAATGCCGCCAGTGTTGCTTTGAGATTCCGGTTGTCTTCCAGAGCGGGACATCGCTTTCGCAAGCCATGCAGCAGGCGAGTTTCGGTTTCTTCCGGTGTAGCCTCGATGTAAACGGCGATCACGTCTTCCGACAGCCGAGGCAGCAGTCCCGCTTTCACCAACGACGACTTGCCACAGCCCGACGGCCCGTAGATCAACCCCACCGTGAAGGTGTTGTCAGCGTCGGTTTCTTCGATGCGGGTCTTCCAGAACCGCAGACTGTCTGGCAGTCCCTCACGATCACGGGGACCGGGGAGAAGTTCTAAAAAGAAGTCGGCGTCGTGAGCGTCAAACGACCGCAAGCCTTTCGGCACGATCTTGATGGGCTGGTTGTCGGATGACCCTGTTCCCGTTAAGGCACGGGATACCGCTATCGAACCAACCGATGTGGACGCAGCTTGCAAAGCGGACGTCCCCGAAGCCACCCCGGCGATCCCACCTGGAGACGTGCCACTCTGGATGACTGTTTGTTCATGCAAGAAGTGCCGCAGGTCTTCGGCCATTTCATGAGCCGAGGAGTAGCGTTCCGAAGCTCGCTTGGACATCGCCTTCAGGCAAATTCGTTGTAGTTCCTTGGGCAGCTTTTCGTCATATTGCAACAGGGGACGAGGTTCGTAACTCGTCACCTGCTCCAGCAGTTCAGCATGCGTATCACCCCGGAACGGCTGGCGACCGGCCAGCAACTCGTAGAACACGACACCCAAACTAAAAATATCACTGCGGCCATCGACCCGATGTCCCTCGCCACGGGCTTGTTCAGGACTCATGTAGGCCGGCGTCCCGGCGTACTTCGGTCCTTTACCGATGTTTTCTTCCCGGAGTGCTAGCCCGAAATCAACGACGTACGGTTTGCCGTCGTTGCCGATCAGGATGTTGCCCGGCTTCACATCCCTGTGGACGAGTCCCTGCTTGTGGGCGTAATGCAGAGCGTCAGCGACGGTGGCGACCAGTTCAGCCGCTTCCCGATACTGGAGTCGCTGCTGCTTCAGCTTTGTAGCGAGGTCGGTCCCCTGGATGTATTTCGAAACGACGTAGCAGGGACAGTCCACTGTGCTGCCGACATCGTAGACGGCAACAATGTGGGGATGATCGAGATTGGCGACCGTGCGAGCCTCAGCCAGATATGCCTCGGCATCTTCGGGTTTCGAGATCAGTTTGGCGTGCGGCACCTTGACGGCGACCGGCCGATTCAGTAGCTCGTCCTGGGCCAGATAGACGAGACCGAAGCCCCCTTTGCCCAGCACCTTCTCGATGCGGTAGCGACCGATCCGCTGGAGATGTTTGGCGGGCGAACCTTCATCCGTCTGGATCGGATTTCGCTGATGGTCCTGCGTCACATCGTGAGGATTTGAGTCGTTCACGTTGGCAGTCATTTCCCGCAAGAAAGCAGGTCAGGGTCGCCGTTCCTTCGGAACACGGCGGATTCTATCAGAATCGACTTCCGAAATCATCGGGACGCCCATTTTTGAACCACGGAATTTGAGGCAAGCAAACGACTTGCAACGAACTTGCTCCGGAAACCCTCACAAAACAAGACGGCGTTTGAATTCGGCTTGCCGGGTGAAAGGCCCGTGACTTCCGGTAAAAAGCCGACCGTCGAAAACGACCATGGGCTTGTGCGGAGAAATGTTGGGGCGGCGGGATTTGAACCCACGAACTGGGGTGCCGTACCCGAGCGACCGTTCCAGAGTTGCCCCACACTCGTTGACGATCGCGAGGTTGGTCGTCGCTGCAACACCCAAACGACCGGTGGTGGGCGCTTAGCGGGCTTGATAGACAAAGCCGAGCGTTCGTCAGCAACAGCGCGGATCAAAGATCGGCGGCGGGTCGGGCATTGGCCGGGATTTCGGCGGCGATGCTGGTGAGAAACAACACGTCTTGACTTGGATCCGTACCGACAACAACATCTCTAAGTTGTTATTGCTGACGTGGCTACGATGAATGTCGGTAGTTTGATATACTCAAGGGCGGCGGGTTACATACCCGCGTCCCAAATTGGCGCAAGTGATTTATATCTAATGACTTACAGCACGACGAGTGGAGGCGGCGGGAATTGCACCCGCGTCCCAGATTCCGCAAGTCGTTTCGATGAATGATACTTACGTCGAGCTTGGGTGCCAGTGGTTGCACTATGTCTGCACTGACGCGGCACTACTGGAGGTGGTCGCGAACTGGCATCGCCTGACGCCTTCGGTCAGGACCGCCATCCTGGATTTGGCTCGTCGCTGCTGATTCTCCGGATGCAGATTGAAGGCATGAAGAATCCAACCCGCGTCGAGAGAGAGAGAGAGGAACTCGCCAAGATACACAAGTAGTTATGCATTATACATTAGTACGTATAAATGTAGATGACTACAGAGCGACGTCGGGTCTCGGCCGCATCCCCTCGGCAATTGAGTCCGCCGGGATCGATTGGTTGGCGGCGTGCTTGCGCCGGACCGCACTGCCGGGGACGCCATTGTCGGTTCCCGCGGGTGCCGTCCGGACGTGACGAGTTGCTGCGCGGATGACGTCGCTGCGTGCCGCCGTTCCCTGGACGGGCGCGATCGGTCCAAGCACGGTGGGTCCACCTACGATTGTGACGGCGCCAACGTGAATCGCTGCAACCCCGCCGATGCGGATGGCGATGGGCGTCGAAGGGACCGCGCGTCTTACAGACTTCGCGGATGGCGCGGCCTTTCTTCTTGATCGATGTGCCCGGACGTTCTCGACGATGGCCGCGGTGCTGGGAGCGAAACCCGGGCTCGGCGCGTAATCGGCATGGATTGTATTTGGGCCGAGGGGCAGGCTCGAGGTCTTGAGGCTCGCCTTGCCACGCCGAAGAGCGAACGTGCCCAGACTGAACGTGCCGTCGAGGAAGGTGACAGACCCGCTTGGGGTGCTGCCACCGCGCTTGAGATCCTTGACCGTGGCCGTCAAGGTGACTGGCCGCCCGAGGTTCGCCGGTCTGGGCCGTGCTGTCAGGAAGGTTCGCGTGGGGACAGTTGGTCCAGTCGGACGCCCGGGGTTGATGGTCACATTCACCGGGTTGGAGCCGCTGGAAGCGAAGGTGGTGTCGCCGCTGTAGGCGGCGGTGATGGTGTGGATGCCCGGCACCAGCGTCGAGGTTGTGAAGGTTGCTTGATCCGAGCCTCCCACTTCGGTCACGCTGACGGGGGCCTGCGCCTGGCCGTCGATCGTGAACGTGAAGGTACCGGTCGGGATGCCGGTCCCGGCGGTGGCCACGACGGCCGTCAGGGTGACCGTCTGGCCGAAGCTCGAAGTCTCGGGCGAAACGTCGAGCGTGGTCGTCGTGGTCAATTGAGGGATGGCAAAAACGCCTGGGACGAGCCGCATGATCCGGTCGCTCTGGGTCACGAGCAGCGTGCCGTCTCTGGGGTCGACGGTGACGAAATCCCCGCGCGAGCCTCCCGAGGCAATGATGGTCTGGGCCGCCGTCACGAGGTTCACTTCGACGACTGTTCCGCCATTCGTGTTGACGAAAACATTTCCCGCCACCGGCCCTTTGCCCAAGGCGATGCCATCCGGCACGCCCGAGATCTCACCGGAGTCGAAGACCACGGCCTTGGTCGTGACGTCGAAGCCCAGGACATGCCCTGCGTCGGCGCCGCCGTAGATGGCACCATACAGGGTCTTGCCGTCTGCAGATAGCGAGAGGCCGTCCGCAATGACGTTTTGGAAGAGACTCAGTGTCTTCACAACCGGATCCACCACGTAGATCGGAGCAGCGAAACCACTGTCGACGTAGAGCAGGTTGTTGAACGGATCCGCGAGGACGGCCGAGGCATGGGGAATCCCCGAAACGATCGCCTGGGTGGACGCACCGTTGTTGATGAGCTGGACGACATCGCCAGCAGTCTGCTGCGACAGGTAGATCTTGCCATTGAGCTGGGCGAGTCCGAACGCATTGCCGCCCCCGAAATTATTGATCGCGGCAATGTTCGCCGCGTTTTGCCCGTCAGTGTCCGTCGGAAAAAGCCGGAGGTTGCCGGGATAGTCGCTGACAAGAACACCGCCGGTCGTGGGAAAGGCGACACCCAGCGGTCCGGCGTCAGAGCACTCCGGGAAACCGGTGGCGAACGTCGACAGACCGAAGCCGGCAGCCTGGCCGGCCGCGGTCAGAGTCAGGGAGAGGAGCCGGCGCGGCTCCAACGCCTCGACCAGGAACCGCCGGCTCCGCCTGCGGGACCGATCTGCCCCTGACCCCGCCCGCAGCCATGTCTTCACTTTATTTGGGCGAACCCGCTGCGAGAGGAGTCTCATGACCATGCCTCCTCATCTGGCAGTAGCCGTTGACAGGTCGGGACGCTGGAAAACAAGGGGTCCCAGAGCATCTGACAGTCGTAAAACCGTCGTTTTACAGATGTCGCTGATTGAAAACCCCCTTGTTTTCAGGGACTCCAGGGTGTGAACAGCTATGGTTGTCATGATTGCGACCAAGTCGCTAGATACTTCCGTCGCCGGGACAGAAACTGAAACGCGGCTAGTTTTTTCATCCTGATCGACCAAGCCGCCGGGAGACACTCAATGTTCTTGAGCCCGGATCTTGCTGGCGTGCCGGCAAGCCTGGTAAAGTCACCAAAACCACTGGGCACTGCATGGAGAACTTCACTTCGGAGCCGAAATCCGGCGGGCGAGGACGCCCTCATGCAAGTTTGGCCGATCCGCACCGTCAGTAAGTCAAGCCTCCCCATAAAGTAGTACGAAGGGTATTAACGCGGCTCCTGGCGAGTGTGTTCAGATCGACAGTTTCGACCTGAGGTTTCCGCGATGGTCAGTTACGATGCGGGCACGACCAATCCGACGCTTCTGAACCGCCTCTGCGACTGGCGCGATCACGAAGCCTGGGTCGATTTCGTCACGCGGTATGATCCGGTGATCCGGTCGATTTCCGGTCGATACCGGCTCGACGCCGAGTCCACCGAAGAGCTTTCCCAGCGGGTCTGTATCGACCTGGCGCGGCGAATGCGCACCTTCCGCTACGACCCGGGGAAGACGTTTCGCGGTTGGCTCCGCCGCTTGTGCCAGTCGCGAGCCATTGATCTGCTGCGGAAGAAGAACGCCGACGCAGTGCTTTCGCTGGAGGACCAGCTTGCCGAGTCGCTGTTGCACGAAGCCCCTGCTGAATTCGAGGCCGAAGAAGACTCGGGAATGGAACGCCCGGTTCTTCTCCGCCTGGCCGACGACGGCCAAAACGCCGTTCGGCGGCGGGTTGACGAACGGACCTGGCAGATTTTCTGGAACGTCGCCGTCCTGGGGCAGTCGGTGCGCGAGGCTTCAGAGGCCGCGGGAATCTCTTACTACGCCGCGTTCGCGGCCCAGAAGCGGGTGCGGCAGATGCTCCGAGATGAGGGGCAACGGCTCCTGGCCGCACGGTCGTTGCATGATCCAGAACTCGGACAGGCTCCAGATTGATTGAACCTTCAGTCCGCCCTTGAGGTTTCGCCATGTCCCCATGTCCCACGTCCGAGACGCTCAGCCAGTTTGCATGCGATTCGGCGAGCGGTTCACACTTCGCGACGATGGAAGCTCATGTCCAGATGTGCGTGAATTGTCAGGAAGTCCTGGAGCGGCTCGCCGCTGGTGCGTCCGTCTCTCCGGGACGCGGTCCGTCGCGACGGGCGGAGCCCGACCGACCGCCGACGATCCCGGGGTTCGTGATCGAGGGCCTGCTCGGGCGGGGGGGAATGGCGGTCGTCTATCAGGCGTGGCAGCCGCAACTGGCTCGCCGCGTCGCCATCAAGGTCGTTAGCGCGAGCTTTGAGATCGGTGCGGAGGCTCGCAGGCGCTGGCTACGCGAGGCCCAGGCGATCGGGCGGGTCCGCCATCCCAACGTCGTCCGGATCCACGAGGCGGGCGAGCAAGACGGCTGTCTCTACCTCGTCCTCGACCTGATCACCGGGGGAAGCTTGGCGGAGCGCGCCACCGGCCCTTTGCCCGCGCGCGTCGCCGCCCAGTTGATCGCGACAATAGCGCGGGCCGTCGACCAGATCCATCGCGCCGGAATGTTGCATCTCGACATCAAGCCCTCGAACATTTTGCTCGACGGCGTGCCCGATGGTCCATGGGATCAAGTGACGCCGATGATCGCCGACTTCGGAATTGCCTGGCCGGGCGACGACCCGGGCGCGACCGCGTCCGGTCTTATCGGAGTGCGGGGGACGCCGTCGTTCATGGCTCCTGAGCAGATTATCGGCGACCGCGCCGCTATCGGTCCGCGATCCGACGTGTTTGCCCTCGGGGGAACTTTGTACAGCCTCTTGACCGGGCGTCCTCCGTTCCAGGCCGCGTCGGTGATCGAGACCCTCGATCTGGTGCGAAGCCGCGAACCCGCCCCACTCCGGACGTTTGTCCCCGATCTGCCGCGCGACCTCGAAACGATCGCCCTGACTTGCCTGCGGAAAGACCCACGGCGGCGATACGCATCGGCCTGCGCGATCGCGGACGACCTGAAAGCGCTGGCTTGACGGGTTCCCGATCCGGGCGCATCCGGTCTCGAAGCTCGAACACGCCAGTCGATGGTGCCGGCGCCGGCCGGCGTTCGCGTCCCTTCTGGCCATCCTCGCGTTCACCGTGGCTTCGAGCCTCGTGGGCTTGCTCACGCTCTGGCGCCGTTCCGAAGCCGAGCGCGCGCGGGCCGAGAATGCCCTGGCACGTGCCATCGAAAGCGACACAGCGACGTCCGGCACGGTCCACGATCTCGTGGGCCTTCTGGCGACGACCGTGGATGCACCGCAAATGCTCACGGCTGAACGCTTCGGAAGGTCGTCGCGTGCTGCACGCGATCTCACGGCGAAACTGCGCAGGCATCGAGGGTTCGCCACATCGAACCTCGTCGCGATCTGCGAACTGGAACGTCAACTCGCGGTAGATTTCGGGCGCCGCAATAACTTCGCCGAATCACGCGCGCTGCTCATGGACAGCCTGGACTTACTAGAAGCGCGAAGATTTGGCGCGGACGACCCGGATGTCGACGAGGCGTATGCACGGGCTCTGATGGAACTCGCGTGGGTCGCCCGCCTCCAACAGCGATTCGACGAGGCGCTGGCGTGCGTGCAGCGCGCTGAGGATGTGCTGGAACGCTTGGTCCACGACCCGCGACACTTTGAGGTGATCGTCTCGATCGACACTTCGCGACGAATGATCGCCGTGCTGCTGGGTCGAAGCGGCCTGGAAGAACCGCGGCGGCGGCTGCTGGAGTCTCACATTCGAATGCTCGATCGGTTGAGCGAGCGGGCCGGGGGCGATCCGGCGATCGGACTTGTTGCCACCCTTGCCCGATTGGACTTGGCCCCCGGTGACGGCGCGAGCGCGAAGCTTCGCGCCGCGATCCAGAGATTCCCGGCCGATAGACGCCTGCCGGCATGCCTGGAGTGGAGAGTGGCGGAATGGATTGCCAGCGATGTCAACCCGTATTCGTCCGGCCCAAATTCCACCGGCGAATCGAAGGGCCGCCTCGACCCGGATGCCCACGCCAGTGCGGTCATCCGGGCGCTCGAATCAAGATGCGAGGCAGTCGGCCTCGACACCGCCTTGCTTCCCGCCGCGGCCTTCGAGGTGGCTGGCATTGCCGCGAGTCGGGGCGCGGAGCAACGCGGGGCTGGCCGCCTGGACGCTGCCCGCCAGATTGCCGCATGTCTCTCCGCTTTCGCGAAGACGCTGGTACGAAGAGATCCCCACGAAGCGATGTTCCATCTCGTGCTGGCCGCGGCTTTCGTGCAGGAATCGAAAAACGCCTGGCGAATTCCAGATCACCCTACGATCGAAGACGCACTGCGAAAGGCGTTGGGCGAAGCTTGTACCGCCTTACGTCTCGACCCCCGAAACGCGCAGGCGCGACTCTGTGTCGCGGTGCTCCAGGACAAGCTGGTCCATCTCGCCTCCGGAAGAAGAAAGCCGGAGGAAGGAAACACGGACGCAGCTAGTAGTTCGTCCCAATAGCCCACTTTGCCCGAGCAACTGAATGTGCGTCAGTAGCTCGCTCGCCCGCTACGCAAAAGTCACCCGCTCGCCCTGCAGATGCGCTGCGTTTACCGTGTCATTTGGCCGCAAGACTACGAGGAATGATCCGCGAGGCAAAGAGATGAATCACTGGAAACGGGTAGCGCAGAGGGCTTTCCGTCAGTCCTCGCCAATCGTGCGGTACGCCGAGAACTGGAGGCGGCGGGTAACATGCCCGCGTCTCTTGTAGTCGCAAGTCATTTCAAGATAAGGACTTTTGAAAAACCAACTGGACGCGGCGGGAATTGCACCCGCGTCCCATCTGACGCAAATTATTTGCCTCATTTACTTTGCGAGAAATGGGCCCAGGGTCTGTCGGAACTGTGTCGGGACTTCGTGGCACTTCGCGAGCTTGTCGCTGCATGGCGTGGCCTGACACCGGAGGTCAGGCACGCGATCATGGAATTAGCGAGGTCTTGCCGACCGGTTGAGTGAGTGAGTAGCTCGTGCTGCGACCGCCGGCCGCACCCTCTTACGCGGACCGGATTGTGGGTCCGTTGTGGCTGCCAGATCGGCGCACCCGGTCCGAGGTTGGCATACCCGGTAGAGCTTGAACTCACCGATTCTACGGTATCCTCGCATTGACGACGAATCGGAGCAAGGCTTGAAAACCCTCGGATAGACGACTCGGAACCGGGTGCCGTATCTGCCCAATTCCGGGGGAGGCTGCGACTTGATTGGGCCACTCCTCGGGCGATAGGCGCCGGATTCGGGTGCGGGGCACGCGGTATTCACGGCCCAGCACCCGGGATTGGATCAACCCTGGTGGCTGCCGTCAGGCGGCAGCAGCTTGATCGACCTCTTGAGCGGCCGCACCATGGACTTCACGCCGTTCGCGCCCGCCGGGCGCGTCTTCGCCGTTTTATGATGGGACGCGACATGATCCGGCAGCTTCCGGCCCTTGAACTTGGCCGGGGCCTTCATTGGCGGATCCAACTTACCCTTATACCGCTTGTTGAACTGCGCGATGTCGGTCTTGTCGATCCCAGGTTTACCGTCGTACTCGAAGTACGCGGCCTCAGGCGAGCTCGAGTCCCCCTCGGCTTGCTTCAACAGCGCCTTATCGGCGGCATTCACCACGCCGAGTCCTTCGACGTCGCCGAAGAGCCGGACGAACGTGTTCACGTCGTTGCTGGTCATGGGCGGACCCGACAGGACGTTCACCTTGTCGTGCAAGGTGATCAGCGTGTACTTGCCGTCGGGCAGCGAGCCACCGATGACCCCCGCGCCGCTGAAGCTGATGATGTAGGTCATCCCGTCGGAAAGTGGAGTCAGGTGCAGATCGATCTTGCTCGGGCGGCCGTTCCGCCGCAACTCGAACGCGCCTGGCCCCGCCTGGGTGGGCGAGGTGAAGACATATGTCAAGCTTCGGACCACCGACTGCTGCGGGCTGCCGTCGTCGACCGTGAAGCCGGTGACTGTAACCTGGATCGTCGCTCGGACGATCTGGTCATCCCCGTTAATGAGCGTCACCTGAGCGCCGAAGAGGCCGGCCTTGGCGTAGACGGGGCCGAGTGTGAAGTCGTCAACGATGCCTTGACTGTTCGCGTAGAGACCTATCGCATATTGGGTGGCGGTACCGTCGCCGTAGTTCACGTCGACGTACCAGGGCCCGTCGCCCGGCGCGTCAGTAAACGAGCCGTTGACGGTGAAACTCGCACCCTGCGTCGCCAAAGACATGGCGGGGATGTTGATCGTGGGGGTCACGTCAGTCGGACTGAACGTCGTTGTCTGGTAGCCGGTGAGACCGGTGGCGTCGGTGGCCGCAAGCGTAATCGTGTACGGGCCGGTGTCTGGAGGAGTAAATGTGATCTGATTGCCGGTCGAGCCGGCGAGGGAGACGGACCCCGTAAGCAAACCACCCAAGGCGGGCGGTCCCGCGGTGTTGATCGAGAGGCTGCTGATCGTGCCAGTGAACGGGAAGTAGCCGCTGGGAGCATTCGGATAGCCGACGGTGTAGCCTGTCCCGAGCTGATCATAAATCATGTTCAGCGGGTTTGGGGCGCCGAGCAAGTCTTCGACCAGGTTTCCATCGAGGTAGAGCAACTGCGACTCGCCGGTCTCGATCAGCTCGGCCGTGTGCATGTTGCCGTCGTTGACCTTCTTACTGCTGACCATCTGCCGGAAGCTGCCATCGAAGATCTCGGCGTAGAGCAAACCGTTGCTGCCGACGTATAAGGCCGGCATGTACTGGGTCGGCGTGGTGCCGGCCGGCTCGTTCTGGTAGCCGAGGATCACGCCGTCAGACGTCGTCTCGAACGTTACGGTCGCGGTGAACGTCGAGGCATAGGCGATCAGGCCGGTGGGCAGGTTGATAGCGCTATCGCCGTTGAGATTCAACCCCTGACCGAGGACCACGGCATTGCCAAAGCCGGCCGGCCCCGTGACGGACCAAACATAGCCGAACCCGGCCGCGACGTCGGCCGGTACCGAATCGGTCACGGAGGCCATCAAGGTGACCGGCGTTCCCTCTGCGCTGGTGGCGGGCAAGCCGGTGATGCCCGGCGTAGGCGCGACGTCGGTGGCGACGAAGGTCTGGCTAGTGCTGCCGCTCATATCGCCAAGGTTGGTCGTGGAGACACCAACGGTGTAGGTCCCCACGGCGGGAGGCGTAAAGGTGATCTGGTTACCCGACAAGCCCTTGAGCGCGACCGAGCCAGCGAGCGCGGTCCCCTGGGTGATCGTCAGGCTGTCGATCGCGCCGGTGAAGGGGAAGTAGGCCACGGCGGGGGTGGCTGTGTACGCAGAGTTATTACCGAAGCCGGTGCCGAGCTGATCGAACGTCATGTTGTACGGGACCGGCGTGCCGCTCAGCGTTCCGACCAGGTTACCGTCCAGCGTCAGCGACTGAGAGTTGCCCGTCTCGACCAGAGACACAGTATGCAGACCACCGTCATTGACGGGCTTGGAGCTGACTAATTGCCGGAAAGTGCCGTCGTAGATCTCGGCGTAGAGCAGACCGTTTGTGCCGACGTAGAGAGCAGGTACGTAGGCGCTGGGCGTGGTTCCGGCCGGCTCGTTCTGGTAGCCGAGGATGACGCCATCTCCGCCGGGCGTGTCTGGAAGGTTATGCTCACAGAGAGGTTTGTGGCGCCAGTGATCAGCCCGGAAGGCAAGGAGATCGGATCCGCGCCGTTGAATACAAGGTTTTGCCCGGCAACAATCTCCTGTCCCGGCACGGTGCTCACGGTCCAGACGTTGTTCAGGCCAGCGACGGGAACGGTGCCGGCGCCGGCCTGGTTTGCCGTCAGTGTGATCGGTGAGCCCCACACTCCCGTCGCGGGCAAGCCACTGATAGACGGCGTCGGCGGTACGGAATCCACGGTCTGTGCCGGCGAGAGTCCCGCGCCGCCGTCCCTGTCGGCGACCGAAAGATTAAGCGTGTAATTCCCCAGACTCGGCGGCGTGAAGGTCACCTGGCCGTCGGCGGATGCCGGAAACGCCAGCGTTCCCGCCAGCGCGGAGCTATTGGCGATCTGCAACGCGCCGATTGTGCCCATGAATGGGTCGAAGCCGTTCGTGAGGGCCGTCGCGCCGTTGGCATAGCCGGTCCCGACCTGAGCGTAGCCGAGACTCGGCGAGGCGCCCAAGCCGCTCAGCGTCCCGACGAGAGTGCCATTTAACGTGAGCGACTCGCTGCCGCCAGACTCGGTTAGCACGACCTGCTGCGCCTCGTCGTTGTCGACCGGCTGGGTGCTGACTAACTGCTTGCCAGAGCCGTCGAACGCCTCGGCATACAACAGGCCGTTGGTGCCGACATAGAGGATTGGGATCGACTGCGCGGGCGTGTCGCCGACCGGCTGGTTCTGCTCGCCCAGAATCACGCCGCCGGAGTCCGTTTGGAACGAGACGTCGATCGTGAGGCCGGTGGCGCGGGCGAACAGTCCGCTGGGCAAGGGGATCGGGTTGTTGCCGTCGAGATTGATGCTCTGACCGGCCACGAGGGCTCCCCCGGAGCTATTGGTCACTTCCCAGATCTCATCGAACCCGGCCGCGGTGGCCCCGTTGCTCGGGCTAGAGACCGTCGCGCTCAAGGTGACGGGAACGTTGATCTCGCTGACAGGCGGCAAGCCTGAGATGGTCACGGTCGGCGGAGTAACGGCCAGCGAGATTGTGGCCTCGCGCGTCACGGTCGATTGGCCCGGGCTCGAAATGGACAGGACGACCGGGAAGATGGCGGGGCCTTCGTCGATGCCCAGGGACTGGAGCTGCGGCCAGGTCAAGGTCACAGTCGCGCCGCTAGCGGCGTTGGGCTGGCCGTTGATGTTCCACGAGTAGGTATACCCCGTCCCGGTCGGGCTCGCCAAGACGCTGGCACTCAGGGTGATCGGGCTCCCCTCGCGGGTGCTGAAGACGGGATAATCGGTGTTGAAGCTTTGCTCGGGGGCGAAGGGAGAACCGACGAGCGATGGGCTGACGGCCTGCACGGTCCAGTAGTAGGTCTGGCCGGGCGTCAGACCATTAATCTCCCAGCTCGCGCCTTGAATCGACCCGCGCCGGGCCACACTGAGCTGACCGGTGGCCGGGTTGGCCATCGGGTCGACCACGTTGTCGCTGCCCGGTGTGGTGCCCACAAGCAGGTTGTAGCTATAGCCACTCGTTCGGTTGACGCCGGTGGGCGGGTTCCAACTGACCAGGACGGACGTGGGTGAGAGGGTCGAGAACAAGAGGCCCGTCGGCGCGGACACCGAGATTTCCGGCGCGGCGGTGCTGTTGAGGTAGAGCTCGGTCGAGGCCACGCTTCCCGTCTCACCGGTGACGATCAGGTCCGGCTTGCCGTCGTTGTTAAAGTCGCCCCAGGCCGCCGAGCCGGCGGAGATCCCCGTCAGGCCGGACTGTGTGTCTTCGGTAAAGGTGCCACTGCCGTTGCCAGTGTAGAGCAGCGCCACGGCGTTGCCGGAGCTGTCGGTCCCGGTCAGGAGAATCTCGAGGTCGCCAGATCCGTAGAAGTCGGCCCAAGCCGCCGTGCCGCCACTCACGCCGTCGAGGTTCGCGTTGATGTTCGTGAACGCGCCCGTGCCACCATTGTTCTCGAAGACCTCGGCGATCGGGGTCCCCGAGACGTTGGTCCCGGTCAGCAGGATGTC
Organism: uncultured Isosphaeraceae bacterium; assembly: GCA_963781785.1. Lineage (GTDB taxonomy): Bacteria > Planctomycetota > Planctomycetia > Isosphaerales > Isosphaeraceae > CAWAHD01. The sequence continues at coordinate 8,184 of CAWAHD010000005.1, read as the reverse complement.
GAGGTAGCCGTCGTTGTTGAAATCGCCCCAGGCGACCGAGCCGTTGTCGATGCCGGGCAGGTTGGCCTGGGAGTCGAGCGTAAAGGTGCCGTTGCCGTTGTTCTGGAAGATTTCGGTGATTAGGCTGCCCTGCGCCGTCTGACCGGCGAGCAGGATGTCGAGGTAGCCGTCGTTGTTGTAATCACCCAGGGCGACCGAGCTGTTGGTGAGACCCGGCAGGCTAGCCTGGGTGTCGGGTGTAAACGTGCCATTGCCGTTATTGATGAAGACATCGGTGATCGGCCCCGGCGCACTGAGGCCGGTGAGCACCAGGTCAGGCAGGCCGTCGTGGTTGAGGTCGCCCCACGCGGCCGAGCCATTTTGGACGCCGGGCAGGTTGGCCTGGGTGTCGAGGGTGAAACTGCCGTTGCCGTTGTTGAGATAGAGCAAGGTGACGGGGACGCGGGCACTGTTTCGCCCGGTGACGAGCAGGTCGAGCAGGCCGTTACCCATGACGTCGACCCACGAGAGCGATGGTTGGTCCACACCGACAAATTGGGTCTGGGTGTCTTGGGTGAAGGTGCCGTCGCCGTTATTGACCCAAAGCTCGGTGTCGAAGTTGCCCTGGTTGTCGCGGCCGGCGATGGCCACGCTGAGGAAGCCGTTGTTGTTGAAGTCGCCCCAGGCAACGGCGCCGTCGGACAGGCCCGGCAGGCCGAGGCTGCCCAGCGAGGAGAGCGAGCCCGTGGCGCCGCTCTCCGGCGTGGCGGTCCGGTCGCTCACTCCGCCCGTCGCCGTGAGCGTCGGGCTGCCCGAGCCGGAGGTGACGCCGTGGTCCACGAGCAGGCTCCCCGCCGTGTCATAGACAGTCAGCGTGCCCTGGGCCTTCACGGCTTGTAGCTCATAAGCCGAGGTCCGGGTTTGGAAAGTTCCGGTGGCGTAGTTGTAGTAGATTCCGCCCTCGAGGGTCAGGCCGATGTTGCCGCCGGCGCTGAGATTCTGAATCAGCGGGACATCCGGGAAGGGACCGTACCCCGTGTACGACGCGGCCGCCTCGGGCCGCTCGATCGCGAGGTAAGCGTTCCCCGCGGCCGAGCCGGAGAGAGCACCGTCGTTCCCCAGCACCACGGTCAGCGGAGCAGGAGCCGTGCCCACACTGCCCGATCCGGCCGATAGCGCTACGGACTGCCCCACGATCCCACTCCCGGCCGGCCCGGTGAAGATGTTGCCCGTGGTGTCGATGACGACGTGCCCCTGCCCGGTGTCGATGAATCCGTTCACGTGGACGTCCGAATCGGCGTTCACCGTCAGGTTCGCGGCGGTCTGGCCATCGACCTGCGGCACGGGTGCAGTCCCATTGCCCAGGAAGGTGATGGTGGGGAGGGTGTCGTTCGGCGTGGATACGGTCGAGTTGAAGCCGTCGAGATACAACGGCGTGCTCAATTGCGAATTGATGGTCACCGCGGCATAGTCGGGCACTTCCGTGATCGGGCCCTGGTCGACGATGATGCTGGGAGCCGAGAAGGTGAGGTCGTTGCTCGTGGTCCCCGACGTAACGGAGAGCTGGTACGGATTGCCGAAGACCGGGATGCTATTGCCTCCGCTGGTACGGCCACTGGTCCTGACGATCGTGTTGGTCAGGCCGCTCACGTGGTAATTCCCGGACGAGTCCGTCGTGAGGGTGAGCGGCTCGACCGGTCCGGTCAAGCCATCCGCGTCGGTGAACGTGCCGGTCACCGCGCCCAGGGGGCTGATGGTGAGGCCGACCGTGCCGTAATCGATGAGGTTGACCTGGCCCTGGATGTATACCACGGTATCGTCGGTGCGGCTGCTGTTGGTATTGGGATGCTCGCCGTTGTCGAGGTTGGTGTGGTAGCCGAAGAAATCGATGGTGTTGACGAAGTTCGCGAAGTACGCCTGCAAGGTGTTTGCGACGGCAACCGCCTCGAGCCCGACGTCGACGGTCGGTTCGGCGAAGATGATCGCGTCGGACGAGTTGATCTGCGCCCGGGGCGACGGTAATCGTCGTTGTGGTATTGACGGCGCCGTCCGCATTGCTGGTCGCAGCCCCACCAACTCCGGCGATATAGGTCGCCGCCTCGCTGCCCAGCGAGTTCAGCCCCCCCGCGGTGAGACGAACCAGCTCATCCCCTTGGATCAGGTCGTTAGCCCCAATGTTGATTGCGTCGGTCTGGTTCGCGACCAGGTCCGAGGTCGCGGTGGCGAAGGCGATCGCCGCCGATGAGTTCGCCGCGCTGGCCGCCTCGATCAAAGTGCGGCCGATGGCTTGTATAGAGACGCCGTTCGGCGCGATCACGGTCACATTCGGGTCGAGATTGATCAAGTTGTTCGCGTTGAGATTGGCCACGGCACTCGCCAGTTCCACAGAGGCGATGGCGCTGCCCGCGTTGCCGGTGATCTCGGGCGTCAGGTCGAGAAACGGGACGTTCTGTATCGAGACGGACAGCCCCTGGACCGTGCTGTCCTGTTCCAGGTGGACGAGTGAGGATTCCGTGTCGAGGATCGTGGAGCTGATCGACCCGCCGGCCCCCAGGCCGGCCAAGTTGCTGCTGTCCACATTGGAGAAGGCGCGAGTGCTCGTGAGGTTCTGGATCGTGACGATGAGGCCGGCGATTGTCGTCGGATCGGCCGGATCGGAGTCGACCGCGGCAGTGTACTGGTCGACCAGGCTCACCGTGGCGTTGGTGGTGCCCGCGGAGGCCAGCCCCCCGACCGAGTCGCCGCTGGCGGACGCCTGGGCATCGAGGATCGCGCTGCCGGAGCCCGCGAGCGCGGGACTCGTATTTTCGATCGTGATGTTCCCGGTCGCGTCCAGCGACGAGCCGGGTCCGACCGAGCTGGTTGCGGTCACGTCGTGCGCAACAGTGGCCGCGCTCCCGACTGTGCCGACCAGGCCACCGCCGCCGGTGGTCGTGGCCGTCGCGCTCGTGCCGAGGTTCGCATGGCCGGGGTCGAACGAAGAATCCTGGTAATCGCTCTCGATCAGGATGTTGCCCGCGTGAAACGTATTGTGTCCGCCGGTCTGGGCCGTAAGGGTCGGGCTGCCCGTGGCGCTGGCCGCATTCTGGGCGACGCCGACCAGGCCCGAGACGCTGATCCCGGGTGCGCTGGCGACGGACGTCAGCAGACAAACGGTCTCGATCGTCACGTCGTTCGTCGCGTTCACCTGCACGCCGAAGCCGGTCGTCGCCGAGACGGCGGGCGTAACGCTGCTGTTGGCCTGCGCGCTGAGTCGCCTGCCAGAAGGGTGCCCGCCGACGCGCTGGCAAGGGCGTTGGAGGTGTCATCGGAGAGGGCGCGGAGCGTCAGGTCGGCGACGTCCAGGACAGTGCCCGAGCCCACCGACGCGGTGATCGTCGGAGCGACCTGAGCCGTCGAGACCGAGCCGCCCAGGGAGCTGGCATCCGAGAACCCCAGCGCGCTGACATTGACGCCCGTGGTGGTGGCCAGGGCGCTGGTCGTCGAAGTGGCCAGCACCGACGCATCGCCGGTCAGGTCGATCGTGCTACTGGAGCCGATAGAAGCGGCGACACTCGGCGTCACCGAAGCGGTGGCGTCGGCGCCGTTGCCGGCGAGGATGCCGGCGGCCACGGCAAAGGCGCTGGTGGTTACAACGTCGTTGGCGCTGGCGTTGACGGTCACAGAGCCGACATCGCCGCCGCCGACGTTGGCCTGGCTGCCGAGGGCGGCCGTGGTGCCGCCCGTGACCGAGGCCTGCGCGATAGCCGCGCCGGCCGCGACCAGGAGGCTCGCCGTCCCGCCCAGGGCCTGCGCGTTGAGCGTGCGATCGACCGTCGCCACGATGTTTACCGAGTTCGCCCGCGCGATGGTCGCCCCCGATCCGATTGTCGCCGATTGCGAGCTCGTGTCGTTGATGATTGCCACCTGCGCGCCCAAGGCGGCCGTGCCTCCGGCCGTGCCCGCATACACCTGGGGTGTCACGTTATCCGTGAAACTGGCCCCGACGGACAGGTTGCCGGGGCCGCTGTTACTGGCATCCACCCTCGCGCCCGAGCCGATGGAAGCGTCGGTAACACTGGCGATGTCGACGATGCTGACCGAAGCGCCGAAGCTCACGTACCCGGAGACGCTCCCTTGCCCGACGAGCGGGTTTGCGCTTACGCTGTCCGTGGCCGTCAGGTTCAGGTTGCCGCCGGCGTGCACCACCGCTCCGTTACCGATGAAGGCGTCGGTGTCGACCGAGCCTGCCGCGGCGCCGGCGTCAATACGCCGGTGACGTTCGGCCGGTTCGACATGGAACTCTGCGCCTGGCCGGTCCGCCCAAACTGGTTGCTGAGCCCCAGCCCGCCGCTCGAAGAGATGTCGTTATTGACGTCGTTAGTGAGGCCGTTCACCTGCGAGGCTCCCTGGCTATCCAGGCCCATGCCGACGCTGATCAATGAGATGGCTCCGTTCACGCTGGCGATGCCGCTGAGTGAGAACGAGATGATGACCGAGTTGATCGACGCGTCGCCTGTGGCCGTAACATCGACGTCGCCGCCGGCATTGACCACCGAACCTGAGCTGATATCGGCCGCGAGGGCGTTGGTGATCGTGACGATTTCGATGCCGGCGCCTGCAGCAAAGCCTCCCATGCCGCCACTGCCGATGTGATCGGTGATGCTCGGCGTGTCGTCGGCCATGACGTCGACCGTGCCGCCCGAGGTGACGGAGCTATCGCTGATGGCCGCCGTGGTCGAGCCACTCAGATCGATGATGGTCAGCGCCAGGTTGAGGGCTAACGAGCCTTCCGCGCCGGCGATCGCCGTGGTCGTGAGGGTTTCACTCGACACGGCCTCCACCGAGGTATTGCCCGAGGCATTCGTGGTCGAATCGGCGATCTGGGCCGAGGTTTGGTCGCTGTCCATGCCCAGGGCGATCGCGCCTCCGAAGGCCAAGCCCCCGGCGCCACCCACGAAGCCGACCCCCAGCGTCAGGTTGGCTCCATCGTTGGCGGTGACGGTGAGGTCACCGGCAGTGTTGATCGTGGAGTTGTCACTGATGTACGCCTGCGTCGTGCCGGTGAGGTCGACGTCGGAAGCGCCCCGGCCAGCCCGAGACCGCCCGCAGCAATGCCAGCTGTGGCCGAGATGACAGACTCGCGGGTCAATGCCGAGACATAGACCTCGGTGGCCGCGTAGACCGTCGAGTTGCTGATAAACGCGTCGGTGTTGCTGCCCAAGAGCTCGGTGTCGATGGCCGCGCCGACGCCGGCCGAGCCCCCGCCGGCCAGGACGCCGCTACCGCTGGTGATGTTCGTCTGCTGGTGCGCTTCGACAATGGCGAGCCTCCCTTTTGGGTGGCGCTGTTGATCTTTGAGCTGCTGATGTGCGCGTTGGTCGTGTCGTCGACCTGGTTGACCACCGGGTTGAGGGCGATGCCCACACCGCGGGCCCCAGCTCCACTAACCGCGACGTCGTTAATCGTCTCATTGGTCGAGGCGACGACCGCCAGGCCCTGGATTCCCGCCGAGCTTGCCGTACCTTCGGCGTCGTCCTGCCAGAACGGGATCATGATCGGCTTGGCGGTGAGGGCCTCGGCCGAGACCGTCGAGTTCTCGATGCGTGCGCGGCGTCTTGTTGGTCAGCTCATCGACCACGACGCTGCCGCCCACGGCCGCCGCACCCAGCGAGATGGCCACGACCCCAGCGAAAGCCTGGATTGTATTGCTGTCGGTGGCCTCGACCAACGCGTTGCCGTCGGCGGTCACGGTTGCATCGCTGAAGTACGCGTCGGTCGTGCCGCCGATCATGTTGACCGCGGCAGAGCCGGCCAAGGTGGCCTGGCCAGAGCCGGCGCCGCCCGCGGCGAGCGTGTCGATGTTGTGGTTTGACTGGGCTTCGTCCGTCACGTCGCCGGCCGTGGCCATAACCGTCGAGCCGGCAATATACGACTGGATCGTGTTGTCGATCTGGTTGACGACCACGGCCGCGCCTACGGCCCCGCTGTTAGTACTCGTGGCGACCGTGACCTGGCCGCTCAGCGACTGGATCGTTGACGAATCCAAGGCGCCCAATGCCACCGAACCGGCCGTCACCTGCGAGCCGCCGGAGATGTGGGCGTCGATCGTGTTGTCGATAAAGTTGAGGTTGATCGCCCCGCCGAGCGCGAAGGTACCGGCCCCCGCGCCCGCCGCCGTGACGCTGGTGACCTGGTCAGAGATGGTCTCAGGGAGTGGAATGGTCGCCACCGCAATGTCGAGACTGGCGGACCCGGGCAGGCTGCTGGGCGGGCCGAAGCCGGCGGCGACGGTCAGGCTGCCGCCGACGTTGACCGTGGAGTCGTCGATGTAAGCCGTGATCCCGTCGCTCGTGGTCGGGCTGGGGTTGGTCTGGTCGGGGTCGGCGGGATTGAAGCCCCCGCCCACGAAGTTGTAGGCGATGGCCGCGCCCACGGCGCCGCTCTGCGCCCCGGCTCGCGGCGATGCCCCCCGCGGCCGCCAGCATCGTGGCCGACTCGTTGGCCAGCACACTCGCGTTGCCCTTGGTCGATACATTCGAGCCGTCTGAGATATGGCTGTCGACGTCGTTGGCGATCGAATTGATGCTGACTGAACCACCGAACGAGAATGTGGCGGCCCCGGCACCACCGACAGCGATCGACACAACGAACGGGGCGGAATCGGCCGACACGGTGAGCGACGAGGCGGTCGAGTCGACCGTCGAGTTCTCGATGTAACTGGTGATCGTGTTGCCGATCAGGTTGTAAGAGACGGCCGCACCCACGGCGGCTGTGCCCGACGCGGCCCCCGCCACGCCGCCCGCGACCCCGACGATCGACGATCCATCGGTTGCCGACAGGCCGATCGGCCCGGCGGCCTGGATGTTGGAGCCGCCGGCGATGTGGGCGTCGATCGTGTCGGTGATCTGGTTGACCGTCGCGGAGCCAGCTCCGGCGCCGCCGCCGCTGGTTGTGCTCACCCCGACGCCCAACGTGGCGCCGACGATCGTCGCGTTAGACTGGGCCGAGTCGGTGACCGCACCGCCGACGGTGACGTCTGTCTGATCGAGATAGGCGGTCGTGGTCGTGGCGATCTGGTTGTAGCCGACGGCCGCGCCGACGCCGGCCACGCCGGCCACCCCCACCGCGCCGCCGACGGAGACGATGTAGGAGTTGTTGCTCGCGGTCACGGCCACGCTGACGGCCGACGATGAACCGGTTCCTTGAGTGACCGTCGAGTCGTCTAGGTAGGCGCTCGTGGTCCCGATGATCTCGTTGACGGCGACCATGCCGGCGATTCCCGCAACCGATCCCGACGAGCCGGCGCCGGCGGAGCCGGTGGCGGCGACGATCCGCGGATGCTCCCCGAGTTGGTGTCGATCGCGGAAACGGCCAGCGAGCCATTGTCGATCGTGAACGTGGAATTGCCGGCAAACGCTTCGGTCAAGGCCGGATTGCTCGCCGAGCCGATCTCATTGACTCCGATCGCGATACCCACGCCGACCGATCCCCCGAACGAGGCGCTGCCGGCGATCGCCCAGATCTCCGACTTGTCCACCGCCTGGATCGTGGCATTGCCATCGTGCGTGAGATTGGCACCCGAGACATAAGCTCGGTTATGGGCAAGATTTCATTGAAAGAGACTGAGCCGGCCACCGCGACGCCGCCGGCAGGCGGGGCTGGCCGGGACCCCGGCCGCCGGCGGTGAAATTGCCGATGAACTCGTTGTTAGTTGCCTCAACGTAGAGCCCAGTGCCGCTGATCGTGGCGCCCGATACATACGCCTTGGTGGTGGTGGTAATTTCGTTCTGACCGTACGAGCCAGCCGGCCACGCCGCCGCCGGACCCGGCCGTCCGGGCGGTGATTGCGCCGGCGATGCTGGCGATGATCGTCTGGTCGGAGGCCTTAACCGCACCACCGGTCATCGGCGCGCCCGCGTCGCTGATCGACGCCTCGGTGTCGTCGGTGACGGTGTTGAGGGCGACGTCGCCGGAGATGCCCAGTCCCGCCGCGGGGAAGGGGGTCTGCGCACCGACGGACTGGGCATGCCCGGCCACTCAAGGGGGTGGGCGTCAGGCCCGGAACGGGTTCTTCCCACCGCCACCGCCGCCGCGAAGGTCACCGCCGCGACGTCCCCCGTGCTTTCGGCCGAACGGTGATCGAGCCGACCTGGAAGTTGTCCGTGGCGGATGGGTTGCTGGTGCTGCCGATCTGGGCGATGGTCGTCCGGTTGAGCGTGTTGC